>NZ_JH594425.1:2572236-2599284 GCF_000242835.1 Sphingomonas sp. PAMC 26617
AACAAACTTCTCTGCGAGGCACTTCCCCACCCAACCCCTCCCCTGAAGGGGAGGGGCTAAGACTAAGTTTCCCCTCCCCTGAAGGGGAGGGGCTAAGACTAAGTTTCCCCTCCCCTGAAGGGGAGGGGCTTAAACTAGAAGCTTACCCGATCACGGTCTTCAGGTTCATGAACTCATGCAACCCGTACGGCCCGAGCTCACGCCCGTGGCCCGACCGCTTCACGCCACCGAACGGCGCTTCCGGCGACGACGCGAGCATCGCGTTGACCGCGATCATCCCCGCCTCGATATCGCGCTCGAACCGCGCGCGTTCGTCCGCATCGTTCGTCCACACCGACGAGCCGAGCCCGAACGGCACCGCATTGGCCAGCGCGATCGCCGAATCGAGATCGTCCGCCTTGAACAGCATCGCGATCGGCCCGAACAGTTCCTCATGCGCGACCGCATCGTCGAGCGGGACGTCGACCAGGATCCCCGCCGACATATACGCGCCCTTGCCGGGGAGCGCCTCACCGCCGAACAGCAGCTTCGCGCCCGCCTGTTCGAACAGCTTCAACTGGCCAAGCACGGTCTGACGCTGCTCCTCGCTCGACAGCGGCCCCATCGTGCTGTCGGCATCGAGCGGGTCGCCCGCGACCACCGCCTGCATCCCCGCCGAGAACTTCTCGAGGAACGTTTCGTAGATATCGGCATGGACGATCATCCGCTTGGCGCAAATGCACGACTGGCCAGTGTTCTGCACCCGCGCGGTCACCGCCTGCTTGACCGCCTCGTCGAGGTCGGCCGAGGGCATCACGATGAACGGATCGGACCCGCCGAGTTCGAGCACGACCTTCTTGAGGGCGCGCCCCGCGGCTTCCGCGACCTTCATGCCAGCGCCTTCGCTCCCGGTCAGCGTCACCGCGACGATCCGGTCGTCGGCGATCAACGCGGCGACCTTGTCCGACTTGATCGCGAGGTTCTGGAACAGCCCCGCCGGGCCGCCCGCAGCGATCACCATCTCCTCGAGCGCCGCGCCGCAGCCCTGGACGTTCGACGCGTGCTTGAGCAACCCGACGTTCCCCGCGAGGATCGTCGGTGCCATGAAGCGCACCACCTGCCAGTACGGGAAGTTCCACGGCATCACCGCGAGCACCGGCCCCATCGGGTGCCACGTCGCGGTCGCGTTCGGGAAGGCGCGCGGCTCGAGCATCGCGGGGCCCTCCTGAGCATAGTGACGGAAGGCAGCGGCGCATTTCTCGACCTCGGACAGCGCGGAGGCGAGCGTCTTGCCCATTTCGCGCGTCGCGATCTCCGCGAGCCGGTGCGCATTGGCGTCGAACTGCTCCGCGATCTTCTCGAGCAGCGCGGCGCGCGTCGCGACATCGGTCAGCCGCCACTTGCGGAACGTCGCTTCGGCGCGCGCCACCTTGGTCTCGATCTCGTCCCCGGTCAGCTCGGGATAGCTCTCACCGGGGGCTCCGGTGGCGGGGTTGATACTGGTAAACATGGAAATCGCTCCTGCGGGGAAGCCCAGAGATGGGATTGCGACCATCAAACGCAAAGTCTTGGCGACGTATCCTTGACCCCCGTCGCATGCCTGCCGCATAGGTTGCTCATGGATATACCGATCGAAGAGCTGACGTTCGAAGCGGCGTTGAAGGAACTGGAGGGGATCGTGTCGAGGCTCGAAAGCGGCGACGCGCCGCTGGATCAGGCGATCGCGCTCTACGAACGTGGCGACAAGCTGCGGCGTCGCTGCGACGACCGTCTCAATGCGGCGCAGGCACGGATCGAGGCGATCCGGACCGACAGCGAGGGGCGGGCCATCGGCACGCAGCCCTTTGCGGCAGTCTGACCCGATGAGCATCGCGCCTTTGTCGCTTGCCGACGCCCTTGTCGACGTCGGCACCGACATCGACACACGTCTCGATTCGCTGATCGCGATCCCCGATGATGCGCGGGCCCCGCTGTACCGCGCGATGCGCCACGCCGCGATCGGCGGGGGCAAGCGCCTGCGTCCGTTGCTGGTCGCGGCGACCGGGCGGCTGTTCGCGGTCGATCGCGATTGCGTGGGACGCGCTGGCATGGCGATCGAGTGCGTCCACGTCTATTCGCTGATCCACGACGATCTGCCCGCAATGGACAATGACGACATGCGGCGCGGCAAGCCGACCGTCCACAAGGCGTTCGACGAAGCAACCGCGATCCTCGCCGGCGATTGCCTCCACGCGCTCGCCTTCGAAATCCTCGCCGATCCCGCGACGCACGCCGACCCGTTCGTGCGCAGCGAGCTCGTGCTCGATCTCGCGCGCGCCGCTGGCCCGGCGGGGATGGCAGGGGGGCAGGCGATGGACCTCGAGGCGGAGAAATCGACCTTCGACCTCCCGACCGTCACCCGGTTGCAGGCGATGAAGACCGGTGCGCTGATCGCCTGTTCGGTCGAGGCGGGTGCGATCCTCGGCAAGCTGCCGCCGGAAGGCCGCACGGGCCTGCGCGGCTATGCGCGCGACCTCGGGCTCGCGTTCCAGATCGCCGACGACATCCTCGATGTCGAAGGCGACGAGGCTGCGGTCGGCAAGAAGTTGCACAAGGATGCGGGCGCGGGGAAGGAGACCTTCCTGTCGCTGCTCGGCCTGCCGCGGGCGCGCGAACAGGCACGGATGCTGGTGGACCAGGCGATCGACCATCTCAAGCATTACGGCCCCGAGGCCGACCTGCTCCGCGAAATCGCGCGCTTCACGCTCGAGCGTGATCGGTGACGATCCGCACGGGGGTCTATCCCGGCACGTTCGATCCGGTGACGCTCGGACACATGGACATCATCCGGCGCGGCGCGAAGCTGGTCGACCGGCTGGTCATCGGCGTGACGACCAACCCGTCCAAGTCGCCGATGTTCACGATCGACGAGCGGATGGCGATGGTCCAGCGCGAGGTCGAGGGGGTCGAGGGCGAGATCCACGTCGTCAGCTTCGATTCGCTGCTGATGGATTTCGCCGAGCGCGAGGGGGCGAAGGTCATCGTCCGCGGGCTGCGCGCGGTCGCCGACTTCGAATATGAGTATCAGATGGCCGGCATGAACCAGCAGATCAATCCGCGGGTCGAGACGGTGTTCCTGATGGCGGATGTCTCGCTCCAGCCGATCGCGAGCCGTCTGGTCAAGGAAATCGCGCTGTACGGCGGGCCGATCAACCGGTTCGTCACGCCTGCGGTCGCCGTTGAAGTGGCCGAGCGGGTCGACAAGATCGGGCGCAAGGGCGAGGCGCATCGCGCCAGGCCCTGAAATATGGGGCGGCCCTATTATGGTCGCTTTCCCCCGGCATCCACCACAGCACTGCCGCACCGACGTTCACGTTGGCGCAAGCGACGACTTGGTCTAAGCGACCTTCCACCGAGCTTTTCCGCGGGGACATGATGCGTTTCGTTGCCACCCTTCTTGCCTTCATCCTCGCGCTGGTTTCCGGCCCCGCCTTCGCCGCCAAGAAGGAGAAGGTCGAGGTCAAGGACGCCAAGGTCGTGACCAGCAACCGGCCGGCCGTACCGTCGGTGACCGACCCCGCGAACCTGTGGTATCTCGACCTGTCGACCGGTGGCCGAGTCGTCATCTGGCTGCGCCCCGATGCGGCGCCCAAGATGGTCGAGCGCGTCAAGCTGCTCACCAGCCAGCATTTTTATGATGGGCTGCTGTTCCACCGCGTGATCGAGGGATTCATGGCGCAGACCGGCGACCCCAAGGGCGACGGCACCGGCGGCTCGACCCTTCCCAACGTTCCCGCCGAGTTCAACTGGCTGCCGCACGTGCGCGGCGCGGTGTCGGCGGCGCGCGAGGGCGCGGCCGAGGGCGCGACGGTCGAGGCCGTCACCAAGGCCGAGAACAGTGCGAACAGCCAGTTCTTCATCGTCTTCAACCCCACGATGAAGCTCGACAAGAAGTATACCGTGTTCGGTCGCGTGATCTCGGGGATGGAATATGTCGACGCGGTCGCGCGCGGCGAGCCGCCGACGGCCCCGTCGCGGATCCTCCACGCCTATCTCGGCACCGATAATCCACCTGCCTATGTCCCTGCGCCGCCGGCCCCCGTCGCGCTGCCGACGCCCGTGCCGACGCTGAAGCTCGCACCGCGCGCGAAGCCGGTCGCGGCCCCGCGCAAGAAGGCGGCATAATCCGCCAGCGATTGCGGCGCGGAAGAGGAGCGTCATGAAGGTCGACCTGTTCGATTTCGCGCTACCGCCCGAGCGGATCGCGCTGCGGCCGGCCGTGCCCCGCGACAGCGCCCGGCTGCTGCTGCTCGACGGGGCCGACACGCGCGACCTGTCGGTCGCGGATCTGCCGGGGATGTTGCGGGCGGGCGATCTGCTCGTGTTCAACGATACCCGCGTGATCCCGGCGCAACTCGAGGGACGCCGGGGCGATTCCAAGATCGGCGCGACGCTGCACAAGCGCGAGGGGCCGCGCCGGTGGCGTGCGTTCATCCGCAACGCGCGGCGGCTCAAGCAGGACGATGCGATCGATTTCGGCGCGGGCGTGGTCGCCCGTGCGCGTGACCGCGGCGATGACGGCAGCTTTGCGCTCGATTTCGAAGGCGACGAGCCGGTCGAACTCCTGCTCGAGCGCGCCGGGCGGATGCCGCTCCCGCCCTATATCGCCGCGCGCCGCCCCGCCGACGCGCAGGACCAGGACGACTATCAGACGATGTTCGCGGCGGAGAAAGGCGCGGTCGCCGCACCGACCGCTGCGCTTCACTTCACGCCCGCGCTGCTTGCGCGGCTGGCGGCGGCGGGGGTCGATCACGCCACGCTGACGCTGCATGTCGGCGCGGGGACGTTCCTGCCGGTCAAGGCGGACGACACCACGCGGCACCGGATGCACGCCGAATGGGGCCGGATCGACGCCGCCACCGCCGACCGGCTTAACGCGGTCCGCGCGAACGGCGGGCGGGTGATCGCGGTCGGCACGACCAGCCTGCGCCTGATCGAGAGCGCCGCCGATGCATCCGGGCAGATCCGCGCGTTCGAGGGGGACACCGCGATCTTCATCACGCCCGGGTATCGGTTCAAGGGGATCGATGGGTTGATGACCAATTTCCATCTTCCCCGCTCGACGCTGTTCATGCTCGTCAGCGCGTTGATGGGGATCGACCGGATGCAGGCCGCCTACGCACACGCGATAGAAGACGGGTATCGTTTCTACAGCTATGGCGATGCCAGTCTGCTGCTGCCGTCGAAGGACTGAGAATGCGTCTGGTCGTTGCCGCGATATTGGGATTGGGCGTCCTCGCCGGGGGAAGCGCCGGCGCGCAGACCGCGCCGCCCGCCATCGCCGCGCCGGTCGCGCCTGCGCAACCCACCGCGACGATCGTCGCCGAACCCGCCGCCCTGTTCATCGCCGCCTGCGACCAGAATGGCGACGGCCGAACCACCCGCGCCGAGCTCGATGCGTGCGTCGCGCGGAGCTTCGCGCGGATCGACACCGCGAACAGCGGGACGATCGGTTACATCGGCTACGCCGACTGGGCGCTGCTTTGGCTTGGCGATCGCAACGCGCTGCCGAGCCCGTTCGGGGTCGATGCCAACCAGGACAACCGCATTACCGTGCTGGAATTGCAGGAGGAGTTCGGCCGACTGTTCGCGCGGTTCGATCTCGACCGCGACGGCATGGTCACCCGCGCCGAGCTGCTGACGATCCGCAGCGGTTTACGCCCGGTGGACACGGGCAAGCGGAAGCGTAAACCGTAACGCACGGGAGGCGGTGCTCCCGGACGTCGTCAGCCATCGCAGGAGCACGGCATCATGGGGGATCCGCGCTATCGTCTGGTGATCTTCGATTTCGACGGGACGCTGGCGGATAGTGGCGACTGGTTCCTGTCGACGGTCGATCATCTCGCCGACCGGTTCAAGTTCCGCCGGGTGTCCCCGGACGAGGTCGAGGCCTTGCGCGGGAAGAGCACGCGCGAGGTGATCCGCCTGCTCGGCATCCCGCGCTGGAAGCTCCCGGCGATGGCGCGCTATCTCCATGCGTTGCTGGCGCAGCAGACCGACCGGATCGCGTTGTTCGACGGGATCGTGCCGTTGCTGAGCGCATTGCGCGACGGCGGCGTACGGCTGGCGCTCGTCACGTCCAACGCCGAGCATAATGCGCGCGCGATCCTCGGTCCGACGGTGGCGGCGTTCGACTGGCTCGAATGCGGCGCATCGCTGTTCGGCAAGGCGCGCTGCTATCGTCGTGTCCTGCGGCGGAGCAAGATGCTGCGCGGCGAGGTGCTGTCGATCGGCGACGAGACGCGCGATATCGTCGCGGCGCGCAAGGTCGGGATCGCGGCGGGCTCGGTCCTGTGGGGCTATGCGCGCCCCGACGCGCTGCTGGCCATGCGGCCGGATCTCGCGTTCGAGACTCCGGCACAGATCGCGGCGCTGGTGCTCGGCGGAACCGTGGTCGCACATAGCGCGTGACTTCGCGCTTATCGCGTTGTTACTTGCAACCTATGTCCGATGCGCCCGACGCCGCCCTGCTGGAGCAGGCCCCCGAACCGACCACCCACAAGGGGCTCGTCTACCCGTTCGGCGGTCGCGAACCCACGCCGGGGACCGCCATGCCGGTTGCCCCGGGGATCCGCTGGGTCCGGCTGCACATTCCGGGACCGCTGCGGCACGTCAATTGCTGGCTGCTCGACGATACCGATCCGCGCGGCGATGGCGTGGCGCTGATCGACACCGGCATGAACACGACCGACGCGCGCGATGCATGGAAGACGCTGTGGCGCGGCGAACTGTCGGGCGTGCGTGTGACGCGGATGATCGGCACGCATTTCCACCCCGATCATATCGGGCTTGCCGGGTGGATGTGCGACCGGCACGCCGCGCCGCTGGTGATGACGCGCGGTGAATGGCTGACCGCGCGGATGCTGATCGCGGATGCGCGCGATGCGGTGCCCGAGGAGATGCTTGCCTTCTGGCGCGGGGCAGGGTGGGACGAGGCGCAGATCGCGCACGCCGAGGCGCGCGGCTGGGCGGGGTTCCGTCGGATCGTGACGCCGCTGCCGCTCGGCTATACCCGCATCGCGCATGGCGACACGCTCACGATCGGTGGGGTCGCGTGGCAGGTCGTGGTCGGATCGGGGCACAGTCCTGAGCATGCCTGCCTGTATGACCCGATCGGCAAGGTGTTGATCGCGGGGGACCAGGTGCTTCCGCGGATCAGCCCCAACGTTTCGCTCGGCGTGACCGAACCCGAGGCGGACCCGCTGGGGGAATGGTTCGAATCGATCGCGCGACTCAGGCAGTTGCCCGACGACCTGCTCGTGCTGCCGGGACATGGCGACCCGTTCACCGGGCTGCACCCGCGGCTCGACGCGATGGACCGCGAGCATCGGGAGCGGCTCGACGCGCTCCACGCCTTCCTCGCCGAACCGCGGCGCGCGATCGATTGTTTCGGGCGGCTGTTCCGGCGCGCGATCGGGCCGGACATGCTCGGCATGGCGACGGGCGAGGCGCTCGCGCATCTGCGGCGGCTCGAGGTCGAGCGGCGCGCGGTCCACGAAACGATCGACGGTGTCCGGTGGTATCGGGCAGCGTGATTCGCTAGCCTTGGTCAACGACTTCGGGCGAATCAGGAGAGACCATTATGTGCGACGAGCATACCGCAGCCGATAACGACGCGTTTCTCGGCGATGGCGCGATCTCGCGCCGACAGTTCGCCGCACTGGGCGGGGCGGCCGGACTGGCGCTGCTGCTGCCCGCGCCTGCCAATGCCGCGCCGATCAAGGGCCGCGACGTGACCGTGAAGACCCCCGACGGCACCGCCGACGCCTATTTCGTCGCGCCTGCCACGGGCAAGCATCCGGCGGTGTTGATGTGGCCCGACATCATGGGGTTGCGCCCGGCGTTCCGGCAGATGGCGGACCGGCTTGCGCAATCGGGCTATGCGGTGCTCGTGGTCAATCAATTCTACCGCTCCACCAAGGCGCCGTTCCTCGCGCCGGGCGAATCCTACGACCAGCCCGAAGTACGCGCGAAGATCATGCCGTTCACCAAGGCGTTGAACCCGGCGGGAACGGTGCGCGATGCGACCGCGTTCGTCGCGTTCCTCGACGCACAGCCGCAGGTCGATCGCAAGCGCGGGATGGCGTCGAGCGGCTATTGCATGGGCGGTCCGATGGTGATGCGGACCGCAGCGGCCAACCCCGGCCGGATCAAGGCGGGCGCGACCTTCCACGGCGGCGGGCTCGTCGGCACCGAGGCGGATTCGCCCGACAAGCTCATCCCGCGGATGAAGGCATCGTATCTGATCGCGATCGCCGAGAATGACGACCAGCGCGCGCCGACCGACAAGGACACGCTGCGCGCGGATTTTGCGGCGGCGAAACTGCCTGCCGAGATCGAGGTCTATGCCGGGACCAAGCACGGCTGGTGCCCGCCCGACAGCCGCGTGTACGATGCGGCGCAGGCGGACAAGGCCTGGGGACGGATGCTGGCGTTGTTCGGGCGGACGCTTTGATCGATACCGTAACGAAATCGCGTTGACCGCATGTCGCCGCCATGTTCTACTCCTGTTCTGGTCTTCGAGTCGGGAGAAAAACGATGTCGGTCACGCTCTATACCAACCCGATGTCGCGTGGACGGATTGCGCGCTGGATGCTCGAGGAAGTCGGGACGCCGTATGAGACGGTCGTGCTCGACTATGCCTCGGACATGAAGGGCGAGCCGTTCCTCGCGATCAACCCGATGGGGAAGGTCCCCGCGATCGTCCATGACGGACACGTTGTCGCCGAGTGCGCTGCGATCTGCGCGTATCTCGCGGACGCGTTCCCGGAGGCCGGGCTCGCGCCGCCGCTGGCCGACCGGGCGGCTTATTACCGCTGGCTGTTCTTCGCGGCAGGCCCGGTCGAACAGGCGGTGACCAACCGGTCGCTCGGCGTCACGACCAACGAGCCGCAGCAGCAACGGATGGCGGGCTATGGCACGTTCGACCTGACGATCGAGACGTTTGCCAAGGCGATCACGGTCAACCCGTATTTCGGCGGGGACCGCTTCAGTGCGGTCGATGTCTATGCCGGATCGCAGGTGATCTGGGGGCTCCAGTTCGGGTCGATTCCGGCCAATGCGGTGTTCGAGGACTATGCGGCGCGGGTGAAGGCCCGTCCGGCGTATCGTCGCGCGAGTGAAATCGACGACGCGTTGATCGCTGCGCCGGTGGCGGAGGCGGTGGACTAGAAACGCTCCGGGGCCGGGGCGGGCAACACGGCTGTCACGCTGATACCGGTTGAATTCAGCGGATACGTGTTACCCGTCAAAGGGCTCTCGGGTTTCCCTCTCCGGCATCGCTCAGCCGCTTCGCAAGCCCTGCCATTACCTCGGCACGCCACGTGTCCGTGCCGGTCGACCAGCGCACGATCTCGTCCAGCGTGCGGCCGCAGCCGGTACACAGGGCGTTCGCCGGATCGATCCGGCACTGCGCCACGCAGGGGCTTACGATCGACGGGCCAGCGGCGCGGTCTGCGGGCCGATCCATCGAACGGGACTCAGTAGGTTAGCCGCGCGTGCAGGAAGTTGGGGACGGGGCCGTTCCAACCATTGTCATCGGTGGAAACGGGATCCTCGCGGCGCTCCGGTCGAGCCGCGGGGGTAGGTGCAGGGGCAGGGGTGGCGGCTTCGACACGAGCGGGCGCGCGCTCGCGGCGGGGTGCGCGTTCCCTGCGCGTCGCGGGCGCGACGTCGACCGGAACGTCCTCCGGCTCGGCGGTATCGACCACTGGCGCGCCGGGCTCGACGGCTGCGGTCTCGACCGACGGTCCGTCGGTCTTTGCCTTGCTCCGGGTCCGACGCTTTTTCGGCGCGGTCGGGGTGGCCTCGGCAACCGGCGCTTCTTCCGCGATCGGCGCGGGATCGCCCGTGGTGTAGCGCTCGATCTTGAGCCCGGTCAGCTTTTCGATGTTCTGGATATTCTCGGCATCGTCCGGCGTCGCAAAGGTGAACGCGATCCCGGTCGCGCCCGCACGGCCGGTGCGACCGATCCGGTGGACGTAATCGTCGGGATGCCAGGGTGCATCGAAGTTGAAGACGTGGCTGACGCCCTTGATGTCGATCCCGCGTGCGGCGACGTCGGACGCGACGAGGATCTTGACCTCGCCCTTCTTGAACCGGTCGAGCTCGGCGATCCGTTGCGACTGTTCCATGTCGCCATGGATCTCGCTCGAGGCGAAGCCCGCACGCTGCAGCGCCTTGTTGAGCTCGCGCACGGTCGTCTTGCGGTTCGAGAAGATGATCCCGGTCTGCACGTCTTCCGAGCGCAACAGCTTCATCAGCGTGTCGCGCTTCTTGGCGGCGGTGACGGGGACGAGCCACTGCTTGATGTTGACGTTGGCGGTCGCGGGCCGTGCGACCTCGATCGTCTTGGGATTGTCGAGGAACTTGTCCGCGAGCTTCTTGATCGGCGGCGGCATCGTCGCGGAGAACAACAGCGTCTGCCGGGTCTTGGGCAACTTGGTGCAGATTTCCTCGATATCGGGGATGAACCCCATGTCGAGCATCCGGTCCGCCTCGTCGATCACCAGCATCGAACAGCCGGTCAGCAGGATCTTGCCGCGCCCGAACAGGTCCATCAAACGACCGGGGGTCGCGATCAGCACGTCGACGCCCTTTTCGAGCGCGGCGGTCTGGTCGCCCATCGACACGCCGCCGATCAGCAACGCCATCGAGAGCTTGTGATATTTGCCGTACTTTTCGAAGTTCTCCGCGACCTGCGCGGCGAGTTCGCGCGTCGGCTCGAGGATGAGCGAACGCGGCATCCGCGCGCGCGACCGGCCTTCGCCGAGAATGTCGATCATGGGCAGAACGAACGCGGCGGTCTTGCCGGTTCCGGTCTGTGCGACGGCGACGAGGTCCTTGCCCATCAGGATCGACGGGATCGCGCTCGCCTGGATCGGAGTCGGCTCGGTATAGCCGGACTCGTTGACGGCGCGCTGGAGTTCGTCGGAAAGGCCGAGATCGGCAAAGGTCATGCGGTGTCCGGAATGATCGTCCGGGCGAGAGCGCCCGTAAACGGCGTCAAGCGCTTGCGGATCGGGGGGCAATTGTCAAGATAAAGGGCACTTTTGACGGTCAGCGGCGTGCTTCCAGCCGCTTGAACCCGTCAATCCGGCACACACTGCCCGATCGCGCGCGGATCGAATCGCGGTCGGCGCACACCAGGCCGTCGCTGGTCTGCTTGAGATACAGGCCGGAATAGAAGTCGAGCGCAGGACAGTGATCGTCGAGTTCGGCGCGCAGGCGGCTACCGTCCGCGATCAGGAGATCGACGCTGTCCGAGCCGGTGATGATCGCCCCTTCGAGCAGATCTGCGGAAATGCATTTCGGCCCCTTCTTCGCGGTCCAGCGGATCGCACGATCGCTCTGCAAGGGTTGTGTCGGATGACCGCCGAGCACACGCGGAATCCGGATGATGATCCGCTGGTGGATCGTCATTTGTGCCAGTTCGAGACGATCGAACACCGGCACGTCTGCCGAAGCAGACGGCACGAGCGCTAGCATGAGGAAAAGGGGCAAGACGGCATTAGGCATGGGTAACGACTGTGTTACCCTACCGGATTGAACCGTTGCTGAACTGGTAGAAAAGCAAACGGAAATCCCTTATGATGGGCGCGTGCGACGATTGTCAGATCGCGATGGCGACCAGCACGATAACTGCCCACATCAACAGGGAAATCAAGCCCGCAATCGCAACTCCGACTGCGGGTGAAACCGTCCGCTTGGCTGGAGCGCGGCCAAGGGGGGCAGACTGCTGCCATTCGATACGCATCCTCTACGCTCCTTTCCGACCCGTTAAGGCGTCTTGGGTAGTAATGGTTAATAAGATTAACGGACCTGACAAGCGTTTGTTCAGGCAGCGTACAGACGCGAAACGACCGTTTCATATTGCGTTGCGGGATAATCAGCGTCGGCGCGGCGCGTGCCAGCGCTCCCGCCCGATCCGCAGCGGTGTCGCGATCGTGTCGTCGGGATCGTCCGGTCCGGTGCCGGCGACCACGCGGCCCGGAAAGCCGCGGATCATGAAAACCATTCCCCGAAATCGTTTGCAGCGCGAATTTCATCTTTCGTGCAATGTCTTACGCCCCAACTGCGCGGGAACGAACGCGCTCCGAAGCGGCAGTAAGGATGGTACCGGTACCGTTCCTTCCAGCGTCAAAATAGGGTAACCGGTTCTGGGAATAACGGCGGATGCGCGAGCGTATCGACATCACCGCGATCGTGCTCCGGGACGTTCGCAGGTGCGGCACTGCGCGCCGAAACTTTTTTGAGCCAATCGCTGCCAGCCGTGCCGCCTACGTGACAGGGGGCCGGGGCCGCCGTACTTCGGGACAAACGAATGGAGTGCGAACGGCAAGATGACGGCGTCCAATGCGTGACAGGCGGGGGATATACGCGGCGCTGTCGCTCGCGATTCTGCCGGCGGGATGCGCTGCCGCGCCGGACGCGCGCAGGATGCGGGATGGCATCGTCTCGACCAATCCGTGCGCGGATGCGATGCTAATCGAGCTTGCGCCGGAGCGGTTGCGCGCGATCAGCGCCTATTCGCACGACCCGCGCGCGACCTCGCTGCCCCTCCCGGTCGCGCGACGGTACCCCGCAACGGCCGGGACCGCGGAGGAGGTCATTGCGCTCCACCCCGCTTTGGTCGTGACGTCGCGCTTCACGCCGCTGGCGACCCAGGCAGCCTATGCCCGCGCGGGGCTGAAGGTCCTGGTGCTCGACTCTCCCACGACGGTCGCCGCGAGCGAGGCACAGATCCGGGTGCTGGCGAACGCGGTCGATGCTCCCGCGCGGGGGCGCGACATGATCGCGCGGATCGACGCTGCGCTGGCGGCGGTGCCCCGCGCGGGGCCGCCGGTCGAGACATTGCTGTTTCTCGGCGGTACGCTTGCCAATGGTCCCGACACCTTGCTCGATGCCCTGATGCGGCGTGCCGGCCTGTCGAACGCGGCGAGGCGCTACGGACTTGCGTACAGCGCCCCGGTCGCGCTGGAGACGATCGCCGCCGCGCCGCCACGGCTGATCCTGTCGCCGGAACGCTCGCGAGGTGCGGTGCTGCGCGACAAGGTGCTTGCTCGCATGGGGGCAAGGACGCGCGAAGCGGTCTTTCCCCGCGCGCTGGTTAATTGCGGCGGACCGACGATCGTTCCCGCGCTCGAACGGCTGGTCGCGATCCGGCGGCGGATCGCATGAGCAGGCGGCATGCGTTGCTGGTCGTGCTGGTCGTGGCGGCTCTCGCGCTGTCGCTGAGCGCGGGGAAACTGTGGATCCCGCCGACGGCGTGGTTCGCGGGTGGACGTGATGGGGCGATCCTGTTCGAGCTGCGGCTGCCGCGGGCGCTGCTCGGGCTCGGTATCGGCGCGATGCTCGGACTGTCGGGGGCGGTGTTGCAGGGCTATCTCCGCAATCCGCTCGCGGACCCCGCGGTCGTCGGCGTATCGTCCAGCGCGGCGCTCGGCGCGGTCGTGGCGATCGTGTTCGGGATTGCGGAGAGCCCGATCCTTCTGTTCTTGTGCGCAATGGCGGCGGCGGGTGTGGCGATGGCGTTGCTCGCGGCGCTGACCTGGCGTCGTGCGAGCAGCGTCCAGTTCATCCTCGCCGGCACCGTCCTCGCGAGCCTTGCGGGCGCGCTGACCGCGTTCGTCATCTCGATCGCGCCCAACCCCTATGCGGTGGCGGAAGTGCTCGACTGGCTGATGGGCGCGCTGACCGATCGCGGGATGTCGGACGTGCAGATCGCCTTTCCCTTCCTCCTGCTTGGCGGTGGCGTGCTCTCGCTGACCGGTCGTGCGCTCGATGCGCTCGCGCTGGGGGAGGATACCGCGCGGTCGCTTGGGGTTCGGCTCGGGCGGGTGCAGGCGCTGGTGGTCGTCGGGACCGGGCTCGGTGTCGGCGCGTGTGTCGCAGCGACGGGGGTGGTCGGGTTCGTCGGCCTGATCGTGCCGCACGTACTGCGTCCGTGGTTCGGCGCGCGGCCGTCCGCGCTGTTGCTGCCGAGCGCGCTCGGCGGGGCGGTGCTGGTGCTGGTGGCGGACAGCCTGTGCCGCCTCGCGCCGGGCCCGGGCGAAGTCCGGCTGGGGGTGGCGATGGCGATGATCGGCGCGCCTTTCTTCCTGTGGCTGCTGCTGCGTGGGCGCATGACGTGGAGCTGACCGTCGACCGCCTCGACGTGACCCTCGGCGGACGTGCGGTACTGCGCGGGGTCGATGCGGTCTTCCGGCCGGGGCGGATCACCGCAATCCTCGGCCCGAACGGTGCGGGGAAGAGCAGCCTGGTCAAGGCGATGGCGGCGCTGATCGTGCCGAGCGGCGGGACCGTCCGGCTGGGCGGGCGCGATGTCGCGACGATTCCGCCGCGCGAGCGGGCGCGGTCGATCGGCTATCTCGCGCAGGATGGCCGGGTGCAGTGGGATGTTCCGGTCCGTGAGATCGTCGCATTGGGGCGCCTGCCGTATCGCAGTCCGTTCGCCGCGCCGGGCGAAGCCGACCGCGCGGCGATCGCCGCCGCGCTGGACGCGACCGGCACGCAGCACCTTTCCGACCGCGGAATCGCGACGCTGTCGGGGGGCGAGCGCGCGCGCGTCCTGCTTGCGCGGACGCTTGCGGGAACCCCCGACTGGCTGCTCGCGGACGAACCGCTCGCCGCACTCGATCCGGCGCATCAGTTCGACATGCTCGACCGGTTCCGCGCGGTCGCCGACGCGGGGCGGGGGGTGGTGATCGTGCTGCACGATCTGATTCACGCCGGGCGGGTCGCGGACGATGTCCTGCTGTTGCGCGACGGTCACCTCGTGGCGCACGGGCCGGTGCGCGATACAATGACCGCAGCACGGCTGCGCGCGGTGTTCGACATCGCGGTCTCGGTCGTGCCCGATGCGGACGGGCGGCCGCTGTGCATCCCGACCGGACGCGGCTGACGCGGCCAGCGCTTGCCGCCGCGCCGAAACCGCTTATCCTCTCGCGGAAGCCGGGAACGGCATGGGACAAGGGGTGAACGATGGCGACAATTCTGGCGGGCGATGTTGGACCCGGGAATCCTCCCGAGGCCGTGCCCCAGCCGAGCCGCCGCGACATTCAGCTGATCATCACCGCCTCGTCGCTTGGCACGATCTTCGAATGGTATGACTTTTTCATCTACGGGACGCTCGCCGCGTCCGGGATCATCGGCCGGACCTTCTTCCCAGCGCAAAGCGAGCTGCTTCAGACGCTCTACGCCTGGGCGGGGTTTGCGGTCGGCTTCGGGTTCCGGCCGCTCGGCGCGATTCTGTTCGGGTTCCTGGGCGATCGGCTGGGGCGCAAATATACCTTCCTCGTGACGATAGCGATGATGGGGCTGGCGACCGCGGCGGTCGGGATGGTGCCCTCGGCGGCGTCGATCGGGCTTGCCGCGCCGTTTATCGTGATCGGGCTGCGGATCTTGCAAGGCCTTGCATTGGGGGGCGAATATGGCGGCGCGGCGATCTATGTCGCCGAGCACTCGCCGCCCGGGAAAAGCGGCTATTACACCAGCTTCATCCAGGCGAGCGTGGCGGGCGGGTTCATCCTGAGCCTCGCCGTCGTGCTGATCACCAAGGGGGCGCTGGGGGTCGCGGCGTGGACCGCATGGGGCTGGCGCGTGCCGTTCATCTTCTCGCTGCTGCTGCTCGCCGTGTCGCTGTTCATGCGGCTCAAGCTGTCCGAAAGCCCGGTGTTCCAGCAGATGAAGGCCGCCGGGGAGACCGCGCACAACCCGTTCATCGAGAGCTTCACCTATCCCGGCAATCTCAAGCGGCTGTTCGTCGCGCTGTTCGGGATCGCGGCGGGGCTGACGGTGATCTGGTACACCGCGATGTTCACCGTGCTGTCGTTCCTTGAAGGGCCGATGCGCGTCAACGAGACCGCCGCGCAGTTGATCGTCGGCGTGGGCGCGCTCGGCGGGCTCGGGTTTTTCGTCTTTTTCGGGCGGCTGTCGGATCGCTACGGCCGCAAGAACCCGATCATCATCGGCTATGCGCTGACGCTGCTGCTGCTGTTCCCGATCTTCTGGGTGATGGGGAGCGCGGCCAATCCCGCGCTGGCGGATGCGGCGCGGCATGCGCCGGTGGTCGTCTCGGGGCCGGCCTGCGCCTATAATCCGTTCGCCGCCAAACAGGCGGATGCGTGCGGGCAATTGCTCGATACGCTGTCGCGCAAGGGCGTGCCGTACCGCAAGGCGCAGACCCCGGTCACGCTGGTGATCATCGGCGGCAGCCCGGTGGAAGACGTGAGCAGCGCGGGGCTCGATGCTGCGCTGACCAAGGCGGGGTATAATCTCGACCGGGTCGTGCCCGCGCCGGGGAGCATTGCGCTGATCCTCGTCGCGATCCTTGCGTTGAGTGCACTGTCGGGGATCACCTACGGTCCGGTCGCGGCCTTGCTCGCGGAGATGTTCCCGCCTCGGATCCGCTACAGTTCGATGTCGATCCCCTATCATGTCGGGACCGGCTATTTCGGCGGGTTCCTGCCGTTCATCAGCCAGTTCATCGTCGCGCGGAGCGGCAATCCCTATGCGGGATTGTGGTATACCTTTGGTGTGGTGGCGCTCGCGCTGGTGGTGACGGTGCTGTGGCTCGAGGACATCCGGCCGCCGATGCGCAAGGGCGTGCGGGCGAAGGCGGGCTAGCCGAATGCGGCGCGGGGCGTTACCCGCGCTTGCATGACCGCGCCGCTTCGCCTCTCGCTCGATACGTCCGCCCTCGTCGCCAACTGGCGCGCGCTCGATGCGCTGAGCGGTACGGCGGCGTGTGGCGCTGCGGTCAAGGCGGATGGTTACGGCCTCGGTGCGCGCGGCGTATTCGAGCGGCTCGCGGCGGCGGGTTGCCGCGATTTCTTTGTCGCAAGCTGGGGCGAGGCGGCGGCGCTGGCGGATCTGGTCACGGATCTCCACGTCGATCTGTCAGTGCTGCACGGGGTTCGTGCGGAAGATATGCCAGCGGCGGCGCAAGGCTTCGCGCGCCCGGTGCTCAACACGCTTGAGCAGATCCGGCGCTGGCGCGACGCGGGGGGCGGGCGGTGCGACGTGATGGTCGATACGGGGATGAACCGGCTCGGCGTGTCGTCCGAACAGGTCGCGGACGGCCTGCTCGACGGGCTCGCGATCGATACGCTGATGAGCCACCTCGCCTGTGCGGATGAAGACGCGGCGGCGAATGCGCGCCAGCGCGACCGGCTCGAGCATCTGCGCGGCCGCACCAGTGCGCGTCGGCTGAGCCTCGCCAATTCCGCCGGGATCGCTTTGGGGAGCGGCTATGCGTTCGACCTGACCCGACCCGGGCTTGCGCTGTACGGTGGCGTGCCGCGCGGCGAACTGGCGAGCGTCGTCCGGCAGGTTGCGACCCCGCAGGCGCAGATCCTGCAACGCCGCACCCTCACGGCCGGTGAGTCGATCGGCTACAACGCGCTGTATACCGCGCAGGAGCCGATCGAGGTGGCGATCCTGAATATCGGATATGCGGACGGCTATTGGCGCGGGTTCACCAACTCAGGCTGCGCGCGGGTCGGGGCGGCGTTGCTCCCCGTGCTCGGACGGGTGTCGATGGACCTGACCGCAATCGCGGTCGACGCGCTGCCGTCGCTGGGCGAAGGCGACTGGGTCTCGCTCAACTTTGCGCTGCCGGAGGCGGCGGCGGTATCGGGGATGTCGCAATACGAACTGCTGACCGGGCTCGGCAGCCGGTTCGAACGGCTCTGGGCATAAAAAAAGGGCTCCCCGAAGGGAGCCCAGGAACGGTTCGAACGGATCAGAACTTGAACGAGGCGCCCGCGTAGATGAAGCGGCCGGTCACGTCATACTGGTTGCCGGCCTCGTTGCCGATCAGGCCATACGGCCCGAGCTGGTCGAACAGGTTATCGACCCCGACGTAAAAGCTGTACTTCGTGCGCGGGGTGATATCGAGCCGCAGGTCCGAATAGGAGATCAGCGGATAGCGCACGACCGACAGGGCATCGGGGTTCGTCGGCGGGCGACCCTGGACCGAGTTCTGCGTCTCGTACGCAGCGATCGTGGTCTTGTCATAGCCGCGGAAACGATAGCCGAAGTTGAAGATCTTGTTCGACACGTTGAACGACAGCGTCCCCTGCCATTCCGGATCGCCCAGGTTGCCCAACTGCTGGAGGATGAAGTTCGGATCGTTGATGTCGGTGTAATTGTCCTTCATCAACGCCTTGGACACGATCGCGCGAACCGCGAAATTGGCCGAGGACGACAGCTTGCCGCGATAGGCGGCGTCGATGTCGATACCCGCGTTGGTGTTCTTGGCGTAGTTGAACGGCCCTGCCACGAACGACGACCCGGTCGGCGTCAGCGAGACGGTGGTGCCGTTATTGGTGACGTCGCTCTGGCCGCGGAACGTGCCGTTCGGGTTGCGGAAGATCGACGCGCAGAACGGATTGTTGATCCCGCCCGGGCTGTCGTAGCACTGGTTGACGATCGTCTGCGGCGTCAGCGTGTTGATCGCCTGCTTGATCTTGATGTAGTAATAATCGACGCTGAGCGTGAACCCCGGCACGAACTGCGGCATGAATACCGCGCCGACGGTTAGGCTGTCGCTGATTTCAGCCGTCAACGAACTGTTGCTGCCGCTGAACCCCGAAATGCCCGATGCCGGACGGTTCGAGAAAGGCTCGGTCACGCCGTTGAAGGTCTGCGTGGTCGGAACCCCGGCAGCGGCGCAATTCTTCACGCGGTTCGGGTTGTTGTTGATGTTCTGCTGCCCGCACGGATCGATCAGGCCGTTGAGGAAGGTCTGCGTCAGCGGCGAGTACAGGTCCTGCTGGGTTGGTGCGCGGATGGCGCGGGCGTAGCCGGCGCGAATCCGGAGATCGCGGATTGGTGCGTAAGTGCCGTTGAAATTGTACGCGACGACCGTACCGGTGTTGCCGATGTTGTAGTTCGAGACACGAACCGCGCCATCGACCGTCAGTTCATAAGCGAACGGCAGTTCCTTGAGCAGCGGGATGCTGACCTCGGCGAAGCCTTCCTTGACGATCTGGTTGGGCGGACGGAAATCCGGGATCGTGTTCAGGAACGTGCAGCCAGCCGCCGGGCATGCGATACCAGAGGTTCCCGCGGTGAACGCATCATAGGCGGCGAACGCGGTTTCCTTGCGATACTCGCCACCGAGCACGAAGGCGATCGGGCCGCCGGGCAGCGAGAAGAGCTGCGACAGGTCACCCGCGACATAGCCCGAGACGTCATACAGGTTGGCGCGCTGGACCCGGCTCGAGGTGTAGCCGAAGTAATCGATCGCTGCGCGGCTGGGCTGGCCCTCGCCGAACAGGTTGACCGGAACGCATGCCGCATCGTCGTTGGTGGTGATGTTGTCGGCGTTGATACCGCAGACGATCTGGCCGGCTCCGTTGCGAACCGCGTTGATCGAGTTGGTGTACTTCTGGCGGTTCAGATTGCCCGCGGTTTTGTAGAAGGTGTAAAGATTGCCGTAGTTGAACGAGACGTCATACTTCCAGTCGTCGTTGAACGTTCCGCGTACACCGACGATCGCCCGGGTCTGCTCGCGCAGGTGGTTTTCGCCGCGGCCACCGAAATCGGTGTTGAAGCGCTGGGCGGTGAAGGTCGTCGCGCCGGGGGCAAGGTTCGCCACCAGCGTCGCGCGCGCCTGCGGCGTCAGATATGGGTTGTTGATGCTGAACGAGTTGTTGAAGAAGGTCGGCTGGCCTTCCTGGTTCGAATTCGCACGGAAATACTGCGCTTCGAAATAGGGATCGAACGCGTCGGCGACCTTGAAGTGACCCGCGATATAGGCCGACTTGCGGACCAGGCCCGGGGTGATGAAGCCGTTCTCGAGCAGCGTCGATCCGCGGCCGCCCTGGCAGTTGCTCGAACCGTAGGGCCGGAAGTCGGTGACGCAGTTGTTCGGCGTCAGGCTGCCGTCTGGGTTGAACAGATAGGTCGTGCCGAACTGTGCCAGCGCGTTGGCCGAGGCAGGGTTGGGCAGGCCCGAGCAGGAGGCCGCACGCCGCGCGTTGAACGCGGCCACGGATTCACCGGTTGCCGCCGCGTTGGGGCAGGTCGCGGTGAACAGGCCGCCGCTCGAGATATTGTTGTTCTTGATCCCGCGGATGAACACGCTGTCGGGGATGCCGTCGCCAGTCGAAGGCTCGGCCCCGCGCAGCGCACCGGCCGACGGGTTCAGGTTCGCACCCGTGTTCTGTACGCTCTGGAACTGGTTGCGACCGCTGAAGGCACCGGTCGTCTCGTCACGATCGGCGTTGGTCAGCGTGCCGGCGTTGGCATATTCGAGCGAGACCGTCAGGTTGGCGCGGCCATCGGCGAAATTGTGCCCGGCGGTGATCGCGGCCGAATATTGCGGGCGATCGCCCCGCGACGAAATGCCCGACTGGCCGCGGACCTTTACGCCCTCGAAGTCATGCTGGAGCACGAAGTTGGCGACACCGGCGACCGCGTCCGACCCGTAGATCGCAGAGTTGCCGCCAGTGACGATGTCGATTCGCTCGAGCAGATCATTGGGGACGACGTTGACGTCGGGGCGGTTGATGCCCGGTGTCGCGGTGACGATGCGGCGGCCATCGAGCAGGACGAGCGTGCGTGCCGTACCGAGGCCGCGCAGATCGAGCGCGCTGATGCCGGCGCGGCCGATCGCGTTCTGCGAGTTGGACTGGGAGATGGTGGAGCGGAGCTGCGGCAGCTGGTTGACCAGATCGCCGATCGCGACGCCACCGCGGTTGAGCAGTTCGGCCGCGGTCACCGACGTGATGGGCACCGACGAATCGAGGTTCGGGCGGTTGAGACGCGTTCCCGTAACGACGATTTCGGGGGACGCGTCGTCCTGCGCAGTCGTCGTGTCGTCGGCGGTCGCGCCGACGTTGGGGGATCCGACACCGGTAACCCCGTCAGCACCGGTTTGTGGGGTTGTTTGGGCGAAAGCAGAGGGGGCGATGCTCATTCCAAACGCAAGGCCAGTGGCCAGTGCAGTGACACTCACCCAATTATTCAGCTTCATTCGGTACTCCACGCGATACAATCCTGCGTACATGCAGGCGGCAGCGATAGAAGAAACCGAAACGGAACCATCTCGCAAGACGGTTCCGTTCCCTGAACACCTGATTAACAAGAATTGTTTAGCTACGTGACAATCTTGTCACATATGGGATCGCTACCGCTCGATGCAGATCGCGATCCCCATCCCGCCGCCGATGCACAGCGTTGCCAGGCCCTTGCGCGCGTCGCGTTTCGCCATCTCGTATAGCAGCGTCGTCAGCACGCGCGCGCCCGACGCACCGATCGGATGCCCGATCGCGATCGCGCCGCCATTGACGTTGACGCGTTCTGCATCCCAGCCGAGTTCCTTGCCGACCGAGAGGGCCTGCGCGGCGAACGCCTCGTTTGCCTCGATCAAGTCGAGGTCCGCCATCGTCCAGCCCGCCTTTTCCAGCGCGCGCCGTGTTGCCGGGACCGGGCCGATCCCCATGACCGAAGGATCGACCCCGGCGGAAGCCCAACTCGCGATCCGCCCGAGGATCGGCGAGCCGCGGCGTTCGGCCTCGGCGCGGCTCATCAACACCAGCGCCGCTGCACCGTCGTTGAGGCCGGAGGCGTTCGCGGCAGTGACGGTGCCGTCCTTCTTGAACGCCGGGCGCAACCCGGAGACGCTCTCGAGCGTCGCGCCGGCGCGGATATATTCATCGTCGGACACGATCGTGTCGCCCTTGCGCCCCTTGATCGTGACCGGCGCGATCTCGTCGCGGAACCGCCCGCTCGACCGCGCCGCTTCGGCCAGGTTCTGCGACCGAACCGCAAAGTCGTCCTGCGCGCTGCGCGTGATCTGATATTGCTCGGCAAGGTTTTCGGCGGTGATTCCCATGTGATAGCCGTTGAACACGTCGGTGAGACCATCCTTCACCATCGTATCGATGAGGCTGAGGTCCCCCATTTTCTGGCCGCCGCGCAGCGTCTGCGCGTGCGCGCTCATCGACATGGATTCCTGCCCGCCCGCGACCATGATCGTCGCGTCGCCGCAGGCGATCGACTGCGCCGCCAGCGCTACCGCGCGCAGCCCCGAGCCGCACACCTGGTTGACGCCCCAGGCCGGGATTTCCTTGGGGATTCCCGCCGCCATCGACGCCTGGCGCGCGGGATTCTGACCCTGCGCGGCGGTCAGCACCTGTCCGAGGATCACCTCGGAGACGTCCTCGCCCGCGACGCCTGCCTGCGCCAGCGCTGCCTCGATCGCGACGCGACCGAGCTCGTGCGCGGGTGTCGCCGCGAAGGCACCGAGGAAGCTCCCGACCGGAGTGCGCTTGGCGGCGGTGATGACGATGTCCTGCATGGCAAGCTCCTGTGGGAAACGGGGGTCACGACGAGATCGCGACGGTCGAAACAGGGTCTTTATCTAAGGTCGGGAAGCGCGTTTAGCCAGTCCGACAATGGCTCCCACAGTTGTGCGCGGGCACCGCTGCCGACGACCATCCCGACATGCCCCGCGCCCAGATCGCGTCGGTCGGGGAGATCGGCCGCGGTCGCCGCGGGCACGATCCGGTCGTTGCGCGAGACGAGATCGATCGTCGGGCAGGCGATCGCGGCGGGATCGACGGGGGCCCCGCCGACGGACCAGTGGCCGGTGCCCGGGGTGTCGCTCCCGATGAAATCCTCGAACAGCTCGCGGCCAGCGTTATAGGGCAGGGGGGCACCGGCGTTGGCCCAGTCCTCCATCGCGACGAACTGGCGGAAGGCGAGTGTGCCGGGTGGGACCGTAGCAAAGGCCTCGTATTTGGCGATCGTCCGCGTGGGGTCGAGCCGCCAGAACCCGCTTTGCAGGACTTCCATCGGGACCAGCCCCATGGTCGCGCACGCCGGACCCGCCGCCTCCCACAAACGCGCGATATCGCTGCGCGCGGTCGACCCCAGTCCTGCGAACCGCCATGGCGATGCAATCAGCGCCAGCCCCGCGACGTTGGTCCCCGCCGCGGCGGCCAGCGCCATCGTGCCGCCGAGGCAATAGCCGGCGAGCACGGGGGGCTCGGGGAATTTGGCGATCAGCGGCAGCAGCACCCGCTCGACCAATGCGGCGATGTCGGGACCGTCGCGGTCGGGCGTGGGTGTCCCCCAGTCGAGCAGAAACGGACGATGCCCCTGCGCCGCGAGCCAGCGCAGCAACGACCGCTCTGGCATGAGATCGAGGATATGCGGTGGATTGATCAGCGAGGGCACGAACAGGACCGCGCGACCGTTCGACCCGCGCGATGCGTAATCCCGGACGCGCGCGCCGGCCTTGCGATAGCGCACGGGTGCGCGCCTGGGCGGCTCGCCGCGGGGGGCCTGCTGGTAGGCGCGCAGGCCTGCCAGCGCCGCGGCGCGGCGATCGGGCGATGCTGCGGTGTGTTCGTGCAGCATATCGAGGAACAGCGGGAGGGGACGTGGGCCGCGGAGTTGGTCGGAACCGCCGTGTTGCAGCGCCGCAAGAAATGGTGGTAAGGTTGTCAAGACCATATGCGGGGAGCGCTTCTCGATGAAGAAGACCATTCCGGGCGACGGCCCGGTGACGATCAAGAAATATGCAAACCGCCGCCTCTATAACACCGAGACGTCGTCTTACATCACGCTCGAGCATCTCGCTGCAATGACGCGCGAGGGGCGCGACTTCAAGGTGATCGACGCCAAGTCCGAGGAGGATATCACGCACAATATCCTCACCCAGATCATCATGGAAGAGGAGCAGCGCGGCCAGACCATGCTGCCGGTGCCGTTCCTGCGGCAGCTCATCGCGATGTACGGGGATTCGATGCAGGCGATGGTGCCGGGGTATCTCGAGGCGTCGATGGACAGCTTCCGCCGCAACCAGCAGCAGTTCAAGACCGCGGTCGAGGGCGCATTCGCCAACTCGCCGTTCGCAGAGCTTGCCAAGCAGAATATGGCGATGTTCGAGGCGGCCACGACCGCTTTCAAGACTGGCGGAGCGCCGGTCACCCCCGGAACCGCCTCGCCTGCGGCGGGAAGCGTTTCAAAGGATGAGGAAATTGCCGCGCTTAAGGCCGAACTCGGGCGATTGAACGAGAAAGTCGAGAAGCTCGGAAGCTGAGTGCGGCGGCGATGGGATGGGTTGGCGCTGCGGTTGCGTTCGGCGTGGCGGTCCTCGCCGAATTCGCCGATCGCCGTACGGTGCGCCGCACCAATCTTGACCGGGTCGGATGGCTGGATTGGCGCACCGTCCAGATGGGGGCGGTGATCGCCGCGGTTGTGTGCGTCATTGCTGCGCAGCGATAGGGCATTGGTCGGAAGGGCCGTCCGCTCGTCGTGCC
The DNA here is from genome assembly GCF_000242835.1 of Sphingomonas sp. PAMC 26617. NCBI lineage: Bacteria > Pseudomonadati > Pseudomonadota > Alphaproteobacteria > Sphingomonadales > Sphingomonadaceae > Sphingomonas > Sphingomonas sp. PAMC 26617. The sequence continues at coordinate 2,596,533 of NZ_JH594425.1, forward strand.
TGAGGGACTTCAATCCGCGAGTCGGAGCGTCATCCCTCCGATGTATCAACCTGAAACACGTTCGAAACTAAGCACTTGCGAGCCGTACATGATTTGTTAAGGTTTCCGCCAGCCTCGCGACGTAAGCGGGCAGCTTTAAAGGATCCATCATGTCAAAACTCACTCGACTCCTGGTCAGCGCCGCAGCGGTCGCTGGTTTCGCCGCGCCGGCTTATGCCGCGCCGATCATGGGCTCGTTCAGCCTCCTGTCGTTTGGCGGGACATTCATCGGCGGCACGGCGCTCACCGCAACCGGCCTCGATTTCGGCGATGCCTTTACCAATTCCGGCAATGGATATGGCACCGCGGGCACCGCGATCATCGGCAACCAGACGGGCGACTTCATCGGGCTTGGTCCGGTTGTGTTTATCTCGGACATCGCGCTCGGGGCGTTCGCCAATCCGTTCTCGGGTCCGTTCCTGACCTTCGCCGGTAGCGACCTGACGCTCGATTTCGCGAACGCCAGCTTCACGCGGTCGGCGCTTGGAACGAGCATCAACATCACCGGGACCGGCGTTTTCTCCAACGGCGTGGCGGCGGATGCAGCCGCGGGTACGTTCGCCCTCGCCGTGTCGTCGCAGAGCGGCAAGGCCAGCAGCACCACCTTCACCTATTCGGCAAACGCCAGCACGGTTAGTGCAGTGCCGGAAACGGCGACCTGGGCGATGATGCTTGCGGGCTTCGGCGCGGTCGGCTTCGCGATGCGTCGCCGCCAGAAGATCACGACGCGCGTTTCCTACGCTGCGTAAGCGATACCGATCACGGTAATGCGGAAAGCCGCCGGTCCCCTCGGGTCGGCGGCTTTTTCACGCCCATCGTCGGTCGAACCGGACCTGCGTCGGCTTACAGGCACGCCTCGAGATACGCCTGGTCGAACCCGAACGTCCGCGCCTTCTCGAGCGTGTAGGGGCGCAGTCCCATCGAGCGATATTCGCCGATGATCTTGCCGTCGGCGCTCTCGTCGAGATATTCGAACTTGAACAGTTCCTGCGTGACGATCACCGGGCCTTCCATCCCGATCACCTCGGTCACGTTGGTCACGCGGCGCGAACCGTCGCGAAGACGCTTCACCTGGATGATCATCTCGACCGAATCAGCGATCTGGCGCGAGATCGCTTCCTTCGGCACCTTGATGTCCGACATCATCACCATGTTCTCCATACGCGCGAGCGCCTCGCGCGGGGAGTTGGCGTGGAGCGTACACATCGAACCGTCGTGACCGGTGTTCATCGCAGCGAGCATGTCGAAACACTCGCTGCCGCGGATTTCGCCGAGGATGATGCGATCCGGGCGCATACGCAGCGCGTTCTTGACGAGATCGCGGATGCTGATCTCGCCTTGGCCCTCAAGGTTTGCGGGGCGGGTTTCGAGCGGGAGCCAGTGTGGCTGCTGGAGGCGAAGTTCAGCCGCGTCCTCGATCGTCAGCACGCGCTCGCCGGGGTCGATCATCTTGGACAAAGCGTTGAGCATCGTCGTCTTGCCCGAGCCGGTACCGCCCGAGATGACGACGTTGAAGCGGCACGCGCCTGCGATCTTGAGCGCGGTCGCCATTTTCGGCGACATCGAGCCGAAGCCCGCCATCATGTCGAGCGTGATCGGCTTTGCGGAAAACTTACGAATCGAGATTGCGGTGCCGCGCAGGGATAGCGGGGGCACGATGACGTTGACGCGGCTACCGTCCTTGAGGCGGGCGTCGGCGAGCGGCGTGGTCTGGTCGACGCGGCGCCCGACCGAGTTGCAGATGCGTTGCGCGATCTGGAACAGATGTTCCTCGTCGCGGAACTGGATCTGCGCGAGCTCGAGCTTGCCCTTGCGCTCGACATAGGTCTGGTCGGGGCCGTTGACCATGATGTCGGTGATGTTCGGATCGGCAAGCAACTCCTCGAGCGGACCCAGCCCGAGCAGCTCGTCGACCAGCACCTTCTCGAGCGCGAACTGCTCGCGACGGTTGAGCGTCAGCTTCAGCTCGGCGAGAACTTCGCCGATGATCGGGCGAAATTCCTCGGCGAGCTCGTCCTTGTCGAGCGTCGCAGCGGCTTCGGGGTCGACGCGCTCAAGCAGACGCGGGAGCACCTGTTCCTTGATCTTGTGGATCGAGCTTTCGAAACCCTCGACCTTGCTGCTGCCCGCATCGCCCGACGACGCCTGCCGGTCGGCAAGACGCTGCATTGCGTCCTGCTGGAGTGGCGGGATCGACCCGAACGCATCGATTTCGCCGGGCAGGGGGGGGATCGGCAGCGGCGGGAATTGCTCCCCGCCTGCTTCGTTGTCGGCGGGCCGGGCACCGCCTCCTTGCATCGGGCGGGCAACGCCGAACGCGGGGCGGGCACCCGCTCCGGCCATGCCGGGTCGCCGTCCAAATGCACTCATGCCGCTGTCTTTCCCATGATGCGATCAGGGTTAAGAGCGAACGGTTGATAATTGCCTAACTACGCACGTTAGGACGTCTTTCAATCAGGCGACGCGCTCCGCCAGCACGGTGAGACCGCGCGCGATGACCTCGGCAAAACCGCCCTCGATCGTGATCGTCTCGGGGGTGGAGTCCGCGGTGCGATACACCGACAGCGCACCGTCGCGGATCGTCGACATGACCGGCGCATGGCCCTCGAGCACGCCGAAATCACCTTCGGTGCCGGGGACGACGACCATATGGACCGATTCCGAGCGGACCAGCTTTTCGGGCGTGACGAGTTCGAAGTGCAGCATTTTATGT
>NZ_JH594425.1:2599634-2675198 GCF_000242835.1 Sphingomonas sp. PAMC 26617
CTTCTCCCTCTCCCCGCTTGCGGGGAGAGGGTCGGGGAGAGGGGCAGTATCGGGAGGTGGCGCTTGGTACTGCCCCACCCCAACCCCTCCCCTGAAGGGGAGGGGCTTTAGTAGCTTAAGCTTCCTTGGCCATCTTCTCGGCCTTGGCGACGACTTCGTCGATTCCGCCGACCATGTAGAAAGCGCTCTCGGGCAGGTGGTCATACTCACCGTCGACGACGGCCTTGAACGACTTCACGGTATCCTCGACCTGCACGAACTTGCCGCTGATGCCGGTGAAGACTTCTGCGACGTGGAACGGCTGCGACAGGAAACGCTGGATCTTGCGCGCGCGGCTGACGGTCGACTTATCTTCTTCCGACAGCTCGTCCATGCCCAGAATCGCGATGATGTCCTGAAGCGACTTGTAGCGCTGCAGCGTCTCCTGGACGCGGCGGGCGGTGTCGTAATGCTCCTGGCCGACGATCGCCGGGGTCAGAACGCGCGAGGTCGAGTCGAGCGGATCGACCGCCGGGTAGATGCCCAGCTCCGAAATCGCGCGGTTGAGGTTGGTCGTCGCGTCCAGATGCGCGAACGAGGTTGCCGGCGCCGGATCGGTAAGATCGTCTGCCGGCACGTAGATCGCCTGCACCGAGGTGATCGAGCCCTTGTTCGTGGACGTGATGCGCTCCTGCAGCGCGCCCATGTCGGTCGACAGCGTCGGCTGATAGCCCACTGCCGACGGGATACGGCCGAGCAGTGCCGACACTTCCGAACCCGCCTGCGTGAAGCGGAAGATGTTGTCGACGAAGAACAGAACGTCCTGGCCTTCGACGTCGCGGAAATACTCGGCGATCGTCAGGCCCGACAGCGCGACGCGGGCACGCGCGCCCGGCGGCTCGTTCATCTGACCGAACACGAGCGCGACCTTCGAGCCTTCGGGGGTCGGGTTGCCGTCGGCATCCTTGGCGATGACGCCTGCGTCGAGGAACTCGTGGTACAGATCGTTACCCTCACGGGTACGCTCGCCGACGCCGGCGAACACCGAGGTGCCGCCATGGCCCTTGGCGATGTTGTTGATCAGTTCCTGGATGAGCACGGTCTTGCCGACGCCGGCACCGCCGAACAGGCCGATCTTGCCGCCCTTTGCGTACGGCGCGAGCAGATCGATGACCTTGATGCCCGTGACGAGAATTGCGCTCTCGGTCGACTGGTCGACGAACAGCGGGGCAGGCGCGTGGATCGGCATCGTCTCGGTGTGACCGACGGGCCCACGCTCGTCGATCGGCTCGCCGATGACGTTGAGAATGCGGCCGAGCGTCTGCGGGCCGACGGGAACGCGGATCTGCGAGCCGGTGTCGGTGACTTCCTGGCCGCGGGTCAGACCTTCGGTCGAGTCCATCGCGATCGTGCGGACGGTGTTCTCACCGAGATGCTGAGCGACCTCAAGCACGAGGCGGTTGCCGTTGTTCGACGTTTCGAGCGCGTTCAAGATCGCGGGGAGGCGATCCTGCTCGAACGTCACGTCGACGACGGCGCCGATGACCTGGCTGATGCGGCCGACGCTGTTGGTGGTAGCCTTGGGAGGCGTGGTCATTTCGGGGGCGGTTGCCATGGTTCTTTCCTCGTATCGACTGCTTAGAGCGCTTCGGCGCCCGAGATGATTTCGACCAGCTCTGTCGTGATCGCGGCCTGACGTGCGCGGTTGTACTGGATGCTGAGACGCTTGATCATGTCGCCCGCGTTGCGCGTCGCATTGTCCATCGCGGTCATGCGCGAGCCCTGCTCCGACGCTGCGTTCTCGAGCAGCGCGCGGAAGATCTGGATCGCGACGTTGCGCGGGAGGAGATCGGCGAGGATCGTTTCCTCGTCGGGCTCATATTCGACCGCAGCGCCGCCGTCCGAAACCGGGGCTGCATTGGTGTCGATCGCGACCGGGATGATCTGGTTGCCGACCGGGGTCTGCACCAGCGCCGACTGGAATTTCGCGTAGAACAGATGCGCGATGTCGAACTCGCCCGCTTCGAAGCGCGCGATGACGTCGTCGGCGATCGCACGGGCGTCCGTGAACGACACCGTCTTGATGTGGCTCATTTCATGATCGGCGGCGATCTGCGTCGGGAAGAAGCGGCGGATGACCCGGCCCTTCTTGCCCGCGACATAGAACTTGACGGTCTTGCCGGCGGCTTCGAGTTCCTCGGCCTTGCGGCGCGCGGCGCGGACGATGTTCGAGTTGAACGCCCCCGCGAGGCCACGCTCGCTGGTCGCGATGATCAGCAGATGGACCTGGTCCTTGCCGGTGCCCGCGAGCAGCTTGGGGCTCGATTCACTGACCGAGACCTTCGACGCGAGGCTCGCCATCACCTGCTCGAGCCGCTCGGCATAGGGACGACCGGCGACGGCCGCTTCCTGCGCGCGACGCAGCTTGGCAGCGGCGACCATCTTCATCGCCTTGGTGATCTTCTGCGTCGACTTCACCGAGCCGATGCGGATCTTGAGGGCTTTCAAGGATGCCATTTAGTTCGTCACCATTCCCAACCTGCCGTCATAATTCGCCGTCATGCTGAACTCGTCCAGCACCTACTCCCAAACCCGCCGTCATGCTGAACTTGTTTCAGCATCCACTTCTCCACTTGCCCGCCCTGGGCCCGTTTCGCGGTGGACCCTGAAACAAGTTCAGGGTGACGGCGGCGTGGATCAGGCAAACGTCTTCGCGAAAGCACCCAGCGCCGACTTCAGCGCCTCGGTCGTCTCCTTGGACAGGTCGCGCTTGTCGCGAATGTCCTTGAGGAGATCGGCGTGATCGCTGCGCATCGTCGACAGCATCGCCTGCTCGTAGCGGACGACGGCGTTGACCGGGACCGTATCGAGGAAGCCGTTGGTGCCCGCGAAGATCGACACGGTCTGCTCTTCGAACGGCATCGGCTGGAACTGAGCCTGCTTGAGCAGTTCGGTCAGACGCGCACCGCGGTTCAGCAGGCGCTGCGTCGACGCATCGAGATCCGACCCGAACTGCGCGAACGCCGCCATTTCGCGATACTGCGCGAGCTCGAGCTTGATCGATCCCGACACCTTCTTCATCGCCTTGGTCTGCGCGGCGGAGCCGACGCGCGACACCGACAGGCCGACGTTGATCGCCGGGCGGATGCCCGCGAAGAACAGGTCGGTCTCGAGGAAGATCTGGCCGTCGGTGATCGAGATCACGTTGGTCGGGATGTAGGCCGAAACGTCGCCGGCCTGCGTCTCGATGATCGGGAGTGCGGTCAGCGAGCCGCCGCCTTCCTTGTCGTTCATCTTCGCCGCACGCTCGAGGAGACGCGAGTGAAGATAGAAGACGTCGCCCGGATAGGCTTCGCGGCCCGGCGGGCGGCGCAGCAGCAGCGACATCTGGCGGTAGGCGACGGCCTGCTTGGAGAGATCGTCATAGACGATGACCGCGTGCATGCCGTTGTCACGGAAATACTCGCCCATCGCGCAACCGGTATAGGGCGCGAGGAACTGGAGCGGGGCGGGGTCGGATGCGGTCGCCGCGATGACGATCGAGTAATCCATCGCGCCTTGCTCGGTCAGCGTGCGGACGAGCTGTGCGACGGTCGAGCGCTTCTGGCCGACCGCGACGTAGATGCAATACAGCTTCTTCGACTCGTCGTCGCCCTGATGCGCTGCCTTCTGGTTGATGAAGGTGTCGATCGCGACCGCCGACTTGCCGGTCTGGCGATCGCCGATGATCAGCTCGCGCTGGCCACGGCCGACGGGAACGAGCGCGTCGATCGCCTTGAGCCCGGTCTGGACCGGCTCGCTGACCGACTGGCGCGGGATGATGCCCGGTGCCTTGACCTCGACGCGGCTGCGCTGGTCCGAGACGATCGGGCCCTTGCCGTCGATCGGGTTGCCGAGGCCGTCGACGACGCGCCCGAGCAGGCCCTTGCCGACGGGGACGTCGACGATCGTGCCGGTCCGCTTGACGACGTCGCCTTCCTTGATCTGGCTGTCCGAGCCGAAGATCACGACGCCGACATTGTCGGCCTCGAGGTTGAGCGCCATGCCCTGCACGCCGTTCGAGAACTCGACCATTTCGCCCGCCTGGACGTTGTCGAGCCCGTGGATGCGCGCGATGCCGTCACCGACGCTGAGCACCTGACCGGTTTCCGAGACCTGCGCCTCGGTGCCGAACGATGCGATCTGGTCCTTGATGACCTTCGAGATTTCTGCGGCGCGGATATCCATTACGACTTCAGCCTTTCATCGCGTGCGCGAGGGTGTTGAGACGGGTGCGGATCGACGAATCGATCATCTGCGAGCCGATCTTCACGACCAGCCCTCCCAAAAGTGCGGGGTCGACCGACAGGTCGACCGAAACGTCGGTCCCGATCCGGGTGCGCAGCTGCTGCTTGAGCGCGTCGACCTGGTCTTCGGACAGCGGATGCGCCGACGTGACCTCTGCGGTCGTCTCGCCGCGATGGCGCGCGGCCAGATCGCGAAACGCGCGGATGATCGCGGGCAATTGCGCGAGGCGACGGTTGTCGGCGAGGACGCCGAGGAACTTGCCCGTCGTGTCGTCCACGTCGATCATCTCGGCCGCAGCCTCGACCGCCTTGGCGGCGGCGGCGCGCGAGATCACCGGGCTGGCGACCAGCGCGGCGAATTCGTCCGATTGCGCAAGCGCTTCGCGCACACGACCAAGGCTCGCCTCGACTGCGTCGATGCTACGGGTGTCTCGGGCAAGCTCGAACAATGCGGTGGCATAACGTCCGCTTAAGCTTGCTTGAATACCGCCGGATGTCTCCACGCGATTGGAATCCTCTTGGACGTCATAAGGTGGCCCCATGGGGAATGAAGGCGGCAAAAGCGCCTCCAGATGGGTTGCCGGTTCGCTAGCATCGGGTTGCCGGGGATGCAAGCCGCGCGCTGAAATGTGTCCGGGGCGGGACGGTTTTTCCCGTCCAATTTCTTTTAACTGTAATATTCGGTTAACTAGCTGTCAGCCCCTTGGTGCGCATTAGCGGCCCATGAAGATCGTTACGCCCCTGCTACCGACCCGCTTTCTGAAACCCCTGATCGGGGGTTTGCTTGTCAGATGGACGGATGGCGAACGCAATATGCGGGTGCAGCTGCGCAGGGTCGTCTGCGCGCTGCTCGCCATCCAGGCGCTTTTCGCGGTTACGCTGCTGGGCACGACGCTTGCCACCAGCCACCGCGTCACGGCGCTGGTGGTGGATCGGCTTTACCCGATCGGCGAATTGCAACGCGTCAACGCGAGCTACAGTACGGCGTTGCTGACCGCCAACAAGGTCCGCAGCGGCAATCTCTCCGCAGTGGGGGCGATTGCGATGATCGAGGCGACCCGCGGGGAGATCGCGAGCAGCTGGAACGCCTTTACCCGCCACAACCTCGACAGCCGTCGGGCCGGAGAAGTTGCCAAAGTCGCGACCGCGCGGCACGACGCGGACGCTGCGCTCGACAAGCTGCTGGCGCTGCTGCGCGGCGGGCACGTCGATCAACTCGACTTCTTCCTGAGCGGGGCGATGTACGCGGCGATCGACCCGCTGACGGTGTCCAGCGCCACATTGATCGCCGACCTGCGCGCCGACGCGGTCCGCGAGCGTGCTGCGCTGGAGCTGGGGTTCGGGCAGGTGTACCTGCTGGTGACGGTCATCACGGTCGTCGCGGTACTGGTGTCCTTCTGGGGGATGCGCATGTTGTCGCGGCGGGTCGAGCAGCCGCTGGCACAGATAGCCGCCGCGACGCGCGACATCACGCTGGACCGTCTGGACGCGGTGATCCCCGCGCTCGACCGCACCGACGAGATCGGCGAGATCGCCCGCGCGCTCGCCTTCGCGCGCGATCGTTCGGCCGAGGCGCGCCGGCTGAGCGAGGAAGCGCGCCGTACCGCGGACGCGCTCAACGCCAACGAACGGCGCGAGGATGCCGCGCGGGCGCGCCGCGCGGCGCATCTCGAAGCGCTGTTCCAGTCGTTCGAACAGGACGCTGGCACGTCGGTCAAGCGGCTCGCCTCGGCGGGCCCCGCGCTCCGCGAGACGGCGGGGGCAATGGCCGATGAGGCCGGGACGACCCAGGAACAGGCGATGGCGACCGCCGCGCTGACCGAGCAAAGCGCGAGCAACGCGCGCACGATCGCGCATTCCGCGTCGGCACTGGCGGGCGCGATCGACCAGATCAGCCGCGAGGCGAATGAATCTCGCGCCAGCGTGGCGACGGTGCGTTCGCGGACGCTGGAAGGCCGCGACCGCGCCGAATCGCTCGGCGCGCTGGTTTCGGAAATCTCGGTCGTGCTCGACATGATCGCCGCCGTTGCCGGACAGACCAATCTGCTCGCGCTCAACGCGACGATCGAGGCGGCGCGCGCGGGCGAGGCGGGGCGGGGTTTCGCGGTCGTCGCCGATGAGGTCAAAGGGCTGGCGCGCCAGACCCAGACCGCAGCGCGGCGGATCGAGGAACGGCTCGAGGCGGTCCGCGTCGCGACCGACACGGTGCTCGAGACGATCGAATCGGTCAACGGTCTGGTCGCCGAGCTCGACCGCTCCTCCGCCAATGTCGCGCAGGCGGTCGACCAGCAGCGCGGGATGACCCAGGCGATCGCTTATGCCATCGCCGAGGTCGAGGACGGCACCGCCGACGCCGCCGCCAACATGCAGACGCTGCGCGAACGCGCCGAACGCTCGCGCCATAGCGCCGACCAGGTGACTCGCACCGCCTGCGATGTGGCAGTCGGGGTGGAGACGTTGCGCGGGCAGATCAACGGGCTGATCGCCGACGTGCGCGCGGCGTGATACCTGTCGGCGGGTCGAGAGGGGGGCACGCTCCGTCACCCGCCGCCTCTACAGCTGCCGTCATGCTGAACTCGTTTCAGCATCCACCGCGCAACAGGCATAGTCCGGGCCCGTGGAGGGCTGGATCCTGAAACAAGTTCAGGATGACGGACGGTTACAAGAGGCGGGGGCAAGTATGATCCTCATCACGGCTGGGTTACGGCACCGCCCCGGCCTTCGCGATACCTCTGCGAAACCATAGGTGTTCTCCCGCGGAGGCGGGAGCCCAGGAGTCGCGAGAGCTGTACGCTGTTGCTTTAGCTTGGCCCCGGATACCCGCCTTCACGGGAAAACAGCCAAGGAGGGGGCCGCAAACCGACTGTCGGAGAGGTCTCGCCTTCGCCGGGGTGACGGGCGGGGGGCGTTGAACGTCCTTCGCCCGCGTCCGGCATCGCGCCGGCACGACGGTCCCTTGCGGCAGAAACCCGGCAAGAGACGACGCACCCCCTAGACCAATGCTCGCGGCGCGGTATGGCGCAGGCATCCCCAGCAGGAGCGACTCACATGCCCGCCACCACCATCAAGATGACCATGTCCGACGGCGCCGAAATCTCCGTTTATCACGCCGAACCAGAGGGCGAACGCCGCGGCGGCCTCGTGCTGGTGCAGGAGATCTTCGGCGTGACCGATCACATCCGCAGCCTTTGCGACGGCTATGCCGCCGACGGTTACGAAGTGCTCGCCCCCGCGGTGTTCGACCGCGAGCATCCCGGGTTCGAGGCCGAATATTCGGGCGAGGGCTTCGCGCGCGGCGTCGAGCTCGCGAGCAAGCTGCATCCGTTCGAGCTTACGCTCGCCGACGTCCAGACCTGCATCGATTCGCTTGCCGACAAGGGGCCGGTGTTCGTCGTCGGCTATTGCTACGGCGGGTCGGTCGCGTGGAAGGCGGCCACCAGCCTACGCGGCGTCGCGGCAGTCTCGGGCTATTACGGCGCGATGATCCCCGATGCCGCCGACGAGGAGCCAAAGGTCCCGACGATCCTCCACTTCGGCAAGGAGGACGACCACATTCCGCTGGCGGGCGTCGAGAAGGTGATCGCCAAGGATTGGCCCAACGCGACCGTGTATCTTTACGAGGCGGGTCACGGCTTCAACTCGGATCGCCGCGACGATTATGACGCGGAGAGCGCGAAGCTCGCCAAGCAGCGCACGCTCGACCTGTTCGCCGCGAACGGCGGCTGACACTTTGAGCGCAAACGGCGGGATGTGATCGCATCCCGCCGGAGCGTATAGCGTCGGCATGACGCAGACCTTTCTTCTCGATCCCGCGATGGCCTGGGCCGCGTTCGAAGCGCGGGACCGCCATAGCGACGGGCGCTTCGTCGGTGCGGTGAGGACCACCGGCATCTACTGCAAGCCGAGCTGCCCCGCACGCCACCCCAAGCGCGAGCACGTCACCTTCTACCGCGACCCGGCCGAGGCGCGCGCCGCGGGGTATCGCGCGTGCCTGCGCTGCAAGCCCGACGAGGTCGGGCGCGACCGGATCGCGGTGGCGCGCGCGGTCGCGTTGCTCGAGGCGGCGGAGGACATGCTCGCACTCGACGCGCTCGCGGCGCAGGTCGGTTATGCGCCGCACCATTTCCACCGCCTTTTCAAGCGCGCGACCGGGGTGACCCCGGCGGCCTATGCACGCGGGCTGCGGGCGCGGCGGGCGGCGCTGGCGTTGACTGGAGAGGCGAGCGTGACCGAGGCGATCTACGAAGCGGGCTATTCCGCGCCGAGCCGATTCTACGAAGACGGCGCGAAACGGCTCGGGATGAGCCCGAGCGCGTGGAAGCGCGGCGGGGCCGGGGTGACGATCCGGTGGACGATCGCGGACACCAGCTTGGGGGCGATGCTGGTCGCGGCAACCGACAAGGGGCTGTGTCGCGTCTCGTTCGACGAGGACGAGACCGCGTTGCGCGCACGGTTTCCCGAAGCCGAGATCCTCCCCGGGGGCGCCGCGCTCGCGGCGCTTGCCGCGCAGGTCGTCGCCAGCGTCGAATCGCCCGAGCGCGACCAGGACTTGCCGCTCGACGTGCAGGGTACCGCGTTCCAGGAGGCGATCTGGCAGGCGCTCCGGGCGATCCCGCTGGGTGAGACGCGCAGCTACGCCGAGCTCGCGGCGATGATCGGCAACCCTTCCGCGGTGCGCGCGGCGGGGACGGCGTGCGGCGCGAACCCGGTGTCGATCGTGGTGCCGTGCCATCGCGTCCAGCGCGGGGACGGGACGCTGGGGGGCTATGCCTACGGGATCGATCGGAAGGTGGTGCTGCGCAAGCGCGAGGGGGTGGTTTAGGGGGCCAGGTTTCTTGACGCCGCTTCCCCCGCGAAGGCCGGGGCCCGGTAGAAGTGGTCAAGGAAACGGGGCGCAGTCCCTCGCTGGCGCCAGTTGCGCCCCCGGACCCCGGCCTTCGCCGGGGAAGCGCAAAGGAAGCAGCGCGCCTTCCTTCCCTGACTGGCCGGTCGCGGCCCCGACCATTGTCTCCCGCCAAAACCGCGTTAGCGTCCCCCGCACAAGGGGAAACGCCAATGCTGCCGACCGAACCGAACACACCGCCCAACAGTCGAGTCTGGCGGTTTCTCCATTTTCCGCTCGTCCTTCTGTTCATCGGGTTCGTCTTCGTGTTCGGCGGGCAGATCGTGGCGAGCGCGTTCGCCAAGCTGTCGCCGCCGCTCAAGGGCTCGCCGGTCAGCGTGCTTCAGGCCGCCGCCTTCGCCGCGCTGATTGCGGGCGCGTATGTGGCGTTCGTCCGGCTGATCGAGCGGCGTCCGGTCTATGAATTCGGCGCGCAGGGGTGGGCGCGCGAGCTGGCGGCGGGGCTCGCCGGCGGGACGGTTTTGTTCAGCCTCGTCATCGGGATCATTGCGGCGCTGGGCGGGTATCGCGTGGTCGGGACCGGTCCGGTGTCGTCGATCTACGCCGCCGCGGCACTGGCGATCCTGTCGGGGGTGGTCGAGGAGATCGTGCTGCGGGGGTTGTTCTTCCGGTTGCTCGAACGGCTGCTCGGGAGCTGGATCGCGCTGGCGCTGTCCGCGGCGCTGTTCGGCGCGCTGCATCTCGGCAACCCCAATGCGACACTGTCCGCCGCAATCGCCATCGCGCTCGAAGCGGGCGTGATGCTCGCCGCACTCTACATGCTGACGCGGCGACTGTGGGCGGCGATCGGGCTGCACGCCGCGTGGAACTTCGCGCAGGGCGGGATCTACGGAATCGCGGTGTCGGGCTTCCAGCAGACCGGGTTGCTGCGCCCCGCGATCCAGGGGCCGGAGTGGCTCACCGGGGGCAGTTTCGGCGCCGAAGCGTCGCTGCCCGCGGTGCTGGTCAACACGGTGTTCGGGATCGGCTTGCTGGTCCTCGCGCAGCGGCGCGGCCTGGTCGTCGCGCCTTCATGGGTGCGACGGCGCTCAGCCGCCTGACGCGGCGGCGGGGGTGCAGCTGTAGACGATCTTCTCATTGGGTTGCGGCGGCAGCGCGGTGCGGATCGCGGCCTGCTGCGTGGCAAGGTTAGCGCGTCCCGCCTCGTCGGGCGAACAGGCCTTGAGCGTCACCTGCGAGCGGATCTTGCGGACCGACTCCATCTGGTCCGCCGACAGGAAATAGCGGCGCGTGACATAGGCGCGGGTGGCGGGGTCGAACTGCATCACCGACACGGTCTGCTCCTCGGCCGGGACGAGGATACGGTCCCATTTGCTGCCATTCTCGGCATATTGCGTGCGCCCGTTCATGCAGCCGGACGCGCCCCAGTCGATCGCGACGTCGCTCGTCTGCGACGAGACGACGCGGCTGCGCTCGGGAACGAAGCGGCACGTCATCCTGCCGAGCGCGGCGGTCGACGAGACGGCACCGGACGATGCCGGCGGCACGGTTGCCGCGACACCGCGTGGCAACATCGGTTCGCCCGAGGGCCGCAGCACGAACACGGCCACTGCGCCGAGCATCACCGCGGCACCGCCGATCCAGCCCCACACGGCGGGGCGGCGCTTTGCCTGCAACTCGAACAGCGTTCCAGCACCGACCCCCATCGCGCCGAGCACGAGCAGCAGCGTCGCGATCGCCATCACATTCTCGCGGTGCCGGTCGGCGGCGATCCGGGCGCTCGCCATCGTCGCCTGTTGCTCGGTCGCTAGGCGGCTGGCGGTATCGCGGCGCGCGGCGTCGGCGAGGCTCGAGGCCTGCGCGTCCGCGTCGCGGTCCGCCTTGTCGCTCTCGGCGATGCTGGTGCAGGGCGCGCCGACCGCAGCATAGGGTTGTTTCGCGCGGGTCAGGAACGCGGCGAGCTCGCTGTCGGCGATCGCGAAGCCGAAGCTGGTGTCGCCTTCCTCGCCCTGCGTGATCGCCGAGTTTACCCCGAGCACGCGCCCGCAGGGGTCGAGCAACGGCCCGCCCGAATTGCCGCGCGCGATTCCGGCGGTGTGGAGCAGGACGTCGGTCCCCGACATCTGACGGCGACCCGAGAACACGCCCTCCGAACGGATTGGCGACAGCGGGTGGATGTAGTCGGCGGCCGAACGCGCGGTCGCCATGTCGACATTGCCGGGATAGCCCAGCGCCGTGACCATCGCGCCTTCGTCCACCGGCCCGCTGTAAAGCGCGACGGTCGGGAGCCGCCCGCCGGTGAATTCGATCAGCGCGAGATCGTGGACCTTGTCGATCGCGATGACGCGGCCCTCATACCCCTTGCTGCCCTCCGACGGGACGACGCCGATGACGACGTTGCCGGGATAACGCGACGCGAGATCGACGACATGCGCGTTGGTGACGACCCGGTTGGGCGCGACCGCGAAGCCGCTGCCGTGGCCGAAGCCGACGACTTCGTCATCGACGATCGCGATCGAGACGACGCGGACGACGCTGCGGGCGGTGGCCGAAATGTCGTCGGCGCGCGCCGGGGGCGCGACGGCGAGCCCGGTCAGCAACAGCAGCGCGGCGGCGAGGAGCGGGCGAACGTCGCGAAGGTTGCACAGGCGGCGCACGGGTGCGGACTGGCGAGTCAGAAATGCAATGGCCATGGTGGCGTCGATTCTGACAGCATGCGGCGGTGTAGGACAGGGGAATGTTGCGCAGCGGTTCGTCACGCGCCGAAGCGCGCCCCGGGCACGACCAATCCCGGAGCGCGCGTTCCCATGCGTCGTCGGTGCTCGACGAGACAGAGGAGCGGCAATGCATGCGCCAGCGACAGTATCATCCTGGGGTCACGCTTCGAAACGGGACAGTCCCGGCGGGTTTCGGTCTTGCCTTGGCAAGAAACGACAGAAATCGGGCAAGAACGTCGCCCACCCCGATAGTCGGTTTGTTTAACAGAATTTTAATACTGTAATATAAGGTGCGTGATTGATCGATACCGCCCCGGGAACGCGAGCACTCGCGTTGGGTTGAAACCGGGGACTGAAAAACATGACGAGATTTTCGATTGCGGCCGCGCTTGGCGTCGTCGCCACGACCCTTGCGCTGAATGCAGCGCCTGCACGCGCAGCGACGACGTATGGCACGGGAACCATCGCGCTTGGCACGACGGTCTACACGCAGAGCTTCGATACGCTCGCGTCCACTGGCACGACCGGGATCGCGCTGCCGAACGGCTGGCGCGCGGTGGAGGACGGGGCCTCCGCGAACGGGACCTACGGCGTCAGCAATGGCAGCCTCAACGCCGGCAACGTCTACAGCTTCGGCGCTACGGGTTCGGCCGACCGGGCGCTGGGGACGCTGCGCAGCGGCAACCTCCTGCCGACGATCGGCGCGATCTTCACCAATGCAACCGGCAGCAAGATCACCGACCTGGTCATCGCCTATACCGGCGAGCAGTGGCGCGATGGCGGCAGCCCGGTGGATTCGCTCAACTTCCAATATTCGCTGACCTCGACCAACTTTGCCGACGCACTGACCAGCGCCGCGTGGACCTCGGTTTCGGCGCTCAATTTCCTGTCGCCGACCAACAGCAGCAACGGCGGCGCCCTCGACGGGAATGCCGCCGCGAACAGCCGCGCGCTGTCCGCCACGCTGTCGAAGCTCGCGATTGGCTCGGGCGCGACCTTCGCGTTCCGCTGGATCGATGCCGATCCGGCCGGCGCCGACGACGGGCTTGCGATCGACACCTTTCGCGTCCGCGCGACCACCGCGGTGGTGGCCGCGGTGCCCGAGCCGGCCAGCTGGGCGATGATGATCGCGGGGTTCGCGCTGATCGGCTTCGCCGTGCGACGTGGAGCGGCTGCGCGCGGGCGGGGGGCTGTCGCCGCCTGACACACGCGCGCGCTGCGATCCTGCAGGCCGTCGGTTGGGAGACCGGCGGCCTTTCGCGTCTCGGGGGGCATGATGCGACGTGAGGCACGCCCGGCACCCCAGCGCACGCCGGGCGCGCTGCGACGGTTTGCCGGCTCGGTGACCGAGGCACAGTGTTTCGGTGAAAGCAGGAACCCGAAACCTGGCAAAACACCGTCTGATGCCTCGTGCGACTCCTGGGCTTCTGCCTTCCGCAGGAGCACCGTCCTGAAGGGGCGCTGCCGACGGGCATGCCACCGCCTTTGGTGTGGCGGGCTAACGGAGAATTTCGCGTTTAATTACAGAGCGTTCGTTTCGAGTGTAGTCGATAGACGGTAACGCGCGCTGGACCACCGCCGTTCGATGGGCCTTGAACCAAACAGCAAGGTAGAACCCAGCGACGCGTGCGGCGTGATCGCGCCTCTCGTCTTTTGCCAAGCACGCGTCCGTGTCCGTTTACGGCGCGCCGTCGCTCGAGCCATCGCGTGCGCAGGGCGGTGCAACCAATGGCCACTTGTATCGGTTGTTGCTGCGTTGCAGCAGATACGCTCATCCCGGGAGCACGATCTTTTGCCCTTCCTGCAGAGTCCAACGCGGTTCATCCTTCACTATGTCGCGGCGCGGCCGGGGATGTTCCTGCTGCTCGGGCTGCTCGTCGCAGGCGCGTCGATCAGTTCGATCGGGACGCAATATGCGATGAAGCTGCTGGTCGACGCGATGACCGGCGGGGTCCGCGCGCGCGACACGGTCTATGTCGCGCTCGCGATGTTCCTCGGGCTGGTGATCCTCGAAAGCCTGTTGCAACGTTCGGCTGCGCTGACGCTGGGGCAGGCGACGGTCAGTTCGGGGGTCGGGATCCGGCTCGACATGGTCAATTACCTGACCGGGCACCAGATGCCATTCTTCCAGAACCAGCGCGCCGGGTCGCTCGGGCATCGCATCTCGGGGCTCGCGGGGATCTTCGGCGCGATCGTCCACCGGCTGCTACAGGAAGTGACGCCGCCGCTGATCGCCTTTGCCGGCGCGATGCTGATCTTCGTGACGATCGACGCAGTGATGGCTGCGATCCTCGGCGGGGTGTTCCTCGCGGTGACCGCGGCGCTGATCGTGCTGGGTTTGCGCGGGCACGTCCACCACACCGCCTTCGCGCAGCATGCCGGGACCGCGGGGGGCGAGCTGATCGACCTGATCGGCAACATCTGGGTGGTCAAGGCGTTCGCCGCGCGCGACCGGGAACTCGAGCGGCTCGAGGGGTTCCTCGACAAGGAAGCGAGCGCGCAGCGGCGCGGCTGGTTCTTCGTCGAGCAGATGCGCGGGTTGCACGACCTGTCGCTCGCGGTGCTGGTCGGCGGAACGCTGGTGTGGGCAATCGGGCGCTGGTCGATGGGCGCGATCTCGACCGGTGACGTGGTCATCATCAGCACGATGACCTTCCGCCTCCTCCACGGTTCGCGCGACCTCGCGATGGCGGTGATCGATACCAGCCAGCAGTTCAGCTATCTGCGCGAGACGCTCGACATCATCGGCGTGCCGCAGACGCTGAGCGACGCGCCCGGTGCGGCGCGGCTGCGCGTCGGCGAGGGGAGCGTCGAGATTCGCAACGTCACCTTCGGCTACGACCCCCGCGATCCGATCATCCACGACCTGTCGCTGACGGTTCCCGCCGGACAGAAGGTCGGGATCGTCGGGCCATCGGGCGCGGGCAAATCCTCGCTGCTCCAGCTCGTGCAACGCTTCCACGATCCGCAGATCGGGCATCTCGCGATCGACGGGCACCGGATCGACCGGGTGACGCAGGAGTCGCTGCGCGACGCGATCGCGGTGGTGCCGCAGGAAGTGCTGCTGTTCCATCGCTCGGTGATGGACAACATCCGGATCGCACGGCCCGATGCGAGCGACGAGGACGTTCACGAGGCGGCGGTCGCGGCGGGGTGCGACGACTTCATCCGCCGCCTGTCGCACGGGTATGACAGCATCGTCGGCGAGCGCGGCGCGAACCTGTCGGGCGGGCAACGGCAGCGGATCGGGATCGCGCGCGCGTTCCTCAAGAACGCACGGATCGTCCTGCTCGACGAGGCGACCAGCGCGCTCGACACCGAGAGCGAGCTCGAGGTGCAGAACGGGCTCGACGCACTGGTGCGCAACCGCACCGTGATCGCGGTGGCGCACCGGCTGTCGACGATCGTCGGGTTCGACCGCGTGATCGTGGTCGAGAACGGGCGGATCGTCGAGGACGGCCCGCCGCAGCTCCTGCTCCGGCAGAAGGGTGGCGCGTTCCGGCAATTGTGGGTGATGCAGGTCGAGGGACTCGACGGCGTCGCGAACCGCTCGCTGGCGCTGACCAGCGCGGGCGAACGCCTGCGCGAAGTGTCGATCGCGCGCGGGCGCAAGCTGCGCGGCGTGGTGCAGACCGCCTGGTCGAACATGGCGGAGCGATAGGGGGCACGCCGCACGGGTGACGCCGTGTGGTGGACGCGACGCCGAGTAGTACGAGAGCGGGGGCGGGCGCGCCGCTCGCCTTGTGCGCCGTCATGCTGAACTTGGTTCAACATCCGGCCCTCCGCTTGGGCGGCCAGCCAGTGTGGCGCGGTGGACCCTGAAACAAATTCAGGGTGACGCCGGGTGGTAGAAAGGGCGAACAGTCCGCCCCCGAGCCCCGTCATGCTGAACTTGTTTCAGCATCCACCCCTCCACCTGGGCAGTCAGCCAGTGTGGCGCGGTGGACCCTGAAACGCGTTCAGGGTGACGCCGGGTGGTAGAAGGGGCGAACAGTCCGCCCCCGTGCGGCGTCATGCTGAACTCGTTTCAGCATCCAGCCCTCCGCTTGGGCGGCCAGCCGGTGTGGCACGGTGGACCCTGAAACGCGTTCAGGGTGACGCCGGGCGGTGGGGGCGACCTATCCCCCGAGCCCCGTCATGCTGAACTTGTTTCAGCATCCAGCCCTCCACTTGGGCGCTCAGCCAGTGCGGCGCGGTGGACCCTGAAACGCATTCAGGGTGACGCCGGGTGGTGAGGGCGACCTACCCCCCGTGCGCCGTCATGCTGAACTTGTTTCAGCATCCAGCCCTCCACTTGGGCGGCCAGCCAGTGTGGCACGGTGGACCCTGAAACGCGTTCAGGGTGACGCCCACTTTCGGAAATACGCCGGCGAAGCGTAACATCGCACGATGGGGGAGCGCCCGAAGACCGCTCCCCCACGGTCGTCGCGGCGATCAGCCCGCGCGGGCAGGCTGCGGTGCGACCGTCCCGCGGCGCCGGCGCAGCGCGCCGCCGATCCCGCCGAAGCCCAGCAGCATCATCGCCCAGGTGCTCGGCTCGGGCACCGCGCCGCCGAGCGAGCGATAGATGTCGGCGGTGCTGAAGCGGTAGTTCGGGTTTGCGAGAACGTCGAAGCCGACGTTCCAGCCGATCGCGTCATAGGCGGCGAGATCGAGCGCGGTGACTTCCTGCATCTGGCCGCGGCCCGAGGTCGGGTCGAGGATGCCGAGCTGCGGGATGTTCGCGGCGCTGTCCTTCCAGTGCGACGCCTGCGACCCGTCGCCATTGTCGGTCCCCGTCGAGAACAGCGAATCGCCGAACAGCTGCGACTTGCCGCCGTCGAGCGAGAAGAACTTCGGGGTTTCGGACGTCGACCAGTCGAGCGCGGTGTCGTCGCTGTGGCGGAACAGGTCGAGCGTGTTCATCACGACATAGTCCTCGACCGAGGTGATCGTGTTCGTGCCGTCCGCATTGCTCAAGGCGTCATACGTATCCACGCCCGAGATGAACCCGAGCGCATGGCCGATCTCGTGGATCGCGACGCCGATGAAGTCGAACGCGTTCTTGGCGATCCCGTCGCTCGGGTTGAAGTCGAAGGCGAAGGCGTTGCTGAACGAGATCTGGCCGTCGATCGCCTTCGGATCGATCGCCTCGTCGTTGACGTCGGTCTTGATGCCGAGTGCCTTGGCGTTCGCGCTCGTCATCGCGAGCGTCGAATTGTTGACGCTGCCGTCATTGTCGAGCCGCGTGACGTTGTCGACATAGCCGTCGTTCGTCTTGTTGATCGCATTGGCGATCGCGGTGACCGCGCCTGCCCCGGGGATGCTGGTGCTGACGCCCAGCGGCTGCAGCCCGGCCACCGCCTGCGCATCGAGCAGGCTCGTCTTGTCCTGCGCCAGCGCGGAGTAAGCCGCGGCCATCGAAGTGAGCGCGGTACCGCTGCCGGTGGATCCGAGGATGTTGGGGCCGAGTGGGCGGAACCCGATCTGCAGGTTGACCGTGACGTTGTCCTTGAGGACCGAAGACCAATAGGCCGTCGCGATGTCGAAACCGCTGCGGGCCTGAGTTCCTTCGGCAGCGCCACCAATATCGATCAGGTTGAAGTTCACCGCCTGCGCAGGCGACGTCGCCAAAATCGTCGTGCTGACTGCGAACGCGATCAGTGTCCGCAACTTTAGTCTACGCATGGAAGCCCCTCTTCAACGGTCGCCATCTGGATAATGGTTAACCTTCTCTTAACCAGACTATCAGCGCATTTTGCTTGGTCAACCCGTTGCCCGGAAAGATAAAGCATAAAGGTTTGAGGGTGTTGCAACCATGTCATGCCGACACTCTCGGCCGTGGGACAGGCGGCGCGGCCAGCCGCCGCGAAAGCCATGGCGGCATTTTGCGACTTGCTCGCAACAAGCCCCTGCGCTAGTCGCTGCGAATGCGTCGCAATAAAAACAACGGACACTTGCGGTGACGCGTGCGACGGTTCGCTTCTGGATCGCGCTGCACACCTGGAGCAGCCTGGCGTGCACGCTGTTCCTGCTGATGCTGTGCATCACCGGGCTGCCGTTGATCTTCCACGAGGAAATTGATGCCGCCACCGGCGATCCGGCGGCGGTCGTGTCCGGAGTCGCAGCGTCGGGGACGGACCCCGCGTTGCGCCCGCTCGATTCGGTCCTCGCGCGCGCGCTTGCGCAGCGCCCGGGGGAGATCCCGCTCTACATGGCGTTCTACGACGATCGACCGCTGATGACCGTCACCACCGGCGCACGCCCCGACGTGCCGGTGAGCGGCATGCATATCCAGATCATCAATCGCCTGACCGGCGAACCGGTGACGGAAGTGGGCAGCGGGCATGCGATCACCGAATTCCTGCTGCAGCTCCATACCGACATGTTCCTCGGGCTCGGCGGCGAGCTGTTCCTGGGCGTGATGGGGCTGGTGTTCTTCGTCGCGATCGTCTCGGGAGTGGTCGTCTACGCGCCGTTCATGCGCAAGCACGACTTCGGCATCCTGCGCACGACCCGGAGCACGCGGCTCAAGTGGCTCGATTATCACAATCTCATCGGGATCGTCGCGCTGGCGTGGATGAGTGTCGTTGGGCTTACCGGGGTGATCAACGCGTTCGTCACGCCGATCACCAAGGTGTGGCAGGCGAACGAGCTCGCCGCGATGACCCGTGCCTATGCCGGTCGCGCGCCGCTACCACCCGCGCGCTACGGCTCGGTCGACGCGGCGATGGCGACCGCAAGGCGGGCGATCCCGGGGATGAATCCCCAGTTCGTCGCCTTTCCGGGAACGGCGTTCAGCAGCGGGCATCATTACGGCGTGTTCTTCCAGGGCACGACTCCGCTGACCAAGCATCTGCTGACCACCGCGCTGGTCGACGCGGAAACCGCGACGCTCACTGATGCACGGCCGATGCCGTGGTATTTCAAGGCGCTGTCGCTGTCGCGCCCGCTTCACTTCGGCGATTACGGGGGCATGCCGCTCAAACTGCTGTGGGCAGTGCTCGATGCGTTCACGATCATCGTGCTCGGCTCGGGGGTCTATCTGTGGGTCGGCCGCCGGCGCTCGCTCGGCGATGCCACGCGGCTCGCCGCCGACCGCGCGGTGCGCGCACCTGTGTTTCAAGAGGGAATTTCGGGATGATTCGATCGACCTTTGCGCTTCCGGTGCTGATCGCGCTGGCGACGGTGTTCGGGCTGGTCGTCGCCCTGACCGGGGACGGGATGCGCGACGCGCTGAGCTGGATCGGCCTCGGGTGCCCGATCGCGGCGGTCGGCTGGGCGATGGCGCGGGTGCCGCGGGCGAAGCGTGCGCCGCTACGGTGGGCGTCGGTCGCCACGCTGGTTCGGGACTGAGCGGATGACGACCGTGTTCCGCCGATCCGCTTCGGCTCTCTCCTTTGCCGCCGCCGCGCTGGCGACCCCGGTCTTCGCGCAGAACGCAACGCCCGACGATTCCTCGGCCGACATCGTCGTCACCGCGCAGCGCCAGAACCGCACCGAAGTGTCGCGCGACGGGTCGGTCGGCGTGCTGGGGAACAAGGCGGCGGCGGACGTGCCGTTCAGCATCAAGAGCTACACTGCCGCGCTGATCCTCAACCAGCAGCCGCAGACGCTCGGGCAGGTGCTCGAGAACGATCCCTCGGTGCGCACCACCTATGGCTTCGGCAACGCTGCCGAGCAGTTCGTGATCCGCGGCTTCACGCTGTTCGGCGACGATATCGGCTTCAACGGGCAGTACGGCCTCACTCCGCGCCAGCTCGTCGCGCCCGAATTGTACGAACAGGTCCAGATCCTCAACGGCGCGAGCGCGTTCCTCAATGGCGCGGCACCCGGCGGATCGGGGATCGGCGGGAGCGTGAACCTCGTCTCCAAGCGGGCGGGCAACACACCACTTACCCGAGTGAGCGCGACCTATAGCGGCGACCGGCATTTCGGCGGCAGCTTCGACGTTGGCCGGCGGTTCGGCGGCGGCGGGGAGATTGGCGTGCGGATCAACGGCGCGTATCGCGCGGGCGACGTCGCGATCGACGACGAGTTCCGCCGTAGCGCGGTGATCGGCGCGGGGCTCGACTATCGCGGCGAGCGGCTGCGGCTGTCGCTCGATCTCGCGTATCAGCGGGTCCAGGTCCGAGACCTGCGCCCCAAGGTGACGATCGCCAGCGCGACGATCCCGCGCGTGCCCGACTCGACCGCCAATTACGGGCAGAAGTTCGCCTACACCACGCTGCGCGACCTCTTCGGGTCGGGCCGGATCGAATATGACGTCACCGACAACGCGATGCTCTACGCCGCCGCGGGCGCGCGCGACGGGAGCGAGCAGGGGATCTACAGCGGGATCACCGTCACCAACGCGGTGACGGGCGCGGCGAGCGGCACCGCTTTGTATGTCCCGCGCACCGACAATAACGAGACCGCGCAGGCGGGGCTTCGCGTCAAGCTCGCGGCGGGGGGCGTGACGCAGGAGATCAACGTCGGCGGGTCGATGATCTGGCAGGTCAATCGCAATGCGTATGACTTCCGCTACGGGGCGAGCTTCGACGGGTTCGCGACCAACCTCTACGATACGCAGCAGGTCGCGCTGCCCGCCTCGTTGCTGGTCGGGGGCAATCTCGCGGACCCGTTCCCGGTCTCGCGGACCCGGCTCGGCAGCGCGTTCGCGTCGGACACGATCGGGGTGCTCGACGACCGTGTGCTGCTGACCGCCGGGCTGCGGCTCCAGACGATCAACCAGCGCAGCTATTCGTACACCGACGGGTCGTTGAGCGGCACCTATGACGAGAGTGCGGTGACGCCGGTCTTCGGGCTGGTGGTCAAGCCGGTCAAAGGAGTGTCGCTGTTCGCGAACCGGATCGAGGGGTTGGCCGCAGGACCGGTCGCGCCGGCGGGGACGCTGAATGCGGGCGAAATCTTCGCGCCCTACACATCCACGCAATATGAGGTCGGCGGGAAGCTCGGGCTCGGGCGGTTCAACGCGAGCCTTGCGCTGTTCCAGACCGAGCAGCCGAGCGCGTACAGCATCGCGGTGACGCCGACGACGTTCCGCTACGGGGTGTTCGGCCAGCAGCGCAATCGCGGGATCGAGCTGAGCGTCGACGGCGAACTCACGCGGGGGTTGCGGGTGATCGCGGGCGGCTCGGTCAACGATGCCAAGCTGCGCAACACCGCTGGCGGGGCGAATGACGGCAACACCGCGGTCGGCGTGCCGGAGTATCTCATCAACGGCAATGTCGAGTGGGACACGCCGTTCCTGCGCGGGGTCACGCTGACCGGTCGGGTGGTCAACACCGGCAAGCAGCAGGTGAATGCGGCGAACAGCCTGTCGATTCCGTCGTGGACCCGGGTCGATCTGGGCGCGCGCTATGTCGCGGTCGTCGCAGACCGGCCGGTGACGTTCCGCGCGGGCGTCGATAACGTCGCGGACCGGCGGTATTGGGCGTCGTCGTTCGATTCGTTCGGGGCGGCGTTGCTGCAGGGCGCGCCGCGGACGGTGAAGCTGTCGGCTTCGGTGGATCTGTAGCGATACTCTGGCTGGCGTGGATCGGTTGAACCGAAGGCGCTTCCCCGGCGGAGGCGGGGGTCCAGTCGAAACGACGGATGCAATATCATGCATCCGCCCGCCTTCCGCCGTTTCGCCAATCGGCCCCGGCCTTCGCCAGACCTCTGCAAGAAGGCGCTCGAAGGTTTATCGTCACCCTTCGCCCCAAAGGCTGCCGTCATGCTGAACTTGTTTCAGCATCCACCGCGCAACAAGCACAGTCCGGACTCGCGGAGGGCTGGATCCTGAAACGAGTTCAGGATGACGGACGGTTTTGCAGAACTCGCGCCTTCTCCGGGGAAGCGGATTAAAGGTTTACCTCGTAACCGGCCGCTACACGAAGCTGTACGGATCGACGTCCACCACCACGCGCACCTTGGACGGCCAGTCCAAGCCGCCAAGCCACTCGCGCAACATGTCCTGCACGTCGAACGCGCGCCGCGCGTGGACCAGCAACCGATAGCGATGCCGCCCGCGCAGCATCGCGAGCGGCGCAGGCGCGGGGCCGTAAACCTCCATCGCCTCATGCGTCGGCGCGGACCGGCCGATCGCGCGCGCGGTCTCCAGCGCCGCGCCCTGATCCTCGCTCGAGATGACGATCCCCGCGAACCGCCCGAACGGCGGCGCGCCCGCCTCGCGGCGATGCTCGGTCTCGGCGGCGTAGAACGCTTCCGCATCCCCCGACACCAGCGCGCGCATCACGCTTGCGTCAGGGCTGTGCGTCTGGATGAAGACATGCCCCGGCTTCGCCCCACGCCCGGCACGGCCAGCCACCTGCATGATCTGCTGGAAGGTCCGCTCGCTCGCGCGCAGATCGCCGCCGTCGAGCCCGAGATCGGCGTCGATCACCCCCACCAACGTCAGATTGGGGAAGTGATAGCCCTTGGTCACCAATTGCGTGCCGACCACGATGTCGATGTCATGCGCCTCCATCCGCGCGACGAATTCGGCGGCCTTGGCGGGGGACCACATGGTGTCGGACGTCACCACCGCAGTCTTCGCATCGGGGAACATCGCGGCGACTTCGTCCGCGATCCGCTCGACCCCCGGGCCGACCGCCGCGAGCGTGTCCTCATTCTGGCATTCGGGGCAGACGCGCGGGACCGGCTCGGTATGCCCGCAATGGTGGCAGGCGAGGCGGCGGACGAGGCGATGCTCGACCATCCACGCGGTGCAATTGGGGCATTGGAAGCGATGCCCGCAGGTCCGGCACAAGGTCAGCGGGGCATAGCCGCGTCGGTTGAGGAACAGCAGCACCTGTTCGCGCCGTGCCAGCGTCTCGCCAATCGCGGTGACGAGCTTGGGCGCGATCCAGCGGCCGCGTTCGGGCGGGTCGGCGATCAGGTCGAGCGCCTGGATCGACGGCATTTCGGCAGCGCCCCAGCGGCCGGGAAGCTTGACCTCGGCATAACGACCGTTGGCGACTTGCTGGCGCGTCTCGATCGCGGGGGTGGCGGAGGCGAGCACGACCGGGATCTGCTCAAACTTGCCCCGCATCACCGCGACGTCGCGCGCGTGGTAATGGACGCCTTCCTCCTGCTTGAAGCTCGTCTCATGCGCTTCGTCGACGACGATCAGCCCGAGATTGGCATAAGGGAGAAACAGCGCCGAACGCGCGCCGACGGTGACGAGCGCCTGACCGCTCGCGATCGCGCGCCACGCGCGACGGCGCTGCGACGAGCGCAGCCCCGAATGCCACGCGACCGGCTGCACCCCGAAGCGCGCGGCGAAGCGCTTGAGGAACGGTTCGGTCAGCGCGATCTCGGGGAGCAGGACGAGCGACTGGCGGTTCGCGCGGATCGCCTCGGCGACCGCCTCGAAATAGACTTCGGTCTTGCCCGAGCCGGTGACGCCGTCGAGCAGCGTCGGTTTGAACGCTTTTGCGGCGACGTCCGCGACGAGGACGCCCGAGGCGGCGCGTTGGTCGGCGGAGAGCGCAGGCGCGGCGAAGGCGGGGTCGGGGCGGGGGAAGGGGCTGTCGATGTCAACCTCGACCGCTTCCAGCGCGCCGACCTTGACCAGCCCGCGGATCACCGCGTCGGAGACTTCCGCGATCGCGGCGAGTTCGCGGATCAGGCCCTGCGTCGTGCCGATCCGTTCGATCGCCTGCTCGCGCTGTGGGGTGAGGCGATCGGGGAGGGTGCCGGTCGCGCGATATTCGACGATCGTCTTCGCGCCTTCCAGCGCGGACGTGGAGGCGAGCGCCATCCGCACCACCGACGCGGGGGAGGCGAGGTAGTAATCCGCGGTCCATTCGACCAGCCGCCGCAAGGGCGCGGCGAGCGGGGGGACGGGCAGGACGCTGACGAGGTTGCGCAGGCGATTGTCGCCGACCTCGGCATCGGACGGCATGTGCTCGCTTTCCCACACCACGCCGAGCAACTGGCGCGGGCCGAGCGGCGCGACGACGATCGAGCCGGGTTCGACGTGCATGCCGTGCGGGACTCGGTAATCCAGCGGGCCGAGGGCGGCGTTGAGGAGGATGACGCGGGCGCGGGACATGAGGGGCATATGGCGAGTTGCGAGGGCGGGCGCAAAGGGGGCTTCTCCTTTCGCCCCTCCCCTTCAGGGGAGGGGGGCGCCTTTCTCAAGCCCCTCCCCTTCAGGGGAGGGGTTGGGGGTGGGGCTGTGCCTCGCAGAGAGTTGAGCTCTGCTGAACTCCCCCACCCCAACCCCTCCCCTGAAGGGGAGTGGCTTTAGAAAGAAGAAGCCGATTCTTTTGTCGGGCTACATCCGCTACACCGCCCCCATGAGCGACCTCCCCCGCGCCTATGCCGAGCATCTCGCGCGTGACCGCAGGCGCTCCCCGCATACCGTGCGCGCTTATGAGGCGACCGCGGTGCGGCTGTGCGGCTTCCTCCAGGACCATTGGGGCGAAGCGGTCGACCAGGCCGCACTCGCGCGCATCACCACCGCCGACCTGCGCGCCTTCCTCGCGGCGCGGCGCGGGGAGGGGATCGGCAATGCCTCGGCTGCGCGCGAATTGTCGGCGGTGCGGGGGTTCCTCGATCACGTCACCGGCGCGGGAACCACACCGCGCCTGAAAGGCCCGCGCGTCGCCAAGGGCGTGCCGCGCCCGATCTCGCCCGCCGAGGCGGTCGCGCTTGCGGAGGACGTATCCGAAGATCCGGATGAACCGTGGATTGGCGCGCGCGATTTCGCGGTGCTGCTGCTGCTCTACGGCGCGGGGCTACGCGTGGCGGAGGCGCTCGGGCTGACCGGTGCGGCGTTGCCGCTCGGCGCGACGCTGGTCGTGACGGGCAAGCGCGACAAGACGCGGATCGTTCCGCTGTTGCCGCAGGTGCGCGCGGCGATCGAGGCGTATGTCGCGCTGTGCCCCTATGGCACCGCGCGCGATGCCGAGCTGTTTCGCGGCGCGAAGGGCGGCCCGCTCTCGCCGCGGATGGTGCGGCGCGCGGTGCAGCGGGCGCGGGTGCGGCTACAATTGCCGGATCGGACGACGCCGCACGCGCTGCGGCATTCGTTCGCGACGCATCTGCTCGGGCGCGGGGCGGATTTGCGCGCGTTGCAGGAGTTGCTGGGGCATGCGAGCCTGAGCTCGACGCAGATCTATACGCAAGTCGACGCGGCGCATCTGCTCGACGTCTATCGCAACGCGCATCCGCGGGCGTAATGCCCGCCACCCCGGCGCAGGCCGGGGTGACGGGGAGCGGCGCAGAACGCTACCGCTGACGGAGGTTTAGCGCAGCGCCTCGACCAGCGCCTGCGCCGCGGCAGCGGACGACGCCGGGTTCTGTCCGGTGATCAGCAACCCGTCGCGCACGACGTGAACGCCCCAGTCGTCGGTCTTGGAGTAGATGCCACCCGCCGCGGTCAGCATGTCCTCGACCAGGAACGGCACCACGTCGGTCAGCCCGACCGCAGCTTCCTCGGTGTTGGTGAAGCCCGTGACCTTCTTGCCAGCGACCAGCGGCTTGCCGTCGGCTGCCTGCACGTGGCGGAGCACGCCCGGTGCATGGCACACCAGAGCGACCGGCTTGTCGACGGCGATCGCACCTTCGATCAGCGCGCGCGAGGTCGAGTCCTCGGCGAGATCCCACAGCGGACCGTGGCCGCCGGGATAGAAGACCGCGTCGAAATCCTCGATCTTGACCGAGTCGAGCCGCACCGTGCTGGCGAGCTGTGCCTTGGCATCGGCATCCGCTTCGAACCGGCGGGTATCGTCGGTCTTGGCGCTCTCGTCGGCGGACTTGGGGTCGAGCGGCGGCTGGCCACCCTTGGGGGAGGCGAGCGTCAGCGTGGCACCCGCCTGCTTGAGCACGTAATACGGCGCGGCGAGCTCCTCGAGCCAGAAGCCGGTCTTGGCGCCGGTGTCGCCGAGCTGGTCATGCGAGGTGAGGACGATCAGGATGTTCATAGTGTCTACTCCAGCGGACGATCAGCCCGCGCTGATCGGCAGATGGGTAGCGCACCCCGCGATTACTACCGCAGTGCAACAATGGTACGATCAGCCGCGCGGTTTCCACGTCAGCAGCCGCCAGACATAGCCGACAACGATCGCGACCGTCAGCGCGACCGCCGCCGGGCCGATATATGCATCGAGCGCGCGGAAATTCGCGCCGAGGTAATAGCCGGCCCAGGCGAGCCCCGTGTTCCAGATCGCCGACCCGGCCGCGGTCCACAGGATGAAGCGCAGGTGCGGCATCCGCGCCATGCCGGCGGGGAGCGACACCATCGTCCGGAACGCAGGCATGAAGCGGAACACGAACACGACCCATTGCCCGCGCGCCCGAAAGAACGCCTCGAGCTGCTCGACATGCTGCCAGTCGAGCGTCAGCCAGCGGCCATGCCGGTCGATGAACGGCCGCAGCCGGTGATAGCCGAGCCGGTAGCCGATCGCGTACCAGAAGTAATTTCCCGCGACCGTCCCCGCGGTGCCCGCAACGATCAGCGGGACGAGGCCCATCTGCCCGCGCGCGACCGCGATCCCGCCGAGCCCCATGATGACCTCGGACGGGATCGGCGGGAAGACGTTCTCCAGCACCATCAGCAGGAAAATGCCGAAATAGCCGCCCCAGGCGGTGAGATCGATGATCAGCTCGGTCATCGCGGACGGGCGGTCAGCCCGCGACCTTGCGTTCGATCGCGTCCCAGATCATCCCCGCGACATCGGTCCCGTCGAACCGCTCGATCGCGACGATGCCGGTGGGGGAGGTGACGTTGATCTCGGTCAGCCACTCGCCGCCGATCACGTCGATCCCGACGAACAGCAGTCCGCGCTTCTTGAGCTCCGGCCCGAGCACCGCACAGATCTCGCGCTCCTTGTCAGTCAGCTCGGTTTTCACCGCCGACCCGCCGACCGCGAGGTTGGAGCGGATCTCGCCTTCGCCCGGCAAGCGGTTGATCGCGCCTGCGACCTCGCCGTCGACCAGCACGATGCGCTTGTCGCCCTTCGCGACGTCGGGAAGGAACGCCTGCACCATGTGCGGCTCGCGCCACATGGTGTTGAAGACCTCGATCAGCGCGGACAGGTTCGCGCCGTCGCTGCCGACCTTGAAGATCGCCTTGCCGCCGTTGCCGTGGAGCGGCTTGATCACGATTTCCTTATGCTCCGCCAGGAACGCACGCGCCTCGTCGAGCGAGCGGGTGATCAGCGTCGGCGGCATGAACTGCGCGTAATCGAGCACGAACATCTTTTCGGGCGCGTTGCGGACCTGTGCGGGGTCGTTGACCACCAGGGTCCGTCCAGCGATCCGCTCGAGCAGGTGCGTCGCGGTGATATAGCCGAGGTCGAACGGCGGATCCTGCCGCATCAGCACGACGTCTGCCTCGTCGCCCAGGTCGAGGTTCACCGGTTCGCCGAGCGTGAAATGGTTGCCCTCGACACGCTGGACGGTGACCGGCTCGGCCTTCGCCCAGACCCGGCCGTTCGAATAGTTGAGCGCCTCGGCGGTGTAGTGGAACAGCTTGTGCCCGCGCTGCTGCGCCGACAGCATCAGCGCGAAGGTCGAATCGCCCGTGATGTTGATGGAAGCGATGGGGTCCATCTGGACGGCGACTGTCAGGCTCATTGATCGTAACTCCGTCGGGGACTGTTCCGTCACCCCGGCGCAGATAGGGGGTCGATCGCACCGTGTCACCCCGGACCGCTCCGCGATGACGGGAGGGGTTCACCCGATCCACGCATTCTCGATATGCCGCGGGCGCACCCCCGGCGCGAGCAGGAGCACGTCGACGCGGATGTCGTCGCCGGGCCCCGCGAAGCGCGGCATCAGCACTTCCGCCGCCGCCGCGACGCGTGCCAGCCGCCGCTCGTCGATCGCGAAGTCGAGCGCGGCGGCAGTCTTGCGCTGCTTGACCTCGACGAACGCCACCAGCCGGTCTTTGCGCGCGACCAGATCGACCTCGCCCGCCGGCGTCCGCACGCGCCGCGCGAGGATCTCCCAGCCGTGCAGCCGCAGCCACCATCCCGCGAGCCGTTCGCCCCGTCGCCCGGCAGCTTCGGCGACGCGGCGATCTCTCACGCCTTCAATTCCAGTGCGCGCGCATACAGCGACTTGCGGTCGAGCCCGAGTTTCTTGGCGACCTCGCTCGCCGCCTGTCCGGTCGAGAGGCGCGTCAACGCCTCGGTCAGCGCGGTGTCGGCATCCTCCGCGCTCGCTGCCTCGGGCGCGCCCGGCGGGGCGACGACCACGACGATCTCCCCCTTGGGCGGCGCATCGGCATAGCGCGCGGCGAGCATCGACAGCGTTCCCGTCACCGCTTCCTCGAAATGCTTGGTGATCTCGCGCGTCACCGCCGCCTCGCGATCGCCGAGCCCCTCCGCGAGTGCTGCGAGCGTGACGCCAAGCCGCGGGCCGGATTCATACAGCACCAGCGTCGCGCGGATCGTCGCGATCTCGGCGATCGCGGTCGCGCGCGCCTGCGCCTTGGCGGGCAGGAAGCCGACGAACAGGAAGCGGTCGGTCGGCAACCCCGCGAGCGTCAGCGCCGCCACCGCCGCGCACGGCCCCGGGATCGTCCACACCGTATGCCCCGCCGCGCGCGCATCGCGGACGAGCTTGTAGCCCGGGTCCGAGATCAGCGGCGTCCCCGCATCCGAAACGAGCGCGACCGGCTCCATCCCCATCCGCGCAATCAGCCCGGGGCGGACCTCCTCGGCATTGTGGTCGTGATACGGCACCATCGGGCGCTTGACCCCGATGTGATGCAGCAGCTTCGCCGTCACGCGGCTGTCTTCCACCGCAATCACAGCGGCATGGCTCAGGATATGCGCCGCCCGCGGCGACAGATCGCCGAGATTGCCGATGGGGGTGGCAACGATGTAGAGGCCCGGGGATAGATCATTGGTCATCAGGGACGGTCATGGCAGAGCGGGATACGGACATGCAACGACGCATCGGCATCAGGCGGCTGGGACAGGCCTCCTTGGTCGCGGGTGCGATCGTCCTCAGCGGGTGCCAGACGGTGGTCCCGCGCGGCCCGGTGCCGCGCCCGCGCGCGCCGACGGGGCCGAGCCAGCCGCAGCAGCCGGTGTTCGAGCAGGGCATTCCCAAGGACACCGCGCGCCACCGCGTCGCGCTGCTCGTCCCGTTGAGCGGGAGCAATGCGGGGGTGGGGCAGAGCCTCGCCAATGCGACTCAGCTCGCGTTGCTCGATTCGCGCAACGAATCGGTCCGGATCACGACCTATGATACCGCCCCCGGTGCCGCCGCCGCCGCGCAGCGCGCGCTCGCGGACGGCAACCAGTTGATCCTCGGGCCGCTGCTGGCCGACGACGTCCGCGCGGTCGCACCGATCGCCAAACAGGCGCACGTGCCGGTGGTGAGCTATTCGAACGACACCACCGCGGCGGGCAACGGCGTGTACCTGATGGGCTATGTCCCCGCGCAGTCGATCGCCCGCGTGGTCGAGTATGCGAAGGCGCACGGCGTCACCAGCTTCGGCGGGCTCGTCCCCAACGGGGTGTATGGCGAGCGCGCGTCGACCGCGTTCCTGCGCGCGGTGGAATCCGCCGGGGGCCGGGTCGGGTCGCTCCAGACCTATGACCGGGTGACCGGATCGATGAGCGCGGCGATCACGCGGATGGCGAAGAGCGCGCCGTATCAGGCAGTGCTGATCGCCGACGGCGGCAATGCGGCGGCGGCGGGAGTTCCCGTGCTGCGCCGCAACGGCATGGGCGGCGCACGGATCATCGGGACCGAATTGTGGAATTCGGACAGCACGATCGCGGGCAAGGTGGCGTTGAACGGCGCGTGGTTCGCGAGCGTGTCGGACGGATTGTACCGGCAATATGCCGCCAAATATCGCGCGCGGTTCGGCTCGGCGCCGTTCCGGCTGTCGAGCCTCGGCTATGATTCGGTGCTGCTGACGATCCGCATCATGCGTGACTGGCCGATCGGCACGGCGTTCCCCGAGGACAAGTTGCGCGATCGTGGCGGTTTCGCCGGGATCGACGGCGCGTTCCGCTTCGGCCGCGACAGTGTGGCCGAGCGCGCGCTCGAAGTGCAGGAGATTCGTAGCGGGACGACGGTGACGGTGTCGCCTGCGCCGACCGGGTTCTGATCCAGGGCGCCGGGGTGGCGGCAAGGCGTCCGTCACCCCGGCACGCCTGATTTGCGCGCTACGCCGTTCGCACCACCAGCGGCAGGATCGCATCGAGCAGCAGCATCCCCGCTTCGGTCACCCCCATCCAGTCGCCGTCGCGCGCGACCAGTCCCAGCGTGACAAGCCGCTCCGCAGCGGGCGCATCGATCAGACCGTCGACGCTCGTCTCGCCCAAGCGCGCGATCCGCGCGAGATCGACACCCTCGCGCAGCCGCAGCCCCATCAGCAGCGCCTCGGTCGCGCGGTCGGCGGGGACGAGCGGTTCCTCGATCTGCGCGCCATGTCCGTTGCGCGCGACCGCGCCGATCCAGTTCTCGGGCTTCTTGTGCCGCGCGGTCGCGAGTCCGCCGCGTCGCCCGTGTGCGCCGGGACCGACCCCGGCGTAATCGCGGTAGCGCCAGTAGACGAGGTTGTGCCGGCTTTCCGCGCCAAGGCGCGCGTGGTTGGAGATTTCATATGCCGGCAATCCCGCCGCCGCGGTCATCGCGCGCGTTGCCTCGAACAAATCCGCCGCCGAATCCCCATCGGGAATGACGATCCGCCCCGCCGCCGCCTCGGTCGCGAAGCGGGTGCCCGGTTCGATCGTGAGCTGGTACAGCGACAGATGCTCGGTCCCGAAGCCGATCGCGCGCGCGAGCTCGGCTTCCCACGCGTCGATCCGCTGGCCGGGGCGCGCGTAGATCAGGTCGAAGCTGACGCGCGCGAACGCCGCCTGAGCGGTGGCGAGCGCGCCGAGTCCCTCGGTCACGTCATGCGCGCGGCCGAGGAAGCGGAGCGCGTCGTCGTCGAGCGCCTGCAACCCGAGCGACACGCGATTGACCCCGGCCCGCGCGATATCCGCGAAGCGCGCCGCCTCGACCGAGGAGGGGTTGGCCTCGAGCGTGATCTCGATGTCGGGCTCGGGCGGCCAATACCCGGTGGCGGCATCGATCACCGCCGCGACCGTCTCGGGTGGCATCAGCGACGGTGTGCCGCCGCCGAAGAAGATCGAGCCGAGCCGTCGTCCGGGCAATGCATCGGCTTCGTGCCTCAGGTCGGCGAGCAGCGCCTTGCGCCACGCGTCCTGGTCGACCACGTCGCGGACGTGGCTGTTGAAGTCGCAATACGGACATTTCGAGACGCAGAACGGCCAGTGCACATAAAGCGCTAACGGCGGCGGGGTAGGATCGATCGTGGCGGGCATTGTCCGCGCTATGACGGCAGACGGGCATGGTGGGAAGGTTGACGGGGTTGAAAAGGCGGATCGCGGTGGGTGTTCTCGCGCTGATGACGGTGGGGGCGTGCCAGGCACAGGAGCCAGAACGCGTGGTCGAGCCGCGCACCCGGATCGGCAATTATCCGCGCGGGGCGGCGCTGCTGCGCGCGGCGATGCTCGGCGGCCATGCCGATGCGCGCGCCGAAGTCGGTGCCCCGCCGCTGATATGGGACGAGACCCTCGTCGCCGACGCGGCGGTCTATGCCGCCGAACTGGCCGAAACCGAACGGTTCCGCCACGCCGACCAGCCGATGGGACCGGGCCGGGAGGGGGAGACGCTGTTCCGGGGAACGCGCGGGGCCTATTCGTATCGCGAGATGGTCGACCTGTGGGTCGCCGAGAAAAAGGACTTCGTCGATGCGGCGACGCCCTATTTCAGCCGGACCGGGCGCGGCGAGGATGTCGCGCATTACACCCAGATCATCTGGCGGGCGACGACCCACGTCGGCTGCGCAATGGCGAGCAGCGCGCAGGATGATTATCTGGTGTGCCGTTACTCGCCGCCGGGCAATGTGGTCGGCCAGCGCGTCAGTTGAGTCGCTCGGCCGGCGGACATGGTTAACATCGGCGGTGTGATCTGGTTCGAAGATAAAGCCAATAACAGCTGACGCAGTCGCCAAACAATATTGGCGATATTAACGTTACTCTTCCTAATTCGGAACAGATGCTGGTTAACGGGTCGTTATGATGCGTTGATGACGGTTTTTATTGGCGATACACCCGTTCTTACCAAGCGGCCTGTTGACGGCCCAGTATCAAAAGGGGTGTGACCAATGAAGATGATCAACGGCCTGTATGCCGCCGCCGCGCTTGCCAGCGCCCTCGTCGCGATGCCGGCCGTGGCCGCAACCCCGATCGTCAGCGCGGGCAAGCTGACCGGCGCGACCGGCGTCGAGATCGGTGGCAAGAGCTACGACGTCGCGTTCCTGGATGGCACCTGCGGCAGCGTCTTCGGCGCGTGCAACGCCAGCCACTTCACCTTCACCAGCCTGTCGAGCGCGATGACGGCAAGCAACGCGTTGCTGTCGCAGGTCTTCGTCAACGGCGCAGCGGGTGCGTTCGACACCCGGCCGAACCTGACCGCCGGCTGCACCAGCAGCGTCGTCTGCAACATCCTGATCCCGTACGCACAGGGCTTCGGGGTCGTGCTGGCGGGCGATGCGGTCAACAGCTTCACCACGTCGCTCGACTTCAGCGCGCCCGCCTCGATCGGGGCGAACGCCTCGACCGCGACGCTGGGCAGCTATGTCTATGCGAAGTTCACGCCATCGGTGACCGCTGCAGTGCCCGAGCCCGCGACCTGGGCGATGATGTTCGCCGGGTTCGGCCTGATGGGCGCCGCCCTGCGCTACCGCAAGCGTTCGACCAAGCTCAGCTTCGCCTGAGCTCCGGCGGAACGGTAATGAAAAACCCGGCGGTCTGGCGACCGCCGGGTTTTTTGCGTGGGCGACCGTCCCGACGGTCTGGATCGCGCGGTGCGCGTCGTTACAGCACCGCCGCGGTCATCTGCGCGAAGGCGGCGGCGCGGTGGCTGATCGCGTGTTTCTGCGCGGGGTCCATCTCGGCGTAGGTCTGTTCGCCGCCGGTGGGCACGAACACCGGGTCGTAGCCGAACCCGACGTCCCCGCGCGGCGGCCACGTCAGCGAACCCTCGGCGCGGCCCTCGAACCACTGGACGTGCCCGTCGGGCCACGCGAGCGCGAGGACGCAGACGAAATGCGCGCTGCGGCTCGCGTCAGGCCCCTTGGCGGCGAGCGCGTCCTCGACCTTGGTCATCGCCAGCGTCCAGTCGCGCCCGTTGGGCGTTTCCGCCCAATTGGCGGTGTAGACGCCCGGATCCCCGCCGAGCGCCTCGACGCACAGCCCGCTGTCATCGGCGAGCGCGGGGAGGCCCGACAGGTCGGCGGCCTGCAGCGCCTTCAGCTCGGCATTGGCGACGAAGGTCGTGCCGGTTTCCTCGGGCTCGGGCAGGTCGAGATCGGCGGCCGAGATCGCCTCGATCCCGTGTTCGGCGAGCAGCGCGCCGATTTCTCGGACCTTGCCCGCATTATGGCTGGCGATCACCAGCTTGCCGGGGGCAAGCTTGCGGATCGCCTGGGGCGGCACGCCCTCCTGCGGGGTCGGCGTCA
Source organism: Sphingomonas sp. PAMC 26617 (assembly GCF_000242835.1). Classification (NCBI taxonomy): domain Bacteria; kingdom Pseudomonadati; phylum Pseudomonadota; class Alphaproteobacteria; order Sphingomonadales; family Sphingomonadaceae; genus Sphingomonas; species Sphingomonas sp. PAMC 26617. Next base: position 2,632,929 of record NZ_JH594425.1, read on the forward strand.
CTTGGCGACCGCGCGCGCCTGTGCCGCGAAGATGTCGGTGCAGCCGATCCGCGCCAGACGGAGCAGGCGGAGCAGCGCTTCCTCGTCATAGGTCGCGCCTTCGGCGGTCGCCTGGACTTCGGCGATGTTGCCGTTTTCGAGCAGGACGAAATTGGCGTCCGCGTCGGCGTTCGAATCCTCGTCGTAATCGAGGTCGAGCACCGGCGTGCCCTTGTAGATGCCGCAGCTGACCGCCGCGACCTTCTGCGTCAGCGGGTCGGCGGTGAGCTTGCCGCTCGCCATCAGCCCGTCGATCGCGAGCCGGAGCGCGACCCATGCGCCCGAGATCGATGCGGTGCGCGTGCCGCCATCCGCCTGGATCACGTCGCAATCGAGCACGATCTGGCGCTCGCCGAGCAGCTTGAGATCGGTGACCGCGCGCAAGGAGCGGCCGATCAGGCGCTGGATTTCCTGCGTGCGACCGGACTGTTTGCCCTTGGCGGCTTCGCGGCTGCCACGGGTGTGCGTCGCGCGCGGGAGCATGCCATATTCGGCGGTGACCCAGCCTTCGCCCTTGCCGCGCAGGAAGGGCGGGACCTTTTCCTCGATCGAGGCGGTGACGAGGACCTTGGTGTCACCAAAACCGATCAGCACCGATCCTTCGGCGTGACGCGTGAAACGCGGCTCGATCGTGATGCTGCGCATCTGGTCGGGGGTACGGCCGCTTGGGCGCATCGGGAATCTCCTGAGAATGGTCGCGACGACCTACCCGTGCGTTCGGACGGTGTCACCCCTATCTGAGGGGGCCACGACCGCGGAGCCCGACCCCCTGATGACGACCTACCAAGCTTCCTCGACTGGCGACCGGATCAAGGGGGCGGGGGGTGCTGCGTTGCTGGTGGTGGCGATCGGATACGGGCTGGTCACGGGGCTGTCGGTCGATTTCCGCACGCGCGTGGTCGAGGAGATGAAGGCGTTTTCGGTGCTGCCGCCCGCTCCGCCGCCGCCCAAGAAAGACGTCGTGCCCGCACCCCGCAAGGCGGAGAAGCGCAAGGAGGCCGAAGCCGCACCGCCCAACCTGACCGCCAAGCCGACCGAAGTCGTCGCGCTGCCGCCGGTCATCCGCCTGCCCAAGCCGCCGCCGATCGTGGTCGCGCCGGTGGCCGGGCCGGGGAGCGACTCGAAGGCGGGGGCGGCACCCGTGATTGGGCCGGGGACGGGGAGCGGGGGGCAGGGCAATGGCCGGGGCAGTGGTCGCGGTGGGGATGGCGACGGCGGCGGGGGCGGGGAGATCCCGCTCGAGCTGATCAGTGGGCCGCTTCGCTATCGCGATCTGCCGCGAGACCTGTACGCGGCAAATGTCACAGGCACCGTCGAAATGGAATTTGTCGTCGGCATCAAGGGGCGCGTCACCGCGTGCCGAATCACCCGTTCTAGCGGCAACGCCCGGCTGGACGCGGCGACGTGCGGGTTGACCGTCGCAAAGCTTCGTTACCGTCCGACCAGGACTGCGGCCGGAATGGCCGTCCCGGATACGGTTGCAGGCGAGCAGGTTTGGACGTCGGACATTGGGGAAGGCGGGGACGAGGAGGACTGACGGAGGGCGCGCTACCAACTCTGATGCTTCCCCGGCGAAGGCCGGGGCCCAGTAGAGAGATCGGAGGAGATCGGGCACAGCGTCCGCTTCTACCCGTCTCACTATTGGGCCCCGGCCTTCGCCGGGGAAGGGCTAAAAAGGGAGGCGTGGTTAGCTGTTATCCCCGACGCGCCCGGCCGGGGATAACCCTCACTCGCGCGTTACTCCTCCCCGCTGCCGGGCTCGGCCATCTTGCGATGCTGCTCGGCGACGAACGACGGGGGCAAGACGCCCGTCGCCGCGACCTGCAGCTTGTTCGACAGCCCCGAGACGATGCTGCCCTTGCCCGCGAACAACGCGTCCCAGCCGTCCTTTGCAACCTTGGCCGGGTCGCTCTTGCTGTCGCTCTGGCCGACGCTGGTGTCGTTCATGCCGGCGCGGTCGAAGAACTCGGTCTCGACCGGGCCGGGCATCAGCGTCGTGATCGTGACGCCCTTCGACTCCTTGATCTCGTTGCGCAAAGCCTCGGTCCAATTGTCCACGAACGCCTTGGTGCCGTTATAGACCGCGTTGAACGCGCCCGGGATGTAGCCCGCGACCGACCCGGTCACGAGGATCTTGCCATCGTCGCGCGCGACCATGTCCTTGAGGACACGCTGGATAAGATAGACCGTGCCCGTGATGTTGGTGTCGACCGAACGCCGCCACTTGGCGACATCCTGATCGAGGAACGCACCGCCGGTGCCGATCCCGGCATTGGCGCACAGCAGGTCGACCTGACGGCCCCCGGTGGCATCGAGCAACTGGTCGACGCCGTCGATCGACGACAGGTCGGCGTTGACCGACTGGACGTCGGTGCCGAACTGCTTGAAGTCGGCGGCGGCGGAATCGATCAGCGCCTCGTTGGCGACGACGACCAAGTCGTAGCCGTTCTGCGCCGCGAGCGTGGCGAGTTCGAAGCCGATCCCGGTCGATGCGCCGGTGACGATTGCAAGTTTGTTGGCCATGATAGTCTCTCCTGGAATAGGGGTCAGAGCGTGGGCGCGAGGCCGGGCTTGAGGACGACCTTGGTCACCTCATTCTGGTTGTCGTGGAACATCTTGTAGCCTTGCGGGGCTTCCTCCAGCGACAGCCGGTGCGAGATGAGGAAGGTCGTGTCGATCTTCTCCTCGAGGATCGCGGCGAGCAGTCCGGGCAGGTAATGCTGCACGTGCGTCTGCCCGGTCTTCAGCGTCAGGCCCTTTTCCATGAACGCCCCGAGCGGGAACTTGTCGACGAACCCGCCGTACACCGCAGGCATCGAGACACGTCCACCCTTGCGGCAGGCATAGATCGCCTGGCGGATCGCATGCGTGCGATCGGTGCCGAGGAAGGTCGACTTCTTGATCTGGTCGATCACGTTGTCGACGAAGAAGCCGTGTGCCTCGAGGCCGACGCTGTCGATCACGGCGTCGGGACCAATTCCGCCGGTCATTTCCATCAGTGCGTCATAGACGGCCGAATCTTCGAAGTTGATCGTCTCCGCGCCGAACTTCTTCGCGAGTTCGAGGCGGCGCGGGAAATGATCGATCGCGATCACGCGCTCGGCCCCCATCAGGAACGCCGACTGCACCGCGAACAGCCCGACCGGGCCGCACCCCCATACCGCTACGGTATCGCCGGGTTCGATGTCGGCATTCTCCGCCGCCATCCAGCCGGTCGGGAGGATGTCGGACAGGAACAACACCTTCTCGTCGTCGATCCCCTCGGGGATGACGATCGGGCCGACGTCGCTGAACGGGACGCGGACATATTCCGCCTGGCCCCCGGCATAACCGCCGGTCATATGGCTGTAGCCGAACAGCCCCGACATCGGCTGTCCGTACAGCGTCTGCGCGATATCCTGATTGTCCGCGGGGAGGCCGTTGTCGCACGCCGAATATTGGTGCTTGCCGCAGTGATAGCAGCTGCCGCACGCGATGGTGAACGGGACGACGACCTTCTGGCCCTTCTTGAGCGTCGACTTGGGGCCGATCTCGACCACTTCGCCCATGAATTCATGGCCGAGGATGTCGCCCGCCTGCATTGTCGGAATGAAGCCGTCGTACAGGTGCAGGTCCGAGCCGCAGATCGCGGTCGCGGTGATCTTGATGATCGCGTCGCGCGGGTTGATGATCTCGGGATCGTCGAAGGTGTCGACGCGGACGTCGTGACGGCCGTGCCAGGTCAGCGCGCGCATCAGGCCTTCTCCTCTTCATATTGCTTGCGCGTCTGCGCGGCGGTGGCGACTTCGCCGGTTTCCATCAATTGCTTGAACCGACGCAGGTCGCGGCGTGCCTGGATCGCGGGTTCGCGCTGGAACAGCTTGGCGATCAGCTTGCCGACGACACCCGCGGGCGGATCGTAGAGCAGCGTCGCGGTGACGACGGTGCCGCGTGCGCCCGCATCGCGGAAATCGATGCGGCCGCTATTGTCGATGTCCGCACCGGGTTCGGACGCCCAGGCGATATACTCGCCGTCGACCTCGTCGGTGACGACCGAGTCCCATTCAACCGTCTTGCCGCCGGGGGCCTTGACCACCCAGTGCGACCGCTTGGCGTCGAGCACGTCGATTCGCTCGACATTGTCCATGAAGCTGGGAAGATTGCTGAAGTCGCGGAAATAGGCGAACAGTTCGGCACGCGGCCGGTTGATCGTGACCGCGCGGCCGACGACCGAATCGCCGCGCTTTTCGAGCAGCGAGTCGGTCATCGCCTCGACCGCGGCAGAGGTATGTTTGGATGCGGATAAAGGGGCATCGTCGGTGGTGACGTCAGGCATCGGGCGCTCCTGGGTTGCGGTATCGTTAACGCGCCGGGGGGGCGGGGCGGTTCCTGCGGAAAGAGGATAACCTCGATCAGGTGCGACGATCCGGTCGTTGTCCGCGCCGGTTGAGCGGAGCGCCAAGGGGGGCCATATGACAGGCATGACCGCAGCCCCGATCACCGAACTCAACGACCGCGCGCGGGACATCTTCCGCGTGGTGGTGGAGAGCTATCTCGACACCGGCGCGCCGATCGGATCGCGCGCGATCGCGCATCTGTCGGGGCTCAACCTGTCGCCCGCGTCGATCCGCAACGTGATGCAGGACCTCGAGGAACTTGGGTTGCTCGCGGCACCGCATACCAGCGCGGGGCGGATGCCGACCGAAACCGGGCTGCGGCTGTTCGTCGACGGGATGATGCAGGCGCTCGAACCCTCGATGGAGGAACAGGCCGCGATCGCCGCGCGGCTGACGCATGCCGGGCCGGTGGAGGAAGCGATCGCCGCGACGACCGCAGCGCTGTCTGGCCTGTCGGCGTGCGCTGGCATGGTGATGGTGGCCAAGCGCGAACTGGTGTTGCGGCAGATGAGCTTCGTGCCGCTGTCCGCCGAGCGCGCGCTGGCGGTGCTGGTCGGTGCGGATGGATCGGTCGAGAATCGCGTGATCGCGTTGCCGCCGGGGCTGCCGGTGTCCGCGCTGGTCGAGGCGGGCAATTACATGAGCGCGATGCTCGGCGGCCTGACGATCGACGAGGCGCGCGCGCGGATCGAGATCGAGATGGCCGACGAACGCGCCGAACTCGACGGCGCCGCGCGGACGCTGATCGAGCGCGGGCTCGCGGTGTGGAGCGAGGACGGCGACCGCCGCCCGGTTCTGATCGTCCGCGGGCAGGCGCGCCTGATCGACGATGCCGCCGCCGCCGACCTCGAGCGCGTCCGCGATCTGCTCGACGATCTCGAGGGCAAGCAGGACATTGCGCGGCTGCTCGACAATGCGGCGGCGGGGGATGCGACCCGCATCTTCATCGGGGCCGAAACCAAATTGTTCGCGCTGACGGGGTCGTCGGTGATCGCCAAACCGTTCCGCGGACTGGACGGTCGCGTGGTCGGAGTCGTCGGCGTGATTGGCCCCACGAGGTTGAACTATGCGCGCGTCGTGCCCATGGTGGATTATACCGCCGCGACACTCGCGCGCTTGATGGGTTGAACCAGGGATTTTTGGACGACATGAGCGATAACGACACCAACCAGGCCCAGGACCTGCGCGAGGAAACCGCCGCAGCCGCTCCCGAGGTCGCCGAGCATGATGCCGCCGACGCGCGGTTCGAAAAGCTCGAGGCGGAGCTCGCCGAATCGAAGCAGGCGGTGCTCTACGCCCACGCCGAAGCGCAGAATATCCGCCGACGCGCGGAGAAGGAAACCGCCGACGCGCGCGCCTATGCCTCGACTGCGTTCGCGCGCGACCTGCTGTCGGTCGCGGACAATCTCGCACGCGGGCTCGATGCGATCCCCGCCGAGCTGCGCGAGGACGAGAAGATGAAGGGCCTCGTCGCCGGGCTCGACGCAACGGGCCGCGAGCTCGAGGCGGTGTTCCAGCGCCACGGCATCAAGAAGATGACGACGATCGGCGAGAAGCTCGATCCGAATTTCCACCAGGCGATGTTCGAACTGCCGAGCGACCAGCCGGCCGGCACGGTCGTCCAGGAAATGCAGTCGGGGTATATGATCAAGGACCGGCTGTTGCGCCCGGCGCTCGTCGGGGTCGCCAAGGCCCAATGACCTGTTGGCGTGGCGGTCCCGACGGGGCCGTCACGTCCACCATGACGAAGCAGAATAGCGCGACTGTCGGCGGGCGCGGTCACCTCGCGCGCCGGGTCAGGCGTAGGTCTTCATCAGTTCGGCGCGATGACGAAAGACGTCCTCGTCGGTAAACGGCGCACCGTCGCGCGCTGCCGCCATGACGAGTTCGCGCAACTGCGGCCGATCCGCGCTCAGGCTGGAAAGCGCCGCGGCAAGCGCCTCGGGCGTCTTCTTGGTCAACACGCCGCCGGCATGCTTGCTGATCAGATCTTCCGGATAGGAACTCGCATAGCCGACGATGGGCGTTCCGGACAGCAGCGCCTCGATCAGGCAGCGCGGGGACTCGCTGGTCTGATGACAGAAAAGAAACACGTCGGCGGCTTGCAGCTCCGCCAGGAACGCCTCGCGGTCCGACGCATGTCCCGGAAAGGAAATGCGGTTCTGCAGCCCGAGTTCCTCCACATAGGACCGCGCCTCGGCCAGTTTCGGGCCGTCACCCAGCCATCTCGCCTGGAAGACGACGCCGTGCTGTGCGGCCAGATGCAGCGTGTCGATCCAGTCTCGCACCCCTTTGTCGCCATGCGCGCGCCCTGCGTACAGGATCCGGAGCGGACGGCTTTCGGTAATGGCCGAAACCTTGTGGGCCAGCGCGTCCGGTTTGATTCGCGCGGCAGGGCTCAGGTGAATGTTGTGAACGAGTTGGGGGCACGGACTGAACTGCGCATAGGCTTCGTAGCAGTCTGCCCCGTGCAACAGGCCAAGCGAGCTGCGCTTGATGACGAAGCGCTCGAAATGCTTCATCACGAAGGATGTCGCGAGACGGTACGCGCGCTTCAGCCCGTGCGCTTCCTGCGCCTGGAAATGGGTGACCTGCGATTCGACGCGGTCGGTCCAGATCGCCGCGCGGCGCTGCTTGTATCGCGCAATCAACGCGCCGATCGCCGCCCAGTCGCCGGCAAGACCGCCGATAGCAAAATGGAGATGACTCGACCGGTTGATCAGGTTGGTCAGCAGTCTTGCGCCATCAGGCAGCGCGATCAGGAAGCCGACGATAGTGCGGCGGTTGGGCAAGGTGAAAAGCTGACATGACTCCGCGTCGACCTGACCGTCCCAGCGCGATGTGCCGACTGGCTGTGACCCAACGTCGATCTGGGGAACGCAAAGGATTAAGCGGTTGAAATTCTTCAGCCACATTCGTAGCCCGTTCAAAGCCTGCGTATCCAGGTACAGGATTCCGTCGCATCGCCAGATCGGCAGCGGGAGAACCAGCAGGAGGGTCGTGGTAGAGCCGCGATTGTTCATTCCAAGAATCTCTCGGGTCCATTGAAGCAATTGTACAGTTAGCCCAAGACTAATGGTCCACGCTTTACGACAGCACGTTCATCCAAAAGGTGCAAGAAGGAAATGGAGTCCAAATGCCTAGCAACATGACGATTGATCGCCCGACGTTCGTTACGCATCTCGAATGTTCGTTGACCGGGGAGCGGTATCCGGCGGATGTTCTCAGCGGTCTTTCACGGGCCGGGCGCCCCCTGCTTGTTCGGTACGATTTGGCGGCGCTCGGGGCGGCGGTTTCGCGCGAGGCGATCCTGGCGCGTCCCACCGACCTGTGGCGCTGGCGCGAGCTGCTGCCGGTGCGCCGGACCGAGAACATCGTCAGCCTCGGCGAGATCGAGACGCCGTTGCTCGCCATTCCCAGGAGCGCGGGCAGCCCCAATGTGTTGGTCAAGGACGAGGGACGCCTGCCGACTGGATCGTTCAAGGCGCGCGGGCTCGTCATGGCGGTGGCGATGGCGAAGGAACTGGGCGTGACGCGGATCGCGATGCCGACCAACGGCAATGCCGGTGCGGCGCTCGCGGCTTATGCGACGCGGTGCGGGATCGAGACGATCGTCTTCTGTCCCGACGATACGCCCGAGATCAACGTCCGCGAAATCGCGCTGCAGGGCGCGCGCGTCTACCGCGTCAACGGGCTGATCGACGATTGCGGCGCGATCGTCGGCAAGGGCGCGGCGGAAGGACGCTGGTTCGATTTCTCGACCCTCAAGGAGCCGTATCGGATCGAGGGCAAGAAGACGATGGGGCTCGAGCTTGCCGCGCAGTTCGGCTGGAAACTGCCCGATGCGATCTTTTACCCGACCGGCGGCGGCACCGGCCTGATCGGCATGTGGAAGGCGTTCGACGAGCTCGAGAAGCTCGGCTGGATCGGGTCGGAGCGTCCGCGCATGTATGCGGTGCAGGCAAGCGGCTGCGCACCGATCGTCCGCGCGTTCGAGGCGGGCGAGGAACATGCAGAACGTTGGGAAGACGCGGCGACGGTGGCGGCGGGGATCCGCGTCCCCAAGGCGGTCGGCGACTTCCTGATCCTGCGCGCGGTGCGCGAGAGCGGCGGCAAGGCGCTTGGCGTCGGCGATCCCGCAATCCTGCAGGCGGTGGACGATTGCGCGAAGAAGGACGGGCTGCTGCTCTGCCCGGAAGGGGGCGCGACGCTCGCCGCGTATCGCGAGGCGCTGCGGACCGGGGAAGTGGACGAGGACGAGCGCGTCGTGCTGTTCAACTGCGCGACCGGGCTCAAATATCCGATGCCCCGCGCCGACGCCGCGATCGACCGGTTCGCGCCGATCGACTTCGACGCGCTATAAGTACGGGGCCGGGGCCCAGGAGCGATGGTGGCAGTAACGGCACGCAGCGGCCGACCTATTCCGTCTCGCTACTGGGCCCCGGCCTTCGCCGGGGAGGCATTTTGCGCAAGTCTATGTGCGACAGACTTGCCGATCCTGCGCTGCCTCAAGCCGCCACGCTTGCGATGATATCCGCGTAGATCGCGGTCAGCGCCGCGAGATCCGCCAGCGCCACCGCTTCGTCGAGCTTGTGCATCGTCGCGTTGAGCAACCCGAACTCGACCGTCGGGCATAAGCGCGACAGGAAGCGCGCGTCGGAGGTGCCGCCCGTGGTCGACAGGTCGGGGACGATCCCCGTCTGCCGCTCGATCGCCGCCGCGACCAGCGCGGAAAGGGGGCCGGGCTCGGTCAGGAACGCCTCGCCCGAAATCCGCGCGGTGACGGTCGCGGCGGGATCGTGCCGCGCCACCAGCGCGGTGATCCGCTCGACCAGCGCGGCTCCGGTCTGTTCGTCGTTGAACCGGATGCTGAGCCGCGCGTCGGCGCGGGCCGGGATCACGTTGGTCGCGGGGTTGCCGACGGCGATGTCGGTGATCTCGATATTCGACGGCTGGAACCAGCGGTTGCCCGCATCGAGCACGATTCCCTCGATCTCGGCTAGCATCGCCACCAGCCGCGGGATCGGATTGTCGGCGAGCTGGGGGTAGGCGACATGGCCCTGCTTGCCAGGCACGTGAAGCCAGAGGTTGACCGACCCGCGCCGCCCGATCTTGATCGTATCGCCGAGCCGCTGCGCCGAGGTGGGCTCGCCAACGAGGCACAGGTCGGGCGCGATGCCGTGGTCGCGCATCCGGTCGATCAGCGCGCGGGTACCGTAGGTGGCGGGGCCTTCCTCGTCGCCGGTGATGATGAGGCTGAGCGGCGCGCCCGGGGTCGCCGGGATCGCGGCGACGAACGCCGCGATCGCCCCCTTCATGTCGACCGCACCGCGCCCGTACAGCAACCCGCCCCGCGTCGTCGGGGTGAAGGCGTCGTCGGTCCAGCCATCGCCGGGCGGGACGACGTCGAGATGCCCCGCGAACGCGAGATGCCGACCGGTACCGGTGCGGGTCGCGAGCAGGTTCTCGACCGGTCCGTCGGGCGCGTCGCCCACCACGAAGCGGTCGACCGTGAAGCCGAGCGGCGCGAGCGCGTCGGCGAGCACGTCGAACACCGCGCCGCGCGCGGGCGTGATGCTGGGGCAGGCGAGCAGGGCGGTCGCCAGCGCGGCGACGTCGAGGGCAGGGGCGGTGTGGTCCATCGGTCCGACATCGCCGATGCGACCGCCGCTTTCAATCCCGCCGCCGTCATGCCGAGACTGTCTCGGTGCCAACCGCGGCACGCTCGAACCCCACCGGCAAGACTCGGGGAGGGACAGGCGATTCAGGCGGGGGTTGTCAGCCCGGCTTACACCCTCGCAGGGCATTAACGATAAAGGGCCCCGGCAATGCTCGACTGGCACGCCGTTTGCGAAGGTGATGGGCAGAGACGCATTGAAAATAGAGAGTAAAGTTAATGACTAAGACCATCCTGTTCGCTGCTGCCGCGACCGCACTCGCACTCGTTTCGACCGGCGCCAACGCCGCTGCAAACCTCGTCAGCGCAGCGGTCACGGGATCGAACGGCGCGACCGTCTGGAACACGACCAGCTCGACCGGCTATTACACCGTCTTCCTGCAGCAGCCGCTCGGTAACGTGATGAACCCGACTGGCCAGGCGATCAACGATCTGACAGAAGCCGGCCTCAACAGCTTCACGATCAACGGCGACGGCTGGCCGATCGGTGGCAAGGCCGCCTCGGACCCGCGCTACACGCTGACGCTCAAGTTCGCTGACGGCGCGACGATCTCGGGCGTGTACGATCCGCTTTTTGAGGAGGCCCTCAATGTGACCTCGTCCACCGTCGGCAACACGACCTACACGTTTGTCGACTTCGGCTGGGACCGCGTGCACGCCAACAACGTGAGCGGCAATGTCGCGCGCCCCGGCGGCGACGACCGGGATTATGCGGGCCAGTTCTCGTTCACCGCAGTCGAGGGCGCGGTTCCCGAGCCCACCACCTGGGCGATGATGCTCGCGGGCTTCGGCATGATCGGCCTCGGGCTGCGCTCGCGCCGCAGCGCCACGCCGCGGCTCGCCCACGCCTGATTTCGATCGGCGCAGCGTAGCGGGAAGGCTGCCGGTCCGATGGGATCGGCGGCCTTTTCGGTGTCTTGTCGAAACGACCGGGAGGCGCCATTCCACCGAGCGATCAGCCGGAGGGAATGGTGCCGAAACTCGATCTCGCGATGATCCCCCAGACAAATGCAACGGGGTATCCGCCGCCGTTCGATGCCGCGGTGGAAGGGCGCCTGTACCGTCGCCTGGCGCCCGTCGCCGGGCTGGTCCACCTCGGCGCGAGCCACGTCGTGCTGGCGCCCGGCGCGTGGTCGTCGCAGCGCCACTGGCATGAGGACGAGGACGAGGTGGTCGTCATGCTGGCGGGGGAAGCCGTGCTGGTCGAGGACGCGGGGGAGACGGTCCTGCGTCCGGGCGACGTCGCGGCCTTCGCCGCGGGGACGCGGAGCGGGCATCATTTGCAGAACCGCAGCGATGCGGACTGCGTGTTCGTCGCGATCGGCGCGGGGCCGAGGCTGTTGGGCGGGGATTATCCGGACATCGACATGCGCTTCGGGCCCGACGGCTACTACCATCGCGATGGAACGCCGTATGAAACGCGGCGCTTGCCCTGATCGGGGATGACGCGTGGGTTAAACGGTCGCGGCGGGCTGCTCGTATTGTTCGATCACCCATTCCTCTTCCTGCGCCTGCGCGATCCAGTCCTGGACGAACGGGTGGTGGAGCACCGCGTCCATATACCCGTTCGCGAAGCGCGCGATCGGCAGGCCGTAGGTGATGATCCGCGTGACGACCGGCGCATACATGATGTCCGCTGCGCCGAACGCGCCGAACAGGAAGTCCCCCTCGCCACCGAAGCGCGCGCGGGCCTGCGCCCACAATTCCATGATTCGCTGCAGGTCCGCGAGGACGTCGGCATCGGGGGCGACGGGCGCGAAGATCTGGCGGACGTTCATGCTGTGCTTGCGGCGCAGAGCGGTGAAGCTCGAATGCATTTCCGCCGCCATCGAGCGCGCCATCGCGCGCGCCGAATCGTCGGCGGGCCAGAACAGGTCGCGGCTGGTCTTCTCGGCGAGATATTCAACGATCGCGAGGCTGTCCCACACCACCGCGTCGCCGTCCCACAGGATCGGCACCTTGCCCGAGGAGGGCGCGAACTCGTCGCCCTCGCGGCGCTTGTCCCATTCGGCGTCGTACAGCGGGACGACCGCCTCCTCGAACAGCAGGCCCGATTGCTTGCACGCGAGCCAGCCGCGCATGGACCAGGACGAATAGGCCTTGTTGCCGATGATCAGTTTCATATTCCCTGCCTAAGCGAGCGCCCGATCCCACGCAACGTCGCAATCCCGGGTGGCGTCCCCGGGACCGATCCCGCAAGACGCGCGGCATGAGTCGCAACATCCCCCATCTCGTCCGGCTGGTCTCCATCGTCTGGCGGCGGCGCGGGTCGCGGCAGGCGGGGGAGCATCTCGGGCGGCTGCGGCGACGCCTCGCGACCGGGGTCGGCGCGGTGCTGCTCGGGCTAGCGGCGCTGGCGTTTGCCGGGGTCAGCGACCGGGCGCAGGCATTCTTCGCGGCGTTCGTGGTCCGCTGGCCGTATGCGCCGCTGGTGCTGACGCCGGCGGTGTTCGTGCTGGTGGTGTGGATCACCCGGCGGTTCGCGCCTTATGCACGCGGCTCGGGCATTCCCCAGGTGATCGCGGCGAGCCGCGCGCCCGAATCGCGTGCGGCGGCGGCGCTGGTTTCGCTGCGGACCGCGGCGGCCAAGCTCGTGCTGACGGTGGTGATGCTGCTCGGCGGTGCCTCGGTCGGGCGCGAGGGGCCGACGGTGCAGGTCAGCGCGGCGATCATGGTCAAGGTCCATCGCTACTTCCGCGTCCCGATCACCGCGGGCGTGCTGATCGCGGGCGGCGCGGCGGGCGTGGCGGCGGCGTTTAACACCCCGCTCGCAGGGGTGGCCTTCGCGATCGAGGAACTTGCCGCCGCCTATGAACAACGCGTCGCGGTGCTGGTGATGGGTGCGGTAATGATCGCGGGCCTGACCAGCCTCGGGATCTCGGGGGATTACGTCTATTTCGGCGCGATGCACGCGACGCTCGGCGTGACCGCGGTGCTGACGCTGGCGCCGGTCGCAGGCGTGCTGGGGGGCGCGGCGGGGGGTGGCTTCGCGCGGCTGGTGCTCGGGTTCGCGACGACGCAATGGCGTCCGGTGGTGGTCGCGCGGTCTCGACCGATCCTGCTTGCGCTCGGCTGCGGTCTCGTCGTGGCGGTGCTGGGAATCGCGACCGGCGGGAGCACCTGGGGGACAGGGTATGGCGCGACTCGCGCGCTGGTCGAGGGGACGGGGCAATCGCAATATTTCGGCCCCGCCAAGTTCCTCGCGGCGCTCGCGACGACGCTCAGCGGCGCGCCGGGCGGGATCTTCGCGCCGTCGCTCGCGGTCGGGGCGGGGCTTGGCAATTTGCTGACCGGGCTGTTCAGCGCCGAACCGGCGGGGGCGGTCGTTCTCCTTGGCATGACGGCGTATTTCGTCGGCGTGGTGCGCGCGCCGCTGACCGCGGTGATCATCGTGATGGAGGCGACCGCTGCACGGGGGATGATCTTGCCGTTGTTCGCGACCGCGCTGATCGCGGACGCGGCGAGCACGCTTGTGTGCCGCGAGCGGCTGTATCACGGGCTCGCCAAGCCGTTCCTCGCGCTGGTCGAGGACAAGCGCGACTGAGCAGAGGAGTGGCGAGCGAGGGTTCTGGTCGGAACGAAACCGTCTTGCACCGTTCTCGCGCGAAGGCGGGAGTCCGGGAGCCGCAGTCACTGCCAGCGGCTGGTCCTGGGCACGGCTAGGCCCGGTTTTCCTGTTCCCGCCGCCCCGCGTGCCTTATGCTCGCGATACAAGGGGAGGTTTTTCGATGACCAAGCGTACGTTCGATCCCAGATTTCTACCCATCACCAGCGCGGTCGCGACCGCGTTGCTGGCGAGCGGCTGTGGCCCCTCGACCGACGTCGCCCGGTCCGATGTCGCGGTGTGCCGCGATGCGAACGGCGTGCGCACGGCGGACGCCAATTGCGCGCGCAGCGGTGGCGGGCACGGCATGAACGGCGCGATCATGGGCGCGGCGGCGTGGTATTACCTCTCGCGCGGCAGCGTCGTGCCCCCGATGGGGCGACCGTTGGCGGGGGGCTATATGTCGCCGCGCGCCGGGACGAGCTACGTGCGCGCGTCCGCCGCGACCGTATCGCGCGGTGGCTTCGGCATGAGCGCGCGTGGCGGCGGCGGGGGTGGCGAGTGATGCGCCGGATCGACACGACGCCGCGCGCCGACTGGCAGGCGCAGGTCGAGGCGTTGGGGCTCGTCTGGCACACTGCCGACGGCAAGCCCTATTGGGACGAAAGCGCGTGCTACAGCTTCACCGCCGCGCAGATCGCGACGATCGAGTCGGCGAGCGCCGACCTGTACGAGATGTTCATCGCGGCGGGCCAGCACGTGCTCGACCGCGAACTGTTGGGCGATTTCGGCATTCCCGATTTCTGCCACGACGCCATCCACGATTCGTGGAACGCCGAGCCGCCCGCGCTCAATTTCGGGCGCTTCGACCTTGGCTATGACGGCGTGGCACCGCCCAAATTGTTCGAGTTCAACTGCGACACGCCGACCTCGCTGGTCGAGGCGGCGGTGATCCAGTGGGACTGGAAGGAAGCGGTCTTCCCGGATGCGGACCAGTATAACCGCCTGCACGAGGCGCTGATCGCCAAGTGGCGCGACATCGCGCCGCCGCCGGGGAGCAGCGCGCTGTATCTCGCGCACGTCGCCGATGCGGCGGGGGAGGACAGCGTCACCACCGCCTATCTCGCCGATACGGCACGCGCGGCGGGGATCGAGACGCGGCTGATCGAAATGCCGGAACTCGGCTGGGACAGCGCAGGGGGGCGGTTCGTCGATCTCGACAACATGCCGATCGACGCGATCTTCCATCTTTATCCGTGGGAATGGCTGGTGAACGAGCCGTTCGGCAAGGATCTGGTCGAAAGCCTCGGCACGACGCTGTGGATCGAGCCGATCTGGAAGATGCTGTGGAGCAACAAGGCGATCCTCGCGGTTTTGTGGGAACTGTTCCCGGGGCACCCCAATCTGCTCGAGGCGCGACGGACGCCGCTGATCGGGGACCATGTCCGCAAGCCGTTGCTCGCGCGCGAGGGTGCGAACGTGACGCTGGTCAAGGGCGGCGCGACGCTGGCGGAAAGTGCCGGCGACTATGGCACGGAAGGGTTCGTCTACCAGGCGCTCTACGACCTGCCCGGCAGCGGGACGCAGCGCCCCGTGATCGGCGCGTGGGTGGTCGACGGCGCGCCCGCGGGCATGGGGATCCGCGAGGACGGCCCGATCACGGGCAATACCGCGCGCTTCGTGCCGCACATCATCGAGGGGTAGCATGGTGGGGCACGATTTCACCGCGCGGATCGCGTGGACCGGCAATCGCGGGGCGGGGACGCAAAGCTACCGGGTATACGACCGGACCTGGGACCTGGTGACGCCCGGCGGGGCGGCGGTCGCGTGCTCGAACGATCCACGGCTCGGCGGCGATCCGGCGCTGCCCAATCCCGAGGATCTGCTGCTGTCGTCGCTCGCGGCGTGCCACATGCTGTGGTTCCTGCATCTGGCGAGCAGCGCCGGGATCGTCGTGACGGGCTATGCCGACGATCCGCTCGGCTTGGGCGAAAGCGCGCCCGACGGGACCGGACGGTTCGTCCGCGCGATATTGCGGCCGCATATCACGCTGGCGGCGGGGAGCGATGTGGCGGCGGCGGATGCACTCCATGCGCAGGTCGGCGCGCATTGCTTCATCGCGCGGTCGGTGGCGTTTCCGGTGGAGCATGCGGCGACCTACGCCGAGGGCTGAACGACGGGGGAGACTCCCGGGGTTCAACACCCGCGTGGCGAATGGGTGAACCGGCGTACGGCCCTGCACGGATTGCCCAGACGCGTTGGTGGGAAAGTTTGCGCCGGCGCGGCGCGTCATAATATGTCCTGAAAAGCCCGTGCGCTGGTTACCTTCTTTCGTACGAGACTGCGTATATTTACCGAACATTAACGTTCCTTCCGCGCCTGGCGGCTGATGCGCGCCGGTGACGAGCGGGTGACCGCTGGTCCTGCTCAATCCGTTGGAAAGGGAAGTTTCATGAAGCATATCGGATTTCTGGCGATAGCGACCGCCATGGGCGTCGCGGCCGCCGCGCCGGCGAGCGCCACCGTCCTGATGCCCGGCCAGAGTGGCGTGGCTTTTTCGGCATTCAACGCCGCCACGCGCGGAACCCGGCTCGCCGAGATCGAGACCGGGACGACCGGTGCCACCACTTACACCGGTTTTCTGCGCAGCGCGGTGTATCAGAACACGCTGGGGACGCTGGATTTCTATTATCAGGTCGCAATCAGCACGATCGATGCGGGCGATGAGGTGTACAACCTGACCACCGCGGGCTTCCTCGGTTATACCGTCGATGCACTGGTCGATACGACCGACTTCGACGGCGCGGGCATCTTCGCCGCCGCCAACAACCCCAATTTGCAGGGCCCCCCCGGCTCGACCACGACCGCTTCGCGCAACGGCAGCGGTTCGGTCGTCCGGGCGGACTTCGGCGACAATGGGCTGGAAGCGGGCGACCAGACCAGCGCGACCTATATCTTCCGCACCAACGCGACCGGCTATAATTTGGGAGGCACCTTCACGACGCAGGACGGGTCGGTCGCGCAGCGCGCCAACTTCCAGCCGACCGGCGCGGTTCCCGAACCTGCGACCTGGGCGATGATGCTGCTGGGCTTCGGCGGGATCGGCTTTGCACTGCGTCGCCTGCGTACGCGCGCTCCCCGCTTGTCCTACGCCGCCTGATCCGGGTCACCCGGATACCAAGGGAAAGCCGTCGGCCTCGTGCCGGCGGCTTTCTTGTTTCGAATGTACGGGAAACGGCGCGTGGCGGCGGGCTCAGCGACCGCGGCGATACCCGCCGAACTGCGTGCTTTCGAACGACACGACCGCGCCGGCATTGTCGCCCAGCGGGATCGCCGCGACGCCGTACGCACTGCGCAGGCCGTTCGAACCGATCATCGCACCGACTTCGCCGTGGATCCCGAGGCCAGGCTTGCCGGACTCGTCGCGTTCGCCGCGAGCAATCGCTGCGCTTTCCACGGTGTTGCTGTTCAGGATCGCGTCGCGCTCGGCATCGCTGAGGCGGATCGTGTCACCTCGCGGGGTGGAGCTGGTAGGGGCAGAAGGCGCCGGATCGAGGTTTTGGGCAAAGGCGCCGCCCGACGTGCCCGTGATGCCCGCGACGCATGCGGTTGCCATGAGGAGGGGGCGAAGGGGCTTTGGCATCTTACGGCTCATGCCCCGGGTATAGAGCAGGATGCGGTGGACGTCTAATCCAGGTGAGCGATCCCGCTTTGTCTGTCCTTCCCCGGCGCAGGCCGAGGCCTAATAGGGAAGGCTGCTGTAACAGGATGTTGCGCTCGCAAACGCAACGCCCGCTCCTGGGCCCCGGCCTTCGCCGGGGAAGCAGTAGAGCAGAAGGCCGTCAGCGCGGGCAGCGCCTTCCCCTCAGCCGATCGCCTCGATCACCGCGGCGCGCAGTTCGGGGATACCAAGCCCGGTATCGCTCGACGTCACCAGAATGTCCGGATGCGCCGCGGGCCGCTTGCGGGCTTCAGCCGCCGTCGCCTCGGTCACCTCGGCGAGGTCGCTTGCCTTGATCTTGTCCGCCTTGGTCAGCACCATGCGATAGCTGACCGCCGCCTTGTCGAGCATCTCGAGGATCTCGCGGTCGACGTCCTTGATGCCGTGGCGCGAATCGATCAGCACGAGCGCGCGTTTGAGCACGTCGCGCCCGCGCAGGAAGTCGTTCACCAGGAAGCGCCACTTGCGGACAATGTCCTTGGGCGCCTTGGCAAAACCATAGCCGGGCATGTCGACGAGCCGGAACGCCAGCGGCGTTCCGACGTCGAAGAAGTTGAGCTCCTGCGTCCGGCCCGGCGTGTTCGAGGTACGCGCGAGCGAGTTGCGATGCGTCAGCGCGTTGAGCAGCGACGACTTGCCGACGTTCGAGCGGCCGGCGAACGCAACCTCCGGGACGACCGCATTGGGCAGGAATTCGAGCGCGGGCGCGGACTTCAGGAAGGCCACCGGCCCCGCGAAAATCTTGCGCGCCGCCTCGATCGCTTCGGGTTCGAAACTCATGCCTTGACGACCTTCGTAGCGGCAGGCTCACGCATGCCCGGGTGACGCGCATACAGCAGCCGCTGCTGCGCGACGGTCCACAGGTTCGACGTGATCCAGTAGACCTGCAGGCCGACCGCGAACGGCGCCATCACGAACATCAGCACCCACGGCATCAGCGCGAACACCTGCTTCTGGGCATCGTCCATCGGCGCGGGGTTCAGCTTGAACTGGAAGAACATCGACACGCCGAGCAGCACGGGCACGATTCCGATCGCGAGGAACGGCGGCAGATGGTACGGCAGATAGCCGAACAGGTTGAGGATCGTCGCAGGGTCGGGCGCGGACAGATCGTGGATCCAGCCGACGAACGGCTGGTGGCGCATTTCGATCGTCAGCAGCAGCACCTTGTACAGCGAGTACATGATCGGGATCTGGATCAGCGTCGGCAGGCAGCCCGCGAGCGGGTTGACCTTTTCGGTCTTGTAAAGCGCCATCACTTCCTGCTGCTGGCGCGCCTTGTCGTCCTTATACTTCTCCTGGATCGCCTTCATCTTGGGCTGGAGCGCCTTCATCGCCGCCATCGACGCGAACTGGCGCTGCGCGACCGGGAAGATCAGCGTGCGGATCGTGACGGTGAGCAGGATGATCGCGACGCCGAAGTTGCCGATCATGCGGAACAACCAGTCGAGATATTTGAAGATCGGCTTCTCGACGACCTCGAACCAGCCCCAGTCGATCGCCTTGCCGAAGTGGCGGACGCCGAGGCGATCCTCATAGCGGTCGAGCGTGTTGGTTTCCTTGGCACCGGCGAACAGCTTCGCGGTGGTGACGAGCGCCTTGCCCGGCGCGACGACGCGCGGGGCGAGCGTGAAGCCGCCCTGGAAGGTGTCGCCCTTGGCGGCGGTGAAGCCGGCATGGACCGAACTGTTGGCGTCGGGAATGACCGCGGCGAGCCAGTATTTGTCGCCAAAGCCGACCCAGCCGCCATTACCGTCGAACATGTTCTCGCCGGGCTTGGCGCCGCTGCCCCAGATCTTGCCGAAGAACGAGGCGTCCTTGCCCTTCAGATTGTCATAGGTGATGTCGTAGGTCGCGCCCTTGTCGAACACGCCGATCGGGCCGACGTGGTTGGTCCAGGTGTCCGGCTCGGTGCCGACACCGGTGCGCGAGATGATCGAATAGGCGCGCAGCGCGATGGGCGTCGCGCCCCCGTTGGCGGCGACCTGGCGGACGGTGAACATGTACTTGTCGTCGATCGCGACGGTCAGCGCGAACCGCTGGCCCTGCGGGTTCGCATAGGACAGCGTGACCGGCTGGCCGGGGCGCAGCACGTTGGACGAAGCGGTGTAGACAGTGTCGCCGTTGGGGACGGTCACGCCGTCGCCCGACCAGCCGAAGCCTGCGTAATAAGCGTCCTTGGTCCCGCGCGGCGAGAACAGCCGAATCGGGGGCGAGCCCTTGGCAACCGTTTCCCGATATTGCGACAGCGTCAGATCATCGACGTACGCGCCCTTGAGGTTGATCGACCCGTTGAGCTTGGGCGTCTCGATCCGGATCCGCTGGCCCGCGCTTTCGCGCAGCACGAGGTTGCGATCGCGGACTGCCATCGCACCGTCCGCGGCGGGGCCGGTCGAGGTATCGAGCGCCTTCGACTTGCCCTTGACGACCTTTGTCGCGGGCGGGTTCGCCGCGGGGAAGAACTTCTGGGTGAGGAAGTTGCTGCCGAGCAGGATGATCGCGGCAAAGAGCGCGAAGAGGATGAAATTCTTGCTGTCGTGCTTCACGCGAGTCGTATCCGTTCGTCGATCAGGGTTTCGGCGATCATGGGACCGGGTCGGGTCCGTACCCGCCCCAGGGATGACAGCGCGCGATTCGTTTCGCGGCCAGCCATCCGCCCTTCACAGCGCCATAGCGGCGAAGCGCGGTAATTGCATAGCTTGAACAGCTTGGCTGATAGCGGCAGCTTGGCGGAAGCACCGCGGACGGGCCGATCTGCCACCCGCGCGCGACCAGGATCAGCGCACGGGCGAGAAGGGTGGGGCGCGGGGCGCACATCAACAAGGACCGTCACCCCGGGCTGGCCCCGGGGTCCACCACGCCGATGGCACGGCAGCCGAATTCAGCGGCGGGAGCGCGCCGCACCGTGGATACTGGCACGAGGCCGGTATGACGGAAAAAGAGGTGAAGGTCACCGCACCACCTTCGCCAGGGCTTTGGTCAATTCGCTGCGCATCGCCGCGTAATCGCGTTCGATCCCGCCGCTACGACCGATCAGCACGTGATCCGCGCCCTCGACTCCGGCGACCGGCAACAGCTCGCGCGCCAAGGCACGCAGCCGACGCTTTAGCCGGTTGCGGATGACGGAATTGCCGACTTTCTTGGTGACGGTAAACCCCACGCGCATCGCCGGGGAACCATCGTCGCGCCGCCGCATCAACAGGACGAATCCCGGCATCGGCGCGCGTTTCCCCGCGTTCGCGGCGAGGAAATCGGCGCGGCGCGCCATCGTCTCGATGGTCGCGCCGCGGTGATCCCGGTTTACGCCGACAGCTTCTTGCGGCCGCGGTTGCGGCGGGCGCGAATCACGTTGCGGCCACCCGGGGTCGCCATGCGCGAGCGGAACCCGTGGCGGCGTGCACGCACCAGATTGCTCGGCTGAAAGGTCCGCTTCATCGTTCATTCCCTAGGACTGCAAACAGAAAAGGGCCGCCACGCGGACAGCCTCGTAAGCTGTCCCCCTAGGCAAAAAGGGCGGCCTAGTCAATTGCGCGATCACGCGCACGGCGGCGGGCGGCGCTGCGGCGGCGTAGCCCCATGTCCGCATAATGGCCGACCTTGGGCCAGCGGCGCTTGGCGTGGACGAAACGCTTCTTCGCCCACAGCGAATTCTGCAGCATCAGCGCGAGTCCCGCCGCGAACACGAAGATCCCGCCAGGCCCCGGAATCGCCCCGACGATCGGCGAGGCGACGACGAGCACGACCCCCGTCGAGAACAGCGTGAGCCGGAGCATCGGGTGGCGGGTGGATCGCATCGCGCTAGCATGTGGGAAGCCGGGCGCGCTTGGCAAGACGGTGGACTTCATCGGCCGTGCCGTTAAGCCCCGTCGCAGGCCCGGGGGGGAAGCAATGGTAGCAAGTGTGTCGACGGTGGCATATCTGGGGCTGGAGGCGCGCGCGGTCGAGGTGCAGGTCCAGTTGATCCCGGGATTGCCCGCGTTCAACGTGGTGGGCTTGGGCGACAAGGCGGTCGGCGAAAGCCGCGAGCGCGTGCGCGGCGCGATCGCCGCGATGGGGCTGGCGCTGCCGCCCAAGCGGATCGTGGTCAATCTGTCCCCCGCCGATCTGCCCAAGGAAGGCTCGCATTTCGACTTGCCGATCGCGCTGGCGTTGCTCGCGGCGATGGGGATCGTCGATGCCGAGGACCTTGGCGACTATGTCGTCGTCGGCGAACTCGGGCTCGATGCGCGGATCGCGCCGTCGCCGGGGGTGTTGCTCGCGGCGTTGCATGCGTCGGAACTCGGCAAGGGGCTGATCTGCCCGGTCGCGCAGGGGGCGGAGGCGGCGTGGGCGGGGCAGGGCGTGCTCGCGGCGCCTGACATCCTGGCGCTGATCAACCACTTCAAGGGCCACGGGCTGCTCTCCCCGCCGCCGCCAGGGCAGGCGGAACCGATCCTGCCCGGCCCCGACCTGCGGCAGGTCAAAGGGCAGGAAACCGCCAAGCGCGCGCTCGAGATCGCGGCGGCGGGCGGGCATAATCTGGCGATGATCGGGCCGCCCGGGTCGGGCAAGTCGCTGATGGCGTCGTGCCTGCCCGGCATCCTCCCGCCGCTCGACGCGGCCGAGGCACTCGAGGTGTCGATGGTCGCGAGCGTCGCGGGGACGCTGACCGGTGGGCGACTGACCCGCACGCGGCCGTTCCGTGCGCCGCATCACTCGGCGTCGATGGCGGCGCTGGTCGGCGGTGGGCTCAAGGTCAAGCCGGGCGAGGTGAGCCTCGCGCATCTCGGCGTGCTGTTCCTCGACGAACTTCCCGAATTCCAGCGCGTCGTGCTCGATTCGCTGCGCCAGCCGCTGGAGACCGGGACGGTGAGCGTCGCGCGCGCCAATGCGCACGTGACCTTCCCGGCGCGGGTCCAGCTAATCGCGGCGATGAACCCCTGCCGCTGCGGACATCTCGGCGATGCCGCGCTCGCCTGCTCGCGCGCGCCAAGATGCGCGGTGGATTATCAGGCGAAGGTGTCGGGGCCGCTGCTCGACCGGATCGATCTCCACATCGAGGTGCAGGCCGTCAGCGCCGCCGATCTCGTCCTGCCGCCCCCGACCGAAGGTTCTGCCGAGGTCGCCGCGCGGGTCGCGGCTGCCCGCGCGATCCAGCGCGCACGCTATGCGGGGGAGGGCGTGCGGACCAATGCCGAGGCGGACGGCGCGCTGCTCGACCGCGTCGCGACTCCGGACGCGGCGGGGCGTGCACTTCTCGCGCAGGCGGCGGAGGCGATGCGATTGTCGGCGCGTGGCTATACCCGCGTGCTGCGGACCGCGCGGAGCATCGCGGATCTCTCGGGAGTCGACGGGGTTGGGCGGGCGCATGTTGCGGAGGCGCTAAGCTATCGTCGGCGCTCCGCAGTGAATTGAGTGAAGCTGTCATCTCGCTGCAACAGGGTGTTGCAGCGAAGCGTGGGTTACGCTAGCGGGTCTGGCGTGCGGGCGTGGTGGAACTGGTAGACGCGCCGGACTCAAAATCCGGTTCCGCAAGGAGTGTCGGTTCGATTCCGACCGCCCGCACCACTTTTCAGGCCGTCGCGTTCTACCACTGCGTTGTCGGCGCAGTCCGCGCGGTCTAGCGTCGTCGCATGCCCCGCGCGCTGAAAGTCTTTCGCACCCCGATCGGTTTCCACGACGCCTATGTCGCCGCGCCGACGAAGAAGGCCGCGCTCGCGGCATGGGGCAGCACGCACGACTTGTTCGCGCGCGGCGTGGCGGAGATCGTCACCGATCCGGCGTTGACCGAGGAACCGCTGGCGCAACCCGGGGTGGTGCTCAAGCGGTCGCGCGGGACGACCGCGGAACAGATCGCGGCACTACCTGCAGTCGAGCGCCCCGCGGCGAGCACGGACGCCGCGGCGGAACCGGAAAACGCGAAGGCAAGGCGTTCGGCACCGACCAGGGCGAACGGCAAACCCAGGCCAGCGCCGCCGCGCCCCTCGCCGCAAGCGCTGGAAACTGCCGAAGCGGCGGTCGCGGATGCGGAACGCCGTCATGCCGAGGAAAATCGCGCGCTTGACCGCGAGCAGGCTGCGCTGGACCGCAAACGTCGCGATCAGGCGCGGGAACAGGCTGCCGTGTTGAAAACACTGCGCGATTCGGCCGATCGTGCCAAGGAAACCTATGCTGCGGCGCTCAAAGGTTGGCGCGCTGCGCGTACTACCGGTGAGGCGTAGCGAACTAAACGCGGCGTGATACGTTGATGATGACAGATGCCGAGCACCATCAGGACAAGATAATGGCGCAGTTCGATCTTTCCCGCTTTTCGAGCGCTCAGAGCGATATGTTTGAAACTGCCCTTTCCGAGATACGGGCGGGCAAAAAACGTAGCCATTGGATCTGGTTCGTCTTTCCGCAGATTGCCGGATTGGGAACCAGTTCGACCGCGAACCATTTCGCGATCCGTACGCTCGACGAGGCGCGCGCCTTCATCGACGACCAGCTGCTGGGAGGCCGGTATCTGACCGCGGTGGAAGCGTTGCAGACACTTCCCGGGGGGAGCGCGGAGCGTGTGTTCGGCGGGGTCGATGCGATGAAATTGCGATCTTCGCTGACGCTTTTCGAGGCAGCGGGCGGTGCTGCCGTCATCGGCGACGCGCTCGAGAAATGGTTCGGCGGCGAGCGTGACGCGCGGACCCTTGCGCTGATCGACGCCGACTGAGCCTGGCTTCGTCGGGCGCGACGTTGGTTATCCCCCTCACCGCCGGGCGAGGGCCGAACCCCGCCCCTCAACCCCTCATGCGGTTTCCAGCGACTCGCTTACCTCGAACCACACCGCTTCCGCCGCGCCGAGTTTCTTGCTGATCTGCGCGTGTTGCTTGGCCAGTTCCGCCGGGTTCATCCGCGAGAGCCATGCTTCCGCCGCCGCAGGATCCGCCATCGCGCGGTCGACCGCGTTCAGCTGCTTGGTCAGCTTGGCGACCAAAGCCTCGGCTTCATGCGCCTTTTTCTGGAGAGCGACCGCGGCGGCCGAAATCTGCGGCTTGTCGTCCTTCTTGACCGCCTTCGACTTGGCGCCTTCGCCGCCACCGTCGCCGGCGAGCACGAAGGCGATATAATCCTCCATGCTGCCCGCATATTCCTTGGCGGTGCCGCCATCGACCAGCACCAGCCGGTCGGCGGTCAGCTCGACCATGTGGCGATCGTGGCTGACGAGGATGACCGCGCCGTCATAGGCGTTGAGCGCCTGCACCAGCGCCTCGCGCGCATCGACGTCCAGATGGTTGGTCGGCTCGTCGAGGATCAGCATGTGCGGTGCGTCGCGCGTGATCAGCGCGAGCGCCAGGCGTGCGCGCTCGCCGCCCGAGAGCTTGCCGACCTTCTGCGTCGCCTTGACGCCCGAGAAACCGAACCGCCCGAGCTGCGCGCGGACCGCGCCTGGCGTCTTGCCCGACATCATCCGCGTCATATGTTCGAGCGGAGTGTCGTCGCCGTCGAGTTCCTCGACCTGATATTGGGTGAAATAGCCGACGCGCATCTTGCCGCTGGCGTTCATCTCGCCGTCCATCGTCGGCAATTGCGCGGCGAGCAGGCGGGCGAGCGTGGTCTTGCCGTTGCCGTTGCGGCCGAGCAGCGCGACCCGGTCGTCGGGATCGAGCCGGAGGTTGAGCCGCTGGAGGATCGGCTTTTCCGCATAACCGACCGCTGCCATGTCGAGCGTGATCAGCGGCGGGCGCAGTTCCTCCGGCGACGGGAATTCGAACGACAGCGTCGGATCCTCCGCCATCGATGCGATCGGCTGCATCTTGGCGAGCATCTTCTGGCGGCTCTGCGCCTGTTTCGCGGTCGAGGCGCGCGCGCTGTTCTTGGCGATATATTCGCTGAGCTTGGCACGCTGCGTATCCTGCGCGGCCTTGGCGGCGGCGAGCTGTGCGACGCGCTCGGCACGCTGGCGCTCGAAACTGTCGTAGCCGCCGGTGTAGAGATGGACCTTGCCGCCCTCGAGGTGGAGGATCGTATCGACCACGTTGTTGAGCAGATCGCGCTCGTGGCTGATGACGACCATCATCGCGGGATAGGACTTGAGGAAGTTCTCGAGCCACAAGGTCGCTTCGAGATCGAGATGGTTCGACGGCTCGTCGAGCAGCAGCAGGTCAGGCTCGGAGAAGAGCAGCGACGCGAGCGCGACGCGCATTTTCCAGCCGCCCGAATAGCTGTCGAGCGGACGGCCCTGCATTTCCTCGTCGAAGCCGAGGCCGACGAGGATGCGCGCGGCGCGCGCGGGGGCGGTGTAGGCGTCGATCGCGATCAGGCGTTCGTGGATCTCGCCGACGCGGTTGGGGTCCTGGCTGGTCTCCGCCTCGATCAGCAATTCCGCGCGCTCGGTATCGGCGGCGAGCACCTGCTCGATCGGCGTGGTCGTGCCCGAGGGGGCTTCCTGCGCGATATAGCCGATGCGGGTGCCGCGCGGCATCTCGATCTCGCCGAGGTCGGGTTCGAGCTGGCCGATCATCACCTTCATCAGCGTGGATTTCCCCGCGCCGTTACGTCCGATCAGCCCGACACGACTTTTCGGGGGCAAGGCCGCGCTCGCGCCGTCGAGGATGGCGCGCCCGCCGAGGCGCACCGTGATACCGTTGATGTTCAGCATGCCCGACCGCGTAGCAGAATGTTGCGCCGCACCCAAGGGGCAGATGGGGGGGGCAGATCGGGGGGGCAGATTGGGGCAGGGTGCGCTGGTGGACATTCGCGGCCCGAGGCCGGATGATGACCGTATGAGGACCACCCAATGAGCGTAGCGTTTCGTCGTGATAGCGACGAGGAACATCTCGAGCCCAAGTTCGAACGGCCGATCGCGCCGGGGCCCAATCTGGTGACGGAACATGGTCTTGCGCTGATCGATGCCGAAGTCGCGCGGATCGATGCCGCGCTGGACCAGGCATCCGAGGAAGACCGCGTCGCGTTGCTCCGCGACCGGCGGTACTGGCACACCCGGCAGACGACCGCCGAGGTCGTCGGCCCTCCCGCGCCGGGCGAAATCGGCATCGGCAGCCAGGTGACCTTTGTACTGGGCGGAACCGAACGCACGGTCCAGATCGTCGGCGGTGACGAGGCGGACCCCGCGGCGGGCCGGATCGGCTTCCAGGCCCCGCTCGCGCGCGCATTGATCGGCGCGGAGGTGGGCGAGACGGTAGCGTTCGGCGGAAAGGCGGATGCAATCGCGATTATGCACGTGAGCGGGTGAAACGGAAACGCGGCGGTTGAGCGGGGACGGTCATCTCGTCCAATCGTCCTACGGCCAAATACGCGCTTTCGCAGCGTAGAGCATGATGGTAGGCGCAATCAGGTGTGAGCAGAGTGTAAAGTCGCGGTGCAAGCGTATGTGTAATGTCGATCAAACACAGCGCTTGTCGTGAACCGGCAGCCTATATCGGAGCTAGCTGGTGCCGGTGCTCTCGTGATCCATCAATCGTATGCCTTGATTCTGAATATAGAATTAGCCTTCTGGGACGGCCGGTACTGGGCCGATCCGTTGTGGCACAAGGACTTGATGCTGCATTTGGCAAGCATCGAGGCGCTGACGCTCGTCTGTCCCGCGCGAGACCTTCGTCCGCCGGCGGACTGGCTCGCCTGTTGTGACGACAGGCTGACGATCCTGAACGTCGGGCCCTTGTCCCGCGGCGTGGTTCTTCGGATTCCCCGGATTGCGGCACTGCTCTGGCGTGTCATCGGGCAGCATGAGATCGTCCACACCGGGCTTGCCGGCTGGCCCTTTCCACTGGGATGGATTGCCGCGCCGATCGCGCGGATCCGCCGACGATTCCTCGTGATTGTGGTCGAATCGAGCTTCTGGCGCGTCGTACCCGGAACGGCCGGGGTGGCGGCGCGCCTCAAAGCCCGCGTGTTCGAGGCCGCCAACCGGCTCTGCGTGACGTGGGCGGCGGCGACGTTTTTCACGACGGACGCGTATGCGGCGGAGCTTGGAAAAGGGGCGCGGGGGTACAAATCCGTTTCGCCGGCCACCTGGATCGATGACGCGACGATCCTGTCGCGGGAGACGATCCTCGCGCGGCAGAAACGTCCCGACGCGCGGTTGCTGTTCGTCGGTCGCTTGTCGTCGGCGAAGGGCATCGACGTGCTGCTCTCCGCAATCGCGCAAAGCGACGTGGTGGTCGACATTCTGGGCGAGGGCGATCGGCGCGCCGATTGCCTAGCGATCGCGGAGCAATTTCCCGAACGGGTGCGGTTGCTGGAGTCGATCCCCTATGGGCCCGGTTTCTTCGAGACGCTCGACCGCTACACCGCGCTCGTCGTACCCACCCTGTCGGACGAACAGCCGCGCATCATCGCCGATGCGTTCGCGCGCGGGGTTCCCGTCATCGCATCCGCGACGACGGGCAATTGCGGGTTCGTGACGCGGGACCATTCCGGGTGGCTCGTCCCGACCGGGGACTCCAGGAGCCTCGCCGCAGCGATGACACACGCGCTCGCCGACCCCGATTGCGCGTTGCAATATGGCCTCAATGCCCGCGATCGGATTGCGACGCACACGCATAGCGCGATGCATGAGCGGCGGGCGGAAGAGATCGATCGCGAATTCCGGATCGGGTTGCGACCGCGGGCGGTGCTGGTAACGGCATGAAGTCGCAGGCAACGCCGCATCGGCGCTTAACGTGGCAACGTGATCCGCGCGACCAGCCCGCCGCCAGCACGATTTTCCAGCGCGATATCGCCGCCGGCATCGCGGACGATCGATCGCGCTAGCGCGAGCCCCAGACCGATTCCCCCGGTCCCGCGATTGCGCGAGGTTTCCAGCCGGGTGAAGGCGTCGAACACGTCCTCGAACCGCTCCGCCGGAATGCCGGGGCCACGGTCGCACACTGCAATCTCCACGGCATGCGGCAAGGCTGTCACCTTGACCTCTGCGGCCCCCGCATATTTCAGCGCATTCTCGATCAGGTTGCGCACCGCGCGGCGCATCAGGCCGGGGCGCAGCCGCATCCGCAGCCGCGCGGCTTCCTCGAACACCACGTCGCTGCCGAGATCACGGAAATCCTCGACCACTGCATCGACCAGAGCGGCGAGATCGACCTCGGTCGGCGGCTCGCTCGGGCGCCCGAGCCGCGCGAGCGACAGGATGTCGTCGAGCGTGCTGTTCATCTCGGCGATCGTCTCGGCCATCTTCTCGCGGTCGGTATCGTCCTCGACCGACTCGATGCGGACACGCAGCGCCGCCAGCGGCGTGCGCAGATCATGCCCGATCGCGCCGAGCATCCGGTCCTTTTCGTCGAGCATCGCGGTGACGCGGAGCCGGAGCGCGTTGAACGCGGTGATCGTGTCGCGCACGTCGTGCGGACCGCGTTCGGCGACGGGGACGTCGACCTCGCCCGGCACGAACGTCCGCGCCGCTTGTGCGAGGTGCCGCAAGGGCTGCGAAATGCGGCGGCCGGCCCATAGCAGCGGGAGGAGCATGATCGCGTACAGGATCAGCGTCTGCGCGATCAGCCGCCACACTATGCCCGAATCGTTGCGCATCCACGGCAGGTTGAGCGCGAGCCAGCGGTGGTCGGGCCGTTCGACCGCGACGACCAACTCGCCGCCATCACGGAGCAGCCGCTCGACCCGGTCGTGGCTGATGAAGCGCAGTCGCGGATTGTCTCGCGTCAGCGGGATGACCTGCGTCTCGATCCGGCCCGGCCGGACCCCGGCCTCGACCAGCGCGGTACGCAGCGCCTGTTCGACCTCGCTCCTGCGCACGCCGCCGGGGGGCACGGGCGAGGCGGCGAGCAGGCGCAGCCGCCGGTTGTGATCGTTGGGAAGCCGCCCCGCCGCGATCCGCTCCTCGGCATCGACGATCCGCGCGACGGCGGGGGCGGTCGCCTGGTCGATCCGTGCCTGGCGCCGGTCCTGCAGGAAGACCGTGAAGTTGATCGCCTGCGCGAAGAACAAGGCGGCGGCGATCAGCAGCGCCATCTGCCCCGACAGGCTGCGCGGGAGCAGCCTCAAAGCCGCGTGACTTCGGCGGCCAGCGTATAGCCGCCGCCCCAGACGGTCTTGATGAGGTCCGGGGCCTTGGGGTCCGCCTCGATCTTGCGGCGCAGGCGGCTGACCTGATTGTCGATCGCGCGGTCGAACGCGGCAGCCTCGCGGCCCTGCGTCAGGTCGAGCAACTGGTCGCGCGTGAGCACCTGGCGCGGGCGGGTGACGAGCGCGTGCAGCAGGTTGTACTCGCCGGTCGACAGCGGGACCGACACGCCGTCGCGGTCGACCAGCGTGCGCTCGCCGGATTTGAGGACCCAGCCGGCGAACGCGAACGAGCCCGCCTCCGGCGCATGCTGGCGGGTGCCACCGGCGGCGGCGCGGCGCAGGATGACTTTCACGCGCGCTGCCAGTTCGCGTGGGGAGAAGGGCTTCACGACGTAATCGTCCGCGCCCATCTCGAGCCCGACGATCCGGTCGGTCTCCTCGGTCCGCGCGGTGAGCAGGATCACCGGGATCTCGCCGGTCTCGCGGATGTGGCGCGTGAGGCTGAGACCGTCCTCGCCCGGCATCATGATGTCGAGGATGACGAGGTCGATCGCATAGGCGTTCATCCGCGCACGCGCGCCCTCGGCGTCGCCCGCCTGAGTCACGCGGAAGCCCTGCCGCGTCAGATATTGCGCAAGCGGTTCGCGGATCGAGCGTTCGTCGTCGACGAGCAGCAGATGCGGCGTATCTCCCATCGGATCGGGGTTTAGCATGATGCTCCGCTCAAGGAAGGCCGGCCCGTCGCGCTACTGCGCCGGACGGGCCGGGGTGGGGGCAGGGGCGATCGCGTCGGCGGGGTCGGAGCGGGCACCGCGTTGCATGGCGCGGGCGCGTTCGGTCCAGGCCTGCATTTCGGCGGGGGTGATCGTCCCGTCGCGGTTTTCATCGATCCGGTCGAAACGGTTGCCTGCCTGGACGAGATATTCGGAGCGCGACAGTTTGCCGTCATGGTCGGCGTCTGCGCGGCCGAGCATCCGCGCGCCGGGGCCGGTCATCTCGTCGGCGGCGAGGAAGCCGTCGTGGTTGAGGTCAAGCCGGTCGAACCGCTGGCCCGCCTGCGCATCCGCCTCGGCGCGCGAGATCTTGCCGTCGCCATTGGTATCCGCGCGGAGCATTCCCGCCATCGGCGCACGTTCGGGGGCGGCGGCTTGCGGCGTGGTCGATGGCGCGATTGCGCGCGGCATCTGCTGCGCGGTCGCGGCGAGCGGCGCGAGGGTTGCGAGGATCGTCGCCGTCAGGAGCATCGTGCGCATTGCGGTTTCCTTCCAGGGCGTCGTGCCCGCATCGGTATCGTCGACGGTATCGAGGGTAGCTGTCGCGGTCGTATGTCGACAATCCGCCAAACTGTATCAAAGTGTAGCGTCGGAGACAGCGGAGCCGCGTTCCTGCGCCCCTGCTTTCGCGTTGGAGCAGTACCGTCCGTGCCGTCAGCCGAAGATCGCGACGCTCTGCATCGCCTGCGCGACGGGTTCGCCGTCCGCGTTCCACACCATCATCGTCTGGCTCGATCCGCCCGCGACCGCATGGTCCGATCGGGCGGACAGCAGCCACCAGCCGTCGGTCGTCCGCGGCGTGGGCGTGAGCAGGTTGACGATCCAGGTGAGCGAGCTGAGCGGCACGAAATCCTTGCCGAACAACTTGAACGCGGCGGGGGGAAGCGCATCGCCGATCGCCATCAGCTCGACCATCGGGTCGATACCGGTGTGGTCGCGCAGTCGCGCCCAGCGCAGCCATTCCGCTGCGCCTAGATCGCGGTCGCCATCCTGCTTGAGGTCGAGGAAATTAAAGTTTCCGGTGAAGAACTCGTCCGGGCCGGTGTAGAGCGTGGCGTCCGCCGCAGGCGGCGGAAGCGGTTTGCGCAAGGCCCCCTGAAAGTCGACGCGCGACGGGTGCCCATCCATGAACACGAACATCGCGCGATAGCCGAGCCCCGCGTCCGAGGTGATATCCGCCTGGATGAACGCCGCGGTCCGGCCGCGCCGGAGCTTGGTCGCGGTGACGGTGATGTCGCCGCTGAGCGGACCGATGAACGACACTTGCGCAGAGCGAAGTGGCGGAAGATCTGGCTCGACGCCTTGCGCCGCGTGGAGCGCGAGTGCGCTCGACAGGCCGCCATAAGCGGTGCGCCCTTGCAGCCAGTCGGTCGGCACTGCCGCACGGAAACCATTGTCGACCGGTGTGGCGGCGGCGAGGATCTCGGCGATCGGCGTCATGCCGGCAGCCGCTCGCGCAGCTCGCGCTTGAGCACCTTGCCGATCGCGCTGCGGGGCAACTCGTCGATCGCGTGGAGCGCGGAGAGGCGCTGCGTCTTGCCGAGCTGCGCGTTGGTCCAGTCGAGGATCTCGTCGATGCGCGCATCCACCCCGGTGTGGGGCACGTAGAAACCGACCGGCGTCTCGCCCCACGCTTCGGATGGCATGCCGATGACGCTGCAATCCGCCACCGCGGGATGCCCAGACAGCACGGCCTCGAGGTCGGTCGGATAGACGTTGAATCCGCCCGAGATGATCAGGTCCTTCTTGCGGTCGAGCAGCGTCAGGAACCCGTCCGCATCGAACCGCCCGACATCGCCGTGGCGGATGAAGCGGTTGCCCGCCGCGTCGAACCATTCCGCCGCCGATGTCGCTTCGGCGCGGCCATGATAGCCGGTCATCATCGCGGGCGAGCGGCCGACGACTTCGCCCATCTCGCCCTGCGGGACTTCGTTGCCGTCGTCGTCGATCAGCCGGATGTCATGCCCCTCGACCGGGCGACCGACCGTGTGGAGCTTGTCGGGATAGGCGTTGGCGACGAGCAGGCAGGTGCCGCCGCCCTCGGTCATGCCGTAATATTCGACCAGCAGCCCGGGCCAGCGCGCGACCACGTCGGCCTTGAGCGCGGCGGAGAAAGGCGCGCTGGTGCAGGTCTTGAACGCGAAGCTCGACAGGTCGAACCGGTCGAAATCGGCGAGGCCCATGATCCGGCTGTACTGGACCGGCACGAGCATCGTGTGCGTCGCGCGGTGGCGTTCGGCGAGCTGAAGGAAGCCGCGCGCGTCGAACTTTTTCATCAGCACGACCGTCCCGCCCCAGCCGAGCGTCGGCAGGAAGCTGACCAGCGTGGTGTTGGAATAGAGCGGCGTCGCGATGATCGTGACGGCTTGCGCGAACCCCGCGGCCTCGTTGCGGTTGATGTGCGCCCAGCGCATCGCGTGGCTCTGGACGATGCCTTTCGGCGTGCCGGTGGTGCCCGAGGAATAGATGATGTTGAACGGGTCTTCAGGCGCGATCTCGACCGGTTGCGGGCGCGCGCCCTCGGGGGCGATCCAGTGGCCGAGCGACTTGAGATGCACGAGCTTGCCGGGAATGCGGTGCCCGCCCATCGCGGCGGCGGCGTCCGCGTCGATGAAGGTGATCGGCGCGGCGCAATCCGCGATCATCGCGACGATCGACTCCGCGGTGGCCGACGGAGCGATCGGGGTGGCGACGCAGCCGGCGCGGAGCGCGCCCAGGAAGACGGCGGCATAGTCGATGCTGGGGGAACCGAGGATCGCGACCGCCGCTCCCTTGCGCACCCCGTCGCGTTGCAGCGCCGCGGCGATCCGGTCCATCAGCGCATCGAGCGCGGCATAGTCGATCTCTCCCCCCGCTTCGGCCAGCGCGACCTTGTCGCCATGTTCCTGCGCGTGCGCGCGGATCAGGTCGGGGAGGGTGGCGAAGTCGCTGGCGAGGAGGGCGGCGGCGGTCATGAAGCCTCGTTTCGGAATCCGGAAGTTCGAGTCTGCTAGGGGAGATGGGGGTGGAACGCCATACGGCATGTTCGAAAGCCACGCGGTGTCACGCATGCCTCCCGCCATCCGTTCGTTTCGAGCGAAGTCGAGAAACCCGCGCTGTGCCAGGTTTCTCGACTACGCTCGAAACGAACGGATGGGTTTGGGGTGGGCAGGGAAGCCCCCCTACCGCGTCGTCGCGGTCTGCCCGAACAGGATTTTCTTCGCTTCCTCGGTCATCGGCTTCTGCTCGCTGACCTCGGCTCCCTTCGCGTAGGCGGTGACCGTCGCGGGTCGCGCCGCGATCGCCTCGAACCAGCGCTTGAGGTTGGGGAAATCCTCGAGCTTCTGCCCCTGCCGCTCATAGGGCACGATCCACGGATAGGCCGCCATGTCGGCGATCGAGTACGTGCCGGTGATGAAGTCGCGCCCCTCCAGCCGTCGGTCGAGCACGCCGTATAACCGGTTGGTTTCCTTGACGTAGCGGTCGATGGCGTAGGGGATCTTTTCGGGCGCATAGCCGCTGAAATGGTGGTTCTGCCCGAGCATCGGGCCGAGCCCGCCCATCTGCCACATCAGCCATTGCACCGTCTCGGTCCGGCTGCGCAGGTCTGTGCCGATGAACTTGCCGTATGTGTCCGCCAGATACAGCAGGATCGCGCCGGATTCGAAGATCGCCACGGGCTCGCCGCCATCCGCGGGCGCGTGATCGACGATCGCGGGCATCCGGTTGTTGGGCGCGATCCTGAGGAAATCGGGCTGGAATTGCGCGCCGGTCCCGATGTTGACGGGCACGATGCGATAGTCGACCCCGGCCTCTTCGAGGAACAGCGTGATCTTGTGGCCATTGGGCGTGGGCCAGTAATGCAGGTCGATCATGCGCGCGCTCCTGTAATGTCGCTCGGGACATGGGGCAGTCGTCATGCCTCCGCAATCGCGTCCGGCGCGGGCGCGACACGGTCCAGCACTTTCCATAGGACGATGATCAGCGCGGCGAAGGCGAGCAGGGCGGCGAGCAGGAACGCCGCGCCGACGAACCCATGGTCGAGCCCGGCCGCGAGCGCCTGCGTCATCAGCAAGGGGCTGATGATCGTCGCGATGCTCCCGAGGCTGCCCAGCCCGCCCTGCAACGCGCCCTGCCGCTCCGGGCCGGCCATCCGCGACAGCAGCCCGTTGACCGCCGGGCCGACGAACCCTGACAGCGCCGCGAGCGGCATGATCGCATAGGCCTGCCACCCCGCGCCAATGAAGGCGAACAGCAGGAACCCCGTTGCATCCGCCGCCAGCCCGATCACCAGCGCGCGCCGGTCGCCGATCCGCGCGATGACCGGGCCGACCACCGCCGCCTGCATCACCGCCATCACCAGACCGATATAGGCGAGGCTCCACCCGATCGCAGTCGGGCTCCAGTTGAAGCGGATCGTCGCCCAGAATGCCCAGGTTGCCGGATAGACCATGTGCGCGAGCTGGTAGACGAAGCATGCCGCGAGCAGCGGCGCGGCAATGCGGATCGCGAACAACGGCTTGAACGCGCCGACGATATGCGCGTCGCGCCAGCGGAAGGCACGGCGGTTCTCGCGGCTGTGCGTCTCGGGCATGGCGACCGCCATCGCTGCGGCATTGCCGAGCGCGAGCAGCGCCGCCGCGATGAACGGCGCGCGCGGGCCGAACCCCGCCAGCAGCCCGCCGATCGCGGGGCCGATCACGAAGCCGATCCCGAAGGCCGCGCTGATATAGCCGAAGGCGGCGCTGCGGCGGTCGGGCGGGGTGACATCCGCGATCACCGAACTCGCCGGGCCGTACACCGCGCCCGCGATCCCCGCGACCGTCCGCCCGACGAACAGCCACGCGAGCGACGGCGCGACCGCCATCAGCGCATAGTCCGCCCCGAATGCGAGCATCGACGCGATCAGCACCGGGCGCCGCCCGAAACGGTCGCTGAGGTTGCCGAGCACCGGCCCCGCAACGAACTGCGCGAGCGCGAAGGCGACGAGCATGTACCCCGCCACCCGCGTCGCGGCTTCGAGGTCGATATGGCCGAGATGTTGCAGCAGCGTCGGGAACACCGGGATGACGATGCCGAAGCCGATCGTATCGATCAGCACGGCGGCGAGCACGATCGGCATGGCACGATTGGTTGCTGGCATTTCGCAGGTCCCCCCCGGGATGCGGAGTTTACGCGGAGTTTGCGCGCGCGCGACTCTTTTCATCACGCTGACGGAACGACGGGTTGTTTACCCTTTCGTCATGCCGGGCGCGTCCCGGCATCCACCGCAGCGCGCGTGCTGCCGCGGTCGCATGCAAACCGCGGTGGATCCCGGGCCAAGCCCGGGATGACGGCGAAGGGGAGCGTGCCAGGACTGGAGGAAAAGAGCGTACCTCCCCTTCCCATTTTCCCGAAACTATGGCATCGCGCCGCCATACCCGATCTTCAGTTTTTGCAACCAAGGACAGGTTTCATGGCAACCGCGCCCGAACTCGACACTCCAGCGACTGCGCTCGACGCCTTCCGCGACGAGGCGCGCGCGTGGCTTGCGGAGAATTTTCCGCCCGCGCTCAAGGGCAAGGACAATGCGATGTCCGCGCTCGAAGGCCCGAGCGATCCGTCCGCCGACGAAATCGCGTGGCAGAAGGCGATGGGCGAGAAGGGCTGGGGCGTACCCGGCTGGCCTGTCGCCTATGGCGGTGGTGGCCTGAGCAAGCCCGAGATTCGCGTCCTGCAGGAAGAGATGGCGCGGATCGGCGCGTGGAACCCGATCGGCGGGATGGGGGTGATGATGTTCGGGCCGACGCTGCTCGAATATGGCACCGACGAACAGAAGCGCGAGCATATCCCCGCGATCGCCAAGGGCGAAGTCCGCTGGTGCCAGGGGTATAGCGAGCCCAATGCCGGGTCGGATCTCGCCAACGTTCAGACCTTTGCCCAGGATGCGGGCGACCATTACGTGGTTAACGGTCAGAAGACCTGGACCAGCGGCGGGCAGTGGGCGGACAAGTGCTTCGCGCTCGTCCGCACCGACAAGACGCAGAAGCACGGCGGGATCAGCTTCCTGCTGCTCGACATGACCGCCGCCGGCGTCGACGTGAAGCCGATCCGGATGATCTCGGGCCAGTCGCCGTTCTGCGAGACCTTCTTTACCGACGTAAAGGTGCCCAAGGGCAATCTCGTCGGGCGCGAGGGGCAGGGCTGGGAAATCGGCACGCGGTTGTTGCAGCACGAACGTTCGAGTCTGTCGGGCGGCGGGTCGGCCTCTCGCCTGTTCGCGGGCAAGCCGGTCAACGCGCTCGCCAAGGACTATCGCGGGACGGACGAGCAGGGGCGCGTCAACGACAGCGATCTCCGCATGCGGATCGTCCGCCACGAGATGGACGCGCGCGCCTTTGCGCTGACGCTGCGGCGTGCCGCGCTCGAGGCGAAGTCCAACCAGGGGCCGTCCGCCGCGACGTCGATCATGAAAAACGTCGGTGCGCGGATCACCCAGGATCGCGCCGAATTGTCGATCGAGATCATGGGCATGGCCGGGCTCGGCTGGGAAGGCGACGGCTTCACCGACGCGGAGCTCGAACAGACCCGGACCTGGCTGTGGGGCAAGGCGGTGTCGATCTACGGCGGCTCGACCGAGATCCAGAACAACGTGATTTCCAAGCGCATCCTCGGGATGCTGGATCACCAATAATTCCAGTTAGGCGGCCGCGATGCGCGGCGCGCCGGAGAGGGGCGGGGTGAAGGATGGCTGAAGCCATTCTCCCCCGTTTTCTCACCACTATCATCGGGGGATAGCGACATGGCCGTACTAAACGACGAACAGACGATGCTGCGCGACATGGTGCGCGAATGGGCGGACAATGAATCGCCCGTCTCCGCGTTCCGCAAGATGCGCGGCGCGGAGCCTGCAGAACGCTATGACCCCGCCGCCTGGTCGACGCTGGCGGAGATGGGGCTTGCCGGGATCGTGATCCCCGAGGACTTCGGCGGAACCGGCTTCGGCTATCTCTCGCTGGGGCTGGTCCTGGAGCAACTCGGACGCAATCTTGCCGCGTCTCCGCTCGCCGCGAGCGCCGCAGCGGCGAGCGCGATCGTGCTGGGCGGTTCCGATACAGCGCGGAACGACTGGTTGCCGCGGATCGCCAGCGGCGAAGTCGTCGCGACGCTTGCGGTCGACGAGGGGCCGGTACATTCAGTCGATGGACTCGCCACGCAGGTCGTGGACGGCAAGCTGACCGGGACCAAGGCGTTCGTCGCGGAGGGCGACAGCGCGACGCTGTTCGTCGTTGCGGCAGCGGACGGACTGTATCTCGTCCCCGGCGACGCTGGCGTATCCCGCAGCACGCGCGTGATGGCCGATTCGCGCAGCCACGCCGAGATCCGCTTCGACGCCGCGCCGGCGGAACGCCTCGGCGATTCGAAGTTCAGCCAGCAAGTGGTTGATCGCGCTACCGCAATTACCTGCGCCGAAATGCTCGGCATGGCGGAACAGGCGTTCCATACCACCAACGACTATCTCAAGACGCGCACCCAGTTCGGGCAGCATCTGTCGACCTTCCAGGCGCTTCAGCACCGCATGGCCAAACTCTTCACCGAACTCGAGCTGATGCGCTCCGCTGTCGAGGGCGCGCTCGAGGCGATCGACGCGGGGCGGTCGGATCTCGACCAGTCGGTCAGTCTGGCGAAGGCGATCGCGAGCGATACGCTCAACCTGATGAGCCGGGAGATGATCCAGCTGCATGGCGGGATCGGGATGACCGACGATTACGATGCGGGCTTCTACATCAAGCGCGCGCGCGTGCTCGAATCGATGTGGGGCAATGCCGCTTTCCATCGCGAACGGTTCGCGCGGCTCAACGGCTATTGAGCGACTCTCATCCGTTCGGACGATGCCGTGGGATGAACATGGTTTAGAAGGTTCGTTCTGGCCGTAGCGGACGCATTCCCGATATGTCTTTTCTGCAACACAGCCGTCACATCGCGTCAACAAGCGGTTTTCCGTGCTTGACGGCACGTTCTGCAAGGGGCATTCGAGGATAGGGTACGGAGCCGATCAGCGCTCCGATCCGGGGAGAGATAAAGATGCCCAATACGCGGTATTTGGTGGCGTGCGCGCTTTCTGCTCTGGCGATCGGGACGGCCAGTCCCGTCCTCGCCCAGCAAGCGCCCCCACCTGCGGACACGCCTGCACCCGCGCAGGCCAGCGAAACCACCAACAGCCAAGACGATGCCGGGCAGGACATCATCGTCACCGCGCAGGGTCGCGCGCAGTTGCTCGCCAACGTGCCGGTCGCGGTGTCGGCGGTTTCGGCAAGTTCGCTCGCCAATTCGGGCGCGAACGACATTCGCCAGTTGAGCCAGCTCGCACCATCGTTGCTGATGTCCTCCACCGGGTCCGAAGCCAATGGCTCGCCGCGGATCCGCGGGATCGGCACGGTCGGCGACAACCCCGGGCTGGAAAGCTCGGTCGCGGTGTTCATCGACGGCGTCTACCGCTCGCGCGCGGGTATTGGTCTGAACGAGCTCGGCGAGATCGACCGGGTCGAGGTGCTGCGCGGGCCGCAGGGGACACTCGGCGGGCGCAATGCGTCCGCAGGGGTCATCAACGTCTTCTCGAAGAAGCCGAGCTTCACCTTCGGCGCGAACGGCGAGGCGACCTACGGCAATTACGATTATTACCGCCTCGCGGGCGCGGTCAACGTGCCGCTGACGCAGACGATCGCCGCGCGGGTCGATGCGGTCTACGTCAACCGCAAGGGGTTCTATAACGACCCGACCAACAAGATCGACATCAACAATCGCGACCGCTACTTCATCCGCGGGCAAATCCTGTACCAGCCCAGCGCAGACTTTTCGCTGCGGCTGATCGGCGATTACACGCATCGCAACGAACGCTGCTGCGCCGCAATTTATGTCGACAATTCGGTCAATCCCTCCGTCGGCAATCTCAACAACCCGTCGACCCCGCTGTCGCCGCTTCAGACCACCGGCAACAACATCATCAACGTGCTGCGCGATCTCGGGCAGCCGCTGTCGAAGCTGACCAACGCGGGCTATGACCGCAATGTGAGTGTCAGCCCGGGACGCAGCTTCGGCGGCATCACGACCGACAAGGGCATTTCGGGGCAGATCGACTGGCGTCTCGGCGGGATCAACCTGACCTCGATCACCGCGTATCGCGAATATAAGAGCGATCAGGGGTCCGATACCGACTATAGCCAGGTCGACATTCTGTACCGTGCGGCAGACGGCAATTCGGCGCGCCAGTTCAAGACCTTCACGCAGGAACTGCGGTTGCAGGGCAATTTGTTCGACAACAAGCTCGACTGGCTGGTCGGCGGCTATTTCGCGAACGAGGACCTGACCGTTACCGACAATCTGCGGTTCGGCAGCCAGTACGGCCGGTTCGCGACGTGCCGGATCGTGTCGGGCGGTGGCCTTGCCGCGCTCTACTCGCCGACCTCGCCGGGCTGCCTCGGCGCGCGACCCGCGGCGTTCGGTGCCGCCTCGCCGTTGATCTATGCGGCGTTCGACCGGCTCGACAGCATCAACGACAAGGGCTCGACGCTCGATCGCTACACCCAGAACAGCCGCAACTATGCGATCTTCACGCACAACATCTTCCATCTGACCAGCCGGCTCGATGTCACGCTGGGCGTACGCTACACCAACGAGACCAAGAAGTTCGCGGCGACCTTCGGCAACGACAATACGGCGTGCGTCGCCAACGAGGCCGCGCTGACGTCGCTCCTGTCCAACGCAGCCCTGGGGGCGGTGGCGCAAGGCCTGGTCGGCCTGTCGTGCCAGGGCAATTCGACCGCCGAGCTCAACGGCGTGTCGATCAACAGCAAGCGCAGCGAGGATCGTTTCAGCGGAACCGGCATCCTGTCGTGGCGGCCGTTCGACCACATGCTGCTCTACGGCAGCTATTCGCGGGGCTATAAGGCGGGCGGGTTCAACCTCGATCGCTCGGCGCTCAAGAACCCGATCCAGCTTTCCAACGGCGTGCTGACGACGACCTTCGCCTCGGTCGGCGGCGCGCAGGCGCTGGTCAACAAGCTGCAGTTCGATCCCGAGACCGTCACGTCCTACGAAGTCGGCGCGAAATACGGGACCGGGCCGTTCACGCTGTCGGCGGCGGCGTTCCGCCAGGAGTTCAGCAACTTCCAGCTCAACACCTTCAACGGCACGGTCTTCCTCGTCCAGAACATCAACGGCTGCACCAGCGGCCTGAACGGCGGAGACCGCGATCTCAGCGCGACCACCGGAAGCTGCCCGAGCGGGGACGTCGGCTACGGCGTGCTGTCGCAGGGTGTCGAGCTCGAGGCGTCGCTCGTCCCGATCCGCGATCTGCGCGTCAATCTCGGCGGGACGTATCAGTCGAGCAAGTATCGCAACAATGTCGTCGGCAACAGCAGCGGCGCGCCGCTCGATCCCGCACTGCGCGTGCTGCCGGGCAGGACGCTGTCGAACGCGCCCAAGATCGTCGTGACGAGCTCGGTCGCCTGGACCCCCAAGATCGGCGACAGCGGTCTCTCGGCGCTATTCTATATCGATAGCCGTCTGTCGGACAATTATAACACCGGGTCCGACCTGTTCCCGCAGAAGGCGCAGGACAGTTTCGCGCTGTTCAACGCGCGCGTCGGTTTGCGCGGGAAGGACGAGCATTGGTCGGTCGAGTTCTGGGGGCAGAACATCTTCAACAAGAATTACGCGCAGGTCGCCTTCAACTCGCCGTTCCAGGCGGGCACGACCAGCGCGCCGTTCGTAGACCCGCAATATCCCGGTGGCCGGCAGATCTTCTCGCAATATCTCGCCGAACCGCGCACCTATGGCGTGACGCTGCGGGGCAAGTTCTGATCGCGTAACGCGACATGTAAAGGCGGTTGTGTTCCGCCCACCTCATCGCCGCCGCCTGGAGTAAGCCCCGGGTGGCGGCGTTTTCATGGCTGGCATCGGCGCGTCGCTGCCCTATGGTCGGGTCATGCCCAAGCGTACCCCTAGCATCCCAAAGGGTCTGCCGACCCGCGAGCAGATCCTCGACTTCATCGCCACCTCCGACACCCCCGCCGGCAAGCGCGAGATCGCACGCGCCTTCGGGCTGACCGCGCAGGACAAGATCCTGCTCAAGGCCTTGTTGAAGGACATGGCCGACGAGGGGCTGATCGACAGCGCCCCCGGCCGCGCGTTCCACAAGATGGGGGGCGTGCCGAAGGTGACCGTCCTGCGCGTCATGGACGTCGACGACGGCGGCAATATCTGGGCGGTCCCGGAACGGTGGGACGCCGACACCCCTGCGCCGAAACTGCGCGTGCGCGAGCGCAAGAACGGATCGCTCGGGATCGGCGACCGCGTGCTCGCGCGGACCGAGGAAGCCGGGCAGGGCTGGATCGCGATCCCGATGAAAGTGCTCCCGCGCGGCGAGGAGCTCGTGCTCGGCGTGCTGCGGCAGGAGCCCGGCGGCATGTGGCTGCAGGGCGTGGAAAAGAAGGAGCGGTCCGAGTTCGCGGTGTCCGACGCGGGCGGTGCGCAGGCGGGCGATCTGGTGCTGGCCGAGAAGGCGGGGCGGCCGCCGCGGATCACGGTGCGCGTGACCCAGGTGCTGGGCGATCCGTTCGCACCACGCAGTTTCTCGCTGATCGCGATCCACAAGCTCGGCATCCCCGACGTGTTCTCCGCGGAAACGCTCGACGAGGCGGTGCGCGTCGCGCGCCAGCCGCTGGGGGACGACCGCGAGGACCTGCGGCATCTTCCGATCGTCGCGATCGATCCGGCCGATGCGCGCGATCACGACGATGCGGTCTGGGCCATGCCCGACGACGACCCCGCGAACGATGGCGGCTGGCAGGCGATCGTCGCGATCGCGGACGTGTCCTTCTACGTCCGCCCCGGTTCGTCGCTCGACCGCGAGGCGCGGCGGCGGGGGAACAGCGTCTATTTTCCGGACCGCGTCGTGCCGATGCTGCCCGAGAGCCTGTCGGCGGAGATGTGCTCGCTAAAGCAGGGCGTCGATCGTGCGGCGCTGGCGTGCCATTTGCGGGTCGGCAAGGACGGGACGCTCAAGAGCTGGCGCTTTACGCGCGCCGTGGTGCGGCTTGCGGCGAACCTCGCGTATGAGGATGCGCAGGCGATGGTGGATGCGGCTGGCGTGGGAGCGGTTGGGGACACTCCAAAGCCCCTCCCCTTCA
>NZ_JH594425.1:2675851-2833899 GCF_000242835.1 Sphingomonas sp. PAMC 26617
CACCCCAACCCCTCCCCTGAAGGGGAGGGGCTTGAGTCTGGATCCAGCGTTTCGGATGAAGGGGAGGGGCTTCAGGACGGTTCCGGCGTTGATCCCATCCTCGCGGCGCTCCTTCCGCTCTGGGACTGCTGGCGCGCGCTCAACACGGCGCGCGAGGCCCGCGCCCCGCTCGATCTCGATCTCCCCGAACGCCGCGTGGTGCTCGACGAAATGGGCCGGATCCTGTCGGTCGCGCCGCGTGAGCGGCTCGACGCGCACAAGTTGATCGAGGATTACATGATCGCCGCGAACGTCGCCGCCGCCAAGGCGCTCGAGGCGAAGAAGGCGCCGGTGATGTACCGCGTCCACGAACAGCCGAGCCGCGAGAAGATCGTCGCGCTGAAGGAGTATCTCAAGACCTTCGGGATCGAATTCGCGCTCGGCCAGGTGATCCAGCCGCGCACCTTCAACCACATCCTCGCCAAGGTCGCGGAGGACGACATGCGCCCGCAGATCATGGAGCAGGTGTTGCGGACCCAGACGCAGGCCTATTACGCGCCGGTCAATCTCGGGCATTTCGGCTTGGCGCTCGGGAGCTACGGGCACTTCACCTCGCCGATCCGGCGATATGCCGATCTGCTCGTCCACCGCTCGCTGGTCGCCGCGTACAAGCTCGGTGACGGCGGGCTGACCGAGGGCGAGACCGCTGGGATGGAGCGGATCGGCCAGTCGATCTCGCAGTTCGAGCGCCGCGCGATGGAGGCCGAGCGCGACACGATCGACCGCTATGTCGCGGCGTTCCTGTCGGAGCGTGTCGGCGAAGTGCTCGAGACGCGGATCACCGGGGTCACCAACTTCGGCTTCTTCGCGACGGTCGAGGGCATCGGCGGCGACGGGCTGATGCCGGTGCGCGACATTGGCGGCGAATATTTCCGCTTCGACGAGGCTTCTCGCACGCTGACGGGCGAGCAGAGCGGGACGGTCTACGCCAGCGGGCAGAAGCTGCCGTTGCGGCTCGCCGAGGCGAACCCGGTGTCGGGCGCGTTGCGGTTCGAAATGGTCGAGGGGCGCGGCGCCGCGCCAGGCCGCGACACGCGCGACCGCACGCCGGGCAAGCCCGCAGGGCGGGTCCTCAAGCGGCGCGGGCGGCCCGCCAACATCAAACATCAGGGGAAGAAACGGTAGGATCGCCGGTTTCCCGGCGCGGTCTCTATAATGCGCGGGTGGAGCAGAAATGGCGACCCTGAGCTTCGAGATCGAGACATATTCCCCCGTCTGCACCGAATATGCCGGTCAGGCGTCCGACAAGCGTCTTCCACGTCCGACCGATGGCGCGGCGGTGGAAGGCGACCTGCGCTGGCTCGACCATTTCGAGCGGGCAGAACGTCTTTCCGAAATCGGCTCGTGGCGGCTCGACCTGGCGTCGACGGCCATGGCATGGACCCGGCAGGCACGGTGCCTGTTCGACCTGGGTCCGGAGGACCCGAACCCGACGTGGGACCGGTTTCTGGAGTTTTACCCGAACGGCGACCGCATGGTTCTGATGCAGGCGATCGACCGCGCGATCGATACCGGCCAGAGTTTCGAGGTGGAGACCGAAATCGTCACCCGAACCGGACGCCGTCGACGGCTGCGCAACGTCGGCGAGATCGAGCGCGGGGGCGGTAGGGGGGACTGTTCGATCCTCATCGGAATTTGCCAGGACATCACGGTCCAGCATGAGTTCGAACGCGCGCTCGAACGCAGTGCGCTGGTCGACGAGCTGACCGGGATCGCCAATCGCGCAGCGCTGAACCAGTTCCTGACCGAACGGGTCGACCGGCGGACCAATCAGGGCGTCCTGGCGGTCGTCCTGATCGACCTCGATAACTTCAAGTCCGTCAACGATACGTATGGCCATCAATCGGGTGACCATGTGTTGCAGCGCGCAGCCCGGACGCTCGCGCGGCATGCCGATGGGCGGGGGCTGGCGGCGCGGCTCGGTGGCGATGAGTTCGTGCTGGCGATCACGGCTTCGGACACGATCACAAGCCTGCGGACGGCGCTGGCGGACCTGCTGGCCGACCTGACGATCGCGGTGGAAGGCGCGGACGGAACGATTGCCGTCCGCGCGACCATGGGCGCGTGTCTGCTCGATCAGGGGATCACGACTCGCGATGAAATCCTGCGGCGCGCGGACCTATCGCTCTACAACGCCAAGGCGCTGGGGAAGGGCCGGGCGATGGTCGCGGGGGATTTGCGCCCGATCCTTCCCGCGGCGGACGGGCGGGGCTCCTAGGAATCTCGCGGCGGGCGTGGGTGCGCGAGACACCCCCGCCCCGATCGTCATCCAGCGCGGAACGTCAGCCCCGCTCTGGCCTGCAACCGGTCCGTCAGCACGCGCCCCATCAGCGCACCCGGGGTCCAGATTCCGCCGGCGCCGGTCACGTCTTCGACCAGGCAACGTGCGGTTTCGGCGATCATCTTGCTGGTCGAGCCATAGCCCGGGTCCTTGTCGCCAGTGACGACGCAATCCAACCGCTCGCCGCCCGGCCCTTCGCCGATGAACAGCAGGTCGTAGAAGCCCGCGTCGCGTTCCTCCCGCGACGG
This sequence comes from Sphingomonas sp. PAMC 26617, assembly GCF_000242835.1. NCBI lineage: Bacteria > Pseudomonadati > Pseudomonadota > Alphaproteobacteria > Sphingomonadales > Sphingomonadaceae > Sphingomonas > Sphingomonas sp. PAMC 26617. Next base: position 2,678,420 of record NZ_JH594425.1, read on the forward strand.
GCCTTCGCCGGGCTTCGGCCCCTTGTCGCTGGAGAGCGGATTGATCTTGGCGATCGCTTCCGCGGCGGCCTTGCCCATTTCACCGAGTCCGGGCGCGACCATCATCTCGTCATAGACGAACCCCGGACCGTACGCATCGCCGAGCAGGAAATTGGTGCGATGGACGTTCTTGGTGTTGATTGGCGCCATGATGAAGGGGGCGACCCACGCCTCGATCGTCTTGTCATATTCCGGCAGCAGCCCACGCGGTTGCGACGGTCCTTCGAACCCGGGGGTCAGCGCGAACGGATTGACGAGCAGCCCGACCACCGACGGATCCTTTGCCGCCGCCGCCAGCGTCGCCTTCAGGCTGGCGGCGGTGCCACCCGAAAAGCCACCCTGCATCTTGCGCACGCGACCTTTCACGCGGGACAGGGGGTGGCCGAATTTCGCTTTCGCCGCGTCCTGGAGGCTCAGCACGCCGAGATCGAACGGGATCGAGTCGAACCCGCAACTGAACACGATTCGCGCGCCGGTGCGCCTGGCGGTTTCGTGATGTGCGTCGATCATGTGGCGCATCCAGGCGGGTTCGCCGCACAGATCGACATAGGCGGTGCCTGTCTCGGCGCAGGCCGCGACGAGGTCACTGCCGTACGACTGATACGGTCCGACGGTCGTGAGCACGACGTTGGTGCGGTTGCAGAGCGCGCGGAGCGCGGCGGGGTCGTCGGCGTTGGCGGTGATCAGCGGAATGTCGCCGGGCGCGCCGATCGCGTCGCGGACCTGCTCGAGCTTGGTCAGCGAGCGACCCGCCATCGCCCAGCGTGGCGCCCCGGTGGCGAGGAGATATTCGGCGACGAGGCGTCCGGTGAAGCCGGTTGCTCCGAAGACGATGATGTCGAAGTCGCGCGCCATGTGACCCTCCGTTGTGCGGTCCGGATGCTGTTGCCCGGTTGCGCGGAGTGTGCGGCATGGTTGCGGCGGCGACAAGCCTGTGAAGCTGGTGATCGGGTAGCACCATGGTGGCTGCCCGCCGAGGGGACATCCGCCTAGTCTTAACACTCCCGTCACCCTGAACTCGTTTCAGGGTCCACCGCGCCACGATGACGGACCGGGCCCGTTGCACAGTGGATGCTGAAACACCTTCAGCATGACGGCTGGGGGGGCTACTGCGGGGTGACGAGCCGCATCACCCCGGCGAAGGCCGGGCCGTACCGTTTATATCACGCCGCCTCGTTGAACTGCAAACTCGCCAGCCGGGCGTACAGGCCGTTCTCCGCGATCAGCGACCCGTGCGACCCTTGTTCGACGATCTGCCCGTCGCGCATCACGATGATCCGCTTCGCCGCACGCACCGTCGCGAGGCGGTGCGCGATGACGAGCGTCGTGCGGTCGGTCATCAGCCGCTCGAGCGCTTCCTGCACCAGCCGTTCGCTCTCGGCGTCGAGCGCGCTGGTCGCTTCGTCGAGCAGCAGGATCGGCGCGTTGCGGAGCAGCGCACGTGCGATCGCGACTCGCTGGCGCTGCCCGCCCGAAAGCCGCGCACCGCTTTCGCCGAGGAAGGTGTCGAGTCCGTCGGGCAATTTGCGCAGGAATTCGGCGGCGTTGGCGGCCTCGGCGGCGGCCCACAGCTCGTCGTCGCGCGCATCCCACCGGCCATAGCGGAGGTTGTCGCGCGCGGTCGCACCGAAGATGACGGTTTCCTGCGGCACCATCGCGATCCGCGCGCGGATCTCGGCGGGGTCGGCGTTGCGCAGATCGACCCCATCGATCCGGACCGAGCCGGCGTCGGGATCGTAGAAACGCTGGATCAACTGGAACAAGGTCGTCTTGCCAGCGCCCGACGGACCGACGATCGCGACCGTCTCGCCACTCGCGATGTCGAGCGAGAAATCGTTGAGCGCGGCGACGTCCTGCCGGGTCGGGTAGCGGAATTCGACGTGATCGAAGGTCAGCGTGCCGCGCGCCGGGACGGGGAGTGTCGCCGGTGCGGCGGGCGCGCGGATCTCGGGTTCCTCGTTGAGCAGCTCGGCCAGCCGCTCGGCCGCGCCCGAGGCGCGGAGCAGATCGCCATACACTTCGGTCAGCGCCCCGAACGCGCCCGTCACCAGCCCGGCGGTGAAGATAAACGCGGTCAGCGCGCCGCCCGTCAGCCGCCCGGCGGACACGTCCGACAGGGTCGACCACATCAGCAGCGTGACCGCACCGAACAATAGCCCGATCACCAGCGCGGTCATGATCGCGCGGATCCGGATGCGGCGCTTGGCGGCGGTGAAGCTGCGCTCGACCGCGCCCGCGAACCGCTCGGACTCGCGCCGTTCCTGGCCGAAGGCCTGGACGATCTTCATCGCGCCGAACGTCTCGACCGCCATCGCGCCGATATCGGCGATGCGATCCTGGCTCGAACGCGAGTAGCTCTGGACCCGCCGCCCGAGCAGCATGATCGGCAGCACGACGATCGGGATGCCGATGATCAGCATCCCCGCGAGCTTGGGCGCGAGCGCGAACAGCGAGATGATCCCGCCGGTCCCGGTCAGCACGTTGCGCAGCGCGACCGAGACGGTGGTGCCGACCGCGCTCTCGATCTGCGCGGTGTCCGACGTGAGGCGCGAGGCGACTTCCGAGGGGCGGTTTTCCTCGAACCAGCGCGGCGCGAGCCGCAACAGGTTCGCCTGCACCGCCGTGCGGATATCGGCGACGGTCCGTTCGCCCAGCCACGAGACGAAATAGAAGCGCACCGCCGTCGCGACCGCGAGCACCGCGACCAGCGCGAACAGGCCGTAGAAGACCTGGTTGATATGATCGGGGTTGCCGCCGTGGCTGAACCCCTGGTCGATCACCGACTTGAACGTCCACGGAATGTACAGCGTCGTTGCTGAGGTCGTCAGCAGGGCAAGCAGCGCGATCGCGATCTGCGCGGTATAGCGCGACCCGAAATGCCAGATCATCAGGAGATTGCTGAGCTTGCGACGCCCCTCCCGCGGCATGTCCTTGGACGGTGTGTCTGACGTCGGAGCGGCTTGCACGGGATCTGCCATGCGCTTCGCCTAGCAGGGACCGTGGGCCGCCTCAATCGGCGTGCATCATAATCCTCGGCCATGCGTATTGATATGATGCAGAGGCGCCGCCCGTTCGTCGCATCGCCGTATTAAGATGGATAGAACCGTAGATACGGTATGCTAGAAGGCCGGCCATGCTCTATAACGCTTATGAAATTCAGAAATCCATGCTCGCCGGAGCGAGCGCCATGGCCGACTTCAGCGCAGGCTGGTTGAGCAACCCGGCCAATCCGTTCGCCTATTTCGGCGGCGGGGCGGTGATGGGTTCGGCGCTCGAAGTGTTCGCGCATGCCGCCGCCCCGCGCGGCAAGCCGACGTTCGGTCTGGCCTCGACCGAGGTGGACGGCAAGACGGTCGCGGTTACGGAAGAGATCGTCGTGCGCAAGCCGTTCGGCCAGCTCAAGCGGTTCGTTCGCGAAGGCGTGGAGACCGGGCCCAAGCTGTTGATCGTCGCGCCGATGTCGGGGCATTACGCCACGCTGTTGCGCGGCACGGTCGAGCGGATGTTGCCGGTCGCGGACGTCTACATCACCGACTGGCGCGATGCGAAGCAGGTGCCGCTGTCGGACGGCAAGTTCGATCTCGATGATTACATCGATTATCTGATCGCATTCCTCGAGGCGATCGGGCCGGGGGCGCATATGCTCGCGGTCTGCCAGCCGTCGGTGCCGTGCTACGCCGCCGCCTGTGTGATGAGCGCGGACCAGCATCCGTGCCGTCCCAAGACGCTGACGATGATGGGTGGCCCGGTCGACACGCGCGAGGCACCGACCTCGGTCAACACGCTCGCAACCGAGCGGCCGCACAGCTGGTTCAGCCAGAACGTCATCGCGACGATCCCCGCGTCGCATCCGGGTGCCGGCCGCAAGGTCTATCCGGGGTTTCTGCAATTGGCCGGTTTCATGTCGATGAACCTCGGCAGCCACATGATGTCGCATTACGAGATGTTCAAACATCTGGTCGACGGCGAGGATCTGGAAGCGGATGCGACCAAGCGCTTCTACGAGGAATATCGCTCGGTCTGCGACATGACCGCGGAGTTCTATCTCCAGACGATCGACGTGGTCTTCCAGGACCATTCGCTCCCCAAGGGCACGATGACGCACCGCGGGCGCGTGGTCGATCCGGGTGCGATCACCGACATCGCGATCCTCGCGATCGAGGGCGAGAAGGACGATATCTCGGGTCTCGGACAGACCCGCGCGGCTTTGACGATCGCGACGAATTTGCCGGACGAAAAGAAGCGCTATTATATGGCCGAGGGCGCTGGCCATTATGGCATTTTCAACGGCTCGAAGTGGCGCACCAAGGTCGCGCCGGTCGTTGAGGAATGGATGAAGGCGCACGGCTGAGGCCGGGGTACCGCGTTTTGTCAAAACCGGCGTCACCCTGAACTTGTTTCAGGGTCCACTGTTCAGCAAGTCCAGACCGTGCTTGTTGGGCGGTGGATGCTGAAACAAGTTCAGCATGACGGCGGATGGAAGCACGGGCGGCGCTTCCGCCCCTAGCTTGTGCGGGATCCCGGCACGTGGCCAGGATCCCGCAACAACATCTTATGCCGCTGTCGTGCTGACCTTGGCGTGGCTGCTGCTTTCTTCCGCGGTAATCGTGCCGCCGAACAACATCTTCACGCGACCCGTCAGCGAAATGTCGGTCTCCCACAATTCTGCGCTGTCGATGTCCATCCGTAGCAGCGCGAGATTGGGGTCTTCCTTGCCTTGCGGGAACCAGGCCTCGACCTGTTTGCTCCACAGCTTGTCGATCATGCCCTTGTCATTGTCCTGACGGATCGTGCCGGCCATGCAGGCGAAATAATCATGCCCCTTGGACACGAACTGCGCCATCACCTTGCCGCCGTCGGCCAGGCGGTTGTCCTTGCCGGTGAAGAAGAACAGCGTGTCGACCAGATCCTTGTCGAGCTGCGCCATTAGCGGCTCGCTGTGCGACGATCCGTCGGCCTTGCCCACCATGAGGTAGGGGCTGTCCGCCATCTTCTTCCACAGCGTTTCTTTGATTTCCTGGGTGTCGGCCATTGCGGTTCTCTCCTTGAGGATGGTTTGGAGAGAAAACGACGGGACGCTAGGTTGGTTGCCTCGGATTTTTTGCAGGCTAATCAGCAAGACCTCGTCGCCTTTCGGGAAGGCGATAGATCACCGTCATGGGATGACGGACAGACGATGTCCTGCCAAATTTGCGGATATCCGAAGTCTCTATTAGTCACTTCATCGGCGGCAATCCGGCCGCTAAGATGAGAGGTGGACCTATGACGGTCGCCGATCTGTGCCTGCTTCTGGGCGTGCTCTTCGCCTTCACGACCTTGGTCCTGAAGATCATCGCGATGGCACGCAAAGACTAGGGTGCACGGGCGGGGCTCGGTCTGACAGCCGAGCCCCAAACGTATTGAGCCCCGGCCGCTGACACGACCGGGACTCGTTATGAGAGGCGCCTATGACTTCGCCATCCCCTACATAGACGAAATTCGCCTCGGGTTCAATTACAGGACTTCGAACAGACCGGCGGCACCCTGACCGCCACCAATGCACATCGTCACGACGACGTACTTCGCGCCGCGCCGCTTGCCCTCGATCAGCGCGTGGCCGGTCGAGCGCGCGCCGGTCATGCCATAGGGGTGGCCGATCGAGATCGCGCCGCCCGAGACGTTCAGCAGCTCATCCGGAATGCCGAGCTTGTCGCGGCAATACAGCACCTGCACTGCGAACGCTTCGTTGAGCTCCCACAGGCCGATGTCGTCCATCTTGAGGTTGAAGCGCTCGAGCAGCTTGGGGATCGCGAAGACCGGGCCGATCCCCATCTCGTCGGGTTCGGTGCCCGCGACCGCCATGCCGACATAGCGGCCAAGCGGGGTGAGGCCGCGCTTCGAGGCGAGCGACTCCTCCATCAGCACCGAGGCGGACGAGCCGTCCGACAGCTGGCTGGCGTTGCCCGCGGTCACGTTCATCCCCGGGCCCATCACGGGCTGGAGCGACTGGAGACCTTCGAGCGTCGTCTCGGGGCGGTTGCCTTCGTCCTTGGAGAGCGTGATCTCCTTGTGCGTGACTTCCTTAGTTTCCTTGTTGGTCACTGCCATCGTCGCGGTGACGGGGACGATCTCCGCATCATAATAACCCGCGGCCTGCGCGGCGGCGGTGCGCTGTTGCGAGCGGAGGGCATATTCGTCGCACGCTTCGCGGCTGATGTTATAGCGCTTGGCGACGACTTCCGCCGTGCCGAGCATCGCCATATACACGTCCTTGTGCATCGCTATCAGCTCGGGGTCGGCGGCGAAGCGCATCTGCGGCGTCTGGACGAGGCTGATGCTCTCGACGCCGCCGCCGATGGTGACGTCCATATTGTCGGTGATGATCTGCTTGGCAGCGGTGGCGATCGCCATCAGGCCGCTGGCGCACTGACGGTCGACCGACATGCCCGGCACGGTGACGGGGAGCCCGGCGCGCAGCAGCGACGTCCGCGCGATGTTGCCGGCCTGATGGCCCTGCTGGAGCGCACAACCGAACACGACGTCATCGACCATGCCGCCTTCGATCCCGGCGCGCTCGACGGCGGCCTTGATCGCGTGGCTGGCGAGGGTTGGGGCGGGGGTGTTGTTGAACGCGCCGCGATACGCACGGCCGATCGGGGTGCGGGCGGTGGAAACGATGACGGCTGAACGCATCTGGCTTCTCCTTCTATAAGCCCCTCCCCTTCAGGGGAGGGGTTGGGGTGGGGACGTGGGATGGGGGCAACCGGTGTGTTCGCGGCACAGCCCCACTCCAACCCCTCCCCCAGAGGGGAGGGGCTTTGTAGGTTCAAACGAAGATCTGCGACATCCATTCGGCGATCATCGCGGGCTTTTCCTCGCCTTCGATCTCGACCGAAAATGCGTTGGTCTGCTGCCACTGGCCGGGGCGCTTCTCGATCAACTCCAACAGCTTGAACCGCCCGCGAACGCGCTTGCCCGAGCGGACCGGCTGGAGGAAGCGGACTTTGTTGCCGCCGTAGTTGATGCCCATCTTCACGCCCTCGATCTGGACCGCGTCGATGATCTTGGAGGACAGCAACGGCATCAACGACAGCGTCAGAAATCCGTGCGCGATCGTCCCGCCGAACGGGGTCATCGCGGCCATCTGGGGGTTGACGTGGATGAACTGGTGGTCCCCGGTCGCGTCCGCGAACTTGTCGATCATTTCCTGGCTGACTTCGACCCAGTCGGACACCTGTTCGCTGCCGATCCGGCCTGCCAGTTCCTGAATAGTGATCGTCGTGGTCACGGCATTCCCCTGCAAAGTGCGCGTATCGCGGGCTGTGCGGCGGAGATGGCACCAGCGCTTGCCGCGCGCAAGCCTGGCAAAACCCAAATCCGGAACGGACCGGCTGCCGTAGCGTTAACAGGCAGGATAGCAGGGGCGAATCACACTCTGCCGGCGAACCGATCTTTCGAATTGGAAAGCGATGTGATTCGAATACGGGGCCGAGACGGCGTTTCCGATGGAAAACTGACGCGGAACTTACGCCGGTTTGACACGGAACATAGTCAATAGGAATGAAACCCTTCTTAAGGCGGATGCACGACGTTCCAATATTCGGCAAAGCTCCTCCTACATTAAACCAACATCTCTTCGGTCTTGGGGGACTTCCGTGATGCGAGTAGCGATGAAACAGCGGCCAACCGATCGTAGTGAAATGTACGTCCTCAGCGACCCACGTCGAGCCGACCGGCCCGGCATGTCGGTCGCGCTCCTCGATGATATCGCGCATGTCGCGGTCCGGGCGCTCGGCGTAGACGTCGCGGTCATCGTGATGGATAGGAGCGTCGCAACGTGGAACACCGCCAGGGTCGGCATAGCCACCACGGCGGACGAAACCGCCACCATCCCGGCAGGGCGCTCCGCTCTTGCCGACCTCGTTCATCCGGTCGCCGCCGATGCTGCGGGGTTTGCCTTCTATGCCGCGACGCCGGTGCGCGATATCTCGGGCTTGCGGATCGGGACCCTGGCGATCCTGTCGCGACGGCCACGCGCGGTTTCTGAAGAAGACCTCGTAACCTTTCGCAAGATTGCAACGATCGTCGAACAGAGCCGATAAGGCGCCCGCGCCGGGCGGCTCATGCCTCCGCGATCGATGCGACTCCCTTGCGCGTCAGGATCGCGTCGCGCGCGGTGGGTTCGTCACCGGTGCCGATCAAGAAGAACTCGACCGAGAGCAAACCCTCGTCGATCAAACTCTGGATGATCCGAACGAACATCTTGCCCTCGGGCGTGAACTCATTGCCAAGCCTGGTGGGCGACAGATTGACGGGGTTGGGCCAGTTCTTCCGAAGATAGGCAAGGGTGGCGTGGTTGAGACGCACTTCCATACTGTCCTGATGGCCGTGCACCCACCGTACTGACACTGAATCCGCCCCCAAAAAGACCCGCGTCTTGTTCAAAATCCCTTCCGACAGGCGCCCCGGGATATATTATGCGCTTACAGTATACAGGGGAATTATAGGGCAAAAACGGTGATAACGCCAGCCGGGTTATGGCCATTTCGGTGCTTACGCCAAAAATGGCATGCGATATGGGGTAAATACAGTACCATTAATGCGACGGAAACCATAGTGTTCAGTGCTGTCCGCCATCTTCGTCAACCGCAGAATTGCTTGATATCGCACCAGTTCCGCGACGATCCTCTGTCTTTACAGCGCTTTTTGGGGCGTTTTGCTCGGGTTTGACGTTGAACGTCGTCTGCGTGGGATAAGCCAGTTCGATCCCGTCCTCGTTGAGCCGCCGAACGATTGCGAGCCCTACGGCGTGGCGTGCATCGTAAAACTCCTGGAAGGCCGCGCTGGGGGAATCGAACTCGACGTCGAAATCATAGCTGCTTGCGCCGAACGTGGTGAAGCCGGCGCGGACGAACTTCATGCCCTTCGCCTCGATCACGTCCTTCAGCACGGACGGCAGTGCCTCCATCGTCTCGACCGGGGTCGCCTGCACCAGCCCGATCGTGAAGACGACACGGCGATATTCGCGCGAGGTGTTGTTGATGATCTCCTTCTCGAGCAGTTGCTTGTTGGCGACGATCCGCTCCTCGCCGGTGACGCCGCGAATCCGCGTTGATTTCAGCCCGATCGCCTCGACCGTGCCCGAGGAGGAATCATAGCTGATCGCATCGCCGCGCCGGAATGGCCGGTCGAAGATGATCGCGAGTGCCGCGAACAGGTCGGCGAAGATGCCCTGCGCGGCGAGACCGATCGCGATGCCGCTGACGCCGAGCCCGGCGACGAGCCCGGTGACATTGACCCCGAGATTGTCGAGCACGACGATCAGCGCGATCGCGAACACCGCGAAGCTGACGAGCAGCCGGATGATCCCCATCGCGCTGCCGATCGCTTCGCCCGAATAATGTTCGCTGCGGGTGCGATGCTCGATCGCGCCGAGGATCAGTTCGCGCGCCCAGTTCGCCGCCTGGAACACCGCGGAGATCGTGAACAGGAAGTTGACCACCCGCGTGACTTCGGCGGGCGGGTTGGCAAAGCCGATCACGAGCTTTGCCGCCAGCAGGACGATGAACACGTTCCCGGTCCGCGCGATCGTCCGGCCGAACACGATTCCCCAGCCGTGCAACTGCCGGTCGCGTTCGCACAAGCCCCGCCCGATCCGCCGCGCGAAATGGAGCGCGATGACGATCGCCGCACCGGCGCCGAACGAGATCAGCAGTTGCAGCCAGTAATCGCCGATCCAGTCGAGTGTAGTCTTGGCGAGGCCGTGGACCTGGCTGTTCACGTCGCGGACGCGGATCGGCGGGAGGATCGCCGCGGTCTTGTTGCTCATGTCGGGACCTTTACGCGGCTCCGGCAAGGACCGGCGGGACGCCACGCTCGCTGCCGTGCTCGAGGAAGGCAATCAGCCCACGCTCGGTGCGGGTCAGATGCTGGGTGGAACGCGGGAGCTTCAGGCTCGCACGGAATGCGGTCTGCCCATCCTTCGCCAGTGCGAGAAGCGCGGGATGGACATAGGACTTGCGTGCGATCGCGGGGGTGTTTCCGAGCGCCTCTGTCACGGGCTCGAGCATCGTCTTGAGGCTGATGTCGTGCTTCGCCCGCGCCAGTGCCTCGAACGCGAGGACGCTCGCGCTCCAGGTGCGGAAATGCTTGGCGGTGAAGTCCCCGCCCATCGCTTCCCGGATATAGGCGTTGACGTCCGACGACGACACCGGATGGCACGTGCCTTCCGCATCGACCCAGCGGAACAGGTGCTGGCCCGGCAGGTCCTGACAGCGTTTGACGAACCGGCTGAGCGACCCGTCGGTGATCGTCAGCATCCGGAGCTTGCCCGACTTGGCCTTGAACTGAAGCTTGAGTGACTGCCCCTTCACCGCGGCATGGCGCTTGCGCAACGTGGTAGCCCCGAAGCTCTTGTTCGACTTCACATAGCCTTCGTTGCCGATGCGAACCTTGCCGAGATCAAGCAGCCGCACCACCGCGGCAACCGCAATGTCCTTGTCGAGCCCGCGTCGCGCGAGATCCTTCGCCACCCGCGCGCGGAGCTTGGGAAGCGCGTGGCCGAACGGGGCGCACAGTTCATATTTGGCTGCATCCTGCGTCTCGCGAAAGCCGAGGTGATAGCGATATTGCTTGCGCCCCTTTTCGTCCCAGCCGACCGCCTGGATATGCCCTACGGGGGAGGGGCAGAACCATGCGTCGCGATAGGCGGGGGGCAGGCCGATCGCATTCAGCCGGTCGATCTCCTCGCGCTCGGTGATCCGCGTACCGGCAGCATCATAATAGCCCCAGCCCGACCGCATCTTCTTGCGCGTGATGCCGGGCTCGCTGTCGTCGTGGTACGTGATCGGGTGGATCTGCTGCGCCATGGCCTTTGTGAATGCACGGATTGGCGCATCGTTCCGGAACAGGCGCTGGCCCTCGCGGGTTTACCGACCCGAGCCCAAGGTGGCTTCTATCCCAAAATGCCAAAACCGCACCGGAGACAAATCATGGCCGAGCTATCGCAGGCGCACGTTCTCATCATCGCGACCGACGGCTTCGAGCAGGCCGAACTGTTCGAGCCGCGCAAGGCGTTGCTCGACGCGGGCGTCAAGGTCACGCTCGCCTCGATCAAGACCGACCCGATCCAGGGCATGGTTGCCGACGAGAAGGGCGACACGATCACCCCCGACACGACGCTCGACGAGGTGGATACCGAGGACTTCAACGCGCTCTTGCTGCCGGGCGGCGTCGGCAATCCGGACAAGCTGCGGATGAACGATCGCGCGGTCGAGATCGTCGAGGAATTCGCCGACGACGGCAAGCTGATCGCCGCAATCTGCCACGCGCCTTGGTTGTTGATCGAGGCGGACGTGGTCGATGGCCGCCGCATGACGAGCTGGCCGTCGCTGCGCGTCGATCTCGCCAACGCGGGTGCCGAAGTCGTCGATGAGGAAGTCGTGCGCGACGGATCGTTCATCACCAGCCGCAAGCCCGAGGATATCCCCGCCTTCAACAAGGCGATCCTCGCGGCATTGCAGGAAGATGTCGACGATCAGGAGGCGGAAGCCGACGACACCGACGCCTGACGCCCGGAACCGGCTCGCCAGCGCGTGGCGAGCCGGTTCATCCAGGCCTGCGCGGGGCGTTCGACGAAGCGGTACAGCACCAGCGAACTGACCAGCACGAGCGCCAGATACAGAGCGATTAGCGCCGGAGAGATGCTCCGCGCATCACTGACCAGCGCCAGCTTGAACACTACGAACAACAGGAAGTGACCGAGATAGGTCGCGTAGCTGAGTTCGCCAAGCGCATGGAGCGGACGCCCTGATAGTGGATTGCCGCGCCAGTCCGAGGTCAGTGCAAGGCACAGCAGCGCGGCGGCCAGCGCGCCCGGCACGACGAGCGTTTCCGCGGCACCCGCAGCAAGCGCACCGACCACCGCGACCGCGAGACCCGCGCTAACCCGGATCGCACGCCCGGGCATGTCCCGAAAGCGCAGCCACAGCGCGCAGATCGCGGTGCCGACCGTGAACTCGAGCAGGCACCGCCGCAATCCGAATGTCCAGATGTCGGTCCCGAGCGTCGGTGCCCCCGCCATCGCGAGGTGCAGCAGCGCAAGCAGCGCAACGATCGCCGCGACCACGATCACGGTCGGCATCCGCCGCCAGTCGATCGCCAGCGCGAGCAACGGGAAGGCGAGATACGCCGCCCATTCGGTGCTGATCGACCAGCTCGGGTCATTCCACGCGAGGTGAGTGGTAAATCCCCAATTTTGAAGCAGCAGTAAATGGAGCGGCAGGTCGGCGAATGGATAGTCGGTCGCATCGTGCTTGCCGACCTTGGCGAGCACGACCGCGAGCGCGACCGCGCAGCCGAGCATGAACACATGCAGCGGCCAGATCCGCGCCAGCCGCCGCCACAGGAACCCCGGCACCGCCGCGAACCCGCCCGTGCGCAGGCGGTCGCTCCAGCTCAGCCAAAGTACGAAGCCCGACAGCAGGAAGAAGAAATCGACCGCCAAATAGCCCTTGGCCAGCACCGCGAGCCAGAAGGGCGGTACCCCCGCGATCGACAGTCGAATGTGATATAGCACGACGAACCACGCGGCGATGCCGCGCATCCCGGTCAACGCGCGCAGTTCGGAACGGCCCGTCACGCCGCCGCCGTCCGCGCGGGGCGGAGCTTGCGGAACGACCGGAAGGATTGCTCGGCGCGTTTGCGCGCAAGATACGTATCGAGCCCGATCTGTGCGCCGATCAGCATGTAGACGAACGGCTGGAAAGCGATCGCGATGAACGCCGCGCCCAGCAGATAGACGAGATGCGCCGATTGCAGCGCGCCGGCGAGTGGCGCGATCCAAGCCTGCTCCGGGTCGCCCCGGCGATAGCGCCGCCGCAGCACCTCCATCCGCACCAGCCCGATCAGGTTGATCGCCGCCCAGATCGCAAAACCCGGGAAGCCCTGTTCGCCGATCATCTCGAAATAGGCGCTGTGGAACGCGCGCGCCTTGTCGACGGTCAGCTTGCGGTCGACCGTCGCGTTGTTGCCGTCGCCCTCGACCTTTTCGGTGTCGTAGCGAATCTGGTTCTGGCGATACATCTCGAACCCGCCGCCGAGCGGGTGCTGCTTGGCATAGTCCCACGTCCACCCCCACACCGCGATCCGGGTCGAGGCGGATTCGTCGCCCTTGTAGGTCTTGATCGTCCCCATCCGCTCGGTGAACGCGCTCGGCAGGAACTGTACGGCGATGAGCCCCGCCGCCGCAATCAGCCCGAGGTAGAGGAGTTTCCGTTTCGCATCGCGCACCATCAGCAGCGCGACGAGACCGATGCACAGCAACCCGGTCCGCGTCGAGGTGCCGACCGGGATGAGGAGGCACGCGAACACCAGCGCGTAGCAGAAAGCGATGACCTTCCAGTTCGGCGGGAAGATCGTGCCATGCCGCGTGAACCACAGGATCAGCGGGATGATCGCCACCGCGACGGTCGAGATGGTCGAGCCTTCGTACAGCCCCGAATTGTTCGCGACCATCAGGTTGAGCGTACCATATCCGCCGCCGCCGCTCGCGATCGTCTTGAGGCCGCCGACGATGATGATCGACGCCGCCGACGCGATCATCACCAGCAGCAGCGATTCGAGCCGCAACCGCGTGCGCAGGGTGAGGGGCAGGAAGGCTGCAAACGCCAGCGTCTTCCACACCCACCCCCATTTATCGAGCGCCTCGACCGGAAAGTCGGCGGTGCGCGTGGTGATGCCGCAATAGAGCAGCAGCAGCACGATCAGGATCTGGCGCGGCGCGACACGAACGTCGCGCTTGTCGTCGGCGATCACGAACCCGCCGACCGCGAGCGCGACCGCGATCAGCGAGATCGGCACGGCATTGAGCAGCAGATACGTCAGCCGTTGCGGGGAAACGATGTCGATATAGACATAGGCCAGCACGAACAGGAACGGTCGCCGGAACCCGGCCGCGAAAAAGGCGGCGAGGAAGCCGACGAAAAACAGGTCACGCACGCGGGCGGGCCTTTGATCTGGGTTTTGCGCGATCCGCCGCAGGATCGGGCAGGGGCGTCTCCCGGTCGAGATCGGGCCGGCGCAGCAACAGCCACACCGTCAGCGCGATCAGGCCGTGGCTGATCGCCAGCGCGAAATTGTCGATCATTCTTGCCTGAGCCCTTGCGACACCCGTGCCGGCGAACCAGCCACGGCCTGTTTCGTAGCGCGCGCCGGTTGAGGCTCCGTTAAACACTGATGCGCTACCGGAAGCGCATGCGGATTCTCCACATTCTCGATCACGGTTTGCCGCTCCACAGCGGCTACACCTTTCGCACGCGCGCGATCCTCAAGAGCCAGATGCGGCGAGGATGGCAGGTCGCCGCGGTGACCGGGCCGCGACATGGCGCGGCGACGCTCGCCGAGGAAACGGTCGACGGGATCGACTTTCATCGCACGACCCCGGTCGCCGGGTCGGTCCCGGTGGTGCAGGAACTGCGCGAGATCCACGCCTTTGCGAAGCGAATCGATGCGGTGGTCGAACAGTTCCGGCCCGACGTGCTCCATGCGCATTCCCCCGTACTCGACGCGCTGGCGGCGCTTCGTGTCGCGCGGCGGCGGAAGCTGCCGTTGGTTTATGAAATTCGCGCGTTCTGGGAGGATGCGGCGGTCGGCAACGGGACCGGGCGCGAGGGATCGGCGGTCTATCGCGCGACTCGCGCGCTAGAGACCTATGCAGTGCGCCGCGCGGATGCGGTCGCGGTGATCTGCGATGGCCTGCGCCGCGATCTCGTCGCGCGCGGGCTCGAGGCGGACAAGATCTTCGTGTCGCCCAACGGAGTCGACCTGTCGATGTTCGGGGAACCGCCGCCCTATGATGCGGCGCTTGCGGCGCAAATCGGCGTCGAAGATGCGGAAGTGATCGGCTTCATCGGGAGTTTCTACGATTACGAGGGCCTCGACGATCTGCTTGCCGCGATGCCGCAACTCGTGGCGAAGCGGCCGAGGGCGCACCTCGTGCTCGTCGGCGGCGGCCCGGTCGAGGCGGCGTTGCGCGCGCAGGCGGCGGCATCGCCGGTCTCGGACCATATCCACTTCGTCGGACGCGTCCCGCACGATCAGGTCGAGCGGTATTACAGCGTGATCGACGTCCTCGCTTATCCGCGCAAGCACATGCGGCTGACCGATCTCGTCACGCCGCTCAAACCGCTCGAGGCGATGGCGCAGCGCCGGCTGGTCGCCGCGTCCGACGTCGGCGGGCATCGCGAGCTGATCGAGGATGGCGTCACCGGCACGCTGTTTCCGCCCGACGATCCGACCGGCATGGCGCACGCGCTCGCCGCGATGCTCGCGGACCGGGGGGCGTGGCCGATGATGCGCGAACGGGGACGTGCGTTCGTTGAAAAAGAGCGTAATTGGGCGGTCAACGTTGCCTGTTACGCGCCCGTTTACCAGAAACTTACCGATCCGCTGGCAAGGTCCTCCGCATGGCCGTCCTCTCCAATTCCCACCGTCTGATTTTCCCGGTAGCGCCGATCGTCGGGGCGGTCGTTGGTACCTGCGCCGCCGCCGTGTTCGCGCTGGTGCCGACCGTCGCGATTGAGAACGTCTCGCTCGACAGTGGGCTTGCCGCGATCGTCGCCGCCGCCGCGCCGCCGCTCGGTTTTACCGCGCGGTTACTGCTGGTGCTGCTCGGGGGCGGGGGGCTTGGCGTGATCAGCGGGTTCGCGACTTTCCTCACGCTGGGCCATCGCCGTGCCACGTTCGGCGGGGGACGCGTGATGATGGATGTCCCGACGGCGCCGAATGACCCGGCGCCAGTGTTGCGCCGCGCCGATGCGCACCCCGATGCGCCGTCGCGCCGGCCGCTGCGCGCGGATCGCGATCTCGGCACGCGGTTTCTCGAGGTTCCGGTGACCCCGGCACGGCATCTGGACGCGCAGGCGCTGGTTGCCGAACCGATCCTTCTGCCCGAACAGATCGCACCGGTCGCCGAGCGCGCATTGCCCGAGGATCTCGATCAGCCGCTCGCCGCATATGCGAGCGCTGCACTCGGCAACCAACGCCCGCAGACCTTCGCCGCAACCGAACGGTTCGAAACCTTCGCGCTGACGCCGACCCGTGCCGATCCGTCCGAAACGATCCATGCGCTGCTCGACCGGCTCGAACGCGTGGTGCAGCGCCCGGCGGTCGAACGGAACGCCGTTTCGCCGCAGGACCGGCTCGAGGATACGCTCGCCACGCTCCGCGCGATGGCGCAGCGCGCGCACTGACGCAAACCGACGTTCGGCGACCGGACGAATCGGATCGTGGCATAAATCCGGAAAATCGCGCCGGTCACGTCTCGACCGTCAGCACCTCCACCCCGAGTTCGGCCTGATCCTCGGCGCGCGAGATCATCGTCACGACGACGTCCGCAACGAGATGTCCGCGCAACTGCAGATCCACTTCGTCCAAGCCGTCGATCCAGGCGTCCAGCCCCGTTCCCGCGACGGTCACCGCGATCCGGTGTTGCGCACCGACGAAGGCGGCGCTTGCCCAGCGGCGAGAGAGGACACCGTGCCACGTCACCGTGATTCCACAACGATCGGCGTGTCGATCCAGCGCGCGGCGAAGCAACGTCGCGGCGTCGGGGCCGCGGCTCATCGGGGCGTCTCGCTATGGGCGGCGAGGAACGCCTCGATCCGTCGGACCATCTGAACGCCGGGCTCGCGACCCCGGCGCAGATCGTGCACCAGCCGGGGATCGCGGACCGCGAGCCGCCCGAATCGGGTCGGCGGCATCGCCGTCGCGCGCAGGTAGCGGTCGATTTTATGCAGTACCGACATGGTGGCCCTTTCCTTCGAGTCGATCTATGTTCCCGATGTGTTCTGCAATTTCCAACTTGTCTAGGATATTTCCTATGGTATCGTCATCGGCATGGAAGTGAGCGATCCCCGCGCGCGCCTGGCGACGCTGATCGACGCGCACGGCGTCGGTTACGCTGCGCTGTCGCGCATGCTCCGGCGGAACGACGCCTATTTGCAGCAATATGTCCGGCGTGGGACGCCGCGGGTGCTCGCGGAGCGCGACCGTGCGCTGCTCGCCGCCTATTTTCGGGTCGACCAGAGCGAACTTGGCGGTCCTTCAGCAGCGCCGATGGCGGCGATCCGCCGGCTCGCGGTCGAGGCGTCGGCCGGGCCGGGCGCGCTGACCGATACGGACGAGACTCGCGACGGCGCGCGCGCCATGCTGCTCGATCCCCGGTTGCTCGCCGACCTTCGGCTGAGTCCGGCGGATGCGAGCATGCTGACCGCGCGGGGCGATTCGATGCTGCCGACGATTTCGGATGGCGACACGCTGGTCGTCGACGAGCGCGACCGGCGCGTCACGGCGCGCGCGGGCATTTTCGTGCTGCGACATGAAGGGGTGCTGCTGGTGAAACGGCTGACGTCGCGCGAAGGCGGGGTCGTCATCACGAGCGACAATCCGGCCTATCCGGACATCACGGCGCCTGCAGTCGATGTCATCGGGCGGGTGGTGTGGCTATCGCGCGCGTTACGGTGAAAATTTGCGGCGCAGCTTGTCGAGCTTCGCCCTTTACAAGGCGGTGCCGCCGCTAGCGCCGTCGATCCAGCAACCAGATCGCCAGCGACATCGCGACCCCGGCCGACAGCCCGATCAGGAACCCCCGCGTCGGGCCCAGTGGCGTGAACAGGCCGATCGCCGCGCCGGCGATAGACCCGAGCGCGATCAACGATCCGCCGGCAAGCGGCGAGCGGGGCGGGGGGGAGACGGCCATGATCGCGCCCTGCCACGTCACACCGGCCAGCGCCAGTGTTCCGATCCGCCCCGGCTCCGCGGGCGCTGGCGTCCCGATCCGGGAGCGACGGGGCAGCCGAGACGGCGCACCGCCAAAATGAGCGAGACTGGCTCGTGACGCGATCGCAAGGACTTGCTAGTCGGCACTCCGATCGATCACCGTTGCCGCGCGTGGAGCCTGAATGCCTTATCTTCCCTATCTCGCCGACCGCGCGGAACTGACAGACGCGACCGACCTGATCACCATGTTCGGGAGCGAAGCGCGCACGGAAGCGGCGGCGCGCGCAGACCGCAGCCGTGATCTTGGCAATCACCTGCATTTCTGCCGCTGGCGCCAGATCGAGCGTCTGATCGCCTGGCTTTCGTTCGATCGTGCGATCGGCACGGTTCACTAAAGTCCTGCGCCAGCCCCCTGTCGCTTCGGCGAGAGCCGGGCTAGGACGGCGCCATGTCGTTGCCGGTCGGGCGGCGGGGCCACTTGTTTGCCGCCGTCGGGGTCTTTGTCATGGGGTGTCCGTATGCTGCGGCACAGGTGCGCCCAGCGTCCGAGCCCTCAGCCCCGGGGTCGATCCCCGAACCCCAGCTCGACCCGCAATCCCCGCTCGCGCCGCTTCCCGGGCTCGGTGTCGACTGGCCCGATCTCGCCACGGCACCGGTCGAGCCGGCCGCGGTTGCGGACCCCGCGACCATCGCGGGCGAAACGCGCTACACTTACCGCGTCGACGGCATCGATGACGTCGGCGGATCACTGCTCCGCGAGCGGTTCGACCAGCTTTCCACGCTCAACGCCAATCATGGCCAGCCCGCCAATGGTGCGCAACTCGACCGCCGCGCCCGCGAGGATGCGACGCTGCTGACGTCGCTGCTCAAGGCCGATGGCTATTATGACGCGCGCGTCGCGACGCGGGTCGAGCCCAATGGCACGCATCCGATCGTCATCCTCGATGCCGAGCCGGGGACGCTTTACCGGTTCAGCGGCGTGACGCTGGCGGGGGTCGATGCCGCGGGCGAAAAGCAGGCGTTGCTTCGCGACGCGTTCGCGGTGCGCAAGGGCGACCCGGTCAATTCCGATTCCATCGTCGCCGGGCAGACCGCCTTGACCACGACGATCACCGACAAGGGTTTCCCGTTCGCGGTGGTCGGCGATCCTGCAATCGTGGTCGATCGCGCGGCCAAGAGTGCGACGCTCGATCTCGCGGTCGTCCCTGGTGCGGAACGTCGTTTCGGGCATGTCGTGATGACTTCGGGCGAGAAGATCTTCGACGCGCGCCATGTCCAGGATATCGCGCGGTTCGTCCCCGGGCACCCGTATGACGCGTCCGCGCTGGTCGACCTGCGCCGCGCGCTGATCCAGACCGGACTGGTCTCGACCGTCCGGGTCGCACCGGTCGATGGCAAGGACCCCGGCACGGTCGACATCGCGGTCGGCATCGACCGCGCCCCGCCGCGCACGATCGCGGGCGAGATCGGCTATGGCGCCGGCGAAGGCGCGCGCGCCGAGGTAAGCTGGACGCATCGCAACCTGTTTCCGCCCGAGGGGGGGCTGACGCTGCGCGGGGTGCTCGGGACGCAGGAGCAGCTGGCGAGCGTGATTTTCCGACGCAACAATTTCAACGGGCGCGACCGGATCCTGACCGCGTCGCTCACGGCGTCCAACCTCACCCGCAACGCCTATCAGGCGCGCACCTTCGGACTGGCGGCGAGCCTGGAGCGGCAGACCAACATCTTCTTCCAGAAGAAATGGACCTGGTCGCTCGGCGGCGAATTGCTCGCGTCGGACGAGCGCGACGTGATCGTCACGACCGGCGCGCCGCGGCGACGCACCTATTTTATCGGCGCGCTGCCGACGACGCTCAGCTACGACGGGTCGGACGACCTGCTCAACCCGTCGCGCGGGTTCCGGCTGAGCGGGCGGTTCTCGCCCGAGCTGTCGCTCGAAGGCAACGTCTTCGGCTATTCGCGCGTCCAAATCGATGCGAGCACTTACCGGACGGTGACCAAGGGGACGGTGCTTGCCGGGCGAGTCCGGCTGGGGACGATCTTCGGCGCGCCGCGCGATGCGGTCGCGCCGTCGCGGCGGTTCTATGCAGGCGGCGGCGCCTCGGTGCGCGGCTATGGCTATCAGGACATCGGCCCGCGCGACCCCAATAATGATCCGATCGGCGGGCGGAGCTTGGCCGAATTCTCGCTCGAGGCGCGGGTCAAGACGTTCGGCAATTTCGGGGTCGTCCCGTTCTTCGATGGCGGCAACATCTATACCGGTGTGCTCCCCGACTTCAGCGGCATGCGCTACGGCGCGGGGATCGGGGTGCGCTATTACACCAATTTCGGCCCGATCCGGATCGACGTCGGGACGCCGGTCAACCCGGTAAAAGGCGATCCGCGCGTCGCAGTCTATGTCTCGCTGGGGCAGGCGTATTGAGCGACGACGGGCCTGTCGAAACGCCGGACGTGGTCGTCCCGCGGCGGCGCTGGGGGCGGATCGTGCTGGGCGCGATCGCTGCAATGCTGTTGCTCGCGGTGGCGCTAATCGGCCTGCTCGATACCGCGATCGGCCATCGGTTCCTGACCGACCGGATCGCCGCCCTGCGCCCGTCGAACGGGTTGCGCTACAGCATCGGGCGGATCGACGGGTCGATCTACGGGCAGGCGACGCTGATCGACGTGCGCGTGCGCGACCGGCGCGGGCTGGTGTTCGCGGCCCCGCGCGCCGAGCTTGACTGGTCGCCGTTGCGGTGGGTCCACAACAGGCTCGACATCACCCGGCTGCATGTCGCGCGGGCGCGGCTCGAGCGGTTGCCCGACCTTGTCCCGTCGACGCGCAAGCAGCCGATTTTGCCCGCGTTCGAAATCCGGATCGGGGCGCTCGCGATCGACCGACTGACGCTGGCGAAACCCGTCACCGGGGTCGAGCGGGTCGGAAGACTGGCGGGACGGGCGGATATCCGGGGCGGTCGCGCGCTGATCGATCTCGATGCCGTGGTGGCGGGGAGCGATACGCTGCGGCTCAAGCTCGACGCCGCGCCCGACCGCAATCGCTTCGACGTGGACGCACACGCGCGCGGCACCGCCGACGGGCTGCTGGCGAAGCTGGCGGGGTTCCGGCGGACGGTTGCGCTCGATGTCGCCGGGCGCGGAAGCTGGACGAAGTGGGACGGCAGCGCGGTCGCCGAGATCGGGACGGTGCGGCTGGCGGATCTCACCCTCGCCAACCGGGCGGGGGCCTATACGCTCGCGGGCGTGCTCGACCCCGCGCCGCTCGCGCATGGCAAGCTGCAGCGGCTGACGACCCCGCGTGTCCGCGTGCAGGGCGATGCCACGCTGGCCGACCGGCAGTTGAAGGGCACGCTGTCGCTGCGCTCCGGGTCGCTGAGCGTGGAGGGCGACGGCACGCTCGATCTCGCCGCCAACGCCTTCCGCGGCGTGCGGCTGCATGCGGTGCTGTTCAAGCCTTCCGCGCTGTTCCCCAACATGACCGGGCGTGCGATCGAACTGCGGATGCTGCTCGATGGCGCGTTCGCGACCGCGCGGTTCGATTACCGGCTCGCGGCGAAGCGGTTCGCGTTCGACGACACCGGGTTCGAGGACGCGTTCGCCGCGGGGAGCGGGCGGCTGTCGCGCGCGCCGGTGCTCGTCCCGATCCGCTTCGTCGCGGCGCGCGTGACCGGGGTCGGCGATGTCGCGGGCGGAATCCTGCGCAACCTGACGATGCAGGGCGTGCTCCGAGTGACCGCGACGATGGTGACCGGGGACGACCTGCGGCTGACCTCGGACAAGCTCAACGGGCGGTTCAACCTGCTGCTCGACCTGCGCGACGGGCGCTATGACATCGGGATCAACGGCGGGCTGTCGCGCTACCTCATACCCGGGCTCGGGCTCGTCGACGTTCAGACCGTGCTCAAGGTCGTGCCGGGCGCGGACGGGCACGGGACTCGCGTGATCGGGCAGGGGACCGCGCAGATGGTGCGGCTCGACAACGCCTTCTTCCGCTCGCTCGCGGGCGGGTTGCCGAGGATCGTTACCGGGCTCGAGCGGACCCCCGATGGCGTGCTTCACCTCAACAACCTCGTGCTGACCGGGCCGCAGATCCGGATCACCGGCAACGGCATCCGACGGCGCGACGGGACGTTCCACTTCGAGGGCACGGGGACGCAGCAGACCTATGGCCCGCTGACGCTCAAGCTCGACGGCAAGATCGACCGCCCGACGCTCGACCTGATCTTCAAACGCCCCAACGAAACGATGGGGCTGAGCGACGTGATCGCGCATCTCGACCCGACCGAGGCGGGCTTCGCCTTCACCGCGCGGGGCGGATCGCGACTCGGGCCGTTTACCGGCAATGGCGCGATCCTGCTGCCCAAGGGCGGCGGCGGGACGATCGCGATTGCGGATCTCGCGGTGAGCGGGACGCATGCGTCGGGGCCGCTCGCAATCGTCGATGGCGGGTTCGACGGGACGCTGGCGATCGCGGGGGGCGGGCTATCGGGCACGCTGCTGTTCGCGCCGGTCGGGGACAACCAGCGGATCGAGGCGCATCTCGACGCGCGCAGCGCCACGCTGTCGAACGGGATCAGCGTCAGGCGCGCGCACCTCGATGCGGTCACGCTGCTCGATCCGGCGGGGACGACGATCGAGGCAACGCTCAACGCCGGCGGGGTGCGGCGGGGCGCGCTGGTGATCGGGCGGTTCGGCGCGCGCGCGTCGCTGCGCGGGGGGACGGGGACGATCACCGCGTCGATCGCGGGGTCGCGCGGGCGCGCGTTCGATATCCAGTCGGTGACGCAGGTCTCGCCCGATCGCTACGTCGTTTCGCTCCAGGGGACGCTCGACCGGCGACCGCTCAAGCTGGTGACGCCCGCGGTGTTCACGCGCGACGGGACCGCCGAGCAGGGCGGCTGGCGGCTCGCGCCGACCGAGCTGAGCTTTGCCGGGGGCGATGCGCAACTGTCCGGGCGGTTCACGCCGGGCGGCAACGCGATCGATGCGAAGGTTGCACATATGCCGCTCGCGATCCTCGACATCGGCTACCCCGGGCTGGGGCTGGGCGGGAGTGCGTCGGGCAGCCTATCTTATTCACAAAGCAGGACAAATTCACCAATCGGGCGGATTGACATGACCGTGCGTGGGCTCACGCGCTCAGGGCTGGTGCTGACCTCGCGCCCGGTCGACGTCGGCATCGCCGGGATCCTTTCCGCCGACCGGATCGCCGCGCGCGCGGTCGCTGCGACCGCGGGCAAGACGGTCGGGCGCGCACAGATGCTGCTCACCTTGCCCGCCGGGCCGGATCTGGCGACCCGCGTGCAGGACGCGGGCGTGTTCGCGCAGCTGCGCTACAATGGCGCGGCGGACACGCTGTGGCGGCTGACCGGGATCGAGCTGTTCGACCTGACCGGCCCGGTCGCGATCGGCGCGGATGTCGGCGGGCGCGTCAGCAACCCGCAGATCAAGGGCATCGTCCAGGCGCGCGGCGCGCGGATCGAGAGCACCGCCACCGGGACCGTGCTGACCAACGTCGTCGCGAACGGCCAGTTCGGCGGATCGCGGCTGACGATCGACAGCTTTGCTGCGGACGCGGGCAAGGGCGGGCGCGTGACGGGGAAGGGCGCGTTCGCGTTCGGCGCGAACAGCGGGTTCGATCTCGCGGTGCAGGCGGACCATGCGGTGATGATCGCGCGCGACGACATCGGCGCGACCGTGACCGGACCCCTGCGGTTCCTGTCCGACAAGCAGGGCGGGACGATCTCGGGCGAGCTCCGGCTCGACAAGAGCCGTTACCGGCTCGGGCAGGCGACCGCGGCGAGCGCGGTGCCGCAACTCAACATCCGCGAGATCAACGTGCCCGGCGGCGGCACCGAGGACGACGACGCGCCGCGCACCCCGTGGCGGCTTGCGATCCATGCGCGCGCGCCCAACCAGGTGATCGTCTCTGGGCTAGGCCTGCGCAGCGAATGGTCGGCGGACCTCAAGATCGGCGGCGCGCCCGACAATCCGGCGATTGCGGGCCGCGCGGACCTGGTGCGCGGCAATTACGATTTCGCGGGGCGCACCTTCGCGCTCGAACGCGGCAAGATCCTGTTCACCGGCGACGTCCCCGCCAACCCCGCACTCGACATCGCGGCCAACGCGAGCACCACCGGGCTCAATGCGACGATCAACGTGACCGGCCCCGCGCTCAAGCCCGAGATCGCCTTCTCGAGCGTGCCCGCGCTGCCGCAGGACGAATTGCTGTCGCGGCTGTTGTTCGGCACCTCGATCACCAACCTGTCCGCGCCCGAGGCGCTGCAACTCGCGTCGGCGGTGGCAGCGTTGCAGAACGGGCGCGGCGGGCTCGACCCGATCAACGCGGTGCGGCGCGTGGCGGGGCTCGACCGGCTCCGCATCGTCTCCGCCGACCCGCAGACCGGGCAGCGGACCTCGGTCGCGGCGGGGAAATATATCACGCGGCGCTTCTATGCCGAGATCGTGACCGACGGCGCGGGCTATTCCGCGACGCAGGTCGAGTTCCAGGTGACGCGCTGGTTGTCGGTCCTGTCGTCGATCTCGACGCTCGGGCGGCAGAGCGCGAACTTGCGGGTTTCGAAGGATTATTGAGGCGCGGGGGGCGCGGGGGCGTGTGACGTTGGTGAGGAGCGGACTTTCCTGCAACCGTCCGTCAATTCCGCGTAGACGGGAATCCATTGGCACCGTCCGTCCTGTACTGCGCAGTCAGCCAGTATGGATCCCCGCGGTCGCGAGGATGACGGAAGGGGGGGCGTGACCGCTCGAATGTCGCGGACTGACGTATTAGGCTGAACGGCGAAAATTGGTGGTGAGCCGTCTGTCCGCTTTTGGGCAGGCGAACGCGGATAACTGACGTAGTCGAGCGCCGCCGGCTTTACCAAAAAGGATGGTTCAAGAAAACGCAGACGCGTTGATGGTCATGCACACCTTTTAACGTTTGGTAGCTGCCTCGCGCCGAGCGGCGACGATAGCGTCAATTTTCTGATTGGACTTGCCTTCTACGCATGCAACCAACTGCCGTTTGCTCACCACTCCCTCGGTCACGCATTGCTGCGCAACGCCACACGGAATAACATCAAGTTCTCCTTCGCCCGACGGGCGCGTAACGCGGCAGCTTCTAAGGATCACTATCCCGCCCCGCTTTTCCAGCTTCATGTCGACATCAATACGGCGCAGCTTGTTTGCAAGCACCACGATATCTGGATCTACAGGCGTGACTGGCGAGGTTCCAGATTGCAGCGCGAACAGCAGCGACAGGATCATATAGCGGACGACCTCAAAAGCCTCAGGACTTGCAGGCGGTCTCTCGATCAACCCACGATACCGTCTCCGCTAGCAGAGTTCTGTGGACGCGCACGATAAATAGCGGTCAACTAATCGTGCTCTGCGACCGCGGACCCCGATACCGTTTTTCACGCATCTGATGGTAGCGGTCCGACGGCTTAAGAAGAAACGAGGCGAGATAGCTGCCGTCAGGTACGCTAAGCGCGTACTGCTCGTCGCGCGACGCTATCGATCTTCCCTGCGATCTGGTGCCACACACTAGCAGGAAGGTCATGTCCCATGCCATCGATGAGCAAGAGTTCGGCCTCCGGAATAGAAGCGGCTGTGTCCCGGCCGCAGTCCGGCAAGAACAATGGATCGTCATTTCCATGAATAACGAGCGTGGGTACAGTAACAGCCGACAGCCGAGCACGCCGATCTCCGGTCACGCCAACGGCCGCGATCTGACGGCCCGTTCCGGCGGGATCGTAGGCACGGCTGAGTTCTTCAGAAGCCAGCGCACGGTGGGCTTCCTCGTCGAAAGGGTATCCCGAGCCCGCTATCCGTCTGGCGAAGGCTGAACTTCGCGACAGGAAGCCTGCTCGATCGGAGGAAGGGTCGGGCATCGGCTGCACCATCATCGCCATGGCATCTGGTGCTGCCTGCGGGAGCGCTGGGTTGCCCGTGCTCGACATAATCGAGGTAAGCGATAGCACGCGACTAGCGTGCTCGCTGGCCATGATTTGAGCGATCATGCCTCCCATGGACCGTCCAACGATGTGAGCTTGCGCAATCCCCAGCGCGTCCATCAGTCCGATCGCGTCTGCCGCCATGTCGTAGAGCGTGTACGGGACCTCAGGTCGTTCTCCCGCCCCGAGCGCTGCAGCTAGCGCGCCGAAATTCACGGCCGGGTAAGCGTCGAGGTGCGTCGAATAGCCGGCGTCCCGGTTGTCGAAGCGCACCACGCGATAACCCAAGGCTACGAGGTGGGCGCAGAACGGGGCGGTCCAGCGGATCATCTGGGTGCCAAGTCCGGCGATCAGGAGGACAACCTCACCGTTCGTATGGCCGAAGCTCTCCCAAGCCAGTTCGATCCCGTTTGCTTTGGCAATGTCCATGGTCGACGCTCTTTCTTGTTCGGTCGTTCGACGAGATCTTTTTAAGACGGCCTGCGCTCACTAGAGAAAATGTCGTGCAGATGCGAACGCCCGGAATCAGGAAAGACATTTCTGCCGGCTTATGTCCATTGTTGGGCGCTTCCGGCCCGTCCGGTCTCTCGTCCGATAGCTGCCAGTCCGCTTTGATGAACGGTCGCCGCGCCAGCAGAACCTGGACGTCGTTACCCAGTGGCAAGCGCACTCTCTACTTACCGGGAGGTTTATTCCGATAGCGGAGATAGCGGGGCGCCGCCTTTCCCGAAGGCGATGGTCCTTTGGGAACGCTAAGCCTGTAAGCCGATATACCTTCAGGAATCTTCTCCCGCGTTCTCCCGATCAAACATCTCCCGTGATGTGCGAAAGCTGTCGACGTTCTCGACGATCCACGTCCAAAGGGGAACCATCCTGACCAGTAACTCCAGTCCGGTTTCGGACAGAGCATATTCTACATGCGGAACGACCTCCTCGAAGTCGTGACGCACCACCAATCCATCGCGCTCCAGATGGCGCAGCGTGCGTGTCAGCATCCGCTGCGTAATACCGTGCATCCGTCGACCGATTTCGGCATGGCGAAGCTTGCCGTACACGCCGAGCGTATGGATGACACCAAGCGACCAGCGGTTGCCGGCATGGGCCAATACCTCACGGCGAACCCCGTCATCATCGTCCCGCAGGCCATCGCAAACCGTTTGCGAATATCGGAGGATGTCGTCCTGGCTTAAAGATTTAACGGCAGTATCACGCATGTACCCATCTTTCACGCTTGCCCGTGGCTTGCCAGATCAGCGGCATCCAAGGTGAAACGAGTTAGAACGATGAACGATACAGTCTCCACCGTGAAATCACGCAATATCCTCGTTCTGGGTGCCGGCGAGCTTGGCATGCCAGTGCTCCGCAATCTGGCGCGTCGCGCCAAGGGCATCGACGGTGCCAAGATCAGCGTCCTTCTCCGCGAGAGTGCCGTCGAGTCGGGCGATCCCTCCAAGCAGCGTGATATCGCCGAAATCCGCGAAGCGGGGATCGAGATCGTGCTCGGCGACCTGGTGGACGACACGATCGATGAGCTGGCGTCGCTCTTTTCGGACTACGACACGGTGATCGGCTGTGCAGGCTACGCCGCGGGGATCAACACGCCGATGAAGCTCGCCAAGGCGGCGCTGCAATCCGGTATCCCGCGCTATTTCCCGTGGCAGTTCGGCGTCGACTTCGAGGCGATCGGTCGCGGCGGACCGCAGGATATCTTCGATGCGCAGCTCGACGTACGCGAGCTGCTGCGCTCGCAGGACAAGACCGAGTGGGTCATCATCTCCACGGGCATGTTCATGAGCTACCTGTTCGAGCCGGACTTTGGTGTCGTCGATCTGGAGAATAGCGAAGTTCACGCGCTCGGCAGCCTTGATACCGCTGTGACGCTGACGACGCCGGATGACATCGGTATGCTGACCGCCGAGATCGTGTTCTTCGAGCCGACAATCCGCAACGAGATCGTCTTTCTGGCCGGTGACACCGTCACCTATGGCGAGGTCGCGGACACGTTGGAGGCGGCATTGGGCCGGGCCTTCAAGCGGTCGGTCTGGGCCGTGCCTTTCCTGATGGAAGAGTTGGCGAACGATCCGAAAAACATGATGCGCAAGTACCGCGCCGCCTTCGCGATCGGTCGCGGTGTGTCCTGGCCGAAGGCAGGCACGTTCAACGATCGGCAGGGCCTTCCGGTCTCCGACGTTGCGACCCTGATCGATGCCGATCTGCAAGGGGCGCGACGAGCAAAGTGATGTAGCCGGGCAGACGAACTAGACCGTTCCAGAGACGAACCCAGAGTGGGACGGTCGCCCCGTGATCACGCAGGCAGCCATCCGGGGCAGTCTCGCTCCCAAATCCTTTCCCGATTGGCATCTCCTGAGATGGCCTGTCGGAGACAGAGAAACGGCAAAGATCGCGCTTACCGAATCGCCGTTATCGGGAGCCTGGATCGCCAGCTTGAACGTCCAGATGTGGGCGTTTTCGGTCCGTCTGCTTGCGTGCCTGTAAGCGAACGGTCGGCGTTCGGGCACGATGAGCGCCGGCGAGGGGTCTGGACGGCAATAGGTGGCGACCGAAACGGCAGCATTCGGGAAAACGGGGGTCGATAGCCGACATTGCGGAGCTGCCGCTTTTCTCACGAAAGATCGTGTTCCGGGAACGGCTGCCGCTGATGCCCTACGGACAGCCGGGCTTCGGCCACATTGGGCATTCTTCGCGCTTATCCTCGGGCCGGCGGCCGGCGTTCCGCTGCAATACAATCGATCAGCGCGCGCAGGGGTGCAGGCACGAAGCGCCGGGAGAAATATAGTCTCGGGCCGTCGAACGATGGCCACCACTCAGGCAGAACGGGATGCAGCGCGCCGTTTTCGATATACGGATCGAGCCAGTTCCTGAAGGTACCGATGACGCCATGCCCCGCACACGCAGCGGCGATCGCGGCGGGCGCGGCATCGACGCCGATGATCAGGCGGCCCGGTGGATCGATCGTCACCGACTCAGAACCGCGCTCGAACGCCCATGCGACGAGCGCGCCGCTCGAAAAGCGGAGCCGGATCGCGTCATGCGCGAGCAGGTCGCGCGGGCCGAGCGGCGTCGCATTCCTCGCGAGATACGAGGGAGAGGCGGCATAGGCCAGGCTCTGAACCGCCGGCCCGATCGGCACCGCAATCATGTCCTTGGCGAGATGCTCTCCATACCGGATCCCGGCGTCGCAGCCGACCGCCACGATATCCACGAGCCGATCTTCCACCTCGATTTCGACCCGGACGTGCGGGTGCAATATCAGGAAGCGGTCGATCAACGGCGGAAGGATATCCACCATGACCGCGCCGGTGACATTCAGTTTGAGAAGACCGCGCACCTCGGCTTGCGAATTGGCGGCGTCCTGAAGCGCCGCCCGCGCCTCGGCAAGGCGTGGCGTGAGCCGCGCGGCCAATGCGCTTCCGGCCTCGGTCGGCATGACGCTGCGTGTCGTCCGGGTGAGCAGCGGAACGCCCAGCTGGCGTTCGATCTCGGCAATCTTCTCGCTTACGGTCGAGGGCGAGAGGCCTATTGCTTTGACGCTGCCCGGAAGCCACGCGCCTCCACGACGGAGAGGAACACTCTCAGGGTATCGAGGCTCGTCACCTCCGCATTGTTCGCCATGCCGATCAGCGTATCCGATCCTGGGCGGATTATCAAAGCTGTACGAACGGCCGATCATACGCCTCGAGACGTAGGGCTCAGGGGACGCACCGTCGCCGACCGCTGCGCAGGAGCATAGCATGACCGACAGAACCGTCCTCATCACCGGTGCCAACAAGAGCATCGGCTACGAAACCGCCCGACACTTGGGCCGGCAGGGCTTTCGGATCTGGCTCGGCAGCCGCGACGCGGATCGCGGCAGGGCGGCCGCCGAGACGCTCGCCGCCGAGGCGATCGATGTTCGCGCGCTGACGCTCGACGTGACCAGCGACGACAGCGTCCGTTCCGCGGTTGCCCGCGTCGAGGGGGACGACGGCAAGCTCGACATTCTGATCAACAATGCCGGCATATCCGGCCTTCAGCCAATTCTCCCGAGCGAGCAGCCGCTCGATGACATCAGGACGATCTACGAAACGAACGTCTTTGCCCCGATCCGCGTGACGCAAGCCTTCCTTGCGCTTCTGAAGGCAGCGACCGATGCCCGCGTCATCATGGTCAGCAGCGGGCTTGGCTCGCTGGGCTGGCTATCGGACCCGAGCAACCCGTTCCACGGCGTCAACATCCTCGGCTATAACAGCTCGAAAACCGCGCTCAACGCGGTGACGGTCGCGTTTGCGAAGGAACTGGCCGCCTGCGGGATCACGGTGAACGCAGCGGACCCCGGCTATACCGCGACCGACTTCAACGGCCATAGCGGATACCGCACGGTGGAGCAGGCCGCGGCGGGCATCGTCTGGCTGGCGACCCGGAACGCGCGGGATACGACCGGCCGCTTCTACTTCGAGCAGAACGAGGTGCCGTGGTAACGTGCGCAGCGCCACAATCTCACCATCCGCGCTTACACCAGCCACGACGCTGCTAACTGCCGGACGATGACGTCCGGAGGGACGGCAAGCCCGGAAGCGCCCTGGGCGCGGCGGACGGATAGTGTCGCGCCGGCGCGTCGGGTAGGGAGACGCGATGGAAATCGAGAACACCAGTCTCCACGCGACTGTCGGCCGCCGGACGTTCCTGTCCGCCGGCGCGGCGCTGACGATCGCGGGCACGGGGCACGCGCGACGGGATTCCGGTGCCGCGGCGCTGGCGGCGCTGGAACGGCACCACGGCGGGCGGCTCGGGGTCCATGCGCTCGATATGCATACCGGGCGTACGCTTGGATATCGCGCCGACGAGTCCTTCAAGCTGATGAGCAGCTTCAAGGGATTGCTGGCGGCGCTCGTCCTCTCCAACGTTTCGAAGGGGCGCGACAGCTTGCAGTCTCCGGTCCGCTACGGGCCTTCCGATCTCATGGCGGCGTCCCCGGTGACGCAGGCCAACGTCGCCCGGGGATCGATGACCGTGCGCGAGCTGTGTGAGGCGATCATGCTCCGCAGCGACAATGCCGCCGCCAATCTGTTGATGCGTCGCTCGGGCGGCCCGGCGGGCCTGACCGCGTTCCTGCGCAGCATCGGCGACCGGGTCACGCGCATCGACACTTATGAGGGGCATTTGACCGACCATCCGCTCCCGGCGGACAGCTCGACACCCCGCGCGGTCACCGAGACGGTTCGCCGGATCCTGTGCGGCCCGGTGCTGCCGATCGCGGGGCGGCGGCTGTGGGAAGGCTGGATGGCGGGCAACATCGTCGGTCGCGCGCGGTTGCGCGCCAGCTTTCCCGCGAACTGGATCGCCGGGGACCGGACCGGCACTGGCGACGGCATCTGTAACGACTTCGCCTTCGCCAGGCGTCCCGGCATCGCGCCGCTTCTGCTGAGCGCTTATTATACCGCCCCGGGATCAGAGTTGCCGGATCAGGAGGCGGTGCTGCGGGCGGTCTCGCGCCTTGTCGTCACGTGGCAGACCGCGCGCGAATGACGAACGCACCGTCGCCGGGCGGTAGCGGATGATCGGCCCCGATCCACACGGGCGCCGACCTGAGCCGGACGATCAAGGCCTGCCGCATCATCGCAGCAGGCCCGGTGTCGTCATGATCGATCGTGCGGCGAAGGATCAGGCCGCGGTGACCGCTTTCTCGATGTCGGCGACCGAGTGACCGGTAAGGTCCTTCGAGACTTCACCGACGAGCTTGGCGCTCAGCGTCTTGTGATAATGCTTGCGCAGCTCGCCCAGCGTGCGGGGTGCGGCGATGATCACCAGCTCGTCGATCGATCCGCCCATCAGCTTCTTGTTGAGCACCTCCGCGACGCCTGCGGCAAAGGCATCCTCGTCCTGCTGGCTGTCCGACGGGTTGGCGGAACTGCTCTGATGGCGTCCGCCAGAGCCCATGTTTTCGGTCGACACGTCGCCGGTCGGCTGCTCGGTGAGCTTCAACGATCCCGCATCGCCGGAATTCTTGAACAGCTTCAGATGCTCCCCGTCGACAACGGCAACGAGCGCGCCCTTTTTCAAATCCACCATGATGTTTTCCAATGAAGTTGCGTGGTTGGTCGTAACCGGAGGCCAACTCTCCTGCGCCCGGAACGGTTCATTTTGCGATGCATCCGGATTCGCGTTCCGGCGCCTATGCGCCCGGAGGCCGGAGCAAGCGGGTGGCCGCCTGTGAAGCGTTGATCCTGCTCAGCCCGGCGCGCCCACCACCGTCTTCACTTCCATGAAATCGGTAAGCCCGAACTTGCCGTTTTCGCGCCCGTTGCCCGATTGCTTGTAGCCGCCGAACGGCGCGCTGCCGTCGGGGCTCCACGAGTTGATCGTCACCAGACCGGCGCGCAGCCGCGGCGCGACCCGGGCGGCGGCGGCGGGGTCGCCCGAGATCGTCGCGGACAGGCCGAAGGGCGTGCCGTTGGCGATCTTCACGGCTTCGTCCTCGGTGTCGTAGCGCGTGATAGTCGCGACCGGGCCGAACACTTCCTCCTGCGCGATCCGCATCTCCGGCGTCACGTCTGCGAACAGCGTCGGCTTGATGAAATAGCCCGCGTTGCGGCCATCGGGCCGCCCGGTGCCGCCGGTGACGAGCGTCGCGCCCTCGTCGATCGCGGACTGGATCAGCCCCTGAATCTTGTCGAACTGCGCCTTGTTGACGACCGGGCCGATATGCGCGCCCATCTGCGCGGGGTCGCCGACTTGCGTTCCCTCCATCATCGCCTTGACGATCGCGGTGGCCTCGTCGACCTGGCTCGCGTGGACGAGCAGGCGGGTCGGCGCGATGCAGCTTTGCCCCGAATTGGCAAGCACGCCCTGGACGGTCGGCGGCAGCACCGCGCCCAGATCCGCGCCTTCGAGGACGAGGTTCGCGGCCTTGCCGCCAAGTTCCTGATGGACTCGCTTGACCGTCGCGGCGGCGGCCTGCGCGACCGCGATCCCGGCGCGAGTCGACCCGGTGAAGCTCACCATGTCGACGTCCGCGTGGCTGGAAAGCGCGGACCCGACGCCGGCGCCGTCGCCGTTGACGAGGTTGAACACGCCCTTCGGCACGCCCGCCGCATCCATGATCTCGGCGAGGATGACCGCACAGCCGGGGGATTCCTCGCTCGGTTTGAGGATCATCGTGTCGCCCGCCGCAAGCGCGGGGGCAACCTTGGCGGTGATCTGGTTGAGCGGCCAGTTCCACGGCGTGATCATCGCGACGACGCCGAGCGGTTCGTGCACCACGGTCGAGCGGCCAAGCTTTTCCTCGAACTGGAAAGCGTTGAGCGCCTTCAGCGTCGAGAGGAAATGCCCCAGCCCGGCGGGGACCTGCGCCGCCATCGCGAAGCCGATCGGTGCGCCCATCTCGCTGCTGACCGCCTGCGCGAGATCGGGGATGCGCTTCTTATATTCGTCGATGATCCGCTCGAGCAACGCGGCACGCTCGGCGACGCTGGTCTGCGAGAAGGTCTCGAACGCGGTGCGCGCGGCGGCGACCGCGGCGTCGACGTCGGCGGCGGTGCCGAGCGTGATCTCGGTGCACGGCTGCTCGGTCGCGGGGTCGATCACGTCGTGGCGTGCGCCGCCCTGGCTCTCGACCCAGGCGCCATCGATATAGTGCTTGAGATAGCTCTTCATCCTCAGCCTCCGCATTTTTTTGAATTTGGGGTACGCGGGGCCATATCTGCCGTGCGTCAACAAGCGTTGCAACCTGAAACCTGTTCGATAGGGTGCCGCGCGCGACCATTGAAAGGATTGCAGATGACACGCACCGCACGGATCGAGTGCACCGGTGGCCCCGAGGTGATCGCGTGGATCGACGTCGATCTGCCCGCCCCCGGGCCGGGCGAGATCCGGATGCGCAACACCGTGGTCGGGCTCAACTTCATCGACATCTATTTCCGCAGCGGCGTCTATCCCGCGAACCTGCCGTGCGGCCTGGGGTCGGAAGCGGCGGGCGTGGTCGAGGCGGTCGGGGACGGCGTGACCGGGCTGGCGGTCGGTGACCGGGTCGGCACGTTCGGGCCGACGCCGGGGGCCTATGCGCAGGCGCGCAACCTGCCTGCCGCGACGGTGTTCAAGCTGCCCGACGACATCGACGACCGGACCGCGGCGGCGGTGCTGCTGAAAGGGTGCACGACCGAATTCCTCGTCGAGCGCTGCGCGAAGGTCGAGGCGGGGCAGACCGTGCTCGTCCATGCGGCGGCGGGCGGGGTCGGGCATCTGCTGGTCGGCTGGCTCAAGGCGATCGGCGCGACGGTGATCGGGACGGTCGGCACCGAAGACAAGGCCGAGCAGGCGCGCGCGGCGGGGGCGGATCACGTCATCCTCCACAAGCAGGAAGACGTGGTCGCGCGCGTGCGCGAGATTACCGGCGGGGCGCTGGTGCCGATCGTGCTCGACGGGGTCGGGATGGCGACGTGGGACATTTCGCTCGCCTGCACCGCGCGGCGCGGGCTGATCGTCAGCTACGGCAATGCCGGGGGGAAGGTGACCGGGGTCGATCTCGGGACGCTGTCGACGCGCGGGTCGCTGTTCGTGACGCGGCCGACGCTGTTCAGCTATTATGTCACGCCCGAGGAACGGCAGGCGGGGATCGAGCGGCTGTTCACGATGCTGCGTTCGGGCGCGATCACGCCCGCGATCGGCCAGACCTTTGCGCTCGAGGATGCGGCGGACGCGCATCGCGCACTGGCGAAGGGGGAGACCTCCGGCGCGACGCTGCTGCTGGTGTAGCGGCGGGCAAAGGACCGTTCTGGCTGTTTGGGAACGGCATCCCGGCCGCGACGTTTCTTCCGTTATCCCGCAAGGGACACGTTGAAGCGTTTAGCGCGAGGTGAACATGAAAAAACTTCTGGCAGCCGCGATTGCGGCAGGCGTGGCGCTTACCGCCATTGGACCAGCCGAAGCCGCCGGCGGATGTGGCCGCGGTTTCCACCCGGGACCGCGCGGGATGTGCCGGCCGAACGGGCCGGTCTACGCGCACCGCGGCCCGCCAAGGGTCGGCTATTATCACCGTGGACGCGGCTATTGGGATGGCCGTCGTTATTACCAGCATCGCTACCGGCATAACGGCGGCTGGCGGTATCGTTGAGGCTTTCTGCTTCTAAAGCCCCTCCCCTTCAGGGGAGGGGTTGGGGGTGGGGCAGTGCCTCGCAGAGAGTGAAGTTCTGCTGGACTGCCCCAACCCCTCCCCTGAAGGGGAGGGGCTAAGTGCTGCGGTTGCGTCGCGGTTGCCCGGATTGCTGGCGGCTTGGCGTAGCCGGTGGCGGCATTGCGGGGTAAGGCGAGCCTTCTTCTTCTCAAGCCCCTCCCCTTCAGGGGAGGGGTTTGGGTTGGGGAAGTGCCTCGTAGAGATCGAAGTTCTGCTGGACTGCCCCACCCCAACCCCTCCCCTGAAGGGCAGGGGCTACGTGCTGCGCTTGCATCGCGGTCGCTCGGATTGCCGGCGGCTTGGATTGTCCAGCGGCGGCTTCGAAGGGTGAGGCGAGCCTTCTCCTTCTTAAGCCCCTCCCCTTCAGGGGAGGGGTTTGGGGTGGGGATGTGCCTCGCAGAGAGCGGTGTTCTGCTGGACTGCCCCACCCCAACCCCTCCCCTGAAGGGGAGGGGATAAGTGCTGTGCTCGCATCGCGGTTGCCCGGATTGCCGGCGGCTTGGATTTGCCAGCGGCGCTTTGACGGGTGAGGCGAGCCTTCTTCGTCTCAAGCCCCTCCCCTTCAGGGGAGGGGTTTGGGGTGGGGCAGTGCCTCGCAGAGAGCGAAGTTCTGCAAGACTTCCCCACCCCAAGCCCGTCCTGAAGAGGAGGGGCTAGCGCGCGCATCCGGGCTTTGCCGCCAGCCGATTTGCCGCTATCCGCGCGGGAATGATCAAACGCGCACTCCCCGTCACCCGCGAGGCCGATTTTTCCGCCTGGTACCAGTCCGTCATCACCGAGGCCGACCTCGCCGAGGAATCCGGCGTCCGGGGTTGCATGGTCATCCGGCCGTGGGGCTATGGCATCTGGGAACGGATTCAGCGGTTGCTCGACGACCAGATCAAGGCGACCGGCCACGAAAATTGCTATTTCCCGCTGTTCATTCCACTCTCCTATTTCGAGAAGGAAGCCGAGCATGTCGAGGGCTTCGCCAAGGAAATGGCCGTCGTCACGCATCATCGGCTGAAGGCGGACGGGCTTGGCCGGCTGATCCCCGATCCCGAGGCGAAGCTCGAGGAACCGCTCGTCGTCCGCCCGACGTCGGAAATGGTGATCGGCGCGGCGTTCGCGCGGTGGGTCCAGTCGTGGCGCGACCTGCCCGTGCTGATCAACCAGTGGGCGAACGTCGTCCGCTGGGAGATGCGCACCCGGATGTTCCTGCGCACCAGCGAGTTCCTGTGGCAGGAAGGCCATACCGCGCACGGCTCGGCGCAGGAGGCGCGCGAGGAGACGCTCAAGATGCTCGAGGTCTATCGCGCGTTTTCGGAGGATTGCCTCGCGGTCCCGGTCGTCGCGGGCGAGAAGCCCGAGAACGAGCGCTTCCCCGGCGCGGTCTCGACCTACAGCATCGAGGCGATGATGCAGGACGGCAAGGCGCTCCAGGCGGGCACCTCGCATTTCCTCGGCACCAACTTCGCGCAGGCGCAGGAGATCAAGTTCCAGAATTCGGAAGGCGTGTTCGAGCTTGCCAATACGACGAGCTGGGGCGTGTCGACGCGGATGATCGGCGCGGTCATCATGGTCCACGGCGATGACGACGGTCTGCGCGTTCCGCCGCGGATTGCGCCGTGGCAGGTCGTGATCGTCCCGATGCTGCGCGAGAACCCCGAGGACGCCGCGATCATCGACTATTGCAAGGCGTTGCAGGCGCAGCTCGCGCAACAGTCCGCGCTGGGCGAGCCGGTGCGCGCGTTGCTCGACCTCAAGTTCGGCAAGACCGCAACCAAGCGGTGGGGCTGGGTCAAGAAGGGCGCGCCAATCGTGATCGAGGTCGGCGGGCGCGACGTGGCGGGGGGCAACGTCTCGCTGATCCGCCGCGACCGGCTGTACCGCGAGGACGGCAAGCTCGACAGCAACGTCGTCGCGCAGGACGATTTCGTCGCAGGCGCGGGCGCGATGCTCGCGGACATCCAGGCGTCGCTCCACAGCGAGGCGTGCGCGCGGCTGGAGGCGAGCGTCGTCCCCGCCGCCGACTTCGCCGCGATCGAGACGCACTTTGCCGAAGGCGTGAAGAACCCCGGCTGGCTCGAAGTGCAATGGTCGCGGCCGACCGGTGCTGCGCTCGACGCGGTCGTCGCGCGGCTGAAGGCGCTGAAGCTGACGATCCGCAATGCGCCGATGGCGCAGGGCGCGATCGACGGGCCCTGTGTCTTTACCGGCGAAACCGCGGTCGAGCGCGTGCTGATCGGGCGCGCCTATTGAGAGTCGCGGCATGGATCGGCCTGTTCCCACCGGGGCAGGCCGCCTCCTTCAAATGACGGATATCGCGCCCGCGTTACGGCCGTTTGGGCGTCTCCCGCCGTATCCGACGCACATTTCAACGGTTCGGGATTGCCAAGTGAACCATGCCCGCGCTTGATCGTTACACCCTGAAATCACGAATGAGGTGAGTGAATGCGTCCGAATTTTGCAAAGGCTGCAACTGTAGCGATGGTCCTGGTCGGGTCGGTTGGTATCAGCGGCTGCGCGACCAAGGGTTACGTCAACCAGCAGATCGCCACCGTCAACTCGCGCATCGACACGATCGATGGCCGCGTCCGCACGGTCGAAGGTACGTCCGGCCAGGCGCTGACCCAGGCCCAGGCTGCCGCCGGTCAGGCCCAGCAGAACGCGCAGCGGATCGACCAGATCAACGGCCGCGTCGATGGTCTCGACCAGCAGATGCAGCAGCAGGCGCAGCGTCAGCAGCGTCGGCCGCGCGGCTAAGCGATCAGTCGCTAACCGCTTGCATTGACGGACAGCATTGGTGAACACGCAAGACATGTTGACCAAGCTGTTTGCGATCGGGTGCCGCACGGGCATAGCCTTCTCGGTGATGCTGGGGTTGGGATCCGTCCCGGCCTCGGCGGCACCGCAAGGCGCGCGTGCGGCAGTTCCCGCCAAGGCGAAAGCCGGGGCGAAGGCTACGACTGCCGGGACGCCGAAAGCGCGCCCCAAGCCGAAGGCGAAGCCGGTTGCGCCGGTGGATCTGCTCCCGCTGCCCGATCCGGTACGGTCGGATGACGCCAACCGCATGATCGCGTGGGTCGAGACATCGCGCGACAACGGCAAGCTTCCCTATATCGTTATCGACAAGCCCGCGGCGATGCTCTCGCTGTTCGCGGCCAATGGCGACTTCCTCGGCGAGACGCCGGTCCTGCTCGGGATCGGCATCGGGGACGATTCGTCCCCCGGGGTCGGTGCCAAGAAGCTCGAAGATATCGGCCCCGCCGAGCGTACGACGCCTGCCGGGCGGTTCGTCGCCAAGTTCGGCAAGGCGTTCGGGCGCGAGCGTGTGCTGTGGGTCGATTACGCCAATTCGGTCGCGCTCCACGCGGTCATCACCACGCACAAGAGCGAGCAGCGCGTCGCGCGCCTGCTGTCGCCATCGCCCGACGACAACCGCATCTCCTTCGGGTGCATCAACGTCGGCACGAGTTTCTACACCAAGCATTTGCGCCCGCTGTTCCTCAAGCGGGGCGGGGTGGTCTACATCCTCCCCGACACCAAGCCGCTCGACGCGGTGTTTCCGCGCGTCCGCCTGCTGCCCTATCTGAACGCCCCTGGCGCCTCACCGGCGACTGCCGCGACCGCTACCGAATAAGGACGAGTCGATGATCCTGCTTCTGGCTGGCGTTCTGGCGATGGCGGAGCCCGCGGTGGTCGTGAGTTCGCTGCAAAGCGCGCAACTCGCCGAGGATTGCCGGGGCAAGGATTCGGACGCGACCGCCAGTTTTTGTACCGGCTATATCCTCGGCGTGTTCGATACGCTGTCGATGGCGCAGCAAATATGCCCGTCGCCGACCAGCGCCTCGACGATCAAGGCGGTTTCGGCGGCGCGCAAATACCTCCGCACGCACCGCAAGGCATGGGACCGTGCGCCCGTCTTCCTGGTGCGCGACGCGCTGACCGCCGCTTTCCCGTGCAAGCCGCCCGAACCGGTGGCGCCGGTCAGGAAAAAACCGTCGCCGAAATCGCGCAGACCAGCAAAATGAAGAACCCAGCCGAACTGCTCCGCAAGTAGAGCGCGCCGCGATGTTCGGGGCCGTGCGGTTTGTTGCGCCCGATGACGAGGCTCGCCATGCCGAGCACGATGGTCGCCAGAAGCGCGGCGGCGGCGATGAGTACGATCATGGCGGCGGTTCCAATCCGGATGCGAGGGCGCATGGCGGCTTCACAGCGCCAATCCGAGCGATTGGGCCCGCGGGATCGGGCAGGGAGAACGGTGAACACAGACCCAATACTCGGCTGCGCGAACAGTGCGCCGGTTCATCGTTCTTGTCCATGAACGCTGTGGTCCATTCCGCGCTGCGCGCTACAGCGTCACCGCCGCCTTAAGCCCCAGCACGCCGACATCGCCGCGCGTGCGCACGCCGCCGGGGTGGTGGATCCACTGGACGTTGGGTTGCAGCTCGAGCCACGGAACCGGCGTCAGGCTGTAATAGATCTCGGCGGCATATTCGGCATCGCGTACCGGCGTGCCGGGGACCAGCCGGTCGGCATCGGCGGCGCGCCCGTTGACGTTGGTGCGCCCGACCGCGACCCCGAGCACGTCGCCCTCGAGCCCGGGGAGCAGCCCCTTGTAGAAGATCCCGAGCGTCGCCTGATTGTCGGTCACGCTGGTGGCGCGGTCGGCCTGCGTGACGTTGGCAAAGATGCCGAGCCCGGTCAGCGCCTTGCCGTCCTTGGACGTGCCGGTAAGCTGCTGCTGGACATTGGCATAGACGCCGTACCGCCCCGAGCGCTGCAAGGGCGCGAGCCCGGTCACCACGATCGGGCGGCGGTTGATGTCGAGCAGCACGTCGTCGCCATTCGCGGTCGAATACCACGCGCCGAGCTTGTACGATCCGACATGGCCGGTGTCGCCGAGCCGAGTCCACCCCGCCTCGACCGGGATCAGCGCGCCGGTCGCGCCGTGCCACCGGGCAATGAAGAAATTGTTCTTCAGGTTGAGCGGATTGACCTCATAGGCGCCGATCTGGAGATACGTCCCGCCGCCGACGTCGACGTGCAACCGGCCGCCCCATTGGCTGACCGGCCAGTTATACCAATAATCGCCGACGAGATTGCCCGGCTGCGCGCCGCAGAACGACAGGTTCTGGAAATGGCACGAGAATGCCGCGAAATCCGTGCCCGGATTGGTCCGCCCGAGCTTGAGTTCGACCGCATCGCCGATCTTCTGTTCATACCATAATTGCGTGACGCGGACGGTCTGCCCGCGGCCATAGACTTCCTGCACCTGCTGCAACGTGCCGAGCCCGGCGTCGTCGGAAAGGTTGCGCCCGCGTCGCCACGTGATCGTCGCCTGCAGCGTACCGCCCTCGATCCCGGCGACCTTCGCCATGTCGATCTTTGCGCCGAAATCGACCTGCCCGGTCTCGGTCAGTTTCTTTCGCTGGCCGCCGGTGAAATTATACCCGCTTTCCGACGCATAGCGTGCGGACACGTCGAAGCCGCGATCGCCCAGCCAGGTGCGCGCATGCCGCCAGTCGGCGAACAGCCCGGGCGGCGCATCGCTTTGCGTGTCGCCGATCGGCTGGTAGAACAGCATGTTGCGCGGGTGCTGCATGTGATTGGGGACGCGGCGCCTGGCGGGCGCTGCGGTCTCGACCGGCGTATCCGGGCCGGACGGGCCGGCGGGTTCGGTCGCGGGCTTCTGGCTGTCGTTGGCGGGGGGCTGCGCGACGGGAGCGTCGGCGGCGGGCGGCGGGGCGGGCGCGCCGATGTCGACCTGCTGCGCGGTCGCCGGCTGCGCGAGACCGAGCATCGTTGCCGTGGACGCCAGTGCCAATACGCGCACCCGGGAAAGAATCATCATGGCCTCGTCGTCGTCAAACACTCGTGCTGCGATGCAACAGGTCGGCGCAAAAGGACACCTATGCTTTGGGTGCCGCCGCGCCGACATGCGTTTCGCCGCGGCGTTCGGCGAGTTTTACCTGGCGGTGGCGCTCGGCATAAGCGGCGCGCTGCGTGTCGTCACGCGTGGCCGCACAGGCTGGGCAGGCAACGCCTTCCTCGTACAGTGGCGAGGCGCGGTCCGCCGGGCTGACCGGCATCCGACAGGCGCGGCACAGCGCGTGCGTGCCCGGCGCGAGCCCGTGCCCGACCGCGACGCGCTCGTCGAACACGAAACATTCGCCTTCCCAGCGGCTTTGCTCGGGCGGGACGTCCTCGAGATATTGCAGGATGCCGCCTTCGAGGTGGAAGACGTCGGTCAGACCCTCGGCCTTGAGGAACGCGGTCGACTTCTCGCAGCGGATTCCGCCGGTGCAGAACATCGCGATGCGCTTGCCGTCCAACTCGGCGCGGTGCGCGCGCGCCCAGGCGGGGAAATCGCTGAACGCGTCGGTCTGCGGGTCGACCGCACCCGCGAAGCTGCCGACCCTGACCTCATAGGCGTTGCGCGTGTCGATCACGACCGTATCGGGCGCGTCGATCAGCGCGTTCCAGTCGGCTGGCTTCACATAGGTGCCGGTGCCCTCCATCGGATCGATCGCGGGTTCGCCCATCGTCACGATCTCGCGCTTGAGGCGGACCTTCATGCGGTGGAACGGCATGGTTTCGGCGTGGCTGTGCTTGGCGGTGATCGCCGCACAATCGGGGAGGGTGCGGATGTGCGCGAGCACCGCTGCGATCGCCGCGTCGCTGCCCGCGATCGTACCGTTGATGCCTTCGGGGGCGAGCAGCAGCGTGCCCTTGATGCCCTGCGCTTCGCACAGGTCGAGCAGGGGTTGGCGCAGCGCTTTCGGGTCGGGGAAGCGGGCGAAACGGTAGAGCGCGGCGACGTGGATCATGCGGC
Organism: Sphingomonas sp. PAMC 26617; assembly: GCF_000242835.1. NCBI lineage: Bacteria > Pseudomonadati > Pseudomonadota > Alphaproteobacteria > Sphingomonadales > Sphingomonadaceae > Sphingomonas > Sphingomonas sp. PAMC 26617. Next base: position 2,720,154 of record NZ_JH594425.1, read on the forward strand.
GGGGTTTAGGGGGTTTTGCGGGGGTTTGGAATGCGGTTGGTTTGGTTTGGGTCGCGCTCCCATTCCATCCGTTCGTTTCGAGCGTAGTCTACAAACCTGGGCTGTGCCCGGTTTCTCGACTTCGCTCGAAACGAACGGTCGGGGTGGTGGATCAAAAAGGGCGCCCGGATCGCTCCGGACGCCCTTTCCAAAAGTGCCGTCGTGGCAAAGCCACGCCGTCGGTCCTCGCTTTGGCGAGGCCGGCCGACAGCTCCTGTGGCGACTTGGCTTTGCCTCGTCGCCACCGGCGCGGTCGTGGCCGCGCCTCAGTAGCTGTAGTACATATCGAACTCGACCGGGCTAGGCGTCATCTCCCAGCGCAGCACGTCATGCATCTTCAGCTCGACGTACGATTCGATCTGGTCCTTCGAGAACACGTCGCCCTTGAGCAGGAAGTCGTGATCCGCCGCCAGCGAGTCGAGCGCCTCGCGGAGCGACCCGCAGACGGTCGGGACCTGTGCGAGTTCTGCCGGGGGCAGGTCGTACAGGTTCTTGTCCATCGCCTCGCCCGGGTGGATGCGGTTTTGGATCCCGTCCATGCCCGCCATGAACAGCGCGGCGTAGCAGAGATACGGGTTCGCCATCGCATCGGGGAAGCGCACTTCGACGCGCTTCGCCTTGGGGCCGGTGCCATAAGGGATGCGGCACGACGCCGAGCGGTTGCGCGCCGAGTAAGCGAGCAGCACCGGCGCTTCATAGCCCGGGACCAGCCGCTTGTAGCTGTTGGTCGTCGGGTTGGTGAAGGCGTTGACCGCCTTGGCATGCTTGATGATGCCGCCGATGAAGAACAGGCACGTCTCCGACAGGCCCGCATAGCCGTTGCCGGCGAACAGCGGGTTGCCCTTGTCCCAGATCGACAGATGCGTGTGCATCCCCGAACCGTTATCTTCCTTGATCGGCTTGGGCATGAAGGTGACGGTCTTGCCGTACGCCTGCGCGACGTTGTGGCAGACATACTTGTAGATCTGCATCCGATCCGCGGTCAGCGTCATCGTGCCGAAGGTCAGGCCCAGCTCATGCTGGCCGGCGGCGACTTCGTGGTGGTGCTTGTCGCACGGCAGGCCCATCTCGAGCATGGTCGAGACCATCTCGCCGCGGATGTCGACCGCGCTGTCGACCGGCGCGACCGGGAAATAGCCGCCCTTGGCGCGCGGACGGTGGCCGAGGTTGCCGCCCTCATAGCTGGTGCCGGTGTTGGTCGGCAGCTCGATGTCGTCGATCTTGTAATAGCTGGTCGCGTAGCTGTTCTCGAACTGGACGTTGTCGAACATGAAGAACTCGGCTTCCGGCCCGATGAAGATCGTGTCGCCGATGCCGGTGGTCTTGAGATACGCCTCGGCGCGCTTCGCGGTCGAGCGCGGATCGCGCGCGTAGAGCTCGCCGGTCGACGGCTCGACGATGTCGCACACCAGGATCAGCATCGGCGTCGCCGAGAACGGGTCGGTCCACACCGCGTCGAGATCCGGCATGAGGATCATGTCGGACTCGTTGATCGCCTTCCAGCCCTCGATCGACGATCCGTCGAACATGAAGCCGTCGGTCAGCTCGTCCTCGCCGACGACTCCCGCGACCATCGTCAGATGCTGCCACTTGCCCTTGGGATCGGTGAACCGCAGATCGACCCACTCGATCTCCTGGTCCTTGATCATCTGCAGCACGTCGTTCGCGCTGTTGCCCGTCTTTGCCATGTCCCCACGCCCTTTCTGGATACTGAAAATTCGCCCGTACCGGTCAACCAGGTGCGGGACTCGTGTTAAGCCCGGATGTTCACGCTGTCACAAGATGTTGCGCTGCGTCAAACCCGCATTCCGATCATTGCGCTCAGATCGCGTCTTCGTCGCGTTCGCCCGTGCGGATGCGCAGGACGGTCTCGACCGGAATGACGAAAATCTTGCCGTCGCCGATCCGCCCGGTCTGCGCGGCGGCGGCGATCGCCTCGACCACGCGGTCCGCGAGACCGTCCTCGACGACGACCTCGAGTTTTACCTTGGGGAGGAAATCGACGACATATTCGGCGCCGCGATACAGTTCGGTATGGCCCTTCTGGCGGCCGAAGCCCTTGGCCTCGGTCACGGTGATCCCGCTCACTCCGACCTCGTGCAGCGCCTCCTTCACCTCATCGAGCTTGAACGGCTTGATGATCGCCTCGATCTTTTTCACGCTGATACGCCTCCCGGAATGGTCGTTCACCTTACAATAACCATGCCAGCCACGCGAGGGGCGGAAATGCGTGGTTTTGTGAGAATTTCGGGCGGCGTGGTGCCTAACTGGCGCGCAGACGTCGGGAGTTGCCTGATTTTGTGGCAGTGGCGCTGCCATGAAGCGGCGCACACCAAGGAACGCACCCCAACGACTCCGCCACCCCGGCGAAGGCCGGGGCCCAATAGCGCAACAGGCGTTGGCAGCGCTGCGCTGCGCTGCGCTACGTTACCTCGACCTCCACGATTGGACCCCGGCCTTCGCCGGGGTGGTGGTGGGTGCGTGCGTGGTAGTGGTGCGTTGGGAGTGGTGCGCGCGCGCTACCCAACCCCTCAATACGGCGGCTTGTCGAACCCGCCCGGGCTGAGCGTGAAGATCTCGCAGCCGTCCTCGGTGATCCCGATCGAATGTTCGAACTGAGCGGAGAGCGAGCGATCGCGCGTCACCGCGGTCCAGCCGTCGTCGAGCAGCTTCACGTCCGCGCGGCCGGTGTTGATCATCGGTTCGATCGTGAAGATCATCCCCGGCTTGAGTTCCGGCCCGGTGCCGGGACGCCCGGCATGGACCACCTCGGGCGCATCGTGGAACAGCCGCCCGAGCCCGTGCCCGCAGAAATCACGCACCACGCCGTAGCGATGCTTCTCGGCATGCCGCTGGATCGCGTGGCCGATATCGCCGAGATGGTTGCCCGGCTTCGCCTGCTCGATCCCGATCATCAGGCATTCGTAGGTCACCTCGACCAGCCGCTTCGCCTTGATCGGCACGTCGCCGACCAGATACATCCGGCTGCTGTCGCCGTGCCAGCCGTCGAGGATCGGCGTCACGTCGACGTTGACGATGTCGCCGGTCTTGAGCGTCTTCTCGCTCGGGATGCCGTGGCAGACGACGTGGTTGATCGAGATGCAGCTCGAATGCGTATAGCCGCGATAGCCGAGCGTCGCGGGGATGCCGCCGCGATCGGTGATGAAGCGGCGGATCATGGCGTCGAGCTCGGCGGTGGCCATGCCGGGCACCATGTGCGGCACGATCATGTCGAGCGTTTCGGCGGCGAGTTGTCCTGCGGCGAGCATCCCGTCGAACGCATCGCGGCCATGGAGCTTGATCGCGCCGGTGCGGCCCATCGGCGCGTCGGCGGTTACGGTTACATAATCGGTCATGACAATCGATATAGCGGCACCAAGCGGGCTTTGCGAGAGGGCGGCGCGGGACTATGCCGAAGCCATGACGCAACGTATCTGGACGGCCGCGCTCGCGGTGATCGGCGACGAGATCCTGTCGGGTCGCACGCAGGACAAGAATGTCGCGCAAATCGCGGCGTGGCTCAACGTGCAGGGGATTCGTCTTGCCGAGGTGCGGATCGTCGCGGACAAGACCGAGGCGATCGTCGAGGCGGTCAACATCCTGCGGGAACGCAACGATTATTTGTTCACCACCGGCGGGATCGGCCCGACGCATGACGACATCACGGTCGACGCGATTGCCGCGGCGCTGGGTGTCCCGGTCGAGTTCCATCCGCACGCGGTCGAAGTGCTCGAGGCGTATTACGCAAGCCGTGGCGGGCTGAACGAGGCGCGCAAGCGGATGGCGCGGGTGCCGGCCGGCGCGGACCTGATCGAAAACCGCATGTCGGGCGCGCCGGGGATCAAGGCCGGCAACATCTTCATCATGGCGGGGGTGCCGCACATCACCGCGGGGATGCTCGACGCGCTGACTGGCACGCTCGAAGGCGGTCTGCCGGTGCTGTCGCGGACGATCGGCTGCTGGGTCGCCGAGAGCGAGGTCGCGGACTTGCTGCGCAATGCCGAGAAGACGCACGAGGGCGTGGCGATCGGCAGTTACCCGTTCTTCCGCGATGGCCGGGTCGGCGCCAACTTCGTCGTCCGCGCGACCGAGGCGGCGCTTGCAGACCGCTGTATCGCCGATCTTACCCAGGCGTTGGAGCAATCGGGGCGCAGCGTCGTTGCCGACGGTATCTGACCGGAGACATGCCATGAAGCGCCTATCCCCCCTGTTCGTCGTGCCCATGCTCGCCGGTCTCGTCGCGCTGTCGGCGTGCGACCCCGGCGCAAGTGGGGGCAAGACCACCGCCGCCACGACCAAACCCGATCCGATGGAAGCCAAGATCGACGCGCTGCCGAAGGGCTTGCAGGAAACCACCTTCTTCCGCGCGATCCGCGACGGCGGCTATACCTGCCAGAAGATCGTCCGGTTCGAGAAGCACGCGCCGATCAACGGCGAGGCGGTGTGGATCGCGGAATGCGACGATCGTGGGCAATATGTCATCACGCTCAAGCCCGACGGCGTGTTCTGGGTCAGTGGCGTGCCGCAGGCCAAGAAACCCTAAGCTCCGTGAAAATATGGAAACTTGCACTCGCCGGTGCCGGCGTGCCGGTCGCGCTGTCCGCGCAGACCGTCCCCGGCCCGGTTCCGGCCGACACCACCGGTCCCGACATCGTCGTGCTCGGATCGCCGCTGCCGCTGCCGCCCGGGGTTCCGGCCTACGGTTCGGTCACGATCGACCGCGAGCGGCTGACCGGCGATGCGTCGGGCCGGGTCGAGAACGTCCTGTCCGACGTCGCGGGGTTCCAGCAGTTCCGCCGCAGCGACAGCCGCTCGGCCAATCCGTCCGCGCAGGGCGTCACGCTGCGCGCGCTCGGCGGCAATGCGTCGTCGCGCGCGCTCGTGCTGCTCGACGGGGTGCCGCTCGCGGACCCGTTCTTCGGCTATATCCCGTTCAACGCGCTGTCGGCGGATCGCCTGTCGAGCGTGCGGATCACGCGCGGGGGCGGGTCGGGGGCGTTCGGCGCAGGTGCGGTCGCGGGCACGGTCGAACTCGCGAGCGCGACGCGTGTCGATCTGCCGCGCGTGGCGGGGAGCGCCTTCTACGGCAGCGACAATGCGGTCGAGACCAGCGCGAGCGTCTCGCCCGATGTCGGCGCGGGCTATCTCACCGTCTCGGGCCGGTTCGAGCGCGGCGACGGCTTCTATACGACCCCGGTCGACCAGCGCACCGCCGCGACGGTCCGCGCGCGCTATCGCGACTGGTCGGGGCAGATCCGCGGCGTCGTGCCGATCGACGCGCAAACCGAAGTGCAGGCGCGGATGGTCGTGTTCCGCGACGATCGTACGTTGCGTTTCGCGGGCGCGGACAGCAGTTCGTCGGGCGAGGATGCGAGCGTCCGGCTGATCCATCGCGGGCCGTGGGCGCTCGACGTGCTGGCCTATGTCCAGGCACGCAACTTCTCCAACCGCGTGATCAGCGCGACCACCGCCAGATTGACGCTCGACCAGCGCAATACGCCTGCGACCGGAATCGGCGGCAAGATCGAGCTGCGCCCGCCGGTCGGGCCGGATCACGTGTTGCGGATCGGCGCGGACGTCCGGCTGGGCGACGGGACGCTGTACGAGGACGCCTATGCCGCGAGCGGCGCGGTGACGACACGCCGCACCGCTGGCGGCAACACAAGCACCGCCGGGCTGTTCGCCGAGGATGACTGGACGCTCGGGCGGCTGGTGCTGACGGCGGGGGTGCGCGGCGATCGCTGGACGATCACCGACGGCTTCTTCCGAGAGCGGACGACGGCTGGTGTCATTACGACCGATCGACGCTTTGCCGACCGCGACGGGGTCGAGGCGACCGGTCGTGCGGGTGCGCTGTTCCACGCGAGCGACGCCGTCGCGTTGCGCGCGGCGGGGTACACCGGGTTCCGCCTGCCGACGCTGAACGAATTGTACCGCCCGTTCGTGGTCTTCCCGATCACGACGCAGGCGAATGCCGCATTGGGGCTCGAGCGGTTGCGCGGGGTCGAGGGCGGGGTCGACGTGACGCCGGTGGCCGGGGTGCGGCTCGGCGTTACGGCTTTCTACAATCGGCTCGAGGGGGCGATCGCCAACGTCACGATCGCGCCCAATGTGCGGCAGCGGCAGAATGTCGACGCGATCGTCGCGCGTGGGGTGGAAGTCACCGCGCATGCGGGGCGGGGGGCGGTGTCGCTCGATGGCTCCTATGCGTTCAGCGACAGCAAGGTCCGCGCCTCCGGCGCTTCGGCGCAACTCGACGGGTTCATCCCGGCGCAAAGTCCGCGGCATACCGCAAGCGCGACGCTTGGCTGGCAGGATCGGCGCGGCTTCGGATTGTCGCTGACCGGGCGGTATGTCGGCAGGCAGTTCGAGGACGATTTGCAGACCGACGTGCTGCCGGCCGCGACGACGCTCGACGGGGTGGTGACGGTGCCCGTCGCGCGGCGCTGGTCGGTGATCGCGCGCGGGGAGAATCTCACCGATACGACGGTCATCACGCGCAACGCGGGCGGGTCGATCGATATCGGGACGCCGCGACGGTTGTGGATCGGGGTACGGCTTGGCGGGAGCAACCCGCGACCGTAAGCTGTTGCTGCCCTGATCGCCGGACCGTGCGCCGCATCATGTGAACTCTACTGGGAAATGGACGGGAAACCGAATGAAGATCGCCATCGTCGGTGCCGGCATCGCAGGCTCGTCATGCGGACAAGCCTTGCAGGCGCGTGGCCATGCCGTGTCGCTGTTCGACAAGGGGCGCGGCGCGGGCGGGCGGATGGCGACACGGCGCGTCGATGGTCCGGACGGCGACGTTTCGTTCGATCACGGCGCGCAATATTTCACCGCGCGCGACCCCGCGTTCGGGGCGCAGGTCGAGCAGTGGGCTGCGGCGGGCATCGTTGCCGCCTGGCCCGCGGCGGGGGAGGACGCCTGGGTCGGGACCCCCGGCATGAACGCGCTGGTCAAGGCGATCACCGATGACCGCGATGTTACCTGGGGCGCGAAAGTCGATGCGATCCGCCGTGGCGATGGCGGGTGGCTGCTGGACCCGGTTTCGGACACGCGCTTCGACGCGGTGATCGTCGCGACTCCGGCCGAGCAGGCGGGGCCGCTGCTCGTCGCGCACGATCCCGCGATGGCGGCGATCGCGCAGGCGTGCCCGTCCGCGCCATGCTGGACCGCGATGGTCGCGTTCGAAGATCGCGTTGCCATCGCCGGGGACATCGTTCGCGACAGCGGCATCATCGGCTGGGCGGCGCGCAACAGCGCCAAGCCGGGGCGCGGCGGGCGCGAGGCGTGGGTGGTGCAGGCGACGCCGCACTGGTCGCGCGACCATCTGGAAGACGCGGCGGACGGCGTTGTCGATGCCTTGCTGTCGGCGCTGGCGACGGAAGCGACGCAGCCCTTGCCCGCGACGGTCCTGCGGATCGGCCATCGCTGGCGCTACGCCAAGGTTGCGGCGGCCCGCGACGGGGCCTTGTGGGACCCCGCGCTTCGGATCGGCGCGGTCGGCGACTGGCTGCTCGCGCCAAGGGTCGAAAGCGCATGGCTGTCCGGCCGGATGCTCGCCGACCGGATCGGCCCCGCCTAGGCGTCGACCCGCGCGCGCGGCATCCCGTCGACGATCGCGCGATCGACCGCATAGTCGCGCGCAATCTCGCGCGCGGTCATCTTGGCGGACATCATCACCGAGGGCGTGCCGCCGCCCGGCTGCGTGCCTTGTCCGACCAGATAGAGGTTGGCGATATCCTCGCTGCGATTGTGCGGGCGGAAGAACGCGGTCTGGGTCAGTCGCGGCTCGACCCCGAAGCCGTTGCCCGCGTAGGACCCGAGCGTCTGCTCGAAATAATCGGGCGTGACGAAGCTGCGATAGACCAGCCGCTCGCGCAGGCCGGGAATGTAGCCGCGGTCATCGAGGAAATTGAGCACCTTCTCGGCAAACCCTTCGCCGACCGTATCCCAGTCGATCCTGCCGAGGGTGTTGGGCACGGGGATCAGCGTATAGGCCGCGTGATGCCCCCGGGGGGCGAGGCTCGGGTCGGTCAGCGTCGGGATGTGCAGATATTGCGAGAAGTCCTCGGCGAGGATCTTGCGTTCGAAGATGTCGGTCAGCAATTCCTCGTACCGCGGGCCGAGGATGATGTTGTGGTGGCGCAGGTCGGGGTCGCCATCGCGCTTTTCATAGCCGAAGTAGATCACCATCAGCGACATGCTCTGCTTGCGGAACTTGACCACCGAGTCGCGGTTGATCCGCCGGTGCGCCTTGTCGATCAGTTTGAGATAGGTGGTGGCATAGTCGCCGTTGGAGACGACGAGATCCGCCGCGAGCGTCTCGCCGGAGGCGAGCGTCACGCCGGTCGCGGTCCGCTTGCCGCCGCGCTTCTCGACGTCGATGCGGTCGACCTTGGCATTCAGTTGCACCGTTCCGCCGAGTTCCTCGAACTTGACGACCATCGCCTTCACGAGTGCGCCCGTGCCGCCGATCGCATAATGGACGCCCCAGGTCTTTTCGACGAAGTGGATCATCGCATAGATCGCGGGGACCTTGAGCGGGTTGCCGCCGATCAGCAGCGGTTCGAAGCTGAACACCTGCCGCATCTTGTCGCTCTTGAAATACTTGCTGATCAGCGAGAACAGCGGCTGGATCGCGCCGAGCTTGAGCAGGTCGGGCACGACCCCGACCATCGAGCCGAGGCTGCCGAAATAGGTATAGCCGAGCTCGAGGAAGCCGCGCTGGAAGATCGCGCGTGCCGCCTCGTGGAACCGCTCGTAACCGTCGAGATCCTCGGGCGCGAGCCGCGCGATCTGCGCGCGGACGTTGACCGGGTCGGCGTCGTAATCGAAGAAGGTGCCGTCGTCGAAATAGATGCGGTAGAACGGCAGGACCGGGACGATCTCGAGATAGCGGCTGGTGTTGGGGCCGCCGCTGGTGCCCGACAGGATCCGCTGGTTGTCGCCCAGCACGTCGTCGGGGAAATCGGGGGCGGCCAGCATCGCGACGTCCCGCTCGAGCGAGAACAGCTCCTCGATGAAATGCGGCACGGTCAGCACGGTCGGCCCCATGTCGAAAGTGAACCCCTCCGCGCGGCGGACATAGGCGCGACCGCCGACGTCATCGAGTTGTTCGACGATCCGTGTGTCGAAGCCGAGGCTTTGCAGGCGGATCGCGCAGGCGATGCCGCCGATGCCCGAGCCGATTACGATCGCAGTACGACGGGTCATGGTATCCATGTCTTTTCTTGAGCGAGGGGAGCGGCGATCATTCGGCGTTCGGCCAGCGCAACGGGGATAGATGTGGCACTGCGATCAGCGCCGTCAATGGGAAAGGCGGTGCGACGATCGGGCAAGGGCAGGGCGGGTCGGTAATGACAGCTCAACGCACTGGTCCGCGCCAAGTGCCATCCCCATTGCGGCAAGACCGGAAACATCGCAGATCCCGCCGGAACCGCAGTTCCGCCCGCACGCCACAGAAAGATCCGCGCATGACCCGGCCGCCGCTCCCCCCGTTCACCGACGAAACCGCAGCGCACAAGGCGCGGCTGGCGGAGGACGCGTGGAACAGCCGCGATCCGGCGCGCGTGGCGCTTGCCTATACGCCCGACAGCCAGTGGCGGAACCGCGCCGAATTCATCACGGGCCGGGAGCAGATCGCAGCGTTCCTCACGCGGAAATGGGCACGCGAGCTCGACTATCGGCTGATCAAGCAAGTCTGGGCGCACGCCGGCGACCGGATCGCGGTGCGCTTCGCCTATGAATATCACGACGACAGCGGGCAGTGGTTCCGGGCGTATGGCAACGAGAACTGGCAGTTCGACGATGACGGCCTGATGATGATCCGGATCGCCAGCATCAACGAACATCCCATCGCTGCCGATGAGCGCGCCTTCTTCTGGCCGCTCGGTCGGCGGCCGGACGATCACCCGGGGCTTACGGCGATGGGGTTCTGAGGGGGGCGGTCCCGACCGGGATTGATGATCGTCCGAAGAACGGTTGCAATCCCAAGAAGATCGCTGGGGATTCGCGGGCGAGCATTGTACGGTCCAGCGTCATGGCCGCGTACAAACTCTATTGCCTGGATGATCAGGGGCACATCACCAGCCGGATCGAATTTGTGGGCGATGGTGACGAGGCCGCGATTGCGCACGTGCGGCAACATCAATTCAGCAGCGCCTGCGAGATCTGGGAGTTGGGGCGGCTCGTCGCGAGGATGCCCAAAGGCAGCTCCAGTCCACCTGCTCGCTAGCAACGCCATTCTTGCGCGTCTCGGCAGCGGAATGGATCGGCAAAGGAGTACTGGCGGACCGATACAGATCGTTCCGCCAGTGCGTCGAAGTCACCACCTGAGCCCCATCGACCCCGGCAACGGCTACTGGGCGGGAATGTGGATCCCGCAGAGCTTGTTGCCGTCCGGGTCGCGGACATAGGCGAGGTGGACGGTTCCCATCGCCGACTCGCGCGGACCCGGACCATCCTCGATCGAGATGCCGCCGTTGGCGACGGCGGTCCTGTGGAACAGGTCGACCTGTTCGGGGGAGTCACAGGAAAACGCCACGGTGCTGCCGTTCGCCACGGTTGCCGGTTCGTCGTTGATCGGCTGGGAAACGATGAAGTTCGTCCCGCCGGCATTGCGGTAGAACAAGCGGGTATGCCCGCTGCCGGCGATGTTCAGCGTCGCTTCGCCGGCGCCGAGCGCGCCGAGCAAAGCGTCGTAGAACCGCCTCGATCGATCGATGTCGTTCGACCCCACCATGGTATGAAACAGCACGTCACATCTCCTTGATTGAATACGCAGGCGACAACACGCCTCAGATCACGGAAGCTCGATCTGCCCGTTCATGCCGGGCCAGTCCGAATAGCCGACGGTGCCGCCGCCATACCAATATTGCTTCGGTGCCTCGGCAAGCGGGGCGCCGGTCCGGAGCCGATCGACGAGATCGGGGTTGGCGAGGAAGGGGCGGCCGAAGCTGAACAGGTCCGCATCGCCGTCCGCCAACGTCTTCTCGGCAAGCTGAAGCGTGTACTGGTTGTTGGCGATATAGGCGCCCGAGAAGCGCTTGCGCATTTCGTGGAAGTCGATTCCATCGGGCACGTCGCGCGTCTGCTGGGTCACGCCTTCGATATCGTGGATGTAGAGCAGCCCGATCCCGGACAGGGCGTCGACGAAGGTGTCGAACGTGCGCCCGACCTGGCTGTCGAGCGGGGTCTTCCCGGGCTCGGTCGTCGCCGGCGAGATGCGGATGCCGACACGGTTCGCGCCCCAGACCCCGACCACCGCACGGACCACGTCGAGCGGGAATCGCAGCCGGTTCTCGATCGAACCGCCATAATCGTCGGTGCGCTGGTTGGTGCTGTCGCGGATGAACTGCTCGAGCAGATAGTTGTTCGCGGCATGGACCTCGACGCCGTCGAACCCGGCCGCCTTCGCCTGTTCGGCGGCGTGGCGATAATCCTCGACGATGGCGGGAATCTCGTCGGTCGCCAGCGCGCGCGGGGTGACGAAATCCTTCATCCCGTCATTGGTGAAGGCCTGCCCCTCCGCCGCGATCGCGGACGGTGCCACGGGCAGCGCGCCGCCGTGCAGGTCGGGGTGCGAGATACGCCCGGTATGCCACAACTGGAGGAAGATCTTGCCACCACGCCGATGGACCGCCGCGACGATCGGCGTCCACGCCGCGACCTGCGCGTCCGACCAGATGCCGGGCGTCATCGCATAGCCGCGGGCCTGCGACGAGATGTTCGTCGCTTCGGTGATGATCAGGCCGGCATCGGCCCGCTGTGCATAATAATCCGCCGCGAAGGCCGGGGGGATCCCCGCCTCGTTCGAGCGGCTGCGGGTGAGGGGTGCCATGACGATGCGGTTCTGCAACTGCAGGTCGCCGATCGTGACGGGTTGCAGGACGGGGCTGGCGGGCTGTTCGGACATCTTTTGGTCTTTCCGTGGGAGGGAAGCGCGAAGGGAAGACCGCTGTAACGCTTGAGCGCGCAGTTGATCCCGAGGGCGTGGCGGACACTGCGGCGGCGCGTCGCACGCATCGGACAGGTGTCTGTCGAGCGTCGTGGCGGCGGAATATGACCAGCCTTAGCGGCGCGGTGATCGGTACGACGTCTGGCTTACGAATGACGACGGCGCAGGCACGGCCTGGCGTGCAACGGATTCCGTCGAGCAGGGCGCAGTTGGGAAATGTTCAGTGAAGATGTGGAGCGGGTGAAGGGAATCGAACCCTCGTCACTTGCTTGGGAAGCAAAAGCTCTACCATTGAGCTACACCCGCCTATCAACGGCAACCCGCTGATCGGGTCGGCATCGGGGTCCGGATGGCACCCTCTGCGCGACGTGGTGGGCCAATGCCACGTTTCGAACGGGGTCGTCAACGGGGATAAGACGATCCGCGCAAACTCCCGCAATGCCGACGATCGCCTCGTCCCTGTCGATTTCGCCGCGGGACCACCGGTACCGCGGCGACATCGTCGTCATCCCGCGATGGTCGCGACCGAGCCGGAGTCGACCCGGATCCCGGCGCCGTTGATGAAGCTCGCCCGTTCCGAACACAGGAAGGCGACCGCGGCGGCCACTTCCTCCGCCCGGCCGCGGCGTTTGAGCACCATCCCGGGCCGTTCCTCGTCGAGGAAGCTCGCGATCGCCGCGTCGAAGCTCTCGCCGCGTTCGTCCGCACGCTTGCGCATCATCGTGTCGGTCATCGGGGTCGCAATGAACGCCGGGGAGACGGTGTTGACCAGCACATTGTCCCCGCCATAGGCCTTGGACAGGCCCTTCGCGAGACTGAGGATGCCGGCCTTGGACGCACAATAAGCGAGTTCGTCGATATAAGGCTGGACCCCATCCTCCGAGGCGAACAGCACGATCCGACCCCAGCCGCCCGCGCGCATCGCCGGGATCGCCTCGCGACACATGCGGACCGCGCCCATCAGGTTGATGTCGAGCGTCTGCTGCCAGCCGGCGTCGTCGACCTCGAGGAAATCCCCGGTCGCGCCGGTGACCCCGGCGGCATTGACGTAGATGTCGGGGTTGCCAAGTTTCCCGCGAACCTCCGCCCAGATCGCGCTGACATCGTCGATCCTGGTCACATCGCCGGTGACCGCGATGACGTCCCCGAGCGGCGACAGTTCGGCAACCGCCTCGTCGAGCGTCCCGCCGGCTTGATCGGTGATCGCGACGCGGACGCCCGCCTCGAGCAGCAGCTTTGCCGTCTCCTTGCCCATGCCCGAATCCGCACCGCTGATCAGCGCGATACGGTCCTTGATGCCGAGATCCATGGTGAACTCCTTACTGTTTGGATGCCAGAAAACGGTCGGCGGTGCGAAGTGACAGCGCCATGATCGTGAGCGCCGGGTTGGCGGCCAGCGCACTCGGGAAGATCGAATTGTCGCAGATCAGCAGGTTGGGGATGTCGAAGCTGCGACCGTCCGGGTCGACCACCGCCGAAGCGCCATCCCGCCCCATGCGGCACGTGCCGATGGTATGCGCCGAGCGGCTGACGGAGAAAATGTCGCGCGCGCCCGCCGCCGCCCAGATCTCGGTCAGCGTGCGGCGCGCGTAATGATCGATCACCCGTTCGTTGGCGTGATAGCTGTAGTCGATCCGCGCCTTGCGATGCCCGAAGGCGTCGGTCTCGTCGGCGAGCGTCAGCCGATTGTCCTCGTGCGGCAGGCATTCGCCGTTGATCCCGATCCCGGCCATGCTGTTGTAGCCGCGCAGCAGCGTCTGGAGACGCTCGCCCCACATGCCCGCGCCGCGCGCGAGACCGGTCGCGAGGTTGACCGGGAGCACGCCGAGGCTCTGGATCAGATAGCCGCCCGCGCAGCCGATGTCGCCGGGGCGCATCATGTCCTCGCTGATCAGCGAGGAGGGATAGCCGCGGTTCATCCGCATGTCGGCGTCGAACCGGCCCCAGACCTGAGTCGCGACATGCGCCATGAAATTGCGCCCGACCTGACCGCTCGAATTGGCGATTCCGAGATTGAGCAGCAGACGCGGAGTCTCGACCCCACCCGCGCACAGGAAGACGGCGGAACAGCGCTGGCGATGCTCCCGGCCGTCCTGCCAATAGACGACCGCGCTGATCCTGCCGCTTCGATCGAATTCGAACGAAAGAAGGCGGGACTCCGCGCGGATCTCGGCACCGTGCGCGACGGCGGCGGGCAGGTACGTCGTGTCCATGCTGGTCTTGGCGGCGTTGCGGCAGCCCTGATGACAGGCACCGCAATTGACGCACGCTTGACGCTGCCCCCAGTGCGGCTGGTCACGATCACGCGACACCAGCGCAGCCGGCGCATCGGTGGCGCGAATGCCGAGGGCGGCACAGCCGCGCGCCATCGCATCGGCGGAGGCGTTGCGTGCTACCGGCGGGTAGGCATAGCGCCGCGTTGCATCCCACGGATAGTCGGCCGGCCCGGATACGCCGGTAAACTGCTCGACCTCCGCAAGGTAGGCGGTGAGCGAGTCATGGTCGATCGGCCAGTCGGCACCTTCGCCGGTCAGCGTTTGCAACCGCAGGTCGCGCGGATCGGGGCGCGGGCAGAACGCGCCCCAGTGGAGCGTCGACCCGCCGACGCCCATGCCCGAATTGTTCGAACCGAACGCGGTGGGGGTCGATCCGCCACTGAGGCGTTCCTCCATCCAGTAGATGTCGGCAGCGACTTCGTCCGCGACGTGATCGTCCGGACGGAAGGCGCGGCCGGCCTCGAGCGCGACCACCGACAAACCCGCCTGCGCGAGCCGGGCCGTCAGCGGCGCGCCGCCCGCGCCGGTGCCGATCACGACCGCGTCGACGACATCGTTGGCGGCATGCCGCGGCGCGTTCAAGAAGATTGCTCCACGGGGCGCTGCCACGTTTCGAGGTCATCCGCGGCCGTGCGGGTGTACCCCTGCTTGCGCGGACCATCGCCGCCGTTCGCGAAGCCGTCATAGCCGATCGCCGCCATCGTCGCGGGGAGGGACATCCACACTCGCGCGGTTTCGGCACGTACGTCCTCGAACCACAGCCGCATCTGTTCGGCGGTGAGTTTCGAGTCGTCGTCCGCGATGCCGATCTCGCCGGCGTCGATGCGCTCCAGCAAGGCCGCCTGCGCCGTGCCCGGCGCGGTCGCAAACCCCCCGTCGAACGCGGCGAGCGTCGCGAGCCCGCGCGTCCATGCCGCGCGATCGGCGGGCAAGGCCGCAAAGCGCCAGCCGTCGCCCGGCCCGTCGGCGATCCCGGCGAGAATCCGGTCCGCCAGCGCGCGGTCCGCGCCGCAATCGGGGAGGATCTGCCCGACCAGCGCCGCCATCGTCGCGACATGGTCGTCCGTCCACGACGACAGGTCGGAGGAGGGGGGATGGAGCCGGTCCACCATCGCGGCGCGCGTCCGGTGGCTGACGCGAGCGGAGTCGAGCAACCGCGCGAACCGGGCCGGGAGTGCCGCCGGTTCGACCATCGCGGCATGACCGTCGATCAGGCCGGCAAGCACCTGCGGCTGTTCGTAGGGAATGAGATGCGCCGCGCCTTCGACCACCCGCAGTTCGGCGGTGGTATAATGCGGCAGGTTGAGCCGTCGCTGCGCTTCCGCGCCGAGATCGCCGTCCTCCGCCCCCGCGAGGATCAGCGCGGGGATCGGCACCCGCCCCGCAACCGCGCGCCAATCCTCGCGGCTGCCGCGCTCGAGCCAGCCGAGCCACGCTTCCCGGCTCGATCGCAGCACGTCGGCGATCGCGTGGTCCCGGGCTTCGCCGGCCAGCGGGGTCGCGGTATTGGCATCGACGAACGTCACGGCGTCGTCACGCGTCGGCGACCGATCGGCGAACCACCCGATCATCTCGGCGCGGCGATCCTCGTCCATCGGTTCGGGCGCGGGCGGCGAGGCCGCGACCAGCACGACGCCGAGGACGCCCGACAGGCCGATCTCCCCGGCGGCGGCGCGTGCCGCCACCAGGGTGACGATCTTGCCGCCCATGCTATGCCCGACCAGCACGCAGGCGATGAGGTGACGCGACCGGATTTCCGCCGCGAGCCAATCCGCCATCGCGGCGACATCGGCATATCCCGCGTCCGCCGCATCGCCGAACCCGGGCAGGTCCAGCGCCACGCAGGCACGGTGCGGCAAGTGCTCGACGACACGATCCCATTCTTTAGCGCTCGCGCCCAGCGCGTGAAGAAATACCAACGTCGGTCCGGTCATGCAGCCTCGCAAATTCTCTTCTGCGTGACGATGCAGCGGCGGGTACGTTCCGGTGAAATGCCCGCGGAACCGAATAATTCCGCCGCCGCCCCGCACGCCCGGCGCGCGCCTAGTCAGACCGTGACTTCGCCCTCGTCCGTTCCATCCCAATAATGCACCCGCACCGCGCGCACATGGATCATCACGAGACCGGGGGTGTCGATGCCTTGCGGAAACCAGCGATCGAGATCGGACGTCCAGCGCTCGGCAAACGCCTGCTTGTCGCGGACGATCTTGCCCGCGCCCTCGACCGCGACGAACAGCGGCGGTTTGCCGAGCAGCCCGGCGCTGCCCTGGAACGACAAGGCGACGTGCGGATCGCTCGAAATGTCCGAGACGGTGCGCGCATCGTCATAGCTGAAGTAGAAGCTGTCGCCCTGCCATTCGACTTCGCCGTTGTTGCTCATCGGGCGGGTCGCGAGCTGGCCGCCTTCGGTCCGGGTCGTGAGCATCGCGAAGTCGATCTTGCCCATCGCCTTGGCGAGATCGTGC
Source organism: Sphingomonas sp. PAMC 26617 (assembly GCF_000242835.1). NCBI lineage: Bacteria > Pseudomonadati > Pseudomonadota > Alphaproteobacteria > Sphingomonadales > Sphingomonadaceae > Sphingomonas > Sphingomonas sp. PAMC 26617. The sequence goes on from NZ_JH594425.1 coordinate 2,736,896, forward strand.
AGGGTCATCTCGGTCATCAGGTCTTTCCTCAACTGTCGGAGCATGCCGCCCGGACGGACAACGCCGCAAAGGCCGGGATAGACCCGCTCAAATCCACCGGGCGCTCCCGCCGGCGCGGGCGGGTGCTCCAACACAACGGTTGGCGATTCGTGCGGGAGACGCCAAAGAACGGTGATGTCCGGTACACCGACTATTTCGACCCTGGCCGAACTCGCCGAACTGGCGGGAGTCTCGGTTGCGACGGTCTCCCGCTCGCTCGCGGGAAACGCGGTCATCGCGAAGGCGACGCGCGACCGGATCGTCTCGCTTGCGACCGAACACGGCTTCAAGGTCAACCAGGCCGCGCGCAATCTCCGGCTCAAGCGGACCGGCGCGATCGGTGTCGTGCTGCCGCTCGGGCACGAGACCGAGCAACATTTGTCCGATCCGTTCTTCATGAGTCTGCTGGGGCCGCTCGCCGATGCGATCGCGGATCGCGGGCATGACCTGCTGCTGTCGCGGATCATCCCGAAGGACGATCGCTGGCTCGACGCGATCGTCGATGCCGGGCGAGTCGATGGCGTCATCGTGGTCGGCCAGTCGAACCAGATCGATGCGATCGAACGCGTCGCCGAGCGCTATCGCCGGATCGTCGTGTGGGGGGCGATCATCCCCGACAAGACGCAGGTGACGGTCGGCAGCGACAATGTCGCGGGCGGGCGGATCGCGGCGGAACATCTGCTGGCGCAGGGGCGGCGGCGGCTGGCGTTCTTCGGCAATACCGAGGTGCCGGAATTTGCCGCGCGTTATGCCGGCTTCCAGCAGGCGCTCGCCGCATCGGGGAGCGGGCAGGCGACGCTGCTGCCGGTGCATCTGACGAGCGAGGCGTCCTATGCGGCGATCGAGGCGTATCTCGCGGGGCATTCGTCGCCCGACGGGATCGTCGCGGCGTCCGACGTGATCGCGATGAGCGCGCTGCGGGCGCTGTCCGCGCATGGCAAGCGCGTCCCGCAGGACGTGAGCGTCGTCGGCTATGACGACGTGGTGATCGCGATGCACACCAACCCGCCGCTGACGACGGTCCGGCAGGATGTCGCGCGCGGGGCCGCAGTGATGGTCGACCTGCTGTTCCGGCGGATGGAGGGCGAGGACGTCCGATCGGTCGAGATGGCGCCGGAGCTGATCCTGCGCGCGTCCGCCTGATCAGGCCACGGCGCGCTCCGGCTGTGGCTGCGGCGCGCGGACGAACCAGGTCGCCACCGCCGCGGCCAGCATCATCCCCCCGCCGAGCAGCAGCACGTGCCGCGGATCGCCGCCCAGCAGCGGACGATAGGCGAGCCATACGAACAAAATCTCGACCATCATCGGGATGACGATGAACATGTTGAAGATGCCCATGTAAACGCCGGTCCGCTCGGGCGGGATCGCGTTGGCGAGCATCAGATACGGGTTGCCCATCAGGCTGCCCCAGCCGATCCCGATCCCGACCATCGCGACCACCAGCAGCGGGATCGACCCGGTCGAGGCGATCGTCAGCATCGCAGCGCCCGACAGCACCATCGCGACCGCATGGATCGGCCGTGCGCCGAACCGCCGCGCGAAGGGCACCATCGCGAAGGCCGAGACGAAGGCGACGAGATTGTAGAACGCCCCGAGCTGGCCGTTGAGCAGCCCCGCGTCGCGAAACCCGACGCTCGAGGGATCGCTGGTGTGGAACACGCCGCGGGCGAGCGCGAGCACGACATATTGCCAGTAGCAGAACATGCCGAACCACTGGAACAGCATCGCCACCGCAAGCTGACGCATCGTCGGGGGCATGTCGCGGATTGCGTCGACAAGGCCGGTGACGGTCGAGCGCAACGACAGCGGATCGGCGGTGATTGCGGCGTCCTCCTCCGGCGTCAGCGGCAGCTCGGGGACGCGCCAGACCGACCACAGGATCGTCGTGATCGACAGCACCGCCCCGATCAGGAAGCTGATCCGCGTGATTTCGGGAATGCCGTTGCTGTCGAGCGTGTCCTTGTTGAGGCCCCACCAGACCAGCAGCGACGGGGCAAGATAGGAAAGCGTCTGCGCGAGACCGGTGAAGGCGCTCTGCGTGAGGAAACCGAGCGGGCGCTGCGCCGCATCCAGCCGGTCGCTGACATAGGCGCGGTACGGCTCCATCGTGACGTTGTTCGCGGCGTCGAGCACCCACAACAGGCTCGCCGCCATCAACAACGTCCGGCTGTACGGCATCGCGAACAGGCACAGGCTGCACAGGATCGCGCCGACGAGGAAATAGGGGGTGCGGCGCCCGAGGCGGGTCCGCGTCCGGTCGCTCATCGATCCGATCAAAGGCTGGATGACCAGTCCGGTCATCGGGCCGGCGAGCCACAGCAGCGGCATGCTGCCCTCGTCCGCGCCGAGATAGCTGTAGATCGGCCCCATGTTGCTTTGCTGCAGCCCGAAGCTGAACTGCAGGCCGAGGAACCCGAGGTTCATCTGCAGGATCTGCGCGAACGACAGATGGATCTTGCCGACCGATACGCTGGTCACGTCTCTCTCCCGAAACGGCGGACTGTTGCCACCCTGCAACGGCGCATAAGCGATCCCGCAAACGATTGCAATTTTCGTCTTGCAAACGTTTGCACGAATCGATTAGGACCGGATCGAGCCGATAAACGGCCATGTTGTTTCCAGGAGAGTGATATGTTGAAAGGGCGCACCCTTTTTCTCGCGACGACCGCGCTGCTGGCCGCCACGCCGGTTTTCGCACAGCAGACCCCGGCCCCGGCGGCTGCGCCGGACCCCGCCGCCGAGCCACCGGCGAGTGACGACATCATCGTCACCGCGGTCGCGCGCGGGCAGAACCGCCTCGACAGTTCGGTTTCGGTAAGCTCGCTCAACAGCGATGCGATCGTCAACGCCGCCCCGCGCTCGACCGCCGAGCTGTTCCGCAGCCTGCCGGGCATCCGGTCCGAATCCTCGGGCGGCGAGGGCAATGCCAATATCGCGGTGCGCGGCCTGCCGGTCGCCTCGGGTGGCGCCAAGTTCCTGCAGCTCCAGGAAGACGGGCTGCCGATCCTCGAATATGGCGACATCGCCTTCGCCAATGCCGACATCTTCCTGCGCGCCGACTTCAATGTCGCGCGGATCGAGGCGGTGCGCGGCGGTTCTGCCTCGACCTTCGCCTCCAACTCGCCCGGCGGCGTGATCAACCTGATCTCCAAGACGGGCGAGCAGGAGGGCGGCTCGATCCAGGGCACCGTCGGGCTCGACTACGGCGAATATCGCCTCGACGCCGATTACGGCGGCAAGCTCAGCGATACGCTGCGCTTCAACGTCGGCGGGTTCTACCGCGTCGGCGAGGGGCCGCGGCGTGCGGGCTATGACGGCAACAAGGGCGGGCAGATCCGCGGCAACATCACCAAGACCTTCGACCGCGGCTTCTTCCGCCTCAACGTCAAATATCTCGACGACCGCGCGATCGCCTATCTGCCGAGCCCGGTCCGCGTGACCGGAAGCGACAGCAACCCGACCTACCGCTCGCTGCCCGGGCTCAGCGCCAATACCGACACGATCCACAGCATCTATTTCACGCGCGCGGTCACCCTCGACGGGGCGAACAACCGCGAGGTCGACGACATTCGCGACGGGATGCACCCGGTCGTCAAGGCGATCGGCTTCGAAACCGAATTCGAGGTCGCCGATGGCTGGAAGGTCAGCGACAAGTTCCGCTATTCGGACATTTCGGGGCGCTTCATCTCGCCCTTCCCGGCGAGCGTCGACACCGCGCAGAACCTTGCCAATGCGATCGGTGGCCCGGGGGCGATCCTGAGCTACGCCAACGGCCCGAACGCCGGTCAGGCCTATGCCAACCCGACGACGTCGAACGCGATCGGTGTCGTGCTGTTCAACACGAAACTGAACAGCCTCAACAACATCACCAACGATCTGCGAGTCAACCGGCGGTTCAATGCCGGGGACGGGACGGTCGACGTCTCGGCCGGCTTCTACAAGTCGCGCCAGACGATCAACGTTGACTGGACGTGGTCGTCCTACCTGCTCGACGCGAAGGGTGACAATGCCGCGCTGCTCAACGTCCGGACGGCCACGGGCCTGTCGCGGACCGACAACGGGCTGGTCGCGTATGGCGCGTCCTTCTTCGGCAATTGCTGCCGTCGCAGCTACAACGTGGACTACGACACCAACGCGCCGTTCGCGTCGATCGGCTACACCGGCAGCGGCTTCAACGTCGATGCCAGCGTGCGCTATGACACGGGGAGCGCCCGCGGCTTCGTCATCGGCGATGGCCCGGTGACGAGCTTCGACGTCGATGGTAACGGGACGATCTCCTATCCCGAGACGCAGACCACCATCCTGCCGCTCAACAGCCCGCAGCCGGTCAACTACAACTTCCACTATGCGTCCTATTCGTTCGGCGCGAACTATCGGCTGGCGAGTGACCTCTCGGTCTTCGCGCGCTACAGCCGCGGCGGTCGCACCAATGCCGATCGCTTCCTGTTCAACGCGAACAATGTCAGCGCGACCTCGGGACGACTCCAGCCCGGCGCGCGTCCGGTCGATTTCGTCCGCCAGGCCGAGGCGGGGGTGAAGTACAGCCATGCCGGGCTCAACCTGTATGGCACGGGCTTCTGGGCGAAGACCGCCGAGCAGAATTTCGAGGCGACGAGCCAGCGGTTCTTCGACCGGACCTACCGCGCTTACGGCGTCGAGCTCGAGGGCAATTACCGGGTCGGCGGGTTCAGCCTCGCCGCCAGCGGGACCTATACCAAGGCCAAGATCATCAGCGACAACGTCACCCCCGCGGTGATCGGCAACCGCCCGCGTCGCCAGGCTGAGTTCGTCTACAAGGTGACCCCGCAATATACGACCGGGCTGTTCACGCTCGGCGCGAGCGCGATCGGCACGACGTCGAGCTACACGCAGGACACCAACCAGCTGAAGCTGCCCGGCTTCACGCAGGTCAACGCGTTCCTGAGCGTGCGTCCGGTGGAGCGGGTGCAGGTTTCGGTCAACGCGAACAACCTGTTCAACACCAAGGGCTTCACCGAGGCGGAGGAGGCATCGATCCCCACCAACGGCATCGTGCGCGCGCGCTCGATCAACGGCCGCACCATCTCGGCCGCGCTCAAGCTCGACTTCTGAACCGACCGCCCCGGGCGCCATCGCGCCCGGGGCATCTTGACGCCTGATCCAGTGAGTAGCCCGCTATGACAAGTCTCTGGTCCCGCGACGCGGTCGCCGCGATCGCGGATCGGCCGATCCCCGAGGTGCCGCGGATCGCCGCGCACAGCATGCCGCCGGTCCTCCCGGGGCAGGACCTGTGGGATTACTGGCCGGTCCAGGAACGCGACGGGCAAACCGCGACGATTGCCGGCGGCATGCTCCAGATGCTGCTGTCCGCCCCGGTCATGCCCGACCCCGAATCCCGCCACGCGCTTGCCCGCATCCGGTTGATGCACGAGACGCCGCACGGCTGGCGCGACCTTGGCACCATGTTGCCCGACGGGCTTGCCCCGGGGAGCCGCGAATGGTCGGGGTCCGCCATCGTGACACCCGGGCACGACCGCGTGACGCTTTATTTTACCGCCGCCGGGCATCGCGGCGAGGCCAAGCCGAGCTTCGACCAGCGCCTGTTCGAAACCACCGCCACGCTGTCGGTCGAGGCAGGCGTGCCCCGGCTGACGGACTGGACGACCCCCATCGAGTCGGTCGTCGCCGACGGCGAGATCTACACGCGCGACATGGCCGGGGGCGGCGCGATCGGCACGATCAAGGCGTTTCGCGATCCGGCGTGGTTCCGCGATCCAGCGGATGGGGCCGAATATCTCGTCTTTGCTGCCTCGCTTGCGCAATCGACGTCGTCCTATAACGGGGCGGTCGGGCTGGCGCGGCGCGTGCTCGGGGGCTGGGCGCTGCAGCCGCCGCTGATCACGGCGGACGGGGTCAATAACGAGCTCGAGCGCCCCCATATCGTCCACCACGACGGGCGCTATTATTGCTTCTGGGCGACCCAGCGCAAGGTCTTCGCGCCGGAGGGACCGTCGGGACCGACCGGCCTGTACGGAATGGTCGCCGACCGGATCGAAGGGCCGTGGACGCCGCTCAACGGGACCGGTCTCGTCTGCGGGAACCCGCCCGCCGCGCCGCTTCAGGCGTATAGCTGGCTGGTGCTCGCCGACCTCAGCGTGTTGAGTTTCGTCGACCGGCCCGGGCTCGCCGCGAACCCGGTGGATGCAGCCGAAGCCCGCGCGCATTTCGGCGGCACGCCCGCGACGCCGTTCCGGATCGTGCTGAACGGCGACCGCGCGGCGGTGGCCTGAGGCAGCGGACGGCCGGGCCGTGCCGCTGCCCCGTACGATCAGTTGATCGGCACGCCGCCGGTGACCGCGATCACCGCGCCCGTCATGTAACTGCCCTCGGCAGAGGCGAGCAGGACATAGGCGGGGGCAAGCTCGGCGGGCTGGCCCGCGCGGCCGAGCGGGGTATCCTGCCCGAGTTCCTCGAGTTCCTGCGGAGACTTGGCGATCGGCTGGATCGGCGTCCACACCGGACCGGGCGCGACCGCATTGACGCGGATCCCCTTGGCCGACAGCAGGTTGGACAGCCCGACCGTCAGGCTCGAAACCGCGCCCTTGGTGGCGGCGTAGACGATCATGCTCTTGGTCGCGACCTTGGCCTGTTCGCTCGTCGTGTTCACGATCGCCGAGCCCGGCTTCATGTGCGGCGCGGCGGCCTTTGCGAGGCGGATCATCGCGAAGACGTTGGCCGAGAAGGCGGACTGCATCTCGTCGTCGTCGATGCTGGCGATGTCCTCGTTGATGGTCTGCTGGGCCGCATTGTTGACCAGCACGTCCAGCCCGCCCAGTTCGGCGACCGTGCGCTCGACCAGCGTCGCGCAATGCGCGCGATCCCGAAGGTCGCCCGGCAACAGCAGGCAGCGCCGCCCCGCCTGCTCGACCCAGGTGCGCGTGTCCTCGGCATCGTCCTGCTCGACCTCGAGATAGGAGATCGCGACGTCCGCGCCTTCGCGGGCGTAGGCGATCGCAATCGCCTTGCCGATCCCGGAATCGCCGCCGGTGATGAGCGCGACCTTGCCCGTAAGCAGGCCCTTGCCGACATAGCTCTGTTCGCCATGGTCGGGCTTGGTCTTCATGTCGGTGGTCAGGCCGGGGCCCTGCTGCTGCGGTTCGCCGGGGAAGCTGGTGGGCTGGCTGGTGCGGGGGTTGTCGGTCATGCGGTTCTCTTTCCTGCGATGTCGCTGACCGAACGGTCGTGACCCGGTTAAGTGCCCGCGATTCCGCTCAGTCCGGCGCGCGGCGGCGGGTGGGGGCGTGAAAATCGGCGGGTTTGTCCGCGATCCAGCGCAGGAAGCGCGCGATGTCGGGCTGGACCCGCAACGCGTCGAGATCGGCGAGGCCTGTCGCGAGATCGTGGTTGGAGACGCAGGCGTGGATGGTGCGGTGGCAGATCGGATGCACCGGCAACACCTCGGTCCCGCCACGACTCTTGGGGATGCGGTGGTGCCACTCGACCTTCCGACCGAGCGGTCGCGCGCATAGCCCGCATCGCTCGGCCCCGGCAGGCAGCAGCGCGCGCGCGTCCGCCTGCCGCAGTCCTTCCATCCGCTTCACCCGTCCGCCCATTTTCCCAACATGGTAACCCCCGCGCGCGCTGCCAAGGGGCGTTGAGGATGCGCCATAACCGACTGTTCAGGCCAGCGTTTCGAGCCTTATCGGCAGGTCCCGCACGCGGCGGCCGGTGGCGTTGAAGACGGCGTTGGCGACCGCGGCGTTGACCCCGATGATCCCGATTTCGCCGAGCCCCTTCACCCCCTCGGGGTTGACCGCGGGATCGTCGTCCTCGAGCAGGATCGCGGTCATCGCGCCGACGTCGGCGGCGGTCGGCACGAGATATTCGGCAAGGTCGCGATTGAGATACGCCCCGGTCCGTGGGTCGACGATCGTCTCCTCGAGCAGGGCACTGCTCTGGCCCCAGATCATCCCGCCGAGCAACTGGCTCCGCGCGGTCAGCGGGTTGAGGATTCGCCCCGCGGCGAAGGCCCCGACATGCCGGCGGATCCGCACCTCGCGGGTGTCGGCGTGGACCCCGATCTCGACGAAATGCGCGCCGAAGGTCCAGGCAAGCTTGTCCTTGGGGGTGCTGACGAGCTTGAGATGGCCCTTGCGCAGGTTGTCGATCGTCGACGGGTCCGACCCCGGTGGGGTGAAGGCGACCTCCACCGTCCGGTCCGCGCTCGATGGTTGCGCCAGCAACTGCCGACAGGCTTCTGCAAGCGCGTTGACCAGCGTCGTGCTCGTCGCGGATCCGCCCGAGATGCCCGCGGCGGGCAGGGCGGTGTCGCCCAAGTCGACGCGCACCTTGCCGACCGGCACGTTCAGCCGCTCCGACGCGGTCATCGCCAGCAGCGTGTAGAGGCCGTTGCCGATTTCGTGATGCGCGGTTTCGACATGGACCGCGCCGTCGGCGGTTTGCGTGACGCGGACGATCGCGGCGCCGATCTTGACCGGGCGCGCGGCGGCGGCGCACCCATGGCCGACCAGCCACGCGCCGTCGCGGGTCGTGCCCGGATCAGGGGATCGTGCGGCCCAGCCGAAGGCGGCGGCACCGGCATCGAAGCAGCGCATCAGGGGGCGCGTCGTGAAGGGATCGCCCGTCACCGGATCGCGCAGTGTATCGTTGCGGCGGCGAAGCTCGACGGGATCGATCCGCAGCGCATGCGCAAGCTCGTCGACCGCGCTTTCGAGCGCGAACAGATACGGCACCTCGGGCGGTGCGCGCATCGGTCCCGGCGTGTTGCGGTCGACCCGCGCGACGCGTTCCGCACTCGCGATATTGGGGCAGGCGTAGAGCGCGGTGGTGACGTCGGTGCCCTCCATCGCGAACGTGTCGAACCGCGAGGTCGCCACCTCCGCCGTGTGCGACAGCGCGACGAAGCGGCCGTCCGCATCCGCCCCCAGCCGGATCGCATGCTGCGTCTCGGTACGATGGTTGGCGATGGTGAAGCCGTCGGCACGGCTGACCACGATCTGGACGGGCCGCTGGAGGCGGCGCGCGGCGATCGCGCCCAATACCGTATGTTGCGACAGCGCGAGCTTGGACCCGAAGTGCCCGCCGATGAAATGCGCGACGACCCGGATCTTGGCGGGGTCGATCCCGAGCTGCGCCGCCAGCCCGTTGCGCGCCGCGCCGACGAAGCGGGTGGGTTCGTAGACGGTCAGCGTGTCGCCATCCCAGACGCTGGTCGTGGTCGGCAGTTCGATCGCATTGTGATGCTGGATCGGCGTGGTGTAGCGCGCGTCGACCGTCGTTGCCGCCGTGGCGTAGGCGGCGGCGAAGTCGCCGACGTGCGGGTCCTCGAAGCCCTTGCGAAGCGTCGCGAGCGGGACGGCGTTCGCGCCCGGGTCGCCGCGTTCACCGACATGCGGCGCGGCTTCGTAGCCGGTCCGGATCGCGTGGGCCGCCGCCTGCGCTTGTTCCAACGTCTCGGCGATGACGACCGCGACGATCTGGCCGGCATAATGGATTTCAGGCGAGGCCAGCGGGCGCAGCGTGCTGTTCGCCCAGCCGTCCGCCATCATGTGCCCGATCGGCGCGACCGCATTGGCGACGTTGCGCCAGGTCAGGATGTCGAGCACGCCGGCGCCCTGCAACGCCTCCGTCGTGTCCATCCGCACGATCCGGCCCCGCGCCATCGGGCTGGTGACGAGCACGCCATACGCCATGTGCTTTGGGTGGACGTCGCCCGGGAACGCGGCGGTGCCGCAGACCTTGGCGGGTCCGTCGATGCGGGCATGCGGTTTGCCGAGGGTCGCACGGTCGGTGGCTTGCGGGGCGTTGATTTCCATTTGATATCAACGCGCGAATGCGGCGGAGTTCCGCTATCCCGCCAGCGCCACGCGGTATACCGCATGGTGCGTCAGGACGAACAGCGTCCGCCGGTCCGCGCCGCCGATCAGCAGTTGCAGCGGGCGCGCGGGCACGTCGATCCGGCCGAGCGCGCTGCCGTCGGCGGCGTAGACGAACACCTGTCCGTTCGCGACATAGACGCGGCCCTGCGCATCGACCGCGACGCTTTCGCCGCCACGGTTCGCAAACGGCTTGAGGTCGACCACTGCGCCTTGGGCCGCGAGCCGTCCGCGATAGGTCCTGTTCTCGGACCCGTTGGTGACGAACACCGGTTCGCCCGGTCGCGCTACGGTGAAGCCATGCGCATCGAGGGAGTCCGAAAAGCGCCAACCCCGGAAGGACGACGGACCCTGCTGGAAGGTGCGATAGGCGGGCAGGGCAATGCTGCCGTCGGGCGAGACATACTGCTGCGGCTTGGCGAGCGCCATGTCACGCGCGTACATCTCGGCGAGGGTCGGGTAGGTGTAGCTCCCGAGATCCAGCTGATCCTTGAATTCGCCATTGACCCAAGTGTTTACGGGCAGAACTGTCGCCGCGGTTGGATGATCGGTCGCAAGCGTTGGAGCGATCGTCACGATCGCGCCGTCGGGGGTGCGCGGGTTCAGGCTGTAGACCGTCCCGTTGCGCCCGTCCGACGACAGGACGAGCAGGTCGCCGGACTGCTGGACCGCGAGATTGACCGCGTCGAGCGGCGCGTCGCTGACGATCGACAGCCCCGTATCGGGCGCCCAGCGATGGATGCGCTGCGCATGCCGGTCGACGAAATACAGCGACCCGTCCTGCCCGATCGCCCCACCCGAAGCCGAGTAGAAACCGTCCGCGATCCGCTCGGCGGTGCCGAGCGACGGCGCTTGCGCAACGGGGGCTGCCGCCCCGGACAGGTCGAGCGCGGCGAACTCCCGTTCGCGCACCTCCTTGCCCGAGGCCATGTCCTGGATCGCGTTCTCGTACGGAAATTTGCTGACGCGTAAATAGGTTGCACAGCCTTGCTCGTCGCAGGTGCCAAGCCCGCTCTCGGCATTGACGTGGACGTTGCGAAACCGGACGGCGTTCGTCCCGTACAGCCGCACCGCCGTCGGCGCGGGCTTGATCGAGCGTGTGACGCGATACGCGTGGTAATTGGCGATCAGGATATCGCGCGAATCGCGGATCTCGAACGAGTTCGCGTCCTGGCTCTCGCCGGCTTCCTCCTCGGTCTGCGGCGCGAGGAATTCCCAGTTGGCGACATGGTCGAGCACGAACTCGCTGCGCGCATGGTGCTCGCTCGACATCTGGTAGACGTGACCGGGCGTCGTCGTGTCGGACACCAGCATCCCCGCCGAGGCATAGGTATCCGGCGTCCACAGATTGGCGAACGTCCCGCCGCCGCCGCGCGTCACCCACAAGCTCGGATATTGCGCATCCCAGCGTTTGGCGGGGTCGGCGTCGCCGCTGTGGTTGGCGTTGTACGGATCGAACCGCGATCCATCGGCGAGATCGGTGCCGTGGCCGCCCTGGAACTTGACGTCCTCGACCAGCGACTGCGCCCCCGCCATCCACAGCAACGCGGTCGCGCGCGGGTTGATCCCGCCGGTGAAGAGCCCGAGCCCGGAGACGATCGCAGTACCGCCGTGCGCGCTCTCGATCAGCGGCCTGGCGCTGCCGACCCCCTGGAAGGCGGGCGTGCCGTCGGGGAGGATCAGCTGCGTCAGGCTCGGGTGGAGTGCGACCAGCACGCTGTCGGGCCGGAGCTTGAGCGTATCGGTGACGACATAGCGGCCGGCGGGGAAATAGACGGTGCGGTGCGTATCGATCGCGTGCTGGATCGCAGCGGTGTCGTCGGTGTGGTCGTCGCCCTTCGCGCCGAGCGTGCGGACGTTGGTCCAGTCGGTGGTCGGCGGCAGTGCGCGGATCGCCAGCGCCGCGGGCGCGGGGAGCCTTGAGATCGGCGCGGCCTTCATCACGGTCTGATAGGTGCCCGTCGTCCCCAGCCCGGGAACCATCAGGCCATAGCCGAAGGACGCGACGCGGTAGCTACTGCCAGCGCCGCCGACCGTCCGCCCGCTGTCGCGGAACCGCGCGAACACCGGCGTCGCACGCGCCAGCGCGTTCTCGAAGCCGATCTGCGTGAAGACGGTGTTCTCGTTGCTGATGACGACCGCGGCCTTGGTGATGCGGTCGAACTTGACGTCCTTGCCCCACAGCCAGTCGCCATAGCCCCGGTCGATATCGATCGCGGTCGGCATGTTTCGGAACGCGACGTTGACCAGCGTGAGGTTCGCCTCATGCTCGCGAATTCCGGCCTCGCGCTGCCCGTCGAAGCTCGAATCGAGCAGCGTGAACTGCCACGCGGGGGAGGGTTTCTCGGTCAGGATGCCATAGCGGCCGCCGTGGAAGTGCAGGTCCTGCGCCTGATTGGCGACCTGATACAGTCCGGCGAGCCCCGACCCGATCTGGAAGTCGATATGCGCGAGATAGGCATGTTGCGCGGCGTGGAAGCGGATCGCGGTGGCGGCCGGGTTGCCCTTGCCGATCACGAAATCCACGTTCGACAGCGCAGGGTAGAAGGTGCCGGGATTGGCATCCGCGATCGCCGGATTGAACGGCACGCTGCCGGGGGGCGGGAAGGGCGTGCGATAAGCGGCAGCCGTATCGACCGCGCCGGGTTTCGCGCCGGCAAAGATTACCATGTTGGCGAGCCCCTGCTGGAAGCCGGGGGTCGCATCGCCGAGCACGATCACGGGGCGCGTGTTGCCGACCCCGAAGACGCGCACCCCGGGCCAGAGGAAGATCGTCCGGCTGATCCGGTAGCGCCCCGACGGCACGAACACGATCCCGCCGCCACCTTTCGCCGCCGCCGCATCGATCGCGCCCTGCAGCGCCGCCGTATCGTCTGCACGCCCGTCGCGCACGCCCGCGACGGTGACCGCGCGGGGGTCCTGCGGCGCGGTCCGATAGTAAGACGTCGAGGCGAACGCGGGTGCCGCCGCCCCGCACAGGCTCGCCAGCAGCGTCAGACGGAACGGGAGCGACCTGGCGGCCATGATAGGTCCTTCAACAAAACGTCCCGACCACCGGCCGGGACGAGGGGTTGCCGCGACCACCGGTCGCGGCGGGGGAGGGTAAAGTCAGAAATTGTAGCGCATGCCGATCCGGAACATCCGGCCAAGCGTATCGTACAATCCCTGGTTGACGTCGATTCCGGTGTTGGTCTGCGGCGATGGTTCCGGATCGCTGTTGAGCAGATTGTCGATCTTGAAATAGGCGTTGAGCTTCTTGGTAACGTTGAACGACCCGCCGATGTCGAGATAGAAGGCACCCGGCATCGTGTTGTTGTCGATCGTCGGCCGCTGCGTGTTCTGCAGCGGGGTGCGCCCGGTCGGACAGGTGCCCACGCTGCACACGACATATTCGTTGCTGTACACACCGTCGCTGAACCAGCGTTCCTGCACGTTGAAGCTCACCCGGTCGCTGCTCCATGTCTGCGTCGCGAGGAGCTTCCACGACGGCGTGTTTCCGGCATTGACGCCCGCGCCCTGCGTCGGGATCGTGCCGGGAACGCCCGGATCGGTGATGAAGTTCTTCACGTTGGTCGCCAGCCCGCGGATCGCGATCCGCCCGGGAAGCCCGACCTTGTCGAGCGAGGTCTGGTAGCTTGCCTCGATATCGAACCCGTCGGTGAAGATCGACGCGAGGTTGAACGCCTGGAGATTGACGAACGGCGTGCCGGTCGCGGGGGCCAGATCGAACGCGCTGCACAGCGTGGTGACGCCGTTGAAGCAGAGATTGACCTCCTGCTGCGCGTTGAGCGTCGAGATCACGCCGTTGAGCTTGATCCGGTAGTAATCGAACGAGGCGCTGAACCCGGGGAGCAGCGACGTCCGCGTCAACACGATACCCGCGGTGGTATTGCGCGCGATCTCGGGCTTGAGCGCGGTGTTGCCGATCGCATTCTGCAGGATGGTCAGCGCGCTGCCGTTGAACGGGTTGGTGAAGTTGGGGACGGTCGTGGTGATCGGCGCGGCGAACAGCTCGGACAGGTTGGGCGCGCGGACGTCGCGCGAGGTGACCGCGCGCAGTCGGATGCCGTCGATCGGCGTGTCCCAGGTGCCGCCGATCTTCCAGGTATAGACCGTGCCCGACGTGCTGTAATTGGTCACGCGGCCCGCGACGTTGAGGTTGGCTTTCCCCAGCTGTTCCGAATTGACGAACGGCAGGTTCACTTCGAGGAACCCTTCCGCGACGTGATAGCTGCCGCGGCCATTGTGGTAATTGCCCGCATACCAGTTCGCGCCATTGGTCGAGAGCAGCGGGTCGGCCGGGTAGGCAGCGGAATTCGGGCTCTCGCTCGACACGCCATTGCCGTAGGGATCGCCGACGACATGGTAGAATTCGTTGCGATATTCCGCACCCGCCGCGACCGAGACCGGCCCCGCCCATAACGTCAGCGGCGAGCCGCTGAAGCTGAAGTTGAACGCGTCCTGCGTCTGGCGGGTATGCTGGAACGGGCCGTTCTCGGGTTCGATATAGGCAAGCGCGGCCGCGCTCGGCGTCGCCCCGCCGATGATGTTGATCGGCACGCACCCGCTCGCACGCGCTGCCGCACTCGCGCAGACGATCTCGCCGTTGAGCCGGATCGCCTGGATCGCGGCATTGTAGCGCGGGGTCAGCGTGATGTTGTCGACGTTGATGTCGGTGATGTTCTCGCCATGCTCGTAGGAGACGTCATACGACCAGTCGGTCCCCAGCACCGGCACCTTGCCCGCGGCCCCCCCGACGAAGCGATATTGCTTGCGCGACGGATAGACCGTGATGTTGCGCGGAAGCTCGCCGTTGCTCGTGCCGAACTGGAACTGCGTGATCCCCGCGGTCGCGCACGCCGCCTGGATCGAGGCGGGGACATAGGGGTTCGAACATTGCAGCGTCAGCCCGGACTTGGTCGCGCCCGGGTTGGGCTGGTTCATCGTGTCGACCTGCGCGATGTTGACGGTCGCATAGATCTCGTTGTTGGCGTCGATGTCGAACCCGACACGGCCATAGCCATTGTAGCGATCCAGCCGCGACTGGAGCGTGGTGCCGATCCCGACGTTGCCGGACAGGTCGCCGCCGAGGCAGAATCCGCCAGAGGCGAAACAGCCCGAGACGTTCCCCGCCGCATTCTTCGCGGGAACGCCGTTCGAGCCATATTGGAACGGGAACGGGTTGCCGTTGACGTCGAACGCGGTGCCCTGCAGCGGTCCGGCGCTAATCAGCCCGTATTTGGTATATTGATACGCCTGCGCGTGATCGCGCACGAGATATTGCGGGGATCCGTCGTTGGTGATGCCGCGGTTGACGAAGGTGGTCGTGCGATACCAGTTGCGCGACCCCGCCAGATCCTCGCCGAACCCGCCGGCGGGGACGCCATCCTCGTGATCATATTCGCCGCTGAGCTGGACATGGAGCCGGTCGTTGAAGAACGCCTTGCCGACCGCCGCCTGGAACAGCCCCTGCTTGTTGTCGCCGTAGGTGGTGATGCCGCCCTGGACGTTCGCCTTGAACCCGACGAAGCGCTTGGCGGTGATGAAGTTGACGACACCGCCGACCGCATCCGACCCGTAGGAAGCCGACGCGCCGCCGGTCACCACGTCGACGCGCTTGACCAGCAACTGCGGGAACAGGCTGATGTCGGGCACGCCGGTCACGTTCGCGCCGACGACGCGCTGGCCGTCGAGCAGCGTCAACGTGCGGATCGTGCCCAGGCCGCGCAGCGAGAAGGAGCTCAGCCCCTGCTGGCCGCTCGAGGTGCTGTTGGTGCCGGTGGTGACCCCGCTCGACCCCTGCAGCGAGGGCAATTGCGCAATGGTGGTGAAGATGTTGGGCTGCGCGTTGCGGGCGATGTCGGCGACGCCGATCACGGTCGTGGGCGTCGGCGCGGTGAAGCCGCTCGCGGTGATGCGCGAGCCCGTGACGACGATGTCGCTGTCCGCCGGCGATGCGTCGGGCGCGTTGGGCACCGGGCCGGGGGCGGGGATGACCGCCTGGTCCGGGACCGACTGGCCCGCGTCCGGGGCGGTCTGCGCGCTTGCCGGGACCGCAAGGGCGATCGCGATCAGCGAGGCGACGCTCGCCCCGAGCAGGATCCCGCGGCGCCGTGCGACGGGAGAAGTGTCTGAAACGATGCTAGCCATGATAATCCCCACCTGTTTGTTTTATCGTTTATTCAAAGTCGTTTGCGCTCGCCAGCTCATACCCTGACCGAATAGAGCGCATGGTGCGTCAGGATGAACAGCGTTCGCCCGTCCGCCCCGCCGAAGATCAGTTGCAGCGGCCGCTCGGGCACGTCGATCCGGCCGATCGCGCTGCCGTCGGGGGCATGGACGAAGACCTGCCCGTTCGCGATGAAGACGCGCCCCTCGCCATCGACCGCGACGCTTTCGCCGCCGCGTTCCGTGAACATCTTGAGATCGGTCAGCGTGCCCCCCGCGCCGACCAGCCCGCTGAGCGTGCGCCCTTCGGACTCGTTGCTGACGAACACGCGCGACCCGGTCTTGCCGCGGACGAAGCCATACGCATCAAGCGTATCCGAGAAGCGCCAGCCGACATGGTCGGGCGTGCCCTGTTGCCAAACCCGGAACGCGGGGAGGACGAGGCTGCCGTCGGGCGAGACATATTCGAGCGGTTTCGCGGTGGCCGCATCGCGCGCGAACATCTCGCCGAGCGTGGTGAAATGGTCGGTCTTCGCGTCATATTGGTCGCGGAATTCGCCGTTGTTCCACCAGTTGACCGGAAGAAGCGTGGTCGCGTCGGGATGCGCGGCGGCGGGCGTCGCCGGGATGACCTGCAGCGCGGCTTTGGGGGCGGCCGGGTCGAACGCATAGACGCTCGCCTCCGCGCCGAGCGAGGACAGGACGAGCAGCTTGCCCGACGCCTCGACCGCGAGGTTGACCGGGTCGAGCGCGGCGTCGCGCACCGTCTCGAGCCCCTTGGCCTCGGTCCAGCGATGGATCCGCTGGAAGCGATGCTCGACGAAATAGAGCGCTCCCCTCGCATCGACTGCCGCGCCCGAGATCGAGAAGAACCCGTCCTCGAGCTTGCGGACCGGACCGATCCCGGGGATCGCCGCCGTCGGCGCGGCGACGACCGGGGTCGCGGGCAGGTCGAGCCGCGCGAACTCGCGCTCGCGCAGCGCGACGTGGCGGGTCTTGTCGACGATCGCATTCTCGAACGGGAACTTGCTCGCGCGGACATAGGTGCCGCAGCCCGCGGGCTCGCAACTCGCGAACGCGCTCTCGGCGTTCACATGGACGTTGCGGAAGCGGATGTCGCTGCTGTTGGTGAGCTGGACCGCGGTGGCCGCCGGGTGGAAGGTCCGCGTGACGCGATAGCTGTGGTAGTTGGCGAACAGCAGGTTGCGCGAATTGCGGATCGCGAGCGACACCGCGTCCATTCCCTCGCCGACTTCCTGCTCGGTCTGTGGCGCGAGGAACTCCCAATTCTCGACCCCGTCGAGGACGATCTCGTTGCGGACGTGATGCTCCGCCGACAGTTCGTAGACGTGCCCCGGCGTCTTCGTGTCGGAGACGTAGAAGCCCGCCTGCGCGAAGGTATTCGGCGTCCACACGTCGGCGAAGGTGCCGCCGCCGCCATCGGTTACCCAGATGCTCGGATATTGCGCGTCCCAATGGTTGTCCGCGACCGGATCGCCGCTGCGCGCGCTCTTCGCGCCGAGCGGGAGGCCGTCGGCGGTGGGGGTTCCGCCGCCGCCCATGATCTTGACGTCGTCGAGCAGCGAGTCCGCGCCCGATCGCCACAGCAGCGCCGACGCACGCGGGTTGATCCGCCCGGTGAACAGCCCGATGCCGGAGACGATGTTGCTCCCGCCGCGTGGGGTCTCGAGCAGCGGGACGACGCCGCCGAGCCCGGCGTGCGCGGGGTTGTTGTCGGGCAGGACGAGCTGCGTCAGCGCCGGATGAAGCCCAAGCAGCACGCTGTCGGGCTTGAGCTTGAGCGGCGCGGTGATCCGGTAGAATCCGATCGGCAGATACACCACGCGGTGCGTGTCGATCGCGCGCTGGAGCGCGGCGGTATCGTCGGTCTTGCCGTCGCCGACGACGCCGAGCGTGCGCGCGTCGGTCCAGTCGCTGACCGCGGGCAGGGCGCGGATCGCGGGCGCGACGGGGGCGGGGAGGGCGGGGAGCGCGGTGATCTGCGCCTCGGTCGCGACCGTGCCGATCGCGCCGAGCGCTGGGACCGCGACGCCGTGGCCGAATGCGGTGACACGGTAGCTGCGGCCCTTGCCCGCCATCGTCTTGCCGCTTTCGCGGAACTGCGCGAACACCGGCGTGTCGGTCGCGACCGCGTTGTCGAAGCCGATCTGCGTGAAGACGCTGTTCTCGCGGCTGACGACGACGCCCGCGCGCGACACGCGTTCAAAGCGGACATCCTTGCCCCACAACGAATCGCTGTAGCCCGGGTCGATCTCAATCCCGACCGGCGTGTCGCGGATCGCGACGTTGACCAGCGTGAGGTCGACCTCATGCTCGCGGATCGCGGCATCGCGCTGGCCGTCGAAGCTCGAATCGATCAGCGTGAACTGCCACGCGGGCGAGGTCTTCTCGGTGACGATGCCATAGCGGCCACCGTGGAAGTGCACGTCCTCCATGACGTTGCCCGCCTGGTAGACGCCGGCGAAGGCGGAGCCGAGGCGGAAATCCATGTGGCTGAGGAAGGCATGCTGCGCGACGTGGAAGCGCACCGCGGTCGCCGCCGGGTTCCCCGCGCCGATCTCGACGTCGACGTTGCTCATCGCCGAATAGAAGGTCGCCGAATTTGCGTCGCGCACGTCGTCGCGCGGCGGGACGACGGTGGTGACGGGGACGGGGACCTTGCCGACGTTATACTGGTCGCCGCCGGTGAAGATCACCATCGTGCCGACCCCGCTCTGGAACCCCGGCGTCGCGTCGGCGAGCACCAGCACAGGGCGCGTTGGCCCCACGCCGAAGATGCGGATGCCCGGGGGCACGAGGATGCTGCGCGACACGCGATACCGGCCCGAGGGGAGGAACACGATCCCCGCGCCCTGCCCATCGGCGCGGCGCGCGGCATTGATCGCGTGCTGGATCGCGGCGGTGGCATCGGTCCTGCCGTCCGCCGCCTGCGTGACGGTGATGGCCAGCGGGTCCTTCGGGGTGGTCGCCAGCGTCGAGCGACCGGCCTGCGCGGTGCCGGGCAACAGCATCGCCGCCGTCGTCATCAGCCAGACTGCGCTTCTCTTGATCACGTCGACGCTCTCCCGGGCCCAGCGCCTGCAAGGCCGGACTGCTGCTGGATAGTCTGAGTATTCGGGTGTGCCATCCGCGACCAAGGTCGTAGTTTTCATCCGCGCGGGCGCTGCGCTAGAGCGCCATCCGGCATGGTCCGGCCTCGCGCGATCGTGGAGCGCAGGGGGCCGTGCGGTACAAGGACATGACTTTGCAACGGGCATCCGCCACCAGCACGATCGCGCCGATGGCGGTCATCATCATGGGCGTCAGCGGCAGCGGCAAATCGACGCTCGGGGCGATGCTCGCCCCGATGCTGCACGCCAGCTTCGTCGAGGGGGATTCGTTCCATGACGCGGCGGCGGTCGCGAAGATGCGCAGCGGCCATCCGCTCGACGATGCGGATCGCTGGCCCTGGCTCGACCGGCTCGGCACGGCGATCGGCGTGCGCGTGCGCCGCGATGGCGTGGCGGTGGCGGCATGCTCGGCGCTGCGCCGCGTCTATCGCGAGCGGCTTGCCACCGCGATCGGCCAGCCGACGCGGTTCATCCTGCTCGACGACAGTCGTGCGGAACTGCAGCGGCGGATGGCGGCGCGTGCCGGGCATTACATGCCGCCGAGCCTGCTCGACAGCCAGATCGCCACGCTCGAACGCCCCGCGCCCGACGAGGCCGCGACGATCCTCGACGCCAGCGCCCCGGCCGAGGACCTGAGCGCCGAGGCCGTCGTATGGCTGACGCGCGAAGCGGCACGGCTGCGCGCAGCGCAGGCGTAGGGTTTCCGACCCCGTCGCGCGGGCGGTCCGCTAGGGCATCAGCCGCTTGCGTCCCTCCGACAGATGCCAGCGCATCGCGAGCGCGGCGCCGTCCGGGTCCTGCACCCGGATCGCTTCAACCACCATCTCATGCTCGCGCAGCATCGCGCCGATCACCTCGGGCGGGCGCGAGCGCGAGATGTCGACGCCCGCGCGCATGATCCGCTCGACATCCGCGAACAGCGCCTCGAACGCGATCAGGAACGCGGGGTTGGCGGTCGCCAGCATCACGCGGCGGTGGAATTCCATGTCCTCGTCATGCGCAGGCGCGCTCGACAGCAGGGCGGTGCGGAGACGGAGCAACCCGTCCTCGATCTGCGCCATCTCCTCGTCCGAGCGCCGCGTCGCGGCAAGCCGCGCCGCCTCCGCCTCGAGCACGAAGCGGACCTCATAGGTGCCGAGCGTCGCGGACATATGGTCCATCGGCATGAATGCGATCAACTGGTCGGACGGGCGGCGCTTGACGAACGACCCCGCGCCACGCCGCGCCTCGGTGATCCCGTCCGACGCGAGCCGAACCAACGCCTCGCGCACGATCGTCCGCGACATGCCGAAGGTCTCGGCGAGCCGCGCCTCCGACGGCAGCCGGTCCCCCACCGCCAGCGCGTCGGCGTTGATGATCTCGACGATGCCGGCATAGGCCCTGTCGGCCAGACGCCCCTCGCTCATCGGTCTCTCCCTCGCAATCTTCGCAGCGGCCAGAGTAGCCGAAGCGTCGTCGCATTCAACGCAGATGCCGGGATGGCACACCCGTGGTCAAGCTGTCGGACAGCATTGCGTCAAATTGGCAACAAATCGCAGAATATGACGCTGTGGAAACAATGGGGGGTTGAACCTGTCCAACCAATTTGCCTAGTGTAATGCAGTGAGGACTCGAAAGCGGGCCTTGCGCGACCGGCGTGTCCGGTCGGACGAAGTGCGTGCAACGTCACGCCCAACGCTACAGGGAGAGGTTGCGTGATAGCCGATCAATCGCATGTGCCGTCTTGTGACGCTGCCCCGGACCAGCCGCTCGCGCTGCTGACGCCGACCCAGCGCAAGGTGCTCGACGGCGTGTCCTCGGGCCAGCTCAACAAGCAGATCGCGTTCG
This sequence comes from Sphingomonas sp. PAMC 26617, assembly GCF_000242835.1. Taxonomy (NCBI): domain Bacteria; kingdom Pseudomonadati; phylum Pseudomonadota; class Alphaproteobacteria; order Sphingomonadales; family Sphingomonadaceae; genus Sphingomonas; species Sphingomonas sp. PAMC 26617. Next base: position 2,757,936 of record NZ_JH594425.1, read on the forward strand.
ACCTCGGGATCGCCGAGGCGACGGTCAAGGCGCACATGACCGCGTTGATGCGCAAGCTCAAGGTCCGGAACCGCACGCAACTCGCCATCACCGCGCAATCGCTCGGGTGGCAGGGGCAGATGCTTGCGTACTGATACAATGGGAAAACCGGTGATGGACTTCGGGCGACGCGACCTGCTGCTCGGTTCCGCCGCGCTCCTGCTGGCGAACAGCAGCGCCGCGCGTGCGGTGCCGGGACGCAAGCTCGGCTATGCGATCGTCGGGCTCGGCAGCTACGGGCTCGGCGTGATCATCCCGCAATTCGTCAATTGCACGCACAGCCGCCTTGCCGCAGTGGTGAGCGGCGACCGCGCGAAGGCGACGCGGGTCGCCGCCGAGCATGGCCTCGGCGCGGGGGCGATCTACTCCTACGCCGATTTCGACCGGATCCGCGACAATCCCGACGTCGATATCGTCTATGTTTGCCTGCCGAACGCAATGCACGCAGAGTTCACGATCCGCGCCGCGCGCGCGGGCAAGCACGTGCTCTGCGAAAAGCCGATGGCGGTGTCGGTCGCCGAATGCGAGGCGATGATCGCGGCGTGTCGTGCGGCGGATCGCAAGCTGATGATCGGCTATCGCTGCCATTTCGAGGCGTATAATCTCGAGGCGGTGCGGCTGGCTCGGAGCGGGGCGGCGGGGAAGATCCGCTACGTCCGCAGCGAGCATGGCTTCGTCCAGCACAATCCGGCGGCGTGGCGGCTCAAGCGGGCGCTGTCGGGCGGGGGCTCGCTGATGGACATGGGCATCTACAGCCTGCAGGCCGCGCGCTACATGACCGGCGAGGAACCCGTCGCGGTCACCGCGCGCGAATCGACCGACCGGCGCGACCCGCGCTTCCGCGAGGTCGAGGACATCCTCGACTGGACGCTCGAATTCCCGTCCGGCGCGATCGCGAGTTGCCAGTCGATGTACAGCGCCGCGCAGAACCACGTGCTGCTGATGGGCGACGCGGGGCGGATCGAGCTCGAACCTGCGACGCGGTATACCGGCAACCATATGTGGGTCGGCGAGGACGGTCGCGAGAAAGCGGTCACCCCGCCGCCGGGGCCGCGCGTCACGCAATTCGCAGGGCAGCTCGACCATATGTCCGAGAGCGTCGTCGCCGGGCGAGAGCCGATCGTCTCGGGCGAGGAGGGCCTGCGCGACATGCGGATCGTCGAGGCGATCTACCGCTCGGTACGCGAGGGGCGGACGATCCGGCTGGGGTAGGAGGGCCGGAACCGCCACCTCTCCGTTCGTTTCGAGCGTAGTCGAGAAACCTGGCACAGCGCGGGGTTTCTCGTCTTCGCTCGAAACGAACGGGGGGGGGCAGGAAAATGCCGGAGCCCCTCGCCCGGCACGGAATTTCGTGGCAGCACGCGGGCATGTCCGATCTCCCGCCTCCCGCCGCACCGACCCCCAAAGCGCTCGAGGGCGTCAAGGTCCTCGACCTGTCGCGCGTCCTCGCCGGCCCGTGGGCGACGCAGATGCTGGGCGACCTCGGTGCGGACATCCTCAAGATCGAGCAGCCGGGGCAGGGCGACGATACCCGTCGCTGGGGCGGACCCGCGCTCGCCGACGGCTCGGGCGATTCCGCCTATTTCCTGTGCGCGAACCGCAACAAGCGCTCGCTCGCGATCGATCTCTCGACCCCCGAGGGCGCCGCGCTGATCCGGCGGCTGGCGCTGCAGAGCGACATAGTGGTCGAGAATTTCCGCGTCGGCGGGCTTGCGAAATACGGGCTCGACCATGCCGCGCTATCCGCGCTCAACCCGCGGCTGATCTATTGCTCGATCACCGGCTTCGGGCAGACCGGGCCTTATGCCGACAAGGGCGGCTATGACTTTTTGATCCAGGCGATGGGTGGGCTGATGAGCATCACCGGCTTGCCCGATGGCGTGCCCGGCGGCGGGCCGATGAAGGTCGGCGTGCCGATCGTCGACCTGTTCACCGGCACCTACGCCACTGTCGCGATCCTCGCCGCGCTGCGCCACCGCGATGCGACCGGGCAGGGGCAGCATATCGATTGCGCGCTGCTCGATACGCAGCTCAGCATGCTGTCGAATCAGGCGTCGCGCTATCTCAACGGCGGCGCGGTGCCGGGGCGGTTGGGGAACGACCACCCCGATATCGTGCCGTATCGCGATTATGCGTGCGCGGACGGCGATATCGTCGTCGCGCTTGGCAACGACCGGCAGTTCCGCGATTTCGCGGCGATCCTCGGGCTGGGCGCGCTGCTCGAGGATCCACGGTTCGCGAGCGTATCGCTGCGCAGCGCCAATCGCGCGGCGCTGCACGATCTGGTCGGCCCGGCGGTGGCACGGTGGCAGGTGGACGATCTGGTCGTCGCGATGGAGGCGGCGAAGCTTCCGGCGGGCAAGGTGCAGGGCATTCCCGAGATCCTCGCGGATCCGCAGGTTGCGGCGCGGGGCGCGGTGCAGACGCTGGCGCGCGACGACGGCACGCCGCTGCGGGTGGTCGGTTTCCCGGTGATATTGTCGGAGACGCCGGCCCGCTACGATCGCGCACCGCCGCGCGCCGGGACGGATACGCGCGCGGTGCTGGCGGAGGTGCTGGGTGTGTCCGAGGTGGAGCTGGATGCGCTTGCGGCGGGTGGGGTGATTTCTGGTTAGAGCGCTGTTGTTGTTCAAAGAATGCGCTTCCCCGGCGAAGGCCGGGGCTCAGTAGCGAAGGTCGCCGTTCTCGCGCGGTGCGCGCGCGAACTGTTGCGCCGCTACTGGGCCCCGGCCTTCGCCGGGGAAGTGTAAGAAGGGGGAAGAGCGGGAAGGGGAGGGTGATCGGCAAGGCCCCCATCACCGCCCGCCATCACCGCCCCTTGAACAGCCCGCCCAGCACACCGCGCACGAGGCTCCCGACGATCCCGCCCGAAGCCCCGCGCGACGAGCCGAATACCGCCTTTGACACCTCGTTCGCGACCTGCCGCCCGACCGCCGAAGACGCCGACCGCGCCGCCGAGGTCGCAACCCGGTTCCACGGCGAGTTTGCCGCGGCGAGCGCGTCGTCCTTCGCCTTGCGGTCGGCCTCGCGCTGTTCGGCGACGCGCTGTTTCTCCGCCACGCGCGCGGCGACCGCATCGGCCTTCGCCTGGACCGCGGCAGCCTTGTCCGCGGCCGACTTGGCGGTGGCTTCGGCGGCGGCGGCGGCGGCTTCCTGCGCCTTGCCCGACAGGATCTCCTCGGCCGAGACCCGGTCGATCGGCGTGTCGTATTTCGTGCCGACCGGATCGGTCTGGATCAGCACGCCGCGCTCGACCGGCGTCACCGGGCCGACGCGCGAGCCCGGTGGCGCGATCAGTATGCGTTCGACCGGCGCGGGCGAGCCATCGGGGAGCAGCATCGAGACGAGCGCCTCGCCGACCTTCAGCTCGGTGATCGCGGTCTCGACGTCGACCCCGGGGTTCGCGCGGAAGGTCGTCGCCGCCGCGCGCACCGCCGCCTGGTCGCGCGGGGTGAAGGCGCGGAGCGCATGCTGGACGCGGTTGCCGAGCTGCCCGGCGACCGTATCGGGAATATCGATCGGGTTCTGCGTGATGAAATAGATGCCGACGCCCTTCGAGCGGATCAGCCGCACGACCTGCTCGATCTTCTCGAGCAACGCCTTGGGTGCGGCATCGAACAGCAGATGCGCCTCGTCGAAGAAGAAGCACAGCACCGGCTTGTCGGGATCGCCCACCTCGGGGAGATGCTCGAACAATTCGCTCATCAGCCACAGCAGGAAGGTGGCGTACAGCTTGGGGCTCGCCATCAGCTTGTCCGCCGCGAGGACGTTGACGATGCCGCGGCCCTTGTCGTCCGTCCCGATGAAATCGTCCATGTCGAGCGCAGGCTCGCCGAAGAAATGCTCGCCGCCCTGGCTGCGCAACTGGAGCAGCGCGCGCTGGATCGTCCCGACCGACTGTTTGGAGACGTTGCCGTAAGTGGTCGTCAGTTCCTCCGCGCGGCCCGCGCAATCGACCAGCATCGCCTGCAAGTCATCGAGGTCGAGCAACAGCAGCCCGTCCTTATCCGCGACGTGGAAGGCGATCGTCAGCACGCCTTCCTGCACCTCGTTCAGGTCCATCAGCCGCGACAGGAGCAGCGGTCCCATCTCGCTCACGGTGGTGCGGATCGGATGGCCCTGCTCGCCGAACAGATCCCAGAACTGCACCGGGGTATCGGCATAGGCCCAGGTCGCATCCCCGATCTCGGCGGCGCGCGCGGCGAAGGTGGCGTGGGTCTTTGCGGTGGGGGAGCCCGCCATCGCGAGGCCGGAGAGATCGCCCTTCACGTCGGCGACGAAGCAGGGGACGCCCGCCTTCGACAGGCCCTCGATCAGGCCCTGGACCGTGACGGTCTTGCCGGTGCCGGTCGCGCCCGCGATCAGGCCGTGCCGGTTGGCGCGCTTGAGGTCGAGCTGTTGGGGCTTGGTGCCGCCCGTGCCGGCGCCGATGAAAATGCCACCTGGGGCAATAGGGGTGTCGGTCATTACAGGGCCTCCCGCGCGCGCTGTTGCGGGCAAAGCTATTGCGCGAAATCGGTGGAGGCGGAAGGAAAATTCCGCTCCCCCGGTGGGGGGAGCGGAACGTTCGTCTTACTTCTTGAGCTTGACGCCGATGAACGCAGCCGGGTTGCGCCCGCGGACCAGCAGCAGCGCGATCTGCGTGCGACCGGCGGCCTTGGCCTGCGCGACGGCTGCGGCGAGCGCTGCCGGGGTCGTCGTCGGTGCGCCATTGGCGGAGATGATGACATCGCCGCGCTTCAGGCCCTTGGACGCCGCGTCGCTGGTCGGATCGACCATCCCGACGACGACGCCCTGCACCGACGAATCGATGCTGAAGGTGCGCGCGATCGGCGGGGTCAGCGTCTGGACGGTGACGCCGAGCGCGTTCGGCACGGCCTTTGGCACCGTCGGCGTATCGTCGTCGTCGCTCATGTCGTCACTCTCGGCACCGCTCGCCTTGGCGATCAGCGCTTCCTCGGACGGACGCGTACCGATCACGGTCGCGATCGTCATCGGGCGGCCCTGCCGCAGGATGTCGATCGGGACGCGGCTGCCCGGCGTGATGTTCGCGACGAGATAGCTGAGCGACTGGTCGGGGTTGACCTGCTTGCCATCGACACGCAGCACGACGTCACCGACCTTGAGCCCGGCCTTTTCTGCGGGCTGGCCCGGCTCGATCTGGCGGAGCAGCTCGCCCTGGTTCTTGGGCAGGCCGAACGAGTTGGCGAGATCGTCGTCGATCGGCTGCGGGCCGACGCCGAGATAGCCGCGCGCGATCGTGGTGCCCTTCATCAGCTTTTCGATGACCGGCTTGGCGTCGTCTGCTGGAATGGCGAAGCCGATCCCGATGTTGCCGCCCGATTGCCCTGCGAAAATCTGCGAGTTGATGCCGATGACGTTGCCCGACAGGTCGAACATCGGGCCGCCCGAATTGCCTTGGTTGATCGCGGCATCGGTCTGGATGAAGCGATCATACGCGCCGCCGCCCGTCACGCGGTGCAGCGACGAGACGATTCCTGCGGTCACCGTGCCGCCGAGACCGAACGGATTGCCGATCGCGACGACCCAGTCGCCGACGCGCGCCGCGTTGGAGTTGCCGAACTTGACGAACGGCAGCGCCTTGGCGTCGATCTTGAGCAGCGCGAGATCCGACGTCGGATCACGGCCGATCAGCTTGGCGACATATTCCTTGCGGTCGGTGAGCGTGACGGTGATCGAATCGACCGTCGCGCCCTTTGCGCCTGCGGCGACGACGTGGTTGTTGGTGACGACATAACCGTCGGGCGAAATGATGAAGCCTGATCCCAGCGACGTCGCCTGGCGCGTCACCGGCGCGGCGCCACCGCCCTGGCTCTGGTTGAACAGACCCTCGAACGGCGTCCCCGCGAACGGATTGGGCTGCTGTGCCTGGGTGATATGCTGGCTGGTCGAGATGTTGACGACCGCAGGCTGCAGCTTGGCGACCAGATCGGCGAAACTCATCGGCGCGCCGGCCTTGGGCGCGGTCGCTGCCATGGCGGCGGGTTCGTTCTGCGCGGTTTGCGCACCGCTCATCGTGGGGAGCGCGATGGCGGTCGCTGTGCCGCTCAGCAACAGGGCGGCGGTGATGGCGTAGGCGTAGCGCACTAGTGATCTTCCTCTCGTCTACCGTGAACGGCAACGCGCATAGTCATACGACGCGATGCTGAACGACGTTTGAATATGAACCGTTAGTCAGGCGAAATGGATGCACTCTATCACTTCTTGCCCTCGAATTGGCGCAGATAGGCATTGTCGCCCGACAGAACCATCGACGTGTCGCCCTTCGCCTCGGACCCGAAAGTCGTGCGGTAGGACTGCATTGCGCGATAGAAATCGTAGAAGTCGGGGTCCTTGTTGAACGCCTCGGCATAGATCTGCGCGGCCTTCGCGTCGGCTTCCGCGCTGATGATCTGCGCGTCCTGCTGGCCCTTCGCCTGGATCGTCAGGCGCTCCTGCTGGCGTGCGGTCTTCATCCGGTCGAACGCGCTCTGCAGCGGGGTGCCAGCGGGAAGATCGGTCCGCTTGATGCGGACGTCGATGATCTGCACGCCATATTGGCTCGCGAGTTTCTGCAGGCCGGCACGGATATTGTCCATCACCTGCCCACGCTCGGGGCTGAGCAGCGACGCCGACGGGCGCTTGCCGAGCTCGTTGCGCAACGCCGAGCTCAGCAACGGCTGGAGCTGGTCGATCACGCGCTGTTCGGTCACCGAGGTGCTGCCGGTCGACGTCACCGCCTGCAGCGGATCGACGATCCGGAAGCGCGCATAGGCATCGACCTCGAGCCGCAACTGGTCGGTCGAGAGCACGGGCTGCTTGTCGAGCTCGACGTCGAGCACGCGCTTGTCGACCCAGATCAGCCGGTCGACGAACGGGATCCGTGCGGCGAGGCCAGCGCCGGTGCTGCCGAACACTTCGTTCGGCTTCCACCGGTTGATCGTGCGGTAGGGCTGTTCGAAGCGCAGGATGACTGCCTGGCTCGTCTCGGGAACGATCGTCAGCGAACTGGCGAGCAGGATCAGCCCGACCATGGCGGCGGCGCCGAGCGTTACGGGGTTACGGGCGAGATTCACTGGGCTGCTCCCGGAGCGGGCGTTTGCGGGGCGAGGGCGGCGGGCGCGATCGCATCGGGAAGCTTCTTGCCGCGCGACAACGGCAGATAGGGGACGACGCCCGGTGCCTCGACGATCGTCTTGTCGCTGCGCGCCAGCACCTGCTCCATGGTCTCGTAATAGAGACGACGGCGGGTCACCTCGGGAGCGAGACGGTATTGCGCGTACAGCACGTCGAACGAGGTCGCATCCGCCTGCGCGCGCGCCAGCGTCTGCTGCGCATACCCACGCGCCCGGTTGATGTTGCCCTGGGCTTCCTGCTGCGCGGCCGAGACCGCCTTGAAATCGTCGATCACCTGCGCCGGGGGCGAGGCGTTCTTGATCGCGACGCCCTGGATGCGGACGCCCGAATTATAGCGGTCGAGGATCGACTGCATCTGCTCCTCGGCGCGGACTTCCATCGCGTCGCGGCCGCCACCGAGCGCCTGGTCGAGCGATACGGTCGCGACGACCGCACGCATCGCGCTTTCGGCGGTCGCGCGGAGCGTCGACTTCTGGTCCTTGATCTGGAACGCGAAGTCCTGCGGGTTGCTGATGATCCAGCGCACCGAATAATCGAGGTCGACCACGTTCTGGTCGCGCGTCAGCATCAGGTTCGCGCCCGCGCCTTCCTCGGGGAAGGTGTCGGTGCTGATCTGCGCGACGTCGACCTTGGCGACCGACGACAGCGGCGCGGGCATCGTCAGGCGGATACCCGGCTCGAGCGTCCCGGCATAGCGACCGAGGAACGTCACGACACCGCGCTGCTGCGGACCGATCGAATGGACCGCGGTAAAGGCGAGCCACAGCACGAGGATGATCCCGACGCCGATGATCCACAACTGCGTCGGCGAGGGCGTGCCGGGGATCCGCGGGCGACCGCCGAAGCCGCCACCATTCCCGCCGCCGCCGCCCGAGGTCCGCGCGCGCTTGAGGAATTCGTCGAGCGCGCTCGGCCCGGTCTGTTTTCCGCGCGGCGTGCCGCTTGGCGGTTGCGCCCAGGGATTGCGCGGGCCACCCCCGCCGGGCGTGCCGCCCTTGCCATCGTCGTCGGAACCGCTCGGAGGGCCGCCCCAGGGGCCCTTGTTGTCGGCGGTAAGGATGGAGAGGCGGCGGAACCAGCCCGAAAGGATCGTCATATGACCTTTATAGGGGGCAAGACTTACGAAAAACAGTGGCAAGCGTACGCCACGCGCCTATCTGCACGCGGATGACCGATCCAGTTTCGCTAGACGCCATGCTAGCCCCCGTTGCGGGCACCCGCGCCACCGGCCGTATCGAAGGCGACCGCGCCAGTATCGTGGTCGATGTCAGCGGTCTCGACGAGGCCGAGCGCGATTCGCTCGAAGCCAATGTCCGCGCGTTCGCGGGCGGCCTACCGGGCGTGGCGACGGTGCGCGTCGCGCTCACCAGCCAGCGCAGCCAGCGGCTTTCGATCGCGGTGGCGAGCGGAAAAGGCGGCGTCGGCAAGTCGACCGTGTCGGCCAATCTCGCGATCGGTCTCGCCGCGCGCGGGCGCCGCGTCGGGCTGGTCGATGCCGATATCTACGGCCCGTCGCAGCCGAAGCTGATGGGGGTCGAGGACGCCAAGCCGACCGCGCGTAATAAAGTGTTGCAGCCGGTGCCGACCCCGTTCGGCGTGCCGATGCTGTCGATGGGGATGCTCGTCGCCGCCGACCAGGCGATCGCGTGGCGCGGGCCGATGGCGGCAGGCGCGTTGCAGCAGATGCTCGACGCGAACTGGGGCGAGGCGGATACGCTGGTGCTCGATCTCCCGCCGGGGACGGGCGACGTCCAGCTCACGATGATCCAGAAATACCGGCCGCAGGGCGCGGTGATCGTCTCGACCCCGCAGGATCTCGCGCTGATCGACGCGAAGCGCGCGATCGACCTGTTCGTCAAGGCGGGTATTCCGATCATCGGGCTGGTCGAGAACATGGCGGGCTATGTCTGCCCTTCGTGCGGGGAAGTGTCCGATCCGTTCGGCAGCGGCGGGGCGGAAGCGGCGGCGCTCGCGCTGGGGATTCCTTTCCTCGGGCGGATCCCGCTCGACATGGCGGTGCGAATTTCGTCGGACGCGGGGCAGCCGTCGGTCGCGGGTGACGGCCCGGAGGCGGTCGCGTTCGGTGCCGTTGCGGACAAGGTTGCCGTATGGATCGGGGCGCAACGCTGATGCTGACGCAGGACGCCGAGATCGCGACGCTGTTGCGCGAGACCCGGACGATCGCGCTGGTCGGTGCCTCGGACCGGCCGCATCGGCCATCCAATGGCGTGATGCGGTCGCTGCTGGCGCATGGCTATCGCGTGATTCCGGTCAATCCGCAGCTGGCCGGGACCGAGATCAACGGGGTCGCCGTCGTCGCCGCGCTTTCCGACATCGCGGAGCCGATCGATCTGGTCGACATCTTCCGCAATTCCGCCGCTGCCGGGGAGACGATCGACGCGGCGATCGCGATCGGCGCCAAGGCGGTGTGGCTCCAGCTCGGGGTGATCAACCCGGAGGCGGCGGCGCGCGCCGAGGCGGCGGGATTGCAGGTGGTGATGGACCGCTGCCCCGCGATCGACATTCCGCGGCTGGCGATTCCGCGCATCGCCTGAAATTTGCCATGATCGCACCGCAGCTTGAATACCATGCTGTTGCTGATCCTCGCCGCGCAGGTCGCGACATCCGCCCCGGTCGCGCCGTCGTCCGCGCCGTCGAAGCCCGCGTGGTCGATCCTCGATCCGGTCGGCACCGAACCGTGCAAGCCGCGTGACGGGGCCAAGGCGAAGCCCGACGACATCATCGTGTGCGGCAACCCGTTGCCGTCGCAGGCGCTCCCGTATCCCAATGAGGTCGTGCTCGATCGACCGAAGCCGTCCAACCCCTATAGGACGGGAACCGGCGCGCTGGCGGTGGAGAGCAGCGCGCCGTGCGCGACGATGCAGGGGGGGTGCCCGGGTGGCATCCAGTTCTTCAGCGGCGGGACCCAGGTGGTGCGGCTCGTGCAGAAGCTGGTGTCGCCGGGGAGCTGTTGCGAGGACCCGGGGGAGGGCAAGGACCCGATCCGCCTCGGCAAGGACATTGCGCACGGGATCGGCGGCGTGTTCCGCAAGAAGCCGGACAAGTCCGGCCGCGTTGCGATTTCGCTGGAGGACGAGCCGCGGCCGTCGGTGATCCTTCCCTAAAAAGCCCCTCCCCTTCAGGGGAGGGGTTGGGGGTGGGGCAGTGCCTCGCAGAGAGCTTAGTTCTGCTGCACGGCCCCACCCCAACCCCTCCCCTGAAGGGGAGGGGCTTAGATTACCCCAGGATATGCATCCACAACGGCTGCCCGACCAGGCTCTGCGACCCGCGCAACCGCTCCAGCGCCTGCGCCACCGCGCGTTCCGGCCCCTCGTGCGTGACGATCGCGACAAGCACCGATCCGTCCGCCATCGCGCCACGCTGCATCAGGCTCTCGATCGACACCCCCGCATCGCGCATCGCCGCCGCGATCTCCGCCAGCACGCCGACCCGGTCGGCGACGGTGAAGCGCACATACGCCCGCCCGCGCCGGTCGCCGGTGTCGGCGGCGGTCTGCTGCGTCAGCGCATCCGCCGGCATCGCGAACGCCGGGCCGAATTCGCCGCGCGCAATGTCGATCAGGTCCGCCACCACCGCGCTCGCGGTCGGGCCGTCGCCTGCGCCCGCACCCTGGAACAGCAGCCGCCCGACGAAATTGCCTTCCGCCACCACCGCATTGGTCGCCCCGGTGACATGCGCAAGCGGATGGCTGACCGGCACGAGATGCGGATGCACCCGCTGGAACAACCCGGCCTCGTCCGCCTCGGCGACGGCCAGCAGCCGCACCCGATACCCGAGCGCCGCCGCCTCCGCGATATCGGCGGCGAGTACGTGGCGGATCCCGCTCGCGGCGACATCGGCGAAAGCGGGCTGCGTCCCGAATGCAAGGCTCGCGAGCAGCGACAATTTGTGCGCGGCATCGACCCCGTCGATATCGAAGCTCGGGTCTGCCTCGGCGAACCCGAGTGCCTGCGCCTCGGCGAGCACCTCGGCGAAGTCGCGGCCCTCGGCTTCCATTTTCGACAGGATGAAATTGCACGTCCCGTTGAGAACGCCATAAACCCGCTCGATCACGTTGGCGGCAGCGCCTTCGCGCAGCCCCTTGATCACCGGCACGCCACCCGCGACCGCTGCCTCGAACTTGAGCGCGACCTGCGCGCCTTCCGCGAGCCGCGCCAGCTCGAGCCCGTGGTGCGCGAGCATCGCCTTGTTCGCGGTGACGAAGCTCTTGCCCGCCCCGAGCGTCGCGCGCGCGAGCGTCAGCGCGGGGCCATCCGACCCGCCGACCAGCTCGACCACCACGTCCGCGCCCGACTGCGCGAGCGACGTCGTGTCGTCGACCCACTGGAAGCGCTCGATGTCGACGCCGCGGTCCTTCGACCGGTCGCGCGCCGACACGGCGACGATCTCGATCGGCCGCCCGGCGCGCCGCGCGATCAGCGCGCCATTGGCGTCGAGCAGGCGGATCACGCCAGCGCCGACCGTGCCGAGCCCGGCGAGCGCGATGCGAAGTGGTTCGGTCATTGTTGCGGTCCCCCGTCCCCCCGGCAACGCGCCGGGGCTGTCATGGCGGACCCGCTAGCGGAGGATTAGACCGCGGAACAACCCCGAAACGACAGATTATTTCTTGATAAGCCCGATCTCGACCAGCCGCTCGTACAGATAGTCATGCGCGGTGATCGGGGTCGGATAGCGGTTCGGGTTCTCCGCGGTGATCGTCGCGGGCAGCGTCTCGATCAGGAAGTCGGGGGCGGGATGGAGGAAGAACGGCATCGAATAGCGTGAATGCCCGCGCCGCTCGACCGGCGGGTTTACGACGCGGTGAGTCGTCGAGGGAAGAACATGGTTGGTCAACCGTTGCAACATGTCGCCGACGTTGACGACCATCGCGCCTTCGGGCGGCTTGATCGCGAGCCAGTTGCCGTCCTTGTCGAGCAGTTCGAGCCCCGCTTCCTCGGCCCCGAGCAGCAGCGTGATGAGGTTGATGTCCTCATGCGCCCCGGCGCGCACCCCCGGCGCATCGGTGGGGATCGGCGGATAGTGCAGCAGGCGCAGCACCGAATTGCCGTCCTTTACGGCAGGGTCGAACCAGTCGGGCGCGAGCCCGAGATGCCGCGCGATCGCCGACAGCAGCCGGTCGCCGGCGGTGTCGAACGCGGCGAACAGCTCGATGAAGGTTTCGCGAAAGCCCTCGGGCTGGTCGGGCCAGACGTTGGGGGACATCTGTTCCTCGAAGCGATGGCCCTTGGCCAGCTCGCGCCCGACGTGCCAGAATTCCTTCAGGTCGACGTGAGTCGCGCCCTTGGCGATCTCGGTCTTGAACGGCGTGTAGCCACGCGCGCCGCCACCGCCTGCGCTGAAATACTGTCGCTTGGTTTCCTCGGGCAGCGCGAAGAACGCCTCGGTCATCGCCCAGGCGCGCGCGATCAGGTCTGCGGGGACGCCGTGATCGGACACGACCGCAAAGCCGAACCGCTCGAACGAACCGCCAAGCGCCGCGGCGAAAGCGGCGGGATCGCCTGCTTCGTCGGCAAGCGAAAGGGCGGGAACCTGTGCGGCGGGGGAATCAGACATGGGGTAGGGTCCATCAGACGAGAGATGGCGCGCTCTACCGCCAAACCGTCGTGCGGGACAATCGCGCCGTGCGGGGCCCGGTCCGTGATCGGACCGGGCCCGCGGATCAGATCAGTTCGCCAGTTCGGCCGGCACCTTGCCGCCGGACTGCGCGAGCTTCGCCATCACCTGCTTGTGCAGCCAGATGTTCATCGACGCGCTGTCGTTGGTGTCGCCGGTGAACCCGAGTTCCTTGGCGAGCTCGAGCCGGTTGGCATGGCTCGAATCGAGATCGAGGACCTTCATCAGGTCGACGATCGACGTGCGCCAGTTGAGGTCCTGTCCCTTGGCGGCCGCCTTCTGGGTCAGCACGGCCTCGACATCGACGGGGGCTGCCGGTGCTGGCGCCGCGGCGGCGGGGGCGGGGGTGCCCGGGTCGGATGGCGTGTTCATCTGCGGCATGTTCGGCGACGACGGCGCGGCCTCGACGGGCGCAGCCTTGTGACCCCAGATCGCGTCCTTGATCCTGCTGAAAATGCTCATCGTCATGGTCCTCTTGTGGTGATGGGACCGGAATGCACTGCGTCGGGGTCCGTTCCGCCTCCAAACCGGACGCTACGGCAAATTGTTGAATTGCGGCGTGACCTGTGCGGCGTGCTGGGGCATTGGCGCGCCATGTCCGATCGTGTTGTTCCCACCGAAAGGCTCGACGGCCCACCGATCCGGCTCGTCGAGTTCGTGCCCCTCGTTGCCGCGCTCATGGCGCTTGGCGCCCTTGGCATCGACTCGATGCTGCCCGCGCTGCCCGATATCGCGCGTCGCCTCGGGGTCGACGCGATCCTCGACGGGCCGTTGATCCTCACCGTATTCGTCGTCGGGCTCGGGATCGGGCAGTTGATCCACGGGCCGCTGACGGATCGCTTCGGGCGGCGCCCGGTGCTGATCGGCGGGCTGATCTGCTACGCGCTGGGCAATCTCCTGGCGGGTCTCGCGAGCAGCTTCGCGCTCCTGCTGATCGTGCGATTCATCACCGGTCTGGCGATCGCCTCGAGCCGGGTGGTGACGATCGCGCTGATCCGCGATTGCTTCTCGGGTCGCGCGATGGCGCAGGTGACGAGCCTTGCGTTCATGGTGTTCATGGCGGTGCCGATCATCGCGCCGAGCTTCGGGCAGGCGGTGCTGCTGGTCGGATCGTGGCGGCTGATCTTCGAGGTGATCGCCGGCGCGGCGCTCGCCTGCCTGATCTGGTTCGCCGCGCGCATGCCCGAGACGCTTCCGCGCGACCGGCATATCCCGCTGTCGCTGCTGACGATGGCGCGCGGCTGGAAGACGACGCTGACCGACCGCTATTCGCTCGGCTATACCGCCGCCGCGATGATCGCGCAGGGGGCGATCTTCGGCTATCTCAGTTCGATCCAGCCGATCATGGAACACGTCTTCCATCGCCCGGCGTGGCTCGGCGCGGTGTTCGCGGCGTCGGCGGGGACGATGGCGGTCGCCAATCTGCTCAATTCGCGGATCGTGATGCGGATCGGGATGCGGCGGATTTCGCAGACCGCGCTCGTCGTCATGATCCTCTCCTCGGGCACCGGCCTGCTGGTCGGGCGGATGGGGGACGAGCCGCTGCTCGTGTTCGTCGTGCTGCAGGCGATCACCATGGCGTGCTTCGGCCTCGCGACGTCGAACATGTCAGCGATGGCGATGGAAAACATGGGTTCGATCGCGGGGACCGCGTCGAGCGTGCAGGGGTTCTTCGGAATCACGATCGGCGGGCTGATCGGCTGGGCGATCGGGCGCAGCTTCGACGGGACGACTGTCCCGCTGCACGCGGGCTTCCTCGTCGCGGGCGTAATCGGGATCGTGATCGCGGCGATCGTCGAGCGTGGGCGTTTGTTTCGACCGAGTTGACCTATTCCGTGCTTCGATGCGGAACCGATCCAATCCTGCTAGGTTCGCATCTGCAGCCGCCCCCCGCATCGGGCCGGGGCGGCCGGGAGACACGACATGAGCATTGGTGGCCATCAAGTGCCCGGCGAAGGCTCGGGCGACGACGGATTCGATGAAGAAGGCTATGACGAGAGCCAGCGTGCGGAGATCCTCGAGGTCACGCGCGACGGACCGACCGACGGGACGATCCTGACCGATCTCAACCCCGACATCACGTCCAAGAGTGACGACGATGATGAGGATGAGGACGACCTCGACATGGACTCGGAAGACGTCGGCGAGGAAGACGACGATGCCGACATGGACGAGGACGATCTCGACGAGGACGACGTCCAGGACGATGTCGACGACGACGATGTCGAGGAAGACGAACTGACCGATCGCGACGACGCAGCGCTGCGGCCGTGATGGCGGGCGGCGGGCCGGGGTACCGGTCCGCTGCCAGTCCCGGCCCGGTACGCCGGGCCAATCGCGCGAGGGAACGGCGCGGGCCGATCTTCGTTAGCCAAGCCCCCGCCGATCCCATTCCCTGTCAGTCGAGCCTGTATATGACGCGCACCCTGCTTTTGTCCGTATCCCTGCTGGTGTTGGCGGGCTGTGCCGAGAGCGAGCCGGTGACCAACACCCCGGTCGACATCAATGCCGCCGCGATCGACGCGCAGGATGCGATCGACGCTTATGGCGACAATGCGTTCGGCAATGACGATGCCGAGGTCAATCCGGCCGGTGGTGCCGACATCAACAAGACCGACGACGAAGCCCCCGACAACCGGCTGTCCCCGCTCAACCCGCTTGCGCCCGGAACTCCGGGAGGACTCTCCGACGACCGGACGCCGGTTTCCGAGGCAAGCTTCACGCCCGACAGCGCGCAGGGCGCGGCAAATGTCGTGCAGACCTATTACGCGCTGCTCGGCGCGCGCAAGTTCGGGGAGGCGCGTGCGCTGTGGCGCCCGGGTAGCGCGGCGGCGGGACGTGACCTTGCGGCCTTCACCGCGAGCTTCGATCGGTACAGCGAATATCACGCCAATATCGGCGCCCCCGGGCGGATCGATCCGGGCGCAGGACAGCGCTTCGTGACCGTGCCGGTGCAGGTCTATGCTAGGATCAAGGCAGACCGCGCGCCGAGCTACGAGATCGGCAGCGTGACCCTCCACCGCGTCGCCGACGTGGACGGTGCGACCGCGGAACAGCGGCAATGGAAGATCGACGCGATCGCGCTCAAGCCGACCCGTGCGACGCGGTAGGGCGCGTCCATCCGTCCGCCGCCGCGATCAGTCGTTGCGCATGGCGCTGGCGAGCAGCGCCAGATCCTGCGCCTTAACCGGTTCGCCGGCAGCATCATGGAATGTCCCGGGTGCCTCGTTGACCCGATGCGCCTTGTCAGGCGCGAAACCGACCGTATCGACCGCGGTCCATATGATGCCCCCGGCCCATAACAGCGCCGACCATCGGCTCAGGAACAGTTTGCGGAACGGCATGCGGACACTCTGGCCGCCAGACCGTGAAGATCCGGCGAGGGTACATCGTTAACGCCGGTGTCTAGTCGCGGTCTTCCGTGTCGCTTTCGGCGTCACGCGCGGCCTCGCGCAGGCGTTCGGCCGATTTGCGCGCAGCGTCTGGCGTGAAGCTTTCGGCCAGTCCTTCCGGTCCATCGAGCAGCACCTCGCCGCCCTCGGCCACGACGTCCATCGGTTTGGAGTGCGGATCTTTTGGCATTACGGACGTCTCCCTCTGGACAGAACGTCGGCATACCGGCCATGTTCCGGGGAAGGGGATTGATCACCAGCATGTATATCGATCTGTTTTTAAAGAAGCATCGCACGCCGGTGCTGTCTGCGGAGGAAGTCGCTGCAATCGAAGCGGCGGCAATCCGCACGACGAGCTATGCCACGCGGCAGATCTTCATCCGGCAACAGACCCCGCTGACGCAATGCACGCTGCTGCTCGAAGGGTTCGTCGAGCGCTTCAAGGACACGCCCGAGGGCCGGCGGCAGATCCTCGCGATCCACGTGCCTGGCGATTTCGTCGATCTCCACAGCTATCCGCTCAAGCGGCTCGAACATTCGGTCGCGGCGTTGACCGATATTCGTGTCGCGCTGTTTCCCCATGCCGAAGTTCGCGCGTTGACGGAGAAATCCGCGACGATCACCGAATTGTTGTGGAAGTCTACGATGATCGACGCCGCGATCAACCGCGAATGGATCGTCTCGGTCGGCGCGCGCGGCGCCGCGGTGCGGCTAGCGCATCTGTTCTGCGAACTGTTCGTGCGGCTGGAGCGGATCGGCCATGCCTCGGGCAACAGCTTCGCGATGCCGCTGACGCAGGTCGATCTCGCCGACGCGACCGGCCTGACCGCGGTCCACGCCAACCGGATGTTGCGGCAGTTGCGCGAGGACGGGCTCGTCACCTTCCGGCAGGGGGTCGCCGAAATCCTCGACTGGCCACGGCTGCGCGCCTTCGCCGAGTTCGACCCGGCGTATCTGTTTCTGGACTGATGCCGCGAACGCCGGGGCCCATCAGCGAGGGACGACGCAACGGAGCGCAACGCCCGGAGATACTAGCGTTTCGCTCCTGGGCCCCGGCCTTCGCCGGGGAAGCAACGAAAGGGAGAAGCTCACCCCCGCCCGATCGGAGCCGAACAGAACCTGCCGTTTTCCGTGCGTGTAACCCTGGGCTCCGGCTTTCGCCGACGAACAACCGGACCGCCGGCTCAACCGGCGTCCGGACTATCGCCCGGCATGCGGCAGGTAATGCGTCTGCGCCGCATCGGTCGCGTTGATCGCGAGGATCGAGCGCGCCTCGCTTTGCGGGAGCGGTCGCCCGTGCCGGTCCACCGCCGCGCCGATCACGCGGTCGAGCAATTCCTGCCCTTCCTGCCACCAGCCGATCCCGCTCGCGGCATTGAGATGCCCCTGCGCGCCCGCATCGACGAAATGGCTGCCCCAGCCGACCGCAAGGCTGTGCGCGCGCTCGATCGCGATCCACGGATCGTCGCGGCTGGCGACGACCAGCGAGGGGAAGGGGAGCGGCGTCGTCGGGGTCGGCCCGAACGACGCGAGTTCGGCCTGCGCGCCCGGACGGTCGACATCCGCCGGTGCGACCAGCAGCGCGCCCGCGACCGGCCAGCCATAAGGCTGCCGCGTCATCTCCGCCCACCACGCGACCGCGAGGCAGCCGAGGCTGTGCGCCGCCAGCACGACCGGCGCCTTCGCCTGCCGGATCGCCTGGTCGAGCTTGGTCACCCAGGCGTTGCGATGCGGGGTGTTCCACATGCCGAGTTCGACGCGGACCGTATCGGGTCGCGCGGATTCCCATAAGGTCTGCCAGTGCGACGGGCCCGAGCCACCGAGGCCGGGGACCGTCAGGATGGTCGGCTGCACGGGTTCGAAACTTGAGAAGCTACCCATCGATGCTCTCCCATTTGAGAATGGGAGACGTGACCGCCCGTGCTCTAGGGGGACGCCGCGCGGCCACGCCTCCCGGTCTCGAAAGCTATTCCTACTGGAACGGTAGGCAATAGACCTGCGCTGAATCGAAGGCCGGATGCGCCGGCCTGAAAAGACGGTTTCGACGCGTCGCGGATTTGCGTGGTTCGGGCGGACGGGGCGATCGGCGACTCGCCGCGCTTGGGGTCGGGCGCGAAGCTTGATAGGGGGTGGCGATGCCCGAATTGCCCTGCCAGCCGACCCCGCATGCCCAAGCTTAGAGCAGACCAGTTGCTGGTCGATCGCGGCCTCGCCGAAAGCCGGACGCGCGCGCAGGCGCTGATCATGGCGGGGCTGGTGTTCCTGGGCGACCGCAAGATCGACAAGCCGGGGCAGGCGGTGGCGGACGACGTCCTGCTCGACGTGCGCGGGCGCGATCATCCCTGGGTGTCGCGCGGCGGGATCAAGCTGGCGCACGGGCTCGAGGCGACCGGCTGGGACGTGACCGGGGCGGTCGCGATCGATGTCGGCTCGTCGACCGGCGGGTTTACCGACGTGCTGCTTCAGCGCGGTGCGGCGCGCGTCTATGCGGTCGACAGCGGGACCAACCAGCTCGCGTGGAAGCTCCGGCAGGACGACCGCGTGATCGTCCACGAGCAGACGAGCGCGCGGATCCTGACCGCGGCGCACATCCCTGAACCGGTCGACCTGATCGTCTGCGACGCGAGCTTCATCGGGCTCGCCAAGGTGCTCGACGTGCCGATGCGCTTCGCCAAGCCCGACGCGCGGTTGCTCGCGCTGATCAAGCCGCAGTTCGAGGCGGGGCGCGGCGAAGTCGGCAAGGGCGGGGTGGTGCGCGATCCCGCGATCCACGCGCGAGTGTGCGACGAAGTGTCGGCGTGGGTCACGGGCAAGGGGTGGCGTGTCGTGACGCTGGTCGAAAGCCCGATCACCGGGCCGGAAGGCAATATCGAGTTCCTGATCGGGGCCGTTCGCGCGGACGCTGCGCCCGCGACGGCAAATAATCCCGACTCCGCCGGGGGAGTTCTCCTATAGCGGCGGCGGGGGAAGGTTCGCGCCGCCATCGGCGCGCGGATCGATAAAGCGGAACAAGGGAGTGCGCGGAATGGCGACGAACATGGCTGGCGGCATCGCATCACGGGAACAGCTTCGCGCGTCGTTCCTGCGCTGGACCGCGGTGACGATCCCCGGAATGCTGCTGCTCGGCTTCGGCGCGGCGCGACTGTCGCCGACCGGCAGCGAAAACCGCTGGTATGCCGCGCTCAACAAGCCTGCTTACAATCCGCCCGACTGGGTATTCCCGGTCGCCTGGTCGCTGCTCTACGTCGTTCTCGGCGTCGCGCTCGCGATGATCCTCAACGCGCGCGGCGCGCGGTTGCGGACCCCGGCGGTGATCGTGTTCTTCGGACAGCTCGTGCTCAACCTTGCCTGGTCGCCGCTGTTTTTCGGTCTGCATCAGGTGGTTGTCGCGCTCGTGCTGGTCGGGCTTATGTTCGGCGTGACGATGCTGATGACGATCGTCTTCTCGCAGGTGCGCGGGCTGGCGGCGGTGCTGCTGGTGCCCTATCTTGTGTGGCTGCTGTTCGCGGCGTATCTCAACTATGAGATTCTGGCGCTCAACCCGGGGGTGGAAACCCTTGCACCGGGTTCGACGACAACCCAGATCAGAGCCAGATAGTTCGATTGGACCCTTCCGCATGCAAGCCGACAACAAGATTTTCGACGATTTCGCCAAGCTCCTCAACGGCGCGGCCGGCACGCTCGCAGGCGTCGGGCGCGAGGCGGAAGCCGGTGCGCGGGCGCGGGCGCGCGAGTGGATCGGCGGGCTCGACTTCGTCTCGCGCGACGAGTTCGAAGTGGTGAAGGCGATGGCGGTCGCCGCCCGCGACGAGGCCGATGCGCTGCGCGCGCGGCTCGATGCACTCGAAGCCAAGGGTTCGTCGGCGTCTTCGTCGTCTTCCGCCGCTGCCTTCACCTCGCCCCCCGAAACCGGAGTCTGACCTCATTTTATCCACAGCTAATTCGACGCGCATGTTCCCCTGCCGCTTGTATCGCCGCGCCGAAGCGGCCACGCTTGCTTGCGTAAAGCGGACGGGAGGCTCCGAATGATGTTGGATGAAGCCGATTTCGACCGCGACGATGCCGCGCCGATCGACATGCTCGAAAGCTATTTCGCAGCGCATGGCTGGGATTACGAGCGGCAGGACGATGAGGTCATCGCCAAGGTCAAGGGCAGTTGGGCGCAATATGAACTGCGCGCGCTGTGGCGCGACGAGGATGGCGTCATCCAGTTCCTGGCATTCCCCGACATCAAGGTCGCCGACGACAAGCGCGCCGCGATGTATGAGGCGATCGGGCTGATCAACGAGCAATTGTGGGTCGGTCATTTCGAGCTTTGGTCGTCGAGCGGGATCCTGCTCTACCGCCACGCCGCGATGATCGACGGCGATGGCGGCACGCTGTCGCTGGGTTCGGCCGAACTGATGGTCGAAAGCGCGATCGACGAGTGCGAGCGCTTCTACCCGGTGTTCCAGTTCATCCTGTGGGGCGGCAAGACGCCCAAGGACGCGCTCGCCGCCGCGATGACCGAAACCCAGGGCGAAGCCTGACCCCGTGACCGACGCGAGCATCGGCCGTATCTGGATGATCGGATGCGGCACCATGGGCGGGGCAATGCTGCGGCGCTGGATCGACAGCGGCGTGGTGGACGCGCGCACCGTGGATGTCGTCAACCGGTCGGACCGCGCGTTGCCGGACGGGGTCCGGCAGGCGCGCGACCTGCCTGACGGTGCGCTTCCCGATCTCGTGATCCTGGCGATGAAGCCGCAACAGCTCGACGAGATCGCGGCGCGGTTTGCGGGGCGCATTGCCGGCGTACCGATCTTGCTGTCGATCCTTGCCGGCGTGGAGGAAGATGCGCTGGCGAACCGGTTTTCGGCTGACGCGATCGTTCGCGCGATGCCCAATCTGCCGGTTGCGATCGGGAAGGGCGTCGTTGCGCTCGACGGCGCTGGCACGGACGTCGCGGCGCGGGC
Source organism: Sphingomonas sp. PAMC 26617 (assembly GCF_000242835.1). Classification (NCBI taxonomy): domain Bacteria; kingdom Pseudomonadati; phylum Pseudomonadota; class Alphaproteobacteria; order Sphingomonadales; family Sphingomonadaceae; genus Sphingomonas; species Sphingomonas sp. PAMC 26617. The sequence continues at coordinate 2,779,093 of NZ_JH594425.1, forward strand.
CAGCGTCGAGCAGCTGATGCAACCGCTCGGTCTGGTCGAATGGGTCGCGCCCGCGCAGTTCGACGCGGTCACCGCGCTGGCCGGGAGCGGTCCGGCCTTTCTCTATCGCTTCATCGATTCGCTTGCCCGTGCGGGCGTCGCGCAGGGGCTTCCCGCCGATCAGGCGCAGCGGCTCGCGCTGGCGATGGTCGAGGGGGCAGGGCTGCTGGCTGCGGCGGCCGACGTCGACCCGGCTACGCTAGCGGACCGCGTGGCGAGCCCGGGTGGATCGACCCGCAAGGGGCTCGACGTCCTCGATGCGGACGGCGCGTTGGATAACGTGCTGCGCGATACGATTGCCGCTGCGACCCGCCGCAATGCCGAGATGGCGGCCGCGGCGCGCTGACCGCGCGCGGACCCGAACGCTAGTCCTGCGGCCCCGACAACCGCGCGAGATCCTCCTCGCCGATCATCCCCTCGAGGACCGACCAGAATCCGGTCACGGCGCTCTGCCCGGCCCGCGCATAGGCGCGCGACCAATGCTGCCGCACCATCTCGAACAACTCCTGCTCGAGCGCCGACCCGGCGGTCGACAGCCGCAGCAATCGTTGCCGCCGGTCCCGCTCGCCAACGCGCGTCTCGACCAGGTCGCGATCGACCAGTTCGTTGAGCACGCGCCCGAGCGATTGCTTGGTAATGCCCAGCAAGCTCAGCAGCGCGCTCACCGTAAGATCCGGATGCCGCGCGATGAAGTACATCGCGCGATGATGCGCGCGGCCAAGCCCCATCTCGCTCAGTCGCACCTCGGTGGAGCGAGCGAGCGTGCTCTGGGCGAAGTAGAGCAATTCCATGCCGCGCCGAATTTCGGGTTCACGGAGGAAGAGCGGCGAAGCAGAGGCGATTGCGGTTGCCATTGTTGACCGCGTTTGACGCGTCCCGTACACCCCTTCAACCCCCAAATTGTCGCAATATGTCGCAAGGATATCATGCCGAACACCGTTACGCTCGCCGGCGGTCAGCCTGCCGATCCCGCATTGTCCGAGACACCCGTCTTCGCGTTTGAGCCGAACGCCGCGCCGCTCGCCGCGAACGAGCGCGCCGCGCAGCTCGTCAATCCGGGCTTCGGCCGGGTCTTCACCGATCATATGGTGACGATCCGCTACAGCGAGGCGGAGGGCTGGCACGACGCGAAGATCACCGCGCGCGCGCCGTTCACGATGGATAGCGCGTCCGCGGTGCTGCATTACGCGCAGGAGATCTTCGAGGGGATGAAGGCGTATCGCCTTCCTGACGGCGGTGCCGCACTGTTCCGCCCGACCGCCAATGCCGCGCGGTTCCGCTCCTCGGCCGAGCGGATGGCGATGGTCCCGCTGCCCGAGGACCTGTTCGTCGAGTCGGTCCGCACGCTCGTGCGGCAGGAAGCCGACTGGATCCCCGATATCGACGGCGGCGCGCTGTACCTGCGCCCGTTCATGATCGCGAGCGAGGTGTTCCTCGGGGTGAAGCCGTCGACCGAATATCTCTACGCGGTGATCGCCTCGTCGGTCGGCGCCTATTTCAAAGGCGGCGCGCCCGCGGTGACGCTGTGGGTCTCGCAGGACTATACCCGCGCCGCGCCCGGCGGGACGGGCGCCGCGAAATGCGGCGGCAATTACGCGTCCAGCCTGATCGCGCAGGCCGAGGCGACCCGCCAGGGTTGCGATCAGGTGCTGTTCCTCGACGCGGTCGAGCGGCGCTGGATCGAGGAACTCGGCGGCATGAACATCTTCTTCGTGTTCGACGACGGCAGGCTGCAGACCCCGCCGCTGACCGGCACGATCCTCCCCGGCATCACGCGCGATTCGCTGATCACGCTCGCGCGCGACATGGGGCTGACGGTGCGCGAGGAGCCCTATGCGATCGACCAGTGCCGCGCAGATGCGGCAAGCGGCCGGCTGCGCGAGGCGTTCGCCTGCGGGACCGCGGCGGTGGTGACGCCGATCGGGACGATGAGGCTGGCCGACGGCGGGTTCGACATCGGCGACGGCGGCGCGGGGGAGACCACGCTGCGGCTTCGCCAGGCGCTGATCGACCTCCAGCGCGGCATCGCCCCCGATCCGCACGGCTGGCTCGAGCGCGTCGTCTGAGCGGCGCACGCATTTTTTAGGTTTGCAACGGGGCACGCGCAGCTTAAAGGCCTGCGCTCCCGGATTGGGGCGTCGCCAAGTGGTAAGGCAGCGGCTTTTGATGCCGCCATTCGCAGGTTCGAACCCTGCCGCCCCAGCCAATTTCCAGAAAAACCAACAGTCATAGCGCCGGGCAAGCTGAGTCCATCGTGGCGGTGAACCACTTTGCCCCGCTAACTCGGTCGGCGAATACCCTACGCCGGCCACGGCCACGATCTCCACGCTCGGGTATGAGAGTGCGGTCTGTCCTGAGGGTCTTGCCACCATGATCGAAGCCCACGTCGAGCGTATGCGCGATGCCCGTGTGTTGCCCTGATCGTGCAGGCCCGGCCTTGTCGGGCAGGCGTATCGGGAGTGCTCGAACAGATAGATATCACTGACGTTTATCTGACGAAGCTTTCGTGAAGCAGGGTAAAGATACTGCGATTACATGATTCGTGATCATTTCGCGATAAATATCTGCAGTCCAGCATGACTTAAACATATTTCGACAAGCATTGCGCAACACGGTAGTTGTTGGCATATCGGCAACAACTGGTCAATTTAATCACGAGCGCTATCAGACGTTTTACCTTAGAGACATTGATAGGGGAGTCGTCGTTTCGGAGCATCTGTACGCCACGTCGCCGAGATCATGTCCATGCCACAGTCGACCAGCGGCATAATGACCGGCGGACGCTCGGCGCACGCGGTAACCGACATCATGAGATCTTCGAGCCGACGGCATTGCGATATGGTTCGTCGCAATCGATCGCGACTACGGCAGGTTCTTGGGTCGTCACGTGGGGGGGCACCCTGCTTTTGGTAATGACGGGTGGAATGGTTGCCGCGAGCGCCCGTAGCTTCACAAAGGGAGAGACCATGCTGACCGATCGCTTCGATGAGGCGCTGGCCTATGCCAGCAAGTTGCATCGCGACCAGCGGCGCAAGGGGACCGACGTTCCCTATGTGGCGCACCTGCTCGGCGTCGCATCGATCGCGCTGGAGAATGGCGCGGACGAGGATCAGGCGATCGCGGCACTTCTGCATGATGCGGTCGAGGATCAGGGTGGCGCACCCCAACTGGCGGTGATCAGGGCAACGTTCGGCGACCACGTCGCCGAGATCGTCGACCATTGTACCGATTTCGAAACCGAGCCGAAACCACCGTGGCGTACGCGGAAAGAAGCGTATCTTGCCAGCCTGGCGCACAAGCCGGTCGCGTCGCTGCAGGTCAGCCTTGCGGACAAGACGCATAATGCACGCGCGATCGTCGCCGATCTCGCGGTGCATGGCGACGCGCTGTGGCAACGCTTCACCGGCGGCAAGGATGGGTCGCTGTGGTATTACGAGGCCTTGGCAAAGGCCTTCCGCGCCCGCATTCCCGGGCCGGCGACCGATCGACTGGCGGCACTGGTCGACGAAATGCGGCGGCTCGCCTGACGCTGCCGTAGGTCGCGCAGGGTGGCGCTGTCGAACCCGGTGTTCTCCAACTTCGACCCGAACTTCTGAAGAGGCCGGGCCTCCCGTGCCGCACCGACGCGAGGGCAGGCCCGGTGCTTTACCGCACCGGGCTAGCCGGCTGAACATCTGCGGATTCCTCGGTTTTCGGCATCCGGATCGATGGGCGGAGCCGGGCGAGGCTGCACAGGCCCGCGACGAAGGCGAGCCCCGCCGCCACCAGCGGCGGGGTCGCGCCGCCGCCCATCCCGAGCGCGAGCAACGCCGCGACCAGCGTCGCGCCGGTCGTCTGGCCGAGCAGGCGCGTGGTCGAGACGAGGCCGCCCGCCGCCGCCGCGCGCTCGCGTGGGGCACTGCCGATGATGAGGCGCGCGTTGGGGGGCAGGAACGTCCCGAACCCGGCACCGCACAACGCCATCCGCCATGCGACGTCGAGGTCGCTGGGATGCGCCGGCATATCGGCGATCAGCACCAGCGCGACGATCGAGATCGCCATGCCGATCCCGCCCAGAAGACCGGCCGGGATCCGGCTCGACAGCCAGCCCGACAAGGGTGCGACGACGATGTTGGTCAGCGGCCAGGGTGCCATCAGCAGCCCCATCTCGGTCGGCGTAAAGCCGAACTCGCTCTGCAGCCGGAAGGGCATCGAGATGATCAGCGTCATCGAGGCGATGAACGCGGTGTAGGCGCCGATGACCGACAGCCGCAGCACCGGCCGCGCGAGAAGATCGATCGGCAGGATCGGGTCCCGCTCGCCCCGCTCGCGCCGCACGAACAGCACGCCGACCACGACCCCGGTCAGCACGATCGCCGCCGATACCACCGGACTGTCGCCATGCACCCCGCTCTCGAGCCCGCCGATGATCAGCCCGAACATCGCCGCGCACATGACCGCGCCGACCACGTCGAACGGCGTGTCGCGGGGCGGTGTGTCGGGTAGCGCGCGGCCGAGCAACAGCGAGCCGATCGCGAACGGCACCGCGCTCGCGAACACCCACGGCCAGGGCGCTATTCCCAGGATGAACCCCCCGAGCGACGGCGCGAGCGCCGCGCCTGCCGAGACGATCGCGGAATTGATCCCAAGCCCGCTGCCGAGCTGCTTCGCGGGATAGGTCGAGCGGATCAGCGCCGAGGAAACACTCAGCGCCGCCGCCGCGCCGATTGCCTGCGCGGCGCGCACGATCAGCAGGAACGGCAGGCTTTTCGCGAAGAAGCAAAGCAACGTCGCTACCGTGAAGACGAGCTGACCGATCTGGTACATCCGCTTGAGCCCGATCCGCTCGCCCAGTCCGGCGAAAGGCAGCAGCAGCATGACCAGCATCAACTGGTAGATCGTCACCACCGACACGACCGAGGACCGGTCTACCCCGAGATCGCGCGCGATCGTCGGGAGCGCGATGTTGGCGACGCCTCCGTCGATGATGATGAGCGCCGTACCGAGGCACAGCGTCGCAATCGCGGCGTAGCGCCGGGGAAGGGGAAGGCCGTCGGTCATGGCAGCATCATGCGCCGCGCATGGCGGAAACAGGGTGCGCGTTCAATCGAGCGTTACCTTGGCGACCTTGTCCTTGTAATCTTCCTTGGGGTCGATCCCGAGCAGCATCTTGACCCCGGCGATCATGCTCGAGGCATCGACCCAGATTTGCGCTTGGTCCGGGTCGAGCCGGATCAGCTGGAGCTTGGGGTCGTCCTTCCCGCCCTCGAACCAGGCCGCCACGAAGCGATTCCACAACCGGTCGATCAATGCCCTATCATCGTCGAGCGACAGCGTGCCGTGGACCGCCGCGAAGAGATCGTTGCCCTTCGACGCGAACGTCGCGACCGCCCGTGCGCCGGGCTTCAGATCGGCGACGAGTTCGGTTTCCTTGGAGGTAAAGAAGTAGATCGGGCCGCGATCCTCGTCGCTATCAAGCTGGGCGGTCATCGGGCGCGTATGCCCTTCGTCGACCCCGTCGAGCCCGAGCATCATCGTCATGTCGGAACGCAATGCCTTCCAGAATTTGTGCTCGATCTCTGCCTGGTCGGTCATCACTGTCTCCTGTGGCCGTGCAACGGGCGGTTGCAGCGTGGGGTTCCTCAGCCACACGATCGACCGGATTGATGAGCCGCGAAAACACGGTTCGGCGTGGATCCGACGCGACGGATCGAACGTTACTTGCTGCACCGCACCATTTTTGGTACAACGTTGTCATGAAATATCCCGACGAACAGGGCGAAGCTGCAATGCCTACCGGACCCACGCCGACGGTCTTCGAGGCGATCGTCCGCAAGAAGTGCCTGAGCGCGACGTATAACAAGATGCACATCGTGCTCGCGCCGCACATCATCTATACCCGCCATGACGAACTGTACGTCGACGGCGTCGTGCTGGAACGCGACGGCAAGCCGCCGAAGGAGTTCAAGGTCGGCACCTTCAAGCTGATCGGGCTGGTGGACCTTGGTCTCGTCGACCGCAATTTTCAGGTGAGCGAACTGTTCTCACCGACCGATCCGAAATATGCCGACACGGCGCTGATGGCGGTCGAACACGCCTGAGGCGGCCGACCGCTTCCACGCCGCTTCGCGCGCGGCCGCGGTGCTTCGTCTGTTCGTTTCGTATGATTTCGAGGAACCGGGCATAACGCACGCTTCTCGAAACGGTTGACTTCAACTGTTTCAGGCGTGGCCCGGCAGACGCCGACGCACCATTGTGACCAGGAGCACCGCCACGATCGCCACGCTGGCGCCCGCCAGCATGTCGGCGAGGTAATGCGTGCCCTCGACCGGCGTAGCGACCAGCATCGCGAGATTGACCAGCAGGATCGGCTTGCGGATCCGCGCGAACGGCCACGCCGCGGCAATATACAGGACTGCGCTGGCGGTGTGGAAGCTTGGTGCCTCGACCAGCCCGCGCAGGTTCCCCAGATCGACCTCGCGCAGGACATGGCTTCGCAGCAACGGCAGCAACTGTGATTCGTAGAGGCCGCTCTCGGTCTGATAGGGAGCAGGTCCGTGCCACAAAGTCGCGAACGGTCCGTATGCCGGCCAGAAGCTGAACAGCACCAGCGCGAGCACCGCGGCGACCCAGAAGCTCGCGATCAAACCTCGCGCGGCCGCACGCTTGTCCGCCCAGGCACAATAACCGAGGATCAGCGCGGGGCTGACGTAAATGCTTTGATACGCCGCGGTCCCGAGGATCTGCAGCGCGCGATGATCGGCCACGACCTGATACCAGGCAAGCCAGTCGAAATGGAGCGCGACGTCGATCTGCTGGAGCAGGGGGTCGATCGTGCCGCTGGTTTCCGCGCCGATCGGATAGGTCGCTACCGCCCCGGTCAACGATATGGCGGTGAACAGACCAAAGGTTTCGGCGATATCGCGCGCAACGCGCTGTGCCGCGCTGCGGGGTGTGCGCAGGAAATACCGGAGGCTTGCCGCCAGCGTGAACACCCCTGCGAACACCAGCGTGCTCGGAGCGCGCGGGTCGATCGTCAGCCCGGTGTCGGTCATCAGCGCAACGAGGCACGCCAGACTCGCCGCGAAACCGATCGCCAGCCAACGTCCTGGAATCAGGCCCGTCTGCGATCGCCCGACGGGATAGACGGGGGCGGGCGGGGCGAAGGGGAAGACGACCGAGTTGAACAAATATGCTGCGCCTGGATTGGACGATCGACCCGATCGTCGCAGGATAGGGCGCTGATACCCTGATCTACCCTCTCCATGGCGTGAAGACTTTATGACGTAAAGGTTACATTCGCCCGACTACGCCAGTCGGAGCCGGAGGGGCGCTGGAGCGCCCCTCCGGAAACGGGTCAGCGGCAGATCTGGACGCGACGATGGTTGCGCCAGTCGGTCCGGCAGTTGCGGCCACGGTTGTTATAGCCGTTGTGGCGGCCGTGATAGCGATTGTCATAGCGACGATCGCCACGACGATCGCCACGGAAATCGCGATGATCGCCACGTCGGTCGTCGAAGCGACGATCGTGATGGCCGCCGCGGTCGCCGCGATAGTCCTGCGCCGAAGCGGAGGTCGAAAGACCGATCCCGGCGATCAGGCTTGCAGCGGCGAGAATGTGGGCGATCTTCATGATGAGTCCTTTCGGCCCGGCGATCGGGCTTGTGACGGTTATGCAGTGCTGGCCGGTTATGCTTGCTGAACGTATCCGACAGCGCACGTACACTTTGAGAGCGGGATGGTTGCGCGGACCGGGATTCTAGAGGGCGATGCCAAGGCGCGGTGCGAGCGCGACGAGTGCGGTGTACAGGACGATCGTCAGCGCGCAGCCGACCCCGAGCGTCAGCCAGAAGCCGGCGCCGTGGCGCAGCAGCACCGGCATCACCACGAACATCGGCAGCGACGGCAGGATGTACCAGAAGGTCGCGCCGATATGCGCGGCCATGTTGCCGGTGTCGGGCTTTTCGCCCCACAGCCAGATCATCCCCAGCACCGATACCAACGGAAGCGACGCGACCAGCGCGCCGAACCCCGGATACCGCTTGGCCAGCGTCGATGCGGCGGCGATAAGGATGCCGGAGATGAGGGCTTTGAGCGCGAGGAACAGCATCGTGCCGCTATGCCGCCCATCGTGGTGCGTCGCCAAGGACACACGCGACGGTGAAGCGTATGCCCCGCACGATCAGCCGCCGAGCGTCACGAAGCTGTCCATCACGCGCTTGCGCCCCGCGCTTTCGAAGTCGATTTCGAGCTTGTTGCCCTCGATCTCCGCGATCAGGCCGTAGCCGAACTTCTGGTGGAAGACGCGCATCCCGACCGATACGTCGCTGCGACCCTTGTTGCCGAGGCTGATCGCGGATGACCGCGACTCCTGCACGCGCGACGGTTCGCGCGAGAAGGTGCGGCTGGTAAAGTCCCCGCCGGGCTTGGACCCGCCGCCGACCCCGCCGCCGACCCCTGCCGCCCGCTGCCAGCCGGGGCCACGCCCGGTCCCGCGCGCGACGTCCGCGAACGGATCGGCGCGTTCGGACCAGTTGGCGCGCCACAGGCTTTCGCCGCCCGCCATGCTGCTTTCGGCCTCGATATGCTCGGGCGGGAGTTCGTTGACGAAGCGGCTCGGGATGCTGCTCGTCCACTGGCCATAGATCCGGCGGTTGGCGGCGTGGAGGATCGTCGCGCGGCGGCGCGCGCGGGTGATCGCGACATAGGCGAGGCGGCGTTCCTCCTCGAGGCTCGCGGTACCACCCTCGTCGAGCGAGCGTTGCGAGGGGAACAGTCCTTCCTCCCAGCCGACGAGGAAGACGGTGTCATATTCCAGGCCCTTGGCGGCGTGGATCGTCATGATCGTGACCTTGGGCTCCTCGGCCGCCGCCTCATTGTCCATCACGAGACTGACGTGTTCGAGGAACGCACCGAGGGTTTCATATTCCTCCATCGCGCGCACCAGCTCGGTCAGGTTCTCGAGCCGCCCCGCCGCCTCGACCGATTTCTCGGCCTGGAGCATGCCGGTATAGCCGCTCTCGTCGAGGATGATGCGGGCGAGGTCGCCATGCGACAGCTCGGTCACCTGCGCGCGCCATCGCGCCATGTCGATCACGAGATTGCCGAGCGACTTGCGCGCGGCGCCCGTCAGCTCGTCGGTGTCGAGCAGACGCGCTGCGGCAGTAACGAGCGGGATGCCCTGCGCGCGGGCGAGCTGGTGGACCTTGGACACCGCCTTGTCGCCAAGCCCGCGCTTGGGGACGTTGACGATCCGGTCGAACGCGAGATCGTCCGCCGGCTGCGCGACGACGCGCAGATACGCCAGCGCATCGCGAATCTCGGCACGTTCATAGAAGCGGAAGCCGCCGACGATCCGGTAGTTGATGCCCGTTGCGATGAAGCGGTCCTCGAACTCGCGCGTCTGGTGCTGCGCGCGGACGAGAATCGCGACCTCGTCGAGCGAGGTGCCCGCGCGCTGCGCCGATTCGATTTCCTCGCCGACGCGGCGCGCTTCCTCTGGTCCGTCCCACACACCGAGCACCTTGACCTTCTCGCCGACGTCGAGCTCGGTCCAGAGCTGCTTGCCCAGCCGCCCGCTGTTGTTGGCGATCACGCCCGAGGCGGCCCCCAGGATATGCGGGGTGGAGCGGTAATTCTGCTCGAGCCGGATGATCTTCGCGCCCGGAAAGTCCTTTTCGAACTTCAGGATATTCTCGACCTGCGCGCCGCGCCACGAATAGATCGACTGGTCGTCGTCGCCGACGCAGGCGATGTTCTTGCGCTCCTGCGCGAGCAGACGGAGCCAGAGATACTGGACGCTGTTGGTGTCCTGATACTCGTCGACCATGATGTACTTGAAGCGGCGCTGATAGTCGGCGAGCACGTCGCGATCGCGCTGCAGGATGACGAGCATGTGAAGCAGGAGATCGCCGAAATCGCACGCATTGAGTGCGGCGAGACGGGTCTGGTACGCGGCGTACAATTCCTGCCCGCGCCCGTTGGCGTAGAGCTCGCTCTCGCCCGCGTCGATCTGCGCCGGGGTCAGCCCCTTGTTCTTCCACCCATCGATCAGCCCCGCGAGCTGCCGCGCGGGCCAGCGCTTCTCGTCAAGGTCGGCGGCCTGGATCAACTGCTTGAGCAACCGCATCTGATCGTCGGTATCGAGGATCGTGAAATTGCTCTGGAGTCCGACCAGTTCGGCATGCCGCCGCAGCATCTTCGCGCCGATCGCGTGGAACGTCCCGAGCCATGGCATCCCTTCTACCACATCGCCGACGAGTCGCCCGACGCGTTCGCGCATTTCGCGCGCGGCCTTGTTGGTGAAGGTGACGCTCAGGATTTCGCTCGGCCACGCCTTTCGGGTGTTGAGCAGATGCGCGAGTCGCGCGGTCAGCGCTGCAGTCTTGCCGGTGCCGGCGCCCGCGAGCACGAGCACCGGGCCTTCCGTCGTCAGCACCGCGTCGCGCTGCGGCGCGTTGAGGCCCCGCAAATAGGGTGGATCATGGGGCGCAAGGGCGTCGGGGGAAACAGGGAGACTCATCTGTGAACAGGTAGGGAACGCGCGCCGTGGGAGCAAGCGCGCCGTTGCATAGGCCCCAGCGGTGCGACTCCGGACGACGTCGATCGGCCGGGGATGCCGCGCCAGTGGCGAAGGCTTGCCCCGAAGCGTGCGCAAAACAATGCCGTATCTATACTAGGAGGCAAGTCGAGCGGGGTGCCAGGTGTCGAACGGCGCCATGGGTTAGGGTGGCGACGGTTCGCGGTGGCGACCGACCGTCATAGTATTCAACGTCTTATGGTGAGAATGGGACGCGGTTACCATCGACCGGATGCTTCGGGGCTGGCCTTTGTCGTGCGAGGCAGCTATCGGCGCGGAACACCAGTACATCTTAAACACCCGTAACCAACCGAGTGAAGGCCTTTCAAAGCCATGGCTACTACCTTGTCGGCGCCTCTCGAAGCTGAGGCAGCGAGCGGCCCCCGGTTGGATCATCACCTGCATCCCGCCGGCCGCTGGATCTTCCTGGCGGTGATGGTGGCGGGTCTGGCCTTCGCGGGTTTCAGCATCTTCACCGATACCAAGCAGGTCGGCGAGGGCCTCGCGCTCGGGACCTTCGCGTTTCTCGCGCTCGCGCTGTTGATCGCGCTGGGGTTCGAGTTCGTCAACGGCTTCCACGATACCGCCAATGCGGTCGCGACCGTCATCTACACCCATTCCATGCCAGCCCCGCTCGCGGTCGTCTGGTCGGGCTTCTTCAACTTCCTCGGCGTGATGTTCTCGACCGGGGCGGTGGCCTATTCGATCATCACGTTGCTGCCGGTCGACCTGATTCTCCACGTCGGTAGCAGCGCAGGCTTCGCGATGATCTTCGCGCTGCTGCTCGCGGCGGTGTTGTGGAACCTCGCCACCTGGTTCGTCGGCCTGCCCAATTCGTCGAGCCATGCGCTGATCGGGTCGATCCTTGGCGTCGGTTTCGCCAACCAGCTGATGTCTTCGGGCGTCGGCGGAACGTCGGGCGTGGACTGGAGCCAGGCGACCAAGGTTCTCACCGGCCTGTGGATGGCACCGCTGATCGGCTTCGGCGCGGCGTTCCTGCTGCTGATCGTGATGAAGTTCGTCCTCAAGAACCCCAAGCTCTACAAGGAGCCCGAGGGCAATGCGCCGCCGCCCAAGGGCATCCGCGCGCTGCTGATCTTCACCTGCACCGCGGTCAGCTTCGCACACGGCGGGAATGACGGGCAGAAGGGCATGGGGCTGATCATGCTGATCCTGATCGGCTGCGCGCCGACCGCCTATGCGCTCAACCGCACGATGCCCGAGAGCCAGACGCCGGCGTTCGTCGCGAGCGCGAATGCTGCTGCGAACGCCTTCTCGGTCCATGCCAATGGCGGCACGGTCGCGACGATGGACGAAGCGCGCGGCGTGCTGACCAAGGCGCTCCAGACGCGCAAGGCATCCAGCCCCCAGGTCTATGCCGCGGCATCGTCGCTGTCGCGCGATCTCGGCCAGCGGATCAACGCGTTCGGTTCGCTCAACAAGGTGTCCGCTGCGGCGACCCCGAACTTGCGCAACGACATGTATCTCGTGCTCGACACGACCCGGCTCGCGACCAAGGACAAGAAGGCCGCTGCGGCGACGTTCAGCGAGCCCGAGCTGAAGGCGATCACCGGCTATCAGACCAACCTCGAGAAGGGCACGCGCTACATCCCGACCTGGGTCAAGATCACGGTCGCGCTCGCGCTGGGTCTCGGCACGATGGTCGGCTGGCGGCGGATCGTGATCACCGTCGGCGAGAAGATCGGCAAGTCGCACCTGACCTATGGCATGGGCGCGTCGGCCGAGCTGGTCGCGGCGGGGACGATCATGGCGGCGGAAGTGTACGGCCTGCCGGTTTCCACGACGCACATCCTGTCGTCGGGGGTCGCGGGTGCCTCGGTCGCCAACGGTGCCGGGTTGCAGTCGCGGACCGTCATCAACATGGCGCTCGCGTGGTTGCTGACGCTGCCGGTCGCGATGGCGCTCTCGGGTGCGCTGTACGTGCTGTTCCTGACGCTGACGAAGCTCTGATCCGACCGCGTCGGGTCAGAGCAGGGGGGCGGAAGTCTGACGGCTTCCCGCCCCCCTTTCGTTTTCCGCGACGTCGGGCAACCGGCGCGGTGCTGGACCGCTCGGCTGCGCTCGACGCGAACGGCCAACCGGATAACGTTAAGCGCTTACGCCGGTTCGGTCGCCTCGGCGTTTTCTCGCTCTTCGCGTCGCGCATCGGCCTTCGCCATCAGCGGTGTCGCGGTCATCCCGTGGACGACGATCGACAACAGGATCGCCGTTCCCGCGATCGCCCAGATCTGCGAGCGCTCCCCGAACTGGGCGCGGTTGAAGGCGTATTGCAGGTAGAACAGCGTCCCGATCCCACGGATGCCGAAGAACCCCATCAGCCGCTTCGACAACCCCGGCGTATCCGACCGCGCAAACGCGACGAGGCTGGCAGCCGGGCGGATGACGAACACGATTCCCACCGCGAGCAGCGCCCCGCGCCAGTCGAGCGGCGCGAGCAGGCCCTTGCCGACCGCCCAGCCGAACAGCACCATCACCAGTGTCATCAGCACGCGTTCGATCTGGCCCGAGAATTCGGCCATCGCCGTGTGAAATTCATTGTCGGGGCAGGTCGATCGGATCGTCAGCGCCGCAATGAACACCGCGATGAAGCCGTTGCCGTGGATCAACACGGACAAGGCATAAGCGCAGAAGGTCACGCCGATCGCGACCAGTCCGTCCCCGGTGTCCGACAGTTTGGCCGAGGGCAGGCGGAACATCAGATAGCCCGCGATGCTCCCCAGCACCCAGCCGATCAGCACGCCGAGCGCAAGGTCGCTAGCGACCTCGACCAGCGACCAGTGCAACCAGTCGACCGCCCCCTGTTGCACGCTGATCGCGAGCGCGATGAACGGGAAGGCGAGGCCGTCGTTGAGGCCGGCCTCCGACGTAAGCCCGAAGCGCGTCTCGCCATCTTCGCCCTGCGTCGGCGGGCCGGTCTGAACATCGGCGGCGAGCACCGGGTCGGTCGGCGCGATCGCGGCCGCGAGCAGCAGCGCGGCGGCGATGCTCAAGCCGACACCCCAATGCGCCGCGGCGAACACCGCAAGCATCGTCAGCGGCATCACGGCAAGCAGCAGGACCCAGGTCGAGCGCCAGCGCTGCCAGCCGAACTTACGGTCGAGCCGCAGCCCCGCGCCCATCAGCGCGATCAGCACGATACCTTCGTTCAGATGTTCGAGCGTCGGGTCGTGTGTCAGGCGGGTCTGGCTCGCCTGGAACCATGGCGTCATCGACAGCAACAGGCCGAGGCCGATGCAGATGATCGGCAACGACAGCGGCAGCTTCTTGAGCAGCAACGGAATCCAGGCGGCGAGAAGGATGAGTCCGCCGATCCCGAGCAGGATCAGTTCATGGGAGAGTTGCAGCATCCGCATCAACGAGCGGATGCTGCATAGGCTCCCGTTGCACGACGACGATCAGGCCGCCGCGGATGCCTCGGGCATGTCCGCCGCCATCAAGGCGGCGAGGAACGTCTCGCGCCACCAGTCGATGTCCTGATCCTCGATCGAATCCATGCAGGCGCGCCAGCGGCGGATCCGTTCGTCCTTGCCCATCCGCAGCGCGGTCAGGATCGCATCCGCCATTTCCTCGGCGCTGTACGGGTTGACCTGGATCGCCTCGGTCAACTGCGCCGCCGCGCCCGCGAAGCGCGACAGGATCAGCACGCCCGGATCCTCGGGGTCCTGCGCCGCGATATATTCCTTGGCAACGAGGTTCATCCCGTCGCGCAACGGCGTGACGAGCCCGATCTTCGACGCACGGTAGATCCCCGCGAGCGTATCGCGGCCATAGCCCTGGTTGACGTAGCGGATCGGCACCCAGTCGACGTCGGCATACGCCCCGTTGATCCGGCCCGACAGGCTTTCGAGCGTGTTGCGGATCCGCTGGTAACTCCCGACCGCGCCGCGCGACGGCGGGGCGATCTGGAGCAGGAAGACTTCCTTGCGCTCTTCCGGATGCTCGACCAGGAACCGCTCATAGCCGAGGAAGCGCTCCTCAAGCCCCTTGGAATAGTCGAGCCGGTCGACCCCGACGATCATGTCGCGCCCGTCCGCGCTGTCGCGCATCCGGCGATAGGTCAGCCGCGCGACGACGCTCCGCGCCAGCTCGGCGAATTCGGGCGCGTCGATCCCGATCGGGCAGGCGAGCACGCGAACGCTGCGGTCGCCGAGCGTGACGGTGCCGTCCGCGACGGTCGCGCCCATTTCAAGCCGCGCGAAATCGAGGAAGCTCTCGAGCCACTCCTGCGTGTGGAAGCCGATCACGTCATAGGCGAACATCCGCCGCACCAGTTCCTGCGCTTCCGGCAGGATCGACAGCAGGCGACGTGGCGGCCACGGGATATGGAGGAAGAAGCCGATCCGGTTCTCGCACCCGCGCTTGCGCAGCTCGTCGCCGAGCGGGAACATGTGGTAATCCTGGATCCAGACGACGTCCTCCGTCTCGATCAGCGGCTGGACGGTCTCAGCGAAACGTTCGTTGACGCGCTGATAGCCGCCCGCAAAATCGCGTTCATATTCAGCGAGATCGACGCGGTAGTGAAAGAGCGGCCACAAGGTCCGGTTGGCATAGCCGTTGTAATATTCGTCGATGTCCTGGTCTTCGAGGTCGATCGTCGCGGTGGTGACGCCATCGTTGCGATGGAAGTTGATGTCGCCGGTAAAATGGTCGGTGCGTTCGCCCGACCATCCGAACCACACGCCGCGATATTGCCGCAGAGCCGATTGGAGCGCGACCGCAAGGCCACCCTGCGCGCCCGATTCCGACCCCTTGGGCGCGGATACGCGGTTCGAGATGATCACCAGACGAGTCATCGGATCGAGCTCCACGGTTTGCTCAGCAGGGCGGCGCAATTGATCATGCCGACCAGCGAGTAGGTTTGCGGGTAATTGCCCCAGAGTTCGCCCGTCTCGGGCTCGATATCCTCGGACAGCAGCCCGGCTGCGGTCCGGCGCGCGAGCATTTCCTCGAACAGCGCGCGGGCATCCTCGCTCCGCCCGGTAAAGTGGAGCGCCTCGATCAGCCAGAAGGTGCAGACGTTGAAGGCGGTCTCGGGCATCCCGAAATCATCCTCGATCGCGTAGCGCAGCATGAACGAGCCGCGCCGCAACCCTTCCTCGGCCGCCTTGAGCGTATCGATGAAGCGCGGATCCTCGGGTTCGAGGAAGCGGAGGTCGAGCAACTGCAACAGGCTCGCGTCGAGATCATCGCCCGAGAAGGTCGCCGACATCCGCCGCGTTTCGGGCCGCCACGCCGCAGTCTCGATCCGTTCGCGGATCGTCGCGGCGCGGTCCTGCCACAGCGTCGCACGTTCGGTCAGCCCAAGCTTGTGCGCAGCATTGGCGAGCCGGTCGCACGCCGCCCAGCACATTGCCGACGAATAGGTGTGGACGCTCTGCCGTGTGCGCAGCTCCCACAGGCCGGCGTCGGGCTGGTCGTAATTGGCCCAGGCGCGTTCGCCGACATGTTCGAGCGATTCGAAATCCTCGAGCCCGGCGAGCCGGAACAGGCGGGTGTCGAAGAACGCGTGCACGCTGCACAGCACGATCTGGCCGTAAGCATCGTGCTGGATCTGCTCATACGCCTGATTGCCGACGCGCACCGGGCCCATCCCGCGATAGCCGGGGAGATCGGGCGCGACGCGCTCCTCGAGTTGCGCCTCGCCAAGCACGCCGTAGAGCGGCTGGATATGGCCGCCCGCCGCCGCATCGACGATGTTGCGGAGATAGCCGAGATACCCTTCGAGCACGTCGAGCGCGCCGAGCCGATTGAGCGCCTGGACGGTATAATAAGCGTCGCGCACCCAGCAGTAGCGATAGTCCCAGTTGCGCTGCGACCCCGCATGTTCGGGCACCGACGTCGTCATCGCGGCGACGATCGCACCGGTTTCCTCGTGCTGGCACAGCTTGAGCGTGATCGCGGAGCGGATCACCACATCCTGCCATTCGAGCGGGATCGCGAGGCCACGGACCCATTCCTGCCAGTGTGCGGTGGTCTTGGCGAGCATCGCGTCGAGCGTCTCGGCGAGATCGCCCGCGAAACTCTCGTCCGGGCCGAGGAAGAAGTGCAGCGGGCGCTCGACCCGGAACGCAAGTTCGTTCTGGATCATGCCGACGGGGGCGGTGGTGCTGAGCCGCATCGCCATCGTTTCGAGCAGGAAGCGGATGTGATTCGACCCGCCGATCTTCTCGTTGCAGCTGCCGCCCCAGCCGCAGGTCGGGCGAAGCTGGATGCGGACGCGTGGGCTGCCGGCGACCGGGCGGATGATCCGCGCGAACGAAACCGGGCGATAGCTGCGGCCATTGCTGATGAAGCGCGGGCAGAAATCGATCACTTCGATCGCGTTGCCGGCGCCATCGGTGTGGCGCGTGACGAGGATCGGGGTGTTGCGGATGTAATGCTGCTCGACCGAGACACTGTCCTCGATCGCGATTCCCCAATAGCCGCGCTCGGGCTTCTCGCCGCCGAGTAGCGCGGAAAACAAGGGGTCGCCATCGATCCGCGGGACGCAGCCCCAGACGAAGCTGCCCGCACGGTCGACGAGCGCGCTGACCTGGCAATTGCCGATCGGCCAGAGATCGAGCGAGCTCATGCCGCCACCCCGCACGCGGCTTCGAGCCAGTCGAGCGTCGCCGCGACATCGGGCAGCCGGTAGGCCGCGCTGCTCGGGCGCGATGCCCCGATCAGGATGCCCGCGCCGCCGAGCGCCGCCGCCGCCGCCATCGCGGGTTCGTCGGTATCGTCGTCGCCAAGGAAGACGGGCGTGAACCCCGCCATCTGCGGCGTGGCCATCAGGCGCCGCAGCGCCGAACCCTTGTCGCCGCCGCCGACGCGGAGCTCGACCATCATCTTGCCGGTCTGCAGATGCAGCGCGCTTTCCTCAGAGAGGGTCCGGGCAAGTGCATGCGCCTGCGGTTCCATCTCGGGGCAGGCGCGATAATGCAGCGCCGCGCCAAAGGGTTTCTCCTCGACCAGCAGGCCGGGTGTCGCTTGAGCAAAATCTTTCATGATATTCAGAATACGATCGAGCGCAGGTGGTCGTTCCGGCAGCGATCGCAATCCGTCGTGCGATTGCACCTCCAGGCCGTGACTTCCCGCGATCGTCAGCGGCACCGGGCCGAACAGCGCGAGGATGCCGTCGACCGACCGCCCGCTGATGATCGCGACGCGGTTGTCAAGGGTCGTGCGGAGCCGCTCGAGCAGCGTCGCGAGCCGCTCGCTGACCGTCACGAGTTCGGGCCGCGCGGCAAGCTCGACCAGCGTCCCGTCAAAATCGAGGAACAGCGCCGCGCCACGCAGCAGCGTGACGGGCGGGAGCGAATCCGGGGAGGGGGTCGTCATGCGCGCCCGATAGCAAGGCGGGGGGGCTGGCGTCACCCGAAACTGGCGGTGTTGGTGCCGCGGGGGGGGCGTTGACGTCCTTACCCGGGGTTGCCGTGAGGATGCTTCAGGGGCAGCGTGGGGCGAATCCGGTTCGTGACTGGTGCGCGGTGGATTCTCAAACGCGTTCAGCATGCCGCAGTTGAGACAGGCTCGGGCTAGGGGGTGAACCTGTAAAAGCGACCGACCGCGCTCGCCCAAACCTAGTCGTCAGGGCCTACTATTTAGCGATGACAAACTGTGCCAACGAGTGCTGCAAGTACAGCTGTGGGCGATCCGCCCGCATATCGTGCAGATGCCGCAATCACGGTTCTACTTCCTAGCTTGACGCCGCAGCAATCGATTGAGGTCTGCCTTATACTGTGCACAGGTTGAAGAGAGATGGCGCCCGCCCCGCTCTTCGGCGACACACCGCGTCCGCAGCGACTTTTGCTCGCTGAAAGTTCCCGTCGTTTCATGCGTGCCGCGACCGTATCGCACCGACGGGTCGGGGTCCAAAGCCTGCGCCTGGGCACCGGTCGCCGCCCCCGCGACAAGCGCGGCAAGATACACTAACTTCATGAATTACCCTCTCATTCGTTTGCTCGACGATACGGGAATATGGACAGCACGCAAGCGGGTCGGGCACCGGCCTAAGCAGTTGAGCTGCGTGTGCCAGCAACTTGCCCGTCGGAAAGCGGACAGGCCGAAAACGGCCAATTGCGGACAACCGATGGAGCGTGCAACTTACCCGAATGAGCGACAGCCGTTACAGGGGCGGAGGAACCCGTGGGGGTAGATGGGGCTGCGGACTGGCGGCGCTTTTCGGCATCCCGGTCTTCATGTTTGCAACCCTTGTAGCGAGCTTGGGTGACTGCATGCCTGATGTAGAGTGCCATCCCGGCTTCTGGCTCGAAGTTCTTCTTCCTACCTTCCTTGTGGCTGCTCCCATAGGCATCGGCGTTCGCTGGTTGGTGAACAGGCGGGCGGGCAGTGACGAATAATAAGCATGGAGCGGAACGACCGCTTCCCACCAGATTACGACGTTCGGCCGCGATGAACGCGAACTACGCGCCTGATAGCTGACAGTCCGAAAACGCCCATAACCCGCCGGTCGGCAAGTTAATGGATTATCTCGATATTCGCATCGTCGTCTATACTCGCCAGAGCCAGATTGACCCAAATAGTCACTGTTAATTCTACCGACAGTGAATCAAGACAATGTGTAATCAACTTTTACAGTCTCATCTGGCCAATACGATAGCTGATTGTAAATTTGACAGTGGCACGGTCCTTGCTCCTTTTCAGGAGGTCACAAACGAGAATAGTCAAGAGGACGATTCCGTCGACCAAGGAGAGCTCGTCATGAAATCTCGCCTAGCTACGATAGCTGCTGCATCCGTGATTGCTCTGTGTGCCGCAGCACCAGCATCAGCTGCAGTCACAGTTCTGACGTTTGAGGGCATTGCCGACAGCACAGCAGTCGGTAACTTCTACGCTCCGAATTATACTTTCTCAGCCTCGACGCTTGCTCTGGTTGATTCCGACGCCGGCGGCAACGGTAACTTTGCAAACGAGCCGTCGGGAAACACGATTTTCTTTTTCACCGGCGCCGAGATCCCGATCCTGAACGTGACAAACGGGTTCGATACCGGATTCTCCTTTTTCTACACGTCCGCGACGGCCGCGACGGTACGCGTGTTCAGCGGTTTCAACGGAACTGGCACCCTGCTCGGGACAATCGATCTGAGCGCGCAATTTACCCAGAACTGCGGCGGTGACCCCACCGGCGATTTCTGCAACTTTACCAATGCGGGCGTCGCGTTTGCAGGTACCGCTCACTCGATCGACTTCGGTGGAACCGCGAGCCAGACCGGCTACGACGATATCACGTTCGGTTCGGACGTGGCCGGCGGCGCTGTTCCTGAGCCCGCAACGTGGGCGATGATGCTGGCAGGCTTCGGCATGATCGGTTGCACCGTTCGTCGCCGCCAGCAGGTCCGGACGACAGTTGCCTACGCCTAATTTCGACTGAAATTGAAAGAGCCGCTGGCCGAAAGGCTGGCGGCTTTTTGCTATTTGACGCACAGCAGTTGACGGTCAGTACTCCGCCAAAACACGACATTCGCATGTACAAACCTACGGCGCACTACCGTCGCCGGGGTGACGGCACCGCCGCCACCCCGACCAAGCCTTACCCGTGCGGGCGCATCACGACCTTGATGACGCCGTCTTCCTTGTCGCGGAACTTCTGGTACATTTCCGGCGCATCCTCGAGCGAAGCGGGGTGCGTCACGACGAAGCTCGGGTCGATGTCGCCCGCCTCGATCCGCGCGAGGAGCGGCTTGGTGTACGCCTGGACGTGCGTCTGGCCCGCCTTGATCGTCAGGCCCTTGTTCATCAGCGCGCCGAGCGGGACCTTGTCGCCCATGCCGACATAGACGCCCGGGATCGACACCGTGCCGCCCATCCGGCAGCTCATGATCGCTTCGCGCAGCACATGGATGCGATCAGTCGCAAGGCCGACCGTGGCCTTGGCCTTGTCGAGCACCGCATCCACCGAACCGTGGCCCGAGGCTTCCGCACCGACCGCGTCGATGCAGCTGTCCGGCCCGCGGCCCTTGGTGCGATATTGCAGCTCGTCATAGACGTTCTCGACGTCGCTGAAATCGATCGTCTCGGCGCCGCCGGCTTCCGCCATCCGCAGCCGCTCGGGCACTTCGTCGATCGCGATGACGCGCCCTGCGCCAAGCATTAGCGCCGAGCGGATCGCGAACTGGCCGACCGGGCCGCAACCCCAGATCGCAACCGTGTCGCCGGGCTCGATCTGCGCGTTTTCCGCTGCCATGTAGCCGGTCGGGAAGATGTCCGAGAGGAACAGCGCCTGCTCGTCGGTGATGCTGTCGGGCACCTTGATCGGGCCGAAATCGGCCATCGGCACGCGCAGATATTCGGCCTGGCCGCCGCAATAACCGCCGAGCATGTGGCTGAACCCGAACAGGCCGGCGGGCGAATGGCCCATCGCCTTGATCGCCATCTCGGCATTGGGGTTTGTCGTGCAGCAGGCCGAGAACAGCCCCTTGCGGCAGAACCAGCAATCGCCGCAGCTGATCGTGAACGGCACGACGACGCGGTCGCCGATCTTGAGGTTGGTCACCTCCGACCCGAGCGCGACGACTTCGCCCATGTTCTCATGGCCAAGGATGTCGCCCGATTCCATCGTGGGCTGATAGCCGTCGAGCAGGTGAAGATCCGACCCGCAGATCGCGCAGGCGGTGACCTTGATGATCGCATCGCGGGGGTGCTTGATTTCGGGGTCGGCTACGGTGTCGACGCGAACGTCGCCTTTTCCATGCCAGCATAATGCACGCATCGCTTGTCTCCGTCGGGCTGCGGATCCGCCCCGGGGGTAGGGCAGTAAATCCTGTCGCGGTAACGAGCGGTGCCGGAAAAGGTCCCGGTCCTTAACCGGATGGCAATAAGTAAATATACTGGGGGTAACCTGTGTTGTCTGCCGAACTAAACCTTGGTTAAGATTGTCCGGCCAACGTGGTTAGTCGTGCTGCATTCTTGGCTTGAACAGTGCCCCGCCCTCGACGACCCAGATGATCCCCAACACAGCGACCCCGATCGCGAGATAGCCGATCGCGAGCGGAAAGGTCGTGCCATTGTACGATTGCCCGATCGCGGTGCCGACCAGGACCGCGCCGACGCTGGTGATGAACCCCTGCACCGAAGACGCAGTTCCCGCGATATGCCCGACCGGTTCCATCGCCATCGCGCCGAAGTTGGAGCCGCACAGCCCGATGCACGTCATGCTCAGCGCCTGGAACACCATGTAGGTGATAAGCGACTCCGCGCCGGTCGCGATCACCGCAAGGTGGATCAGCGACAGGCCGATCAGGCCGAACACCGCGACCTGCGAGATCAGCCGCGTCCCCAGTCGCTCGACCAGCCGGCTGTTGGCAAAGGAGGCGCACCCCATCGAAAACGCGCAGACCGCGAACAGGATCGTGAAGCGTTCGCCCGCGTGGAATTCATCGACGAAGATCTGCTGCGCCGACGCCACGAACGCAATGATCCCGCCGAACGTCAGCGACGCGGCGAGCGCATAGCCCGCCGAATAGCGGTTGGTCAGCGTCAATCGGTAGGAGCTGGACAGCGTCGCGATCGAGATCGGCACCCGCCGCGCGACCGGGAGCGATTCGCGCAGCCGTGCGAGCGTCCACGCCAGCACGAACGCGGCGAACCCGGCGAGCCCGTAGAAGATGAAGCGCCACGGCCCCATCGTCAGCAGCACCTGCCCGAGGCTCGGCGCGAGGATCGGCACGAGGAAGAAGATCATCTGCGCGACCGACAATGTCCGCGCCATCGTCCGCCCCGAGAAATTGTCACGCACAATTGCGACCGCGAGCACGCGTGTCGCCGCCGACATCAGCCCCTGCAGGATGCGCGCGCCGAGCAGCGCGCCGAACGTACCCGAACTCGCCGCGAAGATGCTTGCCGCGACGAAGCCGAGCAGCGTGATGATGAGGATCGGCTTGCGGCCATAACGGTCGGTCAGCGGGCCATAGGCGAGCTGGCCGGTGCCGAACCCGAGCATGTAGGCGGTGATGATCCACTGCCGGTGGTTGGCGGTGGCGATCGACAGGTCGCGCCCGATGTCGGCGAGCGCCGGGAGCATCAGGTCGACGCCGAGCGCGTTGACCGCCATCAGCGCGGCGACGAAGGCGACAAATTCGTGGCGGTGCATCGCCGGGGCTGGGGCGGGGGTGGTCATGCGGGTCCGCTTAGAGGGGTGGGGCGGGATAGGCTATCTTTGATGGTGCTCGTGCGGGAGCTATAAAGGTGTATGTCCGCAGTCCCCCTCCTTTCGCTTCCCCGGCGGAGGCCGGGGCCCAGTAGCGATGGCCTGTGCAAGCACGTGCAGCGTCTGCCATGACTGGCCCGCGACTGGGCCCCGGCCTTCGCCGGGGAAGAAGGGGAGGTGGTGCGCGTGCAGCGAGGGCGATCGTGCTCTCCCCGCCGGCAGGGCTTTCCTCCTGCGACGATCCCGCGGTAAGGCGCTCCACCAACGATAAAACATTCCCGGGGGAAGCATGGCCAGTCTGTTGCGCCGCAAGATCATCACCAGCGGCGCGGAGCAGCCCGCCGGACAGCAACTCGCGCGGACCCTGTCCTGGCCGCATCTGATCGCGCTCGGCGTCGGGGCGATCGTGGGAACGGGCATCCTGACGCTGATCGGCGTCGCGTCGGATCGCGCGGGTCCGGCGGTGTTGCTGAGCTTCGCGGTCGCGGGCGCGATCTGCGCGTGTGCGGCGCTGTGCTATGCCGAGATGGCGACGATGATCCCCGCCTCGGGCAGCGCCTATACCTATAGCTATGCGGTGCTCGGCGAGATCATCGCCTGGGTCGTCGGCTGGAGCCTGATCCTCGAATATTCGCTCGTCGTCTCGGCGGTCGCGGTCGGCTGGTCGAGCTATGCGGTGCGCTTCCTCGCAGGGGTCGGAATCGTGCTGCCCGAGGTGCTGACGCACGGGCCGAGCGTCGGGGGCGCGTTCGGGATCAACCTGCCAGCGGTGTTCATCATCGCGGTCGTCGCCGGGCTGCTGACGCTAGGCACGCGCGAGAGCGCGCGGATCAACAGCGCGCTCGTCATCCTCAAGATCGTCACGCTGACGCTGTTCGTCATCGTCGCGCTGCCGCATTTCGACACCGCCAACCTGCATCCGTTCGCGCCCTATGGTTATGGCAGCGTCGCGGGCGCGGACGGGGTGAAATACGGGATGATGGGCGCGGCCGCGATCATCTTCTTCGCCTTCTACGGCTTCGACGCGATCTCGACCGCGGCCGAGGAAACCAAGAACCCCGAGCGCGATCTCGCGATCGGGATCGTCGGGTCGATGGTCGTGTGCACGATCATCTACATCGTCGTCGCGCTCGCCGCAGTCGGCGCGGTCCATTACAGCGTGTTCGGCAAGAGTGCCGAGCCACTTGCGCTGATCCTCGTCCAGTTGCAGCAGCCCGGTATCGCGACGATCATCGCGGCGGCGGCGGCGATCGCGCTGCCGACGGTGATCCTCGGGTTCCTGTACGGGCAGAGCCGGATCTTCCTCGTGATGGCGCGCGACGGGTTCCTCCCACCTGCGCTCGCGCGCGTCTCGGCGCGCGGGACTCCGGCGCGGGTCACGCTGGTGACCGCGCTGTTCGTCAGCATCATCGCAGCGCTGATGCCGATCGACGTGATCGCCAGCCTCGCCAATGCCGGCACGCTGTGTGCGTTCGTCGCGGTGGCGGCGTGCGTGCTGGTGCTGCGGCGGCGCGCGCCCGACGCGCGGCGGCCGTTCCGCATGCCGCTCGCCTGGATCATCGCGCCGCTCGCGATTCTGGGCTGCGCGTATCTTTTCACCAGCCTGCAGGTCGTAACGCAGCTTTCGTTCGTTGCGTGGAATGCGATCGGGCTGCTGGTGTATTTCATCTACGGTCGCGCGCGCGCCACCATCGCCGCCTGACCGGCGCGCGGAACAGGAAGTCCGACATGTCCGCTGCCAAAGAAGGCGAGTCCAACCTGGTGATCTTCGCCGCGCTTGCCGCCAATCTCGGCATTGCGGTGGCGAAGTTCGTCGCGGCGGCGATCACTGGATCGTCGTCGATGCTGACCGAAGGGTTCCACTCGGTCGTCGACAGCTTCAATCAGGTGCTGCTGCTGTACGGCCAGCATCGCGGCAAGCGCCCGCCCGATGCGGCCTATCCGTTCGGCTATGGCCGCGAACTGTACTTCTGGAGCTTCGTCGTCGCGATCCTGATCTTCGGGGTCGGTGCGGGCGTGTCGGTCTACGAAGGCTGGGTCCATCTCGAGGAACCCGAGCCGCTGCGCGACCCGCTGGTCAATTATATCGTTCTGGGGGTCGCCTTTGCGCTCGAGGGGACGTCCTGGGTCCTCGCGATGCGCGGTTTCGCCGCGGATAACCGCGGGCGTGGGTGGTGGCAGGCGGTCCGGCGGTCGAAGGACCCGGCGGGGTTCATCGTGCTGTTCGAGGATTCGGCGGCACTGGCGGGGTTGATTGTCGCAGGCGTCGGCGTGTGGCTGAGCCATTATCTGCAGGATCCGCGGATCGACGGGATCGCGTCGATCGTGATCGGGGGAATCCTCGGCGTGGTCGCAGCGTTGCTCGCGCGCGAGGCGAAGGGGTTGCTGATCGGGGAGGGCGCGGACCCGGCGATCGTCGCGCGAGTCCGTGCGATCGTCGACGGGCGCCCGGAGATCACCTGCGTCAACCACGTCCGCACGATCCACACCGCGCCGCAAAGCATCTTCGTGGCGATCAGCGCGGACTTCGTCGATACGCTGACGATGGGCGAGGCGGAGACCTCGATCGAAACGATCGAGACCGACCTGAAGAAGGCCGAGCCGATGCTGTCGTCGATCTACATCCGGCCCGAGAAGCGCGAGAATGCCGCGGACCTGCCGGAGACCGGCAAGGCCTGACGGGGGAGGCGACGGCGAACGACCGCGGCTATTCCGCCGGCACGATCTCCACCACGTCGAGCACCGATTCGAACCGCGGTGACGGCAGGACGAGGCGCCACCGCCGGACCCCGATCCGCTCGACATAGCCCGCAAGGTCGCGAGTCCCGTCGCGGCCATAGGCGAGCGGGCGGTGCTCGTCGCCGAACAGCATCGTGCCGAGGAAGACCGCGCGCGACGATGAATCGTCGAACAGCACGCCGACCGGGCGTTGCCCGCCGCCGACCTTCGACAGCCGGACCTGCCCGCCGTCGCGATCGACCCGGCAATCGACCGGCGGGTACATGGTCAGGTCGCGCATCGCCGTGCCGTGCGCGCCGAGTTTTGTCACGCTGCAGCGATAGGTGCCCGGCGGTGGCACCGCATCGGGCAACGCGCGGTCGGGATCGAACAGCAGCGGATCGGCGTCGATCGGCGCGATCAGGCCCGCGGCGCGGACCTTCGCCAGTGCGTCGATCCACGCCCCGCGCCAGGACCGCAAGCGCGACCGATCCGCCGGGGTCGCGACCCGGCGCCAGTCGAGATCGGTGCTGACGGTGCCCGACTTCTTGGCGATGGCCTTCGCGGGCTTGCACCCGAAAGCGGTGAGCGCGGCAACGAGCATCAACCCCGAGCAGCGGGCCGGACCCTTCAGGGGCATCGAAGTGCGGACGGCGGGCGGTCATGCGACATCCCACCAATCAACCACGCCAGCCCGGGAAAGCCAAGGATAACCGTCAGGCAGTCGCCGACGGAGCGGTCAGGCCGCGGTCCACCCGCCGTCGACCGAGAGGTTCGCGCCGGTGATCGCCTTCGCCTCGTCGCGGCACAGGAACAGCGCGAGCGCGGCGACCTGGTCGACCGTGACGAATTCCTTGGTCGGCTGCGCGGCGAGCAGCACGTCGTCCATCACCTGCGCGCGCGTCAGGCCGCGCGCCTTCATCGTGTCGGGGATCTGCGCCTCGACCAGCGGCGTCCAGACATAGCCGGGCGAGATGCAGTTGACCGTGATCCCGTCCGTCGCGGTCTCGAGCGCGATCGTCTTGGACAGGCCGACGAGGCCGTGCTTCGCCATGACGTAGGCCGACTTGTTAGGGCTCGCGACGAGCGAATGCGCCGAGGCGGTCGAGATGATCCGGCCCCATTTCGCGGCCTTCATGTACGGAACCGCCGCCTGCATCATGTACCAGGCGGAATTGAGGTTGATCTGGATGATCGCCTCGAACTTGTCCGCGGGAAAGTCCTCGATCGGCGCGACATGCTGGATGCCCGCGTTGTTGACGAGAATGTCCGGTCCGCCGAGCTCGCGGTGGCAGCGGTGGACCATCGCCGCGATCTGGTCGGGCCTGGTCATGTCGGCGGCGTCGTACAGCGCCTTGCCGCCGCTCGCTGCTTCCAGCGCCGCACGGTCGGCTTCGATCGCGGCGGCGTCGCCGAAACCGTTGATCATCACGTTCGCGCCTTCGCGCGCGAACAGTCTGGCGTAGGCGAGGCCGATCCCGGAGGTCGACCCGGTGACGATCGCGGTTTTGCCCTTGAGGAACATGGGGAGTCTCCGTTTCGGCGGGGGAAGGGTCAGAACGGGCGCGGGGTGAGGCGCTGGGTCAGGTCGAACGCGGCGCTCTTGCCGGTCTCGATATTCTGCGCGATCAGCTCGGCGTTCGCCATCGTCTCGGCGACCGCCTTCATCCCCGCGTTCCAATGCTCGCGCATCGTGCGTGCGGAGAATTCGAAGTCGCGGCTCCCGCCCTCCCATGCATTGGCACGGTGGATGAGATGGACGAGGTTGACCGGATCGGCGTTGGTCCGTGCCGCGAGCGCCACCACGTCGGGGTCGTCGCGCATCGATTCGGGCAGCTTCGCGAGCACGCGGCGGGCGAGTTCGCGATCCTTGCGGTCGCGCATCATCTGGTCGGAGACCTGGCGCGTGCGGCTCGAGAAGCGGATCTCCTTCTCGCGCGCCATCACGTCCATGATCGTGCGCGGGCGTTCGGTCGCGGCGGGGAACAGGTCGATCTGGAACGCGAGCAATTCGCCCTGCTGATGTTCGAGCACGTGCGTCAGCGGAGTGTTGGAGACGAGCCCGCCATCCCACCACAGCCGCCCGTCGATCTCGATCGCGGGCAACCCCGGCGGCAGCGCGCCCGAGGCCATGATATGGCGCGCGTCGATCCGCATGTCGGTCGTGTCGAAATAGCTGAAATTGCCGCTCTCGACATCGACCGCGCCGACCGACAGCCGCACCGGCCCGTCGTTGAGCAGGTCCCAGTCGATCAGCCCGTCGAGCGTCGCCTTGAGCGGGGTGCTGTCGTAGAAGCTCAGCGCGTCCGGGGTGCCGGGGAAGGCCATCGTCGGAGGAAGGAGCCGCGGCGAGAAGAACCCCGGGACCCCCATCGACAACACGGTCGCAGCCGAGACCTCGTGGAGGAACTCGCGGATCCGGTCGTCGGGAAAGATCGGGAAGCACGGCAACGCGCCGGTCATCGTGTCCCAGAAGGCGGCGAGTTTCTCGACGCGCTGCTCCGGCGGATTGCCCGCGAAGATCGCGGCGTTGATCGCGCCGATCGAGATGCCCGAGACCCAGTCGATCTCGATCCCGCTCGACGCGAGTCCCTCGATCACTCCGGCCTGATAACTGCCGAGCGCACCGCCTCCTTGCAGCACAAGCGCCACACAATCGGGCAAGGGCAGCGCCTTCGCGCGCCGTTTGGGCTTGATCGACTCTGCATCCGCCATGCGTTCGACATGCGCGTGTTGCGGTGCGGGATCAACGACAGTTTGATGAAACGCGAACGGGTCCGCCTGACAAAAGTGCCGCATCGGCCTGCGCGCTTGCAACAAGCGGGGCCGCCGCGCATTCATGCCGCAACGGCAACGAATCCGGAATATATCCGCCATGCGTCTCGACGATTTCGATCCCAACATCAACGTCGAGGACCAGCGCGGTCAGGGCGGCGGCGGCGGTGGGTTCGGCGGGGGCGGCGGCGGTCTGCTGCTCGGGCTGGTGCCGCTGGTGTTCAGCCGGTTCGGTTGCGGCGGCGTGGCGGTTTTGCTCGCAGTGCTGGTCTTCTTCGGTGGCGGCCTCGGCATGCTCGGTGGTGGCGGCGGGCAGGTCGGCGCGCCGACCCAGCAGGTCGGGCAACAGGGCGGGAGCGCGCGCGGCGGGACCGACGCCAAGTCGAGCTGCACGCTGAATGCCGAAAGCCGGACCGCGTGCAACGCGTTCAGTTCGGCGGACAAGACCTGGGCGGCGATCTTCCAGCGCAACGGGCAGCAGTTCCAGCAGCCCAAGCTCGTCTTCTACGGCGGCAACGGTCGTTCGGGCTGCGGCGCGGCACAGAGCGCGATGGGACCGTTCTATTGCCCGCGCGACCAGGGCGTCTATCTCGACACCAGCTTCTTCGCAGAACTCGCCAACCGCTTCGGCGCAAAGGGCGATTTCGCGCAGGATTATGTGATCGCGCATGAATTCGGCCATCACATCCAGAACCTGCTCGGCACGTCCGACAAGGTTTCGCAGATCCAGCGAAGCGGCAACGAGGTCGAGGGCAACCAGGCATCGGTCAAGCTCGAGCTGCAGGCGGATTGCTATGCCGGCGTGTGGGCGGCGCAGAATCGCGACCGGCTCGAGCCCGGCGACGTTGAGGAAGGCATGACCGCCGCGCATGCGATCGGCGACGATACGCTCCAGCAGCAGTCGCAGGGCCGCGTGGTGCCCGACAGCTTTACGCACGGCACCTCGGCTCAGCGGATGAAGTGGTTGCGGACCGGAATGGAGAGCGGCGATCCGAATGCGTGCAATACGTTCGCAGGGGCGATCTAAGGGTCGCCCTGCTTTCGCTATCTACCTCCCCGGCGAAGGCCGGGGCCCAGTAGTGAGAAGCAGGGAAACGAAGCGTGAAATTTCGATAACGCTTGTTCCTCTCTTGGGCCCCGGCCTTCGCCGGGGTGGCACTGGCAATCCGGCGTGAACAACCGACCGAGGGCGTCGCGCCGCGACACCCCCGGCCAGAGACCTTACAGCCGAACCAGCATCTTCCCCGTATTCCCCCCGCTGAACAACCCGAGGAACGCGTCCGGCGTCGCATCGAGACCGTTATGGACGGTATCCTGACTGGTCAGCGCACCCGACTTCACCATCGCCGCCATATCCTGGTAGAATTCCTGCGCCCGCGCGAAATACGGCGTCACGAGGAAGCCCTGGATCCGGATGCGCGCCGCGATGACACGCATCAGATATTTCAGCTCGGTCGGCTTGCTGCTGTTATAGCCCTCGATCATCCCGCAGACCGCGAACCGCGCCTGATCGTTCGCATGTGCCAGCGCCGCATCGAGGTGACTTCCCCCGACATTGTCGAAATACACGTCGATCCCGTTCGGGGCCGCGGCGCCGAGCGCCTTCACCAGCGGGACGTCGCCCTTATAGTCGATCACGTGATTCGCGCCGAGCGACGTGACCCAGGCGCACTTGTCCGCGCCGCCGGCCGAGCCGATCACCGTCATGCCCTTGGCCTTGGCGACCTGCACCACCGTCGACCCGACCGCGCCTGCCGCCGCCGAGACGAACACGGTATCGCCCGCCTTTGCCGACGCGACGTCGAGCAGGCCCCAATAGGCGGTCATCCCCGGCATCCCCAGCATCCCGAGGAACTGCTCCACCGGAACGCCGAGATCGGGCAGCTTCTGGACCTGTGCCGCGGGCAGGACGGCTTCGTCGCGCCAGCCGAGCATGTGCTGGACGATGTCGCCGACCTTGATCCCGTCGGCACGGCTCTCGACGACCTCACCGAGCGCCCCGCCCTGCATCGGCTCGCCAAGCGCGAACGGTGCGACGTAGGACTTGGTGTCGTTCATCCGGCCGCGCATGTACGGATCAACCGACAGCCATCTGTTGGCGACGCGGACTTCGCCGTCGTTCAGCGCTGCCGGAGCGGTTTCGACAAGCGCGAAATTGTCCGCCTGCGGCATGCCGTTGGGGCGACTTTTCAAGGTCCAGGAACGGGGCATCTGTCTTTACTCCAGGCTGTGTTTCGAAATGGAGGTATGCGCAGCGCGCGCGCGTGGCAACGAAAAACCCCTCCTCCGCGCGGGCGGAGGAGGGGCCGATCCGGCGAACCGGAATTCGCCGTGTGATACGAGGGGTTTAGTAGGTGCCGCCAAAGCTCTTGTTGAGCGTCCGCGGGCCGGTGCTGCCGGTCGTATCGGTCTGTGCCGAGCCTTTGTCGTCCTCACCGAAGAACGCCTTGTTGCGTTCCTCGTCGCGCCAGTGCGCCTTGGCGTCCTCGGCGGTCTTCGAGATCGTCACCTTGTCATCGACGGTCTGGAGCCAGCTCGACGGGATCGAGTGGTGGCGACCGCCCGCGTCAGTATCGGTCTTGGTCAGGATGATGCGATCACCGCTGACCTTGTCGACCTTGCCGACATGCCCACCGTCCGACCCGACGACATCCATATGCTCGGTGACCTTGGACAGCGACGAGCGTTGCGTCTGCCGATTGGTGCGCCACGAGCCGAACTCGGACTCGAACCGGCCGCGGTTCTCCTCGCGATATTCGTGATAATCACGGTCGAGCGCGTCGATCTGCGACCGGCGCCAGTTGCCGTAATGCTCGTCATGCACGCCGCTGTAGCGCTGTTCGTCGAAGCGGGCGTCCGCATCGCGGCGGCGGCTTGCTTCGTCGTCGCCGAACCACGAACGGACCTCGTCGCCTGCGCGGTCGAAGAAGCCACGGTCGTCATAGTCATAGCCCTGTGGCTGGCGGCCATAACCCTGCTGGTTCTGGCCACGGCCGTCACCCCGGTTCGACTGGCGGTTGCCGTACATATCGGGGCGACCGTAATCGTTGCGGCCCTGGTTGCCGTAGCTGCCACCGCCCTGGAAGCGATCGTTCTGCGCGCCGCCGCCGTAGGACCCGCGGCCATTGGAACGGTCGCCGTACGTGTTCGCGCCATAATGGTCGCCGCCACCCTGGCTCTGATGACCGCCGCGATCGCGATCGTAGCCGCCCTGGTTGCCGTAGCTGCCACGGTTGTCCTGATCGTCGTCCTGGATGCCGTAATTCTGATAGCGCGCAGCGCCATAGTCGCGTCCCGACGCCGCCGAGCGGTCGCCGTACGAACTCTGGCTGTAGCCACGCTCGCGTTCGCGATTGTCATACCGGTCCGAACCGGGGCGGGAATAGCGTTCATCAACCATGATAGCGTCCTCCTGAGACAATGGTCACCAAATGGCGCGTCGTTCGATGCGTCCTGATGGTGCGTCTAAAACCCTGAAAAACGGCAGGAGGTTCCGCGATTTGACGCAAACCCAGGGCGAACCGTCGCCCCCGTCTGATGGGAAGATCGTCAGCAATGTTGCGTCCCGCCCAAACCGCCGCTATGGCGGCACTCCCGCCCGGAAATGGCGGGAATGGCGTGGTGCGGGGCTGTAGCTCAGATGGGAGAGCGCTGCAATCGCACTGCAGAGGCCAGCGGTTCGATTCCGCTCAGCTCCACCACGCCTGATCACAGCCAGAATCTGAAATGCCCGCCTGGCGAGCGGCAGAGAGGCCGATCATCTCGGGGGCAGCAGAAAGCGCGCCGACCGAAATTGTGAGTACGCGTTGCTTGCCGCGGCGGTAGATGTATCAGCCTTTACGCTTGGCGATGACGCGACCGATGGCGGTAAAGAGCGTATCAATATCGCGCTGCCTGTTGATCTCGAAGGCGATCAACGTCGCGGTCATCCCCAACCGCCGTCGCTTGTCCGCACGACCGTGGGAAGGCGCTTGCTTCCAGGCTTATCACCCTCGTGCCCCTTGCGAGCAAGCCTGCACCTTTGGTCACCTGCCGCACGTCGCGCGGGATTGCGGGAACGCAAGGACCCTAGTCGCGCGCGCATCGTTCAGTCATCATGCCATCGATGTCCCCAGCCGACCGTCTCGCCCGCCCGCTGAAGGGGCTGATCATCGGCCAGGTCCGCGCGCTGTTCAACGACACGGCGCGCGGCGAGCGTCCGGTCCAGCGGCGAGAGGATGCGTTGTTTCCGCCGGATTCGGTCGCGTGGCGGGTGCATGGCGATGTCACCTCGATGCTGGTGGGTGGCGTCACCGCGTTGATGCTCCAGATGCTCCACCCCAAGGTGCTTGCGGGGGTGTGGGACCATTCCGGCTTCCGCGACGACATGCAGGGGCGGTTGCGGCGCACCGCGCGGTTCATCGCGGTGACGACCTATGGCGCGCCCGACGATGCGGCGGCGTTGCTCGCGAAGGTCCGGCGGATCCACGATCACATCGGTGGAACGCTCCCCGACGGCACGCCGTATCGGGCGAATGATCCGGCGTTGCTCGCCTGGGTCCATGTCAGCGAAGTGTTGAGCTTCCTCGACGGCTGGATCCGTTATGGCGAGCCGGGCATGTCGCGCGCCGACCAGGACCGCTATGTCGCGGAAATGGCGCGGATCGCGGCCCCGCTCGGGGTCGATCCGATCCCGCGCACGCGCGCCGAGGCGGAGGCGATCCGTACCGCGATGCGCCCGCAGTTGCGCGTCGATGCGCGGACTCGCGATGTCGCGACCGTGTTGCTGAACGAGCCCGCGCCGTCGATCGCGGCACGCCCGTTCCAGGCGATGACGATGCAGGCGGCGATCGACCTGCTGCCGGGCTGGGCGCGATCGATGCACGGGTTCGAGCAGCCCGGCGTCGGCGTGCCGCTGCTGCGGGCAGGGACATTCGGGGTTGCGAGCACGTTGCGCTGGGCGTTCCGCGCATGACCGCGCCGTCCGCGACGCCGATCCCCGCCGCGACGCTCGTGCTGTTCCGGGCAGGGGCGGGAGCGCCCGAACTGCTGTTCGTCGAACGCTCGCGCGCGATGGCGTTTGCGGGCGGGGCGCTGGTCTTCCCGGGTGGGCGAGTCGATCCCGGCGACCGGGCGCTGGCGACAAGTTACGACGGCGACAGCGACGACGTCAGCGCGCGGATCGCGGCGATCCGCGAGACGCTCGAGGAGGTCGGCGTGCCGGTCGGCCTGCCGCCGCTTGCCGCTACTGACCTTGCCGCGATGCGCGCGGCGTTACAGGCGGGGGTACCGTTGGGAACGGTGCTGGACGGGCTTCCGCTGGCGCTCGACGCGCTGGTCCCGTTCAGCCGCTGGTGCCCCTCGCATGCGCCCGCGCGGATCTTCGACACGCGTTTCTATCTGGTCGAGCTTCCGGAAGGCGCCCCCGCGCCGATCGTCGACGATACCGAGAATGTCCGCGTCTTCTGGGCGACCGCGCAGGCGGTGCTTGACGCGGCGGATGCGGGGCAGGCGACGGTCATCTTCCCGACCCGGCGCAATCTCGAGCGGCTGGCGCAGTTTGCAAGCTTCGCCGCCGCCGCCGAGGATGCTTCGCGCTTCCCGCAGCGGACGGTGACGCCGTGGGTCGAGAATCGCGCCGGCGTCGCGCATCTGTGTATCCCGGACGATCTGGGCTATCCCGTCACGGCCGAACCAATGCGCGACGCGGTGCGCGGATGATCAGTGCGGCAGGACGCCCGCTTCGACCTTCTCGACCCATTTCGGGTAGAAACCGGGTTGCCGGTTCGACCAGCCCGACGCGGTGGCGGCGGCCTCGCTGATCGACTGGAGCAGCTTGCGGCGCAGATCCGGGTGCAGGTGCGGGAGCGCGGCTGCAGCGCAGAACGCAGCCGGAAGCCACGGGCGAACCTCGGGACCGACGAGCCGCTCGTACAGGAAGCGATAGGCGGCAAAGGTCGTGAGGCGTCCTTGTCCGAGGTCGAACGCGGTCACCGTCAGCAGCGGGGCGAGAAAGGGTTCGACCGATTCGAGCGTTCCGCCCTCGGGCATCGTCAGCCGGATATCCGGCAGACGAACGTAGAGGCGCGCCTGTGCCCGGATGCTCGCCGCCTCGACCACGTCGCGCGACCAGCGCGCCATCGCGTCTTCCCGGTCCAATCCGATGTCGAGCGAGCGGCGGATGTAGCGTTGCGTTGCCGCCGGAAACCCGGCGAATTCCTTCATCTCTGCCAGCGTCATCGTGCCGTTGGCCGCTTTCATCCGAGAACCCATCGTGCCACTCCGCTACAATCGTGCAGTCAGGCGATGATGCGCTCAATGGATTGATCCATGGTTAACACGCAACGCCCGCTGCACGAGCAAGCGACCACAGAATGTGTTGCAACGCAACATCTGTTGCGATCAGATGAGTCTGGCGACCGAAGATTTCGAAAAGTGCGACACCCGCGCAACAGCGGCGCGGGTGTCGTTAAAAGGTCAGGCCTTGTCGGCGGCAATCTTCGCCTCAGCGTCGGCGTCATACCCCGACGACTTGGGCGGCTCGCCATTCTCGCCCGGACGGGTCGAGGCGGGTGGATCGGAGGCGTCCATCGACTCGTCCAGCGCGTTGTCGAGCGCCGCATCGGGGCTGTCCGGGTTGCGCTCGAGCCGCTGCGCGATCGACTGGTCCTGCCCGGCATCCTGCTTGGGATGCTGGATGTGCTTGGCATCGTCCTCTTCCGGATCGCCGGGGGCAACCGAGAGGCCGTCGAGCGCCTGCTCGTCGATCAGCTTGGGGTCGTCGGTCATGATGGTCTCCTGATCGTTAGCCCCATAGAACGATCCGACCTGCGTGCCTGTTCCCTCAGCCGAGCCGCGTGACCGATACGCGCTGCGCCATGAAGGTCGCGCTGCCGAACACGGTCATGAACGCGATGTCGGTCGCATCGCGCCCGACCGCGACGCGGACGAGGTCGGCGCAGGACGCCATCCGCGTTGCGTCGACGAGATGCCAGCCGCCGCCGATCCACAGCTCCGCCACCGCGTGGAAATCGGGCGGGTCGACGCCGGGTGCATAGGCCGAAACGCAACGCGCGGGGATTCCCCCGGCGCGGGAAAGCGCGACGAGGAGGTGCGCATAGTCGCGGCACACCCCATGCCGCTCGGCGAAGGTCATCATCGCGGTCGTCGTCCCGTTCGACGTCCCGCATTCGTAGCGCAGATGCCCCGCGACCCAGTCGACGAGCGCCGCCGCGAGCGCGCCGCCCTGCAGGCGCCCGAATTGCTGGTCGACGAACCCCTCCAGCCGGTCCGATTCACAATAGCGGCTGGGAAGGAGATAGGGGATCGTCTCGGGCGGCATCGCGCGGACCGGAGTGGGGCCGAGCGTCGCGAAGTCGACGAAGGGGCGGTCGATCCGCACGATCGCCGTGTAATCCGCGCGGAACGCGCCTTCGCCGCGCGCCCAACAGCGTTGCCCGATCCCGTCCTCGCCGCGGATCGCGCGCAGCGGCTCGGGGGAATAGACGCGCAGGTCCTGAACCTCGAGGTGCTGGTCGGGCATTTTCGCGGCCTCGATCAGCAGCAGCACGTCGGCCGCGCCGTCGATTGTGTAGTCGAGCATGGCCTCGATCGCGATGCGCATCATGATCCTTCAGGGGCAAGAAAAAGGGCCCGATGGAGTGTTCCATCGGGCCCTTCCGAAAGGCCGTTCCCGGCGGTGCGTTTAGTTGCGGTTACCGAACAGACGCAGGATGAACAGGAACATGTTGATGAAGTCGAGGTACAGGCTGAGCGCCGACATGATCGTCACGCGCTGCTCGTCCTGCGTCCCGGCGACCTGCGCGTAGAGCGCCTTGGTCCGCTGCGTGTCGTAGGCGGTGAGGCCCGCGAACAGCAGCACGCCGACGAAGCTGATGACCAGCCCGAGCGGCCCGGAGTTGAGGAAGATGTTGAGCAGGCTTGCGACCATCAGGCCGATCACGCCCATCACGAGGAACGTGCCGAACGCCGACAGGTCCCGCTTGGTGGTGTAGCCGTACAGGCTGAGGCCACCGAACGCCGCTGCCGTCGCGAAGAACGCCTGCGCGATGGCGACCGGGCTGTAGACCAGGAAGATCGTCGAGAGCGACAGGCCCATGGCGACCGCAAAGCCCCAGAACATCATCTGGAGCGTGCTGTTCGCCATCCGCGCCTGGCCGAAGCTCATCCCGAAGACGAAACCGAGTGGCGCGAGCGTGATGACCCACTTGAGGATGCCGGGGCCGCCGAATACCGAAGCCGCAGCACCGCTGGCGACGAAGCCGAGCGCGACGATGCCGGTCAGCAGGACCGCCGACGTCATGTAATTGTAGACAGACAGCATGTACCGCCGCAGGCCGGCGTCATACGCCTCCGAGCGGGTGGTCCCAGCCGTCTGGAACGCAGACGCGTTCGGACGGGGATCAGACCAGTTTGCCATTACCAAAAGCTCCTTGCAGCCGGCCGTGTGCCGGTTGTCCTGAATATCGGCGCAGTGCGGCCGCTTTTCAAGCGAATCCACGCGTCGCGCGAGGGCAGCAACACAGCGTAACAAACGCACGGTCGGATCCGCGACCTTCGCCGCTGCGACGTGTATCGCCGACGGTAAGCCCGCCACTCCCCGCTAATTCGCTTTCGTAATCGCGGTATGCTCTATAGGCTTCGCCGAAAGAGCAGAAACGACCGAGAGGAGCCAGCATGACGCCCACCGGCACGGCGCCGTCGCATTCGACGCCCGGAACGCCCGAAACTGCGCGTGTTTCGCGCTATGCCTGGTACGTCCTGACGATCCTGTTCCTGATCTACGTGCTCAACTTCGTCGATCGCCAGATCATCTCGATCCTTGCCGAGGACATCAAGCGCGACCTGCATTTGAAGGATGAGGATCTCGGATTCCTGTACGGGACCGCGTTCGGCGTGTTCTATTCGCTGTTCGGAATTCCGCTCGGGCGGCTGGCGGACAATTGGCACCGGGTTCGCCTGATGACGGTCGGGCTGGCCCTGTGGTCGACGATGACCGCCGCCTCGGGGCTCGCGTCGAGCGGGACCGGGCTTGCGGGCGCACGGATCGGCGTCGGGGTAGGGGAGGCGACCGCAAGCCCGTCGGCGTATTCGATGATCTCGGACTATTTCCCCAAGCGGCTGCGCGCCACCGCGCTCGCCATCTACTCGTCCGGACTGTATGTCGGGGGCGGGCTTTCGCTCGGGATCGGGGGGCTGATCGTCCAGCGGTGGAACCATGCGTATCCGTCGGGCGGCCCGCTTGGGCTGCATGGATGGCAGGCGGCGTTCATGATCGTCGGCATCCCCGGCCTCATCCTCGCGGCTGTCGTTGCGACGTTGCGCGAGCCGATCCGGGGCGCGGTCGAGGGGTTGCCCCGGCCGGAGCGGCACCCCGCGCCGTTCAACGCCTTCCTGGGCGAACTGGTCACGATCCTGCCGCCGTTCACGCTGATCGGCGCGGCGCGCGGCGGGGCGGTCTCGCTCTTGGTCAACGTGCTTGCGCTCGGGGTCGTGGTTGGCGGGGTGCTGACGCTGCACGCGTTCGGCGAACCCTGGCCGCAATGGATCGCAGTGGGGATCGGGGTCTACGCGGTGTTCTCCTGGGCCGCCGCGCTCAAGCGGCGCGATGCGCCGACCTATCGCCTCATCGTCGGCAATCCGGCTTTCCTCTGCATCGTCGTCGCTTACGGTCTGAACGCGTTCATGGCCTACGCGATCAGCTTCTGGGCGGCGCCGTTCGTGTTGCGGACGCTGGGCGAAACGCCGGCGATGGCCGGGCTGTTCGTGGGTTCGACCGGAGCGCTCGCGGGCTTCCTCGGGGTGATGCTCGGCGGGTTGATGGCGGATCGGTTGCGGCGTCGCAATCCGGCGGGGCGCGTGCTCGTCGTGCTGTTCGGTGCGACCGTGCCGATCCCGTTCGTCATCGCCGCCTTCACCGCCTCCTCGACCGCCGTATTCTACCCCTGTTTCTTCATCGCCAGCATCTGCGCGAGCACCGCATTGGGTGCGGCGGGGGCAACGATGCAGGATCTGGTGCTGCCGCGCATGCGGGGGACCGCGACCGGCACGTTCTTCATCGGCACGACGCTGCTCGGGCTGGCGATGGGGCCGTACCTCGCGGGACGGATCTCGACGCTGTCGGGAAGTCTGTCGGTGGGTGTTCTGTCGCTGCTGTGCGCTGCGCCGATCACGATTGCGGCGGGGATCGCGGCGTACCGGCTGGTGCCGCGCGCGGAGGCACAGCGCGAGGAATGGGCGCGCGCGGCGGGCGAGGACATCTGACCGCCGGGCACATGGCGTGACGGTTGGGGAAACGCGCTTGCGCTGATCCTTTGGGATGATCCGGCGGGCGTTTCATTCCAACGGATGACCCTTGCAGCGGCTTTGGCCGCCCTTCGGCAACCTTTGGGAAAGGGGTCGCGTCGCTACCTTCGCTGCAATCATACAGGGGGAGGGATCGATGTTTTCGGCTGAAATCGTCCGGTTGCCGGAGGGCGCGCCACCGCGCGGCCGGCGTAGTGTCCGCGATGCGGGCCGCATCACCGTCGCGATGCCCGGGCGGGTCGGGGATCAGGGGGCGCGCAGTCTGTGCCGGATCTCGGACCTGTCCACCTCGGGCGCGCGGCTCAAGACGTTCGAGCCGCTGGTGCCGAACAGCGTGGTCATGGTGCGCCTGCCCAACCAGCCGCCCCGCCGCGCGCGCGTAGTCTGGGCGGACGAGTATACCGCCGGGTGCGCGTTCGAGACGCCGATCGAGCAGGCCCTGTTCGACGCGCTGGTCGCGATCTACGGGTTCACGCCAGCGCTGCCCGAGATCGCGATGTTCCGGATGGGGTAACGGGGGGTGAAACGGGGGCTCAGCTCGCGCCGAACACCCCGCAGGCGACGCGGCCCCCGCTGTTGCCCGACGGATCGGTCATCAGGTCGTCGGGGTTGGCGTGGACGACCATCGCGGCGCCGTCGGCGTCGAGCAGCCCCGCCATCGTCGCGCCGGGCAACACAAGGCCGATCGTCCCACGCCCGTTGGTGCCGACGATCAGGTTCGGCAGATCGCCCTGATGCGGTCCCTGCGGGTTCATCGTGCCGTGCTTGGTCGCGGTCGGGTTCCAGTGCGGGCCGGCGGTCGTGAAATCGGGGGCGTCGCAATGCCCGACCGAATGGATATGCGCGCCATGCGTCCCCGCGGGCATGCCGTGGACGTCGAGCGTGATCCGCAGCCCGCCGCCGACCTCGGTCGCGGTCGCACGCCCCACGTCCGCGCCATCGGCGGTGCGCAGCATCGCCACCGCATGCGCGCCATTGGCGAGCGGCGCGCCGGTTCTGACTTCGGGCTTGTCGCACGCCGAAAGACTGAGCGTCATCACGGCTGCCGCGGCGAGGATCGGTACGCGCATAGGGAATCTCCAGGTCTGATGCCGCGATAGTATTGCGCGCTAACACCCGCCGCGACAAGCGAAGCCCGCACGCCGTCGCGAACGCCCTCCGCCCGGTGAGCAGCGGCACGGCGGGGCCTTGGTCGCGGCATTATCGCCGCGATCACGTCCTGCAGGATCAGGCCGCGGTCGACGGTGGACTGGCTCCAGACGTCCGACACAAAAAAAGGGCCGCGCGAGTAACTCGCGCGGCCCCGCAGTTCGTCGTCTCAAGTCAGTTCGCGTTGCTGGTCTTGATCGTGCCGTTGACGCCGTTCGGAAAGAACCCGCCGCCGACCGTCGCCGACTTGGTCAGATAGACGATGTTGAGGACGTTCGCCGCGGTGCGGCTGTACGCGATCCCCGAGCTGTCGGTCGGCACGATGTTCGAGATCGTGTTGTCCGCACCCGCGATGCCCTGATCGTCGTCACTCGCGCCATCGAGGCTGTCGCGCGCGTCGCTGATCTGGCGGACCTGCTCGAAGATCGACCCCGCTGCGTTCCCTGCTGCGAAGCCCTTGCTGTACAGGATCGTGCGGATCAGGCCCGCATGATAGGCCTCCGCCGCCAGGATGCCGGCCGCCGCGTCGAGATACACCTTGCTCGTGAGCAAAGGTGCCGCACCCTTATATGCGCTGACCCCAACGTCCTCGAAGATGAACGCGCCGAGCAGGAAGTTGGTGTCGTTGGCGTACGGATCGAACGTCCCCGTCGCCGAGACCACGCCCGCCGCCCGCGCCGCGGCGGTGAACGCCCCGCTCGCGCTGCCATCGATGTTGATCGCGGGCATCGCGACCGCCGAGGCACCAAGCGCCTGACGCAGGAAGGCGACGTGCGCGATCTCGTCGCCGGCGATCTCGCGCGCATATTGCGCGACGACCGGATCGGTGAAGGTCACCTGTCGGCCCCCCGTGACCGCGCCCTGCGTCCCGGTTCCCGTGAGCTGCGACGCGGGGAGACCCGTGCCGAACACCGCGAAGGAATAGAATTGCGCCTCGAGATATTCGAGGTTGAGCGCGAAGTTCAGGATGTCCGCGTCGGTGATCGCCGCGGTCGGGGTGGGCGTGGGGGTCGGGGTGGGTTGCGGGACGACGGTGACGCCATTGCTGTCGCCGCACGCCGCGAGAAGCGAAAGCCCGCCCGCGGCGATCGACGCTTGCCCGGCAACGCGCAGGAAACTGCGCCGTTCTTCGCGGCGACGATCGCTCGCCTCCAGCACCTGCGTGAGGATGGTCTTGGTATCCATTGCTGCTCTCCCTTGGAGAATTCGTGACGTCGAAAGCGTCTTAATTGGCGCCGCTGAAGCGAAGGTCGGGGTTCGGGTTGTTCGTCCCGGCCGGGAAGAACCCGCCCGCCATCGCGCGTGCGTTGGTGAGGTACGCAATGTTGTGGACCTGCGCGACGGTCCGCGAGAAGGCGAGACCGTTGTTGTCGAGCGGAACGATGTTCGACGCGGTGCCGCCGTTGGCGGTGACCGGCGAGATGCCCTGGTCGAGATCGGTCGTGCCATCGAGGCTGTCGCGTGCGTTCGAGATCGCGTCGGCCGAAGTGCGCAGCGACGGCGTGGCGATACCCTTGCCGTACAGCACGGTGCGGACGAGGGCTGCGTGATACGCCTCTACCGCGAGGATGCCGGCGGCGGCCTCGAGATAGGTCTTGTTGGTCAGCAGCGTCGCGCCGCCCTTATAGGCGGTGACCCCGACGTCTTCAAAGATGAAGGCGCCAAGCAGGAAGCTGTTGTCGTCGGCATAGACGTCGAACGCCGCGCCCGCGCCGATCAGGCCCGCCGCGCGCGCCGCGTTGCTGAACGCCGAGGTCGGGGTGACGTCGATGTCGATCGCGGGCTGCGCGATCGCCGATGCGCCGAGCTGGGTCCGCAGGAAGGTAACGTGGGCAAGCTCGTCGCCTGCAATTTCCTTGGCATAGGCCGCAACGATCGGGTCGCTGAAATTGACCTTGCGTCCGCCCGTTACCGCGCCCTGCGTACCGAGACCGGTCAGCATGTTGGCGGCAAGCCCAGTGCCGTTGGCGGCGAAGCTGTAGAATTGCGCCTCGAGATATTCGAGGTTGAGCGCGAAGTTGAGCACGTCGGCATCGCTTGGCGCGGTCTGCGCCTCGGCACGCCCGGCGAGCCCGATGGCACCGCCCGCGATCCCCGCAACGGCGGCAGCGCCGAAAGCGGTCTTGAAAAAGTCGCGACGTTCGCTGCGGCGTTCTGCGCGCCGGTCGAAGGTTTCGATCAATTGCTGGTTAACATCGTCGGTCATGGAACTCGACCTCCCTGTGGATGGTGATGCGCTAACTTGCGACTGCAATCTTGGTTCCAACCTATTAATAAATAAGCACAAAACCGAAAAAACAGACGCGCGCCGACGGCATCCGGAAAATGCTTTTTCCGAACCCTCTCCCGTCGTGCCGCAGGTACGCCCGGGAATTTGAGCGGGATGCACCGGTAACGAAATATTACGTTCTGTTTCCGCCGCGTAAAAGAATGCGTCGTCGGAGGCGGTCTTCGCGATGAACGCGTCCCATCGTCCGCGCGCCCTTTCCCCCGCGATGCCCCCTTGCTAAGGGCTGCCCCGACTCTTGCATTCGCACAGTCGGTCGCGCC
Organism: Sphingomonas sp. PAMC 26617; assembly: GCF_000242835.1. NCBI lineage: Bacteria > Pseudomonadati > Pseudomonadota > Alphaproteobacteria > Sphingomonadales > Sphingomonadaceae > Sphingomonas > Sphingomonas sp. PAMC 26617. Next base: position 2,821,356 of record NZ_JH594425.1, read on the forward strand.
CGTGTGGAACCTGACGGTTTCGCCTCCCCGCCGCGGCCCGACGCATAGGGAAGGACCCGCTGCACATGACCGCCATTGGCCAGGACACACTCGGCACGCGCACCACGCTCGACGTCGGTGGCACCTCGTACGACTATTTCAGCCTCGCCACCGCCGCCGAGAAGCTGGGCGACATCAGCCGCCTGCCGTTCTCGATGAAGGTGCTGCTCGAGAATTTGCTGCGCTTCGAGGATGGCGTCACCGTCACCACCGAGGATCTCCAGGCGATCATCGACTGGCAGCAGGAGCGCAAGTCGGACCGCGAAGTCCAGTATCGCCCCGCGCGCGTGCTGATGCAGGATTTCACGGGCGTCCCCTGCGTCGTCGATCTGGCGGCGATGCGCGATGCGATCACCAAGCTCGGCGGCGACGCGGTCAAGATCAACCCGCTCGTTCCGGTCCACCTCGTGATCGATCACTCGGTGATGGTCGACGAATTCGGCACGCCGCAGGCGTTCGAGGATAACGTCGAGCTCGAGTATCAGCGCAACAACGAGCGCTACGAGTTCCTCAAGTGGGGTTCCAAGGCGCTCGACAACTTCAAGGTCGTACCCCCCGGCACCGGCATCTGCCACCAGGTCAACCTCGAGAACATCGCGCAGGCGGTGTGGTCCTCGACCGCGCCCGACGGCAAGATGATCGCATACCCCGACACATGCGTCGGCACCGACAGCCACACCACGATGGTCAACGGCCTCGGCGTGCTCGGCTGGGGCGTTGGCGGGATCGAGGCTGAGGCCGCGATGCTCGGCCAGCCGGTGTCGATGCTGATCCCTGAAGTCGTCGGCTTCAAGCTCACCGGCGAGCTCGCCGAGGGCATCACCGCGACCGATCTCGTGCTCACCGTCACCCAGATGCTGCGCGCGCGCGGCGTCGTTGGCCGGTTCGTCGAGTTCTACGGCCCGGGCCTCGACGCGCTCAGCCTCGCGGATCGTGCGACGATCGCCAACATGGCGCCCGAATATGGCGCGACCTGTGGCTTCTTCCCGGTCGATGACGCCACGCTCGATTACATGCGCCTGACCGGCCGCACCGAGGAGCAGATTGCGCTGACCGAGGCCTATGCCAAGGCACAGGGCATGTGGCGTCTGGCGGATGCGCCCGATCCCGTGTTCACCGACACGCTGTCGCTCGACATGGCGAACGTCGTGCCGTCGCTCGCCGGACCGAAGCGCCCGCAGGACAAGGTCATCCTCACCGAGGTCGACGACACGTTCAACGCCGATCTCGCCAAGGTCTATCACCACTCGACCGCCAAGCGCGTCCCGGTCGAAGGGCGTGACCATGACATCGGCGACGGCGACGTCGTGATCGCGGCGATCACGAGCTGCACCAATACCTCCAACCCTTCGGTGCTGGTCGCTGCAGGGCTGGTCGCGCGCAAGGCGAACGCGTTGGGCCTCAAGCCCAAGCCGTGGGTCAAGACCTCGCTTGCGCCGGGCTCGCAGGTCGTCACCGACTATCTCGACAAGGCCGGGCTCACGACCGACCTCAACGCGGTCGGTTTCAACCTCGTCGGCTATGGCTGCACCACCTGCATCGGCAACTCGGGCCCGCTCGCGCCCGCGATCTCCGCGGCGATCAACGGCAATGACATCGTCGCTGCCTCGGTCCTGTCGGGCAACCGCAACTTCGAAGGGCGCGTCTCGCCCGACGTGCGCGCGAACTTCCTCGCGTCGCCGCCGCTGGTCGTCGCCTATGCGCTCAAGGGCACGGTGACCGAGGACTTCACCACCACCCCGATCGGCCAGGCGACCGACGGCCATGACGTCTATCTCAAGGACATCTGGCCGACCAACGCCGAAGTCCGCGAAGTGATGGACGCGAACATCGGCCGCGGGATGTTCCAGTCGCGCTATGCCAGCGTGTTCAAGGGCGATGCCAAGTGGCAGGCGATCGAGATCGAAGGGTCGGACACCTATGCGTGGCCCGCCAGCTCAACCTACATCGCCAACCCGCCGTATTTCGAGGGCATGTCGATGACCCCGGCACCCGTGCAGGACATCATCGAGGCGCGTCCGCTCGCGATCCTCGGCGATTCGATCACGACCGACCACATCTCGCCAGCGGGTTCGATCAAGGCTGACAGCCCCGCAGGTGCGTGGCTGATGGAGCGGCAGGTGTCGCGCGCCGACTTCAACTCCTACGGTGCGCGGCGCGGCAACGACAACGTCATGGTCCGCGGCACCTTCGCCAACATCCGCATCAAGAACGAGATGGTCCCCGGCGTCGAGGGCGGCATGTCCTCGTACAAGGGCGAGACGATGCCAATCTACGACGCGGCGATGCGCTTCAAGGCGGATGGCGTTCCGATGATCGTCATCGCGGGCAAGGAATATGGCACCGGCTCGTCGCGCGACTGGGCGGCGAAGGGCACCAACCTGCTCGGCGTGCGCGTCGTCATCACCGAGAGCTTCGAGCGGATCCATCGCTCGAACCTCGTCGGCATGGGCGTGCTGCCGCTCCAGTTCGCGGAAGGCGTCGATCGCAAGACGCTGGGCCTCGACGGGTCGGAGAGCTTCACGATCATGAAGGTCTCGGAAATCCGTCCGCGCCAGGATGTCGAGGTCACGCTGACCCGCGCCGACGGCACGGTCGAGACGTTCATGACGCGCTGCCGGATCGATACCGTCAACGAGCTGGAGTATTTCCTCAACGGCGGCATCCTGCAGTACGTGCTGCGCAAGCTGGCGGCGTAAGCGGGGCGGGCGGGCTTCGGTCCGCCGGTCTTGATGCGTTGACGAAGGGGCGGGGAAACCTGCCCCTTTTTTTGGCTGTGTGGCAGAGTTGACCGTTTTCAAAACAGTGCCTCCCCGGCGAAGGCCGGGGCCCAAGTGGGCAGGTCGAGGAAGCGCAGCGCAGCGCGCGATGATCGACGGCCCGCTGCTGGGCCCCGGCCTGCGCCGGGGAAGCCCACGTGTGGCGCGGGGTCTCTTTGACGCCGTTCACAGGAAAGATCGTCGCGTAAGCGGGCCGGGCTTCGGGTCGCCGGTTTCCGGAAACGAAGAAGGGGGCGAAAAAACCTGCCCCGTCTTTCATGGTATGCGGTCATCGATTTGTAGTCGAGCACTTCCCCGGCGAAAGCCGGGGCCCAAGAGGGCAGGTCGAGGAAGCGCAGCGCAGCGCGCGATGATCAGCGGCCCGCTGCTGGGCCCCGGCCTGCGCCGGGAAAGGGAAGGGGTAGTCGTGCGGGGTGTCGGCGCACTGTTTGCCCCCCCCCCGTTCGTTTCGAGCGCAGTCGAGAAACCTGCGCTGTGCCCGGTTTCTCGACTTCGCTCGAAACGAACGGAAGGAAGGCACTGGGCAGAACGCAGCGGCCGAAGGGCACACCCCCCGCAACGGGAAATGCCCGCCACACTTGCGTGTGGCGGGCATCCTTTCCTCCCCAGGAAACTTTCTTGACCCGTCTCTAGAAGGACAAATGCGGTTCCGTATCGCCGGATCGTTCGGCAGCACGGTCACCTTGTCACGATCGTCGGTAAAGCGTACGTACGGTTGTAAAGTATTGACGAACGGAGGCGTAAGTGGCTGATCGTAAACTGTTTGCCGGGCATGCGGTCCGCCGGCTTCGGCGCGGTGCGGGGCTGACGCAGGCGGCGATGGCCGAAGTGCTGACGATCTCGCCGAGCTACCTCAATCTGGTCGAGAAGAACCAGCGACCCTTGTCGGCAACGCTGCTCGTCAAGCTCTCCGAGACGTTCGACTTCGATCCGCGTGCGCTGGCAGCGGGGGAGCCTGGCGGTGGCGAGGCGGCGCTGCGGCGCAGGCTCGCGGATCCGATGTTCGCTGACCTCGAGATCGATCGCAACGAGATCGAGGAATGGCTCGCGGGCGCACCCGGCGGCGCGGAGGCGTTCGCACGCGCGTTCGACCGCATGGGCGCGGGCGGCACCGCCGACGATGCCGCAGCGATCGATCCGATCAGCGAAGTCCGTCGCGAGATCGAACGCTGGCGCGGGCATTTCGCGGATCTCGACGCCGCCGCCGAGGCGCTCGCGGACGAGCTGCGGATGGGCGCGGGCGACCTGTATGGCGCGATCTCGGAGCGGCTTCGCGTCAAGCACCAGTTGACGATCCGCGTCCTGCCGGTCGACGTGATGCCCGACCTGCTCCGCCGCACCGACCTCCACGCGCGCCAGGTGCAATTGTCCGAGACGCTCGATCCCGCCAGCCGGACCTTCGCGGTCGCGGTCCAGCTCGCGCAGATCGAGGCGCGCGACGAGATCGAGGCGCTTGCCAAGGGGGCGGGGTTCGCTGACCGCGCCGCCGAGCGGCTCTACCGGCGGCACCTCGCCAATTATTATGCCGCCGCGCTGATGATGCCCTACGCCCGCTTCCTGCGCGCGTGCGAGGCGACGGGCTATGACCTCGAATTGCTCCAGCGGCGGTTCGGCGCGGGGTTCGAGCAGGTCGCGCACCGCGTGACGGCGTTGCAGCGGGTCGGTGCGCGCGGGCTGCCGTTCTTCCTCGTCCGGGTCGATCGCGCCGGGCAGGCGTCGAAGCGGTTCTCGGGCGCGAGCGCTTCGCCGCTGGCCGAGGCGGAGGCGCGTTGCCCGTTATGGCGGCTGCACGCCGCGTTCGATCGCCCGGGTACATTGGCGGTGCAGCTGGTTGCGCTCGAGGACGGATCGCGCTGGTTCACGATCGCGCGAACGGTGACGCCGCAGGGGCGACGCTACGGCACGGTGCCCGCGGAGTTCGTCGTCGGGATCGGGGTGGCGGCGGCGCATGCCGGGGCGCTCGCGGCGGCACGCGGGATCGACCTCACCGGCGAAGCGATGCCGATCGGGCTCGGCTGTCGTGCGTGCGGGCGGGGGCAATGCCCGCAACGGTCGCTTCCGCCGTCGGGGCGTGCGTTGACGGTCAACGAACGCGAGCGCGGCGTGAGCGGATTCTCGTTCGGCGGCGATTGAGCGTCTGTAAACAAACTCACAACATTACATCGTTGAACGGGGAACGTTTACGGCCCGACGCGCAACTTTGACCATTTTAGGCCGGATATCGTGTAAAGAACGCTATTCCGTGGATATCGCTACACAGTGAGGCCACGATGACCTACCAGTCCCATATCGCAAACGCCGACTCCCTGATCCGCGGCTACAACGGCACGTGGGACGGGATTTCCGCCGAGTCCGTCGCGCGGATGAAGCTTCAGAACCGTTTCCAGACCGGACTGGACATCGCGCGCTACACCGCGGCGATCATGCGCAAGGACATGGCAGCCTATGATGCCGATCCGGCGAACTACACCCAGTCGCTCGGCTGCTGGCACGGGTTCATCGGGCAACAGAAGATGATCAGCGTCAAGAAGCACTTCGGCTCGACCGAGCGGCGCTATCTGTACCTGTCGGGCTGGATGGTCGCCGCACTCCGCAGCGAATTCGGCCCGCTGCCCGACCAGTCGATGCACGAGAAGACGAGCGTTCCCGCGCTGATCGAGGAACTTTACACCTTCCTGCGGCAGGCCGACGCCCGCGAGCTCGGGATGATGTTCCGCGACATCGATGCGGCGCGCGCCTCGGGCAATGCGATCGAGGAACAGCGCCTGCTCAACGCGGTGGAAAATTACCAGACGCATGTCGTTCCGATCATCGCCGATATCGACGCCGGCTTCGGCAACGCCGAGGCGACCTATCTGCTCGCCAAGAAGATGATCGAGGCGGGCGCCTGCGCGCTCCAGATCGAAAATCAGGTCAGCGACGAAAAGCAGTGCGGCCATCAGGACGGCAAGGTCACGGTGCCGCACGAGGACTTCCTCGCGAAGGTCCGCGCGTGCCGCTACGCCTTCCTCGAGCTGGGGGTGGACGATGGCATCATCGTCACGCGCACCGACTCGCTCGGGGCTGGTCTCACCAAGCAGATCGCGGTGTCGAAGGAGCCGGGCGATCTCGGCGACCAGTATAACAGCTTCCTCGACTGCGAGGAGATCGACCCGACAAACGCGCGCAACGGCGACGTCATCCTCAACCGCGACGGCAAGCTGCTGCGGCCCAAACGGCTGCCCTCGAACCTGTTCCAGTTCCGCGCCGGGTCGGGCGAGGATCGCTGCGTGCTCGATTGCATCACCTCGCTCCAGCACGGCGCTGACCTGTTGTGGATCGAGACCGAGAAGCCGCACATCGAGCAGATCGCGGGCATGGTCGACCGGATCCGCGAGGTGATCCCGAACGCCAAGCTGGTCTACAACAACTCGCCGTCGTTCAACTGGACGCTCAACTTCCGCCAGCAGGTGTTCGACGCGTGGAGCAAGGAAGGGCGCGACCTCTCGGCGTTCGACCGGGCAAAGCTGATGTCGGTCGATTACGATGGCACCGACCTGGCGGACGAGGCCGACGAGCGGATCCGGACCTTCCAGCGCGATGCCGCCGCGCGGGCGGGGATCTTCCACCACCTCATCACGCTGCCGACCTATCATACGGCGGCACTGTCGACCGACAATCTCGCCAAGGAGTATTTCGGCGACGCGGGGATGCTGGGCTATGTGAAGGGCGTCCAGCGCAAGGAGATCCGCGAGGGGATCGCCTGCGTGAAGCACCAGAACATGTCGGGCAGCGACATCGGCGACGACCACAAGGAGTATTTCGCCGGCGAGGCCGCGCTCAAGGCGGGCGGCGCGCACAATACGATGAACCAGTTCGCCGCCTGATCGCGGGAGGAAACGACCAGCAACGCCCGGGACTGTTGACCCGGGCGTTTGCTTGCAGGCTTGTCGCAACACCAGACCATTTCGGCGCATCACTCCCGGTATGTGCTTGCCGCCAATCGAAAAGGCGCGCTGGCAGAAACGCCTCTGGCTGCCTGCTGCGTGGTGAACCGATGCGCGTCCTGACCCTGGCTCTGATCCTCGCTGGACTATCGATCGGCCGGGAGGCCGGGCATGCGCCGGACCGGCCCACCGGAGCGCCGCTGGCTGGAACCGGCGTCGGTGCTGACCGGCCACACATCGGACGCGAGATGGGGCGGTTGTTCATCAGTCCGATGGGGGAACCGTTCCGCTCCCCCGCGGGTGGCAGGAACCCGATCGACGTCTGGTTCGAACAGGCCGACACCAACCATGACGGTGCGCTGACGGATGCGGAATTCGATGCCGATGCCGCACGGTTCTTCGCCATCCTCGACCGAGGTCATGACGGGGAGATCGATCCCGACGACATCGAAGTATATGAGGACAGCATCGTCCCAGAAGTCCGCGTCGGCGGCGGCGGAGGCGGCGGGCGTTCCGCCGGATCGCACGGTCGGGGCGGTGGCGGGGGACGGCGCAGCGGCGGGGGCGGCTCTGGCGGCGGCGGACATCGTGGTGGGGGCGGCAGTCGTGGCGGCGAGGGCGGCGATAGTGCGTCGCCGAGTCAGCCCGCCTATGATTCCGTTCGCCAGGGCGCGGCGCGCTACGGCTTCTTCGAGTATCCGGAGCCAATCACCGTCGCCGATACCGATTTCAATCGCGGCGTGTCACCGAAGGAATTCAAGGCGGCGGCGGACAGCCGGTTCGCGGTGCTCGACCGGAATGGCGACGGGCGAGTCACGCGGGCCGAACTTCCGCGGTTCGATCCACCCGCCGCCGCACTCGCTCCCCCAAGCCGGCGACCGATGGAACGACCGCATCGCGACGAGGATCGCGACCCGGACGGTTGATCCGGGTCAGGCGCCCGCGTCGGTAAGCCGGTCCAGTTGCTCGACGCTGAGCGTCAGGGCCATCGCGCCCAGCAGGTCCTCGACCTGAGCGACACTCGTGGCGCTGGCGATGGGTGCGGTGACTGCTGGTTGTTCCTTGAGCCACGCCAGCGCAATCTGAGCTAGGCTCGCCCCGGTTTCCTCCGCAACCGAATCCATTGCCGCCAGCACGGCAGGTCCGGTACCGTCGAGAAAGGCCTGCATCCGCCCGCCGCGCACGCTTTTGCCGAAATCGTCCGCACTGCGATATTTACCGGTCAGGAACCCCGAGGCGAGGCCGTAATAAGGCACGGCACCGATGTTGTTCTCGACGCAATAGGATTGCAGCTCGCCCTCGAACTTGCTGCGACTGACGAGATTATATTCGGGCTGAAGCACATGGAAATGCGGCAGGCCATGCGCGCGCGCGGCGTCGTTGGCGGACTTCAGGCGCTTGGCGTGAAAGTTGGATGCGCCAAGCGCGCGAACCTTGCCCGCGTCGATCAGCTTGCCGAACGCCGCCAGCACGTCTTCCTGCGGGACCGACTCGTCGTCCTGATGCGCGAAATAGAGATCGATCGTCTCGATTCCCAGCCGCTTCAGTGAGGCGTCACAGGCCGCTGCGATCCGGGCGGGCGCAAGCTTCTCGCCACCCTCACCGGGGAGCATCCCGACCTTGGTCGCGATCTGCACCTGATCACGCTTGCCGCTCTGCTTGAGCCACGCGCCGATCACACTTTCGGATTCGCCGCCGTGATGCCCGGGCACCCATGCGGAATAGGCGTCGGCGGTATCGATCATCGTCCCGCCGCCCGCGACGAATGCGTCAAGCACCGCGAAGCTCGTGTCCCGGTCGGCGGTCCAGCCGAACACGTTGCCGCCCAGCACGAGCGGTGCGATGCGAAGGTCGGTGGCGCCGAGGCGACGTAGGTCGGTCATTGGGTTTGTGCTCCGGAATCGTTTTCGCCGCCGCCCTCGTCATCGGGGACGATCTCGGCGGCGTTCATGTCTTCGCTGTTCGCATCGCGCGAGACAGCAGCGGCGTTGAGGGCCGCATCTTCGCCGGGGGGCGTGCCGGGGGCCGATGATCCGCCGCCCGAGCACGCCGTTACCAGCAGCGCGGCCAAGACGATGGCCGCGCGCATCAGTTTTCGAGCTCGTTGCCGATGTCCTTGGCCGCGACTCCGGCGCGATGCGACGCTCGATCCGCCTTGTCGCCGACCCGGTCGGCGGCATTGTCCGCCTTTTCGCCGAACCGGTCGGCGGCGCGATCGGCCTTGTCGCTCAGGTTCGCGGTCTTGTTGCTCAGCGTATCGCCAAACTTGTCCATCCGCTCGGCGGCCGCGCCAAGTGCCGCATCCGTATCGTCCCGCGCCTTGCGCGCGGTCTGGTTGACGTCGCCCGAGATTGAATTGGCGGCTTCGGCGGTGTCGTTCTGCGCCTTTTCACTGCAGGCGGACATGCCGATTGCAGCGATCGCAAGCATCGGGACGAGGGCGAGTTTGTAGGTCATGAAAGGCTCCCGTGAGGTTTGAGGGGAAGGTATCCACCCGCATAAACCCGCGCAACCGCGCAAAGGTCCGTATCGCGGCCGCGGTCTCGGCCGGGGTTCAGAAGACAAATCTCCGCCGACCTGCGGACGTCGTTGACCCCATATAAAGATATCTTTATATCAGGGTCCAACATGACGATGGCTCTCGATATATTTCGCGCCCTGGCGGATGCGACACGGCTACGGATCGTGGCGTTGCTGCGCTCGATGGAGTTGTCGGTCGGCGAGCTCGCGCAGGTGCTCGGGCAGAGCCAGCCGCGCGTGTCGCGCCACGTCAAGATCCTGTGCGACGCCGGATTGGCGGAGCGGCGCAAGGAGGGCAGTTGGGTCTTCGTCGCGCTTGGTGCGGATGCGACGGTCGGGCCAGTGCTCGCGGCGCTCGACCAGTGGGCCGCGCTGTCGCCTGACCATTGGGCGGTCGCTGATGCGGCGCGGCTCGCGGCGGTGCGGGCGGATCGCGCGGCGTCGGCAGCGAGCTGGTTCGAGGCGAATGCGGGGCAATGGGATGCGATCCGCTCGCTCCACATTGCCGAAAGCGAGGTCGAGGCGGCGATCGCGGCGGTGCTCGGCGATACGCAGATCGGCCAGTTGATCGACATCGGGACGGGGACCGGGCGGATGCTCGAGCTGTTCGCCGGGCGCGCGGAACAGGCGCTCGGGATCGATCGGTCGTCCGAGATGCTGCGGCTTGCGCGCGCCAAATTGTCCGAGCGCGGGCTGACCAATACCGAGCTGCGCCAGGCCGATCTCTACGCCTTGCCCCTCGCCGACGGTGCTGCAGATGTCGCGATCGTCCATCACGTGCTTCACTTCGCGCAGCAGCCGGGCGCGGCGATCGCCGAAGCGGCGCGGGTGATGACGACGGGCGGGCGGCTGCTGATCGCCGATTTTGCCGCGCATGACCGCGAGGAACTGCGCACGCAGGACGGGCATACCCGCCTCGGTTTTGCCGACGAGCAGATGGCGACGTGGTTCGCGGCGGCGGGGCTGATCCCCGAGCGGACCGAGACGCTGATGGGGGGCGAACTGACGGTCAAATTGTGGCTCGCGCGAAAGCGCGATGCGAAGCGTTCCGGAATACGAGAGGCGATGGCGGCATGACGATTTCGGTAAACCAGCTCGAAGAGGCACGGCGCGCGCTCGAGGCGCCGCTGTTCGCGGATCTCGCGGGCGATGCGGCGGTATCGTTCGAATTCTTCCCGCCCAAGACCGAGAAGATGGAAGAGGCGCTGTGGGAGACGGTGCGTACGCTCGAACCCTTCGCGCCCGAGTTCGTCTCGGTGACGTATGGCGCTGGCGGAACGACGCGCGACCGGACGCATGCGACTGTCGCGCGGATCGAGCGCGAGACGAGCATGCCGGCGGCGGCGCATCTGACCTGCGTCGAGGCGTCACGTGGCGAGATCGACGAGATCGCGCAAGAATATTGGGCAGCGGGGGTGCGGCATATCGTCGCGCTGCGCGGCGATGCGCCGGGGGCGGGGGACTTTGTCCCGCATGCCGATGGCTATACCAATGCGGCGGACCTGGTGGCGGGGCTTAAGCGGCTCCATCCGTTCGAGATTTCGGTCGCAGCCTATCCCGAATGCCATCCCGACTCGCACGACGATGCGCATGATCTCGACAATCTCAAGCGCAAGCTCGATGCGGGCGCCACGCGCGGGATCACGCAGTTCTTCTTCGAACCCGAGACGTTCTTCCGCTTCCGCGATCGCGCGGCCGCGGCGGGGATCGATGCGCCAATGGTGCCGGGCATCATGCCCGTCACCAATTTCCAGAGCATCGTGAAGATGTCGGCGATGTGCGGGACGGAAGTGCCCGCGTGGATGGGGCGGTTGTTCGAGGGGCTCGAGGATCATGCGGGTGCGCGCGGGCTGATCGCGGCGACGCTGGCGGCCGAGCTGTGTCGGAAACTGTACGCGGGTGACGTGCGGAACTTCCATTTCTACACGCTCAACCGCGCTGAGCTGAGCTTCGCGATCTGCCATCTGCTTGGGTTGCGGGCGAAGACCGTGGCGAAAGCGGCAGCGGCATAATTTTCTTAGCCCCTCCCCCTCGGGGGAGGGGTTGGGGTGGGGCCGAACAGCAGGGGCGCGCTCTCTGCGAGGCACTTCCCCACCCCCAACCCCTCCCCTGAAGGGGAGGGGCTTAGATAGTGGACCAGTAGTATGACGACCCGTGACACATTCCTTGCCGAGGCTGCCAAGCGCATCCTCATCACCGACGGCGCGTTCGGGACTGAGATCCAGAACTGGAAGCTGTCGGAAGCGGACTATGCCGGCGACCTCGGCCTCGCGAAGGACCAGAAGGGCAACAACGACATCCTGGCGCTGACCAAGCGCGAAGTGCCCGAAGCAATCCACCGCGCCTATTTCGAGGCAGGCGCGGACATCGCCGAGACCAACACTTTCTCGGCCAACCGCATCAGCCAGGCCGATTATGCCGCCGAACATCTGGTGCGCGAGATCAACGTCGAAAGCGCGAAGCTCGCGCGGTCGATCGCGGACGAGTTCCAGGCGAAGGACGGCCGCCCGCGTTTCGTCGCGGGCGCGATCGGGCCGACCAACAAGACGCTGTCGCTTAGCCCCGACGTCAACGATCCCGGCTTCCGCGAGATCGACTTCGATTATCTGAAGGGCGTGTACCGCGAGCAGACCGACGCGCTGATCGAGGGCGGCGCGGACTTCATCCTGGTCGAGACGGTGTTCGATACGCTCAACTGCAAGGCCGCGATCATGGCGGCGCTCGAGGCAGGCGAGGCGCTCGGGCGCGACGTGCCGATCATGCTGTCGATGACGCTGACCGATCTGTCCGGGCGCAACCTGTCGGGGCATACGGTCGAGGCGTTCTGGCATGCGGTGCGGCATGCCAAGCCAGTGACGATCGGGCTCAACTGCTCGTTCGGCGCGGAGCAGCTGCGGCCGCATGTGCGGACGCTCTCCGATATCTGCGACACGCTGATCATGGTCTATCCCAATGCCGGACTGCCTAATGAACTCGGCGAATATGACGAAATGCCCGCGACGACTGCCGGCCTTGTCGGCGAATGGGCGCAGGCAGGGCAGGTCAACGTGCTTGGCGGCTGCTGCGGATCGACGCCAGCGCACATCAAGGCGATTGCCGATGGCGTGCGTGGGCTGACGCCACGTGCGCTGCCGGTGCCGCCGGTGGTGACGCGGCTCGCCGGGCTCGAGCCGATGACGATGGCGGCGTGAAATCTCCCTCTCCCCGCTTGCGGGGAGAGGGTGCCGAGCGAAGCGAAGGCGGGAGAGGGGCAGTCAACGGAAGCCTACTCCCGGTACT
>NZ_JH594425.1:2834154-2836215 GCF_000242835.1 Sphingomonas sp. PAMC 26617
AAGAACGAAACCATTATGACCACCTCCACCGCCAATTTCGTCAACATCGGCGAGCGTACCAACGTCACCGGTTCGGCGCGTTTCAAGAAGCTCATCATGGCGGGGGATTATCCCGCTGCGGTTGAGGTCGCGCGGCAGCAGGTCGAGAGCGGCGCGCAGGTGCTCGACGTCAACATGGACGAGGGCCTGCTCGACGCCGAATATGCGATGGTCACTTTCCTTAAGCTGATCGCCGCCGAGCCCGACATCGCGCGCATCCCGTTCATGGTCGACAGCTCGAAATGGTCGGTAATCGAGGCCGGGCTCAAGTGCGTCAGCGGCAAGCCGATCGTCAATTCGATCAGCATGAAGGAAGGCGAGGAGCAGTTCCTGACGCAGGCCAAGAAGGTCATGCAATACGGCGCAGCGGTCGTCGTGATGGCGTTCGATACGGTCGGACAGGCCGACACGCGGGCGCGCAAGCTCGAGATTTGCGGTCGCGCCTATGATTTGCTGATGGGGATCGGCTTCCCGCCCGAGGACATCATCTTCGATCCCAACATCTTCGCCGTCGCGACGGGGATCGAGGAGCATAACAATTACGCGGTGGATTTCATCGAGGCCTGCCGCGACATCAAGGCGCGCTGCCCGCACGCGCATATCTCGGGCGGCCTGTCGAACCTGTCGTTCAGCTTCCGCGGCAACGAGCCGGTGCGCCGCGCGATGCATTCGGTGTTCCTCTATTATGCGATCCCCGCCGGGCTCGACATGGCGATCGTCAACGCCGGGCAGCTCGACATCTATGACGCGATCGACCCCAAGCTGCGGCAGGCATGCGAGGACGTCATCCTTAACAAGGACGACGGCGCGACCGAGCGGCTGATCGCAATGGCCGAGAGCTTCAAGGGCACCGATGCGGTGGCGGAGAAGGCGGCGGCGGAATGGCGCGGGCTGCCGGTCAACAAGCGGCTCGAATATGCGCTCGTCAAGGGCATCGACATGCATGTCGTCGAGGATACCGAGGAAGCGCGCCAGGCGATCTTCGACAAGGGCGGGCGGCCGATCGAGGTCATCGAAGGCCCGCTGATGGACGGGATGAACGTCGTCGGCGACCTGTTTGGATCGGGCAAGATGTTCCTTCCGCAGGTCGTGAAATCGGCGCGTGTGATGAAGAAGGCGGTCGCGCATCTGCTCCCCTTCATCGAGGCGGCGAAGGAGCCCGGCGCACGCGGCAAGGGCAAGATCATCATGGCGACCGTCAAGGGCGACGTGCATGACATTGGCAAGAACATCGTCGGCGTGGTGCTCCAGTGCAACGGCTTCGACGTGGTCGACATGGGGGTGATGGTCCCGTGGTCGGATATCCTGAAGGCCGCGAACGAGAACGACGCGGACATGATCGGTCTGTCGGGGCTGATCACGCCATCGCTCGACGAGATGGTGACGGTCGCCGAGGAAATGCAGCGCGCGGGCATGACGATGCCGCTGCTGATCGGGGGCGCGACGACGTCGAAGGTCCACACCGCGTTGCGCATTGCGCCGGCGTATAAGGGGCCGGTGGTGCATGTGCTCGATGCGAGCCGGGCGGTCGGGGTGGCGTCGACCTTGGTCAGCGACACGATCCGTGACGAGTTCGTGCAGAAGACGTCGGATGAATATGAAGCGGTGCGGGTGGCGCGGGCGAACAAGGGGCAGAGCGAGCTCGTCCCGATCGAGGTGGCGCGCGCGAACGGGTTCGTGGCCGACATGGCGTTGAAGCCGGGGGCGCCTTTGCAGCCGGGCGTGCACGTGTTCGATGATTGGGATCTGGCGGATCTGCGCGAGCTGATCGACTGGACGCCGTTCTTCCGGGCGTGGGAGCTGGCGGGGAATTATCCGGCGATTCTGGATGACGAGATCGTTGGGGAAAGCGCGCGCAACCTGTTGGAGGATGCGCAGAAGATGCTCGACCAGATTATTGCGGAGAAGTGGCTGACGGCGAAGGGCGTGGCTGGGTTGTGGCCGTGCCGGCGTGAGGGGGATGATGTGGTCATCTCTTCTAAGCCCCTCCCCCTCGGGGGAGGGGTTGGGGGTGGGGCCGTG
>NZ_JH594425.1:2836235-2988081 GCF_000242835.1 Sphingomonas sp. PAMC 26617
GTGCCTGCTTCCGACGGCTCGGCTGCTGGACTGCCCCACCCCAACCCCTCCCCTGAAGGGGAGGGGCTAGAGGAAGTCCGCATGCCGTTCCTCCGCCAGCAGATCGCGAAGCGCGAGGGGCGCGCGAACATGTGCCTGACCGACTTCATCGACCCGGCAGGCGACTGGATCGGCGGGTTCGCGGTCACCACCGGGCATGGGATCGACGCGCATCTCAAGCGGTTCAAGGCGGATAACGACGATTATTCGGACATCTTGCTGAAAGCGCTCGCCGACCGTCTTGCCGAGGCGTTCGCCGAGCGGCTCCACCAGCATGTCCGCACGACGCTGTGGGGCTATGCCGAGGGCGAGCAACTCACCAACGAGGCGTTGATCCGCGAGCAATATCGCGGCATCCGCCCCGCACCTGGCTATCCCGCGTGCCCCGATCACAGCGAGAAACCGATGTTGTTCGAGCTGCTCGATGCGACCGCGGCTACGGGGATTACGCTGACCGACAGTTTCGCGATGCTGCCGACCGCGGCGGTGTCGGGCTTCTACTTCGGGCACCCGCAGGCGGAATATTTCGGCGTGGCGCGGGTGGGTCCGGACCAGTTGCACGACTATGCGACGCGGCGCGGGGTCGATCTGGCGACCGCCACGCGCTGGTTGCGGCCGAACCTGGACTAAGGCACCCGCGCCACCCCTCCCGTCATTCCCGCCTTCGCGGGAATGACGGGAGGGGTCAGGCGTCCACCCGCCCCGATGCGCGCCCCAGAGCCCGCAACCGGGGCGTCACCATCGGGATCGTCAGCATCGTCGAGCCGATCGCCATCAGCAGCAGCGCGGTGAACGCGTCGTTGGTGATGATCTTCTTGTCCAACAGGATGTTGACGAAGATGATCATGATCAGCGCCTTGGTCTGCAACAGCCAGCCGATCACACCCGCTTCGCCCTTGCCCCATCTCAGCAGCCGACCGGCGATCTGAACCCCGAGCAGCTTGCCGCCGACCGACGCCACCAGCAGCAGCGCCGCCGCCGCGAACACAGCGCCGCCGCCGACCTGGAACTGCGTGCGAAGCCCGGTCGACAGGAAGAACACCGGCATGATCGCGATCAGCACGAAGTGGCGGAACTGGTCCATCCGCGCGCGGTCGAACAATTTTCCATCGAGCACCGCCCCCGACAGGAACGCGCCGACCATGAAGTGCAGCCCCGCCCAGTCCGCCGCGAACCCGCACAGCGCGAGCCAGATCAGGCTGACATACCAGCGGTCGGTTTCCGCGATCGCCGCCATCAGTCGGCGTACGGCCCAGGTCGCGACCGCGAAGCCGACGAGAAACGCCGCCTGCCGCCCGACCCGCTCCCAGTCGAGCAGGATCAGCGCAAGGACGCCCCAGATCGCGATGTCGTCGAGACTGGCGTAGCGTAGCGTCCGCTGCCCGAGGGGCGCGCGCAGGATGTCGAGCTTTTCGAGGAACAGCACGAGGATCGGCAGCGCCGTCACCGCGCACGCCATCCCGATCCCGAGCACGACCTGCCACCGTGCTCCCGAAGGACCGGCCCAACCGGGATAGCGCAGCATCAGCAGCGCCGCCGCGCTTCCCGCGATCAGCGGCGTGAACAGCGCGAAGCCAGCGGTAACGCTGGTCTCGCCGCGGCGGCGCCAGGCCTCGCCGAGATCGAGTTCGATCCCGGCGATCCAGACGAACAGCATGACCGCCCACCACGCGATGCCGTTGAGCGACCCGATCGTCGCGGGCGTAAAGACCAGCGCATAATAGCCCGGGAACAGCGCACCGAGCACGCCTGGCCCAAGCAGGATGCCGCCGATGATCTGAACGACGACGAGGGGTGCCCAGTAATCGGTCCGTGCAAACCGCCACAACAGGTAGGGCGCACTGAAGATCAACAGCATCGCGAGGAGAAAGACCTCGGTCGGCGACATGGCGTGCATCAAATCCCCCCGTGCAGACCGCGTTTCCCCCCGGTCTTGCGGCTCGTCTACTTGGGCAGGCGCGGTTGGGCAACAAGGGGTTGGAGTGTCCTGACACGGGACGGTAAGACGTTAACCGTCTTTGCGGCTTCCGCACGGGGCCTACGCAGGGCAGGCGTGTCGGGAGGAGTCGATCGATGCACCGCCTTTTACCGCTTGTCGTTCTTGCGCTTGTCGCGCCGGCTGCCGCCGCTCCTACGCGGCCCCCGTTCACGATCGCGGAGACGGGGCAGGGGTTCGATACGATCGATGCCGCGGTCCAATCGGTGCGGATGGGGACCGCGACGATCCTGATCGCACCGGGCATCTATCATCAATGCACGGTGCAGGCGGGCGGGGTGATCACCTTCAAGGCGGTGACGCCGGGCAGTGTGACTTTCGAAGGCACCACTTGCGAGGGCAAGGCGGCGTTCGTGCTGCGCGGGCAGGGTTCGACCGTCGACGGGATCGTCTTTCGCGGGATGCGCGTGGCGGACGGCAATGGTGCGGGGATCCGCACCGAGATCGGCGACCTGACCGTCCGCAATGCGATGTTCCTCGACAGCCAGGAGGGGATTCTCGGCGGGCATCCATCCGCACAGAAGATCGTGATCGACCATTCGACCTTCGCCGGGCTCGGCCAGTGCGACCAGTCGACCGATTGCGCGCATGCGATCTATCTGGCGAACCAGGGGAGCGTGACGATCACCGCGTCGCGGTTCGAGCGGGGGACCGGCGGGCATTACGTCAAATTGCGCGTGCCCAATGTGACGATCACCGACAACAGCTTCGATGACACGCGGGGCAACAAGACCAACTACATGATCGACCTGCCCGAAGGCGCGACCGGACTGATCGCGCGCAACACCTTCGTCCAGGGGCGCGCGAAGGAGAATTGGACCGGCTTCATCGTGGTCGGTGCCGAGGCGAAGACCTATCCGTCGGCGGGGCTTCGGATCGCGGCGAACGATGCGCGGCTCGCACCGGGCGAGACTCGAAGCCCCGCGTTCGTCGCGGATTACAGTCGGGCGCCACTCGCAATCGGGACGAACCGGCTGGGCGCGGGGGTGCGCGGGTTCGAGACGCGCTGACGGGGGAGGAGCAGAGCGCGGCGATTGCCGCCCTGATCCTGCCCGGGATGACGTCATCCTACGCCAGGGATTCCGTCACCCCGGCACCCGGGCTGGGGTCACGACCGCCGTTACTTGCAGGGCACCCCGCCCCGGGATAGATCGAGGCACTTGCCATCCATCTTCGGTGCCGCGATCGGGAGGCCGATTTGGTGCGCGAGCGTCGGGGCGATGTCGACCGTTTCGATGCTGCCGGTGTGCTCGAACCCGGTCATCCCCTTGCGCCAGAACAGGATCGGCACGCGGCGGTCGTAATCATACGGGCTTCCGTGCGTCGCGACATAGCCCTTGGTCGGATCGGGGATCGGCGTCACGCGCGGCCTGAGGAAGATGATCAGCTCGCCCGAACGCCCGGTCTTGTACGAGGCGCGGGCGCGCTGGAGCATCGTCCATGTCTCGGGCGGTCCCTTCGGCGTCGGCGTGGCGAGGATCTGCGCCTGGGTGAACACCTCGGCGACCTGCGCATTCGCCTTGTAATAAGCGACCGCCGCTGCCTGCACCGCCTTGCGCTGCGCAGCCGTCAGGTCGCGCGCGAGATAGACGTCGCCATTGGGGATGTCGCCGAACAGCACCGGCGTGGCGATGCCGAGCTTTGCCGCAATCTCCTTCCCCGCGACGGCTGGCGCGAGCGCGACCTTGGCGCGCTGCGCGTCGGGGAGGCCGGCATCGACCTCGCGCTCGGGAATATCGTTGCCGCCATGATCCGCGGTCAGCACCAACTCATAATCGACCCCGGTCGAATCGAGCACGGCGAAGAACGACCCGAGCGTCGCATCGAGCTGCTGGAGCTGGATGCACATCTCGGCGCCTTCGGTCCCATTGGTGTGGCCGATGTAATCGGTCGCCGACGCACCGACGTCGATGATGTCGGTGGTGCTGCCCATGCCGAGCTTCATGTCCTGCACCAGCCCTGCGGCAAGCGCGACGATCGCGCCGTCGAACGCGGGCGAGGCGCGGAAGGCAGCAGGGCTGCCCGCATCGCGCGCGAAATGCCCCGCGCCGACGGTCTTGCCCGCCCCGATCTGGATTGCGCGGTCGTGCGACTGGCAGACGGCGGGAACCTCGAGCGCGGCTTGCGGCGCGGCGATCCGTTGCGCGATCGCGGCGTTGGCGCGCGCGACGACCGGGGGCGTGGCGCGACCGGCATAGCTGACCATCGCCTTGCCGTTCCACCACCAGAGCTCGTCGACGGTATGGCCGCCCATCATTACCGCGGCGCGATCCTTGCCCGCGACCGAGACGACGCGCACCTTCGGGTTGGCCGCCTTCATCCGCTCGCCGAGCGTGGGGACGAGCAGATGCTTGTCGCTGACGGTATAATTGGCGGAGGTGCTGCCGGGAACGGTCTCGTCCTCCGCGCAATAGACCTGCTTGTCGGCGCGCGCGACGCCGAGGTCGGTCCAGGTGTTCGCGATGATGCCGGTGTGTTCGGGGCGGAAGCCGGTCAGGATCGTCGAGTGGCCGGGGCACGTCTCGGTCGCGGCGTGGCTCTGGTAGCCGCTCGGGAACACCGCGCCCTTCTGCAGTCGCGCAAGGCCGCCGGTGAACGACGCGCGATATTCCGCGAACAGGTCGGCGGAGAACTGGTCGACCGAAATGACGACGATCAGCTTCGGCGGCGCGGTCGGGGTGGTCGCTGCAGAGGCCGGGGCCTGTTGCGCGGCGACCGGCGTGGTGACCATCGCGGCGGGCAGGGACAGGGCGATCGCCATGGCGGACGCGTAACGTTTCACACGAATTCTCCGAATTGGACGGCAGCCCGTCTTCACCGCTATGGCCCGTGGGTTGGGGCTCGACAAGGACGTGCGATGCGCTGGTTTCATGACGTAGTGGTTACGGTTCTCGCGCTACTGTCGTTGGGCGGTGTCGCGCAAGCGCAAGGCACCAATCCTGCTGCCACCAAGGCGCACCTCGCGATTTCATTGGTTGCGGTAACCAGTGCCCCCGCTGCCGGAAGCAGCGTCACGGTCGCGCTGGCGAGCGTTCCGGCTCCCGGCTGGCACGGGTATTGGCAGAACCCGGGGGATGCGGGCTTCCCGGCGAAGCTCGACTGGACCCTGCCCAAGGGCGTTACCGCGAGCGCGCCCGCTTACCCCGTACCCGGACGGCTGATCGTCGCGGACCTGATGAATTACGTGTTCGAAAAGCCGTACGCACCGCTGGTTACGCTTAAGATTCGGGCTGGGCTGGCGGTCGGGACCGCGTTGCCGGTGCGGCTCAAGACCAATTATCTCGTCTGCTCCGCCGAAGTGTGTGTTCCTGAATCCGCCGAGCTCGCGATCGACCTCGTGGTCGGCGATGGCGCGATCACGCCCGAGGCGCGCGCGCGGTTCGACGCGTGGCGGCGCGCGGTGCCCAAGCCGCTCGATGCGCGCGGAACGTTTCAGGCGACAGGCGGCAAGATCCGGATCGCGGTGCCCTATCCTGCGGGCGCGACGCTTGGGCAGGCCTATTTCTATCCCGTCACGACCGGGCTGATCGATTACGCCGCGCCGCAATCGGTCACGCAGGATCGCGACCGCCTCGTGATCGAGACCAAGGCTTCCGCCAACGGGGCGTCGACCGGCGCGCTCGAGGGCGTTCTCCAGATCGGCGCGCAACAGGGGCTGGTCGTGACCGCAGCACCCGGCCTGGTCGCCGCGTCCGCCGCCTTATCGAATCCAGTCAGCGGCGGCGTCCTCAGCGCGACGCTGATCGCCTTTGCCGGCGCGATGTTGGGTGGCCTGATTCTCAACATCATGCCGTGCGTCTTCCCGATCCTCAGCCTCAAGGCGTTGAGCCTCGCACGCGGGCATCTCGACGAACGCGCCGCGCGGCAGGAGGCGCTGGCCTATGCCGCTGGAGTGATTGCAGTGTGCGTTGCGCTGGGCGGGATCATCCTCGGGTTGCGCGCGGGCGGGACGGCGGTCGGCTGGGCGTTCCAGTTGCAGGATTCGCGCGCGATCGTCGTGCTGTTGCTGCTGACCGTGGCGCTCGCGCTCAATCTCAGCGGCCTGTTCGAATTTCCGACGCCTGCCTTCGTCAACCGCAGCGGCGGCGCGAGCGGCGCGTTCGCGACCGGCGCGCTCGCGGCGTTCATAGCGACGCCGTGTACCGGGCCGTTCATGGGGGCGGCGCTGGGGGCGGCGCTGGTGCTGCCGTGGCCCGCCGCGCTGGCGGTGTTCGCGGGGCTCGGGTTGGGGCTGGCGTTGCCGTTTCTCGCGCTAGGGTTCGTCCCCGCGTTGCGGCGGCGGCTGCCCAAGCCGGGGCTGTGGATGGAGACGTTCCGCCGGATCCTCGCGATCCCGATGTGGCTGACCGCGATCGCGCTTGCCTGGGTGCTCGGGCATGAGGCGGGGGTCAACGGCATGGCGATCGGTCTGCTCGTCGCGTTCGTGCTCGCGGTGTTGTTGTGGGTCGGCGGCGTCCGGCAGGCGAAGGGGCTGGCGATCGGCCCGGTCGTCACGGTGTTGCTGCTGGCCACCGTCATCGCGAGCGCGCTGCTGATCGCCGGGCGGCGTCCCGACAGCGTCGCGGCGGTCGCAACGGTGCCGGGCGGGGCGGAGCCGTTCAGCGAGGCACGGCTCGCGACATTGCATAAGGCGGGGCGGCCGGTGTTCGTCTATTTCACCGCGGACTGGTGCCTGACGTGCAAGGTCAACGAGAAGGCCGCGATCGAAACCGACGCGACGCGCAAGGCGTTCGCCGACCACAAGGTCGCGGTGCTGATCGGGGACTGGACCAATGGCGATCCGGTGATGGGGCGGTTCATCGAGGCACATAACCGCGCGGGCGTGCCCTTGTACCTCTATTACGCGCCCGGCTCTGCCGAACCGCGTGTCTTGCCGCAGGTGCTGACCTCTGCGATGCTCGCCGGGCTATGAAACGCTGGGTTTCCTGTGCGCTCGCTGCGCTTGTGTTCGCCACGCCGGTGATGGCGGAGAACCCGCCGGAATGGTCGCAGCCGATCCGACCGTTCAAGGTGGCAGGGCCGACATGGTACGTCGGAACGCGCGGGCTTGCGGCTTATGCGGTCGTCACGCACGACGGCACGATCCTCGTCGGCGGGCCGATGGAGGATGCGGCGGGACAAGTGAAGCGCAACCTCCGCGCGATCGGCGTGCAGCCGCATCAGGTAAAGTGGATCCTCAACTCGCACGCGCATTTCGACCATGCCGCGGCGTTCGCCGATCTGCGGCAGTGGAGCGGGGCGAAGCTGGCAGCGTCGGCGGGGGACGCGAATGCACTGCGTCGGGGGCGGCACGCAGCCGACAACGACAACGGTTTCACGCGCTTCCCCGCCGTTCCGGTCGACCGCATCGTCCGCGATGGGGAGCGGGTGCGGGTGGGTGCCGTCGCGATCACCGCGGTGCTGACACCGGGGCATACCGCGGGCTGCACGACGTGGACGCTGCCGATCGTCGACGCCGGTCGATCGCTGCAGGTGGTGTTTCCGTGCAGCATTACCGTCGCCGGGAATCATCTCCTCGCCAACCGCGGCTATCCCGGGATCGCCGCCGATTACCGGCGCAGTTTCGCGCGGCTCGGCGCGATGCGGGCGGATATCGTGCTGCCGATGCACCCGGAACTCGCCGACGTGCTTGGGCGCGCGGCACGCCGCGATGGTGGCGCGACGCAGGCGTTCGTCGACCCGACGCTGCTACCGCGGATCGTCGCGGAAGCGCGTGTCGACTATGCCACGGCATTGAATACGCAACGCAAGCATTGAGTTTCGCGCGAAAGCCCCTTGTGCAGCGCAACAATCCACCGCAGCATGGAACCGACCCGTAGTTGGAGGCTTTATCGTTCGATGGGGATGGGGCACGCGTTCGACGAGATCATGGGACAGGGCGGAAGCACGATTCCGCGCTCCGAGCTGGCTGCGCTCGGTGACTGGATCGAGGAGACGCCCTCGCACGAACTCCGGCGGCGGCAGCAATCCGCCGAGGCCACCTTCCGCCAGCTCGGCATTACCTTCGCCGTGTACGGCGAGAGCGACGCGAGCGAGCGGATCATCCCGTTCGATATCGTGCCGCGCATCTTCCTGGCGGACGAGTGGTCGCGGTTGTCCGAAGGGCTCGTCCAGCGGGTCGAGGCGATCAACGCCTTCCTCCATGACATCTACGGCGAGCGCCGTATTCTTGCGGAAGGGATCCTTCCTGCCGACCTGATTCTGGGCAATCCACAGTTCCGGCCCGAAATCGCCGGGATTCGTCCGCCGCATGACATCTGGGCGCATATCTGCGGGATCGATCTGGTGCGGACCGGGCCGGACGATTTCTTCGTGCTCGAGGACAATGCGCGCACGCCCTCTGGGGTGAGCTACATGCTCGAGAACCGCGAGGCGATGCTGCGGCTGTGCCCCGAGCTGTTCCGCTCGTTCCGGGTCGCGGCGGTCGATTCCTATCCGGACAAGCTGCTCGAAACGATGAAGTCGGTCGCGCCGATCGGCGTGGCGGCTCCGGTGTGCGTCGTGCTGACCCCCGGCCATTATAACTCCGCCTATTACGAGCACAGTTTCCTCGCGGATTCGATGGGGGTGGAACTGGTCGAGGCGGCCGACCTCGTGGTCGATGACGACATCGTGTGGATGCGGACGATCGCGGGGCTGGTGAAGGTCGACGTGATCTATCGCCGAATCGACGACGATTATCTCGACCCGCTCGTCTTCCGCCCGGATTCGATGCTCGGCGTTCCGGGGCTGATCGCGGCCTATGCGGCGGGCAATGTCGCGCTGCTCAATGCGCCGGGGAACGGCATCGCGGATGACAAGGCGATCTATTCGTACATGCCCGAGATCGTCCGTTTCTATTCGGGCGGTGAACCTAAGCTGCCGAACGTCGAGACGTGGCGCTGCCGCGAACCGCAGGCGCTCAAATACGTGCTCGACAACCTCGAGCATGTCGTCGTCAAGCTGGTCGACGGCTCCGGTGGGTATGGCATGCTGGTCGGACCGACCGCGACCAAGGCGGAGATCGAGACCTTCCGGGCTGCCCTGATCGCCGAGCCGCATCGCTACATCGCGCAACCGACGCTTGCGCTGTCGACCGTCCCGACGCTCGCCGAGGCTGGCCTCGCGCCGCGCCACGTCGATTTCCGCCCGTTCGTGCTGACCGGGTCGAAGGGCGTGCAGGTCGTCCCCGGCGGGCTGACGCGGGTCGCGCTCAAGGAGGGGTCGCTCGTCGTCAACTCGTCACAGGGCGGCGGGACGAAGGACAGTTTCGTGCTGATGGACAATGGCGCGCAGCCGGATGGCGCGGCGCTTCAGAGCCAGTCCCAGTCTCAGTCCTCGTTTCAGTCGCGGACGCAAGCGCAAGAGCAGGTGCGCTGATGCTCAGCCGGACCGCTTCCTCGCTCTATTGGCTCGGTCGCTATGTCGAGCGCGCCGACTTCATCGCGCGCCTGGTCGAGGCGACCGTGCGGCTCGACGTCCTGTCGCCTCGCCCGGCGGGCGAGGCGGCATGGGCTTCGGCGCTCGCCGTCACCGAGACCGACGCCGCCTTCGCCAAGACCGGGCAGCCGATCACGCAAGCGAATGTCGCGCGCTTCCTGACGATCGATTCGTCGCATCCCGGGTCGATCGTCCGCGCGCTCGACATGGCGCGTAACAACGCCCGCGCGGTACGCACCGCGCTGACGCGCGAGGCGTGGACCGGGATCAACCGCGCCTGGCTGATCTTTGACAACCGCGCGAGCCCAGGCGGCGCGATGGCGACGCTCAACCTGGTCGAGGCGGTCAAGGCCGAGACGCGTGGGTTCGAGGGCGCGATTCACCGGATGCTGCGTAATCAGACGACGTGGTTCATCCGGCTGGGACAGGCGATCGAACGCGCGGACAACACCGCGCGGCTGCTCGACGTGAAATATCACATCCTGCTGCCCGAGGGCGAACGTGTCGGCGGCGTGGTCGATCGCGACCAGTGGACGACGATCCTCCAGACCGTGTCCGCGGTGACGGCATATCGCTGGCTTTATTCGGAGGGCTTGCGTCCGGCGAACGTGATCGACCTGCTGATCGCGCGGACCGAATTGCCGCGCAGCCTTGCGGCATCGGTCGAGGAAGCGGTCGACATCCTCAACCTGCTGGCGAAGCGCACCGGGCTCCACGGCGAGGCCGACCGGATGGCGCGCGCGCGGCAGACACGGGTCGCGCGGACCAAGTCGGGCGTGGTGATCGCGGGCGGGCTGCACCAGTATCTGCAGGGCTTCATCAGCGAAAACGCGCAACTGCACACCGCAGTCGGCCGCCAGTTCAAGTTCGGTTGATGCGCCTCTCGGTCGATCATCGCACGACGTATCGCTTCACGGCCCCGCAGGCGCGCCTGACCCAGATGCTTCGGCTGATCCCGGAGGACACGCACGACCAGTCGGTTACGGGATGGAACCTCCACGTCGATTGCGACGCGCGGATGCGGCACGGTCGCGACGGGTTCGGCAACCGCATCACGATGCTGTACGTCGCGGGGCCGATTTCGGAACTGGAGATCGCGGTTTCGGGCGAAGTGCTGACCAACCCGTCGAACGGCATCGTCCACGGCGCACACGAACCGTTGCCGCCGCTGCTGTTCCTCCGCACCACCCCGCTGACCACGCCCGATGCCGCCATCACCGCCTTCGCCGCGGATATCCGAGAAACCGATGCGGTTGCTCGGCTGCATGCGCTCAACATCGCGGTCAAGCGCCGCTTTGCGCTCGATCACGGACGGCCGATCGCGGGTCGGACCGCGATCGAGGCGTTTGCCGAGGGTTCGGTCAGTTCACGCGACATGGCGCAGGTGTTCATCGCCGCGGCGCGGTCGCTCGGGATCGCGGCGCGCTATGTTTCCGGGTACAGCCCGGTATGCCAGGGCAAGGAAGACGGGCGGCCCGCACCGCATGGCTGGGCCGAGGCGCATGTCGACCGGCTTGGTTGGGTTGCGTTCGATCCGTCGACCGGGCTGAGCGCGGACACCGCCTACGTCCGGGTCGCGGTCGCGCTCGATTCGGCGGGCGCAGCGCCGGTGGCTGGTTCGCGGATGGGGGAGGGCGAGGAGATCCTCGACGTCGATCTGCATGTCGGCGGGAACGGGCAGTAGCCTGAACATTCACGCAGTCTGGAATAGCCTCGTCTCTTACCGCGTCCCGACGAGCTGCTCCGCCACCACCGAGTACTTTTCCGCCGGCGGCGCGAAGGTGGCGTTCTCATCGACCAGCAGGCTCCATCCGGTGGGCCCGAGCGCCTCGATCGGACGGTAGCGGATCTTATACTGCATCCGCGGCGATCCCTTCACCCAATAGCCGAGATAGACATAGGGCAGTCCTACGGCGCGTGCGCGCAGGATGTGATCCAGGATGATGAGGTTGCCGAGCCCGGGTCGGGTCGCATGCTCGGTGTCGAAGAAGGAATAGATCATCGACAGCCCGTCCGCCTGCTGGTCGGTCAGGCACGCGCCGACCAGCCGCCCACGCTCGCCATGCAGCGAGGGTTCGCGATATTCGACGATGAAGCTGTTGACCGGCGAATGCTCGACCATGTCGGCATAATCGCCTTCGTCCATCTCCGCCATCCCGCCGCCGGGGTGGCGCGATCCGAGATAGCGGCTGAGCAACTGGAACTGTTCATCGGTTGCCCATGGGCGACACGCGGTCACCTCGAGATCGCGATTGCGGCGCAACTGCTTGCGCTGCGTGGCATTCGCCACGAAGTCCGCGGTCACGACTCGGACTGACACGCAGGCGGTGCATCCCGCACAACTCGGCCGATACGCCACCGACTGACTGCGCCGGAACCCGATCCGACCGAGCGCATCGTTGAGGTCGCCCGCCTGGTCGCCGCGCAATTCGGTGAATACCTTCCGCTCCTGCCGATCCGGGAGATACGGGCAGGGGGCCGGGCTGGTGACGAAGAACCGCGGGAAACGAAAGGGCGCAGTCACCGCATATTGTCCTTTGCCGCAGGAAGGCGTCGTGCGTGCGTTCGACCTGGCATAGCGTTATGAAAGGTCGTCGGCATGATGAAAAGCCAGTTTACCCATTTTCCCGATCAAGCACGACCGGACGGTAGCATGATCGTCTAGCCGTGACCGTTACCCGGATTTGGTTAACGAAACTGTTCCGATCTCAGGCGAGTTCCACCGTCGTCACGACATAGCCCGCAACCTGTAGCGCTGCGGTCAGCCGGTCGAGATGCGCGCGGTCGCGCGTTTCGCACTCGACGTCCAGGAACAGGCCCTTGGCGGGGAGCTTGGTGAAGATCCGCTGATGCGAGAGTTCGAGGATGTTGACGCGCTGCGCATCGAAGATCCGCGCCACGTTGAACAAGGCGCCGGGCTGGTCCTGCAGCCGGATCCGCAACCGCGCGAGCCGCCCCGATCGCGCCAGATCGCGCAGCAGCACGTTGGCAAGCAGGCGCGTATCGATGTTGCCGCCGCACAGCACCACGCCGACGGTGCGCCCGGCAAACCGTTCGGGGTGCTGCAGCAACGCCGCCAGCCCCGCCGCGCCCGCACCCTCGACCACGGTCTTCTCGATCTGGAGCAACAGGCTGACCGCCTGCTCTAGGCTGCGTTCGTTGACCAGCACGATATCGTCGACCAGCGCATGGACCATCTGCGCGGTGATCACTCCGGGTTCCTTGACCGCGATCCCCTCGGCGAGCGTATCGCCCGCGCACGGCATGTTGGTGCCGTTGACGCGGTTGTACATCGACGGGAACAGTTCCGCCTCGACGCCGACCACCTCGATCCGATGCCCGCCCGGCGCACGGCTGGCGGCTTCGGCAACGACCGCCATCCCGGAGATCAACCCGCCGCCGCCGATCGGGGTGAGGAACGTGTCGATCTGGGGCACGTCCTGCAGCATCTCGAGCGCGACGGTGCCCTGACCTGCGATGACGCGCGGGTCGTCGAACGGGTGGACGAAGGTCAGCCCGCATTCGGACTCGAGTTCGCGCGCATGCGCATAGGCGGCGTCGAACGTGTCGCCGTGGAGCACGACGGTCGCGCCATGACCTTCGGTCTGGGTGATCTTCACGATCGGGGTATTGGTCGGCATCACGATCGTCGCGGGGATGCCGAGCCGGTTGGCGTGATAAGCAAGCCCCTGCGCATGATTGCCTGCCGACGCCGCGATCACGCCACGCGTTTCCGGGGGCAATTGCAGCAGCGTGTTGAGCGCGCCGCGCTCCTTGTAGGCGGCGGTGAACTGGAGGTTTTCGAACTTCAGATACACGGTCGCGCCGGTGAGCTCGGAAAGCGTGCGGCTGATGAAAAAGGGCGTGCGGACGATCTTGTCCGAAATGCGGGCGTGCGCGGCCTCGACGTCGGCGAGGGTGACAGGGAGGGTTTCGGACTTCGCTTGCGTCGCCATCATTCACTTCCGTTCGCCCCGAGCCTGGGAGGGCAGCCAATTGCTTTCCCACGCCGCAGGATCGGACGGTGCTTCGACAGGCTCGGCACAGACGGGAGCATCCGTCGCCTAGACTATCTGGCGCGATGAAGAAACACGCCTTATCGCAAGGCCCATGCTCATCCCATCCCGCGCCCGTTTGATCGCGCCGCTGCTCGTCGGCGCCGCACTCTCTGCCCTCGCATTACCGTCGCTCGCCAGCGCCGATGCGCTGATCGACAACGTCAACGGGATCACACTGGACAAGGACGGCAAGGTCGTCCGCTTCACCGGCCTGGTGATGACGCCCGACGGCAAGGTGGTGAAGCTGCTGTCCGCGAGCGACAAGCGCCCGGTCAAGCTCGACTGGCGCGCGGACGAAAAAGGCAAGGTGCTGTTGCCCGGCTTCATCGACGCGCACGGCCATGTGATGGAACTGGGGTTCCGCGCGCTCGAGCTCGACCTGTCGACCACGACCTCGCTCGAGGATGCCAAGGCCCGGATCGCCGCCTATGCCGCCGCCAACCCGGATCGCAAATGGATCGTCGGGGGCGGGTGGAACCAGGAGGCGTGGAAGCTCGGGCGCTTCCCGACCGCGGCCGATCTCGACTCCGTGGTGAGCGACCGCCCGGTCTGGCTCCAGCGCGCCGACGGCCATGCCGGCTGGGCGAACAGTGCCGCGATGAAGGCGGCGGGGATCACGGCCAAGACAGCAGCGCCGGCGGGCGGCCGGATCGAGAAGACCGGCACCATCCCGAACGGTGTGTTCGTCGATTCCGCGCGCGAGCTGATCGCAAAGGCCGCGCCGCAGCCGCTCCCCAAGGAGCGCGACTTTGCGTTTCTGAAGGCACAGGAGATCCTGCTCAGCCACGGCATCACCGCGACCAGCGACATGGGCAGCTCGATGGACGACTGGCTGAGCTATCGTCGCGCGGGCGACGTCGGCGCGTTGCGGGTGCGGATCATGAGTTATGCGTTCGGGGTCGATACCGCGGTCAAGATCGGCGGCTCGGGTCCGACGCCGTGGCTTTACAATGACAAGCTGCGGATGGGCGGGGTCAAGCTGTACGCCGATGGCGCCTTGGGGTCGCGCGGCGCGTGGCTCAAGGCCCCCTATAGCGATGCGCCGGGCCAGTCGGGCGCGGGGTTCATGTCCGACGACGTGCTGCGCAACCTGATGAGCCGCGCCGCGGTCGACCATTATCAGGTCGCGGTCCATGCGATCGGCGACCGCGCCAATGCCGAGGTGCTCGGTGCGATCGACGATATGGTCGGCACGTACAAGGGCGACCGGCGCTGGCGGATCGAGCATGCGCAAATCGTCGATCCAGTTGACCTCCCGCGCTTCGGCAAGAACGGGATCGTCGCGTCGATGCAGCCGACGCACGAGACGAGCGACCGGACGATGGCGGAAGCGCGGCTCGGGACGGCGCGGCTTGCGGGAGCCTATGCCTGGGCCTCGATGCTCCGCAACGGCGCGACGCTCGCCTTCGGGTCGGACTATCCCGTCGAATCGCCTGATGCGTTTGCCGGTTGGGCGGCTGGGTTCACCCGGCAGGGGGCGGACGGGCAGCCCTATGGCGGCTGGCGTCCCGAGGAACGCGTGACGCGGGAGCAGGCGTGGTGGGCGTTCACGGGGGCTGCGGCCTATGCCGGGTTCGCGGAGGAGAAGTTCGGGCGGCTTGGCGTCGGGCAACGCGCGGACTTCATCATCGTCGACCGCGACCCGCTACTGGCGAGCCCGAGCGACCTGCGCGCGACCAAGGTGGAGCAGACGTGGGTCGGGGGCGAAAAGGTGTTTGTGCGGCCTTAGCTGCTTAGTCTCGCCCCTCCCCTTCAGGGGAGGGGGTGGGGGTGGGGGGTGCCTCGCAGAGGCGCAGGTTCTGTTGGACTGCCCCACCCCAACCCCTCCCCTGAAGGGGAGGGGCTAAAGCGCGGTCTGCCGTTGCGATCTGCGCCGCTTGCGTCCCGCGTCAATCCGCCTCGATATCGCGATTCGCATCGTTCCGGATAAACCCGCGATCATCCGCGACGAACGTCGCCGCCGGGATCGGCCGCTGGTCGATCGCGGTCACGCGCCAGATCGGCGGGCCGCTTGCAGGGGCCATCAGCAGCGGCAGTTTGGCCTGCTCGTCCCAGCAGACGTGCGTGGTGCGCGAACCCTCGATCAGGTCGTACCAGCGACACGGCCGGCCGATCCGCGGCATCCCCGCGGGAGCCTTGGCGGCGACCAGGCGGTACGCGCTCTTGGGATGGCGAAGACCGTGGCCGAGATCGTACCAGTCGGTGAAGGATCCGATCCGGTAGAGATTGGTGCGTTCGATCACCGTGCTGATCCGGCGCTTCAGGTCGAGCACCTTGAGCGTATAGCCGGCGTCCTTGCCCTTGCGTGTGGCGTAGGTGACGAGCGCGGCGTCGGTGACGCGTTTGATCGAGCGATCATGGTCGCGCCACAGTTCCATCCGGTGCACCGCGCCGTTCGAGGCGAACAGAACGTTATAGTGAAGGAACGCAGGCTCTCCCGCCGCGCTGAACGTCCGGTCGAACGACAACGTTCGGGGGGGCTCCGCCGCCAGCCCCGGCGCAGCGGCGAGGGCGAGCAGCGGCAACAGGACACGCAATCCGGTGGTCGGCAGGTTCGGCATTACTGGCGGACCGCCTTGGCGTAATCGAAGTAGCGATAGGTCTTGCCGTCGATCGTCAGGTCCTTGACCTGCAGCGTGATCGAATAGGTCCCCTGCGTCAGCGCGGTATTCTTGCGGGCCCCGGTCGGATCGAGCGCGGTCTCGAAGGACAGGCCGGTCGCTGGCGCGGTCGGGGAGACTGCCGAGGCCGCCACGGTCGGGGTCGAGCCGCTTGCCGGAGTTGCCAGTGCCTCGTTGATGATCCGCCCGTCCGCCTGCGGCATCGCGAGGCGGAGGAGATACGCGACGGTCGGCGCGACGTCGACGTTGCCGGTCGGGGTGGTGACGGTCGCGCCCTTGCGGAACGACGGCCCCGCCGCGATCAGCGTGTTGTGAACGTCGACCGGGCTGAAGCTGCCGTGCATCCCGCGCTGGCCCCCGGTGCTCTCGAACTCGATCCCGGCCTTGCCCTGCACGACCGCCTGGTCGTCCCAGTTGAACGAGACGACGACATCGGGCTGGCCGTTGCCGCCACGCGTCGCGTTCTCGAGGTTGACCTGGCTCATCTGCAGCGTGCCCGGGATCGACCCGTAGCGGCTGTCGACGAACACCGCGCCATATTCCTCGCGCTGCTGGAGGAAGGTGACGAGGTTGCGGATCGTCGTCAGGTCGTGGCTCGGCACGTAGAAGTAATCCGATCCGCCGTTTGCGGCGACGACGATGCCGTTGGTCGGCAGGCTGCCGGGGGCGGGGACGCGGAAGCTTCCGGTCGCGCTGATTGACTGGTATTTCGCGTTTGCCGTGCCGCAGACCGAGCCGCTGGTATCGAGCCGGACCGGGACGGTCGGCGTGCCGGTCGCCGAGATGCCGTACATCGCACTGACCGAGCAACCGCTGCCGTCAAACGCCTTGAAGCCGCGATAGGTCAGCAGATCGGCCGAACGGACGTCGCCCGAGAAGGAATAACCCGACGGGTTGATTCCGCCGAAGCTCGCCGCGCTGGTGCCGCTGGTCGAGCCGTTGACGGTCGGGCCATTGGGCGTGGTCGCGGACGGGGTGATCGCGCGGAGCGGGTAGAGGTTGAGCGGTCCCGATACGCTCGAATGCGCATGGTCGGAGACGACGACGACGTTGGTGGTCGTGTCGAGCCCCTGCGCCTTGAGCGCCGCCATCAGTTCGCCCAGCCGTGCATCCTGCGACTTCAGTCCGGCGCGCGCGTTGCTCGAGCCCGGGCCATAGCCATGCTCGACATTGTCCGGCGTGCGGAACCAGATGACCGACAGCATCGGCTTCTTCTGCGGCAGGATGTACGAGGTGAAGACATTGAGCATGTATTTGTTGGCCGCGTCCTCGGGCGCGCCCTGGGTCGTGTCGCTCGAATCGCGTGCGGGGATCGTGATCGCGCCATTGGGATCGTAAGCGTTGGTATCGAAGGTCACATAGCCGGCGCGCGCGGTC
Organism: Sphingomonas sp. PAMC 26617; assembly: GCF_000242835.1. NCBI lineage: Bacteria > Pseudomonadati > Pseudomonadota > Alphaproteobacteria > Sphingomonadales > Sphingomonadaceae > Sphingomonas > Sphingomonas sp. PAMC 26617. Next base: position 2,853,746 of record NZ_JH594425.1, read on the forward strand.
GGCGTGCCGTTCGTCCCGGCGAGCGTCACCGCGTCGGTGCCCGAGTAATTGTTCACGACATTGGTCGGCAGCGCGATGTTGGCTGCCTGCAATTCGGTGACGAGACTGCGCGGCTGCACGGTGTTCTCGTCGAGGAAGATGCCACCCTTGCCGAGATCCTGAATATAGGCGGCCCCCGACTTGCCGATCGCGGCGGTGGTAAGCCCGGCGGCCTGCGCGGTCGCGAACAGGCTCTTCACCAGCAGAAGCTGGCCGCCGTAATAGTCATTGAGCGTGTTGAGGACCTGGTAATCCTCGGTGAAGACCGGGTCGGTGTAGCTTTGCGTTGCCCCGGCTGCGGTCTTGCCGGCCGGGATCGTGTTGCCGGTGCCCTGCGGCGGGGTCCAGAAAGTGTTGCCGTAGAAGCCCGACGTCTTCGGGAACGACCCGGTCGCGAAGGACGAGCCGTTCATCATCGTGAAGGTCGGGTAGGTCGAATGGTTGTCCTGGAAGTTCACGCCGCTCTGCTGAAGCGCATACAGGTTGGGGGTGTCGGTTGCGTTGACGTCATCGGGGCGCAGGCCGTCCCATACCATCACGATCGTCCGGGTGGCGGTTGCGACCGGGGTCGGGGTAGGCGTTGGCGACGGGGTCGGGGTGGGCGTGGGGGCCGCTGCGGAGCCACCGCCGCCACCGCTGCAGGCCGACAGGATGAGACTGGTCGCGCACAGTGCAGCGACGGCCGAATGCATCTTCATAAAGGAGCCCCACGAGTGACGGGTCGTGCCCTGGCAGCGACCGTATGACAGTGCAGTTAGATGGCAAAAATGACCAAGACGTGACGTATGGTAAACGAAGTGTAACGTAAATACTTGTTTTCGTGTCACTTAAAGCGCGGCGTCAGGGCTGGCGTCGGACGCACGACAAGGCCAGGCCCGCAGCAATTGCTGCGGCCTCGGCGTTATCCTGATCGTGAAACGGCGTCGCGGGTGTCAGGCGACTTCGGCGGATTCCAGCATTTCGTCGGGTTCGCGCAGCACATAGCCACGGCCCCATACGGTCTCGATGTAATTCTCGCCCTCACAGGCCATGCTGAGCTTCTTGCGAAGCTTGCAGATGAACACGTCGATGATCTTGAGTTCGGGCTCGTCCATCCCGCCGTACAGATGGTTGAGGAACATTTCCTTGGTCAGTGTCGTGCCCTTGCGCAAGCTGAGCAGCTCGAGCATCGCATATTCCTTGCCGGTCAGGTGGACGCGCGACCCATCGACTTCGACCGTCTTCGCGTCGAGGTTGACCGCGAGCTTGCCGGTGCGGATGACCGACTGGCTGTGCCCCTTCGAACGGCGGACGACCGCGTGGATGCGTGCGGTGAGTTCCTCGCGGTGGAACGGCTTGGTGACATAATCGTCAGCGCCGAACCCGAACGAGCGGACCTTCGAGTCCATTTCGTTGATGCCGGAGAGGATCAGCACCGGCGTCTGCACGCGCGCGACGCGAAGCCGCTTGAGCACGTCGTAGCCGTGCATGTCAGGCAAATTGAGGTCGAGCAGGATGATGTCGTAATCGTACAACTTGCCGAGATCGAGGCCTTCCTCGCCCAGGTCGGTCGTGTAGACGTTGAAGCCTTCGGCCGTCAGCATGAGCTCGATCGCCTTTGCGGTCGTCGGCTCGTCTTCGATCAGCAGCACACGCATCTTGCTGTTCCCCGTTTCAAGGCGTCGGTACCTCCTGTGGCCCGACCGACCTTCGCAGTAACTATTAACCTCAACACAAATGAAGGCAAAAGGTTAATTTGCGATTAATCCGGGATTAAGATGAGTCAATTTGAGTCGTACGCGGTTACGCATGCACGCAAATCGACTTGAGTCGGTCGGTCAGGAAGGCGATCAGCCCCTCGACGCGCGCGGGACGCAGGGTTCCCGGGGGCGTCATCAGGTGGAGTGCGCCGGTGTGCGGCGCCCAGTCCGCCAGGATGATCTCGATTCGTCCGGCGCGCAGGTCTTCGGCGACGATGAACTCGGGAAGCATTGCAATCCCGAGGCCGCGACGCAGCGCGGGCAGCATCGCCTCGCCGCTGTTGGTGGCGAGCGGTCCGTTGAGCCGGACCGAAACCTCGGTCCCGTCCGGCCCGACGAAGCGCCACGGTGACGTCACGTTGGTATAGGCAAAGCAGCGATGCTCCCCCAGCTGCCCGGGATGCGTGGGGCGACCGCGCAACGCGAGATAGGCAGGGGCGGCAACGACATGCATCCGCATGTCCGCAAGCTTGCGCGAGCGCAGCGAGCTGTCGGGAAGCGTCGCGATTCGCAAGGCGATGTCGAACCCTTCGGCGACGATGTCGACTCGCGCATCGGACAGATGCAGGTCGATCTCGATTCCCGGGTTCAGCACGAGGAAGTCCGCGATGACCGGCGCGATCGCGAGCAGCCCGAGCGACATCGGTGCGGCGACCCGGACCAGCCCGGTCGGCGCGCTGGCCGCATTGAGCGCGGCTTCCTCCGCCGCGTTCGCCTCGGCGAGGATCCGCCCGGCATGTTCCGCCAGCGCCTTGCCGTTCTCGGTCAGCGTCAGGCGGCGCGACGTGCGGTGGAACAGCGATTGTCCGAGATGGGCCTCCAGCCGCGTGACCGCCTTGGAAACCGTCGCCTTGGAGACGCCGATTGCTTCCGCCGCGCCGCTGAACGAGCGATATTCGACCACGCTGGCAAAGATCGCCCAGGCTTCGAGGTCGGGGAGGCGCATGGCGAAAGCTCCGGTCGGTACGGTCGCGTAATCCTTAGCTTCGGAAACGATCGGTTTCCAGTGTTTCCATTTACGATCTGATCTGATCGCCTATCTTGGTGGCAACGGAACAGGGCGTTCCTTCAGGAGATCCACGATGATCGAGAAACGATCCTTTGAAAGCCTCGGCCACGCCAACCACGGCTGGCTCAACGCACGCCACCATTTTTCCTTCGCCAATTACTACGAGCCCGCCCGCATGGGCTGGGGCGCGATCCGCGTATGGAACGACGATGAGATCGCCGCCAACAGCGGTTTCCCGCCGCATCCGCACCGTGACATGGAGATCATCACCTATGTCCGAAAAGGCGCGATCACGCACAAGGACTCGCTCGGTAACGAGGGACGGACCGGCGCCGGCGACGTGCAGGTGATGAGCGCGGGCACCGGGGTCCGGCATGCCGAATACAACCTCGAGTCCGAGCAGACGACGATCTTCCAGATCTGGATCGAGCCGAGCCGCACCGGCGGATCGCCATCGTGGGGCGCCAAGCCGTTTCCCAAGGACGACCGTTCGGGCCAGTTCGTGACGCTCGCCAGCGGCTTTGCCGAGGACAAGGATGCCTTGCCGATCCGCGCCGAAGCCCGTGTCCTCGCGGCGATGGTGCGCGCAGGCGAGACGATCACGCATGAAGTCCTGCCCGGGCGGCATGCCTATCTCGTCCCAGCAACCGGGATGATCGAAATCGCGGGCGAGACGTTCAAGGCGCGTGACGGTGCGGCGATCGATGGCGGGCAGACCGTGACGATCACCGCGCTCGAGGACGCCGAACTGGTTCTCGTCGACTCGCAATAAGCCCTTTTTCCTCCCCGTATTCATCAAGAAGGAAGTTCCCATGGCCAAGGTTCTGGTACTCTATTATTCGTCCTACGGTCACATCGAGCAGATGGCGGACGCGGTCGCCGAAGGCGCGCGTTCGGGTGGTGCCGAGGTCGACATCCGTCGCGTCGCCGAAACCGCGCCGCAGGACGTCGTCGAGGCTGCGCACTTCAAGACCGATACCAAGCATCCGTTGATCGAAGGCCCCGACGCGCTCGCCAAGTACGACGCGATCATCGTCGGTGCACCGACCCGCTATGGCCGGATGCCCGCGCAGATGGCGTCGTTCTGGGATACCACCGGCGGCCTGTGGTTCGGCGGCAAGCTGATCGGCAAGGTCGGCGGCGCGTTCACCTCGACCGCGAGCCAGCATGGCGGGCAGGAGACGACGCTGTTCTCGATCATCACCAACCTGCTCCACCACGGCATGACGATCGTCGGTCTGGATTATGGCTTCAAGGCGCAGATGGGCGTCGACAAGGTCCTCGGCGGCACGCCGTACGGCGCGACGACGATCGCGGACGGCGACGGCAGCCGCCAGCCGGCGCAGGAGGAGCTCGACGGCGCACGCTATCAGGGCAAGCGCATCGCCGAGACGGCAGCGAAGCTGTTCGGCTAAGGCTTTCGGGGGGCGGTTCGCCGTCCCCCGGACGTATCGTACCGATACTCTAGCGACGGCGCGCCCGCACTCCGGTTACGTCGGGTAGCTTTGCACGAACCGTCACGATCCGCCCCGCCGGCATTGCGACCGCCGCCGCATTCGCGCCCAGCACATCGCGCGCTGCGGGAAGCGCAGGATACATGTTCCGCGCGCGCGCGAACAACAGCCGCGCGACTGCCGCGCCGGGCTCCTCGACCCGTGTTCCAACCCAGCGCCAGTGCCACGGCTCCCACGTCACGCCCTGTCGGTTTGCCGCCGGGAACGACAGTTCGAACCCGAATTCGGGACCATGCGCCATCAGCCATTGCCCGGCGGGGGTGGAAGCAAAGCAATAATCTACGTCCGGACAACCGCGCGTCGGGCGGACGCCGAAGTCGATCGCATAGCCGGTTGCATGCTCGCTATACCCAGGCGGCGCGACCGAGCGCGCCCTGTCCGACGGATCGACGCAGGTGGTGCGGTGGCGCTCGCGACAAAACACCGATTCCTGATGCGCGACGCCGCGATAGCACGACACCGCGCGCAGGCTGGTGCCGACGCCCGGTGAATCCGCGGCCGCGACCAGCAAGCGGGCAAGGTCGGCAGCGGCATCCCGGTTGATGCGACAAGTCGCGCCGATCGAGAAGCCGGGCGGGGCAGGGACGAGATCGAGCGCGGCAATGTCGCCATAGGGCAGATGCCCGAACAGCCGGCCGTCGGCGCTCGGCATCGGGAGCGGCTGGAGCGGCGCTGCCGCCGCGACGCCCGGAAGCAGGACTATGATGGCGAGAATCGTCGACTTCAAACCCTGCAAACCACGTCTTCTCGCTGTCGTCGACGCGGCGCCTCTGGCATGCGCGGGCTTGCGGTGGCAAGAGGCGCCCATGCTGGCAAACCATGTTCTCTTCCTCGATGGCGAGGCGCTCGTCATCGACAAGCCCGCCGGGCTCCCGGTCGACCGTCCGCGCGACGGCTCGCTGAGCCTTGAAAACCACCTCGACGGGCTGACCTTTGGGTTCAAGCGCTGGCCGGTGCCGGTCCACCGGCTCGACCGCGATACGTCGGGATGCCTGTTGCTGTCGCGCAACCCCAAGGCGCACGCCCGGTTGCAGCAGGCGTTTGAGCAGGGGCTGGTGCGCAAGCGCTATCTCGCGGTGCTCGAGGGCGTGGTCGAGGGAGACAGCGGCATGATCGATCTCGCGCTCGCCAAGGTGAGCACCGTCGAGGACGGCTGGCGGATGATCGGCAGCCCCGAGGGTAAGGCGTCGCGGACGCACTGGCGCGTGCTCGCGGTCAAGGATGGTCGCAGCTTCGTCGAATTCATCCCCGAAACCGGGCGGACCCATCAGATCCGCGTCCACGCGCTCGAAGGGCTGGGGGCGGCGGTAGTCGGCGATCCGGTCTATGGCGCGGGCGGGGGCGAGACGCTGCTCCACGCCGCCGAACTGACGATCCCGCGCGCGGGCAAGGAGCCGATCGTGGCGAAGGCACCGCTGCCTGCGCGGTTCCTTGCTGCGGGGTTCAGCGAGAGCGAGGCGGTGGCGGCCGTCGCACCCGAAACGCCGTCCGATGGCTAGGACCGACCTGCCCGAGGATGCAATCGAGGAGCGGTTTCTCGCCGCCTCGGGGCCGGGCGGGCAGAACGTCAACAAGGTCGCGACCGCGGTCCAGCTGCGAGTCGACGTCTTCAAGCTCGGGCTCGAACCCTGGGCGTATCAGCAGCTCAAGACCGTTGCCGGCAGCCGGATGACCGCGGGCGGGACGCTCGTCGTCACCGCACGGCGGTTTCGCACGCAGGAAGCGAACCGGGTCGATGCGCGCGAACGGATCGTCGAGCTGCTCGAACGCGCACACGAACGGCAGGCGCGGCGAGTGAAGACCAAGCCGAGCAAGGCGGCGAAGGCACGCCGGGTCGATTCGAAGAAGGGCCGCGCGGTGGTGAAGGCGGGGCGGGGGCGAGTGAGCGTGGACTGACGACCGCCGTCCGCGGTCAATTCCGTTCTGGTGTAGTGCCTTACCCCGTTCGGGCTGAGCGAAGTCGAAGCCCTGGTTTCGCCACAGGCCCTGGTCTGTTGTGCGAGCGGCCCTTCGACTTCGCTCAGGGCGAACGGGTAGGGGTTGGGCCCCTATCCCCTCATCGCGCGACTCGTTTCGCCATCGCCGCATTGCCCTGGTCCGCCGCCACCGACGCCGCCGAGCGACCCGACTGGTCGGTGATCGTGCGATCCGCGCCGGCCGCGATCAGCATCTCCACCTGCTTGGTGCGGTTGAACAGCGACGCCATCATCAACGCGGTCTGCCCTGCGCCGTTGCGCGCGTTGACGTTGCACCCCGCCTTGAGTAACCGCGCCGCGACCGCGTCGTCGCCCTTGAACGCGACACCCATCTGCGCGGTGTTGCCCTGGTCGCGATCGGCGCGGCACGGGTCTGCGCCCTGCGCGATCAGCGTTTCGACCGTCGCGAGCTGGCCATTGTACGCCGCGAGGATCAGCGGGGTGAAGCCGCGGTCGTCGTAGCCATTGGCGTTCGCGCCCGCCTTGATCAGCGGCGCGATCAGGTCGGTCCGGCCGAGCCGGGCCGCCTCGAACAGCAATTGCTGCCGCCGCTCGGGCGAGGGCAGGGACGGGGCCGGGGCAGGCGTAGCCGCCGCCTGTGCCGCGGCAGCGGCGAGAAGCATCGCAATCAGGGTCATGTCGGTCTTTTCGATTGAGGCGGGTGCGTACCGGCGACAGCCCGGTCAGGGGCTGTCGCCGGTCGGTCACTCAGCGTGCGGGCTTCGCTGGATTGGCGGCCCGATAGTCGCTGACCGCGCGGCTCACGTCCGCCATCGGGACGTGGACCGCGGTCGCGAGCTGCGTGCCGAAGTCCTTGTCCGCCTGGTAGAAGTAACTGACCATCACCGTCTTGGTTCGCGCCGAGGTGACGACGTTGAGGTCGCCCGCCAGGTTGGCGATCAGGTCCGCCTTGTCCTGCGGCTTCAGCGCCCGGTAGAAGTCGCCGGTCTGCGCGAAGTTGCTGGTCTTTGAGATGGCCTTGGCATCGACCATTGCATTGACCTGATACGGTGCCGCGCGGAACTGTGCGTCGGTGGTCTTGGGCTCGGTCGCCGACGGATAGTAATTGACGTCCGAGGTCCGCTGCGACGCATTCAGCGTCCCGTCCTGATTGTTGTTCGCGACCGGCGCGAGCGGACGATTGACCGGCAATTGCAGCGCGTTGGCCCCAAGGCGATAGCGCTGCGTATCGGCGTAGGAGAACAGGCGACCCTGCAGCATCCGGTCCGGCGACGCCTCGATCCCGGGCACCAGGTTCGACGGCGCGAACGCGGACTGCTCGGTGTACTCGAAGAAATTGTCCGGCACCTTGTTGAGCGTCATCTCGCCGATCTTGCGGAACGGCACGCCGAGCCACTCCTTGGTGTCGTCGAACGGGTTATAGTCGAGCTTGGCGAAGTCGGCGGGCTTCATCGTCTGAACCATCAGGTCCCAGACGGGGAAGTTGCCCTTGGCGATCTCGCCGTACAGGTCGTCGGTAAGATAGTTGAACCCGGCGGTGGCGGCCTGCGCACCGTTGAGGTTGCGGACGCCCTGACGGCTGATCCAGCGGAACTTGGCGAAGATCACCTCACCCTTGGCGTTGACCAGCTTGAACGCGTGGACGCCGTTGCCGTCCATCGTGCGGTACGACGCGGGCGTGCCGAGGTTTGAATAGACGTGCGCGAGCATGTTGGTCGCCTCGGGCGTCGCCGAGAAGAAGTCGAACAGGCGGTTGGGATCCTGCTTGTTCGTCACCGGCGAGGGCTTGAGCGAGTGGATCATGTCCGGGAACTGGATCGCGTCGCGGATGAAGAAGATCGGCAGGTTGTTGCCGACGAGGTCCCAGTTGCCCTGGTCGGTGTAGAACTTGGTCGCGAAGCCACGCGGATCGCGCAGGCCCTCGGGGCTGCCCGAGGGATGGATCACGGTCGAGAAACCGACGAACACCGGAGTCTGCTTGCCTGCGGTGAACAGCGAGGCACTGGTGATCCCCGCCATGTCCGCGGTCGCGGTGAAGACGCCTTGCGCGCCGGTGCCGCGCGCGTGGACGACACGCTCGGGGATCCGCTCGCGGTCGAACCGCGCGAGCTTCTCGATCAGCGTGGTATCCTCGATCAGCACCGGGCCGAGGTCGCCCGCCGCCTTGCTGTGGCGGTTCTCGCCGATCGGTGCGCCGTTGTCGCGCGTCATCTGGACGGGCGCGGTGGTGCGCGCGCCGCGCTTGGCATCGACCGTTCCATTAACGCCGGCCTGTGCGGCAGCCGGCTTGTCAGCGCCGGTCGGGGCGGCGGCGGTGGTCATGCGGGTCTCGACCTGCGTGTCGGCGGGCGACAGCGTCTGTGCCGCGAGCGGCGCGGCGATCGCGCCCGTCGAGGCGGCGGCAGCGAGAAGCGCGCCAAGGCGATGGCGTGGAGTAGCGTTCATCAAAATCGGATTCCTTGTTGGCAACATCGGCGCGTCGCATCGAAACTGGCGACGAACCGCGCGGCGCCGTCCCCTGCGGGACGCGGGGGTAAATCCGAAACGGAACTTCTCGATCACAGCAAGTGTACGGGCCGATCACGGTCGCTGCGGGTGGCGCGATCGCGCAAGCGATACCAATTGGAGGCGTGCCGCTCTACAGGCCCCTCCATTCCCTGCGATGATCCCGGAGACCCCCATGTACGCCTTTTCGATCGACCAGAGTTCCAAGGCCGAACTCTACCGCGATCTCCACGCCGCGCTTGATGCGCTGACCGATGGCGAGCCGGACGCGATCGCCAACATGGCGAATGCGGCGGCGCTGATCTCGCAATATCTGCCCGATCTCAACTGGACTGGCTTCTACCGCATGGTTGGCGAATCGCTCGTCGTCGGGCCGTTCCTCGGCAAGCCGGCGTGCATCCGCATCGCGCTCGGCGATGGGGTTTGCGGCACGGCGGCAAAGAGCCGGAAGACGCAGCTGGTCGACGACGTTCACGCCTTCCCGGGTCATATCGCGTGCGACGCCGAAAGCCGCTCGGAACTCGTTGTGCCGATCGTGCATGAAGACCGCCTGATCGGTGTGCTCGATCTTGACAGCCCGAGCGCCGCGCGGTTCGATGCGCAGGATGCCGCCGGGTGCGAGGCGCTGATGGCGTTGCTCGCCCCGCGCATTGCGGGCTGAACGCGCCGGAATTTACCGAACCTTCATCCCGATCCGGCAGGCAAGCCTTTGCTGGGAGTGATCTGATGCGACGTCTGGGTGTTTTGACGGTGGCGATTGCGGCGGTGTTCGGCGCGACCACGGGCGAGGCGCAACGGTCACCCGCGCCCCCACGGCAGCAAGATCCGGGGCCGGCGGTCTATGTCGACGCAAGCCAGATCGTGCGGGACGCGACCGACCGGGCCGAACGCAATGGTGGGTACGGCTCCATCGACGAGCCGCCCGTCGTCATCCTGCCGCCGGTCGTGTCGCGCGGCGGGGTAACCAGTTATGCGACCAACGGGGCGTATCTCGACGGGGCAGCGCGACGATATGATGCCGGGGGCAGCAGCGTCGTTACGGTACAGAGCGGCGCGTCCTCTGGCGATCCGGACCGCCTCGTTTCCTCCCAGGCGCACCGCGGCAGCCGTCATCGAATCCGTTCGCGGCGGCGGTAGCCTTGGCGCCTCGACCGCGGGAGGATGCCCGAACTGCTCATGCTATGCTTTTCCCCGGCGAAGGCCGGGAAAGCGACCCTAGATCAGGCCGAATTGGCAATCCTCCACCTCAGCGCTTGCGCGGTTCCGGCCCGGCGAACGTTACCAGGCTTTCCGCCCCATCCGCACCGACCGCGCCGACGCCGACGAACGTGTCGTCGACGATCACGTCCTTGAGTACCGTCGTGACGGCTGGCGCTGGCACCTCGACCACTTTCTGCCAGTCCTGTGCATCGTTGCGGCGCAGGTGGACGCGGTAGCGGACCGCGCCGACGACCGGCTGCCAGGTCACCGTCGTATCGGTCGCAAGTGCACCCGCGATCGTCACGCCCTCGGGCGCGGCAGGGGCAGCGGCGAGGCGGCGGATCGTCGCCACGTTGATCGCGGTCACCTTCGCCAGATACGGGAAGTCCATCTTGTCGACCGTGTCGCCGTACGGAATGCCGTTTTCGGTGCGCAGGTCCTGATGTTGCTGCGTGTAATTCTCCGCGCCGACCGAGAACCGCACCGCGGGATAACCGAGCTTGAGGAACGGCTCATGGTCGCCGCCACGCCCGAAGCGATCGGGGCGGCGATCGAGCATCACGTCGAGCCCGCCGGGAATTCCCTGCGCGACGCCGTCGATCGCCTTGGCGAGGCTGCGCGAGGGGCCATCGTCCTCGCCGCCATTGCCGCGCCGCGCGATCTGCGCCGGGAGATCGTCCGACGCGCGAATGCCTTCGGAAAAGACCCGGACCCGGTCGGCGACGCGGACGCCGTTCTGCCCGAGCGTATTGCCGACGATATCGTTGTTGAGCATCGCCGAGACCGTCCAGCCGCGCTGTTTGGCGGTGTCGGCGAGCAGCGAGGCGCCCATCAGCCCCTGTTCCTCGCCCGAGAAGACCGCATAGACGATCGTCGCGCGGAATTTCTCCTTCGACAGCAGCCGCGCGGCCTCGAGCACCAGCGCGACGCCCGAGGCGTCGTCGTTCGCGCCGGGGGCGTCCTTGGTGATGTCCATCACGTCGGTGACGCGGCTGTCGATATGCGCGCCGACGATGATCACGCGCTTGGGATCGAGCCCTTGCTGGAAGCCGAGCACGTCGACGATGTTGACGCCATTCGGGGCCCGCGCGTTGGTCATCGTCTGCGCGATGTTGGCGACGGTGATGCAGCCATTGCACCCGTCCGCGATCCGCGTGAGCTCACCCCCCGCCCATTTGCGCGCCGCACCGATTCCGCGCGCGGGATCGTCAGGCGAGGACAGCGTGTGACGGGTGCCGAAACTGACGAGCTTTTCGACCGTCGCCTTCAGCCGCGCAGGGTCGGGCGCGGGACTCGCCTTGGTCTGGGCGAGAGCGGGGGTGGCGAGCATCGCAAGGGCGACGAGGGGAAGGGTGCGCATCCCCACATCGTGGCGGGGAAGCGGTCTCGCATCAAGGGCTTGTGTGTAGGGGCGAGGCTGGAGACGGTGTGCCGTCATTAATCCGGATTGCGTCGGCCCCATCCCAGCCGCCCGGCGTTGTGCAGGTCGCAAGAGCAATTTCAAGGACATCCGATGGCACACACCGAAGCAGCCGACCTGACGTGCGACGTCGCCGTGATCGGCGCTGGGACCGCGGGGTTGGCGGCGGAACGTGTCGCGCGTTCGGAGGGTGCGCGCACGCTGTTGATCGACGATTGTTTCGCCGGGACGACGTGCGCAACAGTCGGGTGCATGCCGTCCAAGCTGCTCGTCACCGCTGGCATGGCAGCGAAGTCGGTCCGGCACGCGTCGGTGTTCGGGATCGACGCCGTTCCGGAAATCGATGGCGCGCGCGTGATGGAGCGGGTGCGTCGCGAGCGGGATCACTTCGTAGCGGCGACCAGGAAGAGCTTCGATGATCTGCCCGAAGGCGTCGCCGTGCAGGGGCGGGCGCGGTTCACGGGCATGTCGACGCTTGTGCTGGGGGACGGACGAACCGTTTCGGCGCGTGCTGTGGTGATCGCGACGGGATCCAGGCCGATTGTCCCGGAGCCGTTTCGCGCGCTGGGGGATCTGATCGATACGAACGAAACGATTTTCGATCGTGAAACGCTTCCCGAATCGCTCGGCGTCGTCGGCGGCGGCGCGCTCGGGCTGGAGCTTGCGCAGGCGTTCGCGAGCCTTGGCGTCGCTGTGGCGGTGTTCGAAAGCGGCGACCGGATCGGCGGAGTCAAGGACACGGTGGTGCATGATGAGCTGTTACGGATCCTGCGAACCAGCATGACGGTCCATCTCGGGGTCGAGGTGACGCCTTCTGCCGGGCAAGGCGGCGTCGTGCTCAGTTGGGACGGCGGGAGCGCTCGGTTCGATCGCCTGCTGGTCTCGACCGGGCGCGCGCCGACGCTGGACGGGCTGGGGCTGGACGAGACGGGGATTGCGCTGGACGACCACGGCGTTCCGCACTTCGACAAGACCACGTTGCAATGTGGCGATTCGCCGATCTTCGTCGCAGGCGATGCGGACGCGGACCGCCCGGTGCTGCACGAGGCTTCGAACGAAGGAACCATCGCGGGCCGGAACGCGGTGCGCTTCCCGGACGTCAAGCCGGTCAAGCGCGACTTGCCGTTCACGATCACCTTCACCGATCCGCCCGTCGCCATGCTCGGCGCGCCTGCAGACGATGACAGCGTGATCGGATGTGCGCCGTATGACGATCAGGGACGCGCGCGCGTGATGGCGCGCGCCGAGGGCATGGTGCGGATCTATGCCAGCAAACCCGACGGGCTGTTAACGGGGGCGGCGATGATCGGGCCGGGCATGGACCACATCGCGCACCTGCTCGCGCTCGCCATCCTGCGCGGCGAGACCGCCACGAGCCTGCTGGAGCTCCCCTTCTATCATCCCACGCTCGAGGAAGGGCTCAAGCCGGGGCTTCGCGCGATCTGCCATGAAGTCCACGCGCCGCTGCCCGAGCGCGATCAGGGCGTGCCCCCAGGCGCCTGACAAAACCTGTTTCCCCCGAAGGAGTTCTACCGATGTTGACGCTTCACCATCTCGCCTTTTCGCGGTCGCAACGCATTCTCTGGCTGATCGAGGAGCTTGGTCTCCCGGTCGACCTCGTGCGCTACGCGCGGACCGCGGAATTTCGCGCGCCGCCTGAATTGAAGACGGTCCATCCGCTCGGCAAGTCGCCGGTCATCACCGACGACGGCCTGATGCTGGCGGAATCGGCAACCATCCTGCGGTATCTCGACGGTCGCTATGGCGGGAATCGTTTTTCGCCGGAAGCCGGAACGCCCGAGCATGCAATTCACGAAGAGTGGCTCGACTTCGTCGAAAGTACTGCCGCCGGTCCAGTCGTAACCGTCCTGCTGTCCGAGCGCGCCGGGGAGCAGGCCGCTGCCGATCGCGCCAAGCCGATGGTAAACACCGCGCTCGGCTACATTGCGGACGGCCTCGGCGACAAGCCGTTCCTGATGGGAGAGCGCCCGATGCTCGCGGATATCCAGATGAGCTACTTCCTCGCGATGGCGCGGATGGCCAAGTTGCTCGACGCGCATCCGGCACTGGTCGATTATCTCGCGCGGATCGAAGCAGAGCCCGGGTTCCAGCGGGCACAGGCGCGCGGTGGACCGATGATGCCGGAAAACTTCTGACCGCTCGAAAAAAGGGCGGAGGAGCGATCGACCGGTCAGCTCAACCGGTCGATCGCCTCGCGGTCCAGCGAGCCCGGCACGATCATCAACGGGATCGGCAAGCCACCCGCATCCTGCCCGGCGAAATGCGCGACCAGCGGCCCCGGCGCGCCCGAAGCCGCGGTCGCGAGGACCAGCGCGGCAATGTCGGGATTGGCCGCAATCATCTCGCGGATGACCTTCGGGCCTTCGCCCTGCCGGACCGTGATCGAGGGGCGCAGCCCCGATTCCTGGATCAGCGTTCCCGCCGCGCCCGTCACCAGCGCCTCGGCATGGTCGCGCGCCTCGTCCTCGATCGTCGCCTGAACGCCCCCGAAGGGCGTGAATTCGGTGGGGGGCACCAACGCCAGGATCTCGACCCCGCCACCGGTCTTGACCGCGCGGCGCGCCGCGAATCGCAGCGCGATACTGCTCTCGGGCGTTTCGTCGATCACGACCAGATAGATGCGCATGTAGCTGACTCTCCCCTACGGATAAGTGGGGCTAACTGGCGCAGGACGCAAGCGCCGGTCTTGACCGGGCGGTGATGGGGCGCGAAGGACGGCGGCAATAGGATTCGGTCAAAACAAGGACGTGTCGATGCCGGTCGAGATCAAAATGCCTGCGCTTTCCCCGACGATGGAGGAAGGTACGCTGGCCAAGTGGCTGGTCAAGGAAGGCGATGCCGTCAAATCGGGTGACCTGATGGCGGAAATCGAGACCGACAAGGCGACGATGGAATTCGAAGCGGTCGACGAAGGCACGATCGGCAAGATCCTCGTTGCCGAAGGAACCGACAATGTGAAGGTCGGCACCGTTATCGCGACGTTGCTCGCGGACGGTGAGAGCGCCGGCGAGACGACGCCCGAGCCCGCCGCGAAGGAATCGGAGCCAAAGCCGTCGCCGGCCGACCCCAACAAGACCGGCAGCGAAGCCAAGCCTGCCGAGCGCACGCTCGAACAGGCCGAGGATCACGGCAATCCCGAGGGCGGTGCCGCCCCGACGGCTGCTCCCGCTGCGACGCCCGCACCCGCTGCGCGCCAGGACGGCGACCGCGTCAAGGCGAGCCCGCTTGCGCGCCGAATCGCTGCCGAGAAGAGCATCGACCTCGCGTCGCTGCAGGGCTCCGGCCCGAACGGCCGGATCGTCCGTGCCGATCTGGAAGGCGCCAAGGCCGGTCATGCTCCTGCCGCGCAGGCCAGTGCACCCGTTGCCGCGCCGGCACCGACCGCCGCAGCCGCTGCTCCAACCGCAGCGCCCAAGCCCGCCGCGATCCCGGACATCCCGCACACCGCGGAGAAGCTCACGAACGTGCGCAAGACGATCGCACGGCGCCTGACCGAATCGAAGCAGACCGTTCCGCATATCTACCTGACGGTCGACATCCGGCTCGACGCGCTGCTCAAGCTGCGCAGCGACATGAACAAGGGGCTCGAGAGCCGCGGTGTGAAGCTGTCGGTCAACGATCTGCTGATCAAGGCGCTCGCTGCCAGCCTGATGCAGGTGCCCAAGTGCAACGTGATGTTCACGCCCGACCAGCTGATCAGCTTCGAGCGCGCGGATATCTCGGTCGCGGTGTCGACCCCGTCGGGTCTGATCACGCCGATTGTCTCGCATGCCGATACGAAGGGCGTCGCTGCGATCTCGACCCAGATGAAGGACCTCGCCGCGCGCGCCCGCGACAACAAGCTGAAGCCCGAGGAATATCAAGGCGGTACCGCGTCGCTCAGCAACATGGGCATGTACGGGATCAAGCAGTTCGAAGCGGTCATCAACCCGCCGCAGGGCATGATCATGGCGATCGGCGCGGGCGAGAAGCGACCGTACATCGTCGACGATACGCTCGGCGTCGCCACGGTGATGTCGGCGACCGGCAGCTTCGATCACCGCGCGATCGACGGCGCGGACGGCGCACAGCTGATGCAGGCGTTCAAGGCGTTGGTCGAGTCTCCGCTGGGCATGCTGGCCTGACATGCCGATGTGGCGCACCCTGATCGAGGTGTCGTGGATCGTCGCTGGGCTGATCGGCGCGGCGGTATTCGCCTGGCTTGCCACCTGGTCGGTCCCGGCGGCGCGCAGCTCGATCTGGGGTGTCGCTTACGTCTCGATGCTCGTCCTGGTGCTGATGGGGATCGGCCCGATCCGCCAGGCGTGGGCGCGGGATCGGGCGGCGCGGGACGCGAGCCGGCATGGCTGAGGCTCCACCCAGCGCCGCCCCCGCGATCCGCGCGACTGCGATGGCATGCGACGCCAACCCCTATGGCAAGATTTTCGTCGGCTGGTTGATGGGGCAGATGGCGCTAGCCGCCGGATCGGTGGCATCGCGCCATTGCGGCGGGCGCGCGCCGGTGGTTGCGGCGGACGCTTTCAGCTTCACCGCGCCGGTTGCAATCGGAGACGAGGTCAGTTTCCATGCCGAGATCGTCGCGACCGGCCGCACGTCGATGACGGTCGCGGTGGCGGTCTGGCGCCGCGACCGGCACGGCGAGCATACCGAACGCGCCGCGAACGGGCGGTTCACCCTGGTTTCGATGGGCGAGGACGATCGTCCCCAGCCCCTGCACGATATTCCGCTACATGAAGGATCCTCCCTTGGCTGATACGTTCGATCTCGTCATCCTCGGCTCCGGCCCCGGCGGCTATGTCGCCGCGATCCGCGCGGCGCAGCTTGGCCTCAAGACCGCGATTATCGAGCGCGAGCGCCTGGGCGGCATCTGCCTCAACTGGGGCTGCATCCCGACCAAGGCGCTGCTGCGCACGTCCGAAATCTATCATTACATGCAGAACGCCGAGAGCTACGGCCTCAGCGCGGACAACGTCAGCTTCGACCTGAACAAGGTGGTCGAGCGCAGCCGCAAGGTCGCGGGCCAGCTCAACGCAGGCGTCAAAGGCCTGATGAAGAAGAACAAGATCCAGGTGTTCGAGGGGGTCGGTGCGCTGACCGGCAAGGGCAAGCTGACCGTCCGCCAAGGCGACAAGACGACCGAGCTCGAAGCCAAGCACATCATCGTCGCGACCGGCGCGCGCGCGCGCGACCTGCCGTTCGCCAAGGCGGACGGCGAGCGGATCTGGACCTACCGCCACGCGATGGTCCCGCCCGAGATGCCGACGAAGCTGCTGGTGATCGGATCCGGCGCGATCGGCGTCGAATTCGCGAGCTTCTACAACGACATGGGCGCGGACGTCACGATCGTGGAGATGCTGCCGCGGATCCTGCCGGTCGAGGACGAGGAAGTTTCCGCTTTCATGGACAAGGCACTGACGAAGCAGGGAATCAAGCTGCTCGTCGGGACCGGGCTCGAGGGCATTGAGACGTCGGCGAAGGGCGTCTCCGCCAAGATCAAGGGGAAGGACGGCACCGTCACTTCCGAAGAATTCAGCCATGTCATCGTCGCGATCGGAATCGTCCCCAATACCGAGAACATCGGGATCGACACGCTCGGGATCGAGACCGAGCGCGGGCACATCAAGGTCGACGGCTATGCGCGCACCAACGTCGAGGGGATCTACGCGATCGGCGACGTGACCGGCGCACCGTGGCTCGCGCATAAGGCGAGCCATGAGGGCATCGTCTGCGTCGAGGCGATCGCGGGGCTGAAGCCGCATCCGTTCGAAAAGTGGAACATCCCGGGCTGCACCTATTCGCGTCCACAGGTCGCGAGCGTCGGCTTTACCGAGGCGAAGGCCAAGGAAGCGGGTTACGAACTCAAGGTCGGCAAATTCCCGTTCATCGGCAACGGCAAGGCGATCGCGCTCGGCGAGGCGGAAGGCTTCGTCAAGACCGTGTTCGACGCCAAGACCGGCGAGTTGCTCGGCGCGCACATGGTGGGCGCGGAAGTGACCGAACTGATCCAGGGCTATGTCGTCGCGCGTCAGCTCGAGACGACGGAAGCCGAACTGATGGAAACGGTCTTCGCGCATCCGACGCTGAGCGAGATGATGCACGAAAGCGTCCTCGGCGCGTACGGCCGGGCGATCCACTTCTGACATGACCAGCGACCGGCTCCGCCCCGCAATCCTCGCCGGGGCGGCGCTGGTCCTGTGCGTCGCCGCGCTCGCGTTGTTCTGGCCGGGTGTCGCTCTGTACGACACGGTCGCGCAATATGGGCAGGTGCTCGCCGGAGAATATGAGGATTGGCACCCGCCGGTCATGGCGCGGGTCTGGGCGGTGCTCCGTTTCGGGGTCGGCGGTGGCGCTGCGCCGATGCTGGTCCTGCAAATGGTGCTCTACTGGGCCGGGCTCGGGCTGATCGCCGCGGCATTGGCGCGGATCGACAAGCCGCGCGCGGCAATCGCCACGCTCGTCATCGGGGTGACACCACTGTTCCTCGGCTGGCAAGGCACCGTGCTCAAGGACGCGCAGATGCTCGGCGCGATGCTCGCCGCGGTCGGGCTTGTCGGGTGGTGGCGGTTGCGCGGGGTGGCGGTCCCGATCCTGGGGTGGCTGCTGATCGCGGTGTTGCTCGGCTATGCGACGCTGGTCCGCGCCAATGCGGTGTTCGCGACGGTCGCGTTGGTCGTCATGCTGATCGGTCCACGGGCATGGTGGGCGCGCGGCGTCGTCGCGTTGCTCGGGGTCGGCGCGGTGCTGGCGGTTTCGCCGGTCATCAACCACGGGGTCCTCCAAGCCGGCAGCAGCGGGGTGGAGCGGACCGAAGCAATCTATGATCTGGCTGGCATCGCGGTGCGCGCGCCGAATGCCCCTACCGGCCTGTCGGCGGACGCGGTGCGGGCAATCGTCGCGCGGCACTGCGTTAAACCCTATTTCTGGGATCCGCTCGGCGAACCCGAGCGATGCAACGCGCAGGTCGAGCCGTTGCGCGCCTATCCGGCGGCGACTCTGTATCGCATGCTCGCGGTCGCGATTATCCACGCGCCGATCGCTTATGCCGGACATCGACTGGCGCACTGGAATTCGACCGAACGCTGGTTGGTCGGGGCAGGCGGACCGGGCGCGTTGCCGCCCGTCGTCAGTCAGCCGAACGACCTCGGCCTGACCAGCCCGGGGCCGGCGGCGGGGTGGTGGCAGGCGCTTGAACGCGTTACGGTCGATACGCCGCTCGGCTGGCCGATTGCCTTTCTGTGCGTCGCGCTCGTCGGGCTCGGTGTCGGACTGCGGCGCGGCGGAAGCGCGGTGCGCGATCTGGCGATGGCGCTGCTGGTCTCGGCACTTCTGCTCGAGGCGAGTTTCCTCCTGCTGAGCATCGCGTCGGACTTGCGCTATCACCTGTGGTCGATGGTGGCGACGACGGTCGCGATCGTGTTGCTGGTCGCGGATCGGGCACCGTCGCGGCGTGAAGTGATCGCCGGTGTTACCGCGCTAGCGCTCGTGGTCGTAAGCGGGACGATCGCGCGGCTGGCCTTGCCGCGCGCGCCCTCGACCTATGCCGCGCAACTGTTGTAAGGTTCGAATTTTCGTTTCGTGCGTTGAAGATAGGGAACACCGGCAGCGAAGCCGGGATCGGCCGTTCGGAAGGCGGCACCAGCAGAAGGACTGAAGGCATGACCGACAATATGCGAGACGCGTTCACCGACAAGGTCGTCGACCCCGCGCGCAAGGCTGGCGAAGCGATGCGCGATGCGGGCAGCAAGATGTCCGAAACCGGATCGACGGTGAGCCTCAAGATGCTCGATCAGGCCGAGACCAACACGCGCGAGGCGTTCAACGCGATGCGCGCGGCGGCCGCCGCCAAGGACCTGTCCGAGGTGATGAAGATCCAGGGCGATTTCATTCGCGAGCAGAGCAGCCGCAACATGAACCAGGCGCGCGAGATCGGCGAACTGATCATGAAGTTCGGTCGCGATACCGTCGGCGTCATGCGCGGCGACAAGGGCTGAGGTCGCCATCTCCCTCCCCGGAGACGGGGAGGGACGTAGCCTTTCATCCCGCCGAATCCGGACTATCCCGTCCGATGTCCGCACTGAGGATCGCCAGATCGTGCGGGTTGCCCTCGCGATCGCGGACGTGATCGCGCAGCAGTGCCTCCGCCCGGAAACCGAGACTTTCGAACAGCATGACGGAGCCGATCTGGTCTGGCGTCATGTTCGCAACCAACTTGCTGAGTCCGCGCTCGCGGGCGATGACATAAATCCCTTCGAGCAGGTCACGCCCCACGCCCGCGCCGCGCCGCGACGGCGTAACCAGCAGGCGAACCTCGCCGACATGCGCGCTCCAGCCGAGTGGATCGCAGACCAGGGCTGCGGTGCCGACCAGCCTGTCGTTTTCTTCGGCCACCAGACCGTCGATATGGCCCGCCGCCATCGCATCGACCCATGCCGCGATCACACGAGGATGCCTGAGGTCTCGGCCCAGGAACAGCAGGTCGTGTTCCGGCAGTTCCTCGGCGAAGGCAATCATCGCAGTCTGGTCGGCGTCGGTGAAACGGCGAATCCGGTGGCTCATGGCGAACGTGTTCCCGGCCGATACACCGGGATGGCCACTACCCCCCGGTCCCCGCGGCCCCGCCGGCACCCTTACAGCGTGGCCGCGCAAAGTCACCTGATCGTTGGCGAAGCACCGCTCGTCGAAAGTCCGGTAACAGGACGCGGGCCGTCCGCAGCCACGTCGAGCAACGAGTCTCCACCCAGCACGCGATACAGCGTCACCAGATTTGCCGCGCCCGTCAGCCGTGTCGACACCAGCGTGCGTTGTGCCGAATAGAGCGAGCGCTGGGCATCGAGGCTTTGCAGGAACGTGTCGATCCCGCCGCGATAGCGCGCGTCGGACAGACGATAATTGTCGGTTGCCGCCGCCGACAGCGCGACCTGCGCCGCAAGCTGCCGGTCGATCGTTCCACGGCGCGCAAGTCCGTCGGCGACTTCGCTGAACGCGGTCTGGATCGTCTTCTCATAGGTGGCGAGGGCTGCATCGCGTTGCGCGCGGGTCTGTGCGACCCCGGCGCGGGCGGCACCGGCGGAGAAAATCGAGTAGCTCGCATTGGGCGATACCGAATAGTTGAACGCGCCACCCGAGAACAGGCCGGTCAGCGACGTGCTAGCGAGACCCGCGAGCGCGGTGAGCGAAATACGCGGGAACAGTGCGGCACGAGCGGCGCCGATCTCGGCGTTGGTCGCGCGCAATTCATACTCCGCCTGGACGACGTCGGGACGGCGGAACAGCACCGCCGAGTTGAGCCCGGCCGGGAGTTCCGCAACCGTCGGCGCGGCTTCCTCGATCGACCTGGGCAGCAGGGCAGGGTCGACCGGAGCCCCGACCAGCAACTGCAGCGCATTGGCATCCTGCGCGACGAGCGTGGTCTGTGCGGCCAGATCGGATTGCGCGGTTTGCAGCACGATCTGCGCCTGTGCCAGATCGGTGCGCGGGGCGATGCCACCGTTGAGGCGCGACCTGGTGAGATTGACGCTGGTCTGCGCGATCGCGGCAGTCTCGCGCGCAATGCGCAGGAGGCTGACGTCGGAGGCATAGGTCAGCCATGCCGTTGCGATATCGCCGACAAGCGTCAGGCGGGTTGCGCGGGCGGTCGCCTCGGTGCCGAAATAGCGCGCCTGCGCCGCGGTGGTGAGCGAACGAATCCGTCCGAACAGATCGATCTCGAACGACGTAATTCCGACGTTTGCCGAAAAACTGCTGCGCGCGCCGGAGCTTGTCGTCGTCGCCACGGCGCCGCCGGTGTTAGTCCCGGTGCCGGTGCCGACCCCGGTTCCAGTGTCCGTGCCGCCCGTTCCGGTTCCGGTACCCGACCCGACGCCGTTGTTGGTGTTCGTAACGACGCCGCCGGTCCCATTGTCCCGGCGCTGGAAGTTGGCGCTCGCCGCGACTTCGGGGAGCAGTTCGGCGCGCTGGATGCGATATTGCGCGCGGGCGGACTCGATGTTCGCTGCCGCAATCCGCAGGTCGCGGTTGTTGACCAACGCCTGTGCGATGATCGCCTGCAACCGCGGATCGCGGAAGATGTCGCGATAGGTGACGCTCGGCAGCGTCGCCTCGCTCTGGCGGAGATACGCGTCGCCGGTCGGCCAGCCCTGAGGAACGGGCAGTTCGGGGCGGACGTATTTGGGTGCCATCGAACAAGCGGAGAGTGCGGCGAGCGAAACGCCGACGAGGATCTTGCGCATCATGCCGTTGCCTCCGGGCGGTCTGAAGCCTTGGGTGCAGGCGGCCCGTACGGTTCCTCGTCCTTGCGGGTGCCGACGCGATCCTCGGCCTTGTTTCCGCGGATCTTGTTCATCAGATCCCGTGTCCCGCGCCGCACCAGCACGAAGAATAACGGGATGTAGAAGATCGCGAGGATCGTCGCCGTGATCATCCCGCCGATCACCGCAGTGCCGATCGCGATACGGCTGTTCGCGCCGGCACCGGTCGAAATCGCGAGCGGAAGAACGCCGAAGATGAACGCGAAGCTCGTCATCAGGATCGGGCGCAGTCGGATCCGCGCGGCCTCCAGCGCCGCCTCCATCACGCCCTTGCCTTCGCTCTCCGCCTGTTCGGCGAACTCGATCATCAGGATCGCGTTCTTCGCCGCAAGCCCCATCGTCGTAAGCAGCCCGATCTGCAGATACACGTCGTTCTGCAACCCGCGCAGCGTCACCGCGAACACAGCGCCGATCAGCCCGAGCGGGATGATCAACAGCACCGCGACCGGGATCGTCCAGCTTTCATACAAAGCGGCAAGGCACAGGAACACGACGAGCAGCGAGATCGCATAGAGATACGGCGCCTGACCCGAGGACAGTCGCTCCTGATACGACAGGCCCGCCCAGGCGACGCTGGTACCGGGATATTTCGCGGCAAGCTCCGTCATCTTGTCCATCGCCTGGCCCGAGCTCTGCCCGGGAGCGGCCTGACCCGAAATTTCGTAGGACGAAATCCCGGAGAAGCGCGCAAGCGACGGCGGGGCCTTGCTCCACGAGATCGTCGAGAAGGCGGAGAAGGGGGCCATCGTGCCCGTGGACCCGCGGACGAACCATTTCGACAGGTCGTCGGGCGACGAGCGATACGGCGCATCGCCCTGGACATAGACGCGCTTGACGCGCCCGCGGTCGTTGAAGTCGTTGACGTACGAGCCGCCCCAGGCGGTCGACAGCGTCGAATTGACGTTCGCCTGGGTAAGCCCGAGCGTGCTCAGCTTTTGCGAGTCGAGCTGAACCTGCAGCGTCGGCTGGTCCTCGAGATCGGTCGGACGGATCGCGGCGAGGGTCGAGTCCGCGCGTGCCGCCGCCAGCAACCCGTCGCGTGCCGCCTTGAACTGCTCGCGGCTCAGTCCGCCGCTGTTCTGCAGTTCCATCGTGAAGCCGTTCGACTGGCCGAGTCCGCGCACCGCCGAAGGAACGGTCGCGTAGAATTCGACGTCGCGCAGGCCACCGAGCGCCTTCGTCGCGCGCTGGGTGATCGCGTCCGCGCCGTTCTCGACGCCCGACCGGTCGGCCCAGTCCTTCAACGCGACGAACCCGCGCCCCGCGTTCGATCCGCCGCTACCGCCACCGCCGCCGGCGACCGTCAGATATCCGTCGACGTTTTTCGCCTCGGGGCCGGCGAAATACTTTTCGATCTCCAACTGCGCGACACGCGTCTGGTTGAGCGTTGCGCCGGGCGCGAGGTTATACTGGATCTGCGCGATCCCCTGATCCTCGGTCGGCAGGAAGCCGGTCGGCAACCGGACGAACAACAGCACCAGAACCGCCATCGTCCCGGCGTAAATAAGCAGGAACAGCCACTTGCGGTCGATCACCTTTTCGACGGCATGCCCGTACCGGTCGATCGTGCGGTCGAACCCGTTGTTGAACCAGTCCTTGGCACCCTGGGTCTTGCGCGCGAACCAGCCGTCCTGCTTCTCGTCGCTCTTCCGCTTGAGGAGGGAGGCGGTCAGCGCCGGGGTCAGAACGAGGGCAACGACGACCGACAGCACCATCGCGGAGACGATCGTGATCGAGAACTGACGATAGATGACGCCGGTGGAACCACCGAAGAACGCCATCGGCAGGAACACCGCGGACAGCACCAGCGCGATCGCGACCAGCGCGACGGTGATTTCCTCCATCGACTTTATCGTCGCGTCGCGCGGCGACATTTCCGGATTCTCGTCGAGCAGCCGCTCGACGTTCTCGACGACGACGATCGCGTCATCGACCAGCAGGCCGATCGCCAGCACCAGACCGAACAAGGTCAGCGTGTTGATCGAGAAGCCGGCGAGCGCGAACACGCCGAACGTGCCCAGCAGGACGACCGGGACCGCAATCGTCGGGATCAGCGTCGCACGCCAGTTCTGCAGGAAGACGAACATGACGATGACGACGAGGATGATCGCCTCGAACAGCGTCTTTTCGACTTCCTCGACCGACAGCTTGATGAAGGCGGTCGAATCCTGCGGGAAGCTGTACGCGTAGCCATTGGGGAACGCCTTGGCCGAACGCTCGATCTCGGCCTTGACGAGTTCCGCGGTGCCGAGCGCGTCAGCCCCTGGCGCGAGGCTGACCGCAATACCCGCGCCCGGGTGCCCGTTGACTCGGCTGGTGACCGCATAGCTTTCGGCACCAAGCTCGATCCGTCCGACGTCGGACAGATGGACCGTCGAGCCATCGGTCTGCGTCTTGAGGACGATGTTGCGGAACTGTTCGGGGGTCGACAGGCGCGACTGCGACGTGACGGTCGCGTCGAGCACCTGATCCGGCGTGTTGGGAACGCCGCCGATTTCACCCGCCGCGACTTCGGCGTTCTGTGCCTGGATCGCCGCCGTCACGTCGGACGGCATCAGGCTGAAGCTGGCGAGCCGGTTGGGGTCGAGCCAGATCCGCATCGCATATTGCGCGCCGAACACGTTGATGTCGCCGACGCCTTTGATTCGGCCGATCGTATCCTGGAGGTTGGAGACGAGATAATCCGACACGTCCTGATTGGTCGTCTTGTCGGTCGTGTCGTAGATCGCCGCGATCAGCAGGAAGTCCGGGTTCGACTTGGTGACCGTCAGGCCCTGTTGCTGGACCTGTTGCGGCAGCCGCGACAGCGCCTGCTGGACTTTGTTCTGGACCTGGACCTGTGCGATATCCGGGTCGGTCCCCTTGTTGAAGGTGGCCGCGATCGTCACCTGGCCACGCGATGACGAACTGGTCGTGAAATACAGCAGCCCGTCGATCCCGGTTAGCTGTTGCTCGATCACCTGAGCGACCGAATTCTCCAGCGTCTGCGCATTTGCGCCGGGGTAGGTGGCGCGAATGTTGACCTGGGGTGGCGCGATGTCGGGAAACTGCTCGACCGGGAGCGAGTAGATTGCGCCGACGCCCCCCAGCATGATGATGATCGCGATGACCCAGGCGAAGATCGGCCGGTCGATGAAAATGCGCGAAATCACGGGCGGTCAGTTCTTTTTCTGGTCGGAAGCGGCGTCTTTGCCTGGCGCGCGGATCTGCTGCGGCGTGTTTGCGGCCACGGGCTTGATCTGCTGGTTCGGCTTCACCTTGCCCACGCCTTGCGTGATGATCTTGTCGCCGGGTTTGAGCCCGTCCGTCACGACCCAGTTGGTGCCGACGGTGCGGCTCGTCGTGATGTTCCGCTGTACCGCCTTGTTGCCCGGACCGACGAGGAACACGGTCGCATTGCCCTTGGCATCGCGCGACACTGCCTGTTGCGGCACGAGGAAGGCGTTATTGTCGATCGACTGTGCGAAGCTCGCGCGGACGAACATGCCGGGGAGCAGCAGCCCTTGCGGATTGGGGAAGCGGGCGCGCAACGTCACGGTGCCGGTGGTGGCATCGACCATCGCTTCCGAAAATTCGACATCGCCGACCATGCCATAGTCGCTACCGTCCTCGAGCTTGAGCCGGACGTCGGCACGCCCCGCGGCGGAGGATCCGCCCCCGGCCAGCGCACGGCGAAGGCGGAGCAAGTCTGCACTTGCCTGCTGGATATCGACGAAGATCGGGTCTAGCCGCTGGATTACGGTTAGCGGGTCGGTTTGGCTCGCCGTAACCAGCGCGCCCTCGGTGTAGAGCGACCGTCCGATCTTGCCGGTGATCGGCGCGGGAACCGTGGTGAACTTGAGATTGATCCGCGCGGTTTCCAGCGCCGCGCGATTCTGCTGGACCGACGCGGACGCCTGACGCGCGAGCGCAGCGGCGTCCGTGTAATCCTGCGCCGCGACTGCCTGCATGTCGGCAAGCGGCTTGTAACGGTCTGCCTTGACCTTGGTCGCGGACGCGTTTGCCGCAGCGCTCTCGAGATTGGCCTCGGCCTGATTTGCGGACGCCCGATAGAGTCGCGGATCGATCTGATAAAGCGGCTGGCCCTTGCGGACGATCGACCCTTCGGTGAAATATCGCTTGGTGATCAGGCCGGTAACCTGCGGACGGACCTCAGAAGTCTGGTAAGCCGAAGTCCGCGCGGCAAGTTCCGTCACCGTCGGGACGCTCGATTTCTGAATTTCGATATAGCCGACTTCCGGCGGGCCTTTCGGACCGCCGCGACCACCCTTTGAATCCGTCTTTTGCGCGCATCCGCTGATCGCCACCGTCGCAAGACCAAGCGCGCCCAGCGCGCACACGGGAAGAGTCCGCAATTTCATCCGAGCCGCTGCTCCGCAGGGGTATGCGCCACAGGAGGATACCCTGCGCAATCGTCGCCTAACGCAAGCTCATACGGGTTGTTCCGGCGGCAGATCAACTGTCTCGGTACGGCCCTATTGCGGCGCAGCAACGTCAGCGCAATTTCGCGATCGTAAGCCCGTCTGCCTTGGCGCGATCCTTGGTCGATTCCTCGCTGCGCTTGAGCGCCTTGGAAATCGCCTTCAGCGCCATGCCCTTCTTGGCAAGCGTGTGCAGCTTCTGGATTTCATCCGTCGTCCAGGGCTGGCGATGGCGCTCGAATCGTTCTTCACTCATGCGGACATGCGGTATCGCATCGCGCGGCGACATACCATTGCCCGATACCGGCGCGACGTTTAGGCGGTGCGCAAAAGGAGATGGATATGATCGCCGAAATGGACTTCGCGCTGGGCGAGACCGCGGACATGATTCGCGACACCACGCAACGCTTCGCCACCGACCGA
The DNA here is from genome assembly GCF_000242835.1 of Sphingomonas sp. PAMC 26617. Taxonomy (NCBI): domain Bacteria; kingdom Pseudomonadati; phylum Pseudomonadota; class Alphaproteobacteria; order Sphingomonadales; family Sphingomonadaceae; genus Sphingomonas; species Sphingomonas sp. PAMC 26617. The sequence continues at coordinate 2,880,281 of NZ_JH594425.1, forward strand.
ATCGCGCCCTTGGCGGCGAAGGTCGATGCCGAGGACTGGTTTCCGCAGCAGCTCTGGCCCGAGATGGGTGCGCTCGGGTTGCACGGGATCACCGTGGCCGAGGAAGATGGCGGGCTCGGGCTCGGCTATCTCGACCATGTCATCGCGTGCGAGGAAGTATCGCGCGCGTCGGCGTCCGTCGGCTTGAGCTACGGCGCGCACTCCAATTTGTGCGTCAACCAGATCGCGCGCTGGGCGAACCCGGAGCAAAAGGCGAAATATCTGCCCAAGCTCATTTCGGGCGAGCATGTCGGCAGCCTCGCCATGTCGGAAAGCGGCGCGGGATCGGACGTCGTCGGCATGAAGCTCAAGGCGGACAAGGTGCAGGGGGGCTATGTCCTCAATGGCACGAAATTCTGGATCACCAACGCAGCTTATGCCGATACCCTCGTCGTCTATGCGAAGACCGGTGAGGGATCGCGCGGGATCACGACGTTCCTGATCGAGAAGGACATGCCCGGCTTCGCGATCGGCCAGAAGATCGACAAGATGGGGATGCGCGGATCGCCGACCGCCGAGCTCGTCTTCACCGATTGCGAGGTTCCCGAAGCGAATATCATGGGCCCGGTCAACGGCGGCGTCGGCGTGCTGATGTCGGGGCTCGATTATGAGCGGACCGTGCTGGCGGGAATCCAGCTCGGGATCATGCAGGCATGCCTCGACGTGGTCGTGCCCTACGTTCGCGAGCGGCAGCAGTTCGGCAAGCCGATCGGTGCGTTCCAGCTGATGCAGGGGAAGATCGCGGACATGTACGTCGCGCTCAATTCGGCGCGGGCCTATGTCTATGCGGTCGCGCGGTCGTGCGATGCGGGGAAGACGACGCGATTCGATGCGGCGGGCGCGATTTTGCTCGCGAGCGAGAATGCGGTCCGCGTCGCGAACGAGGCGGTGCAGGCGCTTGGCGGCGCTGGCTATACCAAGGACTGGCCGGTCGAGCGCTTCTACCGCGATGCCAAGCTGCTGGACATCGGGGCGGGGACCAACGAGATCCGCCGGATGCTGATCGGGCGGGAATTGATCGGACACGACGCCCCGAACGCGCAGTAACGCGCTGTCGCCGGGGTGTGATTCCCCCGGCAACTACAGCGCTTCCCCGGCGGAGGCCGGGACCCATTCGTGGCGTCCAATGGCATTGCGCGTAGCACCTGCCACGCCCCGCCCTCAATTGGGCCCCGGCCTTCGCCGGGGAAGTGCCAGGGCGAGTTCGCCGCGGTTTACAGGACGTGGACGACGCCCTTGCGCTTCCCCGGTGGAGGCCGGGGCCCAGTCGTGATGTCCAATGGCATTGCGCGCAGTCATCGCCACGACCCGCCCTCAACTGGGCCCCGGCCTTCGCCGGGGAAGTGCTAGGGGGAGTTCGCTGCGGTTTACAGGACGTGGACGACGCCCATGCGCCTCCCCGGCGGAGGCCGGGGCCCAGTCGTGGCGTCCAATGGCATTGCGCGCAGCACCCGCCATGATCCGCCCTCGACTGGGCCCCGGCTTTCGCCGGGGAAGTGCTTTCAGGAGTGCGCCGCGCCTTACCAGACGTGGACGCGGTCCGTCGGAGCGAGATACAGCTTGTCGCCAGACTGCACCTTGTATGCCGAATACCAGGCATCGAGGTTGCGCACCGTCAGCACGCGGAACATCGCTGGCGCGTGGACGTCGGTCGCGATGCGCGCGCGGAGCGCCTTGTCGCGCATCTTGGTGCGCCAGCTCTGCGCGAACGCGAGGAAGAAGCGCTGGTCGCCGGTCATGCCGTCGATCACCGGGGGTTCCTTGCCGCCATAGGAAGCGCGGTACGCCTCGTAAGCGGCGGTAAGGCCAGCGGTATCCGCGATGTTCTCGCCCAGTTCCTGACGGCCCTTGAGCTTCAGGCCCGGGAGCGCCTGATAGGCATCATATTGCGCTACCAGCGCGGAGCCGGCCTGTTCGAACCGCTTGAGATCGGCCGGCGTCCACCAGTTGCGATACTTGCCGGTCGAATCGAAGTCCGCGCCGAGATTGTCGAAGCTGTGGCTGATCTCGTGCCCGATCACCGCGCCGATCGCACCGTAGTTCGCCGCTGCGTCGTATTTCGCGTCGAAATAGGGCGCCTGCAGGATCGCCGCGGGGAAGTTCAGCGCGTTCTGGAGCGGCAGGTTGACCGCATTGACGGTCTGCGGGGTCATCCACCATTCGGTGCGGTCGGGGGCCTTGCCGAGCTTGCCGATCTGGTAGCGATAGATTGCGCGGTCGGCGCGCTCGAGGTTGCCGATCGGGTCCTTCGCGTCGACCGCGAATTTCGGGAAGGCACGCCAGTGATCGGGGTAGCCGACGCCGACGTACAGTACCGAAAGCTTGCGTCGTGCCTCCGCCTTGGTCGCGGGGGCCATCCAGTCGAGCTTGCTGATCCGCTGATCGAACGCGCCGACGATGTTCTTGACCATCGTCTGGATCTCGGCCTTCGACTGCGCCGAGAAGTAGCGTGCGGCGTAGAGCCGGCCGACCTCGTCGCCGAGTGCTGCATTGACCGCCGCGATGCTGCGCTTGTCGCGCGGCAATTGCGCGGGCGTGCCGTTGAGCTGCTTGCCATAGAAGGCGAAGCGCGCGTCATCGAATGCCTTTGGCAAGACCGAGGCGACCGCACTGATGCGATGCGCGGTCAGCCAGTCCTGCCATGCGTCGAGCGGTTCGCTGGCGACCAGCGCGGAGAGTTTGGTGATCGCGTCGGGCTGCCACGCGATGAAGTCCTGCTGGCCTGCGGGGATCCCCGCTGCGGTCCAGTAGCTCGCCCAGTCGATCCCCGGGGCCTTGCGTGCGAAGTCGGCGCGGGTCCAGGGGTTGTCGCCCTTGCTTGCGTCCTGACTCGCCTCGATGTCGGTCTGCGCGGCGGCGATCTTCATCTCGAGCGCGAACACGCGCGCGGCACGACCGGCGGGGTCGCTCAGCCCCGCGAGGCCGAAGATCTGCTGGAGATACGCCTTATAGCCCTCGCGCAGTTCCGCCATCTGCGGGCTCTGCGAGAGATAGTAATCGCGGTCCGCGAGGCCGAGGCCGCCCTGCATCAGATAGGGGACGTTGCGCTTTGGCTGGTTGAGATCCTGTGAGACGAACAGGCCGAACAGGTTGGTCGTGCTTGCGTAATTGTTGTTGTTGAACGGGTCGGTGTCGGCACGCATCTGCGCACCCATCACCTTCGCCAGCGCTGCCTTGTCACGCAGCGCGTAATAAGGCGCGATCAAGGTCTTGAGCGGCGCGGTGCCGCGCGCTTCGATTCCGGCAGTGTCGTTATAGGCGGCGTAATAATCCGCGATCAGCCGCTGGCTGCTGCCCGGCGCAGCGTTCGCCTTGCCGGCGTCCTGGATGATCGTCGCGTTGCGCAGCTCGGCGACCTTCGAGACTTCGACCCCGACGCCGGTCGAGGAACGCGCGGGCTCGATCTCGGCGGTCTTGCGCCACGTGCCGTTGGCATAATCGTCGAAATTGTCGCCCGGCTTGACGCTCTGATCGACCAGCGCCTTGTCTACGCCCGACTGCGTACCGATCGCCTGCGCAGCAAGCGCGGTGCCGAGCGCAGAAGTGGCAAGCAGCGCAAGGGAAAGAAGCGGTACGCGAACCATGACAAGTATCCTCGGTAACTATCGGTTTGGCGTTGCGATAGACCCGCGCCACGGTTCTGCCAATCGGCTTTCCTTCGCCGCCCGGGGTCGCTAGGCAGTTTCAAATGCAACGGATACTGCAAGCAGGAAACCGCCCTTGAGCGCCCCCGTCCTAGACTCGAAGATCAGCGTCGAAAGCGACACGTTCCACGCCAATGCCGCGCACAATCGCGCACTTGTGGAGCGGCTGGCGGCGGACGTCGCGACCGCTGCGCTGGGAGGCAACGCCAAGAGTCGCGAGCGCCATACCGCGCGTGGCAAACTGCTCCCACGCGAGCGCGTCGAGCGGCTGCTCGATCCGGGCTCGCCGTTCCTCGAGATCGGCCAGCTTGCGGCGAACGGCCTGTATGACGATGAGGTGCCGGGGGCTGGCGTGATCGCCGGGATCGGGCGCGTGTCGGGGCGGCAGTGCATGATCCTGTGCAACGACGCGACCGTGAAGGGCGGGACCTATTATCCGCTGACCGTGAAGAAGCATCTGCGCGCGCAGGAGATCGCCGAGGCGAACCACTTGCCCTGCATCTATCTCGTCGACAGCGGCGGCGCGAACCTGCCGCATCAGGCCGAGGTGTTCCCGGATCGCGACCACTTCGGGCGGATCTTCTTCAACCAGGCGAACATGTCCGCCAAGGGCATTCCGCAGATCGCCTGCGTGATGGGGAGCTGCACCGCGGGCGGTGCGTATGTTCCCGCGATGTCGGACGAGACGATCATCGTCCGCGGGCAGGGGACCATTTTCCTCGCCGGGCCGCCGCTGGTGAAGGCGGCGACGGGCGAGGTGATCTCGGCCGAGGAACTGGGTGGTGCGGATACGCACGGGCGCAAGTCGGGGGTGGTCGATCATGTCGCGGAGGATGACGATCATGCTTTGACGATCGTGCGCGATATCGTCTCGATGCTGCCGCCGCAGACCGACGGTTCCGTCAATTACGCCGAGCCGCGTGCGCCGAAGTTCGCGCCCGAGGAATTGTACGGGATCGTGCCGGCCGACGTGCGCGCGCCGTATGACGTGCACGAGATCATCGCGCGGTTGGTCGACGGGTCGGAGTTCCACGAGTTCAAGGCGTTGTACGGGACGTCGCTGGTGTGCGGGTTCGCGCATATCTGGGGGATTCCGGTCGCGATCCTCGCGAACAACGGCGTGCTCTTTTCGGAGAGCGCGCAGAAGGGCGCGCACTTCATCGAGCTGGCGTGCCAGCGGAAGATCCCGTTGCTGTTCCTGCAGAACATCTCGGGGTTCATGGTCGGCGGGCGGTATGAGGCGGAGGGGATCGCCAAGCATGGCGCGAAGCTCGTCACTGCGGTTGCTACTGCTACCGTGCCCAAGATCACGGTGCTGATCGGCGGAAGCTTCGGGGCTGGGAATTACGGGATGTGCGGGCGGGCCTATTCGCCGCGGTTCCTGTTCAGCTGGCCCAACAGCCGGATCTCGGTGATGGGGGGCGAGCAGGCGGCTTCGGTTCTCGCGACGGTGCACCGTGATGCGGAGGGCTGGTCGGCGGACGAGGCGGAGGCGTTCAAGGCGCCGATCCGGCAGAAATATGAGGACGAGGGCAACCCCTGGTACGCGACCGCGCGGCTGTGGGACGACGGGATCATCGACCCAGCGCAGACCCGCGACGTGCTCGGTCTGGCATTCGCGGCGACGCTGAACGCGCCGATCCCGGAGCGGCCAGCGTTCGGGGTGTTCCGGATGTGATGGGGGTGGTTCGCTTAACCGACCGTCATGCTGAACTAGTTTCAGCATCCACCGTGCGACTGGCCCGGTCGGGACTCGTGGAGGGCTGGATCCTGAAACGAGTTCAGGATGACGGGGTGTGGTTATGAGTGCCCCTCTTCGTCATGCTGAACTTGTTTCAGCATCCACCGCGAGGCCAAGGACAGACGCCGGGGGCAGGCCCAACGCCGGCGCCAGGTCCAGCCAGTCGGGGTTGTCGCGCTCGATCAGGTTCATTTTCCATTCGCGGTGCCAGCGTTTGAGTTGCTTCTCGCGGGCGATGGCGGTGGGCATGTCGGCGTGGAATTCGTATCGGACTAGGTGCACTACGCCGTATCGTCTGGTGAACGCTGGCCCGTCGGCGTTGCGGTGCTGATAAAGTCGGGCGATCAGGCTGGAAGTCACGCCGATGTACAGCGTGCCGATCCGGCGGCTTGCCAGAATATAGACGCATGGTTGCTTGGGCATGGCGCAGCACCATAGCATGAATAGGCGGCACGGTGGATGCTGAAACAAGTTCAGCATGACGGCGGGTTAGTTGATTAGGACGAAGGAAACACCATGATGATCGCGCCAATGCTGCTTGTGCTCGCCGCGCAAATGTCGTCGCAAGTCACCCCGGTGCAACCGCTCCCCAAGGGCACCGGCCTGCCGCCCCCCGCCACCGAGGAGGGGCAGGTCCTCGCCCCCGTAACGGCGCTGCTCGCCGGGATCGGCGCGCGGGATGCCGCGCGGATCGGCGACGCAATGCGTGCCGATGCGACCGCCACCTCGGCAAGCGAGAACGCCGACGGCACGCGCACCGTTAAGCACATGACCCGCGCCGAGCTGCTCGCGCGCTTCACGCCGGGCGCGGAGCGGTTCGAGGAGCGGATCGCCACCCCCGCGATCGAGGTCGACGGCGACATCGCCATGGTGTGGGCGCCCTATACCTTCAGCATCAACGGCGTGCGCCACCATTGCGGCTACGATCATTTCGATCTGGTCCGCGAGAACGGGCGCTGGCTGGTCCAGAACATCACCTGGTCGTCGCGGACGACACCTTGCGAGAACTGACGTGATCCAATCGCTCCTCATCGCCAATCGCGGCGAGATCGCCTGCCGCATCATCCGCACCGCGCGCCACATGGGGGTGCGGACGATCGCGGTCTATTCGGACGCCGACGCGCAGGCGCTCCACGTTCGTGAGGCGGACGAGGCGGTCCACATCGGGCCGAGCCCGGCGCGCGAAAGCTATCTGGTCGGCGACAAGATCATCGCCGCCGCGCAGCAAACCGGCGCGGAGGCGATCCATCCGGGCTACGGCTTCCTCTCCGAGAACGCCGATTTCGCGCAGGCGGTGATCGACGCGGGGCTGATCTGGGTCGGACCCAACCCCGACAGCATCCGCGCGATGGGGCTGAAGGACGCGGCCAAGGCGCGGATGATCGCGGCGGGCGTGCCGGTGACGCCGGGGTATCTCGGCGAGGACCAGTCGCCCGAACGGCTCCGTGCCGAGGCGGATGCGATCGGCTATCCGGTCCTGATCAAGGCGGTCGCCGGGGGTGGCGGCAAGGGGATGCGGCGGGTCGAGGCGGCCGAAGAGTTCGCCGACGGGCTGCTGTCGTGCCAGCGCGAGGCGGCGTCGTCGTTCGGCGACGCGCGCGTGCTGATCGAGAAGTACATTTTGTCGCCGCGCCATCTCGAGGTGCAGGTTTTCGGCGATACGCAGGGCAACGTCGTCCACCTGTTCGAGCGCGACTGTTCGCTCCAGCGCCGCCACCAGAAGGTGATCGAGGAAGCACCCGCGCCCGGCATGACGCCGGCCACGCGCACGGCAATCTGCGCCGCGGCAGTGCGCGCGGCGAAGGCTGTGAACTATGTCGGCGCGGGGACGATCGAGTTCATCGCGGACGCGAGCGAGGGGCTGCGCGCGGACCGGATCTGGTTCATGGAAATGAACACGCGGCTGCAGGTCGAGCACCCCGTTACCGAGGAAATCACCGGGGTCGACCTGGTCGAGTGGCAGCTGCGTGTCGCCAGCGGCGAGCCGCTGCCGCATCGGCAGGACGAGCTCAGCATCAACGGCTGGGCGATGGAAGCGCGGCTGTATGCCGAGAACCCGTCGACCGGGTTCCTGCCATCGACCGGGCCGCTCGAGCATCTCGTGCTCCCCGAGGATGCGCGCGTCGAGACCGGCGTCGAGCAGGGCGGCGCGGTGTCGCCGTTCTACGATCCGATGATCGCCAAGCTGATCGTCCATGCGCCGACCCGCGTCGCTGCGATCGACCGGCTGTGGGACGCGACCACCGATGTCGAGGTGTGGCCGGTCCAGACCAATGCGGGGTTCCTCGGGCGGTTGTGCAGCGATCCCGATTTCCGCTCGGGGGCGGTCGACACCGGGCTGATCGCGCGGCGGGGGGATGCGCTGACGCAGCCGCCGGAAACGGAGGCTGCGGCGTTGCACGCGGTTGCTGCCGCGCTGGTAAGTGCGGACGACAGCACGCCGTGGACGACGGGGAGCGGGTTCCGGCTCAACGGCGCGGCGCGGCGGACCGTGCGGATCGTCGATCAGGCGGGGACGGTCCATGCGATCGACGACGTGACGCCCGATGACGATCTGGCGGAGGACGAGATCACGCTGTTCGCTCTCGGCGAGGCGCGGTCGTACCGGTTGTGGCGGCCTTATGGGACCGCCTCCGGGGCGGCGGCGGACGGTGCGATCCTGTCGCCGATGCCGGGGCGGATCATCGCGGTCGACGTCGCGGCGGGCGAGGTCGTGACCAAGGGACAGAAGCTCGTCACTCTGGAAGCGATGAAGATGGAACACAGCCTGACCGCGCCGTTCGACGGCACCGTCGCCGAGCTTTCGGCGACAAGCGGCGGGCAGGTGAGCGAGGGCATGGTACTGGTCCGGATCGCGCGGCGGGAGCCGGCGTAGGCTGTCTTTGCAGCGGCACCGACTCACCCCGTCCGTCATGCCGGGCTTGGCCCGGCATCCACCGTGCCGCGTATCCTGTGCAAGGTTCGGTCAGGACCACGGAGGATCCCGGTCTGACGCCGGGATGACGGTCGCGTTGACGATCCAGCCGGTTCGAACCTGGAACCGTCCGATTTTCTGTCGCGTGCCAGCAACCGGCACAATCTTGCGACACTTGCGCGATACCGCAGCTCCCACGCCGCGCCCTGCCAACGACCGGAACCCCGATGACGCGATCGACTGTCCTGCTTACGCTCGCGCTTGCGGCGACCCCGAGCTTCGCGCTTGCCCAACAGGCGACTCCGCCCGCGCGACCGGCCACCCCGGCGCCCGAGGCGGGCGAGGGCGGTACGGACGCTGGCGAGGACGGTCCGGACATCGTCGTGCGAGGCGCGCGCCAGCCGGGGTCGGTGGTCGGCGACATTCCGCCCGAACAGCAACTCAGCCCCGCCGACATCCGCTCCTACGGCGTCGGATCGGTCACTGAGCTGCTCGCCGAACTCAGCCCGCAGATCCGCAGCGATCGCGGCAGCGGTGGCGCGCCGGTGGTGCTGATCGACGGGAAGCGCATCTCGGGTTTTCAGGAAATCCGCGACTTGCCGACCGAGGCGATCCAGCGCGTGGATATCCTGCCCGAGGAAGTCGCGCTGAAATACGGCTATCGCGCCGACCAGAAGGTGGTCAACTTCGTGCTCCGTCGCCGATTCAGGGCAGCGACGGTCGAACTCGCGGACCGGCTGGCGACCGCGGGTGGGCGCAACGCGCCGCAGGCCGAACTCGACCTGCTCAAGATCGCGCGGACCGGGCGGCTCAACCTTCACCTCGAATATCAGGGCGCGAACGCGCTGACCGAGGACGAGCGCGGGATCGTCCGCACGCCGACACCGTTCGCGATCGGCGGGAATGTCGTCGGCGTGGGCGGCGCGGCGATCGATCCCGCGCTCGGCACTGCGACGATCGCGGGCGTGCCGGGCACGAACCCGACGCTCGCCGATTTCGCAGGGACCGCCGGGCGCGCCAACGCGACCGACGTGACGCGCTATCGCACGCTGTTGCCCGAGACTCGCACGTTCAACGCGAATGCGACCTATGCCCGTTCGATCGGCAAGGTGTCTGCAACGTTCAACGGGACGCTGGGTACGACCAGCAGCGATTCGCTGCTCGGGCTACCGACGGTCGCGCTGACGCTGCCCGCGGGCAACCCGTTCTCGCCGTTCGCCAATACGGTCGTGGTCGATCGCGCACTGACCGGCGACTATCTCCCGCTCGCGCAACATGGGTCGACCGTCGCAGCGCATTTCGGGACGGTGCTCAACGGCACGATCGGGACGTGGCAATGGTCGGTGACCGGCGCGTATGATCACAGCGAGGCCAAGACCTTCACCGACACCGGGCTCGACACCAGCGCGTTCCAGATGCGGCTGCTCGGAAATGATGCGACCGCGAACCCGTTCGGGGCGCTGACCCCGGGCGTGATTGGCCCGCTGCCGTCGAACTTCGGCTATTCGGTATCGAACGAGACGCAGGTCGACGCGCTGTTCACCGGCAGCCTATTCAAGCTGCCCGCGGGCGACGTGACGACGAGCGTCCATCTCGGCGGCGACATCAACGATTTCAGCAGCCGCTCGTTTCGCGCCGGGCTGACCTCGACCGGGGCGGTGTCGCGCAAGACCGGGAGCGGGCAGCTCAACCTCGACGTGCCGCTGACCAGCCGCGGCAAGGATGTGCTCGGGGCGATCGGAAGCCTTTCGGTCAACGGCAATTTCGCGGTCGACCAGCTTTCGGATTTCGGGACGCTCAAGACGATCGGCTACGGGCTCAACTGGTCACCGGTCGTGCCGCTGCGCATCATCGCGTCGGTCACCGATCAGGATGGCGCACCGACCCCGCAACAGCTTGGCAACCCGCAGATCACCACGCCCAACGTCGCGGTGTTCGATTACGTGCTCGGCCAGAATGCGGTGGTGACGACGCTGTCGGGGGGCAACCCGGGTTTGCGCGCGAGCAACAGCCATACGGTCAAGGTCGGCGCGACGCTCAAGCCGTGGAGCACCAGGCAACTCACGCTGTCCGCCAATTATGTCCAGGCGCGGGTGGAGAACCCGATCGTCGCGTTCCCGACCGCGACCGCCGCGATCGAAACGGCGTTCCCCGATCGCTTCACGCGCGGAGCGGACGGGGTGCTGCAACGGCTCGATACGCGGCCGATCAATTTCGCCGAGACGAGCCGGTCCGAACTGCGGTGGGGGATCAACTTCTCGGCACCGCTCAAGTCCAAGCTTCAGAAGCAGTTCGAGGCGTTTCGCGCCGGGACCGGGCCGAACCCGTTCGCGGGGCTGCGCCCGCCGGGGGGCGGGCGGCCCGGAGACGGTCCTGCGGCCGGCGGTCGTGGTCCCGGGGGTCCGGGTGGCCCCGGTGGTCCTGGGGGCCCGGGCGGTGGTGGCGGTCGCGGGTTCGGCGGCGGCGGGCGGGGCAATGCCGGCGGACGGTTGCAGTTCGCGCTGTATCACACCTGGCATTTCACCAATCGCGTGCTTGTCCAGCAGGGCGGCCCTGCGCTCGACCTGCTCAACGGCGATGCGATCGGATCAAGCGGCGGGCAGCCGCGCCATGAGCTCGAGGGGCAGGCGGGCTATAACAACAACGGCCTCGGCGTGCGCTTCTCGGCCAATTGGCAGAGCGCGACCGATGTCAATGGCGGGACGCTTGGCAACCCGCAGAACCTGCGCTTCTCGGGGCTCGGGACGGTCGGGGTGCGGCTGTTCGGCGATCTCGGGCAGCGGCTCGATCTGGTCAAGGCGCATCCGTGGGTGCGCGGGATGCGGGTCGCGGTGTCGGTCGATAACCTGTTCGACACGCGCCAGCGCGTGACTGACGCCAATGGCACGACGCCGGTGGCGTATCAGCCGGGCTATCTCAACCCGCTCGGGCGGACGGTACGGGTGTCGGTTCGGAAACTGTTTTTCTGAACCGGTAAATGCGCTCGGGGCGGTTTTGCCCTTCATCCTGAGCGCTTCCCCGGCGAAAGCCGGGGCCCAGTTGAAGGGGTCGCGGTACCGAAGCGCGGTGTGTGCCGTCGAACGGTATCGCTACTGGGCCGCGGCCTTCGCCGGGGAAGCAATTTCAGGAGTATGGCAAGCCCGCTCCCTCACTCCGCGATTGCGAAGCTTTCGAGCGCGCGCCGCGCGCCGATCGCATGACGTGCGGCGGCGAGGGTGCTGCACAAGGCGCGCGCGGTCTGCTCGACCGTTTCCAGCATTTCGCGCGCATATTGCGGGTCGAGATCGTCGACCACCGCCTCGAAATGGGTGTGCCCGCCATCCGCCATCCCGAAGATCGACAGCAGGTAGCGATCGAATGCCTGGTGGAGCGACTGCCACTGGCCCTGTTCCTCGAGCCACGCGCGCGTCGTCGCGGAGGTCGACAGGGTCGCGAAGGTGCGACCGTCGAGCACCGCGTCGGGGACGTTGTGCGCGATCGAATCCGGGGTCAGCGCCGCACCGAGCACGCGGTCGACATAGCCCTTGATGATCGCGGGCGGCATGCCGAACCACAAGGGATAGACGAACACCACGACATCGGCCTGCCTGAGCAACCCGAGTTCGCGCGACACGTCCGATGACAGGTGGTTGCCGAGCGACCCCGGACGATGGTCAGCGCGCAGACGCGGGTCGAAATCGAGGACGTACAGGTCGCGCAGGTCCGCTTCCTGTCCACAGGCGCGGACCGTTTCGCAATAGCGTTCGGCGATGGCATGGTTGAAGCTGCCCTCGGCGGGATGGCCGAGGACGACGACATGGCGAAGCGCGGGGGGAGTGCTGTCGAAATGGGCCACGGCGGATCTCCGGATAGAGGACGCGCCGGCTCGCCCCCTTGGCCAAGCCGGACCTTGCGTTTGGGCGATCCTGCGCCCCGCGGGATCGCGGCGCCATCCGTAGAGATACGCAGGCTTTACTGGCGCGCCCGCAACGTAATGCCGATCGTGCGCGGTTCGCTGGGCGTGCCGAGGATGAGGCCCGAATTGCCGGCCTGGATCGTCAGGTTCTGGATATAGTTCGAGTCGAACAGGTTGCGCACGAAGACCGCGATCTCCAGCCCGCTCGTCGCGCGGAAGCCGAGGCTCGCGTTGGTCTGGTTGAACCCGTCGATCAGCGTGTAGCGCGAAAGCGTCGGGTCGCCGTAATAGCTCGAGCGGAAGTTCGAATCGGCGTGCAGGACGATAGCGCCCGGTCCAATCGGCTGCGCATAGTCGAGCCCGATCGTCTCCGACCATTTCGACAGGCCCGCGAGCGGACGTCCGGTCAGGTTGCACGCGGTCGTCGCGTTGGTCTGGAGTTCGAGCGGGCACGGACCGGCAGGATAGTTGGAGTAGCGGCCGTCGGCGTACGCCATGTTCGCGCGCAGTTGCAGCGTGCGGGTAATCTGCGCGGTGACGTCGGCCTCGACGCCCTTCACCGTCACTTTCGGGATGTTCGACAGATAGCCGCGCAGCGCGACCGTTTGCGAGCTGTCGACCAGCGTCGCCTGGAAATCGCGCACGTCGGTCAGATAGCCTGCGAGATTGACCGTCAGCCGCCGGTCGAACACCTGCGATTTCAGTCCCACTTCGTAGGTCTGATTGCGTTCGGGCCGGATCACTGCGGTGGTCAGCACCGCCTGATTTTGCGCGTCGAGCGGCAGGCCCGACAGGTTGATCCCGCCCGATTTGAACCCGCGCGCATAGCTGCCGTAGGCGAGCACGCGGTCGGTCATCTGCCACGCGAGGTTGGCGCGGCCCGACAGGTTGCTCTCATCGTCATGCGCATCGTAGCTTTGCGGCCGCAGCACGCCGAGCTTGGCGTTGAGCAGCGCGGTGTTGGTCTTCTGCAACCCGCCGAAGACGGTGGTCGCATAAGTGCCGTCCTTGACCTCATAGGTATAGCGCAGCCCCCCGGTCAGCGTGATCCGGGGCAGGATCTTGTAATTGAGCTCCGCGAAGGCGGCATAACTATCCTGTTTCAGCCGCGTGCTGCCATCGGTGCCATAGCCGTCGAGCAGGTTGGTTGGGACGCGGACGGTGTTCGCGCCGGTGCCGGTGGTGGGGCCGATCAGCCAATAGGCGGCCTGCGATCCATAGACACTGTTAGGGCGGCCGACGATCTTCTGGTCGAAGACGTAGAGCCCCGCGACATAGCCGAGCAGGTGATCGCCGTTCGACGCGAGGCGCAGCTCCTGGCTGAACTGGTCCTGCCGCGACGGGATATGCTGGATCCGCTGGATCGGGACGCCGGTATAGTCGCGGTCGTTCGCGGCATCCCAGTTCCAGAACCGCCACGCGCTGACCGAGGTGAGCGTGCCGAACCCGAGGTTCCAGTCGGCGATTGCCGAGACGCCGCCTTCGTTGGTGGTGACGCCGAGCGGCGCATCGATGTCGGTCTTGCGGTCATAGGGGTTGGTGCTGGGGGGCGCATAGTTCAGCCCAGCCGCAAGCGCCGGATATTGCCGTGCGGCCGGGCGCAGGCTCTGCCCGACGCGCAGGTACACCTGCGTGCAGCATTCGCTTTCGAAATTGGTGAAGTCGGCGGTGAGCCGGAGCGAGAAATCGGTGGTGGGGCGGAACAGCAACTGGCCGCGGATCGCCTGATTGCCGATCCCGTTCTGCCGCGCGCCGGTCGCAACGTTGCGGATGGTGCCGTCACGGCGAGTGGCCAGCCCCGAGACGCGGAACGCGACCGTGTCGCCGACGAGGGGGCCGGAGGCGGATGCCTTGGCCTGGACGAAATTATAGCTGCCGACCGACAGTTCCTCGCTTGCTTCGGGGGTGAAGGTCGGCGCGCGCGTGACGATGTTGATCGCGCCCGCCGTGGTATTCTTGCCGAACAGCGTACCCTGAGGGCCGCGCAACACTTCGATCCGTTCGATATCCGAGAAATCGAACGCGGCGGTCGCCGGGCGCGCGTGATAGACCTGGTCGACATAGAAGCCGACGCCGGGCTCCAGACCGTCGTTCGCCTGGCTCACCGCAACGACGCTGCTGCCCAGGCCGCGGATCGTGAAGGCGGTATTGCGCGGATTGGCCGAGCTGTAGGTCAGGCTCGGCACCAGCAGGCTGAGCTGCTGCGTATTCACCGTGTACGACCGGTCGATCAACGTTCCCCCGACGACCGAGACCGCAAGCGGGACGGTCTGAAGGTCCTCGTCGCGGCGGCGGGCGGTGACGATGATCTCGCTATCGTCCGAGGTCGCCGCGGCCGGCGCCGCCGACGCGTCGCGCGCTACGGCGGGACTGGCGCCGCCGATGATGAACGCCGCCGTCGAGATCAAGACCGCCCAAGTCACTGTTCGCATGCAATCCCCGACGTTCCCTCGCCAGGCCGGCGACTCGCTATATTTCTTGGGATATAGCGATCGATACGAAGGTGTCGCGCGCGAATTGGCACGAGAGGAAAAAGAAGCCCCGGTTTCCCGAGGCTTCAAAGTCTGGTCATGAACCGTCGAGGATCAGGGTGGGGGGAACGACGGTCCCGCGGGTCGCTGGAGCTTTGGCTCAGTCGAGCCCGACTTCGCGCGAAGCCAGGGGGAGCTTCGGCGAAAGCGCGGCAATCTCGGAACGCGCGATCTGGCGGCAATTCTGCGGCTGGAAGATCAGGCCCTTTCCGGTCTGCATATGGGGCTGGCGGAGCTGGCACCGCGCGAAGGCGGTCTGCTCGGTGCGCGACATCGCGGTCGCACGGTCGGCGCTACCGTCGGCAAAGGCCGGAGCGGCGGCAAGGACGAGTACGGGAAGCGCGGCGGCGGTAAGGATCTGGCGGAACATCACAGTGCAATCTCCGAGGGAGTTCGATGACCACCAGATACGCCAGGCGCCTTGCCAGCCCTTCGCTGGCGTGTGAGGAAACGTTGCTCGCTGCGGGCCGTAACGGAAAGTCATGGTCCGTTGACCGCGCAGGCCCGCAACCGTACCGAAACAATTCCGGCCCCCCAACGGTTACGCGCTGCATATGACGACACCCCCAACGATTGTTCTCGTCGAGGACGACCCCGCGCTGCGGACGCTCACCACCCGGGCGCTGCAGGAACACGGCTATATGGTTCGCCCGGCCGCTTCCGCCCCCGAAATGTGGCTGGCGATGGAGGCAGGACCGGTCGATCTCGTGCTGCTCGACATCATGCTGCCCGGTACCGACGGGATCGAACTGTGCCGCAAGCTGCGACAGCAGAGCAACGTACCGATCATCTTCGTCAGCGCGCGTGGCAGCGAGACGGACCGGGTGGTCGGGCTCGAATTGGGGGCGGACGATTATCTCGCCAAGCCGTTCGGCACGCGCGAACTGACCGCGCGAATTCGTGCGGTGCTGCGGCGGGTCGATGCGCCGCGCGACACGCGTGATCGCGAGCAGGGGTTGATCAGTTTCGACGGCTGGACGGTCAACCTTCCGCGACGCGAGCTGCGCTCACCAAGCGGGGCGGTGGTCGACCTGACCGGTGCCGAATTCGATTTGCTGACGAGCCTGATCGATCATGCCGGGCGCGTCATCGCGCGGGAACGGCTGATCGAACTGTCGCGGACCCGCATGGGCGACAGCACCGATCGCAGCGTCGACGTGCTGGTCAGCCGGTTGCGACGCAAGCTCTCGGTCGATGACCAGCCCCCGCCGATCGTGACGGTGCGCGGCGTCGGCTATATGTTCAACGCGACCGTCGCGCGCACGTGACCCACTTCGTGCGACCGTCGCTCGGGTTGATCGGGCGGGTCGTCGCGATCCTGCTGTTCGCGACGCTGGTCGAGTTCGCGATGAGCACGGTGCTGTACGAACGCGCGAGCCAGTTCTCGGTGCGCGACGACGAGGGGCGGCGGCTGGCCGAACATCTCGTGATCGCGCGTCGGCTGGTCGCGGCACGCCCGCCGGCGGAGCGGGCGGAAATGGCGCGGGCGGTGTCGACCGCGCATTATGCGATGGCATGGCAGGCGGATGCCCCCCCGCCGAGCGACCGCTCGCTTTCCGAAATGCGGAGCAAGGTGCTCGCATGGGAGCCCGTGTTGCAATCGGCTCCGCTCCGGATGCGGCTGGAACCCGCCGGGACGGGATCGTTCGTCACCGGCGGTGCCGCCTTGCCCGATGGTAGCTGGATCCACTTCCGCACCGCCGAGGCGATCGACAGCCTGGACGAGTCGCGCAGCCGTATTCTCGTGGCCTTGGGCATAGCGGCGGCGGTGATGGCGCTTGGCGGCGGGCTGATCGGGCGGACGTTGCGACCGATGCGGCTGCTCGCGAGCGCGGCGGATCGGTTCGGCATGGGCAAGGCGGAACCGCTTGCCGAGGAAGGCCCCGCCGAAGTGCGACGCGTGATCACCGCGTTCAACCGGATGCAGGCGCGGATCCAGCAATTGATCACCGACCGGACACAGGCGCTGGCGGCGGTCGGGCACGATATCCGGACTCCGCTCGCACGGTTGCGGTTGCGCGCGGAGAGCATCGGCTCCGCGCCAGTGCGCGACGAGATCCTTGACGACGTCGCCGAGATGGACGCGATGGTCGGCTCGCTGCTCGCGTTCCTTGGCGGCGAGGACGATCCCGAAAAGCCGGCGCTCGCGGATCTTGCCGTATTGTGCGCGACGCTGGCGGACGATGCGGTCGATCACGGGCGTGCCGTCGAGTATGTCGGACCGTACCATTTGGAGCACGTCTTCCGTCAGTTGGGGATGAAGCGCGCGCTGTCCAACCTAGTCGAGAACGGGCTCCACCACGGGACCGAAGTGACGATCGGCCTGACGAAAACCCCCGACGCGGTGGTCGTGACGATCGAGGACAACGGCCCGGGGATCCCGCCCGAGCAGTTGCAGAGCGTGCTGGAGCCCTTCGTTCGGCTCGATACCGCACGTCGTCGGGATACGCTGGGGTTGGGGCTTGGTCTTGCGATCGTGGTGCGCGCGGTTGCGCTGGAGAAGGGGGCGCTGTCGCTGGTCAACCGACCGGAGGGCGGACTGCGCGCCGAGATCCGGCTTCCGACAGTCTCGTAACCCGTTCGTCGCTCAAGCCGAGCGGTCGGGGCGGCTGCGAAGACACGCTTTCTTACAAAGGTGCCGCGGCGCAGCAAAGCGTGTCCGCTATTTCATACTGTGAAGTCCGCGCACTCCATATCGCGCGGCCAACGCAGGAGCCCAAATTCATGAACGAGCTCATCGGTCGTGTCTTCGACTTTCAGAAGAACATTTTTCCCCAGAAGAGCGCGCTCTATCAGAACCTCGCCGCAAACGGACAGAGCCCCAAGGCACTGATCATTTCCTGCTCGGATTCGCGGGTCGTCCCTGAGGAGATTTTGCAGGCAAACCCGGGCGACCTGTTCGTCTGCCGCAATGCCGGCAACATCGTTCCCCCGTTCAGCAACGCCAATGGCGGCGTGACCTCGACGGTCGAGTTCGCCGTAATGGTCCTCGGCGTGCGCGACATCATCATCTGCGGCCATTCGGACTGCGGCGCCATGAAGGCGCTGATGAAGCCCGGTTCGCTCGACAGCATGCCCAACGTCGCCGCCTGGCTGCGTCATAGCGACGCCGCGTTCAGCGTCGTCCGCGACGGCTATCCCGAGCTCTCGGGACCGGAACAGGCACGCGCCGCCGCGCTCGAGAACGTCGTCGTCCAGTTGGCCCATCTGCGCACGCACCCGTCGGTCGCCTCCGGCATCGCACGCGGCGAGATCGCGCTGCACGGTTGGTTCTTCGACATCCACAACGGCGTCGTGCTCGCCCTCGACGGCGCGAGCGGTCGCTTCGAGGAAATCAACGCCGATCGTCCGATGCCGGTCGCGCTCGCCGCGCAGTCGCGTCTGGCCGCGGGTGAGCCCATGCTCGAGGCAGCCGAATGAAAACCGTAGCCGGTGTGAAGCTTCCGACACTGGCGATCGCCTCGCGGGACTTTACCGCATCGATCGTCGTGTTCCTGGTCGCGATGCCCTTGTGCATGGGCATCGCGGTGGCATCGGGCGTTCCGCCCGAAAAGGGGCTGATCACCGGCATCATCGGCGGCATCGTCGTCGGTGCGCTCGCGGGCTCGCCACTGCAGGTCTCCGGACCGGCGGCGGGGCTTGCGGTCGTCGTGTTCGAGCTCGTGCGCGACAAGGGTTTGTCCGCGCTTGGTCCGATCCTCATTCTCGCCGGGCTGATCCAGTTGATCGCCGGCATCCTCAAGGTCGGCGGCTGGTTTCGTGCGATCTCCCCGGCGGTCGTCCACGGGATGCTCGCGGGGATCGGCGTGCTGATCGTCGTCGGGCAGTTCCACGTCCTGTTCGACGCCAAGCCGCTACCGAGCGGGCTGCAGAACCTCGTCGCCATCCCGGAGCGGCTGATCGGCCTGTCCACCGTCAATCTTTCGACCGTCGAACATGCGTTTGCGATCGGCCTGCTGACTATCGCGACGATGCTCGGCTGGGAGCGCTTCCGTCCGGCATCGATGCGGCAGGTGCCGGCGGCGCTGATCGGCGTGCTCGTCGGTACGCTGACGGCTTACACGCTGGGGCTGGAGATCAACCGGGTCACGGTGCCCCAGTCGATCGTTTCCGCGGTTGCGCTGCCGGGGCCGGAATTCCTCGCCAAGTGGATGGACCCGTCGATCATCGTCGCGGCGCTCGCGATTGCGTTCATCGCCAGCGCGGAGACGCTGCTGTCGGCGGCGGCGGTCGACCGGATGCACGATGGCGTCCGGACCAACTATAACAAGGAACTGCGCGCGCAGGGGATCGGCAACCTGTTGTGCGGCTTTGCCGGGGCGTTGCCGATGACCGGCGTGATCGTCCGCAGTTCGGCCAACGTCCAGGCGGGCGCGACGACGCGGATGTCGACGATGCTGCACGGCGTGTGGATCCTCGGTTTCGTCGCCTTGCTGCCGTGGCTGTTGCGCGAGATCCCAATGGCGGCGCTTGGCGCGGTGCTCGTCATCACCGGTGTCCGGCTGGTCAGCCTCGCGCACGTCAAGCATCTGTTCCACAGCTATGGCGTGTTGCCTGCGCTGATCTGGGCGGTGACGCTGATCGTCGTGGTGACCGAGGATCTGCTGACCGGGGTGCTGACCGGGATCGCGCTTTCGCTGCTCGAGCTGCTGCCGCATCTGCGCAGCCTCAACCTCAAGGTCGTTCGGCCTGCGGTTGCGGACGAAGCGGACATGGTCCTTTCGGGTAGCGCGACGTTCGTGACGCTGCCGAAGCTGAGCGACACGCTCGATTCCCTGCCGCTGCGCGCGGCGGACCATTCGTTCGTGCGGATGGATGTGTCGGGGCTGACCAAGGTCGATCACACCTGCGCCGAGCTGATGAAGGACTGGCTCGCGCGCCGGAAGGCCGGCGGGAACCCGGTGGAGCTGACGGGCGCGTCGCCCAAGCTTGAGGCGATGATGGCCTGACCGCGGCCGACTCGGCAACGTTTCGTTACGAAGAAGCAATGCTGCGGTGCGGTATTTTCGGTACGGAGAGGATGTTCGGGAGGGATCGCTCACCATCGCCACGAAACGATGAGAGGTGCGACCCTTCGACCCCAGGCGGGAACCTTTCCTTATTTCCGAAGGGTATCCCATGTTGCGTTATTGTGTTGCCACGACCCTGTGCCTGCTCGCGGTTCCCGCTGCCGCACAGGATACCGCACCGCCCAAACCGGTCACGGTCACGGGCAACGTTGCGGTCGTCTCGGACTATCGGTTCCGCGGCGTCTCCCAGTCCGACGAGGAAATCGCGGTGCAGGGTGGCGTCACCCTCACGCACGAGAGCGGTTTTTACGGCGGCTTTTGGGGGTCCAACCTCGCCGGCTGGGGCACCTTCGGGGGTGCCAACCTCGAACTCGACGTCATCGGTGGCTACAAGCGCCCGCTCGCTGGCGGGACGGTCGACGTCGGACTGACCTGGTACATGTACCCGGGCGGCGCGGCGAACACCGACTTCGGCGAGCCTTACGTCAAGTATAGCGGCACGGTCGGCCCGGCGACGTTGCTCGCGGGGGTCGCCTATGCGCCGACGCAGCGCGCGCTCGGCAACTTCTCCGCGACGCCGCAAAGCCGGGGGCAGAGCCAGGACAATTTATATCTGTGGGGCGATGCAGCGGTTGGTATCCCGACCACCAAGCTGACCGCCAAGGCGCATATCGGCCACTCGTACGGCAATCCGGGGCTCGGGCCGAACGGCACGAGCGTTGCGCCGACCGGTGACTATTGGGACTGGCTGCTCGGACTCGATTACGTGATCGGACCGGTCACGCTGGGGGCGGCTTACGTCGACACCGACATCAGCCGCTCGGAAGCCGCCTATCTCCAGCCGAACTTTTCCCGGACCAAGAACGGGGAATCGATTGCAAACGGAAAGGTGCTATTCTCGATCTCGGCTGCGTTCTGACGCCTTTAGCTGGGTTCCAAAGGCGGGAACGGACCCGGCCGTCAGGCGCTGGAACGCTGACGGCCAGGCACATGCGACGCGTGGGGTGCAACGGCATTACACGCGCTTCGTTTGCGCCAATCACGCAAGGAACACAGCATGAGCGACCGGATCCTGATCTTCTACGGCTCCTACCGATCGGATCGGATGGGAATCCGGCTCGCGCACTATCTGGTCGAATCCTTCGCAGCCCGCGGCGCCAGCCCCGAACTGATCGACGCCAGGGCGATCGGGCTGCCCATGCTCGACCGCATGTACAAGGAATATCCGTCGGGTACCGCACCCGAGGCGCTCGAGACGCTGGCGGGCAAGATCCGCAACGCCGATGCGTTCGTGTTCGTTTCGGGCGAATATAACTGGAGCGTCCAGCCAGGGCTCAAGAACCTGACCGACCATTTCCTCGAGGAATGGTTCTGGCGGCCAGCCGCCATCGCGAGCTATTCGGCGGGTCGGATGGCGGGGGTGCGCTCGGGGCTGGCATGGCATGGCATCCTGTCCGAGATGGGGATGATCGTCACCTCGTCGACGCTCGCGGTCGGTGGCATTGGCACGGCGTTCGATGCCGAGGGGACGCCGACCGGCGAGGGCGGCGCCGCCGCCGCCAAGGCGTTCCCGCGCTTCGCCGACGATCTCGCGTGGTGGACCGAGGCTGCCCGCGCACAGCGCGCGCGCCGCGCGCCGCCGTTCTGACCCGGCGACGCTCAGACCAAAAACTGATAAAAGCGTGCGCATGAGCACGATCGATACGCGCCGTCATCAGATGTTCCCGTCGCTCGATGCGGCGCAGATTGCGATCGCAACGCGCTTCGCGAGCGGACCCGTCCGCAGCTTCGCGCCGGGCGAGGTCATCTTCAGCATCGGCGAGCGCGACGCGCCTGCGTGGCTCGTGCTGAACGGCACGATCGACGTCGTGCGCCGGGATGGGCTGAGCCATGAAGCGCCGATCACGACGCACGGTCCAGGGCAGTTCACCGGCGAGGTCAGCCAGCTTGCCGGGCGCGGATCGATCGCCGCGGGGCGCGCGGGTGGCGATGGCTGCACCGCACTACCGTTCGATCCCGCGCATCTTCGCGCCCTGATGGTCGGCTCGGCCGACGTGGGCGAGATCGTGATGCGTGCGCTGATCCTGCGGCGGGTCGGACTCATCGAGGAGGGCGGCGCGGGGACGATCCTGGTGGGGACGCCGGGCAGCCGGGATATCGTCCGCCTGCAGGGGTTCCTTACGCGCAGCGGCTATCCCAACTTGGTGCTCGACGCAGCAACCGATGCAGAGGGTCAGGCGCTGGTGGCGCGGCTCGGGGTGCAGTCCGACGAACTGCCGCTGGTGGTCTGTCCGAGCGGCGATCTGCTCCGCCGCCCCAGCGACGCCGACCTTGCGCGCTGCCTCGGGATGACGCCCGAAATCGATCCGGCGCATGTCTACGATGTCGCGATCGTCGGGGCCGGGCCTGCGGGACTTGCGGCGGCGGTCTATGCCGCGTCCGAGGGGCTGGACGCGATCGTGCTCGACGAACGCGCGATCGGCGGGCAGGCGGGGGCTTCGAACCGGATCGAAAATTATCTTGGCTTCCCCTCCGGCATTTCGGGGCAGGCGCTCGCGGGGCGCGCGTTCAATCAGGCGCTCAAGTTCGGGGCGGAGATCGCGGTGCCCGTGTCGGTCGACCGGCTCGAATGCGCTCCCGAGCGGGCGCCACAGGACCCGATCGCGCTGCTGCTGGCAGGCGCGCGCCAGGTGCGGGCGCAGGCTGTGATCGTCGCCTCGGGCGCGCGCTACCGGCGGCCCGACATTCCCGACCTCGCGCTGTTCGAAGGGGCGGGGGTCTCCTATTGGGCCTCGCCGATCGAGGCGAAGCTGTGCGCCGGGGAGGAGATCGCACTCGTCGGCGGCGGGAATTCGGCGGGGCAGGCGGTGGTGTTTCTCGCGCCGCGGGTCGAGCGGCTGCATCTGATCGTCCGGCGCGATCTGGCGGCGACCATGTCGCGCTATCTGATCGAGCGGATCGCGGCGTTGCCCAATGTCGTGCTGCATGTCGGCAGCGAGATCGTCGCGCTGCACGGCGACCGGGCGAGCGGCCTGACCGGAACCTCGATCCGCCAGCTCGACGGGACGGTGACCGAGTGCACGACGCGGCACCTGTTTTTGTTCATCGGGGCGGATCCCAATGCCGGCTGGCTGCGCGACTGTGTCGAGACCGACGGCAAGGGGTTCATCGTCACCGGAACGGGCCCGCGCTCGCTCGAGACCAGCCTGCCCGGCGTGTTCGCGATCGGCGACGTGCGCGCAGGTTCGACCAAGCGAGTCGCGGCGGCGGTGGGCGAAGGCGCGGCGGTCGTCGCGCAGATCCACGGATGGATGGCGGAACGTGCGGTCTCGCTCTAGTCGATGAGGGCGGCCGGTCCGGAAGAGTTCGGGTGGCGCGGAGGGCCTAAACCGACCACGCCGCGAGATCGTCCTGCTGCCCGATCAGGGCGAGTCCGTGCGCGATCGAGGTCAGTTCGCCTCCCGTCGCGATCCGGTCGTCACCGAAGCGTTCGGTGAACAGGCGGCGCACGCGCGGCGTCAGCGACGAACCGCCGGTGAGGAACACCCGGTCGATCGCGTCCGGCGTGGTCTGTGCAGCTTCGAGCACCTGATCGACCGCTCCCGCGATCCGCGCGATATCGGGCGCGATCCACGTTTCGAAGTCGGCGCGACTGACCTCCGCCTCGATCGCGAGCCCCGCGCCGCTGAACCGGAAGTTCGCATGCTCCGATGCGGACAGGTCGCGCTTCACCTGGCCGACCGCTTCGTGCAGCTGGAAGCCGAGCTCTTCCTCGATCACCGCGATCATCCGGCCGATCGCATCCGGGTCGAGTGCGGATTTTCGCAGCTTTTCCAGCTCGGCGATCGTCCGACGGTTGCGCATCAACGCAAGCCGCGACCAGTCCGCAAAATCGGCGAAATACCCACGCGGGATCTCGAGCGTCTTGTCGAACGAGCGATACGATCCGCCCTGGCCGAGCAACGGCATCACCAGTTGCTCGACGATCCGCGCGTCGAACCGGTCGCCGGCGATGCCGACGCCGGCATGCGCGAGCGGGACGCACCGTCGCGCCGCGCCGGGGGCCTCGATCCGCACGACCGAAAAGTCGCTCGTGCCGCCGCCGAAATCGGCGACGAGAATCGTCGCGGGATCGGCGATCCGTGCGGCGTAGCTATAGGCCGCGCCGAGGGGTTCGTAGACATAATGCACGTCCGCGCCGAGCGCCGCGAACATCAGGTCATAGCGTTGCCGCGCGAGCGCCGCGTCGGGGCGATGTCCGGCATATTCGACCGGACGCCCGACGACGACGCGGCTCGCGCGGTCCAGCATGCTGCGGGAGCGCGCGGCCATCCTGGCAAGGAAGGTCTGGCCGAGATCCTCGAACCGGTAGCGCCGCTCGAAGATCGTCGCGTGCTCGAAACTGGGGTTGGCGGCGACCGACTTGAACGACTGCAGGAACCGGCTGCCCTGCGGATATTCGAGATATTCGGCAATCGCCCAGGGACCGGCTTCGGCGGCGATCCCGCCTTTGACCGTATCGTCTTCCCAGAAGCACAGCGCCGAGCGGAAGGCGGCATCAGGGCCGTCGGGGCCGTCGAGCTCGAGCAGCTCGGACACACCGTCGCGAGCGACCGCCGCGACCGAGTTGGTCGTGCCGAAGTCGAGGCCGAGCGTGAACGGGGCGGGCGGGGAGGAGAGAGCAGCCATGCCGCGTGCCGCTACACAGCGCAGGCGCGGAGCGCAAAGCCTGTTCGGCGATCCGAGGGATGAAGGCTCATGGCCAGCGCAGCACCGGGTCGCCGGTTTGCCAGGGTGCAACCCGCAGCATCACCGTCGCGAACAATGCCGACGTCAGATGGCGGTCGAGCCAGGCATGGACTGCGGGCAGGGGCTGTGCTGCGAACCATCCCGGGTCGACGGCACCAAATTGACGGACGAACGGCATGATCGCCATGTCGGCAAGTGTCCGTGTGGCGCCGCACAGGTTCTCCCGCCCGGCCAGGCGATGTTCCAGACCGGTGAGCCAGTCGCGCGCGGCGGCGCGGTGTTCGAGCGGGTCGGCACCGTGACGATCGGGGTATTTGTAGCGGTCGAGATGGTGTTTGAACCGGTCGTCGCAGTCCGCGATCAGCGCAGCGTCGTCACCGGCGCGCCACGCCTCGGGGTCGTTCCGCCGAAGCGCCCAGCGCATGATGTCGAGGCTCTGGTCGATGACGCTGCCGTCGCCGGGGAGCAGGACCGGGACGGTGCCCTTGGGCGACGCCATCAGCATTTCGGCGGGCTTGGCGCGCAGGACGATTTCGCGCAGCTCGACCGACGTGCCACTGATCGCCAGCGCAAGCCGCGCGCGCATCGCGTAGGGGCAGCGGCGGAAGCTGTAGAGGATCGGCACCGCACTCAACGCTGGTGGTGCCGCGAAAGCGCGATCCCGGCTAGGTTCTGGGTACGCTTGATATAGCGGATCGGCGGGACGCGTCCGTTGCCGAGCGCGAGCAGGGTCGCGCGATGCGTCTCACCCGATCCACGACAGGGTTGTGTGCCGTTCGCCTGCGCGATCACCGCTACGGCATCGCCCAGCAGGACATATCCGTCCCGCCGCAATTCCAGCGCGATCGCGAGGCGCGCCGCCGCGATCAACGCGTGCCATTCGGCGTCCATGCTCGATCCTTCGCCCAGATCGGTGTGGAGGCGGACCGCACCGCGCGCGACCACCGCGATTTCCATCGCGCCGGGATTGGGGCGGCATCCCCCGTCGAAGAAGATCTTGAGACGTGCTGGCATCGCGTGGGCGATACCGACTTGCACCGCGGCGCGCGAGTCCCGCTCAGCGCTGTGCCGCGAGCGCGACCGGAAGCGCGGGGAAGACCTCCGACAGCGCGCGTTGTTCGGGTAGGATGTAGACCACCCCGTCCGCCGGCCGGAACATCGGCGCAACGACGGTCTCGTAGAAGATGCGGGGGACGTTTATGCAGCCGAACGACACCCGGTTGTCGGCGGTCGACGGGGTCGCCAGGCGGGTCAGCCGGTGTTCGGTGCGGCTGCCGGTGACGACGCGGTGGAGCGAGAGGCCGCTGTCATAGTCGATCCACAACACGTCCTCGTGCAGATCGGGGCCGATATGCGCTTCGAACCGGCCCGCCTGGGTGATCCGGTCCGCCGGACCGATCTGTGCGAGCGTGCGCTTCCCGATATCGGGCGGAGTCACGTCACCGCGCGCCGCACCGAGCAGCGCGGGCGTCGTCGCGCGCAGCGTGCCGTCCGCATCATAGGCGAACACCCGCGCCGCGACCTTGTCGATCACCAGGAAGGGCCGCCCCCTGGTGTCCTGCGATCGCGTTGCCCAGGCGGCAAGTCGCCGCGCGGCAGGCGTCGGTTCGGCGGCCGGAGCCGGGGAGGCGCGCGGCACCGGGGCCGCGCCTTGTGCGACCGCAGGGCTGCTCACCACCAGCAACAGCATCAGCCCCGCCGCGCGCACCTCAGTTGCGCGCCTGTCGCGCCGGAAGCGGTGGCGTCTGCCGCGGGGGTGCGACGGGCGGGACCGGCTGGACCGGCGGCACGAACTGGACCGGCGGGGGCGGGGGCGGCAGCAGCGTTTCGAGGACGGGCGGCGGCGGATAGTCGATCACCACGAGCGGCGGCAGCGGCGGCACCGGACGTTCGGGCGGAGGAACGGGCTGGAGTACGACCGGCGGCGCGGTGGGCGGACCGGGTGGCGTTCCGACCGGCGGTACGACCACCGGTCCGCCTGGCGGCACCACGACCACCGGCGGCGTAACGACGGGAGGGGTGACGGGGGGCGTCACGACCGGGGGCGTCGTAACGGGGGGCGTCGTAACGGGCGGCGTTACGACCGGCGGGGTGACGACAGGCGTCGTTGCCGGCGTGATCGTTCCGGTGGTGCGGAAGGTCGCGACGCAGCAGGAGCCCGCCAGGGCATATTGCCCCGCGTTTGCCCCCGCGAGCGTATAGCCCGTAAAGGTAATGCCGATCGCGCTTCCCGCGCTGGCGCTGTCGTAGGTCGCTGTCGCGTTGGTGCCCGCGACCAGCGTGATACCCGACGGAAGCCCGGTGACGGTGGTGCCGTTGAAGCCGGAAAGCGTCGCCGCCGTCGTTCCGTCCGCGACCTTCGTACTCCCCGGGAAGACCAGCATCCGCTGCGTCAGGCTCGCGCCCAGGCTGAGCGTGAAGAAGCCCGTATAATCATTCGGCGTGGTATAGGAGACCGGGTTGTAGTTGATCACCGCCGCGGCGTTCGGTCCGGTCACGGTGATCGGCGCGGTTCCCGGTGCCAAGCTGAGCGTGCCGTTGCCGGCCCCGGGACCAGTTCCCGCCGCGCCTGCGATGATCAGTAAGCCAGGTTGCAGGCCAAGGGCTTGCGCAGGGATGGTCGTGCCGCGTGTCAGCGTGATCGAGGCGGCGATGAAGGCATCGACGCCCGCGCACAGCGCAAGGTTGCCATCGGTGGTGGTGATCGCCGCGAGCACGTTCACGGTACGCCCGGCGTTGAGCAGGATACTGCCGTTGGTCGTCGTGAGCGCGGCGTTGACGATCACGTCGCGACCGCAGCAGGTCTGGATGTTGCCGTTGGTCGCAGTGACCGAATTGTTGAACACTACATCGCGCTCGGCATTCAGCCGCAGCGTCGTCGTGCTCGGCGTCGCGGTCCAGGCGATCGCATCGTTGACGATGATGTCGCCGTTGCCGGGCGAGGTCGTCCCGCTTTCAGTCAGCGGCGGCGTGCCCGGTGTGGTGACGGTGCCGGTCGGATTGGTGCTGATCGTCACGCTGTTGGTGACGAGCAGCGCGGACAGGGCTGCGCCGGAGATGTTGCCGCCCGCCCCGATGATGAAGTCCTGTGGATCGACCAGCCACGTGCCGGTCGTGCCCGCGGGCGCGAGCGTCGAGACCAGCGCGGAGTCGGCGATCGAGACGCTGGCGGCGGAGGTTTCGATGAAGCCGCCACTGCCGCCGTTCGGTGCGCTCGCGTCGAGCGTTCCGGTCAGGGTCAGCTTGCCGCTCGACATGTCGCCGAGCAGTTTGATCGTCCCGCCGCGCGTGTCGATCGTCTGCGCCTCGATCACACCGCTGTTGTTGACGACGGTGCCGAGCAGCGTTCCCGCGCCCTGCGCCGTCAGCAGGACGTTGCCGCCGTTCGCGCTGATCAGCCCGCCGTTGCGCACCAGCGCGCCGACCGTGCCCGCATCGACGACGACCGAGAGCAACCCGTCGCCCGCGACGTCGAGCGTGATCGCATCGCCGCCCGCGAGTGCGACCGTCCCGAGCCGCGCGGTGATCCGCCCGTCATTCGCGACGCTTCCGCCGAGCAAAGCGACATAGCCGCCGTCCGCCGCGGTAATCGTGCCCTGGTTGAGCACTGATGCCTTGCCCGAGCCGCTGAACTTGTACTTGCCCGCCATGAAGTCGGCGTCGCTGATATTCAGCGTCGACGCGACGAGCCCGCCGACATTGACCTGCGCGCCGCTACCGAACAGCACACCGTTCGGGTTGACCAGGAAGACCTTGCCGTTCGCGGTGAGGTTGCCGAGAATCTGCGACGCATCCGGCCCGGTCACCCGGTTGAGCGCGACCGAATTGCGGTCGGGCTGGACGAAGGTGACGCTGTTGCCCGCGGCGATATCGAAGCTCTGCCAGTTGAGCGCGGCGGCCTTGCTCGTCTGCGTAACGGTCAGCGCGGTCGCGCCGGACGCGACCGTCGCGGCACCCGCGGTTACGGTCCCGCCGGTCGGCAGCGGTTGCACCTGCGCTTGCGCCTGTCCCGCGAAACCGATCGCGGCGGCAAGCCCGAACAGCGCGAGGCGGACGACGCCGGGGAGGCCGGTCGTTTCAAGCAACTGGCGGCGGGAGAAAACCTGTCCGGAAATGGTCATGGTCGGGATCCTTGAAATAGCGTTCGGACGGCGTCGCGCGTGGCGCGCGCGCGTCAGAAGGTCTTGGCGACCTGAAACCAGAACTGGCCGGCACGGTCAGGCGCTGATGTGGCAGGGACGTTGCCGATCTTGCGGGCATAGGTGCCGCGCAGCGTGATCGCCTGTGGCGCGTACCAGACCAGCCCGCCGCCGAAGCCGCTGCGCTGGGTATGATTGCTGCCGAGGAACCACGCATCGTGCGCATATTGCACCCGCCCGGTCTCGACGAAGCCGATCAACTGAAGCTGGCCCGGAAAGCGCCGCGCCCAGTGGCTGAGCATCAGGCGGCCCTCGGCAGTGGCGATATAGCCCTGGTCACCGTAGGCCTCGCCCTCGGGATAGGCGCGGACGCCGTAGGCGCCGCCCAGTTCCATCTTTTCCGACGTGTCGAGATTGTCGAGCGCGATCTGCCCGCGCGCCGCGCCGTACAGTTCGAGCGGGCCGGTGACCGTCTGGAGCCGTGCGACGCTGAAGTTGAACTTGTTGAACGTGCCCGCGCTGTGCGCGGTGAGCGAGTCCGTCGCGCGGTCCAGTGGGGTACGGAGCTTGAGATCGCCGATCGTCCAGCCGACCGATGCGACGTTGAGGCCACCGCCCAGGAAGCCGTCGCGGCTGTTGCCGTTGAGGCCGAGCGTACCAGTCTTGCTCATCCGGCGCGACTGGCTGTTCGTCAGGTCGATCCGGTCGTCATACCATTTTGCGTCGAGTTCGCCGACCGCATAGAGGTTGGCGCGGCGCGAGCGGATCAGCGGGTAACTCGCGTAGAGGCCCGCGACATCGGCGGTGCCGTGCGCGTCGAGGCTCGCGAATTCCTTGCCGAGATCATAGCGGAAGTGCGCATAGGCCACCCCGACCGTGAGATTGCCGACCGGCACCTGCCACGAAGCGCGCCCGTAGGCGAGGCCATCGGTCGAGGCCAAGAGGCGCAGGCTGAGCATGTCGCCGAGCCCGGTCGCATCGTCGAGGTTGATCGACCCGCCGCCGCGATAGGCTCCGGTGTAGCGGTTGCCTGCGTTGTCGACCTCGATGTCGCCGGTGACGCGGCGGCCCGGCGCAAGCGCGACGTTGAGGTTGGAGGTGCCGAAGCTGGTCCCCGGCGACAGCGTCGACTGGACGACGACGCCCGGAATATCCGACAGCAGCAGCAGGCGGCGTTCGAGCGGCGCGATCGCAACGATGTCGCCGGTGTCGAGACCGTGGAGAACGTGGCGTGCAACGCCGGTGTGGAGGTTGGTCGCATTGTCGATTGTGATCGCGCCATAGTGGCCTTAGATCACCGCGATCGTGACCGATCCGCCCTGCACGTCCTGCGCGGGGAGATAGGCCTGGGCGAGGACATAGCCGTGCGCCTTGTAGAAGGCCGCGATCCGCGCGGCGGCGGCGCGCAACTGGTACAGGTTGAGGTCCCGATCCGGCGCGACCCCGCTGGCGGCGAGCAATGTCCGTTCGTCGTACAGCGTCTGGCCGGTGATCCGCAGCGTGTGCACGCGGATCGTCGGTCCGTTCGGATCGGTGTCGGGGGCCTTTGCCGTCGTCTGGACATCGAGGCCGGGGTCCGAACGCTCGGGTAGCGGGACGGGGGGAATCTGCTGCTGTAGCTGTCCGCCAAGAATGGGCACGCGTTGCGCGTGGACGAGCGACGTGCTCGCTGCCAGAAGCAGCGTGAAATATCTGATTTTCATGGGTTTGCCCCGCTCTGAACGTACAACCGTCGGCCGCGCGACCCCGGATGGGTCGACACGCCGTTAACTCCGGAGGAAGGTGGTTGTCCGAATTGCGTATCGGGACAGGGCGAGGACGCCTGTGGCAGTATGTGCCATCGTTGCGAAAATGATTGAATGCGACGAATAGTTCCAGAACTACGCCGTAATATCTATTTTTTCGAATTTAGTAGTTATTAATACATAGTCTTTACTACAGCAAGTTTGCCTTTGCTGTCGCAGAGAGGGCTAGGCCGTAACGGACGGCCCGGCGTTGGTTAGGCTGACGTCGGTTACGCCAGCAGATGCATTACCTACCCGCATTCTTTTAAAGATCAGTGAATTCCGTCGGGCGTCCTATACGATCCGGCGCTTCTCGAGCTTCCGCGCCAGCGTCCGGCGATGCATACCGAGGCGGCGCGCAGTTTCCGATACGTTGAAGCCCGTAGCCGCCAGCGTCTCGTTGATCCGTTCCCATTCGATCGTCTTGATCGAGGTCTGTCGGTCGCCAATCGGTGCATCCGCGTCGCCCAGCGTCATCCCGAACGCGCGTTCGATATCGTCGGTATTGGCGGGCTTGGCGAGATAGGAGGTCGCGCCAAGCTTGATCGCCTGCACCGCGGTGGTGATGCTCGCATAGCCGGTCAGCACGACGATCACCGTATCGGGGTCGTGCGCGCGCAGCGTCTCGACACAGACGAGCCCGGAGCTGTTCGCGAGCTTGAGATCGACCACGGCGTAATCGGGCGTGCGCGCGGCGAGCAAGGCGGGGAGGTCGCTTGGCCCCTCGGCCAGCACGACCTCGTAATCCCGCCGCCGGAACGAGCGTTGCAGCGTGCGCGCGAAGGCGGCGTCATCCTCGATGATCAGCAGCAGCGGGTTACTCGCCATCGTCCTCTCCTCCCAGCGCGATCGCGGCGAGCGGCAGGCGGAACGTCACCTCCGCGCCGCTGCGGGGCTGGTTCCGCGCGGTCAGCGATCCATCGAGCTTGCGCGCGACGTTGCTTGCGAGAAACAGCCCCATGCCACGACCGAGCTCGGGCTTGGTGCTGTTGTACGGCTTGCCGATGCTCGCGAGTTGATGCGCGGCGAACCCGGGCCCGGCGTCGCGGACCGTCAGCACGACGTCGTCGGCGTCGCGGGTCAGCGCGATCTCGATCCGCTGCGGCGAATATTCCGCGGCATTGTCGAGCATGTTGAAGACCGCCTGTTGCAGGACGACGTCCGACACGATCGGCACGTCCTCGCCGAACTGGTCGGTGTAGATCGCATTGGCGAAGCTGCGCGCCGCGATCCAGTCGGCGACGACGCGGTCGACGAAGGAGCGCACCGTCGTCGCGGCGGATTGTTCGCCGCGCGCATCGCCCGAGGACAGCAGGATGCTCGTGACGATCGCCTTGCAGCGTTGCACCTCGGCCTGCATCTCCTCGATATCGTTGAGCAGATCGGGATGTTGCGCGAGCAGGCGGCTGCGGCGCCAGTCGCCGAGGATCACCGACAGAGAGGACAGTGGCGTACCGAGCTCGTGCGCCGCACCCGAGGCTAGCATGCCGATCCGGACGATATGTTCTTCCTCGACCGCGTGGCGTTCGACATTGGCAAGCCGATTGTCCTGCGCCCGCAAATTCGCGTTGATCCGCCCGACGAAGGCCACCAGCAGCACCGCAACCAACGCGAAACAGACCCACATGCCTTGCACGTGCAACGCGAACAGCGAGCGGTCGAACCCGGCGGGCAGCGTGATCGGCTGGTAGAAGGCGGTGAGGACGGCGAACGACAGGCTGGTCGCGGCAACGATCGTCCATGCCGACCAGCTCGCCAGCAGCACCGATCCAAGCACGACCTGCAGCAGGAAAAGCGAGACGAACGGGTTGGTCGCGCCCCCGCTCAGATACAGTTGCGCGCTGAGCGCCAGCACGTCGAGCAGCAGCCCGCCGAACAACGCTCCGTTGGTGATCGGGCGGTCGAGCCGCAGCCGCAACAGGCTTCCGGCATTGAGGATGACGAGTCCGGTCAGCACGCTGAGCATCGCCATCATCGGGAGGCGGATGCCGAAGACCACGTGAGTCAGCAGGATCGTGCCGAGCTGTCCCGCCACCGCCATCCAGCGGAGTTCGACGAGTTGCAGCATGTTCGCATGGCCGGCGGTCTGCAGCGCGGGCAGACCGCGCAGGCTGGCGATCGCGCGGCTCACGCGGCGGGGGTGTGCCGCTGCCGCTCGACGCGGATCCAGTAGATCAACCCGGCGATGCCCATGAGGGCAAGAATGTACCATGTCACCGCATAAGCAAGGTGGCTGTTGGGAAAATGGATCACCGTAAGACCGCCGACGGGCGCGCCGGGGCGGGGGTCACTGGCATCGGCGTCGATGAAATAGGGCAGGGCGGGCGAGACCGCGCGCCGCGTGGCGATTGCGGCGACGTCGCGCGAATACCAGCGGTCGGTTGCCGGGACGTTGCTGCGCAGGAAGCCGCCACCTGGCTCGGTCAGGCGGAGCAGCCCGGTGATCGTCGTGGTGCCCGCCACCGGTGGGAGCGCCGCGCGGGCGGGGACGTAGCCGCGATTGATCAGGACGATCGATCCGTCGCCGCGCCGCAGCGGCGTGATCGCCCAGAAACCGGGACCGCGCACGGTCGAGGCCTGGACGAACGTATCCCGCCCCGAGAGATAATCGCCGGTAACCCGTACCCGGCGGTAGGCGTCGTCCTTGCCGGCGGTGGCGGGTGCCGCGACGGGCGCGGCGTGGACCCGCGCGTCGACCCGCGCGATCAGGTCCAGCTTCCACGCTCGGCGCTGGACCTGCCATGTCCCGAGACCGATCAGCGCGGCGATGACCGCGAGCCAGACCACGGTAACCGCGCCCCGCACGAAGCCACGGCGCGGTGTGCTCACCCCATCTGGCTCATGTCTTGGGCGGGCATCATGTTGGCGTTCATGTGATACATCACCCACAGCGACCCGCTGAGCGCGATCCCGACGATGACGATCGTGAAGATCAACGCCATCATCGACCAGCCGCCTTCAGCGCGCCGGTTCATGTGCAGGAAGAAGATCATGTGGACGACCATCTGCACCGCGGCGAACGCCATGATGATCAGCGCGGTCGCCTGATTGGTCAGCGTGCGCGTCATCACCAACCAGAACGGGATCGCGGTGAGGATCACCGACAGGCCGAAACCGATCCCGTAGCTCTTGTACGAGCCGTGCGACTCTTCGTGGGCGAGATCGTCGTGATGGCCGTTGCCGTGGGGCGCGCCGTGGTGCGCGTCGTGCGCGGCGTGGTGGAGGTCGGCGCTCATCGCAGCATTCCCATGAGATAGACGAAGGTGAAGACGCCGATCCAGATGACGTCGAGGAAGTGCCAGAACAGGCTGAGGCACATCAGGCGACGCTGGTTGGCGGGGATCAGGCCCTTGACCTGGATCTGCACCATCAGCGTGAACAGCCAGACCAGCCCGAAGGTGACGTGGAGCCCGTGCGTTGCGACCAGCGTGAAGAACGACGAGAGGAACGCACTGCGCTGTGGCGTCGCGCCTTCGTGGATCAGGTTTGCGAACTCGTAGAGCTCGATGCTGATGAACGCGATCCCGAACGCTGCCGTCACCGCGAGCCATGCCTGGGTCGCGCCGACCTTCTTGTTGACCATCGACAGCATCGCAAAGCCGTAGGTGATCGACGAGAACAGCAGCATCGACGTGTTGACCGCGACCAGCGGCAGCTCGAACAGCTGCTTCGGCCCCGGACCGCCGGCGTAGCTGGTCCCCAGCACGCCGTAGGTCGCGAACAGCATCGCAAAGATCAGGCAGTCACTCATCAGGTAGAGCCAGAAGCCGAGCATCGTGCTCGACCCCTCTGCGTGATGCAGCTCCTCGGCGAGGTGGAACGTGTCGATGTCGTAATCGGACGAAGACGTGCTCATGCCTTTACCTCCGCGAGGGCCGCGGTGCGGGCTTCTTCCTTGGCGGTAACGGTCGCCGCAGGAATGTAGAAGTCGCGCTTGTAGATGAACGTATGGCCGATCGCGACGGCGAGGATGGCGACGAAGCTGACCGCCGCGAGCCACCAGACGTACCAGATCATGCCGACGCCGAAGGCCACGCACAGACCCGCGAGGATGACACCCGAACCGGTATTCGAGGGCATATGGATGTCCTTGTAACCGGTCGTCGGACGCTCGTAGCCGCGTGCCTTCATGTCCGCCCATGCATCGCCCTGGTGAATGACGGGCGTGAAGGCGAAGTTGTAATCTGGCGGCGGCGACGAGGTTGCCCATTCGAGCGTGCGGCCGTTCCACGGGTCACCGGTGGTGTCGCGCAGCTTCTCGCGATCGCGGATGCTGACCGCGAACTGGAGGAGCATGGCGGCAATGCCGGCAGCGACGAGGAGGGCACCGATCCCTGCGATGATGAACCAGATCTGCAGGCTCGGGTCATCGAAGGTGCGCAGGCGACGGGTGACGCCCATCAGGCCGAGCACGTAGAGCGGCATGAACGCGAGATAGAAGCCCACGACCCAGCACCAGAACGACACCTTGCCCCAGAACTCGTTGAGCTTGAACCCGAACGCCTTGGGGAACCAGTAGTTGATCCCGGCGAACGCCCCGAACACCACGCCGCCGATGATGACGTTGTGGAAATGCGCCACGAGGAACAGCGAGTTGTGGAGCACGAAGTCGGCCGGTGGCACTGCGAGCAGGACGCCGGTCATGCCGCCGATCGTGAAGGTGATCATGAACGCGATCGTCCACATCATCGGCAGTTCGAAGCGCACCCGGCCACGGTACATGGTGAACAGCCAGTTGAAGATCTTCGCGCCCGTCGGGATCGAGATGATCATCGTGGTGATGCCGAAGAACGAGTTGACGCTCGCGCCCGACCCCATGGTGAAGAAGTGGTGCAGCCACACGAGGTAGGCGAGCAGGGTGATGACCATGGTCGCATACACCATCGAGGTGTAGCCGAAGATGCGCTTGCCCGAGAAGGTCGAGGTGACCTCGCTGAACACGCCGAACATCGGCAGGATGAGGATGTAGACTTCCGGGTGACCCCAGATCCAGATCAGGTTGACGTACATCATCGGGTTGCCGCCGAGCGTGTTCGTGAAGAACGCGGTGTCGGCGTAACGGTCGAGGCTGAGCAGTGCCAGCACTGCGGTGAGGACGGGGAAGGCTGCGACGATCAGGATGTTGGTGCAGAGTGCGGTCCAGCAGAAGATCGGCATCTTCATCATGGTCATGCCCGGCGCGCGCATCTTGACGATGGTGGCGATCAGGTTGACGCCCGACAGCAGCGTGCCGACACCAGCGATCTGGAGCGACCAGATGTAATAGTCGACGCCGACGCCCGGGCTGAACCCGATGCCCGACAGCGGCGGCATGGCGAGCCAGCCGGTCTGCGCGAACTCGCCGACGAACAGGCTCATCATGATGATCACCGCGCCTGCGGTCGTCATCCAGAAGCTGAAGTTGTTGAGGAACGGGAAGGACACGTCGCGCGCACCGATCTGAAGCGGGACGACGTAGTTCATCAGACCCGTCACGAATGGCATCGCGACGAAGAAGATCATGATGACACCGTGCGCGGTGAACACCTGGTCATAGTGGTGCGCGTTGAGATAGCCTTCGGACCCGTTGAAGGCCATCGCCTGCTGGGCGCGCATCATGATCGCGTCCGAGAAGCCGCGGAGCAGCATCACGATCCCGAGGATCATGTACATGATGCCGATCTTCTTGTGATCGACGCTGGTGAACCACTCCTTCCAGAGATAGCCCCACAGTTTGAAGTAGGTGAGTGCCGACAGCAGCGCGATCCCGCCGAGCGCGACGCCACAGAATGTGGCGACGACGATCGGTTCATGGAGCGGGAGCGACTCAAGCGTGAAGCGGCCGAGGATCGGACTGACGTTGAGGGGTGAAGCTTGCATGGTACTGGCCATTTAGAGGGGGCGCTGCTTGGGCGTATTGGACTCATCGGGAGCCGAAGGTCCGCGTTGCGGAATGTCGGACGGGCTTTTCGGCGGTGCCTGACCGGCGTCGCGCGTCGTCAGCGGGGACGAGTTGCGTTTGCCTTCGGCGTGACCGCTGTTGGGCATGCCTTCCATCGCCGCGCTGTCCTGCATGTCTTTCTTCATCATGTCGCTCATGCAGGTCGTGCCGGGGCGGATGCACTGGTTGACGACCGCGCTGAAGATACCGGGATCGACGTTCGCGAACCGCATGACAGGAACCTTCTCCGATGGTTTCTCGAGCTTTAGATAATCAGCGCGCGTCAGGTTTCCACCGGCCGCCTTGTTGCGCGAGATCCAGGCGTTAAAATCGCCCTCGCTCAGCCCGTGGAATCGGAAGCGCATTCCCGAGAAGCCCGCGCCCGAATAGTTGGACGAGAAACCCTCGTAATTGCCCGGCTTGTTGATTACCGCGTTGAGCTGCGTCTCCATCGACGGCATCGCGTAAATCATGCCGGCGAGGGTGGGGACGTAGAACGCGTTCATCACCGAGGACGAACTGATGCGGAAATGGATCGGGCGATCGACCGGTGCGGCGAGCTCGTTGACCGTCGCAATGCCATATTGCGGATAGACGAACAGCCACTTCCAATCGAGCGCGATCACTTCGACCTCGAGCGGCTTGACGTTCGCGACCAGCGGCTTGCCGGCGGACAGGCGGGCAATCGGGCGGTACGGGTCGAGCAGATGCGTGCCCGTCCAGGTCACCGCGCCAAGGCAGATGACGATCAGCAGCGGTGCCGCCCAGATCAGCAGCTCGAGCTGCGACGAGTGATCCCAGTCGGGTTCGTACGTCGCGTCCTCGTTGGTCGACCGGTAACGCCAGGCGAACAGGCCAACGAGCCCGATGACCGGAACGACGATCAGCAGCATCAGCGCGGTGGCGAAGATCACCAGATCACGTTGCTGCAATGCAACGTCGCCGGCCGGGTTCATGACGACCATGTTGCATCCGCCAAGCAGCAGCGTGAGCGAACCCGCGGCCAGCAAGTGACGAATCGGGCGGCGGGGAATCGGGGGGAGTCGGAGGGATGCCATGGGGGCGCGCTATACACAGATGCTGCGCTGCGACATTGGACATTTTGTCCAATGCCCTAAAGCCGTGGTATAAGGCATAGGGTGAAACAACGACCGATCGTCCCACGGTCCAGGAAGACGCGAACGATGACAGCACAAACCGCCTCCCACACCGCCGAGCGCGATGCGCGGGCGATCAACGCCCGGCACGGGCATGGCGATGGCCATGTCGACCCGAACGAGATCGCAATCGGCGTCGTCATCGGGCGTACGTCCGAATTCTTCGACTTCTTCGTCTATGCGATCGCATCGGTGCTGGTGTTCCCGGCGCTGATCTTTCCGTTCGCGGATCGCCTGACGGGCACACTGTATTCCTTCGGCATCTTCGCGCTGGCATTCATCGCCCGTCCGATCGGGTCGATGATC
The DNA here is from genome assembly GCF_000242835.1 of Sphingomonas sp. PAMC 26617. Taxonomy (NCBI): domain Bacteria; kingdom Pseudomonadati; phylum Pseudomonadota; class Alphaproteobacteria; order Sphingomonadales; family Sphingomonadaceae; genus Sphingomonas; species Sphingomonas sp. PAMC 26617. The sequence goes on from NZ_JH594425.1 coordinate 2,918,109, forward strand.
TTCCTCGCGGTCGATCAGGTGCTCGGCCGTGGCACCAAGCTGACGATCGCCCTGTTCATGCTGGGCGGATCGACCGCCGCGGTCGCGTTCCTGCCCGGGTATGAGACGATCGGTGCCTGGGCGATCGTGCTGCTTGCGATCTTCCGCATCGGCCAGGGTATTGCGCTGGGTGGCGCATGGGACGGCCTCGCCTCGCTGCTCGCGCTCAATGCGCCCGAGAACAAGCGCGGCTGGTATGCAATGATTCCGCAGCTCGGCGCGCCGCTCGGGCTGATCGTGGCGAGCGCATTGTTCGCTTTCTTCCTCAGCACCTTGTCGCCCGCCGACTTCCTCGACTGGGGCTGGCGCTATCCGTTCTTCGTCGCCTTTGCGATCAACGTCGTGGCTCTCTTCGCCCGTCTCCGCATGGTGTCGACGCCGCATTACGAAGCCCTTTTCGAAAGCCGCGAACTCGAGCCGTCGCATGTGCTCGAGACGATCCGCAGCGATTGGCGCAACATTGTGATCGGGGCGTTCGCGCCGCTGGCGAGCTTTGCGCTGTTCCACATGGTCACCGTGTTTCCGCTGTCCTGGGTGCATCTCTTTACGAACCAGAAGCCGGAACGGTTCCTGTCGATCGAGATCCTCGGCGGCATCGTCGGCGTGGTCGGCGTGATCGCGTCTGGCCTGATCGCGGATCGGGTCGGGCGGCGCTACCTGCTCGGCGTGACCGCAGCCGGGATCGCGGCGTTCAGTGGCTTCGCACCGCAGTTGTTGAGCGCGGGATATGCCGGCGAAATGGCGTTCGTGCTGGTCGGCTTCGCGCTACTCGGCGTGGCGTTCGGCCAGTCGTCGGGGGCGGTCGCCGCGAATTTCGGCAGCACGCGGCGGTACACCGGGGCTGCGCTGACGTCGGATCTGGCGTGGCTGGTCGGCGCGGGCTTCGCGCCGCTCGTCGCACTCCTGCTGGCAAGCAACTTCGGTCTGCTGGCGGCAGGTGCCTATCTCCTGTCGGGTGCACTGGCGACGTTGATCGCGCTTGGGGTCAACAAGGAACTTGGTCGGCGGATCTCGTAAGAGCCGCCAGCACGCCTGCGCAGGGCGGGGCGGTACCAATGGCGCACTGCGCCACTGGTACCGCCCCGCCCTGACATGTCAGGCGACCAGTTCCTCCAGCAGCGTCTGGACCCGTTCGGTCCGCGTGCCTTCATCGGTCGGTTCCGCGAGCAGGAACCGACCGTTCTTCTCGACCAGACCAGCTTCCGCCGTATCCGCCGCAAAGTCGCGCCGCGGCGTTAGCGCGATTGCCTTGTCGCCGGCGTCGATCCGCTCCACCCGCGCATCGCGCGCCAGCAACCGGACGCGGGCCCGCGCCAGCAAGCCCGATGCATCGACCGGGAGCGCACCGAACCGGTCGACCAGCTCATCCTCGAATTCATCAAGCATCGAGCCGTCTGAGATGCGGCTGAGCCGGATATAGAGCGACAGCCGCACGTCATCCTCGGGGATCCAGTCCGCCGGGAAACCACCGGCCGGGCCGAGATGCAGTTCGGGCGTCCAGCGCTCGACATCCTCGCCTTGCGCCTTTCGCAGCGCACCGCTCAGCAAGTGCTGGTAGAGGTCGATACCGATCAGCTTGGTATGCCCCGCCTGCGTCTCGCCAAGCAGATCGCCCGCGCCGCGCATGTCGAGATCCTGCGCGCTGATGTCGAACCCGGCGCCAAGCCGGTCGAAGGTGGCCAGCGTTCGCAGCCGCTTGAACGTCCGCTCCGCGATCGCATGATCCGAGTCGGTGAGCAGCACGACCTGCCCACGCCGGTTGCCGCGCCCGACCCGACCCCGCAACTGATGCAATTGCGCCAGCCCGAAGCGGTCCGCGCGCCACACCACCATTGTGTTCGCGCGCGGCACGTCGAGCCCAGCTTCGATGATATTGGTGGCGAGCAACACGTCACCGTAGCCTTCGGAGAACGCGACCATCACCGAGTCGATGTCGGCGGCAGGCATCTTGCCGTGCGCCTCGACGATCGTGAGGTCGGGTGCCGCGCGCCGGAGCTTCTCGCCGACGCTCGCCATGTCCTCGATCCGCGGGACGACGACGAAGCTTTGTCCGCCGCGCCCCTTCTCGCGCAAGAGTGCGGTGCGGATCCGGACGTCGTCATAGTGGTCGAGGCTGGTGCGGATCGGCTGGCGACGTGCCGGCGGAGTCGCGATGATCGAGATCTGCTGCAACCCGACCAGCGCCATCTGGAGCGTCCGCGGGATCGGCGTTGCCGACAGCGTCAGCAGATGGACCTCGCCCGATCCGCGCAACCGCGCCTTGTCCGCCGCGCCGAAGCGCTGTTCCTCGTCGATGATGACGAGCCCGAGCTTTGCGTAGCTGACGCCTTTCGCCATCACCGCGCCGGTCCCGATCACGATCTGGATCGATCCGTCGGCAAGCCCGGCCTTGACTGCTTTCTTTTCCGCTGCGCTCGACAGGCGGGAGAGGCCCTCGACCGCAATCCCCGCGGCTTCGAAGCGTCGTCGGAAACTCTCGAGATGCTGCCGGACCAGCACGGTGGTCGGCGCTGCGACCACGACCTGATAGCCCGCGAGCGCGGCGATCGCCGCCGCGCGCAGCGCGACCTCGGTCTTGCCGTACCCGACATCACCGACGACGAGCCGATCCATCGGGGTGCCGTGCGCGAGATCCTGTCGGACTGCCGCGATGGCGCGGGTCTGGTCCGCGGTTTCGTTGAACGGAAAACCGTTCGCGAAACGTTCGTAGGCGGCAGGATCGGGGGTGAGGACCGACGCTTTCAACGTTGCGCGCATGGCGGCAAGCTCGGTCAGCCCGCGCGCGCTTTCGGCGATCGCCGCGTGGATGTCACCGCGCCGCTTGAGCCAGGACGAACCGTCGAGCTTGTCGAGCGTCACCGCCTCCGCATCCGCGCCATAGCGCCACAGGCGGTCGGCATCGTCGACCTCGACCAGCCGCCGCGCGCCGCCGGCATATTCGAGCACGATCATCTCGCCCGAAGTCGCCTCGGCACGGGGCGCCACTTCGAGCCCGAGGACCGTACCGACGCCGTGATCCTCATGCACTACGACATCGCCGATCCGGATCTCCGCGCCGCCTGCAAGCGGGTTCGCCGAGCCGGGTTGCGCGTCATCGAGCAACGCGCGGCTGCCGAGCAGGTCGGCAGCGGCGATCACGACCCGCTTGTCAACGACGAACCCGCAGTCGACCGGCATTGTCACGGTCGCGGCCATTCCCGGGGTGAGATCGCGGAGCGAGTCCCACGTGTCATGGTCGACGAACTCGACCCCGAGCCGTTGCCCGATCCGCGCGCGCAGGAACCGGATGTCGCGTTTGCTCCCCGCCAGCACCAGGGCATGATCGGCGAGCAGCGGTTTGGTGAAGCGCACCAGCTTGGCAAGCGGCGCCTTCACTTCCGCGAAACGGGGGACGTCCGCCACAGCGTCGTCGAACGCCAAGGGCGTCCAGCCGTTTAGCGCGGCGTGCCACTGGTCGTCGTCGATCGCGTCGATCTTGCCGGTGCCGCGTGCGGCGACGTCGCCGGCGAGCTTGACGAACCGGGCCCGACGGCTGTCGGCCTTGTCCGCCAGCACGATCCGGCCCGGCTGCAGATGCGCGAGGATCGCGACCGGGTCACCCAGCGGCGGTTCGGCGGCACGTCCGATTTCGAGCGTATCGAGCGACTCGAGCGTCCGTTGCGTCGCGGGGTCGAAGCAGTGGATCGCTGCGATCTTTTCGTCGATGACATCGATCCGCGCGGGGCGGACCGCGTCGGCCGGAAAAATGTCGATCACTTCGCCACGGACCGCAACTTCGCCCGGCTCGTCGACGCGGTCGTCGGTGACGTAGCCGAGGTCTGCAACCATCGGCGCGAACGCTTCGAGATCGATCGCGTCGCCGATCGCAAGCGCTGGGGGCGCGCGGTCGAACTGTTCCGCGGCGGGGTACCGGCGCGCCGCCGCTTCGCCGCTGAGGATCAGTGCGATCGCGTCGCGCTCCGCTCGAGTCTGCGCGACCCGCAGCGCATGGAGCGTCGCCACTCGCCGCCCGGCGTTGGCGGGAGAGGCGGGGGCGACGTCGCCCGGGAGCGTGTCGCTCGACGGGAGGAAGAAGACGCGGCTACGGTCGACGATTGCGGCAAGCGCGCAGGCCAGCGCGTCGGCCTGCTGATCGTCATTGGCGATGAAGACGAGATCGTCGTCGCGCAGGGCTTCGGCAATCCGGGTTGCGAGAAACGCGACGGTCATGCTGCCCCCCCGTTTTTTCGCGCGCCACGCGCTTCAGGCGTCATGCTCGGGGGCGTGTCTTGCAGAACGACCTGGATTGGTCCGGCAATGCTTTCCAGCGGAGTGTCCTTCGCGTCGGTTACAGGACTCGAGGAAACGCGCAGGCCGCTTTTAGAACCATTTCCAAGGGGGGAATTTTGCGCTGATCCAAAGCAAGCTTGACGGGACGCCGTCCCCCTTCGCCAAAGCGTCCTACAGCAGCAATTCCGCTACCGCATCGACGATCGCCTCGGCGTCGAGCCGGTAGAGCCGGTAAAGGTCCGGCAGGTCGCCAGTCTGCCCGAACCGGTCGGTCCCGAGCGGGCTGACGCGCATCCCGCGCACCCCGCCGAGCCACGACAGCGTCGACGGCGCGCCGTCGATCACCGTTACCAGCCCGGCACCAGGCGCGAGCCGGTCGAGGAGCGTCTCGGCGTGGCACGCCGCGCGCGTGTCCCCGGTCCAGCGTTGCGCGTGGCGGGCGGAAAAGCCGCGGTGCAGCAGGTCGGGCGACGTCACCATCAGCAAGCCGAGGCCCGGGACATCGTCGGCGAGGGCGGCATGCGCTTCAAGCACCTCGGGCGTCACCGCACCGGTGAAGACGATCGCGACATCGCGCGCGGCGCCGGGTTCAACCAGCCAATAGCCGCCCTCGAGCGCATCTGCCTTCCATCGATCATCCGTGCGCGTAACCTGCGGGATCGTGCGGGTGGACAGCCGCAGATAGGTCGATCCGCCGTCGTCCGCCTGGATCTGCTCGAACGCCCAGTGCATCATCAGCGCGAGTTCATCGGCGAAGGCAGGCTCGAAATAGGTAAGCCCCGGTTGCCCGATCCCGATCAGCGGCGAGTTGATCGACTGGTGCGCGCCGCCCTCCGGTCCGAGGGTCAGCCCCGAGGGAGTCGCCACCAGCAGGAAGCGCGCATCCTGGTAACAGGCGTAGTTGAGCGCATCGAGCCCCCGCGCGATGAACGGGTCGTAGACCGTCCCGATCGGCATCAGCCGGGTGCCGAACAGCGGTGCCGCAAGACCAAGCGCGGCGAGCATCAGGAACAGATTGTTCTCGGCGATGCCGAGTTCGATATGCTGCCCCGCGCCGTGGCCCGCCCATTTTTGCGCGGTCGGAATGCGGGCAGCCGAAAACACGTCCGCGAGTTCCTGCCGCCGGAATAGCCCGCGCTGGTTGACGAACGCGCCGAGGTTGGTCGAGACGGTCACGTCGGGCGAGGTCGTCACGATCCGGTCCGCGATCGGATGCCCGCTCTTGGCGAGATCGAGCAGGATTCGCCCGAACGCCGCCTGGGTCGACCACTCCGCGCCCTCTGGGGCGGGGAGCGCGTCGGGCAGCGGGATTGCGGGGGCGGTGGGAACGGGCCGTGCGGTGGCGAGCGCGCTGCGTTCGACCACCGAACGCGCCTGCGCCGCGACATTGTCGCCGAGGCCACCGTAAGGCGCCCATTCGTCGCCCTCGGCGATGCCGAGACGGTCGCGCAGCGCGTGGATCTGGCCGGGGTTCATCAGCCCCGAATGATTGTCCTTGTGACCCGCGAAGGGGAGGCCGTAGCCCTTGATCGTATAGGCGATGAACAAGGTCGGCACGTCGTCGCCACACCGCGCGAAGGCGTCGAGCAGCGTCTCGATGCAGTGCCCGCCGAGGTTGGTCATCAACGCCGCCAGCGCATCGTCGTCAAACGTGTCGATTAGCGCGAGGCTTTCGCCCGCACCTCCCAGGTCCGCGTGCAGGCGAGTGCGCCAGGCGGCCCCGCCCTGATAGGTCAGCGCGGCGAATTCGGCATTGGGGCAGGCGTCGATCCAGTCGGCAATCGCCTGTCCGCCGTCGCGCGCGAAGGCGTCGCGCTGGAGCTTGCCGTGTTTCAGCGTCTCGACGCGCCAGCCGCAGGTTTCGAAAATGTCGTCGAAGCGTCGGAACATCCGGTCCGCGGTCGTGCTGTCGAGTGACTGACGGTTATAGTCGACGATCCACCAGCAATTGCGGATGTCGTGCTTATACGATTCGATCAGGCATTCGTAGATATTGCCCTCGTCGAGTTCGGCATCGCCCATCAGCGCGATCATCCGCCCGGCGTCCGCTTCTGCGAGATCGCCGTGCGCGATCAGATAATCCTGGATCAGGCTGGCGAAGGCGGTGATCGCGACCCCGAGCCCGACCGACCCGGTCGAGAAGTCGACGGGGATCGAATCTTTGGTCCGGCTCGGATAGCTCTGCGCGCCGCCCAGCCCGCGATACCGCTGGAGCGCGTTGAGCGATTGCTGGCCCAGCAGGTAATGAATCGCGTGGAGCACCGGCCCGGCGTGCGGCTTGACCGCGACCTTGTCGTTCGGGCGGAGCGCGCCAAAGTACAGCGCGGTCATGATCGCGGTGATCGACGCGCAGCTCGCCTGATGCCCGCCGACCTTCAGCCCGTCGCGGCTCTCGCGGAGATGATTGGCGTTGTGGATCGTCCAGGACGAAAGCCAGCGCAGCCGCGTCTCGATCGTCTCGAGAATCGCGATGGTTTCGGCCTCGGGGCTCGGAGCGATCGTTTCCATCGCAACCAAATAGCGCGTCGCGCGGCGGATGCGACCGGAAAATTCAGCCCGTCTGCCGCGCCGCGAATTGCGCGATCAGCCAGCTCCGGAACAGGCTGATCGTCGGATCGTCGAGATCGTCCGCGCGCAATTTGAGATAATAGCCAAACCCGTCGTCGACCATCGTGTCATGCGGCACGACGAGCTTGCCCGCCGCGATCTCGGGCGCGAACATCGCGATGTCGGCGAGCGCGATCCCACCCGACTGCATCGCATAGGTCGCGGCAAGCGACAGCGTGTCGAACGCGAGCCCGCGATTGGTGTTGAGCTCGATCCCGCTGCTGCGTGCGAAGCTGCTCCACAGCAGCCCGCGCACCTCGCCGTCGAGGGTCACGTGCAGCAGGTCGTTGTCCGACAGGAACTGCTCGAGCGACTTGCCCGTGTTGGCCGCTGCCACGGCGGGGGAACAGACCGGCGCGACTCGGACCAGCCACAACAGGTCGGTGATCCGGTCGTCGATGTTCGGCCGGTCGAAGACGATCGCCATGTCGGTCTCGGTGGTCGGCATCCCCGTCACCGGGGAACTCGAAATGTCGATCCGCACGTCGGGATAGTCGCGATGAAACGCGCGGATCATCGGCATCACCACCTGTTGCAGCAGCGATGGCGGGATGTGGATCCGGATCGGGCGGCCGCTCAACGGATCGTGGCTTACCGCATTCATCGTCTGTTCCAGCAGGTCGAACGATCGCCGTACCTCAGGGAGCAGCGCCGCGCCCGCCGCAGTCAGCACGAGGCGCTGGCCCGAACGGTCGAACAGCTTCTGCCCCAACAGTTCCTCCAGGCTGATGATGTGCCGGCTGACGGCGCTTTGCGAGACATTGAGCGCCTGCGCCCCCGCGGTGAAGCTCATCTGCTGCCCGACCGCGTCGAAGGCGCGCAATGCGTTGAGCGGGAGCCAGCGGCGGTTGATGATCTTCGACTTGGCGATGGCCCGTTCCCCGAATGACTGCGACGCGCTGTATGGCGGGTATCAATCCGGTTCCACGCCTGAATGCAAGAGCATGGCCGGTTCGCCGGACCGACGGCGAGGTTCGTCGCGGTTTTCGCATGGGTGTATGCGCAAATGGAATTTTCCGGGGGTGGTCCGCGCATGTCACACCCTGCATACGGGGCAGGAGCACGAGCGCGTGGACCTTTCAGGTGTTGCATCATGGGTTGGGTCGCGCCGCGCCGGGCATTCGTTGCCGCAGGACCTGTATCTTAGCGCCGAAGCCTTCGATTTCGATCTCGCCGCGATCTTCGGCACGTCGTGGCTGCTCGCCGGTTTCACCGCCGAAGTAAAGCAGCCGGGCGACTATCTGTCCTTCATGGTCGGGCGTTGGCCGGTGATCGTGGTGCGCGGGCGCGACGGGGCGTTGCGCGCCTTCCACAACAGCTGCCGCCACCGCGGATCAATTTTGTGCAAGCCGGGCGCGGGGCACGCGCCGCGGCTGACCTGTCCGTATCACCGATGGAGCTATGGGCTCGATGGGCGGCTGCTCGCGGCGGGGCGGATGCCGGATGATTTCGACAAGACCGATTATGGGTTGAAGCCGGTGCATCTGGAGACGATCGCGGGGGCGATCTTCGTATCGCTGGCACAGGTTCCGCCGGATATCAGTATCTTGTGGCGTGATCTGACGCCTTTGCTCGAACCGCACAATCTGGAGCGCGCCAAGGTCGCGCACAAATCCGTGCTGGTCGAATATGCCAATTGGAAGCTGGTCGTCGAGAACGGTCGCGAATGCTACCATTGCGCGAGCGGTCACCCCGAGCTGGCGCGGACCTTCCCGGTCGGCGCAACAAAGTATTTTGATCTCGAAGCCGCCGCAGCGCGACTGTTCACGGAACGGATGAATGCGATCGGGCTCCCAACGGGGCCGGTGGGCGAGGACTGGTGGCAGGCGGTCCGCTTCGCGCTCAACGATGGCAATGTCGCGATGACGACCTCGGGTCAGTTCGCGGTCAAGAAGCTGATGGTCGAGGCGGGTGGCGGCGATGCGGGGTCGCTACGTTGGGCGGTCGAGCCCAACAACTTCTGTCATTCGACCAGCGATTACACCTTCGCATTCAATGCGATGCCGGTGTCTCCGGGGGAAACCCACGTCGTCTCGACCTGGCTGGTGCACGAGGACGCGATCGAGGGCGTCGATTACGATATCGACGAGCTGACGCATCTTTGGACGCAGACCAACCTGCAGGACAAGGCGTTCGCCGAGGACAATCAGGTCGGTGTGTGGTCGCCGGGCTATACGCCGGGGCCGTACAGCCCGACCGCGGAATCGCTGACGCTGCGCTTCGTCGACTGGTATTGCGCGCGGGCCACCGAATATCTCGCGCGGGTCCCGGTATGACTGGGCCGCGCTGGCGCTCCGAAACGCTCGCGGTCCGCGCGGGATATGATCCGGCGGGTGCCGCCAATGCAGCGAAACCCCCGATCTACATGACGTCGACCTTCGCCTATGCCTCCGCGCGGCAGGCGAAGGACATTCACGAAGCTTATTTCGACGGCACGGGGCCGGAAGTCGGCGGCGCGGGGCACATTTATGCGCGCCTCAGCCATCCCAATCTCGACATGGTCGAGGAACGGCTGGCGTCGCTCGACGGCGCGGAAGGCGCGGCGGTGTTCAACAGCGGGATGGCAACGCACAGCGCGATCGCGCTCGCGCATCTGCGACCGGGCGACAGCGTGGTGTTCGGGCGGCCGATCTACGGCGGGACCAACGGTCTTTACACCGGGTTGCTGCCGGGGTTTGGGGTGCATCACGCGAGCTTCACCGACGGCTGTGATCGCGCAGACGTGATGTCGGCGGTCGAGGCGGCACTGGCGGCGGGGCCGCTCAAGCTGATCGTCGGCGAAACGCCCGCCAACCCGACCGCGGCGATGGTCGACGTCGCACTGCTGGTCGAGATCGCCGATACGGTCGGCGCGCGGACGGGGACGCGCCCGGTCGTCGTGATCGACAACACGCTGCTCGGGCCGATGATGCAGCGACCGATCGATCTTGGTGCGGATCTCTGCATGACGAGTCTCACCAAATATTGCGGCGGACACAGCGACTTGCTGGCAGGTGGTGTCACCGGGCGCGAAGCGCTGGTCGCGCCGCTGCGGCTGTTGCGCACCACGCTTGGGAGCCATCTCGACCCCTATACGTGCTGGCTGATGCTGCGCTCGATGGAGACGGTGCACCTCCGGGTCGAGCGGTCGATGGACAATGCGCGTCGGCTTGCCGAGGTCCTGCGCGACCATCCCAAGGTGGCGAGCCTCACCTATCTCGGTTTCCTTGCCGAGGGCACGCCCGCTCGTGCGGTCTACGACAGGCAATGCAAGGCGGCGGGTTCGACCTTTTCCTTCGCGGTCGTCGGCGGTGAGGCGGAAGCGTTCCGCTTTCTCGACCGGCTCGAATTGCTACGCTTTGCGGTCAGCCTCGGCGGGTCCGAGACGCTCATCACGCATCCGGCGACGACGACCCATTATGCGATCAGCCCCGAAGAACGCGCAGCGGGCGGGATTACCCCCGCCACGCTGCGGCTGTCGGTCGGGATCGAGCATGTCGACGATCTGATCGCCGATCTCTCCCAGGCTTTAGACGCGATATGAAGATCCTCGACCCCCACGCCATCGACGGCAAGATCCCCGCGCCCGACGAACAGTTCGACCTGATCGTGGTCGGCGCGGGTCGGGCTGGCCCGACGACCGCGATCCGCGCTGCGCTGAGCGGTGCGAGCGTGCTCCTGATCGACGAGAACCCGGTCGCGGGCGCGATGATCGGGAACGACGTGCCGCTGTTCTTCGGCGGTCGTGCCACTGCGGCGGTGCATCATCCCGACCGGCTGGTCGAACAGCTGTTCCGCGCCAATCCCGAACTGGAGGCGGCGTTCGATGCCGGGGTCGATGTGCGGCTCGGGACGGTCGCCTGGGGGCTGTACGTGCCGAATGCCGCTTTGCGGGCGCTGCCGGGGCCGTTGCTCGGGATCGCGGATGCCGAGGCGTCGCGGATGGTCGGCTTCCGGCGGTTGGTGCTCGCGACGGGCGCGCGCGATATCGCGATGGCGTTTCCGGGGTGGGATCAGCCCGGGGTAATGGGGGCGCAGGGATTTGCTGCGCTGCTGACCCGCTACGATGCGCTGGCGAGCCGGCGGATCGTGATCGTCGGATCGGGCGATCTGGCGCTTCAGACCGCGCGGCTGGCGCTGGAGCGGGGGATCGAGGTTGCCGGGATCGTCGAGGTCGCCGATCGGATCGACGGCGATCCGGCGCTGGCCGAGGCGCTCGGGGTGCCGATGTTCCTCGCGCACACTATTGCGGCGACCGATGGCGGGATCGACGGGGTTGAGCGCGTGACGGTCGCGCCGCTCGAAGGGGGCGGCGGACGTACTGTGCTGGCGTGCGATACGATCGTCTTCGCGATTGGCGTGACGCCCGCGACCGAACTGATCGAGGCGGCGGGGACGGTCGCAAACGGGCTGGTGCAGCTCGTGGGCGATAGCGCGACCGTAGTGTCGCCCAGCGACGAACGGCTGCTCGACTGGTCTGCCGGGCTTGGCCGTCATGCCGCCGCAGAAACGGTCGTCTGCCAGTGCGAGGCGGTCACGCGGGCAGACCTGCTCGGCGTACAGCCGCCGCGCTACCTCGACCGGCCCGCTCAGCTGGCGACCCGGTCGCTGGCGACGCTGCTGGCGGATGGCCCCGCGCATCCAGACCAAATCAAGCGGCTCACGCGCGCGGGCATGGGGCCGTGCCAGGGACGGCGCTGCCGTGAACAGGTGCGGTGCCTGCTTGCGGCAGAGCAAAACGTCCTGCCATCCGAGGTCCCGGTCGCGAGCTTCCGCGCGCCGGTTCGCCCGGTGCCGCTCAGCGTGCTCGCTGACTGGACCGAGGGCGCCGAGATGACCGCCGGTTGGGACGTCTGGTTCGGTATCCCGACACAATGGACGCCCTATGCGGTGATCGGCACGCCGGAGGAGGCGGAGCATGTCACCGGTCTCGGCGGGACGCTGCATGTCTGACGGCGCGATGCCGCGCTCAGCTTCGGTCGTCGTGATCGGCGCAGGCGTGACGGGGCTGAGCGCGGCGTGGTGGCTGGCGCGCGCGGGGGTCGATGTCGTTGTCCTCGACAAGGGCGTCGTCGGCTGGGAGGCGTCGGGCCGGAACGGCGGCGGCGCGTCGCATTATCAGAGCCCGTTGTTCGCCGAAGAACAGCGGTTGTGGCCACAGATGGACGAGCTGCTCGGCTATCCGACCGAATACCGGCGCGAGCGGATCATCATCCAGCGCGATCCCGACCTGCTTGAGCATTATCGTGCGGTCGGGCGGATGTGCACGGCGATGGGATACCGGGTCGACGATCTGGATGCGACGCAGGCGCAGGCGATGGTGCCGCTGACCGATCACACCTGCCTGGGCGGCATCCATTTGCGGTTCGGTGGCCACGCCAATCCGCAACGTACAGTGCAGGCCTATGCCTGGGCGTTGCAGGATCTTGGCGGACAGATCCTGCAACATTGCCCGGCGCTTTCGATCGAGACGCGCGGCGGGCGCGCGAGCGCAGTCGTGACGCCGCGCGGCACGATCGAATGCGATGCGCTGGTCGTCGCCTCGGGGCCGCAGGCCGAGGCGTTGGTCGCGCCGATCGGGATTCGCTTTCCGCTCGCCGCCGCGCGCGCGGAAATGATCGTGACCGAGCCTGCGCCGCTGATGGCGATCGGCGGGGTCGACGGGAACGGGCTGTACGGTCGCCAGACGCTGCGCGGCAATCTCGCCTTCGGGGGCGGGCCGCATGAATGGCTGGCGACCGATCCCGCCGGGCCATCTACGCGGCCGACCTCGCCGCTGGTGCGCAACCTCGCGCGGCGCGTGGCGGAGATGTTTCCGCGCGCCGCCGGGCGCGGCGTGATCCGGTCGTGGGCGGGAATCGTCGAGAATACCCCCGACGGGCGACCGATCCTTGATCGCCCCGCCGATCCGGGCAATGTCACCGTCGCGACGATGTCCGGGGTCGGCTTCGGCCTGTCGCCCGCGAGCGGCCATGCGATCCGCGATCTTGTGCTCGACGGGGTCTGTTCGTTCGCCGACATCGGCAAGCTCGGGCTGGCACGGTTCGCGACCCTCGAACCCGACTGGCGCGAGCGGCGCGGCTGGGCGCTGGAGCAGGCGGCGTGAAGCGCTATTCGGCGCTCGCCTTGCTCAAGGCGGGGTTGACCGGGCAGCGCGGCTGGGAGCGGGCGTGGCGCGATCCGGAACCGAAACGCCACTATGACGTCATCGTGATCGGCGGGGGCGGGCACGGCCTGTCGACGGCCTATTATCTCGCCAAGGTCCACGGCATCCGCAATGTTGCGGTGCTCGAGCGCGGGTGGATCGGCGGCGGCAACACCGGGCGCAATACGACGATCGTGCGCTCCAACTATCGGCAGAAGCCGCTTCACGACCTGTTCGATTTCGCGCTCGGGCTGTGGGAGGGGATGAGCGACGAGCTCAACTACAACGTCATGTTCAGCCCGCGCGGCGCGCTGTTCCTCGGCCATTCCGATGGCGACATGACGCAGCTGGCGCAGCGGGGAGACGCGCTGCGTTGTTCGGGGATCGACGCGGACCTGCTGTCGCGCGACGATGTGCGCAAGCTCGTGCCGTTGCTCGATATGTCGGAAAGCGCGCGCTTCCCGATCCACGGCGGGCTGATCCAGCGGCGCGGCGGGACCGCGCGGCACGACGCGGTCGCCTGGGGCTATGCGCGCGCTGCGGATGCGCTCGGGGTCGATGTGATCCAGCAGTGCGAGGTCACCGGCTTCACCCTGGCGGGCGGTCGCGTGACTGGCGTGGAAACCACGCGCGGGCAGATCGGGGCGGGGCGGGTCGGCATCTGCGTCGCGGGAAGCAGCGGGCGGGTGGCGGCGCTGGCCGGGCTCACGCTGCCGATCGAGGCGCATACCCTGCAGGCGTTCGTGACCGAGCCGGTCAAGCCGATGATCGATACCGTCGTCATGTCGCAGTCGCTGCATTGTTACATCAGCCAGTCGGACAAGGGCGGGATCGTGCTCGGCGGCGATCCTGACCAGTTTCCGAGCTATGCGCAGCGCGGGCTGCCGGTCCGGCTCGAGAAAGCGGCGGCGGAGGCGATCGCGCTGGTGCCCGCGCTGTCGCGGTTGCGGATGGTGCGGTGCTGGTCGGGGACGACCGACATGAGCTTCGACGGATCGCCGATCCTCTCGCCGCTGCCGGTCGACGGCCTCTATCTGAATGGCGGCTGGTGTTACGGCGGGTTCAAGGCGACGCCGGGATCGGGCTGGTGCTACGCGCATCTGCTCGCGACGGGGACGAGCCATCCGCTCGCCGCACCGTTCGCGCTGGATCGCTTCGCACGCGGGGCGACGATCGACGAGGCGGGAGTCGGCTTCATGCCGCAATTGCGCTGATGCTGCTGATCGACTGTCCTTATTGCGGCGAACGCGCACAGGTCGAGTTCGTCTATGAACGCACGCTCGATTCGATCGTGACGCCCGGCATGTCGCCGGAGGTGGCGGTTGCCCGGCTATATGCGCGGGCCAATCCGGTCGGGCTGGATGACGAGCTGTGGCGGCATGCTTACGGCTGTCGGCAATGGATCGTGCTGCGGCGGCACCGGCGGAGCCACGCGATTGCTTTGGTCGTCGCCTATGACCCGGCGCTGCTGCCATGAGTGGCCGACGGATCGGCGGCGCGCAGGGGACGCTGCGCTTCCGCTTCGACGGGCGCGCGATGCTCGCGCGCGAGGGCGACACGCTCGCTGCGGCGTTGCTCGCGAACGGGGTGATGCTGGTTGCGCGAAGCTTCAAATATCACCGTCCGCGCGGCATCATGGCGGCGGGGGTCGAGGAACCGAACGCACTGGTGACGGTCGGCGAGGGCGGGCGGACCGAGCCCAACACATGCGCAACCGACGTCTATGTCTATAATGGGCTGGTCGCGCGGAGCCAGAATGCGTGGCCCTCGCTGGCGGTCGATCTCGGCGCGGTCAACGGCCTGTTTGCACGGTTTTTGGGGGCGGGGTTTTACTACAAGACGTTCTTCGGGCCGCCGTCGCGGTGGATGGTGTATGAGCGGTTCATTCGGCGGGCCGCCGGGCTGGGCAAGGCCCCGACGCTGGCGGACCCCGATCGTTTCGAGCATCGCTCGGCGTTTTGCGATCTGCTGGTTGTCGGGGGCGGTGCCGCCGGTGTCGCGGC
The DNA here is from genome assembly GCF_000242835.1 of Sphingomonas sp. PAMC 26617. Lineage (NCBI taxonomy): Bacteria > Pseudomonadati > Pseudomonadota > Alphaproteobacteria > Sphingomonadales > Sphingomonadaceae > Sphingomonas > Sphingomonas sp. PAMC 26617. The sequence goes on from NZ_JH594425.1 coordinate 2,933,151, forward strand.
GGCGCGAGCTGCGCTTGTGGCGGGCGAGCGGGTGATGCTGGTGGAGCAGGATCGCGCCCCCCATCTGCTTTCCCGCGAAAGCGGGAATCCAGAGTCGCACACGCAGCGCTCGATCCCCTGGGCCCCTGCCTTTGCAGGAGCACGGACGGAAAATCTGCGCGTCCTCACGCGCACCACCGCGTCCGGCTTGTGGGACCACGGCTTTGCCACGCTTGCCGAACGCCTCGTCGAACCCGGCCAGCCGCCTGCGCCGGGCGAGCCCGTGCAGCGCCTGTGGCATGTCCGCGCGCGCAGGATCGTGCTGGCGACCGGCGCGATCGAGCGGCCGCTGACCTTCGCCGGGAACGACCGCCCGGGCGTGATGCTGTCGCAAGCAGTCCGCAGCTATATCGAACGGTTCGGCGTGCTCCCGGGGCAGCGCGTGGTGATCGCGACCAACAATGATGATGCCTATGCAACTGCCGATGCGGTTCGCGCCGCCGGCGGCGAGGTCGTGGCGATCCTCGACAGTCGGGAATCGTGTCCGGCGGGTGGGAATGCAGCGTCCTTTACCGACGCGCACGTCCTCCAAGCCCACGGCGGCGCGGGCGGGCTTAAGGCTGTCGTCGCAAGCATCGGCGGCAGGACGCAGCGCTTCGAGGCGGACCTGCTCGCCATGTCGGGCGGATTTACCCCCGTCGTCCATCTCCACAGCCAGGCGGGCGGCACGCTGGATTGGCGCGAGGACCTGCAGGCGTTCGTCCCCGGCGCGTCGGCACAGGCGGTGTGCAGCGTTGGTGCGGCGGCGGGCGACATTCTGCCGATCGCCGCCACCACCGCGGACCTGACCGATCCCAAGCACAGTTTCGTTGATTTCCAGAACGACGTGACCGCCGCCGACGTCGATCTCGCCTGGACCGAGGGCTATCGCTCGGTCGAGCATCTCAAGCGGTACACCACGCTCGGCATGGCGACCGATCAGGGCAAGACGAGCAACATGGCGGCGCTCGCGCGGCTGGCGCAGACCGGCGGCGTCACGATCCCGCAGGCCGGGCTTACGACGTTCCGCCCGCCGTATACGCCGCTGACGCTGGGTGCGCTGGCGGGGGCGGATGGCGGTGGGCATGCCGCGCCTGCGCGGCGGCTGGCGTTGTGGGACTGCCACCAGCGGCTCGCGCCGATCTGGCAACCGCTCGGACTGTGGCATCGCCCGCGCGCCTACCCCTTGGCGGGCGAAACGCTCCACGCCGCCGCGATGCGCGAGGCGCGCGCGGTGCGGATGGCGGCGGGGATCGTCGATGTCTCGACGCTTGCCAAGTTCGCGGTGAAGGGGCCGGATGCGGCAGCCTTGCTCGAACTGATCTGCGCAACGGGGATCGCCAAGCTGGCGGTAGGACGGGGGCGCTACACCTTCATGCTGCGCGAGGACGGCATGGTGCTGGATGACGGCACCGTCTGGCGGCTGGGCGAGACCGAGTATCTGCTGACGAGTTCGACCGGCGGGGCGGACCGGATGGAGGCGCATCTGAGCTACGTCCACCGCGTGCTCGCGCCGCAACTGCGCGTATCGGTGGTGATGCAGCAGGAGCATTTCGCCGGGATCGCGCTGGCGGGGCCGAAGGCGGCGCGGCTGCTGGGCGACGTCACGGGGATTACGCCGCCCGCGCACATGGGGCTGGCGCGCGGGGTGATCGCTGGCGTGGCCGTGCTGGTGCTGGCAGCAAGCTACAGCGGCGAGCGCGCGTTCGAAGTCTCTGCCGCGGCGCATGAGGCCGGGCCGGTGTGGGATGCGCTGGAGGCGGCGGTGCGCGGGGCGGGCGGATGTCCGTACGGACTGGAAGCGCTCGAATTTCTTCGGATCGAAAAGGGGCACGTCGTGGTCGGCGCGGAAGCCGATGGGCGCACCACGCCGGGCGACTTGGGGTTGGGGCGGATGCTGCGCAAGGCGGGTGGGTTCGTCGGCGCGCAGGGGCTGATGCGGCCGGCGCTTCATGCCGCAGACCGGCTGCAGCTCGTCGGGCTGACGTCCGACTCGCCGATCCCCGAAGGCGCGATGCTGGTGGCGGCGGAAGGCGGTGCGGCGCAAGGGCACGTGACCTCGGCGGGGCCGCGCGTGCTGGAGGCCGGATCGGTCGCCATCGGGTTGCTCGCCAGCGGTGCGGCGCGGCTTGGCGACACGCTGGTCGCGACGTCGCCGACCCGTGGCTTGCGCGCGACGGTCACGGTCGTCGCGCCCGTGTTCCACGATCCCGAAGGAGCGCGGTATCGTGATTGATGCGCACGTCGCCTTTGCGGCCGCGCGGGACATCGTTGCGGTCGACCTGTGGGACGGCATCTTGCCAATATTCCCCGGCGCTCGCGCAGTTCAGGTCGAGCCGAACCGCTGGTGGCTGATCGACGCCGAACCGGACGCCGCTGAAATCGCCGAGGTGATCGCAGATCGCGGGGCCTGCACCGCCATCGGCGGCGGCTTCGTCCGCGCGACGCTGTCCGGACCCGGCTGGCGTGACCTGCTGGGCGTCAGCGGGTTCCTCGATACCAGCGCGCACGCCCTGCCGCCGGGTGCGGTCGCGCGCACCGTGCTGCATCACGTCGCCGTAACCGTGCTTGTCACGAGCGAGTCGGGATGCGAGGTCTATTGCGCCGCCAGCTATGCGCAGACATTGGAAGCGCTCTGGCATGGAGCCACCGGGGGAAAGTGATTTGACGACCGAGACGCGACCAACCCTGTCCCCGGCGCGCTGGTATGTCGTCACGATTCTCGCTCTCGTCTACGCCCTCAACATCGCCGACCGCTACGTTGTCTCGACCGTGCTCGAGCCGATCCGCAATGAGTTCGGGCTGAGCGATACCGGGGTCGGCTGGCTGACCGGTGTGTCGCTCGCGATCTTCTACATCTTCGCCGGGCTGCCGATCGCGCGCTATGCCGATCGGGCGAACCGCCGCAATATCGTGGCACTTGCGCTGATCACCTGGTCGGGGATGACCGCGCTGCTCGGGATGACGCAGAATTTCTGGCAGTTCCTGCTCGCGCGGATCGGGGTCGGGATCGGCGAGGCGGGATGCACGCCGCCCTCGACTTCGATCATCGCGGACAATTTCCCGCGCGGGCGACGCGCATACGCGCTCACCCTGTGGGCGCTGGGTCTCCCACTCGGCGCGTGGCTCGGCTCGAGCGTGGCGGGGGCGATCGTCGATCATTTCCACAGTTGGCGCGCGGCGTTCATCGCGCTCGGCGTTCCCGGCGTGGTGTTCGGCGCGATCATCCTGCTGACCGTGCGCGAGCCGATCCGCGGGCGGTTCGAGCTCGTCACCGAGACCAGCGAACCCGCCGCCACGTTCGGCGAAACGTGCCGCTTCCTGTGGAGCCAGCGCTCGGCGTGGCACATCAACGCGGCGGGCGCGGTGATCTGCCTGTGGGGCTGGGGGATGCTGTTCTGGATGCAGACCTATTTTGAACGCGCTTACGGCCTGTCCACGTCGGACGCGGGCGCGCGGCTGGGGACGATCTATTTCTGGGCGGGAACGCTCGCGACGGTCGCGACCGGCGCCTTGCTTGCCTTGCCGCAGATGCAGGATGCCAAACGGATCGCGTGGTTTCTGGCGGGAATCACGATCCTCTCGACGATCCCGTCGTTCGTGATCTTCTGGACGCATTCGCTCCGCGTCGCGACGATCATGCTGTGGCTCGTGATCCCGTGCGTTTACCTTTATATGGGGCCGACGATGGCGTTGCTGCTCAACTTCCTGCCGCCGACGATGCGCGCGCAGGGGATGGCGATCAGCCTGCTCGCCGCGAACGTCTGCAACCTCATCATCGCGCCGACGGCGGTCGGCTGGATCAGCGATACGCTCGCGGTACGGCTCGGGAGCAACGCGGAATCGCTGCGCTACGCGTTGCTTGCGCTGTCGCTGACGGGGTTCTGGGCGGGCTATCATTATCTCACCAGCGTGCGGACCTATGACAGCGACGACGTGCGGCTCGGCTTTCCGGGCAAGACGCCGGCGTTAGAGGCATGAGCGGCGCGGCGCAGTTCATCCTGATCCTGTCCTGCCCGGACCGTCCCGGGCTGGTTGCGGCGGTGTCGGCACATATCCATGCGTGCGGCGGCAACATCCTCGAATCGAGCCAATATACCGACCCGGAGAGCGACCGCTTCTTCCTGCGCACGAGCTTCGTATTGGCGGATCCGATGGAAACCGAACGGCTTGCGGCGGGCTTCGACGCCCTCGCCGGTGCCTACGAGATGGACCTGACGCTGCGCCCCCGCGCCGCGCGGCAGCGTGTGCTGATCCTCGTCTCCAAGTTCGATCACTGCCTCGTGGACCTGCTCTATCGCCAGCGGATCGGCGAGCTCGACATGGACGTCGTCGGGATCGTCTCGAACCATGCACGCGAAGCCCTTGGCAGTCCGGACCTCGGCGCGATCCCGTTCCATCATCTCCCCGTCACCGCCGCGACCAAGCCGGCGCAGGAAGCGCGGATCATCGCATTGCGCGACGAAACCCGCGCCGATCTCGTCGTGCTGGCGCGCTACATGCAGATCCTGTCGGACGATCTTGCGACCGCGCTGTCAGGCAAGTGCATCAACATTCACCACAGCTTCCTGCCCGGCTTCAAGGGTGCCAAACCATACCATCAGGCGCATGCGCGCGGCGTGAAGGTGATCGGCGCGACCGCACATTATGTCACCGCGGATCTCGACGAAGGCCCGATCATCGAGCAGGATGTCGAGCGGATCAGCCACGCCGACACGCCCGACGATCTGGTCCGCAAGGGCCGCGATATCGAGCGACGGGTGCTGTCGCGCGCGGTTGGATTGCATCTGGCGGGGCGGGTGCTGATGAACGGCGCGCGCACCGTGGTGTTCAGGGACTGACGGTCATGCTGCTCGCTCTCGCTCTTGCTGCCACACCGGTCGACTATGCGCGCGGGGACGCCTGGCTATGCCGACCGGGCCGGACCGACGTCTGCGCGGCCGACCTGTCGGTCACGCGTATCGACGCCACCGGACAACCGCGGGTCGAGCGTGCGCCGACGCGGCGACCGGCTGACGTCGATTGCTTTTATGTCTATCCGACGGTGTCGCTCGACCCCGGTGGAAACAGCGATCTGGAGCCCGATCGCACCGAACGCGGGATCACCGAAGCGCAGTTCGCGCCCTTCCGCAGCGTGTGCCGGACCTTTGCACCGCTGTACCGGCAGGTTACCTTGACCGCGCTGCGTAAGGGCCTTGGCGGCGGCGGGATCCCGGGCGATTTCAACTTGGCGTATGGTGATGTTCGGGCCGCGTGGCAGCAGTATCTGGCGCACGACAATCGCGGGCGGCCGTTCGTGCTGGTCGGGCACAGCCAGGGATCGTTGCTGCTCAAGCGGCTCGTCGAGGAGGAGATCGACGGCAAACCCGTCCAGCGCCGGATGCTGTCCGCGATCCTGCCGGGCACTGCCGTGCTCGTGCCGACCGGGCGGGATGTCGGCGGGAACTTCCGGGCGGTGCCGTTGTGTCGCAGCGATGGGCAGATCGGGTGCGTCGTCACCTGGGCGAGCTATCGCGCCGGCACGCCGCCGCCCGCGAACGCGCTGTTCGGATCGTCGCGACGTGCGGGGCTGGTCGCGGGGTGCACCAACCCCGCGCGGCTGGCGGGCGGTGTCGCACCGCTGGATGCACGGTTCGGTGCACCGTGGTGGAAGGGCGGAGTCGCGCAATATGCGCCGCCGGCGGCGGGATGGAGCGTTGCCGGGAAGCCGATCACCACACGCTTTGTCGCGATGCCGGGATTGCTGTCGGGCACCTGCACCACCTTTGGCGCGGTGTCGTATCTCTCGGTGACGGTCGGCCCCGGATCCGCACTGGACCTTGCCGAAGCTGTCGCCGGCACAGCAACGATCGGCGACGCGGCGTATCCCGACTGGGGGTTCCACGTCGTCGACAGGGCGATCGTCCAGGGCGATTTGCTCGATGTGGTCCGGCGGCAGCGGCGTGCGTACGCGCGCCGCCGCGCCGGGACCAGGGCGGGGTAACGAGGCTTGCGCTGCTTCCCCGCCTAAGGCCGGGGCCCAGTAGCGAGACGTAACGGACCGGCTGGCTGCGCTTCGTTACCTCGACCACCGCGACTGGGCCCCGGCCTTCGCCGGGGAAGCAAGAGTAGTTCAGTCTCGACCGCCCTAGAAGCTGACCTTCCCGCGCAGGCCGATCGTGCGCGGCCGCGCGACCGTCACGCGGCTACCCGCCTGATAGACCTGATAATAGGTCGCCCTCGCGATGTCGGTCACGCGGACGCCGTTGGCGAGGTTGTTGCCGTATACGCCGAACTCGAACTGGCCGATGTTGTACGTCACCGCAGCGCTCAGATTGTGCGTCTCGGGGATCGTCGCGAAGCTCTGGTTCAACCCGTTGCGGGTCAGCACGCCGTTGGTGATGACCGTGCTGAACTGGTTGAAGTTGGTGTTCTGCGACGACTGATATTGATAGCCGGTCTGGACGTGCAGCGCGCCATCGCCGACCGGACGATCGTAGAACAGCTGAAGATTGCCGGTCCAGCGCGGGTAATAGGGCGTCCGGTCGCCGTCGAACGCGCCGACGGTCGGGATGTCGCCATTCGCCTTCGAATCATTGTACGACCCGCTCGCCGAGAGGGTGATCTCGGGTGTCGCCTTGACCATCGTCTCGAGCTCGACGCCCTTGCTGGTCACGCGGCCCTTGTTGTCGGTAAAGAAGTACGAGCAGTCGAGCCGCAGCCGGGTCTGCACGTCGCGCCAGTCGATGTAATAGGCGCTGGCGTTGAGCGTCACGCGACCGCCAGCGAACTTCGCCTTTTCGCCGATCGTGTAGTTCCACAGCTTGTCCGGCCCGAAGGTGAGCGGCGCGGCGCTATAGCCATAGCCGCCAAGCTGGCGCGTGCATTGCTGCGCTATCGTCCCGCCGGTCGCGGGGAAGCTCGTCGCAAGCGGTACCGGCTGGTTGCCGCCGCCATAGCGGAAGCCCTTCGCGGCTTCGGCATAGACCATGAAGTCGGGGTCGACATGGTAGGAGATGTTCGCGCGCGGATTGACGCCGTTCGACTTGAGCGTCGCATTGGTCGTCAGCGGCGTGTTGTCAATGACTCCGTAGACGCCGCTTTCGAACAGATAGTATCGTTCCTTGAAGTTGAAGTAGCGCAAGCCCGCGGTCAGATCGAGCTTGTCGGTCGCGTGCCACGTCCCGTCGGCATAAGCGGCGAACTGATGCTCGTTGGTATTTTGCAAGCCGGAGAAGATGTCGTTCGGCTGGAAGGCGGCGTCGACGGTCTGCGAATTGTAGAGACCATTCGGCGTCTTGTAAGGGCCATAGAAGAAATTCTGGTAGGACAGCGTGTCGAACCCGGCGACCGGGATATCCTGTCGCAGGTTGCGCTTCTGCTTCTCGTAGAATGCGCCGACCGTCCACGTCACCGGGCCGCCCGGCTTGGACACCAGCCGCCCTTCGATCATGTAGTCCTTAATCTTCTGGTCGATCTGGTACAGTTCGGCCGGAATCTGACGCGCGAGCGTGTCGCTGTACGCGGTGGGTGCCTCGAACAGCGGATAGGTGTTGGTCTTCGGCGTCAGTGCCGACCCATAATCCTGGAAGAAATAGCCGATCTGCGGTTCTAGGCTCGCATCGAAGCCGATCGCGCGGTCGGTATAGGCGCCCGTCACGATGACGTGGGCGAACCCGGCGTCATAGTCGGCCCCCAGCGTGTAGAGCCGGAAGCGGTCGTCGGTGCCTTCGGGGCCGTTGGTCAGCACGGTATAGTTCTTGAGGCCATCGAACGCCGAGTTGAGGCCGTTGGCGATGCTGCGCTCGTAGGTGATCGAGGCGTCGACGGTCAGCGCGGCGTCCGGCGTCCAGCGCAACGCGGCGCGCCCTTGATAAGTGCTGTTGCGGTTCGCGTCCTTCTTGTTGCGCAGCCCGATATTGTCGATGAACCCGCCATCGCGCCCGACATAGAAATTGGTGCGCAGCGCCAGCGTGTCCGCAACCAGCGGCAGGTTGAGCATCCCGCGGAAATTGAACCCGGGCTCGCCATGTTCGGTGAACACCACGCCCGCCTCGGCGGTGCCGAACGCCTTGGTGAGGCTTGGTTTTGCGGTGACGAAGCGGATCGTCCCCGCCATCGATCCCGCACCGAACAACGTCCCCTGCGGCCCGCGCAAAATCTCGACGCGCTCGAGATCATAGACCTTGAGATCGGGGGTCTGGCCCTGCACCGAGATCGGCGTATCGTCGAGATACACGGCGACCAGCGAGCGGTCCGACGTATCCGACGTGCGATACGGCCCGGTCGCGAGCCCGCGCATGTTGAACTTGTTGAACCCCGGCGCGCCTTCGGTGATCGCCAGTGAGGGCGTGAACTTGGCGAGATCCGAGAGGTTGCCCTGGCCCGACTTGGTGATCTGGTCGACGTTCACCACCGACACGGCGATCGGCACGTTCTGCAGCGATTGCGCGCCCGAGCGGTTGGCGGTGACGACGATGTCGGTCAGTTCGGAACTCGGCGTGGCGGCGCCATCGGCGGGCGGCGCGGATTGGGCGTGCACGCTCGTGGACGCGATCAGCGCCGCAAATGCGGCGGACCCGAACCAGCGTGCGCCGGACAGATATGGCTTGGTACGCAGTGACGTCATCTTACCCCCCAAGGTCGATTGATAGTCGCCGACATGCCGGGGGCCGTGGTGATGGCGCGCATTTTGCGCGTCGCACATCGTGGCGAGCACCCGGTGATCATGAAGGCTGGATGAATTCCGTTAGGCCGTGAAACACAATATTGACATGCCCATATGCTATTTTGCGATCCTGGCGATATGGTTTGATGCTCGCCTGTCACAAATATTGCGGGCTGTTCCGTCTGCGCGATCGTCACTCTGCGTGATGCCAGCGTGACGCGTTCAAATGATTTCGCTACCAACGCGCTTCTTTCCAATAGCCGCAGGGGTGCAGGAAGCGGTGACGAGTCGCGATCGACGATGAGAACGGAAGATGCCGCGAGCGCACGCCGCGGCGCCCGACAGGAGCCGCTGCCGGCACCCCTCGAGGCTTTGGCCGAGCGGGTCGACTGGACCGATACGCCGCTCGGTGCGGTCAGCGGATGGTCGCAAGCGCTCCGGACGACCGTGTTGCTGATGCTCGACTCGCGCCAGGCCATGTGCCTGTGCTGGGGGCCGGGTCTGACCTTGCTGTACAACGACGCCTACGCACCGTTCCTGGGGCAGAGGCATCCCGCCGCGCTTGGACGTCCGATGGCCGACGTCTGGTCCGACGTCTGGAATGACATTGCGCCCTTGATCGACCGGGCGCTCGCGGGCGAGGCGGTGTGGTTCGAGGAGTTTCACCTCGTCATGCACCGCAACGGCTATCCCGAAGAGACGTGGTGGAATTTCTGCTACAGCCCGGCGCGCGACGATGACGGGCGGATCGTCGGCATGCTCAACGTGGCAAGCGACGCCACCCCGGCAGTACTGGCGAAGGGCGAGGCGGTGGCCGAGCGCGAACGCCAGCGTCGCATGCTGCAGCAGATGCCGGGCTTCGCTGCGATGCTATCCGGCCCGGAGCATCGCTTCAGTTATGTCAACGACGCCTATGTCGACCTGTCCGGTCCGCACGATTTCATCGGGCGGACTGTTGGCGAGCTGTACTCCAGCCTAGCTGACCGGCGGATCATCGGGTTGCTCGATGACGTCTATCGCACTGGGACGCCCTTTTCCGAGCGCGCGATGGTGGTCAGGTTCGATCGCGTCGGCGGCGAACGCTTCATCGATATCCTGTTCGAACCGATCCGCGACGACGCGAATGCGGTGACCGGGATCTTCATCGGGGGCTACGACGTCACCGACCGGGTCCGGGCCGAGATCGAGCAGCGCGAGAGCGAGCAACGCTACCGCACGCTGTTCGAGGCGATTGATTCGGGGTTCTGCATCATCGAGCTGCGGTTCGACGCGGCGGATCACCCGGTCGATTATCGGATCGTCGAGGCGAATTCGGCATTCGAACGCCAGACCGGGTTGATCGGCGCGTCGGGCCGCTGGATCAGCGAGCTTGCGCCCGGTCTCGAGCCATATTGGTTCGAGGCGTACGGTCAGGTCGCGCGGACCGGCGAGCCGGTCCAATTCGAAAGCGAAGCCAGCGTATTCGGCCGCTGGTACGAGGTGCACGCCTATCGCAGTGGCGCGCTCGAACAGAATCGCGTGGCGGTGCTGTTCAACGATATCACCGATCGTCGGCGGGCGGACCTAGCGCTGCGCGAACTCAACGAGACGCTCGAGACCCGGGTCGAGGAGCGGACCGCCGAGCGCAACGTGCTCGCCAAGATCGTCGAGAGTACCGACGTGATGATCCTGGTCAGCGACCTCGACTACAATGTCATGGCGATCAACCGCGCCAATGCGGACGAGTTCGAACGGATCTACGGCGTGCGCCCCGTGGTCGGCGACAACATGCTCGATCTCCTGTCGCACCTTCCCGAAGAACAGGCGGTCGTCCGTTCGACCTGGGGGCGCGGCCTGCAGGGCGAGGAAATCACGGTGGTGACCCAGCACGGCGCCACAGACCGCGACCGGCCCTGGTATGAGGTCAAGTTCCGCACGCTCCGCGATGCGCAGGGCGCGCCTGTCGGATGCTACCAGTTCGTCACCGACGTGACACAGCGCATCCGCGATCAGCAGCGGTTGAGCGAGGCCGAAGACGCCCTCCGACAAAGTCAGAAGATGGAGGCGATGGGCCAGCTGACCGGCGGCGTCGCGCACGATTTCAACAATCTGCTGACGCCGATCGTCGGGTCGCTCGACCTGTTGATCCGTCGCGGGATCGGCGGCGAGCGCGAGCAACGGTTGATCGACGGCGCGCTCCAGTCGGCCGAACGCGCCAAGACGTTGGTCCAGCGGTTGCTGGCCTTCGCGCGGCGCCAACCGTTGCACCCCGTGCCGGTCGATGTCGGTGCGTTGATCGACGGAATGTCGGGGCTGATCGAAAGCACGCTCGGCCCCGCGATCGACGTTCGTACGGCGCTTGCGCGGGGTCTGCCGCCGGCGCGCGCGGATGCCAACCAGCTCGAGATGGCGCTGCTCAATCTCGCGGTCAACGCGCGAGACGCGATGCCGGACGGGGGGACGTTGCGGCTGATCGCCGAGCAGGAAGCAGTCGGCCCGGATCATCCGACCGCGCTTTCCCCGGGGGCCTATATCCGGGTGTCGATCGTGGACTCGGGGCAGGGGATGGACGCTGCGACGCGGACCCGCGCGATCGAGCCGTTCTTTTCGACCAAGGGGATCGGCAAGGGAACCGGGCTTGGCCTGTCGATGGTGCATGGGCTGGCGGCGCAGCTCGGCGGCGCGCTGACGATCGAGAGTGCGCTTGGAGCCGGCACGACGATCGAACTCTGGCTGCCGGTGAGCGCGGTCGCGCCGCCCGAAGAAGCGTCGGTGCCGTCTGTCGAGGTGCGGCCTGCGAGCACATCGCCAGCACGCGTCCTGCTGGTCGACGACGAACCCCTCGTGCGGCTGAGCACGAGCAATATGCTCGCCGAGCTTGGCTATACGGTCACCGAGGCCGGGTCGGCGGAGGACGCCCTGGTGCTGTTGTCCGACGATGCTTCTTACGGCGTCGTCGTCACCGATCATCTGATGCCCGGCATGACCGGGGCCGAACTTGCCCGGACGGTCCGGACCCGGTGGCCCGCGCTCCCGGTTCTGCTCGTGTCGGGTTATGCCGATCTGGACGATGTCGCGTCCGACCTGACGCGACTGGCCAAGCCGTTTCGTGGCGCAGAACTCGCGGTCGCTCTCTCTCAGGTCATGACTCAGACATAAAACCTTACAATCCGTCGACATCTCCCCCGCGATGGCGCTAGAGGACCGCGTCTTTGCCGGGCGCGTCGTCCGGCGGCGAGGGAATTGCGTAGAGGATGATCCGCCGGGAACAGGTCCGGATGCCGGGGGCGGCGCGGCTCGCGGCGCTGCCGCTCGCGTTCGCGCTGTGCGGGTGCAGCGCGCTCGAGCACGGTTTCCTCAATGCGGCGGGGCCGGTCGCGGCGGATGAGCGGCATCTGTTCATCATCGTGTCGATCGTACTGCTGTTCGTCGCGGGGCCGGTGCTGCTGCTGACGCCGTTGTTCGCGTGGCATTACCGGCTCGGCAATGCGGCGGACTCGTACAAGCCCAAATGGAATTTCTCTTGGTGGGTCGAGGGGTTGATCTGGATCCCGCCGACCGGAATCGTGATCGGTCTCGCGGTCCTGCTGTGGACCTGGACTCACGTCGACGATCCCTATCGCAAGCTCGCCGGCGGCCCGCCGATCGAGGTCGAGGCGATCGCGCTCGATTGGAAGTGGGTGTTTATCTATCCCGACGAAGGTGTGGCGACGGTCAACCAGCTCGCGATCCCGGTCGGTCGTCCGGTGCATATCCGGCTGACCAGCGGCACCGTGATGCAGTCGCTGCTGATCCCGCAGCTTGCCGGGCAGATCTACGCGATGGCGGGGATGACGACCGAGCTCAACGTCGCGGCATCGCGGCCCGGGCAATACCTTGGACAGAACACGCAATATAACGGTGCCGGTTTCGCGCGGCAGAAGTTCACGGTGCTCGCGCTGCGCGGCAACGGGTATCAGGCTTGGCTCGGGCGGATGCGCGCCGCGCCGCAGATCCTCGACCAGACCGTCTGGCACGCCCTGTCGCAGCGCGCGGTCGCGCCCAGGCCGTTGTTCTTCGGGGCGGTCCAGCCGGGCATGTTCCAGCGCGTTCTGGCGCAGACCAGCGGAATGCCGATGAAGCCGAAGGACGCACGATGAACACCCCCGTCTGGCCGCTCCTGCTCGGGCGGTTCGCCTGGCGCGACCTGCCATTCGTCCGCGCGTTCGAGAACCCGAGCGCGAGCGAACTGGTCGGCGCCTTTGCCGGCGGGCTTGTCGTCGTCGGCGCGATCGTGCTTGCGCTGCTGCTGACGCGCTATGGCAAGTGGCGGTATCTGTGGTCGGAATGGCTCACCAGCCTCGATCACAAGAAGATCGGCATCATGTACATCGCGCTCGCCTTCGTGATGCTGTCGCGGGCGCTGGTCGAGGCGGTGCTGATGCGCGGGCAGCAGGCGGTCGCGATCAACAATCCGGGCTTCCTCACCCCCGACCATTTCGGCGAGCTGTTCAGCACGCACGGGTCGATCATGATCTTCTTCATGGCGATGCCGTTCCTGACCGGTCTCATAAACTTCGTCATGCCGCTCCAGATCGGCGCGCGCGACATGGCATTTCCCTGGGCCAATTCGGTTGCCTTGTGGCTGACCGGCGGGGGGGCGGGGCTGATGATGGCGTCGCTCGTCGTCGGGCAGTTCTCGACCGGGGGGTGGACGGGCTATCCGCCGTATACCGAGACTGCGTTCAGCCCCGATGTCGGGCCGGACTACTGGATCTGGGCGGTGTCGCTCGGGTCGATCGGCTCTACGATGGCGGGGATCAACATCGCGTGCACGCTCTACAAGAAGCGCGCGCCGGGGATGAAGTGGATGCGGCTCCCGCTGTTCTGCTGGACCAGCCTGTGCACCGCGATCCTGATGATCTTCGCAATGCCGCCGCTGACGGTGGCAACCGCGCTGCTCGCGCTCGACCGGTATCTCGGGTTCCATCTGTTCACCAACGATCTCGGCGGGAACATGATGAACTACGCCAACCTCTTCTGGCTGTTCGGACATCCCGAGGTCTACATCCTGATCCTCCCCGCGTTCGGGGTCTATTCCGAGGTCGTCTCGACCTTCTCGACCAAGGACCTGTACGGCTACACCTCGCTGGTGCTGGCGACGATGGCGATCGCGGTGCTGAGCTTCACCGTCTGGGTCCACCACTTCTTCACGATGGGGCAAAGCGCCAATCTGAACGCGGTGTTCGGGATCGCGACGATGACGATTGGCGTGCCGACGGGGGTCAAGATCTACGACTGGATCTGGACGATGTTTCGCGGCGAGGTCCGCTTCACCGTGCCGATGCTCTATGCGCTCGCTTTCATGATGACCTTCGTGCTCGGCGGGTTCACGGGCATCCTGCTGGCGATGCCGCCGCTCGACTATCTGGTGCATAATACGCTGTTCCTCGTCGCGCATTTCCACAACATGCTGATCCCGGGGCTGCTCTACGGGATGCTCGCGGGCTACCATTACTGGTTCCCCAAGGCGTTCGGCTTCCGGCTGGACGAGCGCTGGGGGCGGATCGCGTTCGGCTGCTGGGTGCTGGGCTTTTACCTCGCGTTCATGCCGCTCTACGTCCTCGGCGCGAGCGGGATGGCGCGGCGGACGCACGAGATTTTCGATCCTGCGTTCCGGCCGTGGCTGTATGTCGCGATGGCGGGCGCAGGCGTGCTGTTCTGCGCGCTCGGGTCGCTCGCGGTGCAGCTCGTCGTCAGCATCCGCGACCGCGAGTTCACGCGCGTCTATGCAGGCGACCCGTGGGACGGGCGCTCGCTCGAATGGTCGATCGCGGCACCGCCGCCGGAGTATAATTTTGCGCGGCTGCCGCAGGTCGGCCAGCAGGATGAATTCTACAACCGCAAGCACGACGAGGGGCTCGATCCCCCATATGCCGAACCCTATGGGTATGAGGACATCGTCATTCCCCGCAACAGCGCGACCGGGGTCGCGATCGGGGTGTTCGCGGCAGTCTCGGCGTTCGGGCTGATCTGGCATATCTGGTGGCTTGCGGTGCTCGCGGCGATGGTCACGGTCGCGGCGCTGGTCGTCCGCAGTTTCGGGCGGAACCAGCATCGCGTACTGCATGCGGTGGAAGTCGCCCGCGAGGACCGCCGCTGGCGCGCTGCGCTCGCGGAGGCGCGGGCCGTGCCGCGCCAGCGCGAGATGACGCGCGACAATCAGGGGCTGGCGGACCGATGAGCGAGCGTACGATGCCGGCCGCCGACCGCCCCGACGCGGAGGAGGACGAAGAAGACACCGCTTTGTTCGGCTTCTGGATGTTCCTGATGAGCGACGCGGTGATCTTCGCGTTGCTGTTCGCGACCTATGGCACGATGACCGCCGCCACCGCCGGCGGGCCGACCGCGGCGAGCGAGTTCAAGCTGCTCCCGACCTTCGTCGAGACGCTGCTGCTGTTGACCAGCAGCGCGACCTTCGGGCGTGCGTCGGTCGCGATGAAATATGGCGAGCCGCGCCGCGTGCTGTTCGGGTGGCTGGTCGCGACGCTCGGGCTCGGGCTCGTCTTCCTCGCGCTCGAGCTCAAGGATTTCGCGGAGATGTTCGCGCATCACGCCTGGCCGATGCGAAGCGGGTTCCTCTCGGCGTTCTTCGCGCTGGTGCCGCTGCACGGGCTCCACGTCGCGATCGGCTGCTTCTGGCTGGTGGTGATGATCCTGCAACTCGGGTTCATTGGGCTCGATCAGCGCGTGAAGCTCAACCTGATGCGGCTGGGGCTGTTCTGGCATTTCCTCGACGTGGTGTGGATCGCGATCTTCTCGATCGTCTATCTGGGGGGACGGATCGCATGACCGACAAACAGGCGAGCGAACGGCGGACCGAGCTGCGCAACTATGCGGTCGGCTATGCGCTCGCGCTCGTGCTCACCTGCGCGGCGTTCGGAATGGTGGTGTGGCCGTCGTTCGGGGCTGCGACGACGTTCGGCGTCGTGCTCGCGCTCGCGCTCGTCCAGGCGATCGTCCACTTCCGCTGCTTCCTGCACATCACGATGCAGCGCGCGTCGCGGCACGATCTCCAGTTGATCCTGTTCTCCACGCTGATCATCGTGATGATGGTCGGCGGGACGTTCGTCGTGCTGCTCAACCTGCGCGGGCGGATGATGTAGCCGCGCGCGTCGCCCGAACGAACGAAGCGACAGGGGCCGACACGGTCAAGGGAGCGTCCGTATCGACCCCTGTCGTAACGCCGGTGCCTAGAGGGGGGCTGGCACCGACGATCCTTTAGCACCCGTGCGACGCCGGCGACGGTCATCCCGCCGCCGCCGGCGCTTCACCTTAGCGAAACAGCGAGGTGATGCTCTGCGGTGCCTGGTTGGCGATCGACAGCGCCTGCACGCCAAGCTGCTGCTTGACCTGCAACGCCTGCAGGTTCGCCGATTCCTTCGACAGATCCGCATCGACGAGGTTGCCGATGCCGCTGGTGATCACGTCCGACAGGCTGTTCACGAAGCTCGACTGACCGTCGATCTTGCGCGATGCCGAACCCAGCGTGCTGAGGCTCGAGTTGATCGTCGTCGAGACGTCCTTCAGCGTGTCGACCATCGTCTTGGCCGTTGCGGCGTCCGTGAACGTGGAGCCGATTGCCGTGACGACACCCGTGTCGAAGTCCTGGTTCGCGACATCGAGCGTTGCTGCGCTGGTGTCGGTGGACTGCAGCGCGCTGACGCTGCCACCGCTGCCCTTCAGCAGGTTGGTGCCGTTGAAGCTGGACGAGTCGATGATCGACTGGATCTGCTGCTTCAGCGCGTCGAAGTCCTTACCCATCGCATCGCGGCTGTTGGTGTCGAGACCCGCGTCCGATGCCGACGTGGCCTTTGCGGCCATCTGGTTGACCAGATCGGAAATCTGCTGCGTCCCCGCAACCGCCACGTCGACCGTGCTCTTGGCGCGGCTCAGCGACGACCCGACCGATGCGAGCTTGCCGACATCGCCGCGCAGCGTCTGCGCGATGGTGTAGGAAGCCGAATCGTCCTTGGTCGAGGAGACCTTGAGGCCGGTGCTGATCCGCTTCTGGGTCGAGGCGAGCTCGGTGCTCGTCATGCTCAGATTCTGCAGCGCGGTGAGAGCGGCGGTGTTGGTATTGACCGACATAACCATGATGTACATTCCTTCTCAAACAACGGCTGCTTCTGCAGCCGGGGCCAGAGCGCTGGCCCGCGCGATGCTCCGCGATTGGCGGGGCATGCTGCATTTGTAGAAACGCGCCTCGCGGGGCGGTTTCGGGTGGCGAACTTTTTCACGGTTAAGGCATCGCAAACGTCGCATGCGGCAAAATTTGCCGGGTGCCGACCGGTTGGCGCTTGCACGATCTACGATGGCCACAGGTGCAAGGGAGAGACACGGTGGCGCTCAAGATCTGGTTGCGGGACGGGGAGAAGGTCGTCGTCAACGGCGCGGTGCTGGTCGCGCTCGGGCGGACCCGGCTGGCGATCGAGAATCACGCGGCGGTGCTGCGCGAAAGCGAGATCATGGGGCCGGACGAGGCCAATACCCCGGCCCGGCGGCTCTATTTCGCGGCGATGATGGCCTATGTCGAGGAGAGCGCGCGCGAACGCTATCAGGATCAGGTCGTCTTGCTGCTTCATGCGTTGCTCGGCGCGATCGAAGCGGACGAGGCCAAGGCGCTGTGCGTCGCTTTCGCGCGGCATATCGCAGCGGGGGATTTCTACCGGGCGCTCGGGATTTGCCGCGAGCTGATCGCTTACGAGGCAGTCGCGCTGGCGCGGGATCCGGCGGCAGTGGCGGAGCGGGTGGAGGCGACGCACTGAATAAAGCGCCCGTCGGCGACCGGACACCCGGCGCGCGCGCTACGATGGGATCTGACCCAGAAGGGTCGTGATCCGGAGTGACATGCGATGGCCGCGGATATCTCCAATGGCCTGGCCGGCCTGAGCCTCCTGGCGGGGAAGAACGCGTTTGCCCTTTACGGTCCGACCGCGACGACCGCGCCCGCGAGCGAAACCAACGCGCAGCGCCGCGCGCACGCGCAGTTCAAGACGCCGGCCACCACCGCCCCCTGGACGCAGGCGCGCGTGCCGTCGCCCTCGGTCGCCGCAGTCCAGGCGATGGTATCCGTCATCGACACGCACGCCGCAACCGGGGCGCTGCCGCACGACGTGCAGACCGATTTTACCACCTACAAGGCGCTCGACCGGCTCCGCGTGCTTGCACAGGCTGCGGCAAATAGCGGCGCGAGCGACGCGCAGCGCACCCTCTATCAGGACAGTTTCGGGCGCGGCCTCAAGGACTTGCAGGCGTATCTGGGATCGACAGCCGGCGCCCAGTTGCAACTTGCCTTCGACCAGCCGCGCACCCGGGCGGAAAGCGTTGCGATCGGTGGGCCGCCAGTTCTCCCCGCGATCGTCGGGAAGGGCGTCGTCGCCGACCGCGCCGCTGCGCTGCCCGGTGTCGCGGGGACCGAGCGGTTCCGCATCACGCTGGCGCAGCGGGACCATCAGGACGTCGTCGAGGTCGACCTGTCGCAAGCGCCGCAACCGCCGACGCTCGACGGCATCGCCACCGCGATCACCAGTGCGATCGCCGCCATTCCGGCGCGCGACGCGGATGGTGCGGTGAAACTCGACGCATCGGGCAATCCGGTTCCGCAGTGGGACGTCAAGGTTCACGCGTCCAAGACCGGGGACGCCTGGGGCCTGACAATCGACCGAACCGGGAACGAGCGGATCACGATCGATCAGCCGGGCGCGCCTTCGACACTTGTCGTTGCGGCAGATATGACCGGAGCCAGCGCGGCGACCAAGGTCCAGATGCTGCGCTTCGACGCGCCGGATGGCGCGATCGCGCAGCGGCTCGACGGCACGATCGCGGCGGTCGACCGGGGGGCAAGCGCGACCGCTGCCCTGCGTCCGACCCCGGTCGTCAAACCCGTGCCGGGGAAACCGCGCCCGGTAGCACCACCACCGCCGGTGATTGCCGCGGCGACCACCGCCAGCGCGGTCGTGGTCGATCCGCAGGGCGCGACCTATGTCCTCGGGACGACGCGCGGGGATCTCGGCAGTGTGCTGTCGAACGGCACCGACATGCTGTTCGTCACCAAGCGCGACAGCGGCGGGATTGTCTTGTGGCAACGTGGGCTGGGCACCGCCGACGCGTCCCAGGGTGCCGCGCTTGCGCTCGCGCCGGATGGCGGGATCGTCGTGGCGGGGACGGTGGCGGATCCCGCGGGGGGGAGCGCGATGACGGTCGCGCGCTTTGCCTCCAACGGCGATCAACAGATGTCCCAGCAGCTGCGCGCCGGGTCGTTCGACAGCGCGCGCGCGGTCGCGGTGGCCGCGGACGGGACGATCTTCCTCGGCGGTCGCACGTCGCGCGATGGCGGCGATGGGTATCTCGCGCGGCTCGATTCGAACGGCACGCTCGCGCAGTACCGGACGCTCGACAGCGGCGGCGACGATTCGGTCACCGCGCTCGCGGTCGATCCAGCGGGGCAGCTCGTTGCGCTCAGCCAGCAGGGCGAGGCCAGCGTGGTGCAGCGGTTCGACGGCCCATCGCTCGAACCGCAGGGCGGGACCGTCCGGCTTGGCACGGCGCAGGGCAGCGCTTTGGCGATCGGTGCGGACGGGCTGATCGCGGTCGGCGGAGCGACCCTGGGCGCGGTCGGCGGCGATCAGGTCAACGCGCCCGTCGGCGGGCGCGACGGCTTCCTTGCGCGGATCAGTGCCGATTTGGGCAGCGTCTCCACGACGTATCTCGCCACCACGGGGGACGACCGGGTCGATAGCCTCGGATTCCTTGGCGACACGCTGTACGTCGGCGGGCGGACCAGCGGTACGTTGGGCACGACGCAACGCGGGCCGGTCGACGGCTTCATCGGACGGATCGATACCGCGACGGGGACGGTATCGGCGGTCGAACAGTTCGGCGCGGTTGGGACCCACGTCGGTGCGGTCCGCGTCGCGGCTGCGCCGAACGGGGATACGGTGCTGGACGCGCTCGGGCTCAGCCGCGGGCTGATCACGCCCGACGTCTCCGCGAACCTCGTCACGCAAACGAGCGTCAAGGTTGGCGATAGCGTCTCGATCCGCATCAATCGCGGCGCGGCGATCAAGCTGACGATCGGGCCGAACGACACGGTCGCGTCGCTCGCCAGTCGGCTGAGCCTGCTCACCGGGGGCAAGGCGACCGTCGCGAGCACGATCAAGGGCGATGGCCGCGCGTTCCAGATCACCGCGCGGGGCGGCGCGACGATCGAACTGATCGCGGGGCCGCCCGGGCAGGACGCGCTCGCCAAGCTCGGGATCGACGCGCAGATCCTGTCGCAGCCGCCGGTCCGCCCGGCCGGCGCACCCAAGGTGTCGCCCGGCGGTCGGTTCGGGCTCGGGCTGTCGACCAGCCTGTCGCTCGCGACTGCGCAAGATGCCGGGATCGCGCTCAATGCGGTGACGCAGGCGATGTCCGTCACGCAGACCGGCTATCGATCGCTTTATTGGGATTCGACCAAGGCGGCGCTTGCGAACGGCGGTACGAGTGCGGGCGCGACAAGCAAGGCGGCGGTGGCGCGCGCGTCGGCGCAGGCGGCGAGTTACCAGGCGGCGCTCGACCGGATCGGAAGCGTGTCGCTTACGACTACGACGCAGAAACCGGACCTGACGCTAACGGTGTTCGGCCAAAGGTACTGACCGGAACGGCACACGGGCTGCGCTCGTCGGCAGGGGACCGATCGATCGCACCCGCTTTGGTTGCACTATCCGTTGCCGCGTCGGCGGCCCGCGCCGTGTGCAAGTGCCGGAGAAACCGCGCTCCGGTCGCAGGCGCACCGCGTGTTCGTTGACCGAACCGGTCGATTTCGCACCTGCGATGAAGCGCCGGTCCGCGAGAAGATCGCTTATGGTTGCGTCGTTCGTGGCATTGCCATCGCGTCCGCCGCATTGATTGCCCCGGGAAACGGGATGGCCCGCGCGACCGTCGACAGACGACGGACAGGCGCGTCGGGTCGGTTCGATCGGGGGATGGTCCATGGAGCGCGAAGCGGATTCTGTCGTCGATATGCCGAAGTTGAGCGAGGACGGCGCGGTGTACCGGAACGACCGGGGGGTCATCGCCGAGAATTATTACGACCTGCAGGGCCTTGCCGTCCTCGATGGAATCCGGGCCCAACACCCGCTGCCGACGGCGTCCAGCGCCAGCCTCGCGCGGAGCCTGTTCCAGTCGGTCGAGATCGCGCTGCTCAACCTCAACGACCTGATCGAACGCGCCAGTGTCGACCTGCATCAGGGCAATCTCGATGGCGCGGTGGTCAAACTTTTCTGGGCGAAGGGGTTCCACCGCCTTGTCAATCAGCTCGGGCTGCTGCCGGCGCGATTGAACGGCGCGCTCGGCAGCAGTGCGGCGCGCGGCGTGCTGAAGCTGTCGGACTCGCCCGCGTTCCAGACGTATCTGACGACGCTTCGACTGTTCGATGCGGAGGTGATCGCGGCGATCGAGGACGGACGGATCGACGCCCATGGGGTCATCGCCGAACGGTCGCTGGAAAGCGCGCCATACAATTTCCTCCATCTCCTGCGCGTCTGCAATCAGGAGGCGATGTCTTGGGAAGCGAGCCTCGCCACGGTGCAGGTCGATGCGACGGTCGGCTCCTACAGCGACTTCGTCGTCTCCTCGAGCATCCGCGACTGCGTGTACGAGCGGGTGTTGCAGGGCGACACCTATTTCACCCAGTTTCGCGGGCTTCACCAGATCCCCGAGACGCTCGGCGACGAGGCGAACGACCGCTGCGAGGCGGCGATCCTCGACATTCGGCGCGGCGATCTCGCCAGCGCGCTGGAACGGCTGCAAACGGTCGTGACGCTGATCGATACGATGACTGCGGCGGTGCCGCCGATGGCGGATCACCTGTCGACCACCGATTATCATGCCATCCGCGAGAACCTCGGGCTCACCAGCGGCAGCCATTCGGTCGGGCTGCATTACCACATGTTCAATGACCTGTATCAGCAGTTGAGCGCGGAGATCGCCGGCCTGCTGGGGGATGGCGACGCGGGGGAGGCGGCATTCGCGGAGCGGATCGCCGAGGTGCGGCGGCAGCGTTTCGCCCAACCCCGCGCCTGGCTGATTCACCAGCTGATCGACGAAGCGCTCAAGATGCAGGCGCTGATCTTCCACTGGCGCAGTTCGCATCTCCATCTGCCGCGCAACAATCTGGGGGGTGACATGACCAAGTCGCTGACCGGGTCGCCGGAAGCGATCAAGGCGGTGCGCCACATGATGGTTTCTGCGCGCAACAAGGACCCGATGAAGGCGCTGGCGCGCGGACGCGGCCTTTCCGGTAGCGCCGCCGGAACGCCGGTCGCGACGCCGCTGACGCACTATGTCGAATCCGCCGAATCGCTCGATCGGGTTTTGCTCGCGCGAACCGGGGAGGCGACCCAGGCGCGGTTCGAGGACGTCCAGAAGCGGCTGGGCTTTTTTGCCAATCGCTGTCCGTTCCGGGCACCGCCGCGCCGGATGGCCGGCGCGACGGTCCCGGCGGCCGAGTGAGGTGGCGGCAATGGCGACCACCGACATGACCCAAGCCGCGGCTCCCGGACTGCGCCATTTCGGCGTCGCTGCGGCCTTGCTCGACGGCTATGCGGCGCTCGACACGATCGCCAGCGGGCTGGACGCGTTCCGGCACCGGCAGCAGTCGACGATGCGGGAGCCGATCCGCATCGATTCACCCCGTCTGTGCCTGCTGACTTACGGCGCGGCACTGGGTGCGGTGCGGCAGCGGTTCTGGACGACGACCTATCTGTCGTCGGGCTTCTGGGGCGGTGCCGATGCCGAGGTACTCGACTGGAACCGCGACGTCGCGAGGGCACTCGCCGCGAACGGGGAGGCGGTCCGCCGGTTGTTCCTGCTCCCGCGTTCTCCGGAGGCGGAAATCCGCCGGTGGCGCGACGATTACGTCCTGCTGCGCAAATATGGCGACGATGCCGGTGCGCGCGCGCTCGACGAACGGCTGGATACGCTGATCGCGACGGTCGATGCGCTGATTGCGCTGGGGTGCGATGTCCGGATCGCGCACGACACGGCGCAAAGCCACCGGGCCTTGCCGAGCGCCTGGGCGATCGATGGCAGCGACGCCGAGATCGCGATCTATGACGACTGGCGGTTCGACATCTTTCGTGGCGGCAGCAGCGGCACCGTCCGCTCGGTCGATATCCATACCCCCGCCCTGTGCGATTTCGCGGCCTCGTTCGAGCAGGCGAGCGGGTATTTCGACGACGTGTGGAAGACGGCGACAGCCGCGGCCGACTTCCTGCAGCGGGTCCGTGCAGGACTGGATGCGGCGGCGGCGCGGATCGAATATCATCCGCTGTGGCTGGCGCGCTACGATCATGACCTGAGCGAAGCCGACGAACGGCTGAAGCGCGCGGAGTTCGCCGCGGTCGAGCGGACGCTGCACGCACGCGGCACCTGGGGGACGATCGGTCGCATCCTCGACGTCGGAACCTGTACCGCGCGCTACCCGATCGCGTTGCGCGCAGCGGTCCGCGCAGACGGCGATATCCTTGGGGTCGATTATGACTGGGACGCGGTCCGCTTCGCGCGGCACAATGTGCGCGAAACCTGCGGCGGCGATGCGCGAATCCGGATCGAACACGCCGACTTCTGCGCCGAGGCGTTCCGCTTCGACGGACCGTTCGACGTCATCACCTGCATGCTCGGCACCTTCATGCACTTCGAGCGCGATCCGCGCGGCATGGCGAGCGGGGATGACCTGCAACGCGCGCTCGAGCGGTTTCGCGGGCTGCTGGCGCCGGATGGCGTCCTGTTCTTCACGATCTGGACCGAGACCGCGCGACGGGCGCGCGACCTGCTCAGCATCTATTCGGACGAGGACATGCGCAAGCTGTCAGGCTGGGACGGAACGGCCGTCGAGCTGGATGCCCGTCTCGCGGCTGCGGGGCTCGACCATGCCGAGGCGATCTCGATCGATGACCGGATGCTGCTCTACTGCTGCCGGCCCGCCCAGAAACGGTTCAATTGACGCGACAGAGGAAGCGGACAATGCCCCAGCCCGAGCAGAAAGAGCCACGACCGACCAAAAGCGGCGCGCCTGCGGCCGGAGACCCGGCGGCGGATTCGCCCCCGACCCCCGCGCTTGCGGCCGAGGTGCCCGATACCGATCAGCGATCGGGTCGAGATGCCGGGAGCGTCGCAACCCCGAAGACGTTCGACGCCGAGATCGCGGACGCAGCGGAGGCGTGTCGTCGTACGATCCAGGCGGCGTGGGAAACCGCAACGCGGGAGGGATCGCGCAAGACCTTGCAGGGAGATATCGGACGTCAGCAGATCACGCTGGCGACCCAGCACAAATGCATCAATGCGCAGCAGAATTGGTCGACGTCGGTCCATGGCGTCGATCCGGGGTCGCAGACCGCGGCGGAAACGCTGGTCGGTGCGGCGGAACGCTTTCACGACGCGATCAACGATGCGGTCCGCGACGGACACGAGCAGTGGCAGCGGGCCTGGCAGGAGCAGCAGGAAGCGCTCCAGCAGGCGCGAACGGCGTATCATTCCGCGGTAGAGCAGGCGGCGGTCGCCTATCTCGATCGGCTGAAGGCGTTGTGGCGGATCGTCGACCCGGCGCAGATGTGCGCCAGCGCCGTGGCGCGGCTGGCCGCGGCGACGGTTGGCGCGGCGCAGGCCGTCGCCGCGCTGGTGCGCTCGTGATCCGAATCCCGCGATGACTTCGGAGGAGGGCCCGAAACCCGCCGCGAGCGATCGCGCCGCCAGTCTGTCGCCCGGGCAGATCGCCTTGCTGCAACGACGTCTTGCCGCGCGTAAGGCGCAACGGGCGACGACGATCGCGGATCCGGCCGACGCGGCACCGCGACTGTCGTTCGGGCAAGAGCGGCTGTGGCTGATCGATCAGGTCCAGCCGGGCAACCCCGCGTATAACGTCCCGGTCGTCCTGCCGCTGGACGCCACGCTCGATCCCGCCGTCCTGCAGCGTGCGCTCGAGGAAGTCGTTCGGCGGCACGCGGTATTGCGGACCGGCTTCGTGTTTCGCGACGACCGCGTCCGTCCCGAACTGCGAGAAGACACCGCCGTGCCGATCGACGTGCGGACCCTGTCGCCGGTGGCCGGCGAAAGCGTCGAGGAGGCGCTCTCGCAGCTTTGCACCACGGTGATCCGCAGGCCGTTCTCGCTGTCGGATGGACCATTGCTGCGGGCCACGCTGATCCGGGTCGACCATCCGGAGCCCGGCTATCGCCTCGTCCTGGTGCTGCATCACATCGTCTGCGATGCGTGGTCGCTCGGCTTGCTGGTCGAGGAATTACAGACGCTCTACGCGGCATTCGCGGCGGGCGCGCCGTCTCCGCTGGCGGAGCTGCCGGTACAATATGCAGACTTCGCCGCGTGGCAGCGGGCGCGTCTCGATAGCGTGGCGTGCGATCGACTGGTGCAGCATTGGACCGATCGACTGGCGGATGCCCCGCCGGTGCTCGACCTGCCGAGTGACCGGCCCCGGCCGCTGCATCGGTCTCCGCTCGGGGGGAGTCATCAGGTCGCGCTGGAGGCGACGACGGCGCGCACGCTTGCCGCGATCGGTGCCGCACGCGGCTGCACCGCGTTCGTCACGGGGTTGAGCCTGTTCGCGGTGCTTTTGCAACGCTACGCCGGAACCGACGATCTCGTGATCGGAACCCCGGTCGCGCTGCGCGACAAGCCCGAGCATGAGCGGCTGATCGGCTTCTTCCTCAACACGCTCGCGGTACGGATCCGGCTTGAGCGCATCGAGACGTTCGGCGACCTGCTCGATCAGGTCCGTGCGACGTTCTTCGACGCGCTCGCGCACAAGGACCTCCCGTTCGAGATGCTCGTCAACGCGTCGAAGACACAGCGTGCGGCGAATGCCAGCCCGCTGTTCCAGGTGATGTTCTCGCTGCAAAACAAGCCGCAGGGTGGTGCGGTTGGCGGATCGGGCGGCGGGTCGGACCACGCACCGCCGGTGATCGATACGGGCTTCTCGCGGTTCGATCTCTCGCTGTCCGTCGTCGAGACCGAACAGAGCTTCGAAGGGACGTTCGAATATAGTCGCGACCTGTTCGACGAGGCGACGATCGTGCGCATGGGCAGTCACTGGCAAGCGCTGGCGAAGTCGATAGCCGAAAATCCGGAGCGCCGGCTGCGCGAAATCGAGCTGCTGACCGAGGAGGAACGAAACCAGCGCGCGGCGTGGAACGCGACCCATGTGCCACGCGACGCGGGCGGCTGCATCCACCATATCTTCGCCGGACACGTACGGCGCACCCCTCGGGCCGAAGCGCTGTCGTCAGCCACCGAGGGGCTTACCTACGCAGAGGTCGACTCCCGCGCCAACCGCCTCGCCTGGCATTTGCGCGCGTGCGGCACCGGGCCCGAACATATCGTCGGCCTGATGATGCGCCGCGGCCCGGATGCGATCATCGCGGTGCTTGCCGTGCTCAAGGCGGGGGCCGCCTATCTGCCGCTCGACCCGGACTATCCGGCGGCACGGCGCGCGTTCATGGTCGAGGATGCCGGCGCAAAGCTCGTGCTGACGCAGAGTGCGCTGGCGGATCTGGTGCCGCTTGCCGCGCGTCCGGTGTTTGTCGATGACGACGAAGCGCGGTTCGCTCGTTATCCCGAAAGCGCGCCGCCCGACGACGTCTTGCCGGACAATGCGGCATACGTCATCTACACCTCGGGCTCGACGGGGCTGCCCAAAGGCGTGGTGGTGCCGCACCGCGGCGCGGTGAACGCGGCGATGGTCGAGGCAGACGTGCTGGCGATCCATCCCGGCGACCGCATCCTGCAGTTCGCCTCGCTCAATTTCGACGCATCGATGTACGAGATGCTGATGTGGATGGCGGGCGGGGCATCGCTCGTCGTCGCGACGGCGGAAGCGTCGATGCCGGGACTCGCGCTGCTCGATACCGTGCGGGCGCAGTGCGTGACGGTCCTGTCGCTGCCGCCATCGGCGCTTGCGGTGCTACCGGTCGAGCCGCTGCCCGACCTGCGACTGATCACCGTGATGGGGGAGGCGTGTCCGCCCGATCTGGTCGCGCGCTGGCGGGGCGTCGTCCCGCGGGTTTTCAACGCCTATGGCCCGACCGAGGCGAGCATGTGGGTCGCCGGAACCGATCTCGACGGCCTGCGCCCGACGACGATCGGACGACCGATCGCCAACACCTGGATCCACCTGCTCGATCGCGATCTCAACCGGGTGCCCGTCGGGGTAACGGGCGAACTCTACATCGGCGGCACCGCGGTGACGCGCGGATATCTCCGCCGCGCCGCCCTGACGGCGGAGCGGTTCATCCCCGATCCCTTCGGCGAAGGCGCGGGCGCGGGAGGGCGGCTGTACCGGACGGGTGATCTCGCCCGGTATCTCGCGGACGGGGAGATCGAATATCTCGGCCGGGGCGACGATCAGGTGAAAGTCCGCGGCTTTCGAGTCGAGCTGGGCGAAGTCGAGGCGGCGCTGTGTCGGCATCCGGCGGTCCGCCATGCGGTGGCGCTGGTGGTCGATCAGCCGTCCGGCGGGCGGACGATCGTAGCGCATGTCGCGGTCGGCACCGCGCGCGTTGCGGAGGCGACGTTGCGGCACTTCGTCCGGCAGACGTTGCCCGCACACGCGGTACCCTCGCGGATCGCGCTCCACGCTGACCTGCCGCTGACCGAGAACGGCAAGGTCGCGCGCAAGCAACTCGCGGCGTTTGACCTGTCCCCGCGCGATGCGGGCGAAGGCGGGCGTGGGACGGTGATTGGCACCGAGACCGAGGAAACGATCGCGACGGTCTGGCGCACGGTGCTCAACCTCGAGACCGTCGGACTCGACGATAATTTTTTCGAGGTCGGCGGCCATTCGCTCGCCGCCGCGCAGATCGGGGCGCGGTTGCGCGATGCGCTTGGCGGGGAGGTGACCGTCGGCGACATCCTGCAGGCCATGACGATCCGGTCGATCGCCGCGCTGATCGACGCGCGTCGGGGCAGTGCGCCGGACGTGTCCCCGCCCGCCGCGCCGGACCCCGCAGAGACGCGGATCGCGCGCGCGCCGTTGTCGCACGGGCAGGAGCAATTGTGGTTCCTCGCGCAGATCGAGCCGGACAGCGCGACCTATAACATTCCCACCGGAATGAGCCTCCCCGCGCCGGTCGACGAGACCGCGTTGCGCCGCGCGCTGGACGAAGTGGTTCACCGGCACGAGCCGCTGCGGACGGTGTTCGAGGCGGTGCGGGGCGAGCCCGTCCAGGTGATCCATGCGGAATTGACGCTTCCGCTGGCGCGGACCGATCTGCGCGACCTCCCCGGGGAAGAGGGCGCGCGGCGGCTGGCGCAGTTGGCAGCGCAGGAGGCCAACACCCCGTTCGATCTTCGACGCGGACCGCTGCTCCGCGCGCATCTCGTGCTGATCGACGGCGCCTGGGCCTGCCTGCTGCTGACGATCCATCATATCGCAGCGGACGGCTGGTCGGTCGGCCTGCTCACCGGGGAGCTCGCCGCCGCGTATCATGCCTTCAGCACCGGGCAGCCATCGCCACTTCCTGAAACGGGGGGCCGGTATCGCGATTTCGTCACATGGCAGCGCAGCCGCCTCGCGGGGCCTGAGGCGGCACCGCTGTTGCACTATTGGCGCGCGCAGCTTGCGGGCGCGCCGGTGCTGACGCTGCCGCACGACGGCCCGCGGGCGAGGCGGACCGGCGCTGCGGGCGGACAGCACCGGTTCTCGATCGACGCCACGCTCGCCGAACGGATCGGCCAGATTGCGGTCGACGAGAACAGCACGCCGTTCGTGGTCTTTGCGGCCGCCTTCGCCATCCTGTTGCGGCGCTATGCGCAACAGGAGGACATCGTGTTCGGCACGCCGGTCGCCAATCGCGTCCGCGCGCAGGATGAAGGACTGATCGGCCTGTTCGTCAACGCGCTGGCGCTCCGCACCGATCTCTCGCGCGATCCGTCGTTCCGCGGCGTCATCGGTCGGATGCGGGCGACGGTGCTGGGGGCGCTCGCGCATCAGGAGCTTCCGTTCGAACGGCTGGTGGCAGATCTGGCACCAGAGCGGGTCGAGGGCGCGAACCCGGTGTTCCAGGTGTTTTTCGCCTATCTGGCGCAGGCCGGAGGCAATGCCGGAACCGCTGCCGACGCATTGGTAGCGAGCAGCAAGTTCGATCTCAGCCTGCATCTGCTCGGGACCGACGATGGCGTGGCGGGGGGTATCGAGTTCGACCCGTCGTTGTTCCAGCCCGCGACGGTCGCACGACTGGCGGCGACTTTCGTCGCGGTGCTGGAAGCGGTGGTCGCCGATCCGGATGCGCCGCTGAGCATGCTTTCGCTGGTGCCGCCCGAGGAACAGCGCCAGCGCGCGCTGTGGAACGCGACCGAGATGGCGTGGGACCGGAGCGGAAGCCTCCACGCGCTGATCGTGGCGCAGGCCGCGCGGACTCCCGACCTTCCCGCCGTGCTGCTCGATGGGGAGCGGCTGACCTATGCCGATCTGCTCGAACGGGCGACCACGGTTGCAGCGGGGTTCGCCAGGCTTGGTGCTGGACCCGGGCACCGGGTGGGAATTCATCTGGAGCGGTCGCTCGAGCTGATCGTCGCGTTGCTCGCGGTCCTCAATACAGGGGCAGCGTATGTCCCGCTCGACCCGGGCTATCCCACCGCGCGCCTCGCCGAGATGGTCGCCGATGCCGGGATCGTCTTCGCGGTGACCGCGACGGACGGCACGGCACTGGACGGGTGCCGCTGCGTCACGTTGACGGATGCGGCGTCGGGGGCATGGGGCTGGACCGAAACAGCGACGCCCGAAGCGGCGACCGCCTATATCCTCTACACCTCCGGGTCGACCGGGCGGCCCAAGGGGGTGATGAACGCGCATCGGGGGGTGGTGAACCGCCTGTTATGGATGCAGGACGCCTATCCGATCGGCCCGGGCGACCGGATCCTGCAAAAGACGCCGATCAGCTTCGACGTCTCGGTGTGGGAGCTGTTCTGGCCGTTGCTGACGGGTGCGACCCTCGTCCTCGCGCAACCGGGCGGGCACCGCGACACGCGCTATCTCGCGCGGGTGATCGCGGAACAGCGGATCACGCACCTGCACTTCGTCCCCTCGATGCTGCGCGTGTTCCTCGACGATCTCGGCGATACCGCGCTCCCGTCGCTCCGGCACGTCTACTGCAGCGGCGAGGCTTTGCCACGCGTGGTGCAGGACCGTTTTCCAAAGGGCCTCGCGGCGCTCCACAACCTGTACGGCCCGACCGAGGCCGCGATCGACGTCACCGCCTGGACGTGCAGCGCGGCGGATCCGTGGGCGACCGTGCCGATCGGGCGTCCGGTTGCCAATACGGCGATCCACATCCTCGATGCGCGCATGGCACCGGTTCCGATCGGCGCGATCGGCGAGCTGTACATCGGCGGCGTCCAGGTGGCGCAGGGGTATTGGAATCGCCCCGCGCTCACCGCGGCGGCGTTCGTGCCCGATCCCTTCGCGATCGTGCCGGGCGCGCGACTGTACCGCACGGGCGATCTGGCGCGCTTCCTTGCGGAGGGTGCGATCGACTTTTGCGGTCGTGCTGACCGGCAGGTGAAATTGCGCGGGTTCCGGATCGAACCGGGTGAAATCGAAGCGGTGCTGCTCCGCGAGCCCTCTGTCGGTGACGCGATCGTGCTGTGCCGGGACGCGGGGACCGAGCACGCGGTGCTGATCGCCTATGTCTGCCCTGCGTCCGGCGCGGCGATCGATCCGGGCGTCCTGTCCGATGCCTGCAGCAAGAGCTTGCCGGCGCATATGGTGCCGTCGGCGTTTGTCGCGATCGAGGCGATCCCGTTGACGCCGAGCGGCAAGCGCGACGTCTCGGCGCTACCACCACCACCCGCGACGAAGCTCCCGGACGAATTGTCCGATCCCCCGACCGGCGCGATCGAACAGGCAATCGCGCGGATCTGGGCGGAGGTGCTGCACCGCGAGACGATCGGCGCGCACGAGGTCTTCTTCCGCTTGGGCGGGCAATCGCTCCAGGCCATGCGCGTGCTGGCGCGGATCCGCGAGGGTCTGTCGGTCGAGCTTTCGGCGGCGCAGTTCTTTCAGGCACCGACGGTGGCAGGGCTGGCTGCGCTGGTCGAATCGGCGGGCGGCGGCACCGCGGGGCTGTACGCGGCTGCGGAGAGCACGCGGTGACCGACGCCATGCGTGAAACGGTCGCCCGACCTTCGTTCCTTATCCCCCAACGCGCGGCAGCCGGGCCGGCACCCCTGTCGTTCGCACAGGAACGGCTGTGGTTCCTGGACCAGCTCGACCCCGGCACGCCCACGTACAACATGCCGCTGACGCTGACCTTGCGGCATATCGATCCCGCGGCTTTGTCCCGCAGCCTGAACGCGCTGATCGCGCGGCATGCGGCGTTGCGCACGATAATCGGCCTGGTCGACGGGCAACCGGTCCAGCAGGTCACGCCCACGCTCGAAATCACGCTGCCAGTGCTGGGCTGCGAGGGCGACGATGCGGAGGCCCGGCATGAGACCGCCGTGGTTCAGGCCACCGAAATCGTGCGGCGGCCGTTCGATCTCGCGCGCGGGCCGTTGATCCGCGCGCGGCTGTACGATCTTCGCGAAGGCCGCGCGCTGCTGCTGATCGTGCTCCACCATATCATCGCGGACGCCTGGTCGCTTGCGACGCTCGCGCGCGATCTCGGTGAGCTGTATCACGCGGAGATGACCGGCATGCCTGCCGCTGTCCCCGCGATTCCGGTGCAATATGCCGATTTCGCCGCGTGGCAGCGGGCAACGCTGGCGGACGGTCGGCGATCGCGTGCGATGCAATATTGGCTGGACCAGCTGGCGGACCTGCCGCCGGTGCTCGATCTCCCGGTCGACCGGCCGCGCGGCGCATCGCCGTCCGCCGCCGGCGACGTCGTGCCGTTCGCGATATCGAAGGCCCTTGCCGACCGCCTGTGGCGGATCGCAACGGACGAGCAGGCGACGGTGTTCATGGCGGCGCTGACGGTGTTCGTCCTGCAATTGCGGCGCTATGCCGACCAGACCGATATTGCGGTTGGTACGCCGATCGCGAGCCGTGACCGGTCCGAGATCGAGCATGTCGTCGGTCTGTTCCTCAACACGCTCGTGCTGCGGATCCGGCTGGAAGATGGGCTGAGTTTCCGTGAGGCGGTGCGGCGGGTGCGGGACGTGTGCGTCGCAGGCTATGCGCATCAGGACGTCCCCTTCGAATATCTGGTCGAGGCGCTCCGGCCGGATCGCAATCTCGGCGCCAATCCGCTGTTCCAGATCCTGTTCGTGTTTCAGGGCGGGGGCGGGGGCGGGGGCGGGGCGGGAGTCGGTGATGCCGGGGAGGACCGCGGTTTCGACATCGCCACCGGCACCGCCAAGTTCGACCTCAGCCTGTACCAGACCGAGAGCGGGGCAGGGCTGGCGGGCGTCTGGGAGTATCGCACGGCCTTGTTCGATCGTGCGACGATCGAGCGGATGAGCGGACATTTCACCAACCTGCTCACCCAAGTCCTAGCCGCGCCCGACCGGCCCTGCCGGGAACTGGTGATGCCAGTGGCCGCCGAACGCGCGCAGCTCGTTCGCGTGAACACCAGCAGCATGCCGCAGGACCCACGATGTCCGCACCAGTTGTTCGAGGCGGCCGCGCGCCGCTTTCCGGACGAGATCGCGCTGCTCCTCGACGGTGAAGCGGTCTGTTATGCCGACTTGGATCGCCGTGCGAACCGGCTCGCGCATGCCCTGCGGCGGCTCGGCGTCCGCGCCGACGTCCCGGTGGGGATCTGCGTCGGTCGATCGATCGGAATGATCGTCGGGCTGCTTGCAATCCTGAAGGCGGGGGGCGTGCATGTTCCGCTCGACCCGGCGTTTCCGGTCGACCGGCTCGCGTTCATGGCGTCCGACGTCGGGTTCGGGGTGTTGCTGACGCAGGAACCGCTGCTGGAGCGACTGCCGCCGGACAGCGCGGCGACCGTCTTCCGGCTCGATACCGACTGGCCTTTGCTCGCCAAGCAACCGGATACGCCGCTCGACGACGCGCCGGGTCCGGACGCCCTCGTCTATATTCTCTATACGTCCGGCTCGACCGGGCATCCGAAGGGCGCCGGGCTGCGACAGGCCACGCTGACCAGCCTGATCCACTGGCAGAACGGTATCGCGCCGACCACGCCCGGCGCGCGCACGCTGCAATACATGTCCTTCAGTTTCGACGTCAGCTTCATCGAGATCCTCGCCACGTTCGCCGCCGGCGGAACCGTGGTGCTGTGCCGCGAAGACGAGCGGCGCGACATGGCCGCACTGCGCCGGCTGTTGATCGACAACCGGATCGAGCGCGCGTTCCTGCCGTTCACCGCGCTTCAGCAGCTCGCGCATCATGCGGTTGCGGCGGGACTTGGCGGCTTCGCGCTTGCCGATGTCGTATCGACCGGGGAGCGGCTGGTGATCACCGACGACATCCGACGTTTCTTCGCCGGACTTGGTGGCTGCCGGCTACACAACGCCTATGGCCCGACCGAAACGCATTGGGTGACCTGCGAAAGCCTGACGGGCGACCCGGGCGCGTGGCCGGCGCTCCCGCCGATCGGACGCGCGGTCGACAATGCTGCCGTCATCCTGCTCGACTCGATGCTTCGGCCTGTTCCCATCGGGGTGGCTGGCGGTCTGTACGCAGGGGGGCTGGCGATCGCGCGCGGATACGAGAAGCGTCCCGCGCTCACCGCCGAGCGGTTCCTGCCTGATGCCTGGTCGGACGTGCCGGGCGCGCGGCTGTATCGCACGGGGGATCGCGCGCGGGTGCGGCCGGACGGCACGATCGAATACCTCGGTCGCAACGACGATCAGATCAAGATCCGCGGGTTTCGCGTCGAGCTGGGGGAGATCGAGGCCGCGCTGTCGGAACACCCCGATGTTGCGGAGGCGGTCGTGCAACCGCGCGGGAGCGGCAGCGATCTTCACCTGGTCGGATATGTCCGTCCCCGCGCGGGCGCTGCCGTCGAGACGAACGGCCTGCGCGCGTTTCTGACGCGGAATCTGCCCGGGCATATGATCCCCACGCAGTTCGTCTGCCTCGACGCGTTCCCGCTCGGTGCGACCGGCAAGGTCGACCGCCGACGGCTCCCCGATCCCGGCATCGCGCGTCCCGACCTGGACCGCGCGTTCCGGGCCCCGGCAAACGAGATCGAAGCGGTGTTGCAGGGGATTTGGGGGCAGGTGCTTGGGCTCCCCGACATCGGGGTCGATGACGATTTCTTCGAACTCGGCGGTCATTCGCTGACCGCGATGCAGGTCATCACGCGAGTCCGCGAGGCGTTCGACCTCGACGTTCCGGTGCGCGCGCTGTTCGAGCGCCCGACCATTGCGCAACTGGCAGTGGCGGTGGTCGAGCAACAGCTCGCCGCGCTGTCAGACGAGGAGGCGGAGGCCTTGTTGCACGCGTTCGACGCGCTGGAGGACGCGGACCCGGATGGATCTGCGCCGAGTCCTGCCGTTCTTCCCCTGTCGCAGAAAGGCACGAACCGATGAGCGAGGAAGCAGACACGCCCTATCAGGTGGTCGCAAACGATGAGGAACAATTCTCCATCTGGCCGGTGGATCGGGCCGTGCCGCCGGGGTGGCACTCGGTCGGCAAAGAGGGGAGCAAGGCGGACTGTCTTGCCCATATCGAAACGGTGTGGACCGACATGCGCCCGCTCAGCCTGCGCCGGGCGCAAGGCTGATCGCGCTTCGAGACGTGGCAGGCGTTGAAACATTCTCGCTTGCAGGGAGGGCGGTCCGACTTTCCGGCAGCTTGCATGCCGTCCGGCTGTGGCGGGTCGAACTGGACCGCCCGCCGGAGGACGTCGCGCGCCTGTCCGACGTGCTGGATCCCCCCGAGCGGGCGCGGGCGGCGAGCTTCCGCTATGACTGCGACCGGAATCGCTTCGTCGTCGGTCGCGCCATCCTGCGCCTGCTGCTGGCGGCGGACGGCAACGAAGACCCGGAAGTCCTTCGATTGCAGACGAATGCCTATGGCAAACCGGAACTCGCAGCGAATCGCCGGCACTTCAACTTCTCGCGGAGCGGGGGTTCCGCGCTGCTTGCGATCGGCGGGGCACCGCTCGGGATCGATCTCGAACGGGTGCGCCCGGTCGCGGAGAAGGAGCGGATCGCGGAGCAGGTCTTCGGCCATCACGAGCGCGCCTGGATGCGCGCGGTGACGGACCCGGAACGGACCGCGCGCTTCTTCCAGCTATGGACACGCAAGGAAGCGCTGGTGAAGGCGGCGGGGCGCGGGCTGTCTGAGGATCTGCGGCGGTTCGACACACTGTGCGACCAGCGCACGCTGGTCGAGATAGCGGCGTGGGGGGACCGGTGGCAGATAAGCGATCTGTGCTACCCAAGGGGGCATTTCGCGGCGCTCGCGATCCATCTGGGGGAGGTCCCCGGCCATTCGAGCGAGCGATGCGATTGAAATAGCTTCGTTCGTTGCACGACGTTGGTGGCGTCTTCGGCGGCGGGGTGCGCCGGATCGACCTAAGACCCCAAATAGGCGATGCAGAGCATGCCGATGCCGTGTTAGGGGCATTGGCTATGACCATGAAGCGCCTCACAGAATCTGCCCATTCCCGGATCGCACGGAAGATCGCGCGCTATGCCGCGGTGGGCGTCTGCCTCGTCCCCGTTTCGCTCCACGCGCAGAATGCGCCGCCCGTGTCGATCCTCCCGCCACCCATCGTCGCGCCGGCGCCCGCCACGGTGCAGGCGATCCCGCCCGAAATCGTGTTGCCGACGCTGAGTGCCGCGCAGGCAAAGCAACTCGGCGACCTGATCCGCCGCGATTCGGTTGCGCAGGGGCTGAGCGACGAAGCGATCACCGTCCCGCATGACAATGACGGGCTGATCCGCGCTGCGCTCGACCATGCGCGCGCAGTGCATTCGGGGCGGCTGGCCGAGGCCGACTTCCAGCGCGACTGGGCGATGCGCCCGGTCGCCTACGATCCGCTGCCCGCCTTGCGCGACGCGCTCGATCGCGACCGGTTGAGTGCCTGGATCGCCTCGTTGCCGCCGCCCTACGCCGGTTACGATACGCTCGTCGCCGGTCTCGCGCGGTATCGGGCGATTGCGACCGACGGCGGCTGGGCTCAGGTCGCGGGCGGGCCGGAGCTCAGGCTCGGTGCCACGGGCGCGCGCGTGATCGCGCTGCGCAAGCGGCTCGCGCTCGAGGATCCCGCAGCAAAGGGAAGCGGCGAGAAGTTCGACACCACGCTGGTCGAGGCGCTCCGGCGCGCGCAGCGGCGCTATGGCCTCAACCCGAACGGGACCGCTGGCGCGCAGACGATCGCCGCGCTCAACGTGCCCGTCGACGCGCGGATCGCGCAGATCAAGGCGAACATGGAGCGGTGGCGCTGGCTGCCGCCGGTGCTCGAGCAGAACCGGGTCCAGGTGAATATCGCGGCGGCGGTGCTGACGCTGTTCAACGGCGATTCGCCGATCATGTCGATGAAGGCGGTCACTGGTCGCCCGGGCGACGAAACCCCGATGCTGGTCTCGCAGATCCACAGCATCGTACTCAACCCGCCGTGGAACGTCCCTTCGACGATCGCGACCAAGGAATTGTGGCCGAAGGAGCGTGCAAACCCGGGGTATTTCGCACGGAACGGCTTCCGTGTGATCGACAATGGTGATGGCACCAAGCGGCTTCAGCAGGCATCCGAACGCAGCGCGCTCGGTCGCTACAAGTTCGATTTCGCCAATCCCTTCGCGGTCTACCTGCATGATACGCCCGCGCAGGCCGGGTTCGCGCGGTTCGACCGGCTCGCCAGCCACGGTTGCGTCCGGCTCGAAAAGCCGGGCGATCTCGCCAAGCAGTTGATGAGCACGACCCCCGAATGGTCGGCGCAGGCGATCGACGACACGGTCGCGGCGGGCAAGACGGTTCGCGCGAAACTTGCCGCGCCCGTCGCGGTCTATTTGCTGTACTGGACCGCGTTCGCGAACCAGAGCGGGCAAGTCAGTTTCCGCGATGACCCATACAAATGGGATGGTACGCTCGCCAGCAAGATCACGGCGCGGTCGGCGCGCCAGACCCAGACGCTCGCGGCCCGTTGAGGAGACCCTAGGATGACCCGCAAGACGACCTTCGCTCTCACCGCCGCATTGCTGGCTTTGGGGCTCGGTGCCTGCTCGCGCTCGGAAGAGCCAGCGCCGATGGAGAATATGAGCGAGGATTCGCCGATGGCGAACGAGGATCTCGCCCCGCCGATGGCCGAACCCGCCCCGCCGGTGGCCGAGCCGACCGAAACCGCCAACGCGACAGTCGCGGACGATACGCCGCCCGCCGCCGCACCCGCGCCTGACGAGCAGATGATGGACGATGCGTCCGCTTCTGGCATGACGGCGCGTGCCACGCGTAACGATACCGGGGATACGGCGGAGCCGGTCGAGGCGAAGTAACGGCTGCTCCACGGCCGATTTTTGGGAGGCCATTCGCCGGATGGCGGTGTCGGGTGTCTTCGGCACTTTTTCCCCCGGCTAAGGGGTAGGCCAACTCGAAATGGCCGAGGTAACGAAGCGTAGTCGCCTGCAACCCTCCGCCTCACTATTGGGCCCCGGCCTTCGCCGGGGAAGTGTAGGAAAAAGCTCAGCGATGCGACGATAGCAGCGACAGGGCATAACCGGTCGAGGTGAAGTACCGGTCTCCCGGCGGTTGACTTTCGGCAGGCCATTTGCCCGCTCGCGGTGTCAGTCATAGCAAGCACTGCTTCCCCGGCGAAGGCCGGGGCCCAGTTGGAATGGCCGAGGTAACGAAGCGCAGTCGGCCGCAACCCTCTGCCTTGCTATTGAGAGTTGTCCTACGCCGGTTAGGCGATCGAAGGATCCGACCTCACCCTAGAGATCCCGCAGCGCCTCCGCCGGTCGCGCTCGCAAGGCGGGAAGGCTCCCCAGCGTCCCCGCGCCCAAAGTCATCACGCTTGCGACCGCAAGCGTCAGCGCCACGCTGTCCCAGCGGGGTGCCCAGCCGATCGCCAGCACCTGCGTCACGACATACCAGCCAGCTCCCGCGCCGATCGTCAGCGCGACCAGCGCGAGGATCACGGACAGGATCGCATATTCGATCGCCTGCACCCCGAGCACCTGGCGACGGCTTCCGCCGAGCAGCTTGAGCACCACCGCATCATAGCGCCGCGCGCGGCCCGATGCCGCCACCGCGCCGATCAGCACCGCGATTCCCGCCGCGACCGTCACCGCTGCCGCAGCACGGATCGCGATCGCGACCTGACCGAGGATCGCGCCCAATTGCCCGATCACGTCGCCGACCCGGATCAGCGTGACCGAGGGAAGCGCCAGACCGACCTGTCGCGCGATCGCGCCGTCGCGGGCTGGGGGCGCGTAGACGCTGGCGAGCAGCCCGTGCGGCGCTTCCTCGATATAGCCGGGCGAGAAGACGATCGCGAAGTTGAGCCCGAGCCCGCCCCAGTCGATCTTGCGCAGTGCCGCGATCCGCGCGGGCACGTCGACGCCGAGGACCGACACGGTGATGCTGTCGCCGACCTTGAGGCCAAGCGCCGCCGCCGCCTTGTCCTCGAGCGACACGAGCGGCGGGCCGCGATAGTCCGATGGCCACCATTTGCCCGCAACCACTTCGTTCCGCGGCGGAAGCGCGGCCGACCAGGTCAGCGTCCGGTCCCCGCGCAGGATCCAGGCACCCTCGGGCAAGGTCTTCAGCGACGCGACCGGTACGCCTCGCAATGCGCTGATCGATCCGCGCAGCGACGGCAGCGATTCGATCGTCGCGGCCGGAGCCGCACTTCGCACGGCGCGCGCGAAGGCAGGCGCATCGTCGGGCTGGAGGTCGATCGCGAAGAAGCGCGGGGCCTTGGCGGGCGCGGCGTTGCGCAATTCGGCGGACAGGCTCGAATCGACCACCGCCAGCGCGACGAACAGCAAAAAGCCGAGTCCGAGCGCGACCACGAGCCGGTCGGTCTGCGCGCCCGGTCGGTGCAGGTTCGCCACCGCCAGCCGCAGCAACGGTTTGCGTGCGCGCGGCAGCCGGGCCGCGATCCAGCGGATGCCGAGACCGACACCCCACAACACGACGATCAGCGCGCTGACCGACGCGACGAAACCCAGCGCGAGCAGCCGGTTCGACGCCGTCAGCACCGCCAGCGCGACCAGCGCGGCGACCAGCAGCGCCATCAGCAGAATCACGCCCACCGAAGGCAGCCGCCGCGTCGCGAGCGCATCGCGCAGCAGGGTGGCGGCGGGCACGACGCGCGCGCGCGCCAACGCGGGCACCGCGAACAGCAACGCCACGAGCACCGCGAGCAACGCAGCCGTCGCCAGCGGTACCGGGTAAAGCGCGAGCCGTGGTGGCACCGGCAATGCCGCGCCCACGGAAGCGGTCACGATCCACGGCACGGCGGCCCCGACCAGCAGCCCGCCCGTAATCCCGACCGCCGCAACGATCCCGAGTTGCGCAAGGAACATCGCAACGATCGTCCGCGAACGCGCCCCCAGCACCTTGAGCGTCGCGATGATCCGCGTCTTCCCCGCCAGATACGCCGCGACGCCGTTCC
This sequence comes from Sphingomonas sp. PAMC 26617, assembly GCF_000242835.1. NCBI lineage: Bacteria > Pseudomonadati > Pseudomonadota > Alphaproteobacteria > Sphingomonadales > Sphingomonadaceae > Sphingomonas > Sphingomonas sp. PAMC 26617. The sequence continues at coordinate 2,972,361 of NZ_JH594425.1, forward strand.
CCACGCCAACGCCGGCAATCGCCAGCGCGGCGAGCCCGACGAGGAGCAGGAACTGCCCGAACTGGTCGATCCCGCGGCGTAACCCTGATGCCGCCCGCTCGCTGGTCCGCCCGGACCAGCCCGCGCCGGGGAAGCGCGCCAACAGACGATCGCGGATCGATGCGGCCTCCGCCGGGCGCGTCAGCGTGATCCGGTAATGGCTTTCGTACAGGCTTCCCGGCTGGAGCAGCGCGGTTGCGTCAAGCCCCGCCAGATCGACTAACGCGGGCGGCCCGAGCGCAAAGCCCGCGCCGAGCCGGTCCGGCTCCGCCGCGATGACGCCGATCACGCGCAGCCGCGTCGATCCGAGCCGCACGCCTTGCCCCGGCCGCAGACCGAGCCGATCCGCCAGCGGAGGGGCAATCGCGACTTCGCGGCCATGCGGTCGGTTCGAAAGCGCCCCCGGTGCCAATCGGAACGCACCGACCAGCGGCCAGGCGGCATCGGTGCCGCGCAGATCGACCAGCGCTGACGCCCCGCCTGCTTCTGCCATCGCGCGCAGCGAGACGACTTCGGAGACGCGACCGGCCTCCGCAAACGCCGCCAGTTCCGCAACCGTCGCGCGTCGCTGCGATACGGTTAGCTCGAGATCGCCGCCGAGGTTCTGCCGGGCATTGGCATCGAGCGCTGCGACCATGCTCGCGGCAAGGCTCCCGATCCCGGCGAGCGCCGCGGTGCCCAGGAACAGGCAGATCGCCAGCAGCAGCAAGCCGCGGCCACCGCGCCGCAGATCCCGCCACGCGAGACGCCAGGCGATGCTCAAGCCGCGCGCCGGTCGCTGAGGATCCGGCCATCCGCGAGGTCGATTACGCGCGCGCACCGTCTGGCCAGCAAGGCATCGTGCGTGATGACGAACAGCGTCGTCCCGCTCGCCGCATGGCGTTCGAACAGCAGGTCCATGATTGCGGCGCCGGTCGTCGTGTCGAGATTGCCGGTCGGTTCGTCCGCGAAGATCAGCGCGGGACGCGCGACCAGCGCGCGCGCGATCGCCACGCGTTGCTGTTCGCCGCCCGAAAGCTGCGCGGGGTAATGGCCGGTGCGATGCCCGAGCCCGACCGCCGCCAGTTCGGTCGCGGCACGGTCAAACGCGTCGCGCGCGCCGCCAAGTTCGAGCGGTACCGCGACATTCTCGAGCGCGGTCATCGTCGGGAGCAAGTGGAAGGCCTGCAGCACGATCCCGATCCGCCCGCGCCGCGCGACCGCCAGCGCATCCTCGTCGAGCGTCGAGAATTCGAGCCCTGCGACCGTAACGCTGCCATCGGTCGGGCGTTCGAGTCCGGCGAGGATCGCCATCAGCGAGGATTTGCCCGACCCGGACGACCCGAGCAGCGCGACGCTTTCGCCTGCGGCGACGCTGAGGTCGATCCCGCGGAGGATCTCGACGCGCGATTCACCGCGCCCCAGCGATAGCCGCACGTTGCGCGCGGAGATCAGGACGCTATCAGAGGGGGATGCAGTGGCCATACCTCAAGCGATATGGATGGCGGCGGGGAATTGTCCAACTCGCAATGATCATCGCGGTCGTATTCCCGACGATGGCGGCGGCAAGCCCCGGCGCACCCGTGATCTGGGCGTTCGGCGACAGCCTGAGTGCGGGCTATGGCCTCCCGCCCGCGGCTGGCTTTCCCGCGCGATTGCAGGACGCGCTGCGCAGGGTCGGGGTCGCGGCGACGGTCCGCAACGGCGGGGTGGCGGGGGATACTGCCGCACAGGCCCGCGCCCGACTGCGCTGGGGGTTGCGCGGGCTCGGGACGCCGCCCGATCTGGTGATCGTCGAGCTCGGCGCGAACGACATGCTGCGCGGGCTTCCGGTGGCGCAGGCGCGCGCCAATCTCGATGCGATCCTGACCGAATTGCACAACCGGCGGATCCCCGTGCTGCTTGCGGGCATGCGCGCTGCGCCCAACCTCGGTCCCGACTATGTCCGCGCGTTCGACGGCCTGTATCCGGCGCTCGCCGCGAAACATGCGGTGCCACGCTATCCGTTCTTCCTCGACGGTGTCGCGGCCAACCCCGGACTGCTTCAGGCGGACGGGTTGCATCCCAACGCACGTGGCGTCGATATCATCGTTCGCCGCATGCTGCCGACGGTTCGACGCGCACTCGGGAGGAAATGACGGTGGAACTCGACGACCAGTTTCGCCGCTACTTTGGCACGAGCGATCTTGCCGGGGTCACCCCCACGGCAATGACCGCGGGGATCGAGCATATGCGCGTCGACTTCGGGTTGGAACAGGATCGTGACCGGCGCTTCGGTTTGTGGACGCTGTTGTTCATGCTGGGGGCCGCGCCGGATCTCGACATCGCCTTTTCCGCCGCGGCCGACCGGGCGGCGGCGCGCAATTTCATGGAAATGACCGAGCGCTTCGAGGGCGACTGATACCGGGCATCGCTTGCTCAATGCTGCAGGTCGGCGAGGATCGCGCTGGTCGACCGGCCTGACAGCAACGGGACGATGAACACCTCGCCCCCGGTCTCGCGCATCAGATCGGCACCGACGATCGCGTCGGCGGCATAGTCCCCGCCCTTGACCAGGACGTCCGGGCGGATCGCGTCGATCAGCGCGGCGGGCGTATCGTCCTCGAACGCCACGACGTGATCGACCGCGGTCAACGCACTTAGCACATCGGCGCGGTCGGGGAGCGGGTTGACCGGGCGTTGCGCCCCCTTCAGTCGCCGCACCGAAGCGTCAGAATTGAGGCCGACGATCAGCACGTCGCCGCGTCGTCTCGCGAGATCGAGCAGCCGGACATGCCCGGCGTGCAACACGTCGAAGCACCCGTTGGTGAAGACGATCCGCGCGCCGCCGCGCCGCGCGCGCTTCACGATGGTGGCGAGGCGGGAAAGGGGAACAAGCTTGGGGGCCGCATCGTGCCGCTGGTCCAGCCGTTCCGCAAGGTCCTCGCGGGTGACGACGTAGGTGCCGGGACGCGACACCGCGATGCTTGCCGCGATATTCGCCTGATCGATCGCCTCCGCCATCGCGAGACCGCCTGCGACGCCGACGACGAGCGCGGCGATGATGGTGTCCCCCGCGCCGGTAACGTCAAACACTTCCACCGCCTCGGTCGGGTGATCGATGACCGCGCCACCGCGCGACACCATCAGGATCCCTTTCGCGCCCCGGGTAACGACGAGATATTCGAGGTTCCACGTCCGCAACGCCGCGCTCGCGCGGTCAGCGATGTGCTCTTCGGGGCACGCGCCAAACAGCGCGTGGAATTCGCGCGCATTGGGCTTGAGCAGAAACGCCCCGGCATAGCGCGTCGGGTCGGCCGACTTGGGATCGACGAAGGTCGGCACGCCACGCCGCTGCGCGAGCGCGAGCAGCCTCGGCAGATCGGCGAGGGTCCCCTTGTCGTAATCCGAGAAAATCACTGCGCGACAGCCGTCGAGCCGCGCTTCGAACCGACGCGCCAGTTCGGTCCGTGCGGCATCGCTGACGCCGCCGTCATGGTCAATCCGGGCGATTTGCTGAACGCCCGAAATCAGCCGGGTCTTCTGCGTCGTGCGCTGCCCGAGGTCGATCACCCGGTCGAGCGTCACACCGTGTCGTGCCATCAGCCGCGCCAGATCCTCGCCGCCGCTGTCGCCCCCGCAGACCGTCAGCAAGCAGCAGCCGCCCCCAAGCGCCTGGACGTTGGCCGCGACGTTGGCCGCGCCGCCCGCGCGCACGTTCTCACGGCTCGCCTGGACGATCGGGACCGGCGCTTCCGGCGAAATCCGGCTCGTCTCGCCGATGATGTAGCGATCGATCATCGCATCGCCGACGACGAGGATGTCGGGGCGGGGAGGGGCGTCACTGTCGACCGTCATGCATATCTCCTCTCGCGACGTTCAGCGCCAGCCTTCGATCCCCAGCAACTCGGGGCGGATGGCAAGGCCTGGCCACCGCTTTCCCCAGTCGGCGCCATGACCCTGGCCCGGTACGACGAGGATCGAGACCGGCGTCCCGGGCGGTAGCCGCGCGACGAAGCTTCGCGTGACCCGTTCGCCGACCACGCGATCCTCCGACCCGACGAAATGAACCTGGCGAACCTGCGCAAGACGCGCTGCCCCATCCGCTGGATCGAGCGAGCGTGACAAGGGGGTCAGTCCGCGATCGTGTACCCAGGCGTCGAGATCGAGATTGGCCGCGACCGTCACCAGTGCAACGACGTCGTCTCGCCGCTCCGCCAGCAATGCCGCGAGCGCGCCACCGCCCGAATAGCCGACCAGGATCAGCCCCGTCGCACCATCGGTCGCTGCCTTCATCCGATCGAGCGCGGCGCTGGTGCCGGCGACCACTTCGGGGGCAAAGCGCGCGATGCTCCAGTAATCGCTGCGACAGATACGGCTGCGGGAGACATATTGGCACGGCCGCGCGAGCCACGCGACCGCGCCGCGCCCCGGATGCTGCAACGCCATTCGAAGCGCGAGCGGATCGGTCGGGGTCGGGTCCATCGCGCGCTGGCCCGGGGTCGCATAGGCGAGGCCATCGCCCTCGAGGTAGACGGTCAGCACCTTCGCCCGCTGGTCGCCGGCACTGTACGCCGACGCCAGATCGAACCGTCCGGCGGGGATGACCGCCCAGTGCCACCCGGATGCCTGCGCCAGCGCAACCGCCGAACTTCGCCCCAATGCGACGTGCGGACCAAATGTGCCGAACAGAAGGCCTAGTATAAGTACTGTATAGATGCCGCGGACCAAACGCATATCTCGTCGGCCTCACCGAATGAGAAGCAAAGGGCGATAACGCAATCGGTACAATAGCAGTAGTGGAGCGTAGTCGACAAGGCGGGGATCGGGAGTATTTGGCATATGGTGGCCACGGTGCCTCCGGTTGCGCGAAAGCGAACAAAAACGAATAGGGCTGCGTTGTTCGATCGGGATGGGGTCTTGATCGTCGATACCGGCTATCTGTCCCGCCCGTGCGATATTCGCTGGGTCGAAGGGGCGCAGCGGGCGCTGTCGCGGTTGGCGGCGCTGGACTACCGCCGGTTCGTCGTGACCAACCAATCCGGGGTCGCGAAGGGCTATTTCGCGGAAGCCGCGATCGCGCGGGTCCACGATGCGATGCAGGCCGCATTGCCGGCGCCGGTGAAAATCGATGCATTCGCCTATTGCCCGCACCACCAGGACGGCATCGTCGCACGCTACACGCGCATTTGCGAATGCCGGAAGCCTGCGCCCGGGATGCTGGAGCGGTTGATCGCCGACCATCATATCGACCGGAGCGCAAGTTTCCTGGTCGGCGACCGCGCGAGCGATCTGGAAGCGGCCGAGCGTGCCGGCATCCGGGCATTCCTGTTCGGCGGTGGTGACCTCGACCGCTTCGTCGCAGACATCTTGGAGGCCCTGTGACGGCGGGCGAACCCGCCTTCTGGATCGATTGGCTGATTCGGTTCGCCCTCCCGTTATGGAGCGAAGCCGGTCATGATGCCGCCGACGGCAGCTTCGTCGAGCGGCTTGGGCTGGACGGGGGCCCGCAGCTGACGGTGCCGCGTCGGGTGATGGTTCAGGCGCGGCAGATCCACGTCTATGCGACTGCGGCGCGCAACGGCTGGTTTCCCGCGGGGGCGGATCTGGCGATGCGCGCCGGGGATGCGATGATCGCCCATTATTGTCAGGCCGACGGTTCGAGGGGTTGGGCGTTCGCGTGCGGGCGCGGCGGTGGCGTGGTGGACGAACGGCGGGATCTCTACGCCCATGCGTTCGTCCTGCTCGCACTGGCGAGCCTGATCCGGCTCGAAGGGCAGCCGCGACATGTCGCGCTGGTTCACCGGACCCTGTCGTTCCTTGATCGGGAAATGGCGGATCCGGCCGGAGGCTATGTCGAGCAGTGGCCAACGGCGGTGCTCCCCCGCCGGCAGAACCCGCACATGCATCTGCTGGAGGCATTGCTGGCGTTGCACGCCACGGGCCGCTGCGGCGATCAGACGGACCGGATGGCGGCGCTCGTCGACCTGTTCGACCGACGGTTTTTCGGTCACGAGGACGACGTCCTGTCGGAACAGTATGACGCGCACTGGAACGCGATTGGCGGCGAGCGGACGCTCGAACCCGGACACCATTTCGAATGGATCTGGCTGCTGACCCGTTATGCCGCCGCGACCGGCGGCTCGGTCGAGCCGCGCATTCGTCGGCTGTTGCGTCATGGTCTTCGCGGGATCGACCGTCAGGGCAGGGCCATGGAAGTCATCGGCCGTGATGGTCCGGTCACGACCAGTTGTCGGTTATGGGCGACGATGGAGGCGGCAAAGGCGCTCGCCCCGCCGCTCGGCGAAATGCGGCAGTCATCCGCCGCGCTGGAAGCTGCGTGGCGGACGTTCTGCGCACCGGCCTGTCCGGGCGGATGGATCGACCGGGTCGATGTGCAAGGTAACACCCTGGTCGAATGGATGCCTGCCAGTTCGCTATACCATATTTGTACTACGGTCGACTGTCTGCATCCAACAAGAAACCCTTTACGTTTACAAGCCCTTGCCGAAACGGCTTAGGTATTACTACAAGAATACCGCTTTCTAAACGGATCCTATACCAAAGTACGATACGGAAAGGCGATCTATCCTTTCTGAATGTAGCGCGGCCTCGGACAGTACCTCGGAAAAAGGTGCGGCAAACCGGGTGTCGCCTGGCAGAGGGGGACGGCGGTGGTGCGGAACGGCGATGCGTCGGCGATGCGACTGCGGCGGATCGGGCAGTTCCTGTCCGGCATATCGGCGCTCGCGTTTGGTGCCGGGCTGGCCTTGCCGCAGCCCCTCCATGCGGCGGACACGACGATCAGCAACACGATCGTGTCGACCCCGCAGACCGTCAGCGCGAGTATCGGACAATATTCGATCACCGGAACCGGGACGCTCACCAGTACGGCCGTGACGACCCTGTTCAACCTCGGAACGGTCGGAACGCTCACCAATCAGGGCAAGATCTTCAATACCGCCACGACCGGTAACGGGCTGCGAAACAGCAACTCGATCGGGGCGATCGTCAACAGCGGCACGATCAGTGCGCTTGGCGTAGCTTTCCTGAACGACCGTCAAGACGCGACGTCGACGCTCGTTCCGGTGATCGGGGCTTTCACCAATTCCGGGGTCATCATAGGGTCGAACACCGCGGGCATAACCAACCTCGGTGGCACGATTGGAACGCTGACCAATAGCGGGACGATTAAGGCACCGATCGCAATCTTGACGGCGGCTGACAACGGTAATTCCGGAATAATCCGTACGATCGTCAACTCGGGTTTGATAGCGGGCGACATCGTCAATTTCGGTTCCGCCTTGACGATCATTGGCGGAAGCGGAGCGAAAACCGGCACGCTGACCGGATTCCAACCGTCAAAACATGGCACGATCAGCTCTACGCAAGACATCGTCTTCGCGTCGGGCAATGTGTTGCTCGACGATGCCATCAGCGGAAGCACGATCGCCAACAGGGGAGCGGTCATCACGCTCACCTCGCCGGCCACCATCTCCGGCGCTTACAGCCAGACGGCGGGCAGGCTGATCCTTGATACGCTTGGGAAATTGTCCGTCACCGGGCAAGCGACGATCTCGGGCGGGACCATATTGGCAAGCCTTTCGAGTATCGGAAACTATTTCGCAGACACGGCGATCTCGACGCTGATCAGCGCGGGCGGCAGGCCCAGCTATGGCGGCGTCAGCATCGCGACCACGCTGGCAAGCGGGCTGGCGGCGCGCGGCACGACGGCGGGCAACGATTTGCTGCTGGTGGCGTCCAACGACTATATCGGCGGCACGCTCGCCACGCTCAATACCGCCGGGACGATCAGCGGCTCGGCGTATGCCTTGGTGGTCGCGGCAACCGGTTCGGTCGGCACGCTGGGCAACAGCGGTCTGCTGTCGGGCAACTCGCGGGGGATCTGGGTCGACTTCTTCGGTCACATCGGCACGGTCACAAACCAGGGCCGGATCGTCGCGGTCGGCGGGGCGCAGGCCGCGGGCGGGATCGCGAACAGCGGCACGATAGCGTCCATCATCAACACCGGAACCATCGTCAGCGGGGCCAGCAGCGGGATCGGCAACAATCAAACCGCCGCCTGGATCGGGCAGATCACCAACAGCGGGGTGATCATGGGAGCCACGGGCGGCATCTACAACCAAGGCACGATCGGATCGCTCGTCAACAGCGGTGAGATCGTCGGTGCGCAGGGCCTGTCGATTACCGGCGGTACGGTTGGTATGGTTAACAACAGCGGCACGATCCGTGGTGTCACTGCACTGTACATCGGGTCCGGGTCCAGCTTCGGGCCGATCACCAACAGCGGCGTGATCGCGGGCAGCATCCTCAACGCCAGCACGAGCGGCCTGACCATCACCGGCGGGGCCGGAAGCGCGATCGGCACGTTGACCGGCAGCACCCTTACCAACAGGGGCAGCATCATCAACACGCTGTCGAACATCGTGCTCGCCGGCGGCAACCTCCTGCTCAACGATCACGTCAACGTGACCGGGCGCACGCTGGTCAACAACGGGGCAACGGTCTACCTCAACGCGACCGACACGATTACCGGCGCGTTCAGCCAGACTGCGGGAACGCTCCTTCTTGCTCCGACGGCGGGGGGGCTGATCGCGACGGGGGCGGCGACGATCGCGGGAACGATCCTGTCGAACTTCGCAACTACCGGCAATTACTTCCAGGGCACCTACACGATGGTGCGCGGTGCCAGCCTGGGGCTCGGCGGGGCGACCGTCTCGATCGGCACGATCGCCGGTGCGTACAGTTCGCTGAGCACGGTCGGCAACGGGCTGCTGTTGACCGTGTTCAACGACTATGTCGGCGGGACGTTGGCGACGCTGAACAATAGCGCCGCGATCACGGGAGCGGACATCGGGCTCTACGTTGCCACGACTGGAAGCATCGGTACGTTGACCAACAGCGGAACGTTCGGCGGCAACATATTCGGCGTCGACAATCGCGGCACGATCGCCACGTTCGTCAATTCGGGGCAGATAAACAGCGGCAATTCCACCGGGTTCTGGAACCAGGGTGACATCGGGCAACTGGTCAATTCGGGGACGATCACCAATTCGAGCTGGGCGATCCTGAACGAGGGTTCGATCGGGACGCTGACCAACACCGGGGTCATTGCGGGTGGCGGCAATGCGATCCAGAACAACAGCCTGATCCGACTCCTTCTGAACACCGGCACCATGTCCGGCGACCAGAATGCGATCGCCGGCGATTTCGGCACGATCGCCAATGCCGGTGCCATCCGCGGGAACATCAACCGCAGCGGCGGCACGATCGGGACGATCATCGGCGGTAGCGGCGGCACCGTCGGGACGTTCACCGGGTTCGACGGCACATCGCAAGCGACGATCGGGGTGAGCGCGAACCTGGCATTCGCGTCGGGTGCGCTGCTGCTCAACGACACGATCATGGCCGCCAATATCGCACCGAGCGCCATCACCATCAGCAACGGCGGCGCAGACATCACGCTGCCGACGATCGTTTCGATCGTGGCGAATTACCGCCAGACCGCCGGATCGCTATTGCTCGGCAGCGCCGGGCGGCTGGTCGTCACGCAGTCCGCCACCTTCTCCGGTGGCACGATCGGGGTCGACGTCGGCGGGCTCAACGCGAACGCCACCTATCGGGTCGGGGACGCGGTCGGGGGAACGCTGGTTGCGGGTGGTCTGGGGTCGAGCTACGCTGGCGTCAGCATCGCAGCGACCGGCGGCATCGCCGGACTGAGCTTCGCCGGGAAGACCAGCGCGACCAACCTCATACTGGGCGCCAAGAACATCTACGTCGGCGATACGCAGACGTCGGTCGGCAACACCGGCACGATCAGCGGCGTCAGTTACGCGTTGTACGTCGCGAATACCGGCGCGGTGGGGACACTCGGCAACAGCGGAATCCTCAGCGGCACGGCCGACGGCGTCAGCATCAACGGCAGCATCGGCACGCTCACCAACAGCGGTCGCATCAGCGGCGCCCAGAAGGGGCTTGGCAATCAGGCGACGATCGGCACGTTGATCAACGCCGCCGGCGGAACGATCCTCGGCGGGACCGCGGCGGGGCTGCAGAACGATACGACGCTCGGCAGGTTGATCAACGCCGGAGTCATTTCGTCAGGCTCGGCGGGCTTTGCCAATTATGGCGTCATGGGATCGCTCATCAACAGCGGGACGATCACCGGCAGCTTGCAGGGAATCTACAACGCCGGCACCATTTCCGCCACGCTGGCCAACAGTGGGTCGATCACCTCCGCGCAAAGCGCGATCGGATTGTCCGGCGGGATCGCCACGCTGGTCAACAGCGGTCTCATCGGTGGCGGCAGCACTGGCATCAACCTTGCCGGCACGCTTGGTACGCTGGTCAACCTCGCCGGGGGGACGATCAGCGCCAGCGACGCGCTGTATGTCGACGGCACGCTGGGCGGGCTCGACAATAGCGGGTTGATCCGAGGGAACATCAAGATCGTATCGGCCAATCCGTTGACGATCAGCGGCGGGGCTGCCGGGACGATCGGCACGCTGACCGGGCTATCCGGCCGGGCGACGATCACCAATACGCTCGGCAACATCGTCTTCGCGTCGGGAAACCTGCTGCTCGACGACAATATCGTCGCGACCGGGCGGACGATCAGCAACACCGGTGCCAACCTCACGCTGAATACCCTCGTCAACGTTACCGGCAAATACAGTCAGAGCGCGGGAACGCTGACGATCGATCCGACCCTGGGCGGGCTGGCCGTCAACGGGGCGGTTGTGCTTGGCGGCGGTACGGTGCGGTCCAGTCTTTCGAGCACGGGAAACTATCTGCAAAACACGTACACGTTGATCAGCGCGTCGAGCCTCGCGATCGACGGGGCGCAGATCTCGATCAATTCGATTGCCGGGCTGTATGATACCACCAGTGCGGCCGGCAAGTTGCTGCTGTCGATCACCAACGACTATGTCGGCGGGACGCTCGCAACGCTCAGCAACAGCGCGACGATCACCGCCGCCGCGACCGGACTGTACGTCGCCTCGGGCGGCAGTATCGGCACCCTCACCAACACCGGCACCTTTGGCGGCAACCAGTTCGGCATCACCAATCGGGGGGCGATCGCAACCCTTTCCAACGCCGGCCTGATCACCAGCACGAACCTCGCGGCATTCGCGAATGCGGGCAGCATCGGACGGATCGTCAACGCGGGCACGATCAGCAATGCAAGCCGATCGCTCCTCAACACCGGCACGATCGGCGCAGTGACCAACAGCGGGGTGATCGGCGGTGGCGTTGCGGCGATCCAGAATAGCGGCCTGCTGACGCTGATCGACAATCGTGGCACGATGTCGGGCAGCGGCGACGCGATCTCCGGCAACGTCGCGACGATCGTCAACAGCGGCCTGATCCGCGGGAACATCAACCCCGAGGGCGGTTCGATCGGAACTATCGTCGGTGGCAGCGGGGGCGCGGTCGGGACGTTCACGGGCTTCGATGGCACGTCCCAGGGCACGTTCGGGGCAAGCGCCGACCTGATTTTCGCGTCGGGCAGGCTGCTGTTCAACGACAAGATCCTTGCCGTCGGTGCCTTGCCGGCGAACCTCACGATCAGCAACGTCGGCGCGGATATCGTTTTGTCGTCGGTCATCCAAATCGACGGTAACTACCGGCAGACGGCGGGCATCCTCGATCTCGGAGCCAATGGCGGACTGCTGGTCACGCAGGGGGCCGCGCTGACCGGGGGTACGATCGCCGCGAGCCTGGGCGACTTCTCCCCAACGAGCACCTATCTCGTCGGGGGCGGCGCCGCGCGAACGCTGGTGGTGGGGGGAACCGGGTCGAGCTACGCCGGGGTCAATGCCGTGCTGTCGGGCGGTTTTTCCGGCCTGCGAGTCAATGCGACCACCAGCGGCACCAATTACGTTCTTACGGTCGGCAACGATTATATCGGGACTTCGCAGGACTCGATCGGGAACAGTGGGACGATCCGCGGTGCCACCTATGCGCTGTATGTCGCGGACAGTGCGTCGGTGGGTACGCTCGTCAACAGCGGGACGCTGAGCGGAACCGCAACGGGCCTCGTCAATCGCGGCAGCATCGGCACGCTCAGCAACAATGGGCTGATCGACGGCACGATCGGACTGCGCAATTACGGGATCATCACCGCTTTCGCCAACGCCGGTACGGTGGCCGCAAACGGCGCTCCGGACGGCATTGGCGTCTTCTCCACGAACATGATCGCGAATTTCACCAACGATGGCGTGATCAGCGGCGGGACGGGAGGCGGCAGCACGGGGATCCTCGTCGCCGGGACGATCGGCACCCTGTCGAACCACGCTGGCGCGACGATCGGCCAGGCGGCGGAGTTCGGCACCGGCGTGCAGAATTACGGCACGATCGGCCGCGTCGCCAATGCGGGGTTCCTTACCGCAGGCAGGAACGGGTTCGCCAATGGCGGCACGGTAGGGTGGTTCGATAACAAAGGAACCGTCAGCACCAGCGACCCGAGCTTCTACACCGCGCTGGTGAATACCGGATCGATCGGCACGCTGACCAACAGCGGTCGGATCGCCGCGTCCGCCGGAATCTACAATTCCAGCGGTAGCATCGCGTTCCTGATCAACCAGCAGGACGGCGTGATCGCGGGTCAGAACGCGATCTTCAACACCGGCAGTATCGGGATGCTGAGCAACAGCGGCACGATCCTGTCCTCCGGCGGCGGGAATGCGGTTTCGGTCCTGGGCACGCTGGGAACGCTCGTCAACACCGGGTCGATCATCAGCGACGCCGGTCTGGCGGTGATCGTGACCGGGGAGGGTTGGCTTGGCGGGATCGCGAACGGTGGCGTGATCCGCGGCGACATCTACAATTTCGGATCACCGGCGCTGACGATCTCGGCTGGCGTCGGTCCGGGGACCGGAACCTTCACCGGCATCGCGGGAGAACACGGGCTGATCATCAACGCCGCGAGCGATCTGATCTTCAGCAGCGGCAGCTTGCTGCTTGGGGATGATATCGAACTCAACGGCCTGCACACCGCCATCAACGCCGGAGCGACTCTGTCGCTGGTGCCCGGTCTCTCGATCCACGGCAATTTCACGCAGACGGACGGGGTCCTGTCGCTGGTCCCGGGCCAGCAAGCGCTGTCCGTCATCGGCACGGTGAATTTGACCGGCGGCACCGTGCGTGCCGATCTTGCAAGTACGGGGAATTATCTGGCGGGCGACAGCCTCCTCCTGATCTCAGGGTGGGCAGGCTCGCGGTACGACGGCGCGACCCTCGCCGGCGCGCCGACCGGTCTCGATGCGGTTGCCGACGGTAGCGAGGGCGCGCTGGTCGAACGATTCGCCAACAACTACGTCGGCGGTGCGCTGGAAACGCTGTCGAATACGGGCACGGTTTCGGCTGCGACGGCGGTCTATATCGCGGCGACCGGAAGTCTCGGGCGGCTCGCCAACAGCGGCGTGATAGCGGGCGACATCCTCAACCTCTCCACCAACGGCCTGACGATCAGCGGTGGAGTGGACGATACGCAGGGGACGCTCACCGGCCGGTCCGGGCAGGGCCGGATCACCAGCACGGGGTCGAACGTCGTGTTCGATACGGGCAGCCTTCTCCTCGACGATTCGGTCGACGTCGGCGCGGGAGCGCTGATCAACAGCGGTGCCTCGGTCGCGCTGAACGGGGTGGTATCGGTGACGGGCGCGTTCACGCAGACGGACGGCACGCTGTCGTTCGCGCGCGGCAGTGGCCGCCTGGTGGCGAGCGGGGCGGTGATCCTCGGCGGCGGAACGGTCGCGATGACGGGCTTCGCCCCGACCGGCAACTATCTGGTGGGCGACCTCGGCGGGGTGGTGGTCGAAGGGGGGGAAGGGTCGTCCTTTACCGGCCTCTCCTATGTTTCAGACGTCGGTGGCCTGCTGCTGTCGGGCAGTTCGTCGGGCAACGCGCTGCACCTCGATATCGCCAATTATTATGTCGGCGGGACGCTGGGATCGATCGCCAACGCGCGCGATCTCCCGATACAGATCGCTGCCTTCATTGCATCGAGCGGCACGCTCGGCGCGTTCTCCAATAGCGGGAGTCTCATGGGGCAGGTCGGGCTCGTCAATCTGGGCGCGGTCGACTCGGTCTCGAATGCCGGCGTCATCGACGTCGGCGCGACCGGGATCATCAACACCAACCGGCTCGGGCTGCTCGCCAACAGCGGCATGCTGAACGCGGCAGGATCGTCGGCGGTCTACAATGACGGAACGATCCAGACGATCGTGAACAGCGGTACGTTGATCAACAGCCAGTTCAATGCCGGATCCGGGCAGATCGGCGCAATCGTCAACAGCGGAACGATCGGTGTCCTGAGCAACACCGGCCTGATCGCCGGGCCGGTTGCGCTCTACACCGACGGCGCGATCGGCACGATCGCGAACAGCGGTACGATTGCGGGCACTATCGTCAATCGCGGTACGCCGGATCTCGTCTTCACCGGCGGGACGGGCGGCAGCATCGGCGTGCTCCGGGGATACGGCACGGACGGCCAGGGCCTGATCAGCAACACGGTAAGCAACGTGGTCCTCGCTGCCGGCGAAATCCTGCTCGACGATTCGGTCGTGCTGGGGACAGGCACGCTGGTCAACGCCGGCGCGACGCTCCGGCTGGCGAACTCGGTCAACGTCACCGGCAATTACGCGCAGGCGACCGGGACGCTTGCGCTCGGGATGGCGTCGCTGCTGGTCAGCGGTGTCGCGAACATCAGCGGCGGGATGATCACGACCGACCAGCTCGACGGTACCGGGACCTATCTCATCGGCACGGGCGGCGGGACGCTGGTCCGGGCCGGCGCTGGTTCCTCCTATCAAGGCGTATCCGCCACCTCGGGAATCACCGGGCTGGCGGTCGCGACCGATGTCAGCACGATCGGCAGCAATGTCGACCTGTTGCTGACGATCACCAACGACTATGTCGGATCGACGCTCACCAACCTCGCCAACGAGGGGACGATTACCGGCGTCTCGACTGCAGCGTATATCGCCGAAACGGGAAAGCTCGGGACTCTCGCCAACACCGGCAGGGTCGACGGCAGCCTGTACGGCGTGCGTAATTTCGGATCGATCGGTCGGGTCGACAATGCGGGCACGATCACGGGATGGGTCGGCCTCTTCAATGCGGGTACGATCGATACGATCTACAACAGCGGCAGCCTGATCGACTTTCCGACCGTCCTCGCGGCTGGCCTGAACAACGATGGACGGATCGGCGCGGTGATCAACGAAGGGTTGATCAGCGGTTCGTCGCGCGGGTTTTTCAACCGCGGGACGGTCGGGCGGATCGTCAACAGCGGGACGATCTCGGGCGCGCTTGCGCTCTACACCGGCGGCAGCATCGGTACGATCGACAACCGCGGATGGATCCTCGATTCCGCCGGGCCCGAAAGCGCCGCGCTCAACAATGCCGGTCAACTCGATACCCTGCTCAACAGCGGTACGCTGTCGGGCGAAACCTATGGCGTCCTCAACGGTGGGACGATCGGCAACTTCACCAACGAGGGGCTCATCGTTGCCCCGGTCGCGATTCGCATCGGCGCTTCGGGGGCCGTCGGGCCAATCGTCAATGACGGCGTGATCGCGGGGAACATCGAGAACCTCTCCGCGCAAGCGCTGACGATCTCAGGCGGCTCGTTCGACCACGCCGCCACACTCACCGGCTTTGGTGGTGCGCACGGAACGATCAGCAGCACGCTGGCGGA
>NZ_JH594425.1:2990786-3081846 GCF_000242835.1 Sphingomonas sp. PAMC 26617
AGCAACAGCGGGACGCTCGCCGGATCGATCGCGGCGATCCGCAACGAAGGCACGCTCGGCGCGATCACCAATTCCGGCGTGATCGCGGGGAACATCGAGAACCTTTCGGCGCAGGCGCTCAGCATCACCGGTGGAACGCTGACCGGCTTTACGCGGGGGAGCCAGGGAACGATCAGCAGCACGCTCGGCGCGGTCGTTCTTGCCGGGACGATCTCGCTCGACGATGCGATCAATGTCGGCACGAATACCGTCGTGAACGCCGGCGGGACGCTGGCGCTGGCGCGCACCGTCGCGATCACCGGTCAGTTCCGCCAGCGCGAGGGAGCCATCGTGCTCGGCAGCGGCGCCTCGCTGGTTGTCAGCGGCAGCGCCAGCATCACGGGCGGCACGATCTCCGCAGCAGTACCGATCGCCGCCAACTATATCGCAGGCTCCGGAGTCGATACACTGGTGCAGGGCGGCGCCGGGTCGACCTATACCGGGGTCTCCGTCACGACCGGCGCCACTCCCGGGCTCGCGCTCAACGCCGGTGCCGACGGTACCAACCTCGTGGTAAGCGCGCTCAACGATTATGTCGGTGCCTCGCTGGGAAGCCTGTCGAACAGCGGAAGTCTGTCGCAGGCCTATCCCGTCTATGTCGCGTCGACCGGCAGCCTCGGCAGCTTGAGCAACAGCGGCACGTTGAGCGGATCGATTGCCGCGATCTATACCGCCGGCACGCTCGGGCAGATCAGCAACAGCGGGCTGATCGCGGGCAATATCGTCAATGCGTCGGCGCAGGGACTGAGCATCGCAGGCGGGGCGGGCACGGTCTTCGGGACGCTGACGGGGAACGGCGGTGCCAGGGGGACGATCACCAGCACCGCCGCCCCAATCGTCTTTACGGCGGGCAATGTGCTGCTCGACGACGATATCGTCGCGACCGGGCAGGTCGTGTCGAACACCGGCGCGGTGCTCCGGCTCGCGAGTAGCGCGAGCATTACCGGCGGGTACAGTCAGACCGGCGGCGCACTCGCGCTGGAGAGCGGGACTCGGCTCGTGGTAAGCGATGCGGCGAGCCTGACCGGCGGCACCGTTTCGACCAGCTTTGCGGCAACCGCAACGTATCTTGCGGGTTCGGTGGCGGGTACGCTCGTCCAGGGCGGCACAGGATCGAACTATACCGGGGTTACCGTAACGACCGGGGCGGTCGCGGGTCTTGCGCTCAGGGCGGGCGCAAGCGGTACGAACCTCGTCGTTACCGCGCTCAACGACTATGTCGGCGGTAGCCTCGGCAGCCTTTCGAACACCGGAACGCTCTCGGCGGACTATCCTGTGTATATCGCGGCGGGTGGAACGCTTGGCAGTCTGGACAACAGCGGGACGCTGAGCGGGACGATCGCCGCGATTCGCAACCTCGGGCTGATCGGTCCGATCGCCAATACGGGCGTGATCGCGGGCAACATCGCCAGCGATGCCGCCGCGGATCTCACGATCGCGGGGGGCAGCGGGACGGTGTTCGGGACGCTGACGGGTTTCGCCGCGGGAACCCAGGCGACGATCACCAATACCGGCGGCGACCTGCTGCTGAACGGCAATCTGGCGCTCAACGACGCGGTCAACGTCGGCGGGCGCACGGTGCGCGTCGCGGGCGGGGCGCTGGCGATCAACGCGCCGGTCGCGGTTACCGGCAATTACAGCCAGACCGGCGGAAAGCTGCTTGTCGGCGTCACCTCGAGCGCGGCCTATGGCCAGTTGCTGGTCTCCGGTTCGGCGAGCCTGACCGGTACCAACGTCACGCTCGTGAAGCTCGGCACCAGTGCGATCAGCGCAGGACAGGCCTATACGGTGGTGAAGGCGAATGGTGCGCTCACCTTCAGCAACCTCGCGTCTTCGGTGACGGGGCTCACCGGCACATTCTCGTCGATCGCCAGCGGCGGCGCGAACGGGCTGGTGCTGACGCTGAGCGAGCCCGTCGGCACGATCACGCCGCCACCGACGACCTTCACCGGGACCGGCCGCCAGGCGGGCGGTCCGGGGGTCGGGACGGGAGCGGCGCTCGACGCGATCGCGGACGCGGGCGGCCCTGCAGCGACGCCGGTCATCACCGACGTGCTGTTGCCATTGTCGCAACTGGCGCCGGAGCAACAGGAGCGCGGGATCATCCAGCTCGCGCCGACGCAACTGACGCCACAGGTGATCGCGGTGGCGGTGTCGCCCGCCGTCAATGCGATCATCCAGCATCAGGACGTGATCGCGGCGAATGCGACCGGGCGCGAGGAGCGCGGACTCGCCGCCGGGTCGCAGGGGCAGCGGGGCGCAGTGTGGGGGCAGGTCCTCGTCAGTGCGGCGAAGCGCGACGCTGCGTCGGCGGCGTCGCCCTATCATGCGAGCAGCTATGGCGTGATGGTCGGCGCCGACGTCATTGCCGCGCCGAACCTTGCCGCGGGTGCCGCGATCAGCTGGGTGAACAGTTCTGCCGACGGCCGGGGGGCGATTGCCGGGAGCAGGACCGATCTCGACAGCTTCCAGGCGACCGGATATTTCACATGGCAGCGGGTGATCTCGACACCGCCGGGTTTGCGATCGATGGCCAGATCGGCTTCGGGTATAACCACTACAGGCAGCGCCGCCGGATCGATTTCCTCGGCGCGACCGCGCGGGCGGCTTACGATGGCCAGCAATATCTCGGCAACCTGCGCGCCAGCTATACCATCCCGCTGTCGACCACGACATCGGTCACGCCTTATGCGAGCCTGCGTGAAGTCCATCTCCACAATGCCCCGTATCGCGAGACCGGGGCGGGATCGGCCAATCTGTCGGTCGCGAAGCTCGACGTCGATGCGCTCAGCCATGAGATCGGTTTCCAGGGCGCGGGGATTTTCGAAAGCGCGTCCGGGCGCTCCGCCCCGACGGTCAAGGTCGGCTGGTTGCACACCTACAACAACGGCCCGATCCCGCTCACCGCGGTGCTCGGCGGTGTCGCGTTCACCAGCACCGCCGCGCGCGGCGCAGCGGATGGCGCGGCGGTCGGCGTGGGGCTGCCATTCCAGTCGAGCGATCGCTTCCGGATCGCGGTCCAATATGACGGCGATCTGCGGCGCGACTTCCGAAGCCATTCGGGCACGGTCAAGATGACCGTGAATTTCTGACGCCATATTTCACTACGGTACCGTAATGTTTATCCTCCCGATGGACGATCAAATGCGATATGATGCGGCATGATCTCGCCCCAACCAAACGGCATGACGATCGAACAGGCGCTGGGGCAGGCCAGCGCGCACTGGAACGCGGGCCAGGCGGACCAGGCCGAGCGGCTGTGCCAGCATGTTCTGGCGTTGTGGCCGGGGCAGTCGGATGCGCTGCATCTGATGGGGCTGATGGCGCATGCGTACGGCAATCTCGACATCGCGATCGACCACCTTCGTCGCGCGTGCCAGGCTCCGCGGGTCCACGCGACCTATCTGAGCAACCTTGCAGAAATGTGCCGGCAGAAGGGTTTGCTCCCCGAGGCCGAGGACGCCGCGCGGCGCGGGGTTACGATGGACCCGGCGATGGTCGCGGGGTGGAACAATCTCGGCATCATCCTGCAGGAATCCGGCAAACTCGAGGAAAGCCTGTCGTGTCTCGAGCGCGTGCTGGCGCTCCAGCCGGACTATCCGGAGGCGCATAACAATCTCGGCAACACGCTGAAGCGCCTCGGGCGACTAAAGCAGGCGCGCGGGCAGTATGAGGCGGCGCTGCGGCTTTCGCCCGCCTATGCGGAGGCGATGAGCAATTTGTCGAACCTGCTCAACGACCTCGGGCAGCCCGACGAAGCGCTGGCGCTCGCCCGCCGCGCGATCGATACCAATCCGCGCTTGTCGGACGCCTATATCAACGCCGCCGCAGTCGAGGTCGGGCGCGATCGTCCGGCCGAGGCATTGCGGTGGGTGGACGCGCTGCTGAGCTACGCACCGTTGCACGTCGGCGGACTCGGCGTTCGCGCGACGGCGCTGCGGCATCTCGGCCGGCTCGACGAGGCGTTGACGGACGCGCGACGCGCGGTCGCGGCGGCGCCGGACAGCGGCGAGGCGCACAACATCCTCGGCGAAGTGCTGCAGGCGCAGAACGCGATCGGCGCGGCGATTGCTGCGTTTGACCGCGCCGCCACGTCGGTCGGGTTCGCGCCCGAGAAGGCGCTTACCAACCGCGGGGTTGCGCTGATGGAGCGGGGCGACCGTGATGCCGCCATTGCGACGTTCGAACGGGTGCTCGACCAGTATCCGCGGTCGATCGGCGCGTGGTTCAATCTTGCCGATCTTCGGCGCTTCGCCGCGGGCGACCCCGCGATCGCAGCAATGGAAGCGCTGCTCGCAAGCGGCGGGATCGAATCGCACGCGGATCGGACCGCGCTGCACTTCGCGCTGGGCAAGGCGTGGCTCGACGCGGGCGATGCCGAGCGCGGGTTTGCGCATCTCGACCAGGGCAATCGGGAGAAACGGGCGACCTTTTCCTACGACCCGGCGGCAACCGATCAGTGGATCTCGGAGATCATCGCGGCTTTCCCCCCCGCACGGTTCGAGCGGCCACCCGCAGACGTGCCAGGCAGCGATCGCCCGGTGTTCGTGGTCGGCGTTCCGCGATCCGGGACGACGCTGGTCGAGCAGATCCTCGCCTCGCATTCCGCGGTGGTCGGCGCGGGCGAACTCGCGACGTTGCAGGGGGTCGTGCGGACGGCGGGGCCGTTTCCAACATGCGCCACTGGCCTTGGCGTGGACGACGAGGCAACGCTCGGCCGCGCGTATGTCGACGCGATCGAACCGCTGGTTGAGGGTCATCGCCGGATGGTCGACAAGATGCCGTCGAACTTCCTGTACGCCGGGCTGATTCACCGGCTGCTTCCCGATGCGCGGATCATTCATGTCCGCCGCGACCCGGTCGATACGTGCCTGTCCTGCTACTCCAAGCTGTTCACGCGCGAACAGCTGTTCGCCTATGATCTGGCCGAACTCGGGCTCTTCTATCGCAGCTACGATCGGTTGATGACACACTGGCGCGCGGTGCTTCCGGCGGATCGCTTCATCGAGGTGCGGTATGAGGACATCGTCGGCGATCTCGAAACCGAAAGCCGTCGTCTGGTCGCATTTTGCGATCTCGACTGGGATCCTGCCTGCCTGGACTTCCACCGGACCGGGCGGATCGTCCGCACCGCCAGTGTCAATCAAGTACGACAGCCGCTCCATGCCGACAGCGTCGGTCGCTGGCGAAAGTATGCGCGGCACCTGACGCCTTTGACCGCAGCGCTTGGGATCGATGCCGAGGTTCCGGTCGCGCAACCCGCACCCAAAGCACGCGCCAAGCGCGCCGCCGTTCCGGTCGCCTCTTGACCGGCGGCGGCGTCGACCTTCCCGTGATCGAGGCGCAAGTCCGCCCGCTGCTGACTGCGGGGCGTGGGGCGGAGGCCGAGGCGTTGCTCAGACCGGCGCTGTCGAGTGGTGCCGGGCCAGTGGCGCTATGGGCGCTGCTTGCGCAGGCGCTGCGGGTGCAGGGGCGGGTCGCCGAAGCGCGTCCGATTCAGGAAATGCTGGTCAGTGCTTTGCCCGGGCACCTTTCGACGCGGTTCGACCTGTCGGAAACGCTCCTGCTGCTCGGGGAGTTCGGCGCGGGCTGGCGCGAGTATAGCCATCGCTACAGCCTTGCGCATACCACCCGGATCGAACGCAAGGTCCAGCGCCCTCGATGGGACGGACGTCCGATCCCGGGGCAGACGCTGCTGATCCACGACGAGCAGGGCTATGGTGATACGTTCCAGTTCATGCGGATGGTTGCGTGGGCCAAGGTGCGGAGTCAGGCGACCGTCGTGCTCGAGATCAACCACGAAACCGCTGGGCTCGCGCGACGGATGGCGGGCCACGACGCGATCACGCTACGCGGTGAACTCCCGCCGCATTTCGACGTGCATTGCGAAATGATGAGCCTGCCGCATGTGATGGGGTTGCAGCTGAGCGATCTCCCCGGGGAAACGATGCCGTATCTTGCCGCCTTGCCGGAACGCAGGGTCGCGTGGCGCAAGCGCCTGGCGCCCTATTCGGGGGTGAAGGTTGCGTTTCTCTGGGCCGGGCGTCCGACCCACTTCAACGACGCCAACCGTTCGATGACGCTCGCGCACTTTGCACCGCTTGCGCAGGATGGCGTCACTTTCTTTGCGATCCAGAAGGGGCCGAGCGAGGGGCAGGGGCTCTCGCCGCCGCCCGGCCTGAAAGTGGTCAGCCTGAGTAACGAGATCCGCGATTTCGAGGATACCGCGGCAATCCTGTGCGAGGTCGACCTGCTGATTTCCATCGACAGTTCCCCGGTGCATCTCGCGGGTGCGCTCGGTCGGCCGGCTTGGGTGCTGCTACCGTTGCTACCCGACTGGCGCTGGCTCCAGCATCGCGAGGATTCGCCCTGGTATCCCTCGTTGCGGCTGTTCCGACAACGCGGTTGGGGGCGATGGGATCAGGTCGTCGAGGAGGTGGCGGGCGCGCTCAACGCAATGGTGCGGCAGCGCGAGAACCGCCAGACCGCCGCGTGACAGCATCCGCGACCGTTCGTTTCGAGCGTCGTCGGGAAGCCCGGCACAAGGACGGCCTTTCACCATCGCATTGACCGAACGAGTGGTTTTGTACGGTCAGGCTTGGCTGAGCGCGATCGGGCAGGTCCAGTCCCTGGGGTCGATCTGCGTGAGCCCTTCGACCTGAACGCTTGCCTCCGCGGGAATGCAGAGCATGTTGACGGATACGACCCCGGGCCAGATATCCTGCGGGTTACCCCGGAAATTATCGGGCGAGAACAGCCGCGGCAGGTGCCAGTATAGCGCGTAGCCGTGCCCCGCGATGGCATCGATCACCGTCTGCTGGTTCGCGGCCCGGTCGTTCTCGATGTAGATTACCGGACGACACCGTCGGATCGTTTCTGCGGCACCACGCAGGACGGCAGGCTCGAACCCCTCGACGTCGATCTTGAGCAAGCCGCATGCCGGCAATTCCAGCGCATCCAGCGGTCGGACCCGGACTTTCATCCCGCCGCTGCCCTCGGCGAGCAGCGAAATTCCCCCGAAATTGCCGTGCGCGCCATAGTCGACCCGCGGAACGATCGCCTCGCCTTCGGCTTCGCCACACGCCTCCGGATAGGCCACCGCGTTCGTGATGTCGTTGAGCGCAAGGTTGGCGCGGAGGATCTGAAACAGCAGTTGCTGCGGCTCGAACGCCAGGAACGGGCCGGGCGCGCTGGCGCGCGCGATGTCGACGCTGTGCGAGCCCATGTTCGCACCGATTTCGACGACGGTCATTCCGGGGCGGATCAACTGGCGCAGCATTTGCCATTCGTCGGGCGCATATTCGCCGTAAAGCTCGAGCGCCTGGGTAATATAGTGATCCGTCGCAAGCGCCAGCATCGGCCCAGAGCGTGTCTGATATGTCCGGATCAGCGGCGTCCCCATGCCAAATAGCCTAATCGATCTCTTTGGCTAGGTCGACATACGGACGGCTACCTATGAAAAAATCCCGAGGATCGCCGATCGGCGACCCCCGGGACTTTCACGGTCAAAACCAATCAGGCGTTCGGGCGGATGATCTCGGTCGCGGCGAGATGCTCGGCCAGGAACCACACCTGCGGCTCGTGCGTGCGGATGATGTTGCTGACGAGCAGGTCGTTGGTGCCGTCGTCGCCCGCTTCGTCGGCGGCTTCCGCACCTTCGCGCGCCTGGCGGAGGATGATTTCATGCGCTTCGAGCAGACGCGACAGCTGCGTCGGTACGTCCTCGCGGCCCTTGGGCGGACGGGGGATGCGCGTCATCTCCGCAACATCTGGCGCCATCGCGATGCTGATCCCGCCGAGCGCCATGATCCGCTCGGCGATCATGTCGACGAGGGCGGCCTGCTCCTCGTAATGTTTGTCGAGCAACAGATGCAGCTGGTAGAAAGTTACGCCAGACATCTGCCAGTGGTGCTTTTTATACAGATCGCGCAGCGTCATCGTGTCGACCAGCACCTGGTTGAGCGTCGCGACGCTCTGGGCGCGGGCGTTCGCCTCGAGAGCGAGCGGGAGGTCCTTGAGCGTCTCGTACGGCTGGATCTCGCGATAGTCGACCTTGTACTGCGGCTGCGCCTCTACCGATTCCGGCTTGGTGGAGGACTTGGAGATCTTGCGGGCCATGAGCGATCCTGTTCGGCTTCGAGAAATGGTGAGGGTGAAACGACGTGCCCCCGCAAAAGGTCCGATGCGAAACGGTTCAGGGTATCAAATTGCTTCGCTCGGTCGCGACCAGCGCGACGAGCCAGTCGGTAAACGCGCGGACCGCCGGAAACGCGCTCGTGTCCTGATGCGTCACCAGCCAGAACGACCGCGTGATCGCAAGCGACGGGAGGATCGCAACGAGTTCGGGATCCGCGTCGCCGATGAAGCGGGGCAGGACGCCGATCCCGGCGCCACTCGCGATCATCCGCGCCTGCGCGTTGATGCTGGAGGAGCGTAGCGTCGGGGCGGGGGCACCCGGTATCTCGTCGAGATAGCGTAGCTCGGGGGCATAGATGATGTCTGGAATATAGCCGATCATCCGCCGGGTGCGCAGATCGTCCCGGCTCAGCACTGCCTGCTCGGTCGTCTGATACTGTGCCGAGGCGTAAAGCCGCAGCGCGTAATCGGTCAGTTTGCGAGTCCGCAGCGGCCCGCGGCGGGGGCGGGCTAGCAGGACCGCGACATCGGTCTCGCGTCTGGTTGGGTTTAGGAAACCGCTCGTCGCGACGAGATCGACCGAGAGGGCCGGGTAGCGATCCGCCAGGCTCCCGAGATGCCGGCTGACGAACCATGCCCCGAACCCCTCGGCAACGCTGACCCGCACCGTGCCCGCGATATGTTGATCGGCCGAGGGTGGCGTTCGCGTCTCGCTGGCGATTGCTTCCATCGCGCTTGCACGCCTCAGCAAGTCCTGCCCGGCCTCGGTCAGGGCCTGCCCGGTCGGGGTCTGTTCGAACAGCCGTTGGCCCAGTGCCTGTTCCAGCCGACGAAGCCGCCGACCCACGGTCGTCGCGTCGAGACCGAGCGCGGATGCGGCGCGACCAATCTGGCGAGCGCGCGCGACTTCCAGGAAAATCGGCAGGTCGCTCCAGTCCATCACCTGCAAATATGCAGGTCGCGACTGCGTGTCCACCTGTTGCAGTGGCGCGTGGCAAATGGTCTAGCGCACCCACCATAGGAGAGTTGCCATGCGGAATATCGACCATCATATCGTCGGCCTGTCCGGCGGCGGTGCCACCCGGACGGGCGAGGTGTTCGATCCCAACACCGGCCAGGTCCAGGCAACGGTCGCGCTCGGCACACAGGCCGACCTCGATACCGCGATCGCCGCCGCGCAGAAGGCGCAGCCGGGCTGGGCCGCGACTAACCCGCAGCGCCGCGCACGCGTGATGTTCGAGTTCAAGCGGCTGGTCGAGCTGCATATGGACGAATTGGCCGAGCTGCTGTCGTCCGAACACGGCAAGGTGATCGCGGACTCGAAGGGCGATATCCAGCGCGGGCTCGAGGTAATCGAGTTCTGCTGCGGCATCCCGCATGTGCTGAAGGGCGAATTCACGCAGGGCGCAGGCCCGGGGATCGACGTCTATTCGATGCGCCAGCCGCTCGGTATCGGGGCGGGGATCACCCCGTTCAACTTTCCGGCGATGATCCCGCTGTGGATGTCGGGCGTCGCGATCGCGACCGGCAACGCGTTCATCCTCAAGCCGTCCGAGCGTGACCCGTCGGTTCCGGTCCGTCTCGCCGAGCTGTTCCGCGAGGCAGGGTTGCCCGAGGGCATCCTTCAGGTCGTCCACGGCGACAAGGAAATGGTCGACGCGATCCTCGATCATCCCGCGATCAGCGCGGTCAGCTTCGTCGGCTCGTCCGACATCGCGCATTATGTCTACAAGCGCGGCGTCGCGGCGGGCAAGCGCGTCCAGGCGATGGGCGGCGCGAAGAATCACGGCATCGTCATGCCCGATGCGGATCTCGACCAGGTCGTTGCCGACCTTTCGGGCGCGGCGTTCGGTTCGGCGGGCGAGCGGTGCATGGCGCTGCCGGTCGTGGTGCCGGTCGGCGAGAAGACCGCGATCGCGCTGCGCGAGAAGCTCATCCCCGCGATCGCCGCGTTGCGCATCGGTGTGTCGACCGACAAGGACGCGCATTACGGCCCGGTCGTGAATGCCGCGCACCGCAGCCGGATCGAGAACTGGATTCAGACGGGTGTGGACGAAGGCGCGGAACTGGTCGTCGACGGGCGTGGGTTCGAGCTGCAGGGGCATGAGAAGGGCTTTTTCATCGGCCCGTCGCTGTTCGACCATGTCACCACGTCGATGGAATCGTACAAGGAGGAGATCTTCGGCCCGGTGCTGCAGATCGTCCGCGCGAACGACTTCGAGGATGCCGTCCGCCTGCCGAGCGAGCATCAGTACGGCAACGGCGTCGCGATCTTCACGCGCAACGGCCATGCGGCGCGCGAATTTGCGGCGCGGGTCAATGTCGGGATGGTCGGGATCAACGTGCCGATCCCGGTGCCCGTCGCCTATCACACGTTCGGTGGGTGGAAGCGCAGCGCGTTTGGCGATACCAACCAGCACGGCATGGAAGGCGTCAAGTTCTGGACCAAGGTCAAGACCGTGACGCAGCGCTGGCCCGATGGCGGGGTCGGCGACGGTGCCAATGCCTTCGTCATCCCGACAATGGGCTGAGTTTTTCGTTGCCCTGCGATCCAATATCAAAAGGCCTTTCATGACCGACCAGTTCGACCTCACCCCCCAATTTGATCTTACGGGCGATCAGCGCGAGATCCAGGAACTCGCGCGCCGCTTCACCGCCGACCGGATCACGCCGTTCGCGGCGGAGTGGGACGAGAAACACATCTTCCCGCGCGACACGATCAAGGCGGCGGCGGTGCTCGGGTTCGCGGCGATCTACGTCTCGGAAGAGTCGGGCGGGATCAATCTCGGGCGGCTCGAAGCGGCGCTGATCATGGAAGCGATGGCCTATGGCTGCCCGTCGACCTCGGCGTTCATCTCGATCCACAATATGGCGAGCTGGATGATCGACCGGTTCGGCGGGCAGGCGGTCAAGGACAAGTATCTGCCCTCGCTCGTCACGATGGACCGGATCGCGAGCTATTGCCTGACCGAGCCGGGTTCTGGCTCGGACGCCGCCGCGCTCAAGACCCGCGCGGTGCGGGACGGCGAGCATTATGTCGTCAACGGCACCAAGCAGTTCATCTCGGGCGGCGGCGAGAACGAAGTCTATGTCACGATGGTCCGCACCGGTGAGGACGGCCCCAAGGGCATTTCCTGCCTGGTGATCGAGAAGGACATGCCCGGCGTCAGCTTCGGCGCGAACGAGCGCAAGCTCGGCTGGCACTCGCAGCCGACCGCGCAAGTGGTGTTCGAGGATGTGCGTATCCCTGTGGATAACCTTGTGGGCGGCGAGGGCGAGGGGTTCCGCATCGCGATGATGGGGCTCGATGGCGGGCGGCTCAACATCGGCGCGTGTTCGCTCGGCGGGGCGCAGCGGTGCCTCGATGAATCGATCGGCTACACCAAGGATCGCAAGCAGTTCGGCACCGCGATCGCGGATTTCCAGAACACCCAGTTCATGCTCGCGGATATGGCGACCGACCTCGAGGCGGCGCGCGCACTGCTGTACATGGCGGCGGCGAAGGTGACCGCGAACGCGCCCGACAAGACCAAGTTCGCGGCGATGGCGAAGCGTCTGTCGACCGACACCGGCTCGCTGGTCGCCGATCGTGCGCTCCAACTGCACGGTGGCTACGGCTATCTGATGGATTACCCGATCGAACGCTTCTGGCGCGACCTCAGGGTGCATTCGATCTTGGAGGGGACCAATCAGGTGATGCGGATGATCATCGGACGCGAACTGACGCGCCAGTAATCCCGCGAAGCGAAGCCCCCTTCCTCTTCGTGGCTTTGTGGCTTTGTGCGAGAAAGAGTCTTCGCGCACGAAGCCACAAAGACACGAAGACAGTGATGAGAGACCGTGCATGACCAGCGACGTTCTGACCATGATCGAAGGGCCTGTCGGCCGGATCCGGCTCAACCGCCCAAAGGCGCTTCATGCGCTGACGACCGACATGTGTGTTGCGATGCTCGATGCGCTCGACGCGTGGCGTGCCGACCCCGCGATCGAGGCGGTGTTGCTCGACCACGCCGAGGGCAGGGGCTTCTGCGCTGGCGGCGACATCCGGATGCTCGCGGAAAGCGGCGCGGCGGATGGCGTGGCGGCGCGCGCGTTCTTCCATACCGAGTACCGGCTCAACCACCGGCTGTTCACTTACGCCAAGCCGACGGTCGCGTTCATGGACGGGATCACGATGGGCGGTGGCGTCGGCATTGCCTGCCCGTGCGATTTCCGCGTGGCGACCGAGAACACCAAGTTCGCGATGCCGGAGACCGGAATCGGTCTGTTCCCCGACGTCGGGGGCGGCTGGTATCTGTCGCGGTTGCCGGGGCGGATCGGGCAGTATCTTGCGCTGACCGGGCACCGGCTCGACGGCGCGGAGTGCCTCGCGCTTGGCCTAGCGACGCACTATCTTTCGAGCGCTACGCTAGACGATGCGAAAGCGCGGATCGCCGCGGACCCGCAGGCGATCGCGGCGACGCTCGATGCGATCGGCGCGACACCGCCCGACGCTAAGATCCTCGCGCAGCGCGACGCGATCGACCGGCTGTTCGCCTCCGACGATCTCGAGGACATTTACGCGGCGCTCGAAGCCGATGGCGGGGAATGGGCGACGCAACAGCTCGCCACGCTCCGCACCAAGTCGCCGCAGACCATGAAGGTCTCGCTCCGCCTGCTCCACGAAGGCAAGAGGATGGCGACCTTCGAGGACGAGATGCGGCAGGAATATGCGATCGGCTCGCGCGTCGTGCAGCGGCATGATTTCCTCGAAGGCGTCCGCGCGGTGATCGTCGACAAGGACAACGCCCCGCGCTGGGACCCGGCGACGCCGGAAGGCGTGACCGACCACGTGATCGACCAGATCTTCGCGCCTCTCTCCGATGGCGAGGCGTGGACTCCCGCCTGACCTGTTCCGTCACCCCGGCCCTGTGCCGGGGTCCACCTTTCCACCGGGCCAGCGGTTCGCGGCACGGTGGACCCCGGCACAAGGCCGGGGTGACGCAAGAAGGAAGCCTTTCATGAGCTACGAAACGATCCTCGTCGAACAGCGCGACCGCGTCACGCTGATCACGCTCAACCGGCCCAAGGCGCTCAATGCGCTCAACAGCCAGATCCTCGCCGACCTGCTCGCCGCAATGGCGGCGTTCGATGCGGATCCGTCGCAGGGCTGCGCGGTCATCACCGGCAGCGAGAAGGCATTCGCGGCGGGCGCGGATATCAAGGAGATGCAGGCGCAGGGCTTCGCCGACATGTACGCGCATGACTTCTTCGCCGGCTGGGATCGCTTCACCCGCACCCGCAAGCCGATCATCGCGGCGGTCGCCGGCTATGCGCTCGGCGGCGGGTGCGAGCTGGCGATGATGTGCGACTTCATCCTCGCCGCCGACAGCGCGAAGTTCGGCCAGCCCGAGATCAAGCTCGCGGTCTCGCCCGGCATGGGCGGGTCGCAGCGCCTCACGCGCGCCGTCGGCAAGGCCAAGGCGATGGAGATGTGCCTTACCGGCCGGATGATGGACGCAGCCGAGGCGGAACGCGCCGGGCTCGCGTCGCGCGTGATCCCCGCCGCCGAGCTGGTCGAGGAAGCGGTCAAGGTCGCCGCGACCATCGCCGGAATGGCGCCGCTCGCGGTGCTGGCGAACAAGGAAATGGTCAATGCCGCGTTCGAGACCAGCCTCAGCATGGGCGTCCAGTTCGAGCGCCGCCTGTTCCACGCTTTGTTCGGCACCGAGGACCAGAGCGAAGGCATGACCGCGTTCGTCGAGAAGCGCGCCGGGGTGTGGACCGGGAAATAACGCGCGGCGAGAAGACTTGGGAGAGACAATAATGGCACGTATCGCATTCATCGGGCTTGGCAACATGGGCGGCGGGATGGCCGCGAACCTCGCGAAGGCGGGGCATGACGTCCGCGCGTTCGATCTGTCGGCAGACGCGCTCGATCGCGCGAAGACGGCGGGCTGCCTGCCGGTCGGGTCCGCGACCGAAGCCGCCGACGGGGCCGAGGCGATCGTGACGATGCTCCCCGCCGGACGCCACGTCGAGGCGGTCTATGCCGAGCTGTTCGCCGCGACCATCCTGCCGACGACGCTCCTGATTGATTGCTCGACGATCGACGTGGCAACCGCGAAGCACGTCGCCGCGCTCGCGCTCGCCAACGGCATCACCGCGGTCGATGCCCCGGTATCCGGCGGGATCGGCGCGGCGAATGCGGGCACGCTGACCTTCATGGTCGGCGGCACCGACGCGGGCTTTGCCAACGCCAAGACGGTCCTCGATGCGATGGGGCAGGCGGTGATCCACGCGGGCGCCAACGGAACGGGGCAGGCCGCCAAGATCGCCAACAACATGCTGCTCGGCGCGACGATGGTCGCGACCTGCGAGGCGTTCCTGCTCGCGGAGAAGCTCGGGCTCGATGCGCAGACGTTCTACGACATCTCGAGCGTATCGTCGGGTCAGAGCTGGTCGATGACGCGGTATTGCCCGGTCCCCGGGGTTGGGCCGGATACCCCCGCCGATCATGACTATCAGGGCGGTTTCGCGATCGCGCTGATGCTCAAGGACCTGAAGCTCGCGGCGGAGGCGGCGAGTGGGGCGGACGCGAATACCCCGATGGGAACCAAGGCGGCGGAACTGTACCAGCGTTTTGCCGACGAGGGGCAGGGCGGGCTCGACTTCTCCGCGATCATCAAGATGCTCCGCGGCTGAACGCTGCGGGGCCTTACGCCTGCAACAGCGAGGTCAACGTGAGGCGACCGTGCGCCGCGTCTGCGCCAAGCGCGGCCGCGGCGAGGTCGCCCGCGTGCAGGCAGTTCGCGGGATAGAAGATCAGGCGATTGAAGCGCAGGTCCGCCTGCCCGATGCGCTCGAAGCCGGCGGTGTGGTCGCCGGGATACTGCGGCTCAGGCAAACCGTGGCGTTGCCGGTCGCGCGTCAATCCCTGTCGCCACGCCGCCGCCCGGCTCGGGTCGATTCGTTCGTATCCGGTGCCGCGATGCCGGTAGAAGCTGGTCCCGCCATGCGGCGGCGCGCACAGATAATGGACCGCGGCGAGGAGTGTCGGGTCGACCGTGTCGAAATGCGGGATCCGCTGGATCGGTGCCAGCGCAGCCGGTGCGTCGGTCGCGATCGCGAAGGTGGTGCGCAGGACGGTGGACGTTTTCGCCGCACCGATTGCCCGCGCCGCTTCGGCAAGCCAGCCAGCATAGCCGACCGGGGCGGGCGCGCGAAGCCCGGGGTAATAGTCGCCCGCCGCGCGCGCGAACCGTTGCGCGGCGGCGGCTTCCTGCAGCGCTTCTGGCTGCGGATGCGCATCATCGATCACATGGAGTGGGACTGCCTCCTGCCCCATCGCCCGGACGGGGTGGAGGATCATCCGGCGCGTTCCAGCGCGCGCGTCCCGGGTTCGAACCACGCCGCCTCGTCCGCGATCCGCCGGTTCTTGCGGCGCACCAGCCCGGCGACCTGTTCGAGCGACAGCAGCAGCGCCGCGAGATCGAGCGCCGTCTCGAAATCGGGCAGCGTCGCAAGATGCCGCGCAAGCGCGCGCTGATCGATCCCGTACAGCCCGGTCGGCGTACAGCGCGCGCCGTTGTCGAAGGTGATGTCGAGCGAGATTTCGATCACCAGCTTGAGCGACACCGCTAGGTCGACCAGCGCTTGCGTCGGGGCCTGGCCGCGTGCGAGGTCGCCCAGCATCGCCTGGACTTGCGCGATATACGGGCTGTCGCTGCCATCCGCCTCGACGATCGCGCGGGCTCCCGCCGGGTCGAGCGCGGGGCTGTCGAGGTCGACGCAGATCACCCCCGCCAGCGCATCCTCGCCGCCGATGTAGAAGGGCTGGCGCAGCAAATTGAGCGGGACGTAGCCCGCATCGAGGGTGTCGCCGTCCCAGAACAAATTCTCGTGCGGTTCGAGCCCCATCAGCGCGGCGAGGTGAAACGCCCCGGTTTCGCCGTCCTTGATGAAGAACAGCGGATATTGCGCAGCGGCCTTGCGGATTTCGCTGCGGACGATCCGGACGAGATGCACGTTGGCCGCAGTCGCCGCGGCCTTGGCCGGGTCGATCCGCAGGCCGGCATGCTGTTCGCGCGACAATTGTACCAGGTTCACGGCAGGTCTTCCCTTGGAACGAAGCTTGGCGCGCGCATGTCAGACCGGCTGGAACCGGTGTTGCGCGAGCGTATCGAGCAGAGCGCGATTGGTCGGCAGCGTCGCCGCCAGCCGACGCTTGAGCGCAGCGTTGCGATCGAACGCGTCGAGCGCCGCGTCCGGGTCGCGGAGCGCGGTTGCGGCGAAGCGTGGATCGGTCCGGAACCCCATGCCGTACAGCACATATTGGTAGCTCGCCGCCGGAAACATTTCGTGCGCGCTGGCGAAGTCCTGCTCGCCGGGGGGCGCGTGACGCCACAGTTCGAGCTGGTCCTGCAACGCTTGCGGGATCGTCGCGGGGTCGCGATTGTCGCGCCAGAAGGCGGTGTCGTCGCGTTCGCTCAACATGTAATGCAGCTTGAGGAACTCGATGATCCGTTCCCAGCGATACAGCGTCATCGTGTTGAACCGCCGCGCGACGATCTCCATCGCGCTGCGCGTCGCGGGCATCGACGCCGCGATATAATCCGCCGACAGTTCGATCAGCACGAGCGCCGATGCCTCGAGCGGTTCGAGGAACCCCGCCGCCAGCCCGACCGCGACGCAATTGCGCTTCCAGAAAGTCTCGCGATGCCCCGACCGGATCGTGATCTCGCGCGGCGACAGGTGGTCGAATGCCGGGCCGACATAGGCGGCGAGCTCGGCTTCGACCGAACTGCCGTTGGCGTGGCGGCTCGAATAGACATAGCCGACCCCGCGCCGGTTCTGCAGGCCGATATCCCAGATCCAGCCGTGCTTCTGCCCGGTCGAGACGGTATGCGAGACGATCGGCGCGCCCGCATCGTCATACGGCACCTGCACCGCGAGCGCGCGATCGATGAACAGCACGTCGTTGCAATCGCGGAACGGCACGCCCAGCGTCTCGCCCAGCAGCAAGGACGAGAAGCCACTGCAATCGACGAACAGGTCTGCCGTGATCGCGCCGTGTTCGCGGGTGACGACAGCGGCGATGTCGCCATCGTCCGCCTGCTCGACCGCAATCACCTCGTCGATGACGTGCCGGACGCCGAGCTTCGTCACGCAATGCTCCGCCATGAAGTCGGCGAAACGGACCGCATCGAGGTGATAGGCATAATTGGCGACCCCGCCATATTCGGGCGAGGTGATCAGCTTGGGCGCCAGGTCGCGCTCGCACAGCGCCTCCTGGAAACAGACCGCATCCGAGAAGGAGGCCGTCGCGGGATCGTCCCGCATCTGCGCGTTCCAATAAGGGGCGAGGTCGAGCGACGGGAAGCCTTCGGGCAGGACGAGCGGGTGGTAGTAGAAATCGTCCGGCGATTGCGTCCGCCATCCCGCGAATTTCGCCCCCTGCTTGAACGACGCATTGCAGAAGCGGAGGAAATCCGTCTCCGAAACGCCGACTTTGCGCAGTGTGTTGCGCATCGTCGGCCAGGTCCCTTCGCCAACCCCGACGATCCCGATCCGGCGGCTCTCGACCAACGTGACGCTCAGCCCGCCGCCGTCCGGGGTGCTGTGTCGTGCGGCGATCAGCGCGGCGGTCAGCCACCCCGCCGATCCCCCGCCGACGATGCATACCGATGATACGGGTGTGTTCATATCGACCATCGCCCAAGAGGATGGCATGGGACCGGGCTCGAAGAAAGCCCGGTCCGGTCTTCGTACGATGGCCGCATCAGAAGTTGACGCGCACGCCGCTCTTGAAGCGCCGCCCGGTGTCCTCGGCATAGAGGAACTGACTGGTGTAATAGGCATATTTCAGCGCCTTCGAATTGGTCAGATTGACCGCTTCGAAAAAGACCGAGACATGCTTGTTGATGCGATAGATCAGGCTCGCATCGACCTGCGAATAGGCACGGACCTGAGTGACTGCCTGGCCTGCGCCGTTGAGCGGCGGGGGTGCCAGATACTGGAGGAAATGGTCGCGCCAGTTATACGCGACACGCGCCTCGATCCCGTGCTTGTCGTAGAACAGCACGGCGTTGGCCGAATTGGACAAGCCCGTCAGCGCGAACTTGTTCGTCAGGTCCTGCGGGTTGAGCTTGCGGTTGGAATGGACCAGCGTCCCGTTGATCTGGAACCCGAAGCCGGTTTCCCACAGGTTTTGCTGCCACGCCGCCTCGAGGCCCGTGACCGTCGCGCTCTGCCCGTTGACGGGCGCGGTGATCGTGAACTGTGCGGGCAGGTTCGTCACCGGGTCGAGCAGGGGACCGCCGGTCGCATTGGAAACCGGGCCGCTGGTCTGGTTGAGCACGATGAAGTCGTTGACGTTCTTGAAATACCCGCCGAGCGAGATGTAGTTCGACTGGCCGAAGTAATATTCCAGCGACAGGTCGAGATTGTTCGACTTGAACGGCTTCAGATCGGCATTCCCCCGGCTCGCGGCGAAATTGCCCGGGCGGAGCGTCACCAGCGTCGTCACCGGGGACAGTTGCTCGAGCGTCGGCCGCGTGATCGTCTGCGAGGTGGCGAAGCGCGCGGTGAGTTTGTCGGTCAGGTCCCAGCGGAACGCGAGGTTGGGCAGGATGTCGGTATAGCTGGCATGGCCGACCGTGCGTGTCGTGCCCGATGAGGCGGAGCCATATTGCGTCTGGTCGTTGGCGAGCGTCACCAGCGCGGTATAAGCGGTCGCCAGGCCGTTGACGTTGGTTGCAGTGTTTTCGACCCGGACGCCCGCGACGAGCGAGAAGGGCCGATCCGCCAGCGCGCCGCGGAACTCGGTCTCGAGATAGCCGCCGAGGACGCGTTCGGTCACCACCGTGTCGTTGACCAGCGGCGGCGCGAAGGTGAAGTTTGGGTTGGTCGCGCGCTGTTGCTGGGTGATCGCGGCGAACAGGGCATCGCCATCGAAGGTCTGCCACTGCGTCGGCAGGCGGTTCGACCCGCTGACCCCGGACAGGAACCCGCTGCCGGCGTTGAACACCGAGATCGGTACCCCCGATGGCGCCGCGATGTTGTACCCGCAGGTCGTGCAACCGGTCCCGCCGTCGTTCGAATAGAGCGAGGTATCCTTGCGATCGTGCGAGAAATAGCCGCCCCAGCTCGCCTTGACGAGACCTTCGGCGTCGTCGCTCTTGTAACTGAAGTCGGTGCGGACCTGTCCGACCTCGTCCTTGATGCCAAAGCCGCGCAGCAGCATGACGTGCTGGCACAAGGGCTGCCCCGCCCCGACGATGTTGCCGCTCGAGGGCGTGCCCGAATTGGTGACCGCCGAACCGCACGGGCTGGACGCGGAAGCGAAGCTGGGGAACGTCTCGACCGCATAGGGCAGGATCGATCCGTCGGACCGATAGCGTTCCGATCCGGTGAGATAGCCGAGCAGTGCAAGATATGCCTGCCGCCCGCCATTGGGCTCCTCCTTCGCGACCGACCAGGTCCCGTCGACGCTGACCGAAAGCTGCGGCGTGATCTTATATTCGACGTTGAGCCCGGCGGCGTAAGTGTTGGTGCGCTTGTCGAACTTCTTGTCGTGGAAGTCGCTTGCGATCCCGCTGGTCTGGGTGAGGTCGGTGGCGGTACCGTTGGCGTCGGTCGTGACCCCGGTCAGGTTCGAGGCGGTGAACCAGTGCCCGTAGGAGCGCGCGTCGGTGGTGTTGGTGAAGCGCGTGTAGAGTCCGTCCGCGGTCACGGTCAAATCGTCGCTCGGGCGATATTGCAGCACCAGCGTGCCGCCGATCCGCTCGCGGTCCTCGCGCGTGACGCGGCTGTCGAAATTCTGCGGGATGAACAGGTTGCCCTGCGGGTTGGACGCGCTGACCGTCCCGCGCCCGCCATTCACCTGGGCTGCCGGAACGCCGGGATTGACCAGCCACCCGTCGGTCTGCGCTTCGTTGAGCTTGGTGAAGCGATGCTGGTAGCTCCCGCTCAACAGGACTCCGAAACGGCCGTCGGCGAAGGTGTTGCTGAGCAGGAAGGACGCGTCGGGCGCGCCCTTCTTGGCATTCGCGTCGTAATTGCCATCCGCCGCGGCGAACAGCTTGAAGCCCTTGTAGTCGAACGGCCGTGCGGTCTTGATGTTGACCGTCGAACCGACCCCGCCGGACTGGTAGCGCGCGGTCGAGGATTTGTAGACCTCCACCCCCGCGACGAGTTCGGACGCGAGCGTGTCGAACGAGAAGGCGCGGCCCGATGCCTGGCTCGGGTCGGTCGGAGTCGCAAGCTGGCGGCCGTTGATCAGCACCGTGTTGAATTCAGGCCCGAACCCACGCACCGTGATGAACGCGCCTTCGCCGCCCGAACGATCGATCGAGACGCCGGTGATGCGCTGCAACGATTCGGCGAGGTTGGTGTCGGGCAGCTTGCCGATATCCTGGGTCGAGATCGCGTCGACGATCCCCGACGCGTTCCGCTTGATCCCGCGCGCGTTGCTCAGGCTGGCGCGCAACCCGACCACGACGATGTCGGACCCGCCATCCGCCTGCGGCGCGGGGGCATCCGTCGGTGCCGCCTCCTGCGGCGTGGCGGCGACCGGCGCGGCGGCGCGGTCGTCCTGCGGCGCGCGCACCGTCACCATCGCGGCTGGGACGGTGCCGGGCCGCGTCGCTGCGGGGGCTTGCGGGACGACGGCGTAGGTGTGCGGGCCGATCAGCCGCGCGACCAGACCGGTCCCTTCCAGCAGTCGGGTCAGCGCGTCCGAAACGGTCATATCGCCATGAACCGGGCGGGTGCGTTTGTCCTGCGTGACGCGGCGCGCGGCGATGATCTGAACGTCGCCCTGGCGGCCGAGCAGTCCGATCGCGGTTTCGGCAGGTTGTGCGTCAACCGCAAATTGTTTCGCCTGTGCAAAGGCCGGCGTTGCCGCCAGACAGATCATTGCCGACGATGTATAGAGTGCATGACGGATCGAAGTTCCGACCATCGTTTATCCCCCCCCTGAGCCTGTTTTCAACAGATCGTTTGCGTCTGTATTCCCCCTAGAGACGCGGCTGGCGACAAACCTTCCAAACTATTTTGGCGTCTTGCTGTGATTTCCGGGATTCCTCAGCGCGTGATCCGAATGATGGTCGGGTCGGTGTCCGAAACGGTTGCGTCGAGGCTTACCTTTACTGCCCGCGCAAACCCATCCGGGTCGTTGATGCGAAACACCCCGTCGAGCTTCTCGCCAGCAAGTTGCTGATCCGAAACGACGATCTTCCGCGTGTTATAGCGGTTGAACTCTTCGGCAGCGGAGGCGAGCGTATCGCCCTCGAGGTCGATCATCCCGCCGCGCCATGCCAGCGCACGATCGACCGCCGAGGCGCGGTCCGCCTCGAACCGGACCGCGGCACGCGCATCGACGAACGCGCGCTGCCCCGCGGTCAGCCGGGTTGCCGCACTCGGGCTGACGGTGTTCTCATGCCGGGTCTCGACCGTGCCGTCGGTGACGAGGATCTCGACCCCGGCCGGGCGAAGGCGGACGGAGAATGCGGTGCCGAGCGCACGCGCGGTGACCCCCGCGGCGGTCACGACGAACGGCCGTGTGGGATCATGCGCGACCTCGAACCACGCCTCGCCCTGCGCGAGCGCGATCTGGCGCGAGCGGGCGTCGATCCGGACGGTCAGCGCGCTTCCGGAATTGATCGTCATGATCGACCCGTCGGCGAGCGGGACACGGCGGATTTCCCCGAGGTTGGTGACGTAGCGCGTCTCGGGCACGAAGATCCGCGTCGTTCCGATCACGCCGGCGACGATGACGGCGGCAAGTCCGGCGAGGAGATTGCGACGGTGCCAGATAGGGCGTGCTTCCGGGACGACATCCGGGATGGAGGCGGCCGTTGTCGGCGGGCGCAAGGCAAGATCGGTCGCCACCCACGCCGCCTGCGTGCGGAGCAACAGCCCGTGGCGAATCGCATCCTGCGCGAGCCATTGCGACAGCGCGATCTCGTCGGCCGCGTCCCAGCGCCCCGAATCCATCTTCGCGACCCACCAGGCGGCCTCGTCCGCCACGCTTCCGGACTTGTCGATCATCGCTGGCCCCGGACACCGGTTTCGACGGGATCAAGCCGCAAACCGGCGCGGCGTTCGGCGGTGTTCCATGCCTCGCGCACGGCGCGGACGCCGACCCAGATCTGTTTCTCCACCGCTTTTTCGGTCATGCCGAGGTGATCCGCGATCTCGCGATGCGACCAGCCTTCGATCTTGCGCAGTTCGACGATCCGACGGCAGCGCTCGGGAAGCGCCGCAATCAGCGTCATCATCCGCTCATACGCGAGGTGGCTCCCGGTCTGCTCCTCGGGCGAGGGGGTCGCGTCGTCGCGATACGCCTCGATCTCGGCAATCGCCTCGAACGACACGATCCGCTGGCGCTTCAGCCGCCGCAGCAGGAGGTTACGCGCGATCGAAAAGAAATAGGCGGACGGGCTGTCGATATGGTCGACCGCCTTGAGCATCGAAATGCGGCAATACGCTTCCTGGATCACGTCGTCGATATCCTCCGGCGATAGGCGCGCCCGCTTGAACCAAGCGCGAACCCGCTCTTCATGCGGCATGATTTCGCGCGCCACCCAAACGGCCAAGTGACGCCGACGCGCAAGTTCCCCTTCCGGCCACGGTTCCGTAGCATCCTCCCCTTCGTGGAGACATTCGGGCGCATTTGCGCCTCTCTGCTCCCCTAGAGACACGATGCGCCGAAATCCCCCCTCTGCAAAGCAAAGAACGTGCATCAACCGGTGGCGGGAGTCGGGCAGCCGCGGCGTCGCTCCCGAACCGGCACCCGGCGAACGCCTAAGACCCCAGGACGACCTCGATCTCGTCGAAGCGGTTCCAGCGGTACACCGCCCAGCTGAGGACCCAGCACAGCACGAACACCCCGATGATGCCGAACCCGAGCAGATTGAACTGCCCCCCCAGATCGCGCGCCGCGGACCACGGCGTACCGTGCAGGTCGAGCTTGTCGGCGATCAGCGCCATCGTCTCGATCCCGCCGATGACGATCGCCACGAACGCGGACACGGCGGTGATGGTGATGTTGTAATAGAGTTTCCGGATCGGCTTCACGAACGCCCATTCATACGCGCCCAACATCAGGATGCCGTCGGTCGTATCGACGAGCGCCATTCCCGCGGCGAACAGCGCGGGCAGGACGAGCACCGGGCCGATCACGAATGCATGCGCCGCCTGTGCGGCGGAGAGGCCGAGGATCGCGACTTCGGTGGCGGTGTCGAACCCGAGCCCGAAGAGAAAGCCGAGCGGCGCCATGTGCCAGCTGCGCGAGACGAGGCGAAACAACGGGCGGAACAGGCGCGACAGCAGGCCACGTCCGCCGAGCAGCATGTCGAGATCTTCGTCGACATAGGCACCGCCTGCGCGGACCCGCTGGAAGGTGTGCCACACCGAGCGCAGGATCACGAGGTTCATCGCCGCGATCGTGAACAGGAACGCCGCGGACACGATCGTCGCGACCACGCCGCCGGTCGCCTTCAGCGCCGCGAAGTCGGACAAGGCCGAGGCGGTGAAGGCGATCGCGACCGAGGCGAGCAGGATGATCGTGCTGTGCCCGATCGCGAACCAGAAGCCGACCGTCATCGGCCGCTGCCCGTCCTGCATCAGCTTGCGCGTGACGTTGTCGATCGCGGCGATGTGGTCCGCGTCGACCGCGTGGCGCAGCCCGAGCCCCCACGCGAGCAGCGCGGTGCCGAGCATCAGCGGCTGTGCGTGGAACAGCGCCAGCGCCCATATCCACGCCCCGACATTCGCGCCGATCAAGAGCACGTAGAGCAGGCTGATCCGCTTGCGCAGCGTTGTCAGGGCGGGAGCGGGCAGGGCGGGAGCGGGCAGGGCGGGGGCGGGCATCGGATCAGCTTTCGACAAGGTAACCCTCCGGTGGTGTGCGCGCGATGAAATGGCCCTTGATGCCCTGCGGCCATTGCTTGAAGGGCACGCGGCCATGGTCGCTGTCGGCATAATGGACCGCGTAATCGAGGATCGCGCGCGCGGCCTCGGCATCGGGCGTGAAGCGGCCGAGCAGATAGCCGACCTTGCCCGGCGCACGCAGGTGGATCGAGCAATGTTCGGTGCAGGAGAAGAGGCACGGCATCTGCTGGATCGCGACGTCGGCGTAGCGCGGATCGGCGTCCTTCGCAGCCTGCAGCGCGGCGACGAGCAGCGCGCCGCCGAGCGTGCCGCCGGCATCCTCGCGGTCTTGCGCGGACAGGCGGCAGGTGTTGCACGCGATGACGGCAAGGCCGTTCGCGACGGGGGTCAGCATGGTTTCTGGTCCGATATGGGGGAGGGGCGGGATGTCATCGCTCGAGGATCCGGTCCGCGATCGGTTCGCAGGCTTGCCAACCGTGCCGTTCGAGTTCGGGGGTGTCGGACGGTTCGGCCGGGTAGCCCAGGCACAGCAACGCGATCAGCGTCCAGCCGGGGGGCACGTCGAGCAATTCGGTCACCACGACGGGGTCGAGGATCGAGACCCAGCCAAGCCCGATGTCGCGCGCGCGCGCCGCGAGCCACAGCGTATGGATCGCCATGACGGTCGAGTAGCGGAGCATCTCGGGCATCGTCGCGCGGCCGAGACCGTGGCCCGCGTCCGGCACCTCGTCGCAGAACACCGCGAGCAGTTCGGGGGCTTCGCGG
This sequence comes from Sphingomonas sp. PAMC 26617, assembly GCF_000242835.1. Taxonomy (NCBI): domain Bacteria; kingdom Pseudomonadati; phylum Pseudomonadota; class Alphaproteobacteria; order Sphingomonadales; family Sphingomonadaceae; genus Sphingomonas; species Sphingomonas sp. PAMC 26617. The sequence goes on from NZ_JH594425.1 coordinate 3,015,603, forward strand.
ATGCCGTGGAGCTTGAGCGCCCGATAGCGCGTGCGCAGCGTGGCATCCGGGATTGCCCAGGCCGCGTCCCGGGACGCGGCATCGACGTGATCGGCAAGCCGGGTGCGAAGCTGCGCCGAACGAACCCGGACGAAGCGCCACGGCTGCGCATTGCCGACCGACGGCGCAAGCGCGGCGCTGTCGAGCAAGGCGTGCATGGCGTCCTCGGACACTGCGCGCGGGCCGAAGTGCCGGACATCGCGCCGCCAGCGGAGCAGCGCCTCGAGCTGATCCCCAAATGCCGAGTCGAAGTCCGGTGCGGTCATGCCGTCGTCTCCGACCGGCGGAGGAGGTAGGTGTCCATGATCCAGCCATGCGCCAAGCGAAGGCTTGCCCGCTCCGCGATGATTTCCGCGGACACTTCCGCCAGCGGACCGGTCACCAGCGCCTGATGCGGCATTCCGAGATACGCACCCCACCAGATCGTCACGCCGTGCGGATCGAGCGTCGTGAACCCACAGCCGCCGTCCAGCATCACCGCAAGGGTGTCCGCCGCCGGGGGCCAGCCATCGGCGCGAAGGCGTCGTCCGGTCGTTACCAGAACGGGCGCGGCGAGCGTGTTGAGGGGAATAGAATGCGCGGCGGTCAGCGCCTGGAGGCTGGTGATGCCGGGCACGACATGGACGCGGATCGACAGGCCGTCGTCCCGCAAGCGATCGGCGATCCGCAGGCTGCTGTCATAGAGCGACGGATCGCCCCAGACGAGCAACGCCAGCCGACCGCCGTCCGGCAGATGCGTCGCGATCTGCGTCGTCCACGCAGCGGCAATCGCGTCGTGCCAATCGCCGACGGCGGCGAGATAGGCGTCGCTTTCTGCACGTTCGGGCAGATCGAATTCGATGACGCGGGTCCCGCCCCGCAACACCGCGGCGCAGATCGTCCGCCGCAGACCGATCAGGTCCGACGCGGCGTCGCGCTTGCGCGGGAGCAGGATCAGGTCGGCGGCGTTCATCGCGGTTTCCGCCGCGCGCGTCAGATGATCGGGGTTGCCGGTGCCGATGCCGATGAGGTGCAGGTCGATCATGGCGCGAGCAGCGGCCCGTAGAGGATCAGCGCCGGCGCGTCGTTCCGCGGCGCGAGGTCGCGCGCCAGGTCGGCGATGGTGGAGCGCGTCAGCCGCTGGTCGGGATAGCTGACATTCTCGGCAAGCAACGCGGGCGTGTCCGGCGACAGGCCATGCGCCACAAGCATCCCGACCAGCGTCGCGAAGGTCCGCTTGGGCATGAACACCACGGTCGTCGCGGCGGGATCAGCGAGCGCCGCCAGGTTGAGACCGTCGGGCAGGCCGCCGGTGACGTCGTGCCCGGTGACGAACTGGACTCGCCGGGCGCTCAGGCGGCGCGTGAGCGGGATCGCGGCGGCGGCGGCCGCGGCGCTGGCGGAGGTGACGCCGGGGACGATCTCGAACGCGATGCCGGCCGTGCGGAGCGCCGCGATCTCTTCTTCCAGCCGCCCGAAGATCGCCGGGTCGCCCGATTTCAGGCGCACCACGCGCACGCCGGTCAGCGCGTGATCGACCAGCAATTGCGAGACATGCGCCTGCGACGGCGAGGGGCGGCCCGCGCGCTTGCCGACCGCGACCAGCTCGGCGCCCTTGCGGACATGCCGGAGGATCGGCCCCGAGGACAAATCGTCGAACAGCACGACGTCCGCCGCCTGCAACCGCGCGACCGCTTTGAGCGTCAGCAATTCGGGATCGCCCGGCCCGGAGCCGACGAAGGAGACGAAGCCGCTCATTGCCCGGGGGCGATCAGGTGGAAGAAGGTGCCCGAGACCTGACCGCGATACGATCCGGTCTCGGCCACCGGGTCGCCCTGGGCGTCGACGACGTGCGCGAGCGGCGCGTCGGGTTGTTCGAGGATCGTCGAATAATGGAATTCGTGGCCGCGCTGCGTCGTCCCTGCCGCCGAACCCGCGATCGGCGCAAGCAACGTGGCGTGGCGATACCCGAGATGCATCCGGCGCTGCGCATAGCTTGTCACGAGCCCGAGCAGCCCCGCCATCCGGTGGCGCGTGCCGTCGGCGTCGATCAGTCCGTCGCCGAGCGCCATGTAGCCGCCGCACTCGCCGTGCACCGGGCGGGTGCTGGCATGGTCGGCGAGCGCGGCGCGGAAGCGCGTGGCGGCGGCGAGGCGTCCGGCATGGAGCTCGGGATAGCCGCCGGGCAACCAGACGAGATCGGCACCTGCGTCGGGGGCTTCGTCCGCAAGCGGCGAGAACGGCAGGATCTCCGCGCCCGCGCTGCGCCACCCCGCGAGCATGTGCGGGTAAGCGAAGGAGAAGGCTGCATCCTGCGCCAGCGCGATCCGTTGCGCGGGCGGGGTGAAGCGGTGCGCGGGCACGGCGGGGGAGGCTGCGACCGCCGCGGCGTCGCGGATCGCCGCGAGATCAACGTGCTCGCGCAGGAAAGCCGCATAATCGGCGATCCGCGCGTCGAGATCGGGATGCTCGGAGGCCTGGACCAGACCGAGATGACGCTCGGGCAGCTTGAGGTCGCCACGCCGGGGCAGCGCGCCGAATACGCGGATCCCCACTGCCGCCATCCCGCTGCGCGCGAGCCGTTCATGCCGCGGGCTCGCGACGCGGTTGAGGATCACGCCGGCGACCTGCACCGCGGGGTCGTAGCGCGCGAAGCCGAGCGCGGTGGCGGCGGCGGATTGTGCCTGACCCGACACGTCGATCACCAGCACCACCGGCCAGCCCATCCGCCGCGCAACGTCCGCGCTTGCGCCGTTGCCGGTCGCGCCCGGCTTGGCGACGCCGTCGAACAGGCCCATCGACCCCTCCGCGAGTACGAGATCGGCATCGTGCGCTTCCGCGGCGAGGCCGTGGAGCATCGGCTCCGCCATCGCCCAGCTATCGAGGTTGAACGAAGGCCGTCCGCTCGCCGCGCGGTGGAAGGCGGGGTCGATATAATCGGGGCCGCTCTTGAACGGCTGGACGCGCAGGCCTTCGTCGCGGAACGCGCGGAGCAGGCCTAGCATCACGGTGGTCTTGCCGGTTCCCGAGGCGGGAGCGGCGATCATTATACCCGGGGTCATTCGCCGGTCTCCGCAAAGGGGGAAGTGGCGCTCTGCGGCCGGAAACGGCGGTCGTAGCCGGCGGCGTACAGGCTGCTCTCGCCGAAATCCTTGGCCGCGAGAACGGGGCCGACGAGGATCAGCGCGGTCCGATCCGGGCCATTCGCGGCTGCCGCGACGATCGTCGCGAGCGTCGCGCGGACGATCCGCTCTTCGGGCCAGCTTGCCCGCCAGACGATCGCCACCGGGCAGTCCGCGCCGTACGCCGGGGTCAGTTCGGCGACAACGCGGTCGAGCGCGTGGATCGAGAGATGAATCGCAAGCGTCGCGCCGGTCGCGGCGAAGGCGGGAAGCGTCTCCGCGCTCGGCATCGCGCTGGCACGGCCCGAAGTGCGGGTCAGGACGACCGACTGCGAAAGGCCGGGAAGCGTGAGTTCGGCCCCGAGCGTCGAGGCGGCGGCGGCGAAGGCGGGGACACCCGGCGTTATGGTGAAGGGGATGTCGCGCGCGCGGAGCCGCCGGAGTTGCTCGCCCAGCGCCGACCAGATCGACAAATCACCCGAATGCAGCCGCGCGATATCGTGGCCCGCTGCGTGCGCCGTCGCGATCTCGTCGATGATCTGATCGAGCGAGAGCGGCGCGGTGTTCACGATCCGCGCGCCCGGCGGGCAATGGTCGAGCAACGCGGCGGGAACGAGCGACCCGGCGTACAGGCACACCGGAGAGGCGGCGATCAGGTCGCGGCCGCGCAGCGTGAGCAGATCGGGAGCACCGGGGCCGGCGCCAATGAAGTGAACGGTCATGTCGAAGGTCCTTGGGCGATCGCGCAGGTCGCCCTGCGATCGGGGGAGATGTGACGGGGCGTGATCAGGCGCGCGCCTTCACCGATCGCTGCGAGTGCGGCGGCTTCGGCAACGCTGCCGGTGCCGCGCGCCTCGAGGCTTGGCTTTGAGCAAGTCCGCGTCGGGACGTCGGTCAGGGCCTCCGCCGGGATGGCGAACAGCGCGAGACCAAGCCGTTCGGCGAGCGGTGCAAGCAGATCGGTCTTGTCGTCCGGCGCGGCCAGCGCGGTGACCGGGGGGTGCCCGACTTGCGCCAGCGCCAGCGCGGCTTCGCACGAGGGAAGCGCGGTACCGCTGCGATATCCGAAGCCAGCGACGATCATCGCGATACGCTCCACTGGACGATCGGATAGTGCGCGCGCCAGCCGCGGCGCGTGCCGATCGGCGCGGCGTCGGACAGCTCGATCCGCAGCAGATCGCCGCCCTTCGCATGTTGCCATGCCGCCAGCAGCGCTTCGGATTCGAGCGTCACCGCATTGGCGACGATCCGCGTGCCGGGCACGAGGTGCGTCCAGAGCCAGTCGAGCAGCGCCTCGGAAAGCCCGCCACCGATAAAGACGGCGTCCGGCTGGGGATGATCGGCCAGCCCGTCGGGCGCACGCGTTCCGACGACACGGAGCCGGTCGACCCCGAGGGCGTCCGCATTGGCGCGGGCGCGTTCGGCACGGGTCGGGTCGGCTTCGAACGCCAGCGCCTGGGTCGTGGGATGGGCGAGCAGCCATTCGATCGCGATCGAACCCGAGCCTGTGCCGATGTCCCACAAGGTCTCGAATGGGGCGGGCGCGAGCGCGGACAGCGTGAGCGCGCGGACCGGGCGCTTGGTGATCTGCCCGTCATGCTCGAACCAGTTGTCGGGGCGCCCGGATGCTGTGGCCAGAACCGCACCGTCGCCGTCCACGGCAATGCCGACCGCGACGGGATGCACGATATCGGTGAAGTCGATCGTCGAGGCGGTGGTTTCGCGGATGCGCTCGCGCGGACCGCCGAGCGCTTCGAGCACCCACAACCGGCTGTCCCCGAAACCGTGGTCGCGCAAATATCCCGCCAATGCCCCGACCCCCGCGCCATCGCGCACCAGCACGATCACCCGGACGTTCGGTGCTAAAATTGGGCGCAGTCGCGCGAGCGGCGCGGCATGCAGGCCGAGGCACTGCGTCGAGTCGATCGGCCACCCCAGCCGCGCCGCTGCGAGGCTGAAGGTCGAGGGCACCGGATGCGCGACCCATTCGCTCGCCTCGAGCTGGCGCGTGACGACCGATCCCGCCCCGAACCAGAACGGATCACCCGATACCAGCAGCACGACGCGCCGCCCGCGCTGCGCGAGCAGCGGCGCGATCCCGTCCTCGAACGGCACAGGCCACACGGTGGTTTCGCACGCCAGATCTGGCAGCAGCGCCAGGTGGCGTGCGGCGCCGGTCACCCGTTCGGCGCGCGCGAGGGCATCATGGCTTGCGGGGGACAGGCCGGCTGGTCCATCCTCGCCGATCCCGACGATCGTCAGCCATGCCTTGCCGAGTTCATTCGCCATGCCGAACATCCTGATTCTTGGCGGCACGACCGAGGCGAGCGCGTTGGCGGAGGCACTCGCGCTGCGCGGTGACGATGCCGTGCTGAGCTATGCCGGCCGCGTGGCGAGTCCGAAGGCGCAGCCGGTGCCGACGCGGGTCGGCGGGTTCGGTGGCGCGGCGGGGCTGGCCGCCTATCTCCGCGCAGCAGGCATTACGCATCTGGTCGACGCGACGCATCCGTTTGCTGCGCAGATGAGCGGAAACGCGGTGGAAGCGGCAGCGGACACTGGCATCCCCCTGATCGCCTTGACCCGACCAGCATGGACCGCGGAGCCCAACGACGACTGGCGGCATGTCGCCGACATCGAGGCGGCGGTCGCCACGCTCGCGGGCGCGCGCCGCAGCGTGATGCTCGCGCTCGGACGGATGCACGTCGCGGCGTTCGCGGCGCACCCGCAGCATCGCTATCTGCTGCGCTTCGTCGACGTGCCTGAGGCTCCACCCGAACTCCCGGACCATTATCTCGTGATCGATCGGGGGCCGTTCGATGTCATGGGCGACGTCGCGCTGATGCGCGACCATGCGATCGATGGGATCGTCTGCAAGAATGCCGGGGGGACGGGTGCGCAGGCCAAGCTGATCGCGGCGCGGCAGTTGGGAATCCCAGTGGTGATGATCGACCGCCCCAGCTTGCCGTTGCGCGCGGAGGTGCATGCGGTCACCGAGGTGCTGAACTGGATCGATCATGCCGCCGACCTCGGGGTGTAGAGGATCGGCGCGCCGCTGCGCACGATCGTCCGCGTCGTGCTCGACCCGACGATGACGACGGTCCGCATATCCGCCATTTCCGGGCGGGCCTCGGGCAGGGGAACGACGTGCAGCGTTTCCTCGGGGGTCGAGACAGCGCGCGCGAACAGCACGAGGCGCGCATCCGCACAGACGTCGCGCAGGATCTCCAATGCGCGCCCGAACCCGTCGGGCCTGCTCCGGGAGCGAGGGTTGTAGAAGGCGATCGCAAAGTCCGCCTCGGCGGCGAGGCGGACCCGGCGGTCGATCAGCGCTTGCGGTTTGAGGTTGTCCGACAGGTTGATCGCGCAGAAATCATGACCGAGCGGTGCGCCCGCGCGCGCGGCCGCCGCGAGCATCGCGGTGATGCCCGGAAGCACGCGGATGTCGAGCTCGCGCCACGCTGGCGGGCCATGCTCGACCGCCTCGAACACCGCCGCCGCCATCGCGAACACGCCGGGATCGCCCGACGACACCACCACGACGCGGTGCCCCGCCATCGCAAGATCGAGCGCATGCCGCGCGCGATCGAGCTCTACGCGATTGTCGCTGGCGTGGAGCGTCAGCCCGGCGCGCGGGGTGACGCGCGCGACATAGGGGATGTAGCCGATCACGTCGGTCGCCTCTGCAAGCGCTGCGGTGACGTCGGGCGTCACCAGCGCCGCATTGCCCGGCCCGAGCCCTGCGATCGCGAGCCAGCCGCTCATGGCCGCCGCCCCTGGCCGTGGATCAGCAGGATCGAGAAATAAGGTGCGATGCTGTCGGCGTCGCACAGCCGGGTGACGCGCTGGTCGGGCATGGCGGCATATTCGACCAGCCACGCCGCATCGTCGCGGCCCGCGGCGGCGACCGCGCGGCGCAGCTTGGCGAGGTGGCGGCCGATCTTCATCACCACCAGCGCATCCGTGTCGCGAATTCGGCGGGTGAGCTCGTCTTCGGTCATCGTCGCGGTGAGAACGGTCAGCACATCCTCGCCCCACGTGATCGGCGTGCCGCTCGCGGTCCACGCGCCCGACATGCCGGTGATGCCGGGGATGACCCGCACCGGCACGATCCCCGCCAGGCGGCTGTGGAGATGCATGAACGAGCCGTAGAAGAACGGGTCGCCCTCGCACAGCACGACCACATCCTCGCCCGTCGCCGAGAGTGCGGCGAGGTGATCGGTACAATCGGCGTAAAAACCGCAGAGACGGTCGTTGTAGCGCGGGTCGGCGACCGGGATTTCGGTCGTGACGGGATATTCCATCGCGAACTCGATCGCGTCGGCGCGCAGCATGCCGTCGACGATCCGCCGCGCCTGCCCCGGCTTGCCCGCCTTGCGGAAGAAGGCGATGTGGCGCGCGCCGCGCACCAGCCGGTCGGAGCGGACGCTCATCAGGTCTTGGGCGCCGGGGCCGAGGCCGACGCCGTGGATCGTGCCCTGGGGGGGAAGCGCCGTCATTCGGTGCGGCTCGCGAGCGCGTTGATCGCGGCGACGGTGATCGCGCTGCCGCCCATCCGCCCCTCGACCACGACGCACGGAACGGGCTGTTCCGCCCACAAGGCGGCCTTGGATTCGACCGCGCCGACGAACCCGACCGGGCACCCGATGATCGCGGCCGGGCGCGGGCAGGCGGGGTCCTCGAGCATGTTGAGCAGGTGGAACAGCGCGGTCGGGGCATTGCCGATCGCGACCAGTGCGCCCTCCAGATGCGGCCGCCACAGTTCGAGCGCGGCGGCGGACCGCGTGTTGCCCATCGTGCGCGCGAGGTCGGGCGTTCCCGCGGCATGCAGCGTACAGAGGACAGGATTGTCGGCAGGAAGGCGGCCGCGCGTGATCCCCTCGGTCACCATCCGCGCATCGCACAGGATCGGCGCGCCCGCCGCGAGCGCACGCCGCGCGACCACGGCGAAGTCGGGCGAAAAACGGATGTGCGCGGCAAGATCGACGAGACCGGCGGCGTGGATCATGCGGACCGCGACCGGCTCCTCCTCCGGCGTGAAGCGCGTCAGGTCGGCCTCGGCGCGGATCGTGGCGAAGGACTGGCGATAGATGGCAGCGCCGTCGGTTTGATAGACATGGGGCATCAGGCGACTCCGAAGCGGGCGAGGATCTGGGCGGCGTCGAGCCCGGATACGGCGGGGGGGTCGCCGGCGCGGGCGGCGAAGGCGAGATCGAAGCGACCCTCGCGCCCCGTCAGCACGACATCGGCGGGCTGCGCGCGCGCGCAGCCCTTGGCGCAGCCCGAGACGTGAAGCTGGCCCGCGACATGCGGAGCGAGACGGCGTGCGAGCGCGCGGGTCGCTACGCTTGCCTGCGGACAGGCCGGGGCACCGACACAGGCGTCGGTATGCAGGAGCGCGGGTTCGGGCTGCTCGGCGGCGACCCCGCCCAGGACGATCAGCCGCCGCCAGGGCGTGACGCGGATCTCGCCACCGTTCGCCACCAGCCGAGCGAGGTCCGAAGCGTCGATCCGTCCGAACGGAAGGCCTACCACCGCGCCAAGCGGGTGCTGCCCGGTCGCCAGTGCAACACCCGGCGGCGAGGGCAGAATGTCGCGATGCGCCCAGGCGGGCAGGGCGGCGGCGTGGCGCGCCATTCGGCCGGCGGCGCTGCCGCCGCTCGCGACGAACCAGTGCGCCAGCGCCACGATCGCATCGACCTCGGTGCCAGCGGTCAGCGCTACGCCCTGCGTTCGTCCCTCCGCGCGCAGAATCAGGCAGCCAGTCGAGCCGCGTTCGATGCGAATGTCGGCGGGGGCGTCGCGAAGCAGCGGGGAAGCGGCCGCATCGATGGCGAACCCGAATTTGCCGGGCAGTTCGGGCAGTTCCGCCAGTCGCGTGGCGAGTTCGCTCGCGATGCGGTGCGTGTCGTCACCCGCGTTCCAGTCGGGCGCCACCAGCACGGCCCGCCGCGCCTCGAGCGTCGGATCGGTGTCGACCAGATCGAGCGCGCACAGGGTGGCGATCAACGCCGCCCAGCGGTCGTCGCGGACTCCGCGGATCTGCAGATTGGCGCGGTTGGTGACGTCGATCGCGCCGTTGCCATGCGCTGCCGCCGCCTCGGCCAAGCCGATCGCCTGCGTGCGGGTGAGGTCCGCGAGCCGCGGGCGCACGCGGACCAGCAGGCCGTCGCCTGCCGCCATCGGGCGATGTGCCGTCGGGCACCAGCCGCGCACCACGCTCATGCGGTTGCGCCCAGATGTGCGAGAATGGAATTGCGCCGCGTCGGCCACAGCCCCGCCGCGTAGAGCGCGAAGAACCGCGCCTCCAGCGCCGCCAGCGCCTGCGGATTGGTGTCCGCCATGAACGCGCGGACGTCGTCGCGCGCGAGCGTCGCGTCGTAATAGAGATCGATCGACTCCGGCGTCACGACGTCCGCCAGATGCGCGAACGCGCCAAGATGATCGAGCGTGGCGGCGAGTTCGGCGGCACCGCGAAACCCGTGCCGCATCATCCCCGCAACCCAGCCCGGATGCGCCGCACGCGCGCGGACGACGCGCGCGATCTCCTCCCCGAGCGGGCGCGCACGCGGACGGGCCGGGTCGGTCGCATCGAGGTGATAGAGAGCGGCGCTTCCGCCGGTGATCGCCTGCGCGGCGGCAAAGGCAGCCTCGTGCGCGGCATAGTCGGCGGCAAGCAACAGGTCGGTCTCGGGCAGGTCCTGAACGTGGACGAAGACGTCCGCGGCGGCGACGCGCGCCGCGATCCCCGCCGGGTCGGCGCGCGCCTCGCCATCGTCGAGGGCGTGCGCGGAAGCGGCGAGCCACGCCGCGCCTGCCGCCTGTCGCGCTTCGGGCGTGTAGGTGTCGGCGCTGTCGCCGAGCCCGATGCCATAGCTGCCTGCACGCGGCCCGAACACGCGCGCGCCGGGGGTGGACCCGACGAACGGGTTGCGATCCGCCGGCTCGTCCCGCGCCGCCATCGCGCGCACCGCCTGGCCGAACATCGCGCAAAGCGTCGGGAAGGCATCGCGGAACAGCCCCGAGACGCGCAGCGTCACGTCGATCCGCGGCCGGTCGAACCGCATCAGCGGCAGGATCTCGACCCCGGTGACGCGGTCGGACTGATGGTCCCACACCGGCTCCGCACCGAGCAGGTGGAGCGCCATCGCGAATTCCTCGCCCGCGGTGCGCATCGTCGCGGAGCCCCACAGGTCGACCACCAGCCCACGCGGATAGTCGCCATGATCCTGCAGATGGCGGCGGATCAGTTCGTCGGCGAGCCGTACCCCCTGCGCATGCGCCGACCGCGACGGCACCGCGCGCGGATCGGTGGTGTAGAGGTTGCGCCCGGTCGGCAGCACATCGTTTCGCCCGCGCCACGGCGAGCCCGATGGCCCGGGTGCGACCCGTCTTCCGGCGAGCGCCGCGAGCAGGCCGTCACGTTCGGCAGGTCCTTGCTCGCCACGCCCGAAGACGTGGAGCCCATCGCCATATTGGCTGTCCTTGACGTCGCAGACGAAGGCATCGATCCGCGTGATCGCCTCCGCGTGCGATAGCGCTTGGTCGAGCGCGAGTACGTCGCCGAGCCCGAGTGCGAGCGCTTCGTCGCTGATATCGCGCTGCAGCCGATCGCGGCGTGCCGGATCGAGCCCGTCGGCATTGGAGAATTCGTCGAGCAGCGCCTCGAGCCGTCCGAGCCCGGTGCCACCGTCTGCGCGGACCAGCGGCGGCGGGACATGGCCGATCGTGACAGCGCCGATCCGCCGCTTGGCTTGCGCCGCCTCGCCGGGGTCGTTGACGATGAACGGATAGACGACGGGCATCGCGCCGGTCAGCGCTTCGGGCCAGCACGCATCCGACAGCGCAACCGCCTTGCCCGGCAGCCATTCGAGCGTGCCGTGCGCGCCGACATGGACCAGCGCGTCGGTCCCCTGCGTGCGCAGCCAGAGGTAGAAGGCGATATAGCCGTGCCGCGGGCATCGCGAGAGATCGTGATACTCGTCTGCGCGCACCGCGGCGCTGCCGCGTTCGGGCTGGAGCGTGACGAGACTGTCCCCGGCGGCGACGGCGGCGAAATGGAAGGCGCCGTCGAGAACCGCTGGGTCGTCCTCGGGCGCGCCCCAGGCTGCGGTCACATCAGCCTGCAGCGCGGCGGGCAATGTCGCGAGCGCCGCACGATAGGCAGACAGGGGCCAGCCGATGGTCTGCTGTGCCAGTGCAACCGGCAGATCCTCGATGTTCCGCAATGCCGTCGCATAGCCCGCATCCGCCAGGTCGCCCAGCATCGCCGTGACCGACGCGAGCGCATCGAGCCCGACCGCGTGCGCCATCTGGTAGGTCTTGCCCGGATAGGTCGACAGCACGATCGCGAGCCGCCGCTCCGCAACGGGCTTCGCTCCCAGCGCGATCCAGCCGTGGACCCGGTCCGCGATCGCCGCGATTCGCTCTGGCTCGGCGCGGTGTTCGCGGCGGGCGAATTGCAGGTCGGCGTCGCGCGCGGCAGCGTCCTTGAAGCTCGCCACGCCGGCGAACAGACGGCCATCGACCTCGGGCAGCACGACGTGCATCGCGAGATCGGCGGGCGATAGACCGCGTGCCGCATCGGCCCAGGCGGCACGGTCGGACGTTGCCAGCGCGACCTGGAAGACCGGGACTCCGGCGGCGTCGAGCGGGGTTGTGCCGGCGGCATCGCGCGCGGAGAAAGCGGTTGCGTTGACGATCGCGACCGGCGCGAGCGCGGACACCCAGCGCGCCAGCCACTGGCCCGCCGAACGATCCTTGAGCGACGGCGCGAACAGCGCGAGGACCTCGTAGCCGCGTTCCACGAACGCCGCGTTCAGCGCCGTAATCGGGTCGAGATCGGCGGCCATGAGATAGGATCGGTAGAAGACCAGCAGAACTCGCGGTCGGATCGCCGTCAGCGCGAACGCCGCCGGGCAGGTCACACCGGGCTCCGGTTGCCAGCCGCCAACCGAGGCGATCGCGCGCGCTGCCGGGACGGGCTTGACGTACAACCCGGCTGCCAGTGCGAATTGCGCGATCGCCGCGCGCGCCGCCGTCGCGCCGCCAATGTCGCACAGTTCCGTCAGCCGTCGCAGCGTCGAGACCGGCACCGTCGATGCGGCATCGAGGCGCGGATCCATGCGGCCATCCGCGGGGATGATCGCCAGCGCGATCCCGTCTCGTCGGGCGAGCGCTTCGACCTGCTGCACGCCGTAGGGCCAATAGGCGATCCCGCCGATCAGCCGAATCAGGATTCCCTTTGCGGCTCCCAGCGTCCGCTCGACATAGGTGTCGACCGAAAGCGGGTGCGTCAACTCGGCGAGATTGGCGAGCCGCAGGCTTGGCATCCCCGGCCCGCCCGCGCGCCATCCCGCCGCGAACGCGCCGAGGTCGCTGTCGGAAAAGGACAGTACGACGAGATCCGCGGCATCCTGCCCCAGATCGCGCGGCGTGGCGCTCTCCTCCAGCCCGTGCGTTTCGCGGAAGACGACGTGCATGGCGGATCAGCCCGCCAGCGCTGCCTTGATTGCCGGCGGGTCGAGCCGGTTTTGCTCGGCGATCACCACCAGTTGCGTGCCGCGCGTCTCGTCGCCGCGCCACGGTCGGTCGTATTGCACGCGCACCCGCGCGCCCACCGCCTGGACGAGCAACCGCATCGGCTTGCCCGCGACCGCGGCATAGCCCTTGACGCGCAGCACGTCGCCGCCCGCCGCGAGCGTCTCGATCCGGCGCGCGAGATCGTCCGGGTCGGTGATCTCGCCCCATGCGACGACGATGCTGTCGAAGTCGTCATGCTCGTGCTCGTCCTCGCCATCGTGATGCGACGGGCGGGCAGCGATATCGTCCTCCGCCGCAGCGCCGAGCCCGAGCACGACGCGCGGGTCGACGATGCCATCGACCAGCTCGACGATCGGGAGCGGGCGCGGGGTCTCGGCGGCGATGACCGCGCGTGCGGCGGCGATTCCGACGGGCCCGGCGAGGTCGCATTTGGTGAGCAGCACCATGTCGGCGCAGGCGAGTTGATCCTCGAACACTTCGGACAACGGGGTTTCATGGTCGATGCTCGGATCGGCAGCGCGTTGCGCGTCGACCGCGGCGAGATCGGGCGCGAACCGCCCCGCGGCGACCGCCTCGGCGTCCGCCAGCGTGATCACCCCGTCGACCGTGATGCGCGAGCGGATCGCGGGCCAGTCGAACGCTTTCAGCAGCGGCTTGGGCAGGGCGAGCCCGGATGTCTCGATCAGGATATGGTCGGGCCGCGGCTCCATCGCGAGCAGCGTCTCGACGGTCGGGATGAAATCGTCCGCGACGGTGCAGCAGATGCACCCGTTGGCGAGCTCGACAATGTTCTCGGCCGGGCAATCGGGGATCGCGCAGCCCTTCAGGATGTCGCCATCGACCCCCAATGTGCCGAATTCGTTGACCACCACCGCGAGCCGCCGCCCACCGGCGTTGCGGATCAGGTGGCTGATGAGGGTCGTCTTTCCGGCGCCAAGGAAGCCGGTGACAATGGTGACGGGAACCTTCGATAGATCGGACATGCTCTTCCCCGCGGCGCGACAGCAACGAACGGAAGGGGCCGATTTCGGACGGCGCGCGACGACGGACGAGCGCCGTAAAGCCGCCCAGCCACGCACCGATGCAGCCCCAGCCGCATAGGCTCGTCGCTCAGACGGAGAACCGTGCCGCGGCCATCCCCTGGGCCAAGGCAAGAGCGACCTTATCGCCGGCAGGTCTCCTGGCTCGCGGGTCATCGCTAGAGCATCGCCTTCCCAGATCGACGGTTCGAAAACCGTCGGAGTCCAGTGGCCGCTCCCGTTGCCGGGAGCATGACGCTTTCGCTCACCGCTTACAGTTGCAGGGACAGCCGCGGATTTGGGGGAGGACCCCCGCACCGCATTCCCATTCAAGCCCCTCGCGGGGCACCGGCGCGATCAACGGGCACCGTGAAACGGCGCCCGTCGACAATCCTAGCCGAAGCCGGGCGGCTTGCCAATTCGGTAATGCGCCGCATCGCGTCAGGGAGCGTGCTTCCGCAAAAGGCGCGAGGATGCGCCGATGTCAGTCCTGCGCGGCGATCTCGCGCAACGCGCGCTCGAATGCTTCGGGCGTCTGCCCCCCCGAGATCAGGTAGCGATCGTTGATGACGACGGCAGGCACCGCGCTGATCCCGCGCGACTGCCATAGCTGCTCGGCCGTCCGGACCTCGTCCGCGAATTCGCTCGACGCAAGGATCGCGGCGGCGCGCACGGGGTCGAGCCCGGCCTGTGCGGCGGTGGCGATCAGCACGTCATGGTCGGACGGATCCTGCTGATCGGTGAAATAAGCGACGAACAACGCGTTCTTCAACGCGGCCTGCTTGCCCTCGATATGCGCCCAATGCAGCAACCGGTGGGCATCGAAGGTGTTGTAGATGCGGCTCGTCTCCAACATCTGCATCGAAAAGCCGAGTTCGGCCGCGCGATCGCGGATCATCGTGCGGCTGGCGGCCGACTGTTCGGGTGTCGAGCCGTATTTTTCGGCAACGTGTTCCCTGATATTCTGTCCATCCTTGCCCATCCCGGGGTTCAGCTCGAACGGCTGAAAAGTGATGTCGGCGCTGACCAGGTCCCCCGTGCGCGCGAGTGCTTCCTCGAGGCCGCGCAGGCCAATGATGCACCACGGGCAAGAGACATCAGAAACGAAATCGATCTTCATGGGCTTGGACACGCAACACCGTTCGATGAGAGAGGATGGCGCAAGACATAAGGATACGGGGTGGCGATTACACCTGCGCGTTGACGAAAGGCGGCAAGCCGTCCGCGCTGAGGCGTCCTGCATTCCGATTTCACGCCGCGATTCCGACGGCTGGACTGCGTCACGCCTTCACGAGCATCCGTTTCGGCCGGCGATGCTGTGCATGGGAGAAGAGCGAAAAGGTGCGATTGACGTAATTCGCCACGCCGCTGAGGCTGTCGATATCGGCCTTCACGTCCCGGACGAGCCCCGCCTCGACGAGGTGGGGCAGGCGATCCGGATCGGAGGTATCGAAACGGAGATAGACCGCGCAGATCGATTTTCTGGGACACAAACGGTCTGTGCTGAGCTGTCTGCTGACACCGTTCAGCAAGATCTTGGATACTGCGTTCCGGGAAAAATGACGGCGTGGAAGATCGGGGTGGGGCGGCACGCCCGACTGGTAGTCCTCCCGTTGGGCCGTTCCCGGCCACACTATGAACGCGAATTTAGACAACCGTCCTGCCGTTCATTGGTTTGGCGACGATGGTTGTGTTTCTGGCGTTCCGTCGCTCCACCAAAAGTATCGCGAAGAGCGTCCCTCTGCTCGCCGTGTCGATCGCGCTCAGCGCTTGCGTGCCCTCGGGGCATCTCGCGCGCACGCACGCTCCCGTGCCGGTGTTCGATCCCGTCGCGTTCTTCGCCGGACATACCGAAGGGAAAGGGCGCCTTTCGGTGATACTGCGGCATCATACGCCAACGCTCGTCGAAGGATATGGCGTTGCCCCTGGGGCTGGCCAAATCGACCTGGAGCAGGACGTTCGCGAGGGTGTCGGCAAACCTACGCACCGGACGTGGCATCTTCGTCGGATCGCGCCGGATCGATACGCGGGAACGTTGAGCGATGCCGTCGGTCCGGTGACGGGAGAGGTTACCGGTAACCGCCTGCATTTGCGGTTTGCCATGAAGCATGGATTGCACGCCCAGCAATGGCTCGACTTGCAACCGGGCGGCCAGACCGCGCGCAACCGCATGGTCGTGACGAAATTCGGCGTCCCGGTCGCCAGCGTGGACGAGACGATCGTGCGCAGGCCGTGATCCTTCCGACGCCTGCGGGCTGGCGAGCAGGCTCCGTCGATGTCGGGTGATCTCGGCATCGCTGCTGCGTTACCGGTCGCGGAGACCGGGAGGTCAACGTCCGCCTTCGCGGGGTGGGGCGCTCGGCCAAAGGCGTCGCTGCCGATGCTGCTGCGTCTGCATCTCACGTACCTTTGGCGACACAAACGCCTGTTGTCGCTCACCGCGCCCCGGTTGTTCACCGAACTGGTCCAGCAGCGCAAGCTCGTCGACCGCGATCCTCGGATGCCGGGGTTGATCGACAAGCTGACGGTAAAGCGCTTCGTCTCCGACATGCTCGGGCCAGACTGGGTGACGCCGACGCTGTGGTCGGGTGACATCCTGCCGACGACACCGCCCTGTTCCTATCCATTCGTCGTAAAATCGCGCCATGGTTGCAAACAGGTGCGGGTGGTCTGCAGCCAGGCCGACGACTGGGCCATGGTTCGCCGCTCGGCGGCGTCGTGGATGCGACGGTCCTACGGGGACTGGCTCGACGAGTGGGGATATCGCGACGTGCCGCGCGGGGTGTTGATCGAACCCTTCGTCGGCGTCGCCCCGGTGTTGCCGATCGATTACAAGCTGTACGTCTTCCACGGCAGGGTCGCGGTGATCCAGGTTCATAGCGACCGCGCGACCAATCATCGCTGGACGGTGTTCGACCGCCGCTGGAGACGGCTGTCGGGTGACGGGTTGGGCGAAGACATGCCGCAGCCGATGGCCTTGGACCGCATGATCGGAGGCGCGGAAGCCCTGGCAAGCGGCTTCGATTTCGTCCGGATCGATTTCTACGACGTAGGACGCGTGCCGCGGTTTGGCGAAATGACCTTTTACCCCGGTTCCGGGCTGGACCCGTTCGATCCGTTTTCGCTGGATGTGTCGCTCGGCCAATGCTGGCTGACGGGGGCCCCGTTCACAGGCGCACCCGTGGCGTCAGGTCCGGCCTCGCGTTCGGTGTACGAGGCCCCGTCGATGCCGTTCGGAATTTCATGAACTCGATTTTAGGGTCTTTCGGTGGGTCGCACACCGCCGCCGATCGTTATCCGGCCAGTCACAGCGCGAACGGCGTGTCATGTGGCGAGCGAGAAAAACCGTGCATCTTATAAAAGCGCTGATCGCCGAATTCCTCGGAACATTCGCACTGATCTTCATCGGTGCCGGCGCGGTGACCGTGCTCGACCCGCCGAACATAGCGGCGATCGCACTGGCGCATGGCTTCGTCATCATGGCGTTCGCCTATGCCTTTGGGAACGAGAGCAACTCCTACCTGAACCCCGCATTGACCCTCGGGGTCGTCATCGCGGGCGAGGGCAAGATCGGCGCGGCCCTGCCGGTTTTCCTGGCGCAATTCGCCGGGGGCGCAATCGGTGGCTTGGCGCTGGCCGCAATCTATGGCGTCGATGCACCGCATAGCCTGGGAATGACCACGGTCACGACCAGCCTGACTTCGGTGACAGGCGGGCTTGTGCTGGAAGGGATCGGCACGTTTTTCCTGATGACGATCGTGCTCAACACCGCGCTCCGCGGCGTTGCCGGCAAGTTCGCGCCGTTTGCGATCGGTATGACGGTCGCCTTCTGCATCATGAGCTTCGGTGCCGTTACGGGCGCTTCGATCAACCCGGCGCGCACACTGGGCCCCGCGATCGGGCTCGGCAAGTTCACCGAGGCGGTTCCCTACATGCTCGTACAATTCCTAGGTGCCGCACTGGCGGCAATCTTTTACCGGTTCGTTTTCGCCAAATCGATCGGCGACGAGAAGGACACCGCTGTCCCGGACGAGCCTGCATTCTAATTTCGCGCGACACCTCCCACCGTTGTTCAGAAGGAATGAAGCCATGCTCGATATCGAAACCGACAAGACCGACACGAAGAGCTTTGAAATGGGCGGAAAGTGCCCGTTCGGGGGAGATCGTATCGGTGGTGCGTTGGGCACGCCGCCGGCCTTGTCCGACTGGTATCCGAACCGCCTGAAGGTCGAGCAGCTCCACTCGAACGGCCCGCAGGCCAATCCGTTGGGCGACGACTTCGATTATGCCGCGGCGTTCAATGCGTTGGATTACGCGGCGCTCAAGCAGGACATCAAGGCCTTCCTGACCTCGTCCGTTGCGTGGTGGCCGTCCGATTACGGCAATTACGGCCCGCAGATGGTGCGCATGGCGTGGCACGCCGCCGGCACCTATCGCATCGCGGACGGTCGCGGCGGTGCGGGCGAAGCGCTCCAGCGGTTCGCGCCGATCAACAGCTGGTGGGACAATGGCAACACCGACAAGTCGCGGCGGCTGATCTGGCCGATCAAGCAGAAGTACGGCAGCGCGCTGTCGTGGGGCGACCTGATGGTCCTGACGGGCAATTGCGCGCTCGAGATCATGGGTTTCCCGACCTATGGCTTCGCCGGAGGTCGACAGGACGCATGGGAAGCGGATACCAGCACCTATTGGGGGCCGGAAGTGTGGGATCCGAGCGCCGCACCGTCGTCGGACAGCATGGTGACGCGCGACAAGCGCTGGCGCGGCACGAACGGCGATGCCGATTATGATCTCGAAAATCCGCTCGCCGCGACGCATCAGGCGCTGATCTACGTCAATCCCGAAGGCCCTTATGCCAATGGCGATCCGATGGGGTCGGCGCGCGACATCCGAATCGCCTTCACGCGTATGGCGATGAACGACGAGGAAACCGTCGCGCTGATCGCGGGCGGCCACGCCTTCGGCAAGAGCCACGGCATGGTCAGCGCGGATCAGGTTGGCCCGCCACCGGAAATCGCGCCGATCGAGGCGATGGGCATGGGCTGGCAGAACCCCGAAGGGACGGGCTTTGCGGAATATACCATGACCAACGGGATCGAAGGCAGCTGGACGCCCAACCCGACGCAGTGGGACAACAGCTATCTGGAAAACCTGTTCAAGTTCCAGTGGGTCCAGACCAAAAGCCCGGCCGGCGCGCTGCAATGGACCCCGTCCGACCCGGATGCGCCCAAGACCCCCGATGCGCACGTCCCGGGCCAGATGAACCCGCTGATGATGATGACCAGCGACATCGCCCTGACGGTCGATCCTGCCTACCGCGCCGTGTGCGAGAAGTTCCTGGGCGATTTCGAGGCGTTCACGCAGGCGTTCTCGAAGGCGTGGTACAAGCTGACGCACCGCGACATGGGTCCGCGCGAACGGTATCTCGGGCCGGAAAAGCGCAACGAGAACGATCTGGCGTGGCAGGACCCGATCCCGCCGCGCGACCATGACCTGATCGGGTCGGCCGACATAGCGACGTTGAAGCAGGCGATCCTGGCGTCCGGCGTCTCGACATCGGACCTCGTGTTTACCGCTTTTTCCGCCGCGGCGACGTATCGCAACAGCGACAAGCGCGGTGGCGCGAACGGCGCACGGCTGGCGCTCGCGCCGCAAAAGGACTGGGCGGTCAATCAGCGCACCGTCCCGGTCATTGCCGCTTTGCGCGGCGTAATGGCCGATTTCAACGGCAAGCAGACCGGTGACGTCAAGGTTGCACTGGCGGATCTGATCGTGCTCGGCGGCTGTGCGGCGGTCGAGAAGGCGGCCGCGGACGCGGGTATCCAGGTCGATGTTCCGTTTACGCTGGGGCGGCGCGATACGACCCAGGAGCTTACCGACATCGAGATGTTCACCTGGTTGAAGCCGGTGGTCGATGGTTTCCGCAACTATGTCGATCCGCAATACGGCCAGGTCGCGCCGGAGGTTTCGCCCGAGGCGATGTTCCTCGACAAGGCGCAGCTCCTCGCGCTGACGGCGCCGGAATGGGTGGCGCTGGTCGGGGGGCTGCGGGTGCTCGGGGGCAATCATGATGGCTCGGCCAACGGGACGTTCACCGATCGCGTCGGGGTATTGTCGAACGATTTCTTCACCGTGCTGACCAGCATGGAGTTTGAATGGAAGAAGGCGGACGACCAGGGCATGACCTTCACGCTCGATGACCGGAAAACCGGCACGCCCCGCTTCCACGCGACGCGCTGCGACCTCGTCTTCGGCGCGAACAGCCAGTTGCGTGCCGTCGCCGAAGTCTATGCCGGCCACGATGGCCACGCGCGCTTCGTCCGGGACTTCGTGAAGGTGTGGGACAAGGTGATGATGCTCGACCGGTACGACGTCTGACGGCATCGCTTCGGTAAGAGTCGAGATGGAGTCCGCCGCCCGCGGACTCCATCGTCGGTAATTATCCAGGCCAAACCATCGCGCGTCACGCTTGCGCGCTTCATGAGCGACGGCCGGGGGTGATGCGCCGCGTTCCTCGGCTTGGGACAGGATGGCGAGGGGTACGCGCGCAAGCAGACCTCATGATCGGCGCGGAGCCCTTCAGAATGTGGCCCCCACCTTGCCCAGCGGGCATTCCGATCCCGTAGATGGCGATGCAGTACCACGTGTGATACCGGCATGCGGGGAGGACGGCTCGTTTGAACATAGGTGGCGCCGACGACGGACCAGACGGTTTGATGGCCTTGTACGTCGAACACAGGACCGCATTGCTGCGTTTCCTCGTCGCACGCACCGGCAGCGCCGCCGAGGCCGATGACGTCGTTCAGGACCTTTGGCTCAAGCTTGCCGCGGTACCCTCCGGGCCGATCGGCAACGGGCGGGCGTATCTTTACCGCATGGCGCAGAACATCGTCCTCGACCGGCTCCGCGCGGGTCGCCGTCGGGCCGGGCGCGAATGCGCGTGGGCGGATAGCGAACAGGGGTTCCGCACCGACGCGCCGGAACCGCATGTCGAGGCGTCGGCCGAGGTGGATTTGATCGCACGGGAAGATGCCCAACGACTGGCGAACGCGATCACGCGCCTTCCGCCTGGCGCTGCGCGGGCGTTTCGGCTCCACAAGCTCGAGGGACTGAGCCACGCCGATACGGCTGCCCACCTCGGCATCAGCCGCAAGGGCGTGGAAAAACACATGGCGGTCGCCATGGCGCATCTGCGCCGACTGCTCGACGACGGGGAACTGGGGTGATCGCCGGTGCACGGCGTCTTGCCAACAGAAGCAGGGAGCGGCGGCGGGCATGCCGGCGCGAGGTGATTCAATGAACGAGGATATCCGGCAGCACGCCGCGCAGTGGCATGCCGCACAAGACACTGACGATATGGATTGGGACGGCTTTGCGGCCTGGCTCGAAGCGGATCCGCGCCATCGCGACGCGTTCGACCGGATCGCGCTGCTCGACGACGATATCGTCGCGCAGCGGGGCGCCATCCTGGCGCGGATGGACGAGCCACGGCAGATGCCTTCCCCGGTGGCGGGTGGTCGCGCCGGCTGGCGGTGGGCGGTCGCGGGCGGTGGCGCACTTGCGGCAGCGCTGGCGCTGATCGTGATGATCCCCAGGGCCAACCCGGATGTAGCCTGGCAAAGCGACACGACGGGGAGGGAGATCAACCTGAGCGACGGCAGCCGCATTGCGCTTGCGCCGCGTAGCCGCCTGGTCGCTCACCATGGCGATCAGACCCAGCTCGCGCTGACCGGGGCGGGGTATTTCGAGATTCCGCACCGATCCGGGCGGACCCTGTCGATTTCAGCAGGTGGCTATCGCATCAGCGACATCGGGACGCGGTTCAACGTCGCGACCGACGCTGCCGCCACGCGCATCTCGGTCGCCGAGGGCAAGCTTGCGGTGACGTCCTCGCGGCTGGACGCGCCGATCACCCTCGACGGCGGGCATGCGATGGTTGCCCGCGGCGCAACCGTCTCCGTCTCGAGCGTTGCCGCCGACAGCATTGGAAGCTGGCAACGCGGGCAACTCGTTTACGCGGATGCGCCGCTGCTGCTGGTTGCCACCGACATCTCCCGCTATGCCGGCCAGGAGACGACGGTCGATCCCGCAATCGCCGATCTCCATTTCTCTGGAGCGTTGAAGATTGGGGATGGTGCCAAACCTGCAGAGTCGCTGGCGGCGATCGTCGGGGTTGCCGCGCGCCGCGATGGCGTTCGCACTCGTCTGGAGCCTCGGCACTAGCACCGCGGCCATCGCACAGCGCCGGTCGCTCGACATTCCGGCTGGCCCGATCGAGCGATCGATCCAGGAACTGGCGCGCCAGTCGGGCGCGTCGATCGGGACCAATCTCGCGTTGCCGGTGCTTCGCACGCGGGCAATCCACGGGACATTGCCGGTCTCCGTGGCGCTCGCCGAACTGCTGCGCGGCACCGGGCTGCTCGCGGTCCGCGTCGGCCCCGGCCTTTGGCGGATCGAACGACCGAAACCGAAAATCGTCCGACGATCGCGCGTCTTACCCCCGGAGGAAGTGGTCGGTTCCGCGGATCAGGTCGACATCCTCGTCACCGGTACCAAGCATCGCGAGCCGCTGGCGTCCACCGCAACCCCGTTGACGATCGTGTCCCCGGCGATGCTGTCGATCTTCGGACAGACGCCCGATACGCGGGACTTCGCGTCCTTGGTCAACGGCCTGTCGGTGACCAACCTTGGCCCCGGCCGGAACCGGCTGTTCATTCGCGGCGTCGCCGACAGCCCGTTCGATGGCTTCGGCCAATCGAGCGTCAGCGTGCAGCTGGACGAAGCCCGCCTGACCTATGACGCGCCCGATCCGGATCTGCGCCTTGTCGACATGGAACAGGTCGAACTGCTGAAAGGGCCGCAGGGGCCACTCTACGGCACCGGGGCGCTGGGCGGCGTCTACCGGCTGGTGCCCGCGAAACCGGATCTCTCGCGCGCGGCCGGCATGGCGGAGGGAAGCGTCAGCGCTACGCAAGGCGGATCGGCGGCGGGGGCGTTCGACGGCATGGTCAACGTCCCGATCGTGCCCGATCGATTGGGCATCCGGCTGGTCGGCTATCGCATCGGGCAGGCGGGATGGATTGACACGGCCGCGGGCGCACGCGACATCAACCACGGGCAGACGAGCGGTGGCCGCCTTGCGGTTCGGGCGCGCCCCGGCGGCGACTGGATCGTCGACCTCCAAGGAGTGACGCAATCCGCTTCGGTCTCCGACAGCCAATATGTCGAGGCACCGCACACCCTCACGCGCGCGGCGCGCTTGCGGGAACCGCAGGACACCGGGATTACGTTGGTCAGCGCCGCCGCGACCGGGTCAATTGGTGCCGCAAGGATTACCGCGGCCGGCAGTCTCGCGTGGCAGGAGCTGAACGCCACCTACGACGCGTTGGCCAAGGCTGCCGTGCTGGGTGGCACCGCGCCCGCGGGGTATCACGACATGCGCCAATATAAGGTCGCGACCGGCGAGGTTCGGGCGTTGCTGTCGCGCGGGGCGCTGGATGGGCTGGTGGGGGCCTCGGTCCTGTCGGCGGCGACGGATGCGACGGGAACGTTGGTCGGCGCGACGTCGCTTCCCGTCCTGCAGGTCCGCCGCCGGGTCGAGGAAGTCGCGGTGTTCGGGGAGGCGACCTGGCATCTGACGCCGATGCTTCGGGCAAGCGCGGGCGTGCGCGTGTTCCGATCCGCCGTCGACGACGACCGGACTGAGCAACTGAACGCGGCCGCGATCAGCCGCGCCGTCGTCCGCGCCAGCCCGAGCGCGACGATTGCCTGGCAAATCCACCCGCGTTTCCTCGTCTTCGCCCGCTATGCGTCCGCACTGCGCCCGGGCGGGATCGACGCGACGGCCGGCACAGGCACCGCGACGTCGACGTATCAGGCCGACGAATTGCAGGCGTATGATCTTGGGCTGCGCTGGTCGTCGCCGGGCGATCGGCTGGCGCTGGATCTGGGGGGCTTCGTTACCAACTGGGCGCATGTCCAGGCGGATGTGCTTGGTCCGCAAGGGTTGCTGTCGACGCGCAACGCGGGGGACGCGACCAATCAAGGCGTGGATCTCACCGCGCGGTGGCACCCGCGCTCGCATTGGACGGTGTCGGCGGGGACGCTCCTGCAACATGCGCGGATCGACCCGGCGTCCGCGCCCGCGCTTGCCGCCGATCGACGGCTTCCTGTCATTCCCGACCTCAGCGCGCACGGCGAAGCGACATACGCGCTGGAAAGGAACGGCTGGACGTTTCTGGCCACCACCCGCGCCAGCTTCGTCGGCGCAACGCGTTTGAGCTTCGACCCTGCGCTCGACCGTGAGAGTGAGCCGATCACGCTGCTCGCGACGTCGCTATCGGCGGGCCGGGCCGCGTGGCAATGGCGGGTGAGTGCGGACAATCTGTTGAACAGCCGCGCAGACAGCTTTGCGTTCGGCAATCCATTCTCGGTATCGGCGTCGAGCCAGCATACTCCCGTTCGCCCGCGAACGATCGCGCTGTCGGTGCGGCGGACCTTCTGAGGCGTCGTCGCGAACTTCCGGAGCAGAGGTAGGGTGGCTGCCTGACCACGGCGTCTTTCGTGCATCGACGAGGTGTTCATGCACGATCCCGCCATTCGTACCCTGATTGTCGACCGCTATGCCGCGGTCCATGCGGCATTTCCGACCGCGGAATATCCCGCGTACCTTACGGTCGGGCAGCCCGATGCTCCGCACGCCGTGCTCGGGTTTCGCACCGCAGGCGCGGAGCCGCTGTTGCTCGAGCGATACGTCGAGCAGCCGATCCAGCATGTGGTCGGCGCGACCTTCGGCTGTACGGTGTCGCGCGACCGGATCGCCGAAATCGGCAATCACGCCTCGCATCGGCCCGGCGCAACCATCAGGCTGTGGCGGGAAGCCGCCGCCGCCTTGGAAGGCCGGGCGGACTATGCGGTTGCCGTCCTGACGCAACCGCTCCGCGCGATGTTCGCGCGGCTGGCGCTGCCGATCATCGAGCTCGCGCCCGCCGCGATTTCGGCGGTTGGCAGCGAGGCTGCGCAATGGGGCCGCTATTACGATGCCGACCCGATGCTCTGCGTCGGGGACGTCGCGCTGTGCCGGCGACGGCTCGATACCATCACCTATGGGAGAATACGGCCGTGAGCGAACTCTGGACGGCAATCCGCCGTCATGCCGAAGCCCGGCCGCAGGCGATTGCGATCGACGGTTCGGTCGCAATGAGCTGGGAAGCGCTGAAGCGCGCGCTGCCGATGCTGGCGAGCGACGTCGCGACACGGTGCGACGTCGCCAGACCGCTCGGCATTCGGGTCGATCACGGCGTCGCCGAATGCCTGCTCGACCTCGCGCTGGCCGGGAGCGGGATCGTCAGCATCCCGTTGCCGCCGTTCTTTTCCCTCGCGCAGGGTGCCGCAGCGCTCGATCACGCCGGTGCCTCCGCCGTCGTCAGCGGGGCGATCGACCTTGCGGATGGTCCGACCCCAGGTTTTACGATGACGGTCGAACCGCGTCGAACGCTGCGGGCGGACGTACCCGAAGAGACGGCACGGATCACCTTCACGTCCGGTTCGACGGGCGATCCTAAAGGCATTTGCCTGTCGATGACGCACCTGTGCCGCGTGGCCGGCGCGGTGGTGGAGCATCTCGGGACTCACCATGCCGGGCGGCACCTGCCGATCCTGCCGCCGGGCATCCTGCTGGAAAACGTCGCGGGATTCTATGCGACGATCCTGGCGGGGGGGACCTATGTCGCGCTGCCGCAGGCCGCGGTCGGCATGGCGGACCCGTTTCGCCCCGATTTTACGAAAATGCTCGGGGCGATCGAAGACAATGCGATCACCTCGCTGATCCTCGTCCCGGAATATCTGGCTGGTCTCGTCGGCGCGATGGCCGCGTCCGGCAGGCGACTGCCGCGCCTCACGCTGGTCGCAGTGGGCGGCGCGCGGATCGAGCCGCGCTTGCTCGACGCGGCTGCCGCGGTCGGTCTGCCGGTGCGGCAGGGCTATGGGCTGACCGAATGCGGGTCGGTCGTCGCGCTCGACGGCGGCGACCCGCACTCGCGCGGCAGCGTCGGGCAGTCGATCGGCGCGAACGAGATCCGCTTGGCGGACGATGGCGAGATCCTCATCGACGGACCGATGTTCCTTGGCACGATCGGCCATTCACGGCCCCCCGCGCCGTTTGCAACGGGTGACATCGGGCGGATCGACGACTTCGGCAGGCTGTGGATCGAGGGGCGCAAATCGTCGCTGATCGTCACCAGTCACGGACGCAACATATCGCCGGAATGGGTCGAAGGCGCGTTGCGCGCAGATCCCGCCATTCTGCAGGTGCTGGTACGCGGCGACGGTCGATCGGCGCTCGACGCCCTGATCGTACCCGCCAACCCGGCGGCGGACGTCGCCGCTGCGGTGGCCGCCGCAAACCTGGCGCTGCCGGCCTACGCGCGGGTTGCGCAGTGGCAGATCGTGCCGCCGTTCACGCCTGCGGCGGGGTTGCTGACCGGCAATGGCCGTCTGCGCCGGCGCGCGATCGAGGCGGCCTACCCGTATCGCGACGCCGGACTGGACCAGCCCTTCTTCGACCGTCTCGTCGCCGAGACGCGCGAGGCGCAGGCGCGTTTCCAGATGACCCCGCAACTGATCGCCGGGCTGACGGGCCGGATCTCGGTCGCGGACTATATCGCCTATCTGACCGAGGCGTTTCACCATGTCCGCCACACCGTACCGCTGATGCAGGGAGCGCGCGCGCGCCTGAACCACCGCCCGACGCTCGTGACCGCGCTCGACGACTATATCGAGGAGGAGACGGGGCACGAATATTGGATCCTCGAGGACATTGCGGCGGCAGGCGGGGATGCCGAAGCGGTTGGCGCGGGTTTGCCGTCGCCGGCGACCAAAGCGATGGTCGATCACGCGTATCGCACGATCCGCGAAGGCAATCCGGCGGCGTTTTTCGGCATGGTCTATGTGCTGGAAGGGACCAGCATCGCGATGGCAAGCCATGGGGCGGGGGCGGTGCAGACCGCGCTTGGGCTGCCCGACGACGCCTTCCATTATCTGACCTCGCACGGTGCGCTGGATCAGGAGCATATGGTCTTCTTCGAGAGGTTGATGAACCGGATCGACGATCCGGGTGATCAGGCGGCGATCATCGCCATGGCCCGCGCGATGTTCGGCCTGTTCGGCGGTCTGTTCGCCGGCATCGAACTGGAGACGATGCATGTCGCGGCTTGACGGGTTGCGGATCGTCCTCACCGGATCGGCCGGAGGGATCGGTTCGCGGATCGCGATGCGGTTGCGCGACGCGGGCGCCTATGTCGTGGGGATCGATCGCGGATTCAGCGTGACCTGCTCCGAGAGCGTGGAAAGCGACCTGTCGTGTCCCGATGCCTTGGACGAGCTTGCGACGACCTTGGCGGGACGGCGAGTCGATATCCTGTGCAATGTCGCTGGGCTCCAGTATTTCGGGCCGCTGGAGGCGCAAGGGCCGGCGCGGATCGCGCTTGGCTATGCCGTGAACCTCGTCGCGCCGACGATCCTCGCCAGCGCGGTGTTGCCGCAGATGATTGCGCGGGGATCGGGGCAGATCGTCAATATCGGCTCGGTGATGGGGGCGGTGCCCTATCCGTATTTCACGACCTATTCGAGTGCCAAGGCCGGGTTGAAGGCCTTTAGCCAGGCGCTGCGTCGCGAGGTTCGCGGCCGCGGCATCACGGTCACCCATGTCGCCCCCAGAGCGGTTCGCACCGGCTTCAATACCGCAGCGGTCGAGCGGTTCATGGAGTTGAGCGGCATGGCGGCGGATGCGCCGGACCTGGTCGCCGACCGGATCGTCGCGGCGATCGAACGGCGCGCGAACGACGTCTCGATCGGTTTGCCCGAACGGATATTCAGCCAGCTCAACGCCGCGTTGCCGGGGCTGATCGACCGCGGGCTGACCAAGCCGGTCGCAACCGCCCGTACGCTATTTCCAGAATGTTGATCAGGAGCTCATCAAATGCATGTGTTCGGTAAAGCCGTAATGATCTGTCTCCTATGGGGCGTCGCCAGCGCGGCGCAGGCGAGCAACAATCCGCAGATGGATGCCGCGGTCCAGCGCATCAACGATCAATGGGCGCACATCCGCTACCAGGTCGCGAACCGCGAGGAGCAATATCGCGACCTAGACGTGCTGGCGGGGCAGGCCGCGCAAGTCGTCGCGCGCTATCCGGGACGGGCCGAACCGCTCTTGTGGCAAGGCATCGTGACCAGCGAAGAAGCGGCGCGGGCGAGCGTCTTTCGCCAATTGGGGTTGGCAAAAGCCGCCAAGGCCATCCTCGAGCGCGCCCAGGCAATCGATCCGAACATTGCCGACGGCGGCGTAAAGATGAGCCTGGGCGTGCTCTATTACCGGGTCCCGGGGTTCCCGGTCGGCTTTGGCAGCACGGCGAAGGCGCGTGCGCTGCTCGAGGGGGCGTTGCGACAGGATCCGCGCGGGCTCGACAATACCTTCTTCTATGCCGATTTCCTCAACGATGAGGGGCGACCTGCAGAAGCGAGGATCTATGCCCTTCGCGGGCTGCAGGCGCCGGTGAACGCCAGCCGACCGGTATGGGACGCCGGTCGCCGGGCCGAAATGCGCTCGCTGCTCGCCAAGATCGACGCCAAGCTCAAGCACGCGTGACCCGGATCGCAACCGCGCTCGGCCGCCAGCTGGCCAAGCCGAGCGGCCTCGGCGGCAGGGTGGTGGCGGACGCCATGCGGCTGGTGAACCGTCGGCCGACGCGCCTTGCCATCGCCGCGCTGGACCCCCGCCCGGGGGATGCAGTGCTGGACCTCGGGTGCGGGGCGGGCGATGCCATTCCCGCATTGCAAGGCGTCGTCGGAGCCGGGTGCGTTACGGGTCTGGATCATTCGGATGCGATGATCGCGATCGCGTCCCGACGCTGTCCCGATGCGCAATTCTGCGTCGGACGGTTCGATGCGTTGCCCTTTGCCGATCACAGGTTCGACCGGATCCTTGCGACGAACGTCGCCTATTTCTGGCACGATCCGCGCGCGGTGCTGGCGGAACTTCGCCGGGTGACACGGCCGCACGGACGAGTTGTCCTCTACGTAACGGAAGCGGCCGCTCTCGCACGGATTGGTCTCGACCGGAGCGGAACGCATCGTCTGTTCACGGCTACGACGTTCGGCCAGATGCTCGGGCCAGCCGCCCGCATCAGCGTGGTCGATGCAGGGTTCGGGGTCCGTGGTCTGATCGGGACGATCGACGGGTGATCGGGACTGCACCAAGGGGGCCAAGCGTGGCGCGTGACACGATCATGCGCGGAGCGTTGGTGATCCTCTGGCTGGCGATCGCGATCGTTGCGCTGCGGCACATTCCCGCGGGGAGCGCCGCCGCCCTCAAGCACCTGCCCGGCGGTTTCTGGCTCGCGGCGCTGGCCTATGTGCTGGTTCATCCGCTTGCGGATCTGGCCATCTTCCGGCGGCTGTGGGGCGTGCGCGATGGAATGTTCGGCGCGCTGACCCGACGATTCCTGAGCAACGAACTCATGTTTGCTTATTCGGGCGACGTCTATCTGTTCGCCTGGGCGCGCACCCGGGGAATCGCGGCACCCTTGCATGCGATCAAGGACGTTTCGGTGCTTTCTGCCCTGGTCGGCAATGGCGTGACGATCGCGTTGGTCGTGCCGTTCCTGGCAAACAAAGGGCTTGCAACGCCGGGGCTGACGTTCCCCCATATCGCCCTGTCCTGCGCGGTCGTGATCGCACCGAGTATCGGGATGATCGGTTTACGGCGACGCCTGCTCAGGATGACGGGCCCCGACGCGCTGTTCGTGACCGGTGTGCATCTGGTGCGAGCGGTCGCGATGCTCGGCTTGCTGATCCCGGTGTGGCTGACCGTCGAGCCGGGCCTGACGCTCGATACCTGCGTTCTGTTCCTGACGCTCAGACAACTGATTTCGGGGCTGCCGTTCATGCCGGGCAAGGATATGCTGTTCGCAGGGGCAGTTGCCGCGATCGGCAAGGCCGGCGGAGCGGCATCGATCGCGGCGGCGCTGGGTGCGTTCGGGGTCGTGGGGGTCGAGGTGGCACTTGCGCTTGTGGTGGCGGCGGCCACGCTGATCCCCCCCGGCGTCGTCCCGGCCCGACGGATCAGGCCAGGCCATCGTTAGAGCATGCGTTGGACGGTGCGATCCCGGAGGATCAGGAGGTGATACAAGGCGCCGGCCACGTGCAATGCGATCACCGCCAGCAGGACGATCGCAACCGTCCCGTGAACGTCCCCCAGCCACAGGCCAAGCGGTGATCCGGTGGCGGACAGGGGCGGCAGGGGAATTGCACCGAACAGCCTGACCGGCCATCCGCGCGCGGACGCATTTGCCCAACCAAGCAGCGGGAGGGCGACAAGAAGCGCGTAAAGCAGCGCATGCGTCCCACGCGATATCCGGCGCAGCGGCGCGGATATCGTTTCCGGCGCTACAGGTTCGCGGTGGGACAGGCGCCAGACCAGTCGAACCAGCATCACCGCGAGGATCGCGGTGCCGAACGACAGGTGCCAACCGATCAACCCAACCGGTCGCATGCCGCCATGGATGTCAGGCATGGTCCAGGCGATCGCGAATTGTATGACGATCAGCGCCACTACACTCCAGTGCAGCACGCGCGCGACCATGCTGTAATGCGCTGGTCCTGCACTATCCCTCATCGCCATTCTCCCGCGTAGCACTGGTGATGGAGGGAGCGGTCGGCGCGGGCTGTGGTTCCTGGGCGGAGACGGTTGCCGCGGGCGTTGACGGCTGAGACGGGAGTGATGAACGCGTCCTGCCGCGAATGCGGTCGATTTCCGCCTGTCGTCGTCTGAGGTAGAAGTCTCGCGATGTCCTGTAGGGATCGGGGACGCCGTCGTGGAGCTCGTGAAGCTGGTCGTCGAATTCCGCGCGGTGATCGAGCGTGCTCAGCACGCCGACCGGTATCGAAAAGGCCAGGCTGTTGAACGGACTGCCCACGGCCACCGGCAAGACGAAACGGTCGAGCATGCCGCCTGCAAAATCGCGCAGCGTCGTAGGTCCGATCAACGGCACGTACAGGAACGCGCCGTTCCTGATGCCGTAAAACCCGAACGTGTCGGCGAAGCCGTTGGGCCGCCGAGGCAATTTGAACGGGCGCCGTTTCGCGATATCGAGCACCCCGCCGATCCCGACCGTGCTGTTCAATGCGAAGCGGCCGAGGGTCTCGGCGGCCTTGCCTGGCTTCAACTGCAAGAGATAATTGAGGAAGACATCGGGTTCGTGCAGATTATAGAGGACGTTGCGCAGCCCGCTGCGGACCGGCGACGGAAGAACCTTTTTATAGGCCATCGCAACCGGCCCGACGAACGCGCGGTCCACTGCCTGTGTGGCGCCGAACGCCTTGACGTTGATGGCCGCCAGCGGATCAGGGGCAAGCGCCTTTTTACCCACGACGACGATGTCGCTTTGCGTCGCGGCGTTGCCTGGTCTGGAGGGGTCGTTCGCCCATTCGGCAACCGGTGTGAATGGCTGGTTGGCACCGAAGGGCGTCGGTACGAAGTGCGGTGTCGTTGCGATCGACGTGGGTGCGTCATACTCGGGTCCTCGATTCTGCGCGAAGGCAGCGACCGGCATGCTGGCGGCCACCAGGAAAGCCGTCGCGATCGACGCCGGCCAAAGCCGGGGGCGATCAGGCGGGCACGCTGATCGACTCTTGTCGAGGTGCGGGGCGGCGGACGCGGGTCCGGCGGTGGTTGTCATATCGTTCATCCGGGAAAGACGCCGCGAGCGGTGCACGACCCCAGTCGATTGTTCCGGCTTTGCGCGCGTGCGCCGTCGCGTCGTTCGCGCCCCGATCGGGAACGTCCAGCCGTGCCGGGCGGCCGGTCGGGTGATCCGTTCGACCGGCGCGATCGGCGTGACTCTGACCGGCAACACCCGCCTCACGCCCACGACGTGCAGTGGACGGATCGAGGGTGCCCACACGGCGCCGTCATCGACTATCAACGGATCAACAGTGGACCCGTACGGTTCGACGAGTGTCCATAACGCAAGAGTCCGCAACGCCGGGACGATCCGAGGAAACGTCCACCTTCGTGTCGTCGCGGGACGGTGATCGGGGCGATTGCACCGTCAGCATCGCCTCCTGTCGCTTATCACGGCGGCCAAGGCGCGTCCGGCCATTCGCTGCGCTCCAGCGATCCGGGGATGGTCCGTGGTAGTGCGCCCGGCACCAAAGTGGCCGGGTCACACAGAAAGCGTACGCGGTTCCGTGCAGATGTACCTATGGTCGAGCAGGGCAGTCCGTCGCATGCGTCGACGTGGGACCTGACTGCCCAGTCCATGCAGAGGAGCATTCGTTCGATGACACCCCGGGATATCCCGATCATATGCGTCGGCGGATCGGCGGGTGGTCTCGATGCGTACAAGCGGCTGCTCGACAATCTGCCGAGCGATCTTGGCGCGGCGATCGTGATCGTCAACCATTTGCGCACCGTCTCGACCCTGCTCCACGAAATCCTCCCGCGGCATACCGCGATGCCGGTCGAACTCATCACCGAGGGGCTCGATATCCGGCCGAACCATGTCTTCATCATCCCCGCGCAACGCGATCTCCATGTCCTGGACGGGGTCTTTCGCCTTGCGCCGATTTCAAAACCCCGGGGCTGGCCCGACGTCATCACCGTCTTCCTGCGATCGCTGACGCAATATTGGCACGGGAAGCTCATCGCGGTGATCGTGTCGGGCTATGACGGCGACGGCGCGGACGCGCTGTGCGGCATTCGTGCGTGCGGCGGGGTCACGATCGCGCAGTTGCCCGCCTCCGCGGGGCAGGCGGACATGCCCGACAGCGCGATCGCCAGCGGCTGCGTCGATTTCATCCTGCGTCCCGAAGACATTGCCGCCAAGATCGCGGAAATCCTCGGGTCCGATCGCGCCTGAAGGTCCATTCGTCGACGACGGCCCCGCCCGTGCGTAGTTCCCGATCCTTGAGCGGCCCGGTCCGTCGCCATACCGTGGGAACACCAGACCGCTTCACCCACGCCGCGGTCGGCGAGAAAGACCAGCGCCATGCCAATCGAAACCAGATCGTTTCTGCGCGACCGGGCCCGCACCGAAGACGTGATCGCCGCGGCGACCGACTGTAGACCCGCCGCATGGTCGCATGCCCATCTGGCGCGTCTCTATCGGCAGCGTTGCATCGGGACGGCGGGGGAGGCAGCGGCCTGTTGCGACTGCGACATGGGGGCAGAGTGCCGCGTCCTGAGCCCTGCTTCGTAGCGTGGCGTCGCGGAACGGAACGGGGCTAGGTTTCGCTCGGCCGCTGGCCGGTCGCGCCTGTTGCAGCGGGCGTTTCGGACGAGGGCAGGGGCGCACTGCCATTCGCCGGCTGCCCGTCGGCGGCGGCCTGCGCGATGCGCGCGAGTTCGGGGAGCGACTTGGCCTGCATCTTGTGCATGACCGCCGCGCGGTGGTTTTCGACGGTGCGCTGGCTGATCCCGAGATCGGCGGCAATGTTCTTGCTGGGGTGTCCCGCCAGGACCAGGTCCATCACTTCGCGCTGGCGACCGGTCAATTCGCCGACATGCGCGGCAGCTTGCTCATGCGCGGCGTCGCGCAGCCGCAGGTCGTGCGACTGGTCGATCGCGCGCGCGATGCTGGCGAGCAATTCGACCCGACCGACCGGCTTCTCGATGAAATCGCACGCACCGCTGCGCATCGCCGCGACCGCGAGACCGATATCGCTGCTGCCCGTGATCAGGATCGCGGGAAGATGGTTGCCGCGCGCGCGCAGCGCCTCGATCAGCGCCACGCCGCTCAGGCCCGTCAGATGCGCGTCGACCAGCAGGCACCCGTCATTGCCGGGCCGATACGCGGCGAGAAACGCCTCCGCACTCGGAAAGTCCTCCACCATCCGCCCATCGTCTTCGAGCACGTCGCGGATCGTGGCCAGCACGTGCGGGTCGTCGTCGACGACATAGGCGACGGATCCGCCCGTGATCGCGCCAGCGCCGGGCACGTGCCACGTCGACGGCAGGGCCCCCGCCATAAGGTGCTCGATCGCCGCAGTCAGGTCCCGCGCCTTGACCGGCTTGCTCAACTGGACACAGTCCTGTCCCGCGATCCGCGCCAGCGCTTCGCTCGAAATGTCCCCGGTGAGCACGATCGCGGGTAGGCCACGCGGCAGGCTCGCCCGAAGGCTCCGCAGGAGATCGATGCCATCCATGCCGCCGGGCAGGTTATAGTCGGTCAGCAGCAGTTCGGGCTTGATCGCGCTGCCCGCAACCAGGGTGATCGCGGCTGCCGCATCGGACGCGGTCTTGACGATATGTCCCTCGCCCTTGAGCAGTTGCTCGAGCAACTCGACGACGTCCGGGTCGTCCTCCACGACGACGATCTTGCAGGTACGCCGGTGCCCGCCCGGGCCAAGATCGGGATCAGGTGGTCCGGCGGCGGGCCCCGGCGGATCGGCTTCCGGACAGGGCAGCGTGATCGTGAAGACCGAGCCCTTGTCTGGCTGCGAGCGCACGTCGACGGCATGCCCGAGCAAATGCCCGAGGCGCTGCACGATCGACAGCCCGAGACCCAGGCCGAGGCTGCATTCGCGCGCGGCGTTGTCGATCTGATGGAATTCCTCGAAGATCGCGTGCAACTGGTCTTCGGCAATCCCGATCCCGGTATCCCAGACCTCGATCCGCAGCGTGTCGCCGGTGCGCCGGCAGCCAAGCAGGATCTTCCCCTTCTTCGTATATTTGATCGCGTTGCCGAGCAGATTGCGGATCATCTGCGTCAGCAGCGTGGCATCGCTCAGGACCAACGCCGCACTCGGCAGGATGTGGAGCGACAAGTTGCGCGCCTGTGCGAGATAACTGAACTCGTCGCGCAGGAGATCAAGGACGTCGGCAATCGGGAAGACCGCCGGCTTTGCCTCGACCACGCCCGCTTCGATCTGGTTGATGTCGAGCAATGCATTGAGCATGCCGGACATTGCCGCGAGGGTCTGTCCCTGACGGGAAAGCAGCTTCCGGGTCTTTTCACCCTCGACGGTCTGGTTGAGCAGTTCCTGCAGCAGCGTCAGCGACTGGAGCGGCTGGCGCAGGTCATGGCTCGCCGCTGCGAGAAAACGCGACTTGGCAAGATTGGCGCGGTCCGCCTCGATCTTGGCTGCCTCGAGGGCCTTGGCGGCGATCTTCCGGTCGGTGGTGTCGGCGAAGGTGATGACGACGCCTTCGACCGCGTCGTCATGCGCGCGATAGGGAAACACGCGGCGGAGAAACCACGTATCGTTCGGCGCGCTGATCTCGCGATCGATCAGGGCGTGATCCGCCAGCACCTTGCGCGCATCGCCCAGCAAATCGGGATCTGTCGCGATCGAGCGCAGATCGGCGATCGGCCGCCCGATGTCCCCCGCGATGATGTTGAAGACCGACTTGATCGCAGGCGTATAGAACCGGATCTTCAGGTCCATGTCGAGGAAGAGCGTCGCGACGTTCGTGCTGTAGAGCACGTTCTGCAGATCGTCCGAGGTCAGGCGCTGGCGTTCCAGCGTCTCCTGCAACTGGCTGTTGAGCGCGGTCAGTTCCTCATTGAGCGACTGCAACTCCTCCTTGGAGGTCAGCAGTTCCTCGTTGGTCGACTGGAACTCCTCGTTGACCGAGAGCGCTTCCTCGTTGATCGCCTTCTGTTCCTGGCTCGACGTTTCCTGGTTCAGGATCGCCGTCTGCAATTCCGCCTGGGTCGCCTCCAGTTCCTGTTCGAGCTCGCTGACACGCGCGGCGTCGCCTTTGCTGGGGGAGGATGTCGCGTCGGCGCTGTCGCCCGGTTCCTCGACGAAGCAGACGAGCAGCATGTCGTCCTGGCCGTCGGCAACCGCCTGGACATCGAGCCGGAACCAGATGGCGGTGCCGTCATGCATCACCCGCGCGCGGCCGCCATCGACGCGCGGAGTCGCCTTGCTGACCTTGTCGATCGCCAGCCGAAGCTTGGTACGCAGGGTCGGCGACGCCATCGCGAGCAGGTCGAGCGTGGCATAGCCCGGCTGGATCCGGAGATAACGATCGGTCGGCCCCATCGAAAAGAGACACTGCCGCTTGCAATTGATCAGAATGGCCGCAGGCGCGTGGGTGGCGATGACCGCCCGGCGGCAAATGTCCGCAAGCGTGGACTGCCGCGTCGGCGATGCGGACCGATCGGGTGTCCCGAGCATCGGCAGGGCTTCGCCGAAGCTCAGGGGAAAGCCCGCGTCACCCGTCCGGCTCCGCCCGATGTGGCGATAGAAACGCTCGGACTTGGCGATGACCTCGAACCGGTCCTCGGCGCTGCCGACCGTCTCGGACGATCCCAAAACGAGGATTCCGCCTTCGCGTAGCGCGAAGTGGAACATCGATATGACCTTCGCCTGCGCCTCGGGGTTCAGATAGATCAGCAGATTGCGGCACGAGACGAGGTCGATCTTCGAGAAGGGCGGGTCCGAAAGCACGTCCTGCACGGTAAAGACGACATCGCCGCGCAGCGCGGAGGCCACGCGGTAGCCGGTGTCGTCCCGGACGAAGAAGCGCGACAACTGGTCGGCGGGGACGGTATGCTCGATTTCGAACGGATACAGCCCCTCGCGTGCCGTCGCAATCGCGTCCGGATCGACGTCGGAAGCGAAAAGCTGGAGCTTGATGTCGCGGCCGGATGCCTTGATCGCGTCTCGGCACAGCATCCCGATCGAATAGGCTTCTTCGCCGGTGCTGCACCCCGCGACCCAGATCCTGAGCGCCTTGTGCTCGGGCAGACGGTCGAGAAGTTCCGGAATGATCGACTTGGCGAGCGCGGTGAAGATCGCCGGATCCCGGAAAAAGCTCGTCACGTTGATCAGCAGGTCCTTGGCGAGAAGATCCCGCTCCGCCGGGTCGTTGCGCAGCAGCTCCAGATATTCGGCAAAATTGCCGGGCGCGAGCGCGAGCAGCGCGATCCGCCGCTCGATCCGTCGTTCCAGCGTCCCCGTCTTGTACTGGCGGAAATCGTGCGCGGTCTTTTCGTTGAGGACGCCGATGATGGCGTTCAGGCTGGATGAAGACGGAGCGGCAAAGACGGTCGGCGCGGCGGGGAACTGCGCGATTGCGATCCTGCGGTCCGCCAGTGCGGCGGGAATGTCCTCGAGCGCGAGAACCCGATCGATCAATCCGGTGTCGATCGCGCTCCGTGGCATTCCGCCATAATCGGCCTCTTCCGGGTCCTGTGCGATCGCATAGCCCCCCGCGGCTTTCAGCGCGGCAAGCCCGCCGCTGCCGTCCGCGCCCGTTCCCGACAGGATTACGGCAATCGCCTCGCGTCCGCACTCCTTGGCCAGCGATTCCAGCAGAACATCGAACGGCAGGCGCGCGCCATGATGTGCCTGCTGCGGGGAGAGCGCCAGCGCGCCTTCGTGAACAGAAAGGTAGCGCCCTGGGGGAATGACATAGATATGGTCCGCGCAAATGGCACCACCATCGACCGCTTCTTCGATCTTCATCGTGGTATGATCGGCCAACAGGTCGGCCATCATGCTCTTGTGGGACGGATCGAGATGCACCACGATGATGAACGCCACACCCGAGGTCGGCGGTAGTGCGTCGAGCAGTCTCGATGCCGCCTCGAGCCCGCCCGACGAAGCGCCGATGGCGACGATCGGGATCGACTCCGGAGGCCCTCTCGCGGCGACCGGGGCCGTACCTTTCTCCCGCCGCGGCGACGCGGGCTGAACTTCAGCGGTGGGCCGTGCATCCGCCGAGACTGTTTCATGTGCCGTCATGAAAAGGGAAGTAGCACTGTCGTGGCACTTTTATCCTACGTATAGTTGCGTGATTGCAGAATTCGGTGGTGCGTGGTGCCGGCGTGAGTAGTTTCCGAGACTGACTGCGTGGATTTCTTCCGGTCATTATCGCGGTCGACCCTGGTGACAGCGCCGTTCACAATCCTGCGCAGGTTCGCATTTATCGCCGATGGGCGGGCACGGAGGCTAGAGCGTGGACACGACAAGAGACTGCTTCTCCGAGGCCGGGTGGCCGCAGTCACCGGCAGTCAACCGGAATGTGACCCAGCGTGGATGTCGCGCGCATCAGGCAAGGCGTGTCAAACCGTGAGCCTTGGCCGGAAAATTCTCCTCGTCGAGGACGACGTACTGATCGCGATGGATCTTGCCGATCTGCTGAGCGCAATGGGGCATGACGTTTGCCATATCGCGTCGACCGAGGCGGATGCCGTCGAGGCCGCGGCGCGTCTGGCGCCCGATCTGATGATCGTCGATGGCAATCTTGCCGAGGGCAGTGGGGTGTCGGCGATGCGGCAGATCCTTGCCCGCGGTTTCGTGGCGCATTTCTACATCAGCGGGGATCCGAACCAGCTCCTGAAGGCGGTCCCGGACGCGGTGGTTCTGGCCAAGCCGTTCACCATGCATGCCCTGGCGAACGGGATGGCCAAGGCCGCGCTTGGCGCCCGCCGCAATTGACCGCCCGCGACGGGCGCGGTCGCGCGGAGAGCACTCCCGAAGACAGGTCTATGAGTAGATTCCGGTACTGCCCGCGGACGCACCGAAACGGTAGCCCGACTGCTCGTACCCTCCCGTGAACCGGTCGGCTTCTTCTGCAAGGATCTCGCGATGACCCAAGACATTCCGGCGATGGCCCCGCCCGTACGGCATGTCGTCGTCCTCTGCCATCCCGACCCCGAGAGCTTCAACCGGGCGATCGCGGAGACCTATTGCGCCGCCGTCCGCGCAGCCGGCCACGACGTCGTCTTCCGCGATCTCTACGCGATCGGCTTCGATCCGGTCCTGAAGACGTACGAACGACCGACGCTTGCCGGGTTCCAGCGTGCGTCCGACGTGGCGCGCGAACTTGCGTTGATCAGCCAGGGGGACGTTTTCGTCCTGATCTACCCGATCTGGTTCGGCTCGGCGCCAGCCATGATGAAGGGCTATGTCGAACGGGTGCTGGGGGCCGGGGTCGATCCGCAGGCGATCCAGCGCAACGACGCGAGCGCATTGCTGGGGGGCAAACGGTTGCTCAGCTTCACGACGTCTGCGACACAAACGCTCTGGCTCGATGTACAGGGGGAAGGGCAGGCGCTGCGCAGCGTCTTCGACCGATACCTCGTTTCTGCTTTCGGCATGCACTCGCAAAGGCACGTCCATCTGGGCCACATCACCTGCCAGCAGAGCGGGCGTTTCGCCCGACAGGATCTCTCTCAGGTCGAGGAAGAGGCACAACGGATCTGCGACGAGCTTCGAGATCCGACGAACGCCCGCGACCTTGCCTGCGTGGCCTGACGGTCGCGCCGTGATCCCAGAAAAGACCAGCAAGGGGCGGGGCTCCCTGGCGGCTACGAGAGCGCGGGAAACCGCGCTCCGGCAGCGGCGAACCGGACCGATCTAGGCCTTGCCGTCCGATATCTCGGATTTTATCTGGAGATACTCGTCTCTCGCTATCTCGCCGCGGGCATATCGTTCGTCGAGGATCGTCAGTGCGCCCTTGGCTGGCGCGACGTCGTACCGGCGTTGCGCACGATAGGTATAGCCCCAATTTCCGAGGCCGGAGAACAGCAGGACGACGAATCCCACCCAGAGCAACCAGTCCCACCCAAAGTACCAGTCGTTCCAATTAGTTGCAGTCATTTTCATATCCTTGAGCTTGGGGATCGGCGAAGGGACAAGACGTCGTCGGGGGCGGGGTCGAATGGCGACGCCTGTCGGAGTTCGATCGGCGCGGTGTCGAAAGGCAGGACCCATTGCCGCCAGTCCGATACCCGGGCCGGCGGCAACAGATGTCCGGGCTCGACCTACCAGGCGACGACCACGTCGTTTTCCACGGCGTTCGCCCCCGGCGCGGCCCATGCGGTCGCCCCGGCGGTCTCACGGTCCTGCCAGGTCTCGACGGTGCCGGTCAGCTTCACCTTGCCATCATGTTCCGTGACCTGGATCGTGTCCGGGTTGAACCAGCCGCGATATAGCGCGTGGCGAATGTCTTCGCCGACATGCGCGACGTTGACCCGGGGCTTGATGGTAATCTGATTGAAGACGCCAACGACGCCCGACAGGCCGCGGATTTCGCGTTCGGCCGCGTCTTTCTGGAAATGCCAGTCAACGGTCCCGGAGAGCGTGATCCACCCCTTTTCGACCTTGACCTTGACCGTGTCCTGCGGCGTTTCGGCATCCCAGCGCAGACGTTCGGCCGCCGCCTTGGCGATCTGGGTATCGTCATGCTTGACGGTGAAGGGGAGCCGAACCTCGATCTCCTCGGCAATGGCCTTGACCCCCTTGACGCGGCCCGTGGCCAGTTCGGCCGCGCGCTTCTGTCCGTAGGTTTCGACGTGTCCGGTTAGCGTAATGGTACCGTCTTCGGCGGTTACGCCGATATGAGCCGACGAAATGCTAGGCTCCCACTTCAGTTCGGCAAGGACCGAGGTCTTCAGTTGTTCATCGTTCGACATGGACGTAGCTCCGCGTTCGAGGGCGCGCCGGAAAGCAACACCAAATGGCCCGGCGTTGTCGGAGCGCTTTGCGCCGCCGATCCGGAAGCCAGACAGCCCCGGAAAATACTCAGTGCGGCTCCCGGCCGGTGAGTGGCACGGCGTGAGGATGGTATTGGGGCCGGTGCCTGGGCATAGGGCGTGGAAGCGGTGATGCCGACGCCAGCCCCCGAAGAGGTCGCATCGGCACGCGCAGGCCGCACTTTGCGTAGATTCCGGTCCTGTTGCCGTACCCGGCGAGCGGTCATCGCGGTCCACTCTCAACGCCGGCGAATGTCCTTCTCCTGGCGCGCTCTCTGAAATCTCATCGGAAAGGTAGCAGCATGTCCCACGAAGCGTCCACAATCGATCGCGATCGTACGCTGGCCCCCTCGGGCGCGCATCTCCGGGCATTGGAGAAACTGTTCCAGCACCCGCTGACCCACAACCTGACGTGGCGCGACCTGACCCATCTGTTCGAAGCGATCGGCACGACGGAGCAGCGGCCGGGTGGTGACCTGATACTGCGGGTCGGGGACCAACAGCTTTCGCTGAAGCCGGCGCACGGCAAGGACTTGACGGCGCGCGACGTCATGGACGTTCGGCACTTGCTCGTTCGGGCGGGATGGTCGGATCAGGGCGTCGCGCCGGTCCCGCCGATCGATCCCGCCACGCCCGACCTGCTCGTCGTCATCGATCATGCGGGTGCGCGGCTATATCCGATCCATCCCGAACACCGGACGATGGCGGTCGAGGAAACGCACCATTTGCGCCACGACCATATCGATCGCGCGACACACGATGCGGATCGCGCCGAAAACGATCCGGCCGACACCCGCTTCTTTGCGGCGGTCGCTGCGAGTTTGCCAGCCAAGGGGCGCATCGTACTCGTCAGCCAGGGAACGGGACAGAGCAACGAGGCGCGGCATCTGACGGAGTACCTCGCGCAGCAGCGTCCTTCGCTGGAAGGCCGCATTCTCGCGCTGCGTACGGCGGGTTTTTCGCACACCACGGTGCCGCAGATCGTCGCGCTGGCCCGCACCGCGCTCGGAACCATGCCAGTCCGGCACATCGGCACCGCAGCGTAACGCCGCGGATCCGGTAGCGCCGGGCAATGGTGGCGTTCCGGTCGCAATAGGCATAGGCACCGTGCGGGCAGGTGTTCCCCCGGCGCGCCGGCGGCGACCGTCGGGCGCGCGACCTGACGGCAAGGGCTGCGGCCCGGTGAAACGAGGCCCAGGATGAGCAGCAGTCGTATCGACAACCCGACCTTGCGCGGACGCGTCATGAGTGCCGAGCAGGCGGCCATGCTGATCCACTCCGGCAGCACGATCGGGATGAGCGGCTTCACCGGTTCGGGTTATCCCAAGGCGGTGCCGCTGGCGCTCGCCGCGCGGATCGAGGCGGAACATGCCGCCGGAAACCCGTTCCGCGTCCGGATCTGGACGGGTGCCTCGACCGGGCCCGAGCTCGACGGTGCGCTGGCCAAGGCGGACGGCATCGAGTTCCGCTTGCCGTACAATTCGGACCCGATTGCGCGCGAGAAGATCAATCGCGGCGAGATGGAATATTTCGACATGCACCTTAGCCATGTCGCACCGATGGCGTGGCAGGGTTTCCTCGGCCCACTCGACACCGCGGTGATCGAAGTCTCGGGCATCCGCGCCGACGGGTCACTCATTCCCTCCTCGTCGGTGGGCAACAACAAGACCTGGCTCGACCGCGCCGACAAGATCATTCTGGAGGTCAACCGCTGGCAGAACCCCGCGCTGGAGGGGATGCACGACATCTATTACGGCACCGCGCTGCCCCCGCACCGCGTGCCGATCCCGCTGGTCCGGCCCGACGACCGGATCGGAGAGGCGTATTTCCGGGTCGATCCCGACAAGATCGTCGCGATCGTCGAGACGGAGGCGCCCGACCGCAACCTGCCGTTCGCCGCACCCGAGGCGGCGGCGCATGCGATTGCCGGGCATCTGATCGAATTCTTCCGCCACGAAGTCGCGCGCGGGCGGTTGCCCGCTTCGCTGCTCCCGCTGCAGTCGGGGGTCGGCAATATCGCCAACGCGGTGCTGACGGGGCTGATCGACGGGCCGTTCAGCGACATGACCTCCTATACCGAAGTCATCCAGGACGGGATGCTCGACCTGCTCGATTCGGGCAAATTGCGGATGGCGTCGGCAACCGCCTTCTCGCTCAGTCCCGAGGCGGCGGCGCGGCTCAATGCCGACCTCGGCCGCTATCGCGACAAGATGATCCTGCGCCCGCAGGAGATCAGCAACCATCCCGAACTGATCCGGCGGCTGGGGTGCCTCGCGATGAACGGGCTGATCGAGGCGGACATCTACGGCAACGTCAATTCCACGCACGTCATGGGATCGCGCATCCAGAACGGCATCGGCGGCTCGGGCGATTTCGCGCGCAATGCCTATGTGTCGATCTTCATGACGCCGTCGACCGCCAAGGGCGGCAAGATCTCCGCGATCGTCCCGCAGGCGAGCCATGTCGACCATATCAGCCAGGACGTGCAGGTGCTGGTGACCGAGCAGGGGCTCGCCGATCTGCGCGGGCTCAGTCCCAAGCAGCGCGCCGTGCTGATCATCGAGCGCTGCGCGCATCCCGATTACCGCCCCGCACTCGCCGATTATTATGCGCGGGCCCGGGTCGGGTCCTACGGACAACAGTCACCATCGCTGCCGGGCGAAGCGCTGTCGTGGCATCAGCGCTTCATGGAAACGGGGTCGATGCGTTTCTGACCGGGGACGCGCACGTCCCGGTCAGAAGGCTGGGTGCTATCGGTGCAGCGTCCGGATCGCGTCGACGATCACCTTGGGGCTGTGCAGCCCTTCGTACACGGGCGGCGGGGCCTTATCGAGCTTGAGCAGCGTGTAGACCGCCGTCATTGCGCAGCGGATCGAATATTCGACCGTGAACACGACGTCGTCGGGCTGCTCGGCAAACTGGCCGATGAAGGCGAGGTTGGTTGATCCGGTCGGCACCACCAGCGGCCGGTCGCCTGCCTTGCGGGGCATGAACTGGCTGGTGATATAGGGCATCGCGCATGGAATGCAGGTCGATGCCGCAAGCACCGCCGCGCTGTCGGGCGCGCTGAAGCGCAGATGGCCGAGCACTTCCTCAAGGATCTCCGCGCCGGTGCACTCGACCAGCGGCTTCTTGACGTAATCGCCGGGGCGATCGTGGAACAGGCCATAGCCCCACCATACCGCGACCCCCTCGGGCTGTTCGGGGAAGAACGGCTGATGATAGATCGACAGCGTCAGCAGCCACGCCGACTGCTTGAAGGTGATCAGCCCGCCGGTCCCCGCCGCGCTCCCGCTGAACCGCTCCATCAGTTCCAGGAACAACGGGTCCTTGACCGTGACGGTGAAGGAGATCCACGAACTCTCCTCGACGTTGCGGTTGAACGCGGCCGGATCGCCGAACGCCGGGCGCCCCTCGGCGAGCTTTTCCCACAGCTTCCATGCGCCCGAATGGTTGCTCGTATCGAGGCCGGGGGCCTTGGTCATCGACCCGAACGCCTTGTCCGCGGTCATCGAGCCGTTGGTGACGAATACCAGGTCGCCCTGCTTGACCGGAATTGCCTCCGGGCCGTCGGCGGTCAGCGTCGAGATGCTCGTCACGGTGACCGCGTCGCTGCCCGCGGCGAAGCCGAGATCCTCGACGCGGACGCCGTGGCGGAACTGGACGCCGCGATCCTTCAGCCAGCGCATGAGCGGGACGATCATGCTGTCATACTGGTTGTAGACGGTGCGATAGATGTCGTGCTGGACGTCGATCGTCGAGAAATGGTGGACGAACCGGCGCAGGTAGCGGCGGAATTCGATCGCGCTGTGCCACGGTTCGAACGCGAACAGCGTGCACCATTCCATCCAGAAATTGGTTTCGAAGAAATGGGGCGTGAAGCAATCGGTGATGCGC
This sequence comes from Sphingomonas sp. PAMC 26617, assembly GCF_000242835.1. NCBI lineage: Bacteria > Pseudomonadati > Pseudomonadota > Alphaproteobacteria > Sphingomonadales > Sphingomonadaceae > Sphingomonas > Sphingomonas sp. PAMC 26617. The sequence goes on from NZ_JH594425.1 coordinate 3,059,688, forward strand.
TTGTCGTCGAGCAGGCTCTCGGGCTCGCCGATCAGCGTGACGAGGTTGATCCGGTCATGCTCGTTGAAGCGCATGGAGTGCGCGTCGGGCACGCTGCCGTCGCGATTGACCAGCCGGACCTTGTTGTCCCACGGCCATTTCGCGGCGGCGCGGTTGGTTTCCTCGGTCACCGAAATCATCGGGTCGGTCGCGGAGGGGATCCCGTCGAACAGGTCGAAGGTGCATTGGTACATCGCCTCGAACATGCGGCTGCCGCTCATGAAATAGCCGTCTTCCGCGGTTCCGTGCGCGTCGAATGCGCCGCCGGTCTGGTGGCTTTCCTCGAGGATCGTGATGTCCTTGCCCGCGACGTCGCCGTCGCGCAGCAGGATCGCCGCCCCCGCAAGCGAGGCAATGCCGCTGCCGACGAATGTATAGCTGCTCATGAGATACCGATCCTTTGTCCGAAGGATGCGGGCGTAGGGCCGTTCCCGGACTCCGGGCAGCGTCGGAAACTACGCACGGCGCCGACCCCGATGGCGGTCGCTGGATCGACCGTCAGAACGCCAGGGCGACGGCGATCTGCGGGGCGACGTAGGCGGGGGTATTGCGGCCCGCGACCGACAGCTCGACCCCCGCGATGAGCCCGGCGCGCGCCGACCAGTTATATTCGAGCGCTGGCGCCAGGATCGTGCGCGATGCGCGAAGGCCCGTGGTGCGCAGCGCCGTACCGCTTGCGTCGACGCCCGTGAGGCGCGAGCGGCCGGCTTCGCTGCGCACCAGATCGAGCGCAATCACCCAGCGCTGGTCGAGCGCATAGCCGGCGGCCAGGCCGACCTGCGCGGACACGCCCGGTGTGGCGTGGCCGACGAAGCCATCCGTCGTTCCGTACACGCTCACGTCGCGAACGTCCGCCGCTGCCAGCGCCTCGGTTACGGAGGCGAAGAGACGGATGCGAACCGGGTGGCCGCCCTTGGTGTCGAACAGCGATTCGACGACGATGCCCTGCTTGGCCAGCAGCGCGCCCGTGCCGAGGCCGTCGAGCACGGTCGTCAGGTGATCGTATCGACCGATCGGCAGCACCATGCCCGCGCTCGCGGTAATCGAAGGCGACCCGGTTCGGCCATTCTCGTCCTTCAGCCGATATTCCAGCTCGACCGGCAGGTCGGCGATCCCGAGGCCGCGTCGATCATGGCCATCGGTCACGCGGACGGCCGTCGGCAGCGCCTGGAAGCTCACCCGGTCGGTGAGCGCGTATTTCACGACCGTCACCGACTGCAGCTGATTTACGCCGTCGCCGCCGGGGTGGCGATGGCCATGATCGTCATAGCGTCCGGTATCGATCTTGTAGATGAGATAAGGTTCGATCGCGAGCGTCCCGGCGGTCGACAAGGCTGGCGACGACGCCTCGAGCGAGCCGGTGAACCACTGGTTGCGAACCGCCAGATCTGCATCCTGCGCCAGCGCCGCGCCGGGCAATCCCAACGCGCACAGCGTAAGCACAGCGTGCGCCCTCATCGCCCGCCGAGCCCCGGGAACAGCACGACCAGCGCGCCCGCCATCCCGCCGACCGCAATCGCGACGACGAGCAGACCGAAGACCTTCTCGGTGATCAGCAGGGCCTTCTCCCCGATCACGCGGGTGATCGGCGCGGCCAGGAAATCGAGCGCGACGATGATCGCCGCATTCGCGAGGATCGCGACCATCGCGGCGAGATAGACCGGGCGGCTGCCGCTGCCCCACGCGATGATGACCGACAGCACCCCCGGTCCGGCATAGATCGGGAATCCCAGCGGCAGGATACCCACGGATGTAGGCGAGGGGGCGACGGCATGGTGCGCGGCCGCCGCCACGTGGGTGTTGGACGCGCGGTGGTGGTGGCTGCGCGCAGGTGTCGCCTCGCTCGGGGTCGGCGCGTTGAGCATCTGCCAGCCGATCACGCCGATCACCGCCATTCCCGCCACGCGCAACGCGGCGACGCTGACTCCGAAGACGCCGAGCGCGGCGTTGCCGATGAACAGCGCGAGCAGTCCGGCCACGACATAGGTCGCCGCCGCGACCAGCGCAGTGCGACGCTGGTCGCCGGCTGTCTGGCCGGCGGTGGCTGCGACGAACAAGGGCAGGACCGCGATCGGCGCGGTGATCGCGAACAGGCCGACGGTCATCGTCACCAGCGCATTGGTGTCGAGCGCGCTCATGCGGCGGTTTCGAACGGTTCGAAGTCCGATTCCGCCGCCTTCCAGTCGGGCTTGTGAAAGGCGTAGATCACGAACGGGATCGCGAGGAAGAACACCGACCCGATCACCAGCGCCCCGACGTAGAGCACCGGACTGCCGGTGCTGATCTGCGCCGGCGGAATGAAGCTGAACCCCAGCGCGACGAGCGCCCCGGCAAGCCCCACAAGCCCGACCAGCCACATGCCGACATTCCCGCCAGGGATCCGGAACGGGCGGACCCGGTCGGGCTGTGTGTAGCGCAACCGGATCGCGGCGACGTAGAGCAGGACGTACATCACCAGATAGATGATCGTCGCCATCTGGCTGAGCAGTTGATAGGCGGATTCGACCGACGGCAGCACCGTAAAGGCGACGCACAGCAGCGTGACGAGCACGCCTTGCAGGATCAGGATCGCGACCGGAATGCCGTGCGCGTTGGTCTTCTGCAGGACATGCGGCAGATACCCCGCCTTGCCGACCGCGAGCAGCCCGGTCGACGGCCCGGCGACGATCACGCTGACCTGGCCCAGCACGCCGAACGCCAGCATCGCCGCCATCACGTTGCCGAGCCAGGGCAGCCCGAACGCCGCCCACAGTTCGTTATAGGCGACGAGCAGCCCGCGGTTGATATCGATCGCTTCGCGCGGAATGACCGCGCCGACCGCAAGCGTGCCGAGCACGAAGATCACCACGACCATCACCGTCGCGATTAGCACCGACAGCGGATAATTGCGCGTCGGGTTCTCGAGGTCCTGCACATGGACCGCCTGCATCTCCATCCCCGCGAAATAGAGGAAGACGCTGGCGGCCAGCACCATGTTGTGGAAATCGCTGAAATCGGGGATCACGCTGGCGTGCAGGTCGAGGTGCATCGGCTTGCCGCTCGCGACATAGGCCACGCCGAGTGCGATCAGGATCGCGCCGGGGATGATCGTCCCGAACAGGCCGCCGAGCGAACTCAGCCGAGTCGATGCGGCCATGCCGCGGAAGGTGACCAGCGTCACGAACCAATAGACCGCGAGCAGAACGCAGATCGTATAGAGCTTGTTGTCCGCAAGCGCCTGGTCGAACGCGGGCGGCCACCAGATATAGGCGAGCGCGGCGGCGGCGAAGATCAGCACGGTCGGGAACCAGATCACCACCGCTTGCCATTGATAATAGATCGCCGCGAAACCCCAGCGCGGGCCGAACGCCTCGCCGATCCAGCGGAACACGCCACTCTGCTTGGGGAAGGTCGCGGCGAGTTCTGCGGCTACCAAAGACACGGGCACCAGGAAGACGATCGCGGCGAACAGATAATAGAAGATCGACGCCATGCCATATTCGGCCTGGGCCGGCATGCCGCGCAGGCTGACGATCGTCGTTACGTTCATGATCGCAAACGCCATCATGCCGATGACGATCTTGGGCTGGGTCCTGGTCTGGCCGCCATGCGCGAGCCAACCCGCGGGCTTAGGCTTGCCGCCGGGCGCGGCGGCAGGAGGCGAGGGCTCGGTCATGGAAACAGCCTTGAAAGGGGCGCCGCCGACCACGGCCGACGGCGCAGAGTTCGGGCGAGGGGTTAGCGCTTGAGGACTTAGTCGCGGGCGGCCGCGACGCAGTGCAGCGCCCATTGCATCGTCTCGGGCGTGATGAAGACGTTCATCGGGAACGACTTCAGCGCATAGACGACGGCCTCTTCGTCGGTCCCGTCGCGATTGTAGGTCGCGTCGCGGAAGCCCGTGCTGAAGCTCATGTACGGCGTGTACTTGCCGTCGATCTGCTTGCCCGAGCGGAACCATTCGAACAGCTTGTTGCCGACCGCTTCGGTCAGGTGGTTATGCTTTATCAGGTCGCTCCGCAGCGCCGGTTCGTTCAGTTCGCGACCGAACTGTACCTGCGCGTCGACGCCCTTGGGGTAGACGCGGAACAGCGTGATCAGCCCGGTGTCGTCCGAGTTGACGCAGACCATGTCGGGATGGCTGCGGATCAGGTCGTAGAGGTAGTATTTGGTTTCGAGGATGCCGCCGAGGATCGCCTGCATCCCTTCCTTGCCGAAGTACTTCAGCGTCGCCCAACCCGCGAGCGAGCCCGACGCGGTGCGCGAGACTTCGAGCGTGTAGTACATCGGGTTGTACGGCGTGCGCGCCTGCAGATAGGCGTCCGCGCCGCGGCGGTGGATCGATTCGAACTCGGTCGCGTCGCGGTACAGGAAGCAGCTGCTGACATAGGGTGCCCAGCCGACCTTGTGGAAATCGATCCCGACGCAATCGGCGTGTTCGAGCTCGCGCATCGCCTCGCCGTTGCGGCGCAGCACGGGCAGGATACGGTCGGAGAATTCGAGTAGATTGGCCTCGAAGTCATAGTCCTTGAAGTAGATCCACGACCATCCGACGACCGCGTCGGCATAGAGTACCGCCTTGCCGAAGCCTTCGGGATTGGGATGGCGGTCCATCACTTCGCGGACCAGGCCAATCGGGTCGAACGCGCTCGCGTCGGTCGTGCCCATCGTGCAGACGACGGTCGCCACGGGAATGCCGCGCGCGGCGAAATCGGTCAGCAATTCCTCGAGATGGCCAAGGTCCATCTGGTTGGTGGCAACGTCGGTGCGGACGTGGACGATGTTGTCCATGCCGAGGCCGAGCCAGTCGGTCGCATTCTGCTGCACGTAATGCGCCTGCTGCGAACAGATCACCTTTGCGTCGGTCCGCACGCCCTTTTCGCGCGAATCCTTGAGCACCCGCGTCAGCCCGTATTTCAGGCCGTAGGTCCAGCAGCCACCGCCGCCATAGGTGTAGATCGCGCCGCTGTTGACCGGGGTCCAGCCGAACATGTTGGCGACCATGCCCGCCGTCTCGAGCTCGGCGCGGTGGACGTTCCACGCATATTCGCCCTCGAGGATGTTGGCCGAGAACACCTGCGACAGCATCGACGCGACGACGGCCGCAGTGTTCGACTGCGGGATGACGTTGCACATCGTCAGCGGGTTGCCCCAATTGGGCGCGCCCTCGAACAGACCGACCACATCGTCGAGCACCCGGTCGAGATCCCCCATCTCCTGCGGGACGGTGATGTTCTTGACGTCGGGATAAGCATAGGTGAGCGCGGGGTTCTTGCCGAGAAAGGCCGGGCCGCCCTTTTCGGGCCGCAGCATGTCGAGCTTCTCGACGAACTTGTTGATCTGGCGCGCGAGCGGATCGTCATCGCCGCGGAAGGGCGAGGGGAATTCGCCCGCCATCTTGGCGTGGTATTTCGCCCATTTCGGGGCTGGCGCCGATGCTGCCGCGGAGTCGTTTTCGGTCGATGCGGCATGCGCGATGGCTGCGGCGGCGTTGGTCCGGTCGTGCATGGGAGTACCTCTGATGATCGAAGGGCGGGAGAAGGCCGCCTGATCGACGCAACCGGGTGCGCGCGTCAGCCTCGGAAACTACTCAGCGTGGGGCAGGGGACTGCCGCACGGCGATCGCGCCGAACGCGGCGTTTTTCAGGAGCTCGGCGCAGGCCAGATAGGCGGCCACCACGATCACGATGCCACAGGTCATCAAGAGCGGTGGCGGATCGAAGCCGAACAGCACCGCGACCGGCGTGAAAGGCAGGATCATCGCGACGACCAGCGCGCCAAGCGACGTCGCCGCCAGCGCCGGCCGTGGGAGGTCCGCCCAGGGCCGTCCCCGGGTCCTGATGACGAAGATGACCAGGATCTGCGTCGCCATCGATTCGAGGAACCATGCGGTCTGGAATGCGCCCGGGGTCGCGTGGAAAATGAAGACCAGTCCGGCGAAGATCAGCAGGTCGAAGACCGACGACAGCAACCCCATCACCCCCGCGAACCGCACCAGCGCGTGCATGTCCCAGACTTGCGGCCGCGCGACGGCTTCTGGCCGGACGCTATCGAACGGGATGCCGACTTCGGACACGTCGTACAGCAGGTTGTTGAGCAGGATCTGCGTCGGCAGCATCGGCAGGAAGGGCAGGAACAGCGAGGCCACCGCCATCGACAGCATGTTGCCGAAATTCGAGCTCGCTTCCATCCGCACATATTTGAGGATGTTGGCGAAGGTCCGGCGCCCCTCCTCGACGCCGTCCGCGACCACGGCAAGATCCTGATCGAGCAGGATCATGTCGGCGGCAGCCTGCGCAACGCCGGTCGCGCCCGATACCGACAGGCCGATCTGCGCCGCCTTGAGCGCGGGCGCGTCGTTGATCCCGTCGCCAAGATAGCCGACCACCGCGCCGCGCGACTGCAACGCACGGACGAGGCGGGATTTCTGGTCCGGGGCGAGCCGACCATAAGCATCGACCGAGCGGACCTGGACCGCCAGCGCATCGTCGCTCAACTGCGCAATATCGCTGCCCGACAGGACGCGATCGGCGCGCAGGCCGACGAGCCCGGCAAGCCGCTTGACGACGACCGGATCGTCGCCGGACAGGATCTTGAGCTGGACCCCGGCGGCCGCGAGCCGTGCGATCGCAGCGGCGGCGGTGGGCTTGGGCGGATCGGCGAAGGCGCACAGGCCTTCGAAGATCAGCCCCACCTCGTCCGTGGCGTCGGGATCGCACGACGCTTTGTCCCATGGGCGCGAGGCGACCGCGATCGTCCGCAGGCCGTCGCGGTCCGCCAGCGCGCGGACTTGCGCCAGCGCGGACGCGCGCTCCGTATCCCCCATGGCGATGGTCCCGCTTCCCTGGCGCGACGTCGTGCAGAGCGCCACCACCGCCTCCGGCGCGCCCTTGGCGATCAGGATCGGGCCATCAGGTCCGTCGGCGAGCACCGAGCCGAGGCGACGGGTAAAGTCGAACGCGTGCCGCCCGCGCAGCGTCCACCCGACCGTCGCGTCCGGAGTGGCGGCGACCAACGCGGTGTCGAGCGCGCCGCGATCCCCGCCCAGAACCGCCGCGACCGCCGCGAGCTGCGCCGGGCGCGGATCCTCCACCCCCGCGCATCCGATCCCGCGGTCGAGCGTGATTTCGGCCGAGGTCAGCGTGCCGGTCTTGTCGGTACACAGCACCGTCATCGCGCCGAGATCATGAATTGCGGCGAGGCGCTTAACGATCACCTTGCGGCGGGCCATCCGCATCGCGCCGCGCGACAGTGTCACCGTCGTGATCATCGGCAGCAACTCGGGTGCCAGCCCGACCGCGAGCGCGACCGCGAACAGCAACGATTGCAGCAGCGGCCTGCCGAAGAAGACGCTGGTGGTCAGGACGACGACGACCAGCGCCATCGTCAGCCGCGCGGTGAACAGGCCGTAGGCGCGCATGTCCTTTTCGAAGGGGGACGCCCCGGCGGCATCGGCCAGCGCCGCCGCCGCCGCCCCGAAGATCGTCGCGCGGCCGGTGTTGACGACCAGCGCGATCGCCTCGCCGGTCTGCGCGACCGCGCCACGGAACAGCGCGCCACGCGCCTGGTTCGCCGAAAGTCCGGCGACGGGGCCAGCGCGCTTGTCGACGGGATAGGGTTCACCGGTGAGGGCAGCTTCGTTCGCCGTGAAGGCGGTGCTGTCGAGGACGAGACCGTCGGCCGGGATGATGTCGCCGGCGCGGACGCGGATGACGTCGCCGGGGACGACCCCGTCGACCGGCATTTGCCGATAGGCCCCGTCGCGGCTGACTTCGGCGGTCAGCGCAACCGATTGGCGCAGGACATCGGCGGCGTGCCCGGCGTGACCCTCCTGCACCGTATCCAGGCCGATCGAGACCGCGAGGATCGACACGATGATCGAGCCGCCGATCCCGTCCCCCGTCGCAATCGACACGATCGCCGCGACCAGTAGGATGAGCGACAGCGGTTCGAGCAGCCGCCGCACTACCGCGCGCACGATCCCGACCCGCTTCGCGGGCGCGTCCGAATTGGCACCATAATGCGACAGGCGGACAGCAGCTTCGGCGGCGCTCAGACCGCTCTGGCTGCACGCCAGCGCGGCGCAGGTCTCGTCCGCCGTTCGCGACCAGAAGGGCGGCGCGGATTTCGGTCTGGTGGCCGGTACGGGTGCACCCATCACTCGACCTCGGGCGCTTTGGATCGGTGCAGATGCACGGACCGGAACGAGCCCTTCATCAACACGAACCCGGGAAGCAGCGGCAACCACAGCGTAAAGCCACGCAGCAACAGCGTTCCAGCCAGTGCCGCCGGAACGGGAACCCCGAGCAGGCTGAGCATCGCGGTAGACCCGACCTCGAAACTGCCCAGCCCCATCGGCACCGGCGCGAGCGCCGCGACGATCGATCCGCCCATCATCGCGATGAAGGCGGTGCTGAACGGGGTCGGATGGCCTAGTGCCAGCATGCACACCTGTAGCGTGGCGGCATCCACGAGGAAGAGTGCGGCATTGCACGCGGTCACGCCGAGGATCAGCGTCTTGTCCCTGAGCAGCCGGGCGGGGGCTTCTCCCACGACATGCAGCAGCGTGTGGACGATCGGCAGATGTTCGAGGAACGGGGACAGCGGTCGGCTCCCGCGCCGCCGCAGCCAGAGCGCGAGGCCGGGGACCGCGAGCGCGACCAGCAGGAACGCGGTGACGACCCCGGCGAGCAGCGGCGTCGCCTTGCCATGGACCCACAACAGCAGCAGCATGACCAGCGCGAACACCGCGAACGCCGCATAATAGCCGATCAGCGACACGATCAGCGCCGCAACCGCCGCCCCGCGAGGGACGCCAAGCTTCACGAGCCGGTCGACCAGCAACAGATTGCCCCCCATGCCCGCCGCCGGGATCATCGCATCGGCAAACAGCTTCGACAGCGCGACCGGGATCAGCCGGGACAGTGGCAGCGGCGACCGCGCCTTGTCGAGGACGAGCTTCCAGCCGAGCGAGACGCTGGCGTAGGTGATCCCCTGCAAGCCCGCCGCGGCGAGCAGCCACACGGGTTCCGCACGCTGCAACATCGCCCCGAAACTTTGCAGGTCGCCGAAGTTGAGCACCGCGAACACCAGCACGCCGACGCCCAACACCCCGAAAAACCAGCCGGAGAGATGCCCGGTGTCGCCCAGTTTCGGGCGCTTGGCCGCCTTCTTCGTGGTGCCGGTCACGCACTCATCCGGTGCGCCCGGCGGCGAGATCGATGACGTAGCGGTAGCGGACGGCCTTGTTCTCGACGCGCAGATAGGCATCGGTGATCTGGTCGGGGTGGATCAGCTCGATTTGCGGGCGGATGCCGTTGGCGCAGCAATAATCGACCACCTCCTGCGTTTCGGGCATCCCGCCGATGCACGATCCGACGATCGAGCGGCGCTGGTTCCACAACCCGCCGCCGCTCACCCCGGCGATAGCGCCCGGCGTGCCGACGTTGACGAAGACGCCATCGTGCCGAAGCAGCGGCAGGAACGGCGCGGCGTCGAACGGGAAGGGGATGGTCGACAGGATGAAGTCGAACCGGTTGGCCAGTTCCTCGACCAGCGGGATCGGCTTGCTGGCGAGCGGATGCCACACGATCACGTCCTTCGCGCCCATCGCATAGGCATCCGCCGCCTTGTCCGCGCTGGTGGTGAAGACGGTCGCTTCCGCGCCGCGATGGACCGCAAGCTTGAGCGCCATATGGCCAAGCCCCCCCAGCCCGACGACCGCGAAGCGCTGCCCCGAGCCGAGCCGCCAGTGCTGCATCGGGGAAAAGGTGGTCACGCCCGAACAGAGCAGCGGCGCGGTCGTCGCCAGGTCCGCGCCCTCGGGGATCTTGACGACGAAACGGTCGCGCACGACGATCCGCTCGGCATAGCCGCCCTGCGTCTGCCCGGGGCCGCGCGGATCGGGCGAGGCATAGGTCATCGTCGCGCCGACGGTGCAATATTGCTCCAGCCCCGCCTTGCACGTCTCGCACACGCCGCAACTGTCGACCATGCAGCCGACGCCGGCATGATCACCGGGGACCAGGCGCGTTACCGCCGCGCCGACCGCGCTGACCCGGCCGACGAATTCGTGGCCCGGTACCATCGGATACTGCTGCTCGCCCCATTCGCCGCGGACCATGTGGATGTCGCTGTGGCAGACGCCGCAATACAGGATGTCGATCGCGACATCGTCGGGCTCCAGTGCGCGGCGTTCGATCTGCATCGCGTGGATCGGTGCGCTCGGCCCGAGCGTGCCATAGGCGCGGGTCGACGTGGGCTGTTCCGGATCGATTTCCACCGCGCCGGTCCGGGCGAGGACGGTTTCGCTGCGATCGGCGTATTTTTCGGGAAAGAACGTATCGGACATGCTGGCCTCCAGGGTTTCGCGGGCCGATGGCCGGACAATCAGCCGTGTGTCCGCGAGGGTGACGAAGGGGTGAACCGGGATGCCTCGCTGCGACAGGCTCGGAAACTACCCAGCGGTGAGCCTCATGGCACCAGCACGGCAGCACCGTCGAACCGACCAGCGCGCAGGTCCTCGAGCGCCTGGTTCGCCTGCTCCAGGGGATAGACCGTCGTTTTCACGACGATCCCGATTTGCGGGGCGAGCGCGAGGAATTCGATTCCGTCCTGCCGGGTGAGATTGGCGACAGATACGAGGCGGCGTTCTTCCCACAGGATGTCATAGGGGAAACCGGGGATGTCGCTCATGTGGATCCCGGCGCAGACGACCGTGCCGCCCTTGCGCACCGCCTTGAGCGCGAGCGGGACGAGGTCGCCATCGGGGGCATAGAGGATCGCCGCGTCGAGCGGTTCCGGCGGCATCTCGTCCGATCCGCCCGCCCAGGCCACGCCGAGGCTGCGCGCGAATGCCTGCGTTCCCGTGTCGCCCGGCCGAGTGAAGGCATAGACCGCGCGGCCCTGCCATCTGGCGACCTGCGCCACGATATGCCCGGCGGCCCCGAAACCGTAGAGGCCAAGCCGTTTGCCGTCGCCCGCCAACGTCAACGAGCGCCACCCGATCAGCCCGGCGCACAGCAGCGGGGCCAACGACACGTCGCTCCCGGTCTCTCCCAGTGGAAATGCGAACCGCGCGTCCGCGATCGCCGCGGTCGCGAAGCCGCCGTCGCGGGTGTAGCCGGTGAACAGCGGCGCATCGCACAGATTTTCGTGATTCTCCCGGCAATAGCGGCACACGCCACAGGTATGCCCGAGCCACGGAATCCTGACGCGCTGCCCGAGCTTGAGCGCGGTTACGCCAGCACCGATCGCGTCGATCCGGCCGACGATCTCGTGCCCGGGAATGATCGGCGATTTCGGATCGGGCAATTCGCCGTCGAACACGTGCAGGTCGGTCCGGCAGACGCCACAGGCGAGCACCTTGACGCGCACCTGACCCGCGCCGGGCTGCCGGTCGGGGAGGTCGGTCCAGACGAGCGGGGTGCCGGGATGGTTGAGGATCATCGCCTTCATGGTCGGTCGGTTCCAATTTGGCGCGATGAGCCGAAGGCAGTTGCGGGACGGGTATGGTGACTCGCGCGCGTCTGTCCGAAAAGGGTCGGAAACTACGCAGACGGGCTAAGCCGCGGGATCATGCCGACGGGCCATGCTGGCGGAATTGCCGCGCGATCTAAGTACTTTCCGACGCTGATATCGCCCGCCCAGGAAACCTATCTCGCCATCCTGAACCCGGAGTGCGAACCATGGCCTATCACAGTCTCAATCCGTTCGACGGGACACTCGTCCAATCCTTCGACACGGTCGCGGATGCGGATCTGGAGGGCAAGCTTGCCGCCGCGCAGGCCTGTTTCGAGACCTGGCGGCATACGCTCTTTGCCGAACGCGCCAGGATCATCGCGAAAGCAGGCGCGCTGCTGGCGGCGCGGACCGACACGCTCGCGCGCCTCGCCACCGTGGAAATGGGCAAGCGTATCGCCGAAGCGCGCGGCGAAGTCGCGTTCAGCGCGCGGATCATGGCCTATTACGCCAGCCATGCCGAGGGGTTCCTTGCGCCGGTACGGCTCGATCCGGCGGGCGGAGAAGCGCATATGGAGAGCAGCCCGATCGGCGTGATCTTCTGCGTCGAACCTTGGAATTTCCCTTATTATCAGCTCGCCCGTGTCGCCGGGCCGCATCTGATGGCGGGCAATACGCTGGTCGTGAAACACGCCGGGATCGTGCCGCAATGCGCGATCGCGTTCGAAGCACTGCTGATCGAGGCGGGCGCACCGGTCGGGCTCTATACCAATCTGCTGATCAGCCACGCCCAGTCCGACCGCGTGATCGACGATCCCCGAATCAAGGGCGTCGCCCTGACCGGCAGCGTAGACGCGGGCCGCAGCATCGCCGCGCGTGCCGGGCAGAACCTCAAGGTGTCGTCGATGGAGCTCGGTGGCAGCGATGCGTTTATCGTGCTGGAGGATGCGGATCTCGATCTCGTCATCCCCTGGGCGGTGTGGGGCCGGATGTACAATTGCGGACAGACCTGCTGTGCCGCGAAACGCTTCATCGTCGTCGACAGCATGGCGGACGCGTTCCTCGCGCGGTTCAAGGCGGCGCTCGGCGCGCTGATGCCGGGCGATCCGCTCGACGCGGCGACCACGCTCGGCCCGATGTCGACCGAGCAGGCGCTGCTCGACCTGGTGGCGCAAGTCGACGGCGCAGTCGCGCATGGGGCGAGGGTGGTGATCGGCGGCGCGCGGATCGATCGTCCGGGTGCGTTCATGGCACCGACGATCCTGACCGACATCGCGCCCGAAAACCCGGCGTTCCGCGCCGAATTCTTTGGCCCGGTGGCGTCCTTCTTCCGCGTGGCGGATGAGGATGCCGCAATCGCGCTCGCCAATGATTCCGATTTCGGGCTCGGCGGGTCGGTGTGGACGCGTGACGTCGCGCGGGGGCTGCGTGTCGCCACCCAAGTCGAGACCGGCATGATGTTCATCAACAACCTCGACTGGACCGATGCCGCGCTGCCGTTCGGCGGGATCAAGGACTCGGGCTACGGACGCGAGCTCGGCGCGATGGGCATCCAGCAGTTCGTCAACAAGAAGCTCGTCCGCCTCCACGCGATCCCCGCGCCCGCCTGACCGCCCGATCCGCTCCCCAATAGCATTCTCACTGGAAGGCATTTTCATGATCGCCAAAACCATGCACGCCGCCGTCGTCACCGCATTCGGCAAGCCGCTCGAACTGCTCGAATACCCGGTGCCCATGCCCGGCCCGGGCCAGATCCTCGTCAAGACCGAGGCGTGTGGCGTGTGCCATACCGATCTGCACGCTGCCAAGGGCGACTGGCCGGTGAAGCCCAACCCGCCGTTCATTCCCGGGCATGAGGCGATCGGCATCGTCGTCGCGCTCGGCGCGGGCGTTACGCTGGTCAAGGAAGGCGACCGGGTCGGCGTGCCGTGGCTCTATTCGGCCTGCGGGCATTGCGAATATTGCCTGTCGGCATGGGAGACAGTCTGCCCCGAGGCGAAGTTCGGCGGCTATACGCAAAACGGCGGGTTCGCCGACTATGTCCTCGCCGATCCGAACTATGTCGCGCACATCCCCAAGGGCCTGAGCGCGACCGAGGCCGCGCCGCTGATCTGCGCCGGGGTCACCACCTACAAGGGCATCAAGGAAACCGAAGCCAGGCCGGGCGAGTGGATCGCGATCTCCGGCTGCGGCGGGCTTGGCCATCTGGCGATCCAGTACGCCAAGGCGATGGGGTTGAACGTCTGCGCGGTCGATATCGACGACGGAAAGCTCGCGCACGCCACCCGGCTTGGCGCGGACATGGTCATCAACGCCCGCACGCAGAACCCCGCCGAGACGCTCAAGGCCGCAATCGGTGGCGGCGCGCATGGCGTGCTGATCACCGCGCCGTCCTTGCCTGCGTTCAAGCAGGGGATCGAGATGACCCGCAAGCGCGGCACCTGCGCGCTCGTCGGCTTGCCGCCAGGCGAGTTTCCGACGCCGTTGTTCGACGTGGTCGCCAATTGCATCACGATCCGCGGATCGTTCGTCGGCACGCGCAAGGACATGGCCGAATGCCTGCAATTCGCAGCGGACGGCAAGGTGAAGGCCGATATCGAGCTGCAGCCGCTGGCGGCGATCAACTCGGTCTTCGACCGGCTGGAAAAGGGCGACGTCCCGTCGCGCGTCGTGCTCGACTTCACCGCCGCATGAGACCCGCGATCGGCCAGCGCACCGTCCTTTCGGGGGCGCTGGCCGATCGACCGACGTGATTTGCCGAGCAACGTTGTGAGCCGGTCCCGGGCCAAACGCGCCGCGGACCCAGCGTCGAACCCCAAGGGAATGGTCAGCCGAGCCCAGCCAACCCGCAGCGCGGGGCGATGATCCGCCCGCTGTCGGAGCCCGAGGCGATCCACCAGCAGAGCTAGCCCGGGTCCGGCATCGCGATGTCGATGTCGAGGACATCGCATGACCGCCGTCGAACGGCCGGTGGGATACTCGTGTGGCTGGCTGGCGAGGCCGCCCGGCGCCGAAACGTAATCGTACCGGTTCATGCCTTCGCCGGAGTTGAAGAAGACGCCGTCGATCTCGTGGTATAGCGGCAGGCCGTCCTGCTGGAAGATCAGATACCCACGATCCGTCGGGATGCCGCGCACGCGCGTGACGTTCTGCACCTCGCCACCGGTCGCTTCCACCTGGATGCCGGGGACGGTGCCGAGCAGATCAGCGAAACTCTTCGGCGCGATCCTCTGGACATCCGCCTGGCTAAGCGAATTGATTGCATAGGAGACATCGAAGCGACGCTGCGCCCGGGCGGACCCTGTGACGATGATATCCGTGTTGGCGATATCCGTGTTGGCGGCGTCGCTCGTCTGGGGAGGAGTGGCTGGCGGCGTTTCGGCCGTCTGGGCTGTTGCCTGGGCGAAGGCGGGCACGGCCAGCGCGCAGAGCGACATCACCGCACAACCTCTAGCGAAATCTCGCTTTTTCATCGGATTGCTCCCCCTGTTCTTCAAACTCGGGGTGCCGGTGCACCGAACGCATGACATTTTTACGTATTTTTAAGAAATATTTATGGGCGTTGCGACGTCGGCCTGCCGTTCCGCTTCGCAGTCGTGGCGATGTGTTGACGGTCAGGGCAAGAAACGCTTAGCTTTGGTAACGATAACAAAACGACCGGACAATCGAGTCGTGATGCGGTGAGGAGTGCGGGCCGTGGCTTGGTGCGATCGACTGGCGCGAGTGCGGGACGGAACTTGTCGTTCCAACCGGGGCAGTAGCACCAGCATCGCAAAGCTATTGGCAGCGACGGTGATGCTGGCGTTCTGGGCGCCCGTGACGGTTCAGGCGCAAACCGCTGGTATGGTCGAAGAGGCGCTCCCGCCGCCAACGGGCCTCGCCCTGTATTTCAGTCCTGCGGCCAGCACGCCCGCCCGCCCGGACGCCGACGGCTTCCTTCGCCGATGGCTGCTGCTCGAGCCGATCGTCAAACCCAACCGAACAAACGCTGGCTTCACGTCGGACTATGTCCGTCAGGCCTTGTCGCCGACCCAATATCCAGGACGGTTCGAAGCGATCCCCCAAGACGGTCAGACGACGGCAGCAGCAGGGACGCCGCGGTGGCATGCGCTCGATGCCAACCTGTTCGACGTCAAGCTGTTCAAACTGGCGCAGGGGCTCGGCAAGCCCACCTACGGCGTCATCTTTTGGGCGGTCACCGTGGTGAACAGTCCACGCGAAATGCGCGACGTCCGTCTTGCCGTCGGCTCCAACTCGGCCTCGATCTGGTGGTTGAACGGCACGGAGACCGCAGGGCTGTTTGGCGATCGCCGCATGGTCATGGACGACGTTCTGTCGCGACCCGTGACACTACGGAAAGGCCGTAACGTCCTGCGCGGGGCGGTCATCAACGGGCCTGGTCTCAGCGACTTTTGCGTCCGCCTGCTCAATGCAAACGGTCGCCCGATCCGCGACATCACGGTGGACGTGAAATGAGGAGCTTCATGCACCGCTTCACAGGCTTGATCGCAGCCGCGATGATGCTGGGCGTGCCCGGCACGGCCTCGGCACAACTCGAGGGCGAACCGTTCATCCACGATCCGTCGACCCTTACCCTGTCGGACGGCCGATGGTGGACCTTCGGCACGCGTGGCGGCGGCCTCGTATCCGATGACGGCTGGGTCTGGCACCGCGGCGGCGAACGCCCGGGCGGCGGCGTGGCGCCGGACGTGATCAAGATCGGGGATCGCTACTACATTGCCTATGCCGTCGGGGGCGGGGGCATGAACGGTGGCCATGCGAGCAACGTCAAGGTGATGTGGACACGTTCGCTGGACCCGAAGTCCCCGGCCTTCGGCTATCATGAGGTGGGGATCGTCGCCTCGACGAACGGCACCGAGCTGGCGGATGCGATCGATCCCGCGTTCCTCTACGCCGAAGGACGTCTGTGGTTGAGCTACGGGACGTACTTCGGTTCGATCCGCCTGATCGAACTGGATCCCCGCACGGGTGGTCGGCTGGCGGGCAACCAGCCCATCGATGTCGCGATCGACATGGAGGCCACCGCGTTGCTGCACCGGGATGGCTGGTACTATCTGCTCGGCACGCACGGCACATGCTGCGACGGACCCAATTCGTCGTACAACATCCGGGTCGGTCGCGCGCGGAGCCCGCTCGGCCCGTATCTCGACAATATGGGCGTCCCGCTGCTCAAGGGTGGCGGCAAGCTGGTCGTGGCGGGGCGGGGGCACCAGTACGGCCCGGGGCATTTCGGCCTGATCGACCTCGGTGACGGTGTGCAGAAATACTCGGTGCACTATGAGGCGGATCTCGACCGCAGCGGGCGTAGCGTGCTCGGTATCCAGCCCCTGCTCTGGAAGGACGGCTGGCCGGCGGGCGGGGACAACATCGTGCCCGGAACCTACGAGATCCAGTCCGAGCGCAGTGGCGGTGCCTTGCAACTGGCGGTCGATTTCGTACGGATGCCGTTCGACGTGCGGCGCAGCTTCATGGCGAAGCCGAGCGATCCCGTCTCCCCCATCCCGAACCAGACCCTGGCCGAGAACCGGACGACCTGGCCGGCGGGTAATGTCGAGGTGGACCTCGGCGACTATATGATCCGGGCGCATCAGCAGTGGACGATCACGCCGGTAACGGGCGCGGGCGGTGCCTTTGGCGCGCCGTACTACAAGATCGTCATCGCGGGGACCGAGCGCGCGCTCGCGGTCGGTCCAGAGGGCACCGTCCAGGCAGTCGTCAGCTTCACGGGCGCGCCGGGGCAACTCTGGCGGATCGATCAGCTGACTGATGGCACCTACCGCATCATGCCCAAGGCCGAAGCATCGAACGGGAGCGTCGCCCTGGTTGCGCTGGGTCGAAGCACACCCGCCTTGGGACGGTTCGATCCGTCCAGCGACAGCGGCCGTTGGACCTTCAAGCTTCCCTGATCCCCCGAGCCGTCCGCCGCGGGGCCTGGGCTTGCAATTTGAGCGATGAGAATGGCGCGCTTCCAATGAAGCTAGCAATGATCTGTCCCAACGTCGAAGCTGGTTGGTAA
This sequence comes from Sphingomonas sp. PAMC 26617, assembly GCF_000242835.1. NCBI lineage: Bacteria > Pseudomonadati > Pseudomonadota > Alphaproteobacteria > Sphingomonadales > Sphingomonadaceae > Sphingomonas > Sphingomonas sp. PAMC 26617. Next base: position 3,077,200 of record NZ_JH594425.1, read on the forward strand.
GACGAGCCCGATATCGTCAAGCGCCGGCGAACGCGTTCAGGCACCAACGAGCGCTTTTTCGGGGAGCATTGGCCGGAATGGTTTCCTGCTGGAATGAGCGAAGAACGCGGGGTCAGTCCTAGCTTCAATCGTCGTCAAGACGGCGGATCCTGTACGGTCCTGATCGCGTTCCAAGCAGCTGTCCCTTCCAGCTCAGCTGCATCAACCCGTCGCTGACCAGCTCGTCGATCGCTTCGTGGACCGCAGGCATCGCGCTGCGCCAGTCCTCCGCGATCACGCGGGCCACCTCGCTCGGGCATATCGTCGCGCCGGGTGCGCGGCGCTCGAGCAGGGCCAGTGTCGCTGCCTTTGGATCCGTCATTCAGATGGCGTCGGCCCACACGCCCATCGGTCAAGCCGTGATCGTCACTCGCTGCCTTCCTCGAATCAGGTCATGCGACGCGCTTTGACGGATGAACCTGCAGGGGCGCGGGAAATGCCGCCGGTCCTGGCAGCGTGTGCCATTAGCAGATCATAGCGCGCTGGTAGGCGTCCACCGCAGCCGGTCGATCAGTACGCGCAGCGCCGGCGTGATCTGCTGGCTCGAATAATAGAGGCGACGTTTAGTCGAACTCATGCTTCGGAGCGCAACGCTCCTGAACAGCAGTTAATCGATGCTTTCGTAGTCCTTGCAATCTGAACCAGACATTCCGCTGGCGACCCAATGTGAGCCAAGACAGATTGTGAACGAACGGCCGGCTTTGGGGAGCGGGATGGGTGGCATGAATGTCGTTTATTGGGTCTTAATGTCGCTGCAAGCTGCGGTGAAAAGCCGGCAGCTCGGAGACGAAATTGATGATTCATCTCGTTCGAGCTGACGCGTCTTCAACGGCCTTTACGAGCGTCCCCTCCATCATACGTGATGCCCCCTTATCGACCTTTGCCCCCAACGCCGCGGTACGCAGTGCGTCACGACGAGCAATCCAGATCGAGCCTGCGCGTACCTCGGCTGCCCAACTGACTGCCTGTTCGACATAGTCGGTGGCGCGGTGATTGATCCCCTCGGTGACGCCGATCAGTCTTAGCAGCCCACCGGCCAAGCGCTGACGGAGGAATGCGCCTTCCAAAGTCACAATCGGAAGGCCGCGTTGTACAGCCTGAAGTGCAGTAGTGTAGCCCGAGAAAGCGGGGCAATCGAGATAAACGTCCATCGCGTCGAGGAAACCGTTGAACATCGCGGGGGCCATCCATGGCGTGAACCGCAGATATTCCGCAGGATCCAGTCCAGCGCTTTCGAACGCGCGTTCGAGCCGGGCCCGTAGCTTTTCCCCCGCCCATGAGCGATGCCGGGGCAGGACTAGCCAGAACTCACACTTCCCGCTCTCAGCGGCGATCTGCGCGAGCAACGCGTCGTCTGCTGGGTCGAATTTGGTCGGCTGCTGGCATAAGGCAAAACGAACCGTCCCCGAGCTGGCAGCCGCTCCACTCCACGGCTCGACGTCGTGTTCGATCACATCGTTCGATACGCCTGTACCCGGGAGCCGGACGAGGCGTTCGTGATAGTGCGCGTCGGCACCGTCCGGCTCGAGCAGGGCGCCGCTGAAGAAGATGTCGATGGTTGGCAGGCCAGTAGTGACTGGATGCCCCCATCCGGCTGCCTGGACGGGCGCAAGGCGGTGCGCGGCAAGTGCTCCGGTAATGGGGTCCATTCCGACTTCCGGGTATAGGATGACGTCGGGCTGGTCACTCGCGAGGTCTGCTCGCCACCGCGCCAAGCTGCGTTGTCCGCTGACGTAGCGCGCGACGCGGTGCGTGGCCCATGCTTCCCGTTTCTCGTCTGCGAGACCAACGTTGTACAAAAAAACCTCTACTTTCGCGGGGTCAAGCTGGGCTAGCCATTCGCGTAGAATGACATGCCAGACTGGATGATCGCGGAGATGTGCGGTCACGATTGCGACGCGAATCCGATCGGATTTTGCGACCAGAGGTGTGGGTAAGGGTGCAACGGTCGCGACCAGCCGGCCGAAGCGAACGAGTTCGACAGTCATGTCTCGCGAACAATATGCGAGATGGAATGGCTGATACCGGCCGGCTACCGCCTGTACGGCGCCCGGATGCGACGCCGCCCAAACCTCCAAGTCGGTAAGTGCCCCTTCGAAGGCACGGTGACCTGAGGCCGCTTCGGCAGGCGAGTCGGTCTGTAGCGGAAAGGTCGCAAGGACGAGGCCAATGCGTGCTTCGGCTCGCGTCGGGGCTAACGCGATGGCGTGTCGATAGGCCGCTACCGCATCGGACGCTCGCCCGAGATCGCGCAGGGCATCTGCAAGATTGATCTGCGCATCGACGTAGTGCGGCCTGAGCGCAATCGCATCGCGATACCTTGCAGCCGCACCCGCTAGATCACCCTGATCGAGAAGCGCCAAACCCAGATTGTTGTGAGCCTCTGGCAATGAGGGCTGCAGTGCGATGGCTCGGCGATACGACGTACTTGCCTCGGTACGCTTTCCAACTGCCCGAAGGATATTGCCCCGGTTGACGTGTTGAGCGGCATTTCCCGGGCTAAGAAGGAGAGCGCGGTCAATCGCAACAAGCGCCTGAAGTAAATCCCCTTGTTGTTGAAGGATGATGGCGTGCGCGGCGTGGCCGTCGGCATGATCGGGCTGCAACGCAACGGCTTGCTGTAAGGCGCGGAGGGCACCGTCGTGATCCTCCAAGGCCTGCAGCGTCATCCCAAGATTGTATTGAGCTTGGGCATGCCTCGGCTGCAGTTGAATGGCGCGCCGATAAGCCGATGCGGCGTCCTTGTGACGTCGCAATCTGCTAAGCACATTTCCGTGATTGTTGTGAAACGCTGGGACACGCGGATTCTGGGCGATAGCTCGTTCGATCAGCTCGGCAGCGATCACATTGTTGTCGCGCTGGTGCTCAACTACTCCTAGCAAATGGAGCGCGTCGGCTTGGTTCGGTGCATTGATTAAAATTCGTCTATACAGGCGTTCTGCGTCTTCCAAACGTCCGTCGCCGTGGTATCTCAGCCCCTCGGCAATGAGGCTTTCGTAAGCGTTCATGGTACAGACCTTACAGCGCGGGAACTCCTAACCGAGATCGTTGTCTCCGCCCGCCCTTTGTCCGGGTGGCCGCGTCAACTCTACAAAGCCACTGAATTTATTGTCATTTTCACTTTTTCGGGCCGTGGAAGCGAACGCAGCAACTCGATTATACCGGCATGAACAATGACCTCCGTTGGGGAGCCAGAAAGCGGCGATGAACGGCAACGTATGGGTCTTGCCAGTCAGGAAAGTAGGCGACAGATCAGAATCTCGACCACCGGAAATAATGGAAAGCCGACAGCTAGTCGGCACGCTGGGCAACATGCCATAGTCTACAAGATTGGTAGCTATTTGGGCGGAGAGTAGATCTATGAAAACGCGCCTGATCTCGCTTCTGCTCGCGCTTATGGCCACGCCGGGCTGGGCCAGTCCCGTTGTGACGATCGCACAAGGCAGGGTAGCCGGAACCACGAACGAAGGTGTTTCGACGTTCAAGGCAATCCCATACGCTGCGCCCCCGGTCGGCAAGCTCCGTTGGCGGCCACCAGCGCCGGCACAGCGATGGCTGGACCTCCGACAAGCTTCGACTTTTGGACCAGTCTGCCCGCAGGCTCCGGTCACTTGGGCGGGACACGACCTTGATCGCACTAGCGAAGACTGCTTGACGCTGAACGTCTGGACTCCGCACACGGCAGTTCGCGCACGCCTGCCTGTGCTCGTATGGTTTCATGGCGGCGGCTACACGGCCGGCGCGGGCTCTCAGGGCACGTATGAAGGCAGCAAGCTGGCCCGTCGCGGTGCCGTGATAGTTGAGCTGCTGCCGGTCCCATGGACACCAAGTTAGGCTACATGAGCTTGCTTCTCGAAGTCCATGGGGCTGAGATAGCCTAAGGTCGAGTGCCTGCGCGTTGGATTGTGAAAGCGCTCGATGTCATCGAACACGTCGTGCCTTGCCTGATTGCGCGTGCGGTAGGTTTTGCGCGCGATCCGTTCGGTCTTCAGCGAGGAGAAGAAGCTCTCCATCGCAGCGTTGTCCCAGACGTTGCCGGACCGGCTCATCGAGCAGGTGACGCCATTGTCGGCCATCAGTCGCTGGAACTGCTCGCTGGTATATTGGCTACCCCGGTCGGAGTGATGCAGCAGCGTATCGGGCTTGCCGCGTCGCCAGATCGCCATGACCAACGCATCGGTGACGAGTTGCGCCGTCATCGTGTCGCTCATAGACCAGCCGACCACCCGCCGCGAGAACAGATCGATAACTGCGGCCGCGTACAGCCATCCTTCGGCGGTCCAGATGTAGGTGAAGTCGGCCACCCACTTCTGGTTCGGCGCGTCGGCGCTGAACTGCCGATCGAGCACGTTGCCGGCGATCACCGAGCGTTCGCCATGATCCTTGGGCAGACCGCGGCGTCGCGGCCGCGGCATCAGACCGTGCGCGCGCATCAGCCGTTCGACCCGATGCAGGCCACAGACGAGGCCTTCGGGCAAGAGATCGTGCCAGACGCGACGCGCACCATAGGTTCGGTAGCTGGAGAAGAAGCTGGCGCGGATCTTCCCTGCATACGCTTCGTCGCTCAGCGACCGGGCGCTTGGCGCACGCACGAGCCAGGCATGGAAA
>NZ_JH594425.1:3082195-3084078 GCF_000242835.1 Sphingomonas sp. PAMC 26617
ACACCCTCCGGTTCCGAAAACACCTTATCTCGGTGTCCACGAAACCGGCAGCAGCTCAATGGCCAGCGGTCATGAAGAAGCTCAGTGGGCGACCGTTTGCGTCGGTGACGGCGTGGAGCTTCGTGTTCATGCCGCCCTTGGTGCGACCGATGAGCCGCCCGAGATCCCCTTTTTAACCCGCAGGCTCGATGCCGTCCGATGTGCCTTGAGATAGGTCGCGTCGATTATGATTGTCTTGGGCGTGGCGCTCGCAGCGGCCAGTCCTCCCATTATGCGCAGGAACACGCTTCTCTCGCCCCACCGCTTCCAACGGTTGTAGAGGGTCGTGTGCGGTCCGTACTCCTTGGGCGCATCGCACCGGCGCATCACGTTGCGGTTTACGAAACGATGCCGCTCAACACCCGCCGATCATCACCCCGGGGCTTGCCGTGGCTCTTGGGAAAGTACGGCTCCAGCCGCGCCATCTGCTCGTCGGTCAGCCAATACCGGTCGCTATTCGCCAGTCTTCTCGCAGAGCCTGAAACAGATCGCGCCTCTCACATCAGTGGGTGCTGACCCTAGCTGTCGGAACGAAACGAAATATATCGACTACGCTCAGTTGCCTTGCCACGTCACAGAGCACCGTGACGTCGGTCGACGCAAAACCGAACGTTCTCCCGTGTAGCGTTGCCCGGGCATTGTTGCGCTGGCAGAATCGCCTAAACCGTACAAGCCGATTGTAGTTCGGCGCAGATGTACGGAAAAACACATGACCACGAAAACGACCGCCGTCGAACTGGCGGCTGATATGACCATCGCTTGGCTTAGCAATCCCAATAACCGAGCAACCGTCACCGATGTGCCGGTCATACTCACGTCGATGTATAATGCTATTGCTAGGTTGTCGTCGGGGCCCCTCGAAACCGGTTCGAAGCCCTCAACGTCCGAATATCCGCCAGCCGTGTCAGTCCGAAAGTCGCTTGCCAGCAAAGATCACATCGTGAGTATGATCGACGGCAAGCCTTATAAGGCGCTGCGGCGTCATTTAACGGCCGCGGGTTTGACTGCCGATGAGTATCGGGAGCGATATAATCTGAAAGCTAATTATCCGATGGTTTCGCAAAGCTACAGCGAGGTTCGTCGCGCAATGGCTAAGAAAATTGGCTTAGGTCGTAACCGGGGCTCTCAGTCAGACGGCGCTAAAACGAACGTGTCAAAGCCTAAACCGGGGGCACCGCAGCCCAAAGGCTAACGCGAGCAACCCCAACGTTGTGGCGGCGATAGTTCGCTGACGAGCCGAGGAGGGTGTCTGACTCCGCTGGGGTAAGGTGGCGGGGTGATGAAATCTCATTTCTCAGCCACCTGCCCCCCCCCCCTGGCGACTACTGAGGTCGACCGCTGCCTCAAGCCAGAGAATTACACTTCCAATGTAGTACGCTTGATGTAGTTTCAGCTATCGCATTCTAAGGAGCTGGTCCTGTTAATCCAACATGTCTTTATGGCGTTGACCGCGTCCGCCCCAAATCAGACTGCGTCGGTCGCCTCGACTGCTATCAAGAAGGCGGATCACGGCGACGACAAAGACAAGAAAGTTTGTCGTATGGAAGACGTAACCAGATCGCTTTTCCCCAAACGCGTGTGCGTCACCAAAGCCGAATGGGCCGCGGCAGATGGCGATCGGAGCCGCGGTGTCGACGCTTTTAACAACAGGGCTCGCTCAAGGAGGCCGGGCTCCTTGTTCGATTGCGCAATTCGTCGCTTGTTGACCCGTACTACGCCTGCGGCAGGACCCCGAGCTGGGCGATGCCATCAGTCTTGGTATCAATTGGCCCGTCGTCGGCTTTCGTCGACAATGATGTCCCTCCCTTGCCTGCAGGGAGGGACAGAGAACGCTAAATCAACAG
>NZ_JH594425.1:3087209-3093655 GCF_000242835.1 Sphingomonas sp. PAMC 26617
TCGCCCAGGTTGCGGCTTCTGGAACTGCCGAAGTCGGGGTGAACGACAGGCTGCCACCGATCGATGCACCACCGAACGAGAAACCGTTGACCGTCAGCGTGTTAAGCTGGCCCGCCATGATAGGAACGAGTTCAAGCGAGGCGAACTCAAAACGACCATTTGGCGCGATCGCCGCAGCTTGGCCATTGAAGAACACCGACGTGAAGTTGGCGTCGGTCAGCGACGACAGCATGCCCGAAGCGATTGAGGTCACCGAGCCGCTGCCCAGACCGTCGGTCGGCAGGGTGAACGTGAAGATTTCAGAGAAGTTGCCCTGGGCAATGTTCTGAACGCCGAACGTGCCGTTGAACGTGCCAGCGCCACCTGCGGTTGCGGTGAAGAAGCCGTTGTTTGCAGTGTTAGCAGCGGTCGCGTTCACAGGGAACACAGCTGCCGAGGCGGGTGCGACACCCGAAACAGTTGCAAGGGCAACGGCAGCGGCAGCAGCAAGGAATTTGTTACGCATTTTTACTCTCCGAGAATGGCGTACGTCGAGGAGCAAGGACCATGCCACGTACGGTTTTTCCCCATTTCTGCGCAACTGAAGGGGGGACATTGTAAGTCTCACTGACAGTCCCGCCTAACCGCGAATGACATGACACCCCCTTGATGCCGAGCGATGCGCCTAGCGCAATCTGACCCGGCACAGTGCCCGTCAACGTGTAAGTCGTATTACCGCGGCCTTGACCTGCGAACGGGTTGGAGAAGGTCGAAATGGTCGAACCCGCAGGAGCCGAAGCGCTGAACGAACTGCCGAATGCGCGGAACGACTGCGCGGCTTCCTTTGCGTAATTGCTGGGCAGTTTGACGAAATCATCAGCGATGCCGCACCCGCGCAAGGTGCCTTCATCGGAACCAGAAGAAATGGGTTGGCGTTCTGCCCGTTGTAGGAGCGCGTTAGACCAGCAGGCACAAGCGATAAACCTGAGTATGCGGGATGGCAGTGACGGACCTGTCACACCGGAAGCAGCGGTAGTGCCTGACGCTATGACAGCCCTGAGAATTAAAACGGTCACGGATTATGTCAGACCAGCCGTCCGTCGCGCCGTTCACTCCATTCTTAGTAGGAGGCATTGGTCGGTGCTGAATGCGGGTTTACACCACGTTTGGCGCAGAAGTCCTATGTTCTACCTTTGTAGCATTACGAAAAGAGTTTTCGCCATGTGGCACGTCAAATATAGGACACAAGCTAGGCCCTGTTGACATAGTCGCTTAGCCCGAGCCTTGCGGCGGCGACCGATAGGAAGCCTAGGGGGGAAGTGGCGGTTTTGTCGTACCGTGTTGCGATACGTCGAGATTGCTTCAGTCGGTTAAATAAACGCTCGACGTGATTGCGATCGCGGTAGCGCCGGAAGTCGCAAACGGGCGGCTCGCGACGGTTCGCTTTTAGCGGGATGATAGGCAGGATGCCGCGGCAAAGCGGATCTTCGCAGACAGCATCAACATCATACCCTTTGTCGACGAGCAGGGCCTTTGGCTTGGCCATTGGAATGTCGAGCAGCGCGGGCACGGCTCGGTAACCGCCAGCGCACGCAGCTCTCGAACGCGATGCGGGCGCCCCTGGCCGAGTTCGGGATTGCGGCGCCGATTGGCAAAAACGCATCGAGCAGGTCATCGAGAACGATCGTGGCATCCTAGCGAGCGCGCGCGAGACCGAGCTTGGTCGCCGACTGATGGAGATACCCGGCGTGGGTCCGCTGCTCGCCAGCGCCATCATTGCCACGGTTCCTGACCCCGCGATCTTCCGCTCGGGCCGCAACCTGGCTGCCTGGATTGGCTTGGTGCCGCGGCAGAACTCGAGCGGCGGAAAGGAGCGGCTTGGCAGCATCACGAAGGCGGGCCACCAATACCTTCGTCAGATGCTGATAGTCGGCGCCATGGCAATCGTGCGCTATGCTGAGCGGAACGGGGCCAAGCGGCCGTGGCTCGTGCAACTACTTGCCAGGCGAAAGGCCAAGGTGGCCGCGGCCGCGCTCGCCAATAAGAACGCCCGCATGATCTGGGTGACGATGGCCAGCGGCGAACGGTATCGCGAGCCGCAGATTGCATAATAGGATACGGTGCGGGAGACCGCACCGGACGAGGCTGGGGGAGGGCGGATAGAAGCTAATGCAACCAGCCGGTTGAACCGTCGGATCGAGAAAACTCACAATAACCCAAGCACCTCGAGTGCGAACTTTTGATCGGGACCCGAACCGCGCGAATGGTATTATGGCCAGCGGCGATATCAGCCGCGCTAACAGGTCGGACACAAGGCCGCACGAACCAGCTTTGCAACGTGACTGTTCGAGCTTGCCAACGGAGGGCCGTCCACACATGGGCCATCCCCGCCCGCTGTGGGAGGCGCTAAGAATGCTGGCCGCGTTACAGATCGCGCTCCGAAACTGGTACGGTTTGAACGAGAGTGGACCTAACTCGTGTTCGGCCAGTTCCCGTTTCGTCACCGTCCAGAGAGCAAATCCATGCGCCTGATCGCAATCGAAGAACACATCCTCCCGCGGGAGGTGCGCGACGCATGGAGCGCCGCGCCGCTGCCGCATGATCCGGTGTCGGCCTTTGCGGATGGCGGCGAGAATGGAGCTCGCCTTGCCGATCTCGGCGAGGGGCGCCTCGCGCTGATGGACGAGCAAGGCGTCGACGTGCAGGTCCTGTCACTCACCACGCCCGGGCTCCATAATCTGGCTCCCGCCGTCGCCGTCGAATTGGCGTACAGCGTAAACGATCGGATCGCCGAGACCTGCGCCCGCCATCCTGATCGCTTTCAAGGGTTCGCGGCGCTGCCGACGCCCGATCCCGAGGCCGCGCCGCGCGAACTCGAGCGCGCTGTCCGTGACCTTGGCCTGAAGGGCGCGCTGCTGTGCGGTCGGACGCGCGACCGACACCTCGACCATTCCTCCTTCCGCCCGATGCTGGCTAAAGCCGCGGAACTGCGCGTGCCGCTCTTCATCCATCCGCAGACCCCGCTGCCTGCGGTACGCGACGCCAATTATTCCGGGATCAACGAGCGCGCCGACCTCGCGCTGGCCGCCTTCGGCCTTGGCTGGCATTATGAGGCGGGGCTGCAATGGGTCCGCATGGCTGCAGCTGGCGTGTTCGATGAACTGCCCGATCTGCAGATCATCCTCGGTCATTGGGGGGAGGTAGTGCTGTTCTATCTCGAGCGAATCTCGACCGTCTTCGAGCGTGCGCTCGACCTGCGTCGTCCGCTCGCAGACTATGCGCGCGGCAATTTGTACGTGACCGGCAGCGGCATGTGGAGCGAGACCTATCTGCAGCGCTGCCTTGAGATCGTCGGGCCCGAGCGGCTGCTGTTCTCGACCGACTTCCCCTATCAATACCGGGAAGGCGGGGCACCGCGCCGCTTCCTCGAGGGCTGCTCGCTTGACGGTGCCGCCCGTGAAGGGTTTGCGCATCGCAATTGGGACCGTCTGACTGGCCACGCCACTTAGCGTCTCGTTGTCGAACGTTTTGTCAAGAAGAGAATGACGGGAGGACAGGGCTATGACACCTACACAGCCCTGCCGACAACACGAATGGATGACCGAAGTTGGAGAGCTAGAAACTGAGGTCGAATGTCCAGCACTGGGTCTTGTCTGCTGCATCCCGGCAAAGCCGCTAGCGTCGAAGGGCGGTCGGTTAAAGTGGCCCATCAGCAGCCTATTTGCGGGCACTAGTATTGTGCGTCGCTAGAGGTATGTAACAATGGGGTATCTTGAAGGTGATCTATCCTCGGGAAATTTCGATTACCACTTCCCGCCCAAGTAATGCCGTATGGCGGTGGAGCGTCGCCATTGGATCGGATCCAAATAACATTGGAAGCTGCGACTCGTAGCGGTAAACTAGCAAAACCTTAAGGGCCTGGACCTGTTGGTCTAACGTCGTGATTCGGACTTTACCCTGGAAAGGTTTGCTGCGGGAGGACAAAGTGCGCGCGGCGTTGCGCATCATCAGCGCGGCGTGGACAGCCAGAAACAATGCCCTTCCGCGCGGGAAAGGTACGTCTCTTCGGCCGAGATAACTAACAATGCTCTCGCCGCCGTATCGGAACAGCTGTGCCAGATCTTTCGGAGCTAACACGACTTTAGCGAGCAAATCGCTATAGGATTGTTTCCGAATAAAACCCAGCCATGAATAAGGGGCATCCTCGTAGAGCATGATGCGATCGAGGATGCCTTTGCTTAAGCAGCCGAAGGCGGCATTTCGGCAGGCGAGATGATCGACATGGTTGCCGATCCCAGCCGGGAAGAAAAACGTCGCAGCAGGGTATCGATCGGCGTAGTTTTGTATGACCTGCACAATATCATCAGTGATTTGGCGATTGTCGTGCCGCGATAACAACGCGAAGGGGAAGGCGCCTCTGAGCAACGCCTCAGGAAGGTCGGCATAGTCAGCTTGCACACCCCCGAACTGCCACGCCGCGCGATCCTCCGCTTTGCGTACTGGGCTGATCGAATCTACAAACGAAGCTTCGGTCTGATTGTTATTTCGGTTAGCCGTAAGGCGCTCGGACGTGAACATGTTTAGGACGATCACGCCGTCCTGACGGGCTGGATCAGCGAGGATACTCCCGCCGCAAGACAAAGCGACATCGTCAGAATGAGGAGAAACATAAATTCGCTTCACGGCAATCTTCTCCACCTGATCCACTCTAAGCACACCAGCGCAAGCCGCTGGACCATCGGGGCGTTGAGCACCTGTTCAACCCTTACCGATAAGTGCTAGCCGTCAGTTTAGGAATGTTGAAACAGAAGGGTGACGGTGCGGTTCCTCTTTACCTGTATACCGGGCCTTGGTCATCTCAACCCGCTTCTTCCAATCGCGTTTGCGCTTAAGAAGGCCGGGCATGAAGTCGCCATCGCCACCGCGCCAATTTTTTCCAAAACGGTGACAAACGTTGGTCTCGAATGCATTCCTGCCGGACTGGACTGGGATGAACGCAGACTTTTGGAAACCATACCCGAGCTGCGCGCAATCACCCCAATTTACCGGGGCGAATGGATGATGAATAACATTTTCCTTAATCGCTCGCCGCACAAAATGATTTCGGATTTGTCCCGCATTGTCCCTGAATGGCGGCCAGACATGATCGTCTCAGGTTCGTTCGAATATGGCGGCGCAGTGGTCGCCGAGAAGCTGGGTCTGCCTTACGCGACTGCCAGTTACACGATCCGGTGGAACCCTTGGATTTTAAAGCACGCGATCGGCCGCGCAATCACGAGGCTGCGCGCCGAGAATGACTTGCCGGCCGATCCTGAGCTCCGAATGTTCGGACGTCATCTAGATCTCTGCCTTGCGCCACCATCGTGGGCGTTTGAGGCAGCTCTGCTACGGCCTGCGCTGACGCAGCTTGTTCGAAGAAAGGTACTTGGCCCCGACCTTCCGCTGCAACAACGTCTATGGGGACTGAAGGCGCTTACGCTGCAGACTATTTTTGGTCGCGCGATGCGGGCGAATCCGAAACATTTGACAGTAGGGGCAACGACACGCTTCATCGGCGAGGTTGTCGGCCTCGACCCTGTTCCACCGCCGCCTGCATGGCTGAAAGCAATGCCGCGCCAGCCAACCGTATTTGTAACCCTCGGCACAGTGCTGAGCGCTGAATATCCTGAGATCTTCGAAAAGTTGCTGACGGGCCTGCGCGATAAGTCCGTCAATCTGGTCATGACGCTGGGCGGCAGAGGCGATTTGTGCCGTTTTGGGCAGCAGCCGCCGAACGTCCGGATCGTAAAGTTCATGACCCAGGACGAGTTGCAAGAGCTGCTGCCGCATGTGGATTTGTCGATTAATCATGCCGGATACAGCTCTGTGATGGAGGTGCTCCTGCATGGCGTACCGCTTGTGCTGCTACCGCTAGTGTCGGATGCCCCCATGAACACGCAAATGTGCAGGTTCAGCGGTGTGACGCCGGAGCTGCCGTCGAGCGTCTGGGGATTGAGCCCTAAAGGACTGCCGATCGTTCGCGCGGAGAAGCTGACCCCGGGGATCCTTACTGAAGCGGCAATGACAGCGCTTTCGAACCCGGCTTATCGGGCTGCGGCAAAAGCCATGCAGCTGGAGCTTGCTGCACGACCGGGGCCAAAGGAAGCAGTGCGCCTTCTGGAGCAAGTCGCCCAAGGGAATAAGATTGACTAGGTCGTATGGGCGGATGAGCACGTCGCTGAGACCTGCAAGCAAACCGGATGAACAAATGGCTAAAACTGCGAGGCACGGCAGGGCACCCGAAAGTCCGAGTGTGGGTCTTCGCGACCGCAAAGCGGACCAGTGGCTAGCGCCCGATTCCGTTGAAGAAGTCGGGTTTGGGCTGCGGGTGGAAGCTGCTTCTTTATCGCGTGAGCGATGTCCGCCGGTTCAGGCGGGTGCCATTTGTACTGGCATCGGGATGAGCTTGGCCATCTTGCGAAGGTTTT
>NZ_JH594425.1:3094265-3105126 GCF_000242835.1 Sphingomonas sp. PAMC 26617
CGCGGTATCTGTAGAGGCCGTCGATCGGTGGCTGTTCCTTGGCGGCGCGGCCCTCCTGCCAGTAGCGGCACAACTCCTCGCCCGCCGGACACGTGTAGCCCGCTGGCTTGTTGAGATGCCTTTCTTACTTCTCAAGACCAGAGGTTGCCGAGAATAGATCTGGCGATGTCGATCCATCGTTCGGAAAGAGTCGTCTTCTCGATCAGCGTTGCACGGCGTCGCGCTTCATGGGCGCAAGCTTGGCGAGGAAGCGGTTCTGCGCCGAGAACGGCACGCCTTCCTTGCGCATGGTGCCCTGTAGATCTTCTACCAGCGCGCCCATGTCGGCCGCCTGGATGCCGAGATCTTTATGCGAATCCCGCATGGTTCGCCCGGTGTACGCGCAGCCCCCCACCAGAATGTAGCAGAACTGCTCCTTCAGCAGCCGTCGCAGCCGAACGATGTCCTGTGCCTTAAAGATGTCGGCAATGCGTTTGTCCGCAACCAGTCGGGCAACGAAGTCGTCGGTCATCCGATCGATCCCGACCCGGCCGTGAAATGCGCGTAACATTGTCTGCCCTTCGAACGGCACCGCTCCGGCGTTGGCGTCGTGCTGCGCGTATGGCGCAACGGGATCCTCGCCCGGCGGAACGGTCTGGGCGGCGGCGGCAAGCGCGAGCAGGAACATCACCATCACTGTATCACCCTGTCAGAAACGGCCTTGAAGCGACACCAGCGCGCCGTGTTGCCCGCGAACGGTCGCAATATCGCCGAGGTCTGTGTACGCCGCGGTCAGCGTGGCATGACGATCGAACGACCATGCCGCAAAGCCGTCCCAGACATTCTGCTCGCGCGCGAAGCCGAGGTTGCTGGGTTTAGTGCGATATTCACCGCCGATCACCAGGTTCGATGTCAGCAGGCGGCTAAGCGATCCCTCGAACTGTGGTCGATAGTGGTTGTTGCGGTCGCCGCCGAACCCAAGCAGGCCGAACTGATTGGATTTGGTGAAGCGTACGGTCGCGCCGATCAGCAGGCTTTTCGACAGGATCAGCTTGGTCGCTGCTGCATAGAAGTCGACCCCACGCACCGCGCGTCCGCCGATCGCGCGGATCACGGGACCGTTGCTGGCAATCTTATACTGCATGCCGATCGCGATCTGCGGCAGGAGTTTGTCCTGATCGTAGACGGTATCCCCGACGAGACGCAGTTTCGCCCCGAGGATATCCTGCCTGAACGTAAAGCCGCGTCCGAGGCCCAGCGCAGCGCCCGCCGCGCGCGTATCGAACGACTGATACGCGTACGACAGCTCGACCCGATTGGACAGGCCGACTGCACCCCCAAAGCTGGCGAGGTCGAAGTCGGGAAGGTCGACGTAGGTGGCATGCACGCTGCCGCCGATGCCGTCCTTGGTCTCCGCGCCGGAAATGACCGACCACGTGGCCAGGCCGCCCCCGGCCGCGCCTTCGACAGTCGAGATGCCGTCGGTCAGCACGAGCTTGCCGCCCTGCCGCCGTTCGCTCGCCTGCGCCGGGATTGCAGCGAGCAGCGCGACACCTAGCACAGATGCAGCCAGCGATGCCAAAAGGGACGTCATGGAATATCGGATCTCGGTCGTAGGTCGGACCCGAGCATAATAATTTACGATGAGTTTTTCGTTAAGCCGGCATTGATCGTCTGGAAACCGTTTGGCCTTACGCTGCCGCGATGCAACGAGCTCATGCCTGGATTGCGGCGTTGGCCGTAGCGTGTTCACCGTTCGCCGCGGACGCCGCGACGGTCACCATCGACGTGCGCGACGCAACTGGCCAGCCAATGCCCAATTCGGTGGTGCTGATCGCCAGCCCCAACACGCCCGCAAGCGCGCTGAAGTCTGGTGGATCGTACGAGATGGCGCAACAGAACATCATGTTCATGCCGCACATCCTGATCGTCCCGGTCGGCGCTCGCGTGACCTTCCCCAATCGCGACCGCGTGCGGCATCACGTCTATTCCTTCTCGCCGTCCAAGAAGTTCGACCTCAAGCTCTACGGCAAGGACGAGACACGCAGTGTGGTGTTCGACAAGGCGGGCGTCGTCTCGCTCGGTTGCAATATCCACGACGCGATGAGCGCGTTCATCTTCGTCGTCGACACGCCCTATGCGATGATCACCGACGCCAACGGCCATGTCACCATCCCGAACGTGCCCGCCGGTGTTGTCACCGTGCGCGTGTGGAACCCGGCGATCCGGGTCGCCGGCAACATGCTCACGCAAAGCGCGGTCGTTCCGGCAACGGGCCTGTCCACGACCTACACCGTGCATGGCAAATGATCGCCGGTAGCCCGCTGCCGCGAGCCGTCAGGCTGCCGCGGTTTCGGCATCTCAGCACGCGGTTGTCGGTGCTCTACACCGCATTGTTTGCGGCCGCTCTGATCGTGGTCGCGGTCGTTGGCCAGATCTTGATCCTCAACCACGCGAAACAAAGCGTTCGTGCCGAGCTCGCGACCAGCGGCAGCGTCTACGACCGGATCTGGGCGCTGCGGGCGCGCGAGCTGGCAAGCTCCGGTGACGTGCTCGCGCGCGATTTCGGATTTCGCAGCGCCGTCGCGAGCGGTGATCGCGCGACGATCGCCTCGGCGGTCGCCAATCTGAGGGAACGCGCGGATGTGCCGAATGCGTTCGTCGTCGACCAGTCCGGCGAGGTGATCGGCGACGGGCCGAACGATCTCCGTAGCATCGTCAGCGGATTGCCGACCAGCCTGACCGGTGATCGTGCGGACGCAACGGTGATGACCAGTGATGGGGCGTACCGCGTGTTGGCGTCCCCGATCCTGGCGCCCGTCAAGATCGGCTCGGTGGTCTTCGCGGTCCCGCTCGATGCCAAGGAAATCGCGACGCTCCAGCGACTGTCGGCGATCCCGCTAACCGCGACGATCTTGCACCGCGGTCCAGCGGGTCACTGGATCTCGAGCGATGCGCGCGTTCCGGCCACGCCCGCGCTCGACACGATGATCGCAGAGGGCGTCAGCGATACGACCCCGACCACGATCGACCTGCCCGATGGCCGCGTGTTCGCGCTGGTCAAGCGCCTCAAAGGCCGCAACGGTGCGCCGGAAGCAGTCTTGCTGCTGAGTTATCCACAGGCGAAGGCGCTCGCCTCGTATCGCACCCTGCAACTTGGCATCGCGCTGGCCGGGGTGCTCGGACTGATCGTGGTTCTGATCGGCAGCCGTCGCCTCGCCGAGAGCATCACGCGCCCGATCACGGTGTTGGACGCCGCCGCCAAGGCGCTCAAAGAGGGCGGAAGCATTCAGGTCGCGGTCGCCGGTAGCGATGAAATCGGGCGGCTGGCGGAAAGCTTCAATCTGATGTCGGCCGGAATTGCCGAGCGCGAGCACCGCATCACGCATCTTGCCTTTCATGATTTACTGACCGGCCTGCCCAACCGCACCTATTTTCGGCAGCAGCTCGATGCCGACCTGACCCGCGCCGCCAAGATGCGGCGCAAGGTCATCGTACTTTGCCTCGATCTCGATGGGTTCAAAGGGGTCAACGACACGCTCGGTCATCCGGTGGGAGACTCGCTACTGCACTGTATCGGCGGCATTCTGGCGACGCTGGCAGTCGACGGGCTCGTTGCGCGTCTGGGCGGCGACGAGTTTGCGATCATCCTGACCGACCGCGACGACGCTGACCGACCACGCGCGCTGGCGCAGTTGATTCTGGACAAGCTGCGCTTGCCGATGTCCGTCGACGGGCATCAGATCGGGTGCGGTGCGAGCATCGGGATCGCCGTCAGCCCCGGCGACGGCGACGATCCCGATACGCTGCTCAAGAATGCCGACCTCGCTTTGTACCGCGCCAAGCGCGATGGACGCGGCGTCTTCCGGTTTTTCGAGCCGGCGCTCGACGCGGCGGCGCGCAAACGCCGCCAACTCGAACTCGACCTGCGCGAAGCTTTACGCACCGGGCAGTTTCGACTGAATTTCCAGCCGATCTTCGACCTCAAGGCAGACCGGATCGGCGGGTTTGAGGCACTGCTGCGCTGGCAGCATCCGGAGCGTGGCAACGTCCCGCCGATCGACTTCATCCCGGTCGCCGAGGAAACCGGATTGATCGTCGCTATCGGGGAATGGGTCATGCTGGAAGCCTGTCGGCAGGCGGTGAACTGGCCGGGTCATGTGCGGGTGGCGGTCAACGTCTCGCCGCTGCAGTTCCGTTCGAGCGGCTTTTCGAATGTCGTCTTTCAGGCGCTGTCCAACAGCGGCCTCGCTCCGCAGCGGCTCGAGGTCGAAATCACCGAATCGGTCTTCCTCGAAGACGAAGGCGGTGTCGTGGCACTGCTGCACCGGCTCCGGGCGATGGGCGTCCGCATCGCGCTGGACGATTTCGGCACTGGCTATTCCTCGCTCAGTTATCTGCGAAGCTTCCCGTTCGACAAGATCAAGATTGACAAATCCTTTGTCGATACAGTTGCGCAAGACGCTAGTTCGGCCGCGATCGTCCGCGCCATCCTTGACCTCGCCGATGCGCTCCATATGGAGACGACGGCGGAAGGGGTCGAGGACAACGAGCAACTCGCGCGCCTGCGCGGTCAGGGCTGCGGTAGCATCCAGGGCTATCTGTTCAGTCGGCCGATCGAAGCGGAGATGGTCGCAGACATGATCACCGAACGGATGATAACCGCCGCTTAAGCCGGCCTCCCGCTGGTATCTTTGCTCTAAAACGCTAATCAGCAACTTTCGTTATCAGTTGGACGCGCCGTTTTTCAAACTGGAGCTTGGACAATACCGGACCGAACAACCTTATCGACTATAATTTGTCCGATTTATTGAGCGCAGACACCGGGAAACACCGAGGCCAAAACTGCGTTATTAACGAACGGCGGGCTCTGAACAGCGGATAGTGCTGCAGCGGGAGGCTGACTCCCAACCTTAAGAGAACTTTAGATAATAGCTAACAGACTCTGCTCTTCGTATAATAGTGCCTTCTGCAAAGCTTCAACTAACGGGAGGAAGCAACGAATAAAACCCTCAGGGGCATCGACCACGCGACGGTTGGTCCATTCACTGTTGCACAACGCGATCTCTCCGCGCCAATTCATTATCAACCGGTTGTGTCTTCCGACGAGTTCAGCATCGAGGTGGCCTCCCTGGATTGCCTTCGCTATCTCAAGCGCTTCGTCTGCGACATGCGCTCTCACCGCACGGGCGAAAGCCAGGCGCAAACGCCCCAGATCATCGCCTTGTCTCAAGCGAGCTGCGTTCAGGATATTTTCAGCGAGGTGCATCAACTCGCTATGTTGATCTCGAAACTGGGCAGTCATGTAGCCTCCCTAGACGAGGCAAGATTGCCAAAGACTGTGGTTACGACAAGTTAAAGTAGTCGTAAACTGGCAAAAAATACGACGAAGGTCTATAATAAGCCGATATTGCACTCGCGCTTGCGTGCCCTTGAACTGGTCCCATGCCGATGCCGAGCTGAACCTATGAATCATGCTGACGAGGGAGGCTGACCCAGAGCATGGAACGACCGACAGGGGCGGGTCCTGTGTTCAATTGCCTTCTGTGGGATCCTGACTTTAAGATCCTAGCCGTGCATAGCTTTCGTGAAGCCCCACTGTTTTCAAACCGCTTAGAAGGATCTGCTGATCGTTTGGCTCGCCGTAGCGATCCGGTATTGAACGGGCGTCTCGCGATCGATTAGGACTCTTAACCGAGCACCGACATAAAGACGCGCCGCAGGCAGTTCCGTGCAACTCTTATTCAATGCGTCGCATTGCCTTCCTGCAAACATCTCGACATTGGTATTACCATCATTGTGGAACGTGATCTCACCGTTCGATCGCTCGGCCGTTACCTCGCTCCGCAGCACATCAGGACGATAGATCACCAAGACGTCGTATCCAACCAGCACCTTCAGCGCCGTAGTTCCGGCGGCGACATCGCCAGCGACTGGCTTGATCGCGACGCGATATATGCGATCCTGCGGACCGCGCTTGCCTATCGCGGCAATGCGCACCAGTCGGCGCTGGCCCGGCTCGAGGATCATGCGCTGCGGCGTCACCAGTAGTCCCAAGACTGCCGGATCGGTCTCGGTTGTGCGATGTTCGTCAGGTTGCCCCGGTGACAGAACCTCCTCCGGCTGGGCAACGACGTAGCTGCGGTCCGGTCCGTTGTTCCATACCTCGATGTCTTGCGCAGTCGATGCGCCGGGCGTCAGATCAAGAATGACTTGGCTAAGGACGATGTTGGCATTGGCGGGGCTGACCGACCCTGCGGCAAGCCCTGCTAGCAAACAGGTGGAAAGGGCCGCTTGCAATGATGTCATGATCGTCTCCTATCTTACCACACTGTTTGGCGTCGGCGTCGGCGTCGACGGCTGCAACGGCAGACACGTCACTGTGCCGATCTCAAGATAGTCGCCCCTTAGTGGTTTGTCGCTTAGCGCGGCCTGGCACGGGATTGCTCCAACAGAACGTACCAGGACGGTCGTCTCCGGCGCGGTCTCAATCTGGAAATAACCTTGGTCGTCAGAATGGCTGATCGCATCGCTTGCGATAAGATCAGCGTTCCCGATAGCATCGCCGTTGGCTCGTACAACTCGGCCGAAAATCGCCACGACCGGCTTGGCCGTCCACGCCAAAGCTGCAACATTGCCCGGATAGATGCTGACCATCCTGCTTTCGCTGTCGAAGTGCATGAGATGACCGCCGATCGGTTTGATGCGGACCGAATAGCGGCGATACGGCGGGACGGCGATTGTACGCGTTTCTCTGCCGCGCACGATGCCCCGCGGTGTTTCGTCGACAAGGATCTGAAACCTAGCGTTTGGGGGGGCGTCGTCGATCCGGACCGCGATCACACTGTCGGTCTGGTCGCGACCCCCAAGAGCGACGAGGTCGCGGTTCACGATGGCGGCTGTCTGGACGCCGAGGCTGTATTGCGTTCCTCGCGCACCGTTAATCTGCTGGATGAAATCGGTCGCCACCGTGCCGAACCGCCCACGCATGTCGGCGCGCGCGTGGGCAAGGTCGCCGTCCGGCGTATGGTCGTAGTTGCCGCCGAGCGATAGGTTTCCACCAAGCACGTCATCATGCTGCCACGTCGCCTGGACACCGCCAACTGCGCCAGATCGCGCACCCTCGCTGCGAGAGCCAATCGTCTGGCCGCCTGCTGTCGCACTGAACGCGCTATGGAGACGAAGGAGTTGTAACCTCAATCCAGCGTAGGCCGAACGTCCAACGTTGGATTGCGACAGATTGGCTTCCACCGTGAGATCGAATCCGCGGCGATGTACGATCGACCAGCGTCCCGTCGGGCCAATCGCGTAGTTTAGTGCCCGACGGCTATCCCGCCGGCAGAACGCCGAAAAACCGATCTGCCCGCCCTGCAGGCGATACCCAACGTCTGCCAGAGCCTGGGTGAAGTTCCCCGCCGAAAGTTGCGCAATCTGATACCCAGTCGTCACGTTCGGTTCGAGCGTATCGATCGGTACCAACGGCTGGTCGTCGTGACTGTAGACCCGCCGAACATCGAGATTGAAGGTCAGCGGCGAACTGCCGGTCGAATTGACCTGCGCAAGCAGCCCATAATCGCGCCGGCTGGACGCCAGTGCTGCCACGCGGACTTGGACGCGCTGTGCGATCCAGTTGGTGCCAAGCTCGCCGATTGCCTTGCCTGCCAGCATGACGAGCGACGCGTCGAGCGCGATCGTGCCGCTCATGCGACGTGCAACGCCCGCCTCGCCATATGGCTGCCGCGTTGGCGACAGGAAACCACGGGTGGCATCGTTCACCAGCACCCCAACGCCATCAGGCAAGCCTGACGTATCCAAGCTTTGGTTGCCTGCTTCATAGGTCCGCGAAGTCATCAGCCGGCCATTGACCAATATGTCGACACGCGACCGTTGCGACAGTGCGACGACAATCGGGCTACCGCTGATCAGCGACTTGTCGAGCCGCGTGTCGAACTGCGTTTCGACGCCGCCGCCCAACAGTTTGCGCCGACCGATGAGATCGATGCCGGGTGCCCAGAACAGCCCGGCGGTATAGCGCAGGCCGGGCTTGTCAACCTGCGCAACCAGTACGTCGGGTTTCAGTCCCGAACCGGATGCGAACGAGGTAGTACTGATGATCCGCGCATCACGGTCGCCGAGCACTGCGCGGTTCTGCAGTGCATATACCGTGTTGCCGCCGCTGCCGCCCGCGAGCGTACCGGCTACGGAATCAACGAGCGCTAGACCTGCCGTTGGACGCGACAGGAACGTCTTTTCCGATGCCGCTCTTACCTTAAGGAAGCGCGGATTGATGAACAGCGATAGTCGGAAACGATCCTGGTCGAAAATGACCCCTACGACGTTGGGAGTCAGGCGCCCGCAGTCGCGCGGATCGGTTGCCGGCGTGCACAACAGGTTGGAATGCGCGTCCAGGGGGTCTGACAGCGCGCTCGCGATCGACGCTGGCTGGAGGATGTCCGGTACCATCGCGACCATTATGTCGGGATGGAGAAAGCGAAGCTTGCCCGGCTCGTATTCGACGGCAGCTTGGCCGATCCGGCGGTCACCGAGGTAGACGTCGACGATCGCCTGCTGGGTGCGGGCGAGTTCGTTGAACTCGGCGGGCGTGCCAACCCGGATCGTATCATCACCCGGAGTGGCGGCGTATGCGGATGTCGGTATCGCCGGGGCCAGAACCGCAGCGATTATAATTCGGCAGGAAGCTGTCAGTCTCCAGCGATTGCCCTTTGACCGCGCGGCCATCGTGTCATCGCCTCAGTTGGGGGAGATCAGAATAGAGAGTGTGCCGGTGAAGGAGCCGGCTTGCGCGCCGGACAGCGCGGTGGCACGTAAGAGGATGGTAAGGCTGCCGCTTGGTGTGAGGCCGAGCGTGCAGGTGGGGGTGGTAGCGGCGGACGCCTGGTTGGTCAGCGCCGCGCCAGGCCTCAGCATCGTGCCCGAGGTTTGCGCTGCGGTCGCACTCCACTGCACTTCATACGGTAGCACCGAAGCGCCATTACTTAGCGTGAAGGCGCCGCCGGCCCCGGACCCCACCGCCGATATGCTGTAGCGAGCTAGCGCCACGCTGCTGTACGCGCATACTGTCTGGCTTTGTGAGAGGTCGACGTCGAAGTTTGCAACCGTGGCGAAGGCGACATCGGACAGTCCGGTGATTTGCACTGTTTGTGCATGTGCAAGGTTCGGTGCCGCCGATGCCACCAGGAAGGCTAGGGCGCGCAGGACCTGCCTTCGCGCCTGTGCAACGGCACTCGCGCGGCAACCGTGCACAATGCTTGTCATGCCCTTCCGGCCTCGATGGCGCTTATTGTGGTGTCACGAGAAGGGTCAGCGTCCCCGTATAGGTGGTAGCGGCGACCATCGTCTGGAGATCGGCGGGCGCAATGCTGACAACGAGACTGGACGTGCTCGTCGGTCCCGAGCTGCAGGTCGGCGTGGTCGCGGTTGACACCAGCCCGGCCGAAGCAGTGCCTGCAGCAAGTGCGGTGCCGGAGGTCTGTCCGCTGCTCGGGTTCCATTGCACGCTGTACGGAACTGGCGTTAGCGCACCGCTGGCAAGCGTGAACGCGCTGGATGTCCCGCTGCCGGTGGCCTTGATGCTATACCCCTTGGTGAGCGTGTTGCTCCACACGCAATCGCTTTGCGCACTGATTGCAGTGGTGGTTGGGTCGGCGTTGGTGAAGGTGACGTCGGTAAGTCCCGAGATCTGCGTGCGGTTGGGCACGGTCACCGAGATGGTCACGCTTCCGGTTGAGGTTGCGCCGAGCGTTCCCTGGGTCGATGCGAGTGCCGGTGAACCAGCCAAAGCTAGCGTAGTCGCAACAACGAGAGCGATTGGGCGTCTCAATGACAGCGAACGAGTTAGCGTTTTGCACCGATAAAAAGTCATGTCTTGCCGCTCCGCTTGCATCTCGGGCAATCAAGCGCGCTCAAGATTAACGAAACTTTCTCACGCAACGTCGAGGAGGTCGTGCTTAGACTAAAGTCTGATGTTCGCCGGTTTTTAGCGACGCCCTAGGTTTGCTGGCATGGAACGTCGACGCCAGTGCTTGGTGTGACAGTTGGCCGACCACCGCTTATTGAGCTGCTGCCGGTCCCATGGACACCAAGTTAGGCTACACGAGCCTGCTTCTCGAAGTCCATGGGGCTGAGATAGCCCACGGTCGAGTGCCTGCGTGTGGGATTGGAGAAGCGCTCGATGTAATCGAACACGTCCTGTCTCGCGTGGTTGCGCGTGCGATAGGTTTTGCGCGCGATCCGTTCGGTCTTCAGCGAGGAGAAGAAGCTCTCCATCGCAGCGTTGTCCCAGACGTTGCCGGACCGGCTCATCGAGCAGGTGACGCCATTGTCGGCCATCAGTCGCTGGAACTGCTCGCTGGTATATTGGCTACCCCGGTCGGAGTGATGCAGCAGCGTATCGGGCTTGCCGCGTCGCCAGATCGCCATGACCAGCGCATCGGTGACGAGCTGCGCCGTCATCGTGTCGCTCATCGACCAGCCGACCACCCGCCGCGAGAAGAGATCGATCACTGCAGCAGCATACAGCCATCCTTCGGCGGTCCAGATGTAAGTGAAGTCGGCCACCCACTTCTGATTGGGCGCATCCGCGGTGAACTGCCGATTGAGCACATTGCCGGCGATCACCGAGCGTTCGCCATGATCCTTGGGTAGACCGCGGCGCCGCGGCCGCGCCATCAGACCGTGCACACACATCAGCCGTTCGACCCGATGCAGGCCACATGAAAGGCCTTCGGCCAAGAGATCGTGCCAGACGCGACGCGCCCCATAGGTTCGGTAGCTGGAGATGAAGCTGGCGCGGATCTTCCCTGTATACACTTCGTCGCTGCGCGACCGGGCACTTGGCGCCCGCACGAGCCAGGCGTGGAAG
>NZ_JH594425.1:3105710-3118498 GCF_000242835.1 Sphingomonas sp. PAMC 26617
GTCACCCTCCGGTTCCGAAAACACCTTAACTCGGTGTCCACGAAACCGGCAGCAGCTCATATGTGCCGCTTTACCTAAAATAATAGGCGCATATTGGCCGTAAGGCGGTCTGATCGTATCCTCTACCCCGAATTGCAAGGTCCATGCGGGGATTTTGGGGGGGTGGCAATCTAATCATTCCCAGGATGAACGGGCGTCCGGTTCTGGAAAAGCGGGCAGGGTGCCAAGAATGACCGGTTGTGGTTTTTTGCGGTAGCAAACCGACCACAGGCGGCTACGCGGCCTTCTGTCGAACCCAACTAGCTCGCGGAACGAACATTGCCTGCGTTTCCGCCCGGCGCGGCGCTTGCAGCGGCCAATCCCTCCATCGTGCGCAATAAAACGCTCGTATCCGTCAACCGCTTCAACTCATTTCTTACGGCCTTGAGCGGCGGTTTCAATGTTCGCTGCGCGTTAGCTTACCGCCCTTTCCCCTCCACGCTAGCGACTGCGTATTAAGGGCACTTAAGTCAGCCGTTCCGGCTAGCAGCGCCTCGCCGGTGACGATCGCACGAGCCAGCACCGCGTCGGGCGCGTTAGCGTAAGCGGGTCTACCTACAATATGGTCGTACCAACACCCGCCACAGGCGTCGTCGAGCAGTACACGCTGGAAACAGTGATCAAGTCGCAACGACCATCGCGCTTCGATTGCGTGCTTGGGAAGGCGTATGCAGGTGAGATCCAACCATTGTCGCTCGATTACCGATCGTGCGGTTTTCGTCACAGATAACCTCCGTAGCGTACCTAATATGCCTGCATCAGTGAGCACTACTAGTCCGCAGTGGCTAGATTTTGGCAAGACCTGCTCCCACGTCAATGAATGGTAGATCTCGGGAAGCTGACATTGGCGACGAATGTCGCATTGTGAGTTTTGCCAGACCCACAGCGGCCGGGCAGCTAGCGTCCAGTTCGAGACATTCAGGCACACGGTGGGCGGAACATGAGGTGGCCCCCTAAATGACCTGACAGGGCCCCGCTCTTAGATAAGAGTGAGGCATATGACTGACGGTAAGACCCGGCGTTACAACGATGGCGAGGTTCTCTCCGGTGTTCAGCGCCGGAGGCGATGGACACCGGAGGAGAAGGTCCGGATCGTGGAGGAGATGTATCTGCCCGGGATGAGTGTGTCGCTCGTCGCCCGCCGGCACGGCATCGGTGGCAATCAGATCTTCACCTGGCGTCGGCGGATGGCACAGGGTGCGCTGACCGCCGCAGCAGCTGGCGAGGAAGTGGTGCCGGCGTCTGAATACCGTGCGCTCGAGGCGCAGGTGTGCGAACTACACAGACTGCTCGGCAAGAAGGCTATGGAGAACGAACTGCTCCGCGAGGCCGTGTCTCGGGCCGCAGGCTTAAAAAAACTGCTGTTGCGCTCGACCTCGTTGCCGCGGGATGGACGGTGAGCGCGGTCGCAGAGGCGGTCGGCATCACTCGCCCACACCTGTCCGCAATGCACCATCGCCCGGCGTCCCGACTACGCGGACGACCACCGCTGCCGGATGCTGAGTTGGTTGCCGACATCCGTGCGCTCGTCGCTGATCTGCCAACGTACGGCTATCGCCGCGTTCATGCTCTGCTGCGCCGGCAGGCAGAAAAGACCGGCGCGAAGCGCCCAATCCGAAACGCCTCTACCGCGTCATGAAGGTGCATGGGCTGCTGCTACAGCGGGACGGCGAACGCCGCGAAGAACGGCGTCACGATGGCCGGGTCGCGGTCGATCTGCGCAACACCCGCTGGTACTCCGACGGGTTGGAGATCACCTGTGACAATGGCGAGAAGGTGCGTGTCGCATTCGCGCTCGACTGCTGCGACCGCGAGGCCATGGGACACGTGGCGACAACGGGCGGCATCACCGCCGAGGACGTCCAGGACTTGATGGTTGCCACGGTCGAGCATCGCTACGGACAGGTGAACCGCGTACCCGAACCGATCGAGTGGCTCACCGATAACGGCAGCTGCTACACCGCTCGCAACACACGAGCGTTCGCCCGGGGCATTGGACTGATCCCGCGCACGACCCCAGTCAGCAGTCCTCAATCTAATGGCATGGCGGAGGCGTTCGTTCGCACCCTCAAGCGCGATTATGTCCGTGTAAACCCCAGGCCGAATGCGCAGAGCGTTATCGACCAACTCCCCGGCTGGTTCGACCATTATAACGAAGTGCATCCGCACCGCGCTTTGCGCTATCGATCACCCCGCGAGTTCATTGCGCAAACCTGCGAGGCTCTGTCAGGCCTTTAGGGGGCAACAACAGAACATGGCAGTCCGCCTTCAGCGAGCTGACCGTTGCAGCGCGGCAGGCGCTAAACGATCGCTAGATACTGGAGGCGGGCTGCAGTTCGGAGGTGACCTTAACTGCAGCCCTGGCCAAGTTGATCTTTGGGGAACCCTCGAGGTTATCAGCAGCTTAGATCTATCGCTTGAGGCGGCAACGCGATTCAGGGCGTCATAGATCAAGCGGCCTCCGAAACCATTGCTTCAGGCTTCCCAGGTCTCTCGAACCCGAGCAAACGCGGATCACGGGGAACTACGTCCAAACTTCATGAATGAACGTCAGAAAGTTGGAGGCGGGAAAGGGCGTTTGAATGTCAAAGTTTGGGTCAATTTGGTACGCAACAAACGAGCCACGTGTCGACGTGGAATCAGGAAAGCTAGTGACCCGGGCCGTATGACATGACCGTGTGCTCAAGTTCGAAGCCGAGAAGGGCAGCGCAGTTCGTCGTCATGGAAGCGGTTTCTGCTCGCTCGCTACTCGCCTTGGACTTGTCGGATGCGTTCATCCTGGCGACAATGGTGCGGTGCATGTTTTCGATGTCGCTCATGATATCGGCTGGCAAAATGCCAGCATCTCGCCCGGTAGTCCGTGTCTGCTGCGCATATACCGTCCGTAGCGAAGTCGCCTGCTTGCTTGTGATATTCGCGGGGAGCGCGTTCTGTTCAATCGCGGTAGTGATGACCGCTGTGCAGGTCATATTGTTCTGGTAGCGCTGCTTAGGCGTATCGGCCGCCTGCCCCGGGGCGCTTATGGCTACAATGGCGGCGGTAAGTAGGATTGTTGGTACGGTCTCCATCTCCGTTCTCCAATGTTCGCCGTTCGGAGGCGGCGTGCGTGCTCGATCGGTCTTGCGGTACGGCGCGAGCCAGACTTCAGGAAATCACAGCGGGCAACGATAGTCGCCCCCCGGCCTGTAGATCAGGTCGGTTCGTGGACCATAGCGGGGGAAGTTACGTTCGCAGCGACGGACGTGTCGCGCCCAACTCTCGCCCGCCCAGCCGGGAGGTGGTCCGTAATGCGGGCCGTATGCGCATCCGCCAAGTGCCGCGCACCCCAGCAACACCAGTGTCCCTAACGCGGCAGTCCTCATCTCCACCTCCGGTTACTTATAGCATTGAACGACGTAGGGCAGGCTTTCCGTCGCAAGCGGTCGCACGAAAAATCGCTGACTGTGCGACGGAACCGATACTTCCCGCCGTTAAAGAGGCAATTGACGTGGACGAAGGTAGGCGATGATGACCAACGGACGAAGGACGGTGAAGATGGCGGTTCTCATGGCGCTGATCTTCCCGGTATCCGCCTGCGCCAGGCCGGCACCGGATGGCGGTGCGCAGGGATCCGCCGCCACCCGGCAGGCGAGTGCCGCGAATTCCACCGGGCGGGCTTCGATCGCCTCTGGCGGTGGTCCCGGGATGGGCCTGACCCTGCGGCAGTTCGAGCAGCGCCGCGAGCAACGCGTCATGGCGGCGGACAACGACAACGATGGCAAGGTGAACCGCGCGGAGTTCATGGCGGCGATGACCGGTGGCAAGGGCAACCCGGCCAAGCGCTTCGCTCACCTCGATCGCAACAGCGACGGCTTCATCAACCGACAGGAAATCGACGCCGCGGCTACTAGGCGGTTTGGTAAGCTAGATGCGGACGGCGATGGTCGGGTGAGCAAGCAGGAGCGCAGGGGCGGCGCCTACGCGGTGTCCGGCCGCACTGTCGATGACGATGCTGGCTGATGCAGGACGCGAGGTTATGGCACTCAGGGCGGTAGGCGTTGGACGAGCCCGATCCGGACGCGGCGCTGTTGTCGCGGGTGGCGCGCGGCGATGCGGCCGCGGCGCGCCTGCTCGTGTCAGGCAAGCTGCCGCGCGTCGTCGGGCTCGCGCACCGGATGCTCCACGACCGGTCGGAAGCAGAGGATGTGGCGCAAGAGGCATTCGTTCGGACGTGGCGGCAGGCGGCGACGTGGGAGAGCGGACGCGCACGGTTCGACACTTGGCTGCACTTGGTGGTGCTCAACCTGTGCCGCGATCGTTTGCGCCGTCGTCGCGAGGTGACCAGCAACGCGGTGCCCGAAACCGCCGACCCCGCACCCGATGCCATGGCGACGTTGGTGGACGCCGAGCGGGGCTCGGCGGTGGCTGCGGCGATTGCGGCACTACCAGAACGGCAACGCGAGGCCATCCTGCTGGTGCACTACCAGGACATGACGGGCGCGGCAGCTTCGCAGGCGCTCGGTATCGGTGTCGAGGCGCTGGAGTCACTGCTGGCGCGCGGCCGGCGTACGCTGCGCGCGCGGCTTGCGGAGCAGGAGTTGCGCGATGACCTTTGAGCCACTGACCATTGAACGTTTCCGGATCCTGGCCGACGCCTATGGCGGCGTGGTCGCACGTTGGCCGGAGAATATCACGGGTGAGGCACTGCGTCTGTCACGGACAGAGGCGGGGCGCACGATCCTCGCCGAGGCGCTCGCCCTCGACGAGACGCTTGACCTTTGGCAGGTGCCGGTGCCTGACGTAGATTTTGCCGGCAGAATCGTAGCCGGTGCCCCGACAGCGTCAAAGGCATGCAAGGCGAAGCTGTGGTGGACGGGGTTCGGGATCGCCGCCGCGTTGTCAGGCGCCACTGCCGGCGTCGCGGCAACCGCGGCCATCAGCCCCGCCAGTCACATCGATAGCATGACGGTCTTCGGCGACCTTCCGGCAGGAAGTGATGATCGTGGTTAGGGGGCGACTGCTGCTGATCGCCTCGTTACTGCTCAACCTGTTCCTGGCAGGCGCGCTAGTGGGGGGCGCCGCTTGGGTGCGTGACGGGCACCGGATGATCGCGGCCGGGGCGCTGCGCGTCGCCGGCTCCGAACTGCCACGGGCAGAGCGGCGCGCCTTTCGTGTGCAGCTTCGCGCTGCCCGTGAGTCGGTCCGACCGCTCATTAACGAGAGCAACGCCGCCAAAGCCGATGCCGCCCGTTTGCTTGCGCAGCCATCGCCCAATGTTCCGGCAACCAAGGCGGCGTTGGCCAAGGCGCGCGCTGACGACTTCCGCGTCCGTACGGTTGTTGAGGACCGAGCCCTCGATTTTGCCGCAACGCTGCAGCAAACGGACCGGCAGCGCATCGCGGACGCCCTGGTCGGTCGCATGCAGAAGCGAGGTCGCTAAGGGTATCGACACAATCGCGCGACGGATTTGTAGGCCAGCTTCGTTCAACCGGCAACGAACCCAGCCGAGAGGCTCACGCTGCGTGAAATCGATTCTGGCAACCCGTCTGTTCGCGACCGCCGCCCTGTTATGCGTAGGGGCTTGCGGTAGCGGCGGGGGTACTGGATCCGTATCGGTCCCGGTGGTCCCCGTCCTAGCTCCGACGCCGACCGCTACACCGACGCCGGTTCCGACCGCCGCACCCACACCAGTTGCCGCGCAAGTGGTCGGTGTATCGGGGCTCCACCTGACGCTGAACGGTCAAACGTGGTTCCCACGCAGCGTCGTGATCCGGGGCTTCGTTGCGACGGCGGCCTATCTACAGGCCAGCCTGCCAGGCACCTACACTGGCCGTGTCAATTATGGTCCCGCCGAACTCGCGGCAGCCGCGGCGTTCGGTGCGGATACGCTGCGCTTCCAGGTCAGCCAGCCGTCGCTCGACCCACAGTCGCCGCTCTACGATGCCGCTTATTCGGCTAGCGTTACGGCTGCGATCAAGCAGGCGCGCGCGGCAGGGTTCGTTGTCATGATCTCGATGCAGGACGAGACAAACAGTGGCGAGACCGGCTTCAACCCCTTCGCCACGGCCGAGACGGTGCGTGACTGGGACGCGCTGACCGCCACCTTCGGCGCCGATCGGGGTGTGCTGTTCGAGCTCTACAACGAACCACGGCCGGCCAAGAGCGACGCCAACTGGCAGCTCTGGGCGAACGGCGGCACCAACACGGCGGCAAACGCGAGTGACCCTGTCGCGGTCGGCATGCAGCCACTCGTAGCGCGGCTTCGCGGCAAGGGCAGCCAGAATGTCATGGTCGTCGATGGACTGGGGATCGGTCGCACGCTGGACGGCGCGCCGACGATTGCCGACCCGCTCGGGCGTGTTGTCTATGCTGTCCATCCCTATCAGCGCGGTAGCGCGGATGAGAGCAATTGGGACACGGATTTCGGTATTCCGAGCACCAAGATGCCGGTGTGGGCGGACGAATGGTCAGCCGGATTTGGTTCGGACATCGGACTGGGTAGTCTGACCAACTATCAGGTGGCAGTCGATCTGATCAATTATCTCCGAAACCATCAGATCCCGCTCGGCGGCGGTGCGTTCGATGTGCCGGGGGTTATGACCCAAACCGTACCGGGGTGGGTGCCAACCGACTATGACGGGTCGACGCCATCAAGCCCGGTCGGGAATTCCGGCCAGCTCGTCCACACGCTGTTCATCACCAACTATGGGCGCGCGTTGACGGCTGCGGATGGGCTCTGAAGGGACGGGCGGGGCGGCGAGACCCCGCCCCGCCGTCGGCTCAGCGATACCGCCAGCCGCCATGCCAGCGATAGCGATGACCCCAATACCGGCCGCCGTCCCAATAGCCTCGACCGGGATAGAATATACCATGGCGGGGCCGCGCGGCGCGTAGCCGAAGCCGCGATTGGGAATGCAACGCCCGTACGCCGCGCGGTGAAAGCCCCGACCGCACCCTTGGGCAGCGTCGGCCGTGGATGCGGCGCTGAGCGCGGTAGTGGCGGCCAGCGCCGCTAGGATAAGCTTCTTCATGAAGACCTCTCATCTGTTGCATCCGGTCATTGCCGGACGAACGTTTAACGGCGTGGCCGGCAGTTTCCGTCGCGCGTTTCCCTCGAACGTCTCAACCGACTGTTGACGGAACGTCGCGAGCACACCGAAAACCGACGTGGCTAGTGCTGCTATCGGGTGTGCTGCCGCTGCGCGCAGCGACGCGGTAGCGATTGCAATAGGAGGGGTGACACATATACGACCCACCCCGCAGGACCCGGTGTTTGCCGGCGGTGGGACCAAGCGGGTTTTCGCGCGAAGCGAACAAGTGATGCGCTGGATCGAACCAGTCGGCACACCAGTCCCAGACATTGCCTGCCATCCCGTACACGCCGTAGTCGGTGGGCGGATACTCTCGCACCGGGCCCGTTCCGGCACGTTGTGCATCGGGCGCACGGGCAGGGAATGGCCCCTCCCATATCCGGCACCGCTGTTCGCCGTTCGGCATGAGCTCGTCGCCCCACGGATAGCGTCGCTGATCGAGACCGCCACGAGCGGCGCGTTCCCATTCGGCCTCGGTCGGCAGCCGCTTGCTGGCCCAGCGTGCAGACAAGGCGGCATCGTGCCACGAAACATGGACGGCGGGATGATCCGCGCGATCCGCGATATCGCTCGTGGGGCCGAAGGGATGCCGCCAATCGGCCCCGTCGACCGCCGCCCACCCGGGGTCTGCTTCACGACCGGATCACCAATGTGGCGCTCGCCGACGAACCCGAACGACCACCCAAGCTGCTCGGCATCGGTGACGTATCCGGTCGCTTCAACAAAGCCCGCGAACGCTGCGTTGGTGACGGCGGTCACGTCGATCAGGAACGGCGCTAGCCGCACAGCGCGGACCGGTCCTTCGCCATTTTCAGGAACGCCGAACGGATCGTCCGAGCGCATGTAGAACACGCCGCCCGGGATCGGAACCATCGGCTAGCCCGAGCCTGCGCAAACGGCATCGTGACGATCGGGCAAGCGTCGAGCTTCGCCGACGCGTTCAGGGATACAGCAAGCCATGACGGTCAGGTTGGGAAGTCGGAAACGTGCCGGGTCGCTGCTGCCAGCGGGAACGGATCGCCGCTGGCGGCGAGCCACACCGCGATCTACGCATCGAACCGCGCCATCAGCGCTTGCTGCGCGGGATCGCTAACGAGGTTCTTCAGCTGAAACGGGTCGGCGACATTGTCGTACAGGCACCAGCGGCCGGTTTCGGCGACCGCATAGGTGTGAGTGTCGGTCCGCAAGCCACGATAGGTCGGCTGGTTGATAAACTTGGTGCCTAAGCGTTTTCCGGGATGGGACGGCAAACTGCCCGCGGGCGACACTTCGCCGCCATCGCCATCTTCCCCGATCGCTTCCGGACCGCCTGACGAACGCGGCAGCTGGTTCATCAGGAAGACTGCCGGCGACGCGCTCGTCTGTTCCCCGCGCATCACGCCCGACAGATCGCGCCCGGCGCAATGGTGGGGCACTGGCAGCCCTGCGAGGCCGCACATCGTCGGGTAAATATCGATAGCGGCGAATAATGTGTCGGATGCGCCGCCCTTTGGCGTCACACCCGGGTAGCGAACGAAAAACGGCACGCGGCATGATTCTTCAAACGGCACCTGCTTGGCCATGCGCCCCTGCGATCCCATCATGTCCCCGTGATCGGAAGTATAGACGACGAACGTGTCGTCCACCGCGCCGATCGCTTCGAGCGCAGCCAGCAGTCGGCCGAACTCGGCGTCAACGCCGGTGATCGCGCCGTAGTAGCCTTGCATGGCCTGGCGTAGCGGTTCGGGCCGGATCAACGGCCGCGCCTCGCCCGCCAAAGGGAACGACACGTTGGGTCGCATGTGAAGTTGGTCCAGCGGGTAGTGCTTCGTGTCTTCAACAGGTGGATTGTGGGGGGGTGCGGCGGGTTCCACGATACCATCAGCATCCATGGCGTCGTTGCACCGCGTTGGAGCTCCAGCAGCGCGACCGCCTGATCGGTCATGGTCGTGCAGTTCCACCCCTCCGGCTCGATACGCGCACCGGTATCCGGGTCGTAGGTCCAGGACCGGTAATGCGCGTTGGTTCGCTCCCATACATGCCAGTCCTCGAACCCCTGCCGGTCGGGACCGGCTGGAATGAAGGCGGTCCCGCGCCCCTGAAGATGCCATTTGCCCACGTAGCCGGTGCGATATCCCGCATCGCGAAAGACGCGTCCGATGGAAATCTCGGTAGATGGCAGCGCGACATTGTTGTGGGTGAGACCGGTTTGATACGGCCATCTCCCGCTCATCAGAATGCCGCGGTACGGCGTGCACAGCGGGTAGTTCGATACGCACCGATCCATCGAGAAGTTGGCACGGCGAAACGCATCGAGATTGGGTGCGATCGCCTGATTGAACGGCTCGCCGGGTAGCGATGCCGCCCGGTGCTGGTCGCTGAAGATATAGAGCAGATTGGGACGGCGACGCGGCGTCGCCGCAACCGCGCCGGATCCAGTGGCTGCGGCGATCGCCATGCTCGCCGCCCCAGCCTGGACGAAGTTCCGACGGTTCATGCGTCTTCTCCTCGAAGACGAGCGTATCGGGGCGACAACCGCCCCGGCGCGCCCAGTGGATCAGTGGCGCCGACCGTTGTGCTTGGTACGGAAGATATGCGCGCTGGCACGACTTTCGCGGCCTTGCAGCCGGGCGCGCTGCGCATAATTGAGGCTACCGCCATTCCGGGCGCGCATCCGCGCTTCGGTCGCGTCGATCCGGCCCTGCTGACGCTCGTCGTGCCGCGCTTCGCGGCCGGTCAGCTGGCCGCTCTCGACGCCTTGAGTGATACGCGCCTGCTGACGAGGCTCGCTGCCGGTTTCGAGTGCGTCGTCATCCGCTTCGGGTTCATGGAGGAGCTCGACATTCCCGCGGGACTGGCGCTAGCAAAGTCATGCGTCCCGTCGTCCGATTACATCGGGCACGAGACGGTTGTCGCTAGCGCAAGGGTACAGGGGATGGCACCGTGGCGCGAGGAGCTTTTCGTGGCGATGCAGCGCAATACGACGTCTACCGGAACCTCGTTCTGCATCCCGACCCGTCAGGCCGTCGAGGTGGGCACGGAAATCGTGATCTGACCGCGACCCGCCGGGGCGGCGCGACAAGTAGTGGCCGCTCGGCCGTTCGGCGTATGGCCGCGATGCAGAGGATCAGCAGCGCGGCGGCATCATCTCAATAGCTGAAATTTAGTGAGAATACCGCCCATTGCCAGCTTCAGATGGTCGATCTGCGTTTTTATCACGCCAGTAATGCACCAGACGTGGCCCTCGGACCACATCGACAGTTCGCGCAGTTCGTGCACGACGGGATGATCATCACCAGCGGCCTGATCGGGCAGCGGCAGGTCGGACGGGTCGGAGATGCGGGTTTCGGTGCCGAACACTTGGAGCAGGCGGGCCGCCTCCTCGACGCAGAGCCGCGAGAAAGATGCTCGCGCAGCGAGCCGTAGAGCAACATGATGCGCGGTGGCGGCGGTCGTCGTCGAGCTCCATGGCGGGTCGGTCAATAACGAACGAACGGTCGAGCGCTGGCAGATGGTCGGCATCAGCAAGCGGACGCAGACGGGACAAAGTGGTTCCCTCAGGCAAGCGGGCGGGCGTGATCGAGAAATTATACTGGCCAGTCGAGCTGCCGATAGGCGGAATCCCAGAACATCCATTCGTAGCGGGTGGCAGTGCGAAAAGCCTTGGCCATTGCCGCGCGTGCCGATTCCGTCGAGAGGCTTGCGGCGCCATCCACTAAAGTGCGGACCCGACGCGTTGCCTCGCCAAACCCAGGGTCAGCATAAATGTTGATCCACGCCTCGTACGGATTAGGCGATCTGGCGATCGATTTGATCGCGCACCCAACCTCCCAATACACCCAAAAACACGGAAGAATTCCGGCGATCAATTCCTCGTAGCTGCGGGTGGCAGCGAGGCTCGCAAGGTAGCCGGTATAGCCGACACAGACTGGGCTTGACTCGCTCATGGCGACCATGGCGGGTGTGATATCAAACTGTCTGAAGAAGGTCTGGTGCAGGATTTCCTCGACTTGCACCGCGACCTTAGCGCCGTCGGAAAATTCGAGCCGACCATCGGCATTGGGAGCGCGCGCCGCAGCGATCGCCAGTACGCGCGCGTATTCCGCCAGATACAGGCTGTCCTGCAGGATGTAATGCCGAAAGCTGTCGGGCGGCAGCGATCCGTCGGCGAGTTCTGCGATAAACGGCTGCTCCAAAATGGAACGTCTCAGAGGGGCAACGTCTTCCCATATCGCGTCGCAGAAGCTCATCTAATAATCCTCACTGAAAGTCCTACAGCCACCATGCGAGCTGATGCGCCTACCGTCACCTGCCGATCGCTGGTCCACTGGCGCGTCGGGTCGACGACGCAATTCAAATGTTGCTGGCCCTTCGCCCACACATCCCGTCGTGCCGGAAGAATCGCCTGTTAACATAGACCATTCTCACGGAAATGAACAAATGGCTGGTTTCTGGAAAGCACTGATCGGGCCATGAATAACCGGAAATGGGTCAAGGTGGCCTTGGCCGTCCGCAACCGTTCGCCTTGCCAATGTCAGTCGTCCCGTTTGGCGCCGGGCGCAGCTGGACCGGCGCGATATTGCGCGTCGGTAACCTGCTCCATCCACTGGACCGGCGACCCGTTCAGCGACTCCTGAAGCGCGATATGGGTCATCGCTTGGGTCGGGGTGGCGCCGTGCCAGTGCTTGTGCTCCGGCGGGCACCAAAGCACGTCGCCGACCTGGAATTCGAGCGTGGGCCCGCCTTCGATCTGCGTCCATTCGACCCCGGCAGGATATTACGGGCAACACGCGACTTTGAAGGGGCGCGGGCCGAACGGATCCGATTTCCCTCCGCAGTGGGCGCGGCGATTGTGGGTCTAAGTACAGCTACCTCTCAAAGATTAGGGCCGTCACTCGCCAGTTAAGTTTGCCCGCGAGTATTGCGACTGCAGCGTCAATCCGAATACGACATCCCAACCACGCGGCTCTCCAACGAAAAGCGTGGCCAGGGCTGCAGTGAGGTTCTTACCATATTGCAGTCCGCTCCCATCGCTTCCTAAGTATCTCAGGCCCAAGTCTCGTTAGGCACAGGCAGAGGATGTCGTCTGAGCGAGCGTGATGGTAAAGAAGAGGTTCGTCGGCGTCGATAGTAGTGTGTGGCGACACGGCACCAGTTGATCAGCTGATCAAACCTGAGCTCGACGCGGCTGCTCTTGCCGCTCTATTTTCGCCAGCACGCAACTATGGTAAGAAAGTGTGACTTTCTGGCCCAGTCGGAACCTGCGGGTGAACACGAGGTTTAACGATCATGCTACGTGATCAATATATGGATGAGCTGGTCGACGCCTTCGAAGCAGGATTCGCCGAGGCGAGCGATTTGTCAGCGGAATGCCCGTTCGATCAATCCGACCAGATCCGCCACACCGCCTGGCTAGACGGCGCGCGTTACAGCACCCCCGTCATCGCACAACACTTATATTGTCGCGAATCGCTTGTTCTTCCAGCGGCATTGCTCGCGTGTTATGGCAATTTCGGGCACCATCCTTTTTGACGGTGATGTGATTCTTTCGGCAGATGGGTAACTGGTGCCGCCACGTTAACCTTAGAAAGAGCACGTCTGACCGA
Source organism: Sphingomonas sp. PAMC 26617 (assembly GCF_000242835.1). Taxonomy (NCBI): domain Bacteria; kingdom Pseudomonadati; phylum Pseudomonadota; class Alphaproteobacteria; order Sphingomonadales; family Sphingomonadaceae; genus Sphingomonas; species Sphingomonas sp. PAMC 26617. Next base: position 3,118,405 of record NZ_JH594425.1, read on the forward strand.
ACGCTACTGCTAGAGGCCTAGCGTTTGTTAACCATTCTCGGCAATTCCCAAACAGTCTCGTAAGGTTTTCCATAAACAAAACTTTATGGAGGCA
>NZ_JH594425.1:3119068-3180224 GCF_000242835.1 Sphingomonas sp. PAMC 26617
TTGCCTGCGCACCGCGCTAGTGCGACTTTCACAGCGTCCGAAAACTCACAAATCCTTGGGACTGTCACGCTCGTGGTAGATTCCGACGCTGGGCTGGCGGCGGACAAGATTTTCGCTGACGAACTCAACCCGTTCCGAGAAGCCGCGGGACGCAAGATTTGCGAACTCAGCCGTCTAGCGTTCGAGACTGGCCTGCCGTCCAAGCCCCTGCTGGCGGCATTGTTCCACATCGTGTTTATCTACGGCTACCATCACCATCGCTGCACTGACCTGTTCATTGAGGTCAATCCGCGTCATCGTCGTTTCTACGAAGCTATGCTCGGTTTCAAGGCAATCGGGACGCCGCGCACCAATCACAGCGTGGGCGCGCCCTCGCAACTTATGCGGCTTGAAATATCGAGCATTCAGCACCGGATTGACGCTGCTGCATGCGACCTGTCGCCGGACGCCGTGCCGCGATCGCTATATTCCCTGTTCTTTTCACGCGAAGATGCGCTGGAAATGGCGGACGAGCTTACGTCCGACGGTGCGACGCACCATGCCCAAAACGGCAACGTGCTCGTGAAGGTTTTCCTACCCGATCTTTAACGCACAAAAAATGCCGCCGATTTTCACCGGCGGCATTTTCTAAGCGTATCGCGATTAGGCGAAAGCAACCGTCGAGCTACGACGACGATAGCGCAGGCCTGCACCCATCATGCCGAAGCCAACAAGCATCATTGCCCAGGTTGCCGCTTCCGGGACAGCCGAAGTCGGGGTGAACGACAGGCTGCCGCCGATCGATGCACCACCATACGAGAAGCCGTTGACGGTCAGCGTGTTGAGCTGGCCAGCCGTGATCGGGATGAGCTCAAGCGACGCGAACTCAAAACGACCGTTCGGAAACATCGTAGCAGCCGTGCCGTTGAAGAACACCGACGTGAAGTTGAGGTCGGTGGTCGACATCAGCTTGCCCGATGCGATCGAGGTTACCGAGCCGCTGCCCAGACCGTCGGTCGGCAGGGTAAACGTGAAAATTTCAGAGAAGTTGCCAAGGCCAATGTTCTGCACGCCGAACATGCCATTGAACGTGCCGTCTGGGCCGGGGGTGCTGCTGAAGTTGCCGCCCTGTGCGGCGTTGCCAGCAGTGTCGTTAACCGCAAAGGTTGCAGCCGACGCCGGAGCGACAGCGGCGATGGCGACGAGGGCTGCCGCGGCAGAAAGAAGCTTGGTACGCATGGGTTACTCTCCGAAGATAATCCAAAGCGATTGCAAAGAGCGTGCCAAGCCCTGTTTCCCAACATTCCCACGTGTTTCAATAGGTTGAACTGTAAATTCTACTGACAGGGGTTTGGCTACCTGGGAATATGGTTGAGTCTCTCACGAAGACGCCCGAGGCCTTTCTGGCATGGCCCGCCCCCAAAGAACGTGATTCCTCTTGCTTAGTGATTTATTTGTGCTTGAGCTTTCGTAACCGCAGTGACTCCGGAAAATTGCGCGGCCGGGGCTGCGGCGAACCTCCGCGCCGCAGCCTGCTCCTATCGTTCCCAAATCTTGTAGCCGGATCAATGCGCAGTGTGATGCAATTCATCCATGGTGAGCACGACACCGCCCTGATCAACACAGACTTCACGTAGGTGCGTCGTATGTTCTACTTTTGTAGCGTCACTATAAAAATGTTCGCCGTGTGACGCGCCAAATATAGGATACAAGTCAATCGCTCACCTCTACAGCAAAGTCGCGATATCGGACGTATCATACCCTTTGCTCCGTGAGGCATCGCACTCCCGGGTGACGCTTTGATCGGTCGTAAATCCGCCTCTGACACCCTCGGCTGTACTGATACAGGCGACCGTGCGCGCACTGCACAACACTTGGGTTCTTTGGCGAGCGTAATGTTCGCAACCCCTCCAGAAACCATTGGGAAGCCGGGAGAACGATCGACACCGCCAAACTATCCGTCCAGCTCAGCGACGCGGATGCCGCCTGAACTAAAGGCGCGGCAGCTGCTAGTCCGAAAATGACCAGTCCAAGCGCGTAATCTGACCGTGAATGAGCGGCCGGTTTCGAAATGCGCCGCGGGTGGCCTGAATGGCGGTTTGCAAGTCCTTAACACCGCCCATACAGCAGCGCGATATCGGCAGGAGCGGAACCGGCTTCAGGCGCGATGGTTCGAAGACCATGGCTAACCTTACCCTCAACGACGACCGCTCGATGCCGCAACTCGGTATGGGCACTTGGCAGATAAAGAACGTCGGAGCGGCGACGATCGTGCGAACCGGTCTTGATGTCGGCTTCCGACTTGTCGATACCGCAGCCGCCTATGATAATGAGAGGGGTGTTGGAGACGGGATCAAGGGCGACGACGTCTGGATCACGACCAAGCTGTCGAATACGCGTCACGGCGACGCGGTCGCGGCGCTCGATGAAAGTTTGGCGCTGCTCGGGGTCGAAGCGGTGGACCTGTATCTGATGCACTGGCCGGTGCCGACTGAAGACCGCTACGTCGAGGCTTGGCAGGCGATGGTGGGATTGCGCGACGCTGGTAAGGCGCTGTCAATCGGCGTGTGCAACTTCCTGCCTGAGCATCTTGAGCGAATCGTCGAAGCGACGGGCGTCGTTCCGGCGATCAACCAGATCGAGCTGCATCCCGGCTTCCAGCAACGCGAAGCGCGGTCTTATCATGAGGCGCACAAGATCGTGACGCAGAGCTGGAGCCCGCTCGGCCAAGGCAAGGACTTGCTTACACGCGCGCCGATCGTCCGGGTCGCGGACAAGCATGAGCGCAGTTCGGCACAGGTGGTGATTGCTTGGCATCTCGCGCACGGCCTGGCCGTCATTCCAAAGGCGAGCGACTTGGAGCACCTGTCGGACAATTTCGCAGCGCTGGATTTGATCCTGGACGAGGAGGACATGGCAGCTATCGAAGCGCTCGACTCGCCGGTTGGACGGCTGGGGCCGGACCCGCGCAGCTTCGGCGGCTAGCGTTTTTAACGAACGTAGCTGTCTAGATTAGGCCACAAAAAGTGTAGGCCCGACGTTGGAACGATTTTGACACGTTGGCAGAAAGGTGACGTCGTCGCGTCCAGACCTGCACGACGAAAAGGCGAAAATTTAGCGCGATGTACCTCGGATTTGAGACCGGAACGCAGTTGGGCGCCACGCCCCAAGCAACGATCAGCATCGTACAGCGTGTGCTGAAGGGTGATCACCGGGGGTATCTTCCTCTACGGCTAGCGCTGCGGCTCGTGCCGATTGAGTTCTCTTACCCGAAGGCGATTTTGGAAGCGATCTTGGAGACGAAGGCGCTGACAAAGGGCGATGCTACCCGACACCCGCGCACGACGAGGCATCGTTACAAATGGAACCGACAGCACCTATCTTTGCTGCGACCCATGACCACTTGAGCCCCGCTCTTCCTCGCATTCGGCGACAGCCTCGTCGCCGGCTACAGTCTAGCCACCGCCGACGGCTTCGCCACTCAACTGGAGCATCGTCTGAGCGCTGGATTTCCGGGCGCACGGGTGATCAACGCGGGCGTCGCCGGCGACACCACCGCGGACGCTTTGCGGCGGCTGCCCCGAGTGCTGTCGCGCCTGGAAGGCCGTCCTGACCTCGCCATCGTCCAGCTTGGACCCAACGACGTGCTCCGGCAGGTGCCGCCGTCATCCACGCGGGCGAACCTTGGGGAGATCCTCGTCGAGTTCGGCCGCTGCGGCGTCCCGGTGCTGCTCACCACCGTCGCGCCGCCGCCGTTGCTCACGCAGAGGGCAGGGCCTTACGCAGGCATCCACGAAGCTTTGGCCAAGCTCCACGCTGCAACGACTTGGCCGTTCTTCCCCGCCGGTGTGATGGGTCATAGAGACATGGTGCTGGCGGACAGAGTGCATCCGAATGCCAAGGCGATCGCCGCTGTGGTCGGAGCTATGCTGCCGGCAATCGACTGTATTTTGGATCGCGAAGCGCAGACCCCAGGCAGTGAGATTGGCGAAAACATGGAAGAGCTGCCGCGCGGAAAACGGTCAATCTAAGGCGGAATTAGATTGTGAATGAACGGCGAGTTTTGGGAAGTTGGCGGGGCCATCCCAATGTCCACAATTGGGTCAATTAAGCTCGCCAGCCTTGGGCGGCAGGCAACGTCACGATGTCGGACGATCCCGACCAAAGGTTGATACCCCCATCGCCGGCGGCTTCGTCGATTGCGGTGAGCTCACTGACAGAAAAGTCGGGCTGTTTGATTGCATCCAAAGAGTCGTCAAGCTGCTCGACGGTGCGCGCGCCAATCAACGCAGAGGTAACGCGGGCGTCGCGCAGTACCCACGCGATCGCCATCTGCGCGAGAGTTTGATCTCGCTGTGAAGCAATCCCGTTGAGGCGGCGGATCGCCGCAAGGTTTCGCTCTGTCAGCAGGTCCGGCGACAGCGATCCGCTGCGGCTGGCCCGAGCGTCCCGGGGTACGCCGCCGAGATACTTGTTCGTCAGCATGCCTTGCGCGAGCGGCGAGAAGGCGATGCAACCCGTCCCCAAATCATCCAGCGTTGCGAGCAACTCGCGCTCGATCCATCGATTGAGAATCGAATAGCTCGGCTGATGTATGAAAAGCGGAACTCGTTCCTCGGCAAGAATCGCGGCGGCGCGACGAGTCAGTCCGGCATCGTAAGACGAGATGCCGACATAGAGCGCCTTTCCCTGCCGGTGCAGCTGAATCAACGCGCCCATGGTTTCTTCGAGCGGGGTATCGGGGTCGACGCGGTGCGAATAGAAAATGTCGACATAGTCGACACCCATCCGCTTGAGGCTCTGCTCGCAGCTCGCGATCAGATATTTCTTGGACGAGCCGATATCCCCATACGGTCCCGGCCACATATCCCATCCCGCCTTGCTCGAGATGATCAATTCGTCGCGATGGGCGGCGAAATCGGAAGCGAGGACGCGGCCAAAATTTTCCTCGGCCGATCCGTACGGCGGTCCGTAATTATTCGCGAGATCGAAGTGGGTGACGCCGCGATCGAACGCTCGGCGGAGCACCGCGCGACCACTCTCGAAGACGTCGGCGCCACCAAAATTCTGCCAAAGCCCGAGGCTTATCGCGGGCAATTTGAGCCCGCTTCGCCCAGTGCGTCGATACGGCATGACGTCGGTGTATCTCGCGGGATTGGCGAAATAGGGAGCAGAGAACGACATGGCGATTCCTCGAGGTGCGTAATATGGCTTAGCCGCCTGGCTCGGCCGAGCCAAACCGTAGGTTCAACAAATTTCCAGCTGTCGCAAGAGCATGGGTTGGCTTGACCGTAGGCTTGACGCTAATCGACCCGGTGCCCAGGGCGGCGGCATCGAACAGGAGAGGCACTATGCGCACACGATCGCTTATCACGTTGGCGTTGCTGCTCGTGGGCACCGTTCCGGCTGATGCCGACACGCTGCACATCGTGCCGCCCTACCACGACGCGTCCCAGCTGGCACCCCGCACGGATGTGCCACACGGCACCGTCAGAAGCTTCATCATGCGATCGGGCGAGAGCCGCATCTACCCCGGCATTCGGCAGCTCGACAACGAGACGACACGCCGCCGCGACGCCCATGGCAATCGGCTCGCCGCTCCCGCGGACCAGCAGTCCGAGCCCGCGCCTTATCGACGAGAAGTTTTCGTCTACACGCCCGCCGGCTACCGCCCGGGTACCGCCGCGCCATTGCTCGTCGTGCAGGATGGACGCGACTATGTGGCGCGGGTGACAGCGGCGCTCGATAGCCTCATCGCTGCGCATCGTGTACCATCGATTGTGGCAGTCCTGATCCAGTCCGGCGGTGGTGACGCGCAAGGGTCCCAGCGGGGTCTTGAATACGACACCGTGTCGGGCCGCTATGCAGAGTTCGTGGAGCAGGAGGTGCTGCCCCAGGTCACGCGCCTGTATGGTGTCCGCTTCACTCGTGACCCGGAGGGCCGCGCGACCATGGGCGGAAGTTCCGGCGCGGCGGCCGCCTTCTCGATGGCGTGGTTCCACCCCGAATGGTATCGCAAGGTGTTGTCCTATTCGGGAACGTTCGTGAATCAAGCCTCGCCCGCCGACCCGCAAACGCCGCATGGGGCGTGGGATTATGCCACGCGCCTCATTCCTGGAACCGCGCGCAAGCCGATCCGGCTCTGGATGGAGGTAGGTGAACATGATCTCCACTGGCAGGATCCCGAAGGAACGTTCCACAACTGGCCGCTCGCGAACGACCACGTGTCAGCCGCATTGCAGTCGAGGCAGTACGATTACCGCTACGTCATTGCGGCAAATGCGGTCCACGTTGACGGCGACGTCATCATGCAGACGCTGCCCGACGCGCTCGAATGGCTTTGGCGCGACTATCGGCGTTGAGCAGGCCAGTCGCTGCGTTTCCGCCGTGGTCGTTCGACGCGCTCCCGCACACGTTCAAGTGACCTTTACCCCTTAAAGCGAGGTCTAGATCAACGTGAACGAGTGACCGGACTGGGGGAGCCGGAAAGCCATCCTAAATGGCCGATTGTGGGTCCTTTCAGTCGAGGCCAAGACGCGACGGCTGGTCTAGTCCCTCATTGAGCTTGCCGCGGTCGAGGTAGCCATCGCCGCGACTTGCTGCACCAGCGTAGCCATAAACACCGGATCGTTGGTCTTTTGCTATCGCGCTCGTAATCCATCGCGCAATATCGGCGCTATGGTTTGTTGGGTACAGCTCGGCCGTTCAACCAAGCAAGTGATCGGATTGGCTGTCCAATCCCTTAACTCTGCCGCACGGCCTCGCTTATGGATTGGCAGGGCACCGGTCGCTGGCAGTCGTTTCCTGAAGCGACACGTCGGATAGCTCCAGGTGCAATGCGCCTGCAGTCTGCAACCGAATTGCTGACACGTGCGCCAAATCGGCACCCGCCGTGCCAAAGCAGCGCAGCGGTACCCGCAGGCGTGTCCAATTCCCCGCCGCGCCGAGCGAGCTGCCGACCAACAATTCGCCGCCACCGAACGCCAGCGTCACGGCCGCCGAAGGTGGCCGCGTCACACGCAGCTCGATCTGCAGCACCATTGCGCCATTCGCCTCGCGTGCAAGGTCGAGCGGGTTTGCGCGCGCAAGCTCGATCCAGGCAGGTTCGGTCCCGGTCCACGCCGCAGCCCACGCATCTTCCTGCCGCCGCCGGTCGACGCGGCGTAGCGTCAGCGCTTCGGCACCGTAAGTGGCGACGCGCGCGCCGACCGCAGCGATGCGGGGTGCCTGCGCATCGCCGATCGCGAGGGCAAAACCGTTCGTGCCGGCACCATCCTTCAGGAACACACCGCGCGCTGCCGTTACCACCGCGACCTGGGCTTCGGGCAACGTGAAGACCCGCGTGGGTCGCGCATAGGTCAGTCCATAGCCGAAGGCGAACTGCGGATCGTACGCCGGCTGGCCGACGTTGAGCGGCGTCTGGTCCGGGCGCTTGGGCCAGGAGAAGGACAGCCTTCCCTGGAAGTCGTGCGCGGGACGGCCCCCGGCCTGCGCGATCAGGACATCGGCAATACCCGCTCCTTCCGAACCGGGCAGCCACGCCACGACAAAGGCATCGGCGGCGTTGATCTGCGGGTTCAGGTAGAGCGGCCTGCCGGAGATCAGCACCGCCGCCGTTGGCACCTTAGCGGCGCGCAGGCGGCGCAGCAGCGCGAGGCTTTCGACGGCTTCGGTATGGAGCGCGACATCGGCCTGGTCGCCTTGGAACTCGGCATACGGATTTTCGCCGAAGACCACGATCGCGGCGTCAGGCGTGGGGCCGGTGAACCTTCCATCGGGGCTCAGCACGGCGGTGCCGCCGCCCGCCTCGACGGCGGCCTTGATCCCGCCCCAGATCGAGGTGGCACCGGGGAAATCGGCGTTGGTATTGTCATTGCCTTGCCAGCTCAGCGACCAGCCGCCGGTCTGCTTCCCGATGTTGTCGGCACCCGCGCCGGCCACCAGAATGCGGTGTCCACGCGGATCGATCGGCAGCACTTGGCCATCGTTCTTGATCAACACCAGCGACTTGCGCACCGCCTCGCGCGCCACCGCTCGGTGCGCGGCCGCGCCGAGCAATGAAGCGTCCCCGGCGTGCGGCCGCGACGAGGGCAGGCCTTCATCGAACACATGCGCGCGCAGCTTGACGCGGAGCACGCGGCGCACCGCGTCGTCGAGCCGTGCCATTGGAACGGTGCCGTCCTTCACCTCGCGCACCATATTGGCGTAAAGCGCTTTCCAGTCCTCCGGCACGTTGAAGATATCGACGCCGGCATTGAACGCGGCCGGGCAGTCGCCCTTGGTGCAGCCCGGCACCTGGCCGTGCGCGTTCCAATCGCCGATGACGAGGCCGTCGAACCCCATTCGCTCCTTCAGCACATTGGTCATCAGCGCGTGGTTCGCGTGCATCTTGATCCCGTGCCAGCTTGAAAAACTGGCCATCACCGCCTGTACACCCGCGTCGATCGCAGCCGGGTAGCCGGCGCCATGAACGTCGCGCAGCACCTCCTCCGATGCGAGATTGTCACCCTGGTCGCGCCCGCCGTCCGTGCCGCCATCGCCAAGAAAATGCTTGGCGGTCGAGATCACGTGATCGCGGTCCAGAAACGTGCGGCCGGAACCCTGCAATCCCGTCACCATGGCGGTCGCGTATTGCGCGACGATCGCCGGGTTCTCGCTATAACTCTCGTAGGTGCGGCCCCAGCGGTCGTCCTGCACGACGGCGAGCGTCGGCGCGAAGCTCCAGTCCATGCCGAGCACGCGCACTTCCTCCGCCGTGGACGTGCCGATGCGGCGGATCAGATCGGGGTCCCGCGCCGCACCCAAGCCGATATTGTGCGGGAAGAGCGTGGCCCCGAACACGTTGTTGTGACCATGAACGGCGTCGGATGCCCACATCAGCGGAATGCGCACGCCGGTGTTCGCCGGATCGACCGAGGCCCGCCAGTAACCGTCGATCAGGTGGAGCCAGTCGGCGATCGAGGCATGTTTGTTGCCACCCGGTACCGACCCGCCGCCATTCTCGATCGAGCCGATATGGTAGGTGATCACGTCGGCTGGCGTGATCGACTTCATCTCCGGCTGTAACGTCTGGCCGACTTTTTCCTCGACGCTCATCCCCGCAAGCATGCGGTCGATGCGCGCTTCGGTCGCGGCGTCGCGGTGCACGGGGCTGTGCGCTTGCGGCCAGCTTTCGGGGTGAATGGTCGGCGCAGGCGCGGTTTGCGCAGTTTGGGCAACCAAAGCAGCGCTCGAACAGGCGGCAAGTAGCGCAAACACGCGGGCGCAGAGCATCGGATAAACCTTTCGACTGGAGATCAGCGGGCTTTGATGTCGGCGGCGGCGCGAAGCTGGTTGCGCACCATTCTCCCCGAGACGGTGAGTTGGTCGGCAGGCCAGCCGCCCTGCGGCGAGGCTCCCGGCTTGAGCACCGCCGACGCTTCCGGCTTGTCGCTCAGCGACCAGTTCAAATAGCTGATGCCGTGCGCCTCGCACCAGTCCCACCAGACGCGCGTCTCGGCAACGTCGATCGGCGCGTCGCCATTGGCAGCGGTAGTGCCATATTCCGTGACGAACAGCGCCGCGCCGTGGGCGAGGGCGGCCTCCGCCTTGTTCCGGATCGCCTGCTTGTGCGTGGCGGCGTAGAAATGGAGCGAATAGGCGACATCGCGCAGCGCCAGTGGGTCGGCGGCCGCTTCGTCCACATCCTGATCCCAGCTGCGCGTGCCGGCAACCACGAAGGCACCCGGGTCCTCGGCCCGGATCGCGGCGATCACCCGGAGGTGATACGGCTTGATGACGGCCGACCAGCCATATTTCGGCAGCGGCTCGTTCCACGTCTCGTAAATGAGGTTCGGTACGCCGCGATAACGCTGCGCGATCGTCCCGAAGAAGCGGATCGCCTCGTCGGGCATCGGGTCGTGCGCATGCCAGTCGACGACGACATAGATGCCCGCGCCGATCGCGGCGTCGATCGCCTGCTCGGCACGCCGCGTCTGCGCTGCGGGATCGGTGATATAGCCGCCGCTGGCGGCGGCGACGGCGGCGCGCACGGCCGTCGCGTGCCAGTCGCTCGCGATCCAGCGGATCGTGCGGCGGTTGTAGAAGGCCGACTTCCACTGGCTCCAGAATAACGACATGCCGCGCAGCGTGAGCGGTCGGCCCTCTGCGTCGACGACGCGATTGCCCTGAACGTGGAGGTGGCCATGCTCGGCGACGATCTGTGAAACGGGGTCTGCCGCAGCGGGCGAGCCGATCACGGCAACTATGCAAGCCAGCAGTAACGCGGTTCTACGCATCGTCGGCATTCTCCCCTTCGTAGCCCCTTGTGATGACAGGGGCTTTTCTGCTGGTTATACTGTCCGTCAAGCGGTGGAAAGCCGCACGATCGACTATGGGTGAGGAGGGCATGATGCTCCGACGATTGCGCCTTTTGGGGCTGTTCTCTGCAACGCTCGTCAGCGCCGCTACCCCGCCGCACGCCGCCAAGCGACCCCCTATAACCGGCGTCTCGCACCTGGCGGTCTATTCGACGAATGCAGCCAAGACGCGCGAGTTCTACACGCGGGTGCTTGGTGCGCGCGAAGGGACAGACCCCGAGGACTCCGCCGGCACGCGCTACTATTTCAGCGCGCGCCAGTTCGTCGAGGTGCTACCGGTGCCGGCCGGCCACGGGCCGAGCGTGCTGGCGCATGTCGCCTATGCGACTCCGGATGCCGATGGATTGCGCACCTGGCTCGTACGCCACGGCATGACCGCACTCTCCCCGGTGCAGCGTGGCGCGGGGGGTGAGCGCTGGTTCACGACGCACGATCCCGAGGGCAATAAGGTGCAGTTCGTGCAGGCGGCGAGCGCCGACACCGCCGCTGTGCCGGGCGCGATTAGCGGCCGTATCATCCATGTCGGCTATGCCGTGCACGACGGCGCGAAACAGGACGGCTTCTACCGCCAACTGCTCGGCTTTCGGCCCTATTGGTACGGCGCGTTCGATCCAAGCAAGGTCGACTGGATCTCGCAACAGGCACCCGATGGCCATGACTGGCTCGAATATATGATGGTCGGTCCCGGCTCCGACGTGCCGCTCCAGAAGGTTGATGCCAACGAACTCGGCGTGCTCAATCATTTGTCGCTAGGCGTCCCCAACATGGAAGCGGCAGTGACGACACTCTACCGCGAGAACCGCCTTAGCCCACGCCACGACGGCCCGCAGATGGGGCTCGATGGCAAATGGCAAGCCAATTTGTACGATCCCGACGGGACCCGCGTCGAACTGATGGAGTTCCAGCCGGCGAGCAAGCCATGCTGCTCGGTGTTTACCGCAGATAGCCCCAAGGACTAAAGCATGACGCGGCGGGCGTTTTCGTGCAGCCGCTTGCCCTTCGCGCAATGGCGACTGCGATTTGGATCGATGCGTCGCTCGTTTCGTCGCGCGAGAAGCCGATTGAAGCGCTCGAGCAAACGAAATCCACCTTGAAAGAAAGGTCACTATCTTGCAGCCGCGGCTGACCATTAGCGAGATCGTGGCGTGCAGGAATAGTTCAGGATGGCGGATGAACGAACGTCCGCTTTCGAGAAGCGAAAATCCGTACCGAACGTCTCCTTGTCGGTCTTTTGATCTACTACCGTTTGCGTCACGGCAGACGCGTGTGACGCCAAGCTTCTAACGCACTCGTACGACCACCGATCCGGCGTAGGTCCGCCTACCAGACGTGCACTCTCGCTTGCGGGGGCAAATAGAGGCCCTGCCCCGGCTTGACGTCGAATGCCGCATACCAGGGGTCGAAATTGCGGACGATCCCGTTCACGCGATATTCCTCGGGCGCGTGCGGGTTCGACAGAAGCTGCGCGCGCAGCGCGCCTTCGCGCGCCTTGCCTTGCCAGGAATGCGCATAAGCGAGGAAGAAGCGTTGGTCGCCGGTGAAGCCGTCGCGCACCGGCGGCTCGCCGTGCCGCGCTACATAGCGGCGATAGGCCGCATAGGCCGCCTCCAGGCCACCCAGATCCCCCAGATTCTCGCCGAGTGTCAGCTGACCCTTGATATGGACGCCGACGATCGGCTCATAGGCGTCGAACTGCTTGGCCAGCATCTGCGCATGCACAGTGTAGCGCTCGGCCGAGGCCTTGGTCCACCAGTCGCGGAGGCGACCCTGCGCATCGAACTGACGGCCCTCGTCGTCGAAGCCGTGGCCCATTTCGTGGCCGATGGTCGCGCCCGTCTCGCCGTAATTGACAGCCGGGTCCGCCGCCGCATCGAAGAAGGGCGGCTGCAACTGGGCGGCCGGGAAGGTCACCTGGTTCATCGTCGGCGAGTAATAGGCATTCACTTCCTGCGGGTTCATGTCCCACAGACTGCGATCCACCGGTTTGGGGAAGCGCGACAGCTGGAGCTTCCACTGGAAGTCTTCGGCGCCGATCTTATTGCCCAGAGCGTCACTGCGGCTGACGCGCATCGGGGCATAATCGACATATTTGATCGGGTGGCCGATCCGCGGGTCGAACGCCGCGAGCTTCACCAGCGCCTCCTTGCGGGTGGGCGCGTCCATCCAGGCGGCGTGGTCGATCTTGTCGGCATAGGCCGCGCGCATGTCGTCGATCATCTCGTTGACCTGGCGCTCGGTCTCGGCCGTCCAGTGATGCTGGATGTACAATTGCCCGACGGCCTCACCCAGGTCGGCGTCGAGCAGGCGTATGCCCCGCTTCCACCGCTCGGACTGGACCGGCACGTCGTTCAACGTCTTGCTGTAGAAGGCAAAGCGCGCATCGTCGAACGCCTTGGGCAGGAACTGCGCATGGTCGCTGACGAAGCGGAAGGCGAGATATGCCTTCCATGTCGCCAGCGGCACATCGGCGAGGCGCTGCATCGCGGCGGCCACCGCGCTGGGCTCGCGCACGATCACCTTGCCGACGGTCCCGAGTCCCTTTTGCGCGAGCACGGACGACCAGCCGATCTGCGGCGACAGCTGCGCGAGTTGCGCCAGCGTCATCGGATTGTACACCGCCTGCGGGTCGCGGCGCCGCTCGGGCGTCCACTGATCGGTCGCAAGGCGTGTCTCGAGCGCGATGATGCGATCGGCGGTGACGCCGGGGTCGCTCTGCCCGGACAGCTGCCCGATACGCGCGATATAATCGTGGTACGCGGCCCGTATCGCGACGTATTTGGGGGCGGTCAGCAGGTAATAGTCGCGGCTCGGCAGGCCCAAGCGGGCCTGGCCGATCTCGACGGCGTAGTGCGTCGGATCCTTGTCGTCCTGGTTGATGTCGATCCGCACGGGCGCCGCATAGCCCGGCTGCACCATGAGCGCGGCAAGCCCTATCCGATCGCCGATCGCTGCAATCCGCCGCAGATAGGGCGCTGCGGGCGCGAAGCCAGCCCGTTCGATCCCCACTTCGTCCATCCACGCAGCGTAGTAATCGACGATCTGCCGTACATAACGCGGCGCGCCCGGCTGGCGCGCTGCGCCCTCGACCATCGCGCGCACGTCGCGTTCGGTCTTGTCGGGCAGGTCGTAATTATAGCCGGCGCGCGACTTGTCCGGCGCGATCTGAGCCGTCTTCAACCAACCGCCGAGCGCATAGCGAAAGAAGTCGTTACCGGGCATGACGCCCTGGTCCATGAGCGCCTCGTCGACGCCCCAGGTCCCGTAATGCGAGGCACCGACCGGCGGCGGTGGCAAGGAAGGCCTCGCGGAAAGCGCGGTGACAGCAGGAGCGACAGCGACGATAAGCGAGAGGACGAAGCCGGCTGCGCGGGCCGGCCGATGGCGATCAGATTTGCTTTGCATGCCGCTATCGTCGGCGAAGAGACTTTGCATGTCAAAGCCATAAGCGCCCGCTACTGCCGGTCGAGATCGTACGAGTCACCCGCAGTCGATGCCACGCGACAAGCAAGGTAGCGCTGGCCGTGACCGTCATCGCCGCGGGCCGGGACGAGGTTGAAAGATGAACGAGCGGGCGCTTTCGGGAGGCGAGTTTCAGTGCGCAAGCGGCTGCTTATGGGTCACGGAGGCCCGGCAGCTCACGACCAATGTCGGTTGTTCGGATCCGCTCCTGCGAATGACCGGTTGAGAGGAAAGCTGTCGATCGGGCCAATCGAAACCGACGATCGGCAATGCGTGGAGCTCGCGACATTCAGGACGACCAGGCCCGACTCCGGAAACATCACTTTGGCCAAGCGCGCAATGCGGTGAGAACGACGGCATCGAGTTCGGCCTGTGTGGCACCGTCGACCGCCTGCACCGACAAGCCTTGCAAAACGGTGGCGTAAAAGCGCGCGAGCGTTGGGGGGGCGACAGCCGCCGACAGCACACCTTCTTTCACATCGCGAGCGATGCGGTCCTCCAACGCCCCCCGCAGATCGCCACGCAGGACCCGCAACTCCGCCGCAAGACCGATATTGTCCAGCCCAACCATCAGCAGCCCGCTCGAGATCATGCAGCCGACCGGCCTGTCCGGCCGTGTCACAGCCAACACGCCGCGCTCTAATATCGTTTGCGCAGCCACCTGGGCAGAGGGGGTCGCGGCGATGTCCTTCGGGGTCAGGTTGCTCGCGTTATAAAGCCGCACGACTTCTCGGTAGAGCTCGGCCTTGCTGCCGAATGCGTGATAAAGACTCGGCGCCGCGATCCCGATCGCTTGGCAAAGGTCGGAAATCGAAACCCCCTCGTAGCCGCGGCGCCAAAACAGATCGAGCGCGATCGCAAGGGCCTCCGTCCGGTCGAACGTCGGTTTGCGGCCCCGTACCCTGGGCTCTGCTGCGATCGACGAAGCGATTGTCATGTGCCCAACGTAAGGGGTTGACGTGCGGGCGCAAGATCCCAGTTTTTAGGGAACGATAAACAAAACGGGAACCCCAATTTAGGGTGCGCATTATCAATGAAGGTGCCCATTCTCATGATGACGGACCAGCAGGTTGTAATAATCGGAGGCTCTGAGGGTATTGGGCTGGCGGTCGCGAAAGCGGCGCGTGCGCTTGGCGCCACCGTCCTTGCAGTATCGAGAACCCGGGCGAAGCTCGAGGCCGCGCAAGCAGCCGTGAGCGGCCTTGAGATCCGCGAGGCCGACATCAACGACGTGGCGTCGATCCAGGAAGTCTTCTCCGGTCTTCCGGCAGTTGATCACGTCTATATCGCAGCCGGCAGCACGAAGGTCGGGGGGCCGCTCGATCACCCTCTCAGCGAATTTCGCCAGAAGTTCGACGAACGCCTGTGGGGTTCGATCGACGTGGTCCGCGCCGCGCATCACCTCATTCGGCCAGGTGGTTCCTTCACCTTCACGGGCGGGCTCTCATCAGACCGCCCGGTGAGCGGGGCCTGGGTCTCTGGAATTGCGACGATGGCGACAGAACAACTCGCACGCGTTCTTGCTTTGGAGTTTGCACCGATCCGCTTCAACGCCATTGCACTTGGTTATACCGACACCCCGATGTGGGACCATATCTTTCCGGATAATGGAGCGCAGGCGTTAAAGGATGTCGCAAAGAAAAACCCAATTCCTCGTTTGGTGACAGCAGATGAAGTTGCCCAAGCAGTGCTGCTTCTCATGCAGAACGGGGCGATTACGGGTGAGACGATCCATGTCGATGGCGGCGCAAGGCTGGTCTAGTTTTCGGCCATAGGCAAAGTATGTTTTGCCAGATGCGCTTTTGAGCACGGCGGTGCGTTCATTCATTTGTTGCGAGCTCGCTTGCGCAACACGGAGACAAGCCATGATAGTCAATCGCCGAACGGTTATGATCACTGGTGCGGCCGTGGCGGTTGCCCACGCCGTTCCGGCAACCGCTGCGGGCTCGCCACTGTTCTTTCCGGGATTTGGGGCGCTTGATGTGGAAGCGGGCGGCGTGCGCTTTGCAGGGGTCATTGGCGGATCGGGGCCGCCGCTGCTACTGCTCCATTGATACCCTGAAACGCACATCGCCTAGCGCAAGATCGCGGTCGAGCTTGCGCGTCACTACACGGTGATCGCGCCTGACCTTCCCGGCTACGGCGCAAGCCGACCGGCCGCCATGAGCCCGCGCTGGACGAAACGGCGCGTCGGCGAAGCGTTGGTCGCGCTCATGCGAAACCTCGGCCACGAGCGGTTCGCGATGGTCGGTCATGATCGGGGCGCGCGGGCCGGATACAGGCTAGCGCTCGATAATCCGGGCGTCGTCAAAGCCTTCGCATCGCTCACCGTCGTGCCGACCCTCGATGTCGTCGAGGGGGTCGATTACCGATTCGCGCGCAAGAACTATCATTGGTTCCTGTTCGCACAACCGGACAATCTGCCCGAGACGCTGCTCGCCGCGGCACCCGATGCCGTTCTCGACTGGGAGTTCGAGGTTATGCAGGCGACGGACGACAATGTGATCGAGCCGGCAGCGCGGCAAGCCTATCGCGCGGCTTTCCGTGATCCAGCAGTGCGCCACGCCATGTGCGAGGATTACCGGGCTGCTCTGGACGAGGATCTGACGGACGATAGCGCCGATCGTGCCGCCAGCCGGAAACTCGATTGCCCGGTCCTGGTGCTCTGGTCGAAGCACGAAGTGAGCGGAAACACATCGCCGATCGACGTATGAAAAAAGAGGGCCGACACCGTGACGGGTGTCCCCACCACGGGCGATCACCTGCAGGCCGAAGATCGCCCCGCCGAGGTGCTGGCCGCATTGACGCCGTTCCTTCAACAGCACGCCGTTTAGTCAAAATCCATGCCGACATGGTGCGACGGTTTGCCGTGAACGCATCACGCCGTCCGGTCGTGGACCGGCCAATGCCTGCGCCCAGCACTTAGAGAGGTATCGCCATGAACGTTGAGGGCTTCCAGCACCGGATGATACCGGTCGGCGACATCAGAATGCATGCCGTTATCGGCGGCAGCGGCCCGCCGCTGGTCCTGATCCACGGCTTTCCACAAACCTGGTGGGAGTGGCATGGCATCATGCCCGAGCTCGCCAAGCGGCACACCGTCGTCGCGGTCGGCCTCCGTGGCGCGGGGCATTCCGACAAGCCGCAGGGTGGATACGACAAAGCCAGCCTTGCCAACGACGTCCACGGCGTGATGACAGCGCTCGGATTCGATAAATATGCTGTCTGCGGTCACGATATCGGCGCCATGACTGCCCTGGCGCTCGCCCTGACCCACCGCGACGCCGTCACGCACCTGACCGTGCTCGACGCTTCACAGCCGGGATGGAGCCGATGGGTCGAGAATTCGCACGAGCAGCAGGTATGGGTCTTCGCCTTCCACATGAAACGCGATCTTGCGGAACGGCTCATCCAAGGGCGCGAGTATGACTATGTCTCCACATTCATCTACGACCGGGCGCTCGACATGGGGGCACATTCGCTTTCTGATATCGAGGAGTTCTCGCGGGCCTTGGCGCAACCGGGAAACCTGCGAGGAGGGCTCGAATGGTATCGTACTTTCGCGACGGACCATGAGAACGCGCTCGCCTGGAAGCGGGAACCGCTGACGATGCCGAGACTGGCCTTGGGAGGGGAGCAATCCTACGGTCCGCAGATCGTGGCGATGCTGCAGGAATTCGCGACCGACGTGACGGGTGGCAGCATCGCGGGCAGCGGTCACTGGATCCGTGAGGAGCGCCCGGCCGAGCTAACCGAGCTCATCCTACGCTTCCTTTCAAAGTGATGCCGCTCGGGCACCCAGCTATCGACCATCGCTACAAGGCGCCTTGGCAGCATGACGGTGCGCTGTGGTGAAACAAAATGCCCTGTCGCCGATCGAGATCGCCTGCGCCGTCCTCGTGCCCTTCCTTTGGGGCGTGCAATTCGTCGTAATCACAGTCGGGCTGACCGCCTTTTCTCCTCTCTTCTTTGTGGCGCTTCGCTTCGCCGCTGTCGCCGCGATCCAGCTGCCCTTCGTCGAGCGCCCAACCCGGCGCGAGCTTGGACCGATCATCGTCATCTCGGTCTTCTTCGGCGGTCTGAATTTCGGGCTGGTGTTCGTCGGGATCGGGCGAGGGCTTGCGAGCGTGTCTGCCGTCGCCAATCAATTATCGACGCCTTTCACCCTGTTGCTGGCGTGGCCTTTGCTCGGCGAACGCCCCACGGTGCGGGTGATCATTGGCGTTGCGTTGGCTTTTGGAGGCGTTGCTCTGACGGTGGTGGACGCGTTCACGCGCGAGGCGCTAGCGATCGACGTCGATCAGGGCATCAAGGGCGAGCAGGTGGTCGAGGCGATGACGCGCATCACGCTGTCACGAGGTGCGCCCAGGACCATCCGGGTAGACAATGGTCCTGAGTTCATCTCGAAGGCGCTCGATCGCTGGGCGTATGAGAACGTCGTCACGCTCGACTTCAGCCGTCCGGGCCAGCCGACGGACAACGCGTTCGTGGAATCGTTCAATGGCCGCCTGCGCGACGAGTGCCTCAACACGCATTGGTTTTTATCGCTGGAAGACGCCCGAGCCAAGATCGACGCCTGGCGGCGGGACTATAACGAGAGCCGTCCTCACACATCGCTTGGCTGGCTGACACCGATCGAATATGCTGCTGCCGCGGCCACGATCACGGCCGAATGAACGCCGGAAACTCACCTTCGAACTGGATGAGAAACCGGGGGACCCTCAAACAACGGTCGGTCTCTGGTTGCCGCTGGATGAAAACCGGGGTCACGTTAGTCTGGGCAGTCCACAGAACAACGCGGCCTGAACCGCGTTGTTAGATAGGATCGCCTCAGGCTTCTGCTTGGACTACCTTACGAGCAGAAGGCGACTCAAAAGAACGACTCGCCGAAGTTCTGCAGGTTATGGGCAAGTATCGGCATGACCAGGGAGCCGGTGCGCTGCCTAATCCACATCAGGCCAGCGCCGATTAAGCCGGTGACAAGAAAGGTCTCGGCATCAAGTACTGGGATGCCATGAGATACATGCAAGCCGTGCGCGGCGCCGAACAACAAGGTGATCGTAACCTCGGCGATGCCGAAACGCGCTCCGAACACGAGCGGCCCTTCACCAAACGCTTGGGTGAAGAGCGCCAGCACGACGCCGCGGAACACAAGCTCTTCATCAAGGCCTGGCATGAGGCCCTGAAACAGCAGCCGGCCAATCGACAGATCGGCTGCCTGGGCGTCAATGATCGTCTGCACCCAGTCAAATGCGCAGATCGCCGCAATCATGATCATCGCGGGGCGTACCGACCCAGGTTTTTGCTGCCATGTGAGTCCGATGTCGCGACCCGCGATACCAGGCAAAAGCGCCAGAACAATAAACGTCGCGCCGATCGCGAAAACTTTGCCAAGCCAGTTCCAATGGAATTGAGGGGCTAGGATCGCCTGCAGTGACAGGCCCGAAATGGACGCTACCCAATAGACAACGATTACCCCAAATCCGAGCAGCAACGGTACAGGACGAACCTGTCGTCCAGTCAGACGCAGGAGCAGGACGCCGAGCAATACGAACGCGAGGTGAAGTCCTAGGGTTAGCGCCATGTCCTGAACGGGGTTTTCCGATCTAAGATTACGAGATTTGAGAGGGTATCAGCCTGTTCGGAAACAGGCTTGTTCGTGCCATGTCGTCGATGACACCCGAACCGCCACGGCCACAGTGGTGATGCCGCAGTTGAGCAAGCCGGTCATCAGGCTAAACAGCAGATTGCCGCGGGTCGTTGGAACGGCTTCAAGCTGACCACCGTGCCGATCGCTTTTCAAAAAAGGCGCGCACGCCCTCCTGCTGGTCAATCGTGCCGAACAAATCTGCAAACGCCTGCCGTTCGTCGGCAAGTCCGTCGCGCAGGTTGCCCTGCGCGGACTGCCGAATGAGGCGCTTGCACGCCGCTGACGCCCCAGGGCTAGCGAGGCACGCCTTAGCCGCCCATTCGTGCGCCGTTGTCAGGGCACTACCGCCATCCACCACCCGATCGACGAGACCGATCGTCAGGGCGGTTGATGCATCGAGACGCTCGCCTAACAAAATCATGCGCGTAGCCCAGCTCGCGCCAACGAGTCGCGGCAGCCGCTGCGTGCCCCCGCCACCCGGCAGGAGCCCAACGCGCGCCTCTGGAAGGCCGAAGGTTGCGTGGCCTTCGGCGATACGCAGGTCGCATGCCAACGCAGCTTCGAGACCGCCGCCCAGCGCATAGCCGTTGATCGCGGCGATCGTCAGCATAGGGAATGTCGCGAGTTGGTCGTATGCCTGCGCGAATTGCGCCATCGCCCCCTCAGCCCGGGCGCGATCGCCGTGATCGAACTGATGCAGATCCGCGCCAGCGCTAAAGAACTTTGGTCCGTCCCCAGTCAGGACGAGACAGCGAACCTCGGCTTGATCCGCTAGATGCTCGAGAACGAGCACCAGTTCGCTTAGATGTTCCGCGTCCCAAGTGTTGGCCGGCGGGTTAGCCAGCGTGACGCAGGCGACGTCGTCGTGGACTTGAAGCCGCAAAGTCATGAACGCGCCCGGCGTCGGGCCTCCTGCGCCGTGAGATAGCGCTCCACCGATGACGCATGCTCGTCCGACTGGTGCGCCAATGCCTGCAGCGCTGCGGTGGCGTCCAGGGCGCTCGGCAGGTCACTGCGTTCAGATAGGCGCAACAGCCGCTTGGTATAACGCAGCGCAAGAGCCGAGTTGGCAGCCATCTCTTCAGCCAGCGATCGCGCCTCTGCCATCAGCATTTCCGGCGCGACGATCTTGCTCATAAGACCGTAATCCAGGGCTGTCTTCGCCTCGATGACGCGCCCAGTGAAGGCCATTTCAGCGGCCCGCGCGTGGCCGATCGCTCGCGGTAGGAACCACGCACCACCAATTCCCGAGACGAGCCCCAGCTTCACGAACGTCTCAGCGAACATGGCCGTATCAGAAGCAATCCGGACGTCGCACATACAGCACAGGTCCAGCCCAGCACCCATCGCCGGTCCGTTGACTGCCGCGATGATTGGGATCGGCAGGCCAAAAAGCGTCTGCGCGAGGCGCTGCAGCGTGCGGCGGTAGCGTTCGCCAATTTCGTTCGCGCTGCCGGCCATAAGCCCCTCGTGGCGCTGCATGTGCTTGACGTTACCGCCAGCGCAGAAAGCTGGCCCCGACCCGGTCAGGATCGCGACCCGGACGTCTTCGCGGTCATCTAGCCCGGAGATCGCCGCGATCATCTCGCTGCATTGCTCGGCGCTCAACAGCGCGTTGCGCGTTTCCGGCTCGTTCATGACAAGGGTCGCCACGCCGCGCGCGACGTGGACGTTTACGAAACTCATGCTGCTTCTCCGTCGATAACGATATTGCGCGCGCAGAGGTCGGCGATCTCTGCCTCGGCGAAGCCAAAGCCCGCCAGCAGTGCGCAGCTGTGCTCGCCCAACAGGGGTGGCGGAACGGGTGTTGCCGGCGGTTGGCCGATTGCGAAGCCAACGGTGCGGTAGGCACCCGCGCGATGGTGAACGACCTCGATCTCGGCGCCAGAAGCGAGATAGCCATCCGATTCTGCCATCTGCGCGAGGTTAGCGACGTGTGCTGCCAGTATGTCTGCGGCCGACAAGATGGCTTCCCACTCCGCCGAAGTCCGCTTCCGAAACATGGGTTTCAGGACCGCCCGTAACGCCAAACGTTCGGCGACGCGTCCGGCATTGGTGGCGAAGCGGGGATCACCGGCAAGTTCCGGGCAACCGATCAACTGGCACAACCTCTCCCAACGCTCCGACTGATAGGCAGCGACCATGATCCAGCCGTCGCGTGTCGGCAGAGCCTCGTTGGGGGCGGCGTAAGGTGCTGCGCTTCCGCTCCGCTCAGGCAGTTCGCCCGTGTTCAGGAAACCCGACAAGTTGAGCTGTTGGAGCATCATCAGGCAGTTGAAGAGGCTGACGTCGAGGTGCGCGCCTATCCCAGATGCATCCCGCTCCCGAAGCGCGGCGAGGATCGCGATCGTGGCATAGAGCGCGCCAGTCATGTCGGCCAAAGGCAACGGAACCTTGGCCGGGCCAGAACCCGGCGCACCGACGAGGCTCATCAAGCCACTAGCGGCCTGCACGATGCCGTCGACGCCCGGTCGATCGCGCCACGGCCCGGTCTGGCCATAGGCGGAGAGCGAGCACGTGATCAGGTCGGGTTTCACGCGGCTGAGAGCTTCATGATCGATACCGAGACCCGCCATCACGCCGGGCCGAAAGTTCTCAATCACCACATCGGTGCGCGCGACAATACGCCGGATCACGTCTGTCGCATCCGGCTGCTTGAGATCGATGCACAGCCCCTGTTTGCCGCGGTTGGAGGTAAGTGCGGTGAGACTCTCGCCGTTTACCCATGGCGGCCCGAGCTTGCGGCCCAACTCTCCGCCCGGCGCCTCTACTTTGATGACGGTCGCGCCCATGTCGGCAAGGTACATACCGCAGACGGGCCCAGCGATGAGCTGTCCGAAGTCTAGCACCGTGATACCGCTTAGACTGTTACCAAGTGGCGACCCGTTCATCGGATTGATCCCAATGCCGTGGCCTGGCCCTCTGTACCGTTGGGGCTTCCGTCATTACGCGATGCGCGATGGTGAAATGCCGCAGTAACAAGTGCAATGATCGACCAGAACAGCAATGTGCCGCCAGCGAGCGGCCAGCCGCCCGTTCGCCACGCAAACACGCCAGAGGTCGTGCCGATTGCGCCGCCTGCGAAAAAGATTGTCATGAGGGCGGCGTTGATCCGGCTGTGCGCGGCCTCATCCAGTCCGTAGAGCTGCGCTAGATTACTGACTTGGGTCCCTTGCACCCCGACGTCGATGAGAAAGGTCGCGATCACCAGCATCGCGAGTGATGAGGGGAACAGTGCGGCTGCCGCTGAGCCCGCCACGAGTAGCGCCGTCGTCAACACTTGCGCACGCTGCGGGCTGGCTCGATCAGCCTGCCGCCCGAACCAGGGCGCCGCCAGTGTCCCGCCGATCGCGACAAAGCCGAACAGTCCGATACGGTCGCTGCCGAAATGAAAGGGAGCGCCGCTCAGGTCGAGGGTGAGGATAGTCCAGAAGCAGCAGAACGCCGCAAAGATCAGTGCGCCCAGAAGCGACAGGCGCCGCAACTCCGCGAAACGCGCGAGTTGGCGCGCGGTGGAGCCAAGGAGGGCGCGATAGCCGTCACGATGTTGCCCAGCTTGCGCCGGGAGTATAACGGCAACGAGCAGGGCCATTCCCAGCGCAACGACTCCGGAAGACATGTAGACCCCGCGCCAGCCGATCCGATCGGCGAGGAGGCCACTGATAATCCGCGAGCCCAGAATGCCGATCAGCGTCCCGGTGAAGACAGTCCCGACCACTCGCCCGCGGTCACTGGGGGCGCTCAACGAAGCCGCCATCGGCACGACGATCTGCACCGCGACCGTCAGCACGCCGATGACGAGGCTGAGTGAGCCGGCCATCGCGATACCGCGAGCGCCAGCCAGTGCGAACAGCGCGAGGGCCAACGCTACTTCCAGCATAACGACTAGCCGCTTGCGATCGAGCATGTCGCCGAGGGGCGCTACGAAGAGGATGCCGAGTGCCATCCCTACCTGAGTGAGCGCCGGCAAATGCCCGACGCCGGCGGCCGAGGTGCCGAAGCTCGCCCCGATCTGCGCGAGAATGGGCTGCGCATAATAGAGGTTCGCTATCGTCGTGCCGGTGGTGACCGCCATCGCGACTAGCTGACCGCGCGTGAGTGAGGGTGTCGTCATGGGTATGGAAAAGGCCAAGCGAAGGGCGACCGCCCGCGATCGTATCGCGGGCGCTGCGCCACCTACTGGAGAAAGGACGCCTCCGACCGGGGACGGCCGGAGGCGTGATCGTCGATTTAGCGGTTGAGCCCGGCCATCAGGACGTACTTCACTTCGACATACTCCTCGATGCCATAGTAGCTGCCCTCCCGGCCGTAGCCCGACTGTTTCACACCGCCGAAGGGGACCGAGGCGGTGCCGACCGATCCCGAATTGATGATCACCATCCCGGCCTCGAGCTTGTGCGAGAGCCTGAAGGCGCGGCCGAGGTCGCGCGTATAGGCGTAGGCGACGAGACCATATTCGGTGTTGTTGGCGCGTTCGATCAGTTCGTCCTCGGTTGTGAAGCGATAGATCGGGAACACCGGACCGAAGATCTCAGACTGCGCCATCTTCACGTCATCGCCGATATCGGCGAGGATGGTCGGCTCGTAGAAAAGCCCGCCCAGGCTGTGCTGCTTCCCGCCGAGTACCACGCGAGCGTCGTGCTTTCGTGCATCATCGACCAGCGCTGCGACCTTGTCGAAGCCAGTCTGGTTTACCAACGGTCCAACAACGAACTCCTCGCGCATCCCGTTGCCGACCTCGATCTTTGAGACGCGCTCCGCGAGCGCCGCTACAAAGCGGTCGTAGATCGCGTCGTGGACGTAGAAGCGATTGGGCGAGATGCAAACTTGGCCCGAATTGCGCAGCTTCGCGAGGACCGCACCAGCGACTGCCTCGTCGAAATCGGCATCCGCAAACACCACGAACGGGGCGTTACCTCCGAGTTCGAGGGTCATCTTCTTGAGCGTCGCACCGCTCGCGCTCGCCAGCAGCTTGCCCACCGCGGTCGAGCCGGTGAAGGAGATCTTGCGGATGCGCAGATCACTGGTGAACAGTTCCCCGATCTCCTTCGGATTGCCGGTCACCATCTCAAACACGCCTTCGGGAATGCCCGCCCGGCGCGCATAGTCGAGGAGCTTATACGCGGTGAGCGGCGTCTCCTCGGACGGCTTGATGATCATCGTGCAGCCCGCTGCGAGTGCGGTGGCGATCTTGCGGCAGATCATCATGAACGGGAAATTCCACGGCGTGATCGCGGCGGTCGGCCCGGCCGGCTCCTTGACGACCAGCACCGCTGAGTCCGCAGCGTGCGTTGGGATCGTGTCGCCGTAAACGCGCTTGGCTTCCTCGGCATACCACTCGATGAAGCCGAGGCCGTAGTCGACCTCTCCGAGCGCCTCGGAGATGCACTTGCCGTTTTCCTGGACCATCACCTCGGCGAAGGCGCGGCGATCGGCCTTCACTAAGTCGAACCAGGCACGTAGCAACTCGCTGCGTTCTTTGGCAAGGCGCCGCGACCAGGCGGGAAAGGCGATGCAGGTACGATCTATCGCCTGGGCCACCTCGGCCTTGGACATTTCAGGCGCTTCGCCGACGATCGAGCCGTCCGCTGGATTGTAGACCGTAATCATGAGTTTTCTCCCGAAGTCGTTTATAAGGTATTCGTAAATGCTTGCGGCGGCACGGTCGGAGCTATCTTTGCTCGCGGTAGAAGATCATGCCGACATGGTGCAGGACGCCATCGACGAACTCACCGTGCGCTTCGAAACCGGTGTCGTCCCAATATCGGATGTGGTTGCCGGTGACTTCGTAGCGCTCTCGATAAGCGCTCGTCAGGTTGCCGCGTGCTTCGTCGTACCGGCCGTCGGGCAAGAGTTCCTGCCGGATATAGCCGTCGGCTGTCACCCATTCCCAAGACCAGCACTGCTGCTATGCTCGCCATTATCGTCTCCGCTATCGGCCTTACAGAAAGCGAAATAGGCCTCCAAGGTCGAGGCCGCCAATATATCGTCTATCAAAGTTGATACGCTGGGCGTATCGACGTTGATATGGAGCTGCGTCACCTTCGCTATTTTCTAGCGGTCGCCGAAGACTTGAACTTTCGGCGCGCGGCGGAGCGGCTTGGTATGGCGCAACCGCCGCTGAGCTCGCAGATTCACGATCTTGAACGTGAACTGGGCGTGCAGCTTTTTCGGCGTGTTCCCAAAGGTGCAGAGCTGACTGAAGCCGGCGCTGCGTTCCTGGTGGAGGTGCCCGAGATCTTCGAATGCGT
Organism: Sphingomonas sp. PAMC 26617; assembly: GCF_000242835.1. Classification (NCBI taxonomy): domain Bacteria; kingdom Pseudomonadati; phylum Pseudomonadota; class Alphaproteobacteria; order Sphingomonadales; family Sphingomonadaceae; genus Sphingomonas; species Sphingomonas sp. PAMC 26617. The sequence goes on from NZ_JH594425.1 coordinate 3,144,766, forward strand.
CGATCGCGCCGTGCGCATGGCGCAACGCGGCGGGCGCGGCGAAGTCGGCCAATTGCGCGTCGGTTTCACCGGCTCGACATCGTTCAACGAGATCGTACCAGAAGCACTGAGGAATTATCGGCGCGCCTACCCAGAAGTCGAGCTGAACTTGGAGGAACTGAACAGCCTCCAGCTGCTCGACCGCCTGACGCACGAACGCCTGGATGCCGTCTTCATTCGGCCGGGCAACGAGCCTCCCTCGGGCGTCGCGGTGCTCCCACTACCTCCGGAAAGCATGATGGTTGTGGTTCCCATCGAGCACCGGCTAGCGCATCAATATGCGTTGGAACTCAAGGATCTCGCCGGCGAACCTCTGGTCCTGTTCTCCCGTGCAATCGGTCCAGCACTCTATGATGAGGTGATCGACGCCTGCCGCCGCGCCGGTTTCGAGCCACAGATCGGACAGATTGCGTCCCAGATCACCTCGATCGCCAATCTTGTGGCAGTAGAGCTAGGGGTTTCGATCGTACCGGCTCGAATGGCAACCGCAGCCGTCCCCGGCGTCTGCTATATCCCGATCAAGGGCATCGCTCCCGTTGCCAGGATCGCGCTCGCCACCCGCCTAACTGACCGCAGCATCAGCACGCGCAACTTTGTCGCGTATGTAAAGCAAGCGGCTCAAAAGCTATCCCATTTGGAAAGGTAGCACCCGCTGCTTGCTGAGGCGACACATCATAGCTTGGAGGAATGCGGCCATAGGGCTTGGTGGTGACGCAGAGCGCGAAGCGATCTTTGTTGGAGAAAATTGGAGAGGGCGCCGCCCATGCAACTGACGATCCGAGAGGCGCTCGCTAACGATGAGCCACAGGCAGGCGCCCTATGGCGAGCGGGTAATCTTGTAGCTGATTATAGCGATCTGAACGCCGACTTCCGGTTCGCCCGGACAGGGGCGTGCTCCGATGTGCTTATAGGGGAGAACTTGGAATGCCGCGTTTGCGGAACCTCGGTGGTAGGCCACGATGGCCATTGAGGATGGCTCTACTACGTGGCTGCAGACCCCGCTTTCCGAGGCTGGGCTTCGGCAAGCCGATGGTCGAAGCAGGCGAAGCGTGGTTGCGTGATCGGGGGGTAGTGAAGGTGCAACTTCGAGAAAGTATTATACCGTGCGGCCGTCAAACAGGTGCATGTGAGCCTGGCCCCATGATCGCAACTGCGTAAGCGTCCGGTCTGCCCCGCCTTGCGGGTGATGTGAGCTGCAGGCCACAGGTGCGGCACTGTGGCAAGCACTGGTGCGGCACTATGGCGACGTTGATTATCGATGGTTCGGGCGCGGTCGGGGCGAAGCTGCGTCGGCGGTTTAGTGATGTGATCGCTTGATAGCTTAGCGGTAACGAGAGGCGCTACCATCTCGGTTAGTGCTTTCCGAAGAGGATGACGTTTTGGGAACGCTCCGCCTTTCGAAGTAGCAATAATGCGTCAATCGTTTGGAAAGCTGACCGGCAACGGTGGCGAGATTAATCAAATGTATCTGTCGATCGTGGTATCGATTGCTGATCCGCCGCGTTGAAAATAATTGAACGGGAGAAGCGGCTTTGTGCCACGTGTTGATTATCGAGGACGAACCGCTGATAGCGTTCGATCTGGAAAACCTCCTGCAATCTAACGGTGCGGAAACCTTTAGCTTCGCGGACGGACAGAAGGCGGCAATAGCTGCATCGCGAGAGAAGCGCCCTGATTTCATTCTGTCCGACGTATCGTTAGTGGATGGCTCCGGGCCACTGGCGGTCGAGGCCATTCAGCGCGAGTTGGGCGATATTCCGGTGATTTTCGTCACCGCGACCCCGGAAGCCTGCCTGCCATACGCCCCGCTTGCACAAGTGTTCCGGAAACCGATGAATAGGACCGCTATCGGGGCGGCCTTCCGCCGCATGGCTTTTGCTACCTAGCAATCGACTTGCGCTGACGTCAGCGGCATAGCGAAGGTGAAACAGGTTTCTTGGCTATCGGACGCGACGTCCAGGGTGCCACCATGCGCCTTTGCGATCTCGGCAGCGATGTGTAGCCCAAGCCCCAGCCCGACTTGGTTCGGTCGGACATCGCCGCGGAAAAAGGGGTGAAACAGCTTCTCTCGTGTGGCCGCGTCGATCGGCAGGCCACCATTGGAAACTGAGATTGTAAGCGTTTCGTCGGTCGTGCGCGCCTGAACCGTGATTGGATGGGTTTTTGACCCATGCGTTACTGCATTGCCTAGCAGGTTCGATAGCATTTGGCCCATGCGGACTCGATCACAGTTTACCGCGTGAGGGATGATGATGTCAGCACCGATCTGTCGCCCGGGGGCGACCGACACGATTTCCGCGACGACCTGCTCTAGCAGCGGTCCGAGTGGCTGCTGCGCATCGAGGGTAAGAGACAATCCGCCACCAAGCCGGCCGCGGGCGAAGTCAAGCACGTTATCGACTAGTTCAGACGCTCGCATTATACTGCCGCGCATCAGCGAGAGGATGTGTTGGCCTCGCGGCGTGAGCGTTTCGCGTTCGGTGATAAGCTCCACACCGCTGTTGATCGAGGCAAGCGGGTTGCGCAAATCATGGCCAAGGACGGCGATGAACTGCTCGCGTAATTTCGATGCCTCGCGCTCGGCGATTACTGCCCGTTCTGTCGCCTCGTGCGTGTCAACGAGCGACCGTTCGTAGCGCCGGCGCTCGGTTGCTCGGAAGATCGCAAGATGGGTATGGACAAGCGTCCCGGCGGTGTCGCGCTCTTCAACGGCGTTGACGAGGCATTGCACCTTAGCAACATCTGCGCCCCTGAAATCCATCGCCACCTCGTCGACGGCCCCCTGCATCCGCAGCAACGGCGAGATGTTGGTTTCATAGAAGATTCGCGATGGCGCGCTCAGAAGCCGGCTCAGCCGCTGCGAGACAAGCGCCTTCTGATCGACTCCCAACCACTCGGCAATGCGACGGTTAGCCTGCCCTATCGAACCATTGGGAAGGACCGTGAGTATCCCGCAAGGGAGTGTATCAAAGCCGATCTTGTGCGGAAGACTCAGACAAAGGCACAAATCGCGGCGGTCACCTCAGCTGGTGCGCTGAGATTGGGACAATGGCCGCTGGCTTCGAGGATCACCATCGTGCTGCCCTCGATCGCATCATGGACGTATTGCCCGACTTCAACCGGCGCGATGGCGTCGTCGCGGCATTGCACGATCAGCGTGGGAGTCGTCACCTTGGCCAAGTCCGCCCGGTTGTCCGACGTGAACGTCACACGCGCAAAATCGCGCGCGATAGCTGGATCTGTGCGGCAGAAGCTGTTCGTCAGCTCCTCGCCCAGCTCAGGGCGGTCAGGATTGCCCATTATTACCGGAGCCATCATCGCCGACCAGCCGAGATGATTGTCCGCCAGCGACGCCAGCAGTTCATCGATGTCGCTACTCGTAAAGCCGCCCTGATATTCCCCGTCATTAATATAGTACGGCGAAGGACTGACGAGCACGAGGCGGGAAGAACGTGCGGGATCGCTCAGCGATGCCAGAACCCCAATCATCGCACTAACCGAATGCCCGACGAAAATCACGTCGCGCAAATCAAGTTCCGCGCATATCTCCAAGAGATCGGCCGCGTAGGCTTGCAGATTGCTATAACGCTCGGAACTGTAAGCTGACAGATCAGAGCCGCCTGCACCCACCTGATCGAACAGGATAGTGCGGTAATCCCGTTCAAAGGCCGGAGCCACGAGCCGCCACATATTCTGGTCACAGCCGAACCCATGCGCAAAGATCATAGCCCGTGGCCCGTCGCCTGCGATCCGGACGTTATTACGTTGTAAAACCGACACGTCGCCCCCTGCCGGACGGGCTCCGGACGCCAACATGGCTGCTTGCAAAGGCACAGGTGCGATGTTGGTCCAAACATACTGGTCGACAGCCAAAACGCCAACACCCTTAGCGAGGGACGACCTTTCCCTATCTGAACGGCAACCGAGAGGGACCGGCTTTCCTGTCGAGAACGGTGAGCGAAAAGGCATGGGTGTTTTGAGAGCCTATGGCATTTTGGGAATCGATAAGTCGATATCCTAAAAAGGGTGTTCTGGTCAGGGTTGGTGCCGTTTGAGAAGAGCGCTCGGTAGGGGCGTCTATGCGTAGGTGGCGCTCGTATCTCACACATTAGTGCAGAGGGAATCGCGATGAGCAGCAAATTCCCGATACGGCCAGCAAGTCTGTTGCTTGTCGTAACTCTCAGCATACCAAAGGCGGCGGAAGCCCATGTGAAATGGTTCTGCGGCCCGATCGATGGCTCCGCACCGCCACTGCCCTTTAGGCAGGTCGTGACACCATTCTTTCTCGAGCTTCTCATCCTGTTCGTCGGTCTCGTCATGCTCGGCGCCATGCTTGATGCTATGATAACGCGGTACGCGGGAAAGCTCATCGTGGATGCCGATCGTGCGGGGCGTGCGAGCGACGTGATCGTACGCGCGGGCGTCGCGCTCTACATGCTTTGCTTGTGGGGCAATCTTGCCGTCGTCATGTGGGCGGATCCATCCAGCGAATCGATCCTGACCGCCGACCTGTACGATGCCGGGCACGTAGTCGGATATATCCAGCTGGTAACCGCGGTCGTGGTCTTGATACCGCGTCTTTCGATCTTTGCGGCAGCTGCCCTGCTCGTCCTGTATATGTTGGGCGTCGCGAAGTTCGGCGCTTTTTATATGATCGACTATCTGTTCTTCCTGGGGATCGCTGCGCATCTCGCATTGTCCAGCTCGCTCTTGTCCCGCCTTACGATCAGTCGATATCGCGTGCCGATCCTCATAGGATCGCTGAGTTTAAGCTTGATGTGGACGGCGGTCGAAAAGTTCCTGTTCCCGCAGTGGACGATCTCAATATTGGTTTCACATCCTGGCATCACGGCCGGCCAATCGTTCTCAACGGTTGCAATGATTGCCGGCTTCGTCGAGTTTTCCCTAGCGTTCTACCTGCTCGCAGGCCGCGAAATTCTCGGCCGTATCGGTGCGATATTGCTGGGCATCGTTTTCGTCGCTGCTATGCCTGAGTTCGGCATGCTCGACATTGTCGGCCACATCCCCGTCCTCCTCATTCTCGTGATTGCCCTCGTCAGCGGAGAGACGCCCCTTCAAATTCTGTGTCGCGGAAGCGGTTCGGGCATCCTATTACCAGGGTGGAAAGTAGGCCGAGCATATATCGCTACGCTCGCAGTTCTCATGCTCTTTTATTACGGTCTTCATGCTCTATCCGTCTGGTCCATAACCAGCGCAATTTGACGACCTCCGGGGCAGGGCGCTGTACGCTGGCGAACGAACCGTGGCGGCTCGCCAATCCTACCTCGACTAGGAACGGCGATCGAGACGAGAGGTATTATCTGAATCGACGATGGTTTGAGAGTGTTAGCTGATCGCACCACCTCCTTGTTATAATTCCGCGGCAAAACCTTAACCGATTAAGGATCATCATCATTTAGGTCCAGGTACGCAACTTGCGAATCAATGCGGTGTTAAGGCGTCAATGGATCGATCGCTTCCCCATATACCTGACTTGGGCTGCCCTTCGGCGCGGATCAACGATAGCAACCTCTCGAATTTTGTGGCCTTAATCGTTGAGCCAATCAGCATTATCGCGGACAACCGCGTTTCCAGCCAAACCCCCCAACAGATAGTCGCGCTGGCGCTTATTCGCACTGGCGAGGAAGATCGCGGGGCCTTCCACGAATTATATCAACTCACGTCGTCGAAAATCTTCGCCATTTGCGTTCGGGTCTGTCGCAATCAAGGCGCCGCTCAGGACATGCTCCATGACGTTTACCTGACGATCTGGAATAGGGCCGGTGCGTTCGATCCCGGCCGTGGCAGTGCGATCGCGTGGATGTCAACGATTGCGCGAAATCGCTGCATCGACTGGCTCCGTGCCGAATACGTTCGACGATCCGAACCGATCGAAGGCACTTGGGAAATCGCAGATCCTCTGCCCCTCATAAGCGAGACAATGCTGGAAACTGAAGCCAGCGCAGGTCTGCTGGCGTGCTTGGCAACGCTTGAGGCCCGCGAGCGTGACGCGATTTATGGTGCGTTTTTCAGCGGCTTTACCCATGCTGATATGGCTGTTCGTCAAGGCGTGCCGGTCGGCACGATGAAAAGCTGGGTTCGCCGTGGGCTACTTAAACTTCGCCAGGCAATCGATGACGCTGGCCTCGATCTACAGCCGTTAAATTGAGCGGCTGACCGCGGATGTTCGCGCATAGCGGTAACATCTGAAGCCAAATACCGTCATCGAATTTTATAAGCTCTTAGCATTTATGAAGCAGCCTTGGCCCGAAGGGGATGAACATGCAGCGCGGATGCCAGGACTCTATTTAGGAAGGTCATCAATTCAACAATGCGATGGCTTTCCAGCCGAACGTCGATTTCATGACATTGACGTCTTTGCGTTCAAGAAGTTTGACGTGCCCCCCCGTTTTTACTCTAGTTGGGGTCGATCCAGAAAACGGGGCTAGATATACGCCTAGCGTCGGTCGGTCCGCTCGAATGACGCAAATCCGCTGTTTGTCCCATAGGCGTGACTGAAACATTTATCGCGAGGCTGCAACGTCACCGCGACGCGGGGTTGCGGAGGTTTCTGTCGGGGCCGGTGCGACGCCAGCCTTGCTTTTGGCAGCGCTCGCAACAGCACGATCTATTGAGTTGAGGACATCAGCCAGCAAGGCAGCGACAGCTTTATCCTTTTGCTCGTCGGTCAAGTTTGGTGCGGTGGTAACCGATTCAGGGCGAGAACTTCGTGAAGAATCGTCAATTTTACACATGCGTCGAGCCTCCCCGAAAAGGCACGCGTGTCAACGGTTTGCGGCTGAAGGCGAAATTACACCCTAAGCTGAACCGCAAAAGGGGTGGATAGCGGACATTTCGCGCTTCCCTCTGCGTTGCAATTTTTCAAATAGCTGCCCAATGGACAAAAAATGCAAGCCAACCGCCCTTTTGCCGAATTTTTTAATCAGCAGCGGGATGTGTTGTCCGTTCTGGACCGGGCGCGACCTTTGTTTAACGCTACCTACGATGAGGCGTGGCCCCGGCTTGCCGAATTTCGCGTCGAGCTAACGGCGCGGATGAGAGACTTCCAACGCTACAAGCATGAAGTTATCTTCGATCCGATAATTCGAGGTAACGTTGGCGACCGGGCAATAGTGGTCGCGTTGAAATCGGACTGCATCGCTCTGGGTATCCAATATGATAGCTTTCGGCAGCAATGGGCGAAGGCAGATGTGCAGGCTAATTGGCCGCAATATCGGTTGTCAGCCATTTCGATGATGACCAAAATCCGCGAAGCGTTCTCGGATCAAGATGCTCGTGTGAGGACGCTCTAGGCAGGTTAATTGAGGAGCGTTGAGCGTCCGCAGTTTTTGCGACATCGACATGTCCCAAACCTGGTTGCGAGCGATCCGGCCGCTACCAGGGTAATGACCCTAGATAGCTAACGTCCGCCGATCTTTTGCAGACGGGTCGGACGATTATACTAGCCGGGTGCCGCTGAGATGGGCGGTTATCCTCCTGCTGGTCATAAGACGGCCGATTTCTGAACCAAGTCAGCCCATGGTAGCCTCTAACTGGCAGGAACCGCTCACGTCCACGACGTTGGAAGAAACGGCGCATTGAGGCGTATCAAGTATCTATCTCAGCAACTTGCGACATGGCGGGGTGTTGACGACGGATGCCCCTTTCAACCGTTCCGTACGCCATCGTCGTTGAAGACGATCCGATCATCATGATGGGGACCGTGACCATCCTCGAAGATGCTGGCTTTCGGGTTTACGAAAGCTTCGACGGTGACGAAGCAATCGTACATCTTGCAGAGCATTGGGAAAGCACCGTCTTGTTGTTCTCCGACGTTGATATGCCGGGAACGATGAATGGGTTTGCCCTGGCGCGGCACGTTGCCGAGCACTGGCCGCTGATCGAGATCGTGATCGCTTCAGGGCACATGTCTCCCAAGGACGGAGACATGCCCGAGAAGGCCACGTTCATTACGAAGCCTTTCAACCAACGAATGGTTCACGAGCACCTCAGTCAGATCCTGCCGGATGATAAAAAGCCAGAGCCCCTGAAGAAGGCGGTTTAGCGGCACAGTTTGCGTTGGGCGACGTTCATCACTCCCGCAACGCCCAGCTTTAAAAGAAGCGTCGGCTTAACGGGATCGCGCGAGCTTTGATCTTTCACAAACCGATTGCTGCGCAAATCTGTACGGCAATGGTTTTCTCAAACCCTGCTTGAGTCTGTGTTCCAATACTGCACCTTTGCATGCCAGTTCACTTTAGGGCAGATCCGGGTGGCGAAGCCGGGTGGAACGGCGAGAAGTGATTAAAAGTGGCGGTAGAGGTCAGCCGCCTGGGACATTGCTTACGCTGTACCTGCACGAGCCCGCTCACTCTGCACTGTAAAAGTAAGGACCATTGACAGCCCGCCTGGCAGATATTCACTGGTTACGCTGCCGCCGGGCATCGCCTTCATGACGTTGCGGATAAGCTTGGTGCCAAAGCCGGGTTTTGGCGGCGTTGCGCGGAGAAAGGCTCCACTTTCCTGCCACACCAAACGTATGCGATCGCAGTCGCCAAAGCGTGAGCATGTCCAGGTGACGTCAACCGATCCGTCGTCGTGCTGAAGTGCGCCATACTTGCACGCGTTGGTCGCAAGTTCGTGAAGCACCATGCTCAGTGAGACGGAAACATCCGCGTCGACTTTTACCGTTGGGCCATCCCATTTCACCCGGCCCACGTCGCGTTGGACGACCCCTTCGACAACCGCGAGAACAAGGTCCCTTAAATCGGCACTGGTTCCGTAGTCTTTGCCTATCAATTCCTGAGCGCGGGCGATATTTATCAGACGCTGCTCAAACACAGCATAATCAGCTGGGTCGAGCTGCTTACGTATCGTCCCATAGGCAAGCGACTGGATGATTGAGACGCTGTTCTTGACGCGGTGAGCCATCTCAAGTGCCACAATGGCCGATCGTTCGGATGTTTGGCGTTGCTCGGTCACATCGATGAACGCTCCAAGGGCACCACACACCTCGCCGCTGTCATTTAGAATTGGGATACAATGGCCAGCAATGTAGATACTTCTTCCGGTATCGAAGCGGATTTCACATTCGGAATGGCCAACGGGCTGGCCTGTCGCCGCAGCTCGTTGCATCGGAAGGTTTTCAATCGGGACAGGCACGTCATTGCAATAGACCCTGAAACTGGGCAGTTCGCCTTTAGGCGCGCTCTGTGAGACGTTTGACCCCAATGGGACTTGCAGCATGGCTTGGGCGGAGAGATTGCCAATGATTTTCGAACAATCGCGGTCGGTGCTTATGAGGATCGCGACCGGGAGGCTGTTCAAAAGAGCCCAAAGATCGTCGCGATCGACCTGAATAGCCGTGCTCGTCTTCAGGACCCCTGCGACAATCCCCTCCAGCCACTTATACTCGCTGAAGCCAAAACCTGCCTTTGCTAAACCTTGCATACTCTACCGCCCCCCCAGCGCCTGCGAGGAGCACAAAGTTTCTCAGTTGCCGTCTCGCACGCACGCCGGCAATGTCGCAGAATACCTCCGATATGGTCCTTTGTCATTGACCGACGTTAGTCTGCTTTTGGGGGATGCGGTTGTCGCTGCTGATAAGCCCATCACCTCACCTCCCATAAACTGAACAACCGCTGCCAGTGTCATTCAGGCCGGGCGCATCGGCAAACGTGCATGCCCATCTTATCGGCCGTCCGCCGTTGAGGAAATTGGAGATGTTTCGTAAGTTAGTCCTTTCCGTATCGCTTGGCCTTTCCGCGCTGGTCGCAGTCGTGCCGAACGTCGCTTCTGCCCAAAGCTATGGCGGCTGGAACGCGCCATACCGTTCCGACGATGGCTATCGGGATGGTCGTTTCAGCGGTCGCCATGGCTACGTTGATCGCGGAAGCTATTATGCGCGCCAACGCTGGGTTGCGCATCGCGGTTGGGAGCAAGAACAGCGTCGCGGCGAATGGCAACGCGAACATTGGCGCGGCGGCTACGACCGGCGCGATGGCTGGGACCGCGGCCGGAACCGTTGGGATCGCCGTTATGACTATTAGGCCCTGAATGCCCCACGTTTTGCGCCCGGTCCGTGATGGCCGGGTGCACTCGTATCACTATCATCAAGCCCGACAGATCGTTACTGATGCGGAAGGTCCAGCGTTAAGTGCTGAGCTGTGCGGCTTGAATGTCTGCGTTGTGAACAACGAACCGTCATTTTGAATGACCGGCCGTGGTGGAGGCTGTGTGAGAACGGCGATCGAGCATCGATGATAGGAGCGCGCGCGAACGCGGCGCTCAGGCCTGCATCGCTGCAATCAGCCCCGGCACCCCGACCAGAGCGATGGCACGCTTGATGTTGTAGGCGAGCACATGGAGGCTCATCTCGGTTGCCACGTTCGTCAGCGAGCGGGTCTTGAGGTGGCTTCGCCCCATCCAGTCCTTGATGGTGCCGAAGACGTGCTCGACCGTCCGCCTTCGCACGCGCATCGCACCGGGCATGCGGTCGAGGCGGGCCTGCATCGCCTCGATGACCTCCTCATGCTCCTAGCGCTTGATGCGGCGCTCGATGCTGGCAGTGCTGTTCGCCTTTACGGGACAGCGGTAGCGACAGGCTGGCGTCGCATAAGCGTGCAGCAGCATGCCGTGTGACGTGACCCCCGTTTTTTACTCCATTTGGAGCTAGAGTCCGACCCCGAAGAAGGGACGGACAGATGAAGCGGAAGCAGTTTTCGGAAGAGCAGATCATCGGCATCCTGAAGGAAGCCGAGGCGGGCGCGGTTGTGACGGAACTGTGCCGGCGTCACGGGATGTCGAGTGCGACGTATTACGCGTGGAAGGCCAAGTTCGGCGACCTAGAGGTGTCCGATGCAAAGCGGTTACGGGCGCTCGAGGAAGAGAACGCCCGGTTGAAGCGGCTGCTGGCGGACACGATGCTCGACAACGCAGGTCTGAAGGACCTGCTGTCAAAAAATGGTGACGCCTGCCGCGAAGCGGGAAGCGGTCGCGCATCTCCAGACGGCGCTGGGGATGAGCGAGCGGCGGGCGTGTGCTGTCGTCGGAGCGGATCGCACGAGCATGCGGTATCGTTCGTGCCGGGCGGATGATGGCGACCTGCGGTCGCGCTTGCGCGAACTGGCGCAGCAGCGCCGGCGGTTCGGCTATCGACGGCTACACATCCTGCTGCGGCGAGACGGCATCACGATCAACCGCAAGAAGACCCAGCGGCCCTACCGCGAAGAGGGTCTGACGGTGCGTCGCCGAAAGAGCCGCAAGCGCGCCGTTGGTGCGCGGGCACCGGCACCCGTGTTGGCGCTGCCCAACCAGCGCTGGAGCCTGGATTTCGTCCACGACCAGATGGCCACGGGCCGGCGGTTCCGTATTCTCAACATCGTTGACGACGTGACGCGCGAGTGTTTGCGGGCGGTGCTCGATACGTCGATCTCAGGCAAGCGGGTGGTGCGGGAGCTGGGGGATCTGATTGTCGAGCGCGGCAAGCCGAAGATGATCGTCAGCGATAACGGGACTGAACTGACCTCGAACGCGGTGCTCGCGTGGTCGGAAGATGTCGGCATCGAGTGGCACTATATCGCACCGGGCAAGCCGACGCAGAATGGGTTCGTTGAGAGCTTCAACGGTCGCATGCGCGACGAACTGCTCAACGAGACGCTGTTCTTCACGGTCCGCCAGGCGCGCTCGATCCTCTCGCGCTGGGTCGACGACTATAACACTTAGCGGCCGCATTCCTCGCTCGGTTACGCCACACCGGCGGCATTCGCCGCCGAACTCGAAAAGCAACGGGCGGGTTTAAACCCGCCCGTTGCTTCACCCGCGCTCCTGCGCGACAACAACGGTCGGTCTCTGGCTGCCGCTGGATGAAAGACGGGGGTCAGGTCACGTGTTCGACGCTCGAGAAGTGCCGGGTCATCGTCTTACCGGCCGGGCAGCGGTATGTGTCGGTCTCGGGCACGTAGACGAAGTCCTGCTTGCCCCAGCGGCCCTCGGCCTTGGCGCCGGACGTGAGCCGCTTAGGGCAGATCGCGGTGATGCCGGCTGCGTCGCAGGCAAGCACCTCGGGTTCTGAGAAGTATGCGCGATCGGCAAGCACCGTGAGCGCTTGCGCGCCGGTCGCTGCGCGTGCCTGATGGCCCATGTTCGCCAGCGACGTCCGATCGTGGCTGAGGTTGAGCATCTCGTGTGCGACTCCGCTTTTCAGGATCAGACAAGTCCAGTGTCGACGGCATCGGAGTCCGCGCCGACTCCTGGCACCGAGGCCGCTTTACGGCGCCTCGTTGCCGGCTTGGCAAGTGGTGCTCCGGATTACAATAAACTCGCCCCTCAATTCGCTGAGATTGTCCGACGCGACCTCCCGATGACCCACCCCATGTTTAAGTCGATGGGCGAACTGAAGTCGATCACCTTCCGCAACAAAGGTCCGATGGGCGATGACGGCTACGATCTGACGTTCGCTAATGGTAAGGTACTAATGTCAGCAGCCCTTGACGCTCAAGGCAGGATGGCTGGCGGCATCCTTGCGCCGCAGGGGGTCAGGGCGCCCGGCCACTGATAGGATGTACACCGATGATGATCTGCTTCTTCCATAAGAAGCAGATCATCAATTTCTCCTCCTCCACCCTTCGGGGTCGCGCCTACGGCAGTAATCGCAATCATTCTTAGATGGCGACATATTTCGATCGGGCCGCCCGCTGTTTCGGCAGCTCTGGTCGGCACCGTGGTTCCGTTTCTGATGGTATCGTATCGCCTATATCGCTCTTGGCCATGGCCTTGGTTCGCCCTTGAATTTAAGTACGACGGCCTTGGACAGCCGGGTCCATGGCTTGTCATTAGCGCCGCGCCGGTATGGGTAGCGTGCTTTGCTCTCAGTTGGCTCCCCCTTGGGCGCCAAAACCGGAACGTCCGCTGACCACCAAACCCGGTCATTCCTGATGCAAAAATCAAAAGTTTTGCATCAGACTGGGCTTACCGAGTAGGCCGGCCAGTCAGTTTTGGTCCCGCCCAATAAACGAGCATGCTGCAAAGCGCTCCTACCAAGCCAGCACGCCACACCGAATGTTCCGCAATATGCAGCGCATCTAAAGCTATCAGCACAAGAAAAATGAGGACGCCGACCGCAACTGGATAAAGGACTATTGGCTTCATCACGTTTGCTCCCTGTCGGTTTGTGGGTCCGCCACGGTATGCCTCGCTTCTAAGACCGGCAAGTTACTCTTATCGCTTTCCCGGAGGCGTGATGCGAAACTCACAAGTTTTGCATCAGCTGAAAAACGGGCCGAAGCGGTGCGTTTCGCGATGCACAATACAGATGCAGGGAACACAGCGTTGGTTTCTCGGTTTTATTCTAGCTTGCAGCGTCCCGCTCGTCCGGGGAGGGCGGCGGTGAAAGCTCGCGGTGCCCTGCCGGTGGACGACCGGCAGGGCATTTAAAATTATGAAACCGGGAACTGATTTTTACGTACTTGGTTCTTATAACAGACCGGCTAGGTTTTCCCCCTACCTAGCTAGTTTTTTAAAGCGCCCCGCTGCCCCCCCTGCAGCGGGGCATTTTTTTATCTATCTGATGGGCCGACTGTTTCCCAAGTCTCGTTCTGATTCCACAATCAACCAGGCCTCCGAGATAGTCGGGATATTGTCGCCTGATTGACCCCAAGTAGAGCGGCGGCAGTGCGCTGCGTGTCGCCGGCTAAAAGCCGCTGTAGAGCCTCCGACTGCTGGTGAGGGGTCAGAGCACCACGTCGGCCGAACTTCACGCCCCGTGCCTTAGCCTGGACTCTGCCGGCAGCGGTGCGTTCGGTAATACGATGACGCTCGTAGCTGGCTGCGACCCCCAGCACGGCAATGATGACATCGGCGAACTGTGAGGTGGTATCGACCATCGGCTCCGCGATCGACCGGAAGCCAGCACCGGCTTCCTTTACCGCATGCACGCATGATGGTCGCAAGTTCCGCATCCTGACCATCATCGACGAGGCCAGTCGCGAGTGTTTGGCACTCATTGTGGCACGGCAGCTCGAACATGAAGACGTGCTGGCGGCTTTGGCCGACCTGTTCGTTACACGGGAACCACCTGCACATATCCGGTCGGACAATGGCGCCGAATTTATCGCCAATGCCGTGCAGCAATGGCTCGGGCAGATCGGCGTGAAGACGCTTTACATCGCACCGGGATCACCATGGGAGAATGGCTATAATGAAAGCTTCAACGGGTCGCTACGCGACGAACTGCTCAACGGCGAGATCTTCTACAGCCTCGCCGAGGCGAAGGTGCTGATCGAAGCATGGCGGCGACATTACAACACGGTCCGTCCGCACAGCAGCCTGGGCTACCGACCACCGGCCCCAGAGGGAGCCTCACCGCCATATCCGGCCTCCGGTTCCGCTTCGCTCCACCTCCGCCCGGATATGGCGGTGGCGAGCATAATCCACTAACAATCAATACGGTCCACTCGACGGGGGGCAGGTCAACCCGCCCTTCGTTCATGCGGACGGGCAGCGGGGTGAAATCTTATCGAGGGTGAAGAACGGCCCGTCCGCTCTCCCCAACCAGCAATTGAGTTCTGCCATTTACCGTGTGGCTGAGGCTGGCACTGTATCCCCTTGTCGCTGCGGACGCCGACGATGCGAAACAAAGCTGGGCTATGCAAGGAATTGGCGACACGTGCATCGGTTGTGCGACCGCTTCCCGCGGCGGATCAACGCGCTATGCTGTCCGGGAGATGCCCGCGAGGGTGCGCAGGAGGAGAACATGATGTTGGGCACTATCGGCCGCCGGTTGGCTGGCGCTTGGGTCATGGCGCTGGCGTTTGCGACGCCAGCCGCGGCGCAACTCTATTTCGATCCCGGCCAGCCGATCGAGGCACGCGTCGATGATCTGATGCGTCGCATGACGCTTGAGGAGAAGGCGGCACAGATGCAGAATGTCGCGCCGGCGATCCCGCGGCTTGGCATCCCGCCTTATGATTACTGGAACGAGGCGCTGCACGGCGTCGCGCGTGCAGGCGAGGCCACCGTGTTCCCGCAGGCGATCGGCATGGCTGCCACCTGGGACCGGGATATGATGCTCGCCGAGGGGCAGACCGTCGCGACCGAGGGCCGCGCGAAGTACAATCAGGCGCAGGCGCAGAAAAATTACGATCGCTACTACGGGCTCACCTTCTGGTCGCCCAACATCAACATCTTCCGCGATCCGCGATGGGGGCGCGGGCAGGAGACACTGGGCGAGGATCCCTATCTCACGGGCACGATGGCGGTGCCGTTCGTGCACGGGGTTCAGGGGACCGATGCGAACTATTTGAAGGCGATCGCCACGCCCAAGCATTTTGCGGTCCACAGCGGCCCCGAGCAACTGCGCCACCAGTTCAACGTCGATCCCTCGCCGCGCGACCTCTCCGAAACCTATCTCCCCGCCTTTCGCCGCGCGATCGTCGATGGTCGCGCGGAGTCGCTGATGTGCGCGTACAATGCGGTCGACACCAAGGCGGCGTGCGCGAACACGATGCTGCTCAAGGATACGTTGCGCGGCGCCTGGGGGTTCAAGGGCTTCGTCACCAGCGATTGCGGGGCGATCGACGACATCACCACCGGGCATCACAATTCGCCGACCAACCCTGAAGGTGCGGCGCTGGCGGTGAAGGCGGGAACCGACACCGGGTGCGACTTCAAGGACGAGATGCTGGACCTGCCGCGCGCAGTGAAGGCGGGCTATCTGACCGAGGGCGACATGGACGTCGCGCTCCGGCGGCTGTTCACCGCGCGGATGAAGCTCGGCATGTTCGATCCGGCGGCACGCGTACCGTTCTCGACGATCTCGATCGCCGAGAACCATTCGCCCGCGCACCGGGCGCTGGCGCTGCGGGCGGCGCGCGAATCGATCGTGCTGCTCAAGAATGACGGCGTGCTCCCGCTGGCGGCGGGTGCGCGCAGGATCGCCGTCGTCGGCCCTACCGCGGCGTCGCTGATCGCGCTGGAGGGCAATTACAATGGCACGCCGGTAGGCGCGGTGCTGCCGGTCGACGGGATGACCGCGGCGTTCGGTGCCGACCGGATCGTCTATGCGCAAGGTTCGCCCTTCACGCAGGAACTGGCGGTCGCGGTGCCGCGCACGGCGTTCCCCGCCGGGCTGACGGCCACCTTCTACGACAACGCGCACTTCACCGGCGCGCCGGTCGCGACGCAGCAGGTCAAGGAGATCGACGTCAATTGGGGCTCGATCGCGCCTGCGGCGGGGGTGGATCCGCGGAACTTCTCGGTCCGGTGGTCGGGCCAGATCGCGGCCCCTGCTCCCGGCGACTATCAATTCGAGCTGGAACGCCGCGAGCGCTGCGACGTCGGCAACGGCCTCGAGCGCTACACCATCCATATCGAGGGTGCGCCGGATCAGAGCGTGACCGCAAGGTGCAACGGCCGTGCCCAGAATTTCGAGGCGATGACGGTGCATTTCGGCGATACCCGCCCGCGCGCCATCCGCATCGACTTCGCGCACGAATCGTCGCGTGCGAGCGACGTCACCTTCGCGTGGAAGCCGCCCGTGGCGGCGTTGCGCGACGAGGCGGTGCGCGCGGCGGCGCAAGCCGATGTCGTGGTCGCCTTCGTCGGCCTGAACGCCTGGCTGGAGGGCGAGGAGATGCCGCTCCAGGTCCCCGGCTTTGCCGGCGGCGACCGGACCGCGATCGCACTGCCGGCGGCGCAAAGCCAGTTGCTCGACGCGCTCTTCGCGACCGGCAAGCCGCTCGTGATCGTGCTGCAAAGCGGATCGGCGATCGCGCTCGGTGCTCAGGAGGCCAAGGCCAGGGCGGTGCTGGAGGCGTGGTATCCCGGGGAAGCCGGTGGGCAGGCGATCGCCGAAGTGCTGAGCGGGACGGTCAATCCCAGCGGCCGGCTCCCGGTGACCTTCTACGCCTCGACCGACCAACTGCCCGCGTTCGACGATTACCGCATGGCGAACCGCACCTACCGCTATTTCGCTGGCCGGGTCGAATATCCGTTCGGCCACGGCCTGAGCTACACGCGGTTCGCCTACAGTGCGCTCAGGCCCGCGACCAGCAGCGTCGCGGCCGGGCAGGGCACCAGCGTATCGGTCGCGGTCCGCAACACGGGCGTCCTGGCAGGCGACGAAGTGGCGCAGCTGTATCTGTCCGTGCCCGGCCGGGAGGGTGCGCCGATCCGCTCGCTCAAGGGGTATCAGCGTGTTCACCTCGCCGCCGGGGAGACGAAGACGCTGACCTTCGCGCTCGAGCCGCGCGATCTGGCGCTGGCCAATGCGGCGGGTGCAATGGCCGTGACCAAGGCGACGTATCAGATTTGGGTTGGCGGGGGCCAGCCGGGGACCGGCGCGCCGGGAAGCCGGGCGAATTTTTGCGTGACCGGCACGGCGACGCTTCCGCGCTGACATTGCGCGGCAGGTACCGTCAAACCAGTGGGGCAGCTGTTCTTCCATTGGCCTGTCAGACCGATGGGGCAGCTGTTTTTCCATCGGATTAGAAGAATCGATCAAGCGGAATGCGTTAAGCCCCGCCGCAATGTCTGGGTCTCTGGCGCTGGGGGCTTGCCGCAGTCAGCGCAGGAACGTAGCGCTGCGTGGTGAGCGCCAGCCCATCCGAGCGTCGAACCGCACGCACTTGATACGGCTCATTCGTTTTGCACCCGAGTACCCAGGCTCCAACGCTAGGCGCCGAGGGCGCGCGAGATCCCGCAGCTGTTCCGGCATTTTTTAATGAAGTGAACTGTTTGACTCGCCACATCATCGCGCTCCTGCGCGGATCGTGGCATGATGTTACCAGGCGCGCAGACCAGTCGGGTTGGATGGAGGCGAAGATGGCGGACGATGTATCGAGGCGCGGGCTGCTGGAACTGGGCATCGGGGCGGCGCTGGCCACGCCTGCGCTGACGATGGCGGTACCGGCGCGCGCGCAGCGGAGGGAGCCGGACTCGGTCGGCGTCGCGGTCGTCGGTCTCGGCAAGCTGAGCCAAGGTCAGATCCTCCCCGCGCTGAAACGCAGAAAGGGTGAGGGGCAGAAAACCGTGATAGTTCGCAACTCCGCAATGACCCATCCGGAATTGAGTGGGTATCACGGCCTGGCGTCGACGAGTATCATTTGTGGCGGCGTTAATTGGACAATGCGTACTTTGGAGCAAATCGTTCGGTATACGACGATCGCTTTCGTACTCCCGGGCTGGGCAAAAGGTCTGTCACCCTTGGAGGTTTGGTGTTGCAGACGACGTGGTGGTCCGAGATTGTCTTGACCGACACCGACACCGACACCGACACCGACACCGACACCGACACCGACACCGACACCGACATCGACATCGGCGGGCTCGCGTGTGCAACCGTCCAACAGGCCCGGTGCCGTAACCTGCAGACTCCGCGCTAGAAACTTGATCTTGTGAGGGAAGTGGCGAACGCGGAGCTTGATGCTTATCCGGTGATGCGAAGTCGGGTGAAGAGCATGAAGCTGGTCGGATCCGACCCGTAGCGCGGCTGGATATCGCGCGGCATGTCGTACTTGCTGACCAGAGCACCGAGGTCGAGCGCGACCTTGCCGATCGGCACCGAATGGTAGCCGCCCAGACTTACCTTGCCGACATTGAAGACGCGCCCAGCCAGTGGATCGCCGCTCTCATTCCCGAACAGCTCGTCCTTGTCGACGTTCTCGGCCCGTCCGAACAGCGTCCAGCGGCCGAGCTGTAGCGCGCTGTCGAGCAGGAACGCGTCGGTGGTGTATCCGTGGTCACCACCCGAAGGGTCGTTTCGGCCCCATGCGAAGGTGGACTGCCAATTGCGATTGTTGCCTAGCGGCAGGTTCCAGGTGACCGATGCCGTCGTGCGGCGCACGTTCTCCTCGGGATGCAGACCTTCGGGGCTTTTCAGGAAGCCGTGGCTCACCTGCGCCGACAGGTTGGCCGTCGGGTTTACCGTTGCCCGCACCGACCAGCTGTCCATGCGCGGACGCTCGATGTCCCATCGGTTCTCGTCCGGCTCGCGGCCGGTGAAGACGGAGCCTTCCAGTTTCAGGCCCTTGTAGACGAGACCGGCCGTCGCGACGCCGAACGTGACGTGAGTGCTGTCGAGCCAGTGGTGCGAGATAGGCGCCTCGGGGTTCGCCACGCCGGAGAAGCGGTGCATGTAGGTGGCCGGACCGAGCGCCGGCTCACCGGGCAGGCCAAGGTAGATGAAGCCGGAAACGTCGCCGCCCAGCTGGCGGCTGTAGGTGGCCGACAGCTCCATGAAGGCGTCATGCGGGTGCTGACGGTCGACGAGCTCGGTCCGGCCGTCGGCAGTCTCGCCGGTCGCGAGCAGCAGCGGATACCCCGATTTGCTCATGAGGGGGTCGAGGCTTCCCATCGCCTTGAGCGTCAGCGTGCCAGCACCGACAGGACGCTGCGCCATGCCCATGAACATCGACGCGACGAACGTCTTGTCGTCGCCGCGCGGTCCGCCCTGATTGTCGTAGACGAGCGTCGCATAGCCGTGGATCATGGTCGACCAGTCGCCGCGCTTGCCCATGATCGCCCACATCGGTGAGCTATCCGGCTGCCAGGCGGTGCCCGAGGCGTCACGCATCATGCTGTATCCACCGAGCATGCCCTTCATGCCCGCCATGTCCATGCCGGCCATGGGCGTGCTGTGGTCCATGCCCTCCATTGAGCCCATGTCCATGCCGGGCATGGTTTCGGGCGCCGCAGCGGTGACAGGTGCGGGACTGGTTTCTGGCCGCGCCTCCTCGGGTGAAGCCATGGGTGTTGCCTCAGGTGGAGCCGCGCCGGTCGCCGCGGCCGGCGGTGCTACCGGGCTTGCCGGCCGGGGCGCTGCCGGCTTGGCCGGTGGAGGCGTGGCTCGACGTAGTGCCCGCTTCGCCGGGACCGGCTTGGCCCTGACGGGCGCCGGCTTGTGCGTGGCGTGCTCGTCCATGTCCATGCCGGGCATCGACTGGGCGTGGACGGCGATCGGCGCGGTGAGCGCCGTTGCCGCGAGCAGTGTTCTGATGAGCATCGGGTGTTCCAGTCGTGTCGGCCGGACGCGCCACCAGGGCGCGTGTCGATGCACGCGCCGTCAGGCGTTTTCCGGGAGTGGAGATCGCCGGGGAAGCGCTGGCGCACTCCCCCGGGTCGTCGTCACTTGGCGGGTGCCGCCGGCATGTCGTGGCCGGCGTGATCGCCGCCCTTCTTCATGTCCTTGCAGCAGTCGCCCTTGCCGTCCTTGCAGCAGTCGGCGCCATCCTTGCAGCACTCCATGCCCTTGCAGCAGTCCGCAGCCGCGTAGGCGGTGGCGGGGACGGCGAGCGCGAGCGCGCCCACGATGATCGGGAGAATCTTCATTTCGGTGTTCCTTGGATGCGTTGACGTTCGGAAGTGTTCGACGTCAGGCGATCTTCGGAGGGGGCGGTGCGGGTGCGCCGGATAAGCCGGCGAGGCGGTCGTACAGTCCGGCGACCGGCGCCATCGCGACCAGCGGGGCCACGCTGGCCTTGGTTACGGTGGCGTCGGGCAGCGCGATGCACAGCGCGCAGGTGGCGACGTCGGACTTTATGGGCTTGCCGGGCTTCGCCGGCATCCCGGCGCAATGTGACTGCATCGCCATCGGCATTGCCGGGGTTGCCGCCATCGCCTCACAGCCCGCACCCATGCGCAGGACGAGACCTACAGCCAGCAGCGCCAGCAGCAGGTGCCTTATGTCGGCAAGGGATCGGGGCAGAATGCGCGCCATCCTCACCTTGTAAGATCGCGGTCGTGGGTGGGCAAGCGAACTGGCCACGTCGTCGCCCCCGAAGATCGCCGTGGCGGCCAGCATGGGGCATTGCTGAGCGAACCGTGCTAGGGTGATGTCCTCCGGCGCACCCGCACGTCGCAACATGTCGTGCTGCGGTCGCTGAGAGGACCAACATGACTGCTCACCTAGACCATCCGGACCATCCGCCAGGCGTCGCGCCCGCGGGTATAGTGAAGGATCCAGTTTGCGGGATGTCGGTCGACCCAGCCACCACGCAGTATCACGCCGATCATGAAGGGCGGCCCTATTCCTTTTGTTCGGCGGGCTGCCGCGCCAAGTTCGTCGGCGACCCCGCCAGATATCTCGAGCCTGCCGTGCATACGGCCATCTTGCCGATGTCAGGCGCGATCTGGACGTGCCCCATGCACCCCCAGATCCATCGGGACGGTCCGGGCACCTGCCCGATCTGCGGGATGGCGCTCGAACCCGAACAGCCGTCGCTGGACGATGCGCCGAACCCCGAACTGGTCGACTTCACCCGACGCACCTGGGTGGCCGGCGTCCTCAGCGTGCCGTTGCTGGCGATATCGATGCTCGCCGAGATGCTGGGGGTGCACTTCGTGCCGCCGGCCTGGTCGCCGTGGATCCAGCTGGCGCTGACCGCGCCGATCGTGCTGTGGGCAGGCTGGCCGTTCTTCGTGCGTGGATGGACGTCGGTCGTGACCCGTCACCTCAACATGTTCACGTTGGTGGCGCTTGGCGTGGGGGCGGCGTTCCTGTACAGCGTCGTCGCGACCGTCACACCGGGGATCTTCCCGCCCACCTTCCGCATGCACGGCACGGTGCCGGTCTATTACGAGGCGGCGGGCGTCGTCGTCACGCTCGTGCTGCTGGGACAGGTGCTCGAATTAAGGGCTCGCGCAGCGACCGGACGGGCGATCCGTGCATTGCTCCATCTGGCACCTAAGACCGCGCGGCGGGTCGCAGCCGATGGAACGGAGGAGGACGTCGAGCTTGCGCTGGTCAAGGCCGGTGATCGGTTGCGCGTTCGACCAGGAGAGGCGGTGCCGGTCGATGGGATTGTCGTCGAGGGCAGGTCTTCCGTCGACGAGTCGATGCTTACTGGCGAGCCCGCCCCGGTGGTGAAGACTGACGGGGCCGACGTGACCGGTGGTACCGTGAACGGAACCGGCTCGCTCGCGATCGAGGCGCGCGCGGTGGGATCGGACACCGTGCTCGCGCGGATCGTGAAGATGGTGGCCGAGGCGCAGCTCAGCCGCGCCCCGATCCAGGCGGTCGCGGACCGGGTGTCTGGCTGGTTCGTGCCGCTGGTCGTCGCGATCGCGGTCGCGACCTTCGTCGTGTGGAATCTGGTCGGACCGGAGCCGCGCTTTGGGCACGCGTTGCTGAATGCGATCGCTGTGCTCATCATTGCTTGTCCCTGCGCGCTGGGCCTCGCGACGCCGATGTCGATCATGGTCGGTACGGGTCGTGGCGCCGCCGCCGGCGTGCTGGTCAAGGATGCCGAGGCGCTACAACGCATGGAGCAGGTCGACACGCTGGTCATCGACAAGACCGGCACGCTGACCGAGGGGCGTCCCGTCCTGACGGCGGTGGAGCTCTCCGAAGGCTTCGACCGTGCGACCGTGCTGTCGGCAGCGGCTGCGGTCGAGGCGCGGTCGGAACATCCACTGGCACAGGCGGTGGTGACCGGCGCCAAGCATGAGAAGGTGTTGGTCGCTCCGGTCGATGCGTTCGATTCTCAGACCGGACGCGGGGTGAGCGGCACAGTCGGCGGCCGCAGCGTGATTGTCGGCAACGCCGAGCAGATGACAATGGCGGGTGCCGACGCGTCCGCTCTCGTCCGAGTGGCGGATCGCTATCGTGGCGAAGGGGCCGGCGTCATGTTCGTCGCGATTGATGGGCGCCTCGCCGGGCTGCTGGTCGTGGCCGATCCGATCAAGGAATCGGCGCGCGCGGCGATCGCGGAATTGCGCGACGAAGGCCTGCGGATCGTGATGCTGACCGGCGATGCCGCAGCCACCGCGAACGCGGTTGCGACCGCGATCGGCGGGATCGACGAGGTCTATGCCGGGCTAAAGCCCGAGGACAAGGCGCGCATCATCGGCGAGCTGAAGGCGAAGGGCGCGGTCGTCGCGATGGCGGGCGACGGGATCAACGACGCCCCCGCGCTGGCCGCCGCCGATGTCGGCGTGGCGATGGGCACGGGCACCGACGTCGCCATCGAGAGCGCCGGCATGACGCTGACCAAGGGCGACCTGGCGGCAATGGTCAGGGCCCGGCGTCTGGCAAAGGCGACGATGCGCAACATCCGGCAGAACCTGCTATTCTCGTTCCTCTTCAATGGCATCGGCGTGCCGGTGGCTGCGGGCGTGCTCTATCCGGTCGCGGGCATCCTTCTGTCGCCGATGCTAGCCGGCGCTGCGATGGCGCTATCGTCCTTTACCGTCGTGACCAACGCTCTGCGATTGAACCGCGCGCGTCTTTGAGCTGTGGGGGTGCATCCGTGCCTGACGTGCGTCGTAAGTCCCGTGCGGCACTACCCGAACCTTCATGATGGTCAGCCATGCCTGTGTTTTTCCGGTTGCTGCGCTCTAGCCACATGTTGACGAGGCGGGGCCTTGGCCTGCATCAGATGATACGGCGGGCTCGTCGCCTGTGTACGGGGGCGAAATGACGCGAAACGATCATGGCTGACGCCGAGCAGCTCACCCTGGCAGTGCCGGTGAAGGCCAGCTGGTGCGAAACAGCGTCGTTCGGCACTGCTGACTGCAGCCAGGTTTGCCGTTGTGATGACGGATCCGACTATGCGATCAAGGACGACCTAGAAGTCGCCGCAGTGCCACATTCGGAGTGGTTCTGCACCCATCTCGGCGAGCTGGTCGGGTTAGCGTCGCCGCCGTGCAAGATCGTCGACGTCCAGGGCAAAGCATGCTTTGGATCGCGTTGGGAGACAGGTCATAATGCGCGTGACTGGATCCTTCGCGCACAGGACGGAAGAATAGACTTTGCCTCGCTCGCCCCGACCCTCTTGCGCATCTATGCCTTCGACCTTTTTGTGAACAACGTCGATCGCCATACGAACAACTACATCGTGCGCGAGCAGCACTTCGGAACGGCGCTGCTCGCTTTCGACTATAGTCGTGCGTGGATCGTGAACGGAATGCCTCCACCGAACATGCCCATGTCGAGTAGTCATAACACCGTTCAATTCATCAAAGGACTGCGAACGATATTCGGAGACTTCTTTCAGCAGAATGAAGCAGACCATGTATTAGATAAATTAGAGTCTACCCCGGTACAGGCAGTAGATAAAATAATCAGTTCACATCCACAGGAATGGTTGACTAAAAGTCAGCACAATGCCATACTTTCATGGTGGAAAAGCGATATTAGAACTTCGCGTATAAGTGACATAAGGAAGGGAGTTAAGGATGGAGAATATCTTTAACTATGCCGTAGTTCAGGCGATGCCCGACCGGCGTCGTGGCGAACGTGTAAATATCGGACTGATGATTTTCGGACCCGATGGGGTCGATCTGCGGATGAGCGAGACTCGCAAGCTTGCCGCGTTGGCGGCTGGTTCATGGGATGCGGACATTGACGCGTTCGCGTCGGCAATACGCAAGCTCGACGATCCCTCGCTTGAGGCGCGCCAGCGTATGGACCGAGTGGCGTTGATCGAGAACCAGTTCACGTCAGCTAGCCGCGGCTGGTTTGAAGTTCGACGTCAGGGCGAATATGAGAAAGTCGTGGGCGAGATCGTCGAAAGCCTGATCACGCGACGCAAGGCCCCTCGTACTCGCGATGGGTCGACCGTCGTTGCGGAGATTAGTGCGGAGCTTCGGGGAGCCGATATTCTGGCTGGTCGCGACGACGAGCTTCGGAGCGGCAAGGTATTGCGCAACTTCCCCATGGGCGCGGGTCTTGAGGCAGACTTTGCTCAGCTGAACGGCCAGTTTCATGTTGCGGCAGTGCTCGATCTTCGGGCGAACAGCCCGCGTCTTGCTCAGGCGGCGCTGAAAGCGATTGTCCTCGATCGTGCCCAGTCCATAGTGCCTGACTACCAGGTGCAGAAAATTGGCGTGTTCGCGGCGGCGCCGGCACGTCTTGACGAACTGCACGACAATCTGGCGATCTTGCGGCCGTACGCTGACGAACTGGTGAACTGGGAGGATGCGTCTGACCGCAAGGAGCTGAAGCGCATCTTCTTCGACGCCTACAACTCGCATGTTCCAACGCCTCTTCTGGAGACGCCGCGTCCTCACTAGCGTCCTTGCCGGAACTTCATCTGCCAATATGTCGTCGGTCAAGCTGAGCGTTACCAGGCTTCGACGCCCGAGATCATGAAGTG
Source organism: Sphingomonas sp. PAMC 26617 (assembly GCF_000242835.1). Lineage (NCBI taxonomy): Bacteria > Pseudomonadati > Pseudomonadota > Alphaproteobacteria > Sphingomonadales > Sphingomonadaceae > Sphingomonas > Sphingomonas sp. PAMC 26617. Next base: position 3,169,896 of record NZ_JH594425.1, read on the forward strand.
CACGTTGGCCGCAAGCTCCTGCATTGTGTCACCGTAGAACGCTAGACCGTATCGTGGCGTGTGAAATCGTGTTCGTGCCCCGAACCGCTCAGGTCCGAAACGCCACGTTGCCCATTCAACGATGAGTGGCCAACGTGGCTCAGGTCCGAAACGCCACGTTGCCCATTCAACGATGAGTGGCCAACGTGGCGTGATATTGGTGTCGGTTACCCTGCGGAAATATCGATCCCTCTACGGGTCCGGGCAACAAGACGCCGAACCGCCTTATCCCAGTCAAAGCTTTTCGTTGCAGCGATGATCGCCTCCCAGTTCACGGCGCTGAACGCCAGCTTGTCGAGATTGCGCTTCAGCAATGGCAGATCCTTCCGAGTGCCATAGCCGCCGCCTACGTTGGCGGGGACATGTCCGCACAGCTTGTCCAGCACGTGTTCCTGCACTTCGGCGGAGCGCCCCTCGTCCATGAATGTGTGGCGTAGCGAATGGAACACCACCCGCGGATCTTTGGACACGTGTGCGTCGATGTGACGGTTTGCCCGTCGGCTTGCTTCCTTGGTGACCTTTGAGAACATGTTGGGCGTCAGATCGATGAACATAAGTTTCTGTCCAGCTTTCTCCAGTGCCGCGACATATTGCACGAACCCAGCTTCGACGACCCGATCGTGGACTGGGATCACCCGTCGCGACACTTCGGTCTTCACCGACTTCTCCGGCAGGTCCGCGTCCTGAAGGTCGTCGGTCACATAATCGTCGATGTCGATATGAAGAACGCCGTCCTCGGTACGAACGTCGCTGCGGTGGGCCTGACCGATCTCCTCGATACGCGCACCGGAGGTCACGCCAAGCAGGAATATCCAGAAGAGCGTCAGATCGCTGACCACCGTCTTGCGATCGAGCAGACGCTCTGGATGGCGGAAGAGATCGGCGGCGAACAGCTTGGTGATCTCGCTGTTGGTGAAGCTGCGTCGGGGTATCTTCGATTTCCCAGCGCCTTCCACCGTCACGCCCTGGCCCACGTTGCCTTCGATCCACCCCTCCTGATTGGCATAGCCGAGCAAGGCCTGGATTGCTCCGATGCGTTTTTTGACGGTCGTAGGCCCGACTTTCGGGATCGTCTTCTTGCCCTTGTAGATGGCAACCCTGTCGGGGAATGGGAGCGTGCGTTCGGTGCGAGGCATGGATACCGGCAGGCTCGCTACGGCATCCCGGTAGTTTAGAAGCATGTCTTTGTTGAAGCTAGAGACCGGAATGTTACCGCAGAACGCGATGAGGTCGGCGACCGAGGTGCTGGTCTCGTGGATGGTCTGCGGTCGCGGCGTCCGACCTTGCGTCCATAGCTCCAGAAGCTCTGGGAAACGCAGGTCCGACCTGTGCCGCGTTCCGATATCCTGGCGATGGGGATTGTCGATCTCGTCGTGGAAGCGCCGGCTGTCCTCGGCCACCCGGACGTTCCAGGCCTCGATCAACGCAAACTCGTTGGGGGGAATGCGCTTTATGGTCGGAGTGGCGAACTTGAACAGCGGATCGAGGACTTCGCCACAGACCTTGATCCAGACCGACCGCGGCTTCTCGCGGATGAAGTCCAGCCATTGATCGCCTGCAAGCAGCTTGCCGCGCCTGTCGGCCAGCCTCCCGGGACCGTCCGACTTGAGGGAAGGGACGTAGCGTTCCGGTTCGAAGCCATGCAACCGAACGCACACCTCCTCGACCCACCAGGTCAGCTCGAGCGCCTGGTAGGGGTAGAACAGGTTGTTGGTCTTCCAGGTCGCCAGAAACCGCGTCACGATCGCCGTGGCGCGCTCGATCGAGATCTCGTCGGCAGTTACTGCGGCGGCAACCCGCTTGGCGGCTTCGTCCATCTGGGCCTGCAGGCGCGCGTTCGCGGCGGGGAACAGTCGCGCGGCTTCCGCCGGATCCCGGGTGCCCAGCGACTCCTTGTAGACGGGCTTGCCGCCCATTTCGGGTCGCAGGCGATCAGGGATCTGCCGCCGGAGATAGTAGATGCCGCTAGGGTGTTTCCAGGGGGTGGCCATCTGCACCATTTTCGTGTCTCGCTGTACCTGCTCGCTGTACCAGCGGAGGGTAAAGACAACGTAAAACGTGGATTTCTGCCACTATCACCAAATATGGTGACCCCTACGGGAATCGAACCCGTGCTTCAGCCGTGAAAGGGCCGCGTCCTAACCGCTAGACGAAGGGGCCGTGCCCGATTGCTCGGGAGCGAAGGGCCGGTTAGGCAAAGTCTGGGCGGCGGTCAAGCGCTTTGGTCATTAATTCGCCCATGCGGCGTCATCTAAATGCAATTCAGCGCTCGGACGCGCACCCCAATCGTCGATCTTGGCGCGTCCGGCGAGCCACAGGCGGCGGTGCGGCGGTGCCCCGAGCAACGCCTGGCCGAGCAGCGTCTCCGCGGCGCGGAAGGCGACCGTCTTGAGCGTGCCGCCGCCATCGCCGCTGACGATCGCGCGGACGTGGCCGTTGCCGACGATATCCGCCTTGATGACGCGAACCGGCCCCGCGACGATTCGCGGTTGCGGCCAGCCCATGCCGTACGGCCCGCCCGCTTCCATTGCCGCGATGAGCTCGGGGTTGACCCCGGCGGTCGTCAGCACTGCATCGAGCAACAACGCGCGGTCCCCCATCGCGCGGGTGACCGCGGCGTCGAGCCGGTCGCTCAGGAAATCGTCGAGCGCGCCGATCCGGTCCTCGGCGATCGTCAGCCCCGCCGCCATCGCATGCCCGCCGCCCGCGACGAGCAGACCCGTCTCCTTCGCCGACAACACCGCCGCGCCGAGATCGACCCCGGGGATCGACCGGCCCGAGCCCTTGCCGACGCCCGCATCGTCGATCGCGATGACGAGCGCGGGGCGGCCGTATTTTTCCTTGAGCCGCCCCGCGACGATCCCGATCACCCCGGGGTGCCAGCCATGCCCCGCGACCACGAGCACCGCGCGGTTGCTCTTGGACGAAGCGATCAGGTCGGCGGCTTCCTGGACGATTCCCTCGATCGCGCGGCGTTCCTCGTTGAGCCGGTCGAGTTCAACCGCGATCGCTTCTGCCTCCGCCGGATCCTGCGTGATGAGCAATCGCACGCCAAGATCGGACTTGCCGACCCGCCCGCCCGCGTTGATCCGGGGTCCCAGCGCGAAACCAAGGTCGCTGCTGGTCGGCGCGCGCGTCAGCCGCGAGGCGGTGATCAGCGCGTTGAGGCCGATGTTGCGGCGCTGCGCCATCACCTTGAGCCCCTGCGCGACGAACGCGCGGTTGAGGCCCTTGAGCTGCGCCACGTCCGCCACGGTGCCAAGTGCGACGAGGTCGAGCAGGTCGAGCAGCCGGGGTTCGGCGCGCGTCGCGAAGAACCCGCGCGCGCGGAGCGTCCGGATCAGCGCCGCGCCGAGCAGAAACGCGACCCCGACCGCGGCAAGGTGGCCGTGCGCCGCGCCTTCGGTCTCGTCGAGCCGATTGGGGTTGACCAGCGCATGGCTGTGCGGGAGCGCGGCGGCGCATTTGTGATGATCGACCACCACCACGTCGACGCCCGCATCGCGTGCGATGGCGAGCGCGTCGAACGCCTGCGCGCCGCAGTCGACCGTCACGATCAGGCTCGCGCCTTCGTTCTTCAGCTGGACCATCGCTGCCCCGGTCGGGCCATAACCCTCGGTCAGCCGGTCGGGGATATAGGGACGCGCTTCGATCCCGAGATCGCGCAGCAGCAGGATGACGAGCGCCGCGGAGGTCGCACCGTCGACGTCGTAATCGCCGAACACCGCAACCTGTTCACCCGAAGCGATCGCGTCGGCGAGGCGTTCTGCGGCCTTGTCCATGTCCTGGAAGATCGACGGATCGGGCATGAAGCCGCGGATGCTCGGCGCCTTGTGAAGCTCGATCGCGTCGCGCGGACATCCGCGCGCGAGGAGCAACTGGGTGACGAGATCGTCGGGGGCGAAGCCCGGGTCGCGGGCGTCGGTTTCGAGCAGGCGCCAGCGCCACGGCTGGCCAAGGATCGAGCGGTCGATGTTGAGGACGGTGTTCACAGGGGAGCCTGTACCGGATCGCAGGGGCGGCGCAAACGCTTGCGTCCCGCGGGGGCGGGTCAGCCCTTGATCCAGTTGCCCTCGCGAAACCACTTCGTGATGATGTACTTGGTTCCGGCGGTCACCGGCATGCCCTCGTGGAGCGTATCGGGGTTCGGGCTTCCGTCCGCGCGCATGTTGTTCCACGCGATCAGCAGACCGCGTTTGGGCGCGATCCGCACCCCGACCAGCGGGAACCACGTCGCGCCACCTTCTTCGACGTCGTTGAGGTAGATCATCGCGGTCCAGGTGCGCTGCCCGCCGCTTTCGATCATCTTGGGCCAGTACGGCTGGGCCTCGTTGAAATAATCGTTGTGCGCGCGGAAATGCTGGCCGACCGCATAGCGCTGTCCCTGCATCGTCTCGCCGTGGACCGGATCGATCCCGAGCAGCGCGGCGATCGCCTCGTCGGTGGGGCGGACGTCGGGGGACCAGCGGTCCATGTCGCAGCTTTCGCTGGTGCGGAACGCCTGCACCGCATCGTCCGCGAGAACGGTCGAGCGGCGGCGGTTGGCATCGATCATCTCGACGAACTTCGCGCAGGTCGCCGCATCGAGAAAGTCGGGATGGCGGTAGATATGCGCGCCGTCGACGTTCGACCGCGTGATCGCTGAATTCGCGGCGAGCTGGCGCGTCACGCTTTCGCCGAACTGGCGGCGGACCGGCGACGCGGCACCGGTCTTTTTGGAAAAGAAGCCCATGCGCCCGGACTTTGCCGTCGAGCGGGGAAAAAACAAGGGGTCCGCGCGAACGAACGCGCGAACCCCTTGCTGCGGGGACGGATTACCAGAAGATGTCGTACACCGTGTCGACGACATTGCCGGTGCGAACATCGACCAGCAGCGCGTCATTATAATAGCGAACCCAGCGATACGGGCCGTAGGCGGGCGGCAACCGGTAATCGTCCGCGTCGTTGATCCAGTAATCCTGCGCGAACAGGATCGAGTTCAGCCGGAAGCCGATCCCGAAGCGGCGATAGCCATTGCTCCAGCCGCTCGGCGCATAATAGCGGGGGAGCCGGTAGGCGTTGTAGTTCTGGCGGCGATAATCATTGTAGTTGTAGCGATTGTCGCGCCGCCAGTCGCGGCTCCACGCGCCGCCGTTGCCGTTCCATCCACGATTGTTGCCACCGCGATTGTCCCAGCCGCGGTTATCGCCCCCGCGGTTTTCCCAGCCGCGATTTTCGTTGCGTTGCCAATTGGCGTTGCCACGGCCGTCGTTGCGCCAGTCAGCGCCGCGATCGTTCCCGCGCCAGCCATCGCCCCTGCGGTCGTCGTTGCGACCGTCCGGGCGACCGTCCGTTCCCCGCCCTGCGACCCCACCGGCAAATCCGCGCCGATCCCCGTCGCGACGATCGTTCCCGTTCCAGCCGCGCTGATCCGCAGGCCGCCCCTGGACCTGGCCATCGAACCCGCCACGCGGGCGCTGGAAGCCGGGGGACTGCGGCTGGCCGAGCTGCGCCTGCGCCGGTTGCACGCCGCGGTCGAACCCGCCGCGTCCGCCTTGATCGCCACCGCGGCGATCGAAGCCGCCACGCCCGCCACCGTCGGGGCGTTCCATCCGGGGTTGCTGCGGCGGTGCCTGAGGCGCCTGCGCCTGCGCCTGAGGCTGTGGCTGCGCCTGGATCTGGGGCTGGCCGCCGCCACGCTGCTGCCAGCGTTGTCCGCCATCAGGCCGCCCTTGCGCGTCGCCGCGGCCTTCGCCACGACCGCGCCGGTCGCCACCGTCCTGCGCGAGTGCCACCGCCGGGATCAGCGCCGATGCCGCGATGAGAGCGGCGAGCAAAGACTTGCGCATTGAATGGTCCTCTGTCCCGCCCGGGCACTACGCCCGACCGTTGAATGGGAAGTACGCGACGGGCGATGGACCGTCGCTGAACTGTCATGACAGCGTTGCGAAAGCTTTTACCGGGGTTGGACCAACGCCGGAACCGTGCGCGCCGCGTCCGCTGGCAAGATGCCGGGGGCAGGGGGCGCATCGACCGTCTCGTCGCCGCGCTGAATGCTCGCCGCGAGCAGCACCGCCTCGACCAGCCGTGGATAGATGCCGCAGCGGCAGAGATTGGTAATCTCGCGCCGGATGTCGTCCTCACTCGGGGCGCGGTTGTGCTGGAGCAGCACCGACACCGCCATGATCATCCCGGGGATGCAGAACCCGCACTGGACCACGTTCTTCGCCGCGAACGCGATCTGCGCGGGGTGGCTGCGGTCGCGTGACAGGCCTTCGATCGTGGTGACATAACTGCCCTCGACCGCGCCGATGGTGCGTTGGCACGACCGGACCGCGATGCCGTCCACATCGACCGTGCAGGCCCCGCACGCGCCGGTGCCGCAGCCATATTTCGTACCGGTCAGGTTGGACGCGTCGCGCAATGCCCACAGCAACGGTGTCGCCGGGTCCATGCTGTACTGGACGGGTTGGTTATTCACAGTGAAACGAGTCATTTCCGGAAGGTCTTACGGGAACTTCTGATCCCATCAAGCGGTTCGTCGACGCCAGCGGCGTGGGGCTGCTGATGGACTGCAGACCAATCGGGTGGGTCCGCGGATATCGGGGGATTTTCATGACGTCACTTCGGACGGCAGCGGTTTCGCGTGCCATGGCAGGCTGCGGCTTCATCAGTCTCGCAACGTTCGGGGGCGCCTCCGGTGCGGCGCAATCGCTGCCGGCATCGCCCGCCTCCTCGACCGAGAAGCCGGGCAAGGAGGAAACTGCCCCCAAGAAGGACGAGACCGGCCTGCTCGTCACCGCGTCGATCCGCGCGCGGTACGAGACGGTCGACGGTCGCCCGCGGCCGGGGTTCGCGACGTCCGAGGATGCGTTCCTCGTCCGTACCGGGGTCGCGGTGGAATATGGCCCGGGGCCACTCGCGATCGGCGGCGAACTGGTCGACAGCCGCGCCTATGACATTGGCGGCGGGTCGCAGATCACCAACAGCGACGTCAACGCGCTCGAACTGCCGCAGGCTTATTTCAAGCTGCGGCTCGATCACGGGGTGGGACCGGTCGGCAAGGTCGCGATCGAGGGCGGGCGGTTCCTGCTCAACCTTGGCTCCGGGCGGCTTGTGGCGACGGACGAATATCGCAACACCGTCAACGGGTTTACCGGCCTGCGGGTGGATCTCGGACCGGCGCGCAATACCGATGTCACGCTATTCTATGTCCTGCCGCAGGAACGCCTGCCCGACGACCAGGCCGATATCCGCCGCAACGTCGTCCGCTTCGATCGCGAGACGTTCGACGAGGTGTTCTTCGGGGTCGATTTGCGGCGGGCCAAGGTGCTGGGGCAGGGGCAGCTCGAACTGGCCTATTACCGTCTCGCGGAGCATGATTCCCCCGGCCGGACGACTGCCGATCGTCGGCTCCATACGCTGGACGGACGGCTCTCGCGCGAGCCGAAGGCCGGGACGTATGACTATGATGTCGAGACGATTTATCAATTCGGTCGGGCAAGCGATTCGACGATGGCGACAGCCGTCACAAGGGACGTTTCCGCAGGCTTCGTCCACGCCGCGGCGGGCTACAGCTTCGGCGGTCCGCTCAAGCCGCGGATCGGGCTGTTCTACGATTATGCCAGCGGCAACGGGCGCGACGGGACATATCATCGCTTCGACACGCTATATGGCAGCCGGCGCGACGATCTCGGGCCCTCGGGCACCTACGCCGCGCTTGCCCGTGAGAACATCAGCGCGCCGGGAATCCGGTTCGAGGCGAAGCCCGGCAAGCGGTTCGAGGCGCTCGCGGACTATCGCGGTGTCTGGCTCGCGTCGCGCTACGACCGGTTCTACAATGTCATCGACAAGACCGGCGCGTCGGGGCGGTTCGGCGGACAGCAGGTCGAGGGGCGTCTGCGCTACTGGCTAATCCCCGATCACCTGCGGCTCGAAAGCAATTTCGCGCTGCTGTTCAAGGGGCGTTTCCTGAAGGATGCCCCGCAGGCGATCGCGCGCGATCAGGGGACGGTCAAGTTCATCGAGACGAACCTGCAGGCCAGCTTCTAGGCACCCGCGCGTCCTCCAACGATCTGCCGTACGGGTATTTGTCTGATTTATCCGGGACGACTACAGCCGTTCGCAAGTCCCGTCGCGATTGCGACGACTCGGGGACACGGTTCGCCGAACAGGAGAGAGATTGATGACGTTTCGTGTCGTGGCCGTGCCGCTGCTGTTGATCGCCACCACCGCCACCGCCCAGGTCGCCGCACCACCGCCGCCCGCGAAGGTCGCGCCCGACGCCGGGATGCCCGCACTGCCGACATGGACCAAACCTGCGTTGCGCGGTGCCTGGAACGATACGAAGCGCACCCCGGATGCGCGCGCGAAGGCGCTGGTCGCGGCGATGACGCGTGAGGAAAAGCACGCGTTGGTCTTCGGCTATTTCGGCACGGACTTTCCCGTCTCGCTCTATATCGCCCCCAAGGAAGCGCTCGAGGGGTCGGCCGGATACGTGCCGCCGATCGCGCGTCTCGGCATTCCGGCGCAGTTCCAGACCGATGCCGGGGTCGGCGTCGCGACCCAGGGCGGCGCGAAGAACAAGCGTGGGCGGACCGCGCTGCCGTCGGGTCTGGCGATCGCGGCGGGCTGGGACCTGACCGTGGCGCGCGCAGGCGGCGCGATGATTGGCGACGAGGCGCGGCGATCGGGCTTCAACGTGATGCTCGCAGGCGGCGTCAACCTGCTGCGCGAGCCGCGCAACGGGCGTAACTTCGAATATGGCGGCGAGGATCCGCTGCTGGCGGGAACGATCGTCGGCGAGCAGGTGATCGGCATCCAGTCGAACCATGTCATCTCGACGATCAAGCATTATGCGATCAACGACCAGGAAACCGATCGCAATACCGGCAATTCGATCCTCGACCACAGCGCCGCGCGCGTATCGGACCTGCTCGCTTTCCAGTTCGCGATCGAACGCGCGACGCCGGGATCGATCATGTGCTCGTACAACCGCGTCGATGGGACGCATGCGTGCGAGAACAGCTGGCTGCTGACCGACGTGCTGCGCACCGACTGGGGGTTCAAGGGCTATGTGATGAGCGACTGGGGCGCGACGCACAGCACGGTCGCGGCGGCCACTGCCGGGCTCGACCAGGATTCGGGGTTTCCGTTCGACACCAAGCCGTTCTTCGGCGCGCCGCTGCGCGAAGCGCTTGCGCAGGGCACGCTGAAGCCGGCGCAACTCGACCTGATGGCGGAGCGCATCCTCCACGCGATGTTTGCGCAGGGGCTGTTCGAACATCCGCTGCAGCAACAGGCGATCGACATGCCCGCGCATGCCGCGGTCAGCCGCAGCGCGGCCGAGGCGGGGATCGTCCTGCTCAAGAACGAGCGTAACTTTCTCCCGCTCGTCGCGAAGGCGAAGCGGATCGCGATCATCGGCGGGCATGCCGACAAGGGTGTGCTTGCGGGCGGCGGGTCGTCGCTGGTTTATCCGGCGGAGGGCAATGCCGTCCCCGGGATCGCGCCGACGACGTGGCCGGGGCCGATCATGTACTATCCGTCGTCGCCGATGGAGGAAATCAAGCGCCAGTTGCCGGGTGCGACCGTCCGTTTTGCCGATGGCAGCGACCTTGCCGCCGCCGCCGCGCTGGCACGCGACAGCGACGTGGTGATCGTGTTCGGGACGCAATGGGCCGGTGAATCGTTCGACGTGCCGATGGCGCTCGACGGCCAGCAGGACGCGCTGATCGACGCGGTCGCCTCGGCCAATCGCAACACCGCGGTCGTGCTCGAGACCGGCGGGCCGGTCGCAATGCCGTGGATCGACAAGGTCGGCGCGGTGGTCGCTGCCTGGTATCCCGGCACCGCTGGCGGGGCCGCGATCGCCAACGTGCTGACGGGCAAGGTCAACCCCTCGGGTCGCCTGCCGGTCACGTTCGCGCGGAACGTGGATCAGTTGCCCGACCGGGCGGCCCCGCACAGCGGCGACGTCGTTTATCGCGAAGGCGCTGCGGTCGGGTACAAGTGGTTTGATGCCAAGGCGATCAAGCCGCTGTTCCCGTTCGGTTACGGACTGTCCTATTCGCGCTTCGATACGAGCGGGCTACGCGCAAGCGTTGCCGACGGGACGATCTCCGCGAGCTTCACGGTACGCAACAGTGGCGCGCTCGCGGGGGCTACGGTGGGGCAGGTCTACATCGCGCCCGTCGCGGGCGGATGGGAGGCGCCCAAGCGGCTCGGCGGTTTCGCGAAGGTCGCGCTTGCGGCGGGCGCGAGCCAGTCCGTGTCCGTCACGGTCGATCCGCGATTGCTGGCAACGTGGGA
>NZ_JH594425.1:3180690-3223224 GCF_000242835.1 Sphingomonas sp. PAMC 26617
GATTCGGCGTCGGACGTAAAGCAGACGGTGACCGTCACCGTGCCCGCGCGGAAGATGCCCGCGACGTGGCGCGCCCGGTAACGCGTCGAACATAATCCCGTCATCCCGGCGAGGGCCGGGGCCGGTGGGTGGTGGGTAGCGACATCGGACGCACCCACCACCATCACCCGGCCACTACGAGCCCAGCCTGCGCCGGATGGCCGGTCGACGAACGCTAATTCCGCCACCCCGTGTCGATCTTGTCGACCAGCCGCACCATTGCGTCGAAGTCGGCCTTGCCCGGGCCGCCGGGGATCTGGACCATGTGCAGGTCGCGCTGATGGACCGCGACGACCTCGAGCGAGACTTCGAGCGGCGTTCCCATGCTCGCGGTCGCGACCTGGATCTCGCACGCGCGCTGGAGCGACCAATGCTTCAGGAACGCCTCGGGCAAGGTCCGGCCCATCACGAGGATCCCGTGGTTCTTCAGCAACATCACGCGCTTGTTGCCGAGATGCTCGAGCAGTCGCGCCCCTTCCTCGTCGCGCACCGTCACGCCTTCGAAATCATGGTACGCAATCTGCCCGGCGAAATTGCAGGCGTAGAAATTGGTCGGCCGCAGCCCGCCCTCGACCGAGCTCACCGCCATCCCGGCGGTCGTATGCGTGTGCATGATGCAGTGCGCGTCGGGCAGGTGGCGGTGGAACAGCGCGTGCTGGACAAAGCCGGCGCGGTTGACGGGGTAGGGGCTGTCGTCGAGCTTGTTGCCGTCGATGTCGATCTTGACGAGGCTCGACGCGGTCACCTCGCTGAAGTGCAGCCCGAACGGATTGATCAGGAACGCGCCGTCTTCCTCCGGCAGCTTGAGCGTGATGTGGTTGTAGATCATTTCCGACCAGCCAAGCATCGCGAACACGCGGTAGCAGGCGGCGAGTTGCTGGCGGGCTTCCCATTCGGCTTCGGTCATGGGCGCGGTGCGGACGGCGGCAGTGGCCATGGATCGTCTCCTGAGCTGACTTTTCGCGATTATCGCATGTTCGGTATGGTCGCGCAATTCAGAGGAGCGCGGCAATCTCGGCTTGGGTGAACCCCGCTTCGGTGAGAATTCCGACGCTATCCGAAGCTCCGGCCATGCGGGGCGACACCGTCTCGCTGGCGGAATAGCGTGGGGCTGGGGCGGGCTGGACGACGTCGCCCGCCGTCACGAAAGTCCCGCGCGCGACATTGTGCGGATGTGCGGCGGCTTCGTCGAACCCGAGCACCGGAGCGACGCAAGCCTCATGTCCCGCAAACGCCGCCACCCATTCATCGCGCGGACGATCGCGGAACCGGGTCGCAAGCGCCTGCTTCAGGCGCGGCCAGGCCGAGGGAACGAACTGCGCATCCCACTCGGGCCCGTCGAGCGCCAGCACCCGACGAAGGGCCGCGTAAAATTGCGGCTCGATCGCGCCGACCGCGATCCATTTGCCGTCCGCGGTTTCGTAGGTGTCGTAAAAGGGCGCACCGCCGTCGAGCAGGTTAGTCCCGCGTTCGTCGCGCCACTGGCCCATCGCGCGGAACCCCCAGATCATGCTCGCGAGCACCGCCGACCCATCGGTCATCGCCGCATCGACGACCTGCCCTTCGCCCGTCGCCTTCGCATGGAGGATCGCCGCGAGCATTCCGAACGCGAGCATCATCCCGCCACCGCCGAAATCCGCCGCAAGGTTGATCGGTGCGTTAGGTTTGCGCCCTGCTTCGCCGAGCGCATGGAGCGTTCCCGAGATCGCCAGATAATCGATGTCGTGCCCGGGTTCGTCGGCGAGCGGCCCGGTCTGCCCCCAGCCGGTCATGCGCCCATAAACGAGCCGCGGATTGTCCGCGATCAACAGGTCCGGACCCAGACCCAGCCGCTCCATCACGCCCGGGCGATAGCCTTCGATCAGCCCGTCGCAGGTTGCGGCCAGGCGGCGCACCGCGGCGACCGCTTCCGAGCGCTTCAAATCGAGCACGATCGTCCGGCGCGATCGCAGCAGCGGGTCGCGCGCTGGATCGGTCATCCCGCCACGCGACGGTCGCTCGACCCGGATCACCTCCGCGCCATGGTCCGCCAGCATCATCCCGCAGAAGGGGCCGGGACCGATCCCCGCCATCTCGAGGATGCGTAATCCAGCGAGCGGCGGGGCGGTGTGCATCAGAAGGCCGCGATGCCGGTGATGGCGCGGCCGAGGATCAGCGCGTGGACGTCGTGCGCGCCCTCATAGGTGTTGACCGTCTCGAGGTTCATCATGTGGCGCATCACCTGATATTCGCCCGAAATGCCGTTGCCGCCGTGCATGTCACGCGCCATCCGCGCGATATCGAGCGCCTTGCCGACGTTGTTGCGCTTGACGATCGAGATCATCTCGGGCGCGAACCGGCCCTGGTCCATCAACCGGCCGACGCGGAGCGATGCCTGGAGGCCAAGCGCGATCTCGGTCTCCATGTCGGCGAGCTTCTTCTGGAACAGCTGCCGCCCGGCGAGCGGCGTGCCGAACTGCTGGCGATCGAGCCCATATTGCCGCGCGGCATGGAAGCAGAACTCCGCTGCGCCGAGCGACCCCCAACTGATCCCGTAGCGTGCGCGGTTGAGGCAGCCGAACGGGCCCTTGAGCCCCTGCACATTGGGAAGCAGCGCGTCTTCGGAAAGCTCGATCTCGTCCATCAGGATCATGCCGGTGATCGACGCGCGGAGGCTGAGCTTGCCTTCGATCTTGGGCGCGGTGAGTCCCTTCGCGCCCTTCTCGACGATGAAGCCGCGAATGCCGTCGCCATGCGCGTCCGACTTTGCCCAGATGACGAACACGTCGGCGATCGGCGAATTGGAAATCCACGTCTTCGCGCCCGACAGCAGATACCCGCCGTCGACCTTCTCCGCGCGCGTCGTCATCCCGCCCGGGTCGGACCCCGCATCGGGTTCGGTCAGCCCGAAGCAGCCGATCCATTCGCCGGTCGCGAGCTTGGGCAGATACTTCTGCTTCTGCTCCTCGGATCCGTAGGCGAGGATCGGGTACATCACGAGGCTCGACTGAACCGACATCATCGAGCGGTAGCCCGAGTCGATTCGTTCGACTTCGCGCGCGACAAGCCCGTAGGCGACATAGGATGCGCCGACGCCGCCATATTCTTCGGGCACCGTCGGGCCGAGCAGCCCGAGCGCACCCATCTCGCGGAAGATCTCCGGGTCGGTCGTCTCATGCTGGAACGCATCGACGATCCGTGGCGCGAGCTTGTCCTGCGCATACGCCCGCGCCGTATCGCGGATCATCCGTTCGTCATCCTCGAGCTGGTCGTCGAGGAAGAAGGGATCAGCCCAATCGAAACGTGCCATCTCGGCCATAGGAAACTCCAGTATCAAAGTCTTAACCGCTTCCCCGGCGAAGGCCGGGGGCCTGTAGCGGAACGATTGTTATCGAACGCCGCGTTCGCCGCTTCTGTCCAGCGCAACTTCGCGGGGAAAGAGAGGAGGGATCACGTGTTCAACACCCGGTCATCGAACACTCCGAAGACGATGGTGGATGCATAATACGCGATCGCGCGGTCGCGGGGCATGGTGCCCGCCCATTTGCGCATGTCGAACGCGGCATTCTGGAGCGCCATCAGCGCCTGCGCCGCGATCAGCGGGTCGACCGCGCGGATCGACCCTTCCGCGACGCCATCGCTGATCGTGCCGGCGTAGCGCCGCGCAATCCGGTTCGAGCGGTCGACCATGGCGCGCCGCGCATCGGCGGGAAGGCCCGACAGGGCCGTGGTCCGCAACAACGGCCCGCGTTCGGAAAACTGCACGTCGAGCAAGGTCGCGATCGTCCCCGACAGCCGCTCCCACTGCGGGCCACCGCGTTCGTCGGCAAGCTGCTGCGCGTCGGCGATCATGTCGAGGCTGCGCTTGTAGCACGCCAGCACCAGATCGTCCTTGGCGTCGAGATGGTGGTAGAAGCTACCCTTGGTGACGTTGAGCTGCGACGCGATCCGCTGCACCGATGCGCCGCGATAGCCGAGTTCGTTGATCAGCCGCGTCGCCGCGAGCAGGAACGCCTCGCGCCCGGGCTCGGGTTCTTCATGCGCAAGGTCGATCAGCTTGGGCGACCAGCTGCCCCCTTCTGCCGCGATACCGTGCGCGAACACGTCCATCAGCCGTTCCTCGACGCGGGCATATTGGTCGGGTTCGTAGCGCACCAGCCACACCGGCAGCCAGAAGGTGTTTTCGAGCAGCACGTGCGCGCGCGCGCCGAACAGGTCGGTCTGCGCGCGGTTTGTCGGGTTGCCCCACAGGCTTCGCGTCTTTCGGAACACCTCGCGCCAGCCGCTCATCAAGCGCCCGAGAACGGGTTCCTCCATCGCGCGGAGGTCGGAGAGCACCGCGAAAGCAGTCTCCTCGCCCCGCTGGATCGCTGCCAGCCGGTCAAAATTGAGCGCGAGATAGTGCGCGACACGCTCGCGCGGGGTCGCGAGTTCCAGCGATTCGTCGAGCATCGCCTGAAGCCGTTCAAGCGTCTGCTCGAAACAGGCAGCGGCCAGATCTTCCTTGCGTTTGAAATAGTAAGTCACGCTGGTGGTGTTCAGCCCGACCCGGCGCGCAACATCGGCGAACGTCATGCCCTTGGCGCTCTGCTCGTTGATCGCCTCCGCGGCTGCCGCGAGGATCGCATCGCGCTTGGCGCGGAATCGTTTGGTGCTCGTGCCCGGATCCGTCGGATCTGCGGGCCCTGCAGTTGCTGTTTCCTCCATGCCCGAAACTGTAACAGCATCTTTTAGAAGAAACAGTCATTTTTCGACTGACCCTGCACAGCGGTTTTTTCGGGCTCAAACCGGCTTTACCGAAAACCCGGTACGGTATACCCAGCGCTCGTGAAGGCCTTCGACGGGCCCCCTTGGAGAGATGCGATGGACTTCAGCTTCACCGAACGCGAAACCTATTTCCGGGACCGCGTGAAGTCGTTCATCGACGAACAGATACGCCCGCGCCAGGCGGAATATGACGCGCAAGCGCACGAAGGCGAGCGGTGGAAGGTCATTCCGGTCATCGAGGAAATGAAGGAAAAAACCAAGGCGGCGGGTCTGTGGAATTTCTTCATGCCGCCGCATTCGGGGCAGAACCACGTCGACGATACTTTCGTGTTCGAGGGCACGCAGCTCAGCAATCTCGAATATGCGTTATGTGCCGAGGAGATGGGCAAGGTCGGCTGGGCGAGCGAGTGTTTCAACTGCTCGGCACCCGATACGGGCAACATGGAGGTGTTTCACCGCTACGGTACGCTCGCACAAAAGGAGCGATGGCTCCGTCCGCTGATGCACGGGGAGATCCGCTCCGCCTTCCTGATGACCGAACCGGCGGTGGCATCGTCGGATGCGACCAACATCGAAACGTCGATCGTCCGCGATGGCGATGACTATGTGATCAACGGCACAAAATGGTGGTCGTCGGGCGTGGGTGATCCGCGTTGCAAGGTCGCGATCACGATGGGCAAGACCAACCCCGACGCCTCGCGCCACAGCCAGCAAAGCATGATCCTGGTGCCGATGGATGCCCCCGGCGTGACGATCAAGCGCATGCTGTCGGTCTATGGCTATGACCATGCGCCGCACGGGCATGGCGAAGTCGTGCTCGAGAACGTCCGCGTGCCGGCGGAGAATATCCTGCTGGGCGAAGGCCGCGGCTTCGAGATCGCGCAGGGGCGGCTCGGGCCGGGCCGGATCCATCACTGCATGCGCACGATCGGCGTCGCCGAGACCGGGATCGAGGCGATGGCCAAGCGTCTCCTCAGCCGTGTCGCGTTCGGCAAGCGGATCGCGGACCAGTCGGTCTGGGAGCAACGGATCGCCAAGGCACGGATCGACATCGAGATGACCCGGCTGTTGTGCCTCAAGGCCGCGGACATGATGGACAAGGCGGGAAACAAGTCCGCGCAGCTCGAGATCGCGATGATCAAGGTGCAGGCGCCCAACATGGCGCTGCAGATCCTCGACGACGCGGTCCAGGCGCATGGCGGCGGGGGCGTGTCGGGTGACTTCCATCTCGCGCATGACTGGGCGGCGATGCGGACGCTGCGCTTCGCGGATGGCCCGGACGAAGTCCACAACCGCGCGATCGCGCGCAACGAGTTCGGCAAATATGCCGAGCTGCCGGCGGCGGTCGCAGCGAAGGACGCGATGCGGCGGTAACACACCCGTCACCCCGGCCCGATGCCGGGGTCCACTCTTCCACCAGCGCATCCTGCAAGGTGCGCGGTGGACCCCGGCAAGAGGCCGGGGTGACGAAGAAAGCGAAGTGCGATGAAAGCAGCCGTCCTCCACGCGCCCAACACCGATCTGGTGATCGAGGATATCCGCGTCGCCGATCCCGGCCCGCGCGAGGTGCTGATCCGCACCGTCGCGTGCGGCGTGTGCCGCTCCGACCTGCACTTCGTCGATGGCGCATTCCCGCATCCGATGCCGACGGTGCCCGGCCACGAAGCCGCCGGGATCGTCGAGGCGGTCGGGTCGGACGTCGCGCATCTCAAGGTCGGCGATCACGTCATCACCTTCTTCACGGTGTTCTGCGGCGCGTGCGAGATGTGCGTGACGGGGCGACCGTCGCTCTGCGTCGATCCCTCGACGCGTCGGCCGAAGGGCGCGCCGCCCCGGCTGAGCCTTGTCGACGGGACTCCGCTCGCGCCGTTCCTCAACCTGTCCGCATTCGCCGAGATGATGCTGGTGCACGAAAACGCTTGCGTCGCGATCGACAAGGCGATGCCGCTCGATCGTGCCGCCCTGCTTGGCTGCGCGGTCATCACGGGCGCGGGGTCGATCTTCAACGACAGCCGGCTCCGCCCCGGCGAAACCGTCGCGGTGATCGGCTGCGGCGGGATCGGGCTCGCCGCCATCAACGCTGCCAAGATCGCGGGCGCGGGGATGATCCTCGCGATCGACCCGGTCGCGGACAAGCGTGCGCTCGCCGAGAAGCTCGGCGCGACGCATGTGTTCGACGCCAATGCGCCCGACCTCGCGAAGCAGGTCGCGGCGCTGACCGGGGGCGGGGTGCATTATGCGATCGAGGCGGTCGGGCGGTCCAATACCGCCGAGCTCGCCTGGACGATTCTTCGCCGCGGCGGCACCGCGACGATCCTCGGGATGATCGCACCGGGCAACGACGTGAAGATTGCAGGACCGACCTTCCTGACGGGCAAGAAGCTGCAAGGCTCTCTGCTCGGATCGACCCGCTTCCCGATCGACATGCCGCGGCTGGTGCGGCTCTATCTCGACGGCAAGCTCGACCTCGACACGATGGTGGCCGAACGAATCCGGCTGGAGGATATCAACGCCGCCTTCGCAAAGCTGCGGACCGGCGACACGGTACGCTCGGTGATCGAGTTCGCATGATGGATTTTGCCCCGCAAACGATGGACGTGCCCGAGAAGGACCGGCTCGACGAGGCGCGGCTGACCGCGTGGATGTCGGAGCGTGTCGACGGGTTCGAAGGCCCGCTGCGCTACTCGAAATTTTCGGGCGGGCAGTCCAACCCGACCTTCAAGATCAGCGCGCCCTCGGGCGAATATGTGTTGCGGCGCAAGCCCTTCGGGAACCTTCTTCCCTCTGCGCATGCGGTCGACCGCGAATATCGCGTGATCGCGGGGCTGCATCCGACGGGATTCCCGGTCGCGCGGCCGTACGGGCTGTGTACCGACCCGGACGTGATCGGGACCGATTTCTACGTCATGGGTTTCGCGGACGGGCGCAACCTGTGGGACGGGACGCTCCCTGGCTTCGCGCCGGCGGAGCGCACGGGCATCTACAATGCGATGTGCGATACGCTGGCGGCGCTGCACAATACCGATCATGACGCTGCCGGACTTGGCGAATATGGCCGCCCGGGCAACTATTTCGAGCGCCAGGTTGCGCGCTGGACCAAACAGTATCGCGCGTCCGAGACCGAGCGGATGGAGACGGTCGAGCGACTGATCGATTATCTCGAGCGGACCGTTCCCGAGCAGACGCGGACGTCGATCGTCCACGGCGATTACCGGATCGACAACATGATTTTCCACAAGACCGAGCCACGCGTGATCGCGCTGCTCGACTGGGAGTTGTCGACGCTCGGCGATCCGCTGGCGGACTTCAGCTATTTCCTGATGAGCTGGGTGACTGCTCCCGAGGGGCGTTCCGGCGTGCTCGGGCATACCGGTCCGGAGACGGGAATCCCGACGATCGAGGAAATGGTCGCGCGCTATTGCGCCGCGACCGGACGCGACGGGGTGCCCGATCTCAACTGGTATTTCGCGTATAATCTGTTCCGGCTGACCGGGATCGTTCAGGGGATCAAGAAGCGGATCGTCGAGGGCACCGCGTCGAGCGCGCAGGCGGAGAAGTCCGCGGCGGGGGTGTATCGGCTGGCGGACGCGGCGTGGAGTTTCGCGCAGAAGGCAGGCGCTTGAGGCAAGGATCTCGACGGTCGTCGAGGTGGCGGGGGAAGACAGCATGTCGCAATTCGATCTGACCGGCAAAGTGGCGATCGTCACCGGGTCCTCTCGCGGGATCGGCAAGGCGAGCGCGTTCGAGCTTGCCGAGCACGGTGCGAAAGTCGTCATCTCCAGCCGCAAGCAGGACGCCTGTGACGCGGTCGCGGCAGAGATCAACGCGCGATACGGGGACGGCGCTGCCATTTCGGTCGCCGCCAACATTTCGGACAAGGCGGGTTTGCAGCATCTGGTCGACACGACCCGCGCAGCGTTAGGCCAGATCGACGTGCTGGTCTGCAACGCGGCATCCAACCCTTATTACGGCCCGCAGGCGGGCATTGCCGACGACCAGTTCCGCAAGATCCTCGACAACAACATCGTCTCGAACCACTGGCTGATCACGATGGTCGCCCCCGAAATGCGCGAGCGCCGGGCGGGGTCGATCATCATCGTCTCGTCGATCGGGGGGTTGCGTGGCTCGACGATCATCGGGGCTTATTGCATCTCCAAGGCTGCCGACATGCAGCTCGCGCGGAACCTCGCGCATGAATTCGGCCCCGACAATGTCCGCGTCAACTGCATCGCGCCGGGGCTGATCAAGACCGACTTCGCACGCGCGCTGTGGGAGGACCCCGAACGGATCGCGGCGGCAAACTCGACCGTGCCGCTCCGCCGGATCGGCGAACCCGAGGAGATCGCAGGCGCGGTCGTGTTCCTCGCAAGTCAGGCGAGCAGCTTCATGACCGGCCAGACGATCGTGCTGGATGGTGGCGTGACGATTTGAATTCCAGGCGGAGAAGGCCATGACTCAGCGGTTCACGGGCAAGTCGATCATCGTCACCGGTGCGGGTTCGGGCATCGGCCGCGCGAGCGCCCTGCTGTTCGCGCGCGAGGGGGGATCGGTGATCGTCGCCGACCTGAGCGACGCCGTGCACGAAACCGCGGCGCTGATCGACCGGGCAGGCGGCACCGCGCATGCGATCCAGATCGACGCGGGCGACGAACAGGACGTCGTTCGCGTAGTGCATGTCGCAACCGAATATTATGGCGGGCTCGACGTGATGTTCGCCAATGCGGGCATCTCGGGCGGGATGGCGAACATCTTCGACACCGACGTCGCGCTGATCACCGAGGTGTTGCGCGTCAATTTGATCGGCCCATATCTGGCGATCAAGCACGCCGCGCCAAAAATTGCCGAGCGTGGCGGCGGTGCGATTGTGCTGACCGCCAGTGTTGCGGGGATCCGCTCGGGAGCGGGGTCGCCGGCCTATTCGGCATCCAAGGCAGGGGTCATCAACCTGGCGATGGTCTCGGCGCAGCAACTGTCGGGCTCGAACGTGCGGGTCAATGCGATCTGTCCCGGGCTGACCGAGACCGGGATGACCAAGCCGACCTTCGACTATGCCCGCGAGGCGGGGAAGATCGACCGTGTCGGACGGCTCAATCCGCTGCGGCGCGGCGCACAGCCCGAGGAACTGGCCGAAGTCGCGGCGTTCCTGGCGTCCGACGCGGCGAGCTACGTCAACGGGCAGGCAATCGCAGTCGATGGCGGGCTGTCGAGCAGCCATCCGGTGACGAAACAGGAATATGGCAAGACCGCGGTGTAAGGTCAGCCATCGCGCTTAACCCTTCCGCTTCCCCGGCGGAGGCCGGGGCCCAGTAGAGAGGCGTGGGAGACCGAGGGACTGCGCGTCGTTACCTCGGACATTTCGACTGGGCCCCGGCCTTCGCCGGGGAAGCAATTGTGCCTTGAACCCAGAACGCCCTATTCCCGCAACCGGATCAGCCCTTCCTGTGCGACGCTCGCGACCAGCCGCCCATCGCGCGCGAAGATCTTGCCGCGGTTGAACCCGCGGGCATGCCCGGCCCACGGACTGTCGCAGGCGTAGAGCAGCCACTCGTCCGCGCGGAAGTCCTCGTGCAGCCACAGCGAATGGTCGAGGCTCGCGGTTTGCAGCTTGTTCATCATCCAGTTCACGCCATGCGGCAGCGTCGCGGTGCCAAGCAGCGACATGTCGGACGCATAAGCGAGGATCGCACGGTGCATCGCGGGATCGTCGCCGATCGGGGCGACGACGCGGAACCAGCTGTTCTGGAACGGCGCGTGCGCGACCGGATCGAGCCAGCTGCGCGGGGAAACCGGGCGGATCTCGACCATCCGCGGGCGCAGGAACATCGTCCGATACCGTTCGGGAATCCGGTCGATCATCGCGAGCCGCAGGTCGCGATCGTTGGCCAGGTCTTCCGGGGGCGGAACATCGGGCATCGCATCCTGATGCGCGAGGCCGTCTTCCGGGATCTGCAGCGAGCAGGCGAGGTTGAGGATGGGCACGCCGCGCTGTGTCGCAATCACGCGGCGGGTCGAGAAGCTCTTGCCGTCGAAATCGCGTACGACGCGGTAGAGGATCGGGTGATCCTCCGCGCCGGGTCGCATGAAATAGGCGTGGAGCGAATGCGCGGCCTTGGGCGCGTCGGTCGACCGTTGCGCCGCCTGAAGCGCCTGCGCGATGACCTGTCCACCGAACACGCGACCGAACCCGTCGTTACCGCGTGCACCGCGATACAGGTCGGTGTCGATCTCCTCGACGTCGAGGAGATCGACCAGATCCTGGGCGAGCTGGGCAGGGATGGGGTCGGTCATTTCAGGGCTTCACTCTTTTGCACTTCCCCGGCGAAGGCCGGGGCCCAGTCGCGAAGGATGCGGTAACGAAGCGCATCGCCCGGCAAGACCCGGTCCGCTCCTGGCCCCGGCCTTCGCCGGGGAAGCGGTGTTTGGCAAGGGGGCGCTCAGTATCCCGCCGCGCGCGCGATCCGGTCGGCATGGAAGTTTGCGTCGCCGAACATCTCCGCCAGCACGCGCGCACGCTTCATGTAGAAGCCGATGTCATATTCGTCGGTCATCCCGATCCCGCCGTGCATCTGGACGCCTTCCTGTACCGACAGAGTGGTGGCGAGGGCGGTCATCGCCTTGGCGACCGACACCGCCTCGTCCGCGTGCGCGCTGCCCGTATCGAGCAGTTGCTGGGCCTTGAGCACGGCCGCGCGCGCGACTTCCATTTCCGAATAGAGATGCGCCGCGCGGTGCTGGAGCGCCTGGAAGCTGCCGATCAGCATCCCGAACTGCTTGCGCTCCTTGAGGTACCCGACGGTCATGTCCATCGCGCCGCCGCCGACGCCGAGCAGTTCGGCCGACGCGCCCGTTCGCCCGGCGCGGAGCAGGCGGTCGAGCGGGGTGCGCCCGCCGTCGACGTCGCCGATCACCGCGTCCGCATCGACTTCCACGCCGTCGAACTCGAGCCGTGCCGCGATGCTCGAGTCCGCAAGACGTTCGGGGGTGGCGGTCAAGTTCGTGGCGTCCCTCGGGATCGCGAACAGCGTCACGCCCTCGGCATCGGTGGCGCTGCCGGCGGTGCGCGCGGCGACGATCAGCAGGTCGGCGACGTGGCCGTGCGTGACGAACTGCTTCTTGCCCGACAGCTTGAAGCCGTTGCCGGATCGCTCGGCGGTCAGCGTTACGGTGTCGCGATGCTTCGCGCCCTCGTCGATCGCGAGCGCGGCGACGGTTTCGCCGCCGAGGATGCCGGGGAACCAGCGCGCGGCGTGCGCGCTGCCCTTCAGCGCCTCGACTGCGGCGACCGCGGTCGAGAGGAACGGCGAGGGCGACAGGTTGCGGCCGATCTCCTCGAGCACGACGCCCGCCTCGACATGGCCAAGCCCGAGACCACCATCCGCCTCGTCGATCAGGATGCCGGTGAAACCCATTTCGGCGAAGCTGCGCCACAGGTCGCGGCTGAAGCCGGTCGCGTCGTTGGCGTCTCGGAGGTGACGCATATGGCTGACGGGGGCCTGCTCCGCGACGAAATCGCGGATCGTATCCTGGAGGGTGGTTTGATCGTTGTTGAGATACAGCGGCATTGTTCTTCCTTCTTCTCCCTCTCCCCTGTGGGCAGAGGGTCGGGGAGAGGGGCTGTTCCGGACGCTACTGTCCGCGTGTTCGCCCTCTCCCGACCTTCGCTTCGCTCGGCCACCCTCTCCCGCGAAGCGGGAGAGGGAGAGTCAGGCCGGCAGTTCCAGGATGCGCTTGGCGATGATGTTGAGCTGGACCTCGCTGGTCCCGCCCTCGATCGAATTCGCCTTGGTGCGCAGCCACGCGCGCGCCTCGCGGCCGCCGCCCGAGGCGTCGCTCTCCCATTCGAGCGCGTCGGAGCCGCCGGCCGCCATCTGGAGTTCGTGGCGGCTCTTGTTGAGCTCGGTGCCGTAGTATTTCATCATCGAGGGTTGCGCGGGGTGGGCGCGGCCGGCCTTGAGTTCGTCGATGAAGCGTTCGGACATTGCCCCGAACGCCTTCGCACGGACTTCGAACATCGCGATCGTTGCACGGAGCAACGGGTCCGCTAGGCGCCCCTCATGGTCGAGGCCTACGGTTGCAATAGCGCCTTCGATCAATGGGTTACCGCCGGAACTTGCCAGCCCCATGCCGGAGATCATCTCGCGTTCGTGGCCCAGCAGATATTTGGCGACGTCCCAGCCCTTGTTCTCGTCGTGGACGCGCTGCGCCTTGGGGACTTTCACGTTGTCGAAGAAGGTCTCGCAGAAGGGGGAATAGCCCGAGATCAGCAGGATCGGCTTGGTCGAGACGCCTTCGCTCGCCATGTCGAACAGCACGAAGCTGATCCCGCCCTGCTTCGACTCCTTCGAGGTGCGGACGAGGCAGAAGATCCAGTCGGCCTTGTCGGCATAGGAGGTCCAGACCTTCTGGCCGTTGAGGACATAATGGTCGCCGCCATCCTCCGCCGAAGTGGCGAGCGAGGCGAGGTCGGAGCCGGCATTGGGCTCGCTATAGCCCTGGCACCAGCGAATTTCGCCGCGTGCGATTTTGGGGAGATAGTCGAGCTTCTGCTCCTCGGTGCCATATTTGAGCAACGCCGGTCCGAGCATGGAAATACCAAACGAGTTGAGCGGGTTGCGTGCCTTTATTGCGACCATCTCTTCACGCAGAACTTTCGTCTCGGCGGGGGACAGGCCACCGCCGCCATAAGCCTTGGGCCAGTCGGGGACGGTCCACCCGCGCGAGGCCATCGCGTCCATCCATTCCTTCTGGCCGGGCTGGAAATCGGGATTGCGGCCGCCCCAGCAGGCGTCCTTGTCGGAGCGGACGGGTGCGCGCATCTCGGGCGGGCAGTTCGCTTCCAGCCAGGCGCGGGTTTCGGTTCGGAAGGTGTCGAGGTCTTGGGTCATCGGATCAACTCCTCATCAAATCATGCGCCGCGCGCGCGACGGCGATCGCGGTATGGTCGCGGTTATAGTCGGCGATCACCTGCACCCCGATCGGCAGGCCGTCGGGATCGGTCCCGATCCGCACGCTCGTCGCGGGGAGCATCGGGAACGTGGCGAGCCCGGGATAGGCCATCTGCAGCCCGGCGGGGGTGTCGAGCCCGTCGATCCTCGTGATCCGTGTCATCAGTGGGGTATCATCGTGCGCGTAAGCGGTGGTGCCCCAGATCGGCGCGATCACCGCGTCATAGTGGGTGAACAGCCGCGCCCAGTCGCGACGGCATTTGGCTTGCGCATCGACCAGCGTGAACCAGTCGGGGAGGGCTAGCGGCTGCCCGCCCTCCATTGGCGCGCCGCGCGCCATCGCCACGACGAGCATGTGGATATAGGCGCCGTGCTGCGCGACGAGATCGGGCAGGAGCGTGCTGGCGTCGTCGACCTGTGCGCCCGCTGCCCGGAAGGCTTCGCCCACCGCAGCGATTGCGGTCTGGATCGTGGCTTGCGATTTGGCGAGCGGGTGTTCGGGGAGCAGCAGGACACGCCAGTCGCCGGGACCGCGCGGGGCGGGTCTGGCGAGCGCATCGCCCCCCATGACGCCGAACAGCGCTTCGAGATCGTCCGCGTCGCGCGCAAGCGGGCCGACGACGTTGAGCGCGACACCACAACTCTGCGTTTTCGGGAAGTTATGCCCGAAAGATTGGAGCGAATTGTAGGTGGGTTTGTGGCCCCAGACGCCGCAAAAGGCGGCGGGGAGGCGGATCGACCCGCCGATATCCGAGCCGATTTCGATGGGCACGAACCCCGCCGCCAGCGCCGCCGCTGCGCCGCCCGACGAGCCGCCAGGGACGCGGTCGTGATTGAGCGGATTGCGGGTGCGGCCGTAGACCGGGTTGTTGGTCTGGAGATCGGCGAGCGCGACGGGGACGTTGGTCTTGCCGAGGATGACCGCGCCGGCATTCTTGAGGCGGGTGACCTGGACGGCGTCTTCGGTTGCGACGAAGTCGGCATGTTCCTCGAAGCCCCAGCAGGAGACGAGCCCGGCGACGTCGAAGCTTTCCTTGACGGTCATGGGGACGCCGAGGAGCGGGCGGGTGTCGTCCTTGGGGCTGGCGTCGATCGCGCGTGCGGCGTCGCGGGCGTGGTCGAAGTCTCGGACGACGACGGCGTTTATGGTGGCGTCGCCGGATTCGATGCGGGCGATCGCGGCTTCGCATTCGGCGAGCGCGGTGGTTTCACCGGCGCGGATGGCTGCGGCGGTCTGGAGGGCGGTGCGCATCACTTCTCCCTCTCCCCGCGTGCGGGGAGAGGGCCGGGGAGAGGGGCAGTACAGCAGAGCGACCTCTCTGTACTGCCCCTCTCCCGCGCTTCGGCTGCGCCTCGCTTGCCCTCTCCCCGCAAGCGGGGAGAGGGAGAAGAAAGTGCGTTACCCATTGAACCGGCCACCACTCTCAGCCTTCGACTTCAGCAGTTCCGCCACCGCAAACCCGTGCTTCTCCAGCCCCGCGACGATCGTCTTCAGCCCCTCGGTATCCGCCCAGAACATCGGCCCGCCGCGATAGACCGGCCAGCCGTAGCCGTAGATCCACACGACATCGATGTCGCTCGCACGCTGCGCCATCTTCTCCTCGAGGATCAGCGCGCCTTCGTTGACCATCGTGTAGAGCGTCTTCTCGACGATCTCCTGATCGCTGATCTCGCGCTTCTGCAGGTTCGATTTGGAGCGGAAATCCTCGATGATCTCGGCGACCCGCGCAGAAGGCGTCGGGTTCCGCTTCTCGTCATAATCGTAGAAGCCCTTGCCGGTCTTCTGCCCCCAGCGGCCCTCGGCGGCGAGCGCGTCGCGGATGTTCTCGATCCGGTTGGGGTCGCGGTGCCAGCCGATGTCGACGCCGGCGAGGTCGCTCATCTGGAACGGCCCCATCGGCATGCCGAATGCGACATGGACCTTGTCGATCTGCTCTGGCGTGGCGCCTTCCATCAGCAGCTTCATCGCCTCGACCTGACGGGGCTTGAGCATCCGGTTGCCGATGAACCCGTCGCACACGCCGGCGACCACCGCGACCTTCCGGATCGTCTTCGACAGCGCCATCACGGTCGCGAGCACATCGTCTTCGGTCTGTGCGCCGCGCACCACTTCGAGCAGTTTCATCACGTTGGCGGGCGAGAAGAAGTGCATGCCGACAACGTCGCCGGGCCGCTTGGTGACAGAGGCGATCTCGTCGATGTCGAGATACGACGTGTTCGACGCGAGGATCGCACCGGGCTTGGCGATCGCGTCGAGCCGGGTGAAGATCTCCTTCTTCACGTCCATATTCTCATACACCGCCTCGATGATGAGATCGCAGTCCGCGAGCGCTTCGAAATCGAACGTGGGGGTGAGCGCGCCCATCGCCTGCTCGACCTGCTCGGGCTTGAGGCGGCCCTTGGCGGCGGAGGCTTCGTAATTCTTGCGGATCGTTGCTGCGCCACGATCGAGCGCTTCCTGCGCCATTTCGACGATCGTCACCGGGATGCCCGCCGACAGGAAGTTCATCGAAATTCCGCCACCCATCGTGCCCGCGCCGATGACGCCGACGCGCTTGATCTCGCGGAGCGGGATCTTGGGGTCGATCCCGTCGATCTTGGCGGCCTGACGCTCGGCGAAGAAGATGTGGCGCTGCGCGGCGGATTGCACGCCCATCATCAGCTTCATGAATTCCTGCCGTTCGAACGCGATGCCCTCGTCGAAGCTCGAGCCGTCGGTCGCTTTCTCGACGCAGGCGATGTTGGCGGCGGGGGCTTCGAAACCGCGGAAGCGCTTTGCGTTGTCTTTCTTGAACGCGGCGACTGCCTCGGGATCGGCCTGCGCCACCTTGTCGCGCGCGCGGGGCAGGGGCTTGGTGTCGGCGACTTCGCACGCGAAGGCAATCGCATCCGCTTCGAGGTTGTTTTCATTGGCAAGTCTGTCGATCAGCCCGGCGGAGAGCGCGAGCTTGGCGGGGATCGGGTCGCCCTTGGCGGTGAGTTCGAGCGCGAGCTTGACGCCCGCGATCCGCGGCAGGCGCTGCGTGCCGCCCGCGCCGGGGAGCAGGCCGAGCTTGACCTCGGGGGTGCCGATCTTCGCGCTGGGGACCGCGATGCGATAATGGCAGCCGAGCGTCACCTCGCACCCGCCGCCGAGCGCGGTGCCGTGGATCGCCGCGACGACGGGCTTGTCCGATGCCTCGATCATGTCGACCACGGTGGGGAGGCCCGGCTCCTGCATCGGCTTGCCGAATTCGGTGATGTCCGCGCCCGCAAAGAAGGTGCGGCCGTCGCAGCGGATCACCATCGCCTTGACCTGCGGGTTGGCGAGGCCTTCCTTGATGCCGGCTTCGAGGCCCTGCCGCACCGCCGCGCCGAGCGCGTTTACGGGCGGGTTGTTCGAGATGATGACGAGGACGTCGTCGTGGAGCTGGGTGGTGATCGGGCCGGTCATCGGGTCGGTCATTCTTCTCTCCTGTTTGCTTCACCGGCGAAGGCCGGGGCCCAGTCGCGCAGGTTTTTGTAATCGTGCGCAGCGCCCGCCAACTCAGGTGGCGCTACTGGGCCCCGGCCTTCGCCGGGGAAGCGAAGGGGTCAGGTCAACGCACTGTAAATCAACGTCTTCAACTCACGGCGGATCGGGTAGAGGCTCGACGGCGAGAGCTGCGTCATGAACACCATGTGCAGCTGCTCGACGGGATCGATGAAGAAGGCGGTCGAGAACATCCCGCCCCAATAATATTCGCCGACCGAGCCGGGGATCATCGAGCGCGCAACGTCGATATTGACCGCGAAGCCGAGCCCGAACCCCGTCCCCGCATTCGCCGCCTCGCTGAACAGGGACCTGGACATTCTCGACAGGTCAGACCCTCCGGGCAAATGGTTGAACGTCATCAGGTCGATCGTCTTGCGCGCGAGGATGCGTTCGCCGTCGAGGCCGCCGCCGCCCAGCAGCATGCAGCAGAAGCGATGATAATCGAGCGCGGTCGACACCAGCCCGCCGCCGCCCGAGACCAGCTTGGGCGCGCGGCTCCACGCGCTTGCGGCACCGCGGTCGTAAAGAATGCGGCCCTTGCCGGGGACGAAGGTGTAGCAGTCGGTGAGGCGATCGATCTTGCCTTCGGGGACGTGGAAGAAAGTGTCGTCCATCCCGAGCGGGGCGAAGATGCGGTCGCGGAAGACCTGTTCGAGCGGCTTCCCCGAGAGGCGCTGCACGACCGCGCCGAGCACGTCGGTCGCGACCGAGTAGTTCCAGGCGTCGCCCGGCGGGAATTCGAGCGGCAGTTTGGCGAGCGCGGCGACGAAGCCGTCGAGGTCGTGGTTGCCGTGCCAGCTCTCCAGCCGGAGCTCGCGGTGCACAGCGTCGACGTTGGTGCGGTTCTGGAAGCCGTAGGTGAGGCCCGCGGTGTGCCGGAGCAGGTCGATCATCCGCATCGGCTCGGCGGTCGGGCGGGTCGTGAACGGCACGCCGCCACCGCCGCCGGCATAGACGCCCACGCCCTTGAACTCGGGGAGGACGTGGTGGACCGGCGTATCGAGCGCAACGCGGCCTTCCTCGACCAGCATCATGAAGGCGACCGAGGTCACTGGCTTGGTCATGCTCGCGATCCGGAACAGCGAGCGTTCGTCGATCTGTGCGGCCTCGCCCTCGCGCGCCGGGCCGAACGAGGAAAAGTGCGCGATCTCGCCAGCTTGCGCGATCAGGATCTGCGCGTGCGGCAGTTTGCCGGTGTCGAGGTAGCGTTGCTGCAGAAACGCATCGATCCGCGCCAGGCGGCTGGTGTCGAATCGGCCGGTTACGGGTGTCGCGACATTCATCTCGGCTTCCATACCCCCCGTTCGAAACGCTTGCCACCCTATTGCCTTGAGCGGCGCGCAAATCAACACTAACCTGTGCGAAACAGGATCACCTGCAAACCCGACCTTCAACTCGGCGGTTTGCGCGATGGCAGGAGAGAGTCGTCTTGGATATGCAACCGCTTGTCGTGCTCGATCCGGCCTGGCCCCGGATGACGCTCGCCGATGCCGCCGCCACGCTGACCGCGCCGGGGACGAAGTTCGAGATGGAGACCGTCGATGTCGACGGCATCCCGACTCGCGTGTGGAAACATGCGCCGCCGTCGCTCGGCTGGCTGGTCGCGGCGTCGCGTGCGCATGGGGAGCGGGTGTTCACGGTCTATGAGGACGAGCGGGTCACCTACGATGCCAATGCGCGCGCGGTTGCGGCGCTGGCGCAGGCGTTGCTTGCGCGGGGGGTGGCGAAAGGCGACCGGATCGGGCTGGCGATGCGCAATCTGCCGGAGTGGCCGGTGATCTTCTTCGCCGCGGCGAGCGTCGGCGCGATCGTCGTGCCGCTCAACGCGTGGTGGACCGCGGGCGAACTCGCCTACGGGATCACCGATTCGGGATGCCGGATGCTGTTCGTCGACGACGAGCGCTATCGGCGGCTGATCGAGCATGGGGTGGCGTTCCCCGCGGTGGAGACGACGCTCGTCGCGCGCGCCTCGACGCCGCTGGGGGAGGGCGCGGAGCGGCTGGAAGATCTGATCGGCACGCCGCACGCTTATGCCACGCTCCCCGAGCCGGTGTGGCCGGAGGTGGCGATCGCGACCGACGATCCCGCGACGATCTTCTACACCAGCGGCACGACCGGCGCGCCCAAGGGGGCGCTCGGCTCGCATCGCAACCTGACGACCAACATCCTGTCGGCTGCCTATTCCGCGGCGCGCGCGAGCCTGCGTCGGGGCGAAGCGCCGCCCGAGCCGACGCCCAAGACGCTGCTGATGGTGATCCCGCTGTTCCATGTCACCGCCTGCTCGGCGACGATGATGGGGTCGATCGCGGCGGGGAACACGCTCGTCTTCATGCGCAAATGGGACACCGTCCGCGCGATGGAGCTGATCGAGACCGAGCGAGTCCACATGACCGGGGGCGTGCCGACGATCGCGTGGCAGATCCTCGAACATCCCAATCGGTCACGCTACGATCTCTCCTCGCTCGAGGCGATCGCTTACGGCGGCGCGCCGTCCGCACCCGAACTGGTCAAGCGGATCTATACCGAGTTCGGCGCGCTCCCCGGCAACGGCTGGGGCATGACCGAGACGATGGCAACGGTCACCAGCCACGCGGGGGAGGATTATCTCAACCGCCCGACCAGCGCGGGGCCACCGGTTGCAGTGGCGGACCTGCGGATCATGGACGAAGCGGGCGAGCAGGAACTTGCCATCGGCGAGGTCGGCGAACTGTGGGCGCGCGGGGCGATGATCGTGAAGGGCTATTGGAACAAGCCCGATGCGACCGCCGAGACGTTCGTAAATGGCTGGGTTCGCACCGGCGACCTCGCGCGGGTGGACGCGGAAGGGTTCGTCTATATCGTCGATCGCGCCAAGGACATGATCATCCGTGGTGGTGAGAACATCTATTCCTCCGAGGTCGAGAACGTCCTGTACGCGCACCCCGCCGTCACCGATTGTGCGCTGATCGGCGTGCCGCATCGGACGCTGGGCGAGGAACCCGTCGCGGTGGTCCATCTCGCCGCGGGTAAGACCGCGAGTGAGGCGGAGTTGCAGCAATGGGTCAAGGCCCGGCTCGCGATCTTCAAGACGCCCGTCGCGATCCGCTTCGTTCCCGAGACGCTCCCGCGCAACGCCAACGGCAAGATCCTCAAGAAGGACCTGAAGATGCTGTTTGCGGATCGGTTCGAGGCGGCGGCGTGAGCGACCGCCGGGGGTAGGCGGCGCGCGATCCGCACAGTAACGGGCGCCATGTCGTTGCGTCGTCGCCTGTTCCTCCCGCTCGCCTGGATGCGCCGCCAGATCCGCGCGAGCGAATTCGCTTTGATCGCGCTCGCAGTGGCGATCGGCTCCGCGGCGGGGCTGGGGACGGTGATCGTCGCGGCGCTCGCGCGGACCGTGCAGCACTGGATGTTCGCGCTGCCGGTCGGGCAGCGGCTCAGCGAGACGGCTGCGCTCGGGTGGCCGCAACTGGCGATCCTGCCGCTCGGCGGCGCGGTGCTGGCGATCTTTTCCTGGGGTGTGCGGAGCCGGCAGCGGCGGATGGTCGACGCGGTCGAGGCGAATGCGCTGCACGGCGGACGCATGTCGGTTTCGGACAGCCTGGTCGTCTCGGGACAGACGGTCATCTCCAACGGGTTCGGCGCTTCGGTCGGGCTCGAGGCGGCCTATGCGCAGATCGGCAGCGTGATCGCCTCGGTCAGTGGCGCCGCGCTGCACTTGCGGCGGAGCGACTTGCGCAATCTCGTGGGGGCAGGGGCGGGGGCCTCGATTGCGGCGGCGTTCGGCGCGCCGCTGACGGGGGCCTTCTATGCGTTCGAGATCGTCATCGGCGCCTACACCCCGTCGGCGATCGCGCCGATTGCGGCGGCGGCGATTTCCGCGGTGTTCGTGTCGCAACTGTTCGGCGCGCAGCCCTATGTCATCGATTCCTTCGCGACCCTTCCCCCGGAGAGCCACCATTATCTGCTGTACGCGGGGCTGGGCGGGGTGTGTGCGCTGCTCGGCATCGCGCTGATGCGACTGGTCGCGCTGGCGGAGCAGGGTTCGCGAAAAATCCCCTTGCCGGACTGGACGCGGCCGATCCTCGGCGGCGCGCTGCTGATGCCGATCGCTTACTGGTCGCCGCAGGTGTTGTCGTCGGGGCATGGGGCGCTCCACATGGACATCGCGGTGGGGGCGTCGCTGGGGTTCGTGGCGCTGGTGTTCCTCGCCAAGGCCTCGGCGTCGATCGTGTCGCTCGGGTTCGGCTATCGCGGCGGGCTCTTCTTCGCGTCGTTGTTCCTCGGGACGCTGGTCGGGCATCTGTTCGCAGGGATGCTCGACCTGATCGCGGGCTATCCGGTGGTCGATTCGCACAATGCCGCGATGGTCGGGATGGCGGCGCTCGCGGTCGCGGTGGTTGGCGGGCCGATGACGATGGCGATGCTCGTGCTCGAGGCGACACAGGATTTCGCGCTGACCGGCGCGGTGCTTGCCGCCGCGCTGGTGTCGTCGACGATCGTGCGCGAGACGTTCGGTTACTCCTTCTCGACCTGGCGGCTCCACCTGCGCGGCGAGACGATCAAGAGCGCGCGCGACATCGGCTGGATCCGGTCGCTGACGGTCGACACGATGATGCGCCGTGAAACCCGCGCGACCGACAGCGCCATTTCGATTGAAGACTTCCGCCACCGCTTCCCGCTCGGCGCGACGAGCCGGGTCGTGCTGGTCGACGCGGACCTGCGCTACGCCGGGATCGTGCAGACCCCTGCGGCTTATGCCGAGGGGCTGGACGCGGCGGCACCGATCGGCACGGTCGCGATCAACGGCGATGCGGCGCTGGCGGGGGACATGGATATCGCCGGCGTGATGAAGCGGTTCGACGCAAGCGGCGCGGACGAGCTCGCGGTGCTCGACGCGGACCGGCATGTGGTCGGGATCCTGTCGGAATCCTACGTCCGCCGGCGCTATGCGGAGGAACTCGAGAAGGCGCAGAGCGACCTGTTCGGGGAGCGGTGAGGGGCGACGCTGTTTCAGGCGTGCTTTTGAATGCAACCGATACCGGGACTTTGACGTTGGCGTGATGATACACTGGCTGTATAGCCAACCGCGCAAGCTCTTTGTTCAAACAATGCAAGTCGCGCCTTGAACCGGCAATCATAACGCGGTCGAAGGTAAGCGAATCTCATATATGGAGAAACTATACCTATCGGTTCGATGGTAGCGTTTCTGCGTGTTCTGTTTCAGTATTCAGCGTTGGTGGTCGAAATGGTGCGTATAATCCAAATAGTAGAAGGCAACTATAGGCGAATAGCGCATCTGATCCTTCTTGTCGGGCTGTTCGAGCGCGTCTGGTGGCTCGCGGTCAGGGCAAAGGATCAATACGTCGGCGGCGAAGCGCTCAATGTAGCCCAGTCCGTGGCGCGAAACGGAACCATCGCTGATGCCTTCGAGAAGGGGAGTGGCCTTACCGCGCATCTGCCGCCTGTCCTCGTCCTTTACGCGGGCTATGTTTACCGGATCTTCGGCATGAATTCCGCGGTGTCGGACTTCATTCTGAGTTCCACCGCAGTCATCACGGTTCTGGCTGCCGCCTATCTCCTCTTCCTGAGTTTCGGGCACATCGGCATGACGCCGATATGGCGGCTGGCAGCGCTCGCCGCATTCTGCCTCGTCCCCTTGTTCCCGCAACTGGAGATCGTCACCTTCCGGATCTGGGAGGGCGGGCTTGCCAGCTTCTTCAGCGCACTCTTGCTGTATTGCGTGACGCGTCCCGAACAGCCGGGGCCGCAGACGATCCGGCCCTGGGTTGTCTCCAGCCTCGTCGGGTCGTTCCTGTTCTTCCTGAACCCGGCAGCGGGCCTTGCCGGGTTCGCGATGCTGGCGGTCTGGTTGTTCCGCCATCGGTCGATCCGCGAATGGCCGCGCTACATCGCGGCGGGCGCGGTGGTGCTTGCCGTCGTGCTGGCGCCGTGGACGATCCGCAATTACGAAGCGTTCGGCCGGTTCATTCCGTTGCGCAGCAACATGGGGATGGAGCTGGCGCTGGCGAACCATCCCGGTGCGGTCAGCAACCGGGACCAGAAGACCGTGATGCTCGAGCGGCTTCGCGAAATCCATCCGCAGGAAAGCCAGCGCGCGTTCGACACCATGCAGGCGATGGGGGGCGAACGGATCTATGCCGACAAGCTCGGCGCGGAGGCGAAGGCCTGGATCGCGGCGCACCCGACCCAATTCGCCGCGTTGAGCCTTCGGCATGTGGTACAGTTCTATTTTCCGCCCGAATGGCAGTGGAATATCTACGTCAACTTCCCGACCCGAACGATGAAGTTGAAGTTGATGCTCGTGTATCTCTTCTCGGCTTTGGGCCTGCTCGGCGCGCTCTTCGGGCTGCTTAGATGGCGCGGACCGTATTTCTATCCTGCCATCATGGTCCTGGTTCCGGCGGTGACCTATGCCGTGGTTCAGCCGGTTCTTCGTTACCATTATCTCATCCACGGGATAACGATCTTCATGGCGATCGAGTTCGTCCGGCGGATCGTCGGCTGGGTGTTGTCGAGGTCCCGGCCGGCGGCGCAATAGCGCCGTTGCCGGGGCCATGCCGAACAGGACGGCTCGACCTTTTGTCCGTTCGGTTTCCGTTGTATCCGTGGGCACGTTTCCGCGCGACCGCCGGGTTTCCAAGCGGTCGAAATGGTACCGGGTAGACCGTGCTCCTCGGGGAAGGTTCGCTAGCTAAAGCGCCGCGACGACACCGGGGGCATCGCATCGCTGATCCGGTCCACGCGGTCCCTCCGCGAGCGCCGCGCTTGCGGCGTTGGCTCAACGTCCAACGCCCCGCGACCAATTGTCGGCAGGTGGAGCGCGTTCCGGCAGCGGGTCCTTTATTGTGATCCGACACCAAGCGCGCCTTAGCCCGGAGAGCATGCCGCATCGCCGCCCTCCCGGTTCCGCTTGATGCTCTCCGGGCTAAGACTTATTCCGGCACCCTCTGCCGGAAAATCGTCGCGCTGTAGCGCCTCAGCCGCGCGCGCCCGGTGCAGGATAGGACAGATACGCCAGCCGGCGAACCTCGAGCCGCCCGCGCACGACCGTGTCGAGGATCAACCCGGTGAACAGGTTGAGCGCCGCGAGGATGATGATCCCCGAGATCAGGATCGCGGTCGGGAAGCGCGGGACGAGCCCGGTCTGCGCATAGGTCACGACCAGCGGGATCGTCAGGATCGCGGCGATCAGCAGGAACGCCGCGGCGATCGCGCCGAAGAACAGGACGGGGCGCTCGATCCGGTACAGCGTCATGATCGTCCGCAGGATCCGCCAGCCGTCGCGGTAGGTCGACAGCTTCGAGGTCGAGCCCTCGGGGCGTGCGTAATAGGGCGTTTCGATCTCGGCGACGGGCATCTTGAGCTCGAGCGCGTGGACGCTGATCTCGGTCTCGATCTCGAACCCGGCCGACAGCGACGGGAAGCTCTTGGTGAAGCGCCGCGAGAAGACGCGGTAGCCCGACAGGATGTCGGTGAACGACCGCCCGAACAGCTTCGCCAGCATTCCCGTCAGCAGCGCATTGCCGAAGCGATGCCCGCGCCGGTACGATTCCTGGACTTCGCTGATCCGCGAACCGACGATCATGTCGAGCTGCTCGTCGACCAGCTTGGCGACCAGCGCGGGCGCGGACGCCGCGTCGTAGGTCGCGTCGCCATCCGCCATGACATAGACGTCGGCATCGATGTCCGCGAACATCCGGCGGACGACCGCGCCCTTGCCCTGGATCCGTTCGCGCCGGACGATTGCGCCCGCGGCTTCGGCAACCGCGACGGTGCGATCCTTGCTGTTGTTGTCGTACACGTAGATGGTCGCGTCGGGCAACGCGGCGCGGAACCCCGCGACCGTCTGGGCGATCGCCGCCTCTTCGTTATAGCACGGGAGAAGAACGGCAATCTTTGGCGCGGTCATCGCGAACTCCATCTGTTCTGGCTGCGACGCATCGGCGTCCTAATGCATTCGATTCGCGCGATAGCCGGTCCATTTGGATTACGCCACCGCACAAAAGCAGGTTCCGGCCGCGATTCGCGATCGAAGGATCGGTCTGTCCCGTGATGGGCCACGCAATCGTGCCGGGCCCATACACGGCCGCCCGGGTGGTGCCCGGTTGGGAGCGGCGTTCGTTTTGTCAGTCCTGCGCGGGGTCGACCGGCGGAGCAAGTTCGGTCGACCGCCGCTTGAGCCGGATCGCCTCGTCGATCAATTCGGCAGCGTGGCTCTCGTCGCGTTCGCGGACCGCGAAGGTCACGCAATTCATCGCCTCGCGGTGCAATCGCGTCGAACGGGACTCGGAACTGTTGGTCTTGGTCAGCATGGTCGTGGTACGGGTCGCTCAGATGGGAATTCAAAAAGGCTCGGCCGCGCAATAGGTTCCGGCTGCCGGGCGACGCAAGCCCGGTGCGGTGCAGGGGCCTTGAAACGCGCCCGTCCGGCGGTCGCGCGGCGCGGTCAGATCTGTCCGTGCAGCCGCAGGCCGATCACCGCGACCGGTCCGCGATCCCGATTGTACGCCGGATGGTCGATCGCCTGGACATCCGCGGTGAGATGCGCGGCATGGACGAGCGCGATGTCGTAATAGATCTCGGCAATGTCTTCGCTGGCGGGGTGGAGGAGGCTGCCGTCGCCAACGAGGATGCCGAGCCCGCCCGCCGCAAGGAAGCGCTGGCGCGCGGTCGAGGCGGCGTTGACGACCAGCGCCACGCCGACGCGATCGTCCGCGCGGTGCCACCGGTGCCCCGCGATCGATACGCCCGCGGAGACGCTGCGGTCGACATCGGTGAATTCGAACGCCTCGTAGCGCCCATCGGCAAGGCCCGCCCGCGCGAACAGCCCGAGATCGGGGCCGAGCGCCTGTTCGAGGTTGACGCTCACCCCCGCGCGGGTCGCGAAGCGGCGGAGCGGCGCGGGATCGGCGGGCAGGCCGGTCGTCGCCGCAAGCGCGGTCGCCTCCGCCAGCCGCGCCATGCGGCCGTGGTTGGCGAAGCCGGTCAGCTTGAGCTTGCCCGGCTGCCCGGCGATCGTGTGGCGCTCCTCGATCTCGCCGACCAGCTCATACTGGCGCAAGCCGGTATCGATCCGTTCGCTATTGGGGACGGTCGACAGGTTGAGCAGCCCGGCGCGCACCGCGAACCGCCCGCGATACAGTTCCGCGGTGCCGCCGGTGGTGTAGCCCCATGCATCGGCGGCATAATCGAACGCGCCTGCCTCGATCACGGTCCAGTTGAGGAAGTCCGCGCGCGGGTCGTGCGCGTAGCTGTTGGTGTCGAAGATATCGCCGACGCTGATCTTGCCGAGCGTCAGCACGACCCGGTTCGCAGTACGCGCGCCACCGAACTGGTTGAGATCGCCCGCGACCGGTTCGGCGGGACCGCCCAGCGCGATGGTCTGGCGCAGGAACAGGCGTTGCAGCCGGAAATAGGGCGCGCGCTTGCCGACCTTATACGCCTCGCCGCTGGGAAAGCCCGCCGCGCCCAGGGTGTTCGCAAGGCCGAAGCCCTGGTCGATCTCGGGGTTGATCCAGAGCTCCGCACCCGTCCAGGGGCGTACCCCGGCGTAAACGGTGAAATCGGTCGTCTCGCGCGCATCGCCGCCCGATTTGAGGCTGTTGGGGCCATCCGAGGGGGCGCGGAACGCCGCGTTCGCCTGTCCGACGAAGGTGAATTGCGCATGGAGCGCGATCGTCTCTTGCCCGGGGTCAGCCTCAGGTGCTGCGGGCTTGGCGACAACCGGCGCGGAACCGGCGGTCGCGGAGGAACCCGCCTGCGCGAACACCGGAGACGCGCCGAGCGCGAGCGCGAACGGTGCCGCCTGCCGGAGCAGCCGCAGAGCTTGATGAACCATGACGCACCCCTTGCCGCAACGGCGACGACACCGCCGTACCCCGACTCGCCGCCGCGCCTAGCCGGGGGCGCTCGACCGGTCAAAGCCGGAATGCCGGTCGGGCAGGCGGGCCGGGACGGGCATTCAGCGGATGCCCGAGGCGGTCGGCTTACGCGCCGGCGATCACCGCCTCGACCGCGCGTTTCCAGCCCGCCAGGCGCGCCTGACGCGGAGCCTCGTCCAGCGTCGGTGAGAACGTCTCGACCGCGCCGCGCATCGCGCTCGCCGCCTCGAGGCTGTCGAACCAGCCGCAGCCGACCCCCGCGAGCATCGCCGCGCCCAGCGCGGTGGTCTCGGCAAACTTCGGGCGTTCGACGTCGATCCCGAGCATGTCCGCCATGTCCTGCGCCATCCAGTTGTTGGCGACCATCCCGCCGTCGATCCGCACGCACGCCCAGTCGACCCCGTCGGCGGCAAAGGCGGTCATCAGGTCGTGCGCCTGATGCGCCATCGCCTCGAGCGCGGCACGGACGATATGCGCCTTGCGGGTCGAGAAGCTCAGGCCGGACAAGGCACCCCGCGCATCGGGTTCCCACCACGGCGCGCCCATGCCGGACAGCGCGGGGACGAGGTAGACGCCGCCATTGTCCGCCACGCTATGCGCATGCGCTTCGGATTCGGCAGCGGTGCCGATCAGCCCGATCTCGTCGCGCAACCATTTGATCAGCGACCCCGCGACGAACACCGAGCCTTCGAGCGCATAGGAGCGTCGCCCGCCGATTTGCCACGCGATCGTCGAGAGCAGCCGGTTGCGCGAGGTCGGCGGGATCGGTCCGGCCTGGCTCAGCACGAACGCGCCGGTC
The DNA here is from genome assembly GCF_000242835.1 of Sphingomonas sp. PAMC 26617. Classification (NCBI taxonomy): domain Bacteria; kingdom Pseudomonadati; phylum Pseudomonadota; class Alphaproteobacteria; order Sphingomonadales; family Sphingomonadaceae; genus Sphingomonas; species Sphingomonas sp. PAMC 26617. Next base: position 3,208,618 of record NZ_JH594425.1, read on the forward strand.
CCGAAGGTCGCCTTGGTCTGCCCGATCTTGAGGCAGCTTTGCCCGATCGTCGCGGCCTGCTGGTCGCCCGCGATCCCGCAGATCGGGATCGCGGGGCCGAACAGGGTGGTTTCGCCAAATTGCCCCGCGCAATCGACGATCTCGGGGAGCGCGCCGCGCGGTACCCCGAACAGTTCGACCAGCCCGTCGTCCCAGTTCCCGCTGCCGATCGCCATCAGCGCGGTGCGGCTGGCGTTGGTCGCATCGGTGATGTGGAGCCCGCCGCGCCCGTCGGTCGCGGTGAGTTTCCAGATCAGCCAGCTCTCGACCGTGCCGACCGCAAGCCGGTCGCCCGCGTCGCGCACCGCGGGCCAGTGCTGCATTGCCCAGCCGATCTTGGAGCCCGAGAAATAGGGGTCGAGCAGCAGGCCGGTCTTGGCCTGGACCATGCTTTCATGCCCCGCCTCCTTCATCGCGCGGCAGGTCGGCGCGGTGCGGCGGTCCTGCCAGACGATCGCGGGGGCGAGCGGTTCGCCGGTCTCGCGGTCCCAGAACACCACCGTCTCGCGCTGGTTGGTTATCCCGATCGCGGCGATTCGTTCAGCGCCGCCAGCCTCCGCGATCGCCGCGCGCGTCACCGCGAGCGTGCGCTCCCAGATTTCGGCGGCGTCATGCTCGACCCGGCCAGGCTCTGGATAATGCTGGGTCAGTTCCGCCGCGCGAGTCGCGATGCAGGTGCCATCGTGCTGGAACAGCATCGCGCGGGTCGACGTGGTGCCTTCGTCGATAACCAGGATCAGATCTGACATCGCGATACGCTAGCGCCGATTGCGGAACGAGGGAATGCCGCTAGGGTCGTCCGCATGGCGGAACGAGACGACAACACATCGGGCGCCTTCGGGCTGGCGTCACCGGACGGCGAACCGGAGGACGAGGCGCGGATCGGGCTCAGGCGCGACCGGCTGCTGGCGGCGCTGACGCTGACCGCGGGGGTCGGGCTGGCGATGGCGATGCCGTTCGCGCTCAAGGCGGGGGCGGAGTTCTTCCTGCCGACGACGGCGGCGCTGGTGATCGCGATTTCGCTCGTGCCGGTGCTCGAATGGCTCGAGCGGCGGCGCGTGCCCTCCGCGCTCGCGGCGCTGACCTGCGTGCTGTTGTTCCTGGTCGCGGCGAACGTCGCGCTCGCGGCGATCATCGTGCCCGCGACCGAATTCTTCCGCCGGCTGCCCGAGCGGATCGACCGGATCCAGATGAACATCGCGCCGCTGATCGATCTCTATTCGAGCCTCGAGAAATATCTCAACCGCACGGTCCAGCATCTTGCGGCGTCGGGCCCGGTCAAGTCGCCGCAGACCGCGGCGGTCGCGCCCCCCAGTTCGATCCTCGAACTCGCCGCCACGTCCGCGCCCTCGGTCATCATCCAGGTGTTCTTCGGGGTGCTGGTGGTGTATTTCTTCCTCTCGGGCTGGACCCGGATGCGCAAGCGCACGATCACCAGCCGGTCGAGCTTCGGCGGTGCGATGGCGACCGCGCGCGTGATCCAGAACGTGGTCGACGACACCTCGGCCTATCTCGGGACGATCACGATCATCAACTTCACGCTGGGCGTGCTGATCGCGGGCGTGCTGTACGTGATGGGGATGCCGTACCCGCTGATGTGGGGCGGGATCGTCGCATTGCTCAACTACGTCCCCTATTTCGGGCCGATCGCGGCGGCCGGGCTGCTCGCGCTGGGCGGGCTGATGACCTTCCACGACATCTGGGTCGCCTTGCTTCCCGCGTTCATCATGATGGGGTGCCATCTCATCGAGGCGAATGCGGTGACGCCGCTGATCGTCGGGCATCGCCTGACGATCAACCCGATCCTGATTCTCGTCTCGATCAGCTTCTGGTCGTGGGTGTGGGGAACGGCGGGGACGCTGCTCGCGGTGCCGCTGCTGATTATCCTGCAGACCGTGGTGCGCGCGGCGGGCAAGCCCGATATCGCGGGTTTCCTGTTCGAACACGGTACGCTGACCAAGCGCAGCCAGCCGAATTTCGCGACAACCGCGACCGATGCAGAAACGGTTGTTGACAGGGTAGGGGGGGTCGCTTAGGAGCCGCGCCTCACGCTTCTCAAGCGGGTGTAGCTCAGTTGGTTAGAGCGCCGGCCTGTCACGCCGGAGGTCGCGGGTTCGAGCCCCGTCACTCGCGCCATTCCCCCGATTTTTTCGGTGCAGAATGGTACGGGAAGTGTCATGATCCGGTATCTCGGGCCCTTCGGGTCCGATCTGCGCGGGTGTAGCTCAGTTGGTTAGAGCGCCGGCCTGTCACGCCGGAGGTCGCGGGTTCGAGCCCCGTCACTCGCGCCATTCCTCTTACGGGGAATGGCGCTCTGGGCCGAGGCCCGTTCAGCGCGACAAGCCCTTCAGTTCCAGCGGCCGGTTTCCATCCATGCCAGCATGCGCCGCAGCGGCAACACCCAGATCCACGCGATACCCGCTACCAGATAATAAAGCGCCTGCAGCAGCGGGTGCCATCCGCCGACCACGCCCGACAGACTCGCGGCAAGCACGCACCAGATCGTGACGAGCGCGAGAATCGCGAGCATGCCTACGGGTTTGCGCCAGCTCGGGGTCATTCTGCTCGGTCCATCGGTCGGGCAATCCATCCATTTTCGGTAATGATCGCGTGGAGCGGCATGTCCCACGCATCGGTCGGCAGGGTGTCGACCTGTTGCACGCTCCACGCAACCCCGATCCGCCGTGCCTCCGGGAAGGCGGCGAACGCGCGGTCGTAATAGCCCGCGCCCTGGCCGAGCCGGTCGAGCTTCGCATCGAACGCGAGCAGCGGGGCGAGGATGACGTCGGGAGCCAGCGCGGGGGATTCGCGGTGCGGCTGGCTGAGGCCGAACGGGCCGGGGTGGAGGGCGTCGTCGGGATGCCAGGCGAGGAAGCGCATCGGTGCTGCGCGCGTGGTGACGTGCGGGAGTGCGATGCGGCAGCCTGCGGCGATGGCGGCGCGGGCGAGCGGGGCGGGGTCGGCCTCGCTCCCGACGGGGATGTAGGCGGTGACGATGCGGCCGGGCGCGAGCAGCGCGAGGAACGGCGCGGGCGGCGTGAGCGCGGGGGCGTTGGCGGCGTGGAAGGCGTCGCGCGTGGCGCGGATCTTCGCGCGGAGTGCGGGTTTGTCGATTGCGGGGGTGGCTGGGGGCGTCATCCGGCCGGTGATAGGCCGAAGCCGCGTTGGGCGTCGATAGCGTCGCGCCCGACCCTCTGCACCTCGTCACCCTGACCTCGTTTCATAGTCCACCAGGGTGCGCGCTCGTCCGGCGGCAGGATCAGCGGCACGGTGGATCCTGAAACGAGTTCAGAATGACGGCGCTGAGAGGGGGGGCGCTATCACCGCGACGGCGTGTTTGCGGCAAGCGTCGATCGGCGCACTGCTTCGCCTCGACGCCCACATCGAGGCGGGCGGACGCGATATCGAAAGCGGGTGGCGGGACCGCCGTGGCCGTGTGCCGGGTTATCCTCTGACGCACGGTACGTCAGGTGGGGATCATGTGCGTCGGGCCAGGGCCCGGGCAGGGACAACCCCCTTGGATGAAGAATAGCCTCAGGGATAATAAAGGCTCGTACCGGGCAGTGCCCGCCACCTACTGATATAGGCGCTTGCGGCTTATTGCTCAAGCCGGTGCGCGAGCATTTCGAGTTGCTCCGCGATCAACCCCAGCAGCACCTCGTCATGAGAGACGGCGGGGGACGGGGCGGGGCGGCGATTGGCCTCGTCGAGGCTGTCCGCGAGCATCAGCGCGACGAACAGCATCGTGCGCTCGCCGCTGAGTCCGCCCGAGGCTTTTTCGGCGACCGCATAGTTCGCGGCCAGCATCGCGCCGAGACTGCGCAAATGCTCCTCCTGCCCGTCGGGACAGGCGACGGTGTGACGGCGCGTGCCGAACGTGAGCGTGACTTCGGCCATCAGGCGTCTCCCTCTTCGGCGGCATCGGGAGCGGGTTCTGCGGGACTCGCCGCGTCGGCCGCAGCGAGGACCGTATCGAGCGCTGCGACCGTCTGGGTCATCCGCTCGCGCAACGCGCCGTGGCGCTGCTCCATCCGGGACAGCGCCTCCGCCCGCTTGCGGGTGGCAAGGTCGATCCGCGTGAGCGCATCCTCGATCCGGTCGATCATCCGCTTTTGCGTATCTTCGGGCGAAAGCGAGGTCGGCGCCCCCGGCTCTGCCGTGGGAACGGGGGGCTGGGGGGTACGATCGGGCGATACTGCGGGGGGTGCCTGGGTGGCGATGGGGTCTGCCATCGTCGCGAGATAGCATGGGACCGTCCCGCTACAAGGCGCATTTGTGACGGGTTTGCGTCATGCCGGGCGGTTGACGCGCTGGCTTGCGCCCCGCAAAGACGCGCTCGTGCAATTAGAGTCGGCGTCGGCCCGTGCCGCGCCGAGCAAGAGCTTGAGGAGCGCATCACGATGACGGTCAAGGTAGCGATCAACGGTTTCGGGCGCATTGGTCGCCTCGTCGCGCGCGCGATTCTGGAGCGGTCCGACAGCGGGCTCGAGCTCGTCACGATCAACGATCTCGCCGACGCCAAGTCGAACGCATGGCTGTTCAGCCGCGATTCGGTCCACGGACGGTATCCGGGCGACGTCTCGGCCGAGGGCAACGACCTGGTCGTCGACGGCAAGCGCATCCGCGTCACCGCCGAGCGTGACCCCGCCAACCTGCCGCATGCCGAGCAGGGCATCGACATCGTGCTCGAATGCACCGGCTTCTTCACCGATCGCGAGAGCTGCCAGAAGCATCTCGATGCGGGCGCCAAGCGCGTGCTGATCTCGGCACCCGGCAAGGGCGTCGACCTGACGGTCGTCTACGGCGTCAACCACGACAAGCTCGAAGCCGGGCACACGATCGTCTCGAACGCGTCATGCACCACCAATTGCCTCGCGCCGGTCGCCAAGGTCCTCAACGATGCGATCGGGATCGAGCGCGGGCTGATGACGACGGTCCATGCGTACACCAACGACCAGAAGATCCTCGACCAGATCCACCCCGATCTGCGTCGCGCGCGTGCCGCCGCCATGTCGATGATCCCGACCACCACCGGTGCCGCGCGCGCGGTCGGGGAGGTTCTGCCTGAGCTCAAGGGCAAGCTCGACGGTTCGGCGATCCGCGTTCCCGTGCCGGACGGCAGCCTGATCGACCTGACCTTCATGCCCAAGCGCGACACGACCAAGGAAGAGGTCAACGCGATCCTCAAGGCTGCGTCGGAGAGTGGTCCGCTCAAGGGCGTGCTGGTCTATTCAGACGAGCCGCTGGTTTCGATCGACATCGTCCACACGCCCGCGTCGTCGACGATCGACAGCCTCGAGACCGCCGTGCTCGACGGCAAGCTCGTCCGCGTCGTCAGCTGGTATGACAATGAGTGGGGGTTCTCGAACCGCATGGTCGATACCGCGGGGGCGATGGGCAAGTTCCTCTGATGGGGACGCTGGCGGGGATCGCTCGCCATGGTCGGCCCAAGGGACCGATGGAGACCATCGACCACGTCGAAGTGACGCTGGACGGTGGTCTCCACGGCGACTTTCGCGGGACGATCAAGCCCGGCGGCAAGGGGCGGCGGCAGGTGACGTTGCTCGAGGTAGGCGACTGGGCCGCCGCGATGGCCGAGGTCGGGCATAGTCTGCCCTGGTCCGCGCGACGCGCCAACCTGCTGGTCGAGGGACTCGACCTGCCGCAGGTGCCGGGCACGCGGCTGCGGATCGGCGACACGGTCGAGCTGATGATCACGCGCGAGACCGATCCGTGCGAACGGATGGAAGCGCTCGCGCCGGGCCTGCGCGCGGCGATGATGGTCGACTGGCGCGGCGGCGCATGCTCGCGCGTCCTGGTCGGCGGGACGATCCGCGTCGGCGACACGATTTTGATTCTTGGAGAGTGATGGACATGACACGGGCCTTCAAGACGCTGGACGATATCGGCGACGTACGCGGCAAGCGCGTGCTGGTGCGCGAGGATCTCAACGTGCCGATGCAGGACGGCGCGGTCAGCGACGACACGCGGTTGCGCGCGACGCTGCCGACCGTGACCGAGCTGGCGGACAAGGGCGCGATCGTCCTGATCCTAGCGCATTTCGGGCGGCCCAAGGGCACGCCTTCAGCCGAACTGTCGCTCAAGCAACTGGTCGAGCCTTATGCCAATGTGCTCGGGCGGCCGGTCAAATATGTCGACTGGGAAGGCGATGCGGCGGCGGTTGCCGCGCTTGCACCCGGCGACGTCGCGATCCTCGAGAATACGCGCTTCTTTGGTGGCGAGGAAAAGAACGATCCGGCGGTGGTCGATCGGTTCGCGTCGCTTGGCGACCTTTACGTCAACGACGCCTTCTCGGCTGCGCACCGCGCGCATGCCTCGACCGAGGGACTGGCGCACAAGCTGCCTGCTTTTGCCGGACGTGCGATGGAAGCGGAGCTCGACGCACTCGACAAGGCGCTCGGCAACCCCGAGCATCCGGTCGCGGCGGTCGTCGGCGGGGCGAAGGTTTCGACCAAGCTCGACGTGCTCAAGCACCTCGTCACCAAGGTCGATCACCTCATCATCGGCGGCGGGATGGCAAACACGTTCCTAGCCGCGCGCGGCGTCAACGTCGGCAAGTCGCTATGCGAGCATGAGCTGACCGGCACCGCGGACGAGATCTTCGCCGCGGCGGACAGCGCGAATTGCACGATCCATCTGCCCTATGACGTGGTCGTCGCGAAAGAATTCCGTGCCAACCCGCCGATCCGCACGGTCAACGTGCATGAGGTTGCGGCGGACGAGATGATCCTCGACGTCGGACCGGCCGCGACCGAGGCGCTGGCCGACGTGCTCAAGAACTGCCGGACACTGGTGTGGAACGGCCCCCTCGGCGCATTCGAGACGCCGCCGTTCGATACCGCGACGGTCGCGCTGGCGAAGACCGCGGCGGCGCTGACCAAGAGCGGGTCGCTCGTGTCGGTCGCAGGGGGCGGGGACACGGTTGCCGCGCTCAATCAGGCGGGCGTGGCGGACGACTTTACCTTCGTCTCGACTGCAGGCGGCGCGTTCTTGGAGTGGATGGAAGGCAAGGACCTGCCCGGCGTCGCGGCGCTCGCGCGCGGCTGACCCTCTGCTACCGTACCGTCTGGCCGATTCAACCGGCCGGCGGTACGCGCTCCTTGAGCAGCGGCACGAGCTCGCTGTTCAACTCGTCCAGCCCGAAAGCGCTGGCCTTGGCGTAGCGGACCCGTCCGGCGCGATCGATGATGTAGTTGGTCGGGACCGCGCCCAGCGTCTGATACGGTCCCTTGACCGCCCGCGCCGGCGAGATGTGCAACTGCGCGAACAGCTTCTTCATCTGGGAAATCGGGACCGAATCCTCGGTCGCGATTGCATAGACCTTGAGGCCGTGCGACTTCTGCAGGTCGTAATAGGCGTCGAGCAGCGGTAGTTCGGCCTTGCACGGACCGCACCAGGTTGCCCAGAAGTTGAGCACGATGACCTGTCCGCGCAGCTGGTCGGAAGAGACCTTGCTGCCATCGACCAGCGTCAGGACGAACGGCGGCGCGTCGTCGCCGACCTTCGGCGCCTTCGCCCCGATCAGCCCCAGTGCCGCGCATGCGAGTGCGGCACCCCGTGCAATCTTTCCGAACCCCTGCATATCAATGCCCCCATTGACCAAAGCCTGCAGCGTGGGAGACGAATGCCGCTAGGTCAATGCCTTGCGACCTTTTCCTTGGAACGGTCGAACAGCGCGTACAGCCCCAGCGCCACGCCCCCGATCCCCGCGCCGATCAGGCTGGTCAGCGTCCAGCCTCCCGCCGCGATGCTCGCGCTGCCGATCACCGATCCTGTCGCGCCGAACAGGAAGACGATCGTCATGTACGCGGCGTTGATCCGCCCGCCCGCGGCCGGGTCGAGCCCGAAGATGATTCGCTGCCCGGAGATCTGGTTGAGCTGGACCGCCGCGTCGATCAGCACCGCGCCGAGCGCGAAGGCGATCACGCTGCCCGCCGCGACGACCATGTCGGTCGCCAGGAACGACAGCGTCAGCAGCACCAGCGCCCCGAGCGTGGTCGCGCGCGCACGGCCCTTGTCGGCGAAATGCCCGGCGATCGGCGCGGCCAGCGCGCCTCCGGCACCGGCGAGCGCGAACAGCGCGACGCCGTTCGGCCCCAGCCCGAAGCGCTGCGTCAACACGATCGGTGCGGCAGTCCAGAACATGTTGAACGCGATGAACAGCAACGCCTGATACGCCGCACGCAACCGCAGCATCGGGTAGCGCCGGAGCAGGTCGAAGGACGAAGCCAGCAATGCGCCGTAGCGCAACGTGCTGTCCGGACGGCGCGCGGGTAGCATCAGCAGCAGCGCGACGCCGACGAGCGCGGTAACCCCGGCCGACACGTAGAACATCGCGCGCCATCCGGCGAGCCCAGCAACGAAGCTGGCGACGGGCCGCGCGAGCATGATGCCGGTGAGCAGCCCGCTCATCACCAGCCCGATCGTGCGGCCCTGCCGTTCCCGGCTGCTCAATTTGGCGGCGAGCGGCACCAGCACCTGCGCGCCGACCGAGCAGACACCCGTCACGAGCGCGGCGGCGAGGAAGGTGATCGGTCCTTCCGCCATCGCGATCCCGACGCAGCCGAGCACCGCGCCGACCGTCGCGATGAGGATCAGCCGCTTGTTCTCGACCAGATCCGACAGCGGCACGATGAAGGCGAGCCCGAGCCCGTAGCCGAGCTGGGTTAGCGTGACGATCGCCCCCGCCAGGCCCGGCGATAGCCCGATGTCGGGACCGATCGTCTCGATCAGCGTCTGCGCATAATAGAGATTCGCGACCATCGCGCCGCACGCGACCGCCATCAACAGCGTGACCGCGGGGGAAAGATCGTGGGTGTCGGGATGGCTCATTCGGACCGAAAGCCTTGCCGTAGCGTAAAAAGCAAGTGCGCCGCGTGCAATCGCCCGGACGCCGGAATGGCGCGTTGCAGTCCGGCATGCGGCTGACTATCACGCCCGAAAACTACGAATGAAGAGGATCCAGACCATGACGCCTGCCGTCAAAGCCATTCTCGACAAGTATGAGTCGGACAGCCCCGCAACCAAGGCCAACCTCGGCCGCATCCTGATGCACGGCCATCTCGGCGGCACCGGCAAGCTCGTCATCCTGCCGGTCGACCAGGGGTTCGAGCATGGCCCGGCGCGCAGCTTTGCGATCAATCCGCCGGCGTACGACCCGCATTACCACTATCAGCTTGCGATCGACGCGGGGCTCTCGGCCTATGCCGCACCGCTCGGCATGCTGGAAGCTGGCGCGATGACCTTCGCCGGGCAGATCCCGACGATCCTCAAGGTCAACAGCTCGAACAGCTGGGCGCAGGGCGCGAACCAGGCGGTGACCGGCTCGGTCGAGGACGCGGTTCGGCTCGGCTGCGCGGCGATCGGCTTCACCATCTATCCGGGCTCCGACGACCTGTTCGACATGATCGGCCAGATCCGCGAGATGTCGGCGGAGGCCAAGTCGGTCGGGATCGCGACCGTGATCTGGTCGTATCCGCGCGGCGGGATTCTCCCCAAGTCGGGCGAGCTCGCGCTCGACGTCGGTGCCTATGCGGCGCACATGGCGGCGCTGCTGGGCGCGCACATCATCAAGGTGAAGCTGCCGAGCGACCATATCGAGCAGAAGGAAGCCAAGCCGATGTACGAGGGCACCGACTGGTCGAACCAGGCGGACCGCGTGAAACATGTCGTCCAGTCGAGCTTCGCGGGACGCCGGATCGTCGTCTTCTCGGGCGGCGCGGCCAAGGGCGCAGACGCGGTCTACCAGGATGCGCGCGACATTCTCGCGGGCGGGGGCAATGGCTCGATCATCGGTCGCAACACCTTCCAGCGCCCGCGCGACGAAGCGCTCGAGATGCTCGGCAAGATCATCGCGATCTACAAGGGCGAAGCGTAAGGACGCGCAGGCGTTCGCCTATCACCGGAGCCTCGGCCCGGTGGTAGGCGTTCTCCTGGGACTGGCGGTCGTCGAACTGCTGGTCGTGCATCTCGTCGTCGTCGGGCTGTTCGGAACGACGGCTGCGATCGTCGGCGGCGCGCTCGATTTGGCCGTGGTGGTCGGCCTCGTCCTGCTCTTGCGGTCGTTCAGGCGGTTGCCGGTAACGCTCGCCGATGGGGTTCTCACGCTCCGCGCCGGAAGCCTGAAGCGGATTGCCGTCCCGACATCCAGCATCGCCGGTTTGCGAACGGCATGGGATGCCGCAGCATTGAAGCGACCCGGTGTCGTCAACCTCGCGCTGGCAAGCTGGCCGAACGTGTTCCTCGATCTCTCCAAGCCGGTGGCACTCCGTAGCGGTAAACCGATCCTCGCGGTTGCGCACAAGCTTGACGATCCCGCGGCTTTCCATGCCGCGATCTCGGCGCTATCGGCAGCGCATGGATATTGAAGACCCCCTCGGCCCGCTCGACCCCAATTTCGGTGCGCAGTTCCAGCGCGACTATCGCCGGCCGCCGTGCCAGCTGTACCTCGTCTCCCCGCTCGACGTCACCGGGGGATTTGCCGACCGGCTGAAACGCGCGCTCGACGCCGGGCCGGTCGCGGCGTTCCAGTTCCGCGTCAAGGACATCGACCAGCATGCCGCGGCCGCGCTCGCCGAGCCGCTGCAACGGATCTGCGCGGATGCGGACGTCGCCTTCATCGTCAACGACAGTATCGCGCTCGCCAAGCGCCTCGGCGCGGACGGTGTGCATCTCGGTCAGGACGATGGCGATCCGCAGGAGGCGCGGAGCGAGCTCGGGGCTACGGCGCAGATCGGTATCAGCTGTTACGCCAGCCGCCATCTGGCGATGGAAGCGGGGGAAGGGGGCGCGGATTATGTCGCGTTCGGCGCTTTCTACCCCACGACGACCAAGGTCGCGGAGCATGTCGCCGACCCGGTGTTGCTGAGCTGGTGGTCGACCGTGTTCGAACTGCCCTGCGTCGCGATCGGCGGAATTACGCCGAGCAACGCCGCGCCGCTGGTCAAGGCTGGCGCGGACTTCCTCGCGGTGTCGCACGGCGTCTGGGGCGGGGACGAAGCGGCTGCCGTCAAGGCTTTCGCGGAGGTGCTGAAGCGCTAGAGCGCAGGGGCGATTCGTGTTAGGGTTTGCGCATGGCTAAGCTCTCCACAACCGAGCCCGACTTTGAAACGCCGGAAGATGCGGCGGCGTATGACCGGTGGTTTCGCGCCAAGGTGCAGGCTGCACTCGATTCTACGGAACCAGACGTTCCTCACGAAGAAGTGATGGCCAGCATTCGGGAGATTATCGATCGGAAGAAAAACGGTGCGACTCGTCTGGCGGGCTAAGGCGCGCCGGGACGTAGAAGCGATTGTAGAGTATCTCGCCGAACGCAATCCGAGCGCTGCGGATCGTATGGAAGCGCTTATCGACAGAACTGTGGAAACACTGGTGGGGCGACCGCTGCTGTATCGGCCGGGCCGAATGCCAGACACCCGAGAGGCGGTTATTCACCGCAATTACATAGTCATTTACCGGGTGGGCGACGGCGTGGTGACGATCCTGACCATCATCCATGCCCGGCAATGCTACCCTTGACCTACCAGTGCCGCACGCGCCCGGTATCGACATGGACGAACCCGTCGCGCGGATAATAGCCGACGCCACCCCCGCCCAGGGCAAGCGCCGCGCCGCGCAACCGGTCGAGCGACACGCCGGGCACCACGATATCGGTCGCCTTGCCGAGCATGTGCTGGCTCTGGCTCGCAACCCCGCTGTGCGCCCCGCCGCGGGCGCGGAGCTTCGCATTGGTCTGCGGCGAGCGATAACCGCAGATCAGGTCGATCTTGCGGTTACCGCTAAGCTCCAGCTTCTGTCGCAGCGACACGAGCAGCGCCAGCAGGCGTCGATCCATGCCGATCGAATCACCCGTGCGCCAGTCGCGCAGGCCGTGGTTCAACTCGGCGAGTCCGGCCGGCACGAACCGGCCCGAACGCGCGAACACGGCATCGACGCTTTCGTTGGTGTGGACGTTGCGGATCGCGAGACGCCATTCGATCCCTGCCGCCATCGCGGGCAAGGGCAGCGCCAGGGCGGCACCTCCGGCGATCGCGCCGCCGATCAAGGCGCGTCGCGAAAACAGCGCGCTACATTTCGAAGTCGTAACGGACCCAACGTCCCGGTCTGTCGTTATCTGCATGGATTTGCATGTAGGAGACTGAAACCGTGCTCAAAACCTTTGCCGGCGTCGCTTGTCTGGCGTTGGCCCCGGTTGGTCTCGTTGCCGCCAGCGCGGCGGGAACCAAAGCGCCGTTGCCGGCTCCCGCCATGCAGACGAAGCTGGATCTCTCGATTCTCCATGCACAGGTCATCCTCGATCATCTCGGTTTCTCGCCGGGCGTGCTCGACGGGCGGGAAGGCAAGTCACTGGTTGCTGCAGTCACGGGCTTCCAGGAAGTCCAGGGCCTGCCGAAGACCGGTAAGCTCGATCAGCCGACGTTGAAGGCGCTGTACCCGCACCGCGCGTTTCGGCCGACGCAGAAGATCACGCTGACCAACGACATCCTCACGGGACCGTTCACCAACCCGTTCCCCAAGGACCCGGCGCTCCAGTCGAAGCTGCCCGCACTCGGCTACAAGTCGGTAATGGAGAAGATGGGCGAGATGTTCCACACCACGCCCGCAGTGCTGATCGAGCTCAACAGCCCGGACACGAAGCTGACCGCCGGGACGCAGATTGTCGTCCCTAACGCCATCACGACCGAGCGCGCCTATGATCCCAAATTGCCCGAGGCGTGGCGCAAGACGCTGAGCGACCTCAATGTCGACTCGACGCAGCCGCAGGGCGCGAAGATCGTCGTCTCCAAGTCGAGGGAAGTCCTTCGCGTTCTCGACAAGGACGGCAAGCTCGTCGCGCAGTTCATGGCGACGATGGGCAGCACGCACGATCCGTTGCCGATCGGCACGTGGAAGGTGCTCGGGCCAAGCTACAACCCGGAGTTCCACTATAACCCGACGCTGTTCTGGGATGCCAAGAAGGGCTCCAAGCAGGCGCTGTTGCCGCCGGGGCCGAACGGTCCGGTCGGCGTGGTCTGGCTTGACCTGTCCAAGCCGCATTACGGCATCCACGGCACGCCGTCGCCCGAGACGATCGGCCGCGCGGAGAGCCATGGTTGCATCCGCCTGACCAACTGGGATGCCGCCCGCCTGGCGATGATGGTCAAGGCGGGAACGCCAGCCGTGTTCCAGAGCTGATCCGGGACGCGGGGGGATGAAGAAGGTAGGTTTGATCGTCGTTGCCCTGCTGCTCGGGGTCGTCGGCCTGTGGGTGGCGGCGCTGGTGTTCCTGCCAGATGCGCCGGGCGGCACGCGCGCTGGGCCGATCGCGCGGTTGCGGCTCGCGGTCCGTGGTCAGCCGCAGCCGGTCGATATCGGCGCGGGGCGGGGTGGTTCGGTCGTCCTGGCAGTCCCAGTGTCGGGCGTACGGCGCGGCGACATCAGCGACTCGTGGGGCGATCCGCGCGAGAACGGCGAGCGGGAGCATCACGGCACGGACGTGATGGGGGCCGCGAACACGCCGGTCGTCGCGGCCGCACCTGGCGTGGTCGAGAAGTTGTGGGACAGCGCGGCGGGCGGGACGACGGTGTACGTCCGATCCCCGTCGCGGACCTGGACGCTCTATTACGCGCATCTGGCGGGGTATGCACCCGGCCTGCACGAAGGCCAGCCAGTCACGACCGGGCAATTGCTCGGCTATGTCGGCGACACCGGCAACGCGGGGGCAGGGAATTACCACCTGCATTTCGGGCTCACCCGTACCGATCCAGCCCAGCATTGGTATGAGGGGACCGACGTCGATCCGTTCCCCTATCTTGCGGGCGCGCCGCTGCCCGGCTAAGGCCTCGCGCCACGGTGCCTCGCAAACGGGGCGTCGCTTGGCTCTTTGCAACGCAGGCTCACCCCATGAAGATCAACGCGGTCGAAATCCGTCCCGGCAACATTCTCGAATATGAAGGCGGCATCTGGCGTGCGGTGAAGATCCAGCACACGCAGCCCGGCAAGGGCGGTGCCTACATGCAGGTCGAGCTGAAGAACCTCATCGACGGCCGCAAGAACAACGTCCGCTTCCGCTCGGCCGAGAGCCTCGAGAAGGTGCGGCTCGACACGGTCGACTTCCAGTTCCTGTTCCGCGAGGGCGACACGCTGACCTTCATGGACAAGGTCAATTACGAACAGATCACGCTCGACGCGGATATCCTCGGTGATGCGGCGGCGTTCCTGCAGGACGGCATGGATGTCGTGATGGAATTGTGGGAGGAGCGTCCGATCTCGGTCCAGCTCCCCGACACGATCGAGGCGCTGATCGTCGAGGCGGATGCGGTCGTGAAGGGGCAGACCGCCTCGTCGAGCTACAAGCCCGCGATCCTTGAGAATGGCGTCCGAGTGATGGTCCCGCCGCATATCGGCGCGGGGACGCGGATCGTCGTCGACGTCTACGAACAGACCTATGTGAAGCGCGCGGAGTAACGCCTTCTCCCTCTCCCCTTCAGGGGAGAGGGTGGCCGAGCGAAGCGAGGACGGGAGAGGGGCAGTATCGTAGCGCACCGCACTGTACTGCCCCTCTCCCCG
>NZ_JH594425.1:3223991-3622973 GCF_000242835.1 Sphingomonas sp. PAMC 26617
AAAGAAAAAGATATGCCCTCCCATTCCGGTCTGATGACCGTCATCGATCGCGCCGCGCGCAAGGCCGGTCCGCGCCTGCGTCGTGACTTCAACGAGGTCCAGCAGCTCCAGGTCAGCCGCAAGGGCCCGGCCGACTTCGTGACGATCGCCGACCAGCGCGCCGAGCAGACGCTGTACGAGGAACTGTCGCGCGCACGCCCCGATTGGGGCTTCCTGATGGAAGAGCGCGGCGAGGTCCCGGGCGACCCCAGCAAGCCGCGCTTCATCGTCGATCCGCTCGATGGCACGACCAATTTCCTCCACGGCATCCCGCACTTCGCGATCTCGATCGCGGTCGAGGAGCCGATGCCCAACGGCAAGCGCGAGATTACCTCGGCGATGGTCTATCAGCCGATCACCGACGAAGCGTTCTGGGCCGAGAAGGGCCGGGGTGCGTGGGTGCAGGAGCAGCGGCTGCGCGTTTCGGCGCGGCGTGACCTGGCCGACTCGCTGATCGCGACGGGCATCCCGTTCCTGGGACACGGCAATTTCGCGGAATGGTCGCGCATCTTCGGTGCGATCGCACCCGAGGTCGCCGGGATCCGGCGGATGGGATCGGCGGCGCTCGATCTCGCCTGGGTCGCGGCGGGGCGGTACGACGGCTATTGGGAATCGGGTCTCAAGCCGTGGGACGTCGCCGCTGGCTTGCTTCTGGTGAAAGAAGCGGGCGGGTTCGTCACCGACTTCCGGGGCGGCGAGAAGATGATGGAACGCAGCGAGTTCCTCGCCGCGAACGACGGGTTGCAGTCGCGACTCCACAAATTGTTGGCAGGCGCGCTGCGTTAAGTAGGTGGGGGAGGGGCTGCGCTCCTCCCGACTCCGTCATCCTCGCGAAGGCGGGGATCCATACTGGCTGGCCTTGGTCGCCCTTGCTGCCGCTGCGCCAATGGATTCCCGCCTTCGCGGGAATTACGGACGGGGCGGGCGGTGAGCGCGCAGCACTCGCCTACTAGCAACGCCCTCCAACCCGCTGTTGCGATTCATTCTCACGCCCGCAACCCTTGCCCCTAAAAGCCTGTGGTCCTAAAGCCCTCAGCATCCCTTCGCACATGCGAGAACACCCTTGGTTGACCTGTCACAATATCTTCCGATCCTGCTGTTCCTCGGCGTCGCGCTCGTGCTGTCTAGCGTGTTCGTGTTCCTGCCGATGCTCGTCGCGCGCCTGACTGGTGCGCACAAGCCGACCGCGGAAAAACTCTCCGAATATGAGTGCGGCTTCCCCGCGTTCGAGGATCCGCGCAGCCAGTTCGACGTGCGCTTCTACCTCGTCGCGATCCTGTTCATCATCTTCGATCTCGAAGCAGCTTTCCTATATCCATGGGCGGTCAGCGTGTTCCAGCTCGGCTGGGTCGCGTGGGGATCGATGATGCTGTTTATCGCCGAACTCGCGCTCGGCCTTGTTTATGCGTGGAAGAAGGGAGCTCTCGAATGGGAGTAGAACTGACGCACCCGACCACTGGCCTGCCGGGCCAGGATGTGGTTCAACCCGACGCCGCGTTCTTCAACGATCTGAACGGCGAGCTTGGCGACAAGGGTTTCCTCGTCACCTCGACCGAAGACCTGTTTCACTGGGCGCGCACCGGCTCGCTGTGGTGGATGACCTTCGGGCTCGCGTGTTGCGCGGTCGAGATGATCCACGTTAACATGCCGCGCTACGATCTCGAGCGTTTCGGCGCCGCGCCGCGCGCGTCCCCGCGCCAGTCGGATGTGATGATCGTCGCGGGCACGCTGTGCAACAAGATGGCTCCGGCGCTCCGCAAGGTCTACGACCAGATGTCGGAGCCGAAGTACGTCATCTCGATGGGCTCGTGCGCCAATGGCGGCGGTTATTACCATTACAGCTACTCGGTCGTGCGCGGCTGTGACCGGATCGTGCCCGTGGACATCTATGTCCCCGGTTGCCCGCCGACCGCGGAAGCGTTGCTGTACGGGATCATGCAGCTCCAGCGGAAGATCCGTCGCGTCGGGACTATTGAGAGATGAGGGGCGAACGATGAGGGCACCAGCTCCAGCCTATGTCGCCAATGACGGCGTGATCGACGCGGCAACCGCTGCGCTCGGTGGTCGTCTGCTGCATTCGCTCGACGCGGTCGGCGAAGTTGCGCTGCATGTCGACCGTGCCTCGCTGGTCGAGACGATGGTCGCTTTGCGCGATACGCCGGGTCTCGAATATCAGCAGCTGATGGAAATCGCGGGCGTCGATTATCCGGATCGCGGGATCGACCGGTTCGAGGTCGTCTATTGCCTGTTGTCGCTGACCCGCAATCACCGTCTCCGCGTTCACGTGCAGACGGATGACGAGAAGCCGGTGCCGTCGGTGACGGGGATCTGGCCGGTTGCCGGCTGGCTCGAGCGCGAAGTGTACGATATGTACGGCGTGCTGTTCTCGGGCAATTCGGACCTGCGCCGTATCCTGACCGACTACGGTTTCCGTGGCCATCCGCAGCGCAAGGACTTCCCGCTGACGGGTTATGTCGAGCTGCGCTATTCGGAAGAAGCCAAGCGCGTGGTCTATGAGCCCGTCGCACTGGCGCAGGATTTCCGCACGTTCGATTTCATGAGCCCGTGGGAAGGCGCCGAATACGTCCTCCCGGGTGACGAGAAGGCGAAAGTTCCCGAAGCCAAGGGAGCGCCCACGCCGCTCAAGGCGGACGAGATCGTCAAGGCGGATGCCGCGAAGAGCCCTGTCTCGGGTGCGACCGAGCCCAAGACGACCGAGAACACCACCCAATCGGGTGCCGGCAAGCCAGGCCCCGGCGCGGGCGAGAAGCCGGCGAATCCCGATGTCGTTCCCTCCAACAAGGGGCAGAACCAGTGACCGCGTATCTCGAGCAGCTCGAGGATCGTTTCGACGGCGAAGACCAGACGGTCGGCGACGTCGAGATCCAGAATTACACGATCAACTTCGGCCCGCAGCATCCCGCCGCGCACGGGGTGTTGCGGCTGGTGATGGAGCTTGACGGCGAGATCGTCGAGCGGGTCGATCCGCACGTCGGGCTTCTGCATCGCGGCACCGAGAAGCTGATCGAATACAAGACCTACATGCAGGCGCTGCCGTATTTCGACCGGCTCGATTATTGCTCGCCGCTGTGCATGGAGCATACCTATGTGCTCGCGGTCGAGAAGCTGCTCGATCTGGAAGTGCCGCTCCGCGCGCAGTACCTCCGCGTGCTGTTCGCCGAACTGACGCGCATTTCGAACCACATGCTCAACCTCGGGTCGCACGTGATGGACGTCGGCGCGATGACGCCGAACCTGTGGCTGTTCGAGATCCGCGAAGATTGCATGAACTTCTTCGAGCGAGTCTCGGGTGCACGGATGCACAGCGCGTATTTCCGTCCGGGTGGCGTGCATCAGGATGCGCCGCTCAAGCTGCTCGCCGATCTGGCGGACTGGCTCGATACGCGGTTGCCGCGGCTGTTCGAAGATGCGATCTCGCTGGTCGCGGACAACCGCATCTTCAAGCAGCGCAACGTCGACATCGCGACGGTCAGCCGTGACGATGCGATCAAGTGGGGCTTTTCGGGTCCGATGATCCGCGGCTCGGGCATTGCGTGGGATCTGCGCAAGTCGCAGCCGTATGACGTGTACGACCGGATGGAATTCGACGTGCCGGTCGGTACGCGCGGCGATTGTTATGACCGGTTCATGGTGCGCGTCGAGGAAGTCCGCCAGTCCGCGAAGATCATGAAACAGTGCCTGCGCGACATGCCCGAGGGGCCGATCGCGTCGCTCGACCGCAAGGTCGTGCCGCCCAAGCGCGCCGAGATGAAGCGGTCGATGGAAGCACTCATCCATCACTTCAAGCTGTACACCGAGGGCTTCCACGTGCCCGCAGGCGACGTCTATGTCGCGACCGAAAGCCCTAAGGGCGAGTTCGGCGTGTACCTGGTCGCCGATGGCACGAACAAGCCGTACCGCTGCAAGATCCGCCCGACGGCGTTCTCGCATCTGCAGGCGATGGACTTCATGTCGAAGGGCCACATGCTTGCGGATACGACCGCGATCCTGGGCGCGATGGATATCGTTTTTGGTGAATGTGACCGATAATGGCTGAAGCCCCCAAGATCCCCGACGAAGCCGAGACCCGCGCCCGCTGGGGTGCGTTCGCGTGGAACGACGAAAACCAGAAGAAAGCGAACGAGATCCTCGGTCGCTATCCCAAGGGCCGCGAACAATCCGCGTCGATCCCGTTCCTCGATCTGGCGCAACGCCAGGTCGGCGCGGAAACGCAGACGCAGGGCTGGTTGCCGGTCCCGGTGATCGAGTTCGTCGCGCGCCAGATCGGCGTGCCGTACATGCGCGTCTATGAGGTCGCGACCTTCTACACGATGTTCAACATGGCGCCGGTCGGCCGCTTCCACGTCCAGGTCTGCGGCACGACGCCGTGCCTGCTTGGCGGCAGCGACGACGTTCTCGCCGCCTGCAAGAACAAGGGTCTGATCAAGGGCCGCACGACCCCGGACGGCATGTTCACGCTGACCGAGGTCGAATGCCTCGGGGCCTGCGCGAACGCGCCGATGGTCCAGATCAACGACGACAATTTCGAAGATCTGGACTATGACAAGACCAGCGCGCTGCTCGAGGCTCTGGCCAACGGCACGCCCGTCACGCCGGGATCGCAGACCGGGCGGCGTGACAGCTGCGCGGCAGGCGGTCCGACGAACCTCGTCGCGATGGTCGACGAAAACCACGACTATCGGGAGGAGTGGGCATGAACCGGCGCCTCCTCGGTGTCACCCGTGGCGGAGGAGTGGCATGACTGCCCAGACCGAAAACCTCATCCTTGAGATTCTCAAGCGGATGCAGGGGGATATGTCCGAGATGAAAGCCGACATTGGCGACCTTCGTTTGCGAATGACCGCGACCGAGGAACATCTCGCAACGCTGGTGATGTCGACCGCGGGAATCAATCATCGACTGGATCGCGTGAGCGATCGCGTCGAACGCATCGAGCGCCGCCTCGAATTAACGGATGCACGCTAATGCTCGCCGACAAGGACCGCATTTTCACCAACGTCTACGGCTTCCAGCCGTGGAACCTCGAGGCCGCGATCAAGCGTGGCGATTGGGACGACACCAAGGGCCTGATGGCACGCGGGCAGGATGCGCTGATCGACGCGGTCAAGGCGTCGGGCTTGCGCGGCCGTGGCGGTGCTGGTTTCCCGACCGGCACCAAATGGTCGTTCATGCCGAAGGAACCCAAGCCGGACCGGCCGAACTTCCTCGTCATCAACGCCGACGAATCCGAGCCGGGCTCGTGCAAGGATCGCGAGATCATCCGCCACGATCCGCACAAGCTGATCGAAGGCGCGCTGATCGCGGGCTATGCGATGCGCGCGCGCGCTGCGTACATCTACATCCGTGGCGAATATATCCGCGAGGCCGAAGTCCTCTTTGCCGCAGTCGCTGAGGCATATGACAAGGGCCTGATCGGCAAGAACGCCAGTGGCTCGGGCTATGACTTCGACGTCTTCGTCCACCGTGGCGCGGGCGCGTACATCTGCGGCGAAGAGACCGCGATGCTCGAGAGCCTCGAAGGCAAGAAGGGCCAGCCGCGCCTCAAGCCGCCGTTCCCGGCGGGGGCAGGGCTCTATGGCTGCCCGACGACGGTCAACAACGTTGAGTCGATCGCGGTCGTCCCGACGATCCTGCGGCGCTCGCCCGAGTGGTTCGCCAGCTTCGGTGCCGAGGGCAACCGAGGCACCAAGCTGTTCCAGATCAGCGGTCATGTGAACAAGCCGTGCGTGGTCGAGGAGGCGATGAGCATCACCTTCCGCGAACTGATCGAAACGCATTGCGGCGGGATCCGCGGCGGGTGGGACAATCTGCTCGCAGTCATCCCGGGCGGATCTTCGGTGCCGCTGGTGCCGGCTGCCGAGATCATGGACTGCCCGATGGACTTCGACGGCCTCAAGAAGGTCGGCTCGGGTCTGGGCACCGCCGCGATCATCGTCATGGACAAGTCGACCGACATCGTCCGTGCGATCAGCCGTCTCTCCTACTTCTACAAGCATGAGAGCTGCGGCCAGTGCACGCCGTGCCGCGAGGGCACCGGCTGGATGTGGCGCGTGATGGAGCGGATGCGCACCGGCGACGCGGACATTTCCGAGATCGATACGCTGTATCAGGTGACCAAGCAGGTCGAGGGTCACACGATCTGTGCGCTCGGAGATGCTGCGGCATGGCCGATCCAGGGCCTGATCAAGCACTTCCGCCCCGAGATGGAGCGGCGGATCACTGAAAAGCGTGGCGGCGGGCTGAACCCGATGATGGAAGCGGCTGAATAATGCCTATTGTCAAAGTCGACGGCGTCGAAGTCGAAGTGCCCGCTGGTGCCACCGTGCTCCAGGCGTGCGAGATCGCGGGCAAGGAAATCCCGCGCTTCTGCTATCACGAGCGCCTGAGCATTGCGGGCAATTGCCGCATGTGCCTGGTCGAGGTGAAGCCCGGACCGCCGAAGCCGCAGGCATCGTGCGCGTTGCCGGCTGCGGACAAGCAGGAAATCTTCACCAACTCGCCGATGGTCAAGAACGCGCGCGAAGGGGTGATGGAGTTCCTCCTGATCAACCATCCGCTCGATTGCCCGATCTGCGACCAGGGTGGTGAATGCGACCTGCAGGACCAGAGCCTCGCCTACGGGCGTGGCCAGTCGCGTTACGACGAGAACAAGCGCGCGGTCACCGAGAAGTACATGGGGCCGATCGTCAAGACCGTGATGACGCGGTGCATCCAGTGCACGCGCTGCATCCGCTTTGCCGAGGAAGTCGCCGGGATCGAGGAAATTGGCGCGATCGGTCGCGGCGAGGACATGCAGATCGTGTCCTATCTCGAACATGCCGTGACGAGCGAGCTGTCGGGCAACGTCGTCGATCTCTGCCCGGTCGGTGCGCTGACCTCCAAGCCTTACGCGTTCGAGGCGCGTCCGTGGGAACTCCGCAAGACGCTGACGATCGACGTGATGGACGCGGTCGGCACCAACATCCGGCTCGACAGCCGTGGTCGCCAGGTGCTGCGCGCCGTGCCGCGGATCAACGAGGACGTGAACGAGGAATGGGCGAGCGACAAGACGCGCCACGCGATTGACGGACTTGTCCGTCGCCGTCTCGACAAGCCGTATATCCGCAAGGGTGGGCGCCTGACCGAAGCCTCTTGGGATGCCGCATTCCTCGCGATCTCGCAGGTCGATGCCGGGTCGAGCATCGCTGCAGTCGCGGGCGATCTGGTCGATTGCGAGACGATGTATGCCGCCAAGGCGTTGCTCGGCAGCATGGGCTCGACCCTGCTCGAAGGCCGCCAGACGGGGATGGATTACGACACGACCAATCTGGCCGCGGTCAATTTCAACACGACGATCGCGGGCACCGAAAAGGCCGACGTGATCCTGATCGTGGGCAGCAACGTGCGCTGGGAAGCGCCGCTGGTGAACACGCGGATCCGCAAGGCGATCAAGCGCGGTGCGAAGGTCTTCGCGATCGGGCCGGAAACCGAGCTGACCTATAAGGTCGATTGGCTCGGCGAGGATCTCGGCGTGCTCGGCAATCTTCCGGAGGCCGTCACCGAAGCGTTCGCCAAGGCCGAGCGTCCGATGATGATCGTCGGCGGGGCAGCGCTCAAGTCGCTCGGCGCGGCGCTGGCGCTGGTGTCGCCTTTGGGTCTGGTCAAGGATGGCTGGAACGGTTTCAACGTGCTGCACATGGCCGCGAGCCGCATGGGTGGGTTGATGCTCGGTTATGCGCAGAAGGGCGGCATCGCGGATGTCGTCGCGGCCAAGCCGAAGCTCGCGTTCTTCCTGGGCGCGGACGAGGTCGACTTCGGTGCGTTCGAAGGCACGTTCAAGGTGTACATCGGGCATCATGGCGACAAGGGCGCGGCTTCTGCCGACGTCGTTTTGCCGGGTGCGAGCTATGCCGAGAAGTCTGGGACGTACGTCAACCTCGAGGGCCGCGTTCAGCGTGGCGAGCGTGCGGTGTTCCCGCCGGGCGACGCGCGCGAGGACTGGACGATCCTGCGCGCACTGTCGGGAATGATGGGCAAGACGCTGCCGTTCGACACGATCGAGGAATTGCGCGCGAACATGGCGACCGACACGCCAGCACTCGCAACCCTAGGGCTGGCGACGTTCGACTGGGCCCCGCCGGCGCTCAACGCAGCGGCTTCGGGCGAAATGACCGGCTATCCGATTCAAGATTTCTATCTGACCAACGCGATTTGCCGAGCCAGCCCGACGATGCAGCGGTGCTCGGCTGAACTTGTCCACGGCGAAGATTTCGCGGAGGCAGCGGAATGACGTCGTTCTTCACTTACCGTTTCGGCATGCCCTATGGCTGGGCGTGGTTCCTCGCCACGCTGATGGACATCCTGCTGATCGCGCTGCCGGTGATGCTGGCGGTCGCAATGCTCATTTACGCCGATCGCAAGATCTGGGCGTCGATGGCGCTGCGGCGTGGTCCCAACGTGGTCGGCCCGTTCGGGTTGCTCCAATCGTTCGCGGACGGCCTGAAGGTGTTCCTGCAGGAAACGATCATTCCCTCGGCGGCGAACAAGACGCTGTTCATCATCGCGCCGATCATCACCTTCACGGTCGCATTGATCGTCTGGGCGGTGGTCCCGTTCGATGCCCGCGCCGCGCTTGCCGACATCAACGTCGGGTTGCTCTACGTTCTCGCCGCCTCGTCGATCGGCGTGTACGGCGTGATCCTCGCGGGCTGGTCGTCCAACTCGAAGTACCCGTTCTTCTCCGCGATCCGCGCCGCGGCGCAGATGGTGTCGTATGAAGTCGCGATCGGCTTCGTGCTCATCTCGATCGTGTTGTGGAGCGGCAGCTTCAACCTGACCAACATCGTCGAGGCGCAGAAGAGCGTGATGGGGACGCCGGTCAACGGCTTCTTCCTCAATCCGCTGCTGTTCCCGATGGCGGTGGTGTTCTTCATCTCGTCGCTTGCGGAAACGCAGCGTGCGCCGTTCGATCTGGCCGAGGCGGAGAGCGAGCTCGTCGCCGGCTACCAGACCGAATATTCGTCCATGTCGTTCGCGCTCTACTGGCTCGGCGAATATGCCAACGTGATCCTGATGTGCGCGCTCAACGCGACGCTGTTCTGGGGCGGGTATCTGCCGCCGTTCGACTGGGCACCGCTGTATGCCGTGCCGGGAATCATCTGGCTGTTCATCAAGATCCTGATGTTCTTCTTCGTGTTCAGCTGGGTCAAGGCGACGGTGCCACGCTACCGCTATGACCAGCTGATGCGGCTGGGCTGGAAGATCTTCCTCCCGCTGTCGCTGTTCTGGGTGTTCCTCGTCTCGGGTGTCCTGATGGTCACGCGCGTCGGCACCGAGTGCGCCCCCGAGAACCGGGTCTATACCAAGCAATATCTCTACGACGACGGTCGTCCGCGCTATCCCACCGATGGCGTGTGCCAGGCTGCTCCCGTGAACCAGTTGGAGAAGCGCTCGTGAGCGTCGCCCAGATCATCAAGTCCTATACGCTTTGGGAATTCCTCAAGGCGCACGCGCTGACCCTGAAGTATTTCTTCAAGGCCAAGGCGACGATCAACTATCCGTTCGAGAAGAACCCGATCAGCCCGCGCTTCCGTGGCGAGCATGTGCTGCGGCGCTATCCCAACGGCGAGGAACGCTGCATCGCGTGCAAGCTGTGTGAAGCAGTATGCCCGGCGCAGGCGATCACGATCGAAGCCGAGCCGCGCGACGACGGCTCGCGCCGTACGACGCGCTACGACATCGACATGACCAAGTGCATCTTCTGTGGCCTGTGCCAGGAAGCCTGCCCGGTCGACGCGGTGGTCGAGGGTCCGAACTTTGAATATGCGACCGAGACGCGCGAAGAACTGATCTACGACAAGACCAAGCTGCTGGCGAATGGCGACCGTTGGGAAAGCGCGATCGCCGCGAACCTTGCCGCCGACGCGCCTTACCGTTAAGCGCCGCACCGACTCTGAGGGGCCCCAGAAAACCGTGATCCAGGCACTCGCCTTTTATCTTTTCGCAGCGATCGTGATTGCGTCAGCCGCGCTGACCATCACCTCGCGCAACCCGGTGCATGCCGTGTTGTGGCTGATTCTGGCCTTCTTCAACGCAGCGGGCCTGATGGTCCTCGTCGGTGCCGAGTTCATCGCGATGCTGCTCGTCATCGTGTACGTGGGCGCCGTCGCCGTGCTGTTCCTGTTCGTCGTGATGATGCTCAACATCGATTTCGCCGAACTGCGCGCCGGCTTCGCGCGCTACGCCGCGATCGGCGCGGTGTTCGCGGTCGGGCTCGCGGCCGAGATCATGCTCGCCTTCGGAGCCTGGAGCGCGGGCAAGATCGAGCTCGCCCGCCGGGCGGCACCGACGCCCGAGACGATCTCGAACATCCAGGCGCTCGGGATGGTGCTCTATACGCGCTATCTGTTCGTCTTCGAAGGCGCAGGGCTCGTGTTGCTCGTCGCGATGATCGGCGCGATCGTGCTGACACACCGCGAACGCTCGGGGTCGCGCAAGCAGAACATTTCGCGGCAGAACGCGCGCCGTCCGCAGGACGCGACGCGCAATACGCAGCCGACGGTCGGCGCAGGGGTGGAGCTATGACGATCGGTTTGGGCCATTATCTCGTCGTGGGCGCGATCCTGTTCGCGCTCGGCGTGCTCGGCATTATCGCCAACCGCAAGAACCTCATCGTCATGCTGATGGCGGTCGAGCTGATCCTGCTCGCGGTGAACCTCAACTTCGTCGCCTTCTCGGGCTATCTTCACGATCTCGTCGGACAGGTGTTCGCAATGTTCGTGCTGACGGTCGCGGCGGGTGAGGCGGCCATCGGGCTCGCCATCCTCGTCATCTATTTCCGTAGCCGCGGGACGATCTCGGTCGACGACGCCAACCGGATGCAGGGGTAAGTTACGTGCATTCGATTCTTCTCATCGTCTTCCTGCCGCTGCTCGCGTCACTGATCGCAGGGTTCGCGAACAAGGGCTTCGGCTCCGCGCTGCCCAAGATCGTGACGACCGGCGCGCTGTTCGCATCGTGCCTGCTCAGCTGGCCGATCTTCATTCATTACCTCGGTGGTGGCGAAGCGACGGTCGTGCCGGTGCTCGACTGGATCCATTCCGGCGACATGGTGATCGACTGGTCGCTGCGCGTCGACGCGCTGACCGCGGTCATGCTCGTCGTCATCACCAGCGTCTCGGCGCTCGTTCATCTGTATAGCTGGGGCTATATGGAGGAGGACCCCGACCAGCCGCGTTTCTTCGCGTATCTGTCGCTGTTCACCTTCGCGATGCTGATGCTGGTGACCGCGGACAACCTCGTCCAGATGTTCTTCGGCTGGGAAGGCGTGGGTCTCGCATCCTACCTCCTGATCGGTTTCTGGTTCCGCAAGCCCAGCGCCAATGCCGCGGCGATCAAGGCGTTCGTCGTCAACCGCGTCGGCGATCTCGGCTTCATGCTCGGCATTTTCGGCACCTATCTGGTGTTCCACACCGTCTCGATCCCCGAGATCCTGCGGCTCGCGCCGGGGATGATGGGCTCGACGATCGGCTTCTGGGGCTACCGCGTCGATACGATGACGCTGCTGTGCCTACTGCTGTTCGTCGGTGCGATGGGCAAGTCGGCGCAGCTCGGGCTCCACACCTGGTTGCCGGACGCGATGGAAGGTCCGACCCCGGTGTCGGCGCTAATCCACGCGGCGACGATGGTCACCGCGGGCGTGTTCATGGTGTGCCGCCTGTCGCCGATGTTCGAGACGTCGCCGTTCGCGCTGACGGTCGTGATGACGGTCGGGGCCGCGACGTGCCTGTTCGCGGCAACGGTCGGGCTGGTGCAGACCGATATCAAGCGCGTCATCGCTTATTCGACCTGCTCGCAGCTCGGTTATATGTTCTTCGCCGCCGGGTGCGGGGCGTATGGCGCCGCGATGTTCCATCTGTTCACGCACGCGTTCTTCAAGGCGCTGCTGTTCCTTGGTGCGGGCTCGGTGATCCATTCGATGCATCACGAGCAGGACATGCGCTATTATGGCGGCCTGCGGAAAAGCATCCCGATCACTTTCTGGGGGATGATGATGGGGACGCTGGCGATCACCGGCGTCGGGATCCCCGCCGTGTTCGGCAACCCGCTCGCGATCGGGTTCGCAGGGTTCCACTCGAAGGACGCAATCATCGAGGCGGCATGGGCTTCGGGCCAGCATGGCGCATCGATCGTCGGGATCATTGTCGCGCTGCTGACGAGCTTCTACTCGTGGCGGCTGATGTTCCTCACCTTCTGGGGCAAGCCGCGCTGGGAGCAGTCCGAGCATATCCAGCATGCGATCCACGACGCGCACGGCCACGGCCATGACGACCATGCGCACGCTGGCCATGACGATCACGGCACCACCGCGGCGCACGCGCATCATGGGGAAGCCGCCGAAGAAGGGCAGGGCAGCGAGCCGCACGGCGATCACGCCCATGGCGCGCACGGTCACGCCGTCCCGCTGCACCCGGTCTTCACGACCAAGGGCGACGGCACGGGTGGCTATCACCCGCACGAAAGCCCGTTCCCGATCCTGATCCCGCTGATCATCCTGTCGATCGGTGCGATTGCGGCCGGGTTCGTGTTCCACGGCTACTTCATCGAGCCGACCGCGGGCGAAGAGTATTGGCACGGCGCTATCGCGTTCCGCGAGCATCTGATGCACGCGATGCACGAGGTTCCGTTGCTGGTGAAGCTGTCGGCGACGATTGCGATGCTGACCGGTCTAGTCGGCGCGTACGTCTTCTACATCCGCGCGCCGGGTGTGTCGCAGAAGCTTTCCGAGACGTTTGCGCCGGTTTACGACTTCCTGCTCCACAAGTGGTATTTCGACGAATTGTACGATCTGCTGTTCGTGAAGCCGGCGTTCGCCATCGGCCGCTTCTTCTGGCACCGCGGGGACGAGAAGACGATCGATCGTTTCGGGCCGAACGGTTCGGCCTGGATCGTCGAGCGTAGCTCGCGCGTCGCCGGCCGGATCCAGTCGGGTTATGTCTACACTTACGCGTTCGTCATGCTGCTCGGTCTCACCGGAGCCGTGACCTGGGCGATCAACATCTGGGCGACGAGCAAGTGAGCGGCATTCCAATCCTTTCGATCATGCTCGCGATCCCTGCGATCGCGGCCGTGGCCTGCCTCTTTTCCAGCGCGCAGGGTGCACGCTGGATCGCGCTGATCGCGACGCTGGTCGATCTTGTGCTCGGGATCGGCCTGTGGACCAGCTATGATATCGGCGGAGCGCAGTGGCAGTTCGTCGAGGACGCCGGCAACCTTGGCATCTTCAGCTGGAAGCTCGGGCTCGACGGGTTCGCGCTGCTGCTGGTGATGCTCAGCGTGTTCCTGATGCCGGTGTGCATCGGGGCGAGCTGGGTCGCGGTGACCAATCGCGTTCAGGAATATATGGCGGCATTCCTCGTCACCGAAGTGCTGATGATCGGCACGTTCGCGGCGCAGGACCTGTTCCTGTTCTACATCTTCTTCGAAGCCGGCCTGATCCCGATGTATCTCATCATCGGCATCTGGGGTGGCGTGAACCGCATCTACGCCTCGTATAAATTCTTCCTCTACACGCTGCTCGGCTCGGTGCTGATGCTGGTGGCGATGCTGTGGATGGCGAATTTCGCAGGCACCAGCGACATCCCGACGCTGCTGCGGACCGACTTCCCGGTGCAGGCGCAGACCTTCCTGTGGCTGGCGTTCTTCGCGTCGTTCGCGGTCAAGATGCCGATGTGGCCGTTCCACACCTGGCTTCCCGACGCGCACGTCCAGGCGCCGACCGCTGGCTCGGTGATCCTCGCGGGCGTTCTGCTCAAGCTTGGCGGATACGGCTTCCTGCGCTTTTCGCTGCCGATGTTCCCCGAGGCGTCGGCGCAGCTGACGTGGCTGGTGCTCGGCCTGTCGGCGATCGCGGTGATCTATACCTCGCTGGTGGCCCTCGTGCAGTCGGACATGAAGAAGCTGATCGCGTATTCGTCGGTCGCGCATATGGCGATCGTGACGATCGGCCTGTTCGCGTTCAACCGGCAGGGGATCGAGGGCGCGATGATCGTCATGCTCAGCCATGGCCTCGTCTCGGCAGCGTTGTTCCTGTGTGTCGGCGTGATCTACGACCGGCTCCATACCCGCGAGATCTCGCGTTATGGGGGTCTCGCGATAAACATGCCGCGATACGCCGTGCTGTTCCTGTTCTTCACGATGGCATCGATCGGCCTGCCGGGCACGAGCGGGTTCGTCGGCGAGTTCCTCAGCCTGGCAGGGACGTACCGCGTCTCGACCGTCATCACGCTGTTGTGCACCACCGGGATCATCCTCGGGGCTGCCTATATGCTCTACCTCTACCGCCGTGTCGTATTCGGCGATCTGACCAAGGACGATGTGCGCGCAATGCCCGATCTTTCGCTGCGTGAAATTGCGCTGTTGGCCCCGATTGCAGCGGTAGCGCTGTGGATGGGCGTGTATCCCGAGAGCTTCCTTGCGCCGATGCGCAAGGACGTCGCGACGCTGCAGGCGCGGATCGCACGCGCTACTCCGGCGGGTGACTCGCTGCCGACCGCGGGCAAGGCCATGGCACTGCCCGTTACGCATGCGGAGGCACGGCCATGAACATGTCGCTTCTGATGGTTCTCCCCGAGGAAATCCTCGCGCTCGGGGCGATTGCGCTGATGCTGGTGTCGGCCTGGGGCGGCCAGGCGTCGACCCGGATGGTGTCCGTTGCCGCGGTTGCGGTGCTGGCCGGCGCGATGATCGCGCTGACCGGGCCTGCGTCTTATGGCGGTGCCGCGTTCGGCGGGCTGTTCCGTGCGGATGCGTTCGCGACCTTTGCCAAGGTCCTGATCTTCGGCGCGTCAGCGGTTGCGATCATCGTCGCGCCGCGCTTTTTCGCGGCGGGCCGTGGCGACGATCTGCGGCCCGAATATCCCGTGCTGATCCTGCTGTCCGCAGCGGGCATGAGCATGATGGTGTCCGCGGGTGACCTGCTGACGTTGTACGTCGGTCTCGAACTCCAGAGCCTCGCGGCCTACGTGCTGGCGAGCTTCATGCGCCGCGACACGCGGTCGGCGGAAGCTGGCCTCAAGTATTTCGTGCTGGGCGCGCTGGCGAGCGGGATCCTGCTGTACGGCATATCGCTGGTGTACGGCTTCAGCGGTACCACGCTGTTCTCGTCGATCGCGACCGCGTACGGCGCTGGCCGTTCGCTCGGGCTGACCTTTGGCCTCGTCTTCGTCTTCGCTGGCCTCGCGTTCAAGATGAGCGTCGTTCCGTTCCACATGTGGACCCCGGACGTATACGAGGGCGCGCCGACGCCGGTGACGACCTTCTTCGCTTCCGCCCCCAAGGTGGCAGCCGTCGCCTTGTCGGTCCGCGTCGCGGTCGAGGCGATGGGTCCGGCGACGGACCAGTGGCGTCAGATCGTGATCTTCGCGGCGCTCGCGTCGATCATCTTCGGTGCGGTCGCGGCGATCGGGCAAACCAACATCAAGCGGCTGCTCGCGTATTCGTCGATCAACAACGTCGGCTTCGTGCTGATCGGTCTTGCGGCCGGCACGCAGGCGGGTGTTGCGGCGGTGCTGTTCTACCTGACCGTCTATGTCGTGATGACGCTGGGCAGCTTCCTGATCGTCCTTCAGATGAAGGATGCCGCCGGGCAGCCGGTCGAGAGCATCACCGCGCTTGCCGGCCTGTCGCGGACGCGGCCGGGTCTGGCGCTGGCGATGGCGATCTTCATGTTCTCGCTCGCAGGCATCCCGCCGATGCTCGGCTTCAACGCCAAGGTCGCGGTGTTCCAAGCGGCGATCGTTGCCGGGCTGTACCCGCTCGCGGTGGTCGGCTTCGTCGCCTCGGTGATTGGTGCCTTCTATTACCTGCGCGTCGTCAAGGTGATGTACATCGATGCCCCCGCCGAGACGGTCGAGGGCGCGCCGCTCGCGGTGCGGACTGACCCGGTCGAGGGCGGGCTGATTGCGGTGATGGCGGCAGCGATCTCGCCGATTGGCTGGCTTGGGCTTGCGAGCCTCGGTGGCGCGACGATGGTTGCGGCGAAGGCGCTGTTCTGAGCGAGCGGGTTCGTACCGTCGCCGAGACGGGGTCTACGAATGCCGACATGCTCGAACTGGCGCGCAGCGGGATCTTCGAGGGAATCTGGCTGCGCGCCGAGCGGCAGACCGGGGGGCGCGGACGGCAGGGGCGGCTCTGGGTTTCGCCGGTCGGGAATTTCTATGGGTCCAGTGTGGTGCGGGTGCGGGGCGGGGATCCTGCGCCGGCCACCCTCGCATTGGTGGCTGCGGTTGCACTTGAAGAAGTGGTGCGGGCGTATCTCGGCTCACACCACCCCGGCGAAGGCCGGGGCCCAATAGCGCGGGTTGACGTTGTCGGGCGCAGCGTTGCAACACCTGCCGTTCCACTCTTGGGCCCCGGCCTTCGCCGGGGTGGTGCCAAGGATGGTGGTGCAATTGGTGGTGGTGGCGACCCAGCAGGCTTGGTCCTGAAATGGCCCAATGACCTCCTCATCGACGGCGCCAAGATCTCCGGCATCCTGCTCGAACGCACCGGCGACGCGATCGTCGTCGGGATCGGCGTCAACCTCGCGCATCACCCAAGCGACACGGACCGCCGCGCGACCAGCTTGACGGCACACGGCGCAACCCCAGACCCGGCCGACTTCGCCGAAACGCTCGCCGAAACCTTCGCCCGCTGGCTGAGCATCTGGCGCGGGCAGGGCCTCGCGCCAATACGCACCCGCTGGCTCGAGCGCGCGCACCCGATCGGCACCGCGCTCAGCGCGCGGCTCCCGGATGGCAGCGCGACCGACGGGCTGTTCAACGGGCTCGACAGCGACGGCGCGCTCATCCTCCGCTTGGCGGATGGCACTGCGCGTGTCATTCACGCGGGCGACGTGTTCCTCCTCTGACAAGGCCTTCTCCCCGCCATGCTGCTCGCGATCGACGCCGGGAATACCAACATCGTCTTCGCGCTGCTCGAAGGGCAGGCGATCAAGGCACGCTGGCGTATCGCAACCGACCCGCGGCGCACCGCGGACGAATATGCGGTATGGCTGAGCCAGTTGCTCAACCTCGAGGGCTATGATCGCAAGCAGGTGACGGGCGTCATCATCGCGACCGTCGTCCCGCGCGCGCTCCACAACCTCCAGACGCTTGCGCGCAAGTATTTCGACAGCGAGCCGCTGATCGCGGGGCAGGCTCCGGTCGAATGGGGCATGCAGCTCGACGTGCTCGAACCCAAGAGCGTCGGCGCGGACCGTGCCGTCACGATGATCGCGGCGCATGCCCGGCATCCGGGCGATCTCATCGTGATCGACTTCGGGACGGCAGCGACCTTCGACGTCGTCGACTACACCGGCGCGTACAAGGGCGGGATCATCGCGCCTGGTATCAACCTGTCGCTCGACGCGCTTGTCACCGCCGCCGCCAAGCTGCCGCGGATCGCGATCGAGGCGCCCGGCGACACCAGCGTCATCGGGCGCGACACCGTCACGCAGATGCATATCGGCATCTATTGGGGCTATGTCGCGATGATCGAAGGACTGGTTGCGCGGATGAAGGCGGAGGTCGGGCGGCCCTGTACGGTGGTCGCAACCGGAGGGCTCGCGGTGCTGTTCGAACAGCATACCGACGCTTTCGACGCGATCGAACCCGATCTTACCATTCAGGGGCTGGCGATTTTGTGGGATCGCGCCCATATGCAGGCCTAGAGTCCATGCGTGCGTGCGCTGACCCCGGTGCCCCGCTTCCCCGATCTCTACGAAATTCATCGCGCCTAACCCGCGCACCCTCCCTGCGCCGCTGGCTAAGCTGGCGGCGATAAGCTGAAAGACAAAGACTTAGTGACTACCCCAAAGAAAGAACTGCTGTTCCTGGCCCTCGGTGGGTCGGGCGAGATTGGCATGAACGTCAATCTGTACGGCTGCAACGGCAAGTGGTTGATGGTCGATTGCGGCATCACCTTCGCCGATCCGCAATATCCGGGCATCGACGTGATCCTGCCCGACCTGCAGTTCATCGAGGAACGCCTCGACGATCTCATCGGCATCGTGCTGACGCATGGTCATGAGGATCATATCGGCGCGCTCCCGTATCTCGCCGAGGATCTCGGCGTGCCGCTGTATGCCACCCCGTTCACCGCTGGCCTGATCCGCGGCAAGCTCGAGGAAGAGGGCAACGCCAGCCGCGTCAAGCTGCGCGTGATCCAGCCGGACGCGCCGTTCGACCTCGGGCCGTTCGGCATCACCTTCGTGCCGATGTCGCATTCGATCCCCGAAGCGAGCGCGTTGCTGATCGATACGCCCTACGGCCGTATCTTCCACACCGGCGACTGGAAGCTCGATGCGCGGCCGGTCATCGGCAGCCCTGCCACGCCGGACCAGCTCGCGGCGATCGGCAAGGACGGCATTCTCGCGCTCGTCTGCGATTCGACCAACGTCTTCAACAACGACGCGTCGGGTTCCGAGAGCGACGTGCTTTCCGGGCTGATGGACGTGATCGGCAAGGCCAAGGGCCGCGTGCTGGTGACGTCGTTTGCTTCCAACGCCGCGCGTCTCCACACGCTCGGCAAGGTCGCGATCGAGACCGGGCGGCAATTGTCGGTCCAGGGGCGGTCGCTCGACCGCATTCTCAAGGTCGCGCGCGCGACCGGCTATCTCAAGGACTTCCCCGAGACGATCGACGCCGAGGCGGCAATGCGACTGCCGCGCGACAAGGTGCTGGTCATCGCGACCGGCGGGCAGGGCGAGGACCGCGCGGCGCTCGCGCGGGTCGCGAACGGCCAGCATCCGATCTCGCTCGACCAGGGCGATACGGTCGTCTTCTCGTCGAAGCAGATCCCGGGCAATGAAGTTGCGATCGGGCGGATCCAGAACCAGCTCGCCGCCAAGGGCGTGATCATGATCACCGATCGCCAGGCGCACGTCCATGTGTCGGGCCATCCGGGTCGCCCCGAGCTGCTCCAGATGTACAAGTGGATGAAGCCCGAGATCCTGATGCCGGTGCATGGCGAAATGCGGCACCTGATGGAGCAGGCGCGCTTTGCCCTGTCCGAGGGCGTGCCGCGTGCGGTGGTGCAGACCAACGGCGACATCATCCGCCTCGCGCCGGGCAACCCGACCAAGATCGGCAATGCTGCCGTGGGTCGTCTCGTGCTCGACGGCGACGTGATCCTGCCGGGCGATGGCTCGACGATCAACGAGCGTCGCAAGCTCGGCCTGTTCGGGCAGATCTCGGTCGCGGTCGCGATCGGGCAGCGCGGGATGATCGGCCAGCCGCAGGTTCGCATCCAGGGGATCCCGGTCGAGGAAGACCGCGAGCCGTTCCTCGACGAGACGATCGGCGCGGTGATCGCGGCGGTCAAGCAGGGCGGGCGTGACCGCGACAAGATGCGCGAGCAGATCCGTCTTGCGACCCGCAAGGTTGCGACGCGCTGGACCGGCAAGAAGCCGATCGTCGATGTGTTGCTGATCGAAGCTTGAATTCAGGCTCTGGAACGGGAAGGAGAACGGCATGCGGTGGACTTCGGCGCTGGCGATCTACTTCCTGTTCTGGGCGTTTTCGGTGTTCTTCGTCCTGCCGTTCGGAGTGAAGACCGCCGACGAGGCAGGCGTCGAGCGCGTGCCGGGGCAGGCGGACAGCGCGCCGCACGAGTTTCGCGCGGGGCGGATTGCGCTGCGGGTGACGATCGTCGCGACGGTGCTGTGGGGGCTGTATATGCTCAACTTCAGCTATGGTTGGCTGACGCCCAAGATGCTCGACTTCTGGGGGGCATGGAAGGACGTGGAGTAGGGGGGGCTTTTGGGACACTCCCTCACGCACTTCTGCTACCTTCCACTTCCCCGGCGTAGGCCGGGGCCCAGTAGCGACGCAGGTGTTGCTGCCGGCTGCGCTTCGTTACTTCGACCTTAGCTACTGGGCCCCGGCCTTCGCCGGGGAAGAAGACGAGGTGAAGAGGGGCGGAAATAGCGCGCGACCTCTACCATCTTCCACTTCCCCGGCGAAGGGCGGGGCCCAGTAGTGAGGCAGGCGTTGCTGCCGCGAGCGCTTCGTTACCTCGACCCTCACTACTAGGCCCCGGCCTTCGCCGGGGAAGAAGATGGGGTGAACTGGGGCGGAAATAGCGCGCGACTTCTACCATCTTCCACTTTCCCGGCGTAGGCCGGGGCCCAGTAGCGACGCAGGTGTTGCTGCCGCGTGCGCTTCGTTACCTCGACCTTCGCTACTGGGCCCCGGCCTTCGCCGGGGAAGTAGGGGGGGTGAAGTGGGGGGTGAAGCCTCCGCCCCCTCAATTCTCGACCGGCGCGATATCTCCCATCAGCTTGGGGAAGAACCCCTCGTGCGCTGCCCGCAATGCGTCCAGCGTAACGACGTGATCGTCATCGGGCAGCTCGAAGATCAGCCGGTTGGCGATCGTCCGCCCGATCCGCTCGATCTCGACCCCGGCGGCATCGGCTGCGGTCAGCGTCTCGAGCAGCAGGTGATCCGCGACGGTCGCGACATACAACCCCTGGTCCTCGCCGAACAACGCGCAGGCGATTCCGCATGGCAGCGGCGCGTGCAGCATCGCGCCGACATTCCCGGCTAGCGCCATCTCGGCGATCGTCACTGCAATTCCGCCGTCGGACACGTCATGCACCGCGGTCAGCGCGCCGGTCGCGATATGCGCGCGGACGAACTCGCTGTTGCGACGCTCGGCTTCGAGATCGACCGGGGGCGGGGCGCCTTCCTCGCGGCCATGGACTTCGCGCAGCCACAGCGATTGGCCGAGATGCCCCGAGCGTTCGCCGATCAGCACGATCACGTCGCCAGTGCCCTTGAACGCGATCGTCGCGGACTTGGACCAGTCGGCGAGCAAGCCGATCGCGCCGATCGCCGGCGTCGGCAGGATCGCCGAACCGCCACCGGTCGCCTTGCTCTCGTTATAGAGCGAGACGTTGCCCGACACGATCGGGAAGTCGAGCGCGCGGCAGGCATCGCCCATGCCATCGAGGCAGCCCACGAACTGCGCCATGATCTCGGGTCGCTGGGGGTTGGCGAAGTTGAGGCAGTTGGTCACCGCAAGCGGGGTCGCGCCGACGGCCGACAGGTTGCGATAGCATTCCGCGATCGCCTGTTTGCCGCCTTCATAGGGGTCGGCATAGCAATAGCGCGGGGTGCAATCGGTGCTCATCGCGAGCCCCTTTTGCGTGCCGTGGACGCGGACGACCGCGGCATCGCCACCGGGGCGCTGGACCGTGTCCGCGCCGACCTGCGTGTCGTACTGCTCCCAGATCCAGCGGCGCGAGGCGACATCGGGGGAGGCCATCAGCGTGAGCAGATCGGCGGCGACGTTCGGCGTCTGCGGGATCTCGCCGAGCGGCGCGACCTTGGCCCAGGCCTGATAGTCTTCCTTCGTCGCAGCCGGACGGTCGTACAAAGGCGCTTCGTCGGCGAGCGGCGCGAGCGGGATGTCGCACACCGTTTCGCCGTGGAACTTGAGCACCATGTGGCCGGTGTCGGTCACCTGGCCGATCACCGCGAAATCGAGCTCCCATTTGTGGAAGATCGCCTCGGCGAAATCCTCGCGGCCGGGCTTGAGCACCATGAGCATACGTTCCTGGCTTTCGCTCAGCATCATCTCATAGGGGGTCATGCCGGTTTCGCGTTGCGGCACCGCATTCATGTTGAGCTCGATCCCGACCCCGCCCTTGGACGCCATCTCGACCGCGGAGGACGTGAGACCAGCCGCGCCCATGTCCTGGATCGCGACGATCGCGTCCGATGCCATCAGCTCGAGGCACGCCTCGATCAGCAACTTCTCGGTGAAGGGATCGCCGACCTGGACGGTCGGGCGCTTGGACTCCGAATCCTCGCCGAAATCAGCCGAGGCCATTGTCGCGCCGTGGATCCCGTCGCGGCCGGTCTTTGAGCCGACATAGACGATCGAATTGCCGATACCGGAGGCGGCGGAATAGAAGATCTTGTCGGTCTCGGCGACGCCGACCGTCATCGCGTTGACGAGGATGTTGCCGTCATAGGCCGGGTGGAAGTTCACTTCGCCGCCGACCGTCGGCACCCCGACGCAATTGCCATAGCCGCCGATCCCGTGGACGACGCCCGAGATTAGGTGGCGCATCTTTGGATGATCGGGCCGCCCAAAGCGGAGCGCGTTGAGGTTGGCGATCGGGCGCGCGCCCATCGTGAACACGTCACGCAGGATCCCGCCGACGCCGGTCGCGGCCCCCTGATAGGGTTCGATGTAGGAGGGGTGGTTGTGGCTCTCCATCTTGAAGATCGCCGCCTGACCGTCGCCGATGTCGACGACGCCCGCATTCTCGCCGGGGCCGCAGATGACCTGCGGGCCGGTGGTCGGGAGCTTCTTGAGATGGATGCGCGAGGATTTGTACGAGCAATGCTCGGACCACATCACCGAGAAGATGCCGAGCTCGGTCAGATTGGGCTCGCGGCCCAGCGCGTGGAGGACGCGGTCATATTCTTCGGTGGAAAGCCCGTGCTGGGCGACGATCTCGGGGGTGATGTCGGTCATGGCCTGAGCCTTTAACGCGGTGGTGCGGGTCCGTCACCTCATCGCGTGGCTGGGGGACGCGCCGGACGCATTTTTCGTAGACCCGTTCGGGCTGAGTGAAGTCGAAGCCCCGCTTTCACTTCAGTGGTTCGGCGATGTGCGAGGGCCCTTCGATTTCACTCAGGGCGAACGGTTGCTCCGGAGGATGCTCCCATCGCGCAACCCCTGCACGAACCGCTCCACGTCACGCGCGCTTTCGTCGGGGCGTTCCTCCATCGGCAGGTGGCCGGTGCCGGGATAGACGATCAGCTTGCTCCCCGGAATGCGCGCGTGGAGCCAGTCGCCTGAGGCGCGCGGGATGAGTTGGTCCTTCGCGCCCCACAGGATCAACACCGGCAGCCTGAGCGCCGCCAGTTGCGCCGTGGTGGCGCTGTCGGGCGCGAGTGCGAACCGGTCGAGCGTCGCCTTTCGGTTGCCCGGATAGCGCAGCAATTCCCAATAGCGATCGATCATCGCGGCATCCGCAAGCTTCGGATCGCCGAACACGCCGGGGAGGCTGTCCGCGATCAGGCTGCGCGGGGTGATCGCCGCGGCGATCTCGCGGAGGACTGGCAGGCGCGCGATGCGGAAGGCGAGCGGCGGCTTGGCGTTGCCCGGCTCGGGCTGTCCGACCGAGTCGATCAGGACCAGACCGCGAAGAAGCTCGGGGTGCGCGAGCGCATAATGCCACGCGACCCCGCCGCCCATCGAGTTACCCGCGAGCACGATATGGTCGACGCAGAGTTTCGTGCGGATGCGCTCGACCACGTCGACATAGGCGGCGGGGGTGTAGTCGCGCGTCGGGCTGGCGCCGGTAAGGCCGTGGCCGGGCAGGTCCATGCGGATGATGCGATAGCGCTGGGCGAGCCGCTCCGCCCATGGCTCCCACGTCTGGAGCGAGGCGTTCGATCCGTGGATCAGCATGAGCACGGGGGCGTCGCGCGGGCCGGTGTCGCGGAGGTGGACGGTCAGGCCGTTGCCGAGGTCGACGAACTGCGAGGGCGGCGCGCCGTATTTGGCGCGCATAGCGGCGGGGTCGGTATCGGGGGTGCGGTAATAGAGGAAGGCGATGATCAGGAGCGCGACCAATGCCGCCACGCCATACCCCACGATTGGCCACCGCATTGCTGTCCCCCCCACCGCCGTTCCGTTCTGGCGGAGCGATTATCCGGGGAACGTCGCGCGTTTGAGGCGCGCTGGCAAGTCGCCGCGCCGCGGGTCCGTAGAACTGTCTAGTTCACAACGAGGCGAGGGTCGCTCAAACCCGTCCGTCATCCTGAAATTGTTTCAGGATCCAGCCCTCCGCGAGTCCGGACTTTGCCTGTTGCACGGTGGATGCTGAAACGAGTTCAGCATGACGGCAGCTTTTGGGGCGAGGTGGAACGATCAAACCCTGGATCGCCTTAATGCGTGGCTCTCGGACAGTAAGGAGTCCAGGGTTACGGGAGCAAGCCCCCGTAACCCTCGGCTCCGGCCTTCGCCAGAAACCAAATCACGCAGGCTCGCGCACCAGCCATTCCTCGAGCCACTTGATCGTATAGTCGCCCGCCTGAAACTCGGGATCTTCGATCAGCGCCTGATGCAGCGGGATCGTCGTCGTCGGCCCGTCGATTACGAACTCTTCCAACGCCCGCCGCAACCGGCGGATCGCGCCCGCGCGCGTCGTGCCGTAGACGATCAGCTTGGCGATCATCGAGTCGTAATAAGGCGGCACGCGGTAGCCCGCATACAGACCGCTATCGACGCGGACGTTCATGCCCCCCGGCGCGTGGAACTGCTTGATCAGCCCCGGCGACGGCGCGAAGGTGCGCGGGTCTTCGGCGTTGATCCGGCATTCGATCGCGTGGCCGCGGAACTGCACGTCTTCCTGCCGCAGCGTCAAGCCGTGGCCCTCGGCAATGCGGATCTGTTCGCGCACCAGATCGAGCCCGGTGATCGCCTCGGTCACGGGATGTTCGACCTGCAGCCGCGTGTTCATTTCGATGAAATAGAACTCGCCGTTTTCCCACAGGAATTCGATCGTGCCCGCGCCGC
This sequence comes from Sphingomonas sp. PAMC 26617, assembly GCF_000242835.1. Taxonomy (NCBI): domain Bacteria; kingdom Pseudomonadati; phylum Pseudomonadota; class Alphaproteobacteria; order Sphingomonadales; family Sphingomonadaceae; genus Sphingomonas; species Sphingomonas sp. PAMC 26617. Next base: position 3,248,610 of record NZ_JH594425.1, read on the forward strand.
GATAGCCCATGTCGGCCATCGCCTTGGCGCAGATCCCGCCCATCCGCGCGCGGTCCTCTTCGCCGAGCACGGGCGAGGGGGCTTCCTCAAGCACCTTCTGGTGACGGCGCTGGAGCGAGCAGTCGCGCTCGCCCAGATGGATCGCATTGCCCTCGCCGTCGCCGAACACCTGGAACTCGATGTGGCGCGGGTTTCCGAGGTACTTTTCGAGATAGACCGTCGCATCGCCGAACGCGGCCTTCGCCTCGCTGCCGGCCTGCTGCATCAGCGTCTCGAGCTGGTCCTCGGAGGTGCAGACCTTCATGCCGCGACCACCGCCGCCCGATGCCGCCTTGATGATGACGGGATAGCCCGCAGCCGCCGCGATCTCCTTGGCTTCCGCCAGATCGCTGATCGGCCCGGCCGACCCTGGCACCAGCGGCAGGCCGAGCGCGCCAGCGGTGCGCTTGGCCTCGATCTTGTCGCCCATCGTGCGGATGTGCTCGGGTTTCGGCCCGACGAAGATGATGTCGTGCGCCTCGACGATCTCGGCGAACTTGGCATTTTCCGAGAGGAAGCCGTAGCCCGGATGAATCGCGTCGGCGCCCGAGATTTCGGCCGCCGAGATGATGTTCGGGATGTTGAGATAGCTCTCGGTCGCCGACGGCGGGCCGATGCAGATCGCCTGGTCGGCGAGCCGCACGTGCATCGCGTCCGCATCCGCGGTCGAATGGACCGCGACCGTCTGGATGCCCATTTCGTGGCACGCGCGGTGGATGCGCAGCGCGATCTCGCCGCGGTTCGCAATCAACAGCTTCTTGATTTCGGCCATGATTATTCGACGACCACCAGGGGTTGGTCGAATTCGACCGGCTGCCCGCTCGTCACCAGCACCGCCGTCACGCGGCCTGCGCTCGGCGCGAGAATCGGGTTCATCACCTTCATCGCCTCGACGATCAGCAGCGTATCCCCCGCCGCAACCGTATCGCCGACGCTGACGAACGCCTTCGCTTCGGGGTTGGGCGACAGATAGGCGGTGCCGACCATCGGCGACTTGACCGCGTTGACCATCGACGGCGGGGCCGCGACGATTTCCGCCGCCGGTGCGCCATTGGGGACGACCGACATCGGGGGGGCTGCGTATTGCACCGGTGCGGGTGCAGCGGCAGCCGCCTTGCGCGCGATGCGAATCTTGCGCCCGCCGTCCTCGACCTCGATTTCGGTCAGCGACGTGTCGTCGAGCAATTGTGCGAGCTGACGCACCAGATCGACATCGATCCGCATGGCGTCGGCAGTGGTGTCCTCGGGCATAAATTCCCTATGCTCCCTGTTTTTCGAGGGTGCGTCCTGTCAGAGTCGCGCCGCCGCTTCAAGCGCCAGCAGATAGGATAACGCGCCGAACCCGCTGATCGTGCCTTTTACGGCAGGGGAGATACGGCTGACGTGGCGAAAGGCTTCGCGCGCGTGCGGGTTCGACAGATGGACTTCGATCACCGGGGTGCGCACCGCCTTGATCGCATCGAGGATCGCGACCGAGGTATGCGTGAAGGCGGCGGCGTTGAGAATCACCGCCTTGGCGGGAAGCGCCTGCGCCTCGTGGATCCAGTCGACCAGATGGCCTTCGTGGTTCGATTGCCGCAGGTCGATCGCAAGCCCAAGTTCCCGCGCACGGTCTTCCAGCTGCCCCGCAATGTCGTCGAGCGTGTCCGCACCATAGATCTCGGGCTCGCGCATGCCGAGCAGGTTGAGGTTGGGGCCGTTGAGGACGAAGATCGTTTCGGCTTTGCTGACGGGCATCTGGCGAGGCTTTCGGTTGCGGGCCGTGCGGCCCCGCGTATATCGCGCTATCACCCCTCCTTACCCGGTCGTGTCGCGCGAAGTCGAGACGCAGACGGGGCGAAGGCCTGGCGGAACGGAAGGTCAACGATCGTGCATACCGATGGAACTGTCAGCATTCAGGTCAATGGCGAGCATCGCCGGGTTCGCAGCGGGTTGAGCCTCGCCGATCTCGCCGCCGATCTCGGGCTGATGCCCGAAAAGGTCGCGGTCGAACGCAATCTGGCGGTGGTGCCGCGTTCCACGCTCGGCGAGGTGATGGTCGAGGACGGCGACGAGCTGGAGATCGTCCATTTCGTCGGCGGCGGGGATCATGCGCCAGCGGTCAAGGCGGATAGCTGGACCGTTGCGGGGCGGACGTTCCGCTCACGGCTGATCGTCGGCACGGGAAAGTACAAGGATTTCGCGCAGAATGCCGCCGCGCTCGAAGCCTCGGGCGCGGAGATCGTCACTGTCGCGGTGCGGCGGGTGAACGTCAGCGATCCGAACGCGCCGATGCTGACCGACTTCATCGATCCCAAGAAGGTCACCTATCTGCCCAATACCGCGGGCTGCTTCGATGCCGACTCGGCGATCCGCACGCTGCGGCTGGCGCGCGAGGCGGGTGGCTGGGACCTGGTCAAGCTCGAGGTGCTCGGAGAGGCGCGCACGCTGTATCCCGACATGGTCGAAACGCTCCGCGCGACCGAAGTGCTCGCGAACGAGGGGTTCCTGCCGATGGTCTATTGCGTCGATGATCCGATCGCGGCGAAGCGGCTCGAGAATGCAGGCGCAGTCGCGATCATGCCGCTCGGCGCGCCGATCGGATCGGGGCTGGGGATCCAGAACCGCGTGACGATCCGGCTGATCGTCGAGGGGGCGAGCGTGCCGGTGCTGGTCGATGCGGGCGTGGGTTCGGCGTCGGATGCCGCGGTCGCGATGGAGCTCGGGTGCGCCGGGGTGCTGATGAACACCGCGATCGCCGAAGCGAAGGACCCGATAATGATGGCGGCGGCGATGAAGGCCGGGGTCGAGGCGGGACGGCTGTCGTATCTCGCGGGGCGGATGGGCATGCGGCGCTACGCCGATCCGTCGAGCCCGCTGGCGGGGCTGATTTGAGCTGAGGGGGGGGCGGGGGCGTTGACCGAGTCGATTGCGCCGCCGCTGCCGACATCACGCCACCGTCCCACACAAAGCGGCGTCATGCTGAACTTGTTTCAGCATCCACCGTTCAACTATCGCGGACCGGACTCGCGGCGCGGTGGACCCTGAAACAAGTTCAGGGTGACGCTGGGGAGGTGATAAGGGCCGCTGAAAGCCCATCGGCGGGCGCGGAATGCCACGATAACGCGATTGAGGCGCCCATCGCGCGCCACAGCGTCAGCGATAATCCGCCCGCAAGAAATACAGCCCGTCAGGCGGCGCATTGAACCCGAGCGCAGTCCGGTCGCGCGCCTCGAGCGCGGTCGTCATGTCGGCGGGCGTCCATTTCCCCTCGCCGACCAGCGCAAGGCAGCCGACCATCGAGCGCACCTGATGATGCAGGAACGACCGCGCCGAGGCGAACACGCTGATCCGTTCCCCCTCCGCTACGACCTCGAGCCGGTCGAGCGTGCGCAAGGGGCTGTCCGCCTGGCAGTGCGCCGAGCGGAAGGTGGTGAAGTCGTGCCGCCCGACCAGCCGCGCCGCACCGTCCGCCATTGCGGCGACATCGAGCGCCGCGGGGATCCGCCACGCGAGGCCCCGTTCGAACGTCAGCGGCGCGCGGCGGGTGACGATACGGAACTCGTAATGCCGCCCGATGCAGGAGAAACGCGCGTGCCAGTCGTCCGGCACGATCTCGCACCCCGTGATCGCGACAGGATCGGGCCGCAGCTTGGCGTTGAGCGCCTCCTGCAGCCGGAAGGGGGCGATGTCGCGCGCGAGATCGATATGCGCGCGCATCGCGATCCCGTGGACCCCCGCGTCGGTCCGCCCGGCGGCGTGGACCGCGACCGTTTCGCCGGTGATCGCGTGTGCCGCGCGCTCGATCGAGGCCTGGACGGTCGGGCCGTGGTGTTGCCGCTGCCAACCCATGAACGGGCGGCCGTCATATTCGACCGTCAGCGCGAACCGCGTCAAAGTTGGGTTCCGACGGGGATCGCGAAGCCGCGGAGCAGTTCGGGCGCGGTCATGACGCCACGTCCCGCGCGCTGGAGCAAGGTTGGGCGGATCGCGCCGGTTGAGCAGGCGATGGTGAGGTCGGCGTCGAGCACGATTCCGCCAGCGCTGTCGGTTCCGTCCTGTGGCGCGGGCGTGGGCGCGCCGGGTGATCGGACGATCTCGGCCGCCAGAACGCGAACGCGCTCACCGCCGATTTCGAACCACGCCCCTGGAGGGTTGAACGCGCGGGTCTGGCGCTCGATCGCGGCCGCATCCTGCGCGAAGTCGAGCCGTGTCTCGGCCTTGTCGATCTTGGCGGCGTAGGTGACGCCGTCCTCGGGCTGCACGATCGGGGGATAAGCCGGCAGGTCAGCGAGCGTCGTGATCATCAGTCGCGCTCCCATCGCGCTGAGTTCGTCGGTCATCATCCCCGCGGTCTTTGCGGCAATCGGCGTTTCGTCGCGCAACAGCACCGGGCCGGTATCGAGTCCCGCTTCCATCTGCATGATGCACACGCCGGTCGCGGCATCCCCGGCCAGGATCGCGCGCTGGATCGGCGCCGCGCCACGCCAGCGCGGGAGCAGCGAGGCGTGGACGTTGAGGCACCCGTGCGCCGGCGCATCGAGGATCGCGCGCGGCAGGATGAGGCCATAAGCGGCGACCACCGCAAGATCGGCGGCGAACCCGGCGAATTCGGCCTGCGCCGCGGGGTCGCGCAGCGTGACGGGGGTGCGGACGGGGATCCCGAGTGCCTCCGCGCGCGCGTGGACCGGGGTGGGGGTCAACGTCTTGCCGCGTCCGGCGCGACGCGGCGGCTGGCTGTACGACGCGACGACGTTATGCCCCGCATCGACCAGCGCCTGCAGGATCGGGACCGAGAAGTCGGGCGTGCCCATGAAGATGATACGCATGTCACGGCTCTTGCGAGGGCGTGCGGGCAAACACAAGGCTTCGCATCCGCCCCGTGGCGTGGCGACCCCGACCGACGCCGGGGTGACGAACGCGTATCGCGGCCCTATCTGTTCTGGATGGCGTCTCCCGAAATCGAAGCCCTTACGCAGGCGCTCAGCAAGCTTCCCGGGCTCGGGCCGCGATCGGCAAGGCGGGCGGTGCTGCACCTTCTCAAGAAGCGCGAGGCGGCGCTGGGCCCGCTGCTCAATGCTCTCATGGCCGTCGATGAAAACCTCGCAACCTGTTCGATTTGCGGGAATGTCGACACGACCAACCCGTGCGGCGTGTGCAGCGATCAACGCCGCGACGCGCGCGCCTTATGTGTCGTCGAGGAGGTCGCCGACCTTTGGGCGCTCGATCGCTCGCGTCTGTTTCCGGGGCGCTTCCATGTGCTTGGCGGGCGGCTGTCCGCGCTCGAGGGCGTTCGCCCCGAAGATCTCGCGATCGATTCGCTGGTCCGGCGGATTGCGGAAGGCGGGATCGACGAGGTCGTGCTCGCGATGAACGCGACGCTCGAGGGGCAGACCACCGCGCATTACATCGCCGAGCGGATCGAACGCTTCCCGGTCCGGATCACCCAGCTTGCACACGGTTTGCCGGTCGGCGGCGAGCTCGATTATCTCGATGAAGGAACGCTGGCGCAGGCCCTGCGCGCGCGGCGGCCTGTCGCCTAGGGACCGAAACTTACTCTAACCTCCTCTTATCTTTGCGCCTTTGTGGCTTCGTGCGAAAAAGACTTTCTTGCACAAAGCCACAAACGCACGAAGAAGCGGGGCAGCAACCTTGACGCGCTGCGCGGGCTTTCCTAGCTCGCGGGCATGGCAATCCTCGAAATCCTAGAAGTTCCGCATCCCGGCCTCCGCGCCGTCGCGAAGCCCGTCGCAACCGTCGATGATTCGGTGCGCAAGATCGTCTCCGACATGTTCGACACGATGTACGATGCGCGGGGGATCGGCCTCGCCGCGACCCAGGTCGCGATCGAGCAGCGGATCGTCGTGATCGACCTGCAGGAAACCGAAGGCGAGGGCGAAGACGCCAAGCCGGTTAAGAACCCGCTGGTGTTCATCAACCCGGAGCTGCTCTCGGTCAGCGAGGAAACCTCTTTCTACGCCGAGGGATGCCTCTCGATCCCCGAGCAATATGCCGATGTCGAGCGCCCCGCGCGGTGCCGCGCGGCGTGGCTCGACGAGCAGGGCACGCGGCAAGAGGGCGACATGGACGGCCTGCTGGCGACCGCGCTCCAGCATGAGATCGACCACCTCAACGGCGTGCTGTTCATCGATCACATCTCGAAGCTCAAGCGCGACATGCTGATGAAAAAGCTGAACAAGATGCGGAAGGCCGGTTAAAACCAACGTCCTGTGGGCTCCTGCGAAGGCAGGAGCCCCGGGTTGCGACCGCAGTTCCTTGTAAGCCTAGACTCCTGCTTTCGCAGGAGAACGGTGGCTGATCCCCGGCTTTTTCAGAACAACCCCTCGATTTCGCCCTCAACCCCGAACCGGATTCCCTCCGCCGCCGGAATGCGCGGCAGGCCCGGCATCGTCATGATCTCCCCGCAGATCGCGACCACGAACCCCGCACCCGCGCTGAGCCGTACCTCGCGGACCGGCACGACATGCCCGGTCGGCGCGCCAAGCTTCGCGGGGTCGGTCGAAAAGCTGTACTGCGTCTTCGCCATGCACACCGGCAGATGCCCGAAGCCGGCTGCTTCCCAGCGCGCGAGCTGCGCCAGCACCGACGGATCGGCGACCGCTTCCTCGGCGCGGTAAATGCGGGTCGCGACGGCGTTGATCTTGTCGAACAGCGACAGGTCGTCTGCATAGAGCGGTGCAAACTGCCCCGCACCGTGATCGCACAGGGCGACCACCGCCTCCGCCAGAGCCTCCGCGCCTGCACCGCCGTCTGCCCAATGCGTGCACAGGATCGCCTCGCACCCCTGTGCCGCCGCGATGCCGCGGATCGCTTCGAATTCCTCGGGCGTGTCGCTGTCGAAGCGGTTGACCGCGACCACCACCGGAACCCCGAACGCGCGGACATTCTCGATATGCCGTGCGAGGTTGACGCCACCGCGCCTAACCGCCGCGACGTCGGGGGCGGACAGGTCCGCCTTGGCGACCCCGCCGTTCATTTTCAGCGCGCGGACGGTCGCGACGATCACGGTCGCGGCGGGTTTCAGCCCCGCCTGGCGGCATTTGATGTCGAAGAACTTCTCCGCGCCGAGGTCCGCGCCGAAGCCCGCCTCGGTCACGACGTAATCGGCCAGCCCGAGCGCGGTGCGCGTCGCGATCACCGAATTGCAGCCATGCGCGATATTGGCGAACGGCCCGCCGTGGATCAGCGCGGGCGTGCCCTCGAGCGTCTGGACGAGGTTGGGCTTGATCGCCTGCGCGAGCAGCACCGCCATCGCGCCGTCGGCCTTGAGGTCGCGCGCGGTCACTGGCTGGCGGTCGCGCGTATAGGCGACGACGATTCGCCCGAGCCGCGCCTCGAGATCGTGCAGGTCGGTGGCGAGACACAGGATCGCCATCACTTCGGAGGCGACGGTGATGTCGAACCCGCTCTCGCGCGGGAAGCCGTTGGCCGGGCCGCCCAGCGACTGCGCGATGTCGCGCAAAGCGCGGTCGTTCATGTCGAGCACGCGCCGCCACACGATCCGCCGCACGTCGATGTCGAGCGCATTGCCCCAGTGGACGTGGTTGTCGATCATCGCCGCGAGCAGATTGTGCGCCGAAGTGATCGCGTGGAAATCCCCGGTGAAATGAAGGTTGATGTCTTCCATCGGCACGACCTGCGCATAACCGCCCCCGGTCGCACCGCCCTTGGTGCCGAAGCACGGGCCGAGCGAAGGCTCGCGCAGCGCGAGCATCGTCTTGCGCCCGGTCCGCACCAGCGCATCCGCAAGCCCGACCGAAGTGGTCGACTTGCCTTCGCCCGCCGGCGTCGGGTTGATCGCGGTGACGAGGATCAGCTTGCCCGTCGCGGTCGCGGCGGGGAGCCGCGAAAGATCGAGCTTCGCCTTGTAATGCCCATAGGGCTCGACCGCTTCGGCCGGGATTCCGGCGGTGGCGGCGATCGTCCCGATCGGGAGCAGGGTGGCGGCGCGCGAGATCGCGATATCGGAGAGCATGCGACCGCCTTATCGCGTGTCTTGCCGAAGGGGGAGGGGGAACGTAACCCGCGCGGGATTTGCGACCGCCCGTGCTTGTCCGCCTACGCCCCCGCGGGTACAGTTGCCAAAATGTTCCAGAAAGACTTTGCATGACCGGCCTGACGATTTCCCTGCTCGCGATCGGTGCCTTGCTCGTCGGGCTCGCGTTCGGCTGGCTGCTCGGCAATCGCCCGCTCGCCGCCGCGCGCGCCGATGCCGCTGCGCGCGACGCCGATTTCCGCCGCGCGATCGTCGATCTCGCTAGCGCCGAACAGCGCGCGCGCGAGGCGGAGCAATTGAAAGTCGACCTGGCGGCGCTGCGCGACGAGCGCGACGTCGCGCGACTCGAGAGCACTGCGCTCAAGACGCACGCCTCGGCGTTCGAGAATCGGCTCGCCGAGATGCGCGATGCGGACGAGGCGCGGTTGAAGATGGTGCGTGAGACGCATGAGACGCGGATCGCCGAACTGCTCCACGCCAAGGACCTGCTCGCAACGCAATTCGCCGAGGTGTCGAACAAGCTGCTCAACGATGCGCAGGAAGTCTTCCTCAAGCGCGCCGACGAACGCTTCCGCCAGTCCGAGGAGACCGCGGGGCAGAACCTCAAGTCGATGCTCCAGCCGGTCAGCGATCGCCTGCTGCGCTACGAGGAGGCGGTGACCAAGGTCGAGGTCGACCGCGTCAGCGCGTTCGACCAGTTGAAGGGGCAGCTCGAGGGGCTTCGGGTTGGTCAGGAAAAGGTTTCGAGCGAAGCGGCGAAACTCGTCAATTCGCTCCGCAACGCGCCCAAGTCGCGCGGGCGGTGGGGCGAGCAGCAGCTCAAGAATGTGTTGGAAACCTGTGGCTTGTCGGAACATACCGATTTCCAGACCGAAGTTTCGGTCGCGGGTGGCGACGAGGGCGGTCGGCTGCGGCCGGATGCGATCGTGACCGTGCCGGGCGGGCGCAGCCTGGTGATCGACGCCAAGGTCTCGCTCAACGCCTATCAGGACGCGTTCGGCGCGGTCGACGAGGCGGAGCGGACGAAGGGGCTGGCAATGCACGCCGCGGCGATGCGTGCGCACGTCAACGGGCTGGGCAACAAGGCCTATTGGAGCCAGTTCGCCGATGCGCCGGATTACGTCATCATGTTCGTTCCGGGCGAGCATTTCCTCACGGCGGCGCTCGAGCAGGATCCGACCTTGTGGGACTTCGCGTTCGACAAGCGCGTGCTGCTCGCAACGCCGACCAACCTGATCGCAATCGCGCGGACGGTGGCGGCGGTGTGGCGACAGGAGCGACTCGCCAAGGAAGCCGCGGAGATCGGGCGTCTCGGCAAGGAATTGTACGAGCGGCTCGCCAAGGCGGCGGGGGACATGCGCAAGGTCGGCAGCGGGCTGACGAGCGCGGTCAACAATTACAACACGTTCGTCTCCAGCTTCGAAAGCCGCGTGCTGGTGACGGGGCGCAAGTTCCGCGACCTCAACATCGAGACGACCGCGCGCGAGATCGAGGACGTGCCTCCGGTCGAGGCGCTCGCGCGCTATGGCGAACCTGCTGCGCTTCCGACCCCCGAAGAGTCGGCCAAGGACGCAGAGGCGTTGACCGCTTCTTAACGTTCCGCGCGATAGCCTGACGCCGAAAGGACGGTGTATGTCGCGTATCAGTCAGGACGAGAGGCAGGAACGCCGGGACGGCGATCGCCGTGTCGCGGCGTCGCCATCCTATCGCGGGGAGGAGCGGCGCAGGCACGACCGCCGCGCGATGCCGGACCAAACGCCGTCCGCCTGACATGATCCGTCTGCACGCAGCGCCGCCCGAAAGCGCGTCCACAGAACCAACGACGCCCGCGCTAACCGGCGTCGTCCCCGAAGTCGCACCCGATGGAACCTCCGACGACGCCGACGCGGAACGCCGGCTCGGCGACCGGGTCGCGTTGACCGTCGGCATCACGCTGCGCGAGCGCAACTGGAAGGCGCAACCTGCCGGGCTGATCGACCTGTCGCGCACCGGGTGCCGCGTCAACAACCTGACGATCGCGGCGGGCACGGTCGTGTGGGTGAAGCTCCCCGGGCTCGAGCCGTTCGAGGCGAAGGTGAGCTGGTGTCAGGGGTGGCAGTGCGGGATCCGCTTCCAGCAACCGATGCACCCCGCGGTGTTCGACCATTTCATTGCGCGCAACGCCGGCGTGGTCGTGCGCTGACATTCGCCCTGCCTCGCACGGGCGGGGAGGGGGAGACACGCTTCCGTCTGTTTCAGAACGGAACTAACTCCAGACGCGCTTACCTGGCGAAACCCGGGGCTGAGTAGGGACGTGCGAGGTACGGGCGCGCTTCCCCCAGGTACCATCGCCCTCACGCCCGGGTCCCGGCGTTCGCCGCAGAAGCGATCAGGTCAGTTACGCTTGACCGCGTCCAGAACCTGATATGCCATTACCGCGGTCGCAACCGCCGCATTGAGGCTGTCGGCCTTCCCGAGCATCGGAATCTTGACCAGCGTGTCGCACGCGGCGGCATAGTCCGCGGGCATCCCCTGCGCCTCATTCCCCGTCAGCAGGAAGGTCGGCGCGGCATAGGTCGCCCCGCGGTAATCCGTCGTGGTATCGAGGCTCAGCCCGACGAGCTGCCCCGGCCCACCCCGCAACCACGGCAGGAACGCGTCCCACTCGCACTGGACGACCGGCACGGTGAACAGCGCGCCCATGCTCGCGCGGACCGCCTCGACCGAGAAGGGGTCGACACATTCGCCGATCAGGATCAGCCCGCCCGCGCCGACCGCATCGCCGGTGCGCAGGATCGTCCCGAGATTCCCCGGATCGCGCAACCGTTCCGCGACCAGCCAGATCGGCGAGGTGCTGCGGTCAAGCGCGTCGAGCGTCCGTGTGAATTCGGCGAAGACGCCGACCACCGCCTGCGGGTTATCCTTGCCCGACAGTTTCGACAGGATATCGGGCACGGTCTCGATCGCCTCGCCCCCCGCCGCCTCGACCGCCTCGACCAGCACCTGCACCAGCGGATGCGCGGCGCTGTCACGCGCGAAGAACAGATAGTGCGGGATCCGCCCCGCCTCGCGCGCCTCGGTCAGGATGCGCAAACCCTCGGCGAGAAACAGCCCTTCCTCGCGGCGGTGCCGCTTTTCGCGCAAGGACCGGACGCGCTTGATCAGCGGGTTCGAATAGGCCGTGATTTCGCGGGGCATTGAAGCGCTCAGTCCTCGCCGAACTTGGCCTCGACCAGGGCGCACAGCGCCCCGACCGCCGTCTCGGCATGCTCGCCCTCGGCGGAGATGACGATCGTGTCCCCCATCGCCGCGCCGAGCATCATCAGCCCCATGATCGAGGTGCCCGTCACCGATCCGGCGCCGTCCTTCTCGACATGGAGCTCGCACGGCTGGGTGGCGGCAAGCGTGACGAACTTGGCGCTGGCGCGCGCATGCAGCCCGCGCCGGTTGGTGATCTGGACGCTGCGGCTCGCCGACATCAGGCGGCAGCCTCGCCCAGGACTTCGGACGCGACCGAAATATACTTCCGCCCCGCTTCGCGCGCGGCGGCGACCGCATCGACGATCTTCATCGCCTTGCGTGCGGATTCGAGCCGGATCAGCATCGGCAGGTTGATCCCCGCGATCACCTCGATCCGCCCGCGTTCGAGCAGCGAGATCGCGAGATTGGACGGCGTTCCGCCGAACAGGTCGGTCAGCAGGATGACCCCGCGTCCGGCATCGACTCGCGCGATCGCGGCGGCGATGTCGTTGCGGCGTTCCTCCATATCGTCCTCGGGGCCGATACAGACCGTCTCGACCCGCTCCTGCTTGCCGACGACGTGTTCCATCGCGGTGACGAATTCCTCGGCCAGACGGCCGTGCGTAACGAGAACCAGCCCGATCATCGTACCGACCCAATCATGCCATCGCCCATTTCACGCCAAAGCCCATTTCACGCCGAATTCGTCCCGTCCTGATGTTGATCGTCGGGCACCCCTTCGAGCGAGTCTTGCGGGGCGGCGGCGAGATCGCGGTGCGCGACCGTGGGCGAAAATCCGGCGTCGCGCAACCGGCCCGCAACGCGTTCCGTCACGTGGACCGAGCGGTGCCTTCCGCCGGTACAGCCGAACGCGACCGTCAAATAGGATTTGCCTTCAGCACGATAGCGCGGAAGCAACAGGAGCAGCAGATCCTCGATCCGCCCGACCGCCTCGGCATAGGCAGGGTCCTCCGCGACATAGGCGGAGACGTCGGCATCGAGTCCCGTTCCGGGACGCAAGGCAGGCACCCAGTGCGGATTGCGCAGGAACCGCATGTCGAACACGAGATCGGCGTTGCGTGGCACGCCGCGCGCGAACCCGAACGACATCACCGATAGCGTCGGCCCGTCCTGATGATCGCGCGAGAAGGTGTCGCGAACCTGTTGCGCGAGCTGGTTGGCGGTCAGGTCGGTCGTGTCGATCAGCCGGTTCGCCCATTGCCGCAGCGGCGCGAGCAATTCGCGCTCACGCGCAATCCCGTCGGCGGCGGGCCGATCGAGCGCAATCGGGTGGCGGCGGCGGGTCTCGGAATAGCGGCGTTCCAGCTCGCCACCGGCGCAATCGAGGAACAGGGTGCCGATGTCATGGCCATAGGTCTGTCGAAGGTGCTTGATCCGGTCGACGATCCGATCCGAATCGAAGTCGCGCGTCCGCGTCCCGATCCCGAGCGCGAGCGGTCGCGCGGACCGATCGAATCCCTCGGGCAACGGCGCGCTGAGCAACCGGTCGAGCAGCAGCAGCGGCAGGTTGTCGACCACTTCCCAGCCAAGATCCTCGAGCGTGCGGAGCACGGTCGACTTGCCCGCGCCGGACATGCCGGTGACGAGCAGGATTTCCTTTGGATCGTGCGTCATGACGCCTCTCTAGCGTGCCGCAGCGCCAATTCCACCTTGATCGGCGCGGAAAGCTCGAACGGGTCGATCGCGACCTCGACGATCGATACGCCATTATAGAGACTACGCACTTCGGGCGGCATCCGTTCCATCGACTGGTCGAGCCGGACGACCAGTGCGACCGGGGCATCTCCGGCCGGTTCGACCGCGACGATCCCGAGCCCGCGAACCTCGATCTTGCCCGCGATCGTCGCCGGGGCGCTGGCCAGCAAACGCCCGTCCTGCACGGTCAGCAGCGTGTAATCATCGCTGACCAGAGTCGCGCCGCGGTCGATCAGCCGCAGCGCGAGATCGGACTTGCCCGAGCCCGACGGCCCGCGCAGCAGGACCGCGGCACCCTGGATCGCGACCGTCGTCGCATGGAGCAGCAGCGGGGTCATCGCGCTTCGCCGATCGGGAGCCGCACGACGAAGCGCGCGCCGCCAAGCCCTGCGTGCCGCGCCTCGGCGGTGATCTCGCCCTGATGCGCCTCGACGATCGTCCGCGCGATCGCGAGGCCAAGCCCCGAATGCTTGCCGAACGCCTCGCCCTCGGGACGCAGCGACTGGAACCGACGGAACACCTGCTCGCGCGCGTCGGCGGGTACACCCGGACCTTCGTCCTCGAAATCGAGCACCACCGCCTCGGGGTCGCGGTCGGCGGTGATCGCGATCAGGCCATTGTCGGGCGAGAAGGACACCGCATTGTCGATCAGATTGTCGAACACGCGTTCAAGCCGCGCACCCTCGCCGAGCACGACGAACCCCGCCAGCATCGGATCATGCAGATCGAGCCGCAGCCGGACCCCGCGCTCAACCCCGCGCGCTTCGCGGCCCGCGATCAGCGCGGCGAGCATCGCGTGCAAATCGACCTCCTCGAATTTCGCGCGGCTCAATTGCGCGTCGAGTCGCGACGCTTCGGCGATGTCGGTGATCAGCCGGTCGAGCCGGTGGACATCGTCGCGGACGATCCCGAGCAAGCGTTCCTGCAATTCCGGGTCCTTGACCAGCGCCATTCCCTCGACCGCCGAACGCAGCGACGCGAGCGGGTTCTTCATCTCATGCGTCACATCGGCGGCGAAGGCTTCGATCGCATCGATCCGCGCACGCAGCGCGAGACTCATGTCGGACAGGGCGCGCGCGAGCATGCCGATCTCGTCGCGCCGCTCGGGCAGGCGCGGCACGACGACCTCGCGCGCACGCCCCAGCCGCACGCGCACCGCCGCCCGTGCAAGCCGCCGCAGCGGCCGCACGATCGTTCGCGCCAGAAACAGCGACAACAGCACCGACACGACCGCGACGATCATCAGCACGACGCTGAGCCGGAAGCGTTCGACCCGCACCGTCTGCGTGATGTCCTGCGCGTTGTTGGTCGTCATCACCACGCCGCCGCGCGGCAGCGGGGCCGCAGCGGTAATCACCGGGGTCCGGTCGGGCGCGCGCCAGACCGTCGCGGCGACGGTGGGTGTGTCGCGCGCCGTCCGGACGTCGGGCCAATCGAGTCCGTTGCGATGCTCGCGGTAGAGCGGCGCGCGCGGCGTGCCGACCACGGTATCGATCACCGCGTCGAGGAACCGCGCGGACGCCTGGCTCCAGTCCTGCTTGTCGGGATCCTGCAACACGAAGTTGCGCAGCCCGAGCGCGCGCGTGTCGATCACCGGTCGCGCCGCGCTGTCGTAGATGCGGACTCGCGCGCCCATGTCGCGCGCGAGCTTGAGCGCGAGGTCGGCGCGTTGGTTCTCGGGGACTGCGACGATCGCTTCCGCTATCAGCCGGGCCTCGCGGATCGACTGGGTGACCCGCCCGTCGACGATCCGGCTGCGGTACGAATCGAGATAGAAGAACCCGCCCGCCAGCATCGCCAGCGCGAAGACGTTGACGAACAGGATTCGCGGCGTGAGCGAAACCCGCGCCGACCAGCGGAGCGACAGCGCGCGGACATCGTCCTCGCGCGCCGGCTCGTCATTCCTCGGAGAATCGATAACCCGCTCCATAGAGAGTCTCGATCGCGTCGAAGGTAGGGTCGGCCTGCCGGAACTTGCGGCGGACGCGCTTGATGTGGCTGTCGATCGTGCGATCGTCGACATAGATGTCGTCGTGATACGCCGCGTCCATCAGCTGGTTGCGCGTCTTGACGATCCCCGGGCGCTGCGCGAGCGTTTCGAGGATAAGGAATTCGGTGACCGTCAGCGTGATCGCCGCGCCGTCCCACGTCACACGGTGGCGGGCGGTATCCATCGCGAGCCGGCCCCGCACCAGATTGGTCTCGGCGGCGGGTTCTTCCGCGCCGGGGCCACCCTGCGACACTTCTGCGCGTCGCAGGATCGCGCGGATCCGCGCGATCAGCAGACGTTGCGAGAAGGGCTTGGCGATATAGTCGTCCGCGCCCATCGCAAGCCCGAGCGCCTCGTCGAGCTCGTCGTCCTTCGAGGTCAGGAAAATGACCGGGACCATGCTCTTCTCGCGCAGTCGGCGGAGCAGCTCGAGTCCGTCCATTCGCGGCATCTTGATGTCGAGGATCGCAATGTCGGGCGGGTTGTCGACGAGCGCCTTGAGCGCGGTTTCGCCATCCGAATAGAGCCGGGTTACGAACCCCTCGGCCTGCAGCGTGATCGACACCGACGTCAGGATGTTGCGGTCGTCATCGACCAGGGCAATCGTTGCCGTCATCGGCGGTGGGGCCTCATGTCGTTGATGCGCGGGGCGCCGGAAAGGGTTGGGCCTAATCCATTACGCCTCCGGCCTCAATGGAAGCTGAACGGACTGTCCCGGCATCGGTCGGTCGTTACGGACCTGCGGTTTGACCGGAACCGGTAGCGACGATATGCGCGGCATCACCCAAAACATACGTATGCAGGCCCTCGATGGTCGGCACAGTAGGAGAGTAATACCGTGAGCGATCGCATCCCGACTTCGGGGCTCGACACGCAGGGCATTGAGACCCGCGCGAGCCTTCACTGGAACCTCGTTACCGCGCGCCTGATCCAGGCCGCCATCTCGCGCGGCGAGGGCAAATTGTCCGCCGACGGTCCGCTCGTTGTGGAAACCGGCGCGCATACGGGCCGTTCGGCGCAGGACAAGTTCATCGTGCGCGATGCCGAAACCGAATCGACCGTCTGGTGGGGCAAGAGCAACAAGGCGATGAGCCCTGAGCATTTCGCCGCGCTCAAGACCGATTTCCTCGCTGCGCTGCGCCACAAGGAAGACCTGTTCGTCCAGGATCTTTTTGGCGGATCGCAGCCCGAGCACCGCGTGAAGGTGCGGGTCGTCAACGAGCTGGCGTGGCACAACAGCTTCATCCGCACGATGCTGGTTCGCCCGGCGGAATCGGAACTGCGCGACTTCGTGCCGGACTATACAATCATCGACTTGCCGAGCTTCCGCGCCGATCCAGCGCGCCACGGCTGCCGCAGCGAGACCGTGATCGCGGTCAACTTCACCGAGAAGCTGATCCTGATCGGCGGCACGCGCTATGCCGGCGAAATGAAGAAGTCGGTGTTCAGCCTGCTCAACTATCTCCTCCCGCCGACGGGCGTGATGCCGATGCATTGCTCGGCCAACATGGGGCCGGACGGCGACACCGCGGTGTTCTTCGGCCTGTCGGGGACCGGCAAGACAACGCTGAGCGCGGACGCGAGCCGGACGCTGATCGGCGATGACGAGCATGGCTGGTCGGACACCGCGGTCTTCAATTTCGAGGGCGGCTGCTACGCCAAGATGATCCGGCTTTCCGCCGATGCGGAGCCCGAGATCTTCGCGACGACCAAGCGGTTCGGGACGATCCTCGAGAACGTCGTGATGGACCCGGTGACGCGCCAGCTCGACCTCGACGACGCTAGCCTCGCCGAGAACAGCCGCGGGGCCTATCCGATCGACTTCATCCCCAATGCGTCCGAGAACAACATGGGCCCGGTCCCGCGCAACATCGTGATGCTGACCGCGGACGCCTACGGCATCCTGCCGCCGATCGCGAAGTTGACGCCGGAACAGGCGATGTACCACTTCCTCTCGGGCTATACCGCGCGTGTCGCCGGTACCGAGATCGGCGTGACCGAGCCGGACGCGACCTTCTCGACCTGTTTCGGAGCGCCGTTCATGGCGCGGCATCCGTCGGTTTACGGCAATCTGCTGAAGGAGCGGATCGCCAAGGGCGGGGTCGATTGCTGGCTGGTCAACACCGGCTGGACCGGCGGCAAATACGGCGTCGGCAACCGCATGCCGATCAAGGCGACGCGCGCGCTGCTCAATGCGGCGCTCGACGGGTCGCTGAACGACGCCGAGTTCCGCACCGATCCGAACTTCGGGTTCAAGGTTCCGGTCGCGGTGCCGGGGGTCGACAGCGCGATCCTCGATCCGCGCGCGACCTGGGCGGACAAGGAGGCGTATGACGCGACGGCGGCCCGGCTCGTCGATCTGTTCGTCGAAAACTTCGCGCAGTTCGCGGAGCATGTCGACGAAGGCGTTCGGCAGTCCGCACCGAAGGTCCACGCTCCGGCCTGAACCGCGATGGGTGACCGTGGGCTTGTCCCGGGGTCCCCCTTGCGCCACATTCGGTGGCGCAGGATGCGCGCCACCGTTGATGCCGGGACGACCCCGGCATGACGACTGTAGATGGAGGACCAACGGCATGGCAATGCTCGACGATTTGCTCGGCCAGGTTTCGCAGAACGTGGACGTCAAGAACCTCGCGGCGAAGGTCGGCCTCTCCCCGGAACAGGTCGAGCAGGCGATCCAGGCGCTGGGCCAGGCGCATGCCGCCCCGGGGGATACCGTCGGCACTGCCGCCGCCAGCACGGGGTTCTCGGCCGAGACGCGGCAGCAGATCATCGCGCAGATCGGCGGCGAGGGCGCGCTCGCCAAATTCGCCGGGCTGCTGGGGGAGCAGGGCGGGGTGCTCGGGCAACTCGGCACGCTCGCCTCGGGGTTCTTCGCCAAGCGCTGAAGGGGAATTCAGGCTGCGGTCTGGCGCTTTGCGGGGTCGGCGGTTACATGGACCGCCACGACTCGCTTTTCTCCCCCCGCGCAGGACCGGCACCCATGGACATTCGCCTCGGACTCACTTTCGACGATGTCCTCTTGGTGCCCGCTGAATCGGACATCGTCCCGAGCCAGACCAACACCGCGACCCGCGTGACGCGCGGCATCTCGCTCGACATTCCGATCCTCTCGTCCGCGATGGACACCGTGACCGAAGCCGACATGGCGATCGTGATGGCGCAGCTGGGCGGGATCGGCGTTCTTCACCGCAACATGGAAGTCGATGAACAGGTCGCCGCCGTCCGCGCGGTCAAGCGGTTCGAAAGCGGCATGGTCGTCAACCCGATCACGATCGAACCGCACGCGACGCTCGCCGACGCGCAGGCGTTGATGAAGCATCACCGGATCAGCGGCATCCCGGTGGTCCGCGCGGACGGCGTGCTCGTCGGCATCCTCACCAACCGTGACGTCCGCTTCGCCGAGAACCCGCGCCAGCCGGTCTCCGAGCTGATGACGCACGAAAATCTCGCGACCGTCTCGCCGGGCGTCACGCAGGAGGAGGCGCGTCGCCTGCTCCACCAGCGCCGCATCGAGAAACTGCTCGTCGTCGACGAAGCGTATCGCTGCATCGGCCTGATCACGGTCAAGGACATCGAAAAGGCGGTCACGTATCCGAACGCGACCAAGGACGCCGCCGGGCGGCTCCGCGTCGCGGCGGCGACGACGGTCGGTGACAAGGGGTTCGACCGGACCGCAGCGCTGGTCGATGCCGAGCTCGACCTCGTCGTGATCGACACCGCGCACGGCCATAACCGCGACGTCGCGCGCGCGGTCGAGCGGGTCAAGAAGCTCAGCAATTCGGTCCAGGTCATCGCGGGCAACGTCGCAACCGCAGAAGCCACGCGCGCTTTGATCGATGCGGGCGCGGACGGGATCAAGGTCGGGATCGGCCCGGGCTCGATCTGCACCACGCGCGTCGTCGCGGGCGTCGGCGTGCCGCAGCTGACCGCCGTGATGGATTGCGCCGAAGTCGGCCAGAAGGCGGGCGTGCCGGTCATTGCGGACGGTGGCCTGCGCACTTCGGGCGATCTCGCCAAGGCACTCGCGGCGGGCGCTTCGGCCTGCATGATCGGGTCGCTGCTCGCCGGCACCGAGGAAGCCCCCGGCGATACCTTCCTGTTCCAGGGTCGCGCGTACAAGTCGTATCGCGGCATGGGCTCGGTCGGCGCGATGGGCCGCGGCTCGGCGGATCGCTATTTCCAGGGCGATATCAAGGATCAGATGAAGCTCGTTCCCGAAGGGATCGAGGGCCAGGTCGCGTTCAAGGGTCCGGCGCGGGACGTCATCCATCAGCTCGTCGGCGGCATTCGCGCGGCGATGGGCTACACCGGCTCGTCGAGCATCACCGCGCTGCAGGAGCGCGCGCGTTTCGTGCAGATCACGGGTGCGGGCTTGAAGGAAAGCCATGTGCACGACGTGGATATTACGCGCGAGGCCCCCAACTACCCGACGCGGTAAGGGGCGCTTTCCGACCTTCTCACCTTCTAACTTTCCCCGGCGAAGGCCGGGGCCCAGTAGAGTAGCGGATGGTTACCGGGCGCCGCCTCAGCTTGGCAAAACCTGCGCTACTGGGCCCCGGCCTCCGCCGGGGAAGGGCGTGGAGGCGGAGGGTGCTTTAGGTGATTGAGTCCTAAACAGGCTATGGCCCCCCTTCGACACAAGACTGCCCCCGGAAAGATCGCCAATGACCCCCGCTGCAAGAACCCAGGCCGCCATCGAGCTGCTCGACGAGATCATCGTGGCGGCGCGCGATTCCGGCGCGGCGGCGGACACGATCGTCGCGCGCTATTTCGCGAACCGGCGGTATGCCGGAAGCAAGGACCGGCGCGCGGTACGCGAACTGGTTTATGCCGCGATCCGCACGCTTGGCGAACGGCCGCGCTCGGGCCGTGCCGCGATGCTCGCGCTGGCGGCCGAAAATCCGGCGCTCGCGGCGACCTTCGACGGCGTCGGCCACGGTCCAGCGAAGCTTGGGGACAGCGAAAGCAAGGCATGGCCCGGCGTCGCGCCCAACTGGCTGCTCGAGCGGCTGCGCGGCTCCGGCCTCGATGACGCGGAATTCCCCGCGCTGATCGAGCGTGCGCCGCTGGACGTTCGGATCAATCGCAGCAAGGCGGCGACCGTCGCGATCGAAGGCGCCGAGCCGATCGCCGGTCTGGCCGATGGCCTGCGCCTCCCCGGCGGCATGGATGTCGAGCGAATCGAGGGAATGCCCGACGGCGCACTTGAGGTGCAGGACGCCGGGAGCCAGATCGTCACGCTCGCCGCGAAGGCGAAGCCCGGGCAGCGGATCGTCGATCTGTGCGCGGGGGCGGGGGGCAAGACGCTCGCGCTCGCAGCGTCGATGGGGGACGAGGGCGCGATTCTCGCGACCGATACCGATCGCAATCGGCTGTCACGGCTCGCGCCGCGTGCCGAGCGCGCCGGAGTGACGACGGTCGAGACGCGGCTGCTCAACCCCGGGCGCGAGGCGGAGATGCTCGCTGACTGGGGCGGCAGCGCGGATTGCGTGCTGATCGACGCGCCCTGCTCGGGCACGGGGACGTGGCGCCGCAACCCCGAGGCGCGGTGGCGACTGAGCCCGGAGCGGCTCGACCGGCTGGTCGCGACGCAGCAGCATGTGCTCGCGATCGGTGCGGACCTGGTGCGGCCGGGCGGGGCGATGGTCTATATCGTCTGTTCGTTGCTCGACGAAGAAGGTGCGGGGCAGGTCGCGACGTTTCTCGCAGACCATGCGGGCTGGCATGCCGAGCGGATCGATCTGCCCGCCGGGCGCAGCCATGGGGCAGGGGTTCGCCTTACCCCGGCACATGACGCCACCGATGGATTTTTTGTCGCACGACTGACGCGGGGGTGATACCCCTGTGAGCGTGCCGAAGCTGGAGTATCTCATGCGCTATACCTCGTTCGCCGTCGCAGCTGCGCTGACGCTGGTGACGATTGGCACCGCCGTTCAGGGGCAGCGTGCCGAGGACGCGATCGACGCGCGGTCGCTCGCGCTGCTGGCGAAGGGGCGTGCGCTGCAGGCGGCGGGCAACCTGGATGCGGCGACCGACCTGCTCGAAAGCGCCGTCGCGATCGACCCCCGCAACCGGGATGCGTTCACGGCGCTGGGTCAGGTCGCGCAGTCGCGGGCACTCCCCGGCAAGGCAATCCGTCTCTATCGTGAGGCGCTGTCGCTCGATTCGAACGATATCGTCGCATTGCGCGGGCAGGGTGAGGCGCTGGTCGCCCGCGGCGCGGTCCTGCGCGCGAAGGAGAACCTCGCCAAGATCCGCACCGTCTGCGCGAAGCGTGCCTGCCCCGAGATCGCCGCGCTGACCGCGTCGATCGCCAAGGGGCCGCCAGTCGTAACGGCGTCGGCAGCGACGGTCGTGCCACCACCCGCCGGGATCCCGACGGCGAAAAACTGACGGTTTGTTGGGCGGCTCGTCCGCGATGCTGGTGTCGGCAGCGTGCTTATCGCCTGACGGACGCTCTATCCCAGCGCGCGGGCAACCGCGACGAACTCTGCGACGCTGACCGTCTCGGCACGGCGCGTCGGATCGATGCCGACTACGTCAAGCGCATCGAGCGCACCCGGCACGCCCTTCAGGCTCTGCCGCAGCATCTTGCGCCGCTGCCCGAACGCAGCGCCCGTGAGCCGTTCCAAAGTCGCGAAGCGCACGTCCTCGGGTGCCGCTTCGGGCACGATATGCACCACCGCCGACATTACCTTGGGCGGCGGGGTGAACGCCGAGCGGTGGACCGGCATCGCCAGCGTCGCCTTGCTCCGCCACTGCGCCAGCACCGCGAGTCGTCCATAGGCGTCATCGTCGGTCCGCGCGACGATCCGGTCCGCAACTTCGCGCTGGAACATCAGCGTCAGGCCCTGCCACCACGGTGCCCAGTCCGCCGACAGCCAGCGGACGAGCAACGCGGTCCCGATGTTATACGGGAGGTTCGAGGCGATATGCGGCTTGCCCGCGAACAGCGGCACCGCGTCGATCTCAAGCGCGTCGCCTTCGATGACGGTAAGCTTGCCGGGATAGGCCTCGCCCAGCTCGGCGAGCGCGGGGATGCACCGGTGGTCACGCTCGATCGCGGTGACGCGCGCCCCCGCCGCGAGCAGCGCGCGCGTCAGGCCGCCGGGACCGGGGCCGATCTCGAGCACTTCGGCGTCGGTGAGGTCACCCGGAATTCGCGCGATCCGCGCGAGCAATTGCGCGTCGAGGAGGAAATTCTGCCCCAGCGCCTTGCTCGCGGCGAGGCCATGACGCGCGATGACGTCGCGTAGCGGCGGCAGTTCGGGGCGCGCAGTCGGCGCTTTCGGAGTCGTCACGCGTCGGCGGCGGCGCGGCGTTCGGCGGCGTCACCCGCCATCCGGATCGCCGCGATCATTGCGCCCGGGTTGGCGATGTTCCGACCCGCGATGTCGAATGCAGTGCCATGATCGGGCGAAGTTCGCACGATCGGCAAGCCAAGCGTGATGTTGACGCCATCGTCGAAGTACAGCGTCTTGATCGGGATCAGCGCCTGATCGTGGTAACAGCACAGCACCGCATCATATTTCAGGCGTGCGCGCGCGTGGAACAGCGTATCGGCGGCAAACGGGCCGGTCGCGGCAATCCCTTCCTCGCACAGCAGGGCGACCGCGGGGGCGATGATGTCGATCTCCTCACGCCCGATCGCACCGCTCTCGCCCGCGTGCGGGTTGAACCCGGCAAAACAGATCCGCGGCGCGACGATCCCGAAATTGCGGGTCAGGCCACGTGCGGTGGCACGGCCCTTTGCGACGAGCAGCTCGATCGACAGCAACGCGCTGACCTCGGCCAGCGGGACGTGCGTCGTGATCGGCACGACCCGCAGATCGGGCGCGGCGAGCATCATCACCGCATTTTCGCCTGCGATCCCGCAGCGTTCGGCGACGAACTCGGTCTGGCCGGGGTAGGTGAAGCCGATGTTATAGAGCTGCGACTTGGAGACGGGCGCGGTCACCAGCGCGCGGGCTGCGCCCGAGCGGACCAGTCCCGCCGCGAGCTCTAGCGCGCGCAAGGCGCAGCGCGCGCCTTCCACGTCCGGTGTTCCGGGAACGATCTCGCCGCCATCCTCGACCGTCAGGATCGGCAAGGCGTGCTCGAACACGCCCCGCGCTGCATCGGGGTGCGTGATCGGCTGGACCGGGCCATCCCAGATCGCCGAAATGGCGCGGGCGTCGCCGGTGGCGAAGAACGGCGGCAAGCCCGCTTCGTCCCGACGCGCCCATGCCTTCGCCAGGATCTCGGGCCCGATCCCGGCGGGATCGCCCATCGAGATGACGATCGGGGCCAGCGGCGACGAGGCGACGGGATTAGCGATATTCGATGATCGCATCGCGGCGAAGATCGCGCAACAGCTGGTTCGCCCGCAGGTTGACCCGCGCGTTCTCCATCTGGCCGCGGACCTGTTCGACACCGGGAACCGTGCTGCCGCCGGCTTCGTCTCGACCGCACAGGACGAGCGAACGAATGCCGTCCTTGGGCGAGCCGAACGGCGGGGTCGATTCGCCGACGCTCAGCTTCGCCATGATGTCGCGAAGCGCAGGCGGGAGATCGCGGATCCGGACCGAATCATTGTCGACGACTTCCGCGCCGAGCGCCGAGGCGACCTTGGCGACCTCGCCGCACCCGCGGATCGTCTGCGACAGCTTCGCGAATTCGGTGACGCGTGCGTCCGCCTGCGCCTTGCTGATCCCGTCGGGGAAGCGCACGCTGAGCTGCTTGAGCGTCAGCTTCGCATCGAGCGGATCGGCGACGCCGACCTTGCGCGTATCGACCAGATAGATGATCGAGAAACCGCCCGGCACCTCGATCGGCCCGGCAAGATGCTCGGGCTGCATCGTCTTGATCGCTTCCACCAGCGCCGGGGGTAGCTGGGCAAGCTGGTTTTCGTTGAGCCAGCCGAGATCGCCGCCGGTCGACTTGGTCGAGGCTTCCGACATAGCGCCGGCGTAATAGCCGAAGCTGTCGTCGCCCTTCTCGCGCTTCTGGATCGACCCCATGATCTGCTGTTCCTGCGCGAACACTTCCTGCGCGCGGTCCCCGCCTGCGGAGAGATAGATCTCGCGGACGTGATATTCGGTCGTGCCCTGCTGTTTTTTCAGCTTGTCGATGATTGCCTGGACCTCTTCGTCGCCGACATTGATGTCGACCTTGCGGCGGAGGTAGCGGTTCCACGACAGCTCGGCCTCGACCTGGCGCTTGAACGACCGCTCAGACGAACCCACGCTGCGGAGATAGGTGCGCATCTCCTGCGCGGACTTGCCGAAATTGCTGCGGACGATCGAATCGTAGCTCTTGTTGACTTCCTCGAGCGAGATCTTGACGTCGGCGGTCTTGGCTTCCTGGATCTGCAGCGTCTCGTCGACCAGCTGGCGGATCACGAGCAGGCGGTATTGCCCCATTTCCTGCTCGGACAGCTTCATGTCGCGCGCGGCGAGCAGGAAGGCGAGGCGCTGATCGACGTCGGTACCGGTGATGACGGTGCCGTTGACGATCGCGGTGGGCTTGCGGACGTTGGGGTCGATCTTGCCAAAGATCTGCGGGTTGCTCGGCAGATCGAGGTTGCCGCCGCGATTGGCCGAGGCTTCGGGCGTGCCCCCGTCCTGTGGCGCATCGGGCGTGGTTTGCGCAATCGAGCCGCCCGCCATCGCCAGCGACGCCACCAGCATCGTGCCGAACCCGAAGCGGCGCAGTGTGCGCGCCGTCTTGCCATTAGTCGTCGTCACCAAATCCCAATCCCATCCCGCACGACCCAACTTCGGCCATGCCCCTAATGCAGCCATGTGGCTGAACCGTGGCTTAGCGGCCACAGTCTTCACGCCCAGCGTTAGCGCCCCAAATTCTTGAACGCCAGCGTCAACAGATAGCTGTTGCCGCTGCGCGCATCGCCGGTGTTCTGGTAATCGCGCTTCCACGTGACACCGAGGCGAAGGCAATCGTCCTCATATTGGACACCCAGCCGGTGCCGGATCGGGTCGAACCCGTCCGCCAGCGAAAGCGGGTCCTCGTTGCGGTCGGTCAGGTCGATCACGGTCGAGCCGAACGCCGACCAGAAGCGTGCGAACTGGACGCGTCCGCCAAGCCGGACTTCCTCGCGATCGCGCAGATCCTCGAGCGTCGGATCGATGTTGCGGTTGAGCCGCAGGTAGCCGACGAGGAGATAGGTGTTGCGCGAGCCGATCGTCGCGTCGAGCTCGTTGCGGCGGAAGGCGAGGCCATCCTTGTCGAGCCGGTAGCGATGGATCACAGAGACGAAATCGCGGAAGCGCAGTTCGGTCCGTCCGACGATGTCGGAAAGGCGACGCGACAATCCGGTGCCATCGGGGAACAGCGTCGGTCGACTGTTCAGGCGGTAGCTCTGGCCGACATTGGTGCTGAACGCGATGCCGGGCAAATCGACCTGCCAGTCGAGGCCATAGGTGAAGCGCGCTGAATCCTCGAACCGGTCGTAGCCGGGGAAACGGTTGAGCGCGAAGAGGTTCGAATCCTCCAGATCGACCGACCGCGCATCCTCGTTCGGGATCGCCATCGTTCCGGTCTGCGGCGACGCGACGATCTGGAAGCGCGGGATCAGGCGCTGCGTGCCGCTCAGGAACGTGCCGATCAGCGGATATTTCACGTCGACCGCGAAGGCGCCGATCAGCCGGCCGTGGAAGCCGTCCTCGCCACGGTATGACGCGATCGTCGTCGCGAGCGCATCGTTGGTGTTGTAGACGTCCCCCCGGCCGAAGGCGGTGAAGGTGATTTCCTGCCCCCACGGCGTCAGCTTGCGCAAATCCCAGCGGGCGCTGCCGAACGCGCGCTGCGTGTCCTGTCCGGCGGTGCGCGTGATCGCGAGGCTGTTGACCTGAAACTCGAACGTACCGCCCAGGAAGCTGTTGGGAATGCGCTTGCGATAGTCAATCTCGGGCAACGCGATCGGCTGAAGCCCCTGCTGGTCGGCAACACGCAGCGTCTGGACGTACCAGCCGGTGATCGCGAAATAGCTGTTCTGGTCGATCCGCTCGAGGCTCGCGGTGGTGCGCAGCCGGTCGTCGCGCGAAATGTCGTAGCGGCGCAGGAAGGTGCGGTCGCTCGCGAGCCGGACCGACCCGCTCACGCTCCAGTTGGGCGAAAGCTGGAACCGGCCCGACGCATCGAAATAGCCGCGGAAGGAATTGGGCGTGCCCGGCGGTGTCGGCTCGAGCAGGTTGTTGCTGCGCGGGCTCGCGGTCGCATAGCCGGTGATGCGATAGGCCCCGAGCGTGTTGAGCGCCTGATAGTCCGCCTGCAACATCGGCAGTACGTCGGTGAACACGCGGGGCGTGATCGTCAGGCCGCGGTTCGGCGAGAGCGCGAAGTGATAGGGTTGCGCGAATTCGAGACCGTTGACGCGGCCATAGCGGAAGTCGGGGCTGAGAAGCCCGCTGTCATTTCCGCCGCCGATCGGGTTGGAGAAAGCGGGGAGCGGGAGCGACGGCAGCCCGAACAGGTCGATCCGCGCGCCCTTGTAATAGATCCGCCCGCGTTCGGGCCGGTAGATCACACGGGTCGCGGTGATCTTCCAGGATGGTTCCTTGGGGCAGTTCGCCGAGGTCGTGACCGCGCACGGCGTATAGGCCGCTTCGTCGAGCGTGATTGTCTCGTCGAGCGCGCGCGTGCCTCTGCGCGCCGCCAGTCGCCCGCCTTTTTCCAGCACGAGCAGCATGTTGTCGACCATGCCGTCCTTGAGCGCGTCGGTCAGCTCGATCGAATCGCCATAGGCCGTGTCGCCGCCGGGATTGACGATCGCGATGTTGCCGGTCGCCATGACCTTGCCGGTCTTGCGATTCCACACGACCTTGTCGGCGCGCAGCCGGTCGCCGGTGCGATACATGCGGACATCGCCGGTCGCGGTGACGATCTCGTTGTTGATGTCATATTCGAGCGTCCCCGCGTTGAACTGCACCTGATCGTCATTGACGCTCGGCGTGGTCGGCGGGGGCGGGGGCGCGACGGTGCGGGTCTGCAGATCCTGCGCGAGGGCGGGATGAGCGAGCAGCGCGAGCGGCGCAGCGCAGGAGGCGAGGAGAACGGCACGCTTCACGTCGGAACAAACACCCAAATGCGATGAGGCCGGCGGCCGCTGGTCGATCATGCCCTATCGCATCGACATCGGCGCGCTGCAATCGGGCAAACGCGCGCTTTGCCACCGACGGTGCAACGGCCTAGAGACTGACGACTCATTGTGAATGATCGATCGAGGCCCGTTTCCATGCATATCGAGTTTTCCAGCGCTGCACCCGCATCCGATGCGACGCTTGCCTTCCCCGTCGAAAAGGACGCGCTCGGGCGGTTGACGACGACGCTGGTCGCACCGGCTGCGCTGGATCTGCTCAAGGCCGCCGCCAAGGCGAGCCGGTTCGAGGGCGAGTCCGGCGCAATCGTCGAGATCTTCGTCGACGAGAACGGGACCGCGCGCCGCGTCCTGCTGATCGGCACGGGTGCCGGCAGCGAGATGGACTATGAAAAGGCCGGCGGCGCGCTGACCGGGCGTCTGGCCACGTCGGGCGTCACGCAGGCGAGCGTCGATTTCGCGAGCGCGGGTGCCAGCCCCAAGGCGGTCGCGCGGTTCGCGGGCGCAGCGGCGCAGCGCGGCTGGCGGCATGACATCTACCGCACCAAGCTCCCGGAAAAATCGAAGCCGACGCTGACGAGCATCGTGCTCCACAACGCGCCCGAGGGCAGCGACGCCGCCTGGGCGCCGCAGAAGGCGCTGACCGAGGGGCTCGAACTGACCCGCACGCTCGTCGCCGAGCCGCCGAACGTCATCTATCCCGAGAGCTTCGTCGCCAAGGTGCTGGCCGAAGTCGAGGGCCTCGGGCTCGAAGTCACGGTGCTCGGCGAGGACGAGATGCACGCGCTCGGCATGGGCGCGCTGCTCGGCGTCAGCCAGGGCTCGGTCAAGAACGCGCAGCTGCTCGCGCTCAAGTGGAGCGGCAAGGACGCGGGCGATCCCGACCTGGCGCTGGTCGGCAAGGGCGTGACGTTCGACACCGGCGGCATCTCGCTCAAGCCTGGTGCCGGCATGGAAGACATGAAGTGGGACATGGGCGGCGCGGGTGCCGTGGTCGGTGCGATGAAGGCGATCGCCGGGCGCAAGGCCAAGGCGAACGTCATCGGCGTGTGCGGCCTCGTCGAGAACATGCCCGACGGCAACGCGATTCGCCCGGGCGACGTGCTGACCTCGATGTCGGGGCAGACGATCGAGGTGCTCAACACCGACGCCGAGGGGCGTCTCGTGTTGTGCGACGCGCTGACCTGGGTCCAGCGGACGCACCATCCCAAGACGATCGTCGATCTCGCGACGCTGACCGGCGCGATGATCATCGCCCTCGGCCATGAGCATGGCGGCTGCTTCGCGAACGACGATTCGCTGGCGGACCAGCTGCTCGCGGCGGGCAAGGCGTCGGGCGACCTGTTGTGGCGCTTCCCGCTGAGCGATTCGTACAACAAGCTGATCGATTCGCCGATCGCCGACATGAAGAACGTCGGGCCACGCGGTGCCGGGTCGATCACGGCGGCGCAGTTCCTCCAGCGCTACATCGATACCGGCGTGAAGTGGGCGCATCTCGACATTGCCGGCATGGTGTGGGCGGACAAGGCCGGGTCGAACTACGAAAAGGGCGCGACCGGTTATGGCGTGCGGCTGCTCGACCGGTTCGTGTCGGACAATTTCGAGGGCTGATTCGACGGTCCGCGTCACCCCGGGCTCGTCCCGGGGTCCACCGTGGTTCGGCTCCGACAATCGTCCGGTGTGCGGCACGGCGGACCCCGGCCCGAGGCCGGGGTGACTGATGGAGTAAGTGGTGTCTGAATGCAGGTCGATTTCTACCATCTGACGCTCCAGCCGCTCGACCGCGTGCTTCCGCGGATCGCGGAGCGCGTGGTCGGCGGCGGCGGGCGTCTGCTGGTCGTTGCCGAGAGCGGCGAACAGCGCACTGCGCTGGACCGGCTGCTGTGGACCTACGCGCCCGAAAGCTTCCTTCCGCACGCGCAGGCCGCTGGCGACGAGACCGATGCGGTGCAGCCGATCCTGATCTCCGCCGAACCGAACGCCGCCAATGCCGCGCGCAACGTCGCGATTGCCGATGGGGTGTGGCGGGACGATGCGCTCGGCTTCGATCGCGCGTTCCATTTCTTCGATGACGAACGAATCGTCGAGGCGCGCGCGGCGTGGCGGGCGCTCGGCGACCGCGACGGGGTCGACCGGCGCTACTGGAAGCAGAATGACGAAGGCCGCTGGGAGCAGGCGGCCTGAGCGCAAGCGGGCGGGTTGCATCGCCCCGATGCCCCGACTAGGGGACGCGCACATTCCTTTCTCATTACACAGGAGCTTCACGGTCATGGCCGCGAACCGCACGTTTTCGATCATCAAGCCCGACGCGACGCGTCGCAACCTGACGGGTGCCGTCACCAAGATGCTCGAGGAAGCCGGCCTGCGCGTCGTCGCTTCGAAGCGCATC
The DNA here is from genome assembly GCF_000242835.1 of Sphingomonas sp. PAMC 26617. Taxonomy (NCBI): domain Bacteria; kingdom Pseudomonadati; phylum Pseudomonadota; class Alphaproteobacteria; order Sphingomonadales; family Sphingomonadaceae; genus Sphingomonas; species Sphingomonas sp. PAMC 26617. Next base: position 3,278,056 of record NZ_JH594425.1, read on the forward strand.
CAGATGACCCGCGAGCAGGCAGAAGGCTTCTATGCCGTTCACAAGGAACGCCCCTTCTTCGGCGAGCTCGTCTCGTTCATGATCTCGGGCCCGGTCGTCGTTCAGGTTCTCGAGGGCGAGAACGCGATGCAGCGCAACCGCGACATCATGGGCGCGACCAACCCGGCAAACGCCGACGCCGGCACGATCCGCAAGGAACTCGCCGAGTCGATCGAAGCGAACACCGTGCATGGTTCGGACAGCGACGAGAATGCCGAGATCGAGATCGCCTATTTCTTCAAGCCCGAAGAAATCGTTGGCTGATCCCAACTGGCGCGTACGGGCGGCGGGGCCGGCGGATGCCGATGCCCTGTCGCTCGTCGCGTCCGCGACCTTCCTGGATACCTACGCCGGGTCGCTCGACGGGAGCGACATGGTCGCGCATTGCGCCGCGAAGAACCGCCCGGAAACCTTCGCCGCCTGGGCGAGCGACCCGCGCGACGCGGTGCTGCTCGGGGAGATCATCCCGGGTCATGCGCCGGTCGGCTATGCGGTTCTCACCAGCACGATCGATCTTCCGGTCCCGCTCGAGGCGGGCGATATCGAGCTTCGGCGGATCTACAGTCTCTCGCGCATGCACGGTTCCGGGCTTGGTCCGGCGCTGATGCAACAGGCGGTCGACTCCGCGATCCGATTCGGTTCGCGTCGCATCTTGCTCGGCGTTTGGGGCGAGAATCACCGCGCGCATCGGTTCTATGAACGCCAGGGGTTCACCGTCATCGGCACCCGACAGTTCCGCGTCGGCGCGGTCGTTCATGACGATCTGGTATACGCACGACCGGTTTGAGGTCGGGGCACCTACCGTAGCGCACGGTCAGGCCACGAACTGTTCCATCGTGATCCGGTCGTCGAGCGCATGTTCGGGGTCGAACAACAGCGTCAGTTCGCGGGTCCGATCGATCGCGATTTCGACCAGGGCGACATCGCGGATTTCGCGCTGATCGGCGACCGCGCTGACCGGGCGCTTGCCGGGTTCCAGCACGCGCAGCCCGATCCGCGCCTTGTCGGGCAGGATTGCGCCCCGCCAGCGCCGCGGGCGGAACGGGCTGATCGGGGTGAGCGCGAGCATGTTCGACCCGAGCGGCAAAATCGGCCCGTGCGCCGAGAGGTTGTAGGCGGTCGATCCCGCCGGGGTTGCCACCAGGATCCCGTCGCACGCGAGCTCGCTCAGCACGACGCGGTCGTTGACGGTCACTTCGAGCTTCGCGGTCTGCCGGGTCTCGCGCAACAGCGAGACCTCGTTGATCGCAGGCAATGCGAACACCTCGCCCGAAATCGTCGTCGCGGTCATTGCGAGCGGAACGACCTTGAACGCCTTCGTCCGTTCGAGCCGCCCTTCGAGCCCATGCGACCGCCACTCGTTCATCAGGAAGCCGACGGTCCCGAGGTTCATCCCGAACACCGGCACGATCGGCTTGCGACGCTCGAGCATCGCATGCAGCGTCTGCAGCATGAACCCGTCGCCGCCCAGTGCGACGATCAGCTCGGCTTCCTCGGGCGGCACCCACTCATGGGTCTCGGTCAATGCCTGAAAGGCGGCCTGCGCAGGCGGGGTCGGCGACGCGACGAGTGCCCGACGCTGCGGGATGGTCATCCGCCGGTGACGCTCATGTGCCGGGCGACCGCCGGAGCTGCCGCATCGATGTCGAAATCATGCCGCGCGGGCTTGGTCCGCATCGCGCCGTCCAGCGCCGCGTCGAGCCCCGCGACGCCCTGCTCGCGCAGGACCGCCTTGAGATCGACCTTATCGTCGTGGCCGAGGCAAGTGTAGAGCACGCCCTCCGTCGTCAGCCGCACGCGGTTGCAGGTTTCGCAGAAATTCCCGGTCAACGGCGAGATCAGGCCGAGCTTCGTCTGCGTCCCCTCGACCCGCCAGTAGCGCGCCGGCCCACCGCTGCGATGCGAATCACGCGCCAGCGGGAATTGCGCGGACAGACGATCGAACACGACCGGAAGCGGGACGAACCGGTCCGCGCGATCCTCGTCGATCTGGCCGAGCGGCATCGTCTCGATCAACGTCAGGTCGAGTCCCTCCGCCACGCACCACGCGAGCATCGGCGCGACATGGTCCTCGTTCAGACCCTTGAGGACGACCATGTTGATCTTGACCGCGATTCCCGCATCGCGCGCCCCCAGAATACCCCCCGTTACGCGATCGACGTCGCCGTGCCGGGTGATGTAGCGAAACGTTTCCGCGTCCAGGCTGTCGAGGCTGACGTTGATTCGCCGTATCCCGGCATCGACCATTGCCTCGGCATGTTGCGCAAGCGCATTGCCGTTGGTCGTCATCGTCAGCTCGTCGAGCCCTGTCCCGACATGTCGGCCAAGCCGCTTCACCAGCTCCCCGACATCGCGCCGGACCAGCGGCTCGCCACCGCTGAGCCGGATCTTGGTGACCCCGCGGGCGATGAACCGTTCCGCGATGATCGCGATTTCTTCGAGACTTAACAACGCACTGCGGGGGAGGAACGTCATCTTTTCGGACATGCAGTAGCGACACCGCAGGTCACAACGATCCGTCACGGATATCCGAAGATAACTGATCGTCCGCCCGTGGCTATCCTGCAACGGGCGGTTCGGGGAGGGGGCGACTGTGGTCATTGCTATGTGAGCTAAGCCTTCATTTGGCACGGAACAACCCCACCGCACACCCTAGGACATCTTGTTGTTATCTTCTAAACCCCGGACGGGCACATCTGCTCCCGCCGATCGAAGAAAGACGTCCGTCATCGCCCCGCAGACCGCTCCGTTGTTCGTATTGTCGTTCCGCCAGCGCGACGAACTCGCCTCCGTTGCCGCTGCCGCCGGGTGGCAGGTCGTCGCCGCGCGGCGTGCCGGCGGGGCCGAGCGCCGGTTCCTGTCGAGCGGTGCCGCGGTGGCCGTCATCGATGCGCGCGGCGCAACCGCGGACGGGATTGCAGCGACCGCGGCACTGGGCAGCGCGGTTGAGGCCAATGGCGGTGCCTTGCTTGCGCTGGTGTCGCGTGGCGAGAATGGGTCGATCACCGCGCTGTTTGATTCCGGCGCGACACATTTCCTCGCAAGTCCCTTTAGCGACGCCGAATTTCTCCAGGCATTGCGCTTCGCCTCACGCCATGCGGAACGGATGGCGCGCGAATGGCAAGCGGGTGCGGTTTTCGCCCCGCTCGGCTGGCGGTACGATCCGGTAACCCGCTCCTTGCTGCTGACGCCCGGTCTGGCGGCATTGCTCGACTGCGTCGAAGCACCACGCCTGCGGACACTGCTGCTGCACCTCGATCATGGCGACCGGCTTGCCGCGACCGCCGCGATCCGCCGCATGAGCGGGACGCGGCCTGCGACGGCATTCGCGCATGATCTCGATGGGATCGGGCGAATCGTCCAGCATCTGCAACTGGATACCGACACCGGGCGAATCGATGCGGTGGTCGAGCCGCTCGGCAGCAAGCCCGAACCCGCCGCCGAAGTGCGCGAGGCGCTTGCCGGCGCGCGCGACGCGGGTAGCGCACGGCGCTGGCTGACGCGGCATCTTGCCGGCGAGGCCGCCGGACCGCTCCACGTCCTGCTGATCGCGCTCAATCGCTTCGAAATGGTCAACACCGCCTACGGGCGCGCTGCCGGCGACGCGCTGCTGCGGTCGGCGCAGACGCGGGTCAAGGATGCGGTGCAGGAAATTCTCGGCCGCGATGCGCTGGTTGCCCGCATGGGGGGCTCGACCTTCCTGGTGGCGATGTGCGCGCCGCGGTTGCGGATCGATCTTGTCGCCGAACGGATTGCGTCCGCGCTCGCCCGGCCCTTTGTCAGCGGCGATTCGATTGCGGTGCTCGGGTGCAGGATCGGGCTGGCCGAGGCGTTCCCCGAGGACGATGCCGCGCGGTTGCTGCGCCGCGCGAGCGAAGCGCTGGCGGAAGCGCGCGAATCGGACAGCGCGACGTTGCGCGTCGCGGACGCCGACGGCGGCAGCGCGACGATCGACCGGCTTGCAGTCGAACTGCACCATGCAATCGAACGCGGCGACATCGGCATCCTGCTCCAGCCGCAGGTCGCGATTGCAACGGGGGAGATTATCGGCGTCGAGGCGCTGGCGCGGTGGCAACATCCGGCGTTGGGCACGATTGGCGCTGAAACGCTGTTCGCCGCGGCGCAACGGGCGGATCTCGAAATCGGCCTTTCCGATCATATCCAGAGCGTTGCACTGAAGCAGGCGGCGAGTTGGCCAGCGGTTTTGTCCAACTTGCGGCTTTCGCTCAACCTGACCGCGGCGGACATCGCCCGGCCGGGTTTCGCCGATCTGTTCCTCGACCGGGTCGATGCGAGCGGGTTCCCGCGCACGCGGCTGACGCTCGAAATTACGGAAAGCGGACTGATCGAGGATCTCGGCGTTGCGGCCGGACTGTTGTCGCTGCTGCGCGGGGCGGGGTGCCGGACCGCGATCGACGATTTCGGCACGGGCTATTCGAGCCTTGCCTATCTCAAGGCCCTGCCGCTCGATTATCTCAAGATCGACAAGAAACTCGCGCAGGACATTACCGGATCGCCGCGCGACCGGATCGTCGTACGCGGGGTCATCGACATGGCGCGTTCGCTTGGCCTGACCGTGATCGCCGAGGGGGTCGAGACTCCCGAGCAACTCGAGGGTCTCGCAGCGGAAGGGTGTCAGATTTATCAAGGCTTCCTGTGCGCCGAGCCGCTTTCCGTCACGGCATTGACCGCGTTGCTCGCGAAGGTTTGCTAGCGGGCGGACCGCTCGTCCGTCACCTAGGGTTTTTCCCGGGGTCGTCGAAGCGGGAGGCGAACCACGGGCATCCCTTCCGCCGTCACCCTCAGCTCGTTTCAGGGGCCACCGTGCGGCGATTCGGGTTCGTGCCAGGGGCGCGGTGACCGCGAAAACGATCCCGCGTTACCCGGCCGCCCGCGCAAGCCCCTTCGACAACTGCAACGCGCCATGCAGCCGCGCCTTGGGATCGCCCCAGCTGCGCGTCACCACCAGCTTCGAATCGGGGCGCAACCGCGCGACCCCATCGAGCTTCGCGACCCACGCAAGCAGCCCCGCGACATTCGGCGGCGCATCGTTGAAGAACGAGACCAGCGCGCCCTTCGGTCCGACGTCGATCTTCGAGACGCACGCCTTCTTGGCGTTGAGCTTGATTTCGATGAGGCGGATGAGGTTCTCGGTCGGTCCGGGCAGCGCGCCGAAACGATCGATCAGTTCGGCAGCGAATCCTTCCAGCGCATTCTGGTCCTCGACATCGTTGAGGCGACGATACAGCCCCATCCGCAGGTCGAGGTCGGGGACATAGGTCTCGGGGATGAGGATCGGCGCGTCGACCGTGATCTGTGGCGAGAAGTCCTTCGGGCGCAGCCGCTGGCCGCCGGCCTTGGCATCCATGATCGCCTCTTCCAGCATCGACTGGTAGAGTTCGTAGCCAACCTCCTTGATATGCCCCGATTGTTCGTCACCGAGCAGATTGCCCGCGCCGCGCTGGTCGAGGTCATGGCTGGCAAGCTGGAACCCGCCGCCGAGGCTGTCGAGATCGGACAGGATCTTGAGTCGCTTCTCCGCGGTCTCGGTCAGGATCCGGTCGGCGGGGGTGGTGAGATAGGCGTAGGCGCGCGTCTTCGCGCGGCCGACCCGACCACGAAGCTGGTAGAGTTGCGCCAGCCCGAAGCGATCGGCGCGATGGATGATCATCGTGTTCGCGCTCGGAATATCGAGCCCGCTTTCGACGATCGTGGTCGAGACGAGCACCTCGAACTTCTTGTCGTAGAAGGCAGACATGCGCTCCTCGACCTCGGTCGGCGACATCTGCCCGTGTGCCACGACGAAGCGCACTTCGGGGACGGATTCGCGAAGGAATTCCTCGATATCCGGGAGATCCTTGATCCGCGGTGTGACGAAGAAGCTCTGCCCGCCGCGATAATGTTCGCGCAGCAGCGCCTCCCGCAGCACGATCGGATCCCACGGCATGACATAGGTGCGGACCGCTAGGCGATCGACCGGCGGGGTCTGGATCACCGACAGTTCGCGCAGGCCCGACATCGCCATCTGGAGCGTGCGCGGGATCGGCGTGGCGGTGAGCGTCAGGACATGGACGTTGGCCTTGAGCGACTTCAACCGTTCCTTGTGCGTGACGCCGAACCGTTGTTCCTCATCGACGATGACAAGTCCCAACCGCTTGAAATCGATACCCTTCGCCAGGATCGCATGGGTGCCGACAACGACGTCGATCGTCCCGTCCGCGAGGCCTTCCTTGGTCGTCTTGGCCTCACCCGCCGGCACTAGCCGTGACAGCCGCCCGACGTTGAGCGGGAAGCCTTCGAGCCGTGCCTTGAAGTTGTTGAAATGCTGCCGCGCAAGCAATGTCGTTGGGCAGACCACCGCGACCTGCAGCCCCGCCATCGCGGCGGCAAATGCGGCACGCAGCGCGACCTCGGTCTTGCCGAAGCCGACGTCACCGACGACGAGCCGGTCCATCGGCGTGCCCTTTTCGAGATCGCCCATGACGTCCTCGATCGCGCGATCCTGATCCTCGGTCTCTTCGTAAGGGAAGCGGTCGACGAAGGCGGCATAGCCGCTGTCGCGCTCGATCGTATCCGCCGGTCGCAGCGCGCGTTCGGCGGCGGTCGCGATCAGTTCGCCCGCGATTTCGCGGATGCGCTCCTTCATCCGGCTCTTGCGGCGCTGCCATGCCTCGCCACCAAGCTTGTCGAGACTCGCGCCGTCGGCGTCGGAGCCGTAGCGCGTCAGAACCTCGAGGTTCTCGACCGGCACGAACAATTTGTCGCCGCCCGAGTAAGTCAGCGCGACGCAATCATGCGGGGCCTGGCCGACCGGGATCGATGTCAGGCCTTCATAGCGGCCGATGCCGTGGTCGGCGTGGACGACCAGATCGCCCGGCGTCAGCATCGCCAGTTCGGCGAGGAACGCGTCGGCGGACTTCTTGCGCTTGTTCCGCCGGACCAGCCGGTCGCCGAGCATGTCCTGCTCGGTCAGCAACGCGACCTCGGGCCCCGAGAAGCCGTGGTCGAGCGGCAGGACCAACAACGCCACCGACTTGGCACCGACGCCGAGCGCCTGCTGCCAGCTGTCGACCTTGACCGTATTGGTCAGTTCGTGGTCGGCGAGCAGCCCGGCGAGGCGGTCGCGCGAACCCGTGGAGTAGCTGGCGAGGATCGCTTTCTTGCGGTCTTTCCGTAGCTTGCCGAGATGTTCCACGACCGCTTCGTAGATATTGACGCCGCTCGCACGCTCCGCGCCGAAGTCGCGCGGGCCATCGACGCCGAAATCGAGCACGCTTGCGCTCTCGGGTTCATGGAACGCGGTAATGCGATGCGCCGGGGCGGCATCAAGCTGTTGCGCAAAGTCCTTGGCGGTGAGGTACAGGGCGTCTGGCGGAAGCGGCCGATAGCTGCCCGGATCGCTCGACTGCGCCTTGACGCGATTGCCGTGATAATCGGTGATCGCTTCGAACCGCGCCTCGGCCGCCGCGACCGCGCCCGCATCGCGGACCATGACCGCGTCATCGCCGAGATGGTCGAACAGCGTCGCCATCTTCTCCTCGAACAACGGGAGCCAATGCTCCATCCCCGCGAGCCGACGCCCGTCGCTGATCGCTTGGTACAGCGGGTCGCCCGTCGCGGTCGCGCCGAAGCGCTCGCGGTAGCGCGCGCGGAACCGCTTGATGCTGTCCTCGTCGAGCAACGTCTCCGAGGCGGGGAGCAGGACGAAGCCGTCGATCCGCCCGGTCGTGCGCTGGTCGGCCGGATCGAAGGTGCGGACGCTTTCGATCTCGTCGCCGAAGAAATCGAGCCGGAGTGCCTGCGATTCCCCCGACGGATACAGGTCGACCAGCCCGCCGCGCACGGCAAACTCGCCAGCATCTGCAACGGTTTCCACCCGGACATAACCGTTGGCTTGCAGCAGCGTGGCAAGCCGGTCGCGACCGATCCGCTCCTTCGGCGCGAGCCGTGCGATGAGCTGGCGGATGCGGAACGGGGTCAGCGTGCGCTGCGCGACCGCGTTGACCGTCGTTACCAGCAATTGCGGGCCGCTCGGCTCCTGCTGGAGCCGGTGGAGCGTCGCCATCCGCTCCGCCATGACACGCAACGTCGGGGAGGCGCGGTCGTAGGGCAGGCAGTCCCATGCCGGGAAGGTCAGCACCTCCAGTTCAGGCGCGAACGTCTGCGCGGTCGAGGCGATCGCCCGCATCGCGGCCTCGTCCGGCGCGACGAACACCGCGCGCGCCTTCGCGGCCCGCGACAGGTCGGCGAGCAGCCACGGTTCGAACCCGGTCGGCACGCCGGCGAGTGTCAGCGGGGTCTTGGCAGTGAGGATCGTCTGAAGGTTGGGCATGGTCTGGTCTTGGTATCCGTCACCCCGAACGCGTTTCGGGGTCCACCGGGCAGCGGAGAATGCCGCCCGAGTGGAGGAGTGGACCCTGAAACACGTTCAGGGTGACGCGATTTATTTCGCGATCGGCACGTAATTGAGCTGCTTCAGCGCCTCGACGATCGACCCGGCGTAGCGTTCCGGCGCGGGTTCCATCCCGATCGCCCAGGCCATGATGTCGACGTCCTGTTCCTCGATCAGATCCTCGAACAGCGCGATCTCGGCGTCGTCCCAGCGTTGGTGCGCGGAATCGAAGAACCCGCCGATCAGCAGGTCGGCTTCCTTCGTGCCACGATGATGGCTGCGAAAATGCAGGCGCTTGAGGCGGATATCTCGGTCCATAAGGATCCCAACGACAATTGCCCGACACCCGTCCGCGGGTGCTGGCGGCGGGGATCGGGGAGGGGTAAGAGCGCTTCAGATAGACATGCGACCCGACATCCTCAATCCATTGTTCGCCGAAGTTACGGCATTGAAGGGCATCGGCCCCGCGCTGGCCAAGCCGCTCGACCGTCTGGGGTTGGCGCGCGTGGTCGACGTGGCGTTCCATCTGCCGACCGGCTGGGTCGATCGCCTGCCGCGCGACGAGCTCGACATGGCGGATTCGGGGCGGATCATCGTCATCACGCTGACCGCGGTCTCCTACCGGTCGAGCAACGGGCGCGGGCCGACGCGCGTGCAGGCGACCGACGCCAAGGGGAATTACGTCAGCCTCGTCTATTTCGGCGGGCATCCGGGCTGGGCGAAGAAGCTTGCGCCGCTGGGCGAGCCGCGGCGTGTGTCGGGCAAGCTCGAGCATTACGGCCAGGATCTGCAGATGGTCCACCCGGACTATGTCCTGCCGCTCGACGAGGCCGGCGACATGGCCGAGCGCGAGGCGATCTACCCGCTGTCCGAAGGGATTTCCTCGCGGCGGATGAGCCAGCTTGCCGCGCAGTCGGTCGAGCGCGCGCCCGATCTGCCCGAATGGATCGAGCCGGGGCTGCTCGCGAAGAACGAATGGCCTGCCTGGCGGGAGGCGCTCGCGCGGATCCATGCCGACCCCGCCGACGCCAAGGCGCGCGAACGGCTCGCCTATGACGAGCTGTTCGCCAACCAGCTCGCGCTGATGCTGGTCCGGCAATCGTCGCGCGCGCGCAAGGGCCGCGCGCTGGCGGGCGATGGGCGGCTGCGCGATGCGTTGAAGTTGCCCTACGACCTGACCGGCGCGCAGGCGCGGACGATCCGCGAGATCGAGGGCGATCTGGCGCAGGCACAACCGATGTTGCGGCTGCTCCAGGGCGATGTCGGATCGGGCAAGACCCTGGTCGCGGCACTCGCGATGCTCGTCGCGGTCGAGGGTGGCGCGCAGGCCGCGTTGCTCGCGCCGACCGAAATTCTCGCGCGACAGCATTACGAATCGCTGCGGCGGCTGCTCGGTGGCCTGCCGATCGAGATCGCGGTGCTGACCGGGCGTGACAAGGGCCGCGTGCGCGAGGGCGTGCTGATGGGGCTTGCCGCGGGGCAGATCCATATCCTGATCGGCACGCATGCGATCTTCCAGGAGACCGTAGCGTACAAGGACCTCGGGCTGGTCGTGGTCGACGAGCAGCACCGCTTCGGAGTCGCGCAGCGGATGCTGCTGCAGGCCAAGGGCCGCAGCCCGCATCTGCTCGCGATGACCGCGACGCCGATCCCGCGGACGCTGACGCTCGCCAATTACGGCGAGATGGACGTCAGCCAGCTCGACGAGATGCCCCCGGGCCGGCAACCGATCGAAACGCGCGTGATCTCGGAGGATCGGCTCCCCGAAGTGGTCGAGGCGCTCGCGCGGCATCTGGCGGATGGTGGGCAGGCCTATTGGGTGTGCCCGCTGGTCGAGGAAAGCGAGAAGAGCGACATGGCGGCGGCGGAAGCGCGCGCCGAGACGCTGCGCGCGCGGTTCGGGGGTGCGGTCGGGCTTGTCCACGGCCGGATGAAGCCCGCCGACAAGGACGCGACGATGCAGGCCTTTTCGGAGGCGCGGCACGGCGTGCTGGTCGCCACCACGGTGATCGAGGTCGGGGTCGACGTGCCCAATGCCACGCTGATCGTGATCGAACATGCCGACCGCTTCGGCCTCGCGCAGCTTCACCAGTTGCGCGGGCGGGTCGGGCGCGGGGGCGGCAAGTCCAACTGCCTGCTGATCCGCGGCGGATCCTTGAGCGAGACATCGCGCGCGCGGCTCGCGTTGATGCGCGAGACGACCGACGGGTTCCGCATCGCGGAGGAGGACCTGCGGCTGCGCGGCGCGGGCGAACTGCTCGGGACGCGTCAGTCCGGGGAGGCGGGGTTCCGGCTGGCGACGCCCGAGATGCTCGGCGCCTTGCTTCCCGTGGCGACCGACGATGCGCGGTTGCTGATCGATCGCGATGGTGGCTTGGACGGCACGCGGGGGCAGGCGGCGCGGACGGCGCTGTATTTGTTCGAACGGGATGCCGGGGTGGCGCTGCTGCGGTCTGGGTGAGTTGGAACGGTAGCGAGCCGAGTCTCCCGCGTTACACCATGGCTTTCAGCACCGCGTCATAATCGGCCAGCGCGATCGGCGGGGGGAATTCGAACCCGATCCGCCCGCCGAGTGCCCAGCGGATTTCCGCTTCCACAGCGCCGACCACGGGGAGCGTGATCCGCACGCGATCGCCGACATCGCCCGCCATTTCGCCGCGTGCCATCATCCCCATTACGGTGATGTTGACGATCAGCAATGAGGCGGGTGCCCCCTTGGCATCGGTCGCGCGCGCGCGATAATGGACTTCGTCCCGTTGCAGGGCGCGTTGGTTGGATGCCTTGAGAGCCAGTGCCTTCGCCATCGCGCGTTCCTTTGTTCGGCTCTGGTAGCGCTAGTCCTTTCGGATGAAGCAGACCGTAACGAATACGGTGAACACGCGGTAAGCTCTCTTGGAATGTGCCCGATTTACTTGCGGTTGAGCGCAACGCGCGACGGACGTCAGCCGCGCACCAGAAGGCCGTGGTGCTTCTTTCCCGCCGCAATCCGGACCGGTTCGTCGCCGACCGTGACGACCAGCGCCTCATCGGTCACCTTGTCCGTGCCGACCCGCGCGCCACCGCCCTTGATCAGACGGCGCGCTTCGCCCTTCGATGCGGCAAGCCCGAGCCCGACGAGCGCATCGACGATCCCGATACTGCCCTCGACGACGAAAGTCGGGAGCGAGCCCCCGGCGCTCCCTTCCTCGAACGTCTTGCGCGCCGTCTCGGCGGCGTCGGCGGCGGCATCCGCGCCACGGCACAGCGCGGTCGCTGCGTCGGCGAGGATCTTCTTCGCCTCGTTGATCTCGGCCCCCTCGAGCGCCTCGAGCCGCGCGATCTCGTCAAGCGGCAGGTCGGTGAACAACCGGAGGAATCGCCCGACGTCGCGGTCGTCGGTGTTGCGCCAGAATTGCCAGTAATCGAAATGCGGTAGCTGGTCCTCGTGAAGCCACACCGCGCCCGCCATCGTCTTGCCCATCTTGCCGCCATCGGCGGTCGTGATCAGCGGGGTGGTGACGCCGAACACCTCGGTCCCGTCCATCCGGCGCGCAAGCTCGATTCCGTTGACGATATTGCCCCATTGGTCCGACCCGCCCAGCTGCAACCGGCACCCGGCGCGACGCGACAGTTCCAGGAAGTCATAGGCCTGGAGGATCATGTAGTTGAACTCGAGGAAGCTCAGCGACTGTTCGCGATCGAGCCGGAGCTTGACCGAATCGAAGCTCAGCATCCGGTTGATCGAGAAATGCTGGCCGACGTCGCGCAGGAACGGGATGTACTCGAGCGCGTCGAGCCACTGCGCGTTGTCGAGCATCACCGCATCGGTCGGCCCGTCGCCGAAGGTCAGGAAACGTTCGAAGATCCGCCGGATCGACGCGACGTTGGTGGCAAGCGTATCCTCGGTCAGCATCTTGCGCGCTTCATCCTTGAAGCTCGGGTCGCCGATCTTGCCGGTCCCGCCGCCCATCAGCACGATCGGTTTGTGGCCGCTCTGCTGGAGGCGGCGCAGCAGCATGATCTGGACCAGGCTGCCGACGTGGAGCGACGGCGCGGTCGGGTCGAACCCGATATACCCCGGGATGACCTGCCGGGCCGCAAGCGTATCGAGCGCGGTCGCGTCGGTCAGCTGGTGGATGTAGCCGCGCGTCGACAGCAGGCGGAGCAGATCGGAGGAATAGTCGGTCATGGCGACTGCTCTACAAAAGTCCGATCCGCGCGTCACCCTGCCACGCGCGGGGCGTCAGATCGCGGGCAGTTGCCGTTGCGGGTCGATCGGGGTGCGGCCCTTGCGCATCTCGAAATGCACCTCGGGGCGGCTGGCACCCCCGGTGTCGCCCGACATCGCGATCGTCTGTCCACGCCGCACCGCCTGGCCGCGCTGGACGAGCAGCTTGCTCGCGTGGCCGTAGACGGTTGCCCAGCCATCACCGTGGCGGACGATGACCACCCCGCCCAGTTGCGGAATCCCGCTGCCTGCATAGGCAACGACGCCATCCGCCGCCGCCAGCACCGGCGTGCCGAGCGGGACGGCGATCTTGACGCCATTGTAGCGTTCCCCGCGCGCGCCGGGGCCGAAGCGAGTCACGATGCGCCCGTGGACCGGCCAGTCGAACCCGCTGGTCAGCCGGGCGGGGGCCGCGATCGCCTGGGTCGGCGCGAGCCTGCGCTGCGGCGAGGCGGACGGGCGGGCAGGGCGCTGGTTGGCGGCGAGCGCGGGTTCGCTGCCGGTGACGATATCGTCGATGTCGAGCGTGAAGGCGGCCGCGCGCTCGGCGGCGGCGCTCCTCGTCGTAGTGTCGGGGATCAGCACGCGCATGCCGACGCGGAGCGTATACGGTTCGCGCAGGTCGTTCGCGGCGATAATCCGCGACCAGTCGATCCCATAGGCGCGCGAAATCGCGATCCCGGTCTGCCCCGCCGCGACGCGGTGATAGCGACCACCGGGAATCGTCAGCCGCTGCCCGGGCCGGACGACGAACGGCAGCGGGAGACGGTTGGCGCGCGCGATCGCGTCGGAGCCGGCACCCGTCCGGTCGCCGATCGCGCTGAGCGAATCACCCGGACGAACGACATAGACCGAGGGGGCAACCTGCCGCGCCGAGGGCGTGACGGGGCTCGCCTGCCACGCGGCAAGCGGCGCGGGGAGGGTAGCGATCCGCTCGGGCGGGTAGCCGCCTTGCGGCTCATACGGGCGCTGATCGTCGCGGGGTTCGTAGCGCCTGGGCTCGCGCCGCGCGCGGCGTGGTGGGGGGCTATCCTCGGGGTAGCGATCGTCGAACCTGGTATCCTCGCGGTCGCGACTGTCCGCCATCGGATAGCCACGTCGCGGATCATCGTCCTGCGGGATGCACGCCGTCATCGTCAGCGCGATCAGGGCGAGAGGAACGCCTGCCATTCCGTAAAGCCTTATTCCCATGCCGCTAAAACGAAACGACATTCCCCTTACACACCCGGACCGATCGTTTCGAGCGCTGTCGAGGAACCCGGCCCGGTGATCGTGGCTGTATTCCCCAAATACCCTCCCGACGAACCGAGGCGCTTGCCTCGTCACCTCGCGCCGTAAAGCTCCGCGAGCATCGAAAGCGACGGGCGATGTGTCAGGTCGAGATGCAGCGGCGTGACCGAAACATAGCCGTCCGCCACCGCTTCGAGGTCGGTCGCATGCGCGGGCGTCTCGACCGTCTGCCCGAGCGCGAACCAGTGATATTCATAGCCGCGCGGATCACGGTTGGTGACGATCTGGAGCCGTCCATAATCGCGCAGGCCCTGTTGCGCGATCCGGACGCCCTTGACTGCGTCCGCCGCGACGGCGGGGAAATTGACGTTGACCAGCGTCCGGGGTTCCAGCGGCGCGTCCAGCAGCGGGCGCAGCACGCGTTCGCCCCAGGCGGCGGCGGCTTCGAACGGCACGGTGTCGCCAGCACCTTCACGCTTGTAGGCCTGGCTCAAAGCGATCGATCGTACGCCCGCGAGCGCCCCTTCCATCGCCGCGGAGACGGTCCCCGAATAGGTCACGTCCTCCGCCAGGTTCGCACCGCGGTTGACCCCCGACAGGATCAGGTCGGGCTTGTGGTCCTGCAGGATCCGGGCAAGCCCCATCATCACCGCATCGGTCGGCGTGCCCGCCACCGCGAACCGCTTTTCGCCATGGCGTCGGACGCGGATCGGCCGGGTCAGCGTCAGCGAATGGCCGGCTCCCGATTGCTCGTCGGCGGGGGCGACGACCCAGACGTCGTCCGACAGGCGCGCCGCGATGTCCTCGAGGACCTTCAACCCCGGCGCATGATAGCCGTCGTCGTTGGTCAGCAGGATCCGCATCAGCGTGCGGGCTCGAGCAGCGTGGTGCCGCCAAGGTAGGGCACCAGCACATCGGGGACGGACACCGTGCCGTTCTCCTGCTGATAATTCTCCAGCACCGCGACCAGCGTGCGACCGACCGCGAGGCCCGAGCCGTTGAGCGTGTGGACGAACCGAGTCCCCTTTTCGCCCTCGGGGCGGTAGCGCGCGTTCATCCGGCGCGCCTGGAAGTCGGTGCAGGTCGAGCAGCTCGAAATTTCGCGATAGCGGTCCTGGCCCGGCAGCCACACCTCGAGATCATAGGTCCGCGCGGCGGTGAACCCCATGTCGCCGGTGCACAGCTTCATCCGGCGGAACGGCAGGTCAAGCGCGGTGAGGATCCCCTCGGCGCACCCGGTCATCCGCTCATGTTCCGCTTCGGAGGCGTCGGGCGGGACGATCGAGACCATCTCGACCTTTTCGAACTGGTGCTGGCGGATGAACCCACGGGTGTCGCGCCCGGCCGCGCCCGCCTCGGAGCGGAAGCAGGCGGTCAGCGCGGCGAATCGCAGCGGCAGTTCCGTTTCGCTGAGAATCTGGTTCGCGACGATGTTGGTCAAGCTCACTTCCGCGGTCGGGATCAGCCAGCGACCGTCGGTCGTGTGGAACAGGTCCTCGGCGAACTTGGGAAGTTGCCCGGTGCCGAACAACGCCTCGTCCCGCACGAGCAGCGGCGGGACGACCTGTTCATAGCCATGCTCGCCCGACAGCGTGTCGAGCATAAATTGCCCGAGCGCGCGGTGGAGTCGCGCTGCCGCGCCGCGCACCAGGGTGAAGCGCGCGCCCGACATTGCCGCGCCGGTTTCGAAATCGAGCCCGAGCGGCAAGCCGATCGCGTCATGCTCGGCCGGCTTGAACGCGAAGGTCGTTCGCGCGCCATGCTCAGCGACGATGACGTTCGCATCCTCGTCGGCACCTTCGGGGACATCCACGAGCGGGAGGTTGGGCAGGACGGCCAGCCGCTCCTGCAGCGCGTCGCCCAGCGTCTTGGCCTCGGCCTCGATCGCGGGGAGCCGCTGCTTGAGCGTGGCGACCTCTTCCATCAGCGCGGCGGAGGTAACCTCGTCCTTCGCGGCCTTTGCGGCACCGATTGCCTTCGAAGCTTCGTTCCGCCGCGCGAGCGCAAGCTGCGACTCGGTGGTCAACGCGCGGTGGCGCTCGTCGAGCGCGACCAGTTCGGCGGCAACGGGGGCTACGCCGCGACGGGCAAGCGCGGCATCGAACGCGGCGGGATTATCCCGGATCAGGCGAATATCATGCATCGCCCGGCTATGGCGTCGCCCGCGCGGCTAGGCAAGCGGGCGGCCACTCTGCCCGCGCGCACGAGCGGATCAGGCAGGTGCCGACGGGCGGCGGGCAAAGTGTTTCCGCGCGACGAGCGCCGCCGCCGCTGCGCCGAACAACACCACCATAGGCGGCGCGGGGACTGGGGCCGGCGGCCCGCCCGGCTTGCCGGTGCCCTCGGTCATCTTCTGATCGTAACTGGTTCCGGGGCTGATCCCGACCCCGGGGACCGGGCCTCCGGTCGAACCGCCGCTCGCCGATCCGCCCGAGCCGGGCGTGGGCGACGCGGCTGGACGACCGCCGGTCTCCCCGGCGGGATCGGTGACCGCCGTCGTCGGTGTGGTTGAACCTCCGTTCGGTCCCGAACCCGTACTGCCGCCGCTCGAGGGGCCGGTCGATGTCGCGGGGAGGGTGATACCGCCACCGCCGGCCCCGCCGCCGCCGGCAAAGCCAACTGGCAGGAACCCGCCGCCACCGAACCCGCTGTTCCCGCCGATGACCAGGGGAGCACCACCACCGCCGCTTCCACCGGTGGAGCCCGTCCCATCATAAGGCAGCGGGAAGGGGGCACCTTGCGGGGAGACGACCACGACCTGTGGTTGGGCGGCGGCAGGGCACGTCGTGGTAGCGCCGGGGCGCGCGCGCAGACCGGCGCGCGACCGGGCCACCGGCCCGGCGGGTTTGTTGCCATGCGCGACGCGCTTGACCAGCGGCCGCGCGACATGGCCGCGTGACTGCGCGCGGTCTACGACATGGACCGCACCGCCTCCGACGACCGCGCCGCCGCAGACGCATGCACACAGTTTCGCCAACGCCATACGGACCGACATACGCAACTCGCTACTCTCCGACGCAGGACGCGCGACGGACATATCCGAGCCAATTAAGCCGAGGAGCACTCAAGATTGCGTTAAGCGGCAAGACCGCGTGCCGGTTTTCGACGGGTTTGGCCCCGGTTCCACAAAGATCCCGGCCAAGGTCAGTGCAACTGTACCGGGACGATACAAATCGGTGCCACTTCGCGACCCGCCACGCCATTTCTCGGCCGTCCTGCGACAATTGCGGTTTGCGCGGCTGCAACATTCCGAAAAGAAACACGGAAGCTTCGGTACGAGGGATGCTTGTGGAGTAAATTTGGCATGCTATAGGCGCGCTCGACATGGAGTTGGCCCGGGGGGGTCCAGAGGTGCACAACGCACCCAGTGACCGAGCGGAGAGAGTGGGATGGCGACGGTCTTGAATCGATTGGACGAATCCGAACAGTTCGCGGTGCCGACGAGCGCCGACGACGGGTACCGCCCGAGCGCCGATGAGGCGTTCATGAACCCGCGGCAGCAGGCGTATTTCCGCGCCAAGTTGCAGGCGTGGAAAGACTCGATCCTGCGCGAGGCAGCGGGAACGCTGTCGCAATTGCAGGTCGATACGTTGCGCGAGGCGGACCTGACCGACCGCGCCTCCAGTGAGACCGACTGGTCGATCGAACTCCGCACGCGGGACCGGCAGCGCAAGCTGATCTCCAAGATCGAAGCGGCGATGCGCCGGATCGACGAGGGCGAATACGGATATTGCGAAGTCACCGGCGAACCGATCTCGCTCGCTCGTCTCGAAGCACGGCCGATCGCGACGATGACGGTCGAGGCGCAGGAGCGCCACGAGCGGCACGAAAAGGTTTCGCGTGAAGAATGACCTCGGCAAAAGGCTGGGTTAACCAGTTCTAAACCATTTTTAGCCTATGGCTTCGCTTTGATTGGAGACCGGTACGACCAACGTGATGGACCAGTATTCGCCGACAGACCCGCAGGAGCATGTGGACGATCCCGCCAGTAGCCGGCAGGACGCTCGGGACAGTCTGTTCCTGATGGCGATGTTGCGTCTCGCTGGCGAAACCGGGTCGATCCCCGTCCGCGTCCGCAATCTCTCCGCCGGTGGGTTGATGGCGGATTATCCCGAGGGGCTCGACCAGGCCGTACCGGTCCAGATCGAGATCCGCGGCATCGGCTGGGTTCCCGGACAAGTCGCATGGTGTACCGCAGGTCGGATCGGGATCGCCTTCGATCGACCGATTGATCCATTGCTAGCGCGCAAGCCGGTGGGGCAGGGGGGGCATACGCCCGTGTTCGTCAAGCCGATCCTGCCGCGGGGCAATCTTCGCTGACGGGTAACGCGCGGTCCGGACGCCGAGACGCCCGGACCTGACGAATCTACTGAATTTGCGTCAGTTCTTCCTTGATCAACAGCTTCTGCTTCTTCAGCGCGGCGATCGTCGTCGCGTCGGGCAGGGGGCGCTGCGTTTCCGCCGCGATCTGCCGGTCGAGGACTGCATGCTTGGCGGCGAGAGCCGAATGATGTGCGGTCTGCATAGTCTGCGTACCTCCTTCATGTGCTGCTTGGGGAACTCAATAAACCACGCGATCCCGTAATTGTCTCCACTGGAATCGTACGGATGGGATATGTCCCCCGATTTGCGCGACCGATCGCTTTTCCCCGGACCGGCATGTCGCGATTTGCTAGGGTCGGTTCAGCATATGGGGATCCGATGGACGACAACCTGATCGCAAAGCGCCTCGAAGTGTTGCGCGTCGAACATCGTGACCTCGACTCGGCAATCGCCGCGCTCGTCGATGGCGGCGGGGGAGACCAGTTGCAGTTGGCGCGGCTGAAGAAGCGGAAGCTGCGGCTGCGCGACGAGATCGCGTTGCTCGAGGATCAGCTCGTCCCGGATATCATTGCCTGAGTTGATCGCTCCGGCTGTCCCATTCTGTGACACTTGGCACTGGCTGGCCCAACCGCTCGAAACCGTACCGTGCGCCGCGCATTTGTGGGAAATGAATTGGATGAAGCGCCCCCTGTATGATTCGCGGATGCATCGCCGCGTGATCGATACGCTCTACCTCGACGCAATGATCCTGGCTGACGAGGCGCGGAGCTATTTCGATGAAGGTGGCCGCGCGGATCGTGACTCGCTCGATCCGATGGCGCGGGTCTCGTTCAGTTGCGAATCGCTCAAGGTCACGACGCGACTGATGCACGTGATCGCATGGTTGCTGACCCAGCGCGCGGTCGACTCCGGCGAAATGGAGCCACGCGAGGCGCTTGACCCGTCGCGACGGCTCGGGTCCGCGCCGGCGAGCCACCCGGCGGCGCTCGCTGCGATGCCGCTCGCCGCAGGGCGGCTGATCGCGGCGAGTTGCGATCTGCATGAGCGTGTCGCGCGGCTCGATGCGGCGCAGGCGGAGGCTCCGATGGTCCTGCCAAGCCCGGTGCATTTCCTGCAGGGGCGACTGGCAGGGGCGTTCTGATCGACTGCCGCAGGCAGTCTGCAGCGACCCCGTCCGGCTGCTGTCCCGTCGCTGCCGGTGATCGACAGGCAGGATCCGGAGATTTACGCCATACGCGCGTTTCGTGGGCCTAGAGCGCCAGCCGCGCGCGCGCCGCGCGATATTGCGCTTCGAACCGGTCGACCATCGCCGCCACGGGTTCGACCCGGTCGATCACGCCAATCCCCTGGCCCGACCCCCAGATATCCTTCCACGCTTTTGGCTTCGCGCCGTTGCCGGTCCCGAAATCCATCGTCTTGAGGTCACCCTCGGGCAAATTGTCCGGGTCCATCCCCGCGCGCTCGATCGAGCCGCGCAGGTAATTGCCGTGAACGCCGGTGAAGAGGTTCGAATAGATGATGTCCGAGGCCTTCCCCTCGACGATCCCCTGTTTGTAGTCCGCGTCCGCATTGGCTTCCGCGCTCGCGATGAACGGCGAGCCGATATAGCCGAAGTCCGCCCCCATCGCCTGCGCCGCGAGGACCGCGTCGCCGGTCGCGATCGAACCCGAAAGCGCGAGCGGCCCGTCGAACCATTGCCGGATTTCCTGAATGATCGCGAAGGGCGACAACCGCCCGGCGTGGCCGCCGGCACCCGCCGCCACCGCGATCAGCCCGTCCGCGCCCTTTTCGATCGCCTTGTGCGCGAAACGGTCATCGATCACGTCGTGGAGCGTAATCCCGCCCCAGCTGTGGACCGCGGTGTTGAGATCCTCGCGCGCGCCGAGTGAGGTGATGACGATCGGGACCTGCCACTTCGCACAGGTCGCAAGATCCGCCTCGAGCCGCTCGTTCGAGCGGTGGACGATCTGGTTGACCGCGAAGGGCGCTGCAGGACGCTCCGGATGATCGCGATTGTGCGCGGCCAGTTCCTCGGTGATCCGGTGGAGCCATTCGTCGAGCAAGGCCTGCGGTCGCGCGTTGAGCGCCGGGAAGGATCCGACGATCCCCGCCTTGCACTGCGCGATGACCAGCTCCGGCCCCGAGATGATGAACAGCGGCGACCCGATGATGGGAAGCCGGAGGCGATCGAACAGCGGAGGAATGCTCATATGCGTTTCATAGCGCAACCGAAACGCCTGTCCAGCAAGCCTATAGTTGCAGAGGTAACTGAAAGGGTTAAGGCACGGCTCGCAAATATGTCATTCCGGAGTCTCGCGCGTGAAGCTTTCTCTTGTCGCTGCCTTGTTGTCCGCCGTCGCGACTCCGGCGTTCGCCGTGGGGCAGTTGCCCGGCGGTGTCACACCGCTCAGCTACGACATCATGGTCCGCCCCGATGCGAAGGCGATGACCTTCTCGGGCGAGGAAACCGTCGCGATCGAAGTGGCCAAGACGAGCCGGACGATCGTACTCAACGCCGCCGACCTCAAGATCTCGCGCGCAACGCTCGACGGCAAGCCGGTGACCTTCCGACTCGACACCGCCAAGCAGCAGCTCGTGCTGACCTCGGGAACCGCGGTCTCGGCGGGCAAGCATGCGCTCGCTTTCGCCTGGACGGGGACGATCAACACCTCGGCCGCCGGGCTGTTCGCAATCGACTATACCAACAAGGACGGTTCCGCCGCGCGGATGCTCGTCACGCAGTTCGAGGCGCCCGACGCCCGCCGCTTCGCGCCGCTGTGGGACGAGCCGGCATACAAGGCGCGCTTCACGATCAGCACGGTTGCGCCCGGTGACCAGACCGCCTTCTCCAATATGCCCGCGACCAGCGTGACCAGGCAGGCGGACGGCAGCAAGCTGTACCGCTTCGCCGAGACGCCAAAGATGTCGAGCTATCTGATGTTCCTCGGCATGGGCGACGTCGAGCGCAAGACGGTGATGGCGGGCAAGACCGAGATTGGCATCATCACGCGGCGTGGCGTGGTCGACCAGGGCGACTACTCGTTGGCGCAGGCGAAGCGGCTGCTGACCTATTACAACGACTATTTTGGCCAGCCGTACCCGCTCCCCAAGCTCGACATGATCGCGGGGCCGGGCTCGAGCCAGTTCTTCGGCGCGATGGAGAATTGGGGCGCGATCTTCTATTTCGAGCCCGAGCTCCTCTACGACGCCAAGCGCGCTACGCAGAGCGGCAAGCAGCGGATCTTCACGGTCGTCGCGCATGAAATGGCGCACCAGTGGTTCGGCGATCTCGTGACGATGAACTGGTGGGACGACCTGTGGCTCAACGAGGGGTTCGCCTCGTGGATGGAGAACAAGTCGAGCATCGACCTCAACCCCGAATGGCACGCCGATGCGACCGCGGTCGCGCAGGACCGCGAGGGCGCGCTGCAGGTCGATTCGACCGTCGGCACGCATCCGATCATCCGTCATGTCGAGACGGTCGACCAGATTGGTCAGGCGTTCGACGGGATCACCTACATGAAGGGGCAGGCCGTGATCGGCATGCTCGAGTCGACGCTAGGGGCGGACACGTTCCGCGCCGGGATCCGTGGCTACATGGCCAAGTATAAGTACGGCAACACCGTCACAGACCAGCTGTGGAGCGAACTGTCGACCGCGGCGAACACTCCGGTCGCGCCGATCGCGCATGATTTCACGCTGCAGCCGGGCGTCCCGCTGGTGACGATGACGGACGTGCGGTGCGTTGGCGGCCAGACGCAGGTCAGCCTGACGCAGGGACGGTTCGCTTATGACACGTCCGCGAAGCAGACGCAGACGTGGCGGGTGCCGATGACGCTGGGCGTGATCGGGCAGGCCGATGTCCGCGCGACGGTGCGCGGCGTGGGGGTGCAACCGGTGACCGTGCCCGGCTGCGGAACCGTGGTGCTCAACCGCGGCAAGGGCAGCTACACGCGCACCGTCTACACGGCACCCGCGCATGCCGCGATCGTTCGCGATTTCGGGAGGCTCGCCTTGACCGACCAGCTCGGGACGCTCGGCGATGATTTCGCGCTGGCGAAGGGCGGCAACCAGCGGCTCGACCGGTATTTCGCGGATGTCGGCGCGCTCGGCACCGATGCGAACCCCTTGCTGTGGCAGACCGTCGCGGGGCAGCTCTCGGATCTTGGCGGGCGTGTTCCCAAGGGTGCGGCGCGCGATGCGGTCTCGGCGAAGATCATCCGGACGATCCAGCCCGCGATGGCGCGGGTCGGCTTCGCTGCTTCCCCTGGCGAAGGCGCGCTCACCGCAACGCTGCGCGAAACGTTGATCTCTGTCCTTGGCGATCTCGGGGATCCTGCAGTGCTCGAACGGTCGCGGACGCTGTTCGCGGCGTTGCAGAAAAACCCCGATGCGATCCCGGCACCGATCCGTGCCCCGATCCTCGGCGCGTTCGCGCAGAACGCGAGTGCCGCGGACTGGGATGCGCTCCTCGCCCTGACGCTCGCGGAAAAGAACCCGGTGACCAAGAACAGCTACGTCCGCCTGCTGGGCGTGGTGAAGGACGACGCGCTCGCACGGCGCGCGCTCGATCTGCTCACTACCGACCGCTTCACCGCGCCGCAGAAGGCAAGTTTGCTGCGCACGGTCGCGAACGAGCATCCCGACATGGCGTTCGATTATGCGGTCGCCCATCTCGCGCTGGTCAACACGCTGGTCGAGACGAGCACGCGCGCGGGCTTCGTGGCAGGTCTGGGCGCAGGGTCGGACGATCCGGCGATGCCGGGGAAGATCAAGGCCTTCGCAACCGCCAATCTGCCGGCCGAGGCCCGCGGCGCGGCGGACCGGACGGTCTCGACGATGGCGGCGCGGCGGATGGTCGACGCGCGAATCAGCGGTGACGTGGCCGCCTGGGGACGAAGCGGGAGCTGACCGCGGCATCCGGGACGCCGATGCGCGTCCCGGATGCCCGTTCGGCAAAACCGCGTTTCGAGCGACGGTGCGGGATTGCGCGAAGTCCCAGGAGCGAAGTCGTCGCGCGTTGCTATCTTGGAATGCGTTCTATCCGACCCGCTTCAACCCCGCCGCATATTTCCGCGCATTCGTGACATAATGCCGCGCCGACAACAGCAGTCCCGCCTTTGCCGCATCGTCCAATTCGCGCACCACGTGCGCTGGGCTGCCGACGATCAGGCTGCCGGGCGGGAAGACCTTGCCCTCGGTGACGAGAGCCCCCGCGCCGACCAGGGAATCCGCGCCGATCACCGCATGGTTGAGGATCGTCGCGCCCATGCCGACCAGCACCCGGTCGCCGATGGTGCAGCCGTGGAGGATCGCATGATGCCCGATCGTGCAATCCTCCCCGACGGTGAGCGGCGCGCCCGGGTCGCTGTGCCCCATCGCGCCCTCCTGGATGTTGCTGCGCGCACCGATCGTGATCGCGGTATTGTCCGCGCGGATCACCGCGCCGAACCAGACGCCCACGTCAGGCCCCAGCACCACCTCGCCGATCAGCTCGGCACTGGGCGCGACCCAGCTCGCCTCGCCGAGCTCCGGGGCCTTTCCGTCGATTTCGTACAGCGGCATCGCAGATCCTTTCCTGTCGCTACGCTCTTGTCGTGTCCGCGGCATGGCATGTCGGCGACGGTTTCGCTACGGATCCGCAAATGAGCCTGCCGCTGCACATCTATGTCGATGCCGATGCATGCCCGGTGAAGGATGAGATCTACAAGGTCGCGCTCCGCCGCGCGGTGGCGGTTACGATCGTCAGCAACAGCCCGATCCGGATCCCGATACATCCCTTGCTCGCACGGATCGTGGTGGGGGCGGGGTTCGACGAGGCGGATGACTGGATCGCCGAGCGCGCCGGCACCGTAAGCGTCGTCGTCACCGGGGATATCCTGCTCGCCGACCGGTGCCTCAAGGCCGGGGCCAGCGTGCTGGCGCCAAACGGCAAGCCGTTCACCACCGCCTCGATTGGCAATGCGATCGCCGTGCGCGCGATCATGGCGGATTTGCGGGCCGGCGGGGACGCGGTCGGGGGCCCGCCACCCTTCGCCAAGACCGATCGCTCGCGCTTCCTGTCGGCGCTGGACGAACTGCTGGGGCGGCTGGCGCGCCGCTGACCGTACAGGCACGGGCCCCGGCAAGGCGGCCGGTCCCTCGCGAACGACACGCTCGGCGTGCGAAATAGTTCCTGAATCGTAAAAATTCCTGTGCGGTTTTGCCCGGGCAGCATCGTCGTGTCTGCAAGGAGACTTGCCGCACCGATGCCGACCTAACGCCCCGTTTCGACCATCGCCGGATCAATGGCGCGATAGCTTCGGACCCGCGTCTTCTCCCAACCGTCGCACACCGCCTCCACGGAACCGCCACATGTATCTTGAATCGCCGGATTTTCGCTCCTGGGATCGTCCATGGGAGCCGCTTTCAACGACGGTCATTCCGTGCAGTTGGACCGTGCTTGTCCCGTTCTTCAACGAACGCGACATGATCGGCGCGACGATCGAGAGCATCGCCGCACAGGACATGCGGTTCGAATTGATCCTGATCGACAACGGATCGACCGACGGCAGCGGCGCAGTCGCTGCGGCCACCTGCGCACGACTGGGCCTCGCGCATACGCTGCTGGTCGAGTCGAAACCGGGGAAGGTCAACGCGCTGGCCGCCGGGGTCGACCTCGTTCGCACCTGCTATGTCGCCACCTGCGACGCGGATACGCTGTATCCGAGCGATTACCTGCGGCAGGCAGCCCGGCTGCTCGATCGGGGCGCGGTTGCCGCGGGTGCGTATTTCGTTGCGCCCGGGGCAGGCGCGGCGGATCATGCCAGGGCCGCGCGGCGCATGATGCGTTCGGCGGCGCTGCTGCCGGACCAGTGTCATACTGGCGGCGCTGGGCAGGTGTTCCGTACCACCGCGCTACGCCGCGCAGGCCAGTTCGATGCCCGTCGCTGGGGCTATGTGCTCGAAGATCACGAGATCCTGCACCGCGTCGGCAAGCATGGACCGATTGCGTATGGCGACGCCTTCTGGTGTGCGCCGTCGCCGCGTGAACGCGACCGGGAGTCGATCCGCTGGACGCTGGTCGAGCGGCTTGCCTATCACTTCACGCCGACCCCGGCACGTGACTGGTTCTTCTACGGCTTCCTGGCGCGACGGTTGCAGCAGCGCAAGCTGACCAGCGACCGGATCCGCGAACGGGAATTCCAGTCGGTCGGCATCATCCAGCCAGAGGCACGGCTGGCCGCCTGACCGGTCCGGTTGCCCAGCATCTCCCCCTTGCGATGGACCGGAAACGCGGCTTTAGCTGACGGCGATGCAGTGCGATTCGCCACGCTCGTGACCGAGACCGGGCTCAAGGCGGTGTTCCTTCAGGAACGCCCGATGTTGCTGCGCCTGCTGGTCGCCCGGTTGTCCAGTCGGGACGATGCCGAGGATGCGCTCCAGGACATCTGGCTGAAGCTCGACCAGCAAGAGGTGCGCACGCCGATCGCGCAACCGGCGGCCTATCTGTACCGGATGGCGTCGAACCTTGCGGCGGACCGACGGATTTCCGCGGCACGCTCGGGTGCGCGCGAAACCGCGTGGCACGATGTCCAGCCCGCTGCCGACGAACAGCCCGACGCCGAACGCGGGCTGCTCGCACGGGAACGGCTCCAGCAGATCGAAAAGGCGCTTGCGGGCATGCCGGATCGGATGCGCACCGCGCTCCGGCTGTACCGCGTCGAGGAACAGCCGCAGAAAGACATTGCGGTCCATCTGGGCATGACGGTGAGCGGCGTCGAAAAGCTGCTGCGCCGCGCGATGCAGCAAATTTCCGTCTATCGTGCGAACGACGAGGCGGATTCCAGCGAGCGGCATCGTCTGTCAGGCGAAGGGGATACGCACGGTGGCCGTTGACGCCTCGACCATTACCGAACAGGCGATCGCGTGGTCGTTGCGCCAGCATGATATGGACGATGCCGCATGGCGCGCGTTCGTGACGTGGCTGGAAGCGGACCCGGCGCATGCCAGGGCGTTCGACACGCTGACGCTCGACGCCAGCCTCATGGCCGATCATCCGGAAGTGTTTCCCGTGGATGCCGCGGAAAGCGTGCCGCCGGTCGAGCGCAATCGGGCGCGCAAAATGTTGCGCTGGGGTGTTGGCGCGGGCGCACTTGCGCTCGCGGCGAGCTTCTCGCTTTTGGTGCTGCCGTCGCTCCCCAATACGGCTGCCGCGCCGTATGTCGTCGCGACCAAGGCGGGCGAACGGCGCGCGATCGCCCTGGCGGACGGAACGCGGATCGAACTCAACGGGGCGACCCGGATCGAACTCGACCGGTCTGATCCGCGTACCGCGCGGCTGGCCGCGGGCGAGGCGACCTTCCACGTCCGGCACGATGCGGATCACCCGTTCGTGCTCCACTCGGGCGATCTTGCGGTCGAGGACATGGGGACCGTCTTCAACGCCGAACGGGAAGGCTACCGCCTCGACGTCCAGGTCGGCGAAGGCGCGGTGCTGTTCCAGCCCAAGCGCGACAAGCTGACGTTGCGCGCCGGCTCGGCGGTGACCGCCCGCGATGATACCGGGCATGTTGCGGTATCCAAAGTCGATCCCGCGCACGTCGGCGGCTGGCGAACCGGCAACATCGCTTTTGCGGGGGAACCGTTCGGGCGCATCGTCAATGCCTTGCGGCGGATCGACGCGGCCGAGGTGTCGATCGAACCGGTCTTGTCGCAGCAGGCGTTCACCGGCATGGTTCACCTGACGGGGAAGCCCGCCCAGGACGTGCCGCATCTGGCCGCCCTAGTCGGGGCGGATTGGCGGCACGATGGGAAGCGGTGGGCCATTTCGGCTCGTTGAAGGCAGCATGTTTCGGGGTTTGGCCACGCTGTGGCTACTGTCTGCCACGGCCGTTGCCGGCGCACCCAATACGATCAGCATACGCGCGGTCCCCCTCGACCGGGCATTAACTGCGCTCGCCGAGCAGACCGGGACCGATATCGTCAGCATCGAACCGGGGCTGCGCGCGGTCGCGGCACGCCCGCTACGCGGCCGGATGACGGCTGAAACGGCGCTTCGGCGGTTGCTCAAGGACACCGGCTATCGCGCGGTCCCGATTGGTTCGCACGGGTTCCGAATCGTCCGCGCCCCGCGTCGCGTCGTCGCTCCACCTCCAAAGGCAGTCGCCATCCCCGGCGATGGGGCGGACATCGTGGTGACCGCGAGCAAGCAACGGTCCTCGCTGCTGCGCTTCCCCGGCAGCGCGATCATGCTGAGTGGTTTTGCGCCCGCATCCCGCGCGACGCGGCCGATCGACATGGACACACTGGCCCGCGCGACCCCGGTGCTACAGAACACCGAGCTTGGCGTCGGCCGAAACAAGATCTTCATCCGCGGGATCGCGGACAGCAGCTTCAACGGCGCGACCCAATCGACCGCCAGCCAGTATTTCGACGAAGTTCCGCTGGGTTTCGCCGGCCCGGAACCGAGCCTCAACCTGTACGACATGCACAGCGTCGAAGTGCTCGAAGGGCCGCAGGGCACGCTGTACGGCGCAGGCGCGATCGGCGGGATCATCCGGCTGACGCCGAACCCGGTTTCGTTCCAGCGCACCAGTGCGGCGATGACCGGCGGGGTCACGCTGACGCAGGATGGCGCACCCGGTTTCGACATCGCGGGCATGGCCAATTTGCCCCTGGTTCGCGATCAGGCAGGTGCCCGGATAGTGGCGTATCGCCAGCAGGCGGGCGGCTATATCGATGACCCCGCGCGCAAGCTGACCGCGATCAACCGTACCGATACGGTCGGCGGCCGGGTGGCGGTGGCATTTGATCCCGGCGACGGCTGGAGCGTCGAACTCGGGGCGCTCGGGCAGCGCATCGATTCGGCGGATGCGCAATATACCGAACCCAGAAGCCCTGCGGACGCGCGGTCGCTCCAGCGCCAGTCGCTCTATGCGCAGCCGTATCACAGCACGATCAAGCTGGTGCGCAGCGTCGTTCGGAAAAGCTGGGACAGCGGGCTCGATCTGGTCTCTGCCACCGGCTTTGTCGATCGGCAGACCGACGACACGTTCGACGCCAGCCGTGCGCTCGGCAGCGTCGGGGCTGTGCTCTATCGCAACGCCCAGATCGACCGCCTGTTCGTCCAGGAAACGCGGCTGGTCCGTCCGGCGACGACCCGCGTCGGCTGGCTGCTCGGGGTCGCGTACCTCAACGACAATGACGTCCAGTCGCGGGCGCTCGGCCCGCCCGGGCAGACCGCGACGATCATCGGCGTGACCAACCGCACCGAAAGCGTCTCGGCGTTCGGCGAGGCGACGTGGCCGGTCACCCCGGCCTTTTCGCTGACGGCAGGCGCCCGCCTCACCGCAGCCCGCACAGACGGCGAGCCGTCCGTGCGACCGCGCAACAACAGTTTCATCAAGGGGCGGGCGACGCGGCGGATCGATCCGACGCTTGCCGCGTCGTGGCTGGTCGCGCCGCGCACCGCGCTTTTCGCCAAGGTCCAGTCGGGGTATCGGACCGGGGGGCTGGCGGTGGCAAGCGGCATCGGACGGGTTGCAGATTACCGTTCGGATTCGATCATCGTCGGCGAGGCCGGGGTCCGGCGGCAGCATCAGGGCGAAATCGGTCTCGAACTCTCCGGCGCGGTTTCCTATGCGCGCTGGCGCGATATCCAGGCGGACCTCTACAATCGACGCGGCCAGCCCTATACCGCCAATATCGGCAATGCCGACATCACCGCACTGGAGGCGCTCGGCGATTGGGTGCCGGTCCGCGGGCTGCACGCGACCTTCGCCTTCCTCTACACCTACAACCTCGTCGACGGTGCCCTCGCGCAACTGGCGAAGAGCAGCAACCGGCGGTTGCCCGAGACCCCGCCGTTCGCGGGCAACGCGGGCCTGTCCTATCAATGGCTGCATCGCGCCGGGTCGCGGTTCGACGTCGGCGTCCAGGCGCGCTATGTCGGGCGCTCGGTGTTGGGGACCGGCGATTATCTCGAGATCAGCCAGGGGCAATATGCAGTGCTTGCGGCGCATGCGGGATGGCACTGGCGCAACGTCGACTTCGTTGCATCCGGCGACAACCTCCTCAACGCACGCGCCAACCAGTTTGCGCTCGGCAATCCGTTGATCCTCTCGACCCGGGCGCAGGCCACGCCGCTTCGGCCGCGAAACCTGCGGATCGGCGCGTCGATCGCCTGGTGAACGCAAGCCTCGCGTCCCTAATCGCACGAGTTCGGCGCGCACCTGTGGGAACCCGCAGGTAGGATTTCCAGGCGCATGGTAACGCCCACAGTCCTGGCGTCATGACAAACTGACGCGCTCGAAGGGGTGGGCAATGCGGGATACGGACTCGGACTGGGAACGGATCGGTCAGGAGGAACCCTATTATGGCGTTCTGACGCATGATCGGTTCCTGCGGAAAAACATCGACGAGCAGGCGTTGCAGGATTTCTGGGATACCGGGGAGGCCGATTACGCGCACCTGACCACCACGATCCAGCATCATCTGGGGGATTTCAAACCGCATACGGCGCTGGACTTTGGCTGTGGTGTCGGTCGCCTGACGCGCGCGATGGCGAAACGATGTGGCAGTGTTTTCGGCGTCGACGTGGCTGAAGGCATGCTGATCGAAGCGCGCAAGGACCGTCTTCCCAACATCGAATACGTTCGGGAAATCCCCGTCGCCAAAGTCGACTGGGTTCATTCCTCGATGGTGTTGCAACATATCCCCCCGGTGCGCGGGTACGTCCTGATCGACGACCTCATGGCGCGGCTGAACCCGGGCGGTGTCTTCACGCTCCACTTCCCGATCTTCAAGGACCGCGAGTATCTCGAGCGTATCACGCCGTATTTTCGTCGCGGGAGATGGGACGGGGAAACCCTGACCCATATGTCGCTCGAAGCCGTCGCCGAAGGAACGATGCTGATGTACGACTATGACGTCAGCCGGATCCTCATGACTGCGATAGCGGCGGGGTGCGCCCACAATTACTTAAATCATTCGAACCACGGCGGGTGCCACACCATCACCCTTTACGGCCGGGTTTGAATCGAACGATCTTCGGGGATCGCCGGAGTACGGTGGCTTGGCGCACGTCGAAGAACGGGCGGGTGCGGTTTTCCGTCGGTGCCGGAAACGATCGGGTCCGCTGCCGGCTGGTAGCGTTAGCGCCTGTCGGCTGCCGGGGACGTCCTGAGCGCGGGAACCGCGAGCGGTGGCTTGGCACCCGCCGGGCCATCGATGACAGGTGCATCCCCCTTTCGCCGCACGCCCGTCAGTCCGTCGGAAAGCAGCGGGACATGCGGTGGTAGCGCGGCGGACGGGCTGGGCTCCTCGTCGATCTTCAGGCTCTCCGCCGCCAGTCGGGCGGTGGTGAGGAAGGTCTGGGCCTTCATGCACTGTGATGCCACCGGACGCCGGAACTCGCGGCAATTCCACAGCGCCTTGTCATAGCCGCGCGGTTTGTCGCGCAGATAGCTGAACGCCATTGCGGCGACCTGCGCGGGTTGCAGCGGGAGCGATGCCGGCGTCATCGCCGGATCGATCCAGCCCATTACCTTGCAATAGGAGCGGTCTGCGCAAATCCGCGCGGCGAATTGCGCGAAGCCGTCCGGCGACATGGTGTCGGGGTCGAGCGTGAGCAGGAAGCTGTTGCCATCCCCCGGCAGCGCGGGCGGAAGCGGGGATTCCGCGGCAGCGGTGTCGTACAGCGCGCCTTGCGCGATCGGGAACCCCTCCGCGCCGCGATGCGCCTCGGAATAGGGCGCGAGCGCGGCGATGACTGGTTCTGCGCTCGACACCTGGCGGTTGAAGGCGGCGGGCGTGCCCCACCAGCCGGTCCAGCGGAAAAACAGATGCGTGCCGACCGACGCGATCTTGTCGAGGCTGGATTGCCAGTACGGCACGACCCAGTCGGTGTGATAATGCGTGGCATAGCCGACCTTGCGCGCGACCGACCCGCTGAGCGCCGACGCCGCGACCGTCCGCGCGCGCCCCCATTGCGCTTCGCTCCAGCGATTGCGGGTGAGGGCACCGTCGCAGGTGAAGGTGAACTGGCACCCGGTGCTGCGTTCGGATCCCTGGAACACGACGCCGCAGATCGTCTTGGGGAAAGCCGGATGGCGGACGCGGTTGATCACGACCTGCGCGACGGCGCGCTGGCCGACCGGATCGTCGCCTGCTTCGTAGAGCACCGCCGCCGCCATACAGTCCGTCGCGCGCGCGCGCTCGTTCGCATCGCCCGCGAGCTTGAACGGGCGCGCAGCAGGGTTGGGGCCGTCGACGAAAGGAACGTCGGCATTATAGTCGCGCGCATCCTGCGGATCGAGGTCCTGGAACGCGACGGGTTCGACCGGCGGAAGCTCGGCCTGCGGAACGACGCGTTGCGGCACCGCGCGGACCTTGTTGTGGTGACGAACGGGCGGGGGCGCCGTGCGCACGAGCAACAGCGGAAGCAGGATCGCGAGCGCTGCAATGGCGACCAGCACGAGCCGGAGGGTCAGCGTCGGTTTCGGGGAAGGTGGCACGGCGATCAGCGACCGACGAAAGGGGACGGGGAAACAGGCACGCGGGGCTCCTGACCGGGATTGGCCGCGGCCCTTAGCGCATTTTTGCGAACAAGCGAAACGCCTGCCGGATACCGATCCGGCAGGCGTCTCGAAACGGATCAGCTCTCGGGCAGGAAGTCCGGGACCGACAGATACCGCTCGCCGGTATCGTAGTTGAACCCGAGCACGCGGACGTTGTCGGGCAGGTCAGGGAGCTTCTGCAGAATCGCCGCAAGCGTCGCGCCCGAGCTGATCCCGACGAGCATGCCTTCCTCGGCAGCCGAGCGGCGCGCCATGTCCTTGGCGACCGCTGCATCGACCTTGATCGCACCGTCGATCGACTGGGTGTGGAGGTTGGCCGGAACGAACCCGGCGCCGATCCCCTGGATCGGGTGCGGGCCCGGCGCGCCGCCCGAGATGACCGGCGAGGCTTCGGGTTCGACCGCATAGACCTTGAGGTTGGGCCATTCCTTCTTGAGCGCCTCGGCAACGCCGGTGATGTGGCCGCCGGTGCCGACCCCTGTGATGATCACGTCGATCGGCGAATCGCGGAAATCGTTAAGGATTTCCATCGCGGTGGTACGGACGTGGACGTCGATGTTGGCGGCGTTCTCGAACTGCTGCGGCATCCAGGAATTGGGCGTCTGCTCGACCAGTTCGAGCGCGCGTTCGATCGCGCCCTTCATGCCCTTTTCGCGCGGCGTCAGGTCGAAGGTTGCACCGTAGGCCAGCATCAGGCGGCGGCGTTCTAGCGACATGCTCTCGGGCATGACGAGCACGAGCTTGTAGCCCTTGACCGCCGCGACCATCGCAAGGCCGACGCCGGTGTTGCCGCTGGTCGGTTCGATGATGGTTCCGCCGGGCTGGAGATGCCCGTCGCGTTCCGCCGCCTCGATCATCGCGAGCGCGATGCGATCCTTGATCGACCCGCCGGGGTTGGAGCGTTCCGACTTAATCCAGACTTCGGCGCCGGGGAAGAGCTTCTGGATACGGACGTGCGGCGTATTGCCGATCGTATCCAGGATGGTGTTCGCCTTCATGATTGCGCAACTCCTGCTGGGGTCTTGGTTAAAGCTATGTCGGGCTGGTCGAAGGTCTTCGCAAGCCTGAGCTCGGGGAACAGCCGGACCCACAGGATCGTCACGACGATTGCGCCGATCCCGCCGAACATCACCGCGCCGACCGGGCCGAGCAGCGAAGCGAGCAGCCCGCTCTCGGCTTCGCCGAGCTCATTCGAGGCGGAAATCGTGAGCTGCGAGACCGCGCTGACGCGGCCGCGCATCGCGTCCGGGGTGTGGAGCTGGATCAGCGACTGGCGGACATAGACCGACACCATGTCGCCGCAGCCAGCGACCGCGAGCGCGGCGGCGCTGAGCCACAGGTTGCGCGACAGGCCGAAGACGAGGATCGCCGCGCCGAACACCATCACCGCGATCAGCATCTTGACCCCAACGTTGGTCTTCATCGGCCGGACCGAGAAGAACAGCGCGGTGACGGTCGCGCCAGCGCCCATGCTCGCGGCGAGGATGCCAAGCCCCTGCGGGCCGACATGCAGGATGTCGCGCGCGAACACCGGGAGCAAAGCGGTCGACCCCGCAAGCAGCACCGCGAAAAGGTCGAGCGTGATCGTCGCGAGCACCAACCGGTTGTGGCGGACATAGGCGAAGCCCTGCGCGATCCGGGTGAGCGGGTGCTGGTCGGGTTGCGATGGCGGCTGCGGGACCGGGCCGATCAGAAACATCGCAACCAGCGCGACCGACAACAGGCTGACGACGACGCCATAGGCAAAGTCCGGGTGGACCGCGAATAGCAGGCCGCCGAGACTGGGGCCGGCGATCGACCCGACCTGCCACGCGATCGAGCTCACCGCGATCGCAGTCGGCAGGCTTTCGCGCGGGACGAGGTTGGGCGCGAGCGCGGAATAGGCCGGGCCGGAGAAGGCACGGACGATGCCGAACACCACGGCTGCGGTGAACAGCGCGGGGAGGGTGAGCGTGTGCGTCGCGGTCAGCACGCCGAGCGTGCCGGCGGTTAGCAGCATCACCAGCGTCGTCACCCGCACGATCCAGCGCCGGTCGACCGAGTCGGCGACCAGCCCCACCACCGGGGTCAGCAGGAACAGCGGCACGAACTGCGCCGCGCCGATCATCCCGAGCAGGAACGCCGCCTCGCGAATCCCCATGGTCGCGCGCGCCAGACCGTAGACCTGCCAACCGACGATCAGTGCCATCGCGGTGATCGCGACCGTGCCCGACAGGCGCGACGCCCAATAGGCGCGGAAATTGGGGATGCGGAAGGGATGCGGTGCGTCTGCCATCGCATCATGCCTTAGGCCGAGCCGCGCGCGCGCCGCAATCACCGTCTTGCTTGGCCCGTGGAAACTTCTGTTCGTCCCGGCGACGCTAGGGATTTGACGCGGGACATTGATATGCGCGCAACAACGGGCCTATAGGCTCGCGACATTCCCCAGGATACGAGGTTGATCGTCCGTGGCCAAAGCCCCCGCCCTTCGTAAAGCTGAACCGCCGGTTCCCAACCGCGAACGTCCCGATGAACCGACGCCGTACTCGGCTTCGAAGGACGAGCTGATCGAATTCTACAAGCAGATGTTGCTGATCCGCCGCTTCGAGGAAAAGGCGGGCCAGCTCTATGGCCTCGGCCTGATCGGCGGCTTCTGCCATCTCTACATCGGCCAGGAAGCGGTCGCAGTCGGTCTGCAATCCGCGCTGACCCCGGTCGACAGCGTCATCACCGGCTATCGCGACCACGGCCACATGCTGCTTTGCGGCATCCCGCCGCAGGACGTGATGGCCGAGCTTACGGGGCGTGCCGCCGGCATCTCCAAGGGCAAGGGCGGCTCGATGCATATGTTCTCGGTGGAACATAAGTTCTACGGCGGGCATGGCATCGTCGGCGCGCAGGTTTCGCTCGGCACCGGGCTCGGCTTCAGCCACAAGTATAAGGGCGACGGCGGCGTTTGCCTCGCCTACTTCGGCGATGGCGCGGCCAACCAGGGCCAGGTGTACGAGAGCTTCAACATGGCCGAGCTGTGGAAGCTCCCGGTCATCTACGTCATCGAAAACAACCAATATGCGATGGGCACGAGCGTCAATCGCGCATCGGCCGAGGACCAGCTCTATCGCCGCGGCGAGAGCTTCCGCATCCCGGGCATTCAGGTCGATGGCATGGACGTGCTCGCGTGCCGTGGCGCAGCCGAAGAGGCGCTCGCCTGGGTTCGCGCCGGCAAGGGGCCGATCATCCTCGAGATGAAGACCTATCGCTATCGCGGCCACTCGATGTCCGATCCGGCGAAATATCGCAGCCGCGAGGAAGTCCAGGCGGTTCGCGACAAGTCCGATCCGATCGAGCACGTCAAGAAGCTGCTCGAGGAGCAAGGCGTCACCGAGAGCGATCTCAAGGGGGTCGAGCAGGAGATCCGCAAGATCGTCAACGAAGCTGCCGATTTCGCTGAACAGACGCCCGAGCCCGATGCGGCCGAGCTCTATACCGACGTTCTGGTGGAAAAATACTGATGCCGATTGAGATCAAGATGCCCGCGCTTTCCCCCACCATGGAGGAAGGCACGCTCGCCAAGTGGCTGGTCAAGGAAGGCGACGTCGTCAAGTCGGGCGACATCATGGCCGAGATCGAGACCGACAAGGCGACGATGGAATTCGAAGCGGTCGACGAAGGCACGATCGGCAAGATCCTCGTCGCCGAGGGAACCGATAACGTGAAGGTCGGCACCGTCATCGCGACGCTCGACGCCGAGGGCGAAGAGCCGTCGTCCGGCGAGCG
Source organism: Sphingomonas sp. PAMC 26617 (assembly GCF_000242835.1). Taxonomy (NCBI): domain Bacteria; kingdom Pseudomonadati; phylum Pseudomonadota; class Alphaproteobacteria; order Sphingomonadales; family Sphingomonadaceae; genus Sphingomonas; species Sphingomonas sp. PAMC 26617. The sequence continues at coordinate 3,313,562 of NZ_JH594425.1, forward strand.
TGCGGGCGATTCCGCCAACGCGCAGCCGAAGGAAGCGCAGCCCGCCGACAAGGCACCGCCGGCCCCCGAGAGCAACGTCCCGATGGCCGCCGAGAGCGGCACGCAGCAGCTTCACGCCGCCGCCGAGCAGAAGGCAAAGGTCAGCGACCCCGCGATCCCCGAGGGGACCGAGATGGTCAAGATCACGCTGCGCGAAGCGTTGCGCGACGCGATGGCCGAGGAAATGCGCGCGGACGAGCGCATCTTCGTGATGGGCGAGGAAGTCGCGCAGTATCAGGGCGCGTATAAGGTGACGCAGGGCCTGCTCGCCGAGTTCGGCGACAAGCGCGTGATCGATACGCCGATCACCGAATATGGCTTTGCCGGCATCGGTGCGGGCGCGGCGATGGGCGGGCTTCGTCCGATCGTCGAATTCATGACCTTCAACTTCGCGTTGCAGGCGATCGATCACATCATCAACTCGGCCGCGAAGACCAACTACATGTCGGGCGGCCAGATGCGCTGCCCGATCGTGTTCCGTGGCCCCAACGGCGCGGCATCGCGCGTCGGTGCGCAGCATTCGCACAACTTCGCGGCATGGTACGCCAGCGTGCCGGGCCTGATCGTGATCGCGCCCTATGATGCGGCGGACGCCAAGGGCCTGCTCAAGGCCGCGATCCGCACCGAGGATCCGGTCGTGTTCCTGGAGAACGAGCTGCTCTACGGCCGCACGTTCGAGGTTCCCAAGCTCGACGATTACGTCCTGCCGATCGGCAAGGCGCGGATCATGCGCGAGGGCAAGGACGTGACGATCGTCAGCTATTCGATCGGCGTCGGACTCGCGCTCGAAGCCGCCGAGAAGCTGGCGGAAGAGGGGATCGACGCCGAGGTGATCGATCTGCGCACGCTCCGCCCGCTCGATACCGAGACGGTGCTCGCCAGCCTCAAGAAGACCAATCGTCTGGTCATCGCGGAAGAGAATTGGGCAACCTGCTCGATTGCTTCGGAAATCCAGGCGGTCTGCATGGAGCAGGGCTTCGACGACCTTGACGCGCCGGTGCTGCGCGTCACCAACGAGGACGTGCCGATGCCGTATGCGGCGAACCTCGAGAAGCTGATGCTGGTGACGAGCGACAAGATCGTCGCTGCGGTCAAGAAGGTGACGTACCGGGGCTGAGGCCCCGGTACGCCCTTCGGGGCGTCACGCGGTGTAGAGGTCGCAAGTATTGCGTTTGGCGGTCGGCGCCGGGTTCGTCACCTGCGTGAAGTTGCGTTTGTCGCGAACAATGAAGGTCGCGATCGAGTGCAGCTTTTTTGCGCCGATCAGCCAGGTGCCGGTGACCGGCTGGTAATTGTAGTTGATCTCGACGAACATTACCCCGGAGTCGGTCGGCGCAGAAACCTTGCTGCCAACGTCGCCCATCCCGCCGGTGATCACGCTGCCGGGGTGGCTGGCGGAATTGTCTGGGCTGCCCGAGGAAGCGGTGTTGACGCCGGCGGTGGGATCATAGCTGGCAGCGGAATCGTCCGCGGTCGATGGCGCGTTATTCTTGATGGTGGTGCGCCCATAGGTCGAATCGAAGCCGGTGCCGGTCTTGAGACCGAGACAGCGCTGCCAGTGGATCCGCTGGACGCCGTTCGACTCCTCGAGGCTGGACAGCGTGATCCGGCCATTCGCGGTGAGTTTCAGATCGGTACCCTGCAGCTTTGCCGCCTGCAGCACGTCGTTGACGTCATACTCGCGCAGATCCTGCTGCGACAGGTTGTTAGCCACCCCGACGCGCGACGCGTTGTCCGCCAGCGCCAGCGCGATCTGGCTGAGTTTCAGGTTGGTCAGCGCAAGATTGGAAATCTCGACGCCATAAAGCCCGAGCGCGAGCACGATCGGCATCGATAGCGCGAATTCGAGCAGAGCGAGACCGCTGGTATCGCCGCGAAGCCTGGCGAAGGTCGATGCGCGGATCATGGCGTGCACAACACCGCGGGCGCGGTCGCAGGCGAGGACTGGGACTGGTAGGGCTGGTTTTTCAAGGTCGTGCTACCCGTAATTGTCTGGTTGGGTGACCATCCGAGCAACCCCGCCACGGGCAGGAGACGCGGATAGGTTACCCGCATGGTGTAGACCGTCACGTCGCTTGCACCGCCCTGGCCGCTGGCACCGGGATCGGGCGTGGCGTCCCATTTCGTGTTGCCGTTGATGTCGGAATAACATTCGGTCGGCTGGCGAATGCCGTCATTATTGTCGTCGGAGAATGGTTCGGGACCGGTTTGCGTAAAGCTCGAATAGCTCACTCGAGTCGCGCACCATGTGCCGGCCGCCGGATCGGTCGCGCAGGATTGCGTGGTCGCTCCGATCAGCCCGCCCATCACGGTCATCACCTTCTGATCGAGGTCGTTGACCGAGGCACCTTGCAGCGTGCTGTCGCGCGCCGCCTTCTGGACGGCACCGTTGAGGATCGCGCGCGCATAGGTGCCGTACAGCAGGTCGCAGAGCGCCATCATCAACACCACCATCACCGGGGCGACGAAGGTGAATTCGAGCAGGGTCCCGCCGCGGATGTCGCGGCGGAGCGAAGCCCGGCTCACTTCGTCACACGGAGCATCGCCACCTGCTTGGCGATCTTCTGGAAGGCGGTGTCGAGCGACTTGTTGTCGCTGGCGTAATAGGCCTGCCCGTCGGATGCGCAGGTGGTCAGTTCGTTGGTCAGCTGCTGCCCGAAGCCGACCACGAACACCTTGATGTTGCGGGCCTTTGCCGCCGCACATTCGGCGAGGAAGCGCTGGTTGTGATAGGCGGTATAGGTTGCCAAGGTCCCCTGGTTGCCGTTGGCTACGCGCTTGCGGTACGCCTCGATCCCGTAGAGTCCGTAGATGTTGGCGTTCGGCGACATGTCGCCATCGGTCATGAAGACGATATAGCGGTTGGGTGCGTTGCGGCCGGGCCAGGTCGACGTATCGTTCTTGAAGATCCCGTTGGGCGAGATCATCCGCGTGCCCCAGATCATTCCCGAATCATGGTACGTACCGCCCTGCGGAACGAAGTCGCTCGCGTTGACATAGGCGCTGACCTGCGCGCGGGTCAGCGTGTCGAGCCGCTGGACCGGCTTGCCGCACGAGACATAGCCGGACGAAATGTTCTGAACCGCGTTCAGGGGCGTCCATACGCTGACCTGCGCCGTGCTGGCGGTGTCGCCATAGGGGTTCGTGCTGTCCGACCCCGACCCCGACCAACCGTTACCGGAATTGGAATAGTCGCTCGAGACCAGCGACGTGTAGCTGCCGCGATAATAGATGACGTCGGGCCACATCGGGCGCCATTTGGTCGCGGTGGCACCGTTGGGGATCAGATCGGGGTCGAGATCGGGCGGCAATTTGGTCTGGTCGAAGCTCGTGGCCCCCGAGGTGGTGTCGCGTTCCTCGAGGCAACCCTGCCACTTGCTGGTTGCGGCAGTGACCTTGGAAGGGTCGTCGACGCTATTGCCCATCACGTAGTTGCCGACGTCGAGCTGCGAATAGTCATAGGTCCATGCGGGCTTGGCCGGCGTCGCGGTAAGCTTGCAGGTGCCGAGCGCCGTGCTTCCCGATCCGCTGGTTAGCGTCCAGGACGGGTTGGTATAGACGGTAGCGGTCGCGTTGGTCGTGTACCCGGTCACCGGATCGCGAACGAGCGCGCTGCACGCCGCGGAGGTCATGCCGGTCTTGGAAGTGCTGTACGCGTTTCCTGCCTGCATGTCGCCCTTCAGGCGGCGCGTGTCGTAGCTCCAGTTCCTCACCATATAGAGGGGATAGTTGGTGATGTCCGTGACGGTCGGATCGACCGGCGAAACCTGAGTCACCGCATAGCCGGCGTTGACCGTCGAGGTATAGGTCACGAAGCCGTAGCGGATGTGGGTCGTGTCATCCTTGCTCGCCGCGACGGTGTCGTAGAAGTTGAGCACCGCCGTGCGCACCCCCGACAGCTTCGAGCCGCTGACCTCCTGCGCGTAATACCCGGTCGTACCGTCGGGCCGCGTATAGCTCTTGATCGTCGGGCTGCAGCCTGCGGTCTGCGAGGCGAGGCACGCCATCGACCCGGTGGTATCGAGCACGAACATCACGTCGGTATCGGCGACGTCGAAACGCGCCTCGCAACTTACGGTGAGGGTGACGTCCTTGGTCCCGATGATCTTCGAGACGGTCATCGGTACGGTCGCGGTGGCGGTGGCGGCGACCTGATTGTCGGTGGTCTTGGTCGGCGTGAACGCAACCTTGGTGGTGCCCATATAACCGGTTACGGCCGGGGTCTTGGTCGGATCGTCCTTGTTGAAATTGTTCGCGAAGAACGCATTTGCCTGCGTCACGGCATTGTCGTCGAGCGCGGTGTTGTTGGTATAGGCCATCGTCTTGCGCCCGGCGAGCGCGCCCGCGTCGCAGGCTTGCTGGAGCCGGGTCTTGGCGACATAGATGCGCCCCATGTCGACCGTAGATCCGACCAGACCCGTCAGCGGGATCAGAAACATCGCCATCATGGCGAGCGTGTTGCCGCTCGCATCGTGCGCGAGCGTGACCATCAGGCCGCGTGCCGCTGCCTCCGTCCTGGGTTCCTGCCCCGTCATGCCGCCAATATCCCCTGCAAGAAAAACACGCGTCTCGGAGTGCGATATGCCGCAGAAGGGGATAATCACGCGTGAGCGAGCATGGTTAAGGAGCGATGACCACGCGCCGCGCGGCATCGCGCGATGAGCGGGCAGGAAGACCCCGAACGGAACCTCTCCTTGTCCTACGCGGCGCCCGCCGCGCAGCCCGGCTTTGCGGCGCTGCTCGCGCTCGACGAGACGCTTGGCCAGATCCTGCGGACGACGCGCGAACCGATGGTCGGGCAGATGCGGCTGACCTGGTGGCACGAGGCGTTATCCGCGCTCGATCACACCGCGCCGCCGGCGCAGCCGGTGTTGCAGGCGCTCGCGACCGAGGTCGTGTCCCGGGGCGTGTCGGGGGCGGCGCTTGCGGGCATGATCGACGGATGGGAAGTCCTGCTCGACCCCGATCCGCTGACTCGCGCGACGCTCGAAACCTACGCCGCGCACCGCGGCGGGACGCTGTTCGCCCAGGCCGGTGTTCTGCTCGGTGCAGGTCCGCGCGATCCGTTGCTGCAGGCAGGGACGGGGTGGGCGCTCGCCGATCTCGCGCGGCACTTGCGCGACGCGGAAGCTGCCGCGCTACCGCGGATGCTTTCGCAGCACGAACTGGACGCGGCGTTCGGGCTGCGCTGGAGCAGGCCGGCGCGCGCGCTTGGCGCGCTCGCGCTCATCGCGCGGATGGATTTGGCGATGCTGCAGGACGGCGGTCCGCCAGGCACGTCGCCGCGGCGCATCGCCCGGCTTGCGTGGCACCGGATCAGCGGACGCTAGGCTTTCCCGGTGCCGCCTAACCCGATATTCCGGGCGCGGGGACATGGGGGGAATCGGAATATGTGGCGCATCATCATTGGTGGGCTCGCCGCGCTTGCGTTGGTCGCGGCGGGCGTCGTGTTGTTCAATCGCAATGCCCGGTCGGTCGCGGCACTGCCGGGGGTGCCGTTGCCGCTCGCGCAGGCGGGGAGCAGTGAAAACCTGCCAGACGTCGCGCCTGCCGCGACCGAGGCGACGCGCGAGGCCAAACGGTTCGCGCGGTACGACAAGGACGAGAACGGTACGGTCGGGCGCGAGGAATATCTTGCGCCCCGGCGCAAGGCGTTCGCCAAGCTCGACACCAACCATGACGGTGCCTTGTCGTTCGACGAGTGGGCAGCAAAGACCGAAACGAAGTTCGCCGAGGCGGACAAGGACAAGTCGGGCGGGATGACCCCCGCCGAATTCGCCACCACCGCGCCGAAGCGCAAGCCACCGCACATCCGTCGCGATTGCCCGCCACCAGCCAACGCCGCCGCGGCGGAGGAGAATTGACCGGTCGGGCCTGACCGTCCGCGACATCCGAGGGCCGATCCGAGCCTCAGCCCTCCCGTTCGTTAACCGGCTTCGACCGAAACGAACGGACGGGCGGGTTCAAGCCACCGCCAACCACGCGCCGAGGGCCGAGCGTGCGCGGTCGGTGTACATCTTCTTGCGGTCGGCTTTCTTGGTCCGGCCCGGGATCGGGGGGAACAGCCCGAAATTGACGTTCATCGGCTGGTACGTATCCGCGACCGCAGCGCCGGTGATGTGATGGAGCAAAGCGCCCAGCGCGGTCGTGACCGGCGGCGGGGTCATCGCGCGCCCGCCCAGTTCGGCAACCGCAAACCGCCCCGCCATCAGCCCGACCGCTGCGCTCTCGACATAGCCTTCGCAGCCTGTGATCTGCCCGGCGAAGCGGACGTTTGGGCGGGATTTGAGCCGCAGCGTCGGGTCGAGCAATTCGGGCGAACGGATGAAGGTGTTTCGGTGCAACCCGCCAAGCCGCGCGAATTCGGCGTTCTCCAGCCCCGGGATCGTACGGAACAGGCGGACCTGCTCGGAATGCTTGAGCTTGGTCTGGAAACCGACGATGTTCCACAGCGTCCCGCTCGCATTGTCCTGCCGCAGCTGGACGACCGCATAGGGCCAGCGTCCGGTCCGCGGGTCATCGAGCCCGACCGGCTTCATCGGCCCGTAGCGCAGCGTATCGACCCCGCGCGATGCGGCGACCTCGATCGGCATGCAGCCCTCGAAATAGGGGGTGTTCTGCTCCCATTCCTTGAACTCGGTCTTCTCGCCCTCGATTAAGCCGGTGTGGAAGGCGATATACTGCTCCTGGTTGAGCGCGCAGTTGATGTAATCCTTGCCCTCTCCCTTGTTCCAGCGTGACTGGAACCACGCGGTGTCCATGTCGATGCTGTCGAAATGGACGATCGGCGCGATCGCATCGAAGAAGGCAAGCGAGTCCGCGCCGGTCGCGGCGCCGATGCTGGACGCGAGGCCCGCGGCGGTCAGCGGGCCGGTTGCGACGATGACAGGGGTGTCGGGGAGGGTGTCGACCCGTTCGCGCACCACCTGGATGTTGGGATGCGCCTCGAGTGCCGCGGTGACGCCGGCCGAAAACCCGTCGCGGTCGACCGCAAGCGCCGAACCTGCGGGGACCTTGTGGATGTCCGCTTCGCGCAGGATCAGAGATCCCAGCGTCCGCATCTCCTGGTGGATCAGCCCGACCGCGTTGCTGTCGGCATCGTCGGAGCGGAAGCTGTTCGAGCAGACCAGCTCGGCGAGACCGTCGCTCTGGTGCGCGGGGGTCATTTCGCCGCCACGCTCGGCGGGGGCGCCGCGCATTTCGGACAGGCGGACCGAAAAGCCCGCCTCGGCCAGCTGCCATGCCGCCTCGGACCCAGCGAGGCCGCCGCCGATGATGTGGATGTCGTGTGTCATGCGCCGTCCTTTGGGCATCCGCGCCGACTGGTCAACCGCCACGCGGCGATCGCGGTGGGGAAGGCCTGATGTCGATCAAGCAGATAAGATCGCCAACCCGCGAAGCGATTGCAAGGGCCGGACGTTCCGGCATCAGGACGAAGCATAGCCGCTCGTCTCAACAGGAGATCGAAGATGCGTACTGGCAAAATTCTAGCGGTACTGGCGCTCGGTACAATTCCGGCGCTTGCGATCGCAGCGCCCGCAATGACGTCGGCGACCTATGTCATGAAGGCAGGCGCTGGCGATCTTTACGAAAAGCAGGCGAGCACGCTCGTGATGACGTCGACCGTCAATCCCAAGCTCAAGACGTTCGCAAAGGACATGGTCACCGACCACGCCAACAGCACCGCCGCCGTCAAGGCCGCCGCGATGAAGGCTGGCATCCATCCCGCCGCGCCCAAGCTGACCACGAAGCAGTCGAGCGATCTCGCCGCGCTACGCGCCGCAACCGGTACCGCGCGCGACACGCTATATATCCAGCAGCAGAAGGCGGCGCATCAGGACGCGCTCGCGCTGCATCAGGATGAATCGTCGACCGGGACCGCCGCCCCGCTGAAGGCGGCCGCTACCAAGATCGTACCCGTCGTCCAGCATCACATCGCCATGCTTGCCGCGATGTAAGAGACTTCCAGCCCCGGCGGCGGTGCGCGCCGTCGGGGCGGAACGGGATATGATGAAGATTTTCACGATCGGCTACGAAGCCGCCACGATGTCCGACTTCCTCGCCGCGTTGACCCGGGCAGGGGTGACGCGCGTAATCGACGTTCGCGCGCTCCCGCTGTCTCGCCGCCCGGGATTTTCGAAGACGTCGTTGGCCGCGTCGCTGGCGGCGGCGGACATCGATTACGTTCACCTGAAAGCGCTCGGCACGCCGAAGGCGGGGCGCGACGCCGCCAAGAAAGGCGACGTCGCGACGCTCGAGTCGGTCTACGCGCACCAGCTCGAATTGCCTGAGGCGCAGGTGCAGGCGGCACGCATGCTGGCGCTCGCCGCCGAGCAGCCGAGCGCGCTGTTATGCTACGAGCGAGACCCGCGGCATTGCCACCGGACGTTGCTGCTCGAGGCGGAAGCGGAGGGGGTCGAGGTCGTCGATCTCTATTGCTGATCCGGTCATCGTTAATTCGTATCGGACCGTCGGTCCGGCCTTGAGGCGTGGCGAGTGGCGCGGTAGGAATACATCAAATGGACCAGATTTCGCCACGGCGATCCCGGCCATCAGCAATTTCCAGAGCCAACACCCTTTCGAGGAAGTCGATGCCGTATTCGCGCATGTCCGCCGCGTTGTCGATCGCCCGGGACCGACAGGTCGTGCCACGTCAGTTCGAGCTGAGCTGGGACGATTTCGAAGACTTCACGGCGAGTACGCACGGCATGCAATCGGTCTCGGGCTATCCGCAGACGTGGAAGTTCGCGGGCGTCCATGTCCGGCGGTCGCTCGACAAATATGCCTCATCCACGCTGATCGTCGATGGCGCTGAATCGCCGCTCGAGCTCCATCAGGCGTCGCGCACGGTCTACCGGCACGTCCCGGGGCACGTGCAGTCCTGAGCGACAGGTGCTGCGGGACGCGCGCCTCCCGGTCCGCGAATCCCGCAAGTACCCGTCGAAATAGTCTTCGGTCCTAGCCAGCCACCGGCAGCTTGACGCTGCCATCGGCATCCCGCTCGAGCGGGCCGTACGCGATGACCGTCTCCAGCAGCAGCGGACCGCCATAGAGATGCGGGAAAAGTTGCCCGCCGCGCGACTGCTCCCATTTCAACCCCGCCCCGAACGAGCCGAGATCGACCGCCGCGACATGCAGATCGCCTTGACCGGCGAAATGCTTGTCGACGGTTTCTGTCAACTGATCGGCGGTCGACAGGTGGACGTAACCGTCCGCCAGATCGACCGGCGCGCCCGCGAACGATCCGTCCGCTTCGAGCGCCGCCATCTGCTCAGCGGTCAGGACCTTGTACGCGGTGAGGGGCAGGTCGCTCATTCGCCATCCTCCGGACCGGCTGCGCTGTCGTCGCTCGTGTTCGCACCGTCGTCGGGGGCGAGCTCGACCTGGGTCAGGTCGCGGACGTCCGCCTCGGCATCGCCTTCGGCTTCCTCGATCCGTGCGGCGGAGACGACATGCTCGTTCTTGCCAACATCGAACAGCCGCACGCCTGCCGAGTTGCGCCCGATCACGCGCATCGAGCCGAGCGTGGTGCGGATCACCTTCGCCTGGTCGGTGACGAGCATCAGCTGATGCCCCTTGGTCGCGGCGAAGCTCGCGACGACCGGACCGTTGCGCGGGATGTTGTCGATGTTGGTGATGCCCTGGCCACCGCGCCCGGTGCGGCGATAGTCATAGGCGGAGGACAGCTTGCCGTAGCCGTTGGCGCAGACCGTCAGGATGAACTGCTCGCGCTCCATCAATTCCTGATAGCGCCCGGTGTCCATCGTCGGCTCGCCGTCGCGCTCCCCCTTCCAGGGTGCGAAGCGGAGATAATCCTCGCGCTCCTCCGGCGTAGCGCCGACGCGGTGGAGGATCGACAGCGAGATGACCTTGTCGTCGCCCTTGAGCAGCATGCCGCGCACGCCGGTCGAGTTGCGGCTCTGAAACTCGCGTACTTCGTCGGCGGCGAAGCGGATCGCCTTGCCTGCGCGCGTCGCGAGCAGCACGTCGTCATGCTCGCTGAGCAACGCGACGCCGATCAGCCGGTCGTCGGCGTCGATGCCTTCGAACTTCATCGCGATCTTGCCCGCGGTGGGCACGTTGGTGAACGCATCCATCGAATTGCGCCGCACACTGCCGCCCGCAGTCGCGAACATCACGTGGAGCTTGGCCCATTCGGTCTCGTCCTCGGGGAGCGCCAGAACGGTCGAGATCGTCTCGCCCTCGGCGAGCGGGAGCAAGTTGATCATCGGACGACCGCGCGTGGCGGCGCCACCTTCCGGCAGCTTCCAGACCTTCATCCGGTAGACCTTGCCGAGCGTCGAGAAGAACAGGACCGGGGTGTGGGTGCTCGTCACGAACAGGTTCGTGATCGCGTCCTCGTCCTTGGTCGCCATGCCCGCACGGCCCTTGCCGCCCCGCGCCTGCGCCCGGAACGTGTCGAGCGTGGTGCGCTTGATATAGCCCTGCATCGTCACGGTGACCACCATGTCCTCGCGCTCGATCAGATCCTCATCGTCGATGCCGTCTGCGGCAGCGGCGATCTCGGTCCGACGCGGCGTCGCGAATTCGGCGCGGACGGCGACGAGTTCCTCGCGCATGACGGCGTATAGCTTCGCACGGTTGCCGAGGATGTCGAGCAGCTCACCGATCGAGTCGGCCAGGCCCTGCAGCTCGTTGCCGATCTCGTCGCGACCCAGCGCGGTGAGGCGGTGGAGGCGGAGATCGAGGATCGCGCGGACCTGCGCTTCGGACAGGCGATAGGTGTCGCCGGTGACTTCGGCTTCGACCGCCTCGACCAGCTTGATATAGGGCGCGATCTCGGCGACCGGCCAATCGCGGTTGAGCAACGCTTCGCGCGCGGCTGCGGGGCTCGACGATCCACGGATGATCTTGACGACTTCGTCGAGGTTGGTGACCGCGATGACGAGGCCGAGCAACAGATGCGCGCGCTCGCGGGCCTTCGCCAGCTCGAACTTCGAGCGCCGGGTGATCACTTCCTCGCGGAAGGTGATGAACGACGTCAGGATGTCGCGCAGGTTGAGCAGCTCGGGCCGACCGCCGCGAATCGCGAGCATGTTGGCGGGGAAGCTCGATTGCGCGGGCGTGTGCCGCCACAATTGGTTGAGCACCACGTCCGGGGTCGCATCGCGTTTGAGGTCGATGACGATGCGGACGCCTTCGCGGTTCGATTCGTCGCGAATGTCGCTGACGCCCTCGATCCGCTTTTCCTTGGCGGCGTCGGCGATCTTTTCGACCAGGCCGTTCTTGCCGGTCTGGAACGGGATGGCGGTCAGGACGATCGAGCGACGGTCGCCGCGGCCTTCCTCGACCACGTAGCGCGAGCGAACGATCACCGAGCCGCGCCCGGTTTCATAGGCCGAGCGCGCACCGGCGCGGCCGAGGATGATCGCACCGGTCGGGAAATCGGGACCGGGGACGATCTCGATCAGTTCGTCGGTGGTCACTTCCTCGCGCGCACCGGTCGCGGCGTCGATCAACGCGAGCGTCGCGTCGACCACTTCGCCGAGATTGTGCGGCGGGATATTGGTGGCCATGCCGACCGCGATGCCGCCCGCGCCGTTGACGAGCAGGTTGGGGAAGCGTGCCGGAAGCACCGCAGGCTCGCGCTCCGAGCCGTCATAGTTGGGGACGAAGTCGACCGTGTCCTTGTCGATGTCCTCGAGCAGCGATCCGGCGACCTTGGCGAGACGCGCCTCGGTGTAGCGCATTGCCGCGGGCGGATCGGGATCCATCGAGCCGAAGTTGCCCTGACCGTCCATCAACGGCACGCGCATCGACCAGTCCTGCGTCATGCGCGCAAGGGCGTCATAAATCGAGCTATCGCCGTGGGGGTGGTATTTACCCATGGCATCACCGACGATGCGCGCGCATTTGCGATACGGTCGGTTGTAGACGAACCCGCTTTCGGACGCGGACCACAGGATGCGGCGGTGGACCGGCTTCAGCCCGTCCCGAACGTCAGGCAAGGCGCGCGCGACGATCACGCTCATCGCATAGTCGAGGTAGCTCGACTTCATCTCGTCGACGATCGAGATCGGAGCAATATCGGACGGGTCGGCGAGTACGGTCTCGTCGGTCAATTTTTGGCGCCTTCGGCTGTTTATGTCGGTTCGGTTACGACCTAGCCCAGCGCTCGACTTATGTCACGCGGCACGGTGCCGGAAGCGGGCGTTCACGGTGCGAAAACGCACAAAAAAGGGGCGTCGGCACGAATGCCGACGCCCCCTCGTCCAGCGTTGGCGTTCAGGCGGTTAGCGGGGTCGAACCCCGACGACGCACGGCGATGCCGATCATGCCGAAACCTGCCAGCAGCATCGCCCACGTCGTCGGTTCGGGCACCGCTGCCGCAACCGCCGAAACGCGGTAGCTGATGGTCGGGACTTCATAATCGTAAAATGCGGTCGGCCCGAACGCGAGCAAGGTCGGCTGCGCGAGCGTGCCGCTGTACAGCGCGGGACCCGCGATGTTCGCGAGCGTGAAGTTGAACGTGTTGAGCGTCATGCCGCCGCCGTCCGCTGCATCATACAGCGCCAGGCTGGCGGTCGACGATCCGTCCGAATAAACGCCGGCAACGTCGAAGATGAAGAATTCCGTTGGAAAGTTGACGTCGGGCATGGTGTGATCGTCGAGCGAGAAGTGTGCCGAGAAACCGTTCGAACCGGTGATCGCATAGAACAGCGTCGTCGCTGAAGCGGGGGTCGCCGAGACCAACGCGGTGGCGGCAGCCGCCAGCAGTGCAATGCGCTTCATGATACGAAATCCCCCGGTTAACGATGTGTTAACCGCAGAGCATCTTGATCGATGAACTACAAGACGTTTACGCTAGATATCATCCCGGTCCGGGAAATACTTACTGGTGAAGCGTCACGCGCTTGTCATCAATACATGCAGTGTCGAGCAAGGCGGCTCGAAACACTGCGCTACGCCTTTCCTTAGAAGGGCACTTCCTTGCCTTCGAAATCGAACAGCTTGCCGGTGTCCGGGGCCTTCAGTTCCTCGATGACGTCGAGCAGTTGCAACGCCGCGCGCTCGGCATCGAACAGCCGGCCCGGCTGGACGTTGCCCTGAAACGGTTTGGACAATGCGGTATCGACCGTGCCCGGGTGGAGCCCCACGACGATCGCCCGGTCGTTGCGCCGCTTTTCCTCGATGGCGAGCGTGCGGATCAACTGGTTGAGGGCGGCCTTTGCAGCCCGATAGCCATACCAGCCGCCGAGCTTGTTGTCCGAGATGCTTCCGACGCGCGCCGACAGGGCCGCGAAGACGCAACGGCCGGTCTTCGGCATCAACGGGAGGAAGTGCTTCGCGACGATCGCCGGCCCGATCGCGTTGATCGCGAATTGCCGCGCGAGCCAGTCGGGGTCGAGCTCGCGAAGCGCCTTCTCGGGTCCGCGTTCGCCATCGTGAAGCAGGCCGGTCGCGACGATCACCAGCGTGGGAGCAGGGCCCTTCGCAACCTGCACCGCCGCGGCAGCAATGGTCGACTCGTCGAGCAGGTCGATATGCCGGTCACCCTCGTAAGACCGCGCGAACCCAAGGACGGTGTCGAACGCGCCCTCTTCGGTCAGCGCGGCTTCGAGCGCCGCGCCGATGCCGCCCGATGCGCCGATGATGACGGCTGTCGTCATGCCCATGTCCTCATGCCCATGTCCTTATGTCCGCGTAAACCGCCACCGATCGTCGGTGCTCTCCGCCGGATCGAAGCGATAGCCGTCGCTGTCGAACCCCTTCATCGCCTCGATATCGGTGATGCGATGCTCGCACATCCAGCGCGCGACCATGCCGCGGGCCTTCTTGGCGTGGAAGCTGACGAAGCGCGGGCCGCCCGGCCCGGGCTCGCGGAAATCGACGTCGACTACGCGGACGCCGGCAAGCTTGCCGTCGACCGCACGGAAATATTCCTGGCTTGCCAGGTTGAGCACCACGCCCGACCCCTCGGACTCGACTTCGTCGCGGACCAAAGCGGCGATCCGATCGCCCCACCAGTCGTACAACGACGGTTTCCGCGGTGCCCAGCGCGTGCCCATTTCGAGGCGATAGGGCCGCATCCTGTCGAACGGGCGGAGCAGGCCGTACAGTCCCGACAGCATGCGCACGTGATCCTCCGCGAAATCGAGCGCGGGGGCATCGAGCGTCAGGGCCTCGAGCCCGGTATAGACGTCACCCGCGAAGGCGAACAGCGCCGGGCGTTCGGGCGCTTCGGCGAAGTCCGCGAAACGGTCCGCGTTAAGCTTGGCCAGTTTCGGTGAAATGCCCATCAGGTCGGACAGCTTCTTCTGCGTCAGGTGCGACGCCGCCTTCGCCAGCGTCGCGGCTTCCGCCGCGAAGTGCGGCTGCGTTGCGGTGACGGGCGGAAGCGCGCTGTCGTAATCGAGCGTCTTGGCGGGGGAGAGCAGGGCGATCATCGCCAAGGCGGGTAGCCGCGTGCTGACGACACGTCAAAGAGTCTCCCGGTGGTCGACGCGGGGGAACCGCGGCGAGTTCAAGCGTTGTTCAGCCCGGAGACGGCACCGGCGTCGCTTGACGGTGAAACCGGTGGCGTTAGAGCGGCTCAGGCATTTCCCCCGCAAGGTCGCCCGTTCGAGGCATGAGGAGAGTTCGGCAATGAAGATGGTTTCGAAAATCGCACTGACCGGGGCGCTCGTCGTCTCGATCAACGGTGCAGCTCTGGTTGCGCCCGCATTCGCGAAGAAGAAGGACGAGGCACCCGCCGCGCCGACGATCTCCAAGGAAGTTCGCGACAATTTCGTTGCCGCCAAGGCGGCGCTCGACGCCAACCCGAAGGATCTCGCCAAGGCCGAGGCAAGCGTGACCGCGCTCGATGCCGCTGCCAAGACGGATTACGAGAAGTATATCGGCAGCAGCCTGCGCCTGTCGGTGGTCAACGCGCAGAGCACCGGCCTGACCGACGCACAGCGCGCCGCCGCGCTTGCGCCGATGCTCGATGCGCTGATCGCCAACCCGACGACCCCGAAGACCGAAGTCGCGATTCGCACCAACGAGCGCGCTGGCCTGTATTTCACGCAGAAGCAGTACGCCCAGGCCGCAGCCGGCTGGCAGAAGGCCAAGGACCTCGGCTACACCGATGCGGACCTGCTGCTCAACATCGCACGCGCGAAGGTCGAGTCCGGTGACGTCGACGGCGGCGTCGCAGCGCTCGACCAGGCGGTCAAGGCCGAGGAAGCCGCTGGCCGCGTGCCGCCGGAAGCATGGTACAAGTATGCGTTCACGCGTCTTTACAAGGCTGGCAAGGACGAGGCGGGCGACGCCTGGACCGCAGGCTGGCTGTCGCATTACGGCACCAAGCAAAACTGGCGCGCCGCGATCTACACCTTCGGCTTCCAGGGGCCGAACGCTGCGAAGTACAGCAAGAACCGCGTCGACCTGTTCCGCCTGATGTGGGCGACCAAGAGCCAGGCCGGGCAGACCGAATATCTCCAGTATGCGGATGCGGCGATCAAGGTCGGCCTTCCCAACGAAGCCAAGGTCGTGCTCGACGAGGGCGCGGCATCGAACGTCGTTCCCGCGACCAACGTGCTCGGCAAGGAACTGATGGCGTCGGCCAAGACCGGCATCGCCGGCAGCACCTCGCCCGCGGGCAAGGAAAAGAACGCCCAGGCTGCGCCGAAGGGCGACATCGCAGGGCAGGCGGGCGACGCCTACTTTGGCGCGCGCAATTACGCCAAGGCGGTTGAAATGTATCGTCTCGCCGAGACCAAGGGCGCGACCGACGCGGATCGTAACAGCCTCCACCTCGGCATGGCGTTGGCAATGGCGGGCGACCGCGAGGCCGCCAAGGCAGCCCTCGCCAAGGTCGCAAGTGAGCCGAACAAGTCGATCGCCCGCTTGTGGCAGACCTATGTCGCGGCACCGCCTGCGGCATAAGGCTCACCCTCACGGTAAAAAAAAGGGCGGCCCGAACGGGTCGCCCTTTTTTGTTGCAGCGGTCAGGCGCTGCGAATCGGGATGCCGGGGAGCGACTTGGCGGTGCGGATCGTCAGCGACGTCTTGACGCTCGCGACGTTCGGCGCGGGTGTCAGCTGGGTCATCAGGATCTCCTGGAACCCCTTGAGATCGCTCGCGACGATCTTGAGGATAAAGTCGATCTCCCCGTTGAGCATATGGCATTCGCGGACCTCCGGGATGGTCGCGACATGCTGTTCGAATGCGGCAAGATCCTGTTCGGCCTGGCTGCGCAGGCTGACCATTGCGAACACCGTGATCGGATAGCCAAGCGTTGCCGGGTCGATCTCGGCATGGTAGCCGCGGATCGCACCGGCTTCCTCGAGCGCACGGACACGCCGCAGGCAGGGGGGAGCGGTCAGCCCGACGCGCTCGGCCAGATCGACATTGGTCATGCGCCCGTCGTCCTGAAGCAGTTCCAGGATGCGCCGGTCGATCGAATCAAAGGACATTACGTGAAGCTCCTGGAATCGGCGCGTTTGGCATCGCGCTGTGGAGCGGCCCTATAATATAATTGCCGGAGAACGCAATTGTCCCACATTGTTACGTGGCGAAATCTCCCGTTCCCTGTGGCCGTCCCGCTGAGTAAGGCGGGAGGCGAGGCCAAGAATGCCGCTGTTCCCGAAGGTTCTCCGATTTGCGTTACGACGATAGCCTCGAAACCGTCCTGTCCGCGGACATGTCTTCTCCGATGGGTGCGCAGCTTGCGTGGCGCCAACTGGTCGATCTGGTCGGGCGGGGCCGGGTCGCCGCCAGCGACGCGGTGATCTCGCGCCTCCGGGGATTGCGGGGGGCAGTGCCCCCGCCGGTCCGCACCTCGAGCGCGCGAGCGGTGGCCTTTGCGTCGCCCCCGCTCGCGCTGGTCCTGCTGTTTGCGGAGGATGAGATCGCGGTGGCGGCGCCTGTCCTGCGCAGCGTCCATCTGAGTGCGGCGGATTGGGCGGAACTCCTGCCGATCCTGTCGCCAACCGCACGCTCTGTCTTGCGTCACCGGCGCGATCTCGGCCCCGAAGTCGTCGCGATGCTGGAGAGCTTCGGCAGCGTCGATTTCGTGCTCGCCTCGCCGTCACAGGACGACGCCGCCCGGACCGAAGCGCCCGCGTTCCTCGAAGGCACGGCTGCACCGGAGGAGGACGCAACGTCCGAGCCGAGCCCGACCGCCGACGACGCCGGGTTGCATGCCCCTGCGGCGGCATCTGCCCCCGCTGCGGAACCCGCAACCGGTCCGTTCGAAATCGCCGAGCTGGTCGAACGGATCAACGCGTATCAACGCGACCGTGCCGTCGGGGGTACAGGCGCGAACGCGAGCATCATCGGACAGGCGGAGCGCTTCCGGTTCGAAACCGATTCGGCAGGCGTGATCCGCTGGGTCGAAGGGGTTTCCCGATCGCCGCTGATCGGGGTGACCCTTGCGCGGACGTCGGCGGCGCTCGGGTCCGACACGACCGACCCGTTGACGACCAGCGTCGACGGCGCGGTGGTCGGCGCGTTCCGGCAACGCGCCGGTTTTGCCGACCTGCGGCTGTGGGTCGAAGGCCAGTCCGATGCGGCGGGGGGATGGCGGATCAGCGCGGTCCCGGTGTTCGACCGGGCGTCGGGTCGATTCACCGGATATCGCGGCAGCGCGCGGCGCCCGCGGGTCGATGAAGCCGCGGAGCATGCCGCAGACGAGCGTGCCGGTGTCGCGGACGCGTTACGGCAACTCGTCCACGAATTGCGGACGCCGACCAATGCGATCGCGGGCTTCGCGGAAATGATCGAGACCGAGTTGTTCGGCCCGGTACCCGCGGTCTATCGCGAGCAGGCCGCCGCGATCCGCAGCCAGACGGCAGGGCTGCTCGGCGCGATCGAGGACATGGACATCGCCGCGCGGATCGAGACGAACGCGCTGCAGCTCTTCGTGGACGACGTCCCTGTCGCGCAATTGCTGGAATGGATCACGGCCGATCTCGCGCCGCTGGCGACCCTGCGCGGCGCTCGTTTTGCGCTGCGCGTCGATCACCCGTCGCTGAGTATTCGCGGCGACGGGCAGGCGGTGGAGCGCCTGATCGGCCGGTTGCTCGCCACGCTGGTCGCGGCGGGGACGGCGGGCGAGCAGATCGGGATCGTTGCCGCAGCGACCGCGACGAAGCAGATCAAAGTGACCTTTGACCGCCCGCGCGCGCTTGCCGATTATCCCGAAGATTTGCTGCTGACGATAGATGCGGACACCGATGCGGGCGAGCAGGGTGCGCCGTTGCTCGGCACCGGTTTCGCCCTTCGGCTCGCGCGCAATCTTGCGGCAGAGTTGGGGGGCGGGCTGGCGATCGGTCCGGACAGCTTGACATTGCACCTCCCGGCCACGATCCCTGCGGACGTGGAGCTGATCTCTCACCTTTGATCGTGGCACGACCGATGCCATCCCCGGCGTGACGCCGCGACCGGTCTATCGCCCCGCTGCGCCTGCTCCCGCCGACGCCGTCGTCTGGCCGGAACGTTTCGGAACGCGTTTCATCGTCTTCGTCGACACCGAGGAAGAGTTCGACTGGCGCGCACCGCTCCGGCGCGACGGGCATGGCGTGTCGGCGATCGCCGCGCTACCCGAAGCGCACCGCCGGTTTGCCGAGCATGGCGTGCCGCTGACGTTGATGGTCGATTATCCGGTCGCGACCGACCCGGGGGCGATCGGCAGTATCCAGGAGGTCCTTGCCGATGGTCGGTCTGCGGTCGGCACGCAACTCCATCCGTGGGTCAATCCGCCGTTCGACGAGGTCGTGAACCCTGCCAACAGCTATGCGGGCAATCTTCCAGAGTCGCTCGAGGCCGCGAAGCTGGACCGGCTGACCGACGCGATCTCGCGGGCCTTCGGCACGCAACCGCTGGCCTATCGCGCCGGCCGCTACGGGATCGGCCCCAATACGCTCCGGCTGCTCGCCACGCGCGGCTATCGAATCGATAGCTCGATGCGCGCGCGATACTGTTACGCTGCAGACGGCGGCCCCGATTTCGGCGCGATCGGCAATACGGCCTTCCGCACCGGACCCGATCACGCGCTGGTCGAAGTTCCGCTAACGACCGTCCATACCGGCCTGCTGCGTCGCGGTGGCGAGCCGCTGTACCGCGCGGCGGCGAGGATCCCGCGCGGGCGGGGGCTCTTGTCCCGCACCCGCCTGCTCGGCCGAATCGCGCTGACGCCCGAAGACATGACGCTGGACGCCGCGCTCGAAGCGATCGCGGTCGCCTTGGGGGAGGGGCTGCGGCTGCTGACCTTTGCGTTCCACTCGCCCTCGCTGGTCCCGGGGCACACGCCCTACGTTCGCGATGCCGCAGACCTTGCCGCGTTTTATCGCTGGTGGACGGTCGTCCTCGGCGATCTCGCACGGCGCGGCGTTGCGGCGGCGTCGCTCGACACGGTGATTGCGGCGGCGGGCTTGCCAGCGACCGGGACACGGCGCTAACGAGCCTTTCGGGGGGCCTGTAGCTCAACTGGTTAGAGCTGGCCGCTCATAACGGCTAGGTTGCGGGTTCAAGTCCTGCCGGGCCCACCATCGATCCTCGCTCACATGACGCGCAGAAAACCCGCTAATTCACTTGCCATCCCCGCCGCACCACGGCAAAGCCGCCCGACAGGCGGCGCTGCGGCGTTGCCGACCGGCCGATGGCGCAAGTGGCTTCGATTGCCTGCGCACGACGGGATCGGGGAGTGGCGCAGTCCGGTAGCGCGCCTGCTTTGGGAGCAGGATGTCGCAGGTTCGAATCCTGTCTCCCCGACCATCTTTCTCGTATCGCCGCAATCACCCCTGCACGACCGACCGGTGCCGTGTCGTTGCGGAGATCGCCCGCCACGGCACCGGGCGACCGAAGCGATAGCCCTGCACATACCGGCAGCCGAGCTGCAGCAGGATGTGCATCTGCGCCTCGTTCTCGACCCCTTCGGCCACCACGGCCTTGCCGAGCCCGTGCGCAAGGCCGATGATCGCGCGGACGATCTCTTCTGCGCTATCCGACTTGCGCTCGAGCGCCGCGATGAACGAGCGGTCGATCTTGATCGTGTCGACCGGCACCTGCCGCAAATGGCTGAGCGAGGCATAGCCCGTCCCGAAATCATCAAGCGCGATCCGTACCCCGGCATCGTGGAGCGCATGAAGCGTGTTGACGACGCCATCCGCCGCGCGCCCGAGCATGACCCCTTCGGTAACCTCGATACACAATGCGGTCGGCGGTACGCCGAAATGCGCGAGCCGGGTCAGCACGCGCTTGGCCGCGACTGGCCCCGACAATTGCGCGGAGGTGAAGTTGACCGCCAGATACGGAATCTCGGCACCATTGTCGCGCAGCAGCGTCAGCGCGATATCGAGCACATGCTCCTGCACGCGCGGGCCGATCCGTTCCTCGACCAGGATATCGGCGAACTGGCTTGGCATCAGCAGGCCGTGCTTGGGATGCTGCCAGCGCAACAAGCCTTCGTATCCGACAACGCTATCGTCCTGAAGATCGACGATCGGCTGGAGATACAAAAGAAATTCGTCGCGTTGCATCGCGACATCGGCATCGCTTGCAAAGGCGGTGCTGACTTCCAGCAGCGTCCGCAGCATCGCGTCGTAGCGGTGGTGCAGGCTCCGCCCGAGCCGCTTTGCCTGATAGAGCGCGAGATCGGCGTTGCGATACAGGAGATCGGGCTCGCGCCCGTCGCGCGGGCAACGCGCCGATCCGATGCTGAGCGAAAGCGCGCGGCGTTCCTCGGCGTGACGCCACATCGTGCCCTGGATCCGGGCGATGTCGGCCTCGATCCGCGCGCAATGGTCTTCGCCGTCGGCCGCGATGATCGCGAATTCGTCTCCACCCAGCCGAACCGCAACCCCGCCGCCGTTCGCCGCGACGGTCGCCAGCCGACGGGCGATGTGGCACAGCATTTCGTCCCCCGCCCCATGGCCGAGCCGGTCGTTGACGTCCTTCAGGTGATCGACGTCGATCAGGAACAGCGTGAAGGGGGCTTCGCGTCCGACCGCGATACTCGTCTGGAGCGCCTGCTGGAACGCGGCGCGGTTCCCCAGCCCCGTGAGCGGATCGGTAAGCGCCGCGCTCCGCAGCTTCTCGGCTTCGATCAGCCCCCATTCGCGGCTTTGCCGGGCGAGTTCCAGCTCGTTGCACAAGGCCCGAAAGCGGTCCGAGGTGGCAAGCGAGAGCACGATCGCCTCGAACGCCAGTGCCCCGAACATGGCGATGTCGAGCATGTCGCCCTGTGGAAATACGCCGAGGTTGCGCATCACCCGCAGCGCGAAGATCGTCAGAACCGGTGCCCAACCGATGACGTAGAACCACACCACCCGACTGCCGCGACGGATCGCATAGCCGATCCCGACGAACGCCATGATCGCACTCGTCATGACCACCATGTTGAGCAGGCGATCCAGCAGGAGCGGCGGGAACAGCACGTCGTTGGTGGCCGCCAGGACGCCGATCGCGACACCACCCCAGGCAAGGCCTCGCCCGGTGCGTTGCAACCAGCGCGGCAGGAGCTGGTCCTCTACCAGCGAGAGGAAGAACATCCCTCCCGCGCCGACAAGCAGACCGACGAGGATATAGTCGACCCCGACGACCCACGGCCCGACGAGTTGCGGGAAGACGATTCCGAAGCTGTTCGACCAGGCCATTCCGTAGACCAGCGCGATCGAGATCCAGGCGAGATACCAGCGCTGGAACGGGAAGCGACGGCCGCGGTCGATCAACACGTTATAGGCGAAGGCCGACAGGAGCGTTCCGGCGAACAGCCCCATCAGGATCAACCAGCGATCGCGCGATCGCGCCGCTTCGATATCGGTTGCCGCGGACATTCGACGGATCAGCGACAGATCGTCGACCCCGTCGAACCCGAGATAAATCGCGCGCACCTTGCTCCCGCGATCACCGATGCCGAAGTCCAGCACGCCGCCCGGCGCGCCGATGCCGTCTAGCGCGCCGGCGGTCCTGATCGACCGGCGCACCGATCCGTCTGTCAGCACCGTCATCAGCATCACGCGGCGGAAGCGGGTCTGGTCCACCAGCAGATGCCATTGCGGGGGCAGCTGCTCTAGTTGCGACCCGTCGATCCGCAGCCATGTCCAGCGCGTTCGATCCGGCGCGGGAACAGGGGGGCAACTGAAGCGCAACGCGAGGACGGCCCGAGGCGCGGGAATGGCCGCAGCCGCGCTATAGGCGGCGCACGCCGATTGCAGCAGCGGGACGGCGGCGGTTGCCGACGCGGTGGGTAACGATAGCCCGAGCAGGATTGCGAGGATGCGTAAAACGTTGCTGGCCACCTCACTCTCCATACGAACAGTTCAACGACCGCTGCCACGTTGTGATGTGCAATCGATTAACGGGGTCGCAGCTACGCCTAGTAAATTCCCTTTGTCGGACCCCCGCCCGGTGCTTTGCACGGCGGGACGATGGTCAAGTCTGCTTGGGAAGACAAGCGTTGTTCTTCAAGGAGATGCATGAACGAAGCGAACGCGGCTCCCGCTTTCGTCAAGAACGGTCCCGCGCCGCTGGCATGATTTTCCGCAACGGGATGCAAAAAACCCGCGGGATTGCGCAATCCCGCGGGTTTTTGGAAAATCTTTTCAGCTCAGGATTGATGGCATCGATCGCGTCGGCGATCTCATTTGGTCTTGGGCGAGAAAACGAAAAGTTCCGTGCGAATCGACGGCGGAGCGCTCGGGACGAACCAGTTGGTGTCCTGAATATGGCTTGCGGTCACGTAAAGGCGTCCGTCGGGGCCTTCGGAGAACGTGTCGGGCCAGCGCAACCGCTTGTCCGACACCACGGGCTCGACCCGGTTTCCGACCAGGCGCGTGATCGAATAGTCGGTCGGCGAGGTAAGGTAGAGCGTTCCGCTCCGCGCCATCCACAATCCGTCCGCGACGTGGGTCTGTGCAACGGTCTTGACCGCGCTCGCGCGATCGGTTTCGCTGACGTCCTTGCGCAGCTTTGCGGTGTCGATGCTGTACAGCGTCTTGCCGGTCAGTGCCTGGTAATACAGCGTCTTGCCGTCGTTCGACAAAGCGATCCCGTCGGCGGAGAAGGCGGGTTGCCGACCGTCGGGGCGAACCAGCGGCTTGCCGTCGAGCAGGACCTTGACGGTCTTGTCGACCTGCGTCGAGACATGACCGTCGAGCGTACGGTGGCTTTCGCCGCTTTCCAGATCGACGACGATGATCGCCCCGCGCGTTCCGGAATCGGTGATGTAGCCGGTCTTGCCATCGGGCGAGAAGCGGATGTCGTTGAGGTAGGTCCCCTGCAGCGCGACGTCGCCGGGAACCGGGATGACCTTGCTGACGCGATTGGTGGCGAGGTCGATCCGTACCAGCTTGGGCGCGCCTTCGAGGATCTTTTCATTCCCCGGTGCGCCCGGATCTAGGACCCAGAGGTGGCCGTGGCCGTCGGGGACGATCGACTGGACGCAGACGAAATGGTCCGCGACCGAAAGCTCGCTCGCGCGCGCGTTGCGCCAGCTGTTCCATTCGGCATCGGGGTAGGGGCGGGTCGTTCCGTCCTTCATCACTTCTGCGACCGAGACCGGCGCGTCGTCGGTCCAGCGCGGGAAGTTGACGAAGCGACGGCCGTCTTCGGTGACGGCGACGCCGGTCACCTGATGGTCGAACGTCGCGACCAGCGACAGCGGGCTGGCGGCGGTACGGGCCTGTGCGGCACCGAAAGCGGTCGCGGCGACCGCTCCGACTACGGCCAGCCCAGCAATCCAGGGTTTTACCTTGTTCATCGTCATCGTCCTCTCGGTATCGGCGGAAAGTGTAGTCGGATCGCCGGTGAACAGCCGGACGAGATGGGGTGCGACGCGGTTCGGGGCTTCCCGCTGCGGGAAGTGGCCGACGCCCGACAGAGATACGACCGCGAACGGGCCGGTGAACTTCGCGGGGACGGACTCGGCGGCGGACGGCGGATTGACGCCGTCGCGCTCGCCCTGGAAATACAAGGTCGGTAGTGACAGGCTCTTGGTCGCCTTCACTTTCTGCTCGAGCCACGCACTGCGCGGATCTGGCTCGGCCTCGCCCCAGCGCGCCCGGTAGCTGTGCAATGTGACGTCGACCCAGTCGGGGTTGGCGAACGACACCGCGACCCGCGCGAACGTTTCCTCGTCGAACCACCCGCGAGGCGCCCAATTGACCCAGTGGAGATGCGCGAAGCCGCGACGATCGTCGCGGACCGCCTGCGCACCGCGCCCCGTCGCCATGAACCAGTGATACCATTGCCGCTGCGCCTGTTCGAACGGCGGCGTCGGCATTCCGCCAAGCCGTGGCGGGGTCGCGAGCATTGCGATCCGCTCGACCCGATCGGGCCAGCCGACCGCGAGCGCTTCGGCGGTGTTAGACCCCCAATCGTGCCCTGCGACCATGAACCGCTCGATCCCGAGCCCGTCCATCAGCGCGATCGCATCCATCGCGAGGATCGCGCTGTTGCCGGTGCGGGGGGCGTCACCGCGGAATCGCGTCGCGCCGAACCCGCGTAACGTGGGGACGATCGTCCGCAGGCCAGCATCGTGGAGCGCGGGGCGAACAGCGTCCCAGGTCGAGGCATCGTCGGGCCAGCCATGGATCAGCAGCACCGGCTGGCCGTCACGCGGCCCGCCATCGGTATAGGCGATATCGAGATCTTCGGTGGTGAGCGTCGGCATGGCGGGGTTCCGGTCAGTCAAAAGGAAGGACGCGCCGCGGCAGCAGCGCGTCCTCGATGGCGTCAGCGCTTCGGCGGCATTGCGAAGGCAGCCTTGAGCTTGCCGATCGCGTACATGTTGGCGTCATGCGCGCCGCGCACGACCTGCCCCATGCCGAACATCTCGTGCGTGACGCCCGGAAAGGTGCGCTGCTCGACCTGATCGCCCGCCGCCCGCATCGCGGTGGCGAGCGTCTCGCCGTCCGACCGCAGCGGATCGATCTGCGCGTTGATGATCGTCGTCGGCGGCAGGCCGCGCAGGTTCGCCTTCACCAGGTTGATCCGCGGATCCATCTGATCGGCCTTGGTGGTCGAATAATAGTAGCCGAACCAGTTCAGCATCGCGGCATTGAGCGGCTTCGCGTTACCCGAATCGGTGCGCGACGGCAGCGTCATGCTGCTGTTCGCGATCGGATAGACCGAGACGATATGGAGCGGTCGCGCCACGCCTTCGTCGCGCGCGCGGATCGCGGTCGCGACCGCGAGGTTGCCGCCAGCGCTCTCGCCGACGAACGCAATCTTGCGCGTGTCACCGCCCCAGCTTGCGGCGTTCTGCAAGACCCAACGATAGGCTGCGAACGCGTCGTCATGCTGCGCGGGGAACTTGAACTCGGGTGCGTGGCGATATTCGACCGAGACGACGATCGCGTTGAGCTGCTTCGCCAGCAGGCGCGGCGCGGCATCATAGGTATCGACGGTCGCGATCACCCAGCCGCCGCCGTGATAATAGACGACGATCGGCAGCTTGGCACCCGCCGATGCGTTGGCGGGACGGTAGACGCGGCCGAACTGCTGCGCATCGCTGCCATAGGGCACGTCGCGCGTCGTGACGCTCGCGTCCGGGGTGGTGGGCATGCCCTTGGAAGCCATGACCGCCTTGGCGGCATCGGCGGCGGAGGGGTTGATCCGCGCCTGCGCCGGGGTCAGCGTCTCGACCGGCTTCGAGCCCAGAACGGCGAGCTGGTCGATTACCGCCTGCATGTCGGGCGCTGCCTTGGGGGGCGCCATCTTGGTCGCGGGCGGCGGGGGCGGGGGGGCTGCGGTCGGCGTTGCCGCGGACTGCGCGAAGGCGCTCCCCGTCGAGACGACGAGAGCGGTGGCGAGCAGCAAGGCTCGCTGGGTGATGATACGCATGGAATACTTCCCTGTTGACGGGGCCGTTTGGCCATCAGTCGAACACGCACGCGGCCCAGGCCGTTCCCCAAACGCGGGAAAATCGTTCCGGACCGAGATCAGGTCGGACCGTTCCGAGGCCGGCTTTAGGGAAGCATCGCGCGGAGCGCCCGGACGATTTCGCCGCGCTTGAACGGTTTCGCCACGATCAGATGATCGGCGAAACGTTCCGGGATCATGCTGTTGCTGTCGTATCCGGTGGTAAAGACGAACGGAATGCCACGGTCCTGCGCGATCGCGGCGGCTTCCCACGACATTTCGCCATCGAGATTCACGTCGAACAAGGCCGCGTCGATCGCTTCGGTGCGGACGAGCGCAACCGCCTCGTCCAGCCGCATCGCCGGACCGACCATCTGCCATCCGATGTCGGCGATCGCATCCTCGATCTCCATCAGGACCAGTGCGGAATCCTCGACCACCAAAATCCGCTGGGTCGGTCGGGGCGGGGCGGTGATATCGGCCGCTTCGGGATGGGCGGTGGCTGACATCTCCGCGGCCGGGCCAGACGTGAGGTGCAGCGCGGAGGCGGGCACCATGATCGTGCAGATCACGCCGGTGGAAGGGAAGGACAGCGCGGACGTGCCGCCGGTCTCCATCGCCAGCGCGCGTTCGATCAGCGTCGATCCAAAGCCACGACGCCCGGGTTCGGTCACGACCGGGCCCTCGCTCTCGCGCCAGACCAGATGCAACGCCCCGTCCGGCGCCATCTGCCAGAGGACTTCCAGCTTTCCGGTGGCGATCGACAAGGCACCATATTTCGCGGCGTTGGTCACGAGTTCGTGCACCGCGAGCGACAGCGCGAGCGCGGCCTTGGGCGTCAGCGAGACGTTCGGGCCGACCAGCGTGATCTCGCCCTGCTGCATGCGGTAGGCGTCGAGTTCCTCCTGCAGCAGGCTTTCGATCGACACGCTTTCCCAGCGGCTCTTGGTGAGCAGGCTGTGCGCGCGCGACATCGAGCGGATCCGCCGGTCGAGACCGGCGGTGAAGTCGGCCAGGGAATTGGCGCTGCGGCTGGTCTGCGCGACCAGCGCCTGGATGTTGGCGAGCGTATTCTTCACGCGATGATCCAGCTCGGCCATCAGCAGTTGCTCATGTTCCCATGCGCGCAGCCGTTCGCGCGCCGCGGCATCGATCCGGCGCAGCACGATCTCCAGCAGCGACACGCGCAGGTCGAAGGCGGCGTCCTGATCCGAGTTCGACCACGGTGCCGATTGCTGTCGGACGGTTTCGGTCCAGACCTCGAACGACTTGCGCGGCGTCAGCCGGTCGCCGTTGGGGCCCTGCTCGACCGGCTTGTTCGGGTCGCCGCCCCAGCGCACGGTCTCGAGCACTTCGGGGCGGAACCACAGGATGAAATCATGCGGCTCGCGCGAGACCGAGATCGCGAGCAAGCCCGAGCCAAGCCCGGCATAGGCCGCGGCGGGCGGGAACACTTCGGCAAGGCGGTCGTTGGTGAAGACACCTTCGAACGGCTGCATCGTCGCGGTGAGCCAGTCGGTCAGCGCCGCGATTTGGTCGTCGGACGGGGTCGTTCCCAGCACCGAGATCCCGTCGTTGACGCGGATCGCGATCCCGCCTTTCGACTGGCCGACCCGCAGCGCGAGCCCGCCAGCCGCGACATAGCCGAGCAGCGCCTCGCGCTGCGCGACCAGACCGACGGCGTAATCGTCCTCTTCCGCCAGGGCGTGCAGGATCGTGTTGAGCGCGGCGCGCGATTCGAGGCGTTTCGCAAGGCTTGCGGCACGCAACCGGGCTTCCAGTTGCAACGAAAAGATCGAGCCGAACAGCTCGCACACCGCGCGGAGATGCCGCGGCAGCCGTCGCGGGGTGCGATGATGGCAGGCGATCAGGCCCCAGAGCTTGCCCTCATGGACGATCGAGATCGACATGGAGGCGTTCACCCCCATGTTGCGCAGATATTCGCGGTGGATCGGCGACACGTCACGCAGCACCGCCTGGCCTAGGTCGATCGGGCGACCGCTGCGCGGGTTGAGGACCGGCAGGACCGGCGCGGGCTCGTAATCGACTTCGGTGATGAGCCGCAACGTGCTGGTGAGATACAGCGCACGTGCCTGCTTCGGGATGTCCGACGCAGGATAATGGAGATCGAGGAACGGGGTGAGATCGTCGTGCCGCGCTTCGGCGAATAC
Source organism: Sphingomonas sp. PAMC 26617 (assembly GCF_000242835.1). Taxonomy (NCBI): domain Bacteria; kingdom Pseudomonadati; phylum Pseudomonadota; class Alphaproteobacteria; order Sphingomonadales; family Sphingomonadaceae; genus Sphingomonas; species Sphingomonas sp. PAMC 26617. Next base: position 3,341,578 of record NZ_JH594425.1, read on the forward strand.
CCATCCCGATTCATCCGGCATGAAGCGATAGACCATCACGCGATCGTAGCCGATCACGGTACGTACCCGCTCGGCGGCCCATTGGCAGTATTCGTGCAGGTCCGGCGCGTCGCCAAGCCCGTCGAACATTTCCTGCACGCACGCGAGCGGATCGACGACGTGCCGGTTGGCAAGATCGGCATCCTCGAACTCGATCAGCAACGCGCCGTCGCTCAGGTGGATGCTCGCATCGGTCGGATGCCCCGCGACGATCCGCAGGACCGGGTCGAGCAAATGCCGGGGGCGCTGGAGGCTGGATGCGCGCACCAGGTCCGCGATCCGCCCGAGCTGTTCGTCGGACACGACCCCGGCGAGCGGCTGGCCCAGCAGATCGGCGGCAGGCTTGCCGAGCAGCCGCTCGGTATCGCCCGCGAGCTGTTCGATGACCAGCCGTTCCGGGTCGACGACGAGCAACACGCCGTGTGGCAGGATGCGTCCCGGAATGTGGATCGGCTCGCGATCGCAATTGGTCAGGTCGACGGTCGCCGGGGCGGGGTTATTCGGCATCGGTATCGCCCCATCGGTCCATCCAGCGCTCGAACGTCGTGAATGTCACAAGCGCGGCGCGGGTCGCCGCCGCCCGCTGATCGGCCCCGGTGCAGGTCGCCTCCAGCGTCTGCACGAACCCGCGCCAGCGACCGGTCTCGATGCCGTCCCCGCTCAGGAACCGCGTCGGGAAGGTCGGCGGCAGCGCGCGCGCCATCACCTGGCCGCCGAGCGCAGCCCCGGTCAGGACATAAGCGGCACCCAGCCGTTCCGGCATGGTCCCGCCGATCGCGAGGGGCGGGCACTGCGGCAGTGCGGCGATCGCTTCATGGCTGAGCCCGAGCAGAAGCAGATCGTTGACCAGCCGCGCGGTCGCCTGCCCGTTCATTCCGGCAAGCGGTTCGACCGGCGCGTAGAAACCGAACGAGCGTGCGAGCAGATTGCGATACGCCCCGCGCCCGATGCTGCCGTCGGCGGCCCGGGCATATCCCGGGTGGCGATGCATACGCTGGTGAATGGTGTCGGTTGCATCGCGGAGGACGAAGCGAAGGTCGGGCCGGGGCTGAACTGGGATACGGTCGGCAAGCGCTTTATGCATCTGATCCCCGCGATGAAGGCTGTCCAACGACGAACGACGGTTGGATCGCCCCCGTCGCGACACATCCCGGATTTTGCGTCTTTCCAAATGCCGCACAACCACAATCGCGGTGGATCGACAATATGGACGAGGTGCAACGTTAATTCAAATTAAGATCAACGAAGCGCTCGATAGGCGAACCGCTGACGTTGCAACGCCGGGGCGAAGCGCAATACCGCAGTTATCTCTTTGAAAAACCATCCACTACTTCGCGGATCACCGACCAGCCTTCTGGCAGATAGTCAAGCGCCATGTAAAAGTAGAAGGCGCACGACCCGTCGCGTCGGTAGCTCGCGCCCTTGACGATCCCGAGCGCGGTGGTGCCGGTGAAGACCGGCGATCCGCTGTCGCCCCCTTTGCACGTCGGGCCCGCTACGGTGACCCAGGTCGGCAGACAGGGCCCGCCGCATAGATCCCCCGCCGGCGCGAAATCGGTCAGCTGGACGAGCGCGCAGCTATAACCGGTCCGCTCGCCGCGGTGGCAGACGAAGTCGCCCGCGCGGGTGCTGGTGCGACTGCGCTGGCCGGTCACCGCACGGACTCGCGTCTTCGCCGTGTCGGCGAAGAAAGTCGGCGCGAGCGGCTCGGGCGAGGCGTTGATCTGGACATCGCGATAGCCCCAGCCCCATTGCGTAACGAATGGCAGCGCGACGCGCTGTCCGGAGCGATCGCGGTAGCTCAATTCGTCGACGCAATGCGCCGCAGTGGTGATCGCGCTGCGCGTGCCGTCGGTGACCGCGAAGCCGGTGGTGCACAGGTAGCGTTTGCCGTCGCCCGGATCGACCCCGTCGACCCGCGCGCCGCCCTCGACCGCGAGGTTGACGTCGACATGGTCGAGCGCGCGGACCTGCACCGGGACGCCCGCGATCGCCTCGACCCGGTGTCGGATGACGTCGACGCCATCGGCCGCATCGGCATTGCCGATCGTGATGACCAGTTCACCGGTCCGCGGGTCGAGCCCCATGCCGGGCGGGGTCTTCAGGGCGGCGCGGATCGCCGCCTGGTGGTTGGTCATCGCCCAGATCACGCGCTCGCGCGTGACGCGCGCGCCGGTGCGGAAGATGATCGGGACGGTCGTGCTGCCGACCGTGACGTGCTGCTCGGCGACGGGCGTCGTGCCGGTGAGCGAAACCAGGATGTGATAGGTCGGGCGATGCTCGATCGCGATCCCGGCGAGGCGGGACCGGTACGCTTCCCCGATCCCATCGGTCGCGGCGACGCTTGCCGTCTGGGCGACGAGCCTCCGCTCGGCTTCCGCCGGGGGTACGGCGAACTGGCGGGCATATTCGGCCGCGTCTTCGGCGAGCGCCTGCGCGGGCGTTTCGCGCGGGGGTGCCGGTACGGCGGGGGCGGCGGTCACCGGCAGGATCGTCACGATCGGCGGCGTCGGCTGGCGCGACGGGATGACCTGGGCCGCAAGCGGCGTCGAGAGAAGCGAGAGCAGCGCTCCGGCGAGCTTTGAGATACGCACCATGGCAATCTACCAGCTTCGACGGGACGACGCGAGGTTCCAAAGAACCCACCGTCACCCCGCGGCTAGCGCCGGGGTGACGATGGGGCAGGGCGGCCGGATCGTTCAGCGGATCAGTGCGTCCATGCCTCGAATGGCAGGTCGAGTGCTTCGGCGACGGCTTCGTGCCGGATCTTGCCGTTCGACACGTTGAGGCCGTTGGCGAGATGCACGTCCGCCGCCATCGCGCCTTCCGCACCAAGGCTGGCGAGCTTGAGCACGAACGGCAGCGTCGCATTGTTGAGCGCGAACGCCGAGGTGCGGGCGACCGCGCCGGGCATGTTGGCGACGCAATAATGGATCACGCCGTCGACTTCGAACACCGGGTCCTCATGCGTGGTCGCATGACTGGTTTCGAAGCAGCCGCCCTGGTCGATCGCGATGTCGACGAGCACCGAGCCGCGCTTCATCGTCTTGAGCATGTCGCGGGTGACGAGCTTGGGTGCCGCCGCGCCGGGGACGAGCACCGCGCCGATCACGAGATGCGCGTTCTTCACCGCCGCCGCGATCGCCGCCTTGCTGGCATAGGCGGTCTTGATCTGGCTGCCGAAGAACATGTCGAGTTCGGCCAGACGCGCGTTCGAGATGTCGTAGATCGTGACGTCCGCACGCATGCCGACCGCCATCTGCGCGGCGTTGACGCCGGACACGCCGCCACCGAGAATCGCGACACGTGCCGGGGCGACTCCGGGGACACCGCCGAGCAGAACGCCGCGACCGCCCTGTTCCTTTTCGAGATAATGCGCGCCGACCTGTATCGACATGCGCCCCGCAACTTCGCTCATCGGCTTGAGCAGCGGGAGCGAGCGATCGTGTGCGGTGACGGTTTCATACGCGATGCAGGTCGCGCCAGACTTCATCAGCCCTTCGGCCTGCGGCTTGTCGGCGGCGAGGTGGAGATAGGTGAACAGCAGGTGGCGGCTCTCGAGCAGCGCGATCTCGCTTGCCTGCGGCTCCTTGACCTTCACGATCATGTCGCTCTGCGCGAACACGGTGGCGGCATCGGGGACGATCGTCGCGCCGGCCGCGACATAATCGGCGTCCTCGAAGTCGATGCCGAGGCCAGCGCCGGTCTGGACCGACACGGTATGCCCGGCGGCGACCAGTTCGGCGACCGACGGCGGGGTCAGGCCGACGCGATATTCGTGGTTCTTGATTTCCTTGGGGACACCGACGCGCATGTGAACTCTCCAGTTTTGATTTTTGCCAGAATACTCCTGTCGGGCGGAAATGTGCTTGCAAAGTTGCCGCCTGGCGGTGCGTTTACGGGAAATGATTGCGTTCGATGTTCATGAGTCGCAATGGCATCGCGCATGGACAGTATCGACGGCAAGATCATCGCGCAGCTCGGCGCGGAGTCGGGGATCACCAGCGAGGATCTCGGCAGCCGCGTCGGCCTGTCGCCATCGGCGGCGCATCGGCGGGTCAAGGCGCTCGAGCAGCAGGGCCTGATCCTCGGCTATCGCGCGTGGCTTTCGCCGGCGGCGCGGGGCAATCCCTCGACCGTCTTCGTGTCGGTGACGTTGACCGACCAGCGGCAGGCGACGATGATGGCGTTCGAACAGGCGCTCGTGCGGACGACGCAGGTCAGCGAGGCGCATCTGATGAGCGGTGAATCGGATTACCTGCTGAAAGTGCTGGTCCGCGAGGATGATAGCTACGAGCGAATCCATCGCGAGGTGCTGTCCGCCTTGCCCGGCGTCCACCGGCTCGTGACCCAATTCACGATCCGGACGCTGGCGAGCGAGGCGTGAGCGGTGCGTTGCGAGGGGGGCGGGCGCATGCTATTGCGCCGCACCATCGAGGCCCCGGCATCATGCGGTCATTCTTGGCCTATCCGTTTCAAATCGGTTTGAAATTCAGCGCATTGTGAGCATCGTGAACGCATCCGCGACGGACCTGACGACCGCTGGCGACTCCGCCGCGATCGAACCCCAGCATCGTAAGAACGGCCTTGCCCGCCTAGCGCTCGGCGCGGTTGGCGTCGTGTTCGGCGATATCGGCACCAGCCCGATCTACGCCTTCCGCGAAACCTTCGCCGGGCATCACAAGCTCGCGGTCGATGCGGTCCATATCATGGGCGTGGTCAGCCTGATCTTCTGGTCGATGATGATCGTGGTGACGTTCAAATATGTCACCATCCTGATGCGCGCGGACAACAAGGGCGAGGGCGGGAGCCTTGCGTTGCTCGCGCTGGTCAACAACCGGACGACGACGCGGCGCTGGTCGCGCGGGATCGTGCTGCTCGGCGTGTTCGCGACGGCGCTGTTCTACGGCGACAGTATGATCACACCTGCCGTTTCGGTCTTGTCGGCGGTCGAGGGGTTGAAGGTCGCCGCGCCCGGCCTCGGGCAGTTCGTCCTGCCGATCGCGATGGCGATCGTGATCGGGCTGTTCTCGATCCAGCGCAGCGGCACCGCGCGCGTCAGCCTGTTCTTCGGGCCGGTGATGCTCGTCTATTTCGCGGTGATCGCGACGCTCGGTGTGCTGAGCATCATCGAGACGCCGCAGATCCTGTGGGCGCTGTCGCCGCAGCACGCGTTCGAATTCTTCGCGCTGGACCCGGTCCGGGCGTTTCTCGCGCTCGGGTCGGTCGTGCTCGCGGTGACGGGTGCCGAGGCGCTCTATTCCGATATGGGGCATTTCGGGCGCAACCCGATCGGCATTTCGTGGCTGTGTGTCGTCCTCCCGGCCTTGATGCTCAACTACATGGGGCAGGGCGCGTTGCTCTCGCGGATCGGCATGCCCGCGCTCGAAGCGCCGTTCTATATGCTTGCGACCGAACAGCTTCGCCTGCCGCTGGTGCTGCTGTCGATCGCGGCGGCGGTGATCGCGTCGCAGGCGGTGATCTCGGGCGCGTTTTCCGTCACGCATCAGGCGATCCAGCTCGGCTTCATCCCGCGGCTGCGGATCGAGCATACCAGCGCGGCGACGGTCGGGCAGATCTACCTCCCGCTGATCAACTGGATCCTCGGCACGATGGTGCTGCTGCTGCTGGTGTTCTTCCGCAGCTCGTCCAACCTCACCTCGGCGTACGGGATCGCGGTGACCGGGGCGATGCTGATCGATACCTGCCTGTTGTCGATCGTGCTGTTCCGGCTGTGGCGCTGGCCCGTGTACTTCGCGGTGCCGCTGCTTGCCGTGTTCTTCCTGGTCGATGGTGCCTATTTCAGCGCCAACCTCACCAAGATCCCGTCGGGTGGCTGGTTCCCGTTGCTGGTCGGCTTCTGCATCTTCGTGGTGCTGACGACCTGGTCGAAGGGGCGACAATTGATGATCGACCGGATGCGCGAATCGGCGATGCCGATCAAGGTGTTCATCCAGTCCGCCGCGACCTCCGCCACGCGGGTGCCGGGGACGGCGGTGTTCATGACCTCGTCGCCCGAGGGCGTGCCGCACGCGCTGCTCCACAATCTCAAGCACAACAAGGTGCTCCACGAGCGGATCATCCTGCTGACGGTCAAGATCGCGGACGAACCCTATATCCCCGAGGGGCAGCGCTGCTCGATCGAGGATCTCGGGCAGGGCTTCCACCGGATGATCTTGCGCTACGGCTTCGTCGAGGAGCCGGACGTGCCGAACGCGCTGGCCAACGTGCACCGCTGCGGGGCCGATTTCCGCATGATCGACACCAGCTTCTTCCTCGCGCGGCAGACGTTGCTGCCGTCGTCGCGGCCGGGGATGATGATCTGGCGCGAAAAGCTGTTCTCGTGGATGCTGCGCAACGCCGAGAGCGCGATGGAGTTCTTCCGCCTGCCGACCAATCGCGTGGTCGAACTGGGCAGCCAGCTCGAGATTTGACCATGGATGGAGCGACGGGTGCGCCGATCATCGTGACGGCGCTGTTCGGCGCGGGCGATGCCGCGTATTTCGACGAATTGCGCCGGGCGCACTTTCCGCCCGAACGCAACCAGTTGGCTGCGCATCTGACGATGTTCCATCATCTCGCGCCAAGTCTCGAGCGCGAGCTCAAGCAGCGGCTGACCGCGGAGACGCGCGGCATTCCCGCGCCTGATGCGCGGATCGCCGGGGTGATGTCGCTCGGGCGCGGCGTGGCGTTCCGGATCGATTCGCCCGCGCTTGAAGAGATTCGCGCCGGGCTCGCCGAGGCGTTCGAGACGCTGCTGACGCCGCAGGACCGCGCCGGGTGGCGGCCGCATGTCACCGTGCAGAACAAGGTCGACCCTGCCGTCGCCAAGGCGCTGAAAGCCACGTTGGAGACCGATTTCCGGCCACGGACGGTACGCATCGCCGGGCTGGCGAGCTGGTGGTATCGTGGCGGACCGTGGGAACCGTTGTCGCGCCATAATTTTACGTGAAAAGGCGGTTGACCGCGCGGCCGTCCCGCTCCTATAGCGCCCCCTCTTCGATACGGCTTGGCGGAGTAGCTCAGTTGGTTAGAGCACGGGAATCATAATCCTGGGGTCGGGGGTTCAAGTCCCTCCTCCGCTACCAAAACGGTAGCGCCGCCGTATCGAACTGCTAATCGAAACCTCTCACGACAAAAAAGGGAGAGGTTCCGTGTTCAGTCACATCATGCTCGGATCGAACGACATGGCCGCATCGCGGGCGTTCTACGATGCGACGATCGGCGCGCTTGGCGGCACGCCAGGCCGCGACGATCCGTCGGGACGGGTCTTCTACATGCACGGCGGCGGGTTGTTGATCCTGACCAAGCCGATCGACGGCGAGCCCGCGTGCCATGCCAATGGCGGTACGATCGGATTCAAGGCCGATTCGCCCGAGGCTGCGGACGCCTGGCATGCCGCCGGTGTGGCGGCTGGCGGCACGCCTTGCGAAAATCCCCCCGGCATTCGCGAAGGCGCGCTCGGCAAGCTGTACCTCGCCTATCTGCGCGATCCCGCCGGCAACAAACTGTGCGCGATGCATCGCGTGCCTGCCTGATACCGCAATCCGCGCGCCGGTCTTGCTTGACGCGGCGCGCACACCATGTTGTCAGCCGGCCCGTCGCGACCCTAGACGCGGCGGGCCGACAGGACGAAAGCGACCATGACCACCCATACCACCCGCATGTTGATCCTCGGTTCGGGCCCGGCCGGCCTCTCCGCCGCCATCTATGGCGCACGTGCGGGGATGAAACCGATCCTCGTCCAGGGCATCCAGCCCGGCGGCCAGTTGATGACGACGACCGACGTCGAGAATTATCCCGGCTTTGCGGACGTCATCCAAGGCCCGTGGCTGATGGAGCAGATGCAGAAGCAGGCAGAGCATGTCGGCACGCAGTTGATGTACGACACGGTGGTCGAGGTCGACCTGACGCGCCGCCCGTTCCGGCTGATCGGCGATAGCGGGGATGTGTATGAGGGCGACGTGCTCGTCATCGCGACGGGGGCGCAGGCCAAGTGGCTCGGGCTCGACAGCGAGGACGCGCTCAAGGGCAAGGGCGTCAGCGCCTGCGCGACGTGCGACGGCTTCTTCTATCGCGGCAAGAAGGTCGCGGTGATTGGCGGCGGCAACACCGCGGTCGAGGAGGCGCTGTACCTCACCAACCATTCCCCCGACGTGACGTTGATCCACCGCCGCGATTCGCTCCGCGCCGAACGCATCCTGCAGGAGCGGCTGTTCGCGCATAAGGGCGTGACGGTGCTGTGGAACAAGGAAGTCGACCAGTTCGTCGACGGCGGCGGGACCGCGGGGCTCGTCGCGATCGACCTGATCGATACCGTGACCGGCGAGAAGTCGCGGCTCGACACCGAGGGCGGCTTCGTCGCGATCGGGCACCATCCCGCGACCGAACTGTTCCGCGGGCATTTGAAGCTCGACGACGACCATTATATCTGGACCGAGACCGGCTCCACCCGGACCAACGTTCCCGGCGTGTTTGCGTGCGGCGACGTGATGGACAAGATCTATCGCCAAGCGGTGACCGCTGCGGGGACGGGGTGTATGGCCGCGCTCGACGCCGAGAAGTTCCTCGCGGAGATGGAATTCGAAATGGCCGAGGCGGCGGAGTAGCCTGCCGCCTGCGGGGACCGGCAGGTCTCGTTTACAATGTTTCCTTCCCCGGCGAAGGCCGGGGCCCAGGAGCGAAACAAGCCATTGCGAGCGACGAGCTTCGTTACCTCGGCCGTTTCTACTGGGCCCCGGCCTTCGCCGGGGAGGCTGCTTCTATCAGCCTCAGTCTGTCCCCAGCCCTGCAATGATCTGTCGTTCCAGCCACGCTGCGTCGCTCACATTGGCAAAGCTGTGGCTGGCAGTGTCGCAGGTCATGACGGCTGCGACAGGGTCGGCGACCGCAGCCCGAAACGCGATGGCGGTGTTGTCGTGCTCGGCGAGGAGGATCATGACGCCGGGTTGGCGCGCTCGCAGGGCCTCGCGAAAGCGTTGCGCGAGCGGTTGTGGGCGCTGCGACCGGTTGCGCGACAGCTTCGACAGTCCTCTGACGAGTTTGCGCAAGCTGACGCCCCCGCGCGCCAGCCTGAGCCATTCGCGCGGGTCGCGCAGCTTCTCCGCGTAGCGCGCGCGGATCGCTGCGGCCGGGGGGAGGTCGTCGGACGGTTCGATCACCCACGGATTGGCGAGGATCAGCCGGTCGATCCCGGCAGCGTCCCCGAACAGCGCCAACGCAGTGGCGGCATCGCAATTGCCGAAGGCGGCGAGGCGTTCGATCCCCGTTTCCGCGCGGAAAGCCTTTGCGGCGGCGGCAATGTCGGGCGCGGACGACAGGAAACCGCCGTTCTCCCCGGTTGAGTCGCCGATTCCGCGACGGTCGAAGCGGAACACCGGGTGGCCCCGCGCAGCAAGCCGTTGTGCCAGTAGCGCCATGCCGCGATGCGCGCCGATCCGGATCTCGTTGCCGCCCGATACGATCAGCAGGCCGGTCTTGCCGTCCGCCTCGTCAAGCGTCGCGACCAGCGTCTCGTCCGCGCAGGGGAAGGTCATCAGCCGGCGCATGAGGCGATCCAGGCGGCAATATCCGCCGCAAGCACTTGCGCGAGCGCTGCGTCATTGTCGGGTTCCGCACGGCGCCAGAGCGGGTTTCCTGCGACATGACGATCGGCCTCGGCAGGGTCTCCGTTCAGCCGGAGCGTGCGCGTGACCGGCGCGGGCGCGGTCTCGGGCGCGGCGAGTTCGCCGAGGAAGGCGGCGGAGATCGGGTTTCCGGCGATTGGCCCGGTCGTCTCGGGCACGCGGTGGAGGTTTCCGGCCTGCTGGATGCGCCGGAGGTGGCGCAACAGGTCCGTCGTGTCCTGCGGGGCGAGGCACCAATGCGGCATCGCTGGCGGCGCTAGCAGCGCACCGCTGCGGATCGATACACAGAAGGGAAGGCGGCCAGTTGTGCGCATGACCTCGCAGACGGTGTGAAAACCGTCCTGCATGTCGCTCAGCGTGCAATCCTGCAGAGGAACGAGGCTCTCGCCTTGCCCCGGCAGATCCGGCAGCACGCTCGCGACCCCGCGGTCTGCAAGCGCCCGGCATACGCTCACCGCAAGCGCGCGGACGCGATTGGCTTCCTCGAACAGCGGCAGCGCGACCATCACGACCGGCCCGGTTTCGGGACCGAAGCGCAGCATGACCTCGCGGCCGCCGCGCCAGGCATAGTGGTCGATCAATCCGCCATCAGCGCGGCGCGTGCGCCGCAGCGAAGCGAACGAGCGCGCCGAAGGTCTCGAGCATGTCGCCGTCGACTTCGTCGTCCTCGATCAAGATGCCGAGCCGTTCCTCGATCTCGGTCAGCAGTCCCGCGACCGCCATCGAATCGAGCTCGGGGAGCGCGCCGAACAACGGGGTTTCGTCCTCGAACGCAGCGACGCGCGCTTCGGAAAGGCCCAGCACGTCGCGCAGGCAGGCACGGATGGTGGTGTCGATCTGGCCGTAATCTTCTGGAAGCACTGACAACCCCGGTTGAGGACCGTAATGGTGCGCTGCGATAGAGACTGCGCGGCGCTCTGCCAAGGGCACAGCGCGCAAAGGCTTCACACGCGGCGAGGGCGGGCTATCAGGGGCCATGATTGCGCTCGACCCGATCCCGTTCCCGATCGATACGCTGCCCCTGCGTGGTGGTGCGTCCGATGTCGCGCTGATCGACCGGGCGGGCGTGCTCGATTTTGCCGGGCTCGAACGGCTGACGGGGCAGGTGGCAGCGTGGCTTTCCGCGCAGAACCTGGCGCCGGGCGCGCGCGTCGCGAGTTGGCTGCCCAAGACTCGGCTTGCCTGCGTCCTGCCGATGGCGGCGCCGCGTGCGGGTCTGGTCCACGTACCGATCAACCCGATGCTCAAGCGCGCACAGGTCGCGCACATTCTGGGGGATAGCGGAGCGACGGTGCTCGTGTCGCAGCCGGCCCGCCTCGAGACGTTGGAAAGCGGCGATATTCCCGACGGTTGTCTGACCCTGTTCGAGTCGGCGCTCGACCCATCGATCCAGCCGCTGCCACGGTCGAACGCTTCGGGCGATACGCTCGCTGCGATCCTGTACACCTCGGGGTCGACCGGACGGCCCAAGGGGGTGATGCTCAGCCATGCGAACCTGTGGCTCGGGGCGATCAGCGTTGCGCACTATCTCAACCTGTCTGCGGCCGACCGCGTGCTTGGCGTGCTGCCCCTCAGCTTCGATTACGGGCAGAACCAGCTGTTCTCCACCTGGGCGGCGGGGGCGAGTTATGCCCCGCTCGACTATCTGACGGCGCGTGACGTGGTGAAGGCGGTCGAGCGGCTCGCGCCCACGACGCTCGCGGGTGTACCGCCGTTATGGGTCCAGCTGCTGGAGATCGAATGGCCGGAAACGGTTGCAAACCTACTCAAAAGATTGACGAACTCGGGGGGTGCATTGACCGCGCCGATCGTCACCGGATTGCGCGCCCGTTTCCCGTCCGCGGACCTGTATCCGATGTACGGACTGACCGAGGCGTTCCGATCGACCTACCTTTCGCCCGAACTGGTAGCGGACCACCCCGATTCGATCGGCCGGGCGATCCCCTTTGCCGAAGTGCTCGTCGTCCGCCCCGATGGGACCTCCGCGGAGCCCGGCGAGCCGGGCGAACTCGTTCACGCGGGGCCATTGGTGGCTCAGGGATATTGGCGTGATCTCGAACGTACCGCGATGCGGTTTCGCCCGGCACCGGCCTGGGCGAAGGGGTCCGGCATGGCAGTCTGGTCGGGGGATACGGTCGTGCGCGGGGCGGACGGACTGTTGCGGTTCGTCGGTCGCGATGATGAGATGATCAAGAGCGCGGGAAACCGGATCAGCCCGACCGAGATCGAGGAAGCCGTCGTCGCCGGTGGCGAGACCGTCGAGGCGGTCGCGCTTGGCGTCGCGGATGCGCGGCTGGGGCAGGCGATTCTCGTGATCGCGCGCGGGGACGGGACACGCGAGGCCGATCTGCGGGCACGGTTGCGGCGCGACCTGCCGAGTTTCCAGCAACCCCTGCGCTATGTCTGGCGCGCAGACCTCCCGCGCAACGCCAATGGCAAGCTCGATCGCGCGGCAATCAAGGCAGAGATGACGTCATGAAACCGATGGGGACGATCCCGGCCGACTTTGGCGCGGGCACGCCGCTGCGGATTGCCGGAGAAACCGCGGAAACCCTGGTCGCACGCGCCGGCGACACGCCCCTGTTCGTCTATGATGCGGGCATAGTATCGGCGCGGATCGCGCGCTTCCGCTCGGCCATGCCGGCGGGCATCGACCTGCATTATGCGATCAAGGCCAATCCATTCGTGGAATTGCTCGGGTTCATGGCCCCGTTGGTGGACGGGTTCGACATCGCCTCCGCTGGAGAACTCGCGCTCGCCTTGCCCCACAAACACGCCCGCACGATCAGTTTCGCAGGCCCGGGCAAGCGCGACGACGAACTGGCAGCGGCGATCGCGGCGGGAATCACGATCAATGTCGAATCCGCGGGTGAGGCACGGCGGGCGCTGGCGATCGGCGAACGCGACGGCATGACGCCCCGTCTCGCAATTCGGGTCAATCCCGACATCGAGCTGCGCGGCTCGGGGATGCGGATGGGCGGGCGCGCCTCTCCGTTCGGGATCGATGCGGACCAAGCCGCGGAGGTCGCGCGCACGGTTATCGCGGCCGGGGCGGAATGGCGCGGCTGGCATATCTTCGCGGGCTCGCAGGCGCTCGACGCTGGCGCGATCATCGAGACGCAGGCCGCGACGCTCGCGCTCGCGGACCGGTTGAGTGCGGATGTCGGCGCGCAGCCGCCGCTGGTCAACCTCGGCGGCGGCTTCGGCATCCCGTATTTCCCGGGCGAAGTGCCGGTCGACGTGGCGGCGATCGGCACCGCGCTCGGCGAACAGCTCGAAGGTCGCGACCGGGCCGGAACGCGCTACGCGATCGAACTCGGTCGCTGGCCCGTCGGCGAGGCAGGGGTCTATCTCACCCGGATCGTAGACAGGAAGGAGAGCCGCGGGGAGACGTTCCTCGTGGTCGACGGCGGCCTGCACCATCAGCTTGCAGCGACCGGGAACCTAGGCACGGTGGTCCGGCGCAACTATCCGGTCGCGATTGCGAACGCCGCTCCGGACGCACCGACCGAGACGGTCAGCGTCGTCGGCCCGCTCTGCACCCCGCTCGACCGGCTCGCGGACAAAGTAACGCTGCCGGTGGCGCAGGTCGGGGATCTGGTCGCGGTGTTCATGGCAGGCGCCTATGGGCTCACCGCCAGCCCGACCGCGTTCCTCGGCCATCCGCACCCAAGCGAAATGCTCGTCGGGCAGGGCACGCAGCCCTAACGCTATCTTCACCCATTACCCGGCATAGCGTCCCGAATACCGCGCGCTGATGGCGCTCGGCGGGAGGTGTTTATGGTGTGCGTTTCGAGGACTTCGGTCGGTTTGCTGCTTGCGGGGGTGGCCGTCGCCACGCTGGCCGGCTGTGCCGCCGGTGACCGCCCGGCGCTGCCGCAGGCCTCGTTCGTCGCCTCGCAGGACAAGCCGAGCGAGGAATATATCATCGGCCCGCTCGACCAGCTCAACATCTTCGTGTGGCGCAACCCGGAGCTGTCGACCAAGGTCCAGGTCCGTCCCGACGGCCGCATCACCACGCCGCTGATCAACGACATGCCCGCAGTCGGCAAGACGCCGCGGATGCTCGCGGACGACATGAAGATTTCGCTTGGCGAATATATCAAGGACCCGATCGTCTCGGTGATCGTCGAGAATTTCGCGGGCACGTTCAGCCAGCAGATCCGCATCGTCGGCGCGACCGAGAAGCCCGCGTCGATCCCGTATCGCGCGAACATGACGTTGCTCGACGCGATGATCTCGGTTGGGGGCCTGAGCCAATATGCCGCGGGCAACCGCGCGCGGCTGGTGCGCTACGATCGCGCCACGGGCAAGCAAGTGGAATATGCGCTGAAACTGTCCCGGTTGCTCAAGGACGGGGACAGTCGAGCGAACGTCCGGCTCGAACCGGGCGACGTGATCATCATCCCCGAGAGCATGTTCTGAGGGCGCGGCGACGATGAACGGGCTTTTCGACGAAATCCGGCTGATGCTCTACGCGATCTGGCTGCGACGCTGGATCGCGCTTGGGGTGGCGTGGGGGGTGGCGCTGCTCGGCTGGCTGGCCGTGGCGCAGATCCACAATAACTATGAATCGCGCGCGCGCGTCTTCGTCCAGATGCAGACCGTGCTGCCGAGCGCGGTCGGTATCACCGCGGCGGACCAGCAGAAGGACGTCGACACGATCCGCCAGACGCTGACCTCGGCGAGCAGTCTCGAAAAGGTCGTCCGCGGAACCGATCTCGCCGCCACCGTCCGGACCGATCGCGATCTCGCGGAACGGGTGGCAGGCTTGCAAAAGGCGATCAAGATCACCGCGCAGCAGGACAATCTGTTCGAGATCGTCGCGACCGGCGCGAGCCCCAAGGTCACGCGGCAGGTGGTGCAGAAGCTGATCGACCTGTTCGTCGAACAGAACCTGTCGGGCGACCGCGACGAGACCAGCCAGAGCCTCACCTTCCTCGATGCGCAACTGGCGCAGCGGCAAAAGCAACTCTCCGATGCGGATGCCAAGCGCACCGATTTCCAGAACCGCTATCTCGGCAGCCTGCCGGGGACGGGGTCGCTGACCGACCGCATGGGCGCGGCACGCTCCGCGATGGCGCAGGTCGAGAGCGATCTCGCGGCGGCGCAATCGGGGCTCGCGGCGATGAACGGGCAGATGGCAGGAACCCCCGCCACCATCGCTGGCGTCGCCGGCACCGTCAGCGTCGGCCCGGCGCGCGCGCGGCTGAGCGCGATCCAGGGCCAGCTCGCGGATGCGCGCGCGAAGGGCGATACCGAGAACCATCCCGACGTCATCGCGCTCAAGGGGCAGCTTGCCGCCGCACAGGCGGCGGCGCGGGGCGAACCGCTGGTCGGTGGCGGCGGTGTCGCAGCGGCGTCCAACCCCGCCTATCTGTCGATACGATCGATCCAGGCGGAGAAGCAGGCACAGGTTGCGGCGCTCAGCGCCCGTCGCGCGCAACTCCAGTCCGATCTCGACTCGATCACCGCGAAACTGTCGGGTGATCCGGCGGTCGCCGCCGAACAATCGCAGATCGAAAACGACTATCAGGTCTTGAAGGATTCCTACGCCAAGCTGCTGTCGGACCGCGAGGCGATCAAACTGCGCGGGCAGGCACAGTCGCAGACCGATTCGATCAAGTTCAGCGTGATCGATCCGCCTTCCGCGCGGCGTGTCCCCGCATCGCCCAACCGCCCGTTGCTGCTGAGCGGTGTGCTCGTCGCGGCGATCGGCGCCGGCATAGCGGCGGCGTTCGCGCTCGGCCAGCTCAAGACGACCTTCCCGACCGCGGCGCGGCTGGAAAAGGTCGCCGGGATGCCCGTGATCGGCGCAATCGGGCAAATGCGCAGCGACGCCGAGATCTCCACCGCGCGGCGGATGGTGCTGTATTTTGGCGGCGGGGTCGCGGCGCTTGGCGTGGCCTGGGTCGGGCTGCTCGGGGTCGAGATGCTTCAGCGGGGATTTGCGGCATGATCGATCCATCGTCTCGCAAGCCGCTCGCGTCGCTGCTGGAACGTGCGGCCGCGCTTTACGATCTGGATGCGCATCGTCGCGTGCGCACGAGCGGAACCGGCGCTTCGACCGGGATTACGAACGCGGAACCGGCGTCCGCCGCCCCCTCACGCATGCGCGCAGCTTCGGTTTCGGGGCCGGTCGCCAGCATCGACCGTGCATTGCTGGCGGAGCATGGGTTGCTCGTGCCCGGCGCACCGATCGGTCCGCTGGCGGAGGAATTCCGGCTGGTGAAGCGCCATCTGCTCGCGACCGCCCGCAGCCCGCGCGCGGAAAGCCAAGCCTTCGCGCGTACGATCCTCGTCACGTCCGCCAACCCGGATGACGGCAAGACCTATTGCGCGCTCAATCTCGCCATCTCGCTTGCGGCGGAACGCGACGTCGAGGTGTTGCTGATCGACGCCGATTTCGCCAAGCCGGACGTTATGAAGCGCGTGGGACTGGCCGAGGGACCGGGGCTGCTCGATGCGCTCGCCGATCCGACGATCGACCCAGAAGGCTGCATCGTCCGGACCGACATCGCGCAGCTCAGCCTGTTGCCGTGCGGGACCAAGAGCCACGCCGACACCGAGCTCGTCGCGAGCGCGCGGACCGAACAGGTGCTCGCGGCGTTGCTGGCGGCGGATCCGCGCCGGATCGTGATCTTCGATTCGCCGCCGGTCCTCGCAGCGTCTCCGGCAGCGCTGATCGCGGGGCGCGTCGGGCAGGTGGTGCTGGTGGTCCGCGCGGATCGCACCGGCGAGTCCGACCTGCGCGACGCGGTCGCGCTGCTGGATGATTGCGAGCAGGTGCAGCTGTTGCTCAACGCGGTCGCCTATGCCCCGGGCGGTCGTCGCTATGGCAGCTATTATGCGCAGCAGGACGACGCCTGATGCGGCGGCGCGTGTGGCCGGGGCTGGTCGTGACGCTCGGGCTTTTCGCGGTGCCTGGCGAAGCGGCACCGCGCGACAAGGCTTTGGCACCGTATATCGAGATCGGTCAGGCCGTCACCGCGGACCTCAACACTGACGACGTGCTGACCTATTCGACGGTTGCCGCCGGGGTGGAGGCATCGGTCCACAACCGCCGTGCGCAGGCGCAGGTCAGCTATCGCTACGAACATCGGATTTCCTGGGACAAGCGAGTCGGCGACGCGGACGTCCACAGCGGGCTCGCGCGCGGTACGATCACGCTCGCGCGCGGGGTGAGCCTGGAGGGCGGCGCGATCGCAACGCGCGTGCGGTCGGACATTCGCGGGGCGGCACCGGGCAACCTCGTCGGCAACGTCGACAATATCAGCCAGGTCTATTCCGCCTATGTCGGCCCGACGCTCGCGCGGCATGTCGGCCCGGTCGGCGTGACGGCAAGCTATCGCTATGGCTATACCAAGGCCGAGGCCCCGGGCACGACCGGCGTCGCGGCGGGCAGCATGCCGCTCGACGTGTTCGGAACGTCGCAGAGCCACGTCGTCAACGCGAGCGCCGCGGTGAAGCCCGGGGCGGTGCTGCCGGTCGGGATCACTTTGTCCGGCGCGTATGAGCGCGATAGCGCCTCGCAGCTCGACCAGAAATACGAACAGTCCCTCGGCCGCGCGGATGCCACCCTGCCGGTCAGCGGAACCGTCGCGCTCACCGCCGGGGCGGGATATGAGAAGATCACCGTCACGCAGAAGGACCCGCTGCGCGACGGCAATGGCGTGCCGGTCGTCGACGGTCGCGGACGCTACGTCACCGATCCCGCCGCCGCGCCCCGGATCGCCTATCGCACGGACGGGCTGATCTACGATGGCGGCGTGCTCTGGCGCCCCAGCCCGCGCACGCAACTGCAGGGGCGGGTCGGGTGGCGCTATGGCGGGATGACCTATTCGGGTTCGTTCAGCTATGCCGCGAGCAGTGCTGTCGGCGTCCAGGTCGCGGTGTACGACAGTTTCGACACGTTCGGGCGCCAGTTGCGTCAGGGCCTCGCGGGTCTGCCGACGAGCTTCGTCGACCAGCGCGATGCGTTCGGGCAGCAGTTCAGCGGCTGCACGTTTGGCGCGGCGAGTGGCGCGGCGGGCGGGTTGGCGGGCGGGGCGACAAGTGGTGCGGCGGGCGGATGCCTCAACGGCGTGTTCCAGTCGATCTCGACCGCCGCCTACCGTGCCCGCGGTGTGGATGCGGTGCTGTCGGCGCGGCGCGGCGCACTGAACGTCGGGATCGGCGGCGGATATGCCACGCGGCGCTTCGCGGCGCCCGAGGCCGGCGGCTTCAGCATCGACGGGGTGACCGACGAAAGCTTCTACGCGCAGGTCTTTGCGGGTGCGCCGATCGATCGCAATTCGGGCGTCAACGGCAACGTCTTCGCCAATTATTACGAAAGCGGGATTACCGCCGCGCCAGGCGTGTTTAGCACCGGCGCGACCGGGCTCTATTATCACAATTTCGGCCGGATCGCCGCGCAGGCATCGGCCGGTCTTTATTCGTTCAACCAGAAGGGTATCGACGATCAGCTGTCCGCACAGGCGCAGCTCGGGATGCGGTATCACTTCTGAAACGCCCGGGCGTGTAGGGTTCCGGCGAGGATGGTGCAATGTACGACGATCATTACGGACTGACCGGTCGCCCTTTCCAGCTGACGCCGGACCCGCGTTTCTGGTTCGAGACCGCGACGCATCGCAAGGCGATGGCGTATCTCGGGTACGGCCTGTCGCAGGGCGAGGGGTTCATCGTCATCACCGGGGACGTCGGCGCGGGAAAGACGACGCTGGTCGGGCATCTGATGGCAACGATCGACCCGGCGCGCCTGCATGTCATCAAGATCGTCTCGACGCAGATCGAAGCGGAAGACCTGCTGCGGATGGTCGCGGGCGGGCTTGAGCTCGACGCGGAGGGGCTGAGCAAGGCGCAGTTGCTCGTCGCGATCGAGCGCGGGCTGCATGCGATCGCGCGAACCGGCCGGCGCACGCTGCTGATCGTCGACGAGGCGCAGGCGTTGCCGGTCGGCAGCCTGGAAGAGCTGCGGATGCTGTCCAACTTCCAGACCGGCGGGCATGCGCTGGTGCAGATCTTCCTGCTCGGCCAGCCCGAATTCCGCACCCGGCTGCACGGGTCGGACCGACTCGAGCAACTGCGCCAGCGCGTGATCGCGGTGCATCATCTCGATCCGATGGAGCCAGAGGAAGTCGAACCCTATCTCCAGCATCGCCTCGCGGTGGTCGGGTCGGCGGGGCGTCCCGGCTTTACCCGGGAGGCCTATGCCGCGCTCTACGCGGCGTCCGACGGCGTGCCGCGGCGCCTCAACCAGCTGGCGGGACGTGTATTGCTGTTCGGCGCGCTCGAAGCGCTCGACACGATCGATCTCGAGGCGGTCGGAGCGGTGATCGCGGACATCGCGGGCGACATGCCCGGGAAAGCGACGGCACGCGAAACACCGGCCGTTTCGGGGCGTCTCCCGGACCCGAAACCACTGCCGATCTTCCACGTTCCAGCACCGAGCGAAGCGTTGCCGATCCGCTTCTCCGCCGCCTCGGTCGAGGGGGAGGTTGCACAACCGGAACCGCCTGCGCCGACCGCAGCCACGCTTCCGGCCGATGCCGCGCTTATCGCCCGGATCGAGTCGCTTGAGGCACGGATCGAGGAACAGGATGTCGCGCTGCGCCGCGTCCTGACACTGCTGGTCGACTGGGCGGAGACCGCGCACGGTCCCATCAGCGCCATCCAGCACAACGGGAAGTGAGCCGGATGCGTCATGCCATGTCAGTCGATGTCGAGGACTGGTTCCAGGTCGGCGCGTTCGAGACCGTCATCGCCAAGGCCGATTGGGCGAGCCTGGCGCCGCGGGTCGAGCGCAACACCGACGCGGTGCTCGCGCTGTTCGCCGAGAGCGGGGTCAAGGCGACGTTCTTCACGCTCGGCTGGGTCGCCGCGCGCTATCCCGCGGTGATCCGCCGGATCGTCGAACAGGGGCACGAGCTGGCGAGCCACGGCTGGGACCATGACCGCGTCTTCACGATGACACCCGATCAATTCCGTGCGGACATCGCGCGCGCGCGGGGCACGCTGGAGGATGTGGGCGGGGTGGCGATCACCGGCTATCGCGCGCCCAGCTTCTCGATCGACGCGCGGACCCCGTGGGCGCATGGCGTGCTGGCGGAGGAGGGCTACGCCTATTCGTCGAGCATCGCGCCGCTCCAACACGACCATTATGGCTGGCCCGAAGCACCGCGCTACGCCTTTCGTCCGCTCGCCGGGTCGCCGCTGGTCGAGGTGCCGGTGACGGTCGCAACCTTCGGCAACCGCCGCATGGCGACGGGGGGCGGATTCTTCCGGCTGTTCCCGGCCGCGCTGACCGACTTCGCGGTCCGGCAGGTCGATGCCGAGGCGCAACCGGCGGTCTTCTACTTCCATCCGTGGGAGATCGACCCCGGCCAGCCGCGGGTCGGCAACGCGCCGTTCAAGTCGAAGCTGCGGCATTACAGCCGGCTCGGCGCGATGGCGGGAAAGCTGCGGGGGTTGATCGGACGGCATGACTGGGGCCGGATGGATGCGATCGTCGCCCAGCTCGGTCCCGTGCCGGTCGGGATGTCCGCGGCGTGACCTTGCCGTTGCTCGCGACGCCGGTTGCGATCCGCGTGGCGGATCTGCGCAACGCGCAGGATCATGCCGGCATCGACGCGTTCGTGCGGGCGCATCCGCAAGCGACGCCGTTCCATCTCCCCGCGTGGAGCATCGGCGTCGCGCAGGGCTGCGGCCAGACCAGCCACACGCTGATCGCCGAACGTGCCGACGGGACGCTGACGGGGATCCTTCCGCTGACCGAGGTGCGCTCGCCGCTGTTCGGCAAGGCGCTGGTGTCGAACGGCTTTGCCGTCGGGGGCGGTATCCTGACGGAAGAGGACGCGGCGGTCGGCCCGCTGGCGGACGCTGCAATCGCGCTGGCGGCGCGGCTCGGCTGCCCGACGCTCGAACTGCGCGGCGGCGCGGTTCCAGCCGGGGAATGGTCGGTCGACACGACGACCTATCTCGGGTTCTCGAAGCCGATCCCGCAAGGCGACACCGATCTCCTCGCAGCGATCCCGCGCAAGCAACGCGCCGAAGTCCGCAAGGCGCTGGACGGGGATCTGACGGTAACGATCGGTCGTGGGACGGAGGACCGCCGTGCGCATTATGCGGTCTACGCCGAATCGGTACGCAACCTCGGGACTCCGGTGTTTCCCGCCAGGCTGTTCCGTTCGATCCTCGAACAATTCGGGGCGGACGCCGATATCCTGACGGTGCGGTCGGACGGGCTTGCGGTCTCTAGCGTGCTGAGCCTGTACTTGAATGGCACGGTCTATCCCTATTGGGGCGGCGGAACGCAGGCGGCACGCGGGCTCCGCGCGAACGACCGCATGTATCACGCGCTGATGGCGCATGCGCGCGCGCGCGGCTGCACGCGGTTCGACTTCGGGCGGTCGAAGGCGGGGACGGGGCCTGCCGCTTTCAAGAAAAACTGGGGGTTCGAGGGGCTTGCGCTGACATATGCCAAGCATGCGGCCACGGGGTGTGAACCGCGCGAGATCAACCCGCTCGACCCGCGCTACGCGCGCAAGGTCGAGATGTGGAAGAAGCTGCCATTGTGGCTCGCCAACATCGTCGGACCGCAGATTTCGCGCGGGCTGGGGTGATGGGGGATATCCTGTTTCTCGGGCATCGCTTGCCCTATCCGCCCAATCGCGGCGACAAGATCCGCGGCTATCATATCGTACAATATCTGTCGGCACGCGCGCGGGTCCATCTCGTCGCCTTCGCGGATGACCGGCGCGACCTCGATCCCTCCGCCAAGCCCGAGGCGATGGCCGGAAGCCGGTCGGTCGTTTGGCGCGGCAAGTCGCAGGCGCGCGCGGCGATCGAGGCGCTGTTGTCGGGCAAGCCGGTTTCACAGACCGCGTTCGACGATGCCGCGATCCGCGCCGCGGTGACGGACGTGCTCGCGCGGCATCCGATCGACACGATCTACGTCTTCTCGAGCCAGATGGCGCAGTATCTCCCGCGAAACCCGCGACAGCGCGTCGTGATGGATTTCGTCGACATGGATTCGGCGAAATTCGATGCCTACGCCGACACCGCTCGCTGGCCGATGCGATGGCTGATGCGGCGGGAAGCACGCTTGCTATTGCGGCATGACGCCGCCGTCGCGCGCACGGCGGCAGCGAGCCTGTTCGTCAGCGAGGCCGAGGCTGCACTATTCCGCACGAAGACCGGCCTGCGACACGTCCACGCGATCGAGAACGGCATCGATACACGCCTGTTCGATCCCGTCGCGTCGTTCGTTCCAGCCGATCTGCCGCCGCACACGATCGTGTTTACCGGACAGATGGATTACCGCCCCAATATCGAAGCGGTGCTCTGGTTTGCAAACGAGATCCTGCCGCTGATCCGCGCACGCCACCCCGACGCTGGCTTCGCGATCGTCGGCCGTGCGCCGACCGAGGCAGTGGTCGCATTGGCCGACCAGCCGGGCGTGACGGTGACGGGCGAGGTGCCCGACGTGCGCGGCTGGATCGCCGTGGCTGCGGTGATCGTCGCGCCGCTGAAACTCGCGCGCGGGGTGCAGAACAAGGTGCTCGAGGCGATGGCGATGGCACGTCCCGTCGTCGCCTCGGTCGCGGCGGCGGAGGGGATCGATCACGCGGGGGCGATCCGCGTCGGCGCGGATGGCCCGGCGATAGCGGCAGCGGTGATCGCCCTGCTCGACGATCGCAGCGCGGCGGACCGGCTTGGCCTCGCCGCGCGCGCGCAGGTCGAGGCGCGGTATAGCTGGGAAGCGCGACTCGCGCCGCTCGACGCGTTGATGGGGCTGGACCTGGGGCCAGGACGCGCGCCCGCGAAACGCCCCGTCGCCGTCTGACATGGCGACCCCCTTCCTCGCTGCGGGGCCGACCCGGCGCGCGCGGTCGATGCCCGTCGGGGCATGGCAGCGGCACGGCGGCATCCTTGGCGCGGTCGCGCTCGTGCTGGTCGCAATGTTCTGGTCCGACGTCGCCACGCTCGCGCATATCTGGTGGACGAGCACGACCTTCGGCCATTGCCTGTTCATCGGGCCGGTGCTGGTCTGGCTGGTGTGGCAACGCCGCGTGGAACTCGCGCATATCCGCCCGGTCGCCTGGAGCCCGGGGCTGGCGCTGGTCGCGCTCGGCGGGTTCGGCTGGCTGCTGGGCGATGCGGGGAGCGTCGCGCTGGCGCGGCATTTCGGGCTCGTACTGATGCTGCAAGGTGCGGTGGTCACGCTACTCGGGCCGAACGTGGCACGTGCGCTGCTGTTTCCGCTCGGCTATGCGCTGTTCCTGGTGCCGTTCGGGGAGGGGCTCGAGGGGCCGCTCCAGACCGTCACGATCGCGCTGACGATGCCGCTGCTCCATCTGTTCGGAGTGCCGGCAACCGTGGACGGCGTGCTGATCACCATCCCCAACGGCACGTTCGAGGTTGCCGAGGCGTGTTCGGGCGCGAAATTCGTCATCGCGATGCTCGCCTACGGCACGCTCGTCGCCAACGTCTGTTTCGTGTCGTGGCGGCGGCGCGCGGGGTTCTTGGTGGCGGCGCTGGTCGTCCCCGTGCTCGCCAACGGCGTCCGCGCGTTCGGGACGATCTACGCCGCTTACTGGACGTCGGTCGCGCGGGCGACGGGGTTCGACCATATCGTCTATGGCTGGCTGTTCTTCGGGGTGGTGATGGCGGCGGTGCTTGCGCTGGGGTGGCGCTGGTTCGATCGCGCGCCCGATGCACCGATGGTCGATCCGACAACGCTCCAGCGCCCACCGCGCAGGCAGATCGATCTCGCGATCGCCGCCGCGCTGACGCTCGCGACGGCGGCGGCCTTTCCGGCCTGGGCGGCGGCGATCGCGGGGCGGGCGCAAGCGCTGCCGGATCGGATCGCGCTGCCGGCGGTGCCGGGCTGGCACCGTGTCCCATCGAGCACGCGCGCGACCTGGTCTCCCACCTATCCCGGCGCTGACCATATCCTGCAGGGGCGGTATGCCGATGCGGGGGGCGAGTCCGTCGACCTTGCGATCGCGGTCTATGGCAGCCAGCGGGAGGGCAAGGAGATCGTCGGGTTCGGCGTGGGGCCGCTGCGCGAGGATGACGTCTGGATCCGCGTCGAGGACCTGCCCGATCTGGCCGGTGGCGCGGTGATGCGAGTCCTCGCGCGGCGGGCAGTCGAACGCGAGATCGTGACATGGTACCGCGTTGGTGACACGGTGACTCATGCGGGTAATGTGGTGAAAATAGAGACGGTAAAGGCGCGGTTGTTCGGCGGGCCGCAGCGTGCTGTGGCGGTGCATCTGTCAGCGGAACGGCTGGCTGGCGCTGACCCGCGCGCGGCAATGGCGCGCTTCCTCGCCGCGCTCGGGCCGATCGACGTGCTCGCCGACCGTAGCGCGGGGATGACGCGCTGATGTGCGGGATTGCCGGGCTTTATTATCCATCGACCCCCAAGCCGGTCGATCCTGCCCGCATCCGCGCGATGGCGGATGTCCAGGCGCATCGCGGACCGGACGGGTCGGGGGTGTGGACCGCGCCGGGGGTAGGCCTTGGGCATCGACGGTTGTCGATCATCGACGTCGCCGGATCGCCGCAACCGATGGCGAGCGCGGATGGTACGCTGACGATCACCTATAACGGCGAAATATACAATTTCGCTACGTTGCGCGCCGAACTGGAGACGCTCGGTGCCCGGTTCGTGACCGCTGGCGATACCGAGGTGCTGCTCCACGCCTGGGAAGCCTGGGGCCCGGCGATGCTGCCGCGGCTCAACGGCATGTTCGCCTTCGCGCTTCACGATGCGCGTCGGCAATGCCTCTTTCTCGCGCGGGACCGGCTTGGCGTGAAGCCGCTGCATTATGTCACGCTTGCGGATGGCGCGCTGGCGTTTGCGTCCGAACTCAAGGGTTTACTGGCGCATCCTCTGCTCCGGCGGCAACCCGACATTCGCGCGGTCGAGGATTATCTCGCCTTTGGCTACGTGCCCGATGATGCGTGCCTGGTCGCAGGCGTGCAGAAGCTCGCTGCCGGGCACGCGATGCTGGTCGAACGCGGGCGTCCCGTCCCGCTGCCGCAACGCTGGTGGGATGTCGACTTCTCGCGCCGCGCTAGCGGCTCCGCACGCGATCTTGCGGCGGAGCTGCAAGGATTGCTGCGCGAGGCGGTGACGTCGCGGATGATCTCGGACGTTCCGTTGGGCGCGTTCCTGTCGGGCGGGGTCGACAGTTCGGCCGTGGTCGCCTTGATGTCCGAAGCGTCGCGGGGCGCGGTGCGGACGTGTACGATCGGGTTCGATGCGGCGGGGCTCGACGAACGCCGCTATGCCACCACGATTTCGCAGCGCTTCGCCACGGCCCACCGGGAACGCGTGGTTGCTGCGGACGATTTCGCGCTCATCGACACGCTGACCGAAGCGTTCGACGAACCCTTTGCCGATGCGTCCGCGCTGGCGACCTACCGGGTGTGCGAACTGGCGCGCGAGGATGTCACCGTCGCGCTGTCGGGCGATGGCGCGGACGAGGCGTTTGCCGGATATCGCCGCTACAAGTTCCAGGCGACGGAGGAACGCGTGCGCGGTCTGCTCCCGCCGGACCTGCGGCAAAGCGTGTTCGGGACGCTGGGCCGCTATTACCCGAAGGCCGACTGGGCACCGCGCCCGTTGCGCGCGAAGACGACGCTGCTCGCGCTGGCCGAGGATGGCGCGGAGGCCTATGCGCGCTCGGTCGGCGTCACGACGCCCGCCTTGCGCGCGGCGCTGTTCAGCGATGCCGCAAGACACGCGCTGGACGGCTATCGTGCCGAGGAACGCTACGTCCGCACCATGCGCGACGCGCCCGCACGCGATGCACTCGACCGGGCGCAATATGCCGATATCCAGCACTGGCTTCCGGGCGACATCCTGACAAAGGCGGATCGCACCAGCATGGCGGTCGGACTCGAGGCGCGCGAGCCGCTGCTCGATTACCGGCTGGTAGAATTCGCCGCTACCTTGCCAGTGGGAATGCGGCTGCGCGGCGGGCAGGGGAAGTGGCTGATGAAGAAAGCGCTCGAGCGGTATCTGCCCAAGGACATCCTGTACCGGCCGAAAATGGGGTTCGTCACCCCGATCAGCGCGTGGTTCCGCGGGCCGTTGGCCGACGAGGCGGCGGGGCTGGCGCGCTCCCGCGTGCTGGGCGCGACCGGATGGTTTGACCCCAGGACGATCGCGCGGATCGCCGAGGATCACCGCGCCGGGACCGCCGAGCATGGGCGCACCTTGTGGCAATTGGTGATGCTCGAACGGTCGATGGCGCGGTTGTTCGGGTAGGCCAGGTCCGGGTCGGTTGGTCTGGCCTTCCTCGTGGAAGCTAAACGTTACGCGAACACTGCGATCGCCGCATGCAACGTCAGCGCGACCAGCGCCAGCGAGGCACCGAGGAACAAGGCGAAACGGACCGACACCTTGTTGATGGTCGCCTGCCACACGCTGTGCGCAATCCGCAGCACGACATAGGCCCAGGCGATCCACGCGTTCATGCCGTCGCCCGTGCCCGTCAGCGCGATGACCGTGCAGACCGCATAGAAGATCGTCGGCTGTTCCATCAGGTGATTGTGGTTGTGCGCGATCCACTGGACCTTCGGCGGCAATCGTCCGTCGGCATCGGCCGCCTTGGCGCCGACCAGCGTCCCGAGATCGATCCCGGACGCCTGCATCGCAGGTAAACGTGTCACCAGCATCCAGAGCAGCATCGCCAAGGTCCAGGCGATCAGCGCAACCATCGGCTTCAGAATTTCACTGTGCATCATTTGCTCCCCCGTCCCGACGCTGGCGCATCGGGTTCCAGAAAGCAACGGGGCGACGATGCGTGGCCGTCCGTCTCCCGTCCGCTATGAGGCCGGACGGGGGATCAACCCTGTCCGGCTCTAGCGCTTGCCGCTGCCCAGCACCTCGCCGATCCAGCGATCGTACAGATCGGGCCAAAGCGATCCGCTGTCGCCCGTCGGCAACCTCGTGGCGAAGCCATGCCCCCCGCGCAGCAGGAAGTGCGCCTCGACCGGAATGCGCGCCGCACGTGCCCCCGCAAACAGGTCCATCGCATTCATGAACGGCACGGTCGCGTCATCCTGCGCGTGGACGATGAACAGCGGCGGCGTCTCGCGCGTGATGTTGCGGTCGCAGGCGTAGCGCCGCTCCATCGCCGGGTCCGGGTTGGGGCCGAGCAGGTTGGCGCGCGAACCGCCGTGGCTTCGGCCCGGATCCATGTTGGACACGGCGTACAACAGCCCGCCGAAGTCGGGTTTCGCCGATACCGCATCGACCGCGTCGACCCGGCGATAGACCGGCGCGTCGTGCTGCGTCAGCAGCGAGGCCGCAAGATGCCCGCCCGCCGAAAAACCGAGCGCGCCGATCCGTCGCGGGTCGACCCGGAACCGCTCGGCATTCGCGCGGATCAGCCGCAGCGCGCGTTGCGCGTCCATCAACGGGGTGTTGGCGCGGTCGACCCAGCCTTCGCCGGGCAGGCGATAATTGAGCACGAACCCGGTGATCCCCCGCGCCGCCAACGCGAGCGC
Organism: Sphingomonas sp. PAMC 26617; assembly: GCF_000242835.1. NCBI lineage: Bacteria > Pseudomonadati > Pseudomonadota > Alphaproteobacteria > Sphingomonadales > Sphingomonadaceae > Sphingomonas > Sphingomonas sp. PAMC 26617. Next base: position 3,368,769 of record NZ_JH594425.1, read on the forward strand.
GACGTCGAGCCCTTCCTTGCGGATCGAGGTGAAACTGTACCCGCCGCCGGGCATGATGAGGACGGCACGGCCATCGGGGCGGCGCGGGCGGACGACACCGACGTCGGGGCGCACGACGCCGCGCATCCAGAGGTCGTGATAGTCGCCGGTGCGGCCGGTGATTTCGGGACGGAGGAGGGGTTCCGAAAGGCGCGCGCCGGGGGCGGCACCGGGCCAGAGCGCGAAATTCTCGCGTGGAGGCCAGCTCGGGGTCGACGAAGGCGCGAGCGCTCCCGGAAGAAGCGCGCTTCCGTTCCCCTGGGCCGCGGCCGCAGCAGGGGCTGCGGCCGCACCAAGAGAGAGCGCCAGGATATTGCGACGATTATGCATTCCTGGCGCTTAGCGGGTTCAGTCGAAGCTTGCACCCCAGCGACGCTTGACGCGGTCCTTCCACAGGCCACGATGATACGCATCCGACGCGAGCAGCGGCATGACCGACCCAGCTTCGGCGAACACCATCTGCTCGATACCCGTGTTGACCTTGCCCCACGACGCCGCTTCCTGCAGCGTCGAGGACGAACAGGCACCGTCGCGGACGTCGGCAACCGTGATCTGCACCGCGTACTTGTGGACCTGCACGTCGTCATGGCCGAGAATCTCGGCGCAGACGACCGTGTCCTGAATGAAGTTCTTGGGCACGCCGCCGCCGATCATGAGCAGGCCGGTGACGCCCGCCTTGATCTTGATGTCGGTCAGCTCGCGGAAATCGGCGATCGCGTCGAGCACCATGTAGGGCTTGCCCTCCTTGGCGCGATCGACCTGGTGCTTGACCAGACCGAAGCCAGCGGAGGAATCGACGAACGCCGGGCAGAAGATCGGCACGTCATGCTCGTACGCGAGCTTGACGAGGCTGTTCTCCTTCTTGCCGTTCTCGACGAGGTACTTACCCATCTCGCGGATGAACTCGCGGCTCGAATAAGGGCGCGGCTCGAGCGAGTTGGCGATCTCGAGGATCGTGTGGTCGCAATCCTGGAGCTGTTCTTCGTCGATATACGTGTCGTAGATCCGGTCGATCAGCAGCGAGCGCAGCGTGTCGTCGTCCGGCACTTCGAGCGCCTGATAATGCTTGTGGCCGAGACCCTCGAAGAAATCCATGTCGACGATCGACGCGCCGGTTGCGACGACGCCGTCGATCATGTTGTTGCGCAGCAGCTCGGCATACAGGTCCATGCAGCCGCCCGCCGAGGTCGAACCCGCGATGACGAGGAAGATCGAGCAATCCTTGTCCGCCAGCATCTGGTTGTAGATGTCGGTCGCGCGGCCGAGGTCACGGCTGGTGAAGCTCATCTTCTTCATCGCGTCGACGATCGGGCGCGCGTCGAACTTGGTGATGTCGATATGCTCGACGGTGGTCGAGAGCAGCTCGGCCTTGCGGTTGGTGTTGAGGACTTCGGTCATGGGGTGATACCCTTTTCAACAGCCGCCGTCGTTGAGGGGACGCGGAAACCCGTAGGGAGACGGTGCATCGCCGCACCGCCTCCCCGATTCGTATTGACTATGAAATGCCTGTTACAGCTTGACGACGTTCGAGGCGACGTGGGGCACGGCTTCGCCGTACAGCGAGACCATCGGTTCGTCGGAGACGATCACCGTCTCGTCGGACCCGAACCCGTTGAACGCGGTCCGCATTGCCGAGCCATAGGCGCCGAGCATCCCGATCTCGAGATAGTCGCCCGCCTGGACGTCCGCCGGCAGGTAGAACGGCCCCGCCATGTGATCCATGTCGTCGCAGGTCGGCCCGTAGAAGCTGAACGCCATCTCCTTCGAACGGCTCTCCGGCTCGCGCAGGAGCTCGACCGGGAAACGCCAGCCGATGTGTGCCGCATCGAACAACGCGCCGTAAGCCCCGTCGTTGATGTACAATTCGTCGCCACGACGCTTCTCGACGCGAACCACGATCGAGCTGTACTCCGCGCAGAGCGCACGGCCCGGTTCGGCCCACAGTTCGGCAGAATAGCTGACCGGCAGCGATTCGAACGCACGATGGATCGTCTCGAAGAAATGCTCGAGCGGGGGAGGCTCCATGCCCGGGTAGGACGAAGGAAAGCCGCCGCCGACGTCGATCACGTCGACCGTGACCGCCGCATCGACGATCGCCGCACGGACTCGTTCGATTGCGTTCGCATAGGCTTCGGGCGTCATCGCCTGGCTGCCGACATGGAAGCAGATGCCGAGCGCGTCCGCTGCCTGACGAGTACGGAACAGCAGTTCCTTGGTCTCACCGGGAGCGGCACCGAACTTCGACGCGAGGCTAAGCTTGGAATGCTCCGACGAGACGCGCAGCCGGACGCAGAGCGTCAGGTCGGTCGCCTGGTCGGTGGCTTCCATGATCTTGTCCAGCTCCTCAACCGAATCGAGCGAGAAGGTGCGGACACCATAGTCGAAATAGGCAGAGCGGATCGCTTCGGGGGCCTTGACCGGGTGCATGAAGCACAGGGTCGCGCCCGGGATCGTCGTGGCGACGAGCCGGACTTCGGCGATCGAGGCCACGTCGTAATGCGTGATCCCCGAGTCCCAAAGGATTTTGAGCAACTCAGGAGCCGGATTCGCCTTGACCGCATACATCGAGCGACCTGGGAACTTCTCGACGAAGAACCTGGCCGCACGCGCTGCCGCGTGAGGACGAACCAGCGTAACCGGCTGAACCGGCCGCTGCTGAGCGATGTCGATACCCGAAACCGAGTTCGAAAGGGTCTTCGCTAACCCCAGCGCGCGATGATGCTTGTGCAACTCAAGGGACCTCCAAGTGGCTTGCGCCGAACGGTGAAAAAAGCTGCCTTGCGGTTGGAAGTCCCATGGGGCAGCGGATGGGCGAAATAGGGTCGTGGTTTTCTAATGTAAAGCGGTTTTGGACCCTCGGAGGCAGACAGTGACAATTTTAAGACAGCCCACGCGGGCTGGGGTACGCGATGCGGCTGCCAAAGTGGCGGCTGCGGTGCCGGCAACGCCGCTTTTTACCGTTGATGTGCAAGGGGTTACAGTCGCATTCAAGGCAGAAAACCTGCAGCCGATGGGGGCGTTCAAACTGCGCGGCGCGTGGCATCGATTGACCGCGATCGAACCTGGATTGCGCGCCAAAGGCGTGGTTGCTTTCTCGTCTGGGAACCACGCGCAAGGCGTCGCGTGGGCGGCGCGGCGGCTGGGCATGCCAGCGATGATCGTGATGCCCTCCGACGCACCCAAGGCAAAGCGCGACGGCACGCTCGCGCTGGGCGCCGAAGTGGTCGACTATGACCGCGCGACCGAAAGCCGCGAGACGATCGCGGCGCGTCTGGCAGAAGCACGCGGGGCAGTGCTGGTGCCAAGCTTCGACGATCCGTGGGTGATCGAAGGGCAGGGAAGCGCTGGCGTCGAAGCGGCGGCGCAGATGGCGGTGCTCGGGCTTGGCGCGCCGAAGCATGTCGTGGTGCCCTGTGGCGGCGGCGGGCTTTCGGCGGGGATTGCCTTGGCGCTGCCGGAGGCGCGCGTCACCGTGGTCGAGCCGGAAGGTTGGGACGACATGCGGCGTTCGCTCGTGGCCGGTCGAATCGAACCGGTAGGAGACTCGCCGCCCCCGACCGCGTGCGACTCGCTTCAGACCATGCGTGTCTCGCCGCTGACGTTCGACGTGCTCTCGCGGCGCGGCGCGACCGGGGTCGCGGTGACAGAAGCCGAAATCCGGCACGCCCAGCGTTGGGCGGCGGACGGGTTGCGGCTGGTGGTCGAGCCCGGCGGTGCGGTGGCGCTTGCGGCGATCCTCGCGGGCAAGGTGGCGATGGAACCGGGGATGCTGGTGCTGCTGTCGGGAGGGAACGTGGACCGCGCGGCTTTTGCATCCGTGCTGGCGGAGGCGGTGTGAGCGGGGTCGAATCGCTCGCGCCCGCGATGGCGATGCTGGCGGCGTTTGCGTGCCTAATCGGGGGCGTGCGGCTGATCTGGCGGCGCAGCGACGTCCGCAAGGGCGTGCTGATGCTGGTGATGGCGGCGGTGCTGGTCGGGAACGTGGTTATATGGACGCTTTGACCCTGCACGGGCTGACAGGCCCGAAAACAAAGCCCGCGTCCCCGGCGAAGGCCGGGGCCCAGGAGGACAGGTTGCCGTAGAGAGCGCAGCGGCAGTCTTTCTCAGGTCGCGCTCCTGGGCCCCGGCCTTCGCCGGGGAAGCGAGAGAAGGGAAGCGTCCCCTACTTACCCCCGACTGGGCGCGTGCGGCGGCTCGATCTCCGGCGCCTCGCGCGCATCCAGCGGCCCCTCCCACTTCGCGACTACTGCGGTCGCCACGGCATTGCCGACGACGTTGGTGCCAGACCGCCCCATGTCGAGGAACTGGTCGACCGGGAGGATCAGCAGCAACCCCGCCTCGGGAATGCCGAACTGCCCCATCACCGCCGCGATCACGACGAGCGATGCACGCGGCACGCCGGCGATACCCTTCGACGTGATCATCAACACCAGCAGCATCACGATCTGCTGCCCGATCGACAAATCGACCCCGTACACCCGCGCGAGGAACAGCGTCGCGAAGGTCATGTACATCATCGACCCGTCGAGATTGAACGAATAGCCCAGCGGCAGCACGAAGCTCGCGATCTTGCGCGGTACCCCGAAGCGATCGAGCGCCTCGAGCGTGCGCGGATAGGCGGCTTCCGACGAGGCGGTCGAGAAGGCGAGCAGGATCGGCTCGCCGATATAGCGCGCCAGCGTCAGCGCGCGCGGACCGATGATCGCGAACGCCGCGCCGAACAGCAGCAACCACAACACCGCAAGCCCGATGTAGAAGCTCCCGACGAACAGCCCGAGCGTCCACAGGATACCGAGCCCGTTCACCGCGATCGTCGCAGTGATCGCGGCGAACACCGCGAAGGGGGCGACGCGCATCACGTAATCGGTGATCTGGAGCATCATCGCCGCGAGCGCCTCGGCGCCGCGGACGATCGGCGCGCCCTTCTCGCCGATCGCGGTGAGCGCGACGCCGGCAAAGATCGAGAAGATCACGATCTGGATGATCTCGTTGGTCGCCATCGCCTCGACCACCGAGGACGGCACGATGTGCGTCACGAAATTGGAGAGGTTGAACGATTTCTCATCGAGCCCGACGGTCGCATCGGGGGGCGGGAGCTTGAGCCCGAACCCGCTGCCCGGCGAGACCAGGTCGATCACGAATTCGATCCCGTGGAACAGCACGAGGCCCAGCGTCAGCGATACCAGCGATGCCGAGAGGAACCACGCCATCGTCCGCCCCCCGATCCGCCCGAGCGCCTTGATGTCGCCCATGTGCGCGATGCCCACGACCAGCGTCGAGAACACCAAAGGCGCGATAATCATCTTGATCAGCCGCAGGAAGATCGTCGTGATGATCGAAAAGTAGCTCGCGATCTCCTTCGCGCGCGCGGCCCCCGCGGCGCTGCCGTCGACGATCTGCTGGTTGATTGCCCAGCCGACGATCAGCCCGAGCACCAGGCCGATCAAAATGTACAGTGTCAGCCGCTTCGCCACGCTTCTTCCCCGTTGGTTCCGCCCGCATCAAGGGGAGAATGCGCAATCGGTCAAGCAAGACGCGCGTTGCGGGGCGGCACGCACGCTGCCAGACTGGTGCCATGAACCTGTCCCGTCGCGCTTTCGCGTCCGCCGCCCTCGCGCTTCCCGCCCTGTCCGCCAGCGGTGTCCTGCGCGCCGCAGAACCCGATCTCGTGGGGCTGCGCGACATCACCGGCGCGACCGCGCCGATCGGCCCCGAGGAACGCCGCGGGCGGCTCGCGCGCGCACAGGCATTGATGCGCGCCAACGGGATCGGCGCGGTGCTGGTCGAATCGGGATCGAGCCTGACCTATTTCACCGGCATCCGCTGGGGCCGCAGCGAACGGCTGACCGCGGCGATCCTGCCGGTCGGGGGCGATCTGTGCATCGTCACGCCGTTCTTCGAGGAACCCTCGGTCCGCCAGACGCTCGGCATCCCGGCGCAAGTCCGCGTCTGGCAGGAGGACGAAAGCCCGCACGCGTTGATCGCTGCGTTCCTCAAGGAGCGCAAGCTCGCCACCCGCCCGGTCGGGATCGAGGAGACGGTGCGCTACTTCGCGGTCGACGGGCTGGAACACGCCTTGCCCGGGGCGCGGATCGTATCGGCCAATCCGGTCGTCCGCGCGGTTCGGATGTGCAAGACCGCGCCCGAGATCGCTTTGATGCAGACCGCGACCGACGTGACGATCGCCGCCTATCGCTGGACGTGGCCGCGCGTCGAGAAAGGCATGAAGCCCGCCGATATCGCCGCACTGATGAACGCCGCGACCAAACGGCTGGGCGGCGAACCCGAATTCTCGCTGGTACTGATCGGCCCGGCGGCGGCCTTCCCGCATGGCAGCAAGGACCCGCAGGTCGTCGCCGACGGGCAGATCGTGCTGATGGACTGCGGCTGTACCGTGCAGGGCTATCAGTCGGACGTGTCGCGCACCTTCGTCTTCGGCAGCGCGAGCAAGGCGCAGCGCTTGGTTTGGGATCAGGTGCGCTCGGGCCAGGCAAAGGCGTTTTCCGCAGCGCAACTGGGGACGCCTGCGGGCAAAGTCGATGATGCGGTGCGGGGCTATTACGAATCGCTGGGGTACGGGCCGCGCTATGGCCTGCCGGGTCTGTCGCATCGCACCGGGCACGGCATCGGGCTCGACGGGCACGAACCGGTCAACCTCGTCCATGGCGAGACGACGCCGCTTGCAGAGGGCATGTGCTTCTCGGACGAACCCGGCCTGTATCTGCCGGGAAAGTTCGGCGTGCGGCTGGAGGATTGCTTCCACATGACCGCGGCCGGGCCGAAATGGTTCAGCGTGCCGCCGACGTCGCTGGATGCGCCGCTGGGGTGAGGGGCCTCCCTCTTACGCCATAAGGAAAGTCGCGCTAGCTCAACACCGGACCGAAGGCGGACCGTTCGCCGCGCCAGGTCTTATCCGCCATCGCGCGGTCGCGTTCCGACGCCGCGCCCTTGCCGAGTGCCGTGAAGATTTCCGCGCGCACCGCCAGCGTAACCGGATCGAGCGGCCGCTGCGCCAGCGCGGCATCCGCCTCGCGCAACGCATCCTGCGGACGTCCCGCTGCCAGCAACGCAGCCGCGAGGCTACGGCGCGGCGAATACCACCAGATCGGCGGATCGTTGAACTCGGCCATCGCCTTGTCCTCGTTGAACCGCGCCGCCTGCGCATAAGCGTGGATCGCGTCGTCGTAGCGGCGCTCGATCATCGCGGCGCGGCCGAGCAAAACGGCTTTCGCAATCCGCATCAAATTGGTCGCTTGCCGGGTGGAATCCTCGCGCCCGATCGGACCGGCCGAGCGCGGGATCGCCGCTGCCTCGGCGCGCACCCCGCGCGCATCGCCGAGCCGCGCAAAGGCCTCGCCGCGCGCATAATGGCGATAGGCGCGCAGATAGCCCATCTTCGCCGGAGCGTCGGGCAGCGCCAGCACCACGGCCGGATCGGCGAAACGACCGTGCGCGAAATAGGCGGTCCCGCCGACCATTTGCTCGAACGCAGAGGCATTAGGGCGCTGCGGCAACGCGCGGAGGACCGGTGCGGCGAGCGCCAACGCATTCCTGGCGTCTCCAGCGAGCAAAGCGCCGCCGACCCCAAAATGAACGTTATGCGCATGATAAGGCAGCGTGAACGCGCCATCCGGCCCGGGGGCCTTCGCCGCCTTGGCGTCCCCGATCCCGACCGCGACGGCGCGGACGTTTGCGTCGGTTGCGGCCTGGTAACGGCCGACCCAATAATAGGTGTGGCTCGGCATGTGGATAAGATGGCTCGCCGCGGGAGCGAGACCGACGAGTCGGTCTGCATAATGCTCCGCCCGCGCAGGAAAACCGGACATTTCGGTAGCATGGATATAGAAGTGGATTGCGGGCGTGAAGTCCGGATTGCGTTTGAGTACCGTCTCGAGCAGCGCAACCGCACGCGGCAACGTCTCCGTCTTGCCCTCGAGCGACGCCGGGATCATCCATGCATCCGCTGCAAGCGTTAGCAGTTCGTCGCTACCGGGATGGTCACGCGCAATCGCGTCCATCGCGCGGGCGAACGCCAGATCCCCGCCGGTCCGATAGCGCGCCGCGAGCGCTGCGAGCAGTTGGCGCTCCAGTAACGGCCCGGTTGCCGCAAGCGGGATCGCGCCGTCGACCAGCTTGCCGAGCTTGACCTGAGTCGCCGCGTCGATCGGGTAGTTGATCGTCGGTCCCTGCGACCACGCCACGCCCCAGACGCACATGCCGCATTGCGGATCGAGCCGAGCGGATTCCTTGAAGGCGGCGGTTCCGGCTTCGTGCGCGAACGCATGACTAAGCTGTAACCCATTGTCGAAGAACGCTTATGCCTTGGGCTGAGCGGTCGTGACAATCAGCGCGCCCGAGCCGAACCCGGGCATCAGCCGTGCTACACCCGGCGCGATGACGTCATCCCCGCACATCCGATGCGCCGCCGCGCCGGAGACTTGAGCTGGGATGTCCTGCGGTCCGGCGGTGCCGCCCCCGGTTGCAGGCGCCAGCAGCAGCAGGAAAGACGCGAGCACAGGCAGACGCATCGGCAAAATCGAAGCTCCTTTCGCGCAGCGTACCGCATTGCGACCAGACGAGCCACGCTGGCGATGCGCGGCATACTTGAGAACGCCGGGCGGCTCGCCTAAGCCACCGCGCATGACCAAGAGCCCGATCTCCACCAACGACATCCGTCGTAGCTTCCTCGACTATTTCGCGGCCAATGGTCACGCGAAGGTCGCCTCCGCGCCGTTGGTCCCGCAGAACGACCCGACGCTGATGTTCGTCAACGCCGGAATGGTGCCGTTCAAGAACGTCTTCACCGGGCTCGAATCGCGACCGTATGTGACCGCGACCTCGTCGCAGAAGTGCGTCCGGGCAGGCGGCAAGCACAACGACCTCGACAATGTCGGCTATACCGCGCGGCATCACACTTTCTTCGAGATGCTCGGCAATTTCTCTTTCGGCGATTATTTCAAGGAACGCGCGATCACGCTCGCGTGGAACCTGCTGACCAAGGAATGGGGAATCGACCCGAACCGCCTGACCGTCACCGTCTATCACACCGATGACGAGGCGTTCGACCTGTGGCGCAAGATCGCAGGGTTGCCTGAGGAGCGGATCATCCGCATCGCGACCAACGACAATTTCTGGTCGATGGGCGACACGGGTCCCTGCGGGCCATGCTCGGAAATCTTCTTCGACCATGGCGACCACATCTTCGGTGGCCCGCCGGGATCGCCTGACGAGGATGGCGACCGGTTCGTCGAGATCTGGAACCTCGTGTTCATGCAGTTCGACCAGTCCGCCGACGGCGAGCGCACGCCGCTCCCGCGTCCGTCGATCGACACCGGCATGGGGCTCGAGCGAGTTGCCGCGGTCCTGCAGGGCGTCCACGACAATTACGATACCGACACGTTCAAGGCGCTGATCGCCGCGTCGGCCGCGATGACGGGCACGCCCGCAACCGGCGACACGCAGGCGAGCCACCGCATCATCGCGGACCATCTGCGCTCGTCGGGCTTCCTCATCGCGGACGGCGTGCTGCCCGCTGCCGAGGGGCGCGGCTATGTGCTGCGCCGGATCATGCGGCGCGCGATGCGCCACGCGCATCTGCTCGGTGCGAAGGAGCCGTTGATGCACCGGCTGGTCCCGGCGCTCGTCGCGGAGATGGGCGCGGCGTACCCCGAGCTGGTCCGCGCGCAGGCGGCGATCGAATCGACGCTGTTGCAGGAAGAGACCCAGTTCCGCCGCACGCTCATCAACGGGCTGCGGTTGCTCGACGAGGCGACGGGCGCGATGGCAGCGGGCGCGACCTTGCCCGGCGAGACCGCGTTCAAGCTCTACGACACCTACGGCTTTCCTTATGACATGACCGAGGACGCGCTGCGGGCGCAGGGCTTCGGGATCGACCGCGCCGGCTTCGACAGCGCGATGGCCGAGCAGAAGCGCGCCGCCCGCGCCGCGTGGAAGGGCTCGGGCCAGCGCGCGTCGGATGACGTGTGGTTCGACATCGCCGAAGCGAGCGGCGGGACCGAGTTCATCGGTTACAGCGCGGTCGAGGGCGAGGGCGCGGTCGTCGCGATCGTCCGCGACGGCGCGCAGGTCGAGCGGGCCGAGGCGGGCGAGACGGTCGAGATCGTCGTCAACCAGACGCCGTTCTACGCCGAGAGCGGTGGCCAGGTCGGCGACACCGGCACGCTCACCGCGCCGGGCGTCCATGCGGTGGTCGAGGATACGCGCAAGTATCTCGGCCGCGTCTTCGCGCATGTCGCGCGGATCGGCGAAGGCGGCATCGCGCTCGGCGATGCGCTCCACCTGACCGTCGATACCGCGCGCCGCGACCAGATCCGCGCCAACCACAGCGCGACGCATTTGCTCCACGAGGCACTGCGCCAGCGGCTCGGCGCGCATGTCGCGCAGAAGGGCAGCCTCGTCGCGCCCGAACGGCTCCGGTTCGATTTCTCGCAGCCGAGCGCGATCGATCCCGCCCTCATCATGGAGGTCGAGGCCGACGTCAATGCGCAGATCCGCCGCAACGGCGCGGTCGAAACGCGGTTGATGACCCCGGACGAAGCGATTGCCGAGGGCGCGATGGCGCTATTCGGCGAGAAGTACGGCGATGAAGTCCGCGTCGTCTCGATGGGGACCGAGCATGGCAAGACCTATTCACTCGAACTGTGCGGCGGAACGCACGTCCGCGCGCTGGGCGATATCGGGCTGTTCACGGTGGTGAGCGAGGGCGCAGTGTCCTCGGGCGTCCGCCGGGTCGAGGCGCTGACGGGCGAAGCCGCACGCGACTATCTCACCACGCGCGACTCGAAGCTGCGCGAGGCGGCGGCAACGCTCAAATCGTCGCCCGACGAAGTCCCGGCGCGCGTTGCCGCTCTGGTTGAGGATCGGCGGCGGCTCGAGCGCGAGCTGGCCGATGCCAAGAAGGCGCTTGCGCTCGGTGGCGGCGCGGGGGCGGCAGCCTCTGGTCCGGAGCAGGTCGGTGGCGTCGCGTTCCTCGGGCAGGTCGTCGAAGGGCTCGACCCCAAGGGCTTGCGCGGAACGGTCGACGAGATGAAGCAGCGGCTCGGCTCGGGGATCGCGATGATCGTCGCGGTGAACGAGGGGCGCGCTTCGGTTGCGGTCGGCGTCACCGCGGATCTGGTCGCGACGAAGAGTGCGGTCGATCTGCTGCGGGTCGCGGTTGCGACGCTCGGTGGGCAGGGCGGCGGTGGTCGCCCGGACATGGCGCAGGGCGGCGGACCCGATGGCAGCGCCGGCGCGGCGGCGGTCGATGCGGTGAAGGCAGCGCTGGCGGCTGGATGAGGTTAGGCCGGTTTGCGTAGAGGCTGGTTCGCGACCCTACTGCGCTTCCCCGGCGGAGGCCGGGGCCCAGTAGTGACGGTCGAGGTAATTAGGCGCTGTCGCCAGCACTCTTCAGTTCCTCTCCTGGGTCCCGGCCTTCGCCGGGGAAGCGGAAGAGGAGATGTTATAGACGCCCGGACCTCGCCTAGGCGGCAGGCGTAGTATCCATGCCCCGCCGCCCGCGAACGCGCCTGAGCCGGGGCGCGACCGTCATCTCCGCGGCGGCCTTGATCTCCTGCCGCAGTTCATCGCGCTTCTCGTGGATCGACGCGATCACCGGGCCGACCGCGACCCCGAGATCGGTCAGCACCGCCTCCGCCAGCTGCAGCGAACTCTCGAGCGTCTCGGGCACCGCATCGGTCGCACCCGCGCGGTACAGCTCGGCGGCATGCGCCGTGTCGCGCGCGCGGGCCACGATGGCGAGGTCGGGGACCCAGTTGCGCACGCGCCGCGTCAGCGCGACGCTCAGGACCGGATCGTCCATCGTCAGGATCAACGCCTTCGCGCGTCCGAGATTGAGGCGGTCGACCAGTTCGGGCCGCACGACATCGCCGAACAGGACGACATAGCCCTCGGCATGCGCCGCGGTGACGACGTCGATATCCGCCTCGACCGCGACATAGCGCTGGTTGTGGACCGTCAGCATGTCGCACACCATTCGACCGACCCGACCGAACCCGATCACGACCGTTCCCGGGCCTTCCTCGGGGATCTCGAGCGGCGCGTCTGCACCATCCTGCAACTCGATCCGCTTCGCCCAGCGCCGCCCGAGCATCGCGAGCAACGGGGTGATGGTCAGCCCGATCGCGGTGACCGTCTGCCAGAAATTTGCGGTCGGCGCGGCGATCAGCTGTGCTTGTGCTGCTGCGCCCAATACGATCAGCGTCGTTTCGGACGGGCTACCCATCAGCACGCCGGTCTCGACCGCGACCCCGCCGGTGATCCCGGCCCAGCGCAACAGGCCGTAGGTGACGATCGCCTTGACCGCGACGACCGCCGCGATCGCGAGGGTATAGGCAGCCCAGTTCGCCGCGATCGCGCGCAGATCGACGCTCATCCCGATCGTGATGAGGAACACGCCGAGCGCGAGGCCCTTGAAGGGCGCGGTCATCACCTCGACTTCGCTGTGGTAGTCGGTCTCGGCGATCAGCACGCCCGCCAGTAGCGCGCCGACGATCGGCGACAGCCCTGCCGCGGTCGTCGCGAGGCTTGCGACGATGACCACGAGCAGCGATGCGGCGAGGAACAGTTCGGGGCTTTTGGTCCGGGCAGCCTGCGCGAACAGCTTGGGGAGGATGAAGCGACCGCCGATGAACAGCGCACCGACGGTCAGGAACGCCGCAGATCCGACCCGCGCCAGCCCGCTCCAGCCGCTGTCGGCGGCCATCGGCCCCATTGCGGCGAGCACGAAGATGATCGGGACGAGCGCCAGATCCTCGAACAGCAGCATCGCGAACGCCGTGCGCCCGACCGGACTGGTCGTTCCCGCGATCGGCAGCACCAGCGCGGTCGAGGACAGCGAGAGTGCGATGCCGAGCGCCATCGATCCGGTCCACGGGAGGGCGGTCAGCAGGTGCAGGCCGAAACCAAGGATCGCGCCCGCGGCGAGGAGCTGCGCAGCGCCCGTGCCGAAGACGAGCTGGCGCATCGACCAGAGGCGCTTCAGCGACAGTTCGAGCCCGATCGAGAACAGCAGCAACACGATGCCGAACTCGGCGAAGGGTTCGATCGAATGCGGATCGGAAATCGTGACGTAATAGAGCCAGGGGTAATCCCGGACCAGAGCGCCGAGCCCGAACGGACCGACCAGCAGGCCGACGAGGATGAAACCGATGACGGGGCTGATCTTGGCGCGCGCGAATGCTGGAATGACAAGACCGGCTGCGCCCAGAATGACGAGGGCGTCGCTGAAACCGGCGTTGCTGAGGGCTGAAGGCATCGTGGCATCTAAGCCACATTCGTTGCGCTTGTCAGCTTATGTCCGAAGATCGTCGAAAAAACGTCGGGTCGCGCCGCCCCGGAATGGCTCCGGGGCGACGCGATGCCGGGGCATCAGGCGGAAGCGCCCATCGCCTGTTCGAGGTTGAGGCGGACCTGCTCGAAGAACTGCTCGGTCGTCATCCACGGCTGATCCGGGCCGATCAGCAGCGCGAGATCCTTGGTCATGTGACCGTCCTCAACCGTCTTGACGCAAACGCGCTCGAGCGTCTCCGCGAACTGCGTTACCTCAGGCGTACCGTCGAACTTGCCGCGATACTTGAGGCCACCGGTCCAGGCGAAGATCGACGCGATCGGGTTGGTCGACGTTGCCTTGCCCTGCTCGTGCTGGCGGAAGTGGCGCGTGACGGTGCCGTGTGCGGCTTCCGCCTCGACCGTCTTGCCGTCCGGCGTCAGCAGCACCGAGGTCATCAGCCCGAGCGAGCCGAAGCCCTGCGCGACCTGGTCCGACTGGACGTCGCCGTCATAGTTCTTGCATGCCCAGACGAACTCCCCGTGCCACTTGAGCGCCGAGGCGACCATGTCGTCGATCAGGCGATGCTCGTAGACGATGCCCGCTTCCTTGAACTTGTCCTTGAATTCGCTCTCGAAAACCTCGGCGAAGAGGTCCTTGAAGCGGCCGTCATAGGCCTTCAGGATCGTGTTCTTGGTCGACAGGTACACCGGCCACTTGAGGTTCAGGCCATAGTGCATCGAGGCGCGCGCGAAATCGCGGATCGAATCGTCGAGGTTGTACATCGCGAGCGCGACGCCCGAGGTCGGGAACTGGAACACTTCCTGGTCGATGACCGTGCCGTCCTCGCCATCGAACACGAGGCGCAGCTTGCCTGGGCCGGGGACGCGGAAATCGGTCGCCTTATACTGATCGCCGAATGCATGGCGGCCGACGACGATCGGGTGGGTCCAGCCCGGGATCAGGCGGGGGACGTTCTTGATCACGATCGGCTCGCGGAAGATCGTGCCGCCGAGGATGTTGCGGATCGTGCCGTTGGGCGACTTCCACATCTTCTTCAGGCCGAATTCGGTAACGCGTTGCTCGTCCGGGGTGATCGTCGCGCACTTCACGCCGACGCCGTACTTCTGGATCGCCTTGGCGCTGTCGACGGTGATCTTGTCGTCGGTGCCGTCGCGGCTCATCATGCCGAGGTCGTAATATTCCAGATCGATATCGAGATAGGGGAGGATCAGCCGCTCGCGGATCCACTGCCAGATGATCCGGGTCATCTCATCGCCGTCGATCTCGACAACGGGCGTCTTTACCTTGATCTTCGCCATCACGCACTTTCCTGTGGGGGTTTTGGGGTAGCGTCTAGGAGCATGCGCGTAATCGATCAACCCGGCGCTTCGCGCGGCGGGGCGGGGGGTAGGGCATTGACGATTGTGGCAAACCGGCCGGTCGGTTAGGGTTGGCCCATGATACCACCGCCTTATGCGCCGCCTTCGCCCGAAACCGCCAAATGGCGTGTTCCCGATCTTCACCCAGAGGGGCGCAAATACGTCATCATCGCGGGTGCCGTCTCGCTCGTCGCGCTGATTTGGCTCGGCTGGTTCGTCGCGTGGCCGCTGCTCGGGCTGACCTTGTGGGTCGCGCTGTTCTTCCGCGATCCGGTCCGCGTCACGCCATCGGGCGACGGATTGATCGTGTCCCCCGCCGACGGGCTCGTCTCGCGGATCGAGCGCGTGCCGGTGCCGCGTGAGCTCGCCGGGCCGAACGGACTGGGCGAGGCACCGTTGATCCGCGTTTCGGTGTTCATGTCGGTGTTCGACGTCCACATCAACCGCACGCCGATTGCGGGGACGATCAAGCAGGTCGTCTATATCTCGGGCAAGTTCGTGAATGCCGAGCTCGACAAGGCGAGCGAGGACAATGAGCGGCAGCATCTCGTGGTCGAGGGCCGCGACGGGCGTCGGATCGGCTTCACGCAGATCGCCGGCCTGCTCGCGCGCCGGATCGTGCCGTTCGTCAAGCCGGGCGACATGGTCGCCGCGGGGCAGCGGATCGGGCTAATCCGGTTCGGCAGCCGCGTTGACGTCTACCTGCCCGACGACTGCGCGTGCCAAGTGGTGCTCGGGCAGCGCAGCGTGGCCGGGGAGACGGTCCTTGGTCGTGTCGGCGGGGCCGTTGCTACCGGGATCGCGCAGTGATCGGTTCGGAAACGCGGGCATGAGGCGCCCCGAGCGCCGCGCCACGACGCGTGGTCTTCCGTTACGGGCAGTCGCGCCCAATGCGGTGACTGCGCTCGCCTTGTGTTCCGGGTTGACCGGCATCCGCTTCGCGATCGCTGGTCAGTGGGAAACCGCCGTCCTGATGGTGATGATCGCAAGCGTGCTCGACGGGATCGATGGACGGATCGCCCGGATGGTGCGCGGCGAAAGCCGGTTTGGAGCGGAGCTCGACTCCCTCTCCGACGCGATTTCGTTCGGCGTGTCCCCAGCGCTGATCCTGTATCTCTGGTCGCTCAAGGATCTTCCGCGGCTCGGCTGGCTTTGCGCGCTGGTGTTCGCGGTGTTCTGTGCGCTCCGGCTCGCCCGATTCAATGCGGCGATCGACGTTGTCGAACAGCCCCACAAATCCGCAGGCTTCCTGACGGGTGCGCCGTCTCCGGTCGGGGCAGGGCTGGCGATGTTGCCGCTCTACCTGTGGTTCTGGACGGGGCTGGAGTTCTGGCGGTCGCCCCTGCTCGTCGCGCCGTGGGTCGCGGCGATGGCAGTGCTGATGATCTCGAGCGTCGCGACGTTCAGCTGGTCATCGCTGCGGCTGCGGACGCATATCCGGTTCGAGGCGATCGCGGTCGTCGTCCTGCTGGGCGCGGCCCTGATTTCCGCGCCCTGGCATACGCTGACGTTCCTGTGCATCGCCTACCTAGGCACGCTACCGTTCAGCATAGCGGCCTATGGCAAAGTCAAGCGGCTGCGCGCAACGCCTGGCGGGGCACTGCGGTCACCGGCACCAGCCGCGCCCGAGCCCGAACCCGAGCTTCGCTGACGGTAAGCATCGGGCGTGCGCCGGTTACAGGCTCGACGCCATCGCGAAGCAGAGAGACGATCCGCGGCATTGCCGGAGCCAGCGTTTGCCAGAATACGGTCGCGCTGGCAGCGAATGCGCTTGCGAAGACCAGAAAGCCCGTCACCATCATCATCGCCTGAATTCCTCTGTCTCGACGCGAAAGGTTGCAGGGCTAACCCACAGGCGTGGGCAACGTTCCCTGTTCTGTACGTGAACATGTTATGTTCCATGTTCGTTCCGCTCGTCAAGCGGTTTCGCTGTCTTGCCTTTGTGTCCCGGATTGCGTAAAGGGCGCGCCTTCACACCGCATGGGAAGCACACATCACCGGTGTCGTGCAGGGGTTTGACCCCGAATCGATTACTCGCTTCCCAGAGGATCAACCGGAAAGGAATTATCTATGGCGGCACCTGTCGTTTCCATGCAGCAGTTGCTCGAGACGGGCGCACACTTCGGCCACCAGACGCATCGCTGGAACCCGAAGATGAAGCCTTACATTTTCGGCGACCGTAACGGCGTCCATATCCTCGATCTCTCGCAGACCGTTCCGCTCTTCGCCCGCGCGCTCGAGTTCGTCTCGGCGTCGACCGCGGCAGGCGGCAAGGTTCTGTTCGTTGGCACCAAGCGCCAGGCGCAGGAGCCGGTCGCGGACGCAGCGCGCCGTTCGGGCCAGCACTTCGTCAACCATCGCTGGCTGGGCGGCATGCTCACCAACTGGAAGACCATTTCCAACTCGATCAAGCGCATGAAGACGCTCGAAGAGCAGCTGTCGGGCGACACCGTCGGCCTGACCAAGAAGGAAGTGCTCCAGCTGACCCGCGAGAAGGACAAGCTCGAGCTGTCGCTCGGCGGCATCCGCGACATGGGTGGCATTCCGGACGTGATGTTCGTGATCGACGCGAACAAGGAAGAGCTGGCGATCAAGGAAGCCAACACGCTGGGTATTCCGGTCGTCGCGATCCTCGATTCGAACGTCTCGCCGGACGGCATCGCCTTCCCGGTTCCCGCGAACGACGACGCAAGCCGGGCGATCCGCCTGTATTGCGAAGCGATCGCGATCGCCGCGACCCGCGGTGGCAACGAGCAGCTTGCGCGCCGCCAGGACATCGGTTCGATGGAAGCACCGCCCGCCGAGGAAGCGCTGCTCGAGACCGCGCCTGCTGAAGCCGGCGCCGAGCCGACCGCAGCCAGCGACGTAGCGCTGCAGGCCGAAATGGTCGCAGAGGCCGAGCGCCAGATCGACGCATAAGCGTCGCAGAACTGACATAGGGACGGGGTAGGGCATCGCTCTGCCCCGTCCAAAACCGCATCTGACACACAAGAGGATAAGTGACATGGCCGACATTACTGCCGCTGCGGTGAAGGACCTGCGCGAGAAGAGCGGCGCGGGCATGATGGATTGCAAGAAGGCGCTGACCGAAGCTGCCGGCGACATGACCGTTGCGATGGATTGGCTGCGCGCCAAGGGCCTCGCGGCTGCCGCCAAGAAGTCCAGCCGCACCGCGGCCGAGGGCCTGATCGGCGTCGAAGTCGACGGCACGATCGGTGCAGCGGTCGAAGTCAACTCCGAGACCGATTTCGTCGCGAAGAACGAGCAGTTCCAGACCTTCGTCCGTGACGTGACCGCGGTCGCGCTCCGGCTCGGGGACGACATCGACGTCATCAAGGCAGCGTCGCTCGGCGAGAAGACCGTCGAGGAAACACTCACCAACAACATCGCGACGATCGGCGAGAACCAGAACATCCGTCGCGCAAAGCGTCTGGAAGTGACCCAGGGTGCGGTCATTCCGTACATCCATAACCAGGCGGCCCAGGGCCTCGGCAAGATCGGCGTGCTCGTCGCGCTCGAGAGCGATGCCGGTGCAGACGTGCTCGAGCCGCTCGGCAGGCAGATCGCGATGCACATCGCGGCCGCTTTCCCGCTCGCGCTCAACGAAGACGGCCTCGACCCCGAGATCGTCGCGCGCGAGCGTGCGATCGCGACCGAAAAGGCTGCCGAGAGCGGCAAGCCCGCCGACATCATCGCCAAGATGGTCGACGGCGCGATTGCCAAGTACCGCAAGGAAAACGCGCTCGTCAGCCAGCTGTTCGTGATGGACGGCAAGACCAAGATCTCGGACGTCGTTGCCAATGCCGCCAAGGCAGCGGGCAAGTCGATCGCGCTCAAGGACTATGTCCGCTTCCAGCTCGGCGAAGGCATCGAGAAGGAAGCGACCGATTTCGCGGCGGAAGTCGCTGCGGCATCGGGCGTTCCCCAGCAGACCGCCTAAGCGTATCGCTCGACACCCGGTGGCCTGAGACGGCTGCCGGGTGTTGGACGTTGGTATGGGTACCATGGGCCCATACCCATCCGTTCGTTTCGAGCGAAGTCGAGAAACCCCGCGCTGTGCCAGGTTTCTCGACTTCGCTCGAAACGAACGGGAGGGGGCGTTGATGGGACGTACCCGCCCGTCGGCTGGTGCCGACGACGACCCGCCGCAATCTCGCGACGGTTTCCGGTCCGCACCGGACGATCGACGCACCTGTACAGTTTCCGCGCTTCCAATCGCTTCGCGCCCCCGATAAGGTCCGCGCGCCCCGTCTTCTTGCCGTTCGGATTGTCGTGCCAAACCCAAATTTCAAACGTATCCTGTTGAAACTGTCGGGCGAGGTCCTGATGGGGCCCGAAGGCCTCGCGATCGATCCATCGGTAACCGCTCGGGTTGCGGGCGAGATTGCGGATGCGCGTTCCAAGGGGTTCGAAGTCTGCGTCGTCGTCGGCGGCGGCAACATCTTCCGCGGCCTCGCCGCAGCCGCCAAGGGGTTCGAGCGCGCGACTGCCGATTACATGGGCATGCTCGCGACCGTGATGAACGCGCTCGCGGTGCAGAATGCGCTCGAGCAGATCGGCGTCGATACGCGCGTCCAGTCCGCGATCCCGATGGCGAGCGTGTGCGAACCGTTCATCCGTCGCCGCGCCGAGCGCCATCTCGAAAAAGGCCGCGTCGTTATTTTCGCGGCGGGCGTCGGCAGCCCCTATTTCACCACTGACAGCGGTGCCGCGCTGCGCGCCGCCGAAATGAAGTGCGATGCGCTGTTCAAGGGCACTTCGGTCGACGGCGTCTATGATGCCGACCCGAAGCTCGTCCCGACCGCCAAGCGCTACGACACGATCAGTTATGGCACCGTGCTCGCCAAGGACCTCAAGGTCATGGACGCGAGCGCGATCGCCTTGTGCCGAGACAACAATATCCCGATCGTCGTCTTTAACATCCGCGAGCCCGGCAATCTTGCCGCGGTGCTGCGGGGTGAAGGCGTTTCCACGATCGTCCAGGCAGAGACAGGAGCATAATCATGGCAGCCTATGACAAGGCCGATCTCGAGCGGCGCATGGCCGGCAGCATCGAATCGTTGAAGGGCGACCTCAGTGGCCTCCGCACGGGGCGGGCCTCGACGTCGCTGCTCGATCCGGTGACGGTCGAGGTCTATGGCGCGCAGATGCCTCTCAACCAGGTCGCGACCGTCTCGGTGCCCGAACCGCGGATGATCTCGGTCCAGGTGTGGGACAAGATGAACGTCGGTCCGTGCGACAAGGCGATCCGCTCGGCCGGGCTCGGGCTTAACCCGATCGTCGATGGCACCACGCTGCGCCTGCCGATTCCGGATCTGACCGAGGAGCGCCGCAAGGAACTCGCCAAGCTTGCCGGCAAGTACGCCGAGGATGCGCGGATCGCCGCACGGAACGTCCGTCGGGATGGCATGGACAGCCTCAAGACCGACGAGAAGAAGGGCGTGTACAGCGAGGACGAGCGCAAGAAGCTCGAAACCGAAGTGCAGAAGCTGACGGACAAGACGATCGGCGAGATCGACGCAGCCGCGACCGCCAAGGAAAAGGAAATCCTGGGGAAGTGAGGCCGTTTGCCGCCCCGGCTGCCGATCGGGCGACG
The DNA here is from genome assembly GCF_000242835.1 of Sphingomonas sp. PAMC 26617. Taxonomy (NCBI): domain Bacteria; kingdom Pseudomonadati; phylum Pseudomonadota; class Alphaproteobacteria; order Sphingomonadales; family Sphingomonadaceae; genus Sphingomonas; species Sphingomonas sp. PAMC 26617. Next base: position 3,389,074 of record NZ_JH594425.1, read on the forward strand.
ACATTGGAATCGGGGGCGCCGGATTCCGGCGTTGCCGTCCTCCCGCGTCACGTCGCGATCATCATGGACGGCAACGGTCGTTGGGCGAAGAAGCGGCACTTGCCGCGGCTTGCCGGTCATCGTCAGGGCGTCGAGGCAGTCCGCAGGGTTTCGCGCGCCGCGCGCGTGCTCGGAATCGAGGCGCTGACGCTTTACGCCTTTTCGAGCGAGAACTGGCGTCGTCCGGAAGAAGAGGTCAGCGACCTCATGGGATTGCTGCGGCTGTTCATCCGTAGCGACCTCGACGAGATGGTGCGCGAGAATGTCCGGTTGCGGATCATCGGCGATTATCGTCGGTTCAGTGCCGATCTCGTGCAGCTGATCGACGACGCGGTCGGTCGCACCGCGTCCAATACCGGGCCGATCCTCGCGATCGCGCTCAATTACGGGGCGCAGGCCGAAATCGCCTCGGTCGCGCGACGGCTCGCCGAAAGCGCGCGTGACGGCGTGCTCGATCCCGCGACGATCGACGAGGCGATGTTCGAACAGGAGCTCGAGACGCGCGACCTTCCGCCGCTCGATCTTCTCATCCGGACCTCGGGCGAAGTTCGCCTCTCCAATTTCCTGCTGTGGCAGGCGGCCTATGCCGAGTTGCTGTTCGTCGACACGCTGTGGCCCGAGTTCGACGGGGACACGCTCACGCGCGCCATTGCCGCGTTCGGGCAGCGACAGCGGCGGTTCGGGGGCCTGTGAAGCGGGGTCTGTCGCAGCGAATGTCGTCCAACCTCGCGCTGCGGTCGGTGGTCGGCGTAGCGTTGATCGGGGTGGCGCTCACCAGTGTCCTGTTCGGCGATATCGCCTTCTGGCTGCTGTGCGTCGTGCTCGGCCTGTTCATGATGGGGGAATGGGCGGATCTGCACGCCGCTCCGCCCAGCACCAAGCGGCTCGCGCAATATGCGGTGTCGGTCCCGCTCGCGATCATGGCACCGCATCTCGGGGCGGGACCGGGCTTCTTCGCTCTTGGGCTGATCGCCGGCGCGGCATTTTTCATCGTAATTGTGACGCGGCGGCAGGGACTTGCCACCGGTATCGTCTATGTCGGTCTGCCGATCCTCGCCTTGCTGCTCATCCGCAGCCAGGCAAACGGCATCGTGCTCACGATCTGGACGCTAGCGCTCGTCTGGGCATGCGACATCGGCGCGTATGCCGCCGGGCGCTTCATCGGCGGACCGAAGCTCGCTCCCCCGATCAGCCCGAACAAGACCTGGGCGGGCCTCGGCGGTGGCGTCCTTGCGGCCGGGTTGTTCGGCGCGTTCCTGCACCTGCGATATGGCTTGCCGCTGCGGCTGACGCTGGCGACGCCGTTTCTCGCGGTACTGGCGCAAGGCGGCGATCTGTACGAAAGCTGGCTCAAGCGGCGCGCCGGAGTCAAGGACAGCGGCACCCTGCTGCCCGGGCACGGCGGCGTGCTCGACCGGCTCGACGGGCTCGTCCCGGTCGCGCCGGTGGCCGCGTTTCTCATCCTGTTACCGAAAGTCTATTGGTGGTGAAGACGATCACGATCTTGGGGGCGACGGGGTCGATCGGCACCTCGACGCTAGACCTGGTGGAGCGCGAGCCCGACCGGTTCGAAGTCCTCGCGCTGACCGCCAATTGCGACGTCGCGCGGCTCGCCGCCGCTGCGATCCGCACGCGCGCACGGCTTGCCGTCGTGGCGGACGAAGCGTGCCTTCCCGACCTCCGACAGGCGCTGGCTGGAACCGACACGGTCTGCGCGGGCGGACGCGCGGCGGTGATCGAGGCGGCGACGCTTGGCGCGGACATCACCATGGGGGCGATCGTCGGGTGCATCGGGCTGGAACCCGTGATGGCCGCGATCACCGGGGGCAAGACGGTAATCCTTGCCAACAAGGAGCCGCTCGTCTCGGCAGGGGACGTGGTTCTGGCGGCGGCGGCTAAGCACGGTGCGACGCTGTTGCCCGCGGACTCCGAACACAATGCGATCTTTCAGTGTTTCGACGCGGCACGGCCCGAACGCGTGCGCCGGATCATCCTGACGTGCAGCGGCGGTCCATTCCGGACCTGGTCGACCGAGGCGATGCGCGGCGTCACCCCGGAGCAGGCGGTCGCGCATCCCAACTGGTCGATGGGCGCGAAGATCTCGGTCGATTCGGCAACGCTGTTCAACAAGGGCCTCGAACTGATCGAGGCCGCTCGGCTGTTCCCGGTGCCGCATGAGTCGATCGAGATCGTGATTCACCCGCAATCGGTAATCCACTCGCTGGTCGATTACGTCGATGGCTCCGTGCTCGCGCAGATGGGGCCGCCCGACATGCGCACCCCGATCGCGCATTGTCTCGCGTGGCCCGACCGGATGGCGACGCCGATGGCCCCGCTCGACCTGGTGGCGATCGGACAGCTCGATTTCGAGGCGCCCGATCCCGAGCGGTTCCCCGCGCTGCGCCTGACGCGCGAGGCGCTCGACGCCGGGGGAGCGCGGCCTGCAATTCTCAACGCCGCCAACGAGATTGCGGTCGCCGCTTTCCTCAACCGCGAAATCGGCTTCCTCGAAATTGCCGCAATCGTGGACGATACGCTGTCGGTCTATCATCCGGCCGCACCGGGAACGTTGGGCGACGTTCTCGCGGTCGACGCCGAAGCGCGCAGCATAGCGCGCCGGCAGGTGGGGCATCGCAACGGGGCGTTGATGAAGGATAACGTCGTTTGAGCCAATCGCCCGGATTTCTGCTGACGATCCTCGCGTTCGCGCTGGTGATCGGTCCACTCGTGTTCCTGCACGAGATGGGACATTATCTTGCCGGACGGCTGTTCGGCGTGAAGATCGACGCTTTCTCGATCGGCTTCGGCAAGGAGCTGTTCGGCTGGACCGACCGGCTCGGCACGCGCTGGAAGTTCAGCGCCTTGCCGCTTGGCGGCTATGTCAAATTTGCCGGCGACATGAATGCCGCCAGCGTTCCCGATCCCGCCTGGCTCGAGCTCCCCGCTGCCGAACGCGCGCGGACCTTGCAGGCGCGCCCGGTATGGCAACGCGCGATCGTCGTCGCGGCGGGTCCGGTCACCAATTTCGTCATCGCTATCCTGATCCTCGCGGGCTTCGCAATGACCTACGGCGTCGACCGGACGCCATCGCTGGTCGGGGTCGTCAGCCCGGGCAGCGCGGCGGCGAAGGCCGGGCTGCAGACCGGCGACCGGATCACCGCGCTCAACGGGCGCGCGATCGCGACGTTTAAGGACGTCTTCCAATATGCGGTTCTCCGCCCGGGCGAGCCGGTGCGGGTCGATTACGTTCACAACGGCGTTCCGCAGAGCCGCCAGACCGTTCTTGGCGTTGCAACCGAGCGGGACCGGTTCGGCAACGAATTCAAGAAGGGGCTGCTCGGGATCGGACCGACGACACCCGTCGCGCACCCCGTCGGCCTGCTCGAAGCGCCGCTCGTCGGCATCGACGTGACCGGGGAAATCCTGCGGACCACGGTCGAGGGGTTGGGGCAGATCATCTCCGGGCGTCGCTCGGTCGACGAACTCGGCGGGCCGCTGCGGATCGCCAAGGTGTCGGGGGAGCAGCTCTCGCTCGGCTGGCCGGTGCTGATCTTCTTTATCGCCGGGGTGTCGATTAATCTGGGATTCATCAACCTTTTGCCAATTCCGATGCTGGATGGCGGGCATCTTTTCTTCTACGCGATCGAGGCCGTGCAGCGTCGGCCGGTCGCGCCGACCGTGCAGGAATGGGCGTTCCGCGGAGGATTGGCAGCGATTCTTGCCTTGATGGTGATGGTAACGTTCAACGACCTCGGCGCATTCGGCCTCTGGAAGACCCTCGGCGGGTTGATCGGTTGACGCAGGTAAGGCAGGGCGGGCCAGCGTTTTTGGCCACGCGGGTATTTTCTCCGATTTGGGGTGGGATGTGACAGCGATCAAGGTTTCTCCGTTCAGGGCACGGGCCACCGCCGTGTTGCTGGCAAGCACGATGTTCTCGTGCCTGCCCGCCGATGCCCAGACCACGTCGCCCGCCGGACGTCGTGCAGCGCCGGCTCCTGCTGCGGCACAAACACCGGCGCCTGCTGCTGCCATTGCCCCCGCCGTGACGCGGACGATCAAGTCGATCCGCGTCGAGGGGTCGCAGCGGCTCGAGCCCGAGACCGTGCTGTCGTACACCAAGCTACGGTCCGGCCAGGCCTTCACCAACGAATCGCTCGATCAGGCGATCAAGGATCTGTACGCGAGCGACCTGTTCGCCGACGTTTCGATCGCTGGCGCGGAAACGGGCGACATCGTGTTGCGGATCCGCGAGAACCCGGTGATCAACCGGATTATTTTCGAGGGCAACAAGCGGCTCAAGGAAGACAAGATCAAGAAGGAGGTGAAACTCGCCCCCCGCCAGATCTTCACCCGCACCGCGGTCCGTCAGGACGTCGCGCGGATCATCGAGCTGTATCGCCGCCAGGGGCGTTTCGCCGCGGTGGTTGAACCCAAGATGGTCAACCTCGACCAGAACCGCGTCGACGTGATCTTCGAGGTGAGCGAAGGGCCGAAGTCCAAGGTTCGCCAGATCAACATCCTCGGCAACCAGGAGTTTTCGGACAACAAGCTGCGCGAACAGATGGCGACCAAGCAGGCACGCCTGATCACGCTGTTGAGTTCGAACACGAGCTACGACCAGGATCGGCTCGCCTACGACCAGCAGAAGCTGCGGCAGTTCTACCTGACCGAGGGCTATGCCGACTTCAAGGTAACGTCGGCGGTTGCCGAGCTGACGCCCGACAAGAAGGACTTCATCATCACTTACGTGGTGGAGGAGGGCAAGCGCTACAAGTTCGGCGACGTGACCGTCGACAGCGACATCCGCGACTTCGACAACAAGAAGCTCGCCGCCAGCCTCGGGATCAACAAGGGCGACTGGTATAACGCGAAGAAGGTCGAGACCGCAGTGGACTCGCTCAGCGAGGCTGCCGGCGCGTTCGGCTATGCCTTCACCGAGGTGAACCCGGACTTCCAGCGCGACAAGGAAACGCTGACGATGGGGATTAATTTCCACATCGCCGAAGCCAAGCGCTCCTATGTCGAGCGGATCGACATCAACGGCAACACCCAGACGCAGGACAAGATCATCCGTCGCGAGATCCGTCTTGCGGAAGGCGATGCGTTCAGCAGCTTCCAGGTCAAGCGGTCGCAGGATCGCATCAACTCGCTCGGCTTCTTCCAGGACAAGTTCGAGATCAAGCAGACGCAGGGGTCCTCGCCCGACCGCGTCGTGCTGACCGCGAACGTCGAGGAAAAGTCGACCGGCGAGCTGTCGCTGTCGGCCGGTTTCTCGAGCCTCGAGCGGTTCATCATCCAGGCGTCGATCCGCCAGCGCAACTTCCGCGGCAAGGGCCAGGAACTGCGCGCCAGCGTCAATTACTCGACCTATTCCAAGTCGGTCGAGCTTGGCTTCACCGAACCGTATCTGCTCGACAAGAATATCGCGATCGGTGGTGACATTTTCCGGCGCGATTACAACGCGTTCAACTTCACGACCGGGAACCAGCGCAACACCACCTACACGCAGGTCTCGACCGGCTTCCAGCTTCGCGCCGGCATCCCGCTGACCGAATATTGGCAGCTCGCCGGCCGTTATGGTCTGTCCTACGACCAGGTCGGGCTCGATCAGGCGACCTATTTTACCAACGGCGTCTGCGATCCGCTTCGCGCCGGCCGCTATCTGTGCGACTCGATCGGCAACCGCTGGACCTCGTCGGTCGGCTATTCGCTGCTGTACGACAGCCTCAACAGCCGCCTGCGCCCGACCGCAGGGCAACGTTTCATCTTCAGCCAGGATTTCGCCGGGCTGGGCGGGGACGTGAAGTACATCCGCACGAAGGTCGAGGGTTCGAAGTTCGTCAATGTCGGCAGCGGGTTCATCGCGTCGCTCAACGTCGAAGGCGGCTATATCAAGTCGCTCGAGAAGAGCCGCGGCGTGGGGATCGACAAGGTCCGCATCACCGATCGCTTCTATCTCGGCGAACCCGATTTCCGCGGCTTCGACATTCGTGGCGTCGGCCCGCGGATCCAGCGTATCCCGTATCAGACCGATGCGGCGGGCAACCAGACGCTGGTTACCGATCGCAACCAGTTCGTCGATGACGCGCTCGGCGGCAACGCTTACTATCTCGGCAAGCTCGAACTCGAGATCCCGCTCGGCGCGGGTGCTCGCGAACTCGGGTTGCGGCCGTCGATCTATGTCCAGGCGGGCGCGCTGTTCGGCGTTACCCGTCCCAAGCCGACCGCGACGTTCCAGACGACGGTCGACCCGGTCACCGGTCGCACGATCGTCCTTCCGCTGACACAGGCAGTCCTCGCCACCAACGGTAACCCGTATTACACCGTGCCTGCCACCGACGGCACCAATCCGTCGGCAAACACGACGTGCGCGGTCGGCTATTCGGCAGCGGTCGGCGGGGCCTGCTCGGGCACTTCGGTCAATACGCCGCTGACGACTCAGGTTTCGGCGCCGTTCCTCGAACGCTTCGTCGGGGATTCCCCTCGGCCGCGTGTGTCCGTCGGCGCGGGCGTGAACTGGAATTCGCCCTTCGGACCGCTTCGCATCGATCTCGCTTACGCCCTCCTCAAGGACAAGGGCGACGATAGTAAACTCGTAACTTTCAACGTGGGGACACAGTTCTGATGAAGACCACCTATTCCATCCTGCTCGGCTGCGTCGGTCTTGCGGTTGCCGGCTCGGCACAGGCCCAGGTCGGCGGTATCGCGATCGCGGATCCGGAGACCGTGATCCTGACCGCCAAGGCGCTCGACGCGGCGAACACCTCGATCGCGACGACCTACAAGGCGCAGCTCGACCAGGCGACCGCGCGTGCACAGGCGCTCCAGGCACAGCTCAACACGCTGTACGCACCGCTCGATCTCAACAAGGACAAGCAGTTGTCCGACGACGAGATCCAGAAGGCGCAGGCTGCCAAGAACCCGGCACTGACGCAGATCGAAACCGCACAGCGCACCGGCCAGGCCGATGTCGCACGGCTGCGTGGGCCCGCAACGCTGGCGCAGGCCTATGCGATCGAGCAGATTTCGCAGAAGTACGCTGCCGCGATGCAGGCCGTCGTCGCTTCGAAGAAGCTCAGCTTGTTGCTGTCGGCGAACACCGTCCAGTTCAGCACGCCTGCCGTCGACGTGACCGACGCCATCAAGGCCGAGCTCGACCGCGCGAACCCGACCGTGCCGTTCACGCCGCCCGCCGGCTGGCAGCCGAGCCAGCAGACCCAGCAGCTGCTCCAGCAGTATCAGCAGCTCGCCTATATCTCGGCGATGCAGCGTCAGCGCGCCGCTGGCACGCCGGGCGCTGCTCCGGCTGCGCCGGCTGCCGGCACTAAGGCACCGCAGGGTCGCTGAGCGTCGCATGGCAGACGGTGAAACCGAAGGCCGTGGCGCCATGGGCCCGCTCGATATCGGGCGGGTCATGGCGGCGCTGCCGCATCGTTACCCGATGCTGCTGGTCGACCGTGTCGAGGATCTGATCCTCGACCGGTCGATCATCGCGATCAAGGCGGTGACGATCAACGAGCAGTTCTTCCAGGGGCATTTCCCGGGGCGTCCGATCATGCCGGGTGTGCTGATCGTCGAGGCGATGGCGCAGGCGGCGGGGATTCTCGCGGTCGAATCGCTCGGTCTCGCCGGCTCGGGCAAGCTCGTTTATTTCATGGCGATCGACGGGGCCAAGTTCCGCAAGCCGGTCGAACCCGGCGTGCTGCTGAAGCTCGAGGTCGCGTTCGTCCAGAAGCGTTCGAGCGTCTGCAAGTTTTCCGGCCGCGCGACGATCGACGGCCAGCTTGCCGCGGAAGCGAACTTCACCGCGATGATCGCCGATCCGCCCAAGTGAGCGCGGCATGGACGGCCTGACCTTGTTCGGGCTGTTCGCGGTCTCGGCGATGTTATTGTGCTATGCGCTGGAGGACCGCTCGCCCTGGTGGGTGCTGGGGTTCTCCGGGTCGTGCGTGCTCGGCTCGGCCTACGGGTTCCTGCAAGGCGCGTGGCCGTTCGGGCTGGTGGAGGCGATCTGGTCGATCGTTGCGTTGCGGCGATGGTGGGCAATTCGGGCAAGCCCGCGCGCGCGATAGTTGCATTGCACGCGTGTCCCTGATACGGCCCGCGCCTTGTTTGCTGGTCGGAAACCAGCGACTTTTCGGAGAATTCAGTCGTGAAGAAGAACATCCATCCCGATTATCACACCATCACGGTGCAGATGACCGACGGTACGCAGTTCCAGACCCGCACCACCTGGGGCAAGGAAGGCGACCTGATGACGCTCGACATCGATCCTCTCGCGCATCCGGCCTGGACCGGCGGCCGTGGCACGATGCTCGACGCAGGCGGCCAGGTTGCCCGCTTCAACAAGCGTTTCGGCGCGATGTCTTCGATCGGCAAGAAGTAAGACCTGTCGGGGGCGCCGCGAGGCGCCCCTTCTTACGCGGACAAACCGTTCGTTTCGAGCATCGTTGAGAAACCGGTCACCCAACGTGGTGCTTGGTTGCTCGACGTCGCTAGAAACGGGCGGTTTTTGCGTGTTTTGATCTGTCTCGTTGCCGCCATAGCCGTCGAACTGTCGATCATGCCGGCTGTGCAAAACGCTCCAGGAACGCCGCATGCGGCGGGAGCCGGTCAACGGTTGCGGCAATGCCGCGCTTCAATTCCGACAGCGCGCCCTGCAACTGGGCGGTCGGCATCGTCGCCGGAAGGCGGTGATGGCTGCGCGGGGTCACGCCCTGACCCAGCATGACCTCGATCCAAGAGTCGGTGCGGAACAGCTCGTCCTTGTCCTGATACGCCATCGCCGATTCCCGGAACAGGGCGATCCGGCTTGCGAGACTGTCGGGGATCGGCAGCGTCCGGCGCGATTGCCAGAACGGCGTGTCGTCGCGCTCGGTCAGGACATAGTGCAGGATAATGAAGTCGCGGACCTGCTCCCACTCCCGGCGAGTGCGGGCGTTGAATCGGTCGGCGAGCGCCTTGCTGTCTTCGCCGAAGGGGAAATTCTGGACCAGCCATGTCACCGCAACCATGACGAGATGGATGCTGGTCGATTCGAGCGGTTCGACAAACCCGCTGGCAAGCCCGAGCGAAAGGCAATTGTGGTTCCACACCCGCCGCCGCATCCCGCTGGTGAAGCGGATCTGGCGCGGATCGAACAGCGGCTTGCCGTCGATGCCGGCGAGCAACCGCGCGCGAGCTTCGTCGTCCGAGAGATACGCGCTCGAATAGACCAGTCCGTTGCCCGTGCGATGCTGCAACGGGATCTTCCAGCGCCACCCGTCGCCGTGCGCGATGGCGCGGGTGTAGGGCAGGGGGCCTTCGGTCGTTTCGCTCTGCACCGCGAACGCGCGGTCGGTCGGCAACCAGTGCGACCAGTCCTCGAACCCGGTCTCGAGGCTGTCCTCGATCAGCAACGCGCGGAAACCGGTGCAATCGATGAAGAAGTCACCGTCAACCCGCGCGCCGGAGGCAAGCACCAGCGTGGTGATCGCGCCGCTCTCTCCGTCGCGTTCGACCTGCGCGATCCGGCCCTCGATTCGCGTGACGCCATCGGGCTCGGCGACGCCGCGCAGGAAACGCGCATAGCCGGTCGCATCGAGGTGGTACGCGTAAGCAAGCGTCTGGTCGCGATCGAGCGCGAACCGCTTGGCAGCGGCCGCCTGGAGTTCGAGCGAGTAGTCGCCATAGTCCCCGCCGAACCCGCGCGCGCGCGCCTCGAGCCAGAAGTGCTGGAAATCCGCGACGAAGGTCGATCGCCCGACCGAGCCGAAGGCGTGAAAATAGCGTGCGTCGATCCGGTCCCAATGCTCGAACGAAATGCCCAGCTTGAAGGTCGCGTTGGTTGCGCGGATGAAGGCATCCTCGTCGACCCCGATGAACTGATGGAAGGTGCGGATCGTCGGGATCGTCGACTCGCCGACGCCGACCGTGCCGATCTCGTCGGATTCGATCAGCGTCACGTCGACCAGCCCGGCGAGCTGCCGTACCAGTGCGGTCGCGGCCAGCCATCCCGCCGTGCCGCCGCCCGCAATGACCACCCGCTTGAGCGGTCGTGCCCCGGAAGACGCGATCATCGGTTGAGCTTCTGCGCGACCATCGCGCGCAGGCGTCGCGCGGTCAGCGTGTCGAGGGGCGCAAGCGGGCCATGCGCCGCCGGGGATAGATGCGCGGTTGCCGTATCAGTGGGGCCGAACAGATAATGATCGAACATTGCACGCCATGCCTGTTTTTCGGAATCGGGCCGTCCGCGCAGACTGAGCAGCCCGTGCAGCAGGGTCGTCATCGGGGAATCGAAATACGCGGGAACGCTGTTCCACCAATAATTGACGAGAATGTTGAAGCCGTCCAGCGCCTCGACGTGATGCCACCACAAGGCGGGATAGACCAGCACGTCACCGGGCTCGAGCTCGGCGACTTCGGCCACCGCCAGCGCATCGGCGAAACGCGGGTACCGCTCCAGATCGGGCGCGCGCAGGTCGACCATGCTGACGACTTGCCCTGCGGGGGTGGGGTCGATCGGGCCGGGATACAGATTGCTCGCCTGGTCAGGGGGGAACAGCGTAAAGCGCCGATGGCCAGCGACACAGACGGCGAGATTGTTCGACATGTCCCAGTGCGTCGCGGCGATCGTGCGATTGCCGATCCAGATGCTCGCGAGCGGGGGATGGTCGGCGAAGGTGCCGTCGCAGGGGACGATATCGTTCTCCGCGCGCAGACCGGGGAGGAAAAGGTCGAGATCGGTCGAGCCGACATAGAGCGAGACGCTCTCCTCGCTGTCGGGAAGCGCGAGCAACCGGTCGAGCACGCTGCCAAGCGCCGCCCGCTCACTGGTGAAGTTCATCGCGGTGCCATCGGGGGTGTAGTGAAACCGCCCGCGGATCGCCGGATCGCCGACATAGACGATCACGGGTCGGCCCCCGTCCACCTTGCGCAGCAACGCCGCCGCCGCCGCTGGCGATTCCCGCCCGGCGCGAACCAGCGGCCAGTCCCGCGCCGCGCCCTTGAGGATCACCGGCCGCCCCTCCGCGATCAGCTCTCCGAGCGCAATCGCGTCGATGGCGATGCCCGAGCGGGTCTCGGTCCGTCGCAGCGTCGGCACGTGCGTCGTATCAGCGGACGGCATCGCGCGACCGCTTGCGCTCGATCAACGCGGAGATATTCCCCAGCGACGTGATCGCCCATACGGCACAGCGCAGGAAATCCTGCGCATTGAGGCTTGCCAGCGTGGCGCCGTCGAGCGTTGCGAACCGCGCGGCGGAGACGAGGTAGACGTCGGGAATGGCATAGCGCCGTCCGTCACCGATTTCGAGCTCGAGCGTCGCCGCCTCGAACAGTCCGGCGTCGGCGAATGCCGCGGCCATGACGGGCGAAACCTGGTCGCCGGCGAAGATCGTCCGCAATACCCCGCCGACATGGTCGAGATAGGGGGCATTGCCGCCATGGTCGAGAAACACCTGCTCCCCGTCGGATCGACTGACGCGGGGATCGGCAAGGTCGACATGGATCATCGGTTCCCCCGGCTCCCCCGGTGCCGGCATGCCGATCGAGAAGGGGCCGCGTTGCAGGAGCGCGGGAATGAAACGCGCGTTCCACGTCGTCCCGTCGAGGTACAGGTTCTCGTCCCGGTCGAGCCCCAGCAATACCGATGCGCTATATCGGCCGTCGTCGGTGCGGCGGAACAGGATGACATATTCGCGGGCGAGCGCATCGAATTCGGTTGGAAAGACCGGAATTTCGTTGATCCCGTCCCCCCAGGCCGCCCCGCGCTCGGTCCTGATGCGGAGGTCGTGGTGATCGACGTTGTTGAGCAGGACGCGGGTGTTTGCGGAATCAGGGCCGGCCATGGTCGCTTGTGCGCTTTCGTGAAGGTCCGGCTCGTTTTACACGATCGCATCCGCCCGTCACCCCAGACGTGCGGGGGCCGCAGCGCAAAGTGCGGGGTGTGCAGGGCGCTTCCCCGTCTCGGCCGTTGGCACACATAACGTGCCGGGTTTGCGGATGCGTCGGCGCGGCACAGGCTGACGACGGGAGAACCCGCCCGGGAACGGCGTCCCGCCTGACGAGTTCACCATCGTCCGTCCGCCGCAACCCGGTGGTGCGGTGGGACCAGCGAGGAAAGACCCATGATCGACCTGAACACTGCCTCCGCCGCGGAACTCGATTCGGTACCCCAATTGAAGGGCCACGGATTCGAGATCGTCCGATACCGCGACGAACGCGGGCGCTTCGGCGCGATGCGGCAACTCGACGAGGTTCCGGGACTGGCGACGAAATGGGATGGCGCGGAGGCGATGGTCGAGGTGGCCTGACGGTGCGGCGCGTCCCATTGCCGCGTTCGTTGCGCCGATTTTGCGGACCTCCGGGTGTCGTACCGACGACGCACTAGCGCCCTTCGCCAATGCACGCGCCAACCCGGCCGCTCACTCGGTGGGCAAGGCGGAGCTGGCACGTTCCGGGCTCAGCGCACCGTCCGACGTCCAGCGTAAGCAGTCGACGAGCGCGCGCAACGCCGGTGTCACCTGGCGGCTCGGATAATAGAGGTAGCATCCGGGGAAAGGCGGACACCAGGCGTCGAGGACCTGGATCAGCGTGCCGTTGGCGATTTCCTCCGCGACGTCGTGTTCCAGCATATAGCCAAGCCCCGCCCCGGCGCGCACCGTCGCCTCCACGAGGCGCTCCTCGTTCACGATCAACTGTCCAGCGGGGCGAAACCTGATCTCGCGCCCATCCCGTTCGAATTCCCACGGCAACAGACCGCCACCGCCGAGCAGCCGATAATTGATGCAGTTATGACCTTCCAGATCGGCAGGCGTGGCGGGCAGGGGACGGTCGGCGAAATACCCCGGCGTCCCCACCACCAGCGTGCGGAGGGCAGGCCCGACCGGGACCGCCACCATGTCGAGATCGACCGTCTCGCCGAGGCGGATCCCGGCGTCGAAGCCACCCGCCACGAGATCGACAAGCCGGTCCTCGACGATCACTTCGACCGAAATCTCGGGATGCGCGCGCAGGAAATGCGGCAGCCTCGGCACGAGCACCGTGCGCGCGGCATAGCCGAACGTCGTCAACCGGATCGCGCCGGAAGGAACGCCGCGCCAGTCGGCCAGCGCGGACAGCCCGCGCGCGACTTCCGCAAGCGCCGGATCGAGCGAGCGGAGCAGGCGCTCGCCCGCCGCGGTCGGCGCGACGCTGCGCGTGGTCCGCGCGAGCAGCCGGACGCCGAGCCGCGTTTCGAGGCTGCGCATCGCGTGGCTGAGCGCGGAGGGAGAAAGGCCGAGTTCGGCGGCCGCGCGGGTAAAGCTCCGCACGCGGGCGACCGCCGCAAAGGCTGCCAGATCGTCTAGGTCGCCACGTCGCATTGCTGCATGCCCTTCACAAGCCCATGCCGTCGATGCCGTCTAATCAGGGGGGCGCCAAGCTGTATCTTGTGATCGTATCTCAACGGAGCGACAGTCATGAGCCTCACCACCTACCGTACATTGGGCCGATCAGGCCTCGCGGTCAGTCCGCTTGCCCTCGGCACGATGACGTTCGGCGCCGGACGATGGGGGGCGGACGAGGCGACGTCGCGGGCAATCTTCAACGCCTATGTCGAAGCCGGCGGTAACTTTGCCGATACCGCCGACGTCTATTCTGGTGGCCACAGCGAGGAAATGCTCGGGCGCTTCGTCGCCGAGCGCGGCAATCGCGCGCGGATGGTGATCGCCACCAAATCCGGCTTTCCGCGCACTACGGGGACGCCGCTTGCCGGGGGCAATTCCGCGCGCAACATCCGCGACGGGATCCACGGATCGCTGCGTCGGCTCGGCACCGATTTCATCGATATGTACTGGACCCACGTCTGGGACCGGACGACCCCGCCCGAGGAGGTGCTTCGCGCGCTAACCGACGCGGTCCGCCGCGGCGATATTCTATATTATGGCTTTTCCAATGCGCCGGCCTGGTATGCAGCGCAGGTTGCGACGCTGGCACGCGCGCATGGCCTGCCCGAGCCGATCGGGCTGCAATATTCCTATTCGCTGATCGATCGCGGCGTCGAACTGGACGTGATCCCCGCCGGTCAGGCGCTTGGACTGGGGCTGGTCGCCTGGAGTCCACTGGCAGCAGGGTTGCTGACCGGCAAATACGGTCGCGAGAAGCTCGCCGATGCGGGTCCGGCGGGAAGCCTGCCCAATCGGTCCGGCGGCACCACGGCAGACGGGAGCGACGGCCGGTTGAATGGCGACAACCCTTTCGGCGGCATGCTCTTCACTGAGCGGAACTTCGACGGCGTCGACGTCCTTCAATCGGTCGCGGCTGAGATCCGTCGACCGATGGCACAGGTAGCGCTCGCCTGGGTCGCAGCGCGCGGCGGGGTTGCTTCGGTGCTGGTGGGCGCAAGCCGACCGGCGCAATTGATGGAGAACATCGCGGCGCTCGATATTGTCTTCACCGCAGACCAGCAGACACGTCTGGACAGCGCCGGTGCTCCACCGATGCTCAACCCCTATTTCATCTTCGACCTGCCGCGCTCCGCGATTTTTGGGGGCCAGCACGTCGAGCCATGGGCGCCAATCGTAGCGTGAGGGAAGGCGGGGGCGCAAACGCGCCTCCGCGCCCCGGCTCGAACGCGCGTCACCCCCGCATCGCGTATTTCCGGCAATGGTCGAGATATCCGGCCTCGTGACTTCCCGCCAGCGACACGACGCTTTCCCACAGCCAGTTCGGCGCATCGATCGCCCCGCGACGATCCGCGTCGAGGATATCGACCCACGCGTGCCGCGTCGCGCTATCCATCTGGCGGGCATGCGCCTTGCCCACCACGAAGGCGAGATATCGCGCCGCCTTGACCGCTTGCCCCGCGCTGAATTGTTCGACCTCGAGCTTGAGGTCCTGCGGAGACAGTTCGCGGATGAACAGTGATCGATCTAGCGCGTGCGCGGCGACCATCCGGCTCCCGAGGTGCGGCGACAGCGCGCGCGCCGCGGCGACCACGCGCGCGCCTTCGTCCGTCGGCATCTTTGCCCCCCTGGCGACGGGAGCGATCGGGGTCGTCGCTTCCTTCAGGTCGATCAACGCGTAGTCCGACCGGCCCTTGGCGTTCTTCAACCCGACCAACGCGGCGAACCGCAGGAGACCCAGCGAACTGCAGCCCTTCATCCAATAGGCCGCATCGACCAGCCGCACCGTGCGGTCCCGGTCCTTCTCGTCGAGCGAGAGCACGAGCGCAGCGACGTCCGGTTCGGTGACGAGCGCGGCGAGCGAAGCACGTTCGGCCTTCTCCAGCGGCCAGAACTTGTCCCCCAGCGGAATCGCCGGCTCGTCGCTGGCGAAGCGCTCCTTGGCGAGATGACGCCAGCGGCGACCGAGCGCGCGGCGTTTGACGCTGCGGACCGCATCGGGTTCGGGACCGGCTTCACCATTTGCCGGATCCGCCATCGCGCTGGCGTAACCGGTCACCATTTCCTCGATCATGTGCGCCGTAGTGACCCCTGGAAGATCCGAACCACGCGCCGCGGTCGCAAGCGACAGGCCGAGGCGGATGAGATCGTGCGCCGGGTTGCCGATGACGGCCTGATCCAGATCGCGGATCTGGATCGCGACGCGCCCCCCGCCATCGTTGATCGGCCCGAGATTGCCGAGATGGCAGTCCCCACAGATCCAGATCGCCGGCCCTTGCGGAACCCGCCGCGATGCCGGCGATTCCGCCAGCCACTCGTAGAATTTGGCCGTATTGCCCCGGACATAGGCATGGGTCGACCGCGCCATCTTGAGCTGGCGCTTGGCAGCGAGAAGGGCGGGCCGCTCGGCCAGGGTCGGTTTGGGCATTCGGGTCCTTTGCGCCGCGTTGGGCGAATACGATGGCAGGCAAGCTAGGCACGCCGACGATCCAGGCAGCGGGCCGAAATATCGAAGCGACCGGACTCGGCGGCGTCGCAATGATGAAGTCCTACGAACCGGTCGCAGCTTGCCTGAACGCCCCTTCACCGGACTGGTTCAGCGCCGATGCCGTTACGATGCGGTATTTCTGGTTGATCTGGATCGTAACGGCGAAAATCGGCTGGAAAACCGCCCGTTTATCTCAGGGAGGAAGCAGTCGGCGGCGGCGGCGGGCATGGACGCCGGGAAAAAGACCGGCGAGAGGTTTACCAATTCGCCTGCTGCGCATCACAGGCTCCCCAGCTTGAGGCGCACCCCTCCCGTGGCGGTAAACGGCTTGCCGTAGAGCGCGGCGGTGAAGCCGTCATTGGTGCCGATGTAGCGCCGATCGAACAAATTCTCGAATTGCCCGAACAGTTCGACGTCGCGGCGTACGGCCACGCTGGCACCGAAGTCGGCGATGAAGTGCGCATCGGTCCGGTAAAGTCTGTCGGGATCGCCGTTGGTGCGCGAGAGGTAGCGGACCCGCGGACCGAGCTTGATGCCGTGGGGGCCGGTCCAGTCGAGACTCGCACTTGCGCGATGCCGCGGGATGCCCGGCTGTTGAAGGCCGATGCTGGCCGGGTCTTCCGGGTTCCGGGTCACGATCGAGTCCGCATAGGTGTAGGCCAACGTGCCGCCGAGCTTGGGGCTCGGCCGCCACGTCAGTTCCGCTTCCACACCGCGGCTGCGCGCACTGCCAGCGTTGATGAGTCGCGCGCCGATCGCAAATCCGACGGGCAGCGTGGCGGGGTCGAGATACCGGTAGGTCAGGAAATCGGGGATGCGGCTGGTATAAGCGGTCGCCTGAAAGCGGACCGGACCGCGATCGACATCGAACCCGGCTTCCGCCCCCTCGAGTGTCTCGGGCTTCAGCGCCGCGTTGCCGTAGAGGATGTACCCGGGGACCGACGCGCCACGGTACAGATTGTCGAGCGTCGGCGCCCGGAACGCGCGGTAGAGCGCGCCACGGAGCGCGAAGCCGGCGGGCAATTGGTACCGTAGCGAGAGGCGTGGATCCACGTCGCTGTCGTGCCGGTTCGCGGTTTTGCCGAGGCCGCCCGGCGTATCGTCCACGCCGTTGAAGCTGAAGAAATCCTGGTAACGGACGCTGAGCAGCACTTGCAGGGGATCGAGCGGCCGGAGGTCCGCCTGGGCATATCCGCCGAGGAACCGCTGGTTGCCCGACCCGATATCGGTTCGAAGCCGCGCGCCGGTTTCATCGAAGATGCCCGCCCGGTCGATCCCCTGAACACCGTGATAGTCGGCCCCCGCCGACAATGCGCGGACAAGACCCGAGAATGTCTGCGTCCAGACCAGCGATGCGCCCCAGTCGTTCGCGCGGGTGCGGTGGCTGTTCTGGACGAACTCGACGTCGTTGGGGTTGGCGTCCGCTGGCGAACCGGGATTGTTTGTGATGAACCGCTCGTCGTTGTGGAACGCCGTCAGGTCCAGCGACCCGCCCGCGCGCGGTGTCCAGCGGATCGTGCCGGTGTAGCGCCACGTCCGCTGGTCGTTGGTATTGGCACGCGTGAGGAACGTCTGGTCGTTATCATAATAACTGACCCGTGCGCGTGCGGTCAGGTCCGGCATGAGGTCGACGTTCCCCGACAAGGCAACGGTCCGGGCCGTGAACGAGGTCGGCACCGTCGCAGCGCCGCGCGCACTTTCGCCCTGTTCGACATAGCCGTCGCTATGCTGCACCCCGGCGTCGAGACCCACCCCGTAGCCGGTGCCCGCAAATGCCGCGTGGCCGTCCGCTCGGTAGCTCCCGCGGCTGCCGCCCGCCACTTCCGCAACCGCGCCGGTCTTCGTGATCGGCCTGGTCAGGATATTGATGACCCCGCCCATCGCGTAATTGCCCCAGAGCGGTGCGCCGCCGCCGCGGACCACCTCGACGCGGTCGATCGTCTCCAGCGGCACTTCGCTTCACTGGACGTAGCCGAAGAACGGATCGTTGATCGGCACACCGTCGAGCAGCACCAGCGAGCGGATGCCGCTCAATCCCCGCATCGACACGATGGTGTTGGTGGGGTGCTGTTCGTTCGTGCCCGCGATCGGCAGATCGACCGAGGGGACGCGCCGCAGCACATCGTCGATCGTGCGCGCTGGCGTGTTTTCGATCTGGGCTGCGGTGATGACGCTGACGCTCGCCGGCACGTCGGCCAGCGCGCGCGCGGATCGGGTGGCAGTGACGACGATATCGCTCGCAGCGGGGGAGGCGAGGTTCTGCGATGACGCCGGGGTGGCGAGCAGGAGGCACGGCAAAGCGCCCCCGGCGAGCAGGTAGGATCGAGACATGGAGATACCTTCGACTGGCCCGAACGTTCGAAACGCGGGCCATGGATCACGGGCACGCCGGGCGAACCGGCGCGGATGGAAACGTCAAAGGGCCGTTGGTGGTCCGCGCAACGGTGGCCACAGAAAGCCCGGAGCCGCCAGTTCCGGTCGGGAAACGCCGATCGTTCCCATCGCCATCACAAAAGCGATCAGGCTCGCGAGCAGGATCGGATCGACCGAAGCCAGCATCGCGGCGGACAGCCCGGCGAACGCGCACGGCATTTCGGCCTTGCCGTGATCCTGCGACTTTCCGTGATCGGCCATGCCGCCATGCACGCCCGGCATTGCCATCGTCATTGGAGCGGAACCCATGCCCGGGCACAGCGTGATGGCGATGCGACCATGATCGCTGCCGATCATATAGCCGACGGGCACTACCAGTTTCAGGATGAGTGCCGCGACGCAGATCAGCACCGCGAGATGGCGTTGCGCCAGGAGATGCCGGAATGCCTGCACGGGCCTCGCCTAACCGCGGCGGCGGGGCGTGTCACCTGGACATTGCGTCCCGACCCCCATGCGCGAAACCGTCCGCAGGAATGGAGCTATCGCGCGTCCCGGACATGCTGGTAGGACCATTCCACCATCGGACGGCGTCGGAAAGCTCCTTACATTGACCCATGTTGGGCAACACATTGCCATCATCGCGCCGCCGACTGCCGGACACTTCAATCCGCTGGCGGCTTTGGGGACGGCGCTTGCCGCCGCCGGTGCCAGGGTCACCTTCGTGCATATGGCCGAGGCGCGGTCGCTTGTACCAGGGTCCGCAGTCGGTTTCGCCGAACTCGACCATCCCGACGATCGCCCGGGGAAGCTGGCAGACTATTACCGGAAGCTCGCCCAACCCTCCGGGGTCATCGGGCTTCCCAGGATGATCCGCGGTACCGCCGCCATCACCGAGCTTTTGTTGCGGGCGCTGCCGGCGGCGTTGCAGGACATCGAAGTCGACGCAGTGATCGCGGACTCTGCCGAGCCGGCGGGAGCGCTGGTGGCACGGCATCTCGACTTGCCGTTCGTTACTGCCGTGACGGGGTTGCCGCTTCTCCGGGAGCTGGGTGTGCCGCCGCCGTTCCTCGGCTGGGCCTATCGCGCGGACCGCTGGGGACGCTTTCGCAATGGCGGAGGCTATGCCGTCAGCGACGCCCTGTTGAGGCCCATCACCGAAACCGTCTCCGCGCATGCCCGCCGTTGGGGTCTCGATCCGAGTCCGCGAAAGCAATGGTCGGACCGTCTGCAAATTGCGCAATGCCCGGAGGCGCTCGATTTCCCGCGGACGGCCTTGCCGGCACGCTTTCATTACGGCGCACCGTGGCGGCTCGAGGAAGCGGCTGACATGCCGCTGCCGGACGACGACCGGCCCCTCGTCTTCTGCTCGCTCGGATCGTTGCAGGGAGCGCGACGATCTTTGTTCGCGGCGATGACGCGGGCCTGCGCCGCGCTTGGGGCACGTGCGGTGGTGGCGCATGGCGGTGGGCTGACCGCGGACGAAGTCGCCTCGCTTCCGGGCGACCCGCTGGTGCGCGCGTTCTGGCCGCAGACCCGTATCCTGCCGCGCTGCTCGGCAGCGATCCTGCATGCCGGCTTCAACACCGTACTGGATGCGTTGGCGGCGGGCGTACCGATCGTTGCGGTGCCGCTGGCGTTCGAACAGCCCGCCACCGCGGCGCGACTGAACCGGATCGGCGCGGCGTGCGTCGTGTCGCCAACCGACGCGAGCAGGAGCGGACTCGAAACGGCGCTGAAACGGGTCCTGAACGATCCACGCTACCGGCACGTCGCGCAGACCCTCGCCGGGGAGATCGCGGCGGCGGACGACCTCACCGCGACCGCGGCGTTGGTCCTGGCCGCGTTGCGCGCGGACGACGCAATTGCGCCAGCGACGCGGAACCGATCGGGCTCGTCGCCGCGGGTCGCGTCAGGCGTCGGGCTGCGATGATGGCAGGCGGCGCCAGTAGCAGGCCTGCGATGACATCCACGCCGTAATGTCCCCCGAAGACCGGCGTCGCGACGATCGTGAGAACCGCCCATCCGCCGCCGGGAACGGCAAGGCGGGGCACCGCGCGGAACGCCCAGACGAAGATCGCGGCGAGCGTTGCATGGAAGCTGGGAAAGCTGACGATCCCCATCAGCATGGTCAGGTCGAGCGAGCGGAGCGACCCGTCGCGTAGGCCCGTGATCAAGCCCTGCTCCTGCCACGCGACCGACGGCCACAAGTGCAGGTAATCCGCGGGATCGAACAGGTTCCCCATCGCCGGCGTCACGCCGGAGATCAGGATACTCACGAAGCCCGAACCGATCGCCGCGCACACGGTCGTCCGCAGCGTGTCGAACTTGCCCAGCGCGCTCAGGACGACGATCACGACGATCATCTGCAGGATGAGGCTGTGGTATGCGAGCCCCAGCAACCAGACGACGGGCGGTGCCATGTCCAGCCGGCTGCGCACCACCGGCCAATCGAAGCCGATCGCACGATCCGCGGCGGCGAGTCGACCGTCCCAGAGATCCCCGGCGTTTGCCGCAAGCGCATAGGCCAGGACGACCCCGAGCAGCGTAAAGAGCGTCATTTGCGCAAAAGCCGCCGCGCCGGCGGCGAGCCGCGGGCGTCCGGTCGTCCGGCCCGCCACGATCGCGACGCCCAGCGCGCAAAGCGCTGCGGCTGCGGGCAGGGCGCGGACCGGATCGACCGAAAAGGCATGACCGTATTGAGCGAGGAAGACGCTGATCGTCATCCCCGCAAGAAGCAGCCAGGACGGCATTTCCGGGCGGTCGGCAGGATTGAAGAAGGCGCGCATCGCGACCGAACGCAGGTCGGGCGGAGGCGGTCCCGAAAATCTTCGGTGCCGCCGATTTTTGCGGAATCGTTCTTATTGCGGACGTTCCACGATGCGCGGACGGCGGGATTATTCGGGCACGGCCTCTCGCATCATGCCGCCGCTACGCTTATGTGCGGTGCATGCTGAAGCCGTTGTACCTGTCCGCCTCCAGTAAAGACGACCGCGCCTGATGGCCTGGTATCAAAATCTCGCGATCGTCGCCTTCATGGTTTTGTTCATGGAGTGCTTTGCCTGGGCGATGCATCGCTATGTCATGCACGGCGTGGGTTGGGGGTGGCACAAGTCGCATCACGAAACGCATTCCGGCTGGTTCGAGAAGAACGATCTGTACGCGATCGTCTTCGCGATCGTGCCGATCGTCCTGTTCACTGCCGGGCTGTGGTGGAAACCGCTGTGGTGGGCAGCGCTCGGTATCACCGTCTACGGCGGGATCTACGCCTTCGTGCACGATATGCTCGTGCACCAGCGCGGCGGGTTCCGCTGGGTGCCGAAGCAAGGCTATTTCAAACGCCTGTTGCAGGCACATCGGCTGCACCACGCGGTCGAGGGCCGGGACGGTACCGTCAGCCATGGGTTCCTCTTCGCGCGCAAGCCCTCGGTCCTGAAGGCGCAACTGCGCGCGAACGCCGATCCGCAGCGGCGGACCGCGCGTCCGGCAGCGGTCACCGACGCTGCGCTGGCGACACGGAAGTGAGTGCGTTACGGCCTTCGGCGACACCCGCCGCCCGACGCCAGACCCGTATCGGCGTGTCATTGGCCGCTGCGTTGATCCTGGCATGGCTGGCGATTCATATCACGGGGATTTTCTTCTGGCATTGGAGCTGGGCGAGTGTTCCGGTTGCGATCGCGATGGTCGCCGTCCAGACATGGCTGAGCACCGGGCTTTTCATCGTCGCGCACGACGCGATGCATGGCGCGCTTGCGCCGACGCGTCCGCGGCTCAACCGGGTGATCGGCGCAACCGCGCTTTCGCTCTACGCCTGCCTGTCCTACGCCGCGTTGCTGCCGCAACATCACCTGCACCACAAGGAGACCGGAACCGCCGGAGACCCTGATTTCCACCGGGGCGATGCGAGCCTTGGCGGCTGGTTCCTGCAGTTCTTCCGGTCCTATTATTCACACGCGCAGATTGCGCGGATCACGCTCGTCGCGCTCGTCTACACGCTCGTACTGGGGGCACCGCTCGGAAACATCGTCATCTTCTGGGCGCTGCCGGCGCTCGGGGCGGTGGGGCAATTGTTCGTCTTTGGCACGTGGCTTCCGCACCGGGATCGCGCCGAACCCTTTGCCGATGCGCACCACGCCCATAGCATCGACATCGGTCCGGTTCTGTCGTTGCTGACCTGTTTTCATTTCGGTGGCTATCATCACGAGCACCACGTGTCGCCGGGAACCCCCTGGTGGGGGCTACCGGCACGACGTCACACGCTCGCACAACGAATAAACGATCGCGCCTCGACCGAAGCCTACCGATAAGACCCGAGAGCCTTACTCCGGCGGTTGTCCTTTCCTGATGCTGGACAGGACGAATAATCGTCCGATCCGGCGGCGTGTTCCCAATTCATGACCGTGTCGTACTGGAGTACCGGGCATTGTCCGTCTTCGGCGCGATTGAGACCCCGAACAAAACCGGCAGCGTCGATCGATGCTCGCTCTGTCCGGCACGCTGCCGCATGTACGGGAAATCCTGCAGCGATTTGCGCGTATTTTCGCTTGCCCGTGTCCGGTCGCAGCGGTTTGGCTAGCAAAAGTCTCCGTCTTTCCGACGCTTAACAGACCGGTTAACCAGTTGGTGAGGACCTCCTGCGAAGACGACCCCGTCGAGTAGGGGGTAGCGTGTTCAAATCCTGGTCATCAACCGGCGCGGTCGTGGCGCTTGGTCTAGCGGCGCCGCTGAGCGCCGAACTCAATGTGCCGATCGCGGCACGCGTCGTCTCCTTCCTGCAGCCGCCGCCGAGCGGGACAATTGCTGCGGCGATCCTGTTCGAACCCGGCAATGCCGCGTCGGAAGCGGAAGCCAGCGCGATTGAGCGTTCGATCGGTTCGGGGCTCGCGGCGGGTCGCAGCGCGATCCGCGCGCGCCGGCTTGCGATCGGGGCGATGGGCTCGCTCAGCGGGTATAATATCGCGTTCGTTACGGCGGGCTTGCGCGCCGAACAGGGCGGCATCGCCGCGGCGGCCGCAAAGTCGTCGGTGCTGACGATCTCGTCCGATCCCGCCTGCGTCCAGGCAAGTCGGTGCGTCGTCGGGATCACCTCCACGCCCAAGACCCAGATCACCGTCAACCGCGCCGCCGCGCGCGCCGCCAATATCCGCTTCGGATCAGCCTTCCTGATGCTGGTCAAGGAAATCTGACAATGGTTGCTCCCATGCGTATCCATGGCTTGCGCACGATCCTGACGATCGGCGCCGCACTGAGCCCGGCTGCCGTTTCTGCCCAGGCGGTCGACTATCAGGCGCTTCAGGCGACGGTCGGCGAACCCGTCACCACCAGTGTCACCGGCACGCCGCAACGCGCCTCGGAACTGCCGGCCTCTGCGACGATCATCACGCGCGACGACATCGCGCGCTCCCCCGCGCGCGATGTTCCGGGGCTGCTCAAGACGCTGGCTGGCGTCGACGTCAACCGCTGGACCGCGGGCCAGACCGACGTCGCGGTGCGGGGCGGCGTACAAACCTATAATGCGCGGCTGCTCGTGCTCGTCGACGGCCGTCAGGTCTATCTCGACCATTACGGCATGACCGACTGGAATTTGCTCGGTGTCCAGCTCGAGGAGATCCAGCAGATCGAACTCGTCCGCGGGCCGGCCAATGCGCTTTTCGGCTTCAACGCGGCGAGCGGCGTCGTCAACATCATCACCCGACGCGGCGGAGCGACGCCATCGGCCACCGCGACGGCGGAAGCCGGCGACCACGGCGCGAGCAAGCTTGCGGCGTCGGTGCTGCTGCCGGTTACACCGACGATCGGACTGAAGCTCGCCGCCGGGCGTGCGCGCGAGGACGAGCGCGCGATTCCCGCGACGCTGCTGCGGCCCGAGATGGTCTTCGATGTCGCCAGCGATCAGGTGTCGGGGGATGTCGACGGGACGTTCGGCGCGGTGCAGGTCTCGCTCGGCGCCGGTCATGCCACCAACCGCCAGGTCGAGTATTTGCCGAGCCAGTTGCTGTCGAACCAGAGGTATTCGAGCGATACGCTCCACGGGACCGTAACCCGCGACACGCCCTGGGGCGGGCTGACGCTCAACGGTTACGTCAACTGGCTGGACGCGGAATATGGCGTCGGTGCGGGCCCCGGTGCGACCGACCCGATCGATTATCGCAACCGCATCATCGTCGCGCAGGCGTCGTCGCTGGTCCGTCTCGACACGGCCAACACGCTCCGGCTCGGCGTCGAATATCGCAACAACCGGCTCGAGTCCGACTATCAGTTCGCGCAGCGGATTTCTTATGACGTCGCCTCGGCCAACGCGATGCTCGACCTCCGCCCGCTCGACCGCGTGTCGTTCACCGTCGCGGGTCGGCTCGATCGGTTGTGGCTTCACCAGTCGGGCGTGATCGCGCGACCGACGTACGACGATCCCGCGGCATTCGACCGCGCCTTCAACCGGTTCAGCTTCAATGCCGCGCTGCTGATCCGGACCGGCGGGGACGGCATGCTCCGCATCAACGGCGGTCGCGGCTACCAGCTTCCGTCGCTGGTCAACTTCGGGATCCGACTGCCGATCATCACGCCGGCGCCAATCCCGATCTTCGTCGCCGGTTCACCGCGGATCGACCCCGTTACGGTATGGAGCGGCGAGGTCGGCTACACGCAGCCGCTCGGCGCGATCAAGCTCGAAGCGACGGCGTTCGCGACGTGGACGCAGGGCGCAATTGCGTCGCCCGGGGACGGGCTGCAGACCGAAACGTTCTTCACGCCGCTGCCGTCGCTGGTCGCGCGGTTCCGGGCGGTCGGCGACTATACCACTTACGGGGTCGAACTCGCCGCGTCGGGCCAACTCGCGAACCTGACATGGCGCGCAAATTATAGCTGGACGCACACCGACGACCGCCTGCCGCCCACGACGCTGCCGATCCCCTATGCGCTCGCCCCGCAGGCGGCCACACCGGTGCACAAGGCGAACGTGATCCTCGGATATGAGGTCGGCCCGGTGACGCTGAGCGGCGTCGCGCGCTTCACCGCCGCTACCCGCCAGCTCGCCTTTTCGCCGACGCCGCAATTGCTGCTGTATCCGGTCGCCGACGCGGTCGCGCTCGACGCGCGCGTTGGCTACCGGGTGATGCACGGCTTCGACCTGTTCGTCGCGGTTGACAATCTGGCGCTGGCGCGCGGCGCGGCGGTGTCGCCGATCCCGGCGGACCGTCGAATCCGGGCGGGGGTACGCCTTGCGCTTTGACACCGTCCTCAGGCATTTTGGAAAACTCGAGGCGAGGTTGAAGCTGTCGAACCGGTCGATCCGCGCGAAGGTCGCGGCGACCCCGGTGATCATGCTGTTGCTGTTCTTGGCGATGGCAATCGCGAGCACCACCGCGCTGCTGCTCGCGGGGCGCAGCATCGAACGGGTCGTCAATCGTGACATGCCCGATATCAACCAGCTCAACGCCATCACGCAGCGGTTCGACACGGCGAACCTTGACGTCTATCACCTGCTGGTCGTCAAGGCGGCGAACCCGAACGCTGCGATCGACGCGCAAGTCGGCGTCATCAAGGCCGAGCTTGAGGACGTCCGTTCGAAACTCGTCCAGTTCCGCCAGGCGCACCCGAGCCAGACCGCGACGGTACAACCCGCCCTCGCGGAGCTCGACCAGTATCGCGCGACGGTGGACGTGGTGACGTCGATGCTCGCGATCGACTTCGCGAGCACCGCCGCGATGATCGAACCGTTCCGATCCAACGCCAAGCGGATCGACGCGCAGATCCGCCGGGTGACGGCGGAAGGCATCCGGCGCGCGGACCGCGGCGCGGCCGGGGCGGTGCTCGGCACCAGGATCACGATTGCCATCCTGCTGCTGGCGCTGGTGATCAGTACCGCGATCAGCATGGTCATGGCGTACCTCGTCGGCCGCTCGATCGTCACTTCGATCACCGGGATCGCTGCGGCGACCGAAGCGGTGATGAACGAACGGGACATCGATTTCGCCGTATTGAAGCGCCGCGACGAACTTGGCCTGGTGGTGACGGCGCTCGTGTCCTTCCAGGCCCAACGCGCGGAAGCCAGGACGTTGGCGGCGCATGCAGACGGTATGCGGTTATATGCACAAGCGGAGGAAAAGCGGCAGTCCGACGCAATCGCGTTGCTGGAAGCCGAAACGCGACGCGAGCGCGAGCGGACGCTCGCGGCGCTTGCCGAAGCGTTCGACCGGCAGGTCACCGGGATCATCCGCAAGGCGCAAGGCGCGATGGTCCAGCTCGAGGCCAACTCCGCCAGCCTGCAGGATGCGATCAGCGGCAATCGCACGCTGGCGCTCGAGCTGGACGTCATCGCCGAACTGTTCGCGACCGAGATGTTCGAGGCCGGAAAACAGACCCAGTCGATCGCCTGCGCGTTTGAGGACATCGACCGCGAGGTCGCTGGAACGAGCCTCGCGGCCAAGTCGATGACCGAACATGCGCGGAGTGCGAACGAGACGGTCGCGCTCTCGCAGCAGCAGGCTGCCAGCATCGAACAGATCGTCGACGTCATCACCGCGATCTCGAAACAGACCAATCTGCTTGCGCTCAACGCATCCATCGAGGCGGCGCGGGCGGGGCAGGCGGGGGCGGGTTTTGCGGTGGTCGCGGGGGAAGTGAAGATGCTCGCGTCGCGGACGGGCGCAAGCGCGGGCGACGTCCGCTCGAAGATCGAGGCGGTGCAGGGACAGATCCGCTCGGTCGTGACGACGACCGAGCATCTGGGCGTACTGATCCACAGCCTCGATGACGGTGCCGACCGCGTGGCCACGATGTCGCGCGGACAAGCCAGGGCGATCGAACAGTTGAACGGCCGGATCACCGCGGTCGAGGACCGAAGCCAGACGCTCGCGGAGGCGAGCCACCAGATATCGTCCTCCGTCGACCGCAGCCTGGCTGCAATCGCGGATGTCCAGCAGACCGGAGCCCTGCTGAAGCTGACGTTGCAATCGCTGGCGAACGACGCGCAGCAATTTACCGCGCATTTCGCGGTTCCGCGGGACGGCGGGGTCGAACTGGCCTAGCCCCCGGGGCTGGGGCGGGAGCGGGCACGACGAGCGGGGCGTGGTCGGCTCGTCAGGTTCTTGCCTCCACCCGCGACGTCGAACCGTTCAGGCGAGCAAGCTCAAGGTGCATCGCGCCAGAGGCAGGGCAAACGGGTTGCATCGCGCACGATCGGCCCCGCATTGGTGAATGCAAGCGCGTGCGGGCTGGCGGCCGAGACCTCGGGCCAGAGTGCCGAGCCGGTTGCGTTCGGATTACCGGTCCGGACGAACTGCACCCAATAGGATTGCAGCGGCGGCGCGCCACGCTCGAGCCCGGTCGCGGGGGTGCCGAACACGCTGCGCAGCTCGCTTCCGTGCGTTACGGGTGCTGCGTCCGGTGCCGTATAATCATAGGCATATTGCCAGACCGATCCGCCGTGCCCGGCCACGGCCGCGGCGGTGACGCGTGTCGGGCAGCGGAAGGTCAGGTCCGTGGCGATCTGGTCGGTGGTGCTGCCGAGCCGGGGGTCTGACACGGGCATCCGTCCCGGACCCAACCCGTAATAGGCCAGCGCCGCGCCGGCGTGGCTGCCGAAGGCCCGCGTCACGATCCCGGGGGCGGCGGACAGGTCACCGTGCAGCGGCAACTCGCGCGCGTTGGTCCCGATGATCAGCGGGACGGGGTTGACGCGTCCGCGCGCGAGCAGATGCGCGGGCGTATCGGGTAGCACGCGTCCATCGACCACGGCCTGCAGCCAGATGAAGCTGTTGTCCTCGAGCCCAGGCGCCACGATCGCCTCCTGCGCCGCGAGGACGCGATCGACCGGAAGCGCACGGAGCTGCGCGGCGGTGGCGTCGGGGGCGAGACCGGCCGCCGGAGCGAAAAGCGCGCCCACCGCCTCATTCTGCGCCAGACTGCGCGGCGGCACGCCGAACCCGGCCGTCCCGCTTTCCTGGATCGCCGCGTGGAACAGCCCGTGCGCCAGCGGGGACAGCTGTTGCAGCGCGACGTCCTGCGCGCCGGCGGATTCACCCGCGATCGTCACCCGCCGCGGATCTCCCCCGAACCGCGCGATGTTCCGTTGCACCCAGCGAAGGGCGAGTTGCTGGTCCATCAGCGCGTAATTGCCCGAATGCCCACCGTCCTCGGCGCTCAGCGCGGCGTGGCTGAGGAACCCGAGCGCCCCCAGCCGATATTGGATGCTGACCAGCACGATCCCGCGCTCGGTGATCCGGCTCTCGACGGTGCCACCGCCGGCCCCGCCGCGATTGCCGCCACCGTGAATCCAGACCAGCACCGGCAGCCTGGCGGCGGGCGTCAGGCGCGGGGTGCGGACGTCGACAAACAGGCAATCTTCCGATCCCCCCCGCGCGGCGGCGCGGTTCCACGTGCCATAGTCGGATTGCGGACAGGCCGCATGGTCCGCGACCGCCGCTATGGGCGTGGTCCAGCGACGCGGCCGGACCGGTGCCCGCCAGCGCAACGCCCCCGTCGGCGGGGCACCATAGCGGATACCCCGGAACACCGCCCCACCGCCCGCGATCGCTGCACCACGGACCGGACCGTCATCGGTCGTGACGATCGGTCCGGCGGCCGCCAGCGCGAGCGCCAGCAGAACGCTCACCGGGGCAGGCCGGCGGGGGCAGGGCGCGCCAGCGCATCGCGAATCGCCACTTCGGCGACGGGGGCCATTGCGGCATAGCCGCGTTCATTCGGGTGGACGCCGTCGACGGTGAATGCCTCGCGCTGCGCCGGACCGTCGTGGAGCGCGGTCCAGTAATCGGCATAGGTCGCGCCGATCCGCGCGGCATAGCCCTTCAGCCAGAGGTTCATCCGCGCGATCTTGGACGACACTTCCAGTCCGGGACGCCATGGAAAGTTGGCGGCGGGCGGGATCGACGCGAGGATCACGCGGATCCCGTTCGCGCGCGCGAGGTCGCACATCATCATGATGTTGGCCTGTGTCTGCTCCAGCGTCATTGGCCCCGTGTTGCTGGCGATGTCGTTGGTCCCGCCCATGATCTGCACCACGGCAGGGTGCAGGTCGATCACGTCTTGCCGGAAGCGCAGCACCATCTGCGGCGTGGTCTGTCCGCCGATCCCGCGATCGATCCGGTCGGGGCCGAAGAACCCGGGAACCTTGTCGAACCACCCCTGCGTGATGGAATCGCCGATGAAAACGACACGCTTGCGGGTGTCGGACGGCGGAATCGCGGCATTCGCCTGCTGGTAGCGGCCGAGCCACGCCCAGTCCTGATGCAGTCGTTGCTCGGCGTCCTGCGCCGGGGTGGGCTTGTCGGCCGCCGGGGTCTGCGCCTGGCTCGCGCTGGCCATTGGCAACAAGGCGGACAGCAGTAGCATCGCACGGCGCATCAGCGGGACTCCATCATCCGGGCGTGCATCGCATCGAGCGCGACGCCCTTGGTTTCGGGGAAGAACAGCAGCACGACGACGCATTGCACCGCCATCGCAACCGCAAAGATCACGAACGGCGCGCCTGCCGACCAGGCGACGAGCACCGGAAACACCCCGGCGATCGCGGCATTCATCAACCAGTGCGTGCTCGCGCCAAGGCCACTGCCGCGCGCACGCACCGCGCTCGGGAAGATTTCCGACAGATAGACCCAGATGACCGCGCCCTGGCTGGTCGCGAAAAAGGCGATGAAGCCGACCAGCGCGGGAAGCAGCGCGGCATTGCCGATCCGCCCGAACAACACCAGCGCGGCGACCGACAGGCACACCGTCATCCCCGCCGCGCCGGCGGCGAGCAACGTCCGCCGCCCGACCCGGTCGATCAGCGCCATGCCAACCAGCGTGAACAGCAGGTTGGCGGCACCGATCAGGATCGCCTGGCGATCGGGCGACAGGCTTCCGGCCTTGGCGAAGATGTCGTTGAGATAATAGAGGACCGCATTGATCCCGGCGAGCTGGTTGAACATCGCGGTCGCGACCGCGAGCAGGATCGGTTTGCGATGCTTGCGCCATGACAAGGCCTCGCCGGGTTCGTCCTGCCGAAGCGCTATCTCGACCGAGGTGATCTCGGCGGACGCCTCCGCCGCGGTCAGGCCGATCCGCGCCATCGCGGCGCGCGCATCGTCGAGGCGTCCCGACAGGATCAGCCAGCGCGGGCTGTCCGGAATACGCGCGAGCAGGACCAGGAACAGGATCGCTGGCGCCGCGGTGACGCCGAGCTTCCAGCGCCATGCCGCCTCGCCGACCAACGACCCGACGACCGCGTTGCTGAGATAGGCCACCAGGATTCCCGTGACGATCGCGAGCTGGAACAGCCCGACCAGCATTCCGCGCCGGGCAGGGGGCGCAATCTCGGCGATATAGACGGGGGCGAGGACCGAGGATCCCCCGATCGCGAGCCCGCAGGCAAACCGGAAGGCAAGGAACGCGCTCCAGTCGGTGACAAGCGCGCAGCCGATGCCTGCGATGACATAGAGGATGCCGAGCAACGCGAGCACGCGGCGGCTGCCGTAGCGATCCCCCGGCTTGCCGGTGAACAGCGCCCCGACCAGCGTTCCCCACAGCGCAGCGGAGACGGTGACCCCCAGCGTTTCCGGGGTAAGCCGGTAGGTCCGCGTAAGATCGCCGGTGACACCTGCGATGACCGCGGTGTCGAACCCGAACAACAGCCCGGCGAGCGCGGCGGTGCCGATACTCGCCGCGAGGACCCCGCGCCCGCTCACCGCAGCGCCGTGCTCGACGCGGCGACGTTCCAGCCGCGCAGCGTGACGCTCGGGGTCGCGGCCTTGCCGGTCGGGTAACGGATCTCGACGGAGCGGGTTTCACCCGGCAGCAACGACACGTAATTGTCGGTGAAATAGGCGGGCAGGACCTGGCTGCCGTCCGCATTCAGCACCGTCAGCTTGGTCTCGATCGCCGGGGTCTGGCTTGGGTTGGTCAGCGTCACCGTCGCGACGGTTTCGGCACCGTCGACCCGGCTGCTCGCGGTGGACTGGAGCGTCACCGGAGCAAGCGTGTTGAGCGCCTGGAACTGCGCGTCGTTGGCGGCCTGCCAATAGAGGTTGGTCGACAGGACCTTGCCGCCAGCGTCGCGCGCTTCCAGCCGGACCAGCGCGACCCCCTTCGCCAGGATCGGCGCGAGGTCGAGCGTGAACGCCGCGTTGGCGGTTTCGCCGGTCGCGGTCAGCGTGGTGCGCTTCTCGGCGAGCACGCGGTTGTCGAGGCTGACGACCTTCGCCGCCACGGTCACACCGCGCAGGTCGCCGACCCGGTTGTTGACCAGCACGACCTTGTAATCGGGCAGGTTCATCTGGACGTGGACCGGCTCCGACGCCTTCTTGACGCCGTAGAAGGACGCCTGCGTGTCATAGTCGGAAGAGAACATCTGCCACGCCGAGGACGGCCAGGCGGGCTGGGTCATCCACAGCATCCGCCCGCTGTTCTGCGTCCACAGCCCGGTGTTCATCCCCTCGAAGATCGCGCGGTAGGATTCGTACTGCATCATCTGCGCCTTGCGCTCGAAGTCCTCGAGGCTGGTGCCGGGGCCGAAACGCGTGGCGAGTGCATTCATGTAGCTCGTCACCGCGCCGTTCCCGGTCTGATGCCAGTCGTGATACGCCCAGGTATCGCTGATCGGCCAGCGGTCCGCCGCCGGGATCGCGCGCTTCCACGCTTCCAGCGTCGGCAGCGACGGCGTGCCGCTCTCGACCGAAAAGCCCTTGGCATGCTCGGTGAAATATTCGACCGGCGGGCGCCAGTTGTACGGCCCGCTGTTCTGCAGGTTCACGCGGTTGGACGACCCCATGTAGATCCGCGTGCCGTCCTCCTGGTGGATCAGCGCCTGCAGCCCTTCGTTGAGGATCGGCTGCGGCACGCCCTCGTTGCGACCGAACCACACGACGATCGAGGGGTGGTTGCGGTAGCGCTTCACCACGTCGGTCGCGTTCTTGAGGAACAGCGCGGGGTCCTGCGCCTCGATGTTGTAATCCTGCGTCGATTCCCAGAAATCGTTGAGGATCATCAAACCGTATTCGTCGGCCAGATCATAGAACGTATCCTCGGTATTCTGCCCGACCCAGTTGCGGATGATGTTCATATGGGCGTCCTGGTGGAGCCGGAAGAACGGCTCCAGCCGCGCGCGGTCGACTCGTTTCATGAAGTCGTCCATGCCGATGTTGCCACCACGCGCCGCGATCCGCACGCCGTTGACGCGGATCACGAGATACGGCGTCAGCCCGTCCTCATCCGTGATCTGGCGCACCGCGGGCGAGGTTTCCGCGCCCGGGACCAGCGAGGCGGCCCAGCCGTCCTTGACCTTGTGGATCCCGGTGTGGCTGCCATCGACGATCTGCTGGCCGAGCGCGCGGGCCTTGCTCAGGTCGATCCCGACTCGTTCGAGCGTGCCCTTCTGGTCCATCAGCGACATGTCGTAGGTGACCTGCCGCATCCCGAAGCGCAGCCGCCGCGTGTCGCTCGGCTGGCCCGCGACGGTGCTCGTCAGCGTCAGGTCGTGCAGCGCGGGGGCGCCATAGCCGTTGGGCCACCACAGCTTGGGGTTGCGGACCGACAGTTGCCTGAACTCGGACGGACGCAACACGACGTCGCTGCTTTCTCCGGGTGCGAGCGTCACCGATTTCTCGACCGTGACATCGTCGAACGCAGCGCGCACGACGGTCGTGACCGGCTGCGCCGACGCGTTCGAGACGGGCACGGTGATCTCGACATCGGCAACGCTGTTGTCCGCGCGCGGCAGTGTCGTGACGACGTGTGGATCCCCCAGCGTCGCGACGCCGGTCGCAGCCAGCGTCACGCCGCGCCACAGCCCGGTGTTGCGGTCGCGGATGGTCGGGATCCAGTCCCAGCCCTCGGCCGCGCCGAAGGTCGGGCCGTCGAGCATCATCATCCCGCCATTCTCGCCGACACCTGCGGTCAGCGATTCCTCCTGCGCGATGCCGGGATGCGGGGCGGGCGAAACCTTCACCGCGATCGCGTTGCGACCGGGGAGCAGCTTGCCCGTCACGTCGAACTGGCCGCG
Organism: Sphingomonas sp. PAMC 26617; assembly: GCF_000242835.1. Taxonomy (NCBI): domain Bacteria; kingdom Pseudomonadati; phylum Pseudomonadota; class Alphaproteobacteria; order Sphingomonadales; family Sphingomonadaceae; genus Sphingomonas; species Sphingomonas sp. PAMC 26617. The sequence continues at coordinate 3,422,330 of NZ_JH594425.1, forward strand.
GATGAACGCGCCCTTCATCGTGCCGATCACCTGGCCATTGAGCCACACCTCGGCGGCATAGTTGACGCCGTTGAAGGTCAGTTGCTGACGCTTGCCTGCGGCGTCGGTGGGGACGTTGAATTCGGTGCGATACCAATAGTCCTGCCGCGCCAGCCGCTCGGGAATGGCGAGGTTGTTGAGACCGTGCGCGGGATCGGGATAGACGCCGCGATCGACCAGCGTCGTCAGCACGGTGCCAGGGACGGTCGCAGCATACCAGCCGCGCGTGTCGAACCCGGCACGGCTGAGCGTCGCGCCCGGCGCGCTGACCTTCGGCGCTTCTGCGAGGCGCCAGCCGTTGACGTCCCATTGCCCGGGGCCGGTCGCGACAATCGCCGCAGTCGTCGGCTCGGGCTTTGCGACCGGAGCGTCGAACGGCACCTTCGATTTCGGAAGCGTCGCGGCATCCTGCGGCGCGGTCTGGCCATACATCTGGCGGACCTGCACCGGCCAGCTCGGGCTGCCCTGCTGGAAGGCGATCAGCGCCGGGTCGGGCCGACGCATCGCCGCGGCCTTCAGCGTCTGCGCATCGCTTGCGCCGGCGACCAACCTGAAGTCCGCCACGTGACCGGCGAAGACCGGATCACCCGAGCGGGGCGCGAGGGTTGCAACCGGAGACACGGGCGCGGCCGTCATCTTGCGGTGTGCGACCGGCTTGCCGTCGACGAACAATCGCGCGGTGGTCCCGTCGAAGCTGGCCGCGAGGTGATGCCACCCGACGGGCGTCAGTCGCGCCGGCGCGGCGAGCGTTCCGCCCTCGGTGACGAGACTAGGGCGTCCGGCGTCGAGCGCCAGGAAGCGGCGTGGCCCTGTCGCGGGATCGCCGAAGCCACCGACCAACGCGCGCCCGGCGGGAAGCGCGGTGGGCGCGACCCATGCGGACAGCGTCCAGGTTGGCGCAACGATCGTCGTGGCGTCGGTGCCACCGATCCGGCTGGTGACGGCGTCGCCACCTGCGGGCAGGTCGGCGCTGATCGGCCCGTAGGTTTGCGCGCGTGCGGTTGCTGCGGTTGCCAGCAACGCAACGAGTATCGCGCCTGCGTGTGTCTTGCCCATCGATCGCCTCCCAACAGTGCCGATCCCGTCGGCTTGATGGACCAAAAGCACAGAGGCGGCGGAATGCCAAATCAATTTTGTTTAATTGCAACAGGTGAGCGTGACCTCAGCCACCGCATTGCGTCATCGGCACCGGGGCGGAATCGATCTTCACGTCCGAGAGCGACAGGGCCAGAGCACCGTCGGTGGCGAGCACGAAGGGCGCGCTGACATGCGCCATGTCGACTCCGCGAGCCGCGAAACATTGCAGCGGGACGATTACCTGCTGCCACGCACCCGGCTTCGCCGCCGCAAGCATCGCGCCGATCGGGACGGTGACGGCCTTGCCGTCGTTGCTGACCATCCCGAGCCGGGCGGTGGCGCTGGAGGCGCGGTCGACGCGGACGTCGACGACGAGGCTCAGTTCGCCATTGCTCTCGCGCGTCAGGTCGATCGGACGGTCAGTCTCGATCCGCGCCTCGGCCGGGCCGCCCGTCCACACGAAGGCGCGCGCATCCTCCTGCCGCCGCCGGTCGACCGCGGAGGCGGTCAGCCGCCTGGTGGCGGTCGTCGCCGTCACGCCAAGCAGCCGGACCTTCGACTGGCCGGGCTCGACCAGCGCCAGCGACCAGCCCTCTGGAACGCGCCCCTTGCCGAACACCGTGCCGCTGAAAGCCGAGGCAAGCCCCGCCGGGCGCTTTTCGTCGAGAGTCGCGACGGTGCCAGGCCGTGCGTAGCTCAGGCCGTAGCCGAGCGCGAACAGCGGGTCGTAGCCGGGGTCCGAGCGATTGAGGACATATTGATCGGGGCGTTTGGGCCAGGAAAAGCTGAGCTTGCCGCGGAAATCGCTGCCGATGCGGCCGTCCTTCTTGCGGAACAGCACATCGGCAATGCCACCGCCCTCGCTGCCCGGCAGGAATGCCGCGACGAACGCGTCCGAGGCATTGAGTTCGGCATTCACCCACAGCGGGCGGCCCGACAGGAATACCGCGACCACGGGCACGCCCGCCGCCTTCAGCTTGCGCAGCAGTGCGAGGTCGGACTTGTCGTCGGGGCTGTCATCGAGCGTCGGGCGGTCCCCCTTGAACTCGGCATAGGGTTGCTCGCCGAACACGACGATCGCGGCGTCGGGCTTGCTCGCGAAGCTGCCGTCGACCGACAAGGTGGCGGTCCCGCCCGCGGCCTTGACCGCGGCGTCGATCCCCGACCAGATCGATTGCGCATTGGGGAAATTGGCGTTGGTCGTCCCGCCGCCCTGCCACGTCAGCGACCAGCCCCCGGCCTGCTGCGGGATATTGTCCGCGCCGCCGCCGGCAACGAGGATGTTGGCAGACGGCTTGAGCGGCAGCACGCCGCCCGCATTCTTGAGCAGCACGAGCGACTCGCGCACCGCACGCCGGGCGATCGCGCGATGCTCGGCCGCCCCGATCAGCGCCATCTTGCCCGCGAGCGCCCGCGACGAGGGGCGTCCACGGTCGAACGTGCCCGCGCGGATCTTGACGCGAAGGATGCGGCGCACGGCATCGTCGAGCCGTGCTGCGGGAATTTCACCCGACTGCGCCTGTTTGAGCGTGTTCGCGTACAGCGTCTTCCACGCGCTTCCCGAATACATGAACATGTCGAGCCCGGCGTTGATCGCGGCAGCGCAGCTTTCGTTAGAGCAGCCGTCGACCTGGCCGTGACCGTTCCAGTCCCCGACGACGAAGCCGTCGAAGTGGAGCCGGTCCTTCAGCACCCCCGTCAGCAGGCTTTTGTTGCCGTGCATCTTCGCGCCGTTCCAGCTCGAGAAGCTCGCCATCACCGATTGCGTCCCCGCCTCGATCGCGGCGGGATAGCCACCGAGGTGGATGTCGCGCAGGACCGTCTCGGGGATGCGCGCATCGCCCTGGTCGCGACCGCCGGTGCCGCCGTCGCCGAGGAAGTGCTTCGTCGTCGCAATCACGTGGTCGGGCGCGAGGAAATCTCGGGTGCCGACCTTGCCCTGCACGCCCTCGATCACCGCACCGGCGTAATCGGCGGGAATCGTCGGTTCTTCGGAATAGCTTTCATACGTCCGCCCCCAGCGATCGTCGCGCACCACCGCGAGCGTGGGGGCGAACGTCCAGTCGATCCCGGCGGCGGCGGTCTCGATCGCGGTGACGTGGCCGATCTCGCGCATCAGGTCGCGATCATGCGCCGCGCCGAGCCCGATATTGTGCGGGAAAAGCGTCGCGCCGGGGATGTTGTTGTTGCCATGCACCGCGTCGGTGCCCCAGATCACCGGGATGACCGGGCGACCATCGGTGCGCGCGACCGAGGCGTCGTAGAAGGCGTCCGCCAGCTTGAGCCACTCGACCGGCGGGGCGAGATCGTCGCCGTTCGGCCCGGCATTCCCCCCGTTGAGGATCGATCCGAGCTTGTAGGTGCGCAGGTCCGCGGGCGTGATGCTTGCGATGTCGACCTGGATCAGCTGGCCGACCTTGTCCTCGAGCGTCATCCGCCGGAGAATCGCATCGATCCGCGCCTCGACCCTGGCATCCCGCAACGGCCGGGCATTGGCGGTTGGCCAGATTTCCGGATGCGCGACCGCGGATAGCGGCGCTGGCGCCACGGGTGCTGGCGACGTCGCGGGAACGGCAGCAAGCGGCGCGACTGCCGCCTGAACCAGCAATGCGACCTTGATCGAAGACAAACCGGCAGCCATCAAACTCTCCCCAGGCTGGTCGAACACGACCGCTCTTCTGCGTTATGTCCACCGTTGCGGCACGACATAACGAAAATCAATTGGCGAATGCGGTGGAACGAGCCGTTCGACACCCTTGTGTAGCGACGAGCACCAACACGTGCCGCGAAACTAGGATTTTCCCGGCGGCACAACCGCTTTCCGCCAATCCGGCCTCAGCGCAGAACGATCCGACCGCAGACCCGGGACGTGTCACCCAAATCCCACGCGATTTTATAAAACCACAAATTGCATTATTTAATCGTTGACGCACATCGACACATGGTGGAATTGTTCGGGTCTCGGAGACGACGGTAAGTCGCGAACGCGGTCAGGGGAGGGGGAGCAGGCACGGCCTGTGCCGCAGTTTTCTCCATACCCGTGGATCGCCGCCAAGCCGCGGTCCGCCGAATCAGGGTTGGAGAGGATTGGGAATGATTTTGAAATTTGGGCATAAGGCGTCCTTGCTGATCGCCGTTTCCGGGTCGGCATTGCTGACCGGCACCGCGGCGTACGCGCAGCAGAGTGGAACCACGCAGGGCGTTCTCGCGAACGCGCCGACCGCGCAGGCGGCATCGCCCTCGGCCGCAGCGGCCGATCAGGCCGGTACGGCGAGCGATCCCGTCGCAGTCGCGGCGCCCGCCGACGACAATACGCCACCCGCCGACATCGTCGTCACCGGTATCCGCGGCGCACAGCAGCGCGCGGTCAACCTCAAGCGCTCGGCCGGGTCGGTCACCGACTCGATCTCGGCCGAGGACATCGGCAAGCTCCCCGACGTCACGATCTCGGATTCGCTCCAGCGCATTCCGGGCGTCCAGATCCGCCGCGACGCGGGCGAGGGCGCGGCGATCAACATCCGCGGCCTGCCGCAGGTGACGACGCTGCTCAACGGCGAAGCATATCTCGGCGCGCAGTCGATCACGACGATCCAGCCGAACTTCAACGACATCCCCTCGCAGCTGTTCGCAGGCGCGGACGTCATCAAGTCGAGCACCGCCGACCTGCTCAACGCGGGCATTACCGGTACGGTCAACCTCCGCACCCGCCGCCCGATGGACCTCAAGCGCGGCTTCACCGTCGCTGCCGCGGCCGAAGGGTCGTATGGCGACAAGGCGAAGGAGCTCGACAAGAGCTTCAACGGGCTCGTCGCCTATCATGGCGAGCGGTTCGGCGTGCTCGTGTCCGGGGCCTATTCGAACCTGCACCTGTCGAACTCGCACAACGGGATCCAGGAAGGCTATGGCGTCGGGCTGCACAACGAGCAGTTCAACACCGCCGCCAATCCGACCGGCGACGTCGACACGTCGAACGGCTTCTCGCCCGCCGGCCGTCCGCGCGGCACGGTCGTCGGCAGCGGTCGCGACGTGAACGGCAACGGCACCGCGAACGACATCTTCCTGACCCCGCAGGCGTTCACCGCGTGGAACAAGATCAACCAGCGCGAGCGCATCGGCCTCAACGCCTCGGCGCAGTGGGAAATCAGCGATCAGCTGACGCTCGTCGCGGACGCGTTCTTCACCCAGCAGAACGAGCACGATCGCACCGCCGGCATCCAGATGCAGAACGTCAACTGGCAGGCGGGCGAAGCCCTGCCGACGGGGTCGCGCAACACTGGCGCGCAGATCACCCAGACCAGCAACGGCATCTCGCGCGCATACGATCTCTATTCGACGCAAGTGTATGATTATGCGCTCGGAAACTTCGATTCCTACTCGCAGAACGATCACTACAAGTCGCAGTCGCAGAACTATAATGCCGAGCTGAAATACGACAATGGCAGCGGCTTCAAGGCCAGCCTGCGCGGGATCTACGGCAAGGCCTATTCGGATTACGACCAGAGCTACCTGCAGTTCAGCGTCAGCAATGGCGCGCAGTGGCAGCCGGGCGGGATCGGGCGCTATCCGACCGGGAACGTCGCGTTCAACCCGGGCGGCTATGTCGTCAACACCATTGCAGGGACGGCATCGCTCCCCGCGCAGGTCAACTTCTCCGGCAGCCAGCCGGTGTTCACGCTGCCGTCGCAGCTGACCACGCTGCTCGGCAACATCAACAACTATTCGATGAAGACGACCTCGTCGGAAGGCAATTACCGCCGCAACGGCGACCTCAAGCTGATCCGTGGCGACGTGTCGTATGAGGCCAATGATGCGGTCAGCTTCAGCGCGGGTGGGCGGTACAGCGAGCGGTCGGTCAACGACTTCGAGTTCGATCGCGCCGCGCCCCTCTACGCGGGGCAGGCGTCGCGCGCTGGCGGCTGCCTGGTCAAGTGGAAGGCGTTCGACGTTCCGCTGAGCGACCCGAGCTGCTCCGCCGGGCCGGTCGGAGGTGCTTACACCGCGGGGCAGGTCCGCAACGCAAGCAACGCGATCTTCAACAATCAGGTCAAGCAGTACAACCTTCCGGGTGCCGGCCTTCCGGGGATCTACGTGCTCAACCCGGGTGCGATGGACAATGCACTCGCGTTCCAGAACAGCTTCTACCCGGGCAATGTCGAGGTGCAGAATCCCGGCGCCTCGTTCAACGTCGGCGTGAAGCAGATCTCGGGCTATGTGCAGATGAACGTGAAGGGCGATGTCTTCGGCATCCCCGTGTCGGGCAATGCCGGCGTCAAGATCATCAACACCAAGCTCGACATCATCCAGTTCGTCACCGGGTCGCCACAGCCCTACGGTCTGGCCAACCTCAGCAACGGCATCGTCGAGACGAAGCGCAACTTCACCGATTACCTGCCCGCCTTCAACCTTGCGTTCGACCTGCAGCGCAATCTGAAGCTGCGCGTCGCGTTCAGCCAGACGATGACGCTGCTCGATCTCAACCAGTGGGGCGGGGGGCTCAACCCGAACTACGCGATCGACACGACCAACGCGGGCTCGCCCGTCTTCCGCGTGACCGGCGGCAGCTCGAACGGCAACCCGCAGCTCGACCCGTGGCGCGCCACCAACGTCGAAGGGTCGCTCGAATATTACATCGGGCGGAGCAGCCTGCTGAGCTTCGGCGCCTTCTACATCGACGTCGCCAGCTTCATCCAGTCGGGGACGGTCACGCGCAGCGATCTGCCCGACAATGACGGTGTCGTGCGTGGGCGCACGGTGTTCATCACCACGCCCGTGCAGGGCCAGGGCGGGACGCTCAAGGGCGTCGAAGCTGGCTGGAAACAGTCGTTCAGCGATCTCGGCTTCATGCCGCGGCTGCTGACCAACTTCGGCATCGACGCGAACATCACCTATTCGCCGTCGGACTCGGGCCAGACCGATCTGGCGGGCGCGTCGATCCCGTTCCAGGACAATTCGAAGATCCAGACCAACCTCGCGGGCTTCTACCAGGACGGGCATTTCCAGGCGCGCGTTGCCTGGAACTATCGTTCGAAGCGCGCGGTGCAGTCGGACTTCAGCGGCATCAAGGGTCTGGAGCTGTATCAGTCGCCGACCAACTACATCGATGCGTCGCTCAGCTACGACGTCAATTCGCACATCACCTTCTATGCGCAGGGCTCGAACCTCGGTGGCGAATATGAGAAATACTACCTCACCTTCCCCGACCAGAAGGCCTACAACAACATCTACGAGCGCCGCTTCACCGGTGGCGTGCGCGTCAAGTTCTGATGCGCCCGGGGGCGGTCTGACCGTCCCGGCGTCCGTCCGCTCCTTTTGGGGCGGGCGGACGCCGAACCTTTGGGCAACGCGGTGGCGCGCACCGCGCTTGGGGAAGATCGGATGACCGGACAGACGGAGCGGCTCCACGGCGAACGGGCGATCCGCTCGATCGTCATCGCGGGCGGCGGAACCGCCGGCTGGATGGCCGCGGCGATGCTCGCGCGCAGGCTCGATAAGCAGCCGGTGCAGATCACGGTGATCGAATCCAGCACGATCGGCACCGTCGGCGTCGGCGAAGCGACCGTTCCCGGCATCCGCGACTTCTTCCGCGAGCTCGGCGTGACCGAACGCGAGGTGATGGCGGCGACCAAGGGCACGGCGAAGCTCGGGATCGAATTCGTCGACTGGAAGCGCCCGGGGCACAGCTTCTTTCACCCGTTCGGGCTGTACGGGATGCGGTCGCGCGGCGTCGCGTTTCACCACTATTGGCAGAAACTGCGCAGTGCGGGCGATCCGGTCGAACTCGCCGATTACTGCCTCGCGACCGTCATGGCGAAGCGCAATCTGTTCATGCTGCCGACCGACCGGCCGGTCCATGACCTGTTGTTCTTCGACTGGGCGGTGCATTTCGATGCCGGGCTGTTCGCCCGGTTTCTCGCGGCCCGTGCGGTGGCGGGCGGGGTTCGCCGGGTCGACGCGACGATCACCAACGTGCGGATCAATGGCGAGACCGGGTTGGTCGACGGGGTCGATACCGCGTGCGGCAAGGCGATCGACGGCGATCTGTTCATCGATTGCACCGGGTTCCGCTCGCTGCTGCTCGGTGCGGCGCTCGGGAGCGGCTATGAGGACTGGAGCAACCTGCTGCCGTGCGACCGCGCGGTGGCCATCCCGTGCGAGCGGGCTGGGCCGCTCACCCCGTTCACGCGCAGCACCGCGTTTGCGCAGGGGTGGCAGTGGCGGATCCCGCTCCAGCACCGCGTCGGCAACGGGCTGGTCTATGCGAGCCGCCATCTGTCCGACGACGCGGCGATCGACATGCTCCGATCGCGGCTTGAGGGCGCGCCGCTGGCGGAGCCAAACCTGATCCGTTTCCGCACCGGGCACCGGCGCGATTTCTGGCGGGGCAATTGCATCGGGCTCGGGCTCGCGGCGGGGTTCATGGAACCGCTGGAATCGACCAGCATCACGCTGATCCAGACCGGGATCGAAAAATTGCTCGCGCTGTTTCCCGACCGCGCTTTCGATCCGGCGCTGGCAAGCGAATACAACCGTTCGACCACGCTCGAATACGAACGGATCCGCGATTTCCTTTTGCTCCATTATTGGGCGAACGACCGGCGCGGCGAGCCGATGTGGGATCAATGCCGCGATACCGCCTTGCCCGACGCGCTCGCGCACAAGCTGCGGCTGTTCCGCGCGAACGGCAGCCTGGTCCGGTACGAATGGGAATCGTTTCACGATCCGAGCTGGTTGTCGATGTATGCGGGCTTCGACATCGCGGCGCGGTCGCACGACCGGGCGGCCGATTATTTCTCGGTCCCGGATCTGCAATCCGCGCTGGCGCGGATGCGCGAGTCGATCGGCAAGGCGGTCGCGCTGGCGGAGCCGCATGATGCGTTCCTGCGGACTTATGGTGTAGGGTGACGGTAGCCGGACCGGCCGGCGGCGCGAGGGCGATGCGGTGCCCGATGCTGCCCGGGGGCGGCATCGGGGCGTGGGGGAGATGATGGTGCAGGGAGCGGGTGGTATCTTGGATCTTTCGGACTTTGGCCCCGCCGGCGCCGGCGTGACCGCGAGCGATCGTGCCGCCCGGCTTGGCACCAGCCTGTCGGGGACCAATCTCGTGCGCGCGGGGGATTACAATCAGCGGGTCGTCCTTCAGGTGATCCGCAAGAACCCGGACATCACCCGCACCGAAATCGCGACGATGACCGGGCTGACCGCGCCGACCATCGCCAACATCACTGCGCGTTTGTTCGAGAGCGACCTGGTGGTGGAATCGGGTCGCCGCATGGGCGGGCGCGGCCAGCCTGCGACGCGGCTGCGGATCAACCCGGACGGGTGTTTCGCGATCGGACTTAATGTCGACCGCGACCACGTGACGCTGGTCTCGCTGGATCTTGCCGGCACCGTCCGCTCGCGGCTCACGCGGCAGATTGCCTTCGCGATGCCCGACGACGTCGTCGCGATTGTTCGCGAAGGGCTCGGCGAGATCCAGCGTAGCGGAGCGCTGCGGGAGGATCGGATCCTCGGCATGGGGGTCGCGGTGCCCGACGATCTCGGCCGGGTCGCGCTGCCGCATCGCCCCGCCAATTACGAAATGTGGAGCGAGGTCGATCTGCCGACGCTGCTTGGCGGGATCGTGCCCTTATCGATCCACGTCGACAATGACGCCGCCGCCGCCGCCATCGGCGAAGCGCAATTCGGCGGCGGCCTCGATCATGAGAGCTTCTTCTACATCCTCGTCAGCGCCGGGCTCGGTGGCGGGCTGGTCGTCGATGGCGCTTATTACCGGGGCGCGAATGCGCGCAGCGGCGAGATCGGGTTCCTCCCGTTGCATCGCAATGACCCCGGTGGGCAGGTGTTGCAGGACGTCGTGTCGCTCTCCGCCCTGTCCGCACGGATCGAACGCGCGGGGGTGTCGCTCGACGGGGTCGATCCGACGATCGCGTTCCCGGATGCCGCAAGGCCGTACATCGATGGCTGGATCGACGATGCGACCGATGCGCTGGTCCCCCCGCTGACCGCGGTCAATTGCCTGATCAACCCCGCGGTCGTCCTGATTGGGGGGCGGCTGCCCGACGAGATCCTCGATCGGCTCGCCGAAACGAGCAACCGCAAATTGCGCGCGATGGCCCCCAATCTCCCCGCGCTCGCGCCGATGGCGCGCGCGACGCTTTCGCGCGATGCGCCCGCCGTCGGCGCGGCGATCCTGCCGTTCCTCGATCGGATCTTGCCATCGGATTCGATCCTCATCAAAAGCTGAGCGACGATTATAGAAATTGACTTTAATTATTGACGGGGCAGGGTAGCCGTAGCGTCGCCGAACAGCGCGGACGCTCTTGGCGGGCGCTCCGTCGACCTTGGAAGGCATTTTGGTGGTGATACAGATCGGCGTCGATTTCGGCGGGACCAAGATCGAGGCTGCGGCGCTGGATGCCGCCGGACAGTATCTCGCGCGGACGCGAATTCCCAATCCCGGCAACTACGATGCGGCGATCCGGGACGTCCGCGACCTGATCGCGGCGGTGGAGCGGGACGTCGGCGCCTCGGGGACGATCGGGATCGGCACGCCGGGGTCGATCAGCCCGCGCTCGGGGCTGATGCGCAACGCCAATTCGACTTACCTCAACGGCCGCAATTTCCGTCACGATCTCGAGCAGGCGATCGGGCGCGAACTGCGCATCGCCAACGACGCCAATTGCATGGCCTTGTCCGAAGCCGTCGACGGGGCGGCCGCGGGGGCAAGGGTCGCTTTCGCGGTCATCATCGGGACCGGCGTCGGCGGCGGTCTGGTGATCGACGGCCAGATCGTCGAGGGTGCGCACGGGATCGGCGGGGAATGGGGGCATGTCCCGCTGCCGTGGATGACCGCGGCGGAATTCCCCGGACCGGCGTGCTGGTGCGGCCATTCGGGCTGCCTCGACATGTTGATCTCGGGAACGGGACTGCGCAAGGACCACGCACTGCGCAGCGGCGAAACGCTCGATGGCCCTGCGATCGTCACCCGGGCGCGGGACGGCGATGCGGTCGCGGTGGCGGCGCTCGATGCTTATGTCAGCCGGCTCGGGCGCGCGATGGCGATGGTCGTCAACATCGTCGATCCCGACGTGTTCGTGATGGCGGGGGGCATGTCGAACGTCCCGGAAATCTATCCGGGCTTGCCCGACATCATCCGCAGCCACACTTTTGGCGGCGCATGGGAGGGGCGGATCGTCCCCGCCAAATGGGGGGATGCCTCGGGCGTGCGCGGCGCCGCCCGCCTGTGGGCGCGGTGACGGCCGGGACCGCGCCGAACCGCCGGGTACCCCTGTCACGACGGTTTCACATTTCGCGCCGAGACATGTGGTTTTCCGCTCTAGGGTAAGACACATGGCGACTGTCCTGGTGGTAGAGGACGATCCCAAGTCGGCCGACGCGATCTGTTCGATCCTGGCCGACGAAGGCCTGTCGGTGGTGGCGGTGCAAACCGGAACCAACGCCGTGTTGCGTGCCACGGAACGGGCTTTCGACGCGATCGTGCTCGACCGCATGTTGCCCGGCGGGATCGACGGCATCGGCGCGCTCGACCTGATCCGCCGCAGCGGGGTCAGCACGCCGGTGCTGATCCTCAGCGCACTCGCCGCGGTCGAGGAACGCATTCGCGGACTTCGCGCTGGCGGCGACGATTATCTCGCCAAGCCGTTCGAACCGCTCGAGCTTGCCGCCCGGGTCAATGCGCTGATCCGGCGCCGGGTGGCCGAGGCATCGACGATCCGGCTCGAGCACGGTCGCGTGGGCATCGATCTGATCGCACGCGAAGCCTGGATCGACGGCGTACGGGTCGACCTGCAGCCACGCGAACTGCTGTTGCTCGAATATCTGCTGCGCCACCAGGGGCGCTCGGTCACGCGAGCGATGATCTTCGAGGATGTCTGGGGGTATCGCTACGACCAGCGGACCAATGTCATCGACGTGCACGTCACCCGGTTGCGCCGCAAGATCGAGCGCCCCGACCGCCCACCGCTGATCGAGACGGTACGAGGAACGGGCTATGTCCTTCGCTGCGATTAAGCGCTGGCGGCGCAGTTCGAGCGCACGCTTCGCGACGATCTTCCTGCTGCTGTACGGGGCGGCGTCGATCAGCCTGTTCGCGTTCGTCCACGATCGCGCGATCGCGCATTTCAACGCGCAGACCGATGAATGGCTGGCGCGCGAAACCGTCAAGCTGCCCGCCACCCTGCCGCGCGCCGACGTGATCGAACGGGTGGTTCGGCACAATCGCGCGGACGTGCATCACCTGCGCCCGTTCGGCCTGTTCGATTCCGCCGGGCGGCGGCTGTCCGGCGCACCGGCCGCACTTCCATTGGACCAACCCGAGGGGCAGGCGTTCGAAATGGCGAATGTCACGTCGCGCGGGGAAGTGGATTTGCGCGCGATGATCGTGCCGCTCGCCAATGGCGATCGTTTCCTCGTGGCGCAGGATCTGCGAGAATCGCGGGCGTTCGCGACCGACCTCGTCCTTACCATCATCTGGGGCGGACTGGGCTTGCTGGTGCTTGGGCTGTCGGGTTCGGTGCTTCTGGCGCTGGCGCAGGAATCGCGCGTCCGTCGACTGACGCAGGGGCTGCACGCGATCATGGCGGGGCGGCTCGACGCCCGGCTGACGCCGTCACCCCGCCGCGACGAGCTCGACGATCTCACCCTGGAGGTCAACCGGATGCTGGACGAGGTCCAGCGGTTGATGCTCGAGGTGAAGGCCGCGGGCGACAATATCGCGCACGACATGCGCACGCCGCTGACCCGGTTGCTCGCGAACCTGCGGCAGGCCGACGATGGCGCGGCGAGCGCACCGGCGATGGCGGTCGTGATCGGCGACGCGGTCGAGGAAGTGACCGGGATGATCGGCATGTTCGACGCGCTGCTGCGCATCGCCGAGATGGACGAGGGCGCAAGGCGCCAGGGGTTTCGCATGCTCGACCTGTCCCGAGTGGTGGCGGACGCCGCCGACTTCCACGAAGTGGCGGCGCTGGAACGCGGGATCAGCATCACGCGCCGGGTCCCCGACGATGTCGTGTTCGAGGGCGATGCCGATCTGTTGTTCGAAGCGGTCGGCAATCTGGTCGACAATTCGATCAAATATACGCCCGAGGGCGGGCAGATCGTCATCAGCCTGGAAGCCGGACCGATCCTGACTGTCGCGGACGATGGCCCCGGGATACCGGCGGAAGAACGCGACAAGGTGCTTGGTCGTTTCCACCGTGTCGAGACCAGCCGGAGCCAGCCCGGCAACGGCCTCGGGCTGCCGCTTGTCGCCGCAATCGCGCGGGTCCACCGGCTGGAGCTGCGGATCGGCGACTGCGCGCCCGGCTGTGTCGCAACGCTGGCGGCGCTGTGATCCGGCGCGCAGATTAACTCGAATTTAAGTGTTCGACACGGGCGGGCCATGGAACGGCCACGCAAGCGTAACAGCCCGTGTCTAGAGCGCTACTCAGCGGGGTGCCGGTCGGCGCGCCGTCGGACCGCCGGGTTGCAGCGTCAGAAGCGCGCACCCGGGGACGACTGTTCATTCGGGGATCATTCGATGCGTGCGACTTTCCGTCAGACCCTGCTTGCCGGGGTCGCTTTCTGCGTAGCCCTTCCGGCCCACGCCGCCACAGTGGTGCCGACGCCGCCCGTTCCCGCTGCGAGCGACGCAAGCGTGCCTGCGGCAGCCGCGCCGGTTCAGGCGGGGTCCGGCCCGGACGCGCAGACCACGACCAGCGCGAATAGCGCGGGCCAGGCGAACGACAAGCAGTCGCTGACCTCTGCCGACATCATCGTGACAGGATCGAAGACCGCGCAGAGCGCGCCGATCACCGTCTCGCTGACGACGACCCAGCCGCAGTCCGCGGTCAGCCGCGATTACATCGCCAACACCACCGCCTCGGCCGATTTCAACGAGCTGATCGCGCTGACCCCGAGCGTTTCGATCTCGGGTGCGGGCAACGGCTATGGTCTGGGCGAGACCAAGGCGACGATCCGCGGCTTCCAGGACGGCGAATATAACGTCACCTACGATTCGATCCCGTTCGCGGACACCAACAACCCGACGCACCATTCGACCTCGTTCTTTCCGTCCAACACGATCGAGACGATCGTCGTCGACCGCGGCCCCGGCAACGCGAGCCAGCTCGGCCAGGCGACCTATGGCGGGAACATCAACATGTACTCGCGCGCCGCGACCGAGCAGCGCGGCGCGCAGGTCGAGGGGATCGTCGGCAACTGGAACACCTTCATCGGACGTGCCGAAGTGCAGTCGGGCAGCATCGAGAAACTCGGCGGCGCGCGGATCGTGCTGACCGGCCAGTATCTGCAATCTGACGGCGCGCTGACCTATTCGCCGGTGGGTTCCAAAAACCTCTACGGCAAGATCGTCGCGCCGATCGGCAGCCACAACACGCTGACGATCATGAGCACGTGGAACCGCAACCATTATTACCAGTCCGACGTGCTCAAGGGCGCGACGTGCGGCAGCGCGGCAATCGGCGCGAACAAGACGACCGCGCTTGGCACCGATGGCCTGCCGCTGACTCAGCTGACGGGCGAGAACTGCTCGGTGGCGTCGAACGTCGGACAATACGGTCGCACCTACGGCCTAAGCAACACCCCGAGCCAGCAGGATTACTGGAAGTACAACCGGACCGACAAGACCACGGATTTCTCCTATGTCCGGCTGCAGACCGACCTCGGCTCGGGCTTCTCGCTCGACAATCGCGGCTATATGTATGGCTATACCAACAACACGTTGTCGGGGAACACCGGCTCGGTGATCACCGGGTTCAGCGGCGCGGGCACGGCCGCATCGCCCTACAAGGCCGTCGCCGGACCGACGAGCGACATTCTCGGCTATAGCAAGCTCAACAAATACCGTGTCTTCGGCTATATCGGCCAGGTCAATTACGACTTCGCGCTCGGCAAGATCCGCGTCGGCGGCTGGTACGAACATGCCGTCACCGACCGCCATCTGGTCGATCTCGACCGCACGACCAACACTTTCAGTTTCAACGAGAAGTTCAACAACGGCAACGGCACCGCCGCGCAGAACGCGCTGCCGCCGATCACCCAGGCCGATCTCAGCTACGTCCAGCATTCGAACTGGAACCAGTATCAACTGTTCGGCGAGTTCGAATTCCACCCGGTCGCGGGCCTGTCGATCACGCCCGGCGTGAAATACGTCCATTTCGAGCGTGGCGTCGCAGCGCCGGTCAACCAGAAGACGCGCCTGCCGCTCGACACGAGCCAGACTTGGACCAAGACGCTGCCATTCGCGACGATCAATTACATGCCGACGTCCAACTGGTCGTTCTACGGCCAATATGCGCAGGGGATGTATGTCCCGGATCTGTCGAGCTTCTACTCGGCCTCGGGTACGCTCTCGACCGCGCTCGATGCGCTCAAGCCCCAGACCTCGACCAATTATCAGGTCGGCACGGTCTGGCACGGCAACAAGGTCTCGGTTGATGTCGACGGCTATATCATCAACATCGACAACAAGATCGGCACCTGCACCACGACCGGCTGCGACCAGACGCTGCTCGTCAACATCGGTCAGGTCCGCTACAAGGGAGTCGAGGGCGCGCTCAGCTACATGCCGGTGCGCGGGCTGACGCTGTTCGGCAACGGCTCGTACAATTACGCGCACAACGTCATGACCGGCGCGCAGATCGCCAAGGCGCCGTTCACGACCGCGGCGGGCGGGTTCATCTATCGGCGGCAGGGGTTCCGCCTGTCGTTCGACCAGAGGTTCACCGGCCCCCAATATGCCAACGAATATACCGGCAGCCCGGACTACCGGCTCTACCGCATCCGCCCCTACAGCATCGGCGAGTTCGCGATTAGTCAGGAGATTCAGGGCGGATTGCGGCTCGGCGTGACGGTCAACAACGTCTTCAACAGCCGCGCGGTCACCGCGATCTCGACGAGTGCGACCGGGGCGCCGGTCACGGCTGGCTATCAGAACGGTTATGGCCAGCTCGACCAGTTCAATTACCTGCCGCCGCGCTCGTTCCTCCTGTCTGCCCGCATCGGTTTCTGACGAAAGGGGGAGGACGGCACATGGGAAAGCCGATCGGAGCCACGTGTCTGGCGCTCGCGCTCGTTCTTGGGGGAGGGGCGGCCGCAGCGGCACCGCATGCGCTGCATTATCTGTCGGAGGACAGCGTCCGCCCGGCGCTGGTCCTGCCCGCGCCGCCGGCACCGGCATCGCCGCAGGAGCGGGGCGAGCTCGCCACAATCCATGCGATGATCGCCGCCGCAACGCCCGCCCGGATCGACGCGGCACGCTGGGACGATGCGCATGAGACGCCCGCGCTGTTCGACCGGACGCTCGGGCTTAATCTCGAGACGTACCCGCTGACCTGGGCTTTGCTGCGCGAGGTTCAGGAAGAAGGGGATGCCACCGCCGGCATGGCCAAGGCCTATTTTCATCGAACGCGGCCCTCTGCGGTCGATCCGACGATTGCGACCTGCGTGCAGGGCAAGAAACCGGACAAATCCTATCCGAGCGGTCACGCAACGCTGGGTTTTTCGACCGGGTTCGTGCTTGCGCATCTGCTCAGCGGGCGTTCCGCCGCAATCCTCGACCGCGCCGCCGATTATGCGATGAGCCGCGAACTGTGCGGCGTCCACTTCCCGAGCGATATCGAGGCGAGCCACGCGCTCGGCACGCTGGTCGCCGCCGATCTGATGAACGTCCCTGCATTCCGCGCGAAATTCGACGCGGCGCACAAGGAACTGGTCGACGCGCATGTCGCTGGTGCCTGACCGCCTGGCGCCCGCGCATGCCGGAGAAAGACAATCATGAAAGCGCAATCCCAGCGTCGCTTGCGGCAGCTCCACAGCTGGATCGGACTGTTCTTCGCGCCCGCGATCCTGTTCTTCGCGCTGAGCGGGAGTCTGCAGGCGCTCGGCTTCCAGGATCGCGCCGCGCACTATGATCCTCCGGCGTGGATGACGCTGATCGCCAACGTCCACAAGCACGGCGTCGTCCGGCGCGACCGCAAGGCTGCCCCCACGAAGGCCCCCGAAAGCAAGGCGGCACCGGCCAAGGTCGTTAATACGTTCAGTCTCTTCGCGGCGCTGCTAGGGCTCCTTCTGAGCGCCGGCACCGCACTCGGAATCTGGATCGCCATTCTGAACCGACGCAATCGCCCGACGTCGCTCCTGCTACTGCTGGCCGGCATAGGTGTGCCGGTCCTTCTCCTGCTTGCGTGAACCAGGATTGATCGCCGCAGCGGTATCCGATGCCGAATGCGCCCGCCGGTACGAATAGTATTGGGTCAGGCGCCGCGTTTCGCCCTGTCGAGATGCCCTGCAGGACTTGTGTCGTGTCCGTCGCCAACGCCAAAACGTCGGCGAGAGCGTCGCCCCGAATTGCCTTCGTCAAAGAGGCGTTCGGGTTTAGTGGCTTGGAACAGCCCCCTAAAAAGGGCGAGCGGCAGTAGTGCCGCACGCAGCATAATCGCGTATCGTTTTCCTCATGATGTCATCGTCGAACACGCAAATATCGCTTCCGGTACGGGGCAATCCCGGTTCTTGCCTGCAGATGGCAGATCCTTCAGCGAGCAAGTGGTGAATGCGAAAGATCGTCCTGACAACTGCCGGTACGTTTGGCGATCTGCATCCCTTCATCGCGATCGCCTTGGCGTTGAAGGAGCGAGGCATCACGCCCGTTTTGGCGGTCCCCGAGGATCATGTGCAGAAGTGCACGCAGGCCGGGCTCGAGGCGGTCGGCGTGTTGACGAGCTTCGCGGAGATCTGTGCGGGAATGGGGCTCGGTCATGAAGACGCGGTGCGCCGCATCATGAGCGATCAACGCATCATGCTCGAACGCGTGCTGCTCCCGGGCCTGGCCGAATGCACTGTCGCGCTCGACGCGCTGGTTGCGGATGCCGAGGCGATCGTCGCGTCGATCTTCGTCTTTGCCGCACCCATCGTGGCGGAGAAGCGCCGCCTGCCGCTGGTCTCCGTGATCCTCCAACCGATGGCGATGCTCTCGCCCTACGATCCACCCCGGACGCTCGATTTCTGGATGATGCTCGGGGCGCCGGTGACTGGCATCGGCGTGGCGTGGAATCGTTTCGCTTTCGGCGCGCTGCGCCGGTTGGTCGACCGTCTGTACGGGAAGCGGATCGATCGGGTACGGTTCGAACACGGGCTGCCGGCGGGCGGTGCCGCGCATCTCCTCGATCCGCCGCCGACCGCCCTGCTGCGGCTCGGGTGCTATTCACCGCAACTGGGCGCACTGCCGCCCGATGCCACGCAGACGACCCGGATCGTCGGGTTTCCGATGTTCGATCAGGGCAGTGGCGGGAAGGACCCGCTCCACCCTGCGATCGTCGCGTTTCTCAAAGCGGGGCCTTCGCCGCTGGTCTTCACGCTCGGCTCGTTCGCGGTCAATGGTGCCGGCCGCTTTTATGAGAGGGCAAGCGACGTCGCCAAAGCGCTGCACATGCGGGCGATCCTTCTGGTTGGCGGTACCGCCGAGCCGAGCATCGACGGCGATATCCTTCGCGTCGGCTACGCCCAGCACTCGCTGCTCTTCCCGCATGTCGCGGTAATCATCCAGCACGGGGGTGTCGGCACGACCGGCCAGGCTCTTCGCGTGGGGAAACCGCAACTGGTGGTGCCGCACATGGGGGATCAGTACGATCACGCGTATCGTGTGATGCGCATGGGCACCGGATTACGGCTCAAGGCCCGCCACTTTACCGTTCGTCGCGCGACCAGACTGATCGCCAGGCTGCTCCATAACCCCACGTACCGCGAGACCGCCGAACGCGTGGCGGCGGCAATGGCCGAGGAAAACGGGGCGGATACCGCAGCCGACACGATCCTCGTCGCGCTCGATGCCCTCGCCGCCAGCAGGCGCTAGGAGGCTCGCGACCGATCGGCCCGGGCGTGCCCCTCCCGTGAAGCCGGGCGTAGTCCGCGCGTCGCAGGTTCACCGGCCCGCGCGGCAAGTGGCTGCTCGGGGCCGGTCAACACGCGCAATGTCGCTATGCCCGCCTGGTGAAACGGTAGCACTCACCGGGGATCAGCCGTGATCCAGCGCCGGGTATTTCGCAAGCAGCGCGCGCGTCACGCCGTTGGTCCAGCCGAACCCGTCCTGCACCGGATACTCGCCCCCGCCGCCGGCCTCGCCGGTTTCGAGGTTGTACTTCTCGACCATCCGCCCGTTGGCATCATAATAACGCGAGACAGTGCGGAGCCAGCGGTGCGCGAGGTCCTCGGCCTGCGCGGTCTTGCCATACCGGTCGAGGCCCTGAACGCCGATCCACAGCAGCGGTGCCCAGCCGTTGGGCTGGTCCCATTGCTGGCCGGTGGTGAGGGTCGTGGTCCGCAGGCCACCGGGCGCGAGCAGCTTTGCCGTGACGAGCGTGGCGGTGGCGTCTGCCTGCTCGCGCGTGGCGAGGCCGACGAACAGCGGATAGAGGATCGCCGCGCTGATCGAGTCCGTTGGCTTGGCCGTCTTGCGGTCCCAATCCACCCAACGTTTGTCGCCCGCCGACCAGAGATATTTGCTGATCGCCATGCCGCGGGCGGTGGCGCGGGTCTCGAATGCGCGGGCGCATGCGGTGTCCCCGACGGTCGTGCAGCGGCGCGCGATCGCTTTTTCCAGGTTCCACATCAGGCTGTTGAGATCGACCGGCACGATATCGGTAGTGTGGATCGTCGCCAGCGTCTTGCCGTCCGCGAGCCAGCGCGAGCTGAAATCCCAGCCGCTCTCGGCGGCGGCGCGGAGATCGCGATTGACCTGCGGGGCGGCGCGACCCGCAGCGGCGGCGGTCGCGATATCCTCGGCATAGGATTCGTCGCGCGGCGTGTCGCGGGCGTCCCAATAGCGGTTGAGCAGGCTGCCGTCGGGCATCCGAACGACGTGCTCGCACGCGCCACTGGCGGCGACGCACTTCGCACCCGCCATCCAATAAGCGTGCTCGGCCTTCAGCGTCGCGAGGCGTTCGCGGTCGAGCGCGGGGTCATGCGTGTCGGACAGGTCCATCATCAACGCGAGGAACGGCGGCTGCGAGCGCGACAGATAATAGCTGCGCGTGCCGTTCGGCACATGCCCGTATTGCGCGATCAACGCGCTGAAATTGCCCAGCATCGACTCGATCAGCGGCCGTTCGCCATCGGCCTTCAGGCCGAGCATGGTGAAGTAGCTGTCCCAGTAATACATCTCCTGATAGCGCCCGCCCGCCACGACATAGGTCTGCGGCAGCTGCAACGCGGACGAACCCGGCACCACCGCCACCGGCGGCTTGGCGAGTACCGGCCACAGCGCGCGGATATGCTCGCGCATCGACAGCTTGCGCGCGTCCGCGTCCCCGACCTTGCGGAAGTGCCGCGCGACGAAGGCGGCGAGCGCTTCGCGGCTCTGCGGCGCTTCTGTGCGATACGCCTGGAGGATCGCGTCGGGTGCCGAGAGTGGAACCATGTCCGCGAAGGTCTTGCTATCGGGAAATACCCGGCCGAGCTCGACCGCGCGGTACAGCGGGCCGTAGATGTCCTCGGGCGTGCGGACCGCGCTGGCGGCGAGGGCAGGCGTGATCTCGCGCGCGGCGGCAGGTGCGCTCAAGGCGATCGACAGCGCGACGAGGGGCAGGGCGAAGGATCGGCGCAAGATCATGATGAGCAACTCGACATAAGAGGTGCCGGTCGGGGCGTGAACCCCGACCGGCGGGAGGGTCAGAACTTGTAGGCCGCGGTGATCGTCGCGTGCCGGCCGAAGATCGGGCGGCCCAGGAAGAAGCCGGCGGAATTGGCCGAACCGACCGTACGCACATTGCCTTCGGTCAGCGCGAGCGTGTCGGTCAAGTTCTCGACCGTCGCCTGCAGCGAGAAGCGATCGTTCAGGTCGAGCGACGCGCCGAGATCGACCGTCTCATAGCTGCCGAGCCGCTGCTGGTTCTCGATATCGGCGAACCGGTTGCCGATATGCGTGAACGTCCCGAACAGCCGCGCCTTACCCCAGGCGCTGCGGAAGGTGTACGACGGCGTCGCGGCGATCTGGAATTTCGGCTGGCGGTTGACGCTGTTGCCGGTGTTGGTCCCGAAATCCTTGAACTTGCCGTCCTGCACGACGCCGCGCACCGCGAGCTGGACCCCGTCGACCGGGCGCACCGCGCCTTCGAATTCGAGCCCGTAGGCGCGCGATCCACCGAATTGCACGACGTTCTGCTCGACCCCGCCGATCACGCGGATGTCCTGGAAGATCAGGTTGTGGAAGCGGTTGTAGAAGCCGGTGAGGTACAGGTCGTAATAGCGCGTCGCGGTCTTGAGCCCGAGCTCATACTGGTCGGCGGTCTGCGGCTTGATGTTCTGCAGCGACGTCGCGTTGCCGCGCAGATCGTCGAACTGCGGGAGCAGCGCACCCGAGTTGGCGCGGGCGAAGGCGTTGAGCTTGTTGGTGAAGGCATAGTCGAGACCAGCGGTCCACGACACCTGCGTCTTGGCGTAGCGGGCATTGCTGAAAGTGCCGTTGAGATAGGTCGCGCCATTGTTGTACGCGGTCAGCGGGTTGTTATCGAGATCGCCGGTCGCGCTGTTCTCGAACCGGTCGTGGAGCACGACGCGCTCGACGCGGACGCCACCGTCGACCCGCAGCGCGCCGAGCTTCCATTCGTCGCTGAGATATCCGGCGACGTTGCTGCTCGTGTAAAACGCATTGACGTCATAGCTGTTGGCGCTGGTGAAGCCGTTGCGCGTCAGGATCGTGCCGTTGACGAGCGTCGCGTTGAGCACGCGCGCATTGGGTTCGAGCGCGAGCAGGATGTTGTTGCCGAGGTTCCACTGGTCGTGATCGCCGACATGCGCGTAATAGCCGCCGAGCGTCAGCGTGTTGCCCGAGAACAGCTCCTTGGAGAGCTTCAGTTCGTCGGTGAAGCTCTCGATCTGCTTGGTCACCGACCAGATGCCCGCCTGGATCGTCTGTTGCCCGGCGGTCAGCGCCTGGCCGGTGCCGGCATAGGTCACCGTACCCGCGCCGCCTGCACCCGCGAGATATTGCCCGACCGTTTGCGGGTTGGAGCCGGTGAACAGCGCGAACGTCGTCGACGTGCCCTTGGTGAAATTGACGTTGTTCTGCACCGCGAACCCGCCGCCCACGTCATAGCTGAAGGTCGAGCCGAAGGTGTAGACGTTCGACCCGCGCCCGCGCGACAGGTCGACCGCCTTCTTCTGCGTCGGGTCACCGTTGATGCTCGGGCCGACCTCGATCACCGTATTCTCGATTTCCCGACCGACCAGCGTGTCGGTGCGTGCGTCGAAGCCGCTGAACGTGCTGAACTTGCCGTTGGTCTCGACCAGCGGCATCGGCGTGTAGAAGGCGTTCTTGTCGTCGAGATAGCGCCCGTAGACGGTCAGCTTGCCCGCGTCGAACTTGTGCGTGATGCTGCCGGTGATCTGCCCGCCGAGGTCGCCGGCGAAGCCGGTCTTCCGGAAGCCGTCCGAATAGCGATAGAAGCCGCCGACCATATAGGTCGTGTCCGAGGTGAGCGGCCCCTGTGCGACGAAGTCGCCGCGATAGGTGCCCTCGGTGCCATAGGTCGCGCGCAGCGACAGGTGCGGATCGCGGGTGCCTTCCTTGAGGATGAAGTTGGTCGTGGCACCGGGCTGGCCGTTCGAGAAGATCGGGCTCGGGCCGCCGCGCAGCACTTCGAGCCGCTCGATCGTGTCGTCGAGGCGGAAGATCGAGCTGTCCTCGAGGAACGACAGCGACGACGGGGCGATGACCGGCGAGCCGTTGAGCTGGAGCGTAAGGAACGGCGCATCGCCCGTCGACGGGAAGCCGCGGATGAAGACGTTGGCACCCGCATTGCCGCCCGAGCTTTCCACCCACACCCCCGGCACGATCTTGAGCAGGTCGGCGGTCGAGGTCGGCTGGACTTCGCGGATCTGCTCGGCGGTCGCGGTCGAGATCGAATAGCTGGCGTCGAGCTTGCGCTGGCCCGCGCGGTTGGCGTTGCCGGTGACGACGATGTCGGGTTGATCGGCCACCGGCTCGGTTGCCGGGACGGCTGCCTGCGCGGGGACGTCCTGCGCGAAGGCGGGCAGGGCGCCGAGCGCTGTGCCGGACAGCAGCGCGAGTGCCATGATGGTGCGGGTATGGGTCATGAGGTTCCTCCTGAACGTTTCTGGTCTTGGTAATCGGGTTGGCATTGGAAAACGGTGGACGCGCGCCGTCGTCTCGCCGGACAGCGTCGCGGCGATGTGGATCGGTGGGCACGGGCAAGCGTCGGATGGGTTACGGAGGGCTGCGCAAACGGGGCATCCTCAGAACCTGTACCGGGCTGACAGCTCGACCGAGCGACCCAGGATCGGGCGCGCGAAGATTGCGCCCGTTGCTTGCGCGCCGAGCGTCCGCGGGTTGCCTTCGGTCAGGCCGATCGTGTCGGTGAGGTTGTCGGCGCTGAGCTGGACGCGCAGCCGGTCGTTCACGTCCAGTGCGGCACCCGCGTCCCATTTGACGAAAGCGGGCAGCAACTGGCGGTTCTGCACGTCGGACCAGCGATCGCCCATGCGGCTCAACGTCGTGAACAGGCTGACCTTGCGGGTGGCGACGGCGAAGTCCCAGGCCGGGGTTAAGCGCCATTGCCATTGCGGCTGGCGCTGGACACGGTTGCCGCTGAGATCGGTCCGCCCGCCGTCGGTAAAAAAGCCGCGATAACGCGCGTCGAGCCAGCTCCCCGAGAATGTCACCGAAAGCGGCGCTACCGGACGCCACAGTCCGTCGAGCTCGACCCCGGTCGCGCGCGCCCCGCCAATCGAGGCGAGCGGCGCGCCGCTGGTGATGACGGTCGTCGCAAGGCCCTTGAAGCGGTTGCGGTACAGCGTCGCATACAGGTTGAGCGACCGCGTCGAGAGCTTCACGCCGCCTTCGATCGTATCGACGCGCGGCGCGACGGTGATGCCGTCGCGCAGATTGTCGAAGAACGGGAAGCTGTTCCCATGGCTGAAACGCACGAACCCGGCGAGGGTGCGGGTGACGTCGTAATTGGTCCCGAGCGTCCACGACCAGGCACCGCCGCGATACCGTACCGGGGTCTGCGTGCCCGTAAACACTACATCGTCATTGTCGTACAGCGTGGCCGGGTTGCCGTCGGTGCCACCGGGACCCGCAGGTTTGGTGTCCACAGCCCAGCCGTCGACCGCGTGGCGTTGATGGCGGATCCCGCCGTCGAGCCGCAGGCGATCCGCCACCATCAGCTCCTCGACCGCGTAGAAAGCGAGATCGCTGCCGCGATAGCGCGCGTCGACGAGGAAGCTGGAACCGCTGGCAAAGCCGTCGCGCGAGACGATGTCGCCGTTGGTCAGCGTCAGGTCGAGCCGCCGCGCGTTGGGCTGTGCGGTCAGCAGCAGCGCATTGCCGATATCCCAATGGTCCCGCGCGCCATAGTCCGCCGCATAGACGCCGACGGTCGCCTTGCTCGGTCCGGTCTTCCACTCCAGCGTGGCATCGTTGACGCGCGCGTCGATCCGCTTGGCGACCGTCCAGATGCCAGCGCGCACGACCGCCTGATCGGGCGACACGGCGCGACCGTCGGCGGTCGTGACGAGCGATGCGATCCCGCCGCCCAGGCTCACCGCGTAAGCGGCGGCGCTTTGTGGTGCCGTATTTTCCGAAACGAGCCCGGTGGTGTCTGCGTGGCCGGAAAGCCAGCTCGCCTTGTCGCGTAGCGTCACGCCGCTGCCGAGCCGCAGCTCGATATTGGTCCCGAGGTTGACGATCCGCGCACCACGCCCGTCGTCGAGATCGTAGCGGCTGCCATCGTTGCGGATGCCGGTGCGCGTATCGGGCCCGGCCAGCGTGCCGCTTCCGGCATCGAAACCGGGGTAAGCGGTGATCCGCCGTCCGCTCTGCACGACGGGGATCGGCAGCAGCCACTGGCTGCGATCATCGAGGTAGCGCGCGAACAGCAGCACCGAGCCGGAGGAGACGTTCCGGCGCAGATTGGCGGTGATCTGCCCCCCGCGATCCGCGGCGAAGCGCGGCGAACGGATACCGGTGCCGCGCGAGGCATAGCCGCCGATCATGAACCGCGTGTCCTGGTCGAGCGGCCCGGCGACATAGACGTCGGTACGCACCTCGCCCGTGTCGATCACGCTCCCCTTGATCTCGCCCGCAAGGTGGTCGCCGCCCTCACGCTGGATGACGTTGACGGTCGCGCCGGGCTGGCCCGAGGCGAGCAGCGCGCTGGTGCCACCGCGCACCGCCTCGACGCGCTGTACCGTCTCGTCGATCCGGTAAAGCTGCGAATTCTCGAGGAAGGAGAGCGTCGCCGGCGGAAAGAACGGCACGCCCTCGGTCTGGAAGGTGACGTATTCGGCATCGCCGCCGGACGGATACCCCCGCACGAAGATGTTCGCGCCGTTCTTTCCGCCGGAGGTTTCGACGGTGAGGCCGGGCACGAGCTTGAGCACGTCCGCGGTGCTCGCGGCACCCAGTCGGTCGATCGCGGAACGGCTGACGGACGTCACCGCGAACGCGGCTTCCTGCCGTCGACGGCCGCCACCTGGCGTCCCGACCACGACGATGTCGGCGTTCCGCGCGACATCGGCGGGGGCGAGGTCCGCCTGCGGAAGGGAAGGGCGTCGTGCAGCGCTAGCCACCGGCACGACCTCCAGCAGCCACGCGCCGCCGGGCGTGGCCCGCACGCGAAAGCCGGTTCGCGCCAGCAACCGTGCCAGGGCACGATCCGGGTCGTGCGGGCCGCGCACCCTCGGCGCGTGCAACCCGCGCACCTGCGTCGGCGCGAACAGGATCTGACGCCCGCTCTGCCGGGCAAATGCGATGAGCGCATCGCCCAACGAACCGGCGGGAATGTCGAACGATACGGGGGGCGCGGCAATTGCGGCAGTCGGCACGGCGAGGGCTGCGACGATCGCACCCAAATGTCCGCCATACGCGCGCCATCGCAACCATCCCCCCTTCGGCAGCCCCATCATGTGCGGGGCTTTCGAAGGACAAGACGCGCGCCCGGACAAAATCCGAACCGCAATCGCATTCTTTTTCTCAAAAGTGCTGGCGCCTCAGCGCGCGGAGATGACGATACCCGCATCGTCGTCCCGCTTTACGCGCACCGGAAAGCCGACCGCGAGCGCATCGACGAACGCCAGCGAACCGGTCGTGCGGAACGCGCCCGACACGCGCAACGCCCCCGCGCGACCATCGGCAAGCCGGATCGGGTGGCGGCGATAGCGGTTGAATTCGCTCACCGCCTCGGCGAGCGGCACGTCGTCGAGTTGCAGGGCACCGGTCCGCCAGCCGCTGAAACTGCCGGGATTGCTCGGCGTGCGGACGGTGACGTCGTCGCCGCTGACCGCAATCATGCGCCCGGCCGGCAAGGCGAGCGAACTATCGGCCCCGACGAGCTTGAGTGTCCCGTCCGCGGCGAACGCGCGCATCCGCCTGGCATCGGTCCGCACGTTGAACTCGCCGGCGGTCGCGACGAAGGTCCGGCCCGCCGCGCTGATCTCGAACGGCGTGCTCGCCGGCTTCACCTTGAACCAGCCCTGTCCGTCGAGCCTGACCCGGCGCATGCCCTCGGACACGCGGACCTCGAGCGTGGTTGCGGTGTCGAGCGTCACGATCGACCCGTCCGCGAGCGTCACATCGGCTTGCTGCCCGATGCCGGTGCGGAAAATCTCGGCAGGCGGCGGGGCCACGGGCGCGGTCCAGGCGCTGATGCCATAAGCGGCGAGCGGTGCCGCCGCCAGCAGCACCGCGCCGGTCGCGACGACCCGCCACCGCATCCGCGACGGCCGCCGTGCGAGCATCGTTCGTGCCAAGGTCTGCTGGCGCAACGACAGCAGCGGCGCTTCCTCGGCAAGCGCGCGCGTGCGGGCATGCGCGGCACACACCGCGTCATACGCCGCCGCGCGCATCGCGCTTTCCCCGCGCCACGTTTCGAACGCGGCAAACGTGGAGTCGTCGGCGTCGCGCATCCGCTCGTGCCATTCGGCGGCTTCGATCAGGAGCGTGGACTCAACGATGGCGCCAGTCCTCCAACGCCGCCGTCACGCGGGCAAGCGCCTTGGCTTGGTGCTTTTCGGCGGCACGCGTTGAAATACCGATCGCATGAGCAACGTCGGCCATTCGCAATCCCTCGAGCATACGCAGAACGAACACGTCGCGTGTCCGTTCGGGAAGCTCCAGCAACACCGCCTGCAGGCGATCCGCTGCCTCCCTGCCTTCCAAGACGCGGTCGGGCGGAATTTCCGAACCGGCGAGGGTGTCCCCGAGTTCGTCGTGCAGCCCGCCGCCCCGCGCAGAATCGCGCCGGGCGCGGTCCTTCAACACGTTTGCGGCGGTCACGAACAGGAAATGCTCGGGTTTCTCGATCGCGGTCGGGTCCGGCATCTGACTGAGCCGGAGATAGACGTCCTGGACCAGATCCGGCACGTCCGCCTTCGAGCGAACCCGGCGGGCAAAGTAGCGGCTCAGCGCGCGCTCATAGACATGCGCCAGTCTTGCCAGCACGACGCTGCGATCCGCGACCGGACCGTCTGCGCGAACCCTCTCTGATATGAACGTTCTATCGCGCTCCATCCCGACCGCTTGCCACCTCTGGACACCGCTTTCAAGGACCGCCGACCGGACGCCCTGGAAGGAAATGGAGACGCTCATCGATCGGGCCACGCGGACCGCTGCGCCCACATTTCAGAGAAGCTGGTGCGGCTTGATGCGGACCAGATGACCTCCAGGCGCAGGTTTGACCGCGCCGAACGCTGCGGCGGCACGATCCGGCAAGGCCGTAACCGTTATTCCCGCGCGAGACGGTTCGGGCTCAGCCCCACGGAAGGAGGCGACCTTCGCCGATCTTGAATTTGGGAAGAAATGGTGGACGCACTTGGGCTCGAACCAAGGACCCGCTGATTAAGAGTCAGCTGCTCTACCAACTGAGCTATGCGTCCATTCCCGCTTGGTAGGGGCAGCGCGTCTGCGCCGCCGTTGCCGGGAGGCGGTCTGGTAGCAGCGTGGTCGGAGGTTGCAAACCCTTTTTGCACCGCACCGCAAAAAATCTACCAGCGGGTCTCGATCTTGCGGTTGGAACGCTCGATCGACATCAGGATTCCCAGGCACAGCATGAACGTCATCTGGCTCGATCCGCCATTGCTGATCAGCGGGAGCGGCACGCCGACGACGGGGGCCATCCCCATCACCATCGCCATGTTGATCGACACGTAGTAAAAGATCGTCGCCGCCAGCCCCGCCGCCGTCAGCTTGGCGAAGCGCGATTGCGCGGAGAGCGCGGTCGAGATTCCCCATTGCACGATCAGCACGAACGCGATGATCAGCAGCACGCCGCCGACCAGCCCCCACTCCTCCATCATCGTCGCCAGCGCGAAATCGGTATGCCCTTCAGGCAGATAGTCGAGATGGCTCTGCGTGCCGTTGAGGAACCCCTTGCCGAAGATCCCGCCCGATCCGATCGCGATCTTGGACTGGCTGATGTGATAGCCGATCCCGAGCGGATCGCTTTCGGGATCGAGGAAGACGAGGATCCGGTTGCGCTGATAGTCGTGCAGCACGAAGTTGAACGCGATCGGGACCGCCGCGCCGAGCGCGAGCGCGCCGCCGATGAACAGGCGCAGCGGGACACCGGCGAGGAACATCACGGTGATGCCACCGATCGTGATCATCAGCGCGGTCCCCAGATCGGGCTGTTTCATCACCAGCGCCGCCGGAATCAGGATCAGGATCGCCGCGGGCCAGATCGCGCCGAACCGGCGCGTCTCATTGGGCGGGAGCATGTCGTAGAATTTGGCGCAGGCAAGCACGATGCACGGTTTCATCAGCTCGGACGGCTGCAACCGGATCAGCCCGAAGTCGAGCCAGCGTTGCCCGCCGCCGCGGACCGCGCCGACCAGCTCGACCAGCACGAGCATGACGCACAGGATGACATAGGCCGGAAGCGCACTGCTGTTCCACCACCGCTCGGGGATTCGCGACAGCGCGAGCGCGACGCCGAGCAGCATGAAGAAGCGAATCCCCTGCGACAGCGCCCAGGGCCGCACGCTGCCTCCCGCCGCCGAGTACAGCACCAGCAGGTCGAAACAGCCGATCGCGATGACGAGCAGGATGATCTTCCACGGGAGCTGAACGAGCGGGGCAGGAACAATGCTGCGCGTGCTCATCGCGGGTCATGCTCCGGACTGCCGTCTTCGGCGACCGTGCGGCCGCTCGCCGCGCTGTTGGCGAGCGCTTCCGCCGCCGCCACGTCGGCGTCGGCGGCGGCGCGGACGGCGGGCGCATCGGTGGGCGCGGTCGCGTTGCGCTCGGTCTGCGCGCCGATCGCGGGTGGCGGGGCGTTGGCGGCGGCGCGATAAGCCGCGCTCTCCGCCGCCATCCGCGTCCGGATATCGCCGCCCCAGGTCGGCTCCGACTCGGCAAGCGACGCGAGCGCACGGTCGCGGTCGAACAGCCACGTCATGATATCGCGCGCGATCGCCGGGGTATCGAGGTTGCGGACGGTATGGCCGCCATGCTCGAGCACCACCGCAATCGCGTAGCGCGGGTTGTCATGCGGGGCGAACCCCTGGAACAAGGCGTGGTCACGCATCTTGAAGGGCAATTGCCCGTTCTTGAGGACGCCGCCCGCGCGCTCTGCCATCGTGATCCGGCGAACCTGCGCGGTGCCGGTCTTGCCCGCAAGCGCGACCCCGGGGATCAGCATCTTCGCCGCCCCCCCGGTGCCGCCGCCGTTGACGACGCCCCACATCGCCTCGTGGACGGTGCGGAGGTGATCGGGCTGGACCGCCAGCGCCGGCGCGTCCGCATGGACGTGGCCGGTCAGCAGGCTCGGCTGGAGCGCTCGCCCGGACGCGAGCCGCGCCGCCATCACCGCAAGCTGGAGCGGGTTGGCGAGCACATAGCCTTGGCCGATCGATGCGTTGAGCGAGTCCGCGACGGTCCACGACTGCTTGTAGCGCCGCAACTTCCACGCCGCGTCCGGCACCGTGCCATAGCGCTGGCTGCGAAAGGGGATATCGAACTTCTGCCCGAGCCCGAGCGACCGCGCGACCGGCGCGACGTGATCATACCCCAGCCGGCGCACCATCTCGTAGAAATAGATGTCGCAGCTCTGCATAATCGCATTCTTCAGATCGAGTGCACCGTGCCCACGCTTGAGATGGCAGTGAAACACGCCGGTGCCAACCCGCAAGGCGCCGCTGCAGAACACCCGTTCCGACGCGGGAACGCCGGCGCCGAGCAGCGCCAGCCCGTTCATCGGCTTGACGGTCGATCCGGGTGGATACAGCCCTTGCAGGACCTTGTTCATCAACGGAACATGGTCGTTGTCCGACAGCATCTTCCATTCGAGATGGCTGATCCCGTCGGAGAAGGCGTTGGGATCGTAGGCGGGCATCGACACCATCGCGAGCATCTCGCCATTGGTGCAGTCGATCACCACGACCGACCCAGACTGCGTCCCGAGCCGCCGCGCGGCATATTCCTGCAAGCCGGCATCGATCGTCAGCCGCGCGTTCTGGCCCGGCTGATCGGGTCTGGTTGCCAGCTCCGCGACCAGCTTGCCGCGCGCGGTCACCTCGACTCGCTTTTGCCCCGCCACTCCGCGAAGTGTCTTTTCCAGCGTCTTTTCAAGACCATCCTTGCCGAGCTTGAAGCCCGGTGTGACCATCAGCGGGTCCCGCGTTTCCTTATATTGCTCCGCCGAGGCGGCGCCGACATAGCCGGTCAGATGCGCGACCGCCGCGCCCCCCGGATAGCTCCGCGAGAACCCGCGCGTCGGGGCGACGCCGGGCAGTTCGGGCAGCCGCACGCTGACCGCCGCGAACCGCTCCCAATCGAGATTCTCGGCGACCTGCACCGGCTGGAACCCCGCCGCATGCGCGAGGTCGGCGACGAGCCGGTCCATCTCCTCGGGCTGAAGCTTGAGCAGGTCGCGCAGCAAGGCGAGCACGCGGTCCTTGTCCTCGAGCCGGTCGGGGATGATGTCGACGCGGAAATCGGTGCGGTTGTTGGCGATCGGCGCGCCGTGGCGGTCGACGATCCAGCCGCGCCGCGGCGGGACCAGCGTCATGTTGACGCGGTTGCTTTCCGACAAATTGGTATAATGCTCGTTCTCGGCGATCGCGAGCCACGCCATCCGTCCCGCGAGCGCGAGCCCGAACACGCCCTGGCCAGCACCCAGCAGCACCGCGCGGCGCGAAAAGCTGAAGCTTTGCGCCGCCTCGGTCATCACCTTGTTCGAATTGCCGAAAGTCGGCCCGTTCACGCCGATTCCTCCTCGCGCGCCAGCATCGTGCAGATGCGCGTCGCGAGGGGAAACAGCAAGGTCGCAACGGCAATCTGCAGCAGCAAAAGCGTGTCGACGTGCGCGCCAAGCGGTGAAGCGACGAAACGACCGAGGATCAGGCAGAAGGCGATCGAACTTCCCGCGATCAGCCAGTCCTGCCAGAAGTCGCGAAACACGATGCGCTGGTCGATCAGGTCGATCATGAAAAAGCACAACGTCCAGAACAGCATCGCGCTGCCGAGCGGCTGTCCGCTGACGAGATCGTCATACAGCCCAAGCGGCAGCGCCGCCCAGACCGGCAGGCTGAGCGGCCGCGACAGACGCCAGCCGAGCAGCATCAGCAACCCGAACGGCGGCATCACGGGCAAGCTCGCGATGATCGGCCATACCGTCAGCGTCGATGCGATGACGATCGACAGAGCAGGGACGAACCGCGTCAGGCTCGTATCGGGTGGCTCGTCGAAAGGGCCGCGAATCTGGCTCATCGCGCAACAGCGCTCGCGGCAGGCGCAGGCGCAGGAGCAGGACCGGGCGCGGAACGCGGCTTCGCCGATTTCGAAGGCTTGGGGGCAGGGGTGGGCTTCGCTACCGGGACCGGCACCGGCGTAGGCGGCAGCGGCGGCATGAACGCGCGCTGCACCATCGCATAGTCGAGCGTGTCTGGCTGCGAATAGCTGCGCGCCGGCGCGGAGTCGCGTCCGTGCCGGAAGACACGCGCGACCGGAACGTCGGGCGGATAGATCCCGCCGATCCCCGACGTCACGAACACGTCGCCGGGGGTGAAGCCCGCGTTGGACATCGCGACCGACCGGATATCGACCAGTCCGTCGCCCCGCCCGGCGGCAAGCGCGGGCAGGCCATCCCGGGTGCGCCGCACCGGCACGACGCTTTCGCCATCGGTCAGCAGCAGCACGCGCGCGCTGTTCGGCCCGGTTTCGAGCACGCGCCCGACGAGTCCGTCCGGTCCGGTCACCGGCTGGCCCGAGGCGACACCCTGCCAAGACCCGGCATTGAGCACCGCAAACCGACGCGTGCTCGTGGCGGAGGAGCTGACCAGCCGCGCGGTGACGACGGGTTCGGCGATCCGCTCGCGCAGCCGCAGCAAGGCGGTGAGCCGGCGGTTGTCATACACCAGCGAACGCGCGCGCATGTAGAGGGCGTGCTGGTCCGCAAGCTGCTTGTGGAGGCGCTTGTTCTCGTCATGCACTCCGACATAGCTGCCGATCCCGCCCGGAATAGACCCGAACCACTGGCCGACCGCGGACAGACCCGATGACATCGGCGTCGTCACTTCCGCGACCGTCGCGCGCAGAACCGCGAATGCGGGCGGATCGATCGCCGACAACGCAAGCAACACCGCAGCCACGAGTGACCCGGCAACCGCGATCACATAGCCGAGAAACAAACCATATTGCGCCCGCCGCGAAAAACCCGGGCGCCGATTGCGAGGCGGCGCCATGTTACCCCCATCCAAAGGCCCAAGGGCCGCCTGATGCTACCGTCTGTAGCGAGGGCCGTCCGCGCTGAGTAGGGATTCGCGTACCCATCTCGCTCGACAGCCGTGTTGATCCGTATGTCGTGCCCGCACCGCTCACGCGCTGTGGAGCACACCCCGGTAGATCGGATCCTCAAGCGCACGCCCGGTGCCGAGCGCGACGCAGGTGAGGGGGTCGTCCGCGATCGTCACCGGCAGGCCGGTCTCGTCGCGCAGCACCTCATCGATGCCCTTGAGCAACGCGCCGCCACCGGTCAGGACGATGCCCTGGTCGACGATATCCGCGGCCAGTTCGGGCGCCGTATTCTCGAGCGCGATGCGGACCCCTTCGACGATCTGCCCGACCGGTTCGCTGAGCGCCTCGGCGATCTGGCCCTGGTTGATCTGGATTTCCTTGGGCACGCCGTTGACGAGATCGCGGCCCTTGACGTGGATCGTCAGGCCGATCCCGTCGAGCGGCGGCTTGGCGACGCCGACTTCCTGCTTGATCCGCTCCGCCGTCGCATCGCCGATCAGCAGGTTGTGGTTGCGGCGGACGTAGGAGACGATCGCCTCATCCATCTTGTCACCGCCGACGCGCACCGAGGTGGTGTAGGCGAGACCGCGCAGCGACAGCACCGCGACTTCGGTCGTGCCGCCGCCGATGTCGACGACCATGCTGCCGATCGGCTCGGTGACAGGCATGTCCGCGCCGATCGCGGCGGCCATCGGCTCCTCGATCAGCCAGACCTGCGAGGCGCCCGCGTTCGACGCGGCATCGCGGATCGCGCGGCGCTCGACCGAGGTCGAGCCCGAGGGCACGCAGATCACGATCTGCGGCCAGCGCATGAAGCGCCGCTGCCCGCCGTGAACCTTGCGAATGAAGTGCGCGATCATCTGCTCGGCGACATCGATGTCGGCGATGACGCCGTCGCGAAGCGGGCGGATCGCCTGGATGCTGTCGGGGGTCTTGCCCATCATCAGCTTGGCGTCGTCACCCACTGCCTTGACGCGCTTGACGCCGTTCAGCGTCTCGACCGCGACGACCGAGGGTTCGTTGAGCACGATGCCGCGGCCGCGCAGATAGACGACCGTATTGGCGGTCCCCAAATCGATCGCCATGTCGTGCGAGGAGAAGCGAAAGAGATTCGAGAAAAAGCCCATGGATCGTTCCGTTTCACGCCGGGTGCGGAGGCTTCCGGCAGGTCGCATTTCGCCCCCGCGACATGCTTAAACCCGTGGCTTTCAGAGCGACGCCCACGCTCTGGTTAAGTCACGGATACGGCTCGCGGGATGGCGTCGCTTGGGCTAGAGCTTAAGGCATGTCAATACGCCGCCTCCCCGAACATCTCGTCAATCGTATCGCTGCCGGTGAAGTGGTGGAACGGCCAGCCAGCGCGTTGAAGGAGCTGGTCGAGAACGCCATCGACGCGGGCGCGACGCGGATCGCGGTACGGCTGGCGGGGGGCGGGACCGATCTGGTCGAGGTGACCGATGACGGGTGCGGGATGCAACCGTCCGACATGGCGCTCGCGCTGGAGCGGCATGCGACGTCGAAGCTGCCGGACGAAGCCATAGAGGCGGTCAGCACGCTCGGTTTCCGCGGCGAGGCGTTGCCGTCGATCGCAAGCGTCGCGCGGATGACGCTGGAGAGCCGGGAGCCCGGCGCGGAAGGCTGGTCGCGCGTGATCGACAATGGTGTGCTGGAGTCGGAAGGCCCCGCCGCGATCCCGCCGGGGACTCGCGTACGGGTCGAGGCGCTGTTTGCGCGCGTGCCCGCGCGCCGCAAGTTCCTGCGCTCGCCGCGCGCGGAGTTTGCCGCGTGCATGGATGTGGTCCGGCGTCTGGCGATGGCGCGGCCCGACATCGGCTTCTCGGTCGAGCATGACGGGCGGCGGTCGCTCTCGGTCAGCGCGGGCGAGACCTTGCCCGACCGGGTCGCCGGGCTGACCGACCGCGGACTGGTCGAGAACGGCGTCGGGATCGACTTCGTCCGCGAGGGGATCGGGCTGGGGGGCATCGCGGGCTTGCCGACCTTCAATCGCGGGATCGCGGATCACCAATATCTGTTCGTCAACGGGCGGCCGGTGAAGGACCGCCTGCTGATCGGCGCGATTCGCGGGGCCTATGCCGAGATGATGCCGCGCGACCGGCATGCGGTGGTGGCGCTGTTCCTCGATGTCCCGCCCGATGCGGTCGACGTCAACGTCCATCCTGCGAAGACCGAAGTAAGGTTTCGCGACCCGGCGCTGGTGCGCGGGCTGATCGTCAGCGGGTTGCGCCGGGCGCTCGATGAAGCGGGGCATCGCAGCCAGCGGCCTACGGAAACGGCGCTTGCGGCCTGGACGACCGAAAATAGCCCCTCCCCTTCAGGGGAGGGGTTGGGGTGGGGCAGTCCAGCAGAACTGGCTCTCGGTGAGACATCCCCCACCCCCAACCCCTCCCCTGAAGGGGAGGGGCTTGCCATCGACCAACGGTATTACGCGGTATCCGACCGCCGCACCTTCTTCACCCCACCCCCACAAGCCCGCGCCGAACCCGCCTACGCCCCACCGCCCGAAACCGTCGCCTACCCCCTCGGCGTCGCGCGCGGCCAGGTCGCCAAGACCTATATCGTCGCGGAAGCACAGGACGGCCTGATCCTCGTCGACCAGCACGCCGCGCACGAACGCCTCGTGCTCGAGCGGATGCGCAAGGCGATGGCGTCCGGCGGGGTCGCCAGCCAGGCGCTGCTCCTCCCCGAAGTGATCGAACTCGACGAATCCGCCTGCGACCGGCTCGATGCGCGGGCAACCGAACTCAGCGAATTCGGCCTCGACCTCGACCGCTTCGGCCCGCGCGCGATGCTGGTGCGCGGTGTCCCCGCGATGCTCGGGCAAAGCGACGTCACCGGCCTCGTCACCGACCTCGCCGACGAACTCGCCGCCTTCGACGAGGCGCTGTCGCTACGCGAGCGACTCGATCACGTCGCTGCGACGATGGCGTGCCACGGGTCGGTGCGGGCAGGGCGGATCCTGTCGGTCGCCGAAATGAACGCCTTGCTGCGCGAAATGGAAGTCACGCCGCATTCGGGACAGTGCAATCACGGGCGCCCAACCTGGGTGAAGCTGGCGCACGGCGACATCGAACGGCTGTTCGGGCGGAAGTAGCGAGGCGCTGGGCAAGCTTTCGTTTGGAAGGGCAAAGCAGGCTTTCGTTCATGCTGCGGAAACAAATGCGATGCGGCGCATTTTACCCGCAACAGCCCCCATCGCCGTATCGGACCGCCTGATGACCAAAGTTCTTCCCATCGTCTTCGCGCTCATCCCGCTCGCCGCCCTCGTCGGTGCGTGCGCCGTCACCGGCTGAACCCCACCCCCTCGAGCCGGGCGAAAGTTCAGCGCAAAGAAAAAGGGCCGCCCGGATCACTCCGGACGGCCCTTTTCGTATCGTAACCGAATGACTTACGCTGCGGCAGGTGCCTCGGCGTCGTCCTGGTTCGAAGCAACCTCGGCGGTCGCGCCGGGCTCTGCGTTGGGATCGTAATCCTCAACGAAGCCAGCCTCGTCCTTTTCGAACATGGCTTCCATGACGTTGACGCCCTCGGCCTGCATTTTCGCCTCTTCCGGCGAGCGTGCAATGTTGACCTTGATCGTCACCGACACTTCCGGGTGCAGCGAAACCTTGACCTCATAGAGGCCAATGGCCTTGATCGGCTTGTTGAGCACGATCGCCGACTTCGACACCTTGTGGCCTTCGGCCTCGAGGATCTCGATCAGATCGCGCACCGCGACCGAGCCGTACAGCTGGCCGGTGTTCGACGCCTGACGGATCAACGTCACGGTCGTGCCGTCGATGTCCTTGGCCTCGACTTCCGCTTCCGAACGACGCGCTGCGTTTTCGGCAACGATGTTCTCGCGGTTCTTTTCGAAGACCTTGCGGTTGGCTTCGTTGGAGCGAAGCGCCTTCTTGTTCGGCAGGAGGAAGTTGCGGGCGAACCCGTCCTTCACCTTGACGACGTCGCCGATGTTGCCGAGCTTGTCGACGCGTTCCAGCAGGATGACATCCATCTCAGCTGCTCCTTACTTAACGATGTAGGGCAGAAGGCCCAGATGACGCGAACGCTTGATCGCCTGGGCGAGCTCGCGCTGCTTCTTTGCGCTCACCGAAGTGATACGCGACGGGACGATCTTGCCACGCTCGGACACGAAGCCCTGGAGCAACCGGACGTCTTTGTAATCGATCCGGGGAGCGTCTTTTGCGGAGAACGGGCAGCTCTTGCGGCGGCGGAAAAATGGGCGTGCCATGGTCTATAGCTCCTTATTCGCCGTCGAAGTCACGACGCGGGCGGTCGCCGCGGTCAGGACGATCACCGCGGCCTTCACGGCCACCTTCACGGTCGCCACGACGCTCACGGTCGCGCTCGGACTTGCGCATCATCACGGTCGGGCCCTCTTCGAGCGCGTCGACCTTGACGGTCATGTAGCGGATGATGTCTTCGTTGATCTGCGTCTGGCGCTCGAGCTCGGCGACGACACCGGCAGGGGCGTCGATTTCGAGCATCACGTAATGCGCCTTGCGGTTCTTGGCGATCTTGTACGCCAGGCTACGCAGACCCCAGCTCTCGGTCTTGACGACCCGGCCTTCGTTATCGTTCACGATCTTGGTGGCGGTTTCCGCCAGGGCGTCCACCTGCGCTTGTGCCAGATCCTGGCGCGCAAGGAACACGTGCTCGTATAGAGCCATGTGTCTCGTCTCTCTCTTTTGGCCGATCGCTGACGCCGCACCATGCGGACGCCCCTCCGGCTGTCGTCTCGGGAATCACATACGACGACCATTTCTGGACGCAGCACGGGCGTGTCCTTTGCCCGAACCTTCCGACGCACACAAGCGCTTTGTTCCGCGTCTTACCCGCTTCGGATTAATCATGTCTGGCATCGAAAACGCAAGGACAACAGGACGATAAAGCGATGTGGATTGGCTCATACCCAATCCTAAGTATTAACTATACGGTGTTTGCAGTATTCTCCTTCAATACCGAAAAAGGTAAGTATGATCGTCGGGAGGTGATCCTCAATGATCCTATTACTTTCAGTAATTGTAAGCGCTGCCCTGTTCTCGGTAGGGTTTGTCGCGGGCTGCTTCTGGAGCGCCAACTTCCTACAGAACCGGGTCGACCAGGAAAGGGGGGCAGCAATGGCTGTACATCGTTCAGAGGGACCGGTGCCAGGGGCGCTGGAGCCGTCATTTTCGTTCGGGCTGGCTGAAGGGACCCCGGTGCGATGACCGCGCGCGTCGGCTTTCGAACGGACCATTTGCAGCTTTTCGAGGCGTGCAACATCCATACTCCGACGTCGGACCGGTATCTGGCGACCTTCGACCTCGATGCCGATGGCCTTCTGCTCGGGTCGAATGCTGTCGGCCAGCACATGCTTGCACGCCAGAACCTGTTGCACGGCGCGCTCGGGCAGCCGCTGCTCGGGGCGTCGCGGGACTTGTCCACGCAGTTCAGCACCGCACTGACCGAACGCGCCGGCGATGTGGTGATGGTCTCGGTGACCGATACCACCGGCGTCCGTCATGCCCTGCTGATCGCGCATGATACGGCAAGCGGGACGTACCAAGCGGCGAGCCGGACGAAGCTGGTGGTGCGCGACCTGCTCGCCTGGGCCGAATCGGAAATGCTCGTTCCGTCCCGTGTCTATCTGCTGACCGCGAGCGAAACCGCCCTCGCCCAAAGTCTCGTGATGGGGCGGTCGCTGACGACTCATGCGCGATTGCGCGGCTCCGTCGTCGCGACGGTTCGAAAGCAGCTATCGTCGATTTTCTCGAAGACCGGCACGAGCCGCCAGGTCGAACTGGTCGCGACGCTGCTCGCAACGGCGGCACTGCACGATCCGTGGGCGACCGGCGGGGAGGCACCCGGTTTCGGCACCGGGCAAAATCTGGACCACGGCGTCATTCGCCGGTCCGCGATGCGGGTCCGGCACTAACGTTACCCCCCCGGGAGGCGAGGGCTGTGCCCGACGAACCGTCGGGCACAGCCCTCGTTCGATCAGTTGAACGCACCACTCAGCACTGCGCCGATGACGCCGCCATTGGTGCGGATCAGCACCGCGTCATTGCCCGAGCGAACCCAGCGCGAGCCGCGCGGCGGGGCGTAGAGTCGGCGACCGCGATACGCACGCCAGTCGCTGATCTCGCGGTAGTTCTGCGCGTAGCGACGGTCGAACTTCTGCCCGCGCGCCCAGCGGCGATTTTGCGGCGCGTTGGTCGTCGTCGTGCGGCGAGTCACGACCGTGCCGTTGGGCCGCTCGCGGACCACCGTGCGGGTTTCACGCTGCTGTGCCTCGGCACTGGTCGCGGCGATCGGGCTGGCAGCAGCGGCTGTAGCGAGCAGCGCTAGGATTAGCTTCTTCATGACAAACTCCTTGGTTTGGACGGCGCCTTGCTCCCGGCGTCGAGACTTAATTTGGGATGCGCATGTCGCACATCCGTACCGACAAGAACGCCAATTGGTCGCAAGATGTCCCGGCCGGTCCGGGCCCGTTCAGGTTGACGCCGCTTCGCTCGCGGGCCTAACCGCGCGGACAAAGGAGTGATGCGATGCGGGCGTTTGTTTTTCCGGGACAGGGTAGTCAGGTGGTCGGCATGGGCCGCGCGCTGGCGGAATCGAGTGCGGTCGCGCGCGCGGTCTTCCAGGAGGTCGACGATGCGCTTGGCCAGAATCTCTTCCGGCTGATGACCGAAGGCCCCGAGGACCAGCTTCAGCTGACCGAGAACGCGCAACCCGCGATCATGGCGAATGCGATCGCCACGTTGCGCGTGCTCGAACAGGAGGGCGGGATCCGCCTTGCCGACAAGGCCGATTACGTCGCGGGCCATTCGCTCGGTGAATATAGCGCCTTGTGCGCCGCGGGCGCGATCGACCTGTCGACCACGGCGCGGCTGCTCAAGCTGCGCGGGCAGGCGATGCAGGCGGCGGTCCCGGTCGGGGTCGGCGCGATGGCGGCGCTGCTCGGCGCGGACGTCGACAAGGCGCGCGCGATTGCCGAAGCAGCGGCCGAAGGCGAAGTCTGCACCGTCGCGAACGACAATGATCCGTCGCAGGTCGTCATCTCCGGGCATCGCGGTGCGATCGAGCGTGCGATCGCGCTCGCCAAGGAAATGGGCGCCAAGCGCGCGGTGCTGCTCCCGGTCTCCGCGCCGTTCCACTGCCCGCTGATGCAGCCCGCCGCCGATGCGATGGAGCGTGCGCTCGCGGATGCGCGGGTCGATGCGCCGCTCGTGCCCGTGTTCGCCAACGTCACCGCTGCGGCGGTTGCCGACGCCGACACGATCCGCCGGCTGCTGGTCGAACAGGTGACCGGCATGGTCCGCTGGCGCGAATCGGTGCTCGCGATGGCGGACACCGGGGTCGAGCGCTTCGTCGAATTCGGCGGCAAGGTGCTCACCCCGATGATCAAGCGCATCGCCCCCGACGTGGACGCGACCAGCGTGGTGACGATGGACGATATCGAAGCGCTTTCCAAAGCGCTGTGACGGAGAAGAATGATGTTTGATCTGACTGGAATGACCGCGCTCGTCACGGGCGCATCGGGCGGCATCGGCTCGGCCATCGCGCGCGCGCTCGCCGCGCAAGGCGCGCGGATCGCGGTATCGGGCTCGAACGTCGCCAAACTGGAGGCGTTTCGCGACAGCCTGGACGGTGATCACGTCGCGCTGCCGTGCGACCTGTCCGACGGTGCGGCGGTCGACGCGCTCGTGCCGCAGGCGGTCGAGGCATTGGGCGGCAAGCTCGACATCCTCGTCAACAATGGCGGCATCACGCGCGACAATCTGGTGATGCGGATGAAGGACGAGGAATGGGACGCGGTGATCCGCGTCAACCTCGAGGCGGCCTTCCGGCTCGCACGCGCCGCGGCCCGCCCGATGATGAAGGCACGGTTCGGGCGGATCGTGTCGATCACTTCGGTCGTCGGCACCACCGGCAACCCGGGGCAGGCGAACTATGCCGCGTCCAAGGGCGCGCTGACCGCCATGTCCAAGGCGCTGGCGCAGGAACTCGCCAGCCGCGGGATCACCGTCAACTGCGTCGCGCCGGGCTTCATCGCCTCGCCGATGACCGACGGGCTGCCCGATGCACAGAAGGATGCGCTCAATGCGCGGATCCCGATGGGAAAAATGGGCGAGGGCATGGATATCGGCGCAGCAGTCGTCTATCTGGCCAGCCGCGAGGCGGGCTATGTCACGGGGCAGACGCTCCACGTCAACGGTGGCATGGCCATGATCTAAGCGCAGACGCCGCACGGTTCGCGGCGTTGCCGCACGCGTTCGGGTACCGGTTCCCCTTGCAAGGGCCTTAACCCCGTTCTACGTGCGTTCAGGAATCAAGAACCCCCAGCTACAGAGGGACGGAATATGAGCGAGACCGCAGACCGCGTTAAGAAGATCGTCGTCGAGCATCTCGGCGTTGAAGCCGACAAGGTGACCGAAGATGCGAGCTTCATCGATGATCTGGGCGCGGACAGCCTCGACATCGTCGAGCTGGTGATGGCCTTCGAAGAAGAATTCGAAGTCGAAATTCCGGATGATGCCGCCGAGAAGATCACGACCGTCAAGGACGCGATTACCTTCATCGACGAGCACAAGGGCTGAGCGCCACGCCACGGGCGCGGCAGCAACGCTGACGACAGAAGCGGCTCCCCGTCCCAGGGCAATATACCGGGGGCGGGGGGCCGTTTTCCATTTGGACGACAAGCAATACAACGGGAGATGGCCATGCGCCGTGTTGTGGTAACCGGATTGGGTCTCGTGACGCCGCTTGGCGCCGAGGTCGAAACGGTGTGGGCGAACCTGCTCGCCTCGAAATCGGGCGCAGGGCCGATCACGCGGTTCGATGCGTCGGACCAGAAATGCCGCATCGCGTGCGAGGTGAAGCCCGCCGACCATGCCTATGGCTTCGATCCCAACCTGCGCGTCGACCATAAGGTCCAGCGCCAGGTCGATCCCTTCATCATCTATGGCATCGATGCCGCCGGTCAGGCGCTCGAGGATGCCGGTCTTACCAACATGTCGGAGGCCGAACGCTATCGCGCGGGCTGCTCGATCGGGTCGGGGATCGGCGGATTGCCGGGCATCGCGAGCGAATCGCTCGTGTGCGAGAACAAGGGGCCGAGCCGCGTCTCGCCGCACTTCGTCCACGGTCGGCTGATCAACCTGATCACCGGGCAGGTGCAGATCAAATACGGCCTGATGGGCCCGAATCATGCGGTCGTCACCGCCTGCTCGACCGGTGCGCATTCGATCGGCGATGCCGCGCGGATGATCGCGATGGACGATGCCGACGTGATGCTCGCGGGCGGGGCCGAGGGCGCAATCTGCCCGCTCGGGATCGCTGGCTTCGCGCAGGCGCGCGCGCTGTCGACCGCGTTCAACGACGAACCCGAAAAGGCCAGTCGCCCCTACGACATCGCCCGCGACGGTTTCGTGATGGGCGAGGGTGCAGGCGTCGTCTGCCTCGAGGAATATGAGCACGCCAAGGCGCGCGGCGCAAAGATCTATGCCGAGGTGATCGGCTACGGCATGTCGGGCGATGCCTATCATGTCACCGCGCCGCATCCCGAAGGTTCGGGCGCGTTCCGGTCGATGGAAATGGCGATGAAGCGGTCTGGCCTGCAGTTGTCCGACATCGACTATATCAACGCGCACGGCACCTCGACCCCGCTCGGCGACGAGCTGGAGCTGGGCGCGGTCCGGCGGCTGTTCGGCAGCAACATCGACACGCTGTCGATGAGCTCGACCAAATCAGCGATCGGGCATCTGCTCGGCGGCGCGGGCGCGGTGGAGAGCATCTTCTGCATCCTCGCGCTGCGCGACCAGATCGTGCCCCCGACGCTCAATCTCGACAATCCGAGCGAAGGCTGCGCGGGGGTCGATCTCGTTCCGCATGTCGCCAAGCAGCGGTCGGTGAAGGCGGTGCTCAACAATTCGTTCGGCTTCGGCGGGACGAATGCATCGCTCGTCATGATCCCGGTCTGAGCCGCGGGTGCGGCGTCTTGGCTGCCTTGGGCTCGGCGCATTGCTGCTGGCGGTAGCGGTGGTGCTGGGCGTCGCGAACATGTGGGGCGGGCGTGGCCCGCTCGATCGTTCGATCTCGGTGCAGGTCGCACCCGGGGCGAGCCTCGCGACCGTCTCGCTCCAGCTCGAAAAGGCCGGGGCGATCGCCTCGGCCGAGCGATTCCGCCTGCTCGCGCGGGTCTTCGGATCGAACGCGCCGGTCAAGGCGGGCGAATATCGCATCCCGCCACGACTCAGCCAGGGCGATATCCTGAAGGTGCTGCAAGGGACGAAGACCGTCCAGCGCTTCGTCGTGATCCCCGAGGGCTACCCTTCGGTGATGGTGAAACAGGTGCTCGATCGCACCACCGAACTGTCCGGGACGGTGGAGGCACCGGCCGAGGGCAGCATCCTGCCCGACAGTTACGCGTACCAGCGCGGCGAGACACGCGCGCAGATGGTCGCGCGGATGCAGGCGCCGATGACGCGCTATCTTGCGCAGGCATGGGCCAAGCGCAAACCCGGGCTGGTCGTGACGACGCCGCGCGAGGCATTGATCCTCGCCTCTATCGTCGAGAAGGAAACCGGCAAGCCGAGCGAACGCCGCCTGGTTGCGGCGGTCTATGCCAACCGGCTGCGGCAGCGGATGATGCTCCAGGCGGACCCGACGATCATCTACCCGATCACCAAGGGCAAGCCGCTCGGCCGCAAGATCCTGCTGTCCGAGGTGCGCGCGGTGAATGCGTACAACACCTATGCGATGGTCGGGCTTCCTGCGGGGCCGATCTGCAACCCGGGCCGCGCGAGCATCGACGCAGTGCTCGATCCCGCGCAATCCAAGGCGTTGTATTTCGTCGCGGACGGATCGGGCGGACATGTCTTCG
This sequence comes from Sphingomonas sp. PAMC 26617, assembly GCF_000242835.1. Classification (NCBI taxonomy): domain Bacteria; kingdom Pseudomonadati; phylum Pseudomonadota; class Alphaproteobacteria; order Sphingomonadales; family Sphingomonadaceae; genus Sphingomonas; species Sphingomonas sp. PAMC 26617. Next base: position 3,466,102 of record NZ_JH594425.1, read on the forward strand.
CCGATACGCTGCCCGAGCATAACGCCAATGTCGTCAAGTGGCGTGCCTACCGGCTCGCACACGGCATCTGATCCGCCACCCCGGCGGCGTGCCGGGGTGACAGGTCAGGTGTATCGCTCGGAAAAGACTAGCGTTGCGAAACCGGGGACGGTGCTGTTGGCTTGTCCGCCAGTTCGGCCGCCTTCGCCATCGCGATCGCGGTGCCCGAAACCGGGCGGAGCTTGAACCATTCGGGCCGATCGATCGCGACGAGGAACGCCAGCATCACCAGTCCGAACGTCAGAAACAGCATGGAACCGCGGAAGGTTTCGGTGGGGGGCGTACGGTCTACGTCGTTCGATCGGTGCATCGGCTGTCTCCTCGGGGTGGAGATCCAAACGTAAGCACCGGTCGAATACCCCGTTTAACTAAAGCGTGAGTTTTCATTGCTGCAGCGCAGCAAGGTTTCGACACAAAGACCGGGTGTCACCCCCGCAAGCCGTTCGCCGCGCGCGCGAGCGCCTCGACCTCGGCCATCGATGCACCCTTGGGCGTCACCCAGCTTCCCCCCACGCACAACACCGGCGCGAACGACAGCCACTCGGGCGCGCTTTGCTCGGTGATGCCGCCGGTCGGGCAGAAGCTGCACTGATAGAACGGTGCCGCCAGCGCCTTGAGCGCCTTCAAGCCTCCATTCGCCTCAGCCGGGAAGAACTTGAAATGCGTCAGGCCGAGATCGAGCCCGGTCATGATGTCCGCGGCGTTCGCGATCCCCGGCAGGAACGGGACGCCGCTGTCGATGATCGGCCGCGCCAGCCGTTCGGTCAGTCCGGGCGAGACGATGAACTCCGCGCCCGCGTCCATCACCTGAGCGAACTGGTCGGCGTTGACGACCGTGCCCGCACCGACGATCGCGCCCGGCACCTGCTTCATCTCGCGAATCGCGTCGAGCGCGGCGGGGGTCCGCATCGTGACCTCGAGCACGCGCAGGCCACCCGCGACCAGCGCCTCGGCGAGCGGACGCGCGGTCGCCGCGTCGTCGATCACCAGCACCGGGATGACCGCGCTGGTCTGCATGATATCGGCGATCGTGACGGTCATTGGGTATACTCCTGCGCGTAGGCGGCCGCTGCGCCGAACAAGCCGGGCTGCGGATAGGTGATGAGTTTGACGGGGATCGTCGACATGCGGTTCTGGAACCGCCCCTTGGCGGCGAACCGTTCGGCAAAGCCCGACTTGCCGAAATGGTCCTTCAACCGAAGCCCGAGCCCGCCCGCGATCACGACGCCGTTCGAGCCATGCGCCAGCGCCAGATCCCCCGCGACCGCGCCGAGGCTCATGCAGAACCGGTCGAGCGCGGTGACGGCGAGGCTGTCGCCTTCCTCCAGCGCAGCGGTCCAGATCGCCTTGTCGTCGAGCCGCGTGATCGAACGATGCTCGATATCGGCAAGCGTCTCGTAGATCGCGACGATCCCCGGACCCGACACGACCCGCTCGGCGGATACGCGGGTGTATGCCTTGCGCAACCGCTTCACCATTGCATCCTCGAGCGCGTCGAGCGGCGCGAAATCGAGATGCCCGCCTTCGGTCTCGAGCACATGATAGCGGTCATGCGTCCGCAACACCTGTGCGACGCCAAGGCCGGTGCCCGGACCGCAGACGGTGATCACGCCCGTCGCGGGGAAGGGGACGTCCGGCCCGCCGATATGGAGGAACTCGGTTTCGGGAACCTGCGCCACTGCTTGCCCGACCGCGCCGAAATCGTTGATCAGGACGAAATTGTCGACCTTGAGCCGCTCCTTGATCAGCGGCGGGCGGATCACCCAAGGGTTGTTGGTCAGCTTGATCACGTCGCCGCTGATCGGCGAGGCGACCGCGATCGCCGCCGCGCGCGGAAGCGGCTGCCCGATCTGCGCGCCAAACGCCTCCCAAGCAGTCTGGAACCCGCCATATTCGGCGGTCTTCAAGGTCACCGGTTCGCCGAGCGAGACGACACGGCCGCCCTCTACCTCCGCCAGCGCGAAGCGGGCGTGCGTACCGCCGATATCAACTGCAACGACCTGCATTCCATTCCCCTCTGGCTTGCCCCCCGGGTGCCCCTGCGCAGGCAGGAGCCTGGAGTAACAAGCGCTACGTTCGTAACCCTGGGCTCCTGCCTGCGCAGGAGTACGGCGGATCGTTACCAGCCCATGCCCGTCAACAAGGGCGAAGCACCGCGCTCCGCCTCGTTCGCGTTGGCGCGGAACAGGCCGAACAACTCGCGACCCATCCCGTCGATCTCGGTCGGCATCGTGACCGGCGTCCGCGCCGCCCATTCCGCCGGATCGACCCGCGCGAACAATTCGCCGGTTTCCGCATCGACGCGGATCACATCGCCGTCGCGCACGCGCGACAACGGCCCATCGCCGAGCGCCTCGGGTGAGATATGGATCGCACACGGCACCTTGCCGCTCGCCCCCGACATCCGCCCGTCGGTCACGAGTGCGACGCGGAACCCGCGGTTCTGCAGCACACCGAGCGGCGGGGTCAGTTTGTGGAGTTCGGGCATACCGTTCGCACGGGGCCCCTGGAAGCGCACGACGACCACGACGTCGCGGTCGAGTTCGCCCGCCTGGAACGCCGCCTGCACCGAAGCCTGGTCATGAAAGACCCGCGCCGGCGCCTCGATCGTCCAGCGATCGCGCTCCACCGCCGAAACCTTGATGCACGCGCGACCGAGGTTGCCGGTCAGGATGCGGAACCCGCCCTCGGGCGCGAACGGCGCAGCGGGGGTGCGCAGGATCGTCTCGTCCCCGCTCGGGCCGGGATCGACCCAAGTGAGGTGGTCGCTTTCGAGCACCGGCTTGCGCCCATACGCTTCGAGCGAGTCGCCCGCCACAGTCATGAGGTCGCCGTGGAGCATCCCCGCAGCGATCAGTTCGCGGATCACGAACGGCATGCCGCCCGCCGCCTCGAACCCGTTCACGTCGGCCGAGCCGTTCGGATAGACCCGCGCGATCAGCGGGATCGCCTTGGACAGCCGGTCGAAATCCTCCCAGTCGATCACGATCCCGGCGCAAGCCGCGATGGCCGGAAGGTGAAGCAGATGGTTGGTCGAGCCACCCGTCGCGAGCAGCCCGATCGCCGCGTTGACGATCGCCTTCTCGTCGACGCACAACCCGAGCGGCCGATAGGACTCGCCATGCCAGCCGTTCGCCGCGAGCCGGTGGACTGCACCGCGCGTCAGCTCCTGCCGCAGCTTGGTACCCGGATTGACGAAGGCGGCGCCCGGCATGTGGAGCCCCATCATCTCCATCATCATCTGGTTGGAATTGGCGGTGCCGTAGAAGGTGCAGGTGCCCTTCGAATGATACGCCCCGATCTCGGCCTCGAGCAGCGCGTCGCGCCCGACCTTGCCTTCGGCAAACGCCTCGCGAACCGCCGCCTTTTCCTTGTTGGGAAGCCCCGAAGGCATCGGCCCGGCGGGGATCAGCACCATCGGCAGATGCCCGAAGCGCAACGCGCCCATCAGCAGCCCGGGGACGATCTTGTCGCAGATGCCGAGCAGCGCCGCGCCTTCGAACATCCCGTGGCTGAGCGCGATCGCGGTCGACAGCGCGATCGTGTCGCGGCTGAACAGTGACAGCTCCATACCCGGATAGCCCTGCGTCACGCCATCGCACATCGCCGGAACACCGCCCGCGACCTGCGCGGTCGCGCCCGCTTCGCGCGCCCAGACCTTCATCTGCTCGGGGTAGCGATAGTAAGGCGCGTGCGCCGACAGCATATCGTTATATGACGTGACGATCCCGATGTTCATCGCCTTGCCGCCGGTCAGCGCGGGGCGATCCTCCTCGGTTCCGGCATAGGCGTGCGCCGCATTCGCGCAGCCCATCGCGGGCCGTTCGATATGCGTGTCGCGCGCACGCCCGATCAGCGTGAGATACGCATCCCGCGTCGCCCTGGAGCGGGTGATGACGCGGTCGGTGACGGCGGCGATTTCAGAATGAAGGGTCACGACAATCTTCCCGGGGAGGGGTTGGAGATCACTCAGCGGCCCAGTGAATATCTACCGGTAGTTCCGCATCTGCAAGCACACGTCCAATCGGGTAGGACGATGACGGCCCCTGCTTGATCGCCTGCTCGATCACCTTCTTCTTCGCATCACCCGTCACCGCGATGATCAGCGCGCGCGCCGAGACGATTGCGGCGCGGCTGAGCGTGACGCGCGCGACCGGCGCTTCCTTCGGGAACGGATCTGGCATCACGCCGAGCGCGCGGCGCTCGACCGGGCCGGACAGCGCCTCGTCGAAATCGGGGCCGGGGAAGATCGACGCGGTGTGGCCATCAGCCCCCACGCCGAGCAGGCACAGGTCGAGCGGCCAGTGCAGGTCCTGCATCAGGGCATCCGCCGAGCGGCCAGCGGCCTTGTAATCCGCGGTCGCGTTGGGAACGATCGGCATCACGCGCGCGCCCTTGGGCAGGAACGTCTTCGCGATCATCGTCACGTTCGACAGCGCGTCGCCCAGCGGCACGACGCGCTCGTCGGTCGGCACGATCGTCACGCGCTTCCAGTCGATCTTCGCCTTGGCGAGCCGTTCGTAGATCGGCACCGGGGTCTTGCCACCCGCCAGCGCGATCACGGCCGCGCCGCGCGCGTCGATCGCCGCGTCGATGATGAAGCCGATGTCGCCCGCGACGGCATCCGCCATCTCGTCGGCGCTCTCATAATCCCACCATTCGATTTCGTGTTCGTCGCTCATGTCTCTTCTCTCTTGTTCCCCCTCTCCCCGCTTGCGGGGAGAGGGTCGGGGAGAGGGGCAGTCAGAAACGCAGGTCCGCGTATCAGCCCTCTCCCGTCCTCACTCAACTCGGCCACCCCCTCCCGCAGGCGGGAGAGGGAGAAATCAATCGTCCTGCCAGGTCACGCCATCGCGCTCGGTCAGCGCGACTGCAGCACTCGGTCCCCAGCTCCCCGAAGGATAGCTCTTGGGCTTCATGTCGTTCGCGACCCAGCCCTCGCGGATCGCGTCGATCCACGTCCACTGCGCCTCGACCTCGTCGCGGCGGACGAACAGGGTCTGGTCGCCCTCGATCAGGTCGAGCAGCAGCCGCTCATACGCAATGCGACGGCGCGTGCCCGCGAACTCCGAGTCGAGGCTCAGGTTGAGCGGCACTTCGCGCAGGCGGATCCCATCGCGGTCGAGCCCTGGCTCCTTCGCCATCACCAGCAGCTGGATATATTCCTCCGGCTGCAAGCGGATGATCAGCACGTTGGGCTGGAGCAAGCCGCCGCGGTTCGAGAACATCGAGTGCGGCACCGGCTTGAACTGGATCGCGATCTCGCTCCGCCGCGTCGGCATGCGCTTGCCGGTGCGCAGGTAGAAGGGCACGCCCTGCCAGCGCCAGTTGTCGACATGCGCCTTGATCGCGACAAACGTCTCGGTGGTCGAGGCCTTGCCAAGCTCGTCGGCATAGCCCTTGACGATCTCGCCGCCGCTTGCGCCCGCGGCGTATTGCCCGGTGACGGTGTCGCGCGGCGCTTCCTCGGGCTTGATCGTGCGGAGCGAGCGGAAGACCTTGGCCTTTTCGTCGCGGATCGCGTTGCCGTCGAAGCGGGCAGGGGGCTCCATCGCGACGAGCGCGAGCAACTGGAGCATGTGGTTGGCGACCATGTCGCGCAGCGCGCCCGCGCCGTCATAATAAGCCGCGCGTTCCTCCAGCCCGACCGTCTCCGAGATGGTGATCTGGATATTGTCGATCCCGCGCGCATTCCATACCGGCTCGAAGAACGAATTGCCGAACCGCAGCGCGAGGATGTTCTGGACGGTTTCCTTGCCGAGATAATGGTCGATCCGGAAGGTGCGTTCCTCAGGGAAGGCGGTCGCGACCGTATCGTTGATCTCGCGGCTCGATGCGAGGTCGTAGCCGAGCGGCTTCTCCAGCCCGATCCGGACGGTTTCGCCCGCAAGGCCCGCGGACTCCAGACCGCGGATCACCGCTTCGAACAGCGACGGCGCGGTCGACAGGAAGATCGCGAGCCCCCCGGACACGTCCCCGACCTTCTCGCCAAGCTGCTTGTAATGATCGAGGTCGGTCGCATCGAGCGGCTGGTAGCCGACCCGCTCGAGGAAGCTCGCCATCGCCTTGTCGTCCATCCGGTCCTTGGGGACGAACTTCTCGAGCGCGGTCTTGGCGAACGCCTGATAGCTCGCATCGTCATGATCGGAGCGGGCGGTGCCGGTGATCGTCAGCCCCTCGGGCAACAGGCCATCGGCATGCAGGCCATACAGCGACGGCAGCAACATGCGCTGCGCGAGATCGCCGGTAGCACCGAACAACAGGAGTTTACCGACAGGCGTGCGGATTGGCATGCGACTAGAACCTCCTGGGGACGGGGGGAAGCGTCACCTAAGCAGCAAGCGATGCGCCGCCAAGGCAAAAGCGGAAAACAATTCGGCCGTTGATCGTATCAGCGGATCAACCCGGCGAGCGGATCGAACCCGGCCATGACGTTCAGGTTCTGCACCGCAGCCCCCGCCGCACCCTTGCCGAGATTGTCGAGCGTGGCGATCAGACGGACCTGCCCCGCTTCGGCATTGCCGCAGACCCGCAGCGTCAGCCGATCGGTGCCGGCGTCGTCCTCGATCTGGACGGTCGTTGCGTCATCATCGGCGATCCGGATCAGGCTGTCGCTGCCGTAAGCTTCGCGGAGCGCTGCCTCGCACGCCTGGAGCGACGGGCGCCGCTTGAACATGCCGAGCGGGAGCGGAACCTCGACGATCATCCCGCGGTAGGTGTTGGCGACCGAGGGCATGAAGATCGGCGGATGTTCGAGCCGGGCATGCTTCTGCATTTCGGGCACGTGCTTGTGCGCAAGGCCAAGCGCATAGGCGCGCGCCGCCGGTGGCGGGTTGGGGCCTTCATATTCCGCGATCATCGCCTTGCCGCCACCCGAATAGCCCGACACCGCGTTGACTGTCAGCGGCCAGTCGACCGGGACGAGCCCCGCGCGCACGAGCGGGCGGACGAGCGCGAGGAATCCGGTCGGGTAACAGCCGGGATTGGTCACCCGCTTCGATTCGGCGATGGCCGCCGCCTGGGAGCGCTCCAGTTCGGGAAAGCCATAGCTCCAGCCCTCCGCCGTCCGATGCGCGGTGGAAGCGTCGATGATCCGGGTGCGATCGTTGTCGATCAACGCGACCGCCTCGCGGGCGGCGTCGTCCGGCAGGCACAGGATCACGAAGTCGCTGTCGTTGAGCGCCTCGCGCCGCGCGGCGGCATCCTTGCGGAGCGCATCCGGGAGCGTGACCAACACGACGTCATCCCGACCGGCAAGCCGGTCGCGGATTTCGAGACCGGTCGTCCCGACGGCACCATCGATGAAGACACTGACGCTCATGCTGTCGGCCACGATAACGTGCGCGTATCGACATAGCCAACCCGTTCGATCGCTGGTGCGACGCCCCATGCGCGGCCTGCGACGAACTCGAGGACTTCGAACGTGCTGCCCACGCTCAGCGTCGCAATGACCGCCGAATCCGGTTCGGGCGCTTCGCGCAATTCTGCCGTGGTCACGACAATGCGTGGCACAGCCGCTGCGTAATGCGGCGCGAAAACGCGGTCCGCTAGCCGGATGTCCGCCAGATCCCGACGCACTGCATTGCACGAGGGATCAAGCGTAACCGACTGGCCGGACAACGCAAAACTCTTACGCGGTGGCGCGACGTGCGACAGGTTGCGGTTCGCCGCCGCCGATGAACTGGCCGAAATCTTCAAGAAACCCTGCCCCTTCGGAGGTACGCGCGACGAAGATGTTACGTTTGTCGTTGTCGTCGCGCTGGCGGCGCAGATAGCCCAGGGTGCCAAGCCTGTTCAAGGCGCGCGTTACGACGGGCTTCGATACGTTGAGCATCGCTGCCAGACCACGGACCGTATGCGGGCCCGGTTTGAGATACACGACCAGAAGCAACGCCATTTGTCGGTTGGTCAGGTCGGGTTCCCCCGAGCGGACATAATCGACCAGCGCCTGCATCCATTCGCTGAGTGAACCATCGGTTTGAACTGCCACGGCAAGGTACCCGTAATTACTCGGCAACCCCCGACTGTCGGGGGACATTCCTGGACGACTTAACGTCTCGCTCCCCGCTAGGTTTCAGTTAGATGGCGAAATGCCTAAGATGTCTGCGGCAGGGCGCCATGCGCGCGTGGTTGATCGAACCGGCGACCTCGCCTATGTGCCCCGCAACGCAGCCGCCCCAACGCCATTGTCTCCGGCGCTCAAGGATCCACTCGCAAGATGTTTCTGTTCCAGTTCCTTCTCGTCGTCCATTTCTGCGTCGCTGCGGCGCTGGTCTCGGTGATTCTCGTGCAGAAGTCCGAAGGTGGCGGTCTCGGGATGGGCGGATCGCCGTCGGGCCTGATGTCGGCGCGCGGCGCGGCGGATTTCCTGACGCGCGCAACCTCGACGCTGGGGGCGGTGTTCATCGCGCTCAGCATCCTGCTCGCGGTGCTCGCCGCGCAGAACCGCGTCGCCAAGGTCGATCCGACCCTGGCACGCGGCGCGGCCACCGCCCCCGCACCGATCGCGCCGCCGGTCCAGACCGATCCGAACAATCCGTTCGCGAGCGGCGCGCGCAGCGCGATCGAGCCGACCGGCAATACCGCGGCGCCGGCGAACGGCGCGGCCCCGACCGCTCCGTAAGCCCCACCGCAAGCCGCGAACCGGCCACGCGGCCGGCTTCGCACCTTCCCTGAAACTTTCCCGGAGTCGCGCGCTTGTCGCGCCACCCCGGATGACGCTAGGCCTTTGCTCCCATGGCGCGGTTCATCTTTATCACCGGCGGCGTGGTCTCCTCGCTCGGCAAGGGTCTCATGGCAGCGAGCCTCGCGGCACTGCTCCAGGCCCGTGGCTATCGCGTGCGGATCCGCAAGTTCGATCCCTATCTCAACGTCGATCCGGGCACGATGTCGCCTTATCAGCATGGCGAAGTCTATGTGACCGACGACGGCGCAGAGACCGACCTCGATCTCGGCCATTACGAACGCTTCACCGGCGTTCCGTCGCGGCAGAGCGACAACGTCACCTCGGGCCGGATCTACCAGCAGATCATCGCGCGCGAACGGCGCGGCGATTATCTCGGCGCGACCGTGCAGGTCATCCCGCACGTCACCGATGCGATCAAGGACTTCGCGCAGGCCGAGATCGACGATCTCGACTTCGTGCTGTGCGAGATCGGCGGGACCGTCGGCGACATCGAATCGCTGCCGTTCATCGAAGCGATCCGCCAGCTCCGCAACGATCTGGGCCGCGGCAATTCGGTCAGCATCCACGTCACGCTGGTGCCTTACATCGCAGCCGCAGGCGAGCTGAAAACCAAGCCGACGCAGCATTCGGTCCGCGAACTCGCCGCGCTCGGCGTCCAGCCCGACGTGCTGGTGTGCCGCTGCGAGCAGCCGCTCCCCGAAAGCGACCGTGCGAAGATCGCGCTGTTCTGCAACGTGCCGAAGTCCGCGGTCATCCCCGCGCTCGACGCCAAGAGCATCTACGCGGTCCCGGTCCAATATCATAACGAAGGCCTCGACGACGCGGTGCTCAACGCGTTCGGCATCCTGCCGGGCAGCTCCCCCGACCTGTCGCGCTGGACCAACATCATGGACCGGCTGACCAACCCCGAGGGCGAGGTCACGATCGGCGTGGTAGGCAAATATGTCGGCCTCCAGGATGCGTACAAGTCGCTCAACGAAGCGCTCGTCCACGGCGGGATCGCCAACAAGGTCAAGGTCAACGTCGAGTGGATCGACGCCGAGCTGTTCGAGGCGGACGATGCCGACATCGCCGCGCGGCTCGAGCCGATGCACGCGATCCTCGTTCCCGGCGCGTTCGGCGAGCGGGGCGCGGAAGGCAAGATCGCCAGCGTCCGCTTCGCGCGTGAACGCGACATTCCCTATTTCGGCATCTGCTTCGGGATGCAGATGGCATGCGTCGAAGGTGCACGCGATCTTGCGGGGATCACGGCTGCGAGCTCGACCGAGTTCGGCCCGACCGAGGAACCCGTTGTCGGCATGATCACCGAATGGATGAGCACCGGCGGGCTCGAAAAGCGCGAAGCCGGTGGCGATCTCGGCGGGACGATGCGTCTTGGTGCGTATCCGGCGAAGCTCGACGGCAATTCGGTCGTCTCGACGATCTACGGCGGCAGCGACATTTCGGAGCGGCATCGTCACCGCTATGAGGTCAACACCGCGTACCGCGAGCGGCTCGAGCAGGGCGGTCTGGTGTTCAGCGGCATGTCACCCGACGGGATGCTGCCGGAGATCGTCGAGCGGCCGGACCATCCATGGTTCGTCGGCGTCCAATTCCATCCCGAGCTCAAGAGCAAGCCGTTCGATCCGCATCCGCTGTTCGCGAGCTTTATCGCGGCGGCAGTCCGGCAGTCGCGGCTGGTGTGACGGCCGCCGTCCTGCGGTGGCAGCGCTACTGCGGGACACGGACGTCGCTGGAGAGGCGAACGCCCTTTAAAACCTTCCCCGGCGAAGGCTGGGGTCCAGTAGCGCAGGTCGCGGTAACGAAGCGCAGTCGCTCGCCTTCGTCCGTATCACTACTGCGCCCCAGCCTTCGCCGGGGAAGTGTTACGGCGTCATGGTCGGAACGCAAAAGGGCGCCCGGACCAAAGCCCGGACGCCCCAACCTATGCCCAAACGCCAGCCGTCAGGCAGCCTGCGCCGAGTCCTTCCCGACCTCGACCGCAACCAGCGGCGCGCCGGTCTTGATCGCGATCGTCTTGGGCTTCATCGCCTCGGGCACTTCGCGCAGCAGGTCGATCACCAGCAGCCCGTCGTTCAGCCGCGCATCCTCGACCCGCACGAAATCGGCGAGTTCGAAACGCCGCTCGAAGCTGCGGTTGGCGATGCCGAGATGCAGGAACGACGCGGCCGCGGCGTCCTTGTCATCCTTGCGGCCCTTCACCTGCAGCAAATTCTGCTGCGCGGTGATCTCGATATCGTCGCGCCCGAAACCGGCGACCGCAATCGTGATGCGATAGCGATCGGTGTCGAGCCGCTCGAGATTGAAGGGGGGATAATTGTCTGCGCTCGCCTGGCGCGCATTGGCCTCGAGCATGTCGAACAGCCGGTCGAAGCCGACGGTCGAGCGGCGGAAGGGGGTAAGATCGAATTGACGCATGATGAGCTCCTAAAAAAGCGAGGTACAGCGTTGGTATGCAAGCCCGGCCCACGAAGGTGCGACCCGGCCCGGTGCGGCCCGAAAGTGGCGCCGCACGGCCTGAATCTGGGGCGTTTCGTCGTCGGTTCAAGAGCGGGTCGATCGGATTTGCCGGCGCCTAAAGCGTGGCTATCGACCGCCCAAGAACAATCCGGCGTGATAATCCCCGTGTTTGATAGGCATTGTGCGGCGACTCGGTAGCGCCGGGCGCAAAAGGGGACGTTCATGTTTGCTCACCTGCCGCTTATCCTGCTTGCCCAGACCGCGGTCGAACCGCAGACGCCGCCCGCCACGCCCGCGCCCACGGGCCAAACCGATGGTCGGCTGGGAACCGCGCAACAGGGCGGGGGGGATATCGTCGTCACCGCGCGCCGAAGGGTCGAGACGATCCAGTCGGTCCCGATCGCGATGTCGGTGATCGGCGGGACCGCGCTGGCGGAAACGGGGACGTACAACGTCAACCGGCTGACCCAGCTGCAACCGTCGCTGCAATTCTACTCGACCAACCCGCGCAACTCGGCCGCGAACATCCGTGGACTCGGCGCGCCGTTCGGGCTGACCAATGACGGGATCGAGCAGGGCGTCGGCATCTACGTCGACCAGGTCTATTACAGCCGGATCGCTTCGGCGACGTTCGACTTCACCGATACCGAGCGGATCGAGGTGCTGCGTGGCCCACAGGGCACGCTCTACGGCAAGAACACGACCGCCGGCGCGATCAACATCACGACCCGCAAACCCAGCTTCAGCCCCGAGGCACGGGTCGAGGTGAGCGGGGGCAATTACGATTTTTTCCAGGGCAAGGCATCGGTCTCGGGGCCGCTGATCGACGACAAGCTCGCGATTCGGCTTTCGACCTCGATCACGACGCGACGTGGCACGATCTACAACGTTCGAACTGACACATACCTCAACAGCCAGGACAATGTCGGCTTCCGCGGGCAATTGCTGTGGAAGCCGACCGATACGCTCGACCTGACCCTGTACGGCGATTACGCGCGACAGAACCCGGAATGCTGCGTCCAATACTATGTCCGCACCGGTGCGACCCAACGTCCGCTCAACCGCCAATATGCCGCCCTTGCTGCGGCACAGGGCTATGCGGTCCCGTCGACCAACGCGTTCGACCGGATCACCGATGTCGATACACCGCTCCGCGCCAAACAGTCGCTGGGCGGCGCGTCCCTGGTCGCCAATCTCGACCTCGGCGGGTCGACGCTGACCTCGGTCTCGGCGTGGCGGTTCTGGAACTGGGATCCGTCGAACGATCGCGACTTCATCGGTTTGCCCGTCACCAGCGCGTCGAACAATCCCTCGCAGCAGGAGCAGTATAGCCAGGAACTGCGGATCGCCTCCAACGGCAATCGCAAGATCGATTACGTGCTGGGCGCGTTCTACTTCTACCAGACGATCGATACGCAAGGACTGCAGGTCCAGGGATCGGCGGCGAGCCGTTTCCTGCTCAATCCGGGGGCAAGCGTTCGACCGGGCGCGAGCGGCTGTTCGCCCGTAACCGCGAACGCGTGCAACCCCGCGATCCTCAACGGGCTGACCGCGCGCAACACGATCGGCTTCACCAACACCAGCGTCGCGGCGTTCGGCAAGGCGACATGGCATATCACGGACGCGCTCTCGATCGCGCCGGGTCTGCGGGTGAATTACGACAAGAAGAACGGCTCCTATGTCTCTGTCGTGACGACCGGAACCGGCAGCATGACGCTCAACGCCGACCAGCGCGGCGTGCTGGCGCCGCAGACCTACACCCCGCGGTTCGACAAGTGGAACGTGTCGGGGGATATCACCGCCGCCTATACCGTCAGCCGCGACATCCACGCCTATGCAACCTATGCACGCAGCTACAAGTCGGGCGGGATCAACCTGTCGGGGCTCCCGCTCGACGGCGCGAACAACCCGATCCTGTCGTCGGCGACGGTCAAGCCCGAGAAGGTCAACCATTTCGAGCTGGGGCTGAAGACGCAGTTCCTCGATCGCCGCGCGACGGTCAACATCGCGGGCTTCTGGACCGAAATCGACGATTATCAGGCGACGGTCACCAACGGACAGTTGGGCGTGCTGCGCGGATATCTCGCCAATGCGGGCAAGGTGCGGACGCGCGGGATCGAGGTGGACTCGGCGTTCCGCCCGTCGGCGCGGCTCAATGTCTATGCGAATGGCGCTTTCACCGACGCACGCTACGTCCGCTTTGTCGACGCGCCGTGCCCGCCCGAGCTTTCGGGCGGGACGACCGTAGCAGCCGGGCAGACTCCGGCGGCGGCGGGGGTGTCGGGCCTTAGTCCCGCGAGCTGCGACGTTTCGGGTCAGTGGCTTCCGGGCGTGTCGAAATGGGCGTTTTCCTATGGCGCGGAATATGACCTGCCCGCGCGGGTCGGGTCGGTCGAGGGGCAGTTCTACGTTGGCTATGACGGCAGCTATCGCTCCAAATTCTCGTCCAACCCGTCGCGTTCGGCGTATACCGACATCCAGGGCTATGCGCTGAGCAATTTCCGGATCGGGTTCAAGGCGCGCGACGCTTTCAACGTATTCGGCTGGGTGCGGAATGCGTTCGACCAGAATTACTATGAGGTGCTCGCGACGCAATCGGGGAGCACCGGGCTGGTCGTCGGCCAACCGGGGGATCCGCGGACCTACGGGGTGACGGTGAGCAAGTCGTTTTGAGGTCTGGGCAGCGCGGGTCTCTGCGAGGCTCGGCCCCACCCCAACCCCTCCCCTGAAGGGGGGGCTAGAAAGAAGCGACCGCCGAAAAGCCCCTCCCCTTCAGGGGAGGGGTTGGGGTGGGGAAGTCCAGCAGATACACCTTTGCCGCGGAGCAAAAAACCAGGAAGAAACAAAGAAGCGCCGGTCGGCAAAGCCGCCGTCGGCCGGGTCGCTGCGCGCCCGCCGTCCGTTTTGGGGGATCTGCTGTGCAGACCGGCGCGTGCGCCTTCCCCCAAAAGCAAACGCCCGGGCCGTTTCCGACCCGGGCGCCTGCGTGACGATCGCTCGTCAGCCCCCAATTCGCCTTCGCAGCCAGCCCTTTTAGGCGGCGCTGAAAGCATCCCCGAACCACGGCCGTTGCCTGTGTGTCAGTGACAAAAGCGTTAGGTTTGTTACCGGGGCTTGTCACCGGGAATGTGGCCGCGCCGTACCGATTGCGGCGGCGCTGTGGCGATTGCGCAACACGTCGCAACAGTTGCCAGTCCGCCACCTGCCGCCTAGAGCGACGCGATCAGCACCCCCGGGGCGGCCAGACCGAACGATATGATCCTATCCCGATACGAACGCATGATCGCGCGGCGCTATTTGCTGCCGGGCAAGGGCGAGGCGTTCATCTTCCTCGTCGCCGGGATCAGCCTGGTCGCGGTGATGCTCGGCGTCGCCGCGCTGGTGATCGTGATGAGCGTGATGAACGGCTTCCGCGCCGAACTATTCGACAAGATCGTCGGGCTCAACGGCCATGCGGTGGTGCAGGGCTATGGCGGGCAGATCCCCGACTGGCGCCGGATCGTCGGGCTGGCCGAAACCACCCCCGGCGTGACGAGCGCGATCCCAATGATCGAGCAACCGCTGATGACGACCTATAACGGCCGCGTCGAAGGCGTGCTGCTGCGCGGGATGCGCGTGTCCGACATCCGCTCGAACAAGACGATCGGCAGCAAGGTCGTGATGGGGTCGCTCAGCAACCTGACCCCGGGCAGCGGGACGGTGGCGATCGGCTCGGGGCTGGCGGATGCGCTCGGCGCGGTGGTCGGCAGCCAGATCCAGCTGATCAGCCCGCAGGGGCAATCGACCCCGTTCGGCACGGTGCCGCGGATCGTCAACTACACGGTCGGCGCGGTGTTCACGATAGGCGTGTACGATTTCGACAAGGCCTATGTCATCATGCCGATGCAGGATGCGCAGACGCTGTTGATGATGGGGGATTCGGTCGGCATGGTCGAGTTGCAGACGACCAACCCCGATCGCGTCGGGCAGATCCTCGCGCCGCTGGTCGACAAGATCGGGCGGACCGGGACGATCCAGGACTGGCGCCAGATGAACGCGCAATTGTTCGAGGCCTTGGGCGTCGAGCGGGTCGCGATGTTCACCGTGCTGTCGATCATCATCCTCGTCGCCGTTTTCAACATCCTGTCGTCGCTGATCATGCTGGTCCGCGCCAAGACCCGCGACATCGCGATCCTGCGGACGATGGGGGCGAGCCGGGGGGCGATGATCCGCATCTTCATGGTCGTCGGCACGACGATCGGCGCGCTCGGCGTGGTCGCGGGGCTGCTGCTCGGCTTCTTCTTCCTGTGGTTCCGGCAGGACGTCGTCAACGCGGTGCAATGGGCGACGGGGCAAAACCTGTGGGACCCCTCGGTCCGGTTCCTGAGCGAACTCCCGTCCAAGACCGATCCGGTCGAAGTCACCGTCATCGCGCTCATGGCACTCGTGTTCAGCTTCCTCGCCACGCTCTACCCCGCGCTCAAGGCGGCGAGCACCGATCCCGTCCAGGTCCTGCGCTATGAGTGAACCCGTCCTAGTAGTGACCGGCCTGTCGCGCAGCTTCGCACAGGGCGGCCAGACGATCGAAGTGCTCCGCAGCGTCGACCTCACCGTCGGCGCGGGCGAGATCGTCGCGTTGCTCGGCCCCTCGGGCTCGGGCAAGTCGACGATGCTCCAGGCGGTCGGGCTGCTCGAGGGCGGGTTCGGCGGGTCGATCCGGATCGCGGGCGAGGAAGCCGCACGGCTCAACGCCGACGGGCGGACGCGGGTGCGGCGTGACCAATTGGGCTTCGTCTATCAGTTCCACCATCTCCTCCCCGATTTCAACGCGACCGAGAATGTCGTCCTCCCGCAGATGATCCAGGACCGGCCGCGCGACGAGGCCGACGCACGCGCCGCCGCGCTGCTCACCGCGCTCGGCCTCGGGCATCGCCTGACGCACCGCCCCAACCAGCTCTCGGGCGGCGAGCAGCAGCGTGTCGCGGTCGCACGCGCGCTCGCCAACCGGCCCGCGCTGGTGCTCGCGGACGAACCGACCGGCAACCTCGACGAGGGCACCGCGGACATCGTGCTGGCGGAGTTCCTCCGTCTGGTTCGCGGGGAGGGATCGGCGGCGCTGGTCGCCACGCACAACGAACGGATCGCGGCCAAGATGGACCGCGTTGTCCGGCTCCACGAAGGACGGCTTGCATGACAGCCTGGACCGACCCGCCGACGCTGGTCGGCCAGCATGTCATTCTCCGCCCGACGGTGCCCGAGGACCAGGGCGGCATCGTTGCGGCGGCGGCGGACGGGAAGATCAGCGAACTGTTCTTCACCAACGTCTCGACGCTGACCGACCCCGCGGCGTTCATGGCGGCGCTCTTCAAGGAGCGCGACTACGGGCGCGCGATGCCGTTCACGGTTTGCGTGCCCGATCCCACACCCCCACCGTTCGCCCTGAGCGAAGTCGAAGGGCCGGGCACAGCGCAGGGGCTTCGACTGCGCTCAGCCCGAACGGAGGTGGGCGCAGGGACCGAAGCCGGGATCACGACGCCCACGCCACCCGCACCCACACCCCCGCCGTTCGCCCTGAGCGAAGTCGAAGGGCCAGGCACAGCGCAAGGGCTTCGACTTCGCTCAGCCCGAACGGATAGTGGGCAAGCCCCCCGCATCGTCGGCCTCACCCGCTACATGCGGATGAACGCCGCGCACCGCAGGCTCGAGATCGGCGGCACCTTCTACGCGCACTCGGTCCAGCGCAGCGGGGTCAATACCGAGGCGAAGCTGCTCCTGCTCAAACACGCGTTCGAGGTGCTGGACTGCAACGCGGTCCAGATCCGCACCGACTGGTTCAACAAGGCCTCGCAAAAGGCGATCGAGCGGCTCGGCGCGAAGCGCGACGGCGTGTTGCGTAATCACCAGTTGATGGATGGCCGGATCCGCGATCTCGTGGTCTATTCGATCATCGCGAGCGAATGGGCGGGGGTCGAGCGCAACCTGCGCTTCCTGCTCGCGCGCAACGAAGGGAAGACGGCATGAACGCGATCACCGACCACATCGTGACGGGCGCGGACGGCAAGCCGGTCGATCTGTCGGCCTATGCCGGCAAGGTGCTGCTGATCGTCAACACCGCGTCCAAATGCGGCTTCACCCCGCAATATGCCGGGCTGGAGGCGTTGCAGCGCCGCTTCGCCGACAAGGGCTTCGCGGTGCTCGGCTTCCCGTGCAACCAGTTCGGCGCGCAGGAACCTGGCGACGCCGAGGAGATCCGCACCTTCTGCTCGCTGACCTATGACGTCACCTTCCCGATGTTCGCCAAGGTCGACGTAAACGGCGCGGACGCCGCCCCATTGTTCACCGCACTCAAAAAGCAGGCACCGGGGTTCCTCGGCACCGGGGGGATCAAGTGGAACTTCACCAAATTCCTGGTGGATCGTGGGGGGAAGGTAGTGGAGCGCTATGCGCCGACGACCAAGCCTGAGGCGCTTGAGGCGGATATTGCCAAGCTGTTGTAAGGTTGACTACTTTTCTTGGTGATGCTGCAGGTTGCCCGGAGAGTTTCGGTAAAGTTGCACCATCGGCGCTGGATAGGACATGCCTCAGCCGACCCGATCTGCGACTAATTCTCGTAGGCGTAAGAACGTCGGCGTAGTGATCCCGTGCTCGCCCGTATCATCCCAATAACCGGTTAGCCGAGTGAAGACCCCCGCTCTAGCGGTCCTGTGTATGAAATCGACCACCTCCTCACGGGGAACGGAAAGTGTTGTTACCACTTCGTCGACAAACGCTGGCCAAAAAGAGAGAACACGCTTCATAGGATTTTCATCAGGTTCCGCCTCATGAAGCAGACGGTCAAAAACTGTCAATGCCTGCCATTCTCGATAAGACAGGTCGTCGATAACTGATATCGCCTCCTCGAACTCGTCAACGGTTGACATAGCCTCGGCGACAATACCGTTCGTTAAAGCGCGGGCGAAGAGCCGTATCTTTTCATCGCGACGTGTTCGAACGACCGCACGGGTAGCTGCCAGAAAGCAATGAAGAAAATCGTTCGATGATACTAGTTCTTCTGATATCAAAACATCGCCATTTGCGAGTTCCTCGAAGAAGGTTCGCAAACGTTCTTCTGCCAGCATACGGGCGCCGTCACTGATAAAAACGTCCAAGGCTGATCCGACGCCCCCGGGGACGAGCTGAAGCAGAGCTTTTACAATTGGATTATCGAGCTTCCCAAACATAAATACGACCTTCAGCTGTGTGACAGCTCTACGCAACGAGCGAAGTGCGAACGGAACGACATACTTATGATGGCGGCATTCCCTTTAAAGTAAAGATTTTCGTTATCGATGCCCATCGCTGCGAGACCGAAAGTGTTGCATACTCAAAGGTCTTCGTAGTCGCGGGCATCCCACACCCCAAAAATCCCCACGCCCCCGGTTCCCAGAATCGCCCTCACGGCGCATAAGCCCCCCATGTCTCATGCTGGCTTCGTGCCCCTCCGTATCTTCTCGTCCTACACCATGCTCGACGGCGCGATCGAGCCCAAGGCGATTGCCAAGCACGCGCAGCAGCTCGGCTTTCCCGCCGCCGCGCTGACCGATCGCAACGGGCTCTATGCCGCGATGGCCTTCTCCGACGCGGCGATGGCCGCGGGCGTCCAGCCGGTGATCGGGACGATGCTCGGGCTGTGCCGCCCCGACATGCCCGAAACCGCGACCCCGGTGATCGACTGGATCGCGCTCTATGCGCAGGACAAGACGGGCTATGACAATCTGTGCAAGCTCGTCTCGCGCGCGCATCTCGATCGCCCGCTCGAACTCGCCGCGCATGTCGATTTCGACGCGCTGGCGGCGTGTTCGGACGGGCTGATCGCGCTCACCGCGGGGCGCGAGGGCGGGCTCGCGCGGCTGTTCGCCGAGGACCAGCCGACCCGCGCGCTGGCTTATGCCGACCGGTTGCAGGCGCTGTTCCCCGACCGGCTTTATATCGAGCTCACCCGCCGCCAGTGCGAGATCGAGGGCAAGGCCGAGCCGCTGCTGCTCGACCTCGCCTATGACCGGAACCTGCCGCTGGTCGCAACCAACCCGTGCTGTTTCGCGGAAGAGGATTTCAGCGAGGCGCATGACGCGTTGCTGTGCATCGCCAACTCGACCTATATCGCGAGCGACGACCGCCCGCGCAGCTCGCCCGATGCGTGGATGAAGCCCGCCAAGGAAATGAAGGCGCTGTTCGCCGATCTCCCCGAGGCGATCGACAACACGATGATCGTCGCGCAGCGGTGCGGCGTGGCCGCGCCCAAGCGCAAGCCAATCCTGCCGAGCCTGGCGGGCGACCGCGAGGCCGAGGCCCAGAAGCTGCGCGTGGATGCGCGCGCGGGGCTGGAGCGGCGGCTCGACCGGATTGCGGCGCTGGGGGTGTTGTCGGGGAGTGGGGCGCGCGTTTCCGCCGCTGCTCCTTCCCCCACGCCTTCCACTCCTGTTTCCTTCCCCGGCGAAGGCCGGGGCCCAGGAGAGGAACAGAAGATCGGCGAGGACGGCGCTTCGACTACTTCTGCGCCACAACTGGGCCCCGGCCTTCGCCGGGGAAGCGCAGAAGGGGGAAACGCGGAAGGGGAGGTAGCTCCGCTCCCAACCCCAACCGACTGGCGCACCCCCTATCGCGACCGCCTCGAATTCGAACTCGACGTCATCATCCAGATGGGCTTCCCCGGCTATTTCCTGATCGTCGCGGACTTCATCAAATGGGCGAAGGACCACGACATTCCGGTCGGCCCGGGCCGTGGTTCGGGCGCGGGCTCAGTCGTCGCCTGGGCGCTGACGATCACCGATCTCGATCCGATGAAGCTGGGGCTGCTGTTCGAACGCTTCCTCAACCCGGAACGCGTGTCGATGCCCGATTTCGACATCGATTTCTGCGAAACCCGCCGCGGTGAAGTGATCCGCTACGTCCAGCAGAAATACGGCCGCGATCAGGTCGCGCAGATCATTACCTTTGGGAAACTGAAGGCGCGCGCGGTGTTGAAGGACACCGGCCGCGTGCTCCAGATGGGCTATGGCCAGATCGACCGGCTCGCGAAGCTCGTCCCCAATCTCCCCGCCGACCCGTGGACGCTCAAGCGCGCGATCGACGGCGTGTCCGAACTCCACAGCGAGTATAAGCAGGACGGCAACGTCCGCCATCTGCTCGATCTCGCGATGAAGCTCGAGGGGCTTCCGCGCCACAGCTCGACCCACGCGGCGGGCGTGGTGATCGGCGACCGTCCGCTCGCCGAGCTGGTGCCGCTGTACCGCGACCCGCGCTCGGACATGCCGGTCACGCAGTTCGACATGAAATATGTCGAGGGCGCGGGGCTGGTGAAGTTCGATTTCCTTGGGCTAAAGACGCTTTCGGTTCTCAAGAAGGCGATCGACCTGCTCGCGCAGCGCGGGGTCGTGCTCGATCTCGACGCGCTCGAATGGGACGACGAAGGCGTCTACAAACTGCTGCAGAAGGGCGACACGGTCGGCGTGTTCCAGCTCGAATCGGAGGGGATGCGGCGCACGCTGTCCGCGGTTCGGCCGTCGAATTTCGGCGACATCATCGCGCTCGTCTCGCTGTATCGCCCGGGCCCGATGGACAACATCCCGATGTTCGGCAAGCGCAAGAACGGGCTCGAGCCGATCGTCTATCCGCATGCGCTGCTCGAGGGGATCCTGTCGGAGACCTACGGGATTTTCGTGTACCAGGAACAGGTCATGCAGGCCGCGCAGATCCTCGCGGGTTACTCGCTGGGGCAGGCGGATCTCTTGCGCCGCGCGATGGGCAAGAAGGTCAAGGCCGAGATGGACGCGCAACGCGCCGGCTTCGTCGAGGGCTGCAAGACGATCAACGGGATCGAGAAGGCCAAGGCGAATGAACTGTTCGACTTGATCGACAAGTTCGCAGGGTACGGCTTCAACAAATCGCACGCCGCGGCCTATGCGTTGCTGTCGTACCAGACGGCGTGGCTGAAGGCGCACCACCCGCACGAATTCTACGCTGCTTCAATGTGTTTCGACATGACGCTCACGGACAAACTGAGCATCTTCGTCGATGACATGCGGCGTCTCGAAGTCGCGCTTTTGCCGCCCGACATCAACCGCAGCGAGGCCGAGTTCACGGTCGAGGATACGGGCGACGGGTTGGGCGTCCGATATGCTTTGGCCGCGCTGAAATCGGTCGGCGAGGGCGCGATGGAAAAGCTCGTCGCCGAGCGCGAGGCGAACGGCAAGTTCGAGTCGATCGACGATCTCGCCCGCCGCGTCGACCCGCGCCTGATGAACAAGCGCCAGGTGGAGACTTTGGCGTCAGCGGGCGCGTTCGACTGCCTCGATGAGAACCGCGCCGGGCTATATGCTTGTTCCGAAACGATTTTGGCGACCGCGGCGCGCATCCATGACCAGAAGACCAGCGGGCAGGGCGGTCTCTTCGGCACCGCCGACGCCGCCGAACCCCCGATCAAGCTCCCCCGCTCGGCGCACTGGTCGGTCGCGCAGCGGATGGACCAGGAGAAGGACGCGTTCGGCTTCTACCTGTCCGCCCACCCCATCGACCGCCACGGCCACCTCGCCAAGATGCACGGCGCGCGCAGCTTCGCCGCGCTGGGCGAGCTGTCGATCCCCGACGACGGAACGCGCGCAGGTGCAACGATGGCCGCTTTGATCGAGGACGCGCGCTGGCGCACCTCCGCGCGGGGCAAGCGCTATCTGATGGCGACCTGTTCCGATCCCTCGGGCCAGTTCATCGCGACCTGCTTCGACGACGGCGTCGCCGCCGACCTTGAGGAAGCCGCGCGCAACAACGGCTGCGGGCTGCTGACGGTCGAGCTCGACCGCCGCCCGGGCGAGGAGACCCCGCGCGTCTCGATCAAGCGGATCCAGCCGTTCGAGCAACTCGCCAACAGCGCGCGCTTCGCGCTCGAACTGAGCGTGGCGAGCCCAGCCGGAATGGCCGCGCTCGCGCAGATCCTGTCGGACGTCCGCGGCGCGCGCGGCGAGGTATGGGCGAAAGTGCCGGTCGCCGGTGGCGGACACGCACGCGTCCTGCTCGGTCGCGACTTTTTGCTCGACGGGGAGCTTGCCGAGCGGATCGAAGGCTTGCAGGATGTCAGCGACGTGGAGCTGAGAACCGCCGAAGCGCGGCTGGCTCTGGTGGGGTGAGTGCTGCCCCATCTCGATGATGGGAGAGACGATGCTCGGCGGAATGCAGGATTTCGAATTGCGCGTCCCGCGCCTGATCGACCACGCCGCGCGCGAACACGGCGCGCGCGAGATCGTCACCTATTGGGCAAACGGCAGCGAAACGCGAACCGACTGGTCTCGCGTCGCGCGCGACGCGCGCAAGCTCGCGCAGGCGCTCGAACGGCTCGGCGTCAAGCCCGGCGACCGGGCCGCGACGCTCGCGATGAACCACGCGCACCATCTGGTCTGCTGGTACGGCGTGATCGGCATGGGCGGCGTGGTGCACACGATCAACCCGCGGCTGTTCGACGAGCAACTGGTGTTCATCGCCAACCATGCCGCGGACCGCGTGCTGTTCTACGACCGCCAGTTCCAGCCGATCGTCGACCGGCTGCGCGATCAGTGGCCGTCGATCGAACGGTATGTCTGCCTCGACGACGGCGCGTTCGAAGCGATGATCGCGGCAGAAGACGGTGATTATGCCTGGCACGAAGGCCCCGAACGCGAGCGGTGCATGCTCTGCTACACCAGCGGGACGACCGGGAACCCCAAGGGCGTGCTATACGAACACCGCTCGACCGTGATCCACGCGATGGCCGAAGTCGCGCCCTGGGTGTTCGACCTGTCGTCGACCTCGGTCGTCCTGCCCGTCGTGCCGATGTTCCACGCCGCTTCCTGGGGCCTGCCGTTCGCGGCGGCGCTGGCGGGGGCGAAAGTTGTCTATTCGGCGGTCAACGAACCTGCGGTGCTGTGCCGCTTGATGAACGACGAGCGCGTGACGCATTCGGCAGGGGTGCCGACGGTGTGGCTTGCCCTGTTCCAGCATATGGACGCGAGCGGCGATGCGCCTCGCTACCTCCGACAGGTGACGATCGGCGGATCCGCCGCGCCGCGCGCGATGATCGAGCGGATCATGGGGATGGGGGCGACGGTCAAACACCTGTGGGGAATGACCGAGACCTCGCCGATCGGCACTGCTGGCTGCTACCCGCCGCATTGGGACACGATGAGCCGAGACGCGCAGCTCGATCACGTCTGCAAGCAGGGACAGGTTCCGTTCGGAATCGAACTGCGCGTGGTCGACGATGCCGACGGGGTCTTGCCGCGTGACGGGGTGAGTTCCGGACGGTTGCAGGTGCGCGGGCCCTGGGTGGTCAAGCGCTACTTCAAGGCTGACGCGGATGCTGTCGATTCGGATCAGTGGTTCGATACGGGCGACGTCGCGGTACTCCACACCGACGGTACGATGCAGATCACCGATCGCGCAAAGGACGTGATCAAGTCAGGCGGCGAGTGGATTTCCTCGGTAGACCTGGAGAACGCGGCTGTCGGCTGCCCGGGCGTGGCAGAGGCGGCGGCGATCGGGGTTTATCACCCGAAATGGGACGAGCGACCGCTACTGCTGGTGGTGCGCAAGGCGGGAAGCGACGTGACTGCGGCGGCGATAGCGGCGCATCTTGCGGGGCATGTCGCAAAATGGTGGTTGCCCGATGAGATCTTGTTCGTTGAGTCTCTGCCCCACACCGCAACGGGCAAGCTTCTCAAAACGGCATTGCGCGCGCAATTTCGGGATCATGTCCTGGCGGCATAGCGATCCGCGATATTCGCACCAAATGTATCTGACGGCGATCGGTCGATCGACAAGATCCGGGTATAGCGATCAGGAGGTTTTGGGTTTCGGACCGTCTTTGGCCCACGCCACATCCAGCGCCGCTTTTGTCCCGATCGGAGTGCGTAATCGAAGCGCTTCGACCTTCAACTCGCGACCAAGCACGAGGCGCCCTTTGGTCTGCCACACGATGTCGTAGATACCGGAGATACTCCGTGGCGAATCGTCGTTCCAGTAATTGACGGTCAGCAAAACGGGGAGCTTACCGGATTTACGATCCGTGCCGCCGTCGGTCGCGGCGAGCAAGGCGCGTTCGTACCAGCCGCGGCTGATCGTCTGCGTCGGAGAGGTCTGCGTCGCAATCCCGAGTACGGCCGGGAACGTCACGCTGATATCGCCCAACGCATGCCGTTCGTCGCGCTCGATCAGGATATCGCCATTGCGGGCGACGCTCGACTTGACCACATACAGCGCGTTTTCACGGCGTTCGGTAACCGACTGACTCTGCTTCTCTGCCTGTTCGCTGCGATGATCGGACCAGGTCACCCATAGTCCCAGGCCCGCAATCGCGACTCCCGCCACGCTGACGACTTCGGCGAGCGAAACCCAGCGTCGCCGGATCGCGGCAGCTTCGGCCTTTTCTGCTGGCGTCGGTACTGGACCGGGCCGGTCACTCATCGACCGCCCACTTCCAGCAATCGCTGCGGTGCGGCGAGTTCCCAGCTGATCGCGATGCGGTCTCCGATGCGATCCCAGTCAACCGTGTCGCCGTCCAGCCGCATAGCAATCCATCCGGATGACCCGAGATAGGCCGTCTTGTAATAACACGCCGGATCAAGCTCGATGAGCTGCGCCTGTTCGTCGTCGCCGCTCGTCTTCACGATAACGACGGTCTCGCCGTCGTCGTGATGGTTATGCCAGAAATAAGCGAAGAACTTCCCGTCGTCGACGACGAAGCCGGGTGCGCCATGCGACTCGCGCTCGACTGCCTCGGGGAGGGCGAGACACAGCGCGCGGACGCGGTCGAGCAGGGGGGCGGGATCGGGACTCATCGTGCGACAAACTCTGCCAGAATTTTGGGGTAAAGACGATGTTCGGCCTCCAGAACACGCGCCGCAAGTGTGTCAGCCGTATCGCCACCCAGGATCGGAACTTCGGCTTGTCCGAGCACCTCGCCCCCATCGAGTTCCTCGGTCACTACATGGACCGAACAACCGGCGACCGAATCGCCCGCGTCGATCGCGCGAGCGTGCGTATCGAGCCCCTTGTACTTGGGAAGAAGCGACGGGTGAATGTTGACGATACGACCGCGCCACGCGCCAACGAAACTGTCGGAAACCAATCGCATATAGCCTGCAAGCGCAATCGTCTCGACGTGCGCAGCGCGTAGCGCCGAGTTCAGCGCGGCTTCGTACGCAGGCTTGCCGATACCTTTCGGCGAAAGGCTCCAAGTCGCGATGCCCTGGTCGGTCGCCCAGGCGAGGCCAGGGGCTTCGGGCTTGTCCGAGGCGACGAGCGCGACCTCATAGGGGCACGCCGGCTCGCGGGCGGCTTCGACGAGCGCGATCATGTTGGAGCCGCGACCCGAAAGGAGAATGCCGACCTTCGTTTTTGGCGCGGTCATCTGTCCGGCCCCGACCCGATCGGAGGTCGCCGGCCAACCGCGGAGTCAGCGGTACCGAAGGGCTGCCCTGCCAGTGTCTCGCGCGCCGTCAGAATCCGGCTTTCGGCGGGCACGCGGCTCCAGGGAATGCGGGGCGAGATATCCGGGTGCTCACCCATGATTGTGCGTGGCGGTCCAGTCGGCCTTGCCGCCCCAGGTCTCGGTCGAGCCCGATACGGTGCAACCACGCGGTCCTGCTTCCAGCGTTCCGATCGACAGCACCGTCTCGCCTGCAGCCTCCAGCGCCGTCGTCACCGCATGAACCTGATCCGGCGCCACGATCACGACCATGCCGACTCCGCAGTTGAAGGTCCGCGCCATTTCCTCGGGCTCGATATTGCCCTGCGCTTGCAGGAACGCCATCAGCCGCGGCTGGGTCCAGGCATCGGCATCGACCTTCGCATGGACGCCTTCGGGCAGCACACGCGGAATGTTTTCGAGCAGACCGCCCCCGGTGATATGAGCGAGTCCCTTGATCCTGCGCTCTGCCAGCAACGGCAACAGCGATTTCACGTAGATCCGCGTCGGCGCCATCAGCGCATCAATCAGGCGGACCTCATTGTCGAACAACGCGGGGCGATCGAGCTTCCACCCCTTGTCCGCTGCCAGCCGCCGGACCAGCGAGAATCCATTCGAATGCACGCCCGACGAGGCGAGCCCCAGCATCACGTCACCCGCCGCGATGTCGCGTCCGGTCAGCACCTTGTCGCGCTCGACCGCGCCGACGCAGAAACCGGCGAGATCGTAATCGCCCGGCGCATACATACCCGGCATTTCGGCGGTCTCGCCGCCAATCAGCGCGCAACCGGCCTGGAGGCATCCCTCGGCGATCGAAGCGATGACTCGCTCGGCGACGGCGGGGTCGATCTTCGCCGTCGCGTAATAATCAAGGAAGAACAGCGGCTCGGCACCCTGGACGATCAGGTCGTTGGCGCACATTGCGACCAGATCGATCCCGACGCCGTCATGCGAATCCTGTTCGATCGCGAGCTTGAGCTTCGTTCCGACGCCATCGTTCGCCGCGACCAGCAGCGGATCGACAAATCCGGCCGCCTTCAGGTCGAAGAACCCCCCGAAACCACCGAGATCCGCATCTGCGCCCGGGCGACGCGTCGCCTTGGCCATCGGGCCGATCGCGCGGACCAGCGCATTGCCGGCCGCAATCGAGACGCCCGCCTGGGCATAAGTGTAGGACGCCTTGTCCGGTTCGTTTTCGCTCATCCTGTCCGCCTAGCCATATCGCGCTTGGATTTCCACGCCTCCTTCGCCAAAAGGGCGCCGACATGTCGATCCACCGTCTTTTCCGCCCGTTGGGGTTGGTCGCCGTGCTTGGCCTTGCCGCGACTGGCGGGCTGGTCCTGGCTCAGGCCGACAATCCGGCACAGGGACTCGCATCTGCCGATTACTCCGGCAGTTACGAAGTCAGCGGCGTCACGGTCGACGTGACCGGCAAGACCGCGGACCAGGCGCGCTACGCCGGATGGCGGATCGCGCAGCGCAAGGGCTGGCAGATGCTGTCCCGGCGCCTCGGCGGCGGTGGTGCCCTGGTGTCGGACGGGACGCTGGACAGCATGGTGTCGGGAATCGTTGTCGAGAACGAACAGATCGGCCCGAACCGCTATGTCGCCCGGCTAGGCGTCCTGTTCAGCCGTGCCCGCGCCGGATCGATCCTCGGCGTTTCGGCGGAGGCGACGCGATCGCCGCCGATGCTGACGATCCCGATCGAGATCAGTGGAGGGGTGGCGACCGCGTTCGAACAGAAGACCGCGTGGCAGGAAGCGTGGCTACGCTACCGCACTGGCAACAGCCTGATCGACTATATCCGCCCGACCGGCACCGGGAACGACGCAGTGCTGCTCAACCTCGGGCAGACCGAACGCCGCGGGCGCGGGTGGTGGCGTGTCGTGCTCGACCAATATGGTGCTACCGACGTCGTGATCCCGACCGTCTCGATCCGGCGCGAATGGCCGGGCGGCCCGATCATCGGGACGTTCCAGGCGCGGCATGGCCCGGACAATCGCCTGATTACGCAATTTACGCTGCGCGTTGACAATGGTGAGGCGCTGCCGGTCCTCCTCGACGCCGGGGTGAAACGGATCGACGATGCCTATCAGGCCGCACTGCGCAACGGCGCGCTGATGGGCGATTCGGGCCTCGCTTATGTCGCGCCGGTCGCGACGCCGACGCCGGACGCGACGCCGACCGATCTCGCACTTCCCGGTGTGGATGGTGGTGTCGCCGGGGCTGGCACGACGGGCGGTTCGGTCGTGACCGTGCAGGCCGACACACCGAATGCCTCCTCGGTCACCGCGACCGAAGCGGCGTTGCAGGGGGTGCCGGGCGTACGGTCGGCGATTACCACCAGTCTTGCGCTTGGCGGTGTCTCGGTCCTGAGGGTCCAGTTCGACGCGGATCCTGCCGTGCTTCGCGCTGCGCTGGAGGCGCGGGGCTGGACCGTCTACGGCAGCGGGACGACATTGCGGATCCGTCGCAGCGCGGCATCTGCGCCGGGCGGGCAGGCTGGGCCCGCCGATAATGCCACCGGCTGATGCGCCGATGTCAGACCCGACTCTTATGATCCCGTCCGCGCAAATGGCACTGCCGTTCGATTGGCCAGCCGACCCGCGCGATGACGAATTCCTGATCGGCACGTCCAATGCCCGCGCAGTGCAGCAGCTCGAACATTGGAGCACCTGGCCGGTGATGGCGGTGGTCGTCACCGGGCCGCGCAAATCGGGTCGCAGCCTGATCGCGCGGATCTTCGCCGCAAAGACCGGCGGCGGGCTGATCGACGATGCCGAGCGGCAGAGCGAGATCGCGATCTTCCACGCGTGGAACCGCGCGCAGGAGGAACGGCGTCCCGTCGTCGTGGTGGCCGATTCACCGCCGCCCGAATGGGAAATCAAGCTTCCCGATCTGCGTTCGCGGTTGATGGCGAGCCCGACGCTGCGGATCGGCGACCCCGATGAGGTGCTGATGGCGGCCCTGTTCGAACGCCAGTTCCTCAGGCGCGGGCTCGACGCGCGGCCCGACCTGATCCAGTGGCTCGTCACTCGCGTCGAACGCACTCACGTCGCACTGCTTCGCGCCGTCGACCTGCTCGATCAGGTCGTGCTAGAGCGCCGCAAACGCTTGTCGATCCCGCTCGCGCGGGCAACATTGCAAGAGGCGGGGCTGATCGGCGGCCGCGCTCCAGACCCGGCAGAGCATCCATGACGAGACCCGCCCATATCGCGAGCCTGGTGCGTGACGACGATCCGTTCGTCGGCACCGAGGGGGCTGATCGCTATTTCAACCGCGAACTGTCCTGGCTGGCGTTCAACCGGCGCGTGCTGGAGGAAGCGACCAATACCGCGCATCCGCTGCTGGAACGCCTGCGCTTCCTGTCGATCTCAGGGTCGAACCTCGACGAGTTCTTCATGGTGCGCGTCGCCGGGCTCAAGGGCCAGCAATTGCAGGACGTGGACCGCCGCTCGACCGACGGACTGACGTCGGGGCAGCAGTTGACCGCGATCGTCGCCGAGGCCGACGCGCTGATCGAAAGCCAGCGCACGGTGTGGCGCGAACTGCGGCGGCTGCTTGCCGAAACCGGGATCGGCGTGCTGAGTTCGCGCACGATCGACGAGGCGCTGACCGCCGAGGAACTGTTCTGGCTGGAGACGCAATTCCGCGAGCAGCTTTTCCCGATCCTGACCCCGCAGGCGCTCGACCCCGCGCATCCGTTTCCGTTCATGCCCAACAAGGGCCTGGCGGTGATGTTCGACCTCGTCCGGATCTCGGACGATCAGCCGATCCGTGAGCTCGTGATGATCCCCGCGCCGATGCCGCGCTTCCTCCGGTTGCCGGGGACGAAGGCGCGCTACGTCGCCGTCGAATCGCTGGTGAAGCGGTTCGCGCCGCTGATCTTCCCGGGCTATCGCGTGCTCGGGGCCGCCGAATTTCGCGTCCTGCGCGACAGCGATATCGAGATCGAGGAAGAGGCGGAGGACCTCGTCCGCTACTTCGCCAACGCGATCAAGCGGCGGCGGCGGGGGCGGGTGATCCGGCTCGAGCTGGAAAGCGGGATGCCCGAGCGGCTTGGCGCGGTGCTCCGCGACGAACTGGGTGGGCCGGATTGCTTCGTCACCGAGAGCGGCGCGTTCCTCGGCGTCGGGGATCTGGAGGCGATCGTCGACGAGGATCGGCCGGACCTCAAGTTCCCGCCCTTTTCGCCCCGCTTCCCGGAGCGAATCCGCGAATATGGCGGGGACTGTTTCGCGGCGATCAGCGCGAAGGACATCGTCGTCCACCACCCGTACGAGACGTTCGACGTGGTGCTCGCCTTCCTCAAGCAGGCCGCCGCCGACCCCGACGTCGTCGCGATCAAGCAGACGCTGTACCGCGCGGGGAAGCAGTCAGCGGTCATCAACGCGCTGATCGCCGCCGCCGAAGCGGGCAAGTCGGTGACCGCGGTGGTGGAGCTCAAGGCCCGCTTCGACGAGGAGCAGAATTTGCTGTGGGCGTCGGCGCTGGAGCGCGCGGGCGTTCAGGTCGTTTACGGCTTCATCGACTGGAAGACGCACGCCAAGGTCTCGATGGTGGTGCGTCGGGAAAGTGGCCAATATCGCACCTACTGCCATTTCGGGACGGGCAACTATCATCCTATAACTGCAAAAATATATACGGATCTCAGCTTCTTCACGGCGGATCCTCGACTCGGGCGCGATGCTGCGCAGATGTTCAACTACGTCACCGGCTATGTCGAACCCGAGAACATGGCGCTGATCAGCCTGTCGCCGCGCGACATGCGTCCGCGCTTGATGGACCTGATCGACGCCGAGATCGCCAATGCCGGCGCGGGCAAGCCCGCCGCGATCTGGGCGAAGATGAACTCGGTCGTCGACCCCGAGACGATCGACAAATTGTACGAAGCGAGCGAGGCCGGGGTCCAGATCGACCTGATCATCCGCGGGATCTGCTGCCTCAAGCCCGGCGTTCCGGGCATGTCCGAGAACATCCGCGTCAAGTCGGTGGTCGGGCGGTTCCTCGAACACAGCCGGATCTGGGCGTTCGGCAATGGCAAGGACCTGCCCAACCCGGATGCAAAGCTGTTCATCACCTCGGCCGACTGGATGCAGCGCAACTTCGACCGGCGAATCGAATATATGCTCCCGATCGAGAACCGCACCGTCCACGACCAGATCCTCGGCCAGGTGATGGTGGCGAACCTGATCGACAATGAACAGAGCTGGGACTTGCAGGCGGACGGAAGCTACGTTCGTGAAGAGCCGGGCGACCGGCCGTTCAACCTCCACCGCTATTTCATGACCAACCCGTCGCTGTCGGGGCGTGGTGCGGCGCTGGCGGCGAGCGGTTCGGTGCCCAAGCTGTCGCTGCGGCGCCGGCGGTGACGCGATCATGACCGCGCTCATCTTTCGCAAGCCAAAGCCCGTCGGCGGCCCGGTCGCGCCGGCCGCCGCCAATGGCGCACCGCGGACCGGGATCATCGACATCGGGTCGAACTCGATCCGGCTGGTCGTCTATCAGGGGCCCGAACGGCTACCCGCGACGCTGTTCAACGAAAAGGTGATGGCGGGGCTCGGGCGCGGACTGGCGGACACCGGCGCGATTGCGACCGAAGCGCTCAAGGTCGGTGCCGACGCGCTGGCGCGCTTCGCGGCGGTCGCGCGCGAGATGGAGGTCACGCGGCTGCGCACGGTCGCCACCGCCGCGGTCCGCGACGCCAGCAATGGCGCGGTGCTGCTTGATGCCGCGCGCGACCTCGGGCTCGACGTCGAACTTTTGTCGGGCGAGCAGGAAGCAAGCGGCGCGGGGTACGGCGTGTTGTCCGCGATACCAGAGGCGGACGGCATCGTCGGCGATCTGGGCGGCGGCAGCCTCGAACTGATCCGCGTCTCGAACGGCGAGGTGCGCGACCGGGTGTCGTTCCCGCTTGGCGTGCTCAGGATCGCGGCGATTCGGAACAAGGGGCCGGGCGCGTTGCAGCGGGTGGTCGAGCACGCGCTGCGGACTTCGGGCTGGCTGGGCAAGGGGAAGGGGCTGCCCTTGTACCTCGTCGGCGGGTCGTGGCGCGCGCTCGCGCGGCTCGACATGCACGTCAACAGCTATCCGCTCCCCGTGATCCACCAATATGCGATGCCGCGCAGCGCGATCGACCGGCTCGGGCGCACGATCAGCCATGTCAACAAGGCCTGGTTGCGCGCGGTGCCCGGCCTGTCCGCGGGGCGCGCGGCGACGCTGGGCGATGCCGACGCGCTGCTGGCGGTGCTGCTCAAGCATCTCGGCACGGAAACGACGATCGTTTCCGCGTTCGGATTGCGCGAGGGGCTGCTCTACGGGGCGCTCGACCCTGCAGTGCGCGCGCAGGACCCGCTGATCGTCGCGACTCGCGATGAAGGACAGCGCCACGGCCGGTTCGCCGAGCATGGCGATCTGCTCGACACTTGGATCGCGCCGCTGTTTCCGCGCGATGCGCCGGACATGGCGCGGTTGCGGCTGGCGGCCTGCCTGCTGGCGGACGTGGGTTGGCGCGCCAACCCCGAGTTCCGCGCCGAACGCGGCGTCGAGGTGGCGTTGCACGGCAATTGGGTCGCGGTCGATGCGCGGGGCCGCGCGGTGATGGCGCAGGCACTGTTCACCAGCCTTGGCGGCGGGACCGATACGCCAGCCCCGCTCGCGATGCTGGCGCCCGCGATCGATCTCAAGCGGGCGGTGCTGTGGGGCCTGGCGATGCGGCTTGGACAACGGATGAGCGGCGGTCTCGCCGGGCCATTGCAGCGCACCCGGCTGATCGATGACGGAAGCCTGCTGACGCTCAAGGTCGCGCCCGAGGACCGTGTTCTCTACAGCGAGACGGTCGAACGGCGGCATGGTGCGCTCGCGACCGCTTTGGGGCGCAAGGCTGCGGTCTGAACGATCGAACGGCCGTTCGCAGGACCATATCTTGCTGAGGGATCCGCGGCGTCGCCCTGTCCCGGAATGGCACAACCGTTTGTTGCTATAAAGAAACATACTCCATATGGATGAATGCGCATTCCGAGGGGGCTCGGGGCGAGGTTTGCAACAGGCAAGTCCGATACTTTGGGGAAGTTGGTATGGATTCGTCACAGCAGGGGCTGGTGTCGTCAGCCGTAATTGCCGGGCGCGACCCCGGAGGGGCGTTCCGGCTGCCCGCTGAGCTATCCATCATCGTTCCCACCTTCAACGAATCACGCAATGTCCCGCTGCTCGTCGAGGCGCTCCGCGCCGCGCTGGGTGATACCCGGTGGGAGGTGGTGTTCGTCGACGACAATTCTCCTGACGGCACCGCGGACCAGGCGCGAGCTCTTGCACTCGAGGATCCGCGGGTCCGCGTGGTCCACCGGTTCGACCGGCGTGGCCTCGCGTCGGCCTGTGTCGAGGGCATCCTCGCGACATCGGCTCCCTATGTCGCGGTGATGGATGGCGACATGCAACATGACGAGACGATCCTGCTCGACATGCTCGCGCGGATCCGGCGCGGCGATATCGATCTGGTCGTCGGCAGCCGCTATGTCGAGGGTGGCGGCATGGGCGACTGGAACAAGCGCCGGATCGCGATGAGCGAATTTGCGACGATGCTGGCCAACAAGCTGACCAAGACCGCGATCGGCGATCCGATGAGCGGATTCTTCATGCTGACGCGCGACGCTTTCATGGGGTCCTTGCCCGGGCTGTCGTCGGTCGGGTTCAAGATCCTGCTCGACATCGCGGCGTCGTCGCCGACGCCGCTGCGCGTTGCCGAAGTGCCGTTCACGTTTCGGACGCGGCAGCATGGCGAAAGCAAGCTCGACGGATTGGTGCTGTGGGAATATCTCCAGTTGCTGCTCGACAAGGCGTTCGGCCACGTCGTGCCGATCCGCTTCGTCAGCTTTGCGCTGGTCGGCGGGTCTGGCGTGGTGGTCCATTTCTTCGTGCTCACGGTCGTGTTGCAGATCCTGCTGGCAGTGTTCGGTACCGCGGACGAAGCGCGCTGGTTTGCCGTGGGGCAGGGCGTGGCAACGCTGGTCGCGACGTCGAGCAACTTCTTCCTCAACAACATCCTGACCTACAGTGACCAGCGCCTGAAGGGGCAGCGGCTGTGGTGGGGCTGGCTGACGTTCAACCTCGTGTGCGGGGTTGGCCTGTTCGCCAACGTCGGCATCGCGCGCTGGCTGTACCAGCGGCACAATTATCTGATCCTGTCGGCACTTGCCGGGATCGCGGTGACGACCGTGTGGAATTACTCGATGTCGTCGATCTTCACCTGGCGGAAGCGGCGCTAGGCTCTGGCGGGTTAGCGCCGGTTTCGCACCGTAGGTCAGTGGGTCGATTTTGATTGCCGCGGGCAACGATTTAACAGGGGCGAACGATGGAACGCACAAGGTTCACGTCGAAAAGTCTTGTTCCCAACGCTTACGGGGACGCGCAGATGATAGCTTCTGCTGAAATGAAACCGAACACCGCGCCAGACGTCCCGTCAGCGCTGGGCAAGGTGGCGGACTATCTAGAGACGCCAACGGCATGGTGGATCGCTTTATCGCTCATGCTAATGGGGCTGCTCCTTCCGCTGCTGCTGGTGGAGGTTCCGCCACTGACGGATTATCCCAACCACCTCGCCCGCGGGCTATTCCTGGCATTCGGCGCGGATGACCCCGCAACATCGCGCATGTTCGCACGAAATTGGCAGATCGCCCCAAACCTTGCGCTGGACATGATCCTGCCGCCGCTGCTTTTCATCATGTCGCCCCTGATCGCGGGGAAAGTGCTGCTCGCGATTGCGGCGATCCTTCCGGCGACCGGGGCCATCGCGCTCAACCAGGCATGTTTCCAACGCCGTTCCTTATGGGCGCTCGGCGTTGGCCTGGTCGTCTACAATATTCCCTTTCTGCTCGGTTTCATAAACTTCCAACTCGGGGTTGGCGTGGCGTTATGGGGTGCGGCCGCATGGATTGCGATTGGGCCGGAGCGACCCTTGGTTCGGATCGCAACAGGGGCGGTCTTCGCGCTCGTAGCGTTCTTCAGCCACCTTTTCTCGTTCGCATTCTTCGGGGTGCTGATCGGTTGCGCCGAGGCTGCCGCTATCTATCAAAGGGGCTTTACCAGTTCGGCAACTCTAACGTTTGCAATTAAACGTTTGAGTGCAGTTGCAGGCGCACTGATCCTACCCGCGGTATTATACGTCGTCTCGCCACTCGCAAGTACCGGCGGATACGTCTTTCGCAATAGCTGGGTCGAAAAGATCAAGACATTGGCGGTTCCGGTCGGCGGTTATGCCCCCAAGCAGACCTATATCATTCTTGCCGCGCTGGCTCTGATCTTAGCCATATTGATCATCAAGCGACGGCTCCGGGTAGCGCCATTGGTGTTTTTCGCGTTGCCCTTGCTTGCCGTAGTCTTTCTTCTGTTACCAACCGGGGCGAAGGGCGTCTTCTATATCGACACGCGCATTCCGGTCATGATGGGATTCCTCCTGTTTGCCGCTACGATGCCGCGCAAATCCCAAAGTCTCGAACTCGGTATTTATCTGGTGCTCACCGCCCTGTTTGTCGCTCGGATAACGCTGATCAGTCAGAACTGGCTGAGCGCGCAAAGCGACATCCAGCAAGTTCGTCTGGCCATGGCGACCGTAACCCCTGGCAGCCGTGTCCTCGCGGTCGACACGCTCTCGCGGGATGCCGAACAGGAACCCGTGCGCTTCCGGGTAATGGCGCGGAGTTACCCAGGGAATTATTGGCACTATGCGTCGTTTGCCTACATCGACCATCATGCCTTCTGGGCGGACGCTTTCACGCTTTATGGTCAGCAACCGGTCGTCGCGCTTCCGCCCTACAATCCATCGAGCAACCCTGGTGGCTTCCCTATTCAGAATTATGGGTTGCTCGCTGATCCGACAGCCACGGGTCAGACCAAGCGTCCGAGTTATCTGACTGCTTGGCCGTCGAAGTTCGACTACATCCTCGTAATGAATGCCGACCGGGACAAGACGCTCGAGCGCTTCCTGCCGGGGAAGCTATCGTTCGTATCCCGCCAGGGCTTTGCCGTCCTCCTCAAGGTGCGACGCTGACGGCGCTCGCCTTCCGCCACGCCCACTGCGGCGCGGCGCTTGTTCACCACGCCGCTACGCTTCCGGCAGCTTAGGTCAGGTCAGGTCACGTCCTCGGTCCGCGTCATCTTGAGCTTGCCGCCGACCACCGCGAACGCGAGCCGCCCCTCGACCAGATCGAGCGCATCGCGCCCGAACTGGTCGAAGCGCCAGCCCTCGAGGATCGACAACCCCTCACGCTGACCCGCCGCCAGTGCATCGAGATCGTCCGTCCGCGCCAGCAAACGCGCGGCGACGTCGATTTCCTTCGAGCGGATCTTGAGCAACAGCTTGAGCAGGTCGGCAACGAGCGCGCCGTCCTTGCCCAGACCGGGCTTGCGATCGTCGCGCGCGGGCATTTCCTCCGCATCCATCGGGGACGCATGTTCGAGCGCCGACATCAGCCGGGCACCGATGTCGTTCTGCGCCCATGACGCCGACAGCCCGCGGACCTTGGCGAGATCGGCCTGCTTGCGCGGGGCGTGCCCCGCGAGATCGGCGATCGTCTCGTCCTTGACGATCCGCCCGCGCGGCAGATCCTTCGACCGCGCCTCGATCTCGCGCCACCGCGCGAGCGCCTTGAGGCGGCCGAGCACGTCCGGCTTGCGACTCGGGATGCGGATCCGCTTCCACGCTTCCTCGGGGTCGTTGGCGTAGTTCTTGGGGTCGCCGATCCGCTCCATCTCCTGGTCGAGCCAGGCGCCGCGCCCGGTCTTGCGCAGCCGCGCGAGCATCCGCGGGAAGATGTCGGCCAGATGCGTCACGTCGCCGATCGCATATTCGATCTGGCGCGCGTCGAGCGGGCGGCGGCTCCAGTCGGTGAAGCGCGCGCCCTTGTCGATCGTCAGGCCGAGCCATGCGTCGACGAGGTTGGAATAGCCGATCTGCTCGCCCTGACCGAGCGCCATCGCGGCGACCTGCGTGTCGAACAGCGGGTAGGGGGTCTTGCCAGTGAGGTTGTAGATGATTTCGAGATCCTGCCCGCCGGCGTGGAAGACCTTGAGCACGTCGTCGTTGTTGACCATCAGCTGGAGCAGTGGCGCGAGGTCGAGCCCCGGCGCCATCGGGTCGATCGCGGCGGCCTCGTTGGTGTCGGCGATCTGGATCAGGCACAGTTCGGGCCAGAAGGTGTTCTCGCGCATGAACTCGGTATCGATGCAGACGAAGTCGGCCTCGGCCAGTCGGGTGCAGAGATTGGCGAGGGTGGCACTGTCGGTGATAAGCGGATGGATATGCATCACCCCCCCATAGCGACGGTCGCGCGCCTTGACAAAGGTGGGTGAGGGAGGGAAGCGCGGAGCATCCCTTTCACCCTTGTGGAGCGGGCGTCGTGCCCGGTTCGCGCGCGGCCCCGGCCCTGGCCGGGGTGACGCACATGAGAAGAAGAACGATGCACGCTTATCGCACGCACACCTGCGCCCAGCTGCGCGCCGCCGACGTCGGCACCTCGGTCAAGCTGTCGGGCTGGATCCACCGCAAGCGCGACCACGGCAATCTGCTGTTCGTCGACCTGCGCGACCATTACGGTATCACCCAGATCGTCACCGACAGCGATAGCCCGACGCATGCGATGCTCGACAAGGCGCGGCCCGAGTCGGTCGTGACGGTCGTGGGCGACGTCGTCGCGCGTTCGGCCGAGACGGTGAACGCCGGTCTGCCCTCGGGCGAAATCGAGCTGCGCGCGCGGGAAGTGACCGTTCAGTCGTCGGCGCACGAGCTGCCGATGCCGGTGTTCGGCGAAAACGAATATCCCGAGGATATCCGCCTGCGCTACCGCTTCCTCGACC
The DNA here is from genome assembly GCF_000242835.1 of Sphingomonas sp. PAMC 26617. Taxonomy (NCBI): domain Bacteria; kingdom Pseudomonadati; phylum Pseudomonadota; class Alphaproteobacteria; order Sphingomonadales; family Sphingomonadaceae; genus Sphingomonas; species Sphingomonas sp. PAMC 26617. The sequence goes on from NZ_JH594425.1 coordinate 3,503,586, forward strand.
TGCGGCGCGAGCGGTTGCATGCCAACATCCTGCTGCGCTCGAACGTCATCGCGTCGCTGCGCAAGCGGATGATCGACCAGGGGTTCACCGAATTCCAGACGCCGATCCTGACCGCGTCGTCACCCGAAGGCGCGCGCGATTATCTGGTGCCGAGCCGGGTGCATCCGGGCAAGTTCTACGCGCTGCCGCAGGCGCCGCAGATGTTCAAGCAGCTGCTTATGGTCGCCGGGTTCGATCGCTATTTCCAGATCGCGCCGTGCTTCCGCGACGAGGATGCGCGCGCCGACCGGTCGCCGGGCGAATTCTACCAGCTCGATTTCGAGATGAGCTTCGTCACGCAGGACGACGTGTTCGCGGCGATCGAGCCGGTGCTCCACGGCGTGTTCGAGCAGTTCGCCGACTGGCAGGGCAAGGGACGCACCGTCTCGCCGCTGCCGTTCAAGCGGATTCCGTACCGCGAATCGATGCTCAAGTACGGCAACGACAAGCCCGACCTTCGGAACCCGATCGTCATCACCGACGTGTCCGAGCATTTCCGCGGCTCGGGCTTCGGGCGCTTTGCGTCGATGGTCGAGGGCGGGGACGTCGTCCGTGCGCTGGCCGCGCCGAACACGCATGAGAAGTCGCGGAAATTCTTCGAGATGAACAGCTGGGCGCAGAGCGAGGGCTTCCCGGGGCTCGGCTATGCGACGCAGAAGGACGGCGTGTTCGGCGGGCCGATCGCGAACAATCACGGGCAGGAGGGCATGAAGGCGATCGCCGAGGCGCTCGGTCTGGGCCCGAACGACGGCATCTTCTTCTCGGCGGGCAAGGAAGCGTCGGCGGCGAAGCTCGCGGGGCTCGCGCGGACGCGGGTTGCCGACCAGCTTGGGCTAATCGACGATAAAAAGTTCGAATTCTGCTGGATCGTCGATTTCCCGATGTTCGAATATGACGAGGACGCCAAGAAGGTCGACTTCAGCCACAACCCCTTCTCGATGCCGCAGGGCGAGATGGAAGCGCTCGAGACGATGGACCCGCTCGATATCCTCGCCTTCCAGTACGACATCGTCTGCAACGGGATCGAGCTGTCCTCGGGCGCGATCCGGAACCACAAGCCCGAGATCATGTACAAGGCGTTCGAAATCGCGGGCTATACGCAGGCGGACGTCGACACGAACTTCGCGGGCATGATCAACGCGTTCAAGTGCGGCGCACCGCCGCACGGCGGCTCCGCACCGGGCGTCGACCGGATCGTGATGCTGCTGGCGGACGAACCCAACATCCGCGAGGTCATCACCTTCCCGATGACGCAGAAGGCCGAGGACCTGATGATGGGTGCGCCCAATTTCGCGACGCCCAAGCAGCTGAAGGAACTCAACCTCAAGGTCGTCGGTGACGGGGCGAAGGCGGCGGAAGCGGCCGGCTGAAGCCCTTCCGATCGGTCTGCGGGATCGAATCGGGGTGACGACGAGTATAGGAAGGCGGCATGATTGCCGCCTTCCCATCGACGAGGCCCGATCTGATGACGCTGCACCTTTCGGATTATGAAGGCGGCAAGAAATATTCCGGCGATTATGAAGACGATCTGGAGGCCCTGCAGGAGCGGCTAGCGCATATCCAGGTCGCGCATATCGTTCAGCGCAAGCGTGCGGTCGTGATGTTCGAAGGGTGGGACGCCGCGGGCAAGGGTGGGATCATCAAGCGGCTGTGTGCCGAATGGGATCCCCGCAACTTCGAGGTCTTCCCGATCAAGGCACCGACGCAGGACGAACAGGACCATCATTTCCTGTGGCGATTCTGGCAGAAGCTCCCCGCCTGCGGCAACATCGCGGTGTTCGACCGGAGCTGGTACGGGCGCGTGCTGGTCGAGCGTGTCGAGGGCTATGCCAGCAAGGCCGAGTGGAAGCAGGGCTTCGACGAGATCAATGCGTTCGAGGCGCAGCAGGCGAAGTCGGGAACGACGATCGTAAAGCTGTTCGTCCATGTGACCCAGAAGGAACAGGACAAGCGGCTCGAGGACCGGCTCGAATCGCCGTGGAAACGCTGGAAGACCGGGATCGACGATTATCGCAATCGCGAGAGGCGCGCCGAGTATCTCGAGGCGATGCACGACATGTTCAAGCGCACCGATACGAAGGTCGCGCCGTGGACGATCATCGACGGCAACGACAAGAAGGCGGGGCGGATCGCCGCCCTTACGATGATTGCCAAGGCGCTCGAGGCGAATGTGGACATGACGCCGCCGCCGCTGGATCCGGAGATCGAGAAGGTGGCGCGCAAGGCGCTGGGGAAATAGCGGGGGTTTGGAGCGGGGGGACGTTCGTCTGTTTCAAAATTCTTCGCTTTCCCGGCGAAGGCCGGGGGCCAAGCGTGGAACAGACGATATTCGGGCGGTGTGAATCGCTACATCCGTCCTCCCTACTGGGCCCCGGCCTGCGCCGGGGAAGTGGAAGAAGGAGGGACCGCTTTCCGCCCTGTGCGCTTGCCCGTTGCCCGCTCAGATCCACAACAACATGATCGGCACCACCGTGCCGAGCGCCAGCAAGGTCAGCGAGACACGTCGCCCGCTCTTGATCGACAAGGCGATCATGACGCCGAGCACGGTCGACGCCGCCAGCGCGATCGAGAGCAACACGACGAAGATCTTCAACGGCAGCGGCGAGGGGCGTTTTGCGTCGCTGGCAGGGCGTCTTTCCGGCTTCTCGCTGGCGACCACCGGTCCAGCTGCCTTCGGCCGCTCGGCACGTGGCGCGCGGGGCGGCCCCTGGTCCTTGTGGACGCTGGCGAGCCAGACGATCCAGGTTGGCGGCGGACCGCCATAGCCCCCCGCCTCCTGCAACCGGAAGGTCTGCAACGCGCCACTGATGGCGAACAGCAGGATCATCGGCGCGAAGAACAGCCCCAGATACATGTGGTATCGCCGCAGGGCGCGCAGGGTGTTTGGTCTCATTGCGGGAGGGTACGGCCGGAACAGTCGACAGGCAACGGCTCTCCGTCAGGCGGCAGCGAAGCCCTCATCCTCACCCATGACGTGCAGCACGCCATCCGCGATCGCGAAATAGGCGCCCCGGAGCGACAGCGTACCGGCGGCTTCCGCTGCCTGCACGAACGGGAAGGTTCGCAGGTTCGCGAGGCTGACGCGTACCGTCTCCAGCTCCAGCGCACGAACCGCCTCGGGTCCGGTGCCATGCTCGGCGACGATCCGATCGCGGGCTTCGCCGAGGATGTCGATCCAATGCGCGATGAAGCCGCCTTCGCCCGGCTCCTTGCCGTCGAACACCTCGGTCAGCGCGGCACCGACGCCGCCGCACGAGGCGTGGCCCATCACGACGATCTCGGACACCTTGAGCTGAGTCACTGCGAATTCGAGGGCCGCCGAAACACCGTGGCGCGACCCGTCGCGCTCGAACGGCGGGACGAGGTTGGCAACGTTGCGGACGACGAAGATCTCGCCCGGCGACGTATCGAAGATCTGCGCCGGGTCGACCCGGCTGTCCGAGCAGGCGATCACCATCACCTTCGGGCTTTGCCCCTTGGACAATTCGGACCAACGATCGCGCTGACGCGCCCAGTCGGAGTCGCGGAAGCGGTGATACCCGCCGACGAGTTCGGAAAAATCAGCCATGACCGCTTTTTATCGCAGGCATGCAGGGGGTGGCAAGGCCCGCAAGCAATCGCTATCTGCCACCCATGACCGAGAACTCCCCGCTCGCACCCCAGTTGCTCTCAGAGTCGCCGGCCCGCCCGGCCCGTGAACGCAAGCCCGACTGGATCCGCGTCAAGGCCCCCGGCGGCACCGCCTTCGCCGAGACAAAGGCGCTGATGCGCCGCCTCAACCTCGCCACCGTGTGCGAGGAAGCGGCGTGCCCCAATATCGGCGAGTGCTGGACCAAGAAACACGCGACGGTGATGATCCTCGGCGACACCTGCACGCGCGCGTGCGCGTTCTGCAACGTCAAGACCGGCATGCCGCGCGCGGTCGACGCGCTCGAGCCGCAGCATACCGCTGACGCTGCCGCCGAGCTCGGCCTCGAGCATATCGTCATCACCTCGGTCGATCGCGACGATCTGCCGGACGGTGGCGCGTCGCAATTCGTCAAGGTGATCGAGGCGCTGCGCCGCACCACGCCGAATACGACGATCGAGATCCTGACCCCCGATTTCCGCAACAAGACGCAGGCTGCGGTCGAGTCGATCGTCGCGGCGCGGCCGGATGTGTACAACCACAACCTAGAGACGGTGCCGCGGCTGTACCCGACGATCCGTCCCGGTGCGCGCTATTACGCGTCGCTGCGGCTGCTCGAATCGGTCAAGCGGCACGATCCGTCGATCTTCACCAAGTCGGGCGTGATGCTCGGGCTCGGCGAGGAACGGCTCGAGGTGCATCAGGTGATGGACGACATGCGCTCGGCCGACATCGATTTCCTGACGATGGGGCAATATCTCCAGCCGACCCCGCGCCACACCAAGGTGATGGACTTTGTCAAGCCGCAGACGTTCGACGCCTTCGCCGCGATCGCACGCGCGAAGGGCTTCCTGCTCGTCGCGAGTTCGCCGCTGACGCGGTCGAGCTACCATGCCGGAGACGACTTTGCCCGCCTGCGCGCCGCGCGGGAGCTTAAGCTGGCCCGCGCCTGAGATGCCGCGTCATTCCGAAACGCGGCATCTGCCGTACACGCCCGAGCAGATGTTCGACATGGTCGCGGACGTCGGCCGCTATCCCGAGTTCCTGCCGTGGGTCTCGCAGATCCGCGTGCGGTCGCGCAGCGAGACGCAACTGGTCGCGGACATGATCGTCGGGTTCAAGGGACTGCGCGAGACGTTCACGTCGAAGGTCGAGATGGTGCGGCCAGACCGCATCCACGTCGACTATCTCGATGGCCCGCTCAAATATCTGCGTAACGAATGGCTGTTCCGGCCCGAGCCGCAGGGGTGTGCGGTCGATTTCACGGTCGACTTCGCGTTCAAGAACCGCGTGTTCGAGATGCTCGCGGGACAGGTGTTCGGCACCGCGCTGCGCAAGATGATCGGCGCGTTCGAGGATCGCGCCAAGGTGCTTTACGGCGCGTCGTCACCGTCGCTCGGCGGCAGCAGCAGTTCGAGCGCGCACAGCGCGGCCTGAAGCCGGACGCCGCCGCGACCGAGATCGCCGAAGTCCTTGCGGTCCGCTACGACATTGCCGGGATCGGCCCCGCGCTCGGCGCGTGCGAAGACGACGGTGCCGACCGGCTTCTTCTCGGAGCCACCGCCGGGCCCCGCCACGCCGGTGATCGCCACAGCGATGTCAGCGCCGCTCGCCTCGAGCGCACCCTGCGCCATGCTCCAGGCGGTTGCGACCGATACGGCGCCGAACGTCTCGATCACGTCCGCGCTCACGCGCAGCATCGAGAGCTTGGCGTCGTTGGAATAGGTGACGAAGCCGCATTCGAACATCTCGGACGATCCCGGGATTTCGGTCAGCGCCGCCGCGACCAGACCGCCGGTGCAGCTCTCGGCCAGCGCAACGCGCCGCCCGACCGCGAGGTTGGCCTCGACCACCTTGCGTGCCGCTTCGACGAGTTCGGTAGGAAGGATCGTGTCCATCGTCATTTCGCCGTTTCAAAACAGACGGGCAGGTCGATCTTCTCGCCCCTGCGCGCCTTGGCCTGGATCGTGAGCAGCAGAATCTGCGCCGCGACGTCCGCCGTGTTGCGCGGCGGAAGCGGGGCGAGCGCAGTGTAGATCCGTTCGATCGACGTGCAATCACGGACATTGATCGTCTTGGTCACCTGCGCGACCAGGATGGTGGTCAACAGCGGCCGGACGAGATCCGAGTCGAGCATCGCGGTCCCCTCGACCCCGCCGATCTTGCCGATCACGCGCTTCGCCTGCGGCCAGACGCGATCGGCCTCGCTGCGGTAGCGCGTCAGGAGCGCGCCATTGGTCTGGCGGATCGCGGCAGTCGCCGGGAGCACGCGCGCACAGACCTGCCCCGCTGCGCCGATCGCCTCGGGGAGGACGACCTGCGCGAGATCGGTCACTTCCGAGGCGGTCAGGCAGGCGCCCGGCTGCGCCTGCGCCGCGCTGCTCGCGGTGGCGGCGAGCGCCAGCCACGTCGCCACGATCGCCCGCATCCTCATGCCGTCCGATCCTCCGGGACCCGCACCGTTGCCGCCGCCTGCGCCGCGATTCCTTCGCCGCGCCCGGTGAAGCCGAGCCGTTCGGTGGTGGTTGCCTTGATACTGACCTGGCCGGGCTTGAGCCGCAACAGGTCCGCGATCCGGTCGCGCATCGCGGTGCGGTGCGGGCCGACCTTGGGTTCCTCACAGATCAGCGTCAGGTCGATGAAGTCGATGATGCCGCCCTGGTCGGTGATGAGGCTCGCGGCATGCTGGAGGAACTGCGCCGAATCCGCACCGCGCCACTGCGGATCGCTCGGCGGGAAGTGCGTGCCGATGTCGCCTGCCGCAATTGTGCCGAGCAGCGCGTCGGTGATCGCGTGGAGCGCGACGTCGGCGTCGCTATGTCCGGACAGGCCCTTGTCGTGCGGGATCAGCACGCCGCCAAGCCACAATTCCTCGCCGACCTCGAGCCGGTGGACGTCGAAGCCGGTCGCCATGCGGGTGCGCAGCGTGGTTTCGAGGCGCGCCTCGGCGGCGGCGAAATCGGCGGGGTGTGTGATCTTCTCGAGCATGGGATCTCCTTGGACCAAGGCGACGGTGCCACCCGCGAGGCGGACCATCTGGGCATCATCGGTGGGTTCGTCCCCGCGCCAGCCGCGGTGCGCGGCGAGCACGACCGGATAACGGAACGCCTGTGGGGTCTGGATACGGTGCAACCCGTCGCGCGCCACCGTACCGCCGAGCAGCGTGCCGCTGAGCGCAGTATCGCGCGCGAGCGTGTCGGCGACGGGGAGGGCGGGGACCGCGCCGTCGCGCGTGTCGAGCGCGGCGAGCAGCGCGTCGATGACGGTCGCGCTCAGGAACGGGCGGGCGGCGTCGTGGATCAGGACGTGGTCGGTCTGGCTGGTGAGCGCTTCGAGCCCGGCCAGCACCGAGCGCCGCCGCGTCGACCCGCCGATGACGAACTCGACGTCGCCAAGCGCGTCGTTCAACGCCGCTTCCTGTCCAGCGCCGATCACCACGATCACGCGGTCGATCGCGGGGTGCCTCCGCAAGGCTTCATAACTGTGCGCCAGGATCGCGCGTCCACCGAGCGGCATATATTGCTTGGGGACCGCACTTCCCGAGCGTGCGCCAGTCCCGGCGGCAACGATGATGGCGGCATTTGTGGTCGATGACATGCGGCGCGCCTAGCCCATGCCGCGCCGTCCCGCCAGCCTTGCCGCGCCGCGTCGTCCCGGCTATAGACTGCCCGTTTTTAAGGCACATGCCTTCCCCCCGAAAGATCAGGCTCCCGTGACCCCGCGCACGCTTTCCCCCTTGCAGATCGGCCCCGTGACGATCGCTTCCCCGGTCATCCTCGCGCCGATGACCGGCGTCACCGACATGCCGTTCCGCACGCTGGTGCGGCGCTACGGCTCGGGCCTCAACGTGACCGAGATGGTCGCGAGCCAGGCCGCGATCCGCGAGACGCGCCAGTCGATCCAGAAGGCCGCGTGGCATCCGATCGAGGATCCGGTGTCGATGCAACTCGTCGGCTGTACCCCGTTCGAGATGGGCGAGGCCGCCAAGCTGAGCGAGGATCGCGGTGCCGCGATCGTCGACATCAACATGGGGTGCCCGGTCCGCAAGGTGACTAACGGCGACGCGGGTTCCGCACTGATGCGCGACCTCGATCTCGCGGCGGCGATCATCAAGGGCGTGGTCGATGCGGTATCGGTGCCCGTCACGCTCAAGATGCGGATGGGATGGGACCTCGACCGCCTCAACGCGCCCGAACTCGCGAAGATCGCGCAGGATCTCGGGTGCAAGCTGGTCACGGTCCACGGCCGCACGCGTAATCAGATGTACAAGGGCAATGCCGACTGGGCGTTCATCCGTCGGGTCAAGGACGCGGTGACGATCCCGGTGATCGCCAATGGCGACATCTGTTCGATCGAGGATGCCGAGACCGCGCTCGAGCAATCGGGGGCTAATGGCGTGATGATCGGGCGGGGGGCGTACGGTCGCCCGTGGCTGCTCGGGCAAGTGATGGAGTGGTTCGCGTACGGGCGGCGGCGGGAGGATCCTTCGCTCGAGGAACAATATACCGTTATTGCAGAACATTACGATGCGATGCTGACGCATTATGGCACCGAGACCGGGGTCAATATGGCGCGCAAGCACATCGGCTGGTACACCCGCGGGCTCCACGGCTCGGCCGAGTTCCGCAACAAGGTCAACCAGATCCCCGACCCGAAGGTGGTGCAGGCGATGCTCGCCGAATTCTACGCCCCGTGGCGCAGCCGCGCCGCCGCGTGACGGGCGCAGGGGCGGGGCCCGGCTTCGCTGAACTGTTCGCCGCGCTGCCGGTCGCGGTGCTGGTGGTCGACCCCGAGTCGCGGATCGTCCAAGCCAATGCCGAATGCGAAACGCTGCTCAACCTGTCCGAGCGCGCGATGCTGGGGCAACCGCTCGCGGCGGTGATGCAGGATCCGGGGGTCGATTATCCGCGCGACAATCACGGCCTGTCGGCGTTCGACACCGAGATCGCGCTGGCCCGCGGCGGCAGCGTGCGGGTCGATTATGTCGAGACGCTGATCGCGGATCACCCCGGCTGGCGGACGATCACGCTCCACCATGCCGCAAACTCACGGCGGCTCGGCCACAGCGCGGACCGTGCGGCAGCGGCGCGTGCCGCGATCGGCGCGGCGGCGATGCTCGCGCACGAGATCAAGAACCCGCTGTCCGGCATCCGGGGGGCGGCGCAGCTCCTGTCCAAGGGCAAGGGCGCGGCCGAGCTGACCACGCTGATCACGACCGAAGTCGACCGCGTCGCCGCGCTGATCGACCGGATGCAGGATTTTACCGACACCCGCCCGCTCCATCTCGCGGCCGAAAACGTCTATCCGCTGCTCGATCATGCCCGGCGCGTCGCGCTCGCCGGGTTCGCGCAGCAAGTGAAGATCGAGGAACGCTTCGATCCGTCGCTCCCGACCGCACAACTCGACCGCGATTCGATCCTGCAGGTCGTGCTCAACCTGCTCAAGAATGCATGCGAGGCGATGCGCGGGCAGGCGGACGCGCGGATCACGCTCGCCACTGCCTACCGCCACGGCATGGCGATCGCGCCCGGCCCCGGGCGTCCGCGTCAGCCGCTCCCGATCGAGATCTGCGTGATCGACAACGGCCCCGGCGCGCCCGCCGATATCGCGGACCACCTGTTCGACCCGTTCATCTCGGGCAAGCCCGAGGGGCAGGGGCTCGGCCTCGCGCTGGTCGACAAGCTGGTCCGCGACATGGGTGGGATCGTCCAATATGCGCGCGAGGGAACCCCGCCGATGACCGTCTTCCGCATCATGCTCCCGCGCGGCACCGCGTGACCCGCACCGGCCGGATCCTCGTGGTGGACGACGACGCGGCGATCCGCACGGTCGTCGGGCAGGCGCTGAAACGGGACGGCCACCGGGTCACGACCGCGGCGACGATTGCCGAGGCCGAAGTGCAGCTTGCCGGACGCGCCCCCGACGTCCTCGTTACCGATGTCGTCCTACCCGACGGCAACGGGCTCGATCTGGTCGAACGCGTCGTCGCGAGCCATCCGGGGCTGCCCGTCATCGTCCTGTCCGCGCAAAACACGCTGACCACTGCGGTGCGATCGACCGAGGTCGGCGCGTTCGATTATCTGCCCAAGCCGTTCGACCTCGATGCGCTGTCGCAAAGCGTCCAGAGCGCGCTCGCGCGGGGATCGGGCGGGGTGTTCGAACCGAGCGATGCGGACGAGACCCTCCCGCTGATCGGGCGGTCACCGGCGATGCAGGACGTCTATCGGATCATCGCGCGGGTCGTGTCGAACGACCTGACGGTCCTGGTGTCGGGCGAGTCGGGGACGGGCAAGGAACTGGTCGCGCGCGCGATCCATGATCTCGGCCCGCGCCGGCGCGCGCCGTTCCTCGCGCTTAACATGGCAGCAATCCCGCGCGAGCTGATCGAGGCGGAGCTGTTCGGCCATGAACGCGGTGCGTTCACCGGAGCGCAGGCGCGGTCGGCCGGTCGGTTCGAGCAGGCAGCGGGGGGAACGCTGTTCCTGGACGAGATCGGCGACATGCCGATGGAAGCGCAGACCCGGCTGCTCCGCGTCCTGCAGTCGGGCGAATTCACGACGGTCGGCGGTGCGCGGACGATCCGCGCCGACGTCCGGATCGTCGCCGCGACCAATCGCGATCTTGCCCAGCTTGTCGCCAACGGGCAGTTTCGCGAGGACCTGTTCTACCGGCTCAACGTCGTTCCCGTGACCTTGCCCGCGCTGCGCGCGCGGCGGCAGGATATCGCGCTGCTGGCGCGGCACTTCCTCGACCGTGCGGTTGAAGACGGGTTGCCGCGCAAGCAGTTGACGACGGATGCTCTGGCCGTGCTGGAAATGCATGACTGGCCGGGCAACGTCCGCGAGCTCGAGAACATGATGCGCCGCATGTCGGTGCTGGCGCGTGACGAACGGATCGACGGCGGCGAAGTGCGCGCGATGCTGGGGGGCGTAGCGCCGCCCCGCCCGGTCGGCGATGCCGGGATCGAGGCCGCGATCCACGCCCGGATCGCGCGACTGGCGATCGAGGAGCCTGCGGCGCTCGACGATGGCACACTGTACGACCGCATCATCGGCGAGGTCGAGCGTCCGCTGATCGAAGCGTTGCTGGCGCGCCACGGCAATAACCAGCTGCGCGCCGCCCGTGCGCTCGGAATTAACCGCAACACTTTGCGTAAGCGACTGGATGTGCTGGGGATTGAACCCTAAGCTGCGATCGGTCGGATCGGCAATCCGATGGACCGAGACAAATACTGTGTTTTCTTAGCCACAATAGCGTTGTAGCAATGTCACGATGGAAGGCAGTACGCCCCCTTTGACACGTTCCGCCCCGTCGCTTCGCGCGCCGCTCAAAATTGTCCCGGCAATCGAGTTCCTTGTGCTGAGCGCGTTGGTCGCGATCGCGGTCGCGACCTATTTCGTCATCAGCACCGGTGCGGCCTCGCGCGCCTTGCTCAGCCCCGCGGTGATCGCCTTGCTGCTGGTCGCCAACCTGCTGCCGGCAGGCGCGTTGCTGGTGTTGCTCGGGCGGCGGATCGCGATGAAGCGCGCGGCGCGGTTGCCGATCGGCGGGCGCGCGCGCCTGCATGTCCAGCTCGTCGCGTTGTTCTCGGTGATCGCGGCGGTGCCGACGCTGTTCGTCGTCGTGTTCGCGTCGCTGCTGTTCCAGTACGGCGTGCAATTCTGGTATTCCGACCAGGCGCGCAGCATGATCGAGAACGCGACAGGCGTTGCGCGCACCTCCTACGACCAGATGTTGCGCCGCTGGCAGGATTCGGCGGTCCTCGCCGCAGCGGACATTTCCGACAACCTCCAGCAGAACCTCAAGTCCCCGCAATTCCCCGCTTATTTCTTCAACCAGATCTATCTGCGCGGCCTTTCCGACGGGTTTCTGTTCATCGCCGAGCCCAAGGGCGAGTCGCGCGAGATCGTTCAGGTGAATCCCGACAAGCTCGATTACCGCAACGAGGTGTCGCAGGCCGAACTCGATCGGCTACGGCGCGGCACCCCCAGCATCACCGCGGTAAAAGGCGACCGGATCGAGACCGTGACGCTGGTGCCCGGCACGACCAATGTCTTCCTGCTGACCGTCGCCATTTCGGACGTGCACGTGATGGAGGCGCAGTCGAAGCGCAGCATCGCGGTGTTGTCGAGCTACCGCGACCTGATCGCCAAGTCGCGCTCGCTGCAATTGAAATTCAACGCGGCGCTGTTGGCGATGTCGCTCCTGATCATCGCGATCGCGGTGTGGATCGCGCTCGAGGTGGCGGATCGGCTGGTGCGGCCGGTCGGCGCGCTGGTGGCGGCGGCACACAAGGTGGCGACCGGGGACCTGTCCGCGCGCGTTCCCGAAACGCGTGTCCAGGACGAACTCGGCACGCTCGGCAGCGCGTTCAACCAGATGACCGAACGGCTGCAGGCGCAGACCGGTGCGCTGGAAAGCCGCCGCGCGCTGATCGAGGCGGTGATGTCGGGCGTCACCGCAGGCGTGATCTCGGTTTCGCCCGATGGCATGATACGGCTGATCAACCGTTCGGCGATCTCGCTGCTCGAAAGCCCCGACGAGACGCTGGTCGGCAAACCGCTCAGCAACATTTCCCCCGAACTTGCCGCGCTGATCGAGCGCGACGAGCGCGATGCGATCGTCGAACTGGGGCAGGGCAACGAGATGCGGACGCTCGCGGTGAAGGTGACGCGCGCCGCGGAGGGGCCGATCCTGACGTTCGACGACATCACCGGGCAATTGCTGGACCAGCGTCGCGCCGCCTGGTCGGACGTCGCGCGTCGGATCGCGCACGAGATCAAGAACCCGTTGACCCCGATTCAGCTCGCCGCCGAACGGCTGCAGCGCCGCTATGGCAAGCAGATCGACCCCGAGGACACGACCTTCGCCCGGCTGACCGACACGATCGTCCGACAGGTCGGCGATCTACGCCGCATGGTCGATGAGTTTTCCTCGTTCGCGCGGATGCCCAAGCCGGTGTTCCGGGAGGAATCACTCGTCGATCTCGCCCGCCAGACGCTGTTCCTCCACGAGGTCGCGCATCCGGGCATCACCTTCGCGCTCGACTTTGCCGACCCCGCGCCGATGCTGATCTGTGACCGGCGCCAGATCGGCCAGGCGTTGACCAACATCGTCAAGAATGCGGTCGAGGCGATCGAGGCCAATGCCGGTGCCGAAGCTGCGCAGATCGTGATGGCGATCGAACCGGGCGACGGCAGGATCGTGCTGACCGTCGCGGACACCGGAATCGGCCTGCCTGCCGCGCGCGACCGGATCGTCGAGCCCTATGTCACCACCCGCGCGCGCGGGACCGGTCTCGGGCTCGCGATCGTCAAGAAGATCGTCGAGGAACATTGCGGCACGATCACCTTCGCCGACCGGCCGGGGGGCGGGACGATCGTGACTTTGTGCTTCGATACCGAACAGCTCGCCAAGCTCGATGGCGGCGACGATGCCATTACGCCAATGTCCAACAGCGCGCCTGCCGCGCCAGTCCTCGTACAGAACCGGACCTGAACCATGCCCCTCGACATCCTCGTCGTCGATGACGAACGCGATATCCGTGATCTAGTAGCCGGCGTCCTCGAGGACGAAGGCTATGACGCGCGGGTGGCCGGCGACAGCGATTCCGCGCTGGAGGCGATTTCGGTGCGGCGGCCGTCGCTGGTGTTGCTCGACGTGTGGCTGCACGGGTCGCGGCTCGACGGGCTCGAACTGCTCGACGAGATCAAGCGGCGCGATCCGTCGATCCCGGTGCTGATGATCTCGGGCCACGGCAATCTCGATACCGCGGTCGCGGCGATCCGGCGCGGTGCCGCCGATTTCATCGAAAAGCCGTTCGAGGCGGAACGCCTGTTGCTAATGGTCGCGCGCGCGACCGAGACCGAACGGCTTCGTGCCGAGGTGGCGAGTCTCCGCGCAAGCGTCGGGCGCGACAACGACCTGACCGGGAGCTCGACCGCGATCAACGGCGTCCGCGCGACGTTGAAGCGCGTTGCGTCGACCGGAAGCCGCGTGCTGATCATGGGCGGCGCGGGTGTCGGCAAGGAAGTCGCCGCGCGGCTGCTGCACGGCTGGAGCCAGCGCGCGACCGCGCCGTTCGTCGTCGTCAGCGCGGCACGGATGACGCCCGAGCGAGTCGAGGAAGAACTGTTCGGCGTGGAGGAGGGGGGGCAACTCGTCCGCTCCGGGCTGCTCGAACAGGCGCATGGCGGGACGTTGTTCCTCGACGAGATCGCGGACATGCCGCTGACGACGCAGGGGCGGATCCTGCGCGTGCTGACCGAGCAGGCGTTCAACCGCGTCGGCGGGCAGCGGGTGGTGAAGGTCGACGTCCGCGTCGTCTCGGCAACCGCGCGCGACCTGACGCACGAGATCGAGCAGGGGCGGTTCCGCGAGGACCTGTATTACCGGCTCAACGTCGTTCCCGTCACGCTTCCCAACCTGTCCGAGCGGCGCGAGGATATTCCGGTGCTGATCGACCATTTCATGGCGCATTATGCCTCCGAACGTCGTGTCGCCACGCCGCAGGTCGCGCCCGATGCGATGGTCGCGCTGCAATCCTACGAATGGCCCGGCAACGTCCGCCAGTTGCGGAACATCGTCGAGCGGACGATCATCATGGCACCGGGCGACCGGCTCGCGCGGATCGACGTCGACATGCTGCCGCCCGACATCCTCGGCGATCCCGGTGAAATGGGGAGCGGGGCGACCGCGATCATGGGCGCGCCGTTGCGGGAAGCGCGCGAGAGTTTCGAACGCGAGTATCTGCGGGTGCAGATCCGGCGGTTCTCCGGGAATATCTCGCGCACCGCCAACTTCATCGGGATGGAGCGCTCGGCGCTGCACCGCAAGCTCAAGCTGCTCGGGATCACCGAAGTCCGCGAAGACTAGGACGGTACACCAGGGGAGGGCGGTGCCGTTGGCGTGGGTGCGCAACGGTCAGCGGGTTTTTGCGCGCTGGCCGACTGCCGCCCGCCAGATAAAGTCGTTGCGCTCCAGTGGACGAAGCGCACCCGCATCCCTAGATTAGCACCTCCAGACTATCCGACGCCGGGCACCGGCGCGCCGCGGGCAAACCCGCCAAGAACAAGGATCGACCGATGGCCGACAAACAGACTTCGCTCCAGGACCTCTTTCTCAACGCGCTCCGCCGCACCAAGACACCGATCACGATGTTTCTCGTCAAGGGCGTGAAACTGCAGGGAATCGTGACGTGGTTCGACAATTTCTCGGTGCTGTTGCGCCGCGACGGCCAGTCGCAGCTGATCTACAAGCACGCGATCTCGACGATCATGCCCGCGAACACGATCGACGTCGACGCGATCGTCAATGCGATCGGCGAAGCGCAGCGCAAGCAGCCGCTGTTGCAGGAGATCTTCCTCAACGCAGTGCGCAAGTCCGAAGACAGCGTGACGATGTTCCTGGTCAACGGCGTGATGCTCCAGGGGCAGATCGCCGCGTTCGACCTGTTCTGCATGATGCTCCAGCGCGATGGCATGGCGCAGCTTGTCTACAAGCATGCGGTGTCGACCATCCAGCCCGCGCATCCGCTTAATCTCGCTGATGAAACAGCGGGTTCCGACGAAGATTGAGGACCGTTTTTGACCACAGGATTTGAACGCGACCGCGACGACGTAGCGCGCGGTGCCAAGGCCGTCGTTGTTTACCCTGACACGGGTGCTTCGTCGCGCGATGCCGATGCCCGGCTGGCAGAGACTGCCGGGCTTGCGATGGCGATCCACGTCGAGGTCGTCGACCGCGTCGCGGTCAAGGTCCGCGCGCTGCAGCCAGCGACGCTGATCGGCAAGGGTCAGCTCGAGGCGCTCGCCGCGACAGTGCGGATGGCCGAAGCCGAGCTCGTCGTGTTCGACGCGAGCCTGACGCCGGTGCAGCAGCGCAACCTCGAAAAGGCACTCTCCGCCAAGGTGATCGACCGAACCGGTCTGATCCTCGAGATTTTCGGCGAACGCGCTGCGACCGCCGAGGGGCGGTTGCAGGTCGAACTCGCGCATCTCGATTATCAGGCGGGCCGCCTCGTGCGGAGCTGGACCCACCTCGAACGCCAGCGCGGCGGGTTCGGCTTCCTCGGTGGTCCGGGTGAGACGCAGATCGAGGCGGATCGCCGCCTCATCCGCGACCGCATGGCACGGCTCAAGAAGGAACTCGAACAGGTCTCGCGCACCCGTGGGCTGCACCGTGACCGGCGCCAGCGTGCGCCGTGGCCGGTGATCGCGCTGGTCGGCTATACCAACGCGGGCAAATCCACGCTGTTCAACCGGATGACCGGTGCCGACGTGATGGCGGAGGATCTGCTGTTCGCGACACTCGACCCGACGTTGCGCCAGATCGCGCTGCCCGGGATCGACAAGGCGATCCTGTCGGACACTGTCGGGTTCGTCTCGGAACTGCCGACCCAGTTGGTCGCTGCCTTCAAGGCGACGCTCGAGGAAGTCGTATCCGCCGACCTGCTGATCCACGTCCGCGACATCGCGCATCCCGACACGATCGCGCAGAAGGACGATGTCGAGGCGGTGCTGCGCGATATCGGGGTCGACGCGTCGGTCCCGCGGATCGAGGCCTGGAACAAGCTCGACCTGCTCGATGCAGACGAGCGCGCGGAAATGATCGGCGAGGCGGCGCGGCGCGAGGACGTCGTGGCGTTGTCGGCGCTGAGCGGGGAAGGGGTCGCGGACCTGCTCGATACCGTTGCGGGTCTGTTGACGGCAAGCCATCGCCAATATGCGATCACGCTCGATGCGGCGGACGGCGCAGGCGCAGCGTGGCTGCATGCGCATGGCGAGGTTTCGGCGCAGACGGTCGACGGTGATACGGCTGTCTATGAAGTGCGGATGGCGGAACGGGATTACGAGCGGTTTTGCCAGCGCAACGACTGAAGTTGCCCGTTTCGAGGGTAACGGGGAAACCGGCTACAGCGCCGGTTTCCTTACTACGCTGGAAAGGAACGGGTAACAGAGGGACCGGAAACGCTCGGCGGCGCTAAGCTTCGAAGCGTTTAACCGTCACCCACAAGGCCTCCATCCCGTCGAGGTCAAGCGCTTCGAAGTCAGACCCAGCTTCCGCTTCCATCGCCTTGAAACGACGTTCGAATTTCCCGTTCGCCCGCCGCAGTGCCGCTTCCGGATCAACGCCGAGCTTGCGCGCCCAGTTGACGACGGAAAACAGCACATCGCCAATTTCGTCCTCGCGTTCGTCGAGCGAAGCGGCGGCTTCGACCTCCTGCAATTCCTCATCGATCTTCGCGCGCGCTCCCGTCGCATCGGGCCAGTCGAACCCGGTTCGCGCCGCGCGCTTCTGGAGCTTTTCCGCCCGAAGCAGTGCGGGCAGGCCGATCGCCACGCCGTCCAGTGCGCCCGAAGTCCCCTTGTCGGCGCGTTCGGCAGCCTTGATCTGCTCCCACTGATGATCGACGCCGTCTGGGGTGTCGCCGAAGATCTGCGGATGCCGGCGTTCCATCTTGTCGCTGATCGCCGCGATGACGTCGGGCAACGCGAACGCGCCGGCTTCTTCGGCGATCCGGGAATGGAATACGACCTGGAGCAACAAGTCGCCGAGTTCATCCTTGAGATCGGCCATGTCGTCGCGCGCGATCGCGTCGGCGACTTCATAGGCTTCCTCGATCGTGTACGGCGCGATGCTGCTGAAATCCTGCGCGACGTCCCATTCGCAACCCGTCGCCGGATCGCGCAGGCGGGCCATGATATCAACGAGACGTTCGATCATCTGAAGAAGCCCTTCCGCAGCCGACGATCCATAAGACCGATAATACACCTTATGTTAAATGGGGCATGATATTCGATAGGAAGTCGGTCAGGACGGACTCGAATTCATAACCTGCTGCCAAATCACGACGACCAGCACGAGCCCCGCAAAGATCGCTGTCCACATCAGCGCGAGCTTCACCACCGTGCTGACCGGAAGCCGCCGCGACGCAAGCGCCGCGATTGGCAGGATCAGGCACAACGCAGTGACGAACGCGCTCATGCTTCCAGCACCAGCCCGTCATAGCCCGGCTCGACCCCGTCCGGCAGGTCGCGCACCAAAGTTGCATAGTCCATCGACTGGTCCATGTGCGTCAGCGCGACACGCCCTGGCTGCAATCGCTCGACCCAGCCCAGCGCCATTGTCAGATCGGGATGCGATGGATGCGGCCGCTCGCGCAGCGCGTCTACCACCCAGACGTCTAGGCCGGTGTACAGCCGCGCCATATCCTCGGTCATCCCGCTGAGATCCGTTGCATAGCCGATGACGCCGCCTTCCCCTTCGAACCGCAAACCGGCGGATTGGGTGCCGCCATGCGGTTGGTCCGCAACCCGGACGGTAATGTCTCCGATGACGATCGTGTCCGGCAGATCCTCGATCGACGCGACCTTGGGATATCCGTTCAGGCCGCTGAAAACATAGCCGAACCGGTCGAGCAACCGCGCCTTCAGCGCCGGGCGCGCGATCCCACGCACCGGTCGGCCGAGCGCGTGGAAGACCTGCCGCAGATCATCGATGCCA
Organism: Sphingomonas sp. PAMC 26617; assembly: GCF_000242835.1. Lineage (NCBI taxonomy): Bacteria > Pseudomonadati > Pseudomonadota > Alphaproteobacteria > Sphingomonadales > Sphingomonadaceae > Sphingomonas > Sphingomonas sp. PAMC 26617. The sequence goes on from NZ_JH594425.1 coordinate 3,521,758, forward strand.
TGCGTGTGATCGGCATGGTCGTGAGTCCAGATCACCGCGTCGAACGTCGAAGCGTCGGCGGCGAGCAACTGCTCGCGCATGTCCGGGCCGGTATCGACGAGGATCCGCGTCGTCGCAGTCTCGATCAGCACGGACGCGCGCGTCCGCCGGTTCCGCGGGTTGGTCGGGTCGCATGCGCCCCAGTCATTGCCGATCCGCGGGACGCCCGAGGACGTTCCCGAACCAAGGATCCGCAGCCTCATGCGCGCGTCTTGGCGAACAGGGTGTGGAAGTTCTCGCGCGTTGCCGCCGCGAGCGTCTCGATCGATTCGCCCCGCAGATCAGCCAGGAACGCTGCGGTATCCGCGACGAAGGCGGGTTCGCCGGTCTTGCCGCGGTTCGGCACGGGTGCGAGGAATGGCGAATCGGTCTCGATCAACAGACGGTCGAGCGGCAGGCGCGCGGCGGTCTCCTGCAGGTCCTTCGCGTTCTTGAACGTCACGATCCCCGAGATCGAGATATAGAAGCCGAGGTCCAGCGCGATATCAGCGAACGCGCCGCTAGCGGTGAAGCAATGGATCACCCCCGGAAAGGCCCCCTGCTCCAGTTCCTCGCGCAGGATCAGCGCGGTATCCTCCTCGGCGTCGCGGGTGTGGACGACGATCGGCAATTGCGTCGCGCGACAGGCCGCGAGATGCGCCCGGAAGCTCGCCTGCTGGCGCTCACGGTCGCTGTGATCGTAGAAATAGTCGAGCCCGCTCTCGCCGATCCCGACGACGCGCGGGTGCTGCGCGCGCTCGATCAACCGCGCGGTGCCGACGTCGGGATGCTGGTCGGCCTCGTGCGGGTGGATGCCGACGGTCGCCCACACGTCCGGCTCGCGCTCGGCGGTGGCGAGCACCGCGTCCCATTCGCTTTCACGCGTCGCGATGTTGAGCATCGCCTCGACGCCGCGCGCACGGGCGCGGGCGAGCACCTCGCCCTGATGTTCGGCGAGGCCCTTGTAGTTGAGGTGGCAATGGCTGTCGGCGAACATCTATGCCTCCGCCGGGGCTTCGAGCCGCGGGAAAACCCCGCTCGGCGCGGGCAGCGTCAGCCCGGACGCAAGCGGATGGCCGAGCGCCTCGAAGCTGCGCGCATCGGAGGACTGCGCGAGCAGGTCGAGGAGCTTGTCCGCGCCGCCCGGGATCGCCCAGCGCGCGAGGATCGCGATCCGGCGGATCGCGTCGGCGGCATGATACAGGATCGTGTCGGCGCGCGCGGGATCGGTCTTGCGGACGCTCCACGGGGCCTGGTCCGCGAAATACTGGTTGGCGTCGCGCGCGGCGGACCAGACCGAGTCCAAAGCAGTGTGGAGCGCAAGATCCCTCATCGCGTCATGCAGACCGCGTTCGGCCGCGGCAACGCTGTCGGCAAGCGCGGTCTCCGCTTCGGTCGCTTCGCCCGCGTCCGGTACGACGCCGTTGCACGCCTTGGCGATGATCGACAGGCAACGCTGCGCGAGGTTGCCGAGATTGTTGGCGAGATCGGCGTTGCACCGCGTGACGATCGCTTCCTCGGAATAGCTGCCGTCCTGCCCGAAGCTGACTTCGCGGAGCAGGAAGTAACGGAGCGCATCGACCCCGAAATGCTCGACCAGCGCCATCGGATCGGTAACGTTGCCGAGCGACTTCGACATCTTCTCGCCGCGGTTGAGCAGGAAGCCGTGCCCGAACGCCGCACGCGGCAGCGGAATATTCGCACTCATCAGGAACGCCGGCCAGTAAACGGCATGGAAACGCACGATATCCTTGCCGATGATGTGGAGCTGCGCCGGCCAGAACGTCTCATACAGTTCGAGATCGTCGGGATAGCCGACCCCGGTCAGATAATTGGTCAGCGCGTCGACCCAGACGTACATGACGTGCCCCGGGCTCCCCGGAACCGGCACGCCCCAGTCGAAGCTGGTGCGCGAGACCGACAGGTCGGACAGGCCCCCCTCGACGAACCGCAGGATTTCGTTGCGGCGTGCCTCGGGGCGGATGAAATCGGGGTTGGCTTCGAAGAAATCGAGCAGGGGCTGCTGGTATTTCGACAGGCGGAAGAACCACGTTTCCTCAGCGGTCCATTCGACCGGAGTGCCCTGCGGCGAGAGCTTCGCGCCCCCTTCCCCCTCGACCAGTTCCTTGCCGTCGTAGAACGCCTCGTCGCGAACCGAATACCAGCCCTCATAGCGGTCGAGATAGAGGTCGCCCGCGGCTTCCATCGCCCGCCAGATCGCCTGGCTGGCGCGATAATGATCCTCGTCGCTGGTCCGGATGAAGCGATCGTAGGAAATATCGAGTGCGTCGGCCATCTGCTTGAAATAGCCGCTCATTTCATCCGCGAGCGCGCGCGGGGTCAGGTCGCGCTTGCGCGATTCCTGGACCATCTTGAGCCCGTGCTCGTCGGTGCCGGTCTGAAAGCGGACCTCGCGGCCGAGCTGGCGCTGGTAGCGCGCGATCGCATCGGTCGCGATTGCCTCATAAGCGTGCCCGATATGCGGGCGGCCATTGGGGTAGCTGATTGCGGTGGTGATATAAAAGGGATCGGCCATCGCCGCCTCCTAGAGCAAGGCGCGCGTGAATTGAAGGCCTCAGGCGGCGAGCCGCGCGACGATCCCGGCCATTTCATACACCGTCGCCTGCGCATCCAGCGTGAGCGCGCGTGCGCTTGCCGAGAGCGCGCGCGCGGCATCGTAGCTTTCGAGCGCGGTGCGCAGCCGCTGGCCCTGTCGTGCCGGGGCTTCGGACGCGATGAACGCCGGCGCACGGTCGAGAAACGCTTCGTAGCGGGGTTGCGCCGCCTTCAGCGCCAGCGCCTTGGCCAGCTTGCCCCGCCGCGCATTGGTCGGATCACCGTCGCGCGCGATGGCTGTGAGCGCCTGGTCGAGCGCGGCGAGATCGAGCCCGGCGAACCCCATCGCGCGGCCGGGCGACCCCTGCGCCACGCGAGTCAGCGCGGCAATCTCGCTTTCGTCCGCGGACGGCAGCAGCGCGCCGAGCACCGACGTCATCGCCGCATCGCTCAGCGGATCGAAGCGCAGCGTCCGGCAGCGCGAGCGGATCGTCGGGAGCAGGCGCCCCGGTGCATGGCTGACCAGCAGGAAGATCGTCCCCTGCGGCGGTTCCTCGAGGTTCTTGAGCAGCGCGTTCGAAGCGCCGGGCCGCTCGAGATCGTCCACCGCATCGATGATGACGACGCGACGATCCGACATCGACGGTCGCGTCGCGAACATCGGGCCGAGCGCGCGGACCTGCGCGATCGGGATGCTCCGCGCGAGATCGAGCCCGGTCTTGTCGCCTTCCTTGGGCTGGCGAGTCAGCACGCGGTAATCGGGGTGCGACCCGGCGGCGATCAGCGTCCGCGTCCGGTCGTTCTCCGGAACATCGAAGCCCGGCGGCAGGTCCGCCCCCGCGCCTTCCGCGAGCATCCGCACCGCCGCCGCGCGCGCGAAACTGGCCTTGCCGATCCCCTCGGGTCCGGCGAACAACCACGCGTGGTGCAGCGCGCCGCTCCTGAGCGCGGCGGCAAACGCCGCATGCGCCGGATCATTCCCGATCGGCAGTGTCATGGCAGCAAATCGGCGAGGTCGGCGAGGATCGCGGCGGAAACGGTCGCGATATCGGCACTCGCGTTGATCATCCGGAACCGCTCGGGCTCGTGCTCGGCGAACCGGCGGAACGCGGTGGCGACGTCGGCATGAAACGCCGCCCCCCGCGCCGCGAACCGATCCGCCGCCGCACCGTCACGGACTGCCGCCCGCTCGCGACCTTCCTCTGGCGTCAGTTCGAGCACGAACGTGCGATCCGGCAGCAGCCCGCGCGACCCGAAGCCATGCAGTGCGAGGATCGCGGCATCGTCGATCCCGCCCGCAAGCCCCTGATACGCCCGGCTGCTGTCGAGATAGCGGTCACAGATCACCCAGCGCCCTGCGCCGATCGCGGGGCGGATCGTCTTTTCGACATGGTCGGCGCGGGCGGCGGCGAACAGCAACGCCTCGCTGTGCGCGCTCCACCGCGTCACTGCGCCTTCCATCAAGAGGCTACGGATCGCCTCCGCCCCCTCGCTCCCGCCGGGCTCGCGCGTGACGAGCGCATCGATCCCGCGCTCGGCGAGCGCGGCGGCGAGCAGGCGCGCCTGCGTCGACTTGCCTGCCCCCTCCCCGCCCTCGAGCGACAGGAACCGTCCGGTCACCGCCACCGTATCAGCCGCCGAACAGGCTCATCAGGCCGGCCCAGGCGCGACCGAAGAAGCCCGCTTCGGCAACGTCGGTCGCGGCAACCAGCGGCAGGCGCTGCTGCGGCATGTCCGGGGTCGAGACGACGAGATCGGCGATATGCTGCCCGGCCTTGATCGGCGCCTTGATCGGCCCCTGATAGACGACCTTGAGCGTCATGTCGGCGGCGACCCCGGCGGGGAGCGTCGCGGTCAGGTTGGTCGGCGCGACCAGCCCGACGGTGCGCGCGCTGCCCATCTGGACTTCGGCGGTCTCGACCTGCTTGCCCTTGGCGACGATCGGCTTGGCCTGCCACGCGCGGAAGCCCCAGTTGATGAACTTGACCGACTCATCCGAGCGCTGGCCCGAACTGCCGAGGCCCGCCATCACCATCACGAGGCGACGGCCGTTCTGCTCGGCCGAGCCGGTGAAGCCATAGCCGGCTTCCTCGGTGTGCCCGGTCTTGAGCCCGTCCGCGCCCTGGACGCGGCCGAGCAACGGATCGCGGTTCGCCTGGTCGATCGGCTTGGCGCCGCCAAGCGTCTTGCCCCAGGTAAAGCTCGGGAGCGAATAGAAGCGCTTGTACAACGTCGGGTGATGCTGGATCGTCGCGGCGGCCAGCTTGGCGAGATCCCGCGCGGTGACATAGGTTACGCCGCCATCGGGCCAGCCGTTCGACGTGCCGAAATGGCTGTTGGTCAGCCCGAGCTTCGCGCCCGCGCGGTTCATCCGCTCGGTGAAGGTCTGCTCGGTCCCCGAAATGCCTTCCGCCAGCACGACGCAGGCATCGTTGCCCGACAGCGTGACGATCCCCTTCAGCAGATTCTCGACGCTGACATTCTCGCCCGCCGACAGGAACATCGTCGAGCCCTGGCTATGCCATTTGCGCCACGTTTCGGGCTGGACCTGGAAGGTCTGGTCGAGCTTGAGTTCGCCCGACTTGATCATCTCGAACGCGACGTAGACCGTCATCATCTTGGCCATCGACGCGGGCGGCATGCGCCGGTCGGCGTCCTTCTCGTACAGCACCGCGCCCGACGAAAGATCCGTCAGATAGGCGACCGGAGCCGGAGTCTGGAAATCGGGCTTGGCGAGCGCAGGCGTCGTGGCCGCGATCGCGATGATGGCGGTGGCGGCGGTCCAGTTCCAGCGGGATGACATGATGTTGGCTCTCGTTCTTCTAGTTTGAATGGAGAATGCGTGCGTCGCCATAGCCAGCCCGGGCGATGCCGTCACGCGCGCGCTTGGCGGTTGCCGAATCCGCATAGGGCCCAAGCTGCACGCGGTACAGCCCGCCGCCGGCCGAAACGTGCCCGCCGAGCTTCTGCGCGAGCGCCGTCGCACGCTGTGCCGAGGACAGAGCGGTGACCTGAATCACGATCACGCCGTTTGCTACCCTGACAGGGGACGGAGTCCTGCGGATCGCGTGACCGGGCGCTGCGGGTTTTGCCGATGGTGGTGTGGCCGAAGGGACGGTAACCGGCACGGTCGTTCCCCGAGCAACACCATTCCCGCCCGGCAACCGCCGGCGCAACGCCGCAAGCAACGCAGGCGGCGCGTCGAGCCGGGGCGCAACGCTCTTGCCCGCGAGTAGGATCGCCCGATCCTGCGCGTTCGGAGTCACCTCGCGCACGCGCAAGGCGGCACGGTCGCCAACGCCCAATTGCCGCGCCGCGCCCGGCGATAGGGCGACGACCGCCCCCTCCGCCGATCCGCCGAGCACCTGCGCGATGATCGTCCGCCCGGTGTCGAGCGCGGTCACTTCGACGAAGCTTCCCGCCGGCAGCGTCGGATGCCGTACCGCAATCATCGCAGAAGCGAACGGCCCCTCGGGCAACGGCACCATCGCGGCGGCATAGCCGACCGAATCGGTCGGAATCTCGCTCGAGGTCGCGCGCGGCCCAGTGCCGACGAGAACAGGGTCGGCCTGTCCTGCCAGCGCCAGCAGCACGACTGCGCCCCCGAGGCTCATCTCACCGCTCCACGGCGTCGGCAAGCAAGCCCACCGACAATGCGTAGAAGTTGGAGCAGTTGTAATCGAGGATCACGCGGTAGTTGCCGGTGAGCAAATAGGCGGTCTGCCCCGGGCCGTCGGGTTCGATCAGCGTCGCGAGCACGCGATCGCCGGGCCAGCCGCGCGCCTGCGGCACCAGCCCAAGCGCGCGCCATTCGGCCATCGTCTTCCACGCGCTGTGCCGCTGGAACACGCGCGGGCAACGCGGCGAGACCAGCCGCGTCGTCAACTGGCTGCGGTCGAACGCCATCGGGACCGCGACGGCCAAGCCCCACGGCTCGCCCGGTCGCCAGCCCGCGTTGTTGAAATAATTGCCGATCGACGCGAGCGTATCCGCACTGCTCGTCCAGATATCCGCGCGGCCGTCGCCATCGCCGTCGCGCGCGAGGCGCAGATACACGGAGGGCAGGAACTGCGGCCCACCGGTCGCGCCCGCCCAACTGCCGACGAGCTGCGACCGCGGGACGCCGCGGTCCATCATCTGCAACGTCGCGATGAATTCGTCCGCGAACAGGTCGCGCCGCCGCCCCTCATAGGCCAGCGTCGCGAGCGCGCGCGGCAGGTCGAACCCGCCCATTACGAGGCCGTAGCTCGTCTCGTGCCCCCAGATCGCGACCATGATCGATTCGGGAACGCCGGTCTGCTGCTCGATCCGCTGCAGCCGCCCGCGTTCGGAAACATAGGCGGCCTGCCCGCGCGAGATGATCGCCGCGCCGACATGCTGCGCCTGATAGGGCGCGAAGTTCGGGATCGCCGCGATGGAGGGCCCACCCGGCTGCTGTCGATCGAGCTCGATCACGCGCTGGTTCAACGTCAGCGTCGGAAGCACCGCATCCAGCGTCGCCCGGCTCACCCCGCGCGCCGTTGCCTGCGCCCGCAGCGTCGTCAGATACGTTTGAAATCCGGCGTCATCCTGCGCGTTCGCAGACCCGCCCACCGCTACACAGGCTAGAACCCCGGCGACACCGCCGACGATCCGCGCCCTCATTTTGCTGATACCCCGCATGGCCTGGACCTTGGCACAGCGCTTCTTTCGCATGAAGCCCCAAAGCCCGTGCCTCTTGCACAATTCGCCAGACGCTGGCTAAGCGGGGGTGAACGGAAGAGTGGCCGAGTGGTTTAAGGCAACGGTCTTGAAAACCGTCGTGGGTGCAAGCTCACCGTGGGTTCGAATCCCACCTCTTCCGCCAGAGCTGGGGTCGCGGCCTACGCTGTGCGTTCCGAAGTCCTTGCAGGCCGGACGCACGGGCAGGTCGGAGCTTACGCCCGCCTGCCAGACCTCATCCGACGCTATTCCCCGGTGCCATGCCGTCGTGAATGAGGAGGAAGGCGAGCGCGAGCATCACCAGCGACACGAGCATCAGCAGCGACATTCCGAACACACCAACGATACGCCTGGCAATTGTCACGATCTGGCCCCTCGACACGGCTCGCCGCCGATGACGCCCGCCTCGTGACGGACGTTTTCCTGTTGGAGGGCCGCCTGGCAGTCGGAGAACAAATCCACGCGACCCTCCCCTGGAGGCGACGTAAATCGTCTCCGGGTACAAGTGGTTTATGGCGCGTTAGGGGGCGTGCAATAATCAATAAGATGCAGAGTTTGCCCGAGTTTGGAGATATGCGCCGTTTTGGGATCACCCGATCCGAAACGGCGGAAGTTTTCTCTTCATCCAAACGCCGCAGTCAGGCCAGCAGCATCGCGGACCCGCCCTTTTTCGGTGATATACGCGCTGACCAGCCGCGCGGGGGTGATGTCGAACGCCGGATTCGCCGTGGGCGACGTCGTTACGACGATCTGCCGCATCGTTCCGTCCAGGTCCGGGCCGTCGAGCCGGCGGACCTCCTCGGAGGACCGTTCCTCGACCTTGACCGCTGCGCCGTCCGGCGTCGCGGCGTCATAGGTCGAGGATGGCAAGGCGACGACAAACGGGATGCCATTGTCGTGCGCCGCGAGCGCCTTCAGATAGGTGCCGATCTTGTTGCAGACGTCGCCGTTGCGCGTCACGCGGTCCGTGCCGACGAGAACGAGGTCGACCTGCCCACGCTGCATCAGCAGCCCACCCGCATTGTCGACGATATAGCTGTGCGGCACACCGTGCGCGGCAAGCTCGAGCGCGGTGAGCGCGCCCTGGTTGCGCGGGCGGGTTTCGTCGACCCAGACGTGCAGCGGGATTCCGAGATCGTGCGCCATGTAGAGTGGCGCGGTCGCGGTGCCCCAGTCGACCGTCGCCAGCCAGCCCGCGTTGCAGTGCGTCAGGATGTTGATCGCGCGGCCCGGATGGGCCGCGACGAGCGACTGCAGGATTACGAGCCCGGCACGACCGATCGCGGCGTTGACCTCGACATCCGCGTCGCAGATCGCGCCGGCTTCGACGTACGCCGCCGCGGCACGATCACGCTCGGGCAAGCGCGTGACCACGCCACGAACCCGGTCGAGCGCCCACCGGAGATTGACCGCGGTCGGGCGCGTCGAAACCAGCCGATCGAACGCGCGGTCGAGCGACTCGTCACCCGGGTCCGCCCGCAACGCCAGCGCGATCCCATACGCCGCTACCGCGCCGATCAGCGGCGCACCGCGGGTCGCCATGTCGGCGATGGCCAGCGCACAGGCCTCCATCGTCGTCAGGCGTAACCGCTCGACGGCCCACGGCAACCGGCGCTGGTCGAAGATCCCGACGCTCCAGCCGTCCGGTTCGAGCCAGATCGACCGCGTCTTCTGCCCGGCGAGAATCATGCGGCAAGGCTTTCGGCAAGGATGATGTCGAACGAAGTCGCGAGCGGGTAGCCCGGGTCAACCGGTACGCCGTCGCGCGCGAGCAGCATCACGTGCAGCCCCGCTTCGCGCGCCGCCGCGAGTTCCTCGATACTGTCAGAGAGGAACAGGATGTCGTCGGGCTCCAGCGCGATCCGGCGCGCGATCTCGCGGTATGAAGCGCTGTCGCGCTTTGCGCCGACGGCGGTATCGAAATGCCCAGCGAACAGCGGCGTCAGATCCCCTGCCGCGGTATGCGCGAACAACAGTTTCTGCGCGGCGACCGAGCCCGACGAGTAGACGTAGAGCGCGATGCCGTGCGCGTGCCACCGCGCGAGCCCGGCAATCGCATCGGGATAGACATGGCCGATCAGCGTTCCATCGGCATAGCCTTCGGCCCAGATCATGCCCTGGATCGCCTTCAGCGGCGCGACCTTCCGGTCGGCATCGTGCCATTCGAGCAACTGATCGATTGCCCCTGCCAGATCGAGGTCGGGTTGCCCGGATGCAGCGCGGACCAGCGCGAGTTCATCGTCGAGGCGCATCGCGTTGGCCGCGACGAACCGCGCGAGCCGCGCGCGGGCGTAGGGGAACAGCACCTCGTGGACGAACGCGATGCTCCAGGTCGTCCCTTCGACATCGGTTACGATCGCTTTCGGGGTCACGCGACGCCTCCGTACAACGGAATGCCCCGTGCGATCGGGTCGCCGGTGAACCGCGCCACCCAGCCGTCCGGTTCGGCGAACAGCCGGATCGCGGTAAAACGCGGTGCCGGCCCCATGTCGAACCAGTGGCGGGTCCCCTCGGGCACCGCGATCAGGTCGTCGCGCGTGCATTCGAGCGCATAGACCGCATCGGGGCCACGGATATAGAAGACGCCGGATCCCTCCACGAAGAAGCGGACTTCATCCTCGTCGTGGATATGCTCGTCGAGGAACTTGGTCCGCAGCGTCGCGCGCTCGGCATTGTCAGGGAGCAGGCGGATCACGTCGCACGACCGATACCCGCCCGCCGCCATCAGCCGGTCGATGTCCGCCCGATAGGCCGCGATCACGTCGGCGTCGCTCGCGTCATGGTCCAGAACCACCCCCGCCTGCCACCGCTCGAACCGGATCCCGAGCGGCGCAAGTCTGTCCGCGATATCGGTCGCATCGTGCGTTTCGGCCAGGCGTGCATGCGGGTCGGCGAGATCGTACAGGGTCAGGGTCGTCATGATACGCGCCTTTCCAGTTTCAGCGTTTCCCACTCGCAGGCGAGCAGATACTCGACCGCCTCGACGACGTTTTCGGCCTCGGCAAGCGTCCGCCCCCAGGCGTAGAGACCATGGCCGCGAATGTAGAAGGCGGGGAGGATCGGGTCCTGTGCCGCGAGCATTGGACGAAGCGAGTCCGCCATCGCGACCATGTCCTGGCTGTTCTCGACCAGCGGGATCGCGACGCGGGTGGCGTGGGTGTCGATCCCGGGGAAGACCTTGAGCAATTCATAGCCGTCGAGCACGATCGCCTGCCGTCCGGCCAACGCACGGCTCAACACCACGCCGGTGACCGAGTGGGTTTGCAGCACCCCGCCCGCGGTCGCGTCGAGCGCATAGACCAGGCAGTGCAGCACCGTCTCGGCCGAGGGCCGCTTGCCGTCGAGCGCAATCCCGTCGGGGCTCGCGCGCATCACCTGTTCGGGGTCGAGCCGCCCCTTGTGCGCGCCGGACACGGTCAGCGCGATCGTCCCGTCGGGCAGGCGTACCGAATAATTGCCCGCCGTCGCCGGCGCGAGTCCGGCACGGTCAAGGCGGGTGCCGGCCGCGATGATCGCAAGGGTTGCCGCTTCGAACGGCGTCACGTCAGCGCCCTGCGGAATTCCGCCAGCTTGTCGGCTGCGCTGGCGAGGGTCGCTTCGTCCTTGGCAAAGCAAAGCCGGACATATCCGGTCTGCGGGGCCGTGGCGTAGAAGGCGGAGACGGGGATGGTCGCCACCCCCGCCTCGACCAGCAGGCGATGCGCGAAGGTTTCGTCGTCGAGCGCGATCCCCGAGGCGGCGAGATCGATGATGACGAACCACGTCGCCGCCCCCGGCAAGACCGCATAACCCGCCGCGACGAGCCGTTCGACCAGGAAGGCGCGCGCGTGGCGATATGGGTCGCGGTGCGCGTCATGCCAGTCGGCGGGGAGTGCCAGCCCTTCCGCCACCGCCCATTGCAACGCCGGCGCGGTCGTGAAGGTGAGGAACTGGTGCGTCGCCGCGATCGCGTCCGCGAGCGGTGGCGCGGCGCAGGCCCAGCCCACCTTCCACCCGGTCAGCGAGAAGATCTTGCCCGCCGACCCGATCTTGACGGTGCGGTCGCGCAGGTCCGGGATCGACAGGGGGGACACATGCGTGCCCCCGAAGATCATCGCTTCCCACACCTCGTCGCAAATCAGCGTGACGTCATGGCGGACGCACAAGGTGGCGATCGACGTCCAGGTCGCCGCGTCGATCCGGCTTCCAGTCGGGTTGTTGGGGGTGTTGAGCAGGAGGACGCGGGTCCGGTTCGACATCGCGGCTTCGAGCGCATCGAGCGGCAGCGTCCAGTCGGGGGGCGTCAGGTCGATCAGACGTGCGACCCCGCCAGCGCGTTCGACGAGTGGCAGATAGGCGTCGTAGAGTGGCTGGACCAGCACCACCTCGTCGCCCGGGCGGACCAGCGCCAGCAGCGCCGCCGCGAGCGCCTCGGTCGCGCCCGATGTTACGACGACTTCCTCGGGCGTGAGCGTAAGGGCTTGCTCCCGTGCGTAATAGTCAGCGATCGCCGATCGCAGCGCGGGCAACCCCCGCATCGGCGGATACTGGCTGGACCGCTCGGTCAAGGCGCGCGCGGCGGCGGCGAGCAGCGCGCGGGGGCCGTGGCCGATCTCCGGCATGTCTGGGAACCCCTGCCCCAGATTGATCGCGCCGAGCTCCTGCGCTAGCCGCGACTGGCGCTCGAAGATCGTGGTGGGCGGCGGCAAAGGCGGATCTCCTGCTTGGCGCAGACGGCAGGGGTGTGGTCCAGACGCTATAATCGCTCCTGCCAGCATTTGCGCACCATAATTGCTTTCAACCGCGTCGCCATCCGCAGTTTACCCCCGGCGGCAATACCGCTTCAAACCAAAGCTGCACCATGGTGGCGCGAATTCGGGGGATAACGCCCTAGTCCGCGCCCGCCTCGCCGACCCGAAGCATCGCAAGCGCCGCGAGCGCCATCACGACGGCGGCGAACGCCATCGTCCAGATCGGTTCGGTCGGGAAGAACGCCTTGAGCACCGATCCCATCACGGTCGCCACCAGCAATTGCGGGATCACGATGAACACGTTGAACAAACCCATGTAAATCCCGAGCTTGGCCTGCGGCAGGCTCGACGCGAGAATCGCATAGGGCATGGCGAGGATCGACGCCCAGGCAATCCCGACGCCGATTTCACTGAGGATCAGCCAGTTGGGATAGCGGATCACGAAGACACTCGCGAACGCCAGCGCGCCGCACAGAAGGCACGCGATATGCGTCCGCACCTTGCCGATCCGCGCAGCAAGCCGTGGCAGGATCAGCAAAGCGACCAGCGCGGCGACGCCATTGTAGACCGCGAACAACACGCCGACCCAATCGCCCCCGGCATTGTAGGCGGCACTGGTCGGATCGCTCGACCCGAACGCATATTGCGCGACCACCGGGGTCGAATAGATCCACATGATGAACAGCGCTGACCAGCTGAAGAACTGGACCAGCGCCAGCCGCTTCATCACCGGCGGCATGGCGGAGAAATCGCCGACGATCAGGCCGAGCGCGCTCGTCGTGTCCCCCTGCCGCGCGCGCCGGATCGCCACTGCGCTCGCGGCGCCGAACGCGATCAGCAGGCCGCCGAGCAGATACACTTCCTTTTGCAGCGCGAGCGTCGGCACCGCGACCAGGATCGCTGCGCCTGCGACGATCCAGGCGATCGACCGCCCGAAGCTCCGTGCGGCAAGCGCGCGCATCGGGTGCGCGACGTCCTCGCTCGCGTCGCGCTCGCCGAACCCCGCCATCTGCTCGGGGCTGTATTCGCGCGTGTTGCCGACCGTCCACAAAACCGCGAGCAGCAGCGCGGCACCGCCGGACCAGAAGCTGTAGCGCACCGTATCCGGCACCCCGCTGATCGCGGTTTCAGCAACGCCGAGATGCGCGAGCACGAACGGGAAGATCGATCCCACGACCGCCCCTGCCCCGATAAAGACGGTCTGCAGCGCATAACCCGCGCTATGCTGGTCCTTGCGCAGCATGTCGCCGACGAACGCGCGGAACGGCTCCATCGAGACGTTGATCGAGGCATCGAGCACCCACAGCGTCAGCGCCGCGAACCATAGCACCTTCGCCTCCGGCATGACGAACAGCGCGAGCGCCGCAAGCACCGCGCCCGCGAGGAAATACGGCCGGCGACGCCCGAAGCGGTTCCACGTCCGGTCGCTGTAATGGCCGATGATGGGCTGGACGAGCAGCCCGGTCAGCGGGGCGGCGACCCAGAGATAGGACAGATCGTCGAGCGACCCGCCGAGCGTCTGGAAGATCCGGCTCATGTTCGCGTTCTGCAGTGCGAAACCGATCTGGATTCCGAAAAAGCCGAAGCTGATGTTCCACAGGCCGCCGAAGCCCTGCACCGGTTTTTCGTTCACGTCAGGCCTCTCCGGGTCCGGCTCCTGCTGTCGGCCGACCTTGTCGCGTGCCGGAGTGCCGCCAAGCGGACGTGCGCACAAGGGCATGCGGCGATGCATACGAATGCGACGCGCTTTCCGGCGCGCCGAAAGAGGTTGCGGACCACGTCGGGCGGGTTGCATGACGCCGGCATGCAACCGCCACGCGTCTTTCATCAGGGTCTGGAACGGCGTCCGCTGCTCGCGATCGACGATTTCTGGCCCGATCCCGAGCTGCTGCGCGAGGATGCCGCCGCGCTCCGGATGGGCGAGATCGGCCCGCATTATCCCGGCATCCGCGCCGAAGTCCCGCCGCGACTGGCGGAAACAATGCGGCGGAAGATCGCGCCCTTGCTCAAGGCGCATTTCGGTCTGGACCCCGCGCCGGCGGTATCCGAAGCCTATTATTCGCTCGTCACCACCGATCCGGCAGCGCTCGCGCCGATCCAGCGGCTGCCGCATTTCGACGGAGTCGAGCCGCGGCGGATCGCGCTGCTGCTGTTCCTCGGCCACGGCGCGCAGGGCGGCACCGCTTTCTATCGCCAGCGCGAGACCGGGTTCGAAAGCGTCGATGCGGCGCGGCTCGACCGGTTCAGGAATACGCTCGAAGAGGGCGTTCGCACCCACGGCATGCCTGCATCGTCCTATATCGCGGGCGATACCGCCTTGTACGAGCAGGTTGCGGTACAGGCCGGGGCGTTCAACCGGGCGCTGGTCTATCCGGGCAACACGCTGCACTGCGCGTATCTGCCGCCGGACGTGGCGCTCAGCCGCGATCCGCTTGCGGGGCGGCTGACGCTCAACCTGTTCCTGTTCGACGACTGAGCGGGAGCGGCTCGGCGTTCCCAACCGCTTCGCCGACATTAAGAGCGGCCGCCTTTATCCGCCCCGCCCCTTCGGTTGCGGGCAACGGCTGCTCTTAATCGCCCCTCCCCTGCAGGGGAGGGGATGGGGGTGGGGGAGGTCTCACCGAGACCAGTGCCGGAGTTCGCGGCACGGCCCCACCCAAACCCCTCCCCTGAAGGGGAGGGGCTTTTGCCGAACCGCGCGCAATGGCCGCTCTTTTCCGCCCCCACCCCGCAGTAGAGGCCAACGGCCGCTCCTGTTCGCCCCTCCCCTTTAGGGGAGGGGATGGGGGTGGGGGAGGTCTCACCGAGCCCAGTGCCGGAATTCGCTGCACGGCCCCACCCCAACCCCTCCCCTGAAGGGGAGGGGCTTTTGCCGAACCGCGCGCAATGCCGCTCCTAATCGCCCCTCCCCTTCAGGGGAGGGGATGGGGTGGGGGGAGCCTCACAGAGACCCGCGCCGGAGCCCGCGGCAAGGCCTCCCCCATTGCGCCCGTCGATCCGCGCTACCCGCCGCTGCTCTCGCGCACGACGAGCCGCGTCGGCAACGGATCCGGCACCACCGCCTCCCCGCGCAACCGACCGAGCAGCGTCGCCACCAGCGTTTCCCCCGCGCGCCTTGCATCCTGCGCGACCGTGGAAAGCGGCGGACTGGTCAAGGACGCCGAGGGAATGTCGTCGAACCCGACGATCGCCACGTCGCCCGGTACGCTCCGCCCCGTCGCCGCAAGCGCGCGCATTGCGCCGATCGCGATGCTGTCGCTGGCGGCGAAGATCGCGTCATACCCGGCACCGCGCCGCGCAAGCTCGACGACCGCGTCGACCCCGGCATCCTCCGAAGTGATGGCATCGACCCGCAGGCGTTCGTCGGGGGCAATCCCGGCACGTTCGAGCGCCGCGCAATAGCCGCGATACCGCTCCTCGATCTCGGGATAGCGGCTGTCCGCCGTACCCAGAAACGCAATGCGCCGACGCCCTTGCGTCAGGAGGTGCGCAGTCGCCTGCGCGCCGCCGTCGCGATTGTCCGATCCGACGGTGATCGCGCCGGGCCCCGTACCGACCGCGCCCCAGCGCACGACGTGCGATCCCTGTTCGGCAAGATGATCGAGCCGGACGCGGTAGGTATCATAGTCGCCATAGCCGAGCAGGATGATCCCGTCCGCCTTGTGGCTGTCCTGATAGTCGACGTGCCAGTCTCCCGACAGTTGCTGGAACGAGATCAGCAGATCATAGCCCGCCTTGGCTGAAGCGCGCGTGATAGAGCCAAGCATCGATAGGAAGAACGGGTTGATCGCACCGTCCTCTTCCGCTGCCTCTTCGAAAAACAATAGCGCAAGAGTATTGGCGGCCTGGCTCCGCAGGCTCGATGCGTTCTTGTCGACCGCGTAGTTCAGCTTGCGCGCGATCGCCTCGATCCGGGCGCGGGTTTGCGGATTGACCGTCTTCACCCCGCGCAAGGCGCGCGAGACGGTCGGCTGCGAGACGCCTGCCAGTTGCGCGATATCGAGGGAAGTCGGTCGTCTCGCCATCGTTGCCACAATCCTCCGGACTAACTTCGAGGATCCTAGCGCGCCGGGACGATGGGCGGCGAGGCGCGTTTCGGGGTGCGTTCGAGAATACGTATGCCCGATCCTTCTGCAAACCCCCTCTTCGAAATATAGACGCCACAGGGCAATCGACGCAGCTTTCAGGACGTCGACGAAACTGTACGTGAGGATGCGCGGGCCAGGCCCGCCTGAAGGGGAACGCCACAAAATGACCGACCAAGCGATGAGCCGCGCAGTTTGCGCGACCGCACCCGTGCGCCGCCTGTCCACCACGCTGCTCGGCCTGCGCGTCAGCAGCACCGCGCTTGCCGCGGCGCTCGTCATGCCGGGGGTCGCGTTCGCGCAGGACGCGTCGACCACCGCCAATACCAACCCGACCGCCAAGGCGCAGGTCGAGGCAACGGCCAACCAGGCCGATCCGACCCCGGCACCCGCGACGCCCGCCGAAACCCCGGTCGAAGCCGCCGCAGCGGCACCCGCCGACGAGAACATCGTCGTCACCGGCATCCGCGCCGGTCTCGACTCCTCCGCCAAGATCAAGCGCCAGTCGGTCCTGATCGTCGATTCCGTCTCCGCCGAGGACGTCGGCAAGCTGCCCGACGTATCGATCGCGGACTCGCTCGCACGCCTTCCGGGCGTCACCGCGCAGCGTCTCGAAGGCCGCGACCAGCGCCTGTCGATCCGCGGCCTCGGCCCCGACTTCTCGACGACGCTGCTCAACGGCCGCGAGCAGGTTACCGTCGGCGACAACCGCGGCGTCGAGTTCGACCAGTACCCCTCGGAATTCTTCAAGACGGTCAACGTCTACAAGTCCGCTGACGCCTCACTGATCGCCGCAGGCATCGCGGGGACGGTCGACCTGCGGATGCTGCGCCCGCTCGACCAGGGCAAGCGCGTCATCGCGGTCAGCGCGCGCGGGCAGATGAACGGGATCGACAAGCTCAATCCGGACGGTACCCGCTACGGCTATCGCGCGTCGGCGACCTATGTCGACAAGTTCGCCAACGATACGATCGGCATCGCGATCGGCGGCTCGGCCACGTCCGCACCGTCGCAGAACGAACGCTACAACGCGTGGGGCTATAACGGTGCCGGGACCGCGGCGAGCCCATTCGTCCTCGGTGGCGCAAAGCCTTATGTCCAGTCGAACGAGCTGAAGCGCTACGGCGGCGTCGCCACGATCGAATGGCGTCCATCCGAGACCTTCCATTCGACCTTCGACGCGCTGTATTCGCACTTCGAGGAGACCCAGTTGCTGCGCGGAATCGAGTTCCCGCTCGGCTTCTCGAGCCCGACGCAAAGCGGCATCACCGTGACCGACGGGTTCGCGACCGCAACGACCTTCTCGGGCGTCCACGCGATCCAGCGCAACGACTATAACCAGCGCAAGGCGGAGAACTTCTCGCTCGGCTGGAACAACGACCTGAAGCTGACCGAGAAGATCCACCTCAACGTCGATGCGAGCTGGAGCCGTGCGACCCGCACCGACTTCCTGCTCGAGACGTACACCGGGGTCGGCTACGCCGGTGCCGGGCCGGACGATACGGTTCGCGTCTCGCAGAAGGGCAACGGGACCTTCAACATCGTCCCGACGCTGGACTACACCAACACGAACATCTTCCGCCTGACCGATCCGCAGGGCTGGGGCTATAACGGCACACAGCCGGTCGTGCAGTCCGGCTTCCTCAACCGTCCGAGCTTCAAGGACGACCTCAAGTCGCTCCGCGCGAGCCTCAACGGCGAATTCGACAACAGCATCGTCAAGAGCTGGGAAGTCGGCGCGAACTACAGCCGACGTGAAAAGACGAGCGCGTATCAGTCGTTCTTCCTTTGCCCCAAGGGCAGTGGGACGGGCTGCACCGTTTCCAGCGGCACGCCGACCTCGGCCGCCATTCCGAGCCAGGCGGTCATCGGGACGGTTCCGCTCGCATATCTCGGCGTTCCGGCCGCACTCGCGCTTAATCCGCTGTATCTGTACAACAACAGCTACAACAGCGCGTTCGACGGTCGTCCCAGCTCGCTGGTCCGCGACAACGTCGTGCTCGAGAACGTCTACACCGGCTATGCCAAGATCAACATCGACGGCGACGTCGGCGGCAAGGCGCTAAAGGGCTCGATCGGCACGCAGGTGGTGCGGAGCGAACAGCGGTCTGACGGGCAGATCGCCAGCGTGGTCAATGGTATCGTGACGATCGCTCCGGCGAGCCAGAAGGTCCGTTACACCAATGTCCTCCCGTCGGCTACGATGGCGGTCGAGCTCGTGCCGCTGGGCTATGTGAAGATCGGCGCGTCGCAGACGATGGTTCGTCCGCGGCTCGACCAGGAGCGCGTGACGCAGGATGTCAGCATCAACATCGCCAACATCCAGCCGAACAACGTCAACCCCGCGCTGAACCCGGTGTTCAGTTCGTCGGGCGGCAACGTGGCGCTGCGTCCGTACAAGTCGACCAACGTCGACATGTCGTTCGAGCAGTATTTCCGGGGCGGCGGCTATGTCGCGCTGTCGGGCTATTACAAGCACCTCACCGATTTCGTTGATCCCAACAATAGCTATGCCTATGACTTCTCGGGTCTGCTTCCAGCGCTTTCGCCGGCACAGCAGGCGATCGTCACCGCCAACCGGCTGACCATCGGCAACGTCAGCGCGCCGGCGAACACCGGGCGGGGCAGTGTCATCGGCGCGGAGGCGACGCTGTCGGTCCCGTTCAAGATGATCACCAGCGCGCTCGACGGGTTCGGGGTGTTTGTCTCGGGCAACTACACCGAATCGGCGATCAAGTTCGTCAACAACCCGGCGCAGGCGATCACCCTGCCCGGCCTGTCGACGTGGACCGGCAGCGGCACCGCCTATTTCGAGAAGCATGGCTTCCAGGCCCGGGTGAACTATCGATACCGGTCGTCGTTCCTCGCTGAAGTCGCGGGTCTGTCGGCGACGCCGACGTATCGGACCGCGCGCGCCGAGGCGATCCTCGATGCGCAGATCGGCTATGAGTTCCAGAGCGGGATCCTCAAGAACTTCGCGATCCTGGCACAGGCCAAGAACCTGACCGACCGTCCGTTCGTGACGTACCAGAATGACGACCCGCGCCAGGTGATCGATTACCAGCGCTATGGCCGTGATTACTATATCGGTATCACCTACAAGTTCTGACCACGGCCGCGCACGGCCAGTGAAACCTTTCGCTGGCCGCGCGCGCGCTGAATGCCTTAGTACAAGCGGGGACGTCGATCATGACCGAGCAGCCTGAGCCGATCAGGATCGTCATCGTCGGCGGCGGGACCGCGGGGTGGATGACGGCCGCCACCTTCGCCCGCTTCCTCGAGAATGGGTTCGAGATCGACCTGGTCGAATCCGACGCGATCGGCACCGTCGGCGTCGGCGAGGCGACGATCCCGCAGATCCGGCTGTTCAACGATGCGCTCGGGCTCGACGAGGACGCATTCCTCCGCGCGACGCAGGGGACGTACAAGCTCGGGATCGAGTTCGTCGACTGGCTTCGGCCCGGACATCGCTACATGCACGCGTTCGGCACGGTCGGGCGCGATGTTGGCTTGCTGCCGTTCCATCAATATTGGTTGCGCGCCAACGCGCTCGGCACCGCGAAGGACCTCGCGGCCTATTCGCTCAACACCCAGGCCGCGCTTGCGGAGCGGATGCAGCGTGGGCCCGCGCGGACCGCGCGCGTGCTCCCGGACATGCCATCCGCTTTCCATTTCGACGCGGGGCTCTATGCACGGTATCTCCGCCGCTACAGCGAGACGCGCGGGATCAACCGGATCGAGGGCAAGGTCGTCCGCGTCGAGCGGGCCGACAATGGCGATATCGGTTCGCTGCTGCTCGAGGACGGGACGACGCTCGCCGCCGACCTGTTCATCGATTGCACCGGCTTCCACGGCCTGCTGATCGAACAGACGCTTGCCACCGGCTATGACGACTGGACGCACTGGCTCCCGGCGGATCGCGCGATGGCGGTGCCGTCGGAACGCAGCACGGCGTTCACCCCCTACACCCGCTCGACCGCCAAGGCGGCGGGCTGGCAGTGGCGGATTCCGCTGCAGCATCGCACCGGCAACGGCATCGTCTATTCGTCCGAGCATCTGAGCGACGACGAAGCAACCGCGACCCTGCTCGCCGGGCTCGACGGCGAAGCACTCGCCGACCCGCGGCCGATCCACTTCCGCACCGGCAAGCGCCGCAAGATGTGGAACCGCAACGTCGTCGCGATCGGGCTGGCGGGGGGCTTCCTGGAACCGCTGGAGTCGACCAGTATCCACCTGATCCAGTCCGCGATCGCGCGGTTGATGAAGCTGCTCCCAGGGCGCACCGTCGCCGAGGCGGATCGCACCGAGTTCAATCGACAAAGCGATTTCGAATATGAGCGCATCCGCGACTTCATCATCCTGCATTATCACGCGAACGACCGCACCGAGCCGTTCTGGCAGAAATGCCGCGAGATGGCGCTTCCCGAGACGCTCTCCGCCAAGATCGATCTATGGCGCGGCAACGGCCACATCACGCGCGAGCATGAGGAACTGTTTACCGAGGTCGGCTGGCTTCAGGTGTTCGCGGGCCAGGGCGTGATGCCGCGGGGCCATCACCCGCTCGCCGATGCGATCCCCGCCACCGATCTTGCCGAATTCCTCGACACGATCGACCAGCTCAACGCCCGTGAGGTTGCCCAGATGCCGAGCCACGCCGACTTCATCGCGCGTCATTGCGCCGCAGCCCTGTCGGTGCCCGCATGAGCCTCACCGCAGCCCTGCTGTTCGCGCTCGCCGGTCCCGCGACCGCCGTTCCGGTAGAGCAGGTTCGCGCCCGCGCGCCTGAGAACGAGATCATCTATTTCGTCCTGCCCGACCGGTTCGACAATGGCGATCCGTCCAACGACACGGGTGGCCTGACGGGAGACCGGCTGACCACGGGCTACGATCCGACCACCAAGGGCTTCTACCACGGCGGCGACCTCAAGGGGCTGATGCAGCGGCTCGACTATATCCAGTCGCTCGGCGTCACCGCGATCTGGGTTGCGCCGGTGTTGAAGAACAAGGCGGTCCAGGGCGCCAAGGGGCATGAGAGCGCCGGGTACCACGGCTATTGGATTACCGACTTCACCAGGGTCGATCCGCATTTCGGCACCGATGCCGAGTTCGCGGCGTTCGTCGACGCGGCGCATGCCCGGGGCATGAAGGTCTATATGGACATCATCGCCAACCATACCGCGGACGTGATCCAGTATCGCGAGTGCGTCGCCAAGACCTGCGCCTATCGCAGCAAGGCGGATTATCCGTACCAGCGGCGCGGTGGCGTCACCGGCAAGCCGATCAATCCGGGCTTCGCGGGCGACGCGGTGCAGACGCCCGAGAACTTCGCCAGGCTGACCGATCCGGCCTACGCCTACACCCCGTTCGTGCCGCCTAGCGAAGCAAGCGTGAAGGTGCCGGCATGGCTCAACGACCCGCGTTATTATCACAATCGCGGAGACTCGACCTTCGCCGGTGAATCCGCGCGCTATGGCGATTTCAGCGGGCTCGATGACGTCATGACCGAGGATCCGCGCGTCATCGCTGGGTTCATCAGCATCTACGGCAGCTGGATCGACCAGTTCGGCGTCGACGGCTTCCGCATCGATACCGCGCGCCACGTGAACCCCGAATTCTGGCAGGCGTTCATCCCCGCGATGCAGACCCGCGCGGCGGCGCGCGGCATCCCCAACTTCCCGATCTTCGGCGAAGTCTATTCCGAGACGGTCGACCCCGGCTACACCGCGCAATTCACCCGGCGCGACAAATATCCTGAAGTGCTCGACTTCTCGTTCCAGGCTGCGGCGCGCGCGATGTTGACCGGCAAGGCGGGGACCGACGTCTTCGCCAGGCTGATCGACGGCGACGTACTGTACGAGGGCGGCGACGCGACCGCGCTGCGGCTCCCGACCTTCCTTGGCAACCACGACATGGGCCGGATGGGCTATATGCTCGACAAGGCGTGGCCGACCGCGACCGAGGCCGAACGGCTCCAACGGCTCACGCTCGCGCATGTCCTGCTGCTCTCCGCGCGCGGCGTGCCGACGATCTATTCGGGCGACGAGCAGGGGTTCACCGGGCACGCGGGCGACCAGGACTCGCGCGAGGACATGTTCCCGAGCAAGGTCGCGACCTATAACGACAACCGGCTGATCGGCACGAAGACGACCACCGCGACCGCGCATTTCGGGACCGAAAACCCGATTTTCCAGACGATCGCCAAGCTGTCGCAGATCCGACGCGACCATCCGCAGCTTCGCCACGGTCGCACCGTCGTACGGTTCGCCTCGGAAAAGGCGGGCCTGCTCGCCTTCACGCGCGGGGATGACGACGGACGCGAAGTGCTCGTCGTGCTCAACACGTCGACCCAGCCGCTCAGCGCCAATGTCGAAGTCGGCGCGCAGTCCGCACGGTTCACGGCGCTCGCCGGAAATTGCCCGGCCAGCGTGACCGCGCCGGGTTCGGCAATGATAACGCTCCCACCGCTCGGCTACGCGATCTGCGCCGCCGCACCTGCCCGCCTCCCCAGCAAATGAGCCTCATGACCGCCCCTGCCGTCCAATCCGCGCCGTCTGCCTCCGAACAATGGTGGAAGGGCGCCGCGATCTACCAGATCTATCCGCGCAGCTTCGCCGATTCGAACGGCGACGGGATCGGCGATCTCAACGGGATCACCGCGCATCTCGATCATGTCGCCTCGCTCGGGATGGATGCGGTGTGGCTGTCGCCGTTCTTCACCTCGCCGATGAAGGATTTCGGCTATGACGTTGCGAACTATCGCGACGTCGACCCGATCTTCGGCACGCTCGCGGATTTCGACGCGCTCGTCGCGCGCGCACATGCGCTCGGGCTGCGGATCATCATCGACCAGGTCTATTCGCACACGTCGAACGATCATCCGTGGTTCCAGGCAAGCCGCGCGAGCCGTTCGGGCGACATGGCCGACTGGTACGTCTGGGCGGATGCCAAGGCGGACGGCAGCCCGCCGTCCAACTGGCAATCGGTGTTCGGCGGCCCGGCGTGGACGTGGGACGCGCGCCGCCAGCAATATTACCTCCACAATTTCCTCAAGGAACAACCGCAGCTCAACGGGCACAATCCGGCGGTGCAGCAGGAACTGCTCGATACCGCGCGTTTCTGGCTCGATCGCGGGGTCGATGGTTTCCGGCTCGACGCGATCAACTTCGCGATGCACGACCCCGCGTTGACCGATAACCCCCCCGCCCCCGCGACCAACCGCGCACGAACGCGGCCCTTCGATTTCCAGCTCAAGCTGCACAACCAGAGCCACGCCGACATCCCGGCGTTTCTCGAGCGGATCCGCGCGTTGCTCGACGAGTATGGCGCTGGCTTCACCGTCGCCGAGATCGGCGGGGAAGACAGCGATCGCGAGATGAAGCTGTTCACGGCGGGCGGCAAGCGGCTCGACAGCGCGTACAGCTTCGACTTCCTCTATGCCGATGCATTGAAGCCCGAACTCGTCGCGGATTCCCTCGCGCGCTGGCCGAACGACCCGACGATCGGCTGGCCGAGCTGGGCGTTCGAGAACCATGACGCGCCACGCGCGGTCTCGCGCTGGACCACGCCCGGCAATGCGCGCGCGTTTGCGCGGATGAAGCTGCTGCTGCTCGCGTCGCTGCGCGGGAACATCTTCCTGTATCAGGGCGAGGAGCTCGGGCTGACGCAGGTCGACATCGCGTTCGAGGACCTGCTCGACCCCGAGGCGATCGCCAACTGGCCGATGACGCTGTCGCGCGACGGGGCGCGGACGCCAATGCCGTGGGTCGGCGCAGCGGACGATCTCGGTTTCGGGAGCGTGACGCCATGGCTGCCGTTCGGTGGCGATCACGCCGCCCTCGCGGTCGACGTCCAGGATGCCGACGCGGACTCGCTGCTCAACTGGACCCGGCGCGTGCTGACGACGCGCAACGCGCACCCGGCATTGCGCGCTGGCGACCTGCGGGTGCTGTTCAGCGACGATGCGCTGCTCGCGTTCGAGCGCGCGGCGGACGGCGAGCGGCTGCTGTGCCTGTTCAACTTCAGCGACACCGCGCGCCGCGTGCCGGAGACGATTGCGCGCGACGGTGCCGTGCTGCTGGCGACTCACGACGGCGACATGGACACGCTGCCCGCCTTCGCCGGGCTGGTGCTCAGGCTGTGACGCATCCGACGGCGGATCGGGCGATCGTCATCCTGGGCGGCGGCACCGCCGGCTGGATTGCGGCCTGCCTGATCGCGCGCCGCTGGCCCGACGCGCGGGTGACTTTGGTCGAGAGCCCCGAGATCGGGATCGTCGGCGTCGGCGAGGGTTCGACCCCGCAACTGAAAGGCCTGTTCGACCAGCTCGGGATATCCGAGGCCGAATGGATGCCCGCGTGCGACGCGACCTACAAGCTCGGGATTGGGTTCGAGGGCTGGTCGGATCGCCCGGGGTTCGACCGCTATTTCCACCCCTTCCCGACCGCACTCGACAGCCACACCGCCGACGCCTTCTTCTACAACACCCGCGCGCGCCGCACCGGGCGCGATGTCGTGGCGCATCCTGATCGTTTCCTGCTTCCGGCGCGGCTGGCGGATGCGGCGTGTGCGCCGCAACCCGACGAGACCTTTCCGTTCGAGGTCAGCTACGGCTACCATTTCGACGCTTATAAGGTAGGCGCTTTCCTCGCGCGGCACGCGGTCGAGAAGCGCGGCGTGACGCATCTCCAGCGGCGCGTGACCGGGGTGGAACGTGCAGCAGACGGCGGGATCGCCGCGCTGCTGTGCGAGGATGGCGCTCCGGTGGTTGGCGACCTGTTCGTCGACAGCAGCGGGTTCCGCAGCGTCTTGTTCGAGCAGACCCTGAACGTCCCGTTCGTCCGCTACGCCGAAACGTTGTTCAACGATGCCGCGGTCGTGCTGCCCACCCCGCGCGACCCCGCCGCGCCGCTCGCCAGCCAGACCCGCGCGACCGCGCTGTCGGCCGGGTGGGTGTGGGACATCCCGCTCACCACCCGCAGCGGGAACGGTTATGTCTATTCG
Source organism: Sphingomonas sp. PAMC 26617 (assembly GCF_000242835.1). Classification (NCBI taxonomy): domain Bacteria; kingdom Pseudomonadati; phylum Pseudomonadota; class Alphaproteobacteria; order Sphingomonadales; family Sphingomonadaceae; genus Sphingomonas; species Sphingomonas sp. PAMC 26617. Next base: position 3,546,848 of record NZ_JH594425.1, read on the forward strand.
AGCCGCCATCTCTCGCCCGAACAGGCTGAGACGGAATTACGCGACCATCTTGGTGTCGGCGACAGCGGTACCGCGCGCCACCTGACGATGCGCGTCGGACGGGTCGCCGAAAGCTGGTCGCACAATGCGCTCGCGGTCGGGCTCGCGCAGGGGTTCCTCGAACCGCTCGAGGCGACCGCGCTGCATCTCGTGATCGCAACGGTCGAGGCGTTCCTCGACGCGGTCGATGCGGATGGCTTCACCGCCAGGGCGCGAACGCCGTTCAACGCGCGGATCGCCGCACGCTACGATGGCGTGCGCGACTATATCGTCGCGCATTACCGGCTCAACCAGCGCCATGCCGACCCGCACGGCTATTGGGCGGCCGCCCGCGCGGTCGACCCGTCGGACACACTCAAGCGCGTGATGTCGGCGTGGTTCACGGGCGGCGATCTCGCCTCCGAGATCGAGCGGCTCGACCTCGGGCGCTATTACAGCGCGATTAGCTGGCACTGCCTGTTCGCGGGCTATGGCACCTTCCCCGAGGATGCCCGGCTCGTCCCGCCCGGTCCGGATATCGACCGCGTCGACATGGCCCGCATCGACGATTTCCTCAGCCGCTGCGCGCGCAATTTCCAGCCGCACCAGACCCACCTCCCCCGGTAATTTCAGTGAGAGACCAGTCATGAAACGCCTCCCCATCGCGCTGCTGCTCGCCACCGTCGCGCTGCCGCTCACCGCCCCCGCCGCACAGGCACAGGCTGCTGCCCCCGCGACCACGCTGACGGCTGCGCGCGATGGCGTAGAAGTGACCGCGGGCGCGCTCAAGATGAAGCTGATCGCCTTGTCGGACGATCTCGTCCGGGTCCGCATCGCGCGTGACGGCGTCTATCCCGAGGACGCCAGCTGGGCGGTCCTCCCCGCGCAGCGCAAGACCCGCGCGACGGTGACGCCAGCCCCCGACGGTTTCACCACCGCGACGCTGCGGGTCCGCATCGGCGCGGGTGGCGCGGTGACGTTCGAGACGCTCGACGGCAAGATCATCTCGGCCGATGCCGCCCCGGCGCGCGTCGACGGCAAGGCGTTCACGCTCACCAAGACTCTGCCGATCAGCGAGCATATCTACGGCCTCGGCGACAAGACCGGCGGGCTCGACCGGCGCGGCAAGGAATTCGTCGACTGGAACACCGATGCGTTCGGCTTCACCAGCGGGGACGACCCGATCTACAAGTCGATCCCGTTCTTTGCCACGACCGGCGGCGCGGGCGGCAGCTACGGGATCCTGCTCGACAACACCTATCGCACCTGGTTCGATTTCGGCCACCGCGACGCCGACACGCTCAAGTTCGGCGGCGCCGACGGGCCGATCGACTATTACTTCCTGAACGGTCCCAGCCTCGCCGACGTCACCCGCCGCTACGCCGGGCTGACCGGCCGCGCGCCGCTCGCGCCGAAATGGGCGCTCGGCTACCAGCAGTCGCGCTACAGCTACATGTCCGCCGATGAAGTCCGCGAGATCGCCCGCCACCTGCGCGCCGACCGCGTGCCGACCGACGTGATCTGGCTGGACATCGGCTATCAGGACCGCAACCGCCCGTTCACGACCAATCCGCAGACCTTCCCGGACCTTCCGGCGCTGGTGAAGGACATGAACGCGGAGGGGATCAAGCTGATCGCGATCACCGACCTGCACATCGCCAAGGCCGACACCGGCTACGCGCCCTACACGACCGGCAAGCGGATCGACGCGTTCGTCAAGAACCCCGACGGCAGCGACTATGTCGCGCCGGTGTGGCCGGGGGACTCGGTCTTCCCCGATTTCACGACGACGAAGGCGCGGACCTGGTGGGGGACGCTGTACAAGGGCTTCCTCGATGCGGGCGTCGCTGGCTTCTGGAACGACATGAACGAGCCCGCGATCTTCAACACGCCGACCAAGACGATGCCGCTCGACACGGTCCACCGCATCGACAGTGACGACTTCGCCACCCGCACCGGCGACCACCGCGAGATCCACAACGTCTACGGGATGCAGAACACGCGCGCGACCTATGACGGCCTGCTCGCGCTGCGGCCCAACGAGCGCCCGTTCGTGATGACGCGTGCAAGCTATGCGGGCGGACAACGCTATTCGGTGACCTGGACCGGCGACAATCTCGCGACCTGGGATCACCTCAAGCTGTCGGTCCACCAGATCATCAACCTCGGCCTGTCGGGCTTCGCCTATAGCGCCGCCGACGTCAGCGGCTTCGCGGGCGGGCCAAGCCCCGATTTGCTGACGCGCTGGTTCGAGATCGGCGCGTTCACCCCCGTCTTCCGCGATCACTCGGCGACCGGCACGCCGCGCGTCGAGCCGTGGGTCGACGGCCCCGACCATCTTGCGATCCGCCGCCGCTTCGTCGAGGAACGCTATCGCCTGATGCCGTATTTCTATGCGCTGGCGGACCAGAACAGCCGGCTTGGTGACCCGATCATGCGCCCGGTGTTCTACGATTACCCAAGTGCGGCATCGGCGAGCTGCAACCAGTCGATGACGTTCACGCTCGGCAAGGCGTTGCTGATCGCGCCCCCGCCCAGCCCGGAATCGCCGCAGACCTATGACGTCTGCCTGCCCGCCGGGGGCTGGTACGATTACTGGACCGGACTGCGCACCGGCACCCCCGAGCCGACCGTGCAGGGTCCGATCCAGTCCGCGACGCAGGCCGTGCCGACCGCGCGTTCCAACGGCGACCGCGTCGTCGAGACGCCACGGCTCGACCGCCTGCCGGTGTTCGTCCGCGCGGGCACGATCCTGCCGCGCCAGCCGCTCGTCCAGAGCACGGCTCAGATGCCGAGCGGACCATTGATGCTCGACGTCTATCCGGGTGCCGAATGCGTCGGCACGCTGTACGAGGATGACGGCACGACGCTCGCCTATCAACGCCGCGGGTTCCTGCGGCAGAAGGTGACGTGCGCGATGACGCCGAACGGCCTGTCGATCGCGTTCGAGGCGCGCGACGGGAGCTTCAAGCCGTGGTGGTCGCAGGTGACGGTGACGGTCCACGGCTGGAGCACGCCGGCGACCGCAACGCACGACGGCAAGCGGCTGGCGACGGCGGCAGACAGCGCGGCGCAGACGGTGGCGTTCACGATGCCCGCGCCGGTCAAGGCATCGCGCGTGATGCTGGCACGCTAACCGTCACGCCGCCCCGGTGCAGGCGCGACTGGCCTGCGCCGGGGAAACGGTCGCTCAGCGTTGCGTATCGAACACGCGCAGCCGCTGACCGGTCCCGCTGCTCGCCAGCGTGTCGCGGGTGACGAGCATCGTCGTTCCGGGTTGCAGCACGCCGAGCAGAATTGCCCGGAACGCTGCGGGGATATGCGAGCCCGACCGATCCGGATCGACTGTCTCGCCCGCCGCAGGGTCCGGTGCACCGGGCAGCGGCAGGCCAAGCCAGTGCGGCCCGGCGGGGTCGATCGCCTGCAGGACATAGGCGCGCGTCGCCAGGATCGGCGCATCGATCAGCACCCGCGCCGATCCGATCTCGCGCCCGTTGCGCAGGACGACGAGCCGCCGGTCGCGCCCGCTCACCAGCAGCGAAATCGGCCCCGTCGGGGAGCGCTCGGGGTTCCAGGCATAGTCCTCGGGCGCAGCATGGCGGTCCTCTGGCGCGACCAGCGGGTCGGCGGTCGGTGCGATTTCGGGGACAGCGGCTTCGTCGGTGATGACGACGGTCGCGCCGCGCGCGGTGATCGCATAGAGCCGCTCGGCGAAACCCGACGGCAGCCGGATGCAGCCGTGGCTCGCGGCATAGCCCGGCAGCGGTCCCGCATGAAGCGCGATCCCGTCCCAGGTCAGCCGCTGCATGAACGGCATCGCCGCATTGTTGTAGCGGTTCGAATGGTGCGTCACCGCCTTTTGCAGGATCGTGAAGACCCCGATCGGCGTCTCATGCCCGGCACGCCCGGTCGATACCGTGCTGACCGCGATCGGAACGCCGTTGCGATAGACATAGGCGCGCTGCGTCGCGGTGCTGATGACGATCGTCACCGGCCCGTTCGGCGCGATCTCGGGCTCCCACAGGAAGTCGCCAGGCTTAAGGGTTTCGACCGGGCCGGACGGGGTCTGGGCAGTCGCGGTGACGGACAGCAGCGGGCTTGCTGCGACCATGATGGCGCACAAGCGTCCGAACACACGGGATACGATCACGCCATTCTCCTGAAAGGCGACGGCAGACCAGAACCCGGCGAAATCGGCTATCGGGGGGACTACCTACGCCCGCCTCGCCCGAGGAAAACGCCAGCCTCTCCCGATCGGTGCGAACGCTACCCCGCGTCCGGCTGCGGCCCAAGCCCGGCCGCGAACGCGATCCGCAACGCTTCGGGAAAGCTCGCCACGTCGAGCTTCGCCATCAGGTTCGCGCGATGCACCTCGACGGTGCGCGGGCTGATCCCAAAGTCGAACGCGATCGTCTTGTTGGGAAGACCATGCGCCAGCTGTTGCAGCACGTCGCGCTCGCGTGGCGTCAAGGCGGCGATGCGGAGCCTGGCGGCGTCGGCTTCGGCGGCATGCCGGTCCGCATCCTCGATCCGCGCGATCGCCGCTTCGACCATCGCCAGCAAGACCGTACGTTCGAACGGTTTCTCGAGGAAATCGACCGCGCCGCCCTTCATCGCCCGCACGGCGGTGCCGACGTCGCCATGCCCGGTCAGGATGATGACCGGCATCGCGATCCCGCGTTCCGTCAGCGTCGCCTGTACCTCGAGCCCGTCCATCTCGGGCATGCGCACGTCGAGCAGGATGCACCCGATCGGCGCCTGCCGCGCCTGCTTGAGGAAGGCGACCCCGCTCGGCCAGGTATGGACCGCATAGCCCGCGGTCCGCAGCATGAACCCCGCCGACTTGCGGATCGCTTCCTCGTCATCGATGATGTGCACGACGGGACGGTCAGTCATCTCTTGTCTCCCGCCCTGCCCGGGGCACGGTGAAGTGGAACGCGGTGCCGACCGGGCGGGATTCGGCCCAGATCCGCCCGCCATGCGCCTCGATGATCGTCCGGCAGATCGACAGGCCGAGCCCCATGCCGTCTCGCTTGGTACTGGCGAAGGCGCCGAACATCGTGGCGAGGATGCCCGGGGCAAGCCCTGCCCCGCTGTCGGTGACCGTCACCTGCGCGAAGTCGCCCTGCGGGCGCGCGGTGACGCGGATGATCCCGCCGTGTTCGCCCGGGATCGCCTCGACCGCGTTGCGCATCAGGTTGATCAGGACCTGCTGGATCTGCACGCGGTCGACCAGCACGGGACCGGTCGTCGGGTCGATCGCGCGTTCGATCTCGATCGACGGCGTCGCCGCGCCGACCATGCCGAGCGCGCACGCATCGTCGACGATGTCGGACAGCGCCTCGACCGTCTTGTCGAGTTCCCCGCGCGCGACGAAATCGCGCAGCCGCCGGACGATCTTGCCCGCACGGTGCGCTTCCGCCGCCGCCTCGGCGAGCGCCTCCTGGACGATCGCGTCGCTCCCCGGCGCACCCGCCTGCAACAACGCGAGCGATGTCTCGACGTAATTGGCGACCGCCGTGACCGGCTGGTTGAGTTCGTGTGCGAGGGTAGAGGCCATCGTCCCCATCGCGGTGACGCGCGAGATGTGGAGCAGTTCGGATTGGAGTTCGGCGAGTTGCGCGGCGGCGGTTTCACGTTGCGTCAGATCGCGGATGAAGCCGGTGAAGACGCGCCGCCCGCGCCCACGCGCCTCGCCGATCGCGAGTTCGTGCGCGAAGGTCGTGCCGTCCTTGCGCAGCCCGATGACACGGCGCGCCTTGCCGATGATGCGGCGTTCGCCGGTGTCGAGATAGCGCGAGAGATAGCGGTCGTGCGCCTCGCGGTCGGGCGTCGTCATCAGCATCGAAACGTTGCGCCCGAGCACCTCGGCCTCGTCATAGCCGAACAGTTTCTCGGCGGTCGCGCTGAACGACTGGATCACGCCGTGGTCGTCGATCACGATCATCGCGTCGGGAACGGTCTCGAGGATCGAGTTGAGCAGGATCGCGCTTGCCTCGATCGAGCTTGCGGAGGCGCGCTCCTCAGTCACGTCGCGCACCACCAGCCAGAAGCCCTCGACCGCGCCGCCCGCGCTCGCGATCGACGTCAGCGAGGTGATCGCGCGAAAGCTCGCGCCGCTCTTGTGGCGGCACTGGTCATCCGCGGTCTCGCGTTTGCGTCCGCCACCTGGCGCGATATGCGCGATCAGAGTACCGGCGGTGCCCGGCGCGAACAGCCGTTCGACGTCATGCCCGAGGATCTCCTCCGCGTTCCAGCCGAACAGCGTGTCGGCGGCGGTTCCCCAGCCGTTGACCCGCCCCTGCGCGTCGAGCCGGACGATCGCATGGTCGGGCAATGCCGCGATCAGGCTCGGCAGCGCGCCAAGGTCTCCCACGCCACCTGACCCGCCGCGCGGGACGTCTAACGAATAGTGGATCGGCATTGGTGTTCCTGTTGCATCCGCTGGCCTAGCGTACCACGGGCATCGGAATATCTACGTATCTCTACGGAGACCCGCCTTCGTGCGACAGGCGCCGCGACGTGGGTGCCGCAAGACGGTCCATTAGGTCGACCAGACGGTCGACATCCGCCCGCGGCGCGTCGGGCTGCGCGACCAGGGGGCGGATGAATCCCTCGAAATACGCCGACCGGCCTTGATACGCGAGCGACCACCGGACGAACCGTCGGCGTAAAAGGCTTTCACGCCGCAACACCGTTACGTCGCAGTGACGAGGGTCGCGCGCGATGCTGCGCATCAATGTCTCGATTGCATCTTCCGACCCTTCGATCACCTGCGCGAACGTATTCTCGGTCGCGACCAGCACCCCGGTCACGCCAAGCCCGGTATTGCGCAGACGCGCCGGTTCGACGATCCCGGCGATGACCTTGACGGCGTCGCTTACCGGGAACACCCGTTTGCTGACATAGATGACGGTTCGGTCCATGCGTGTATCTTCAAGGAGGCTCCCGGTCGTTTCACCGATTGCGCGGCGGCACGCCATACGAACATTCCACCGAAAGCGGTGGACGGTGGGAAACACGCCCGCAAACCCCATGAACGGTGGTGCCGGGAACGACGACCCTTCAATTTCGATGTGCCGTTACAGTACATTAACTTACACAGATATACTTAACACTTCCTTTCTTCTGCTTGCCTCGACCTTTGCCGGATGCAAATCAAAAGGACAGGGGGGAACGATGATAGGCAGTATGCTAAATCTGTTACGGCGCGCGCTTGGGCGCCCGGGCGAGGTCGACGGGCTATCCCATGCCGCGGCGCTCAAGGCCGAAGGGCGTATCGTCATGGGCGAACATTGCTCTATCAGCCCGCGGGCCGTCATCACCGATCCGGACTATGTCCGCCTGGGGGACAATGCCCGGCTTTCCGACTGTTTCCTGTTCGGGCACGATGGCTCGATCAACATGATCAACCGCATGATGAACACCGCTTTCGATGCCGTCGGCAAGATCATCATCGGCAGCAACGTCTTCATCGGTCACGGTGCCATCGTTCTTCCCGACACGACGATCGGCGATAACACGATCATCGGTGCTGGTGCGGTCCTGAAGGGCCATGTCGAAGGCGGTTACGTCTATGGCGGGTCACCGCTTCGGCGGATCCGGCCGATGGCGCAGCATGTCCTGTCGCTTACGCGCCGCGACCAGCAACTGCCGGACGAATGGCGCGATATGATCCAGGCCCGCGGATGCGACTTCGATCCGGTGTTCGAGCCGCGGTTGATCGAACTCCGGCGCAACCATTTCTTTCACGCCGATCTCGCCAGCTGATCGCGATCACGCCATAACTTGACGGCGGCCATCGGCAGGCAGGGACGGCGTCCCCCTCCCGCCCGCGATCGCAGCAAGTGCCGTGGGATCGTGCATCACCAGAGTCCGTTGCCCCGGCAGGCCGATATGCCCCGCGCGTTCGAACGCGCGCAGCCGGCGGCTGACCGTCTCGATCGAGAGCCCGAGCAGATCGGCGATCTGCTGTCGCCCGAGCGGGATCGCAATGTGTCCCGCCGGCGTGCGATCCCCCCGTTCGGCGAGATCGAGCAGGAAGGTCGCGATCCGTTGCGGGGCGGACATTCGCACGAGCATCAACATGTTGCGGTGTGTCCGGGCAAGGGCGTCGAGCGACTGAAGCAGCATCGCATGTTCAAGCGGCGGACTGGCGGCAGCGAACCGTTCGAACGCTGCGCGCGGAAAGACGCACAGCACCGTCGGCGTGATCGCGGTCAGGCTGTGGTCGCTGATGGCGGCGAAGGGGCGCCCCACCATGTCCCCGGCGAACGCGAGCCCAACGACCTGTTCGCGCCCGTCCGCTAGCAGCAGGCTGCGCCCGACCAGTCCTTGGCGCACGATTGCGATCATCACCGATGGCGCGCCTTCCCACGCGATCGTCTCGCCTACGGCAAGCCGTTCGATCCGGCGCATCGTCGCCAGGGGCATCAACTGCCCGGTCGTCAGCGCGCCACAGACCGAACGATCCCGCACCGCGCACGTGTCGCAATCCTCCCGCACGGGCGGTTGTTGTCGGAGATGCGGTGCCATCGCGCGACCCTACGATCGTCGCGCGGTGCAGGATCGGCGTAATCATACGTAGGCGCGCGCGTGTCGGCGCGCAAATCCGCCCGGTCGCCACCGCGCTACGCGACTCTCCATCATCATCGACGGAGGGATATCATGCGTTTTACCTTAGCCTTGGGCGCTGCGCTCACCACCGCGGTCGCGGGCACGATCGCGATACCGGCGTCCGCGCAGATCCAGCAGGGCGACGTGTTGGTCCGCGCGCGCGCGATCATGGTCGCGCCGAACGAACGGAGCGACGCGGTGACGCCGGGCTTCCCCGGCAGCAAGCTCGGGGTCGACGACAGTTTCGCGCCCGAGGTCGATTTCACCTATATGCTGACCGACCATCTCGGGACCGAGCTGATCCTCGCGACGACCAAGCACAGCGTGATCGGGCGCGGCACGATCGCTGCCCTCGACAAGGTGGCAAGCACCTGGGTTCTCCCGCCGACGCTGACGCTGCAATATCACTTCCTGCCCAAAGGGCATGTCCGCCCGTATCTCGGTGCCGGGGTGAACTACACGATCTTCTATTCGGCCAAGGCGAGCGACTCGCTGGTCAAGGCGATCGGGCCGACCGACGTCCATCTGAACGACAGTTTCGGCTATGCGCTGCAGGCCGGGATCGACGTCGACATCTCGAAGCGATTATTCGTCAATCTCGACGTCAAATACATCGACATCGACACGACCGCGCGGCTCGACACCGGTGCCGCCGTCAACCGGTCGCGAGTCCATATCGATCCCATCGTCGCCGGGGTCGGGATCGGCATCCGGCTCTGATCCAGACGTAAAAAGGGCCGCCCCGGAACTCCGGGGCGGCCCTTTTTTTCGTGTCGATCGATGCGGCGGGTCAATCCTCCACGGGCAGGTGGAACTCGTGCCACAGCCCGTTGAGAATGCCGAACCCGACCGCGAGGCCTAGCCCCAATACCCAGGTAAAATACCACATGTGCTTATCCTCCAGTCGGGGTGGTCAATACAGGTCGACGTTGGCGATGACCTGCGCGGTGGTCACCCGCCCGAACATCACGCGGTACGCCCAGGCGGTGTACACCAGGATGATCGGTAGCAGCACCAGCGTGACCACGAGCATCAGCACCAGCGTCGATGCACTTGACGACGCGTTCCACACCGTCAGGCTGGAATGCGCGTCAATGCTGGACGGCAGGATGTACGGGAACATCGACAGCCCTACCGTCGAGATGATCCCGGCCGCCCCCAGCGACGAACCGACGAGCGCCGCCGCCTCGCGCCGGAACAGGATCCCGGCGAGCGCCAGCGCGGTGCCGCCGAAACCGAGGACGGGTGCGACGATCATCCACGGATAGCGCGCGTAATTGCGGAGCCACGCGCCCTGCTCGACGACCGTCGTCAGCCGGGTCGGGTTGGAGGGGCCGAACGGATCGACCACGCCTTGCGCGACATAGCCGTTGCCGCTTGCGACGAACCCCCAGCCGATCGCGAACAGGACCAGCGACGCGACCGCCGCCCCCGTGCCGATTGCGCGGGCACGGCAATGGACCGGGCCGTGTTCGATCTTCACCGCGAGCCACGCGCTGCCGTGCAGGACCAGCATCGCCACCGACAACAGCCCGCAGACCAGGGTGAAGGGCGTGAACAGACCGAGCAGGCTCCCCTCATAGGTTGCGCGAAGGTCGGTATCGATCCGGAACGGCGCCCCTTGCAGGACATTGCCGACCGCGACCCCGAAGACCAACGTCGGTACGAACCCGCCGATGAACAGCGCCCAGTCCCACCGCGCCCGCCATTTGGGATCATTCGACTTGGAGCGATATTTGAACGCGACCGGGCGCAGGATGAGCGCCGCGAGCACGAGGAACATCGCGAGGTAGAACCCCGAGAAGCTGATCGCGTAGAGCAGCGGCCAGGCGGCGAAGATTGCGCCACCGCTGAGGATGAACCACGCCTGGTTGCCCTCCCACGTCGGGGCGATCGCGTTGATGACGAGCCGCCGTTCGACATCGCCGCGCGCGATGAACGGGAGCAGCGCGCCGACGCCGAGGTCGAACCCGTCCATCACCGCGAAACCGATGAGCAGCACGCCGAGCAACGTCCACCAGATCAGGCGGAGGACTTCATAATCGAGAAAAGCCATGATCGGAGCGTCCTTCAGGCGACGAGGTGCGGGATGGGCCGGGTGACGACCGGCGCGGGATCGGCATCGGGCAGGTCCTCGAGCGGACCGTGCGCGATCGCGGCGAGGACGAGCCGAACTTCGATCACCGCGAGTCCGCCGTACAAAGCCGTGAAGCCGATGATCGTGGTGATCAGCATCGCGGGCGTGAGCGACGACGTCGCGAGGAAGGTCGGCAGCACGCCGTCGATCGCCCACGGCTGCCGCCCGAGTTCGGCGACGACCCAGCCGAGTTCGGCGGCGATCCACGGCAGCGGCATGGCGGCGACCGCGATGCGGAGGAACCAGCGCGACGAGTCATGCCGCCGGAGCGTTGCGAAAACGAATGCCGCGCCGAACAGCGCGATCATCGCGAACCCGATTCCCGCCATCGCACGGAACGACCAGAACATCAGCGGGACGCTCGGCACCGTATCCCAGGCCGCTTCGTCGATCATCGTGGGCGTTGCGGCAGCGGGGTCGGCGACGTAGCGCTTGAGCAGCAGTGCATAGCCGAGGTCGCGCTTGTGCATCTCGAACGCCGCGCGCGCCGGGACATTCTGCGGGGCGTGCTTGAGGACCTGGACTGCGCGATACGCGATCTGGCCCGAGCTGATCCGCTCATGCGCCTGCAGGACGAGTTCCGACATGCCGGTCACCGTGCCCGACAGGCTGCGGGTCGCGATCAGCCCGAGCACCCAGGGGATCTCGACCTGATAGCGTGTCGTACGTGTCTCGAAATCGGGGAAGCCGAACAGCGTCAGCCCCGCCGGTGCAGGTGCGGTGTGCCACGCGCCCTCGATCGCCGCCAGTTTCATCTTCTGGTTGTCGGTCAGCGCGTAACCGCTCTCGTCGCCAAGCACGACGACCGACAGCGACGACGCCAGCCCGAACGCGGCGGCGACCGTCATCGACCGCTTGGCGACTTGAGTGTAGCGACCGCGCAGCAGGTAGAAGGCCGACACGCCGAGCACCAGCGCCGACGCGATGACGTACCCGGCGCTGACGGTATGGACGAACTTCGCCTGCGCTACGGGGTTGAACAGTACCGCGCCGAAATCGGTCACTTCCATCCGCATCGTATCGGTGTTGAACCGTGCGCCGATCGGATTCTGCATCCAGCCGTTCGCGACCAGGATCCACAGCGCCGACAGATTGGTGCCGAGCGCGACCATCGCGGTGACGAACAGATGCTGCCCCTTGCCGAGCTTCTCCCAGCCGAAGAACATCAACCCGACGAAGGTCGCCTCTAGGAAGAACGCCATCAACCCCTCGATCGCGAGTGGCGCGCCGAACACGTCGCCGACATATTGCGAGAAATACGACCAGTTGGTGCCGAACTGGAATTCCATCGTCAGCCCGGTGGCGACGCCGAGCACGAAGTTGATCCCGAAGATCTTTGCCCAGAACCGCGTGATCACCCGCCAGATCGGGCGGTTGGTCATGACGTACAAGGATTCCATGATGACCAGCATGACGCTCAGACCAAGCGTCAGCGGTACGAACAGGAAGTGATAGAGCGCGGTCAGCGCGAACTGAAGTCGCGACAGATCGACGATAGTGAAATCCATGGCATAGCCCTCCCGGCTCGACCATCCGCGAGCCGCCAATCGCGTTCGGCTACCCCCGGCACCGCTTTTGCCGGAATACGCGGTTTCCCGTATTCGGCCATTACGGCCCCTGTTCTAGGCAACGGGAATGACGACCGCCGCCCTGTCTCCCACCCCCGCCGTCCCGCTATTGAAAGAGATCGCGGGCTATGCTTCCGCGCGCCCGATGGTGTTGCTGCTCGGCGATACCGTCGCGGCGATCCTGTTTGCGGCGGGGCTGGCGGGTGCGGTTGCGACGCTTGCCGCGGGGAATCTGCGGATCGGGTGGTGGATCGCGCTGATGATCCTCGCGGGCGGTTTGCGCGGCGTGGCGGCGATGTTCGCGGTCCGCGCCGGCGCGCGCGACGCGCAGGCTGCCAAGACGGCGATCCGCGCGCGTGTCGTCGCGGCGCTGTTCCGCCCGCTTGCCGGACACGGTTCCACCGGGGCACTCGTGAACAGCGCGGTGGACGAGGTGGAGGCGCTTGACGGCCATGTCGCGCGCTTCCTGCCCGCACGCCGTGCGGCCGCGATCGCGCCTTTACTCATCGGCGGCGCGATCGCGGTGGCCAGCCCGGTCGCGGCGATCATCCTGCTGCTGACGCTCGTGCCGTTCATCGCCGCGATGGTGCTCGCCGGCGGCGCGGCGGCGGCGGAATCGCGGCGCCAGTTCGACGCGCTCGCGCAACTGTCGATCCGCCTCGCCGACCGTCTGCGCGCGCTTCCCGTCATTCTCGCGTTCGGCGCGGTCGCGCGGGAAACCGACGGGATTGCGGTTGCCAGCGCAACGGTCGCCCGGCGGACGATGCGCGTGCTGCGAGTAGCGTTCGTGTCGTCCGCGGCACTCGAATTCTTCGCGGCCTTGTCGGTCGCGCTGGTCGCGGTCTACGCCGGGTTCAACTTGCTCGGGCTGTTGCCGGTAGCGGTGCCCGAGCATCTGACGCTGTTTCGCGCCTTCTTCGTTCTGGCGTTGGCCCCCGAATTCTACGCACCGATGCGACGGCTGGCGGCGGCGTATCATGATCGCCAGGCCGCCGAGACCGCGAGCGTCCGGCTCGACGCTGTCCTCGCGGCACAAGCGCCAGAGCCGGCGGGCTGGTCTCGTACCACGACCGCGCTGCCACGCGTGACCTTCGCTGCGGTTACGATCCGCTATCCGGATTCCGATGTCGCGGCGGTCCGCGATTTCACGCTCGACGTCGCGCCCGGCGAGATCGTCGCGATCACGGGCCCCTCGGGGAGCGGCAAATCGAGCCTGCTGCATGTCTTGCTCGGCCTCGCGCCCCTGTCGGAAGGAACGCTCGCGATCGACGGGATCGTGCTCCCCGGGAACGCCAGCCTCGCGGCGCTCGCGACCTGGTCGGGGCAGAACCCGCTGTTGCTGCCCGGGACCATCGCCGACACGATCGCGCTGTCGGATCCAGCCGCCAGTCGCGCGCGGATCGTCGCGGCGGCAGCGGCGGCCGGGCTGACCCCCGCGCTGACGCGGCGCGCGGGCGGGCTCGATGCGACGATCGACGCGCGCGGGAGCGGCCTGTCGGGCGGGGAACGTCGCCGCATCGGGCTGGCGCGCGCGATCCTCAAGCCTGCGCCGCTCCTGCTGCTCGACGAACCGACCGCCCATCTCGACGCGCCCGCCGAAGCGGCGTTGATCGTTACCCTTCGACAGGCCTGCCGTGGGCGGACCACGGTGATCGCGACCCACAGTGCGGCGCTTGCGGCAATCGCGGATCGCATCATCCGGCTGGACGAACGATGATGCCAGGCCGCCTCGCCCGCCTGCTCGCCATCGCCGCGCGCGGTCATGCCCGCAACCTGCGCTATGCCGCTGCGGGCGGCTTCGCGGTCGCCGCCGCGACCGTGCTGTTGCTCGGCCTGTCGGGCTGGTTCCTCACGGCCGCCGCGCTGGCCGCTATGACGGGCGCGGCGCATGTCTTCAACTATATGCTCCCGGCGGTCGGCATCCGGCTGCTCGCGATCGTCCGCACCGGCGCGCGCTATGGCGAGCGGTTCAGCGCGCATGACGCAGCACTCGGGATGCTCGCGGAGGTCCGTCCCGCACTGTTCGGCGCAATCGCCGCCACCGCGCCGGGGCACGCGGTGCGGTTCTCGACCGGCGAAGCGAGCGCACGGCTGGTGCAGGATGTCGCGGTCGTCGAAGCGGCGGTGGTGCGGCGGTCGGCGCGCTGGGCGCTGGGCGGTGCGGTCTCGTGCTCGGCCTTGCTGGCGGTGCTTGGCGGACCTGGCGTCATGGTCGCGGTTGCAGGCGTGATTGCCGCGACGGTCGGGGTGGCGACGCTCCTTGCATGGCGGATGCGGTTCCCCGCGCAGGTCGCGCTCGAGGCAAACGGGGTGCTGAAGGAACGGCTCGCGGATTATGGCGCTGCCGCGCCCGAATTGCGCTGCTACGCGCTCGAAGCGCGTGCCGTTGCCGATATCGAGCGGGCCAGCGCCGCGCTTGCCACCGCGCAGCTTGCCGGCGCGGACGCCGCCAGTTGGCTCGACCTGGTGCAGGCAACCGCGATCGCGGTCGCCGCGGGGGTTGCGTTCACACTGGCGATCCCGGCGGGCGCACCGATCGCGGCGCTTGCCGCGCTCGCGGCGGCGATGGGGGTGGACGGAGCCGCGCCGCTGATCCGCGACATCGCGCAGCGCGCGAGCGTCGCCGCGGCGACCGCGCGGCTCGATGCAATCCTAGCGTTGCAGCCGGCTCCCGCCGTCGCCGTGGCGGACCTGTCCCCGACCGCACCGACCATATGGTTCAGGGCGCTAGCGGCCGCGCCGTTCGAACCGGGCGACCGTGTCGCGATCCTCGGCCCCTCCGGCTGCGGCAAGACCAGCCTGATCGAAACGCTGCTCGCGCTGCGCCCCGTGGAGCGCGACGGTATCCGGATCGGCGGCGTGGATATCGCCGACATTACGCCGGCGCGGCTTCGGTCGCTCTTCGCGCTCGCGCCGCAGGATGCAGCGTTGCTGACGGGAACGGTCCGCGACAATCTGATGCTGGCGGACCCGGAGGCGGAGGACAGCCGACTGTGGCAGGCGCTCCACGACGCTGCGCTGGATCACCGCGTGGCGGCGCTTCCGGGCGGACTGGACGGCTGGATCGGCGAGAATGGCGCGCGCTTGTCGGGCGGTGAGCGGCGGCGGTTGTCGCTCGCCCGCGCTTTTCTATCCCGCGCCGCGTGGCTGTTGCTCGACGAGCCGACCGAGGGGCTTGACCCGGCAACCGAGCGGCGTGTGCTCGACCGGCTCGGCGCGCGAATTGCGACGACGGGACAAGGCGTTTTGATGGTGACGCATTCCCGGCAAGCGCGCGCCTTCTGCTCCACGATCGCGCATTATGGTGCGGAACAAACAGGTAATCAGGAACTTGCTTCGTCACTTCCGCCGCGTGCCGCTACCGCGACGCGTTGAGACCGCAAGCCATGACGGGTCGCGGGCCAGGCGGACGGGACCCGATCGGACGGCGAGCCTGCCTTACCGGGTCAGTGCCGCCTCGCCCCACGTCACCGGATCCGGAAAACGCGTCGGCTTTGCCGTCCGCACGACCAGTTCGATGAGCGTCACCCCGCGCACTTCGACCGACAGCGGCACCGCCGCGTCGCCGAACCCGATCGGAGCGGACTGGCGGAGCAGCTTCCCGTCGCCATAGACCGCGAAGCGAACCGGCTGACTGCGGTCGCGCGCGGTATCGTCCATGCCGACCTGTGCGGTGAAGGTATTGAACCCGGCGTTGCGCACCTCGAGCCGCGAGTTGGCGAGCACCCCGATTCCGGTCACGAAGCGTTTCCCCGCGACCTGCAGCGTCTCGCCATACGGCGTGCTGTCGGCCTGCGCGCCGCCCCAGCCGCCATAGCGCGGGCGATCCCCGACCCCGCGGGTCGACGCCCAGGCGGAGACCGCGCGGTGGTTGATCGGCTCGTGCTCGGGCACGGTGACGCCATCGACCGCGGGGTTCACGCTGCCCGGCTGCTCGGACAGATACAGCCCACCCGGCAGCAATCGCGTCCCGCGCGTGGCGAAGACCAGCGTCTGGTGCGGCGCGAGCATCAGCTTGGTCTCGCCGCGGAAGCGCTGTTTCTGCCCGGTCCACAGATCCTCGAGCGCGATCTCGCCCGTGTCGGTATATTTCAGATGCGCGGCGGTGAGCACGACTTCGATGGGCGTTGCATTGCGATTGAAGATCGCGAGCGCCTTGTCCCCCGAGGCAAGTGTCTTGACCAGCATCTGGACGTCGTCGGTATCATACGCCAGCACCGCCTGGTTTCCCGCGGGGTCCTGGTTGAGCGCGATGAGCCGCGTGTTGCCAAGCAGGTCGATCAACCCCGGCGGCGCCTTGCGCAGGTCATAGCCGATGAACAGCGGCGCATTCTCCATCGCCCACAACGCGAAGTGGCTGCGCGCCTCGGCCATGTGCGCCGCGTCGAAGTCGCCGGTCCCGACGAACAGCATGTCGGGATCGTTCCACGATCCGGGATGCGCATAGAGCGCACGCCGCGAGACGGTGTCGAAATTGTGCAGCATCCGCGACCAGTTGGCCGAGATGTCCTCGCTGGTCCGCGAGATGTTGCCGAGGTCCTTGGCCCAGGCGCGCACGTCCGCCGATCCCCACAGGCAGATCGAGAACAGATAATCCATGTCCGGATTGTAGCGCTTCAGCGCGGTGGCAACCGACTGGTAGAGCCCGCGTACCTTCGGAATATCGGTTCTACCGAGCGACTCCGGGTCGATGATCGGCGGGAATTCGCGATACTTGCCCGACTGGACCAGCGGACTCGTCGCGGGCAGCGCGCGGAGACCACAACCGTCGACCTTGATCAGGTCGAACCCCCATTCGGCGAAATACAGCCGGATGTCCTGGTCGACATGGCCGTACAGCCCGATCTCCCGCTCGGCGACCGTCCCCTCGGGCTGGTTGGGCGCGGTCGAGGCATAAACCTGCCCGCACGAATTGCGGCCCATATCCGAATAGATCCCGGCCTTGAACCCCATCGCATGGAGCCGATCGGTGAATGGCCGGAAACTCGTCTCGCCGCCCGGCCCTGCCCCGGCCGCGGAGGGGAAGGTCGCGGTGCGGATGATCATCCGCCCGTCGGTCTGGCGCCGCTTGAGCCACCAGCCGTCGTCGATGTCGATGTAGCGATAGCCCTTCGCCTGCAGCCCGCTGTCCGCGATGATCTTCGCCGAGGCGATCACCTTCTCCTCGCTGACATCGGTGCCGAAGGCGTTCCAGCTGTTCCACCCCATCGGCGGCAGTTTCGCGCTGCCGTCGGTATTGGCAGTCCAGCGACCGGTTGGCGTCAGGTCATCCGCCAGCGCGGTGCCTGCCGCGAGCGACGCGCCGATCCCCAGCCCGAGGGAGATCAGGCATTTTGAAACGGTGCGACGCATCGGCGGTCTCCCTTGGTCGATCGGATCAGCGCAGGTCGAGCACGACGACCGACATTGCCGGAACGGTCGCCGTGAGCGTGCCACCCGCCACCTGCGCTGCGGTGAACGCCACCGGCTTGACCGCATCGGGCTGCTCGAAGCTGTTGTGCGCGTCCATCGTCGGACCGGTGACGACCCGCCCCGAAACGCCCGTCGCGGACAGCCCGGTCAGCGCGACCGACACCGGAACCGCGCGGTTCGGATCGAGGTTGACCAGCGCGACATGGACCTGCCCGGCGGTGTCGCGGACGGCGGACGCATGGATCGCCGGAAGCGCGAACGCGTCCTTGTGGTACCACGGCGTCTTGACGTCGATCGGCAGGACGGTGGCGTCCATCCACGGCTTGTACAGGTCGAACACCCAGTAGGTCGGGGTCTTCACCATCCGCGCGCCGTCGGTGAGCAGCATCGCCTGCAACACGTTCACCATCTGCGCGATCGCCGCCATCTTCACGCGGTCGGCATGGTGCGCGAAGATGTTGAGGTTGATCCCCGCGACCACCGCATCGCGGACGCTGTTCTGCTGGACCAAAAAGCCTGGGTTGCTGCCCGGCGCTGGGTCATACCAGGTGCCCCATTCGTCGACGACCAGCCACGTCTTCTTCGCGGGATCGTATTTGTCCATGATCGCCGAATGCTTGGTGACGAACTCGTCCATCTGGAGCGTGTGCGCCATCGTCGCGGCCCAGTCGTTTTCGGAGAAGCCGAGCGCCGGCCCCTTGTCTTCCCACTTCGTGTCGTGCGGGCGGGTGTAATAATGCAGCGCGAGGCCGTCGATATTCTTGCCCGACAGCCGCATCATCGTGTCGGTCCATTCGTAGTTCGAGTCGCTCGGGCCGCTCGCAATCTTGAGCATCTTGGTCTTGCCGCTCGCCTTGGCGAATTGCGCATAGCGGTTGGTCAGGTCGGCGGCATATTCGGCGCGCATGTTGCCGCCGCAGCCCCATAATTCGTTCCCGATCCCGAGATAGTCGAGCTTGAACGGTGCGGGATGGCCGTTGGCGGCGCGCTCCTTCGCCAGCGTCGAACCGCTTGGCGAGGTCATGTATTCGACCCACGCCGCCGTCTCGCCCGGGGATGCGCTGCCGACGTTGGCGGAGACGTAGGAGTCCGCGCCCAGCCGTTCGACGAAGCCCATATATTCGTTGGTGCCGAAGGCGTTGTCCTCGTCCACCCCGCCCCAGTTGGTGTTGATCTTGACTGGGCGCTTGGCGCGCGTGCCGATGCCGTCGCGCCAGTGATATTCATCCGCGAAACACCCGCCGGGCCAGCGCACCATCGGCACCTTGATCGCCTTGAGCGCGTCGAGCACGTCCCGGCGATACCCGTGGTCGTTGGGGATCTTCGACGTCTCGCCGACCCAGATGCCGCCATAGATGCCGTGGCCGAGATGCTCGGCGAACTGGCCGAACACCTGGCGGTTCATTCGTGGCCCGGGCTGATCGGCGTGGATCGTCGCGGTGGCACCTTCGGGCGCGGCCTGTTGCGCGAGGGCGATGGCGGGAAGACTGGCGGCACCCAAGCAGAGCGCAAGACTAACGTGGCGTAGCATGGTGAAAATCCTTCTCCGATTCGTTGCGACACCCTTGCTCGAGGGGTTGCTCTTTGACCGATATTGTCTGAGTATAAGTGGCAAGCCGTGACGTCAACGGCGCATGATCGGTGCCGGCACCACGGCCCTGGAGAAGGACTTTCATGTTCAAGGCCATCGCAATCACGACGTTTTCGCTTTGCCTCCTCACTCCGGCGTCCGCCCATGCCGCCAGTGCCGAACGCTCCCGTTTCGGAGCGCTCGCCGATGGCCAGGCGGTCGACGTCGTGACGCTGACCAACGCCAAGGGCATGCGCGCGCGCATCCTGAGCTATGGCGCGATCCTGCAGGCGGTCGAAGTCCCCGACCGCGACGGCAAGGTCGCCGACGTCACGCTCGGCTACAATGACATGCGCGGCTATCTCGAGGCGCCGAATTACTTCGGCGCGACCGTCGGGCGGTATGCCAACCGGATCAAGGCCGGGAAGTTCACGCTCGACGGCAAGGCGTACAGCCTCGCGCTCAACAACAAGACCAACGCACTGCACGGCGGGGTCCAGGGGTTCGACAAGCGGCTGTGGCGGATCGTCGAGGCGAAGGGCGGTACGACCGCGCACGTCACGCTGTCCTATACCAGCGCGGATGGCGAGGAAGGCTATCCGGGCGCGTTGAGCGTCACCGCGACCTATACGCTCAACGACGCGAACGAGCTGTCGGTCGACTATCGCGCGACGACGACCAAGCCGACGATCGTCAACATCACCAACCACAGCTTCTTCAACCTTGGCGGCGAAGCGTCGCAGCGTTCGATCTACGATGCGGTGCTGACCATCCCCGCCGAGACGACCACCCCGGTCGATGCGACGCTGATCCCGAACGGGCAGTTCCGTCCGGTCGCCGGCACCCCGCTCGATTTCCGCCAGCCGATGGTGATCGGCAGCCGAATCCGCGACGCGAGTGATCTGCAGATCGTCTACGGTCAGGGCTATGACGAGAATTACGTGATCGCGCGCGATGTCGCTAGGGCGCCGCGGCTCCACGCGCGGGTCGAGGATCCGGTCAGCGGGCGGACGATGGAAGTGCTCTCCAACCAGCCCGGGGTCCAGCTCTATACCGGCAACTTCCTCGATGGTACCGCGGTCGGCAAGTCCGGGCACGCGTATCGCCAGGGCGACGGCATCGCGCTCGAGCCGCAGGTGTTCCCCGACACGCCCAACCAGCCAGCGTTCGGATCGGCGCGGCTCGACCCCGGGCAAACCTATCACAATCAGATCGTCTACCGTTTCGCGGTGAAGGCCCGGTGAAGCGCGGGATCGCGTTCGGGCTCGGGCTTCTCGCCGCATCCACCGCAACCGGGGCGGTCGCCGCCCCCAAGGTCACCGGCATCCTCGGCGATCACGCCGTCCTCCAGCGCAACCAGCCGGTGGTCGTCTTCGGCACGGCGGTGGCGGGCGAAGCGGTCACCGTCATCGTCGCGGGCACTTCGGCGCAGACCAAGGCGGGGCGCGACGGACAGTTCCGCGTTTCGCTTCCAGCACTGCCTGCGGGCGGACCGTATGAGATGCTGCTGATCGCGCCGAGCGGGACGTCGCAGATCCACGACCTGCTGGTCGGCGACGTGTTCCTCTGTTCGGGCCAGAGCAACATGGAACTCCCGGTCGAGCGCGCGCAGGATGCGATCGGCGCGATCATGGGGTCAACCGACGACCAGCTCCGGCTCGTCACGGTCGCCAAGGCGACCTCGCCCGTCCCGCTCGACCGCTTTGGCACGCAACCCGAATGGGCGGCAGCGGGGCCGAAAACGACGGGCAGCTTCTCGGCAGCATGTTTCTACATGGCGCAGGAGCTGCGCAAAACCGGCAAGGTGCCGATCGGCGCGATCCACTCGAGCTGGGGCGGATCGCAGATCGCCGCTTGGATGGGCGAGGACGCACAACGCGCCGCCGGACGTGGCGCGCAAGCCGATCTGCTCAAGCTCTATGCGCGCGATCCCGCCGCCGCGAGCCACGCGGCGGGCCTCGAATGGGAACGCTGGTGGCGCGACCGGTCGGGCGACCAGGCGGGGCGTGAACCGTGGCAACCCGACGCCGCGCTCGACTGGCAAGCAGTACCGAAGATCGATTTCTACGAACATTGGGGCGTCCCCGCGCTCGCGACCTATCTCGGGATGCTGTGGTACCAGAAGACGATCACGCTTTCCGCCGCGCAGGCGCGCCAGATGGCGACGATCGCGATCGGCGCGATCGATGATGCGGACCGCACCTGGATCAACGGCAAGCCCGTCGGCGGTCGCGGCGGGTGGGATGCACGGATGTATACGGTGCCTGCGGGCACGCTGCAGGCGGGGCGCAACGTCCTCACGATCAACGTCGAAAACGCCTATTCGACCGGGGGCATGCCCGGGCCGGCGGACGCGATGCGGCTGACCTTCGCGGATGGTAGCAGCGTGCCGATCGCGGAAGGCTGGCGCTATGCGGTCGCCAAGCGGATCGAAGGCACATCCCCGCGCGTGCCGTGGGACGACATCACCGGCGCTGGGACGATCTACAACGCGATGATCGCGCCGCTCGGGCAGACCGCGCTCGCCGGGGTCGCATGGTATCAAGGGGAAAGCGACACTGCGATCCCGGGCTATGCCGACCGGATGAAGGCGCTGATGGCGGAATGGCGTCATCAGGTCGGGGTCCCGCAACTCCCCTTTGCGCTCGTGTCGCTGGCGGGGTTCGGGACGCCCGCCATCGCGCCCGGCGAAAGCGGCTGGGCGCAGGTCCGCGACGATCAGCGCCGCGCGGCGGAGGCGGACGGGCATGCGGCGGTCGCGCTTGCGATCGACCTTGGCGACCCGCTCGATATCCATCCCGGCGAGAAGCACGAAGTCGGCCGCAGACTCGCGCGGGCGATGGGGGCGCTGGCCTACGGCCAGACCGCGCCTGCCTCCGGACCGCACGTCTCGGGCGTGGTTCGCGATGCCGGGGGTGGGGCGACGGTCACGTTCGCGGGCGTCACCGGCGCGCTCCACGCGCGCGGCGCGGCGCAGCCGATCGGGTTCGAACTGTGCGGACCGGCAGCGGGAACGTGCCGCTATGCCGCCGCGACGATCACCGGCAATCGCGTGACCCTCGCCGGGGACGGCAAACCGGCAAGCCGGGTGCGCTATGCCTGGGCGGACTCGCCCGCGGTCAATCTGGTCGATGACGCAGCGCTCCCCGCTGGTCCTTTCGAAATGGTGGTGCGATGAAACGGATAGCGACGCTTGGCCTGCTGCTCTTGCTCGCGGGGGGTGCGCACGCACAGGACCCGGAACCCGAAAAGCCCGTACAGTTGACCACGATCAAGCTGTGGCCGAACGGCGCGCCGGGCAAGGACACCCGCCCGCCCGCGGCGGAGATCGGGCGCGATTACTGGGTGCGCAACATCCGCCAGCCGTCGCTGCTCGCCTTCCCCGCGCAGCCCGCGCACAACACCGGTGCGGCGGTCGTGATCTTCCCGGGCGGCGGGCACAAGTTGCTGGTGTGGACCAACGAGGGCACCAAGGTCGCGACCGCGCTCAACCGGATGGGGGTGTCGGCATTCGTGCTCAAATACCGGCTCGCGAACGAACCCGGCTCGCCCTTTTCGGTGGAGGGCGATGCGGCGGACGATGCGCGCCGCGCGCTGCGCTGGGTCCGCGCGCATGCCGCGGACTATGGCATCGATCCGCACCGGGTCGGGGTGATGGGGTTCTCGGCGGGCGGCGAACTGGTGTCGCTGGTCGCGGACAATCCCGAGCCGGCGGGGCGCCCGGTCACCGACGCGATCGACCATCAATCCGCGCGTCCCGACTTTCAGGTGCTGGTGTTCCCCGGTCCGCGTGGCATCCCCGCCACCGCCATCGCGCAGGCACCGCCCGCGTTCATCGTCGCGGGCAGCAAGGACCCGTGCTGCGCCACGCCGTCGGTGGCGTTGTACGAGCAATTGCGCAAGGCGGGCGTCTCCGCGGAACTCCACATGTTTGCGGACAGCGGACACGCGTTCAATCTCGATGAGTCGAACCGAATCTCGATCCTGCACTGGCCCGACCGGTTGAACGACTGGCTGGCGGACGGCGGCTGGCTGGAGGCGCGGAAGGCGATTACGCAAGAGACGAAGCGGTAGGGATCGGCGAAAGAGCGTTACGCCCGTTGCTGGCTTTTCGACGGGAAAACCCGGGCGAGAGGATCCGTCACCCCGGCACACAACCGGGGTGACGCCGCACCGCGCCAACCGATCGCTCAGTCGCCCCCCGTCACGCTGTCCCCGATCGTGTACGCCGAGCCCATCGCGCTGCCGTTCGTCCCTGCCCACCAGTACGGCGCTCGCTTGCGGGTGCCGGTGACGACCTCGTCCATCGTCAGCGGATCGTACAGCCGCCCGCCCAGCATCACGCGGTTGATCTTGTCGCTGTTGCGGATGTCGACCGTGGGGTCGGCATCGAGCACGACCAGATCGGCGAGCTTCCCGACCTCGAGCGAGCCCACGTCCTTTGCGTACCCAAGCGACGTCGCCGACATGATCGTCCCCGCGCGCAGCGCCTCGATCGGCGACCAGCCGCCACGGACGAAGCTCCACATCTCCCAATGCGGGCCGAGCCCGGCCTGCTGGCCATGCGCGCCGATCGACACCTGGATCCCGCGATCCGCGAGCTTCTTCGCCTCGCGCGCGCTGTCGCCGTCGACGTAATCCTCCTCGGGCGCCATCGTCCGCCGCGCATTCTGCGCCTCGAGCAACGCGGGCGGCGCATGCCGCGACAGCAGCGGATGCTTCCACACGTCCATATGCTGCCGCCAGTATGGATCGCCCGCCGGACCGCCATAGGTCACGACCAGCGTCGGCGTGTAGTTGGTCTTGGTCTGGCTCCACAGGCTGACGAGGTCGTCGTAGAAATGCTCGACCGGGATATTGTGCTCGACCGTGGCATTGCCGTCCTGGATCAGCGACACGTCCATCGCGTAGAGCGAGCCGCCCTCGGGGACGACTTCCATCTGCTCCGCCTGAGCCGCCGCGACGACCATCTGGCGCTGTTCGCGACGCGGTTGGTTGTAGTTCTTGACGCTGTGCGCGCCTTCCGCCTTCAGCCGCTTCACGTCGGCCAGCGCATCCTCGTAACTGTTGATCTCGGCATAGACCTCGGGGGATTTGGCGCCGTAGATGATCTCGCCGGTCGAGAAGATGCGGGGGGCGATGATCTTGCCGGTGCGCTGCATCTCGGACGCGACGAAGATCTCCGCCGCGCGCGCCGACGGATCGTGGATCGTCGTCGCGCCCATCGCGAGATTGACGATCGACGACCAGTTCTGTTGCGGGATCAGGTCATCCTCCGCCTGGATACCGTGCGCATGCGCATCGACCAGCCCGGGGATGATCGTCTTGCCAGCGACGTCGACGACCTTCGCGCCCGCCGGAACCGGCACCGATGCGCGCGACCCGACCGCGACGATGCGGTCGCCGCGGATGACGATCACGCCATCGTCGATGATGCCGCCGTCCTTGCTCGCCATCGATACGATCCGCGCCCCGACGAGCGCAACGGTGCCGGTCGGCTTGTCGGCCGCGACATCCATCGACAACGAGACGCCGGTCCTGGGCGCGGGATATTTCGGCGCATCCTCGTCCGCGGGCGCAACCCGGAATAGATCGGCGGTCCGCGCGGTGTAGAGCGTCGGCCCCATGCTCCAGTGGAGTTGCGTCCCGTCGTTCGACCAGTTGAGGAAGTCGGCGCCTTCCGAACTCACCTGCGTCGCCGGAAGCGGGCCGCCCTTCTTGTCGACCTCCACGCCCTGCGTGCCCGGGAGCAGCGGCATGACGAAGCCCTGGTAATTCTGACGGAACGCGACATATTCGCCGCTCGGCGAGACGATATAGTCGTTGACCAGCTCGCCGGTCGCATGGACGTGCTTCGCCTCGCCGGTCAGGTCGGTGCTGACCAGCTGGCGTTTTTCCTTGTCCTTCATCAGCATGAAAAGGCGGTCGTTCGATGCGCCGAACTGCGGCTCGCTGCCGTCCTTCGACACGCGCGTGATCGCCCCGCCGGTCGTCGCGACGCGGTACACGCCGCTATCCCCGCCGCCGCGCGGGGCGGTCAGATAGCCGCCGCCGCCACGCTCGAATGCGATCGTCTTCCCGTCGGGCGAGAAGGTCGGCCGCGCATAATGCCCCGCCGCGCTCGTCACCACCCGCGCCGCGCCGCCGCCCGCGGCGACAGTGCGGATCGTGCCCAGCGCCGCGTCGGTCCAGTCGACGAAGACGATCGTCTTCCCGTCGCGCGACCAGCTCGGCCACAATTCCATGCTCGCCTCGTCGCCCCTGACGAGCCGCCGCGCGGCGCCGCCCGCGACCGGCTTGGTCCACAACTTGCCGAGCGTCTCGAACACTACCGTGCGGCCGTCGGGCGATACCGTCGCCCAGCGTGGCATCTTGGTGGCAAAACGGTCGGGCGCGACCGCGATCTGCGGGTGGACCGCATCGATCACCACGCGGGTATCGTCGATCCGGAACGGGATTTGCTGCGCGGTGCCGCCGTCCGCGCCGACGCGGTTGAGCTTACCGCCGGCCCAGAACACCACAGCCTTGTTATCGGGGGTCCACGCCATGTTGGGATAGACCCCAGTGACCGCCCAGGTTTCCTGCACGTCTCGGTCGAGCGCGTCGTAGAGGCGACGCTCGTCGCCGGTCGCGAGCGTCTTGACCCACAACGTCGTCTTGCCGTGATCGCGGCGGACGAAGGCGATCCGCTTGCCATCGGGCGACGGCGTCGGCCTCACCGATCCGCCGACGCCCGAAACGGCCGTGGTCACTTCCCCGGTGTCGATGTCGTAGCGCTCTATATTGAACAGGTCGGTCCGCGAATTCTGCGCATATTCGAAGATCGGGCCGGGCGAGACGTTGCGGGTGTAATAGATCCCCTTGCCGTCGGGCGCATAGATCGGCTCGCCGAGTTCCTTCTGGAGCGTCTCGCTCGCGCGCTTGACGAGCTGGACCCCCGCCCCGCCCGAGACGTGGTACAGCCACACCTCGCCCGTGCCCAGCGAACGCCCGGTCGTGAAATGCTTCTTGGCGACGATGAAGCGCCCGTCGGGCGACCAGGTCGGCTGGTTGAGGAGGCGGAAATCCTCCTTGGTCAACTGGCGCTTGTCGCTGCCGTCGACGTTCATGATCCAGATATTGTCGCCGCCGCCGCGATCCGAGGTGAAGGCGATGCGCTTGCCATCGGGCGAAAAGCGCGGCTGGTGTTCGTAGGAGAGACCGGAGGCGATCCGCGTCGGCGTGCCGCCCGCGATCGGCATGGTGTAGATATCCCCGAGCAGGTCGAACGCGATCAGCCTACCGTCGCGCGAGACGTCGACGTTCATCCAGGTGCCGTTGTCGACCTTGATCGGGACTTCGCGCGTGCGCAGCCCGGTCGGCGCCTCGACGTTCCACTTCGGTGGCTTTTTCGCGGCGACGGCGGCGCGGACGGGCGCGGGGTTGGTCTGTTGCGTCGGCGGCGTGGTGATGGTCGCCGGACGCGTGGGTTCGGTTATCTCATTCTCCGGCGCTTGCGTCTGTTCGGGCGCGGCTTTCGCGGCGGGGGCTGGCTTCGCCTGCGCGAAAAGCTCGCCTGCCAGTAACGCTGCGGCCAGAACCGCCGTGACCCGATATTTCATCCCGCCCCCACTTATTTTAGCCCGGCGCACCGCGCCAAAGCGGCACGCTGCCATGAAGCGCCCGGGCGAAGCAACCCCGCGACCGCGCCAAGCCGGCGCGGCATTATCGCACGCGCGCGCGGACCCGAACCAACTGCCAACCGTTTGCCAGTCCATCATCGCCCCCCATCATCGCCCCGTCGGAGCCTGCCCGCGCCATGAAGATCACGCTCAAACCGATTGCCGACCAGGTCATCGTCATCACCGGTGCCAGTTCGGGGATCGGTCTCGTCACCGCCAAGAGCGCCGCCGAACAGGGCGCGAAGGTAGTGTTGGTCGCCCGCAACGAAGCCTCGCTGCGCAAGGCGGTCGAGGAGATCACCGCCAAGGGCGGCGACGCGATCTTCGCGGTTGCCGATGTCGGCGACGTCAAGGCGGTCCGCGCGGCGGCCGCCGCGGCGAAGACGCGCTACGGGCGGATCGACACCTGGGTCAACAATGCCGGCACCGCCATCTATAGCAAGCTGATCGACACGCCGCTCGACGAGCATGAAAAGCTGTTTCGCACCAATTACTTCGGCACGGTCCATGGCGCCCTGACGGCGGTGCCCTATCTGCGCGACGGCGGCGGTGCGATCATCACGGTCGGGTCGATCGCGTCGGACATCCCCTCGCCGATCCTCAGCGCCTATGCCGCGTCGAAGCATGCGGTGAAGGGGTTCGTCGATGCGCTGCGGATGGAACTGACCGCCGATGCGCTGCCGATCGCGGTGACGCTGGTCAAGCCGTCCGGGATCGACACGCCGATCGCGCAACATGCCGCCAACCATGTCGACGGCGAGGCGCTGATCCCGCCCCCGGTCTATGACCCCGCGCTCGTCGCGATCGCGATCCTCGACGCCGCGCAACACGTCCGGCGCGACATCACGGTCGGCGGCGGGGGACGCCTGCAGGTGCTGCTGGGGACGCACTTCCCGGGCATGCTCGACCGGTTCGGCGGGTTGATGACCCCGATGCTGTCGGACAAGACCCGGCCCAAGACACGCTCGACCACGTTGTTCGAGCCGGTCCAGCTGGGCCAGGAGCGGTCCGGGGTTCAGTCGGGTCGCCAGACCAGCCTCTATACCGCCGCTGAACGCCACCCCGCCGCCATGGGTGCGGTCGCACTGGCGGGGGTGGCGGGTCTCGCCGCAATCCTGCTGGCGCGCCGTCGCGCCTGATTTGCCCTGGTCCCCGGAAGGATAGCCGTTGCTGAAGGTCCTCGTCGCCGAGAGCGAAACGGTCGAAGAACGCGAAGCCCGTCGCGCGCATGCGGGCAAGAGCGCGGGGGAAAGCTATGCCGCGACACTGCGGCAGCTTCGCCCCGACGCGGAGATCACGATCGTCGCCCCCGCCGACGACGATGCGCCGCACTATTCGGTCGAGGCGTTGCGCGCATTCGACGCGGTGTTCGTCACCGGGTCGCCGCTGCACGTCTATGACGACACGCCCGAAGTTGCGCGGCAGATCGCGTTCATGCGACGGGTGTTCGCCTCGACCACGCCGTCGTTCGGATCGTGCGCCGGCCTGCAGCTCGCGGTCGCGACCGCCGGGGGCAAGGTCCGCAGGATGCCCGAGCGGATGGAGGCGGGGATCGCGCGCAGGATCACCCCGACCGAAGCGGGCCGCGCCCATCCATTGCTCGCCGGGCGCGCGCCGAGCTGGGATGCGCCCGCCATCCACGGCGACGAGGTCGAGCAGCTACCCGACGATGCGACGTTGCTCGCGAGCAACGCCGTGACGACGGTTCAGGCAGCGGAGATCCGCCATGACGGCGGCGTGTTTTGGGGTGTGCAATATCACCCCGAACTGACACCGGGCGAGATCGCCGTGGCGTTGCGGCGACAGGTGCCGGACCTGATCGAAGCGGGGCTCGCCAGCAGCGAGGCCGCGGTGCTGCAACGCGCCGACGAGCTGGACGCGTTGCAGGCCGAACCGGAGCGCCGGTCGCTCTACTGGACGCTCGGGATCGACCGCGAGTTCGCGATCGAGGCGCATCGCCGGACCGAGTTGTCGAACTTTCTGGAGTGGCTGGGATAGGCGACAACGTTCTTGCTAGTCACCCGGATCAGTGGACGGTCGATATCGGACGGTGGCGGTCGCGGGCGCGTTCGGGCCGAGGTGCCAGCCGATAGGGCTTGATGCTTGGCGTCTCGGGCAGATCGGACAGCCTACCCGCCCCTAGCTAGGCAACGGCAATCCACGCCGACGGCAAGTCCCGCCCGTTACAGCAAAAACCCCAAGCTCGCCGCAACCGCCAGAACCACCCCGACGGCCGCCACGATGCTTGCCCCGCCCGCGATCCATTTGGAGCGTGCGACCATCGCGATCGACAGCAACACGATCGCCAATTGCAACGCCGTTTCGCCGAGCTCGAACCCTTCGCCGCGCCGCGCCGCGATCTCGCCCGCTTCGCGCTGGCGCGCACCGGCGGTTTCGAGCTGGCCGATCGCATGCCCCGCCGCATCCGGCGTGCGCAGGCGAGTCGCCTCGTGCGCCCAGGCCGCGCGGTCGGCGGCGGCGGCGGTGGGTTGCGCGGCGGCGGTCTTGAGGACGGTTTCGCGGACGATCTTGGCCTGCATATAGGCGAAGCTGTCCGACGCGGCGATGCCCTGGAGCAGGCTGTCGCGTTGCGCCCCCGCCGCGCCCATGTGGACGATCGCGAGCGCGACCGCGAAGCCGCCGACCATCAGCGAGATCCGGTCGCGAAACCGGCGCTCGCGATCGCGTTCGACGCGTTCGGCGGCGCTCGCATTCTCCTCGGCGCGTTCGATCGCTTCGTCGATCAGGTCCTTGGCGTCAGCGGGTTCCATCGATGCGTCCGGTCGGCAGGAGGATTACAGGTTGGCCTGCTCGTCCTCGGGCAGGTCATCGTCGGGTCCGTAGTAGAGTTCGGCGCATTCCGCACGAAGGCATCCGCCTTCGAACACGATATCGTCACGATAGGCGTTGCGAACGAAATCGAGCGTGTCTGTATGCCGCGCCTCGAAATACATCGGATGGACGTCCGCGGCTTCAGCGCCGTAGACGACGCGCCCGACCTTCGACCAGATCGACGCCATCGTGCACATGCCGCACGGTTGGAGCGTGGAATAAAGCGTCGCGCCGCGCAGTTCGAGCTCGCCGGTCGCCTCGCACGCGCGGCGGATCGCCATCATCTCGGCATGCGCGGTCGCATCGGGGAGTTCATGCGTCTGGTTGCGTTCCCCGGCGATGATCTTGCCGTCGAGCACGATCACCGAGCCGAGCGGCGAGGTCGACGGATCGGAACCCTTGGATCGTGCGATCTCGATCGCGTGCCGCATCCACTTTTCGTCATCCTGCGTCATCTTAGGGCCTCGCCATCATCGGGGTTGCTCGGTGTGAAGCGGCTTGGCGCGCGTTCCGTTCCCTCACCCGGCCGGACGCGCGAGATACCCCTCGGCCAGGCTGCGCACGTCGACCCGCGCCTTGAGCCGCGCCGCGAGCAGCGCGGTGCCGCTGATCTTGCGCTGCACGAAGAGGGTATCGACCGGCGGGATGTGCCAGGTCGCGCGGTCGCGCGCCATGTCGATCCCCTGGTCGCGCAGCACGCCGACGAACGCGCGGTCGCCGAAGTCGAACGGCCCCGCCTTCCCCAGTTCGCCGATGATGACGCCGATCATCCGGTCGACCAATGGCCGATGCGCCGCCACCGCCGCCGGGCCGAGGAACCCGGCGGCGACCGCAGCGTCGCGCACCGCATCGCCGTCGCCCGCAAGTCCAGCGACGAGCAGCGCGCGATACCCGTCCGCGGTCGCCGCCGGAACCGCCCGTGCCGCGCCGAAGTCGAGCAGGATCAGCCGCTCGGTTTCGGGCTGCCAGCGGTAGTTGCCGAAATTGGGATCGGTCTGCATCAGCCCCCAGTCGAGCAATTCGCGCAAAACGAGGTCGATCAATTGCCCCATCACCCGGTCGCGCATCGCCTGCGGCGCGGTCTCGAGCGATTCGATCGGGACGCCCGCGACGTAATCCATCGCGAGCACGTGCGACGTGGTCAGGTCTTCGTGGAGCCCCGGGACGACGAACTGCGGCGACCCCCCGAGCAATTCCCCATAGCGCGCGAGCATGCCGCCCTCGCGCAGATAGTCGGCTTCCTCGTGGAGTTGGCGCTTCGCCTCTGCAAGCAGCGGCGCGATGTCGAGCGTCTTGGGGAGCACGCCCGACACCCGGAGCAGCGTCGCGACATTGTCGACGTCCGAATCGATGCTTCCCTGCACACCGGGATATTGCACCTTGATCGCAAGCTCACGCCCGTCGGGCATCCGCGCGCGGTGGACCTGGCCGATCGATGCCGCCGCGATCGGATGGGCCTGGAAGTGCGCGAAGCGACGCCGCCAGTCCTTGCCCCATTCCTTGGTGAGCACCGCATCGAGCTGTTGTGGCGGCATGTGGTTGGCATTATCGCGCAACCGCCCGAGGATCGTCGCGAGTTCGGGCGGGAGCATGTCGCCCGCGTCCATCGAGATCATCTGCCCGAGCTTCATCGCCGCGCCGCGCAGGTGGGACAACTGGTCCGCGACACGCAAAGCGTTGGCAGGGGTAAGGAGCAGGTCGCCCATCTTGGGGACCTCGCCGCTGGCGAGGCGACGCGCGCCTTCCGCCACCACATTCCCGGCAACCCCGCCCGCCATCCGCCCGAAAATGCCGAGGCGGGCCAGTCGTCCGCTCGGGACGGCGCGGCCCTTGGTGCGATCGTCGCTCACTTGGGGTCCTTCATGTCAGCGGTCGAGCCGGCGCGCGGCGCGTTGGAGTCGGGGGCGGATCCGCAGGAAGACCCGGTAGGTCCGTTCTAGCAGCGCCAGCACGAGCGGCGAGCGCGCGGCCAGTCCGATCGGCCGGAGCAGCGGGATCGCGCGCCACATCGCGGCGAAGGCCGCCGCGCCCGACAGCATGACGCCATTCTCCCGCGCATGGAACCGCGCGAGCAGCGCGTCCCGGTCGATCGGGCAGCTCGCGGGTTCCGCCCCCGCCACGTCGACGAAGCGGATCGCGCCTGCGCGGTCGAGCCGCTGCATCAGCGCAATCTCGCGCCGACACAGCGGGCACCCTCCATCGAACCAGATCGTCAGGTCTTGCATCGATCGCATATGGGGGCGGTGCGTCGGGATCGTTAGGGCTGGTGCGATCAGTCCGGCGCGACCGTCAGAATGACCTTGCCGCGCGGATGCTCGTGCTGCGCGAACGCCTGCGCGTCGCGGATCGCGTCGAGCGGAAATGCCTTGGCGATCGTCACCTTGACGGTCCCCGCTGCCATGAGGTCGATCACCTGCCGCAACGCCGCCGCGTCGGGCGAGGCGTGCCAGCGCGGCACCGTGCGGACGCCCATCGCCTCGGCCTTGGCCGCGTTCGGGTCGAGCGTCGAGACGAGGATGCCGCCCTTGCGCAGGACGCCGAACGAACGATCCTGGGTCTCGCCGCCCTGCGTGTCGTACACCATGTCGAGATCGTGGGCGACATCCTCGAACCGCTCGGCCTTATAGTCGACGACCTGATCGGCGCCGAGCGACCGTACGAAATCGAGGTCCTTGGCCGAGGCAGTCGCGATGACGCGCGCGCCTTTCCACTTGGCGAGCTGAACGGCGATGTGCCCGACGCCGCCCGCGCCGCCGTGGATCAGCACCGACTGGCCCGCCTCGAGCCCGCCATGATCGAACAGCCCCTGCCACGCGGTCATCGCGGCGAGCGGCACCGCGCCGGCGTCCTCGAACGAGACGCCCTCGGGGACTGCGACCGCTTCCCCTGGCTTGAGGATCACGAGCGTGCTTTGCCCGCCCCGATCGGTATCGATGAACGCGCAGACGCGATCGCCGATCTTGGCGTCCGCGCCCGCGCCGACCGCGACGACCGTCCCGGACAGGTCGCGGCCGAGGACGATCGGCAGCTTGTCCTTGCCAAGCGGCGGGTATTTACCCTCGGCGATCTTCCAGTCGACCGGGTTGACGCTCGCGACCGCAGTACGAACGAGCAGCGTCCCCGCGCCGGGTGCCGGGACCGCAACGTCGGCAAGGTCGATCACCTCGGGACCACCGAAACGTTCGATCCGGACGGCGCGGGCGTGGGAAAGGTCTGTCTCGGTCATGGGAACCTCGGTGCTGGGGTGGATCGCAATCTCAACGACCCACCCGGCCGATGGTTCTCGCGCTATTGGCGCCTTGCCGTCCCTCGCCGTCAGTTCAGCCCGCCGCCGAGCACGCGGTACACCGTCACCAGATTGGTTGCGCGCGCGAGCCGGGTCGTCACCAGGTCCTGCCGTGCGCTGTAGGACGTGCGCTGCGCATCGAGCGTGGTCAGGAACGAATCCACCCCCGCCCGGTAGCGCGCATCCGACAGCCGCGCGCCGACCTGCGCCGCTTCTGCGCGCCGGGTCCGCGCACCGAGCTGTGCGTCGATCGTGCCGCGCGTCGCGAGCGCGTCAGCGACTTCGCGGAAGGCGGTCTGCAACGTCTTCTCATAGGTCGCGACCGCGCCGAGTTCCTGCGCGCGCGCAAGCTCGAGGTTGCCCTTGCGCCGCCCGAAGTCGAAGATCGGCAGCGTCGCGCCGGGGGCGATCGACCAGCTTTGCGTGTTGTTGCCGAACAGGCCGGTCAGCGCGCTGCTGACGGTGCCGAAGCTGGTCGTGAGCGAGATCGTCGGGAACATCGCCGCGCGCGCCGCGCCGATATTGGCGTTTTGCGCGATCAACTGATGCTCCGCCTGCAACACGTCGGGGCGGCGCAGCAGCACGGAGGACTCCACGTTCCCCGGAATGACGCTCAACGTCCGGTCGACCGTGCCAAGCGTGCCCGGCAGCAGGCTGGCGGGCGTGGTCGTGCCGACGAGCAGGTCGAGCGCGTTGCGATCTTGCGCGATCAACGCGCGGCGCGTGGCGATGTCGTTCGCGGCGGCTTCGTAATTGGTCTCGGCCTGGCGTACGACCAGTTCGGACTGGGTGCCGATCCGGAACTGCGCGCGGGTGAGCTGGAGCGACTGGTCGAAGCTCTTGAGCGTCTCCTCCGAGACCGCGAGCAACTCCTGGTCCGACGCCAGCGTCAGATAGGCGGAGGCGATTTCGGAGATCAGGCTGATCCGGGTCGAGCGCTGCGCTTCCTCGGTCGCGAAATATTGCTGGAGCGCGGCCTGGCTGAGGTTGCGCAACCGCCCCCACAGATCGAGCTCGAACGACGAAATGCCGACGTTCGCGGAATAGAATTCCAGGTTCGAGCTGCTTGTCGTCGTAGTGCCGGTGCCAGTCCCGGTACCGGTACCGGTGCCGGTGCCGGTCCCGGTTCCCGTTCCGACCCCGCCGACCCCGCCCGCACCGGACGTCGAAGCGCCCAGGGCGTTGGCGTAATAGGCCGAGCCGTTGGCGTTGACCGTCGGCAACTGGTCTGCGCGCTGGACCTTATATTGTGCGCGCGCCTGCAAGACGTTCGCCGCCGCCAGCCGCAGATCACGGTTGTTCTCCAAACCAAGCGCGATCACGTCACGCAATTTCGGATCGGTGAAGAACGTCTTCCAGCCGATCTTGCTGACGTCCGGCGCATCGGTCGGTGCGGCGGGATACGGCCCGCCCTGCGGCAGGGTGGCGGGAATCGCACCGTGCGGCCGGGCATAGTCGGGCGCGAGGTTGCAGCCTGCCAGCGCGACGCTGGCGAGCAGCGCGGCGGCGGTGCGGATCGTGATCGTCATGCTCATGCTCCCTGCGGCCCAGTGTTAGGGGCAGTGTTCGGGGCGGTGTTCGGCGCGGGCGGGCCATTGGCCGTGTCCCCGTCTCCGCGCCGCTCCGGGTCGTCCGACGGCTTCTTCTTGCGACCTGCGAACAGCGCGCGGACCACGACGAAGAACATCGGGATGAAGAAGATCCCGAGCACGGTCGCGCTCAGCATCCCGCCGACGACGGCGCGACCGATCGCATTCTGTCCGCCAGCGCCCGCGCCGGTCGAGATCGCCAGCGGCATCACGCCGAAGATGAACGCGAGGCTGGTCATCAGGATCGGTCGCAACCGGATTCGTGCCGCGGCGATGGCGGCGTCGAACGCGTTCATCCCTTCCCGCATCCGTTCCTCGGCGAATTCGACGATCAGGATCGCGTTCTTCGCCGATACGCCGATCGTCGTGATCAACCCGACCTGCAGGTAGATGTCGTTGTTGAGCCCCGTCAGCATCGCCGCGAGCAACGCGCCGACCACGCCCAGCGGCACCACCAGCAGTACCGAGATCGGCACCGACCAGCTTTCGTACAACGCCGCAAGGCAGAGGAA
Organism: Sphingomonas sp. PAMC 26617; assembly: GCF_000242835.1. NCBI lineage: Bacteria > Pseudomonadati > Pseudomonadota > Alphaproteobacteria > Sphingomonadales > Sphingomonadaceae > Sphingomonas > Sphingomonas sp. PAMC 26617. The sequence continues at coordinate 3,582,049 of NZ_JH594425.1, forward strand.
GACGATCAGCAGCGACAAGCCGTACAGCGCGGGTGCCTGACCGCCCGAAAGCTTCTCCTCATAGGACAGTCCGGTCCATTCGAGTGACGTGCCCGGTGGGAGCTTGGCCTGGAGTTCCGCCATTGCGGCGAGCGCGGCACCGCTGCTGACGCCGGGCGCGGACCCGCCCTGCAATTCCATGGCGGGCTGGCCGTTGTAGCGGGTCAGCTGCACCGGCGCCTGCGTCCAGCGCAGCGTCGTGAAGGCACTGTACGGGACCATCGCGCCGTTCGTCCCCCGGACGTAATATTTGTCGAGGTCCTCGGGCTTGAGGCGGAACGGCGCATCGGCCTGGACGAAGACGCGCTTGACGCGGCCGCGGTCGATGAAATCGTTCACATACTGGCTGCCCCAGGCGGTCGAGATGGTGCTGTTGACCTCGCCCAGATCGAGCCCGAGCGCGCGGGCCTTGTCCTGATCGACGTCGATCTTGAGCTGTGGCGCATCCTCCAGCGCCATCGGGCGGACCTGCGCGAGCCGCTTGTCCTTCATCGCCATGCCAAGCAGCATGTTGCGCATCTGGACGAGCTTCTCGTGCCCCATGCCCGATGTGTCGACGAGCTGAAGATCGAAGCCGGTGGCGTTGCCGAGTTCCTGCACCGCAGGCGGGACGATCGCGAAGATCATCGCGTCGTGGAATTGCGAGAACGTCCCCATCGCACGCCCGGCGATCGCCTGCGCCTTGTTGGCGGCACCCGACCGGTTGTCCCAGCTCTTCAACGGAACGAACGCAAGGCCCGCATTCTGCCCCGCACCCGCAAAGCTGAAGCCGCTGATCGTGAAGACGCCTTCGACGTTCGCCTTCTCGGTGTTCATGAAATAGTCGCGGACCTGCGCAAGCCCCTCGTCGGTGCGTGCGGTGGTGGCGCCGGACGGGCCCTGCACCAGCGCGATCACCGAGCCCTGATCCTCGTCGGGCAGGAAGCCCGTCGGCAGGCGGACGAACAGCAGTGCCATCACGCCGGCGATCAGCGCGAAGACGATCATCGACCGGCCCCAGCGGTGCGCGGTCGCGCGGACACCCTTCTCGTACCGCGCGGTGCCGCGATCGAACGTCTTGTTGAACCAGCGGAAGAAGCGCGCGAGCGGGCCCTTCCCCTCGGCCTTATCGGGATCGTGCGGCTTGAGGATCGTCGCGCAGAGCGCTGGCGTGAGGATCAATGCGACCAGCACCGACAGCACCATCGCCGAGACGATCGTGATCGAGAACTGGCGATAGATCACGCCGGTCGACCCGCCGAAGAACGCCATCGGCAAGAACACCGCGGAGAGCACGAGCGCGATGCCGACCAGCGCGCTGCTGATCTCGTCCATCGACTTGCGCGCGGCTTCCTTGGGCGAGAGATGTTCGGTCGTGATCAGGCGTTCGACGTTCTCGACGACGACGATCGCGTCATCGACGAGCAGACCGATCGCCAGCACCATGCCGAACAGCGTCAGCGTGTTGATCGAATAGCCCGCCAGCGCCAGGATGCCGAACGTGCCGAGCAGCACGACCGGCACTGCGATCGTCGGGATCAGCGTCGCGCGCCAGTTCTGCAGGAACAGGTACATGACGAGGAAGACGAGTACGACCGCTTCGATCAGCGTGTGGACGACCTGTTCGATCGACAGCCGCACGAACGGGGTCGAATCGTACGGGTAGATGACCTTCACGTCGGCCGGGAAGGTCTTCTGCATCTCGGCGATGCGCGCCTTGACCGCGTCCACGGTGCCAAGCGCATTGGCCCCCGGGGCAAGCTTGATCCCGATGCCGGCGGCGGGCTTGCCGTTGTAAAGCGTGCTGAAGCCATAGTCGGCGGCCCCAAGCTCGACCCGCGCGACGTCGCGCAGGCGGACGACCGCGCCGGTTACGTCGGTCTTGAGCCGGATGTTGCCGAACTGCTCGGGCGTGTTGAGGCGGGACTGGATCGAGACGGTCGCATTGAGCATCTGGCTCGCGGGCGCGGGCTGCGCGCCGAGCTGTCCGGCGGAAACCTGGGCGTTCTGCGACTGGAGCGCGGCGGTGACGTCCGAGATCGTCAGCTGATAGCCATTGAGCTTGAGCGGATCGATCCACACGCGCATCGCATATTGCGCGCCGAACAACTGGGTATCGCCGACGCCGTTCACCCGGCTGAGCGGATCCTGGACCTTGGAGGCGAGCAGATCGGCAAGATCGGACGCGCTATGCTGGCCATTGGCCGAATAGACGCCGAGGATCAGCAGGAAGTTGGCGGTCGCCTTGGCGACCTGAATGCCCTGCTGCTGGACTTCCTGCGGGAGCAGGGGAGTCGCCGCCTGGAGCTTGTTCTGGACCTGGACCTGCGCGATGTCGGGGTCGGTCCCCTGCTCGAAGGTCAGCGTGATCGTGACCGTGCCCGCCGAGCTCGACGACGACGAGAAATACCGGAGGTTGTCGATCCCCTTCATCTGCTGCTCGATGATCTGGGTCGTGGTGTTTTCGAGCGTCTGCGCGTCAGCCCCCGGATAGGTGGCGGTAATGCTGACCGAGGGCGGCGCGATCGAGGGAAATTGCGCGATCGGCAGGCTGCGGATCGCGATCAGCCCTGCGACCATCAGGATGATCGCGACGACCCACGCGAAAATGGGTCGATCGATGAAGAAACGTGACATGCGCTTTACTGCCCCTTGGCGGCGGCAGCCGCAGCATCGGGTTTCGCGGCCTTGGCCTGCCAGCGGACGGGCTTGACCGGCGTCCCCGGCTGGAGGTTCTGCGCGCCTTCGACGATGATCCGGTCACCCGCCTTCAGTCCGGCGGTGACGAGCCAATTGTCGCCGATCGTGCGCGGTGCCGTCAGCGTACGCGGCTGGACCTTGTCGCCGGGGCCGACGATCATCACGACCGGATTGCCCTTTTCGTCGCGGCTCACCGCGCGCTGCGGGACGAGCAGTGCATTGGCCTGCGTGCCCTCGATGAACTGCGCGGTGACGTACATGCCCGGCAGCAGCAACCGGTTGGGATTGGCGAACTGCGCACGGATCGTCTGGCTGCCCGTCGCGGGATCGACCGTCACGTCGGCGAACTTGACGACGCCGTCGATCGGATAGGTCGTTCCGTCCTCGAGCTTGAGCCGCACGCGCGCCGCGCCAGCGCCGCGCGAGAGCTGGCCGGCGAGCAGCTGCTGGCGCAGCTTGAGCAGCGCCGCGCTCGACTGGGTGATGTCGATATAGATCGGGTCGAGCCGCTGGATCGTGCTCAGCGCGGTTGTCTGCGAAGCCGTCGCCAGACCGCCGGTCGTCACCGCCGAGCGGCCGATCCGCCCCGAGATCGGCGCGCGCACGGTGGTACGCCCGAGATCGATCGTCGCGGTGCGAAGCGCGGCTTCCTGTGCCGAGACGTCGGCGCGCGCCTGTTGCGCGGTGGTGATCGCGTTCTCGTAATCCTGCTTGGCGATCGCGTTGATCTTGACGAGCTCGCCATAGCGCCGCGCGAGCGCGTCGTTCGAGGCGATCGCCGCCTTGGCGCGTGACAGCGCGGCGCGCGCGCTGGCGACCTGCGCCTGGTAGGGTTGCGAGTCGATCCGGTAGAGCGGTTGTCCGGCGCGGACCTCGTCCCCCTCGGTGAACAGCCGCGCAGTAATCAAGCCATTGACCTGCGGGCGAACCTCGGAGGTTTCAAAGGCGGCGGTGCGCGCGGCGAGCTCGGTGCTGAGCGTCACCGACTGGGGCGTCAGCGTGACATAGCCGACCTGCGGCGCGGACGGTGCCGGGGGCTGCTGCTGGGCATTCCCGCCGCAGCCAGCAAGGAGGGTGGCCGTCAGGACCGCGAAGGATGAGGATTTGCGCACGATGCTTCCAATGCCTAGAGTGTGAGCAATCGATCACTCACGTTTGCCGCGCCGCGCTTACCTCTGCTGTTGATCGAGAGCAAGTGCTATAAGGGACCCGGACCATTCAGCCGCTTCGAATAAACGGATGCAAACCATTGAAATCAAGGTTGGAAAAAGCCGAGGAGCGGCGCGGGAAAATTCTTGCTGCAGCGCGGCAATTGTTTACGCGGCATGGCTTCCACGGCACCGGAGTCGCGCAGATCGCAAGCGAGTCGGGCGTCAAGGTCGGCCAGTTGTATCGCGATTTCGCTTGCAAGGAGGACATCATCGCCGCGTTGGTCGAACCCGACGTCGGGGTGTTTCTCGACGAGCAGGCGCTTGCCCTGGCAGTCGAGGCGCAGGATTTTCACCTTGTGCGGACATGGATCCGGCGCTTCATCGAGGACGATTCGACACTCGACGATGATTTCGCGCTGATGGCGGAGACCATCGCCGAAGCCACCCGCAACTTGCGCGTGGCAGCGATCGTTCACCGGGTCGACGCCCGCGTGCGCGGCAGTATCCTGACCGCGCTGGCGGTCCTGGCGCCGGGCGAGACAAAGGCCCCGCAGCGGCTTCACCTCGCCGATTTCATCATGGCGATCGGGCATGGGGTGTGGTTCCGGCGGATCTCGGATCCCAATGTCGATCATGTCGGCCTGTCGGGATATGTCGGGGGCCTGATCGATTCCGAACTGCAGCGGATCATCGTCTCGCCGGCCTGATCGCCTCGGTATATTACCGTATAGACAATTGCTTCGGGCAGCCGGGAACGCGCGTGCGGTTCAGGGCGTTATGCGGCATGAGGCCCGAAATACGGGCTCAGGACCGGGAGTCCTTCCAGAATTTCAGCGGTCGCCACGCTTTCTCGAGGCGATCCTCTACCATCAGCAGCCGGGACCAGCGGTCCCGGGCACATACGGAGCGTAGCAATGACAGACGGCGGATCCCCAGCGATTTCCCGGCGCGGTATTCTGGCGGGCGGTGCCGCCGCAGTCGCGGTGACTCAGGTTCCCGCGGTCGAGGCGCAGACCCCCGTACGGCAGGCGATGCCGGCCAAGGCGAAGATCGCGATGACGGTCAACGGCAAGCGTCGCGAGCTTGAGGTCGACACCCGCACGACCCTGCTCGACGCGTTGCGTGAGCACATGCACTTGATCGGCACCAAGAAGGGCTGCGACCACGGCCAGTGCGGCGCGTGCACGGTGATCGTCGACGGCAAGCGGATCAACTCTTGCCTCAGCCTCGCGGTGATGCATTCGGGCGACAAGATCACGACGATCGAGGGCCTCGGCACGCCGGACAAGCTCCACCCGATGCAGGCGGCTTTCATCAAGCATGACGGCTATCAGTGCGGCTATTGCACCCCCGGCCAGATCTGCTCGGCGGTGGCGGTAATTGAGGAAATCCGTGCAGGCGTGCCCAGCCACGTGACCGGCGACCTCAACGCCAAGGCCCCCATTTCCAACGCCGAGATGCGCGAGCGGATGAGCGGCAACATCTGCCGTTGCGGTGCCTATTCGAACATCCTCGAAGCCATGACCGAAGTTGCGGAGACGCGCGCATGAAGCCCTTCACCTACGAACGCGCCACCTCCCCCGCCGCTGCGGCGGCAGCGGTCGCGCGGACGCCCGGCGCCAAGTTCATCGCGGGCGGGACCAACCTGCTCGACCTGATGAAGCTCGAGATCGAAGTGCCGACGCATCTGATCGACGTCCAGGAGCTCAAGCTCGACAAGATCGAGCCGACGCAGGACGGTGGTCTTCGGGTCGGCGCGTTCGTGTCGAACACCGCGCTTGCCTCCGACGCGCGGGTTCGCCGCGATTATGGCGTGCTCAGCCGCGCGATCGTCGCGGGGGCCTCGGGCCAGTTGCGCAACAAGGCAACGACTGCCGGCAACCTGCTCCAGCGGACGCGCTGCCCGTATTTCTACGACACCAACCAGGCATGCAACAAGCGCAAGCCCGGCTCGGGCTGTGCCGCGCTCGGTGGCTACAGCCGCCAGCTCGGCATCATCGGAACGAGCGATGCGTGCATCGCGACCTATCCCGGCGACATGGCGGTCGCGATGCGGCTGCTCGACGCGAAGATCGAGACGATCAACGCGACCGGTCAGGCACGGACCATTCCGATCGCGGACTTCCATCAGTTGCCCGGCACCACCCCGCATATCGAGAACGCCTTGCAGCGTGGCGAACTGATCACCGCGGTGACGCTGCCCAAGCCGCTCGGCGGGACGCACACGTACCGCAAGGTGCGTGACCGTGCATCGTACGCCTATGCGCTCGTATCGGTCGCGGCGATCGTCCAGCCGGACGGCAGCGGTCGCGTCGCGATCGGCGGGATCGCACCGCGTCCGTGGCGGGTCGATGCCGCCGATGGGCAGTTGCGTAACGGCTCCAAGGCAGTGGTCGCCCCGCTGCTGGCGGGCGCACGGCCGACCGAAGACAATGCATTCAAGGTTCCGCTGGTCGAGCGTACGCTCGCCGCGGTGCTGGCGGAGACACGCGCATGAAGTTCACGACCCCCGCAGGCCAGAACCCGATTGACCAGGGCAAGGTCGTCGGCAAGCCGCACGACCGGATCGACGGCAAGTTCAAGACCACCGGCACCGCGCCTTATGCCTATGAACGGCATGACGTCGTCGCCAACCCGGCCTATGGCTACATCGTCCACGCGGCGATCGCCAAGGGACGGATCAGCGGGATGCATCTGGCGGAGGCGAAGGCCGCCCCCGGTGTCATCACGATCGTCACCGCGGCCGAGGCGGGCAAGCTGACCAAGGGCGACTTCAACACCGCGATGCTGCTCGGCGGCCCCGAGATCCAGCATTACCACCAGGCGATCGCGATCGTCGTCGCCGAGACGTTCGAGCAGGCACGCGCTGCCGCAAACCTCGTTCGCGTCGATTACGAGCGTGGCAAGGGTCGGTTCGACCTCGACGAGGCGCTCAAGATCGCCCCGCTCAAGGGCAATGACAGCGGCGAAGGCAGCAAGGCGCCGCCGGTCGACCGGGTCGGCGATTTTGAAGGCGCGTTCGCCAAAGCGGCGGTCAAGCTCGACGCGCGCTACACCACGCCGGACCATAGCCATGCGATGATGGAGCCGCACGCCTCGCTTGCCCGCTGGGACGGCGACAAACTGACGGTGTGGACGTCGAACCAGATGATCGCCTGGGGCAAGGGCGATGTCGCCAAGACGCTCGGCATTCCCAAGGAGAACGTTCGTCTGATCTCGCCCTATGTCGGCGGTGGTTTCGGCGGCAAGCTGTTCGTCCGTACCGATGCGATCATGGCGGCACTCGGCGCACGCGCGGCTGGGCGTCCGGTCAAGGTCGCCCTCGCCCGGCCGATGATGTTCAACAACACCACGCACCGTCCGGCGACGACGCAGCGGATCCGCATCGGCACCGATCGCAGTGGCAAGATCACCGCGATCGCGCATGAGAGTGGTTCGGGCGATCTCCCCGGTGGCGGCCCCGAGACTGCGGTCTCGCAGACCAAGCTGCTGTATGCGGGCGCGAACCGCATGACATCGATGCGTCTGGCGGTGCTCGATTTGCCCGAGGGCAATGCGATGCGCGCACCGGGCGAGGCGCCGGGGCTGATGGCGCTCGAGATCGCGATGGACGAAATGGCCGAAAAGCTTGGCATGGACCCGATCGCGTTCCGAATCGCCAACGACACGCAGGTCGATCCCGAGAAGCCCGAGCGGCGCTTCTCGCAGCGACAGCTGATCAAGGCGCTGCAGGTCGGCGCGGAGTCGTTCGGCTGGAACAAGCGCAACGCCAAGCCCGCGCAGGTCCGCGACGGGAAGTGGCTGGTCGGCATGGGTGTGGCTGCGGGCTTCCGCAACAACATGAACATGAAGTCGGGTGCGAAGGTCTCGCTCGATCGCAAGGGTGTCGTCACGGTCTATACCGACATGACCGACATCGGCACGGGATCCTACACGATCATCGCGCAGACCGCGGCGGAGATGATGGGAGTCGACATGGACCGCGTCGTCGTTCGTCTCGGCGATTCGGACTCGCCGGTGTCTTCGGGTTCGGGCGGCCAGTGGGGCGCGAACAGCTCGACCGCGGGCGTCTATGCCGCCTGCGTCAAGCTGCGCGAGGCGGTTGCGCAGAAGCTCGGGTTCAACTCGGGCGACGTCGAATTCGCCGACGGCAAGGTGCGCTCGGGCAACCGTAGCGTTTCGCTCGCCGAGGCCGCGGGTGACGCCGGGCTGACTGCCGAGGACACGATCGACTATGGCGATCTGGCCAAGCAGTATCAGCAGTCGACCTTCGCCGGGCATTTCGTCGAAGTGGGCGTCGACATGTATACGGGCGAAGTCCGCATCCGGCGGATGCTCGCGGTCTGTGCGGCGGGTCGCATCCTCAACCCCAAGTCGGCGCGCAGCCAGGTGATCGGCGCGATGACGATGGGCGTCGGCTCGGCGCTGATGGAGGAACTCGCGGTCGACAAGCGGTTCGGCTTCTTCGTCAACCACGACCTCGCGCAATATGAAGTGCCGGTCCATGCCGACATTCCGCATCAGGACGTGATCTTCCTCGACGAGACCGACCCGACCACCTCGCCGATGAAGGCAAAGGGTGTGGGCGAGCTCGGGCTGTGCGGGGTCGGCGCGGCGATTGCGAATGCGGCGTATAATGCGACCGGTATTCGTGTTCGCGACTATCCGGTGACGCTCGACAAGATGCTCGACAAGATGCCGCCGGTGGCCTGAAACCATCGATGGATAGTCGATATGATGTCGTGATCGTCGGCGGCGGTGCCTCGGGCATCGCCGCTGCACGTACGTTGGCGGGGTCGGGATTGCGGACGATCCTGCTCGAGGCGGGATCGCGACTTGGCGGGCGTGCGCATACCAAAGTCCGGGACGACCTTGCGCTAGACCTCGGATGCGGCTGGCTGCATTCGGGCGACCGCAATGCCTGGACCGGGATCGCCGAAGCCGCGGGCGTCGAGATCGACCGGCGCACCCCGGCGTGGGGACAGCAATATCGCAATCTCGGCTTTTCGCCGCAGGACCAGCGGGCGGCGCGGGACGCGTTCGAACACTGGCTGGAACGGATGGAGCAAGCCCCGCCGTCGAGCGACCGGGCGTCCGATGCCTTGCTCCCGGAGTGCGAATGGAACGGCCATATCGCGGCGATGACGGGCTTCATCAGCGGCGTGACACCGGAGCGGATCTCGGTCGCGGACTATCTGGCGTATGAGAATGCCGCCACCGACTGCAACTGGCGGCTTCCCCGTGGCTACGGCACGCTGATCACGGCGAACATGCCGCAAGACGTCGCCCACCGCCTTGCGACTCCCGTCGATCGGATCGCACTCGCCGCGGACGGGGTGCGGCTGACGACCCCTGCGGGGGATGTCAGAGCGCGCACCGTGATCCTGACCGTATCGACCACCGTGCTGGCCGGGGACACGATCGACCTGCCCTCCACGCTCGATCTGTGGCGCGCGGCGGCGGCGCAATTGCCGCTCGGGCGCAACGAGAAGCTGTTCCTCGCGATCGACGGCCCCTCGCCGTTCGAACCCGAGACGCAGGTGCTCGGCAAGCCGGGCGATCCGGCAAGCGCGTCCTGCTATCTGCTGCCGTTCGGGTGGCCGGTGATCGAATGCTTCCTGGGCGGCGACGGCGCGCGGCAGGCGGAGGCCGAGGGGGCCGATGCGGCGTTTGCGCGGGCGATCGACGATCTGGTCGCCTTGTTTGGGGCGGACGTGCGGCGGTCGCTTCGACCGGTCACCGCCTCGGCGTGGAGCGCTGATCCGCGGATTGGCGGGGCGTATAGTTGTGCGCTTCCGGGGCATGCGGAGGCGCGGACGACGTTGGCGCGGTCGTTCGATGACCGGATCTTCTTTGCCGGCGAGGCGACCAATCCGGTCGACTTCAGCACCGCGCATGGAGCGCACGACAGCGGCGTGCGCGCGGCGCGAGAGGTTTTGGGGGCGATGGGGCGGTAGCTACTTGCTTCCCCGGCGAAGGCCGGGGCCCAGTCGCGAGCCGTATGGTGGCGAGCACCGCGCCCGATGCCCTCGGCCATCTCTACTCGGCCCCGGCCTACGCCGGGGAAGCGCTCCTTTTTGTGGAGCCTCGCGCCTTCCTTACCGGTCGAACGGGTTCTTCGGCGCCCGCAACGTCAACCGTACCGGCACCGCCCCGAACCCGAGATCCCGCCGGATCCCGTTGATCAGATACCGCTGATAGCTCGTCGGCAACTGGTCGACTCGCGTGCCGAACAGCACGAAGCCCGGCGGGCGAGTCTTGGCCTGCGTCAGATAGCGCAGCTTGATCCGCTTGCCCCCCGGCGCGGGCGGCGGGTTGGCTTCGACCGCGCGTTCGAACCAGCGATTGAGCTCGCCCGTGCCGACACGGCGCGACCAAGCATCGCGCGTATCGAACGCGACCTTGAGCATCGTATCGAGCCCCTTGCCGGTCGCGGCCGAGACGGTCAGCACCGGCATGCCCTTGATCTGGCTGAGGCCATCCTCGAGCGCGGTGCGGATGCCGTTGAACAGGCTGGAGGCATTCTCCGCCACGTCCCATTTGTTGATCGCGACGATCAGCGCGCGGCCTTCCTGCAGCGCGGCGTCGGCGATGCGGAGATCCTGCGATTCGAGCCCGCGCGTCGCATCGAGCAACAACACGACGACTTCGGCGAAATCGATCGCGTGGAGCGCATCGGCGACCGACAGCTTCTCGAGCTTGTCCTGCACGTTGGCGCGCTTGCGCATGCCCGCGGTGTCGATCAGCCGGACCTTGCGTGCATCCTCGCCGGGCTCGCGATCGGGATCGTGCCAGATCCAGTCAACCGCAATCGAATCGCGCGTGATGCCCGCTTCGGGGCCGGTAATGAGACGGTCTTCGCCAAGAATGCGGTTGATCAGCGTCGATTTGCCCGCATTCGGACGGCCGATGATCGCAAGCTTGAGCGGCGCGTCGGGGGCATATTCCTCATCGACGTCCGCGTTGGGAATGTCGTCGCCCGCGGCGTCCTTCTCGGGTTCGATGAAGGGGAGCAGCGCGTCGAACAGTTCGACGAGCCCTTCGCCGTGCTCCGCCGACAGTTCGACCGGATCGCCGAAACCGAGCGCCAGCGACTCGAGGATGCCGTCGGCACCCGCCTTGCCCTCGGCCTTGTTGGCGACGAGGATGACCGGCGTGGTCGAGCCGCGCAGCCAGCGCGCGATTTCCTCGTCGAGCGGGACGATGCCCGCGCGCGAATCGAACAGGAACAGCGCGACATCGGCCTGCGCGACCGCGGCCTCGGTCTGCGCGCGCATCCGGCCGGGCAAGGACGCGGCGTCCTTGTCCTCGTAACCGGCGGTGTCGATGACGCGGAAATCGAGCCCGACGAGCGTCGCCGCCCCCTCGCGCCGATCGCGGGTCACGCCGGGGCGATCGTCGACGAGCGCGAGTTTCTTTCCGACGAGACGATTGAAGAGCGTCGACTTGCCGACGTTCGGCCGGCCGATAATAGCGACCACAGGGAGACTGGACATGCGCCTCCCTTAGGGCAAGCGCACGTCTTCGTCACCCCGCCGTGTCGCGGTTACTTATACGCCGCGAGACGACCCTTCTGATCAAGCACATACAGCGTCGAATTGGCGACCACCGGCGGCAGCGTGAACGGTGCCTTCGATTCGATCACCGTGCCGAGCTTGCCCGTCTCGACCGAGGCGGAAGCGATCTCGCCGAGCGAGTTGGTCAGCACGAGCCGACCGCCCGCAAGCACCGGGCCGTACCAGGTGATCGGGTTGGCCTTCTTCTTGTCCTTGATCGTGCCGTCCTTCTGGACCTTTTCGCTGCCGAAGTGGCGCAACTGGCTGATCCACCGCACCTTGCCGGTCGCGCGCGCGAGGCAGACGAGCCGTGCGTCGTCGGTGACGATAAAGACCCATTCGCCCGCGACCCAGGGGGTCGAGATGCCCGCGAAATTCTGCTCCCACAGCCGCTGCCCCGAGACGATCTCGAGCGCGACCATGCGGCCGCCCTGCCCGACCGCGAAGACGATCCCGCGGTCGATCACCGGGTCCGCATCGATATCGGCAAGCGACGACACCGAGGTCGAGATCGAGGACCGCGACAGCGCGTCCTGCCACAAGGTGCGGCCATTTTCGTAGCGATAGGCGTTGAGTTCGCCCGAGGAGAAGCCCGCGACGACCGTACCCTGGCTGACGGCGGGTGCCGCGACGCCGAACACGCCCTGCGTCTCGATCGAGCCCGAGGCGGTCCACACGACGGTGCCATCGGCCTGCGACAGCACGTAGAGCTGGTTGTCCTGGCTCAGCACATAGACCTGGCCGTTGGCGACCGACGGCGCACCGCGTAAAGGCGCACCCGGCTTGGCGCGCCACAATTCCTTGCCGCTCGTCGCGTCGAGCGCAACGACGTCGCCGAGGCCGTCGGTCGCGAAGACCTTGCCCTCGTCGAAGCTCACGCCGCCGCCGAAGCGCGCGCTGCGCGCCTTCTTGTCGGTCGTCGCGATGCTGGCTTCCCACGCGGACGCCCCGGTGCTCGCCGAATAAGCGTGGACGGTGGCGTTGACGTCGATCGCGAACAGCTTGCCGCCGCCGATCACCGGCGCCGCGCCGAGCCGCTGACGATTGCTGCCGCCGTCGATCGTCACGCTCCACGCGCGGGTGAGCGCATTGCCGAGCGCGAGCTGGCCCATCGACTTGGACGGGCTGCCGCCGGGCTGCGCCCAGCTGTCATTGGTCGTCGCAGGCGGCACGAGCACCTGGACTTCGCCGATCGTCTTGTCGGCGACCACGTCATTCTCGCCCTGCAGAATCGCGATGCGATTGCCGAGCACCGGGGTCTTCTTCTTGCCCTTGAACGTCGCGCAGCCGCTGAGCGCGATCGCTGAGACCGCCACCAGCAGAACTCGGTTGGTCATCTTCATTTCGATTTCTGGTCCTTCGGCTGGTTCACGGCATCTACCCCCAATACGCCCGCCATCTGAACCGCGCGTTGCCGCAGGGTCTCGGGCACGTCGGGTTCGCGGGCGATCTGGCCGTACAGGGTGCCGGCGAGATCACGACGGCCCATCCGCAGATAGGACGCAGCGACCATCTCGCCCGCGCTGCCGAACCACGGATTGCCCTTCACCGCGAGCCCGCGCAGCCGCGCGACGACGACGTCGGGCTTGATCGTATCGAGCTCGGCGCTGGTCTGGCGGACGAGCGCGAGATCGCGGAACGGCTGGCCGATCGACGCGTCGCCCGCAATCGCGGCGAACTTGGCGGCAGCGCCGCGCAGGTCGTTCTTCTGCAGCAACAGGTCCGCCTGGCTCATCATGGCAAGCGCGCGGACGCCCTTTACGTCGGAGCCCGCGAGACTGCCGAGTTCGCCGTCGGCCGCCGGACGGCGCGCGCCAATATCCTCATACGCCTTGCTCAGCGCCTCGCCCTCGTCGCCCGCGACCGATTGCTGGTGCGCGCGGTAGATCTGCCATCCGCCGAAGCCGAGGACGATCAGCACTACGATCGCGATCGCGGCGATCCCATAGCGGCGCCAGGCGGTCGCCATCTGTTCGCGACGGAGTTCCTCGTCGACTTCCCGGAGGAATGCGGCATCGGTGTTGGGTGGCACGGCCACTGGGGAACTCCATCGGATCGGGGCGGGAAGCTGCGGACCTTAGCCGCGCGCCCGCCAGAGGGAAAGCGGGCAAACGTTACGCTATGGTACGGTTCGGAAACGGAAGCGGCATCAGTCCTTGGGAGCGTAGATCTGTTCCGCGCCCGGGAAGGTGCGCGCGCGGACCTCGGCGGCGTAGGTCGCCGCTGCGGCGGAAATACGGCCACCGAGGTCGTCATATTTCTTCACGAAGCGCGCGGTGCGCTCGAACAGGCCGAGCATGTCCTCCGCGACGAGCACCTGCCCGTCACACTCCGCCGAGGCACCGATCCCGATCGTCGGGCAAGCGACCTTCTGCGTGAGTGCGATCGCGATCGGCTCGACCACGCCTTCGATCACCAGCGCGAACGCGCCGGCTTCGGCGATCGCGACGCCATCCGCGACGATCTTCTCGGCTTCGGCGGCGGTGCGCCCGCGCGCGCCATAGCCGCCGAGCGTGTTGACCGCCTGCGGGGTGAGACCGACGTGGCCCATGACCGGGATGCCGCGTTCGCTGAGGAACCGGACGGTCGGCGCCATCGCGACCCCGCCCTCGAGCTTCACCCCCGCCGCGCCGGTCTGTTTGAGCAGGAAGGCGGCGCTTTCGAACGCCTTTTCGGGCGAGGCTTCATAACTACCGAACGGCATGTCGATGATGACGACCGCATGATAGCTGCCGCGCACCACCGCCGCGCCATGCGCCGCCATCATGTCGAGTGTGACGGGGACGGTCGACGGCAGGCCGTAGATTACCTGCCCGAGACTGTCGCCGACCAGCAGCATGTCGCAATGCGGATCGAACAGCTGCGCGTTGCGCACGGTGTAAGCGGTGAGCATCACCAGCGGGTCGCCCCCCTTGCCCCTTCCGATCGTCCCTTTCCGCGCACGGATCGCGGGGACGGTGAGGCGCTTCATCGGCGCTGGCGTGGGGTTGGCGCGACTGGTCGCGGTGTCGATCGTGAAGGTCGTGGACATGGCGCGGGGATAGCGGCTTGCGCGGCCCCGCGCCAGTCGGGGGCGTCAGTCGACCGTGACGCCCTTCCAGAAGGCGAAGCGATCCTTGATCTCGGCGGCCTTGGGCTTGGGGTCGGGGTAATACCATGCCGCGTCGACGTTGCGCTTGCCGTCGACGACGAGCGTCTTGTAGCTCGCGTCGCCCTTCCACGGGCAATGCGAGTGCGTCGCGCTCGGTTCGAACAGGTCGGCGACGATGCTGTCGGCGGGGAAATAATGGTTGCCCTCCACGATCACGGTATCGTCCGACTGGGCGATCACGGTTCCGTTCCAGCGTGCGGTCGGCATGGGCTTGGTCCTTCAGGTCAGGGCTTGAGGGCCTCAACATAGGTATCAAGCTTGAAGCCTGCCAGCAGGACGTCGTCCTTGACGAGGATCGGGCGTTTGATGGCGGAGGGGTTGGCGAGCATGATGGCGAGCGCCTTGTCGGCGTCGAGGTCGGTCTTGTCAGCGTCAGGGAGCTTGCGGAAGGTGGTCCCGGCGCGGTTGAGGACGGTTTCCCAGCCGAGCTGGTCGATCCATTGGAGCAGGAGCGCGGGGTCTACGCCGGCGGTCTTGTAGTTGTGGAAGGTGTAGGGGACGCCGTTGGTATCTAGCCAGGTGCGGGCTTTCTTGACGGTGTCGCAGGCTGGGATGCCGTAGAGGGTGGCGGGCATTGGAAATCCTGATTGCTTTGCAGGCTGCGGGACAACAGAATGCGAGGGTAAACGGGTTTGCCTGTGCCACGCCAGTGGCATGGTGCGAACCGGGAACCTTGCACGGGGCGGAAGAACGATGCGGCCTGAATCCGAAAAGCGTGAAACGCCGGTAAACTATTGGCGGCTAGCGGTTATTGTGGCGCTAGGGATAGCCTGCGTCGCTGGCCTTCCCGATTTCATGCACGGTTTCGCCGACGGCTATAACGGCCGGTAGTCGATCTTCCGACCACCAGGGCGACTTGCGGCGTTCCTTGCGCGGATCGCTACCGCCGCATCGATAGGAGAGCATTCATGCGTTTGCTAATGGCTCTGGTTCTGACCGCTGGGGCTGCAACGGCACAGGTTCCGTCCCCGTCCGCCAAGGTCCAACCGCCGACCAACCCGACAATGACGGCAATCTTTGACGCAGATCAGGCGGCACGGGATACCCCCCGTACAATCGACTGGAAGATCGTTCTCCCCGCGGATCGCGCCCGGCGGGAACGGACTCAGGCGCTGCTCGACGCGGGACGGCTCGCCAGCGCCGACGACTTCTATCACGCCGCTTTCGTCTTTCAGCACGGCGAAACGCCTGACGATTTCCTGAAGGCGCATACGCTGGCGGTCGTCGCAGTGGCGCGGGGTAAAGCGGACGCGGTGTGGATTTCCGCCGCCACGCTCGACCGGTATCTGCAGCGCATCGGTCAGCCGCAAGTCTATGGGACGCAATTCAACCATCCGCCCGGCAGCAAATGGACGCAGGAACCGTACCGACGAGACCTGCTCAGTGACGCCATGCGCGAAGCAAGCGGCGTTCCACCGCTTGCCGAGCAGGAGAAGCAGCGCGAAGACTGGGAACGCCAGCTACCCTGAAACGCGCCGTATCAAGGAAAGGACACGGCGCGCTTCGGATGTGTCGCTCAAGCCGCTTCGAACATCTCCGGCGAAAGCGCCATCAGCGCCTCGGACCCGCCCTCGATCTTGCGCCGCAACGCGCCAGCCTCTGGCATCACGCGCTCGGCGAAGTAGCGCGCTGTCACCAGCTTGGCGTCGAGGAACTTCGCATCCCCCTCGCCCGCTGCCTTCAGCTTGGTCGCGGCGACCGCCATGCGCAGCCACATCAGCCCGACCGCGACGATCCCCATTAGGTGCATATAGCTGTGTGCGCCTGCGCCGACATTGTCGGGGTTCTGCATGCCGTTCTGCATGAACCACAGGGTCGCCTGCTGGAGCTCGCCATTCGCCTTCTCGAGCGCGCCCGCGAAGGTCGCGGTTGCAGGATCGGCCTTGGCGGCGGCGACTTCCTCGGCGACCACCTTGAACAGCGCCTGCACCGCGCGTCCGCCATTCTGCGCGAGCTTGCGGCCGACCAGATCCATCGCCTGCACGCCGTTGGTGCCTTCGTAGATCATCGCGATCCGTGCATCGCGGACGTACTGCTCCATCCCCCATTCGGCGATGTAGCCGTGGCCGCCGTAGACCTGCTGCGCGTTGGTCGCGATGTCATAGCCCTTGTCGGTGCCATAGCCCTTGATGACCGGCGTCAGCAGCCCGACCAGATCCGCGGCGAGCTGGCGCTCCTCCTCGGTCCCGGCGGCATGTTCGAGATCGACCTGGAGCGCGCCCCACAGGCAGAGTGCGCGGAGGCCTTCGGTCAGCGCCTTCGACTCCATCAACATCCGACGGACGTCGGGGTGGACGAACAGCGTGTCCGCCTTCTCGCCCGGCTCCTTCGCGCCGGTGAGCGAGCGGCCCTGGCGGCGGTCCTGCGCATATTGGACTGCGTTCTGGTACGCGACTTCGGCGACGCCGAGGCCCTGCAAGCCGACGCCGAGACGCGCGGCGTTCATCATGATGAACATCGCGGCGAGGCCCTTCATCTCCTCGCCGACGAGCCAGCCGATCGCGCCGTCATAATTCATCACGCAAGTCGAATTGGCGTGGATCCCCATCTTGTGCTCGATCGAACCGCAGGTGACCGCGTTGCGCTCCCCGATCGACCCGTCGTCGCCGACCATGAACTTCGGCACCACAAACAGCGAAATGCCCTTCGAACTCTCTGGCGCACCCGGGGTCTTTGCGAGCACGAGGTGGATGATGTTGCTGGTCAGGTCATGCTCGCCCGACGAGATGAAGATCTTGGTGCCCGTGATCGCATAGGAGCCGTCGCCCTGCGGCTCGGCGCGGGTGCGGATCAGGCCGAGGTCGGTGCCGCACTGCGGCTCGGTCAGGTTCATCGTCCCGCCCCATTCGCCGCTGACCATCTTGGGGACGTACTTCGCCTTCTGCGCGTCCGAGCCCTTGACCAGCAACGCCGCGATCGCGCCGTGGGTCAGGCCCGGGTACATCGCGAACGCCATGTTGGCGGAGATCATATATTCCTGGAACGCGGTCGAGACGACGTGCGGCATCGCCTGCCCGCCGAATTCCTCCGGCGCGCTGAGCGTGCCCCAGCCCGATTCGACGAACGCCTGATAGGCTTCCTTGAAGCCCTTGGGGGTCGTGACCGAACCGTCCTCATGCCGGACGCAGCCTTCCTGGTCGCCCGAATAGTTGAGCGGGAACAGCACTTCGGCGACGAACTTGCCGCCCTCGTCGAGCACCGCGTCGACAACGTCGGGGGTCGCGTTCTGGAATCCGGGGAGATTGGCGTGGCTCTGCAGGCCGATCACGTGATCGAGGATGAAACGGGTGTCGCGGACGGGGGGCGTATACTGGGGCATGGGTTCAGTCCTTCATCTGGCCGGATGAGCCATGGGTTTCGAGCAAGGTGACAAAGTCGTCGAGTTCGTGGATCGCCGCGTCGATGTCGCGTTTCTGCGCGGTCAGCAGCGAAATCCGGTCGCGGCAGCGTTCGATCGTCGTCTGGCGCTGCATCTTCCGGCCGTCGCCGATGTCATACAGGTCGATCATCTCGCGGATCTCGCCGAGTGAGAAGCCGACGCGCTTGCCGCGCAGGATCCACGCCAGCCGTGCGCGGTCGCGCTGCGAATAGATGCGAGTCGTACCCCGCCGCTCGGGCGCGATCAGGCCTTCATCCTCGTAGAAACGCAACGCCCGCGCGGTGACGTCGAATTCCGCCGAAAGGTCGGAGATGGAGAAATGATCGCGCGTCGGGTGGCGATCGATGAGGGCATAGGCGGCACCGGTGCTCATGCCCCGTGAAATAGTTGCCCTTTACGTGAACGTCAAGACGGTGTGTGTCACGGATGCACGTCGTCTCCGCAGAGCAACGTGCCGCGCGGTCCGCGCAAGGTCGACGCTTCCGACGCCGATTCGCTAAGCCGGTCGAGTGCGAGCCCGGAGATCGCCGCATGCTCGGTGCAAAGCGCCTGACAACCGGTGGGCAAGCGCCCCGGGAAGACGATCCGGTCGCCGTCGAAGCGTGCGTCGAAGGTGCAGCCGCCCGCGCGGATGGTGTCGAACGCGACGTGCAGCGTTTCGCCCGAGCGAGTCACCACGCCGGTGCCGCCGCAATGTTCACGGTCGTCATAATCGACCGTTACGCCGATCCGGTACCCGGTCGCGCTCGGGACGACGCAGACGCGGTCGGCCTCGCGGACATAAAGACCCGTGATGTCGGTGCTGTTCGGGTCGGGAATGACGCCCGCCTGGATCGCGGCCGCCTCGAGCGCGGTGGCTGGCGGGGTCGCCTTCTCCCCGGGCGCGTTCTCCCGCTGGCAGCCGGTGAGGACGAACAGCGCGAGCAGCAGGCGCTTCAACCGACTCGCGCCAGCGCGTCGCCTTCCACCCGCCGGTAGAAACAGCTGCGTTCGCCGGTGTGGCACGCGGGACCGGCGGGATCGACAATCAGCCAGACCGCGTCCTGATCGCAGTCGATCCGGATGTCGTGGACGCGCAGGACATGCCCCGACGTCTCCCCCTTGCGCCACAATGCGCCACGGCTGCGCGACCAGAAATGCGCGTCGCCGGTCTCCACCGTCAGTTTCAGCGCTTCGGCAGTCATGTGCGCGAGCATGAGGACTTCACCGGTAGCGCGGTCTGTGGCGACCGCGGTGATCAGTCCGGCGGCATCATATTTGGGGTCGAGCACGAGGCCGGTTTCGCGAAGGTCTGGCATGGGGCGCGGTGTAGCGGCAGAGATGGCCCGCGTCACCCCGGCGGAGGTGGGGGCAGCCGGGTGCCCGTCGGGCTACTTGTCGGGTACTGGCGAGTCCTACTCGAGACGGCTTGGGGCTTTTTCGAAGGCAGGCCCCCGGGAGTCTTGCAGACTATCGCGCGTTGTCTCGCGGAGTTTTAGGTTCCCGCTTCCGCGAGCGTTCTGTGAAACTGCCCGTCATCCTGAACTCGTTTCAGGATCCAGCCCTCCGCGAGTCCGGACTGTGCCTGTTGCGCGGTGGATGCTGAAACAAGTTCAGCATGACGGCAGCGAGTGGGCGTGGAGTGAAGAGAAAACAGCCGATTGCGTTTCTGCAGAGGTCTCGCGCAGGCGGGGAAACCGCTGACGGAGCACCAGCGATTCGAGCCGCCTTCTCCTGCGAGGCGACATTCTCGCGCACATCCTCGTACAGTTTGTCGTCCTCAATGCTCCGCCCGCGATCCTTCGCCGTGCTGAACGCCTTGCGCGGGACAACAATTGATCCCCGAAGGCCGCCGGAACGAACAATGCGACCAATCGCTCCCCATGATGTGACAAAAGCGCGACAAAGCCGGAGAGCCCCCCTATATGGCCAATCGAAGCTCTACCCTCCCCCGAAGGGCGCCAATGCTCACAACCAATCCGTTCGAAGCCCCCGAAAACGGGGACAAACTGCATGAAGAATGCGGTGTCTTTGGTATCTCCGGAGCGGCCGACGCCGCCCGGCTCGTTGCGCTGGGGCTCCACGCGCTCCAGCATCGCGGACAGGAAGCGGCTGGCATCACCAGCTTCGACGGTGCCGAATTCCACACTCACCGCGCAATGGGCCACGTCGCGGGCAATTTCGACCGCGAGGATATCATGGTCCCGCTGCGCGGCACGGTCGCGTGCGGCCATGTGCGCTACTCGACCACGGGCGAGACCGCGCTCCGCAACGTCCAGCCGCTCTACGCCGACCTCGCCTCGGGCGGGTTCGCGATCGCGCATAACGGCAATATCTCGAACGCGATGCGGTTGCGCCGCGATCTCGTCCGGCGCGGCTCGATCTTCCAGTCGACCAGCGATACCGAGACGATCATTCATCTCGTCGCGACGTCCAACTACCGCACCGTCGTCGACAAGTTCATCGATGCGTTGAAGCGCGTCGAGGGCGCCTATTCGCTGATCGTGATGACGCCCGAGGGCATGATCGCGTGCCGCGATCCGCTCGGCATTCGCCCGCTCGTGATGGGCCGGATCGAACAGTCGGACGGCAGCCAGGCGGTGATCTTCGCGTCCGAGACGGTCGCGCTCGACGTGGTCGGCGCGACCTTCGTCCGCTCGATCGATCCGGGCGAACTCGTCATGGTCAAGGGCAGCGAGATCACCTCGCATCGCCCGTTCGCGCCCGTGTCGGCGCGGCCGTGCATCTTCGAATTCGTCTATTTCTCGCGCCCCGATTCGATCTCGGAGGATCGCAGCGTCTACACCGTCCGCAAGGCGATCGGCGCACAGCTCGCGATCGAAAGCCCGGTCGATGCCGACCTCGTCATCCCGGTCCCCGATTCGGGCACCCCGGCGGCGCTGGGCTATGCGCAGGAATCGGGGATCCCGTTCGAACTCGGGATCATCCGCTCGCATTATGTCGGGCGCACCTTCATTCAGCCGGGCGACAAGGTTCGTCACCTTGGTGTGAAATTGAAGCACAACGCCAATCGCGCGCTGATCGCGGGCAAGAAGATCGTGCTGATCGATGATTCGATCGTGCGCGGGACGACCAGCCTCAAGATCGTTGAGATGATGCGCGAAGCAGGCGCGGCCGAGGTCCATATGCGTATCGCGAGCCCGCCGACGCGGCATTCGTGCTTCTACGGCGTCGACACGCCCGAGCGCGCCAAGCTGCTCGCCGCGACCAAGAATCTCGAGGAGATGGCGGCGTATATCAAGGCCGACAGCCTCGCGTTCGTCTCGATCGACGGGCTGTACAAGGCGCTCGGCGAGCCGCAGCGCAACGCGATCCGCCCGAGCCATTGCGATGCCTGCTTCACTGGCGACTATCCGACCACGCTGACCGACCAGGACGATGTCTCGTCGGTCGATCAGTTCGCGCTGCTGGCCGAACGCGTCAGCTGAGGATCGCAAGACGATGACTGATGGGAACCGCCCGCTCGCTGACCGGGTCGCGCTCGTTACCGGTGCCTCCAAGGGCATCGGTGCCGCGACCGCCATCGCACTTGGCGCAGCGGGGGCGCATGTCGTCCTCACCGCCCGGACCAGCGCCGGCCTCGAGAGCGTCGAGAATGCGATCTTCGACGCAGGCGGGTCGGCAACGATCGCGCCGCTCGACCTGACGCAGGCGGAGGCGATCGCGCGGCTGGGTTCGGCAATCGGCGAACGCTGGCCCGCGCTCGACATTCTCGTGCTCAACGCAGCGATGCTCGGCACACTGGCACCCGTGCCCGCGATCGACCCCAAGGAAATGGCGAACGTCCTGACGCTTAACGTCAGCGCGCAAGCGGCCTTGATCGCGGCCTTCGATCCGATGCTGCGCAAGTCGAACCACGCGCGCGTCATCGGCATCACCTCGAGCGTCGGGCGCAAGCCGCGGGCGTATTGGGGGCTTTACGGCGCGTCCAAGGCGGCGTTCGAGACGATCGTATCGGCATACGGCGACGAGATGGAACGGATCAGCAACATCCGCACCGCGATCCTCGACCCCGGCGCGACCCGCACCGACATGCGCCGCCGCGCCTATCCGGGCGAGGAACCCAAGTCGGTCAAGGAACCGAGCGTAGTGGCAGAGCGGATCGTCGCGCTGCTGACCGAGGATTTCGCGACGGGGCATTTCGAACGCGTCGGGTGACCGCTTTCGTCGCTGGGCCACCTTCAGCCGTCCTTCCCGCCTTCGCGGGAATGACGGTAGTAGCGGAAGGTACGAGCTTGATCGCTCGCTGATACGCCGCTAAGGGACGCGCACTCGCATGGACCCGGTGCAAATCCGGGTGGCTCTTTCAGCCGCCGATCCGCTGGATAACAGAACACATGGATAGCGAAGTCACCGACCCCGCAAGCGGTCCGGTGCCATGTGCCTGCGTTTGGTATCTCATGACATTTTCAACTTTTCGAACCCAATGGTTCTCCTCGTTCGCCGACGTGCGGCGCGAGACGCTGGCCGGCATCGTCGTCGCGCTCGCGCTCATTCCCGAAGCGATCGGCTTCTCGATCATCTCGGGCGTCGATCCGCAGGTCGGGCTGTATGCCTCGGTCGCGATCGCGATCGTCATCTCCTTCATCGGCGGTCGTTCCGCGATGATCTCGGCCGCGACCGCGGCGGTAGCGGTGGTGGTGACGCCGCTGGTGCGCGATCACGGCGTCCCGTATCTTTTCGCCGCGACCATCCTGATGGGCGTGTTCCAGATCCTCGCGGCGGTGCTGCGGCTCGACCTGGTGATGCAGTTCGTTTCCCGATCGGTGATAACGGGCTTCGTCAACGCATTGGCAATCCTCATTTTCATGGCGCAGTTGCCGCAGCTGACGGGCGTGACCTGGCATAGCTTCGCGCTGGTCGCGGGCGGTCTGGCGATCATCTATCTGCTGCCGCGCCTGACCAAGGCGGTGCCCTCCCCGCTGGTCGCGATCGTCGTGCTCGCGGTGATCAGCATCGCGCTCGCGTTGCCGGTGCGCACCGTCGGCGACATGGGGCGCCTGCCTTCCGGGCTGCCGTCCTTCGCGCTGCCGCAGGTTCCGCTGACGTGGGAGACGCTGCGGATCATCCTGCCCTATTCGCTGACGATGGCGGCGGTCGGGCTGCTCGAATCGCTGCTCACCGCGCAGATCGTCGACGACATGACCGACACCGAAAGCAACAAGCGCCGTGAGTGCGCGGGCCAGGGCGGGGCGAACATCGTCGCCGCATTGGTCGGCGGAATGGGCGGGTGTGCGATGATCGGCCAGTCGGTGATCAACGTGACCTCGGGCGGGCGCAAGCGGCTGTCGACGTTCATCGCCGGCGCGTTCCTGCTGTTCCTGCTCGCGGTAGCCGGCCCTGTGGTCGGGCGGATTCCGATGCCCGCGCTGGTCGCGGTGATGATCATGGTCGCGATCGGGACGTTCAGCTGGAATTCGATCCGCAACCTCCGCCGGCATCCGCCGACGTCCTCCGCAGTGATGCTGGTGACGGTCGCGGTCGTCGTCGCGACACATGATCTTGCGCAGGGCGTACTCGCGGGGGTGCTGCTGTCGGGCATCTTCTTCGCGGGCAAGGTCCGGCGGATGGTATCCGTCGCGCGCACGACGGGCGCGGACGGCGTTGTCTATCAGGTCAGCGGGCAGGTTTTCTTTGCCTCGGTCGACCGCGTCACAAGTGCGTTCCTGCCCGAGCAGGGCGCGCCGGTGACGATCGACGTAAGCGACGCGCACTTCTGGGACATTTCGGGGGTCGGCGCGCTCGACAAGATCATCGCCCGGTTGCGGCGGGACGGATCGGTGGTCGAGGTGATCGGCTATAATCGCGCGAGCGCCGATCTCGTCGATCGCTATGCCTTGCACGACAAGACCGGGTTCGAGCTTGGCGTGGTGCCGCACTGATGGCGGTCGATATGCCGGGTTGATCGCGACCGTTCGTTTCGAGCGTGACTGTTAAACCCGGCGCAGCGTGGGGGTCGCGTTTCCGCACACCTTCCGACTTGCCGTCAGACCTTTACCAGCGTGACCTGCGCGACGTCGATCCCCTGCCCGCGGAACCCGCCTTCGCAGTACATCAGATAATAGCGCCACAAGGCGATGAACTTACTGTCGAACTTCGCCGGAAGACGCCCAGCAACTACTGCCGCGTCGAACGCGACACGCCACCGGCGCAGCGTCTCGGCATAGTGCAGCCCGAAGCTGCGGTTGTCGCGCCACGCGAGCCCATGCGTCTCGGCGAGTGCGCGGAAGCGGCTCTGCGACAACAGCATCCCGCCGGGGAAGACGAACCGCTGGATGAAATCGACGTTCGCGGCATAGGCCTCGAAGATCGCGTCATCGATCGTGATATACTGGATCGCCGCCCGCCCGCCGGGCTTGAGCACGCGTGCGATGGCGGCGAGATACGTCCCCCAATAGTCCTGTCCGACCGCCTCGACCATCTCGATGCTGGCGATCCCATCATACTGGCCGGAGACGTCGCGATAATCGGTGCGCGAGACGGTCACGCCCGAAAGCCCCGCCTCCGCGATACGGTCGTTGACCGCGCGTTCCTGCTCGCTCGACAGCGTGATCGCATCGACCCGCAACCCGCGCCGCGCCGCCGCCTCGGCAAAGCCACCCCAGCCGCAGCCGATCTCGAGCACGGTCTGCCCGGGTGACAGTTTCAGCCGATCGAGGATCGCATCGTTCTTGCGCGCCTGTGCCGCCGTCAGGTCCTCGGTCGTCATCGCCGCTTCGTCGAACAAAGCGGCCGAGTACATCATGCTCGGATCGAGCCAGAGGCTATAGAAGTCGTTGCCCAGATCGTAGTGGAAATGGATGTTGCGCCGGGACCCCGCGCGCGAGTTGCGGCGCAGGGCATTGCGCCAGCCGCGCAGCATGCGGATCATTCCACCCGACCGCGCCGTCCCACCCAAAGAGCGCCGGTTGCGCATGAACAGCTCGAACAGCACGGTCGGGTCGGGACTGGTCCACTCACCCTTGGACCAGGCGACGTACCAGCCCGCCGAGCCCCCGGTCACCAGCCGCATCAACGCGCGCCAGCGACGCAGGTCGACCACGGCTGCGGGTCCGGGTGCCCGCCCGCCGAGCAGTCGCCTGCCCCCGCCCGGCAAGGTTGCCGCGAGCGATCCCTCTACCAGACCGGAATCGATCCGGTCGAGCACGGCGTTGAACGGTTTTACGAATACCCCAAACATCGCGCCCCCCTCGCATCCCGGGGCGTGGTTGCCAAGCCGCTCAGCGCACCTGTTTCACCGCCTGCAACGCGCGCTCGCGCGCCTCGCGGTGTCCGATGATCTTGGGCGGGTAGGCCTTGGGGCGGCAGCCTGCCTCCTCGGGGTCGTGGATCGCGTCGCCCTTCACGTCGGCGAGTTCGGGAACCCATTCGCGGATATACGCGCCCGCGTCGAACTTGGGCGACTGGACCAGCGGCGCCATGATCCGGACGAACATGTTCGAATCAATCCCGGTGCCCGCGGTCCATTGCCAGTTGACCGAGTTGGAGCCGTAATCGCCATCGACCAGGCAATCCCAGAACCACCGCTCGCCTTCGCGCCAGTCGATCAGCAGATGCTTGATCAGGAAGCTCGCGGTGATCATGCGGACGCGATTGTGCATCCAGCCGGTCTTCCAGAGCTGACGCATCCCGGCGTCGACGATCGGATAACCGGTGC
This sequence comes from Sphingomonas sp. PAMC 26617, assembly GCF_000242835.1. Classification (NCBI taxonomy): domain Bacteria; kingdom Pseudomonadati; phylum Pseudomonadota; class Alphaproteobacteria; order Sphingomonadales; family Sphingomonadaceae; genus Sphingomonas; species Sphingomonas sp. PAMC 26617. The sequence continues at coordinate 3,607,661 of NZ_JH594425.1, forward strand.
GGCCCTGCTGCCACGCCTTGAGGTCGGCGTGGGCATCCTTGCCGCTGCGCCACGGCATCGCATCATACTTCTCGCGGGCGTTTTTCGAGCCGTATTCCGGATATTGCAGGATGACGTTCTGCGCATAGTCACGCCAGCCGATCTCGCTCAGGAAGACGTCGACCGACCCGCCGACATCGGCGACGGCGTGCCACACCTGCGCCGCGGAAAGCTCGCCAAAATGCAGGTGCGGCGACAGACGGGAACTGCCCTCCTGCGAGGGGAAGTTTCGCGTGTCGTCATAGTCATCCGCCTGCTTCTTGAAGGCGTTCAGGCGATTGTGTGCGGCATCCTCGCCGGGGGTCCAGTCGTCCGAGAAGCCGGTCGACCAGTCGGGCTTGGTCGGCAGCAGCGTCCAGTCGGCGAGCACGTCGCTCTTGGGCCATTTGGACGGCGCCGGGATCTTCGCAGGTTTGTGGATCGGCGCGGGCGGCGGCATGTGCTGCTTGAGCGCACGCCAGAACGGGGTGTAGATCTTGTACTGCCCGCCGCTGCCAGTCGTGATCGATCCGGGGCGCGCGAGGTAATTGCCGTCATGGCAGACGAGATCGAGGTGCTTGGCGACGGCTTCCTCGGCCTTGCGCCACCACGGTTCGAAATGGCGGATGCAATGGACTTGCGTCGCGCCGGTTTCCTCGGCGAGTTGCGCTAGCACCTCGACGCACTTCCCTCGGCGCAGGATCAGCCGCGAGCCCTTCTCGCGCAGGTCCGAGTCGAGGCCTTCCAGGCTGTGGTGGAGCCACCAGCGCGAGGCGCCGCCCATCGCGTATTTCTCGGGGGTGTCGTCGTCGAGGATGTAGACCGGGATCACCGGTCCATCGTTGATCGCGGCGAGGAGAGCGGGCTGGTCGGCCAGCCGGAGGTCTCGGCGGAGCCAGAGGATGATTGGGGTCAAGACAGTTATATCTCACACAAAGACACAAAGGCACAAAACAGAAGCAGAAGTCAGTTTCGGTAATAGTTGTTGGCGATCCGGCGGATCCCGTCTTTGAACGTACCGGCACCAAAGTTCATCAGTAAGCCGAGCGGCAGCTCCATCAGTCGCAGATAGGTCAGCACCTGCTTGCCATGGACGGGAACGAAACTCTCCGTCGATTTTAGCTCGAGCAACAACCGTCGTTCGACAAGGAGATCGATCCTGAACCCCTCGTCGAGCGCAATACCCTCGAACAGGATTGGAACAGCCTTTTGCCGTTCAACCTGCAAACCCCGCCTCGAAAGCGATTGAAACAGGCAGGCTTCGTAGACGGACTCGAGAAGACCCGGCCCCAGGGCGGCGTGCAGCTTGTAGCCGCAATCCACCGCAACCCGTGCCAGGTCTTCAAGAGCATCGTCCAACTCTTCACCTTTTAGTGGCTTAGTGTCTTTGTGTGAGGCCAATCCTCACATCGAATGCGGTTCCTTCTCCACCTGCCACGTCTGCCCCTGCGACAGCAGCTTCTGCAGGTCGGGCGTCTTGCCCTTCGCGGCTTCCGCATTCTGCGTCACGACAGCACTTTCGAACGTCGGCTTGGGATCGTCGAACAGCACGCCAAGAGCCATCGGGAACATCCCGAAGGGCATCTCGACCAGCATGTGCGCAAGACCGCGGTTGGTCTGGTCATGCACGATCACGCCCGCCGCCGCCCAATCGCCGTCGACCACGTCGACAACCTTGAGCACCAGCCGGTCCATGTCCATCGCCAGCCCCTTGGTGCCGGCCTCGAACAGCAACGGCTTGCCATGCTCGACCCAGAGCTGGTTCGCGCCCGCGTTCTTCTTCTCGGTGAAGGGCGCGAAGACGTCGTCGTTATAGACGATGCAGTTCTGGAAGATCTCGACGAACCCGGTGCCCTTATGCGCATGCGCTGCCTTCAGGACGCCGACGAGGTTCTTGTGGATGTCGATCGCCCGCGCGATGAACCGGCCGCCTGCCCCGAGCGCGAAGGCGCACGGGTTGGCGGGCGTGTCGACCGAGCCGAACGGGGTCGATGGCGTCCGCGTCCCGACGCGCGACGTCGGGGAATACTGCCCCTTGGTGAGGCCGTAGATCTCGTTGTTGAACAGCAGGACCTGGCAATCGAGATTGCGGCGGATCAAATGCATCGTGTGGTTGCCACCGATCGACAGCGCGTCGCCGTCCCCGGTGATGATCCAAACGTCGAGATCTGGGTTGGCGAGCTTGACGCCCGTCGCCACCGCCGGCGCACGACCATGGACCGTGTGGAAGCCGTAGGTCTCCATATAATAGGGAAAGCGCGACGAGCAGCCGATGCCGCTGACGAAGACGGTGTTTTCCGGGCGCGCGCCGATTTCGGGCATCGTGCGCTGGACTGCCTTGAGCACGGCATAGTCGCCGCAGCCCGGGCACCAACGGACTTCCTGATCGGTTTCCCAGTCCTTCGGCGTGGTCTTCGCGATGGGGGTCATGTCGTTCATGGGTTCACAGCCTCCGGGCTGGGCAATTGAGTTTCGCTGGGGGGCACAAAGTCGCCCTCGGCGGGGAGATGGCCGTCGATCGCTTCCTCGATCTCGGAGATGAGGAATGGCTGACCCGACACCTTGTTGAGCGGCTTGGCATCGACCAGGAACTGGTCGCGGAGCACCGTCTTCAGCTGACCGGTGTTCATTTCCGGCACCAGGATGGTGTCGTAACCCTTTAGCAACGCACCGAGATTCGCCGGCATCGGCCAGATGTGACGGATGTGGATGTGTGCCACGTCACGGCCCTTGGCACGCGCGCGGCGGACCGCCTGGTGGATCGGCCCGAAGGTCGAGCCCCAGCCGACGATCGCGAGCTTGCCCGAGGTCTCGCCGAGCTCGACGGTCTGGTCAGGCACCGCGATGTTCGCGACCTTGTCGCGGCGGATTTCAGTCATCTTCTGGTGGTTTTCGGCACCATAATCGATGTTGCCGGTGCCGATCGCCTTCTCGATCCCACCGATGCGGTGGAGCAGGCCGGGCGTGCCGGGCTTGACCCACGGACGCTTGAGATTCTCGTCACGCGCATAGGGAAGGAAGCCGCCCTCGGGGACTTCTTCGAGATACTCGACCGGGAACGGCGCATAGGTCGACATGTCGGGGACGAGCCACGGCTCGGCGGCATTGGCGATATAGCCGTCGGTCAGCAGCATCACCGGGGTCATGTACTGGACCGCGATCCGCACCGCCTCGATCGCGACGTCGAAGCAATCCGACGGCGAGCGTGCCGCGAGGACCGGCATCGGCGCATCGCCGTTACGGCCATAGACCGCCTGATACAGATCCGACTGCTCGGTCTTGGTCGGCAGGCCGGTCGAAGGACCGCCGCGCTGCGAGTTGACGATGACGAGCGGGAGCTCGGTCATGATCGCAAGCCCCATTGCCTCGCCCTTGAGCGCAATGCCCGGGCCCGACGACGAGGTCACGCCAAGCTGCCCGGCGTAGGACGCGCCGATCGCCGAAGCGATCGCGGCGATCTCATCCTCCGCCTGGAAGGTGGTGACGCCATATTCCTTGAGGCGCGACAGGAAGTGGAGGATCGCCGACGCGGGCGTGATCGGATAGCCGCCGAAGAACATCGGAACATCGGCAAGCTGGACGCCTGCGACCAGCCCGAGCGAGATCGACTCGGCGCCGGTGACGGTGCGGTACAGGCCGGGTGCGGTCGGTGCGACGCCGATGTGATGCTGCTTCATCGGGCCCGCCAGTTCGGCGGTCTCGCCGTAAGCATGGCCTGCGTTCAAAGCGGCGATGTTCGCCTCGGCGAGTACGGGGGCCTTGGCGAACTTGGTCTTAAGCCAGTCGACGATCGGGGCGCGATCCCGATCGAACATCCAGAGCGCGAGCCCCAGCGTCCACATGTTCTTGCAGCGGAGCGCCTCCTTGTTGCCAAGGCCGAACGGCTTCACCGCATCCAGCGTCAGCTGCGAGATGTTAAAGCTGAGGAGCTGCCACTTGGCGAGGCTGCCGTCGGTCAGCGGGTTGGCGGCGTATTTCGCCTTGGCGAGGTTGCGTTCGCCGAACTCGCCTTCGTCCGCGATGATCAGGCCACCCGCCTTAAGCGCAGGCGCGTTCACCTTGAGCGCCGCCGGGTTCATCGCGATCAACACGTCGGGCGCGTCGCCCGCGGTTTCGATCGCGGTCGAGCCGAAGTTGATCTGGAACGCGGACACACCGAACAGCGTGCCTTGCGGTGCTCGGATTTCGGCGGGGAAATCCGGGAAGGTCGCCAAATCATTGCCCGACAGCGCAGTCGACAGCGTGAACTGCCCCCCGGTCAACTGCATACCGTCGCCCGAGTCGCCGGCGAACCGGACGACGACGGACTCTGCGGTGGGGTGGGCGGAGGCTTCTTGGGGGGTAACTTCGTGCGCGGCGGTCGCCATCAGCGTCTTGTCCTACGGGTAATCGTTGTCATGCCCTTATGCCTCGAACGGCGCAGGGCCAAGGTAGTTTCAATAAGGGGCGGTGCAACCGCTGCTTTCCGGTCACCCGGCGGCGGCGAAGGCCGCGCCGAGCGTGAGGATCGCGCGGACATGCCGTTCGGCCAGCGCGACCACGTCCGCGCCATAGCCGCCACCGACCGTACTCGCCAGCGGAATGCCCCGATCGATCGCGAGCCGCGCGACGAGATTCTCGCGCGCGACCAGCCCGTCGTCGGTCAGTGCGAGCCGCCCGAGCCGGTCGTTCGCGAGCGGGTCGATCCCGGCCTGGTAGAGAATGATCTGCGGTCGAACCTCGTCGAGCATCGGCACCAGCGTCGACTCGAGCGTGGCGAGATAGTCCGCGTCGCCGGTCGCATCGGGCAGGCCGACATCGAGCGTCGAGCGCGCCTTGCGAACCGGGAAATTCTTTTCGGCATGGATCGAATAAGTCGCGATCTGGGGATAGCCGGCGGTCAGCGCGGCGGTGCCGTCGCCCTGATGGACGTCGCAATCGACCACCAGCACGCGCAGGCCGTCCTCTTCCGCGAGCCGAACCGCCGCGATCGCGAGATCGTTGAAGACGCAATAGCCGGCCCCCGTCGCGGCGAGCGCGTGATGGCTGCCGCCCGCGGTATTGGCGGCGAACCCCCGCTCCAGCGCGATCTTGCCGGCGAGCCACGTACCGCCGGGCACCACCGCCGCGCGCGCCGCGACCGACTCGGTCACCGCGAAACCGATGCGTCGCTCCTTCTCGCGGGGGACACGTGCCTCGAGCACCTCTGCTACATAATCGGCGTCATGCACCGCTTCGAGCCAATGGAGCGGCATGGCGTCCGGCACATGCCACGCGACCCCTGCCCCTTCGGCCTCGAGACGATTGCGGATCGCCGCATTCTTGCTGAGCTGGCTGGGATTGTTTGCCTGTCCCGAAGCGACATAGGCGGGGTGATGGACGACCGCGATCATCCTGCCTAGGTAGGTGCGAGACTGGCAGAGACCAATGGAGAGCGCCGCATGACCGACAGCAGCACCCCGCCCGAAACCCCTACCCCCTATGTTCGCGCGGACGTCGCGGGCTTCCTTGCGTTCCTCAACAACCTCCCCGGCCCCCGCACGCACGAGATGGAGCCCCCCGTCGCGCGCGCTGCCTATGCCGCGATGAAGGACATCGCCGATCCGCCGGTCGGCGAGCTCGGGCTGATCAGGGATATTGCGATTCCGGGTCCGGCGGGCGCGATCCCCGCGCGGCTGTTCGACGTGCAGGCGGATCGCGTGCCCGGGCCGCTCGTGCTGTTCTATCACGGGGGCGGGTTCGTGATCGGCGACCTCGACACACATGCGAGCTTCTGCGCCGAGATTTCGCGCGCGCTCGATCTTCCCGTGCTCGCGGTGGATTACCGGCTCGCGCCCGAACAGCCCTGGCCCGCCGCGCCAGACGATTGCGAGGCAGCGGCGCGCTGGGCGGCAAGCGGACCGGCCGAACTGGGGCGCGGCGTCACTGCGCTGGTGCCGTGCGGCGACAGCGCGGGGGGCAACCTTGCGATCGTCGTCACCGCAGCGTTGCGGGACGAGCCTGCGGCGGTGCCCGTGATCGCGCACCTGCCCTTCTATCCCGCGACCGATACGAGCAAGCCGTACCCATCCTACGACCAGTTCGCCGAGGGCTATCTGCTCACCCGCGCGACGATGGAGTGGTTCAACGTCGCCTATCAGGCCGAGGCCGAGCATGTCCGCGCCTCGCCGTTGTTGGGTGGCCTCGCCGGGATGCCCCCCGCCGTCGTGGTCACCGCGAGCCTCGATCCGATCCGCGATCAGGGCCGGGCCTATGCCGCCGCGCTGGCGGAAGCCGGCGTCGCGGTCGTGTTCCGCGAAGCCGTCGGCAACATCCATGGCTTCGTCACGCTGCGCAAGGCGATCCCGTCGTCGGCGGGCGACGTCGCCGGGGCGCTCGTTGCGGCCAGAGCGCTGATCGCCGAGGCCGAAGCGCAGCGCGTGATGGCACAGGCAGCGGCATGACCGATCCGACGACGCTGCCCTATCGTCCCTGTGCCGGGCTGATGATCCTGAACGCGGAAGGGAAGGTCTTCGTTGGCCAGCGGATCGATACCAAGGTCGAGGCGTGGCAGATGCCGCAGGGCGGGATCGACGACGGCGAGGATGCCGAGACCGCTGCTTTGCGCGAGTTGCGCGAGGAGACTGGGATCACGCCCGACAAGGTCGATCTGATTGCCGTGTCTCCGCAGGAGCTGTTCTACGATCTGCCCGAAGACCTCGTCGGACGTGTCTGGAAGGGCAAGTGGCGCGGTCAGCGGCAGCGGTGGTTTCTGTATCGTTTCAAGGGCCTGGACAGCGATATCGACATTGCGACCGAACATGAGGAGTTTAAGGAATGGGCGTGGGTCGACCCCGCGACCCTTCCCGAGATCATCGTCCCGTTCAAGGCGCCGCTCTACCGCGAGGTCCTTGCCGTGTTTGCAGACCATCTCGGCTGAGGTGGCAAATCGTTTCCGTCGCAACGGACTGGAGCCGATCGCAAACCCAAGCTAGGCTGCTTCGATGAGGGGATTAAACGAACACGAAAGCGCAGCGATCGCGGTCGCGCGCGCGCAGCCGATGCTGCGGCAGGTCGAGCAATGGTCGGCGGTCAATTCGGGAACACGCAATCTTGCCGGACTGTCCGCGGTTGCGGACATGCTGGTTGCAGCATTCGGTGTGCTTCCAGGTAAAGTCGCTTTGATTGAAGGGGATACAGCCGAGAGTGTAGGCTCTGACGGAAGTGTCGCGATCCTGGATCATGGTCGCCACCTGCATCTGAGCGTTCGCCCGGAAGCGCCCGTGCAATTGCTGCTGACCGGCCATATGGACACCGTCTATCCGGTCGACCACGCGTTCCAGACGCTGACGAAGCGCGACGACGGGACGCTCAACGGCCCCGGCGTCGCGGACATGAAGGGTGGCCTTGCGGTAATGCTCGCCGCGCTGGTCGCAGTAGAGACGAGCCCGCTCGCGGCGCGGATCGGCTATGACGTCGTCATCAATTCCGACGAGGAAACCGGCTCCTTCTCCTCCTCCGCGCTGATCCGCCGGATGGCGCAGGGCAAGATCGCCGCGCTCACCTACGAACCCGCGCTGCCCGACGGCACGCTTGCGGGCGCACGCGGGGGCACGGGCAATTTCTCGATCGTCGCCACCGGGCGCAGCGCGCACGCCGGGCGCAACCCGGAGGATGGCCGCAACGCGATCGTTGCCGCAGCCGATCTCGCGGTCCGCCTCCACGCGGCGCGCGGGGATGGGCTGGCGGTCAATCCGGCGCGCATCGAAGGCGGCGGGCCGAACAACGTCGTTCCCGACCACGCCGTCCTCCGCATCAACTTCCGCCCCGCCGATCACGCCGCGATCGCGCGCGCGCAGGCGTTGCTCGACGCCACGATCGCTGCCGTGGCGGCGCATCATGACGTCACCATCGCGCTTCACGGCAGCTTCAATCGCCCGCCCAAGCCGATCGACGCGGGGGCGGCACGCCTGTTCGAGCTGGTGAAAACGTGCGGCGCGGATCTCGGCCTCGCCATCGGCTGGCGCGCGACCGGCGGGGTGTGCGACGGCAACACCATTGCCGCGTGCGGCGTCCCCGTGGTCGACACGATGGGCGCGCGCGGCGGCGCGATCCATTCCCCGGACGAATATCTGATCGTCGAGTCCCTCCCCGAGCGTGCGGCGCTGTCCGCGCTCACCATCTTGCGTATCGCCGAAAAGGGCCAGTTGTGACCTACCGTATCCGCGCCGCGCGCGACTCCGACCTCAAGCCGCTATACGAAATGGCCAAGCTGACCGGCGGCGGCTTCACCAATCTTCCGCCTGACCGGACCGCGCTGACCGCAAAACTCGAACGCAGCGCCGCCGCCTTCGCGCGCGACGACGATACCAAGGCGGACGATCTGTTCGTGCTGGTATTGGAGAACACCGAGACCGGCGAGGTCCGCGGCACCTGCCAGATCTTCACGCATGTCGGACAGAGCTACCCTTTCTACAGCTATCGGCTGGGCACGCTGACGCAGCATTCGAAGGAACTCGGCCGGACGTTTCGCGCCGACATGCTCGGGCTGACGACCGATCTCGAAGGGTGCAGCGAAGTCGGCGGTCTGTTCCTCCATCCGGGCGAACGCGCGGGCGGGCTCGGGCTGTTGCTCGCGCGCAGCCGTTATCTGTTTATCGCCAAGCATCGCGCGCGCTTTGCCGACCGCGTTCTGGCGGAACTCCGCGGGATCATCGACGAAGCGGGCGGCTCGCCATTCTGGGATGGGCTGGCGGGGCGCTTCTTCGGGATGAATTTCCAGGACGCCGACCAGTTCAATGCGGTGCAGGGGCACCAGTTCATCGCCGACCTCTTCCCCAAGCACCCGATCTACACCGCGATGCTCCCCGAAACCGCGCGCGCGGTGATCGGCCTGCCGCACCCGTCGGGCCGGGCCGCGATGAGAATGCTGGAAAACGAAGGGTTTGCGTATGAGAATTACGTCGACATCTTCGATGGCGGCCCCACGATGATCGCCAAGACCGACGCGGTCCGCACGATCCGCGACGTCCAGACCTCGACCGTGGTCGCGACCGATTTCGACGGCGGCGACCAGGCGCTGATCGCGAGCGGACGGCTGGCCGACTTCCGCTGCGTCTATGGCGACGTGCGCGCGTGCACCGGCGGGGTGGTGATCTCCCCGACCGTCGCGCGCGCGCTCGAGATCATCGAGGATGCCACCATCTGCCATGTCCCGAGGGTGTGATGCCGACCGAGATCAACTTCGACGGAATCGTCGGGCCGAGCCATAATTTCGCGGGTCTCAGCCCCGGCAATCTCGCCGCGACGCAGAATGCCGGGACGACCTCCTGGCCGCGCCATGCCGCGCTCGAGGGGATCGCCAAGATGCGCGCCAATCTCGCGCTCGGGCTGACGCAGGGGATCCTGCTCCCGCACGACCGGCCCAACCGGCGCTGGCTCGCGTCGCTGTCGACCGATTATGCCAGCGCGCCGCCATTGCTGCGCGCACAGGCAATGTCCGCCTCGGCGATGTGGGCGGCGAATGCGGCGACGGTCTCGCCAGGCACTGACACCGCCGACGGGCGGTGCCACTTCACGCCCGCGAACCTGCTGACGATGCCACACCGCAGCCACGAGGCGCACGAGACAGCGCGGCAGCTCGCGATCGCCTTTGCCGACCCGGCGCACTTCGCGCATCACGCGCCGATCCCCGCGCCGTTCGGCGACGAGGGGGCGGCGAACCACATGCGGCTTGCGCGAAGCCATGGTGAGCCCGGGATCGAGCTGTTCGTCTACGGCAAGTCGGGCGGGGCCTTCCCCGCACGCCAGTCGCGCGTGGCAAGCGCGGCGGTCGCGCGCGCGCACGGGCTCGACCCCGCGCGAACGCTGTTCCTCGCGCAGTCGCCGGATGCGATTGCGGCAGGGGCGTTCCACAATGACGTCGTTGCGGTCGCCAACGAACAGGTGCTGTTCGTCCACGAACATGCGCTCGCCGATCGCGACGCCGCTTACGCCGAGATCCGGCAGGCGGCACCGTGGGTCGAGATCGTCGAGGTGCCCGCCGACGCCGTATCGCTGGCGGACGCGGTGTCCTCCTATCTGTTCAACGCGCAACTGGTCACGCCACCCGATGGCGTCATGACGTTGATCGTTCCAGTTGAAGCCGCCGGGCATCCGCGCGTGGCGGCATGGCTGGAGACGATGCTCGCCGGGAACGGGCCGATCCGCCGGGTCGAGACGGTCGACGTACGACAATCGATGGCGAACGGCGGGGGTCCGGCGTGCCTGCGATTGCGGGTCGTCGCCGATCCGAAGACGATCGATCCGCGGTTCCTGGTCGACGCGGCGAAGCTCGATTCGATTGCGGCGGTCGTGTCCGAGCACTGGCCGGAAACGATCGTTCCGGATCAGATCGTCGGCACGTCTCCCGATCTGGCGCTGGTTCAGACGGTTTCCAGCGCACGCGCGGCGTTGCTGCGGGTGCTGGCGCTCGAAGGTGTGCTCGACTGAAGCTGTCGCGTTAAGTTACAGGTAACCATCTCCGGTAACGCGACAGCGCGCGAAACCGCCATTGGCCCGGCGCTTGCTACCAAAGGCGTATGTGGACCAAATTCAGCAGCCTGTTCGTCATCAAGAACAAGTTCGAGGCCTTTGGCGTGATCTACGCGCTCGCGGTCGGCGCGGTCGAGCGCGGCGCGCATTACCTCGAGCAATATCCGGGGTTCGGCGGATATCTGCTTTTCGCCGTCTGCCCGATCGCGGTGTTCATGGCCGGCGCGCGTATTCTGGATTCGGTGGAACGCGACGCGGGGTGACACGGGCGTGCGGGGATCGTGCGCTGTAAAGCCGTCGACTCCGGCGACCCCATGACCGCGGGCGTACGATGTCCAGACGCAAGAAAGGCCGGAACATTGCTGTTCCGACCCTTGCCCGCCATGCGGCGGAAATAGATGGTGCACCCAGAGCGATTCGAACGCCCGACCCTCAGATTCGTAGTCTGATGCTCTATCCAGCTGAGCTATGGGTGCCTGGAGAGGCGCTGTTAGCCGCGACATTTCGGGGGCGCAAGCGCTTTTCCAAAAAAAGTCACAAAGTTCGACGGTGCCGTCGCACGTTGCGCCCGCCCGGCCATCGGCATAGAGCAAGCGCAAATGACCTATCGTTCAGCGCCCAGCCATCTTCTCTTCCTTTCGCTCTTTCTGGCGGGCGGCTGCGCGGCACCGCGGGCGGCGACCTTCCCGTCGCTCCTGCCCCGTCCGATCGAATCGCGCAGCGATGCCGAGCCGGTCGCGCCCGTGACGATCGTCGAGCCCGACCCGGCGACCGATGCGACGCTGGTCGACCTGCAGAAGACGATCGATACGGCGGGCACGACCTTCGATGCCGCCGCCGATACTGCCGACCGGCTCGCCAGGGCGGCGCACGGGGATGCGGTCGGCAGCGATCGCTGGATCACGGCGCAGACCGCGCTGGGGCAACTCGACGGGCTGCGCGCGACGACCTCGTCGGCGATCACCGATCTCGACGAGCTTGCGCTGACGCGCGCCGCGAGCGGCAAGCCGGACTATCCGGCGATCGCAACGCTGCGCCAGACCGCACAGGCCGCGCTCGACTCGCAGGCGGCGCGGATCCAGACCATCCAGGCGCGCCTCACCCCGGCCTGAGCGGGCTCACGCACCGCCGGTCGTCGACAAAACGGTCTTCGTGCCTTTGTGGCTTTGTGCGTGATCTTCTTTTCTTTGGAAGATTTGATCACGCAAAGACGCAAAGCCACGAAGAGAAGAAGCGCGGCAACGCTGCGGCAGGCCGCACCTGACGCGCGTGCGGCGCGCATCGCGGCTATCGAGACACGTCTCACGCCGGCCTGAGTAGGCGCACGCACCGCCGGTCGTTAACAAAACGGTCTTCGTGCCTTTGTGGCTTTGTGCGCGATCTTCTTTTCTAAGGAAGATTTGACCGCACAAAGACGCAAAGCCACGAAGAGAAGAAGAAGTGCCCGAGGGAATGGCGTTCCGATGGGTGACCTGGCGCGGCATTGATGCAGACCGCTTCGCGGCTTTGCGGCTTTGCGTGAGTCATTCGTCCCAACCAGCGGACGACGACGATCCAGGCAAACCCCCTTGGAACCGGCCCGCATCCTGCTAAACGCTCAGCCGATGACAGTTTCCCTCACCACCCCGCCCGCCGGACAGGCCAACAGCCTGCGCCAGCAACCCGACGACAACGGGCATTTCGGCCAGTTCGGTGGCCGCTACGTCGCCGAGACGCTGATGCCGCTCGTGCTCGAGCTCGACCAGGCGTATCGCGCGGCCAAGGCCGACCCGGCGTTCCAGGCGCAGTTCGACGATCTGCTCGCACATTATGTCGGCCGCCCGAGCCCGCTCTATTATGCCGAGCGCCTGACCGAGACGCTCCGCGAATCCGCGCCCGAGGGCAAAGGGGCGCAGATCTGGTTCAAGCGCGACGAGCTGAATCACACCGGCGCGCACAAGATCAACAATTGCATCGGGCAGATCCTGCTCGCGATGCGGATGGGCAAGACCCGGATCATCGCCGAGACCGGCGCCGGCCAGCACGGCGTCGCCACCGCGACGGTCTGCGCGCGCTTCGGGCTGCCGTGCGTGATCTACATGGGCGCAAAGGACATCGCGCGTCAGGCGCCCAACGTGTTCCGCATGAAGCTGCTTGGCGCGGAAGTGCGCCCGGTGACGAGCGGGTCGCATTCGCTCAAGGATGCGATGAACGAGGGGATGCGCGACTGGGTCGCGAACGTCCACGACACCTTCTACATCATCGGCACCGCCGCTGGCCCGCATCCCTATCCGGAGATGGTCCGCGACTTCCAGAGCGTGATCGGCACCGAGGCGCGGGCGCAGATGCTGTCGCGAATCAACCGCCTGCCCGACATGCTCGTCGCGGCGATCGGTGGCGGGTCGAACGCGATCGGGCTGTTCCACCCGTTCCTCGATGATGCCGACGTCAAGATGCTTGGCGTCGAAGCCGCCGGGCGTGGGCTCGACAAGGAGCACGCCGCCAGCCTCGCGGGCGGCGCACCGGGGATCCTCCACGGCAACAAGACCTATCTGCTGCAGGACGAGGACGGCCAGATCACCGAGGCGCATTCGATCTCGGCCGGGCTCGACTATCCGGGGATCGGGCCCGAGCATTCGTGGCTCCACGAGATCGGACGGGTCGAATATACGTCGATCACCGATACCGAGGCGCTCGATGCGTTCCAGCTGCTGTGCCGGACCGAGGGCATCATCCCCGCGCTCGAACCGGCCCATGCGATCGCCGCCGTCGCCAAGCGTGCGCGCGAGATGGACCGCGACCAGATCATCCTCGCCAATCTGTGCGGGCGTGGCGACAAGGACATCTTCACTGTCGCCGAAGCGCTCGGGGTAGCGATATGAGCGTGCGGGGGGGCGGTATTTCCGATGTCGTGACCGCTGCCGTAGTCGGCGCTGTCGTCGCGCTGATCGTGCGCGAAGTCAGCGCGTTCGGCATCGACGTGCAACGCTGGACGCTCCACGTCCCGCGCGCGCTCGATTCCGCGAAGATCGGCGCGATTGCGGGTGCCGCGAGCAACCTCTTTGGCAACTGGAGGTCGGGGAGATGAGCCGCCTCTCCGCTGCTTTCGCCAAGGGCCACCCCGCGCTCGTCGCGTTCGTTACCGCAGGCGACCCCACCCCTGCCGCGACCGGCGCGATCCTCGACGCGATCGTCGAGGGCGGCGCAGACGTGATCGAGCTCGGCATGCCGTTCACCGACCCGATGGCGGACGGCCCCGCGATCCAGGCGGCGAACATCCGCAGCTTGCTCGCGGGCACGCGCACCGCCGACATCCTCGGCATCGCTAAGGCGTTCCGGGCGCGGCACCCGGATACGCCGCTGGTCCTGATGGGCTATGCCAACCCGATGACGATCCGCGGGGGGGACTGGTTCGCCGCCGCCGCGCAGGACGCGGGGGTCGACGGCATCATCTGCGTCGACATTCCGCCCGAGGAAGACGCCGAACTCGGCCCTGCGCTCCGCGCCGCCGGGATCGACCCGATCCGCCTCGCCACGCCGACGACCGACGCCGCCCGCCTGCCCACCGTGCTCGATGGCGCGAGCGGCTTCGTCTATTACGTCTCGGTCGCGGGCATCACCGGTCTGCAACAGGCAGCGCAGGCGTCGATCGAATCCGCCGTCGCGCGTCTGAAGGCCTCGACCGACCTGCCGATCGCAGTCGGCTTCGGCGTCCGCACCCCCGATCAGGCGGCAGCGATCGCAAAGGTCGCGGACGGCGTCGTCGTCGGCTCGGCGATCGTCGAGCTGGTCGCGCAGCACGGTGCCGCTGCGCCGGACGCGGTGCGCACCTATATTCAATCCCTGTCGACGGCCGTCCACGCCGCCCGCGAAGGAATCCCCACATGACCTGGCTCACCAGCGTCCGCAACGCGCTCTCGCTCGTCGTTCCGATCAAGAAGGAGACGCCCGACACGCTCTGGCACAAGTGCAAGGGCTGCGGGCAGATGGTGTTCGTGAAAGAGCTCGAGGACAATCTCTATGTCTGTCCGCATTGCGATCATCACGAGCGGATCGGGCCAATCCTGCGGTTCCAATATGTCTTCGATGCAGGCTCCTACAAGATCGTGCCGCTGCCAAAGGTGCCCGACGACCCGTTGAAGTTCCGCGATACCAAGCGCTACGTCGACCGGATCAAGGCCGCGCGCGCCGCGACGTCCGAGGGCGATGCGCTGATCACCGCGCGCGGGACGATCGAGGGGCGTCGCGCCGTCATCGGCGTGCAGGACTTCGCGTTCATGGGCGGATCGATGGGTCTTGCGGTCGGCGAGGCGTTCGTTCGCGGGGTGGAGACCGCGATCGAGGATAATTGCCCGTACATCATCTTTACCGCCGCGGGCGGCGCGCGGATGCAGGAGGGCATCCTGTCGCTGATGCAGATGCCGCGCGCGACCGTCGCGATCCAGATGCTCCACGATGCCGGGCTGCCCTACATCGTCGTGCTGACCGATCCGACCACGGGCGGCGTCACCGCTAGCTATGCGATGCTCGGCGATGTCCAGATTGCAGAGCCGGGCGCGCTGATCGGCTTCGCGGGCCAGCGCGTGATCGAGCAGACGATCCGCGAGAAATTGCCCGACGGGTTCCAGCGCGCAGAATATCTGCTCGAGCACGGCATGATCGACATGGTGAAGCACCGCCGCGACTTGCGCGCGACGCTGGCGAGTTTGATCGATTATCTGGGCGGCGCACGCGTAGCGGCGTGATTACTCTCCCTCTCCCCGCTTGCGGGGAGAGGGCAAGCGAGGCGAAGCCGACGCGAGGGAGAGGGGCATTACGGTTGGGG
>NZ_JH594425.1:3623547-3748481 GCF_000242835.1 Sphingomonas sp. PAMC 26617
TGGCGTGCTGGACTGCCCCTCTCCCCGGCCCTCTCCCCGCAAGCGGGGAGAGGGAGAAGAAAAGATGGACCACGCTATCTCCGCCGATACTGCAGTTCAGGCGCAGCTTGACCGGCTATGGAAGCTGTCCCCCGGTGCGGACATCCTTGGCCTCGAGCGAATCACGCTCCTGCTCGACCGGCTCGGCAACCCGCAAGACCGATTGCCCCCGGTGTTCCATGTCGCGGGCACCAACGGCAAGGGATCGACCTGCGCGTTCCTGCGCGCCGCGCTCGAGGCGGCGGGATATACCGTCCACGCCTACACCAGCCCGCATCTCGTCCGCTTCAACGAACGCATCCGCATCGCCGGGCGTCTCGTCGACGACACCCTGCTCGCCGCGCTGCTCGAGGAAGTGCTCGACGCGGGCGGCGACATCGGCGCGAGTTTCTTCGAGGTCACCACCGCCGCGGCGTTCCTCGCCTTTGCGCGCACCCCGGCGGATGCATGCGTGATCGAGGTCGGGCTCGGCGGGCGGCTCGATGCGACCAACGTCATCGCGCACCCGCTCGTCACGGGGATCGCGCAGCTCGGGATCGATCACCAGAGCTTCCTCGGCGATACGGCCGAAGGGATCGCCGGCGAAAAGGCCGGGATCGCCAAGCCCGGCGTCGCGCTCGTCACAATGGCTTATGAGCCCGACAGCGCTGCGCGCGTCGCCTCGGTAGCGATGCAGGCGGCCGCGCATGTCCTTCCGCTCGGCACGGCCTGGCACATGGAAACCGACGCCGCGATGCTCCGCTACGAGGACGCTGGCGGGACGGTCGAAACCCCGCTGCCCGCAATGGCGGGCCCGCATCAGCCGGGCAATCTCGCGCTCGCGATCGCAATGCTCCGCCACCAGACGGTGTTGACGATCCCGACCGACGCCTATGCCGCCGCCGCCCGCGACACACGCTGGCCCGCGCGGATGCAGCGCCTCCATCCGGGGCCGCTGGTCGACCTGCTCCCGCCCGGCAGCCAATTGTGGCTCGACGGCGGGCACAATCCCGCCGCCGCCGGCGCGATCGCGGCGACGCTGCGCGACATCGCCAACCCGGGCGTCGGACGGAGCGAAGTCCATCTCGTGCTCGGGATGCTCGCCAACAAGGATCCCGTTGGACTGCTCGCGCCGTTCGCCGGGATCGCGACGACGGTGCATGCGGTGCCGATCACGCAGCACGAACACCACACCCCCGCCGCCCTCGCAGCGACCGCGCACGCCCTCGGGCTTGCCACCCATACCGCGCCAGACGTCGCCAGCGCGCTGCGCGACATCGCCGAAATCGCGGATCAGGCCGAGCCTCCCATCGTCCTCGTCCTCGGCTCGCTCTACCTTGCGGGCGAAGTGCTCCTGGCAAACGGCGAGTTGCCCGACTGACCGATATTATTGCGATTGACTTGCAATAGCGACTGAAGGAGGATGCCCCCATTCCACGGAGCATCCCCCATGACCGCATATCGCCCGTCCGCCGCCACCCTCCCGGCCGCCCTCCCGCACCTGCTGCCGGAGGATCCCAACGCACGATTGCTGCTCTTCGCCTTTCGCCGGATGGGCGCGCACGGGCTTGGCGATGCGCACGCAGCCCAAACGATGATCGACGGGTTCGGCACTGACTTCCGGCGTCCGTTGACCCTGTTGCGCGCGATGATGGCGGATCTTGCAGACAGCGCGACGTGCGCGATTGCGATTGCGCCGTGCTGCTGCCGCCGGATGACGCATGCCGAACACGCGGTTCTGACAATCCTCTCACGCGCGGAAACGTCTCCCGCTTCCGCGCGGCTGTTACTCGGCGACCTGATCGGGGTGCGCAACCCGGACGGCGTGCTCGCGAGCGTGACCGTGGTGGCGCAGGCGTTTGCCGACGCGGGACGTCCGATCCTCGCCGAATGATGCAGGCAGTGCGCTCCCGCACCCTGCCTGTCGCCTCAGTCCGCCGCGCCATTCTCGGTCGCGCCGATCGACGCGTCGATCAGCCCGGTCCGGCTCATCCACCAGAACAGAAGCACCCCCGGAAACGCCAAAACGGTCGTGAGCAGATAGAAGTTCACATAGCCCATCGAATCGATCAGCCCCCCCGCGGTCGTCCCGGTCACCGCGCGCCCGACGATGCTCGCCGCCGCCGAAATCAGCGCATATTGTGCGGCGGTGAAGCGCGCGTTCGTCAGCGCGGAGAAATAGGCGATCACGGTCACGCCGCCGATCCCGCTCGAAAAATTCTCGAACCCGATCGCGCTGCCCATGCCGAGGTTGGAATGCCCCGCCGCCGCCAGCGCAGCGAAGCTGAGGTTGGAGAGCATCATCAGCACCAGCGACACCAGCACCGACCGCTTGAGACCGAGCCGCGTGTACAGGATGCCGCCAACGAAGATCCCGACCATAAAGGCGAGGAACCCGACCCATACGTCGTAATAGGCGATTTCGTCATTGGTGAAGTGGAGTGAGTCAAAGAGCAGCCGGAAGGTCAGGTTCGCGAGCGTATCGCCAATCTTGTGGATCAGGATGAACAACAGGACGAGCACTGCGCCACGCCGCTGGAAGAATTGGAGGAACGGCCCGAGGATCGAGCTGCCCAGACTCGCCAGCCCGGCGCGCCGTTGTTCGGGCGCGCGACGGTTGGCGGGTTCTCCGCAGATCAGGCCGGCCAGTATCGCGGGCAAGGCGAACGCCGCGCACGCCAGATAGCCGTTCGCCCAGCCGAACCGCGCCGCGACGACCAGCGCGACCGCCCCTGCCCCCGCCGACCCGAGCCGCCAGCCATATTGCGACATGCCCGACCCGACGCCCAACTGGCGCGGTTCGAGCAGTTCGATCCGGTACGCGTCGATCACGATGTCGAAGGTCGCGCCCGCCGCGCCGACGAGGATCGCCGCAACCGCCGTCGCGAAGATGTCCGCCTTCGGGTCGACCAGCGCCAGGTTGACGACCGCAGCGATCACCAGCAGCCCCGCCACGAGCAACCATGACACCCGCTGGCCCAGCGCGCCGATCAGCGGCAGGCGTACGCCATCGACGATCCACGCCCACAGCCATTTGAGATTGTAGACGAGGAACGCGAGGCTGAACGCGGTGACGGTCGACTTGGTGACGCCAGCCTGCGCCAACCGGCTCGTCAGCGTCGCGCCGATCATCGCGAACGGGAAGCCCGAGGAAATCCCCAGCGCCAGCGCCGCCAGCGGGGCCTTTTCGAAATAGGGACGGATGCCATCCGACCAGCTCGCGGCACGCCCGCTCACGCCATCCATTCGTCTCTTGCCCCCACCGCCACAACCACTTCACCATAATCGCTTGCCGAGGCAAGCGACCCTAACGGCTAAATTGCGAAGCGAAAGGGCGCAGCGGGTCAGCGGGACCGATCGTCGCGCTCAGTCGACGTTCGTGAACAAACTCAGCCCATTTGGCATCCGTCTGGGAATCTTGCCGTCGAGCACCGCCTCGAGAGCCGAGATCGCGGCGAGCAGGTCGCGTTGCGCATAGGGTTTGGCGAGGCAACCATTGGCCACCGCGCGACCACCCTGCGGGCATTGACCGGTGACGAACAGAACCGCGATCCCCTTCGCCTTCGCGGCCCGCGCAACGTCGACGCCATTGCCGTCCGCCAGGCTGATATCGACCAGCACCAGATCGATCTCGAGCTCGTTGTCGATCACCGCGATCGCATCGGCGACGCGATCGACCGTCGCGACGATCTCATATTCCGCGTCGCGCAGGAAATGTTCGGTATCGAATGCGACCAACGGCTCGTCCTCGACGAGCAGAAGCTTGCAGATTCGCCGCTTTTTCCGTCCGAACAACATGTTCGGCCCCCCACCTTCTGTCACGCGCCGAAACTGGCAATGTGCGTATCGCCCTCGTTACGCACCCGTAGCTTAACGCTCGGCTACAAGATCGGGCGCAAATCTTTTTGTTCAACACGTGCGCCCGATTTTCGGTATCAGGGCGCGGTGTCAAAATACCGTCCCCCCAAAACCCCCGCACCCGGCGCCACCACCCCCCGCGCCCGCGCCGACGACGAACAACGGATCGCGAAACTGCTCGCGCGCGCAGGCATCGCCTCGCGCCGCGAAGTCGAACGCATGATCGCCGAGGGTCGCGTCGCGCGAAACGGCGTGGTGATCGATACGCCTGCGACGATCCTCGCCTCGCTCGACGGCGTGACGGTCGACGGCAATCCGGTCGCCGCCCCCGCCGACGCGCGGCTGTTCCTGTACCACAAGCCGTCGGGTCTGCTCGTTACCGAGCGCGATCCTGCCGGGCGCCCGACGATCTACGACCGTCTACCGCAGGATCTGCCGCGCCTCGTCCCGGTCGGGCGGCTCGATCTCAATACCGAGGGGCTGTTGCTGCTCACCACCGACGGCGAATTGAAGCGCCAGCTCGAGCTTCCCGCGACCGGCGTCGAACGTGCCTATCGCGCGCGCGCTTATGGCCCGGTGACGCAGGAGCAGCTCGAGGAACTGATCCACGGGATTGAGATCGAAGGCGTCCGTTACGGCTCGATCAACGCCAACCTCGAACGCCGCACCGGCGCGAACGTGTGGATCGAGATGATCCTGACCGAGGGTAAGAACCGTGAAGTCCGCCGCGTCCTCGAATTCCTCGGGCTGCGTGTCTCGCGGCTCATCCGCACGCGCTACGGGCCGTTCCTGCTTGGCGACCTCGCGCCGGGCGACATCGGCGAAGTGCGCGCGCATGACGTCGCCGCATTCCGCAAGGACCCCAAGCGGATCCTGCAACCCGAGCGGATCCGCGGACCGCGCCCCGACCAGCGGCCGACCGCCGAACCGGAAGCCCCGGCCGCCGCACGCCCGGCGCGTACGCCACGCGCGCTGCCGAAGCCGCAACCGGTGCGGATCACCCGCGCGGTCGCGAACACTTCGGATCGCGCCGCCTTTGCCGAGCCGCGCCGCGAAGGCATCGTCGTCGCCAAGGCACCCAAGGTGAAGCGTTTCTATGACGCCAAGCCCAAGGCGGGATCGCCCGCCCCCGCTGCGGCCACCCGTGCTCCGGCGCGCACGCCCGATGGCCGCCCGGCACGCGTGTTCAATCCCGAACTCGGTCGTAACGTCCGTGCCAAGACGCCGCGCGCCACCGGTGGAGCGGGCGCAGCGCCTGCCCGCCCGGGGGCGTCGCGCCCGAATGCGGTGCGACCGACGACCGCTCGGGCCGGGGCCGACGGTGCCACCGCCAGCCGCCCGACCGGGGCTCGCCCGACCGGCGACCGCCAGACTCCACGCCCTGCCAAGCCACGCACACCACGGACCCGTAAATAATGCGCATCATCGCCGGAGAATGGCGCGGCCGCCCGCTCGTCGCCCCAAAGGGAGACGCGACTCGTCCCACCGCAGACCGCGTCCGCGAGGCGTTGTTCTCGATGCTTTCGAGCCGCCTCGGCAGTTTCGAGGACCTCAGCGTGGCGGATCTGTTCGCTGGGTCGGGCGCGCTCGGGCTCGAGGCGCTGTCGCGTGGTGCTGCGTCGTGCATCTTCGTCGAGCAGGACAAGCCAGCGCTGGATGCGTTGCGCACCAATATCGCGAAGCTGTCCGCCAGGGCGGACGTCCGCGCGCAATCGGTGATGGCGCTCGGCCACGCGGTCGCGCCGCTCGACCTGATCCTGATGGACCCGCCCTATGACAGCAATGCGGGCGCGGTCGCGCTCGACAAGCTCGCGCGGCTCGGCTGGGTTGGCGATGCGACGTGGATCAGCATCGAGACCGCCAAGCCCGACCGGGTCGAAGTCGCCGGATTCGTCGAGGACGTCACGCGCGTCCACGGCAAGGCCCGGCTGACGCTGTTGCGGCGGGGCTGACTTGCGACCAGGCTGACGTGTCCGGGTCCGGCGCCGCGACGGCGCGGGCCCGGACCTTGCCTTTTACGGATCACCCTCGATCGATTTGTTTCGAGCGACGTCGATCCGCGCGACCCGTGCCATGCCCGGTATCACGACGTGATCGGAAAGGAAGGGCGTGCGGGGAGCGCTCTGCTGCCGAAATCGATCGAAAGATGGAGGCTGCGACCTACTGTTATCGCAGTATTTTTTACACCTCGCCGGCAATATCGTCGCCGGGCGTTACACCCCGATCCTCGTTAACCATCCAAGTCGTTGAGAGTTCGAAATGGCATGAACTATGCGAGGTACATGGCACTCGGGTATTGAGGGCGTTACTAGCACTTTAGAATGACTTTCCGTTCCGAGTCAATCAGGGAAAGGAAAAGCGATGCGTATGAATAGGACTTTGGGAGTATTGGCGGCCAGTGCGGCGCTGTCACTCGCAGCACCTGCTTTTGCAGCCACCAACTTCTTCACGAATTTTGACTCGATCAACTTCGGTTCCGGCCCTGGCTTCACCACGCGGGAGTCGTACGAGGGCTGGACCGCCGGCCGCAACGGCCTTGAGGTCCAGTATAACAACGTCGCCGGGGCAGCATTTTCGGGGGCGAACCTGGTCGAGCTCGATACGTCCGCCAACAGCTCGATGAGCCGCATGATCGATCCGGGCACGTACGTCCTGCGCTACTGGTATTCGAACCGGCCCGGCGTTCCGGCATCGTCGAACGGGATCAGCGTCCTGCTGAACGAGTCGCCGATCTTCACCACGCCCGGCGGCAACGGTGGCGCGTCGACCAACTGGGTGCTGCAGACCGTCAATTTCGCGGTCACCGCCCCGACCACCCTCACCTTCTCGGCAATCGGCACCAGCGACTCGGTTGGCGGGTATCTCGACAGCATCTCGCTGTCGGCAGTGCCCGAACCCGCGAGCTGGGTGATGATGATCCTCGGCTTCGGAATGCTCGGCGTAGTGCTGCGCCGCCAGCGTCAAGCCAAGCTCCGGGTTACCTACGCCTGACACCATAGGTCGGGGGGAGAAAAGGCCGTCGGCGCATGCGTCGACGGCCTTTTTGCACGTAGGCGTCAGAACACCGCCTTGCCGTCTCCCCCGAGCATGGCTTTGAGCACCAGCGGCAAAGGCGGTCCGCCGTAGCTCAGCAACTGGTCGTGGAACGCCTTCCACCCGGCGCGACCGCCATGCGTCGCGGTCCAGTCGGCGCGCATCTTGCGGATCAGCAGCTTGCCCATCGTATAGTTGAGATACGCCGGATCATAGGTCCCGCGCGCGGACTGCTGCCGGGCATTGCCCTCGTCCTGATAGCATTGCTCGATGAACATCCGGCGGGACTGCTCCTGCGTCATGCCATGCGCGTGAAGCCCGATCGCGGAGAGATAGCGGCAGTCGCGCAGCAGCGCGTTCGACAATTGCCCGACATGCGTCTCCGGGTCGCCCGCATGAAGCCCGGCTTCCCACATCATTTCCTCGGCATAATGCGCCCAGCCCTCGGCGAAGGCGTAGCCAACGAACAGCCGCCCGAACAGCGAGGGCGAGGCATTGGCGTGGCGGAACTGGAGGAAATGCCCCGGCATCACCTCATGCACCGAGGTGAACAGCAGGTCGTTCTTGCCGGGGATGAACCCCTCCTGCTCCGCCTTGCTCCACGACGGGTCCGGCGGGGAGATGTAATAGACCGAGGGGATGCCCTTCTCGAACGGGCCGGGCGGATCGATGTACGCAGAGTTCTGCCGATTGTACGGCGGGCTTTCCTCGACCAGCGCCTGTTCCTGATCCGGGATCGTGACGACGTCGCTCTTGAGCACGAACGCGCGAAGTTCGGGGATCTGCTTGCGCGCCTCGGCGACGGGGTCGTCGTTGACCGGCTTGTTCGCGTTCATCTTCGCCATGCACGCAGGCACGCTCGCGCCGGGCGCGAATTGCGCGCAGGCGGCGATCAGCGCCTGCTGGTTGCGCGCCATGTCCGCCCGCCCCGCCGCCTCGAGCGTCGCGAGCGGCACGTCGACGCCCTCGGTATCGCGCACCATCCGCGAGAATTTGTCCGCGCCGAGCGCGAAGTCCTGCGTCGCCGAGCCGCGCTGGCTCTCGAGCCATGCGCCGAGATCGTGCATCGCCTTGGACGCGGCAGTCGCGGCCTGGCCGAACTCATCCTGCAGCGCGGGGCTTTTGACGTCGGCGAACGCCTTTCTGGCGTCACCGGTGTAATAATCGCCGAACCCGTTGAACGCCGCGACACCGAAATTGATGTAGCTCAGCGGCATCGGCGTCTTGAGGTTCGCGCGGATCTGCGCGGTCGCGGTCGGGATCTTGCGGAGGAACGCGACCATCGCGCGCATCCGCGTCGGCGCATCGGCATAATGCCGCGCGATATAAACGTTCGGGTCGAGCCCCGCGTTGACATACCATGCCGGATTGCGATGCGGGAAATCGGCATCCTCGAGCCAGAACAGCTTCCCCGCCGCGACCGTCACCAGATAGTCGCGTTCGAACGCGTCCTGCTTGCCGAGCCTGGCGGAATCGAACGCCTTCGCCTTGGCGATCGCCTCCCGCAGGAACGCCCCCTGCCGCTTGAGCCCCTCGGGCGACCAGTCCCCCAGGCCGCCGTCGAAATCATGCCGGCCCTGATAGACCGCATCGGCGGGCGACACCTTGAACCAGTCCTCGATGAACGCGTCGCGGAACCGCTTCCAGTCCCCCGTCGGCAAGGGGGCGAGCGCCGCCGTCGCCGTCTTCGGCATCGGCGCCTCGGCGGTGCACGCCGCCATCGCCAGCGCCGCTATCCCGGTAAGCCAGATCTTCCGCATTGCCGCTCCTTCTTGTACGTTCGGTCAGGGGATTCGTTTGCGATGGGAAGCTGGCAGCTTGCGATGACGAGCGCCACCCCGCACGGAACGGCCCCCGCCGCGTATCGTTCTGGTCAAGCAGTTCAACGCCAAGGAGCTTTCCATGCCCTATATCAAAACGCGCGATGGCACCGATCTCTACGTCAAGGACTGGGGCAGCGGCCGCCCCGTCGTCCTGATCCACGGCTGGCCGCTCAATGCCGACAGCTGGGACGCACAGGCGATGGCGCTTGCCGATGCCGGGTTCCGCGCAATCGCCTATGATCGCCGCGGGTTCGGCCGGTCGGGCCAGCCGTGGACCGGCTATGATTACGACACCCTGACCGACGATCTGGCGGACGTGCTGGAGCAGACCGGTGCGGACGATGCGACCATCGTCGGGTTCTCGATGGGCGGCGGCGAAGTCGCGCGCTACATGAGCCGGCATGACGGCAAGGGCGTGGTCGCGGCGGGGCTGATCGCCTCGGTCGTGCCGTACATGCTCCAGACCGACGACAATCCGCACGGCGTTCCCGAGGACAAGCTCGCGAGCATCGGCGAAGGCATCCAGAAGGATCGCTACGGCTTCTTCCAGACCTTCATGAAGCAGTTTCTGGGCGTCGGGTTCATCTCGTCGCCGGTGAGCAGCGAGACGGTCGACTGGGCGTGGTCGCAGACCAATCTGGCCGGGCTCAAGCCGATCCTCGCCTGCGCGCAGTCGTTCGGGCATACCGATTTCCGCCCGGATCTCGCGGCCTTCCGCGTGCCGACGCTGATCGTCCACGGGACGAGCGACCAGACCGTCCCGATCGACGCAACCGCCCGCCGCGCCGCCGAGGGCATCGCGACGTCGCAGCTCGTGGAATATGAAGGCGCGCCGCACGGGCTTACGATTACCGAGAGCGACCGGTTCACGAATGACCTGCTGACGTTTCTGGGGCGGTAAACCGCTTTGTTGCGACTCAGCCCCTCCCCTTCAGGGGAGGGATTGGGGGTGGGGGAGGTCTCACCGAGACTGTCCCTGATGGAGTACGCTGCACGGCCCCACCCCAACCCCTCCCCTGAAGGGGAGGGGCTTTTGCGCATGAACCTTCAACGACTCACCGGCACCTGTCATTCGGGAGGGGGAGTAACCAAACCTAGCCCCTGCTCGCCCCTCCCCTTCAGGGGAGGGGTTGGGGGTGGGGGAGGTCTCACCGAGACTGTCTCTGATGGAGTGCGCTGCACGGCCCCACCCAACCCCTCCCCTGAAGGGGAGGGACTTTTGGGCTAATTCAGCGGAACGATAACCTCGTCCTGATGCACGACGCCAAGATCCTTGCGCGCCAGCTCATCCGCCAGGTCGGGATCGGCATGCCGCGGATCGAGCAATGCGACGCGGTTCTTCAGCTCGGAACGGTTACGATCGAGCAACGCCAGGTGATGTTGCTTGACCGCAAGCTGCCGCTGGATGTCGCCATACGCCAGCACGCCATTCGGCCCGAACACCGCATAGCCCCCGAAAAACAGGCCGACGATCATCAACGCCGCCGGCGCGATCGCGCTGCGGAGCATCATTCGGACGTTGGATCGAGTCTTGGCCACGAGCGCGATTCTCTTACATCGCGACTCGTGGATCAAGCGGTTATTTCCCTAAATCAGACACGCAGCACCGAACGCCCGGCGTAGAGCGCCGCGCCCTCGAGTTCCTCCTCGATGCGGATCAGCTGGTTGTACTTCGCGAGCCGGTCCGACCGCGCGAGGCTGCCGGTCTTGATCTGCCCGCAATTGGTCGCGACCGCGAGATCGGCGATCGTCGAATCCTCGGTCTCGCCCGACCGATGCGACATCACCGCGGTGTAGCCAGCGCGGTTCGCCATCGACACCGCTTCGAGCGTCTCGGTCAGCGTGCCGATCTGGTTGACCTTCACCAGCAGCGAGTTGGCAAGACCATCCTTGATCCCCTGCCCCAGCCGCTTCGGGTTGGTCACGAACAGATCGTCGCCGACCAGCTGGACCGTATCGCCGCACAGATCGGTAAGCGCCTTCCAGCCCTCGAAATCATCCTCGCCCATCCCGTCCTCGATCGAGAAGATCGGGTAGCGCCGCGCAAGATCCGCCAGATACTCGGCCATCTCGTGGCTGCTCAGGCTCTTGCCCTCGCCCGAAATCTCATACTTGCCGTTTTTGTAGAATTCGGTCGCCGCGCAATCGAGCGCGAGCATCACGTCCTCGCCAGGCTTGTACCCGGCGGTTTCGATCGAGCGCAGGATGAACTCGATCGCCTCGTCGTTGGTCGCGATGTTGGGCGCAAAGCCGCCCTCGTCGCCGACCGAGGTCGACAGGCCCTTGGCACTCAGCCCCTTCTTGAGCGTGTGGAAGATCTCCGATCCGCAGCGGACCGCTTCGAGGATCGACGACGCGCCGACCGGCACGATCATGAATTCCTGGAAATCGATCGGGTTGTCGGCATGTTCGCCGCCGTTGATGATGTTCATCATCGGCACCGGCAGGACATGCGCGGCAACCCCGCCGACATAGCGGTACAGCGGAAGGCTGCGCGCATCGGCGGCGGCCTTTGCCACCGCGAGCGACACGCCGAGGATCGCGTTCGCACCCAGGCGGCTCTTGTTGTCGGTGCCGTCGAGCTCGATCATCGTGTGGTCGACGTCGCGCTGGTCTTCGGCTTCGAGCCCGAGCACCGCGTCGGCGATCTCACGGTTGACCGCCTCGACCGCCTGGTCGACGCCCTTGCCGCCCCAGCGGCTCTTGTCGCCGTCGCGCTTCTCGACCGCTTCGTGCGCGCCGGTGGAGGCGCCCGAGGGAACGGCGGCGCGGCCAAAGCTGCCGTCTTCCAGCATCACGTCGACCTCGACCGTCGGGTTGCCCCGGCTGTCGAGGATCGTACGGGCATGAATGTCGATGATTGCGGTCACGGAACGATCCTTCTACCAAATTGGGAATGGCGTCGCGGGTGCCTCTATCGCCTAACCGGTGTGGCCGCAATTCGTGCGCGTCCGATGGAACCCAGCGCGGCCCGGACCGCTTATTGTCGACAAGTAACAATTGGAGGGCATAACAATGGCCACGACTTCAGATTCCCCCACGTGCGAAGACGCACAGGCGACTGCAAACGAGAAGATCAACGCCGCTGCCGGTGCCGCCAAGGAGGCCGCGTCGTCGGCCCGCGACGAAGCCGCGAAGCTGACCAGCGGTGCCGCGCAGCTGTTCAAGGACAGCACCGACAAGCTCGGCAAGGAAGTCGTCGGTCGCGCCAAGACCTATGCCGAGGACGGCAAGGCCCGCGCCGGAACCGCACTCGACGAGGTCGTCAAGATGATCAACGATGCAGCCGGCACCGTCGATGAAAAGCTCGGGTCGCAATACGGCCAGTATGCCCGCACCGCCGCCGACAAGGTCCAGGGTTTCTCGGAAGGCCTGAAGGCGAAGGAACTCGACGACCTGATCGAGGACGCGCGCGGCTTCGTGCAGAAGAGCCCCGCGATCGCGATCGGCACCGCCGCCGCGCTCGGTTTCGTGCTCGTGCGCCTGATCCAGTCGGGTCTCGCCGCCGACAGCGACACCAAGGCCTGATCGCAGCGTGACGGGGACCCGGATGAGCGAAATCCTGAAGAATGCCGGGTCCTCCCCGGCGGACGACACCATCGTGACCTTGCTGTCACGCGTGGTGTCGGACGCCGGCGAGGTCGCGCGGGCCGAGGTGGATCTGCAGAAGGCCAAGGTCTTCTCCAAGGTCTCGGATGCGAAAGGCGGCGTCGTCATGGCGGCGATCGCAGCGGTGCTTGGCCTGCTGGCGCTGATCGGGCTGGTGGTCGGGTTACTGATGATCCTGACGCCGGTCGTCGGGCCGATCTGGGCGACGGTGATCGTGGTCGGCGGGTTGCTGGTACTGGCGGCCATTTTCGCGATGGTTGCGGTGGGCCGCTTCAAGGCGATGTTCGCCGTACCGGGAGCAAACGCATGAGCACCACCGATTCGGTCGCGCTGGCGCAGGCCCGCGCCGATGCCGCCCGGGCGCAACTGGCCGAGACGATCGGCATCCTGCAGAAGCGGGCCAACCCGCAGACGCTGGCCTCTGACGTTGCCGAGAACCTCAAGGTCCGCGGGACCGAGGCGGTGACGACCGCCGTCGAGACTGCCCGAAAGAACCCCGTGGCCACGGGCATCGTGGGCGCGGTGCTTGGGTCATTCCTGGTGGTCGGACCGGTCTCCCGGCTGTTGCGGGGTCGCAAGCCCGCGAAATCAAAACTGAAACGCTGAAGTGAATTTGGGAGACGATGAGATGACTGTAGCCGAAACCCTCCATTCGGGTGCCGCAGCGGTGTCGGACAAGGCCCGCACCGCACTCGATACCGCCCGCGAAACCGCCGGCACCGCAGTCGACACCGTCCGCGAGACCGCGGGCACCGCGTTCGAGACCGCGCGCGAGGCGTCCGGCAAGGCGATCGAGACGACGACTCACGCCGCGCAGGACTTCTCGGCACGCGCGATCGCGCTGGCTGAAGCCAACCCGTTGAGCGTGCTCGTCGGCGGTCTTGCGGTCGGGATGCTGACCGGTTCGCTGCTGCCGCGCACCGATCGCGAAGCGCAGTTGCTCGCCCCGGTCGGGCGGCGGCTGAGCCTGACGGCGCATGGCGCGGTCGATGCGGCGAAGGAGACCGCACGGTCCGAATTCGCCGGACTTGGGCTGTCGCGCAACGCCGCAAAGGATCAGGTCGGCAAGCTGCTCGGCAACGTCATCACCGCGCTGACCGCGGCGGGGACGGCAGCGGTTACCGCGAAGGCCGGTGGCACCGACGCCGCCGCCACGCCTGAGCCTGCCGCACCACAGGCATCGACCAAAACGGGGTCCGCTACCAATTAATCGCGGATGACAGGTTCCCGAAGCGGCAGCGCGTGCCTATGAGAAGCGCGACCCTGCTGTCTTCGGGAACCCAATACCATGAGCAAACTGCACCTAGTCTTCGGCGGCCGCGTCCGTGATCCGCGCGGAGTCGACTTCGTCGATACCGCCTCGATCGAAATCGTCGGCGTCTATCCAGATTATGCGAGCGCCGAAAAGGCGTGGCGCGCGGCGGCGCAGCGTACGGTCGATGATGCCGAGATGAAGTTCGTGGTGGTGCATCTGCACCGTCTGCTCGAGCCCGATCTGCTCAAGCCGGGCACCGCTGCCTGAACCAAAAAAAGGCCCGCCCTGCATCTGCACGGCGGGCCTTTTTGTTAGATGAATTCGATCTTCGAGACGACGTAGTAGCGGTCGCCCGACGGAACGGTGACTTCGACCTCGTCATCGAGCTTCCGCCCGATCAGCGCGCGACCGAGCGGCGAGTTGTACGAGATGCGGCCGCCCTTGGCGTTCGCCTCGGTCTGGCCGACGATCTGGTAGGTGACGGGCTTGTCGTCCTCGTCCATCAGCGTGACGGTCGCGCCGAACACGACCTTGTCGCCCGACAGTTCGAGCGGATCGATGACCTGCGCACGCGCAAGCTTGTCCTCGATATCGCTGATCGACGCTTCGATCTGGCCCTGACGCTCCTTGGCGGCGTGATATTCGGCGTTTTCCGAAAGGTCGCCATGCGCGCGCGCCTCTTCGATCGCATCCACGATCGTCGGGCGTTCCGCCTTCAGCCGTTTCAGGTCTGCATTCAGCGTTTCATAGCCTTCCTGCAGCATCGGCATCTTTTCGACGGTAGCCATCCCTTAAACCCTTTGTCTTCGAACAATCCCTTATCAAGCGAACCCTCCTAGGAGGGCGCGCCCGCACTGTTTCAATATGTCGGGATCAATGGTGCGAAGAGGAATAATAGGATTGTAACGGTCGCACTTCAAGACTGCGCGTCGAAAGCGCGACGATTGCCTGTGCTGCCTCGACGCTCGCGGGTGCCGTCGTGAAGTAGGGGATCTTCAATTGCAGCGCGGAGGCGCGGATCGGCTGCGAGTCCTTGAGGCTCTGCCAGCCCTCGGTCGTGTTGAAGATCAACGCGATACCGCCATCCTTGATCCGGTCGACGATATGCGGCCGCCCCTGCGCGACCTTGTTGACCCGCTCGACCGGCACACCCTGCCCCGCGAGGTAATCCGCGGTGCCGCCGGTCGCGACGATCGTGAAGCCATGCCCGGCAAGCGCACGCACGCCCGGCAGGATCACCGGCTTGTCGGTATCCTTGACGCTGACGAACACCGCGCCCGCCTTGGGCAGGATCGTCCCCGCGCCGAGCTGCGACTTGGCGAAGGCGAGCGTGAAATCGGGGTCGATCCCCATCACTTCGCCCGTGCTCTTCATTTCGGGTGACAGCACCGGATCGACCCCGGGGAAGCGGTTGAACGGGAACACCGCTTCCTTGACCGCATAATAATCGATGTGCCGATCTATCACGGGCAGGTTGGCGAGCTTTTCCCCCGCCATCACGCGCGCGGCGATCTTGGCGATCGGTGCGCCGATCGCCTTGGCGACGAACGGCACGGTGCGGCTGGCGCGCGGGTTGACCTCGATGAGATAGACCTGCCCGCCCTTGACCGCGAACTGGATGTTCATGAGGCCCACCACCGACAGCGCCTTGGCGAGCGCGGCGGTCTGCTTCTCGATCTCTTCGATGATCGCGGGCGTCAGGCTGTACGGCGGGATCGAGCAGGCGCTGTCGCCCGAATGGACGCCGGCTTCCTCGATATGCTGGAGCACGCCCGCGACGACGACATCGGTGCCGTCCGAAATGGCGTCGACATCGACCTCGATCGCATCGCGCAGATACTGGTCGATCAGCACCGGTGAGTCGCCCGACACCTGGACCGCGGTCTGGATGTAATTGTCGAGCTGGAGCGGCCCGTCGACGATCTCCATCGCGCGCCCGCCGAGCACGTAGCTCGGGCGCATCAACACGGGGTAGCCGATCCGCTCGGCGACCGCGATCGCCTCGTCGCGGCTGCGCGCGATGCCGTTGGCGGGCTGAAGCAGGCCGAGCTTGTTAATGAGGGCCGCGAACCGTTCGCGGTCCTCCGCCAGGTCGATCGCGTCGGGCGAGGTGCCGAGGATCGGGATGCCTGCGTCCTGGAGCGCCTGCGCGAGGTTGAGCGGGGTCTGCCCGCCGAACTGGACGATCACGCCGACCAGCGTGCCGTTCTGCTGCTCGACGTGGAGGATTTCGAGCACGTCCTCCGCGGTCAGCGGCTCAAAGTACAGGCGGTCGGACGTGTCATAGTCGGTCGACACCGTCTCGGGGTTGCAGTTGACCATGATCGTCTCATAGCCCGCATCCGCGAGCGCGAAGCACGCATGGCAGCAGCAGTAATCGAACTCGATCCCCTGTCCGATCCGGTTCGGCCCGCCACCGAGGATGACGATCTTGCGCCGGTCGGTCGGCTGGCTCTCGCACTCGGGCTCTCCGAAGCTCGGGGCTTCGTAGGTCGAGTACATGTACGGCGTCTTGGCGTTGAATTCCGCCGCGCAGGTGTCGATCCGCTTGAACACCGGACGGACGCCCAGACGATGCCGCAGAGCGCGCACTTCGGCCTCGGTCACGCCACCGGTCATCGCGACGATCGCGTCGTGCACCAGCCCCGACCCGCGCGCGATACCACGTGCGTTACCGCGCAAATTCGCTGATTTCAGAGCAAGATAAGCGAGACGCTTGTCACTGAATCCCATCGACTTCAAACGCCGCATCCCGGGCCCGTCGATCGGCAGACCGTTGGCGCAGATCTGCTCCTCGGCCGCGACGATCTCGGCGATCCGCTCGAGGAACCACGGGTCGTATTTCGCCAGCGCATGCACCTCGGCGACGGTGAAGCCCTCGCGGAGCGCCTGGGCTGCAACCAGCAACCGGTCCGGCGTTGCGAGCGCGAGCGCGGCCTCGATCTCGGCGCGCGGTGCGCCTTCGAGGCGGTCGATCATGTTGAAGCCGGACAGGCCGGTCTCGAGCCCGCGGAGCGCCTTCTGGAGGCTTTCATGGATGTTGCGGCCGATCGCCATGACTTCGCCGACCGACTTCATCGCGGTCGACAGCACGGCTTCGGCGCCCTTGAACTTCTCGAACGCGAAACGCGGGATCTTGGTCACGACGTAATCGATCGTCGGCTCGAACGACGCAGGGGTAGCCCCGGTGATGTCGTTCATGATCTCGTCGAGCGTATAGCCGACCGCCAGCTTGGCGGCGACCTTGGCGATCGGGAAGCCGGTCGCCTTGGACGCGAGCGCCGAGGAGCGCGACACGCGCGGGTTCATCTCGATCACGATCAGGCGCCCGTCCTTGGGATTGACCGCGAACTGGACGTTCGACCCGCCCGTCTCGACGCCGATCTCGCGCAGGCACGCGATGCTCGCGTTGCGCATGATCTGATATTCCTTGTCGGTCAGCGTCAGCGCAGGCGCGACGGTGATCGAGTCGCCCGTATGGACGCCCATCGGATCGATATTCTCGATCGAGCAGATGATGATGGCATTGTCGGCGCGGTCGCGCACGACTTCCATCTCATATTCCTTCCAGCCGATCAGCGATTCCTCGATCAGCACCTCGGTCGTCGGCGAAGCGTCGAGCCCCGAGCGTACGATCGTTTCGAATTCCTCGCGATTGTACGCGATCCCGCCGCCGGTGCCGCCCATCGTGAAGCTCGGCCGGATGATCGAAGGAAGTCCAGTCCGCTCAAGCACTTCGAACGCTTCGGTGAGGCTGTGTGCGATCCCAGAACGCGCGCTTTCGAGACCGATCTTGGTCATCGCGTCGCGGAACTTCATCCGGTCCTCGGCCTTGTCGATCGCCTCGGCATCCGCCCCGATCATCTCGACGCCGTATTTCTCGAGCGTACCGTCGTTGAACAGCGCCAGCGCTGTGTTGAGCGCGGTCTGCCCGCCCATCGTCGGCAGAATCGCGTCGGGACGCTCCTTCTCGATGATCTTCGCGACGATCTCGGGCGTGATCGGCTCGATATAGGTCGCGTCCGCCAGCTCGGGATCGGTCATGATCGTGGCGGGGTTCGAGTTCACCAGGATGATGCGATAGCCATCTTCCTTGAGCGCCTTGATCGCCTGCGTGCCCGAATAATCGAACTCGCACGCCTGCCCGATGACGATCGGCCCCGCGCCGACGACGAGGATCGAGGAGATGTCGGTACGTTTTGGCATTAGTGTGCTTGTCCGGTTTCTTCGGTGTCGTCCGCGTCGTCATCGGTGCCGTCCTCGGACGTGCAGCCCCAGCCGTCATATTCGACGCCGTACGCGAGTTCGATCTGGACGCACTTGCGCGTCAGCGCGCGGATCGAGGCTTCGTCGGCGGCTTGCTCGCAGCCGAGGAACAGGCACATCTCGCCTTCCTCATCCTCTTCGCGCTCGATCACTTCGAAGCCGAGGTCCTCGGCATCCGCCTCGAGCTTGTCGAGCGCCGCGTCGTCGCCGCGGAAGCTGACGTCGACCGGACGAACGAGATGCGCGATGTCGCCGCTTTCCTTGAGGCTGGCGAGCACGTCCTTGTCGGCGGCCCACTCTTCTTCGAGCCGGGCTTGCGGGACTTCTGGGAGGTTCATCATGCCGGTGCTTTCAGGGATGAGACGAATTTTGCGAACAGATACAGGCTGTCCTGCGGGCCGGGGCTCGCTTCGGGGTGATATTGCACGCTGAACGCGGGGCGGTCGGTGAGTTCGATCCCGGCGTTGGAGCCGTCGAACAGCGAGACGTGCGTTTCGCGGGCGGTCGGCGGGAGCGTGGCGCGTTCGACCGAGAAGCCGTGGTTCATCGAGGTGATTTCCACCGCGCCGTCGCTGAGGCGCTGGACCGGGTGGTTGGCGCCGCGGTGGCCCTGGAACATCTTGGTCGTGCTCGCGCCGACCGCGAGCGCGAGGAGCTGGTGGCCGAGGCAGATGCCGAACAGCGGCTTGCCGGTGTCGAGCAGCTGCTGGATCACGGGCACGGCATATTCGCCAGTCGCGGCGGGGTCGCCCGGGCCGTTCGACAGGAAGATGCCGTCGGGGGAGAGTGCAATGATGTCGTCGAAGCTCGCCTGCGCGGGGACGACCGAGACGTCCGCGCCGGCGGCGACGAGGTTGCGGAAGATGTTGCGCTTCGAGCCGTAATCGATCGCAACGACATGCGGCCGCGTCTTCTGAAGCCCCTCCCCTTCAGGGGAGGGGTTTGGGGTGGGGCTGTCGTGTGAAATCGCGGGGTCGGTGGGCTGCACGGCCCCACCCCCGGCCCCTCCCCTGAAGGGGAGGGGGGAAGAGGTGTCATAGCCTTTGCCGAGCTTCCACGTGCCGCCGGCGGTTTCGGCACCCCAGCCATAATGCATCTCGGTGCTGACCCCGAGCGCGAGGTCCATGCCCTCGAGCCCCGGCCACGCACGCGCCATGTCGAGCAGCTGGGCGACGTCGAACACGCCATCCGCCGCATGCGCGATCACGCCGTTGGGCGCGCCGCCGCTACGGATCCGGCGCGTCAGCGCGCGCGTATCGACGCCGGACAGGCCGATTCGCCCGTGCTTCGCCATCCACGCATCGAGTCGCTCGGTGCTGCGGAAATTGCTCGGTTCGGTCACGTCCTCGCGCACGATCATGCCGAGCGCGTGGGGATCATCCGCCTCGATATCGTCCGCATTCGCGCCGACGTTGCCGATATGCGGGAAGGTGAAGGTGATCATCTGGCCCGCAAAGCTCGGGTCGGTCATGATTTCCTGATAGCCGGTCATCGCGGTGTGGAAGCAGACTTCGCCGACGGCGGCACCTTCCGCGCCGAACCCCCTGCCCCATACGATCTCGCCAGTGGATAGCACCAGAACGCCGGTGGCTCCGTCGGGCGCAGTCATGGGATTGGCGTCGGCCATTGCGGCGGGCACTCCGTTTTTCGTTTCGATGTCGCTAAGCGCCGGGAGCTAGAGGGGGATGGGCAGTGCGTCAATCGGATAAACCCGCTACCCTCCTGCCCCAGCAAAAGGACGACACATGATTCGAGACGACATCAAGGCTGCATTGATCACCGCGATGAAGGGCGGCGACAAGGCGGGCACCGCAACCCTCCGGCTGGTGCAGTCGTCGATCAAGAATCGCGACATCGAGGCACGCGCGCCGCAGTCGCGCGAGGGCAAGGCGCCGGACGACGACAATGTGCTCGTGGTCGAGGTGCTGCAGAAGATGATCAAGCAGCGCCGCGAGTCGATCGAGATGTACGTCAAGGGCGGGCGCCAGGAGCTGGCGGATGCGGAGAGCGCGGAAATCGCGGTGATCGAGCAGTTCCTGCCCGCACAGCTCGATGAGGCGCAGACCGCGGCGGCGATCGAGGCGATCAAGACCGAGCTTGGCGCGAGCGGCATGAAGGACATGGGCCGCGTGATGGCGGAGCTGAAGGCGCGCCATGCGAGCGAGATCGACATGAGCAAGGCGAGCGCTGCGGTGAAGGCTGCGCTGACGTAACCGGGGGTAGCGCGGGGTTCTCGACTTCGCTCGAACCGAACGGGGGGTGGGGGGTGCCCCGCCCCTAACCCTTTCCTGCCAGACCGAAGCCCCGCCACTCGCCACTCAAATCGTGCCACTCGCCAACCGTTCGTTTCGAGCGAAGTCGAGAACCCCGGCACCCGCCATCCCCGCGCTCGACTCTTCCCGGGCGCGTGGGGCACAATACCGCATGGCCTTCTGGACCTACATGCTACGATGTGCAGACGGTGCCTATTACACCGGCCACACCGACTCGCTCGACCGCCGGATCGGCGAGCACCAGACCGGCGGCCATTGCGACTTCACCTCCCGCCGCATGCCTGTCGAACTCGTGTGGAGCGAATATTTCCCGACCCGCCTGGAGGCCCTTGACGCCGAGCGGATTGTGGGTGGCTGGTCGCGCGCAAAGAAAGAGGCGCTGATAGCGGGGAACTGGTCGATGCTCTCCCATTTCGCCAAACCACCGAGGGAACGTATGCCCAACCCCCAACCGTTCGTTTCGAGCGAAGTCGAGAAACCCGGCACCATCGCAGGTTTCTCGACTTCGCTCGAAACGAACGGGGGTGTAGGGGGGCCTCCCCCGAAGGCCCCCATCGCATGACCCTCTCCCCCCAATTCCTCGACGAACTCCGCAGCCGCACGCTGCTGTCCGGCCTGGTCGGCAAGACCACCAAGCTCCAGAAGGCGGGGCGCGAGTGGCGTGCGTGCTGCCCGTTCCATAACGAGAAGACCCCGAGCTTCTACGTCAACGACGACAAGGGCTTCTACCATTGCTTCGGCTGCTCGGCGCACGGCGACGCGATCCGCTGGATGACCGAGCAGCGCGGGCTGCCGTTCATGGATGCGGTCAAGGAGCTCGCGCAGACCGCGGGGATGGAACTCCCCGCGATGGATCCGCGCGCCGCGGAGAAAGCGGAAGCCGCCAAGGGCCTCCACGAAGCGTGCGCCGATGCCGCGACCTGGTTCACCGAGCAGCTCGACGGCCTGGCGGGCGCGACCGCACGCGGGGTGCTCGCCAAGCGCGGAATCAAACCCGAGACGGCGCGGACCTTCGGGCTCGGCTTCTCCCCCGATTCGCGTGGGGGACTCAAGACCGCGCTCAAGGACTATGGCGACCCGCTGCTGATCGAGGCCGGTCTGCTGATCAAGGTCGACGACAAGGTCCCCTACGATCGCTTCCGTGGCCGCCTGATGATTCCGATCCGCGACCCGCGCGGGCGCACCATTGCCTTTGGCGGCCGCATCATCGGCGACGGCGAGCCCAAATATCTCAATTCGCCCGAAACCCCTTTGTTCGACAAGGGCCGCACGCTCTACAATCTGGACCGTGCCGCGCCCGCCTCGCGCAAGACCGGCCGCGTATTGGTGGTCGAGGGCTATATGGACGTGATCGCGCTCGCGCAGGCGGGGTTCGGCGAGGCGGTGGCCCCGCTCGGCACCGCGCTGACCGAGCCGCAGCTCGAGCGGCTGTGGCGGTTGTGCGAAGTCCCGATCCTGTGCTTCGACGGTGACAGCGCGGGGCAGAAGGCGGCTTTGCGTGCCGCGCACCGCGCGCTCCCGCTGCTCCAGCCCGGGCGCAGCCTTGCGTTCGTCACCCTGCCCGCGGGGCAGGACCCCGACGATCTCGTCCGCGCGAAGGGGCCGGGCGCGTTCGAGGCGTTGCTTCAGCAGACCGAACCGCTGGTCGACCGGCTGTGGAAAAGCGAGCTCGCCGCCGAGCCGCTCGACACACCCGAGCAGAAGGCGGGCCTCAAGGCACGCCTCGCCGATCTTGCGAAGACGATCGCCGACAGCAACGTCGCGCACGAATATCAGGCGGAGTTCCGCACGCGCTTCGACGAAGCCTTCCGCCCGCAACGCAAGCCCTTCGAACCGCGCGCGCCGTTCCAGCCGTTCCAGCGCGGAAAGCCCGGCAAGGCGTATAAGGCGCCGCATCTTCCCGTCGGCGAAGGGGTCAAATCGGTCCGTACCCGCGGAATCGATCCGATCCTCGCCAAGGCGGTGCTCGCCGGGCTGATCCGCCATCCGGCGGAAATCGCACGGCATATGGAGGTGCTGGGGAGCCTGAAGCTCGGCGACGATGCGCTCGGGCGGTTGTTCGAGGCGGTGGTCGATCTCGCGGTCGAAGACCATGTGCTTGATAGTGACCGCTTGCTCACCATATTGGCTTCATCCGGATTTGACAGTATCGCGCATGATCTGCTGCGACCCGACCGATTGTCGTGTTCGTTCACGCAGAAGGATGCCGAGCCGGCCCGGGCGCGCGAGGACCTCGACGAGGCGATCGCGATCCTGGTGGCGCGACCAGAAGTCGACGCCGCGCTGGCTGAGGCAACCGCTGCGATGCAGCTGGAGTGTTCGGATGAGGCCTTTGCCCGCCAAGTTGCGCTGGTGAAGGAAAAACAGACGCTCGACGCGCGACTTGCAAATCTGGTGCAGTCGAACGAAGACGCAAGAAGCTTTATGACCGAGGGCAGTTGATGGCGAAGACGGATATGGCGGACGTTGCGGATACGACCGAGTCGAGCGACGCACCGCTGATCGATTTGAACGACGCTTCGATCAAGAAGGTGATCGCGCGCGCGAAGAAGCGCGGGTACATCACCTATGAACAGCTCAACGAGGCGCTGCCGCAGGGCGAGATGTCGTCCGACCAGATCGAAGACATCAGCGCCGCGCTCAGCGAGATGGGCATCAACATCGTCGAGAATGACGAGCAGGGCGAGGACGGCGACGAGCCGGCCAAGGCCGAAGACGACGACGATGCGGAACCCGTAGACTCGTCGGAAGACGCCGGCCCCGCGCTCGACGTCAAGAAGAAGGAAATCGTCGACCGCACCGACGATCCCGTCCGCATGTACCTGCGCGAGATGGGCGCGGTCGAGCTGCTCAGCCGTGAGGGCGAAATCGCCATCGCCAAGCGGATCGAAGCGGGTCGCGACACGATGATCCTGGGTCTGTGCGAATCGCCGATCACGTTCAACGCGATCATCGACTGGTCGACCGCGCTCAACGAAGGCACGATGCAGCTGCGCGAGATCATGGATCTCGATGCGATGCTGTCGAAGGACCCCGCGCCGGAAGCGATGGCCGAAGCCGAGGAAGGCGACGGCGAGATTTCGGAAAAGAACGCAGGGCCATCGTTCAAGGAAGAAGCCGAGCCCGAGGAGCCGTCGGTCGACGAGGACGAGGACGGCGAGCGCCGCACCCCGCGTGCGTCGGACGACGAGGAAGAGGACAACACCCTCAGCCTCGCGCAGATGGAAGAGCAGCTCAAGCCGATCGCGCTCGAGCGCTTCGCCAACATCACCGCGCTCTACAAGAAGTTCTCCAAGATCCAGCAATCGCGTCTCGACGCGATGGCGGGCGGCGGCGAGCTGTCGAGCAGCGACGAGAAAAAGTATCACAAGCTCCGCGAGGAGCTGACCGCCGAAGTCGAGAGCGTCCAGTTCCACAACGCCAAGATCGAATATCTGGTCGACCAGCTCTACGCCTTCAACCGTCGCCTCACCGCGCTCGGTGGCCAGATGCTGCGCCTCGCCGAGCGTCACAAGGTGCCGCGCAAGGACTTCCTCGACCGCTACATCGGCCATGAGCTCGATGAGCAGTTCCTGCCGAGCGTCGCCAAGCTCGACAAGAAGTGGACCGCGTTCGTCACCAACGAGGGCGAAGCGGTCGATCGCATCCGCGTCGAGATCAGCGAGATCAGCCAGGCGACCGGCATGGCGCTCGGCGAGTTCCGCCGCATTGTCAACATGGTCCAGAAGGGCGAGCGCGAAGCGCGCATCGCCAAGAAGGAAATGGTCGAGGCGAACCTGCGGCTCGTCATCTCGATTGCCAAGAAGTACACCAACCGTGGTCTGCAGTTCCTGGATCTCATCCAGGAGGGCAACATCGGCCTGATGAAGGCTGTCGACAAGTTCGAGTATCGCCGCGGCTACAAGTTCTCGACCTATGCGACGTGGTGGATCCGTCAGGCGATCACACGTTCGATCGCGGATCAGGCACGGACGATCCGCATTCCGGTCCACATGATCGAGACGATCAACAAGCTGGTCCGCACCAGCCGTCAGTTCCTCCACGAACAGGGCCGCGAGCCTACGCCCGAGGAAATGGCAGAGCGTCTGTCGATGCCGCTCGAGAAGGTTCGCAAGGTGATGAAGATCGCCAAGGAGCCGATCTCCCTTGAAACGCCGATCGGCGACGAGGAGGATTCGCATCTCGGCGATTTCATCGAGGACAAGAACGCGATCATCCCCGTGGATGCCGCGATCCAGGCGAACCTCAAGGAGACCGTCACGCGGGTGCTCGCCTCGCTCACCCCGCGCGAGGAACGCGTGCTGCGCATGCGCTTCGGGATCGGGATGAACACCGATCACACGCTTGAGGAAGTCGGCCAGCAGTTCTCGGTCACGCGCGAACGTATTCGTCAGATCGAGGCGAAGGCGTTGCGCAAGCTCAAGCATCCGAGCCGCAGCCGCAAGATGCGGTCGTTCCTCGACCAGTAAGCCGGTGACGGACGGCGATGGAGACCCCATCGTCGTCCAGTCGCATGGCCACGACGCGCAATAGCAATTGCATCCGGTTTGGCGGCATTCGGTGGTGCCTCGGCGGTCTTTGCGCGATCACCGTCGCATGCCGACCGCATCCCACCCCTATCCCGCAGCGTTTCCGGCAACGCCCGACCGGATCGTCACTGCCTCCAATTTGGTTCGACATTTCGGCGTGTGGCAGGAACGCGCCGCGCGAGAGCCGGTCTACGTCCTGTTGCACGGCCGGCCCCGCCTCGTGCTGCTGGCGATGGAAACGTTCAACGGGTTGTGTGGGGAAGCCACCCCCGATCCCGACAGCGACACAAGTGAACCGATCGACGTTGCCCCATTGCTGGATACGATCGGCGACATCGTTCTCGTCGCCGACGCGGACGGGAGGATCGCGGCGACGAGCCGCGCGGCGCGGCTTCATTTCGGGACGATGGCTGCGCCCGGTCAACCGCTTGCCGGCATCGCCCCGGTCGCGCAGCACCCCGTCCTCACCGCGGCGATCCAGCGGGTTGCCATGACCGGAACGGCGGAAGCGCTTTACCTCCGTTCGATCGCGCGCGCCGGGCGAGTCCTCGCCGTCACGCTTGTCCCATCTCGACGCGGCGTCGCGCTGATCGGTCGCGACGATACGCTCGTCCAGGACCATGCCCGGATCTGCGCGATCGAACAGGCAGCGGCGGACGCGATGATGGCGGCGGGGGATATCGCGCTGGTGCTGATCGACCGGTCCGGGGCGATCGCGGAGCCGGCGCCGGCGCTCACGGTGATGATCGGGTCCGACGCGGACATGCTCCGTTCGACCGCCTTTGCAGCACTGGCTGTGCTGTCGCAGCGTGCCACGGTCGCCCGAACGATCGAGCGCGTCTTTGAAAGCCATCGCGCCGAAGCGATCGACACGGCACTCGCCCAGGCACCCCGACGCTCGCTCAAGGTCCGGATCGGCTTCGCACCGGTGTGGCACGGCGCCATGGACCGGATCGTCGGCATGGTCTGCGCACGCTGATCCCGCCGGCAAAGCAACAAGCTAAGACATTGCCCTTATAGTAGAATTTTCAGAACCGGCGATGACGGAAAGACAATTTCTCGTACCGTCTAGGCGATCCGGCAATCTTTTGCCGATCAGCAACTTGCGTTTGCCGCCAAGGATTGTGCGGGACTAAGTTGAAATAGGTTTAACCTGCCATAAACCAGGTTTTTACGTGCTTCGGTATAAGCCTTGCGCCAAAGCGGTGTGGCGTCCTGCCAATACGGCGGACGCGACTCGAACCGAAGGACGAACCGAAGATCATGCCGACCGCAGCGACAGGGGTACATTCGGGGGCGGGAGTCCCCGGTACGATCGTGGCGCTTGCGGGGACGGATAGCTGTGCGCACCACCCCTTCGTTCCTCGCCTGCTCGGCGCACGGGCTGCCGGCCGCGATCTTGCCGATGCGATCCACGCGTTGTGTGCGGTGCACGGGCGCGCGAACATGCTGTTCGAGGCGGCCGCGCGGCAACGCATTCCCGACGTCGACCACCGCTGGGTCGACGATGCCGCCGCCGCCATCGCTGGCGAGCGTGGCTATCTCGCCGCCTTGACCGCCGCGGTAGGCCCCCTGCCCTCGACCCCGGGCCAGGCGGAGAGTGACAGCGCGTTCGCCGCGCTTCGACATGCCTTCGATACGCTTGCCGGCTCGGACCGGCTCGGCTGCGCCACCGGGGCGGCCATCGCGCTGCTGATCGACTGGCAGACGTTTCGCCGCATCTGCGATACCGCCGCGGGTCGGGTCGGAGTAGAAATTCCGGAAAGCGAGCTGCCCGACGAGGGTGCGATCGTCCGGCTGAGTGCGGCGGCGGGCGCGAGCCCGGCGGTCCACCGCGCGATGCGGTTCGGCGCGCAACAGGCGTTTGCGCAGCATCGCGGGCTGTTTTGCCTGATCGAGGCGCGCGCGACCGCGCGCGACCGGCACTAGCCGAGGCCGCCGCGCACACCCCTCCCTCAGGGGTTCGTTTCGAGCGCGCTTGCGCTACCGCGCGCATTCCCGCTATCGCCGTACCCGGAATTCAAACGAACGAGGGCGTCGCGATGAAGCGGTTCGAAGGCACGCAAGGCTATGTCGCCACCGATGATCTGAAGGTCGCGGTCAACGCAGCGGTGACGCTGCGGCGCCCGCTTCTGGTCAAGGGCGAACCCGGCACCGGCAAGACCGTGCTCGCCTATGAGATTGCCAAGGCGCTCGATGCCGAACTGATCGAATGGAACATCAAGTCGACCACCAAGGCCCAGCAGGGCCTGTACGAATATGATGCGGTCGCGCGGTTGCGCGACGGGCAGTTGGGCGACGCGCGCGTCCACGACATCGGCAACTACATCCGCAAGGGCAAATTGTGGGAAGCGTTCACCCGCCCCAAGCCGCCGGTGTTGCTGATCGACGAGATCGACAAGGCCGACATCGAATTCCCCAACGATCTGTTGCAGGAACTCGATCGGATGGAATTCCACGTTTACGAAACCCGTGAGACGGTGCGTGCGGTCGAACGGCCGATCGTCATCATCACCTCGAACAACGAAAAGGAACTGCCCGACGCGTTCCTGCGCCGCTGCTTCTTCCACTATATCAAATTCCCCGACCGCGGCACGATGCAGGCGATCGTCGATGTCCACTTCCCCGGCATCCAGAAGATCCTGGTCAACCGCGCGATGGATATCTTCTACGATGTCCGCGACGTGCCGGGGCTCAAGAAGAAGCCGAGCACGAGTGAATTGCTCGACTGGCTCAAGCTGCTGCTCCACGAGGACATGCCGCTCGACGTGCTGCAGAACCGCGACCCGACCAAGGCGATCCCCCCGCTCCACGGCGCGCTGCTCAAGAACGAGCAGGACGTGATGCTGTTCGAGCGTCTCGCGTTCATGGCGAAGCGACAGCAGAACAAGGGCTGAAGCGCGACCCCGGCATGCCCCGAGGTGACGGCGGCTGAAATTCGGTAACGACTCGGTCACCGTTTCGCGCTACGCAAACCGCCGGGCTGTGTCCGACGGGATGCCAGATGCGCGGAATTCGATTGACGATCACGGCGTTGAGTGCGGTCCTTGTGACGGCACCGGCGGTCGCGTCGTCGCTGCTCGATTATGTCGGCCAATGCGTTCCGTTCGCGCGTGCCGCCTCCGGAATCCAGCTGTTTGGCGATGCCTGGACGTGGTGGGCGCAGGCCGCGGGGCGTTATCGCCGGGGCGAGATGCCCAAGGCGGGTGCCGTCCTCGTCTTCGCGCGCACCAGCCGGCTTCCGCTCGGCCATGTCGCGGTCATCAGCCAGGTCGTCGATTCACGCGTCGCGATGGTGACGCACGCCAACTGGTCACGAATGAACGGCGAGCGCGGGCATGCCGAACAGGATGTCACGCTGACCGACGTCTCGCGCGACAATGACTGGAGCGTGGTGAAGGTGTGGTTCCGCGACAATGCCGGGCTCGGCGGGTCGGTCTTTCCGACCTACGGCTTCATCTATGGCCAGCCGGTCGGCGACCGGGCGGTGGCAAAGGTCCGGCCCGCACGCGAGCTGACCGGGCGGCATCCCGATTACGTCGGCGCGTTGATCGACGCCTATCGCTGACGCCGCGCGGGCTGTCCTACACGGCCCAAGTCTGTCATCATCAGGTCGCAGCGTCGTCCAGCCGACGCGCCGTGCGCCCGTCTGCAATGGCGTGCGTGTGCGACCTTTGTGATGTTCCGGACCATAAAGCCATGTTCCTCCACTTCCTCGACGAGCTCCGCGCCGCCGGCATCCCGGCCAGCCTCAAGGAACATCTGCTCCTGCTCGAGGCGCTCGACGCAGAGGTGATCGATCGCACGCCCGAAGATTTCTATTATCTGTCGCGCGCGGTGTACGTGAAGGACGAGGGCCTGCTCGACCGGTTCGACCAGGTCTTCTCGAAGGTGTTCAAGGGCATCGCCACCATCTTTGGCCAGACCACCGCAGAGATCCCCGAAGACTGGCTCCGCGCGGTCGCCGAAAAATATCTAAGCCCGGAGGAAATGGCCGCGATCACGGCGCTCGGATCGTGGGACGAAATCATGGAGACGCTCAAGAAGCGGCTCGACGAGCAGAAGGAGCGGCACCAGGGCGGCAACAAGTGGGTCGGGACGGGCGGCACCTCGCCCTATGGCAACAGCGGCTATAA
Source organism: Sphingomonas sp. PAMC 26617 (assembly GCF_000242835.1). Lineage (NCBI taxonomy): Bacteria > Pseudomonadati > Pseudomonadota > Alphaproteobacteria > Sphingomonadales > Sphingomonadaceae > Sphingomonas > Sphingomonas sp. PAMC 26617. Next base: position 3,652,348 of record NZ_JH594425.1, read on the forward strand.
CCCGGAGGGCGTCCGCATCGGCGGGGAAAGCACGCACCAGCGCGCGCTCAAGGTCTGGGACCAGCGCGAGTTCCGCAATCTCGACAATACCCGTGAGCTCGGCACGCGCAACATCAAGGTCGCGCTCCGCCGGTTGCGCAAGTTCGCGCGTGAGGGTGCGGCGGACGAACTCGATATCGACGCGACGATCGACGGCACCGCGCGGCAGGGCTGGCTCGACGTCGTGATGCGCGCCGAACGGCGCAATGCGGTCAAGCTGCTGCTGTTCCTCGACGTCGGCGGCTCGATGGATCCGTGGGTGAAGCTGTGCGAGGAATTGTTCTCGGCGGCGACCACCGAGTTCAAGAACCTCGAATTCTTCTACTTCCACAATTGCCCTTATGAGGGCGTGTGGAAGGACAACACCCGGCGCTTCGCCGAGCGGACTCCGATGTGGGACGTGCTCCACAAGTTCGGGCATGATTACAAACTGGTGTTCGTCGGCGACGCGTCGATGAGCCCGTATGAGATCAGCCACCCCGGCGGATCCGTCGAGCATTTCAATGAGGAATCGGGAGCGGTGTGGATGCACCGCCTCACCACGACCTATCCGGCCGCAGTGTGGCTCAATCCGATTCCCGACCAGCAATGGGGCTATTCGCAAAGCGTCCGGATCATCCGCGAGCTGATGAGCGACCGCATGTATCCGCTGACGCTCGCCGGGCTCGACGAGGCGATGCGCGAACTGACCCGGAAACGCTAGCTCAGGCGGCGGTCAGGTCGGTCGACAGCGCCTGCAATTTGGCAAGATAGGAATGCACGAGCACCATGCGACGCTCGCGCGCTTCGACGGTAATGGCGCGTGCAGCGGCAAGACGTTCCGCCGTGACCCGGCGCATGTAAAACAGACGGTCTGATTCCACTTGGTCCACCCTCCGATACGATCCGACAACCCCCCAGCCGTCGCGAATCGCCTAAGTCCTGCATGACCGAGGGTGCGGCATCGCGCCATCGTCAATCCGGCTTATGACCGCGACTCGTTACTCAATTACGACCAACCGAAATTTATTTTCGTAAAGCGATCAGGACACGGTCAATAGCGGAGGAAGTCTTGGCGACGTTCGGCCCAGGCGGCTTCGTCGGCGATCGTTACTGCAGTGAGATCGCCTGGGCACGAAGCCGCATCGTCGACCCATTCCCGCAAGCCCGGGCCGCCGTTGATGACGTCGATCGGCAATTTGCCGAAGGCATATTCATACGGAAAGTCGCGCCACAACGGATACTCTGGATAGAGCGTCCGGATCGCCTTGAACGCGAGCGCCTGAAGCCGCCACGGCCGGAAGGCGGCATGGTCGTAGCTCGGGCCTTCGCAGTGGATCTGGACGCCGTTGCACAATTGGTGGACGTGCTTGTGGAAGGTCGGTTCGAACCAGATCTCGCGCAACCGGCAGCCCTCGAGCCATTCGGGCGCGAGCCGCCGCATCTCGCCGATCACCGCGCGTGCCGCGATATCGGGCGCGCCGAACAGTTCGAGCGGACGGGTCGTCCCGCGGCCTTCGGAAAGCGACGTGCCTTCCAGCATCACCGTACCCGGGTAAGCCCGCGCCATCATCACATTGGGCGCGTTCGGACTGGGGTTGATCCACGTCCGGTCGACCGGCCAACCGAAGCCCGGCGCGGCATCGGGCTGCCAACCTTCCATCGCCACGACCTGATAGTCGACATCGAGCTTGAGCAAGTCAACGAACCAGTGCCCGAGTTCGCCCATCGTCAGCCCATGCCGCATCGGCATCGGCCCCGCGCCGACGAAGCTTTCCCAGCCCGGCAGCAGCGTCAGCCCTTCGATCGGACGGCCGACCGGATTGGGGCGATCGAGCACCCACACCGCCTTGCGGTGTTCGGCGGCGGCTTCGAGCACATAGCGCAGCGTCGTGATGAACGTGTAGATCCGCGTGCCGAGGTCCTGCAGGTCGACCAGCAGCACGTCGAACAGGTCCATCGATTCGGCGGTCGGGCGGCGCACCTCGCCATACAGGCTGAAGACCGGCATCCCGTAGGTCGGATCGGTGAAGTCGGGCGACTCCATCATATTGTCCTGAAGATCGCCACGCACGCCGTGTTGCGGGCCGAACATCGCGGTGACGTTCACGCCGACCGCGACCAGCGCGTCGATCGCGTGCGTCAGGTCGGCGGTCACCGAAGCGGGATGCGCGAGCAGCGCGATGCGCTTGCCCTCGAGCGGCTTGCGCAAAGCGGGGTCGGCGAGGAGGCGATCGATACCGAAGTTCATGGGGTCTGGTCCCTGCACCATCTCGATTTTTCTTCCCCGGCGAAGGCCGGGGCCCAGTAGCGAAGGTGATCGTTACCGCGCGCTGCGTCTTGCGTTCAACCGTCCCTCGACTGTGCCCCGGCCTTCGCCGGGGAAGCAAAGCAGGTCAAGGGTGCGCTGGTACCGGCAGGGTTGCGATGAACGTCGCCCGGTTGTGGAAATCGGGCGGCCCGGGCGCATGCGCCAGCGCCCAATAGGATTTGGTGCCGTCGGTTTCCTCAATGACGGCGGTGAGGCTCATCTGGAGCAGGCCCGGCGGCAGGTCGGACAGGTTTTGGCGGACCACGGCGAGATCGGCGGACTCGTGATCAACATGTGGCTCTACCGACAACGGAAGATCGCAACCGCCCGCCCGATAGGAGTCGAACCGATAGGCCGCCCATTGCGTCGAGGGGGAATAGTTGAACTCGAAATAGACGTCCGACCCGGGAGGCGCGAGGAAGAGCTCGCAGCAGGTGGTCTTCCAGAGGCCGTCGGTGCGCGAGGGAACAGCCCGGTCGGGAAGCGCGACGTGCTCCAGACCCTCGACGATGAAAGTCAGGAGCAGTTCGTCGCCGTCCCATAGCACCTCCGCGCTGACCGATCGCACCGCACTGGGCGGCCTGTCCCGATGCGCGACCAACCCGTATGCCTTCCCCGGCGAAGGCCGGGGCCCAGTAGCGGAATCTGTCATGGCTGCGCGATCCGGTCGTACAAATTTTCCCATTCCGGGTTGAGCCCTTCAATTTCGCGAATTTTCCACGCCCGTTTCCACGACTTCATTTGAAACTCTCGCAACCGCGATGATTCCACCACACCATGAACCTCGTACCAGAACAGCAGCTTGCAGCCATATTCCTTCGTGTATCCGAGGATGACGCCTTCGCGATGCTCCCATGCACGCCGCGCCAGAGCGTTGGTCGATCCGATGTAAAGCGTGCCGTTTTGCCCGCTTGCCATGATGTCCACATAGGTTTGCCCGTCCATCACGATCGTTCCTCGACTGGGCCCCGGCCTTCGCCGGGGAAGCGGAGAGTTGCGGGGATTCGTGCCGAACGCAACCGGCTGGCAAATTCGCCCCAAGATCGCTACATGCCGCCGTTCCCATGGCAACAACACTCCCCTCCCCGCCGAAAATCGGCATGGTCTCGCTCGGCTGTCCCAAGAATCTGGTCGATAGCGAGCGGATCCTGACCAAGCTGCGCTCCGATGGCTATGCCATGTCCCCCGATTATGCGGGCGCGGACGTCGTGCTCGTCAACACCTGCGGCTTCCTCGATTCCGCGAAGGAGGAGTCGCTTGAAGCGATCGGCGAGGCGATTGCGGAGAACGGTCGCGTCATCGTCACCGGCTGCATGGGCAAGGAAGCGGAAATGATCCGCGCCAAATTCCCCGGCATCCTCGCGGTCACCGGCGCACATCAATATGAGGAAGTCGTCGGCGCGGTGCATGAAGCCGCCCCGATGCCGCCGAGCGCGTTCCTCAATCTCGTCCCCGAGAGCGGGCTCAAGCTGACGCCGCGGCACTACAGCTATTTGAAAATTTCAGAAGGCTGCAACCACCGCTGCAGCTTCTGCATCATCCCGAGCCTGCGCGGCGACCTCGTCAGCCGCCGCCCCGATGCGATCCTGCGCGAGGCAGAGAAGCTGATCGAGGCGGGCACCCGCGAACTCCTCGTGATCAGCCAGGACACATCGGCCTACGGCGTCGACATCCGGCATCAGCCGCGGATGTGGCACGGCGAGGAAGTCCGCGCGCACATGACCGACCTGTCGCGTGAACTCGGCAAGCTGGGCGCTTGGGTCCGGCTCCACTACGTCTACCCCTACCCGCACGTCGATCAGGTCATCCCGCTGATGGCCGAGGGGCTGATCCTCCCCTACCTCGACATCCCGTTCCAGCATGCCAGCCGCAACGTCCTCAAGCTGATGAAGCGCCCGGCGAACGAAACCAAGGTGCTCGAACGCATCAAGACCTGGCGCACCATCGCGCCCGACATCGCAATCCGATCGACCTTTGTCGTCGGCTTCCCCGGCGAGACCGAGGACGATTTCGCCTATCTGATGGACTGGCTGGAAGAAGCGCAGCTCGACCGCGTCGGCGCGTTCCGGTTCGAGCCGGTCGAGGGCGCCGCTGCCAACGACCTGCCCAACCACGTGCCCGAAGAGATCAAGGAAGAGCGCTACGCACGCCTGATGGAACTGACCGCGCGGATTTCGGCGGACAAGCTCCAGGCCAAGGTCGGCCGCACGCTCGACGTCATCGTCGACGCGGTCGATGACGAGGGCGGCGCGACCGGTCGGTCGAAGGCGGATGCGCCCGAGATCGATGGCGAAGTGTTCCTCCGCGACGCAGGGCACCTCAGCATCGGCAGCATCGTTCCGGTCGTGATCGAGGATGCCGACGAGCACGATCTTTACGGCGTCCCCGCCTGACGGCTTGCGCGCGGGGCGAGCGCTCCCGATACAAGGGTATGACCTTTGACCCCGCGCAGTTGCTCCAGGCCGATCGCGGCCAACCCGCCCGCCTCATTCACGTCGTCCACCCGGAACAGTGGTCGGCGTGGCTCACCGCCCAGCCCCCACGGATCCGCGCAACGATAGCCGCGCATCGCCTGACGGGAAAGCCGGGCAACCGGGCGGTTCTCCCCGGCGATGCTGCAGACGACTGGGCGATGCTGCTGGTCTGCAACGAAAGCCTCGAGTCTCCGTGGCGGATCGCGTCGCTTGGCGGACAGCTTCCGGAAGGCACGTATCGACTGGCGCAGGGCGAGCCCGGCGCGGCGATGCTCGGCTGGGCGCTCGCGCAACACAGCTTCGATCGCTACTGCAAGGATGACGCGGCGGTCGGCCCTCGGGTCCTGCTGACCAGTGAACCCGCGCGGATCGATCCGGTCGTGGCGATCGCGCGTGCCGTTGCGAAAGTGCGCGATCTCGTGAACACGCCAGCGGCCGATCTTGGTCCGGCGGAGCTCGAGGAAGACGCTGCAGCGCTCGCCAAGTCGCACGGGGCGACGCTGACCGTTGCCAAGGGGGAGCCGCTGGTCAAGGGCTATCCGATGATCCACGCCGTCGGCCAGGCGGCGGCCAAGGGACGCGAGCCGCGGCTGATCGAGCTCGAATGGGGCAACCCGGCGCATCCCCGCATCGCCGTCATCGGCAAGGGCGTGTGTTTCGACTCCGGCGGGCTCGACATCAAGCCCTCGTCGGGAATGCGGCTTATGAAGAAGGACATGGGCGGTGCCGCCCATGCGCTCGCGCTTGCCGGGCTGATCATGGGCGCGCGGTTGCCGGTACGGCTGCACCTGCTGATCCCGGCGGTCGAGAACAGCATCGCGGGCAACGCGTTCCGCCCGGGCGACGTGCTGGCGACGCGCAAGGGCGTGACGGTCGAGAACACCAACACCGATGCCGAGGGTCGGCTTGTCCTTGCCGATGCGATCACGCGTGCTGCCGAGGAAGCGCCGACGCTGATCCTCGACTTTGCGACGCTGACCGGCGCGGCACGGGTCGCGCTCGGGCCCGACCTGCCCGCCACCTTCGCCAATGACGATGCGTTGGCCGAGGCGCTGCTCCACGCCGGAACAGAGACCGGGGATCCGTTGTGGCGGCTGCCGCTGTGGGATGGCTATGACGAGATGCTGGCCTCCGACATCGCCGACATGGTCAATGCGCCCGACGGCGGGTTCGCCGGATCGGTGACGGCGGCGTTGTTCCTGCGCCGGTTCGTGCCTGCGGATACGCCATGGGCGCATTTCGACACGTTCGCTTGGCGCCCGTCCGCCAAGCCGGGCCGCCCCAAGGGGGGGGACGCGCTCGGCCTGCGCGCGGCTTGGGCAATGCTGCAGGCGCGCTATCCGGGATGATCTACATCCTGATCAATCTGGCGCCGATCCTCGTAGCGACCGGAATCTGGCTGCTGCTCGGCGCGGCGTATCGCGCCACGGTTGATCGAGGTGTGTCGCCGCCGGTGACGATCGCGACTCTGCTGATCGCAACGCTCGGTCTGTTCTGGTTCGCGTCGATCCTGGCCGGCGCGCTGATCCTTGCGCCGCCCAAGGCGGCACCGTGGATCATGGCGGTGGGCAGCGCAGTGGTGATCTGGGCCGGGTTCGTGCTGCCGGTCGTCGCGATCACGCAAAGCTATCGCGGTGCGCGGCTCGGGCAGATCACGCGCGATGGTCTGTTCTGGTTGGTCACGATGGTTTTTCAGGCCGTCGCGATGAAGTTGCTCGGGCTGGTCCCGCCGCCCGCCTGACACAGCACGGTCACCGGTCGACGATCTCCATCGTCGTGTATGGCGCGACGACACGCCACCCCAGAGTCTCGTACAGGGCTCGTCCCGCGTCGGTCGCGGCAAGCATCCTGCACGCAGCACTGTCCGGCTGCGCATGGCCGAGCGCATGCATCACCGCGCGACCCAAGCCGCGTCGATAGTGTGCCGCCTCGGTCCGGATCCGGTCGTAACAGTCGATCCTGCCCGAGCGGCAGCCATAGCCCCGCGCCGCGAGTGCCCCATCATCACCGATGATGACGGCCGCAACGACACCGTCGGCCGTCGTCACGTCCAGCGCATAGCCGGGCGGGAGCGGCGGCTCGGCATCGTCGCGTCGCGGATCCTGCACCATGATCCAGGCGACGGACTGGAGCGTCCAGCGCGCCGGTACGACCGCCAGCACCGCCGAAGCGGCCGCGCACGCCTTGAGGAACACGCGCGGCGCAGCAATCGCTTCCGCTGCCGCAACAAATGCCGTGTCCACGTCGAGGAAGACATAGCGGGCCTGCTCGACCGCGCTATCGGTATCGACTCGCAGACCGCCCCGGTCACGAACCGGGAGCGGCAGGCGGCGTGCGCGCGACCGCGCCGTCGCCCAGTCCTCCAGCATCCACCACGAAAGAGTCCCGGTCATACCGTCGATCCGATGCTTACGCCGCTTCGATGATCGGCACGAACTTCGCCGCGGTCAGGCTCGCGCCGCCGACCAGTGCACCGTCCACCTCCTCGGTCTCCAGGATCGCCGCGGCATTCGCGCCCGTGACCGAGCCGCCGTACAGGATCCGGATCCCGTCCGCGGCATCTCCCACCAGCGTCCGCAGCTTGGCGCGCGCGATCGCGTGGACTTCGCCGATCTCGTCGAGCGTCGGGGTACGCCCGGTACCGATCGCCCAGCGCGGTTCATAGGCGAGCGTCAGCCAGTCGCCCGTTGCAAGGTCGGGCACCGACTTCTCGATTTGCGCCTGCACCACGCGCGCCGCGCGACCGGCATCGCGTTCCGCGTCGGTTTCGCCGACGCACAGGATGACGCCGAGCCCGTGGCGGTGCGCTGCGCTTGCCTTCGCCCAGGCATCCTGGCTGGTCTCGCCCTGATCGGCGCGCCGTTCGCTATGCCCGACGATCGTGAAGCGCGCGCCCGCCTCGGCCAGCATCGATGCCGACAGACATCCGGTGTGCGCGCCGCTCTCCGCCTCGTGAACGTCCTGTCCGCCGATCATGAACTTGGGGACCAATGCCACCGCGGGCGCGATGAGCGTTGCCGGCATCGCAATCGACACGTCGATGCCGCCAGCCGCCTCCGCCGCCGCCGCGATCGTCACGAGCTCCGCCAAGGCGGCGTGACTGCCGTTCATTTTCCAATTGCCTGCCACCAGCTTGCGTCGCGCCATCTGCGGGTCTCTCCTTTTGTATCTTTCCGACAGCGATAGCGCAGCGTGCGTGCTGCACAAGCTTGATGCCGCCCCGACCTGCCCGTAAAGCAACCCCTCTTCGTCCCTTACAACGACAGATCGGCCGCACCCGACCATGCTCAGTTTCTTCCGTAGAATGATCCGCCACCCGCTCGGCGGCGCGGTCGCGCTGGGCTTCGTCGCCCTGCTCGGGCTCGCGTTCGTCCTGTCGGATCATTCGAGCAGCAACACCGGCGCGTCGGTCAACGCCGCCGACGTCGCGGTAAAGGTCGGTAACAAGACAATCACGATCAGCGAGTTGCGCGCCGCCGTCGCGCGCGACATGGACGGCTATCGCCAGCAGCAGCCGACGCTCGACATGCAGCAGTTCGTCGCGGGCGGCGGGTTCGACGCGACGCTCGAGCGGCTGATCGATTCGACCGCGTTCCGCCAATATGCCCAAGCGCAAGGCATGGTCGTCAGCAAGCGTGCGGTCGACGGGCTGATCGCCAGCCAGCCGGGCCTCACCGGGCTCGACGGCAAGTTCAGCCAAGAGAAATACGAGCAGGTGCTCCGCCAGATCGGGATGACCGATGCCGAGGTCCGGCTCCAGTCGACCGACCAGGTGCTGACGCGACAGTTGCTGCTCTCGCCGATCCAGGCGAAGCAGGTGCCGGCGGCACTTGCGATGCCGTACGCAGATTTGCTGCTCGAAAAGCGCAGCGGCCAGATCGGGTTCATCCCGGCGGCGGCGCTGCCCGCAGGCCCCGCGCCGAGCGATGCCGAGCTGACCACTTTCTATGCGCGCAACTCGGGCAAATATCGCCTGCCCGAGCGCCGCATCGTCCGTTACGCGACGCTGACCCCGGCCTCGGTTGCCGCACAGGCGACACCGAGCGACGCCGAGATCGCCGCCGCTTACCGCGCGCAATCTCAGAAATACGCCGCTGCCGAGCTTCGCACGATCGTTCAGGTCGTCGTCGGCGATCAGGCCTCGGCCAATACGCTTGCCGCCAAGGTGCGCGGCGGAACGCCGATCGAGCAGGCCGCGCGCGCAGCCGGGCTCGAGCCTGCGACGATCAAGGATACGCAAAAGGCGGCCTTTGCCGGCCAGTCGTCGCCCGAGATCGCCAATGCAGCGTTCGAAGCGAAGGCCGGCGACGTCGTTGGCCCGCTCCGCGCTCCGCTCGGCTTCATCGTCGCCAAGATCGCAACCGTCCGCACCCAGGCCGCAAAGTCGCTCGCCGAGGCAAGCCCCGAACTCAAGGCATCGCTCGCGCCGCAGAAGGTGACCGCGCTGCTGACCGAGAAACGCAACGCGCTCGACGATGCATCGGGCAAGACGAGCTTCGATGGCCTTGTCGCGAAGAACCAGATGGCGGTGCAAACGACCCCGGCGCTTACCGCGAGCGGTCAGAACGTCGACACCCCGACCGTCAAGCCCGATCCCGCTTTGACCCCGATCCTTGCCGCCGCCTATGCCGCGTCGGCGGGTGACCAGCCGCAGACGGTGCCGCTCGGGCAGGACGGAAGCTTTGCCCTCGTGACGCTCGACAAGGTAATCCCCGCCGCTGCCCGTCCGCTCACGGAGATCCGCGATGCCGTCGTGCGCGACTATCAGCTCGACCGTGCGGAACGGTCGGCGCGTGATGTCGCGGCGAAGGTCGTTGCGGCGACCAATGGCGGCACCGCGCTCCCGCAGGCACTGGCCGCAACCGGGCTCAAGCTCCCGCCGCTGCGTCCGGTCACCGGTCCGCGTGCGGCGCTGATCGGCAACCCGCGCCAGGTGCCGCCGCCGCTCGCGCTGATGTTCGCGATGGCGCCCAGGAGCACCAAGCTGCTCGAGGCACCCGACAAGTCGGGCTGGATCATCGTCCATCTCGACACCATCACGCCCGGCAATGCGCAGGGCAACGCGAAGGTGATCGCGGGCACGCAGAGCGATCTCGGCAATGTCGTCGGGCGCGAATATGTCGCGCAATTCGGCAAGGCGGTGCAGAATGCGATCGGGACGTCGCGCAACGCCGCTGCGATCGCGTCGCTCAAGGCCGAACTGCTTGGCGTCGCCAGTGCCAGCCAGCCCTGATCGTGCAGGCGCCGCCGCGGCGCGGGTTGCGCTTGCGGCGGGGCGTCCGGCGTTGCTGTGGCAGCGCCAGATCGCGGACACCGAAACCCCCGTCGCCGCGGCACTCAAGCTGATCGAACCGGGTCGCGGGGATTTTCTGCTCGAATCGGTCGAGGGTGGGGAGACGCGCGGACGGCACAGCCTGATCGGGCTCGCGCCGGATCTGTTGTTCCGCGCGCACGGGTCGGCAGCGGAGATCAACCCTTCGTGGCTGACCGATCGAGCCGCCTTCGAGCCCTGCCCGCAGCCGACGCTCGACGCGCTGCGCGCCTTGGTCGCGACGTGCCGGATGGACGTCCCCGCCGAACTGCCGCGCGCGCTCGCCTGCCTCGTCGGCTATTTCGGCTACGAGACGATCGGTCTGGTCGAACGGCTGCCGCGCCCATCCCGGGATGCGCTCGGCGTGCCCGACATGATCTTCGTGCGGCCGACCGTCATTCTCATCTTCGACCGGTTGGCGGATGCCTTGTTCGTCGTCTCCCCGGTCTGGCCCGATCCCGCGCGCGACCCTGACGCGATCATAGCCGACGCGCTCGATCGGATCGAATCGACCGTAGCCCGGCTCGCGACCGCCCCCCTGCCCGCACCGGTCCGGATCGAAACGCCCGACGAGATCGCACTGACATCGACCCTGCCCGCCGGGCGGTATGCCGAGATGGTCGCGCGTGCGAAGGACTATATCGTCGCTGGCGATATCTTTCAGGTCGTGCTCGCACAGCGCTTCACCGCGCCATTCCCGCTCCCGCCGATCGAACTGTATCGCGCGTTGCGGCGGATTAACCCGTCACCGTTCCTGTATCACCTCGATCTGCCCGGGTTCGCGCTGACCGGGTCGTCGCCCGAGATTCTCGTCCGGGTCCGCGATGGCGAAGTCACGATCCGCCCCATCGCGGGAACCCGCCCGCGCGGCAAGACCGCCGCCGAGGACGAGGCCAACCGCACGAGCCTGCTCGCCGACCCAAAGGAGCGCGCGGAGCATCTCATGCTGCTCGATCTCGGCCGCAACGATGTCGGACGTGTGGCGGAGGCCGGCAGCGTTACCGTCACGGCCAGCTACACGACCGAGTTCTACAGCCATGTGATGCACATCGTGTCGAACGTCGTCGGGCGGCTCGCCCCCGACAAGGACGCGCTTGACGCACTGTTCGCCGGCTTCCCGGCTGGCACGGTTTCGGGCGCGCCGAAGGTCCGCGCGTGCGAGATCATTGCCGAACTCGAGGATGCGGTGCGCGGGCCATATGCGGGCGGCGTCGGCTATTTCTCGCCGGACGGATCGATGGATTCGTGCATCGTGCTGCGAACCGCAGTGGTCAAGGACGGGGTGATGCACGTCCAGGCCGGCGCGGGGATCGTCGCGGACAGCGAGGCCGTCTATGAGCAGCGGGAGTGCGAGGCGAAAGCCGGAGCGTTGCTGGCGGCCGCGCGGGAAGCGGTCGGACGGGCCAGCGAGGCCGGCTTCGGTCAGTAATTCGCCACGCCAGAGCCTGATCCATGGTCGCGAGGTAAAAACGGCTTCCCGCCCCCTTTGAAGCGGGAGTTGGAAGAGATGATGATCTCCCAAGCCGTTGCCCGAGTGTCACCCCGGTGCACCACCGGGGTTCCACACCCGCCAGGTTACGGAACGATCTCGGCTTGCCGCCGCCGTTCTGCACGATCCGCTGCAAACTGTTCCGCGAGGAGCTTCGAGCAGCCCGTCTGCCCGCCCGAACCGACCGGTGAGCAGGTATCCGGCAGGCCCGCTGCCCGACGTCCGGCGTCATCGGCGACGGCAGTGCGGTTAACCCAGCTCTGGTTCTGCGCCGGGATCGGCTTGTCGTCGCGCAATTCCTTCGGGATCCGGTAAGGTTCGCCGACGCGCGCGCAGACGACGATCTCGGCATCGGGATCCGTCGACTTGGGACACGCCTGATTCCCCGTCAGGGTGATCGAACGAATCCGCTGCGGCGGTTTGCCCGACTCGGCTTGCTGCTGCCCCGCGGGAACTTGCGCAAACGCGGCAACGGGCAAGGCGGTCAGCAGCCCCAGCAGGGCAAAGGTGCGCGACATCATCATTTCTCCTGAGGATTCCCTAACGTGCGGGGTGCAAGGTTGATCCATGCTGAACCACGTCCGCCGGGCCGGTAGCAGCGTAATCATTGTGGTATATGTCCAAACACGGTAGCGGCGCGCGATGATCCTCGTCATCGACAATTATGACAGCTTCACCTGGAACCTGGTCCATTATCTGATGGAGTTGGGCGCCGAGGTGAAGGTCGTTCGCAACGATGCGCTGACCGCCGCGGATGCGATGGCGAGCAACGCGCAAGGGTTCCTCATTTCCCCCGGCCCCAAGACGCCGACCGAGGCGGGCGTCTCGCTCGATCTCGTCGCGGCGTGTGCGGAGGCTGGGCGGCCGTTGCTGGGGGTCTGTCTCGGCCATCAGGCGATCGGCCAGCATTTCGGTGGAACGGTCGTCCGTGGCGGGCTGATGCACGGAAAGACCTCGCCGGTGCGACACGACGGCAGCGGCGTGTTCGCCGGCCTCCCCTCGCCGTTCATCGCGACGCGCTATCATTCACTGATCGTCGAGGACATGCCCGATACGCTCATCGCCAACGCGCATGCCGATGACGGATCGGTGATGGGCGTCCGCCACCGCTCGCTGCCGATCCACGGGGTGCAATTTCATCCCGAAAGCATCGCGACCGAACACGGCCATGCGATGCTCGCCAATTTCCTCGCCGACGCGGGCATCACCGCGAAGACGCCGGCATGAGCACGCTCGCCTTGCTCCCCGATCCGACGAGCCCGCTCAGCCGCGAGACGGCGGCGCAGGCGTTCGCCGACCTGCTCGACGGGCATGTTCCCGAAGACGCGATCGCGGCGTTCCTGGTCGGGCTGACCGAACGCGGCGAGACCAGCATCGAGATCGCCGAGGCCGCGCGCGCGTTGCGCAACCGACTGATCCCGATCTTCGCGCCTGCGGGCGCGATCGACGTTTGCGGCACCGGTGGCGACGGGCATCATACGCTCAACGTCTCGACCGCGGTATCGATAGTCGTTGCGAGCACGGGCGTGCCGGTCGCCAAGCACGGCAATCGCGCGGCGTCGTCCAAGGCGGGCGCCGCCGACACGCTAGAGGCGCTCGGGCTCGACATGGACCGTGCGGGCGCGCTCGCCGAGGCAAGCCTGCACGACATCGGCATCGCCTTCCTGTTCGCCGCGAACCATCACCCGGCGATGCGGCGGATTACCCCGATCCGCCAGCGGATCGGACGGCGGACGATCTTCAATTTGATGGGCCCGCTCGCAAATCCTGCTGGGGTCACCCGCCAGCTGATCGGGATCGCTCGGCCCGATTATACCGCGACCTATGCCGCGGCGCTCGAGCAGCTCGGCACCGAGGCGGCGCTGGTCGTTTCAGGCGAGGAAGGGCTCGACGAACTGTCCTGCGCCGGGCCAACCATCGTGGTCGGCGTCGGGCAAGCGGACCTCCCTGGCCGGATCATACCCGAGGACGCCGGACTGCCGCGCCATCCGATCAGCGCGATCGTCGGCGGCGACCCTGTCCATAACGCCGCCGCATTGCGCCGCCTGCTGACCGGCGAAACCGGTGCCTATCGCGATGCCGTGCTGTTCAACGCCGCCGCCGCGCTGATCGTCGCGGGGACCGCGCAGACTCTGTCCGACGGCGTCACACGCGCAACCGAAGCGCTCGATTCGGGCGCCGCCAATACCTTGCTCGATCGCTGGATCGCTTATTCATGACCGATATTCTCAACCGCATTCTCGAAACCAAGCGCGCCGACGTCGCCGCGCGCAAGGCGACGATCCCGATGGCCGAACTCGATGCGCGAATGGCGGCACAGAGCAAACCGCGCGGGTTCCGCGCTGCGCTCGACGCCAAGGCGCTGACGGGACCCGCACTGATCGCCGAGATCAAGAAAGCCAGCCCGTCCAAGGGCCTGATCCGCGAGGATTTCGATCCCCCTGCGCACGCCACCGCTTATGCCGCCGGCGGTGCGGCCTGCCTGTCGGTGCTGACCGACGAGGCGTGGTTCCAGGGGGCGGACTCGTATCTTTCGGCTGCGCGGGGGGCGTGTGACCTTCCCGTGCTGCGCAAGGACTTCATGGTCGATCCGTGGCAAGTGCCCGAGTCGCGCGGGCTTGGCGCGGATGCGATCCTGCTGATCATGGCCGCGCTCGACGATACGCTGCTCGCCGAAATCGAGGCGAGCGCGATCGAATGCGGGATGGACGTGCTGGTCGAGGTTCATTCGCAGGACGAGATGGAGCGCGCGATGAAGCTCAAGTCGCGGCTGATCGGCGTCAACAATCGCGACCTGCGCACTTTCACGGTCGATTTCGCGCGGACCTACGAACTCGTGTCCAAGGCCCCCAAGGGCTGCACCTTCGTTGCCGAAAGTGGGCTGACGACCCGCGCCGACCTCGACGCGATGGCGGAGCACGGCATCCGCTGCTTCCTGATCGGCGAAGCGCTGATGCGGCAGGCGGATGTCGAGGCGGCGACGCGGAGCCTGATCGGATGAGCGGGCTGACGCATCTCGACGCGGCGGGCGCCGCGCACATGGTCGACGTCGGCGGCAAGGATGCGACCCGGCGCGAAGCGGTCGCGCGTGGCCGAATCGACATGGTTCCCGAAGCGGTCCGCGCGATTCGCGACGGCAGCGCGATCAAGGGCGACGTGCTCGCGGTGGCGCGCGTTGCCGGCATCATCGGTGCCAAGAAGACGAGCGACCTGATCCCCTTATGCCACCCGCTCCCGCTCACGCGCGTCGCGATCGATCTTGCGGTGGATGATGCGGGCGTCGTCGCGACCGCGACCGCGGCGACCGAAGGCAAGACCGGAGTCGAAATGGAGGCGCTCACCGCGGTCAGCGTGGCGCTGTTGACCATCTACGACATGGCCAAGGCGATCGACAAAGGCATGACGATCCGGGACATCCAGTTGCTGACCAAGTTCGGCGGTAAGTCGGGCGATTGGGTTCGTTGAAATCCCCGGCTGCGATGGAACGGTCAGAACGCGGTAGCGGACATCAATTTTATTGCGGCACGGTCCGCGCCTGATTCGGTCAAAGGCAGGCGATCCGCCAGGTGTCCAAGACGGCAAAAAACAGGAATATCCCACACGCCAGCGCCGTCAGCGGGACGATTCCAAAGGCATAGAGGCGCGGCGCAGACGCGCGCCCCGGCGCGATGAGGCGACCCTCCTGCGCGTTCTGGACCGCCTCGAACACGACGGGGTATGGGTGGATATACTGGTCGCCGGGAATATAACTGCGCTTGCCGTCCTCGCGCCTTTCCAGGCTGATGACCCGCGAAGTGCTTTTCCCGGATGAGACCCATCGCTCGGCGGCGTTGCCATAATCCGCCCACGCAAATGCTGTCGTCTTTCCGAAGAAACTCGTCGTCCATCCGTCCGGGTGAGCGTCAGGGTATCTGGCCGGATAACACGGTGCAAAAGTCTGAACTCGGCCCAAAGAAATAGTAATAGGAGAAGAGCGAGGAGTAAGACGAGCCACTGGTTCGACGTGTGCTCACCGTGAATGATGCCGTCAACATACGCCGCAGACCCTCCCCCAAAAAGGTAGATGGGAACCGCGACAATCAAGACGGGCGGCAGCGCCTTGGCGCGACTGCTCTGGAACTCGATCGCTGCCAGGGTATCGGTCATGAATGCTACTATGGATCGCAGCCGTTAAATCTTGATGATCGGGAGGATTGGCAACGCCAACCTCGGCTCAAGAGGCGGATAAACGATTTCCGTGCGCCGCAAAACCTTCGCATCAGCGCCTCGGTCTATCGAAACTCCCCATCTGATTCGCAGGTTGCTTCCCGTTCGTTCCCCGTCCGGATCGGGGATCTCCCTTGCCGCGATTGTTCGATCGGGTGATATCGGCGGAAACGGGGTCCACGCTTTAGGCTCGGTGTCGGTCGGAAGGACCTTGCAATGGCGAATGCGATCAAGGTCCCGGCGGTGACGCTCGGGTTCTGGGCAATCAAGATCCTGGCGACGACGCTTGGTGAAACCGGTGGCGATGCCGTCAGCATGAGCTGGCTAGGCGAGACGACCCCGGCTGCGGGAAGCGGCGGTCTGAACGGGTATCTGGTCGGCACCGCGCTGTTCGGAGCGCTGTTGGTGGTCTTGGTGTGGTTGCAGGTCCGGGCGCGCCTCTTTCATCCCTGGCTCTATTGGGCGACGATCATCGCCTCGACCACCGCCGGAACGACGCTGGCGGATTTTGCGACGCGGTCGATCGGGCTGGGATATGTCGGCGGCTCTGTCTTGTTGCTCGCGCTTGTGCTGGCGTCGCTGTTTACGTGGCATCGCGCGATCGGGACCGTCGACGTGAATGCGATCGACACGGCGCGCGCCGAGACTTTCTACTGGATCACCATCACCTTCTCGCAGACGCTCGGCACCGCATTAGGGGATTGGGTCGCTGACGGCGCGTTGGGATATTCCGGCGCGGCAATGGTGTTCGGCGGTGCGCTGATCGCGCTGTGCGTGCTGTACTATGCGACCCGCACGTCGCGCGTTTTACTCTTCTGGGCGGCTTTCATCCTGACCCGCCCGCTTGGCGCTACGGTGGGGGACTTTCTCGACAAGCCGATCGCGAAAGGCGGTTTGGAACTCGACCGCCTGCTGGCGACGATTTGCCTTACCGCCGCGATAGCCCTGCTGATCTTCCTCGTGCCACAACGGTCGGGTGGGCATGACGGCGACGTAAAGACACGGTAGGCCAGGCGAGGATTTCGACCGCCGCCAGGCTTGGCGGGTCTCCGTACAGTTCAAGGATCGCAAGGCGCGGCCCGATGTCGGCGGATTGGCGATCTTCCAGATGCGGATGTTCGGGCAACCGCGCTTGAACGGACTTGCGAACGCTCCAGACCCCAGGGTACACATCGCCATGCGCGTTCAGGGAAGCTGCCATTGCGGTGCCGTCCGGGTCGAGGTGCCTGACGCCCCAGCCTGGGTCGCCGCATGCAACTGCTCGCTCTGCCGCAAGCTTGCGTGGCGCGTGGCCTATTACCCGCCCGAACAGGTCCGCATCTCGGGCGAGACCGTGGCCTATGTGTGGGGGGACCGGATGATCGGGATCCACCATTGCCCGGTTTGCGGCTCCGGAACGCACTGGCAGACGCTCGGCGAGGATTTCGGCAAGATGGGCATCAACGCCCGGCTGCTCGACGGCTTCGATGAGAGCGCCGTGGAAGTCCGCAAGGTCGACAACGCTGACTGAGTCGAACGCCCCGGCCGTTCCCGGTGAAGGAACCGCCGGGGCGCCAGGCCATCAGAACTTGCCGCTGAGCGACACGCCGATGATCCGCGGGTCGTTGAAGACCGCGGCGTTGTAATTCTCGATCACGCCCTTGAGGTTCTTCTCGTTGGTCAGGTTGCGGACGAACACTGCCAGCTCATACTTGTTGTCCGGCGCGACATAGCCCGCCTTGAGGCCCGCCTCGAACGTGCCGTTCGAGTTAAATTCCGCCGTCTTGTAGAGCACGAAGTTGGTATAGCCCTGGACGTTCGCATCGCCCGCGAGGAACAGCGAACCGCCGTTGCCGAGCGGCAGATCGTAGCGTGCGGTCGCATTGAACTGATATTTCGGCGCGTTGGGGAGCGGGTTGCCGTCGATCTGCGCGAAGGTGTTCGCGCCGACGCGGATCGTCGGATCCTGCACCGTGCAGGTGACGACCCCGCCGAGGATGCAGACCTGCGCATAGACGCGCGGATCGTTGATCTCGGTATGGAGCAGGCTGCCACCCAGCCCCAGCGTGAACTGGCGGACCGGGCGCCACGTCAGCTCCGCCTCGCCGCCCCACGCCTTTGCCTTGTCCGCGTTGAACAGCACGCCATTGCCGAACGAATCGTTGCCGTTGAGCTGGATGTCGCTGACTTCGTAATAGAAACCAGTCGCGTTGAAGCGCAGCGTGTTGCCGAACAGGTTCGATTTGAAGCCCGCTTCATACGACATGATCGTTTCGGAATTGGCGGTGGTGAAATCGGCGTTAAACACCGCCGACCGCCCCTGGATCGTCGGCCCGCGGAAGCCGCGTGCGACGCGCGCATAGACGCTGACGTTGGGGTCGATCTGGTACAGCGCACTCGCGTCCCAGCTCGGCTGCGTGTCCGACAGGCGGACGTAGCGACGCCCGGCATAGCTCGACACGCCCGCCGCATTGGCGTTGGCGATCAGCAGACGGGTCGCCTTGGTGTCGTTGGTGACTCGCACGCCGCCGGTCAGCGTCAGCTTGGGGAGGATCTCATAGCTGATCTGGCCGAAGCCCGCGTAGGACGTGTTGAAGTCCCGCAGCAGGACGTAGTTGTTCGGGTTCGGGCGGGTATTGTTGAGATCGGGCTGGATCAGGAAGACGCCGCGCTGGTCGAATTCCGTCAGGTCGCGCTGCTCGAAATACATCCCGCCGATCTGCCACTTGAACCGGCCGGTGCCGTCGTCCGACAAGCGGACTTCCTGCGTCAGCTGGTCGAGATTGCGGATCCGGCCCTGGCTCTCGCCATAGAAACGCGCGCCGGCGAAGTTGGTCGCGGCACCGCCATCGGTGTCGCCGCGGCTATAGCCCGAGGTCGTTTCCCACGCGGTGATCGAGGTCAGCACCACGCCGCCGAAATCGTTCTTGAGGTTGAGCGACGCGCCGTAGGTCTTGTACGCCTGCGGGTTGTTGGCCGCCTCGTCGAGCGCGATCGACGCGCGCGGTTCGGCGCTGACGTCGTTCGAGCCGCGCTTGAGCGCGCCGCGATGGAAGATCGTCGACGTGCCGCTGTAATCGCGCGCATGCGCGGAAAGCAGCCCGGTGAAGCCCGTGTCGGGCGGGGTCAGCATCAACTGGACGCGAACGTCCTTCTCGTCGAACCCGCCGAGCTTGTCCTTGCCGCCGACGGTGCCGTCCGCGCTGACGCCGGTATAGGTGTTGTTGACCCAGTTGTCGCGGTGCTGGAACAGCCCGGAGACGCGGAACGACAGCACGTCCTTGACGATCGGCCCGCCGACGCCTGCATCGATCGTCGCGGTGTTGTAGCTGCCGAACGACGCGGAGGCGCGGCCGTGGAAATCGTTGGTCGGGCGGTTGGTGTCGAACTTGATGATGCCCGCGGTGGTGTTGCGGCCGAACAGCGTGCCCTGCGGCCCGCGCAGCACCTCGACCTGACGGACGTCGAACACCGGGTTGGACTTGAGCACGACATGCTCGAGCACGACGTCGTCCTGGATGATCGACACCGGCTGCGATGCGCCGAGATAGAAATCGATGTTGCCGAGGCCGCGGATGTAGAAGCGCGGGAAGATGCGCCCGGTCGTCGTCTCGGCATAGAGGCCGGGAACACGGTTCGCGAGTTCGAGCGCGTCGCCGCCACCGCTCTGGAAGGCGCGCAGATCGTCCCCACCGACGACGCCGACCGACACCGGCACCTTCTGCAGGTTCTCGCTTCGACGCTCCGCCGTGACCACGATATCGCCGACGCCATCGGCGGCAGCCGATGCCTCGACCGATGCGGGCGCGGCAGCGTCGGGCGTGGTCTGCGCCATGGCCGACGGGACGGCGAGCAGAGCCGAACCGGCGGCGCCGGCAAGCAGCAGCGATTTTGCGATGGTGATCGTCATGTGCGGAGTCCCCCTTGGATTGCTTTGGGAACCGACCGACCCGCTGCGCCGTCCCGCGCCATTTTGGCATCGTGACGGGTGAGTTGCGCCCGGGATCGAAAAGTCCGTTCCCCCGCCGCGCCCGCTAGGGTTGGTTTGTTGCTAATTGATGACATGCTGTTTCGGCATCGAAAGTTGGTTACCGAGCGTGGCTGCAATGTCGCACTTTCGACGCGCGATCCAAGCTCGTGCGCTGGCTGACAGGGGTCGACGCGAGGCGATACGAGGCGATAAGGCAGCCGATATGACCACCCCCGTACCGCTCCTCTCCGTCGAAGAAGCCCAGACCCGTCTGCGCGCGCTCGCTCCGACGATCCCGCTCGAGACCGTTCCGCTCCGCACCGCGAGCGGACGGTGGAGCGCGGCGGACATCCTGGCGCTCCGCACCCAGCCCGCGCGCGACCTGTCCGCAATGGATGGCTATGCGGTACGGTTCGACGATCTCGCGCAGCCGCTGCAGCTCATCGGCGAAAGCGCGGCCGGGCATCCGTTCGACGGCGCGATCGGCCCGAACCAGACCGTCCGGATCTTCACCGGCGCGGCGCTGCCCGGTGGCGCGGATGCGGTGCTCGTCCAGGAGGAAGCGGCGCGCGACGGCGACACCGTCCGCCTTTCGGGGAGCGGCCCGGTTCGTGGCGGCAACATCCGGCGCGCGGGGATCGACTTCTCAAACGGGGACGTCCTGATCTCGACCGGTCAGCGGCTGAGCCCCGCCCGCATCGCACTCGCCGCCAGCGGCGGACACGGCGAAATACGGGTGGCGCGGCGCGTGCGTGTCGCGATCGTGGCGAGCGGGGACGAACTGACGCTGCCGGGCGCTCCGCTCAGCGACCGGACGCTCCCCGAATCGAACGGTGTGATGCTGGCGGCGATGCTCGCCGACCTCCCGGTCGACGTCATCGATCTCGGGATCCTGCCCGATCGGCTCGACACGATCGTCGAGGCTTTCTCGCGGGTCAAGGCGGATATCCTCGTCACCACCGGCGGTGCATCGGTCGGCGATCACGACCTGATCCGTCCCGCGCTCGCAGCAGCGGGGGGCGCGATCGATTTCTGGCGGATCGCCTTGCGGCCGGGCAAGCCGATGCTGGCGGGAAAGATCGACGACATGCTCGTGCTGGGGTTGCCGGGCAATCCGGTGTCTGCGTTTGTGACCGCGGCGATCTTCCTCAAGCCCTTGATCGCGTCGATTTCGGGCGCGCGCGATCCCCGCCCGGTCGCTTACCCGGCAATCCTTGGCGCCCCGCTCAAGGAAAACGACCGGCGGCAGGATTATCTGCGCGCAACCACCCGCGACGGCCGAGTCTATGCCGCCGAACGGCAGGATTCGTCGCTGCTGGCGACCCTCGCCGATGCCGACTGCATGATCATCCGCGCCCCCTTCGCGCCCGCCGCCGCAGCGGGCGACTCGGTGGAAATCCTGCCGATCGCTTGACGCACTGCTTTATGTTCCGTATAGGTTCGTCGTCTGTTCCGACGAAAGGGCCCGGAATGTTAACGCGCAAACAGCATGAGTTGATCTGCTTCATCAACGACCGGCTGGACGAGACCGGGGTTTCGCCCTCGTTCGAGGAAATGAAGGAAGCGCTCGACCTCAAGTCCAAGTCCGGCGTCCACCGCCTGATCAGCGCGCTCGAGGAACGCCAGTTCATCCGCCGCTTGCCCAATCGTGCGCGCGCGCTCGAAGTGCTCAAGATGCCCGAACGCGGCGCCAAGCCGGTTTCCAAGGTCGTGACCCTGCCCGAGGCGTCGCCCGCCAACGTGCGTCCGCTGCCCAACCCCGCGAACGACGTGATCGAGATCCCGCTCCACGGCCGGATCGCGGCAGGCGTTCCGATCGAGGCGTTCGAAGGCGCATCGATGCTCGCGGTGCCGGCCGCGCTGCTCGGCGGCGGCGAGCATTACGCACTCGAAGTTGCGGGGGATTCGATGGTCGAGGCAGGAATCCTCGACGGCGACTACGCATTGATCAAGCGGCAGGAAGTCGCGCGCGATGGCGAGATCGTCGTGGCGCTGATCGACGACAGCGAGGCGACGCTCAAGTTCTTCCGGCGCGAGGGCGCGATGGTCCGGCTCGATCCCGCCAACCGGGCGTATGATCCGCAGCGTTACACCCCGGCGCAGGTCCGGGTGCAGGGCAAGCTCGCCGGATTGCTGCGCCGCTACGACTGATCGGGTGCGGTGCGGGGGTGGCGGAAGCGCCGCCCCGTGCCCCGCGCGGCCTGCGGTAGTGGTTGCGGGACGGTGATCCAGGGATGCTCGTCCCGTGCCCGTCGCACCGTCCGTATGCTCGCGGTCGCCGGGAGCGATAGCACGGACGGGTAGAACGTGATCGCCACCCCGCCGGTCTGCGCGAGCATCGTCCGGTCCAGTCGCAGCCAGCGCGGGTGACACCGCTTGGGCAGCCGTCGCTCGCTGATGACGATGTCAGCGCGCGCGCAGACCTCAACCAGCGTCTGCACCGGGATCGCATACGCGCTGCGGGTCGCGAGCACCTGCCATCGGCGATCGCCGACCAGGCTTGTCGCCATGCACAGATCGCGGCTGCATCGCGCCGATCGCTGGTCCGACCAGAGGACGGGAAGTCCCGTCGTCCCGCCGCCTTGCGCCATCATGTCGGCGGTATAATCCCCGGTCCGGTCCCGCAGCAACGCGACCGCCCCGTCCTTCGTGCGGATCGCGACATGCCGCCCGTCACCGGTCACGAGCAGGTCGGGCGCTGGCGTCGACAACGCCCACACCGCGCCAATCGCCAGCGGCCCGACGCCTAGCCGCCGCCATCGCGTCCGCCACAAGGCGATCCACAGGCCGCCCGCGACCATCAGGCCGAAGGCGCCATCCGGCATCGCCGGCAGCGGCGCGACCGATCCCGGGATCGCCGCCGTCGTCCGCGCGATCCACAGCAACACGTCGAGCGCCAGCCGCGTCGCCCACCACAAGGGCGCGCCTGCGCCGATCAGGTCGAACAGCAAGGCCGCCGCCTCGAGCGGCATGATGACGAACGTCGTCAGCGGGATCGCGCAGATGTTGGCGACCGCGCCGTAAATCCCCGCTTTCTGGAAGTGATAAAGCGAGATCGGCAGCAGCGCGGCCTCGACCATGATCCCGGTCAGCAACAATGACGCCAAACTGCGCGCTACCGAACGCAGGCGGGGCTCTTCCCGCGCAGCGAACTGGGCGCGGATGCGCGGATGCTCGTTGAGCGCGATGATCGACGCCACTGCGGCGAACGAGAGTTGGAAACTCGGGCCGACGAGCGACTCCGGATACAGCAGCAGCACGACGATTGCCCCCGCCGCAACGAGCCGCAGCGTCAACGCCTCGCGCCCGAGCGCCAGCGCGATCAGCACGCACAGCGCGGCGACGCACGACCGGATCGTCGGAACCTCGGCCCCGGTGAGAAGCGTGTAGCCGATCGCGACCAGCGCTCCGGCAGCGCCCGCAACGAGCGGTAGCCGCCAGCGCAAGGCCAGCCACGGCGACAAGGCAAGCAATCGCGAGACGAGGATCATCGTCGCCGCGACGGTCGCGCTGATATGCAGCCCGCTCACCGACAGCAGGTGGGCAAGGCCCGAGCGGCGCATCGCCTCGGTATCGTCGAGCGGGATCGAGCCCTGCTCGCCGGTCGCGAGCGCCGTCGCGATCCCCCCCGCCCCACCGCCGCCTGCGCTCACCTGGATATGGGCGGACAGGCGCTGGCGCAGCGGAATGCCGGTTGCGCGCGCGCCCGCGACGATCGTTACCGGCGGCAGCCCCCGTCCGGTTGCGCCGATCCGGTCGAACCAGGCACCGACCGCATAATTATAGGCGCCGGGAACCGATGGTTCAGGGGGTGGCAGCAACCGCGCCGTCAGCCGGAGCGTGACCCCGACGGCGAGTCCGGCGGGAACATCGCCGACCGCCAGATTGAGGCGCAGCCGCCGCGGCAAGGCGGGCGGTGGCCGGTCGCTGCCTGCCCGCCGGAAAACGGCGACAGGTGCGAGGCGAAGCCGGACCAGGTCGCGCGCAGGCAAGGGTTCGATCCGCTCGACCGTTGCGGTGAACGTCCCGATGCTCGGGCTCTGCAGGACGACATGGCCGACCTGCGTCGCCCGCCACCAGATCAGTCCGATCCCGAGCGCCACCACCAGCGCGCCGACCGCGAGAACGCGCGCGGCGCGCCCATGCCGACCGATCGCCGCCGCAGTGAGCGCCACGCCGAGCGCGCCCAGCAAAGCGACGGTCCATGCGGTGCGATCGGGAAGCACGAACCACACAGCGATCCCGCCGCCCAACATCACCGGAAGCCACAGCGCGAGCTGATCGCGCTCGGCCTCGAGCCCGCGTTCCAGCGCATCCGCCGCCTTGCGCGCGCCATCGCCCAACCATCTGCGAACGCCAGTTTGAAGCGGTGCAAAGCGCGTGCTAGGGGCGCTGCAGGCTGTTCCGGCCATCGATCTTCTAGTCTGGGAGTATGCGCGGTTGAGCGCAATCAGTGATACCACCGCAGCCCCCGAGGGCATGCGGGACGCCGCCTCCGGCGCGCAGGTCGTGACTCGTTTCGCGCCCTCGCCGACCGGATTCCTCCACATCGGCGGCGCGCGCACCGCGTTGTTCAACTGGCTGTACGCGCGCCATCACGGCGGGCGCTTCCTGCTGCGGATCGAGGATACCGATCGGGCGCGCTCGACCCAGCCCGCGATCGACGCGATCCTCACCTCGCTGCGTTGGCTCGGGCTCGATTGGGATGGCGACGAAGTCTATCAGTCCGCGCGCGCGGATCGCCACGCCGAGGTCGCGCACCGAATGGTCGAGCACGGCCACGCCTATCGCTGCTACCTCACCACCGAGGAGCTTGCCGCGATGCGCGCCGAGGCGGAGGCAGCGAAGAAGCCGCTCCGCGTCCGCAGCCCGTGGCGCGACCGCACCGATACGGACGATACGCGCCCGTTCGTCGTCCGCCTCAAGGCACCGACCGAGGGTGCCGTCACGATCGACGACCGTGTCCAGGGGTCGGTGACGGTCCAGAATGCCGAACTCGACGATCTCGTCCTCCTGCGCTCGGATGGCACGCCCACCTATATGCTCGCAGTGGTTGTGGACGATCACGACATGGGGGTGACCCACGTGATTCGCGGGGATGACCATCTCAACAACGCATTCCGCCAGTTGCCGATCATCCGCGCGATGGATGCGATCGCCAAAGAATCCGGCGAAGCGGGCTGGCCCGATCCCGTTTATGCACACATCCCGCTGATCCACGGTTCGGATGGCGCGAAGCTGTCGAAGCGGCATGGGGCCGTCGGGGTCGAATATTATCGCGACGAGCTCGGGATGCTGCCCGAAGCGCTCGACAATTACTTGCTCCGGCTGGGCTGGGGACATGGTGACGACGAGATCATCAGCCGGAGCCAGGCAGTCGAATGGTTCGATCTCGCCGGCGTGGGCAAGTCCCCGTCGCGATTCGATTTCAAGAAGCTCGAGAATCTGAACGGTCAGTACATTCGCGTCGCAGACGATGCACGGCTCGCCGCGCTGGTCGCCGACCGGCTTGATTTCACGCCCACGGACCAGCAACGCGAGGTTCTTGGCCGAAGCATGGCCTCGCTCAAACCGCGGGCGGCGGATCTGCTCGATCTTACCAACGGGGCCGCCTTCCTGTTCCGCCAGCGCCCGCTCGAGATGGACCGCGACGCCACCGCGCTGCTGTCCGACGATGCGCGATCGCTTCTCGCCCGGCTTCACGCAGCGCTTGACGCGGTCGAACGCTGGGATACGGAGAGCCTCGAAGCTGCGGTACGGCAGGTCGCCGAAGACGCAGGGGTCAAGCTCGGGCAAGTCGCGCAACCGCTGCGCGCGGCGCTGACCGGGCGCAAGACCTCGCCCGGGATTTTCGACGTGCTCGACCTGCTCGGGCGCGACGAGAGCCTGGGTCGCATCGCAGACCAGATGACCGCGTAAAAGTCACGAAAGGACTATCCATGACCGACACCGCCAAGCTGAGCGCCGCTGGCAAGGACCTCGATGTGAAGGTCATGCACGGCAGCGTCGGCCCCGACGTACTCGATATCCGAAAGCTGTACGCGCAGACGGGTATGTTCACCTACGACCCGGGCTTCACCTCGACCGCGTCGTGCGATTCCGCGATCACCTACATTGACGGCGACGAGGGCGTCCTGCTCCATCGTGGCTATCCGATCGGCCAGCTCGCCGAACAGTCGAGCTTCATGGAGGTCTGCCACCTGCTGCTCAACGGCGAGCTTCCGACCAAGCCCGAGCTCGAAAAGTTCACCTACACGATCAGCCGCCACACGATGCTCCATGAGCAGCTCGCGACCTTCTATCGCGGCTTCCGTCGCGACGCGCATCCGATGGCGATCATGTGCGGCGTCGTCGGTGCGCTGTCGGCGTTCTACCAGGATTCGGCGGACATCACGGATCCGCAGCAGCGCATGATCGCGAGCCATCGCCTCATCGCGAAGATGCCTACGATCGCTGCGATGGCGTATAAATATTCCATCGGCCAGCCGTTCATGCATCCCAAGAACAACCTGAGCTACACCGGCAACTTCCTTCAGATGACGTTCGGCGTCCCCGCGGAAGAATATGTCGTGAACCCGGTGGTCGAGAAGGCGATGGACCGGATCTTCATCCTCCATGCCGACCACGAGCAGAACGCCTCGACCTCGACCGTCCGTCTCGCGGGTTCGTCGGGCGCGAACCCGTTCGCGTGCATCGCAGCGGGCATCGCCTGCCTGTGGGGCCCTGCGCATGGCGGCGCCAATGAAGCCGCGCTCAACATGCTGCGCGAGATCGGCACGGTCGACCGCATCCCCGAGTATATCGCGCGCGCCAAGGACAAGAACGATCCGTTCCGCCTGATGGGCTTCGGCCACCGCGTGTACAAGAACTACGATCCGCGCGCGACCGTGATGCAGCAGACCGTGCGCGAAGTGCTCGGCGAGCTGGGCGTGACCGACCCGGTCTTCGACGTCGCGCTCAAGCTCGAGGAAATGGCGCTCAACGATCCCTATTTCATCGAGAAGAAGCTGTTTCCGAACGTCGACTTCTACTCGGGCGTCATCCTCTCGGCGATCGGCTTCCCGACCACCATGTTCACCGCGCTGTTCGCGCTCGCGCGGACCGTCGGCTGGGTCGCGCAGTGGAATGAGATGATCGCGGATCCGGAGCAGAAGATCGGCCGTCCGCGCCAGCTCTACACTGGTCCGACGCAGCGCGACTACGTCTCGCTGGACGCGCGTTCGTGAAAACCCTGGTGGCCCTCGTCGGCGTGCTCGCCACGCTGATGGGGCTGCTGTGGATCGGCCAGGGGCTCGGGCTGGTGCATTGGCCGGCGTCGAGCTTCATGATCGCGCAGACGCAATGGGCAGTCTACGGCGCGGTTCTGGCGCTGGTTGGCGTTGCCGCGATCTGGTGGTCGCGGCGGCGCTGAACTGCCCCTGCGGTCTGTTTTCGATTGGCCCGTCGTCACTCCGGTCTCGTACCGGAGTGACGACGGTTCAAGACCTTCAGGCGGGCTTTGCGCCCGGCGTTCCGCATTTGGCGAATTTGCCGTTCAACCGGCATTTGGTGGCCTTCGGAGCCACTGTCGGGCATTTCATGAAACGCCCCTTGGCGTCCTTGCACGGCGCGGCCATGGCTGGCGCGGTTCCAACGGCAAACGCGAGCAGCGACGCCGCGACGATAAGCTTACGCATACAAACTCTCCCCGCCCATACGTGGGCACGGGAAAGGTACGCGAAGCGTGGCGCTCGTCAATTGTCGTTTATGTCATCCCGTCGTCATCCGCGCAGCGGGAGCGAGAAGATGAAGCGCGCGCCCTGCCCCGGCGCGCTGTCGACGGTAACGTCCCCACCCATTGCGCGCGCGAGCCGTCGCGCGATGTAGAGGCCTAGCCCCGAACCGCCCGCCTCATTCTGGTCGACTCGCTCGAACTTCCCGAAAATTCGCGTCTGATCGGCAAGCGCGATTCCCTTGCCCTGATCGGCGACGATGATCGCGGCAAACTGCCCCGCGCGCTCGGCGCGGATCCATACCATCCCGTCGATCGGGGAATAGCGCACCGCATTGGCGATCAGGTTGACCAGAACCTGTAATGCGCGCCTGAATTCGCCAGTCGCCGGCAGGATTTCACCGAATGCAGGCTTGTCGATCCTGACCCGCGCGACGGTCGCACGGATCTGGAGCAGCCCTGCCGCGCGCCGCGCCACGTCGGTGAGGTCGATCGGCTCGCGCGCCACAAAAAAGTCGGGCCGTTCGATCGCCTGCAGGTCGACCAGATCGTCGACCAGGCCCATCAGGTGCCGCCCTGCGCTCGCGATGTCGGCAGCATACTCTGCATAGTCCTGTTTGAGCGGTCCGTCTGACTGGGCGTGGATGCTGTCGGCGTTGGCGATGATCCGGTCGAGCGGGGCGCGCAAGGTCTGGTCGAGCCTCGCCGCAAAGGCGGTCGCGACCGCATCGAGATCGGGGGTTGGCGGCTCGGTCGGTTTGGCAGCACCCAGTGCCGATGACCCGATCGCGTGCGCCGCACCAATGAAGCCGACGAACGCTCCCGCCGAATCGATCCGTGGCGCGGCGGACAACAGGACCGGCTGCCCGGTGGCGCGCAGCGTCGCCCGTTGATCCTCGAAGGGACGCCGCTGCGCTAGGCCGGTCAGGATCGGGAAGGTGCCGGCATCATCCTCGCCCAGCAGGAACATCCGGGTCAGCGGCAGGCCGAGCAACGCGGTGTCCACCGCGCCCGGCATACTGTCGGACGCTGCCAGAAAAGTCAGCGCCAGCGTCGAATCGGTCTCCCACATCCAGTCCGCTGCGCTGCGCAGGAAGTCCCCCGCGGTGCCCTCCGCCGTTCCCGCGGGCTGCCACGACGGCCGTTGCCGCCAGCCGCTGACGGTCAGCGCGACGCCGTCGGCCCCGGGGTTCACCAAGGTCGGCTCGGCGCGAACCCAGAGGTCGAGATCGTCCCCGCCGTCGGCGACCACGACGTTGCGCGAAACCCCGATCCCCAACCGCTTCGCCAACCGCGCGATCGTCCCGAGTTGCGGGACTGCGAGCATTTGTCCGATCGTGCCACCCGCGCGATTGTTCAGGTCCAGCAACCGTGGGTCGGCCGCGACCAGCCGGCCCTCCCGATCGAGCGTTGCGCGCGCGGGCAGCAGCGCCGCCGCGTCCGCCATCATGCCGTCCAGTCCCACGTCAGCGCCGAACGCTGCTGGCTGCGGGCAAACGCGGTCAGGGCCGCGCGATAGTCGCGGTGCAGCAGCAGCGGCGCCAACGCCTGCCGTGCGGCAAGCGGATCGATCGCGACGATCGTGTCGAGCATTTCGGCGAAACCATCGAGATCGCGCCGCGGGTCAGCCTCTCCCAGCGAGAAACCAATCCGCGCGATCGTGGCGCGATCGAGATCGAGCGCGCGCAACAGCAGCCACAGCCGCTCGCCGTTCGGATCGAGCACGATATCGCGCGTATCCGCGTGTTCCAGCCCGAGCCCTTGCGCGATGACCGCGATGAACAACGCGAGGCGGCGGTCGAACAGCGCCTCGACCAGCAACGTGGCGCGTTCGCCCGGACTGGGATCAAGCGCTGCGGCAAGACGCAAGGCCACCGCTTCCAGACGCTCCCCTTCGTCGTGCGTCGCAATGCTGCGCATCGCCGCTTCCGCAAGCGCGCGATCGAGTGCCGGCAGCGCCGCACCGGCCGCCTTCGCAAACTGGTCCCGCACTGCGGCTGCGCTCATCCAGACAAGCCGGCGATGCACCTCGACGGGAAGGTCGCTCGCGAGGGGGGCTCCGACCGGGCCGCCGATGCGGCGTCGACTTTCCGCGCCGAGCAACGCCGCCGCACTTTTGCCCACGACCGGATCGGCATGGTACAGCAGACGGGGGAGCAGACTGGACGCATCAGGATCTTCCCGCGCCATCGCTGGCAACGCTTCGGCGATCACATCCTGCCGCACGCGTCCGACGATCTCGCGCATCAGCTGCGCGTCGCGGAGCAAGCCGGCTGAAGCGAGCGCTCTGCCGGTTTCGCCACCGCCCGACACGGCTAGCCGTTCGGCGAGCGCGCTTTCGTCGCGCGCGGTTAGCAGCCGCGCGGCATGCCGTCGCACCGTCGCCGCGATCCCGTTCGCCAGATCGTCGAGCAAGAGCGTGACCCCGAGGCGGGTCCGGTCGTCGAGCCGCGCGGCATCGGGCAAGAACACATCGTCGATCGCGACCTGCAACGCCTCGTCCGCCCGCACGTCTGCGCTCGTCGCCCGAGCGAGCAACGCCGTCATCCCCCCCTGGGCCCTGTCCTCCATCTCACGATCGTTGATCGGCATTGGCTGGGCTTAGGGACTTTGTCGCTGAAGCGGGACTACGGCTTTTGCCGAAAAGCCTCGATCGCTGCCCCAAGTGTCCCAGCAGCGTACAGTGCAGCCGCCGCGAGCCCGATCAACGGCCAGCCCACGAGGACGAACGGCAGCAGAATCACCAGGTAGGAGACCGGGCTCGCCCACCAGCGGCGCAGCAGCGCCGGCAGCGCGGCGCGCTCCAGCAGCGCGCCTGCGACGACTAGCGCCCCCGCGAGCGCGCCCCCCGCAACCGGATCGGCGCGGACGCCGATCGCAAGGACGGCCAGCGCGACAAACCCGGACCGGGCATGCCCCGCAACCTCCGCAAGCCGCGTCTCCTCGCGGACCCAGGCCAGCGCGGCAGCAACGCTCGCCGAGACGATCGCAAGCCCGGCAACGCCGATCCCGATGACCGGATGCTTCGCGAGGATCGTCGCCAGGGCAACGGCCGCGAGGAGTCCGGCGACCGCCAGCGGCGCGAGCGTCGACACGAGGCGTGCCATCAGCGGCGGCAGGGCGAACCGAACCACCGGTGCAAGCAGGAAGCGCTCTGCCCAGCGGACGGGCTTGGCGACCAACGCCGCGACCGTGCTCGTCCCGCGCCGCGTCAGCGCGTCGGCGCTGCGTTCGATCGCGTGCTTGGGCGCGTCGCGCGGGTCGAGCCGGACCTGTTCCGCCCCGGCCTGTGCCGCAACCCGCAGCAAGGTCGATTGAAAATCATAGTCACGGGGCATCGCCGCGACTTCCGCGACGCGCTTGCATTCCAGCAGGGCCAGCCCGGCCCATGCCGCCTTCGACCCGACCCGTTCGTAGCGCTGGTCGTCGGGATCGCAGACGACGATCGTATCGTGCGGCGCGGCGGCGAGGCTCTGGACGATGTCGCCGCTCGTCACGACGCCATCCGCGACGATCATCACGCGCGCGAGCGGATGGAGCTTGGCGACCGCATCCTGCGCGCTGCGGACCGCATCGACCGACCCGCCGCGCTTGCCGATCCGGCCGATCACGCCAAGCAGCTCGGGCGTCATCCGCGCGACGACCAGAATGATCTGTGTCGCGCCGGCGGCCGCGAGCAGCCGCGCCTGGAACTCGACCAGCGTCAAGCCGCCGAACGGCAGCGTCGCCGCCAGCGTCCCCGGACGGTCGTCGGCGTCGTCGGTCGCGAAAATCAGTCCTGCCAGCATGGCCGGGCTGTTACGGGGTTCGGCGGTGCTTGGCAAAGGGGTGTAATACGGAGGGCCGACGCCCGTCTTCGAGGCACTCCGCGATCACGCCGGTTTTGCGCGATCCTTTCCGACCAGCGTCGTCCGGGGCCTGGCCCGTGGTAACGGAGCGCGAGCCTGCGCCGCGACCACCCCAAAGCTTTCGCCCACGATCAGAGCCGGTCGACCGCGCGCCGCAACCGTCGCATCAACGCGGGATCGTGGGCGTCGCTTTCCGCCGCTTCGGTCGCGATCGCCATCAGGCGGACCGCGCCGAAACTGGCCGCCAGCCCGCGCAACCGCCATGCGGCCTTCTCCCATTCCGCTTCGCCGGAGGCACTCTCCAACCCATGCAGCCCGCGCCGCACGCTTTCCAGGAAGGCTACGCGCAATTCCGCGATCAGCATGGGCTCGTCGCCTACCGCAGCCGCGAGCGCCGCATCGATTGCACCGGGTTCATACACCATATCGCACCCTCTACCGGGCAAGGACTTAAGGCAAAGTTTCGCTATTCGCTTTGCCTCCGGGCTTTTCGTGATAAACGAACCTGATGAACGGGGGTTCTCGCATCATCGATCTTCGGCCCAATGGTCGCCCGAAACCCGGCGACGCGCCGCGCGGGGATCTGCTGCCCGATCCGCAAGCCCTGTCGTCCGATGCGGAAACCATGCCCATGCAGACTCTCTCCCACCCCGACGACTTTACCGACGAGGAAGTGCCGCGCCGGCCTTTCCCATGGCTCATCGTGGTCGGCGTGGTGCTGTCGCTGGGCTGGATCGGTGTGATGACGGCGCTGTGCTGGTCGAGCCTGCTCGACGCCAGGCCCATCGAAGTCGTACTTTTCCTTGGCGCACTCTGTGTGCCGCCTACGCTCGTCGGCATTCTCTTGCTGCTCGCGCTGCGCACCAGCACCGCCGAAGCACGCCGCTTTGGACGGACCGCACAGGCGATGCGCGCCGAGGCCGCCAATCTCGAACGCACGGTCAACCGGCTCTCGACGCGGATCGACGATCACCGGATCCAGCTGACCGAGCAGACCGAATGGCTCGGCACGCTCGGCGATACCGCGGTGGCGCGGCTCGCAGGGGTCGGCAACGGCCTGCGCGACCATATTGCCTCGGCGGATTCGCACGCGACAACGCTCGCCAAGGCTGCCGAAAATGCGCAGACCCGGCTCGACGTCCTGCTCGCGCTGCTACCGCGCGCGCATGGCGAAACCGATGCGCTCGCGCAGGTGCTCAAGGCGACCGGGATCACCGCGAGCGAACATGCCGCAGCGCTCGATGCGCAATTGTCCGCGCTCGCCGAACGCGGTCGTGAAGCCGACGCGGTCGCCAATGGCGCTGCGCAGAAGCTCGCTGCGCACATCACGCGGATGGAAGCGACCAGCGAAACCGCCGGCGCGCGGCTCGAACAGGTGACGGGCGACATGTCGCTTGCGGTCGACGGGCTCCTCAACCGCACCGCCGACGCGATCGACGAATCCCGCCGCGGCATCGCGGCGCAGGGCGATGCGCTGCTCGCGATGCTCGGCACGAACCAGGCCGCGCTCGAGCGCGTCGCGCATGACAGCGCCGATGGCCTCGCATCGCGGATCCACGAGATCGAATCGCTGATCGAACACGTTGCCGCGCGGCTCGATGCCCAGCGCGGCACGGGTGGCGAAATCTTTGCCGAGCTCGACCACGGCATCGCGCACGTCTCCGGTCGGTTCGATGCGCTGCACGCACAAGGCATCGATCGCAGCCAGGCGTTGGCCGCATCGATCGGCGCGCTCGGCGGCTCGGCGCACGCGATGACCGAAGCCTTGCGGCTCGGCGATACCGTTGCCACCACCGCGATCGAGACGACCGAGCGACTGCTGCTCGCGCTCGACGCCGCCGCGCGTGAGATCGACGAGACGCTGCCCGATGCGCTCACACGGCTCGACACCAAGGTCGCCGATACGCGCCGCCACGTCGGTGCGACCAAGCCCGAACTGCTCGCGCTGGTCACCGCCGCGGAAAGTACGCACGATGCGATCGAGGCGATCGCGCATGTCGTCGCCAATCAGCGCGACACGGTCGACAAGCTCGCCGGCACGCTGATCGACACGCTCAGCGACGGCAAGCTCAAGGCGGATGCGCTGGGGCAGATGGTCGACGACACGATCGGGCAGACCAACCGCTTTGCCGACGAAGCCGCACCGCGGCTGGTCGAAGCGCTGCTCCGCGTCCGCGATACCGCGAGCGCCGCCGCCGATCGCGCGCGCGAAACGCTGGCGAGCGTCATCCCCGACGCGGCGCTGGCGTTTGAGCAGCATAGCGCCGCCGCGGTCGAACGCGCCGCCACGCGCGCGGTGCAGCAACAGCTCGCCGCCATCGCCGACGCCGCCGACGCCGCTGCCGATACGGCCGCGCGCGCGTCGGAGCGGCTGGAACATCGGGTCGCGGCCCTGTCCGATGCGTCCGCGATCCTCGAGACGCGGTTCGAGGACGACCGGCTCGAGCGCGAGGCAGCTGACCAGAATTCGATGGCACGCCGTGTGTCGTTGCTGATCGAGGCGCTCAACTCGGCATCGATCGACATCGCCAAGACCTTTGCGGCGGATGTCTCCGACAGCGCCTGGTCCGCCTATCTCAAGGGCGATCGCGGTGTCTTCACCCGGCGCGCGGTCCGGCTGCTCGATTCGACCGAAGCGCGCGAGATCGTCCATCTCTATGACGAAGATGACGGGTTCCGCGAGCATGTGAACCGCTACATTCACGACTTCGAATCGATGTTGCGCGCCATCCTGTCGGGCCGCGACGGGTCGCCGCTCGGCGTCACCCTGTTGTCGTCGGATATGGGGAAGCTCTACGTCGCGCTGGCGCAGGCGATCGAGCGCCTGCGGACCTGAACGCGGACACGTCCGCTTGATCCAAGACCGGCGGACTTGGTCAGCCGATCCGACGGCCGAAGCCCTGACGGCGCTGGACCACGGGATTGCCTTCAGCCTCGAGGATCGTCAGCGTCCGCTGGAACAACCCCCGCAACGCGGCGACTTCCGCGATGGCTTCGTCCGGCGTATCGCGGCTTTCGACGCAATCGCGGGCGACGACTTCGATCTTTTCGGCCAGCGCCCCGAGCGGCTCGGCACCGAACTGACGCGCCTCGCCTTTCAACGTGTGCGCTGGAATCACCAACGCCGCGGCATTCTGGGCGCGCATCGCGGCCTCGATCGCGGCGACCGACTTGACGCCGTCCTCCCGGAAATACCCGAGGATGCGGACAAATCCGGTACCAAGCTCGCTTCGCGCCTTCGCGAAGGCGACCCAGTCGATCAAGTCTCTGTCGTCGAGTGACACCGTCGTCTCCCCCGGACACGTCCACCGCGGACGTGTAGGTCATGCGTTCGATGTAGCGAGATACCGTAAACGAGGCGTTGACGCCGGTGCAGATTATTGACGCTCGCGCCTGTTTCCCGTTGAACTGCCACGAATAATCTCACGAGAGAGGATCGCCAGAAACGCGAGGGCCCCGCCCCCGAGGATCGGGAGCGGGGCCATTATTCGGTCCCGAACTGGCTTACGCCAGCGCGGTTTTCCGGTCAGCAACCGTTCTTGCGGTTCTGCGCAGCGTCATGCTTCTTGTCGAGGTGACGCCCGAGCAGCGCACCGCCGACACCGCCTGCGACCGTCCCGAGCGTACCGCCGCCAAGCACGTTGCCGAGGACCGCGCCACCGGCACCACCCGCGATCGTTCCGGTCGTGCCGCTGCTGCGCTTGCAGTCCTGATACCGGCGCGAGTCACGGCCACGGTAGTTGCGATCACGATAATCGCGGTCCCGATAGCCATCACGGTAACCGTCGCGGTCACGATCCTGCGCTGCGAGAACCGGACCGGGGAGCGCCACTGCTGCTACCATCACTGCCATCAAAAACTTCTTCATGAGCTTTTCCTCTGTCTCAAAACCTGTGGCCGGATAACTGTCCAGCCTTCCAAAAGTTCATTTGGACGCTGCTCGCTTAATCCGCCATGTATCGGTCAAACCGCTCGCGCCACGCCGGATGCCAGCGGGACAGTGCCGGACGGTTTTCCACCAGATCCCCCGCCGCCCACAGCATGCGCTTGCGATCCTGCTCGGGCGTCGTCTCGTTATCGGGGCACAGCAGATAGAAATCTCCCGCCGCAATCCCGTCGAGCATGAAGGCGACGACCTGATCGGCCGACCATGCACCCGCCGGCTGCTCGGTTGCGCCACGCGCGGTCATGCCGGTGAAGGTGTAGCCAGGGATCAGCAGGTGCGCGGTGATACGGTCGCCGCTTTCCTGCCGCAACGTATGGGCGAGTCCCTCGGTCAGCGCTTTCACGCCTGCCTTGCTGACGTTGTACGCGGTGTTTCCGGGCGGCTGGGTGATTCCCTGCTTCGACCCGGTATTGATGACGAGCCCGGGCTGGCCGTGCGCGATCATCGCGGGGACGAAGCTCTGCACCCCATGGACGACGCCCATCAGGTTGACGCCGAGCACCTGCTCCCACGCCGCCGGATCCGCGAGCACGTCGCCACCGGCGCCGACCCCGGCGTTGTTCATCAGGACCGATACCGCGCCATGCCGCTCCGCGATCGTGTCGGCGAGCGTGGTCATCGCCGCCCGATCGGCGACGTCGGTCGCCATCGCGACCGCGCCGTCGATCGCGGCCGCCGCTTCGTCCAGAGCGGCACCCGGCCGATCGACGATCACGACGCGGAGGCCAAGCCCTGCGAACGCTTTCGCCGCCGCAAGCCCGATGCCGCTCGCCCCGCCCGTGATGACCGCGAGATTGCTTGCAGAAAGCGCGCTCACAGGTTGAGTGCCGCCATCTGCGGCGCGGCGTAGCGCGTTCCCGTCGCCGCGCCGGGCGGGAGGATCGCATCGATCCGCGCCAGATCGTCCGCGCTCAGCTCGACGTCGAGCGCATCCAGATTCTGCTCGAGATACGTCCGCCGCTTGGTGCCGGGAATCGGCACGATATCGTCGCCCTGCGCGAGGACCCAGGCGAGCGCCAGCTGCGCCGGCGTGCAGCCCTTGTCGCGCGCCATGTCGGCAATCGCATCTGCCAACGCGAGGTTCTTGGCGAACGCCTCGCCGTGGAAGCGCGGGTGATTGCGGCGCGTATCGCCCTCGGGGAGGTCGTCCGGGGTCTTGAACTGGCCGGTCAGGAAACCGCGTCCAAGCGGCGAATAGGGAACGAACCCGATCCCGAGTTCGCGCACCGTCGGCAGCAAGGTTTCTTCGGGATCACGCGTCCACAGCGAATATTCGGTCTGGAGCGCGCTGATCGGGTGGACCGCATGCGCGCGGCGGATCGTCTCGGGCGCGGCTTCCGACAGGCCGAGATACTTGACCTTCCCTTCCTTCACCAGGTCGGCCATTGCGCCGACGGTCTCCTCGATCGGCACGTCGGGGTCGACACGATGCTGGTAATACAGGTCGAACAGGTCAAGCCCGGTGCGCTTCAGGCTCGCATCGCACGCCTGGCGGACGTATTCCGGGCGGCCGTTGATCCCCTGGAAGCTGCCGTCCGCACCGCGCACGTTGCCGAACTTGGTCGCGACCTTGATCCATTCGCGCCGGTCGCGGACGACCCGACCGATGAGTTCCTCGTTACGCCCGACGCCGTACATGTCGGCGGTGTCGAGGAAATCGACCCCAAGGTCGATCGCGCGGTTGATCGTCGCGGCGGATTCGACGTCATCCTGCGCGCCGTAAAAGTCCGACATGCCCATGCAGCCGAGCCCGAGCGCGGACACTTCCAGGCCTTGTGATCCGAGTTTGCGCATTTCCATCAGCGATCTCCTTGGCTGGGCATCAAGCGCCCACGCCGTCGACCGTCCAATGTTCCGCCCAGCAAAGGGTTGCAGGATGTGTTGGGGCCTTTCGTAGCCCCTCCCCTTCAGGGGAGGGGTTGGGGTGGGGCAGTCCAGCAGTGCATTACTCTCTGCGAGGCACTTCCCCACCCCCAACCCCTCCCCTGAAGGGGAGGGGCTTAAAGTTGTATCACCCCTCCACGACGCCCCGGTCAGTCGCAACAACCTCGACAATGTCCAGCGCAAACCCCCGCCACCCGCGCATCTTAGACGCCTCTCCGGCGGCCGCAGTCTTGCGCTTCGCCTCGACAAGCGACTTGGTGTGCCCCCAGAAAACCTCGCTCTTGCCGTTTTCGAGCGTCGCGACGATCCGCCAGTAATGCGTGAAGCCGCTGGTCGTCGGCCCGATCGTCTTGACGTAGCCATCGGGGAGCGTTGCGGTGAGGTACGTGCGCTTCTTGGCCATGAACTACTCGCCTAGACCTCTTGATGTTTCCCCGCGAAGGCGGGGATCCAGAGTTACAAACGGACCGCTCAGGAACCCTGGGCTCCCGCCTACGCGAGAGAACCAAAGCGCAGCCGCTCCGCATGCCAGGCGACATGGTCAGCCATGAAGGTCGAGATGAAATAATAGCTGTGGTCATACCCCGGCTGCATCCGCAACGTCAGGTCGATCCCCGCCTCCTCGCACGCCGCCCGCAGCAATTCCGGGCGAAGCTGTTCTGCGATGAAATTGTCCGCCTCCCCCTGATCGACGAGCAGCGCCGGCACCCGCGCGCCATCTTCGATCAAAGCGACCGCATCGTGCCGCCGCCACGCAGCCCGGTCATCCCCGAGATACCCGCCGAGCGCCTTCTGCCCCCACGGCACCTGCGACGGCGCGACGATCGGCGCGAAGGCCGACACGCCCGCAAAACGATCCGGGAAGGTCAGCCCGATCGTCAGCGCGCCGTGGCCGCCCATCGAATGCCCCATGATCCCCTGCCGCGTCATATCCGCCGCGAACGTCTCGCCGATCAGCGCCGGAAGTTCCTCGGTGACATAAGTCCACATCCGGTAATGCTCCGCGAACGGCGCCTCGGTCGCATCGATATAGAAGCCCGCGCCCAGCCCGAAGTCATACGCCCCGTCCAAATCGTCCGCCACGCCCTCCCCGCGCGGACTGGTATCGGGCGCGACGAGCATCATGCGGTGCTTCGCGCAAGCCGCGCGGAATTCGCCCTTTTCGGTTACGTTCGCCTGGGTGCAGGTCAGCCCCGAGAGGAACCACAGCACCGGCAGCGTTTCGCCCTCGGCATGGTCAGGGACGAACACCGAGAAGGTCATCTCGGTCCCCGTTGCGGTCGAGGCGTGGCTGTAGACGCCCTGCACCCCACCATGCGCCTTGACCGCGGAAACGGTTTTCACCGCCGCCATCAGAACAGCACAACGCTGCGGATGCTTTCGCCCGAATGCATCAGGTCGAAGCCCTTGTTGATCTCGTCGAGCGTCAGGACGTGCGTGATCATCGGGTCGATCTCGATCATCCCGTTCATGTACCAGTCGACGATCTTCGGAACGTCGGTCCGCCCCTTGGCGCCGCCAAACGCGGTCCCGCGCCAGTTGCGCCCGGTGACGAGCTGGAACGGCCGCGTGCTGATTTCCTTGCCCGCTTCCGCGACGCCGATGACGATCGACGTGCCCCAGCCGCGATGGCATGCCTCCAAAGCCTGCCGCATCACGGTCGTGTTGCCGGTGCAATCGAACGTATAGTCCGCACCGCCATCGGTCAGCGCGACCAGATGCGCGACGAGGTCGCCGCTGACGTCCTTGGGGTTGACGAAGTCGGTCATGCCGAAGCGCCGGCCCCATTCCTCGCGATCCGGGTTGATGTCGACGCCGACGATCTTCGCCGCGTCCGCGAGCCGTGCGCCCTGGAGCACGTTGAGCCCGATCCCGCCGAGCCCGAACACGATCACCGTATCGCCGACCTCGACCTTGGCGGTGTTGACCACCGCGCCGACGCCCGTCGTCACGCCGCAGCCGATGTAGCAGCTCGTCTTGAACGGCGCGTCCTCGCGGATCTTCGCGACCGCGATTTCGGGGAGGACGGTGAAGTTCGAAAAGGTCGAGCAGCCCATGTAATGGTAGATCGGCTGGCCCTTGTAGCTGAAGCGCGTCGTGCCGTCGGGCATCAGCCCCTTCCCCTGCGTCGCGCGGATCGCGGTGCACAGGTTGGTCTTGCCGCTGAGGCACGACTTACACTGGCGGCATTCCGGCGTGTAGAGCGGGATGACATGGTCGCCCGGCTTGACCGAGGTGACGCCCGGCCCGACTTCGCGGACGATTCCTGCGCCCTCATGCCCCAGCACGCTCGGGAACAGCCCCTCGCTGTCGAGCCCGTCGAGCGTATAGGCATCGGTATGGCAGATGCCGGTCGCCATGATCTCGACCAGCACTTCGCCCGCCTTGGGCCCTTCCAGGTCGAGCTCGACGATCTCGAGCGGCTTCTTGGCTTCGAAGGCTACGGCGGCGCGGGTCTTCATGGCATACTCCGGTGTCTTGGCGTGCCGCTTATAGGGGAGCGGGGCGTGCCATAAAGCGCGGAGTTGGGCTGGGGTTGCAACCTTCCTCTGCGGCGCTTCCCGATCTGCCTTTCTATCCCCTTCCCCGGCGAAGGCCGGGGCCCAGAAGCGGGCCATCGGCACTTCACGTGCTGCGCTTAGTTACCGCGACCTCCACTCCTGGGCCCCGGCCTCCGCCGGGGAAGCAGAGACAGAAACAGAAGCGCAAGCAGGCAACCCGAGCCTTGTATCATTTGACAACCCTCCGCCCCCGTCCCTATCGGCGCAGACCGGCCGAAGGGCCGTAGATCAGGACTCGAAACAGCAAATGCCAAGCGACAGTAGTCGAATGTACGCGCCGTCGGAGGCGTTCGGCCGAGCCTGATACGATCAGTCTCGCCCCGGGCGTCGTCGACGGCGTCCGAACGAGGTGAGACCATGCGTGAAATGCCCCAGATTGCCCGGGCCAACACCGCCTGGATCGGCCGTCCCTTCTCGCGCTACTGGCGCGCGACGACGCCGAGCTGGGCCGATGCGATTGCGTTCCTGTTGCTGGCAGCCCTTGCGGTGCTCGTCGCCAAGGGCGCGGCGGGGGTCGCGCAGCCGCTGTCCGAGCTCAACATCGATCCCGTCGCGCTCGACCCGTGGAACCTGCCCGGCTATGCGCTGCGCACCACGCTGCGCATGTTCGCCGCACTCGGCGCGTCGCTTCTGTTCACCTTCGTCGTCGCGACGCTCGCCGCCAAGAGCAAGCGCGCCGAGATGATCATCGTCCCCGCGCTCGACATCCTCCAATCGGTGCCGATCCTCGGGTTCCTGACCTTCACCGTCACCTTCTTCATGGGGCTGTTCCCGGGGCAGCAGCTCGGCGTCGAACTCGCGGCGATCTTCGCGATCTTCACCAGCCAGGCGTGGAACATGGCGTTCAGCTTCTACCAGTCGCTGCGTTCGGTCCCGAGCGATCTGGCCGAGGTGTCGCAAGGCTTCGCTTTGTCACCGTGGCGCCGGTTCCTGCGGCTCGAGCTGCCCCTCGCGACGCCGTCGCTGGTGTGGAACGCGATGATGTCGATGTCGGGCGGCTGGTTCTTCGTGGTCGCGTCGGAAGCGATCAGCGTCGGCAATACGCGGATCATGCTGCCGGGGATCGGCTCGTGGCTCGCGCTCGCGATCGACCGGCAGGATTTCCGCGCGGTCGGCTGGGCGGTGGCGGCGATGGCGGTGGTGATCCTGCTGTACGACCAGCTCGTCTTCCGTCCGGTCGTTGCCTGGGCGGACCGCTTCCGCTTCGAACAGACCGCGTCGCAGGATGCGCCGGGGAGCTGGGCGTATGACGTGTTCCGCAAGGCGCGGCTGCTGCCGGTGCTGTTCGCGCCGCTGACGGGGCTGGTGCGGCTGCTGAGCGCGCTCGACCGCGCGCCGACGCGCGCACAGCGCAGCGTTCGCGCCACCCCGCGCAGTCCGGTCGGGCAAGCGGTATGGATCGCGGTCGTCGCGGTCACGCTCGCCGCCGCGGCGTGGCTCGTGCTCGGCTATGTCGCGCGGCATCTGGCGTGGCAGGATGCGTTCACCGCGTTCGGGCTAGGGATGATCACCATGGCGCGTGTCCTCGTGCTGATCGCGCTGGCGAGCCTGGTGTGGGTGCCGATCGGCGTGTGGATCGGCTTGCGCCCGCGCTGGGCCGAGCGG
This sequence comes from Sphingomonas sp. PAMC 26617, assembly GCF_000242835.1. NCBI lineage: Bacteria > Pseudomonadati > Pseudomonadota > Alphaproteobacteria > Sphingomonadales > Sphingomonadaceae > Sphingomonas > Sphingomonas sp. PAMC 26617. The sequence goes on from NZ_JH594425.1 coordinate 3,693,661, forward strand.
CTCCAGCCGGTCGCGCAATTCCTCGCCGCCTTTCCCGCCAACGTGCTGTTCCCGTTCGCGGTGATCGCAATCGTCCACTGGCACCTGAACGTCGACGTCTGGCTGTCGCCGCTGATGGTTCTCGGCACGCAGTGGTACATCCTGTTCAACGTCATCGCCGGCGCGAGCGCGATCCCCAACGATCTGCGCGAGGCGGCGGGGATGTTCGGCGTGCGGCGCTGGCAATGGTGGCGGCAGCTCGGCATCCCCGGGATCTTCCCGTATTATGTCACCGGCGCGCTGACCGCCTCGGGCGGATCGTGGAACGCGAGCATCGTCGCCGAAGCGGTCTCGTGGGGGAGCGAACGGCTCGAGGCGCACGGGCTCGGCAGCTATATCGCCAAGGCCACCACCGCGGGCGATTTCCCGCGCGTGACGCTCGGCATCGCGGTGATGTCGGTCTTCGTGATCGGCTTCAACCGGCTGCTGTGGCGCCCACTCTACGCCTATGCCGACCGCCGCCTGCGCCTCGCCTGACACCGTTTCCCGCGTATTCTAGGAGCCGATCACCATGGCCACCCTCGCCTCGCTTGCCCCCGCCCGCCCTCTCGTCGAAATCGAGCATCTGACGCATCGCTACGGCAAGGGCGGGACAAGCGGCGCGCTGCTCGTGCTCGACGATGTCGCGCTGACGTTGGTGGAGAATGAAGTCGTCGGGCTGCTCGGCCGCTCGGGCTCGGGCAAGTCGACCCTGCTGCGCTCGATCGCGGGGCTGATCCAGCCCGATGAGGGAGCGATCGCGTTCGTTCCGGACGAAGCTGGCGAAGCCCCGAGCGTCAGCATGGTGTTCCAGACCTTCGCGCTGTTCCCGTGGCTGACGGTGCTGCAGAACGTCGAACTCGGCCTAGAGGCGCAGCGCGTGCCCGCGGAGGAACGCCGCACCCGCGCGCTTGCCGCGATCGACCTGATCGGGCTCGACGGGTTTGAGAACGCGTATCCCAAGGAATTGTCGGGCGGGATGCGCCAACGCGTGGGCCTCGCGCGCGCGATCGTCGTCAATCCGTCGCTGTTGCTGATGGACGAGCCCTTCTCCGCACTCGACGTGCTGACCGCGGAGACGCTGCGCACCGACCTGCTCGACCTGTGGGCGGAGGGGCGGATGCCGATCAAGGCGATCCTGATCGTCACGCACAATATCGAGGAGGCGGTGCTGATGTGCGACCGTATCCTCGTCTTCTCGTCCAACCCCGGCCGCGTCGCCGCCGAGATCACGGTCGACCTGCCGCAACCGCGCGACAGGCTCGACCCGGCGTTCCGTGCGCTGGTCGACGACATTTACGCGCGCATGACCGCGCGGCCCGCGCCCGAGCCAGCGCATGACGGCGTGTTCCCCGGCTCCGGGATCCAGATGGTCCTGCCCCGCGTGTCGACCAACGCGCTGGCCGGGCTGATGGAGGAAGTCGACTCTGCGCCGTTCGATGGCCGCGCGGCGCTGCCCGATCTCGCGGACCAGCTCCAGCTCGAGATCGACGAGCTGTTCCCCATGGCGGAAACGCTTCAATTGCTCCGCTTCGCCGATCTGCAGGGCGCGGACATCCAGCTTACCGCCGCCGCTCGCCGCTATGTCGAGGCGGACGTCGACGACCGCAAGGCGATGTTCGCCCGCGCGTTGCTCGCGCACGTGCCGCTCGCGCAGCACATCCGCCGTATCCTCGACGAACGCGCGGGGCATGTCGCACCCGCACGGCGGTTCCGCGATGAACTGGAGGATCACATGTCCCCAGACTATGCCGACGAGACGCTCCGCACGGTGACGCACTGGGGCCGCTATGCCGAGGTCTTCGCCTATGACGAGGACGACGATCGCTTCTCGCTGGAAGACGCGGTGTAAGCGCCGTGCTTCAGGTGGTCGGGGCGGCGGGCGCGGGCAATTGCGCCACTGCCTGGAAATTCTGCTGCAATGCCTGCGCGGACTTGGTCGCATCGTGCCGCGCCTCGATCCGTCGACGGCCTTCCGCGCCCAGCGCCATCAACGCCTCGGGCGAGGACCGCAGCGCCGATCGAAGCGCGTCGGCGATCGCTTCGACCGACCCCGACGGGAAGATCCAGCCGCATCCGCCGTCGACCAGTTCGGGGATTCCCGCGATCGTCGTCGTCAACACCGGGCGTCCCAGCGCGAACGACTCCATCAACACGATCGGCAGCCCCTCGGCGTAGCTCGGCAGCAACAGCGCCGAGGACCGCGCGATCGCGCTGCGCACGCCAGCCGCATCTGCCCAGCCGAGAATGCGGACATGGTCCTGCACGCCGTGCCGCGCGATCTCGGCTTCGATTTTCGGACGATCTTCGCCGTCGCCGATCAGGTCGACCATGACGTGGGGGAATTCCTCGCGGACCAGCGCGACTGCGGCCGGAATCAGCGTCTGCGCCTTGTTCGGGCAGAGCCGCCCGACGCACACGAAGCGGCCGGCCTCGCCGGGTTCGCGTAACGGCGTGAATCGGGTCAGATCGATGCCGCACGGGATGATCTCGACCTTGTCGGCATCCCGAGCCGCTTCTTCCAGGATACGGCCACGGCAATAGCGCGTGATCGCGACCGTGAAGGCGGAGTCCGCAACCTTCCGGCCAAGCGCATTCTGTTTTGGCTCGACCAGTTCGTCGGGGCCGTGGACGGTGAAGCTATACGTCGGCCCGCCCAGATGCCGCGCGAGTAGCGCGACCGTCGTGGCATTGGTCGAGAAATGGGTGTGGACATGGTCGATGCCGAGCGCGCGGGCGCGCCGCCGCAGGTAGATCGCCTGCAGCAGGTAATTGACGTTCTTCGCCAGCCCGCCGCTCGACTGCCCAAGCACGTGGCGAAACACGGGCAACGCTCGCATCATCCCCGGAAGATTGACCAGCGGCTCGAGCAGCGCCGCGCCGATGAGCCGAGCGACGTTCCCGGTCAGCAGATATTCGGTCCGATGTTGTTCCGCGATATCGTCCGGATCGAGCAACTGCCCTTCCCAATGCCGCACCGCGAATCGCTTCACCGGCTGGCCGAGCGCCTCGAGCTGTTCGATCTCGCCCCGGATGAACGTCGTGCTCGTCATCGGATAGGAATTGAGCAGATAGGCAAGCTTCATCGACGATCGTCCCGGGCCGCGTCCAATACCCGCATCACGTCCAGCGACAGCTGCAACGGCAGGACCGGGCTCTCCTGTGCACCGGCGCGGTAAAGATCCCGGAAATGCTCGAGTTCGGGGACGTACGGGCTACGCCCGAACGGAACGAAGCGGTTTTTCCGTAGTCGCGCCAGACTGGCGAGACGCCGCACCAACGGGCGCTCCTTGAGCGCGTTGCGAGTCCCGGCCGACGCCGCAGGGCGCTCCGGCAGGCCGGCGGTTTCCGCCATGACCTGCTCGGCCGACAGTAACGGTGCCGACACCGTCACCGCGCCGCGGTCGCCCGAGATCGTCATGCTGTTGCCAAGCAACGTCGTCAGCGAGGCGGCAAGCTGGGACGTCGCGCCCCCGGCATGCGTCAGCAGCAGCGCCGCCTCGGTATCGATCCCGGCGGCATCGCGCGTGATCGTTGCGCGGCTATGCTCGATCGGGCCGAGCGCAAGCCGGGCGAGCGTGACCAGATAGATCGCGCGATCGAGCAGCACGCCGCCACCGGCTTCGGCATACAGGCCCGGATGGCTGGTCGCCGAGGCGGGATAGCCGAAACTGGCGGAGAGATGCCGTACCGTTCCAAGGCCACCCGACGCTGCCTGGTCGAGCGCAACGCGAACGGCCGGCAGGAACGGCGTAGCGACCGCCTCCATGAACAGCTTCCCGGTCCGTCGGGCCGCCGCAGCCACCCGCTCGGCCTCTCGCACATCGACCGCGAACGGCTTCTCGCCGAGCACCGCCTTGCCCGCTTCTAGCGCGCGGATCGCGACATCGGCATGGTCCGCGGTGCTGTTGCCGATATAGACCATGTCCACCGCCGGATCTGCGAGCACGGCGTCGAGCGTGCCGTACGCGGTCGCCACCCCCAACGAATCCGCAACCATTCGCGCGCGTTCGGCGGTGCGGGAGCAGACCCCGACGACCTGCATCCCGGAAACATGCCCGATCGCCGCGATCATCGTATGCGCGATATAGCCGGTGCCGATGACCGCGACGCGAATATCATGGGCCATCGCTTATTGACCGGTCCGCTGGCCCGACCACCGTGTCAGGGGCGGTTGGACGAAGCTGGTCGTCATGTGCTGCGCGCCGGTGTTCTCCCCCGCCGACTGGATCGCGAGCGAGACCTCGGTCAGGTGCAGCGCGAAATCGCCCGCCTGCACCGCCTCGCGACCAGCTGCGATCGCATCGAGCATCTCCGCCGGTCCGAGCATGAAGTTCATAGCGGCGGCACCGCGCCGTTTGACCGACGGATGCCGCGTGAACGCCGCGGGCGGCACCTTGCGCGCGACCGGGCTGTTGATCATCCGCCGCCGGATGACGTGTCGCGTGCGAATCCGCACCGGCGCGCGGTTGTTCCAGGCTTCGGTGACGCTCGCGACGCCACGATCGCCGATCACGCGAATGTGGTGGTCATGCGGCGCGAGGATGCTGCACGTCAGCCGCGCGACCACGCCGCTCTCGAAGAACAACGTTGCAGAAGAATAATCCGGCGCGGTCGGCGCACTGGTCAGCGCCGAGACATCCGCCAGCCCGGCCGAGGCGGAAACGGTCGTCCGCACCGGCCCGAACATCGCCATAAGCCACGTCAGATAATAGCCCGCATGTTCGAGCGTGCAGCCGACGACCAGCTCGTCCTCGACCGGCCACGGCGTTCCCGACTCGCTCTTCCACTTGGTCAGCGGTGCCTGCGAGATGTAATCGTCGTCGAGTTCGGCATAGATCAGCTTGGGCACGCCGATCCGCCCCTGCTCGACCGCCATCCGCAACGTCTGCGCCGCCTCGCTCAGCAGGCTGCACGGGGCCGAGGCGATCTGCAGGCCGCGCTCCTTCGCCAGGTGATGGAGCGTGACGGCATCGGCGAAGTCCGTGCTGAGCGGCTTTTCGGAATAGACGTGCTTGCCCGCCTCGAGCGCCAGACGGCTAACCTCGAAATGCGCGTGCGGGTTGGTCAGATTGAGCACCAGCGTCGCCGCACTGCCGAGCGCTGCATCGAGGCTGTCGACTGCGGGCAGATGCCAATAGGTGCAGAACCGCTGCAACCGCTCGGCGTCCTTGTCATAACAGGCGACGACGGTGATGTCGGGAAAGGTGCGCAGCGAGGCCGCGTAGAGATCGGCGACGAAGCCGGTCCCGATGATCGCCACTGTGCCCATGGTATCCCAACTTCGATTAGCATTGGACCGGACGGCCGATGACCGCGGCGTCTACAGCAGCGATTCCGGCTTCGCAATGCAGTGCCGGGCGGGCTGGACAAGGTGTTTCGGAGATCGGTCGGGTCGTTGCAAGACCCGGAAATCGAATGGTGGAGCCGAGGGGGATCGAACCCCTGACCTTTCGCATGCCATGCGAACGCTCTCCCAGCTGAGCTACGGCCCCATCGATGTGCGCGGTCCTGGGCGGGTCCGCGGCGGGAAGGCGTCGCCCCTACCGAGGCCCGACGCGGTTGGCAAGCGCGGAACGACCGCTTGCCCGAAAATCGTTCAAATTTTTCGCCCCGGCCCGTGCACGATCGCACACGGGCCGGGACATCGGATCAATGCTCGTCGTCGACGGCCGGCGCTTCCACGCCGAGATCGTCGTCGCCACCCAGGTCGACTTCGTCGTCGGGCGAGGGCTCCTCGTCTTCACCGGTGTCGATATCCTCGTCGTCGCCGGCGAGATCGTCGTCCTTCTTGACCTGCTCGGGCTTGGCCTGCTCGAACGGCAGCGGCTGCTTCGACTTCAGGATGGGCTCGGGCTCCCAATGCGCACCGCAATTGATGCACGTGACGGGATCGTCCTTGCCCAGATCATAGAAACGGGTGGCGCATTTCGGACACGTACGCTTCGTGCCCCATTCCGGCTGTATCATGGGCCGCTTGACCTTCTTCAAAATTGAATTTGAGAGCTTGCAACGCGAACGTCGCAAAGTGGGGCGCGCCTTGCCATAGCGCAAGCGCACTGTCAAAGCGCAGGGCCGATGCAGCACTCCGCCCCCACCCCGCTCGAATTGGTTCCCTCCGGCCCGCTGGCGGGACGCGTCCGCGTTCCCGGCGACAAGTCGATCAGCCACCGCGCGCTGATGTTCTCCGCGCTCGCGGTCGGCACCAGCCGCGTCGAGGGACTGCTCGAGGGCGAGGACGTGCTCGCCACTGCGGCAGCGCTGCGCGCGATGGGCGCGACGATCGAGCGCGGCGACGATGGCGTATGGACGATCGACGGCGTCGGGGTCGGCGGGCTGCTGCAACCCGCGGGCGCTCTCGAGATGGGCAATAGCGGCACCTCGACGCGGCTGCTGATGGGGCTGGTCGCCAGCCACCCGATCACCGTGACGTTCACCGGCGACGCGTCGCTGTCCAAGCGCCCGATGGGGCGGGTCATCACCCCGCTGTCCCAAATGGGTGCGGAATTCACCGCCAGCCCCGGCGGACGGTTGCCGTTGATGGTGCGGGGCATGTGCCCGGCGATCCCGATCACCTACACCCTCCCCGTCGCCTCCGCACAGGTCAAGTCGGCGGTGCTGCTCGCCGGGCTCAACACCCCCGGGATCACGCGCGTGATCGAACCCGTCGCGACGCGCGACCATAGCGAGCGAATGCTGCGCGGGTTCGGGGCCGATGTCACTGTCGAGCAAACGCCCGAAGGCAAGATCATCTCGCTCCGCGGCGAGGCCGAGCTCAAGCCGCAGCAGATCGTCGTTCCCGGCGATCCGTCGTCCGCCGCGTTCCTCGTCGTCGCCGCGACGCTGGTGCCGGGATCGGACATCGTGGTCGAGAACGTCGGTCTCAATCCGACTCGCGCCGGACTGTTCACCGCGCTGCGGATGATGGGCGCGAGCATCGAGGAATGCGACGCGCGCGACGTCGGCGGCGAACCGGTCGCCGACTTGCGCGTCCGCTATGCGCCGCTGTCGGGGATCGAGATTCCGCCCGCGCTCGCCCCCAGCATGATAGACGAATATCCCGTGCTGTTCGTCGCCGCCGCCTTCGCGTCGGGCACGACGATCGCACGCGGCGCGGAGGAACTTCGCGTCAAGGAATCGGACCGCATCGCCGCGATGGCCGCAGCACTCGGCGCGATCGGCGCGCGGGTCGAAGAGGTCGCGGACGGGATGATCATCCACGGCAGCGGCGGCACCCCCCTCCCCGGCGGCGCGACGATCGCGACGCTGCTCGACCACCGGATCGCGATGAGCCTGGCGGTTGCTGCGCTCGCCTGCGACAAGCCCGTGACGCTCGACGACATGTCGCCCGTCGCCACCAGCTACCCCGCGTTCTTTACCCAGATCGCGCAACTTCAGGGTGCCAAAGACCAATGACTGCTTCGACCGCCGACCTGATCGGCTTCGTCGGCGCGCTGACGATCCTGACCGGCTATGCCTATCAGACGCTGCGCAACGCCGCGCCCGACCTGCTTTCGACCCTGCTCAACTTCGCGGGGGCGTCGCTGCTCGCGTTGTCGCTGACCGTGAATTACAATCTGCCCGCACTGGCGCTGGAGCTCGCCTGGGCGGCGATCGCTGCGTTCGGGCTGGTGCGGATGATGGTCGCACGCCAGGGAGCCAGCGCATGATCATCGCCGTCGATGGACCCGCCGCCTCGGGCAAGGGCACGATCGCGCGTGCATTGGCACGGCATTTCGACCTGCCGTATCTCGACACCGGCCTGCTGTACCGCGCGGTGGCCGCCAATGTCGCCAGCCTCGAACTCGACCCCGCCATCGAGGCGGACGCCGTCGCCGCCTGCGATTTCGACGATTCGCTGCTCGACGACCTCATCCTGCGCAGCGACGAGATCGGGTCGCTCGCCTCGGTCGTCTCGGCGCACCCGCTGGTGCGCGCAGCCCTCTTCCACCGGCAGAAGCGCTTCGCCTATCAGGAGGGCGGCGCGGTGCTCGACGGGCGCGATATCGGCACGGTGATCGCGCCCGACGCGAACGCCAAGCTGTTCGTCCGCGCGACCCCCAACATCCGCGCGAAACGCCGCCACGCCGAGCTGCGCGAGCGCGGATCGACGTTGAGCCTCGACCGCGTTCTGGCGGACATTCGCGCGCGCGACCTGCGGGATTCGACCCGCACAACCGCGCCGCTCGTGCCCGCGCATGATGCTGCCCTCCTCGACACCAGTTTCCTCTCGATCGAGGCCTCGGTGCAGCGCGCGATCGCCATCGTCGAGGCGAGGACCGCCTAGGACCAGTCGTCTTGCCTGAAAGCGCGGTTTGCGCTAAAGGCGTCCGGTCCGGCGGGCGGTGCCCGCGGAGGTCGGCGCGACAGGCATGCCCTCTCGCGCCCTTTTCGCATTACAGCGACTTGCCCACCTCCGCGCAATCCATAACGGCGGATGTCGCGTTCGGCATTCGGCCGTCGCGGCAATATTGGCCAAGACCGCCGGAGACAACCGGCTGGCCGGAACATGATTTAGGAACGCAACACTTTATGGCCACTCAGCCAAACCCGACCCGCGACGATTTCGCCGCCCTTCTCGAAATGACCCTCGGCGGTGCCGACAGTTTCGAAGGCCGCGTCGTCAAGGGCACCGTCACCGGAATTGAAAACGACCTCGCCGTCATCGACGTCGGCCTCAAGTCGGAAGGCCGCGTGCCGCTTCGCGAATTCGCGATGCCCGGCCAGAAGGCAGACCTCAAGGTCGGTGACGAAGTCGAAGTGTTCGTCGACCGCGTCGAAAACGTCCACGGCGAAGCGATGCTGTCGCGCGACCGCGCACGCCGCGAAGCCGCATGGGACACGCTCGAAACCGAATTCGCCAAGTCGGCTCGCGTCGAGGGCGTCATCTTCGGTCGCGTCAAGGGCGGCTTCACGGTCGACCTCAACGGTGCCGTGGCCTTCCTGCCGGGTTCGCAGGTCGACATCCGCCCAGTACGCGACGTCACCCCGCTGATGGATATCCCGCAGCCGTTCCAGATCCTGAAGATGGACCGCAAGCGCGGCAACATCGTCGTGTCGCGTCGTGCGATCCTGGAAGAGACCCGCGCCGAACAGCGTTCGGGCCTCATCCTGTCGCTCGCCGAGGGCCAGATCATTGACGGCGTCGTCAAGAACATCACCGATTACGGTGCGTTCGTTGACCTGGGCGGCATCGACGGCCTGCTGCACGTCACCGATCTGTCGTACAAGCGCGTCGGCCATCCGTCGGAAGTCCTCAACATCGGCGACACCGTCCGTGTTCAGATCATCCGTATCAACAAGGACACGCAGCGCATCTCGCTCGGCATGAAGCAGCTCGAGAGCGATCCGTGGGAGGGTGCAGCCGCCAAGTACCCGGTTGGTGCCAAGCTCACCGGCCGCGTCACGAACATCACCGAATATGGTGCGTTCGTCGAGCTGGAGCCGGGCATCGAAGGCCTCGTTCACGTGTCCGAAATGTCCTGGACCAAGAAGAACGTCCACCCGGGCAAGATCGTCTCGACGTCGCAGGAAGTCGACGTCGTGGTCATCGAGGTCGATCCCGACAAGCGTCGTATCTCGCTTGGTCTCAAGCAGGCGATCAACAACCCGTGGGAGGCCTTCGCTGAGGCGCATCCGATCGGTTCGACCGTCGAAGGCGAAGTCAAGAACGCGACCGAATTCGGTCTGTTCATCGGCCTCGACAATGACGTCGACGGCATGGTCCACATGTCGGACATCGCCTGGGGCGTGTCGGGCGAGGACGCGCTCAACCTGCATCGCAAGGGCGAGGTCGTTCAGGCGATCGTGCTCGACATCGATGCCGAGAAGGAGCGTATCTCGCTTGGCATGAAGCAGCTCGAGCGTGGCGCCCCGGCGGCAGGCACGGTTGCAGCAGGCGGCAATGCATCGTCGGGCCTCAACAAGAACGCGATCGTCACCGTCACGGTGCTCGAAGTGCGTGATGCCGGTCTCGAAGTGCAGGTCGGTGACGACGGCGCGACGGGCTTCATCAAGCGGACCGATCTGGGCCGCGATCGTGACGAGCAGCGTCCGGAGCGTTTCCAGGTCGCACAGAAGTTCGATGCGATGGTGACCGGCTTCGATCGTTCGAAGAAGCCGACCTTCTCGATCAAGGCGATGCAGATCTCCGAAGAGAAGCAGGCCGTGGCACAGTATGGCTCGTCCGACTCGGGCGCGTCGCTGGGCGACATCTTGGGCGCAGCGCTGAAGGCGCAGAACAGCGATACCAAGAAGTAAGACTATTGGGGGATCGTTCTAACGGACGATCCCCCTTAACTTTTGACGTCGTAATTTGCCTTTGTACGTTGGCCGAGTTGCGGTAAATCAAGACCGATGCGGCCTTTCTTCATTCCACAGTGGATATGAAGGTCTTGGGTAAGGGAAGACGATATGATCCGGTCCGAGCTGGTGGAAATGCTGGCGAGCGAGAATCCCGATCTGTCCGCGCGCGATGTCGAAGCGCTGGTGACGACCTTTTTCGATGAAATCAGCAAACGGCTCGCCCTTGGCGGTCGTGTAGAGCTTCGCGGCTTCGGTGCCTTTTCGACCCGTCCGCGAGATGCGCGCACCGGGCGCAACCCCCGCACTGGCGAACTTGTCGCGGTCGAGGCGAAACGCGTGCCGTATTTCAAGCCCGGCAAGGAAATGCGCGTTCGGCTCAACGTCGCCTGACTCGGCTTGACGGCGGTTCTCAAGGAATTGCCGTCTCCGCACGCTTGACGTGGCCCGCGACATCGGCTTGTCGTCTCCGCACGCGGACGTGGCGAAATCGGTAGACGCAGGGGACTTAAAATCCCCCTCTTCGGAGTGCGGGTTCGAGTCCCGCCGTCCGCACCATCCTTTTACGGCATAAGGCCTGGATCGTGGTTCCCCGGCGCGACGGCGGTTGCTCCACGCCGATCGCGGGTAGCGCGATATCGCCGTGAGTGGCACAGTCGCATGATGCCGCCTGTTCCGTTCCGTCCCAGCGTTCGCGCCATATGTGTTCTCCTGCCCGCGTTGCTTGCCGCCTGTTCCGAACGGACCGACGACGGGCCCGTCGTCGTCAGCGCGATCGGCGGCGCGCCAGGCATGGCCGATCCCGCCAGGTCGGTGCTGGATCCCCCTGCCCGCGTCCTGCTCGATGCGACCGCACAGGGTCTCGTCCGATTTGATGCCGCCGGCCAGATCGAACCGGGCGTTGCCGAGCGGTGGAGCGTGATCGACAACGGGATGAGCTACATCTTCCGGCTCCGCGACAGCGAATGGCCCGATGGACGGACCGTCTCCGCGGGTGAGGTCGTGCGCCTCCTGCGGCGGCAGCTCGGCCCGACGTCGCGCAATCCGCTTGCCCCGTTCCTGACTGCGATCGACGAAATCGTCGAGATGACGCCCGAGGTCATCGAGATCCGCCTGAAGCGCCCGCGCCCCGATCTCCTGAAGCTGTTCGCGCAGCCCGAGCTCGCCATTTTCCGCCTCACGGCACCCGGCGGAAGCGGCCCCTACCGGATCGTCGCGCAACGCGGTCCCGTCACCCGCTTGCGTCCGGCGTTCGATCCCTCCCGCGCCGCGGACAATGACGTTGCGGAACCGCCGGCGGATGCCACGATCAAGCTGATCGGCGAGCGGGCCGCGATGGCGATCGCGCGCTTCCGCGCCGAACTGTCCGACGGGGTGCTGGGCGGCGGTTTTTCCGACTGGCCGATCGTGCTCGAAACGCGGATCCCGCCGATCAGCCGCCGGTTCGATCCCGCCGCCGGGTTGTTCGGGCTTGCGATCACCAGTCGCGACGGGGTGCTCGCCGACCCCGCGAACCGTGCCGCGATCGCGCGCAGCGTCGACCGCGCAGGGTTCACCGCCTCGATTTCTCCCGAATGGGCCACGACGACGCAATTGCTTCCCGAGCAGCTCGATTCCGCGGCACCACCGGCGCTCGCGCCCTGGACGCAAGCGCTCGGGCCGAACGACAAGACCCCGCGGGCGACGATCGACGCATGGCGGGCGGCCAACCCGGGGGACATCCGGGTTCGCGTCGCGTTGCCGGCGGGACCCGGCGCGACGATCCTTTACGGCTATGTCGGCGCCGCGCTGCAGTCGCTCGGGATCACCCCCGAACGCGTCGGCCCGGACGCACCTGCCGAGCTCCGCCTGGTCGACGAGGTCGCGCCCTATGACAGCGCACGCTGGTACGTCGCGCGCGCCTGCCAGCCGTGCGGCGGGGTCGCGCAGATCGCGATCGAAGCGGCGCGCGATGCCGATTCCCCGCGGTTGCGGTCGCAACAGATTGCGGCAGCGGATGCGGCGCTCGCCAGCGACGTGGCGTTCATCCCGATCGCCCGTCCGCTCCGCTGGTCGCTGGTATCGACCCGCCTCAAGGCATGGACCGGGAACACCCGCGCGTGGCACCCGTTGAATCATCTCCGCGGCGATACCAATTGAGGTAACATGGTACAGAATACGACACGCATGAGCCCTCCGCCGCTAGGCGACTTCGCCGCGCGCTATGCCGGCAAGGATCCGGCAGCGGTCCGCCAGCGGATCGAGGCGATGGAGCATCTGCTCGAAGGCCTTTTCACGATTCCCGGGATCAACCGCAAGGTCGGCCTCGACGTTCTGCTCGATCTCCTGCCGATCGGCGGCGACATCGTCGGCGCGGCGATGGGAAGCTGGATGGTGTGGGAAGCCCGCAATCTCGGTATGTCCAAAGGCCAGATGGCGCGGATGTTCGGCAATGTCGGGATCGACTTTGCGCTTGGATTGATTCCGTTCATCGGGGCGGTACCCGATTTCCTGTTCCGCTCGAACACCCGCAACCTCAAGATCATCAAGCGCCACCTCGACAAGCACCACCCAGCGCTTGCCGTGATCGACCAGTAGGGCGAGCGATCTAGCTCAGCGCTTTCCCCGCCAGATCTGCACTGGCGTCTCGGGCGAAACGCCGCCCGACCCGGGATGGCACGGCGCGTAGGCAAAGCGCGTGTCGAGGCACAGCCAGAGTTCGTCGAGCCAGCCACGCTTGTTCACGGTGACGCGAATGGCTTCGGCCGGCAGACCCGGGTTGGCGCGTGCGATCGCGCCCGCCACCTGCCCTGCGTTCACCAGGCGGCGCGATAACGCGCGGACATCGGGAAAACGCAACCGGTTGTACAGGCCGGTCGAACGCGCGAAATAGGCATCCGCCGTAATGCCCATGCAGGTGCCATGCTTGGCCCATTCGTGCTGGATCAACTGCGGCGACGGCGTTGCGCACACCGCCCGGCGGATCGTCGCGTCGGGCAGAATGGGCGTAGCAGCGCAATATTGCGGCCATTCCTTGCCAACGCCATCGGGCCAGAGACCGTGGAGCGTGAACCCGAACCGATTGCCGCTGCGGCATTCGAACCGGGCGTTCGGGTCGCGGGCGTTGCTGTGGCAATATTCCGGGGCCCAGGTGAGCGCGAGCGTGTAGCTGCCGATCGGCAGGACCCGTCGGGGCTGGCTTTCCGAGGGAAGATCGGGGTGCGGACGGGCAAGCTGCGCCGGGATGCTGCATTGCTCGCTCTGCGCGGCAGCGACGCCGGGCACCGTGATCATCGCAAGGGCGGTCAGGGCGTGCTTCATGCGACCACCTCGTCGAACCAAAGCGCCGCATCCGGGCGAAACAATTGCCACACGGCAAGGGCGTTGAGCACGAACGCGACAATCATCAGCACCCCGCCGATCCCCGGCTGGGTCGTGCCGGTCCTGAGGCTCGTCACGATGCCGAGGACTCCCAGACCGAAAAACGCGGTGATGATCCATTTCGTCACGACCGAGCGTCGCCGCGCGGTGAAATACCAGAGCGTCAACGTGAGGACGATCGCGATCGCCGTTCCGAACAGGAGGATGTTGCCCCCGAAGGCAGGACCGAACTGCGCCGCGCCCGGGTTTTCCGCCATCCGCTGCAGCGACGAGTTCCACGACAGCGCGGTGTTGACGAGACCCACCGCAGTCGCGCCAAGATAACAGCGTTCGAACCAGATGATCGACACCGGACGTTCCATGATTCGCTTCCCCCCAAAGGCGATGATCGCGGAAGCTTAGCGGCGATCCCGCCAAGCGCAACGCGACGACAGTGGTCAGCGCGAAGGAGCGAAATCGAGCCCGAGGTCGGCGGCGGGGGCGGACTGGGTCAGCCGTCCGACGCTGACGTAGGTCACGCCGGTTTCGGCAATCGCGCGGATCGTGTCGAGCCGCACGCCCCCCGATGCCTCGGTCGGAACGCGCCCGCCGACAATCGCGACCGCCGCACGCAACGTCGTCACGTCCATATTGTCGAGCAGCAGGTGCGTCGCGCCGGCATCCAGGGCTTCCGCAATCTGGTCCAGGGAGTCGACCTCGACGATGATCCGCGCAATCCCGGCCGAAACTGCGCGCGCGACGGCAGGACCGATCCCGCCTGCCACCGCGACATGGTTGTCCTTGATCATCGCGGCATCCCACAGCCCAAGCCGATGATTGGTCGCGCCGCCCATGCGCGTCGCATATTTTTCCAGCCGTCGAAGCCCCGGGATCGTCTTGCGCGTATCGAGCAGTACCGCGCCTGTGCCGGCAATGGCATCGACATAGGTGCGGGTGAGCGTCGCGATCCCCGACAGATGCTGGACGGTGTTGAGCGCGGAGCGCTCCGCGGTGAGCAACGCGCGGGCCTTGCCCGACAGTCGCAGAACGTCGGTTCCGGGAAGGATCCGGTCGCCATCCGCAACCAGCCGTTCGATCACCGCCTCCGGGTCGAGTGCGCGAAAGAACGCCTCGGCGATTGGCAGGCCTGCGACGACGATCGCTTCGCGGCTGTCCATCACGCCAGTGAAACGGGCGGTTTCGGGAATCACGGCCTGCGAGGTGATATCGCCGACGTCGCCAAGATCTTCCGCCAGCGTTGCGGAAACGAAGGCCGGGAGATCGAAGCCCTCCAGGGCGAACGCGGTGGTCTGATCAGTCATGCCTCGCTTTAGCGGCCGAAGCCTCGCGGTGCAGCCACAATTTCGTCAGGACCGTCGGGCCGGCCCGGTTCTTGGCCGAAGCGGCGCGCGAGTGGGTTCCGCGATCGGTTCGACCGCGCACGCGTCGACCATCCCGCGGGGACCCCGGTGGCGGAACTCCGCCCGGACCGCGGACTGACCCGCCGTTTGAACGAAACGCCCCACAGGGGTATGGGATCGTTTCGGACCAAATCCTTTCGAAATGGGCTTCGGACGTTAACCTTGTGCTGACAGTTACTTACAGGCCGAAGCTTAACCTACGTTGCTATTATATTTGATAAATGTTGATAAGGTTTTTTGCCACCTGTGTTAGAGCAAGGACATCGCCGGAACGCTACAAGGGCTTCGGGGACAGAGAGATGCGACATGCTCCCGCCCTTTAGCGGGAAGCCAATGCAGCGAAATTCTATACACGATTCCATTATCGCCAGCCTCACGCGCCATGCAGCGCTCGACGAGGACGATTATGCCGCACTTCGCGGTCTCCAGCTTTCCCCCCGCCAGATCGAACCGTCCACCTATCTCGTTCGCGAGGGGGAGAAACCGGCTCGTTGCGCCTTCATCCTGTCGGGATTCACATATCGCCAGAAACTGACCAGCAACGGCGCGCGGCAGATCGTCTCGTTGCAAATTCCCGGTGAGTTCGTCGATCTGCAGAATTTGTGGCTCAACGAATCCGATCATAACGTCCAGGCCCTCACGCGAACCCAGATCGCCGACATCGATATCGGCGCCCTGCGCACGGTCGTCACCACGCGGCCCGCGATCGCGACCGCGATGTGGCGGACGTCACTGATCGATTCCTCGATCTTTCGCGAATGGATCGTCAACATCGGCCGTCGCGACGCCCATACCCGGGTCGGGCATCTGCTGTGCGAATTCTCGCTCCGGTTGGAGGCCGCCGGGATCGCTACGACGGGGGCCTATGATTTGCCGATGACTCAGGAGCAGCTGGGCGACACGGTCGGGTTGACCCCGGTGCACGTCAATCGGGTACTCAAGGCACTGGCCCAACGCGGACTGATCGAGCGCGACAGGCGCCAGATCCGTATCGTCGACTGGGTCGGCCTGCGCGACGCGAGCGACTTCAATCCGCGCTATCTTCATCTCGGTCAGAGCTGACCTCACGCTGGCCTGAAGCGCTCCGGGATTGTGCGGCGACCGCTCCGGTAACGACAAGCGTCATCACGCGCTTGTCGTTACCGTCCTCGACCTGGATCTGGAAAACCACGTTGGTCTTGCCCGCGCGCAAGTCGGACGTCAGAATTTCGCCCGCCGCGTCGGACGCTTCGTTGCGGGCGCGTTCGAGACTGTCGAACTCCATCCCGTTCTCGTCCCGGGTGTAGGACTCCTGGTTCTCGACATGGAAATAGTAGCGCGACATGCGGGGGAGTGTCGCCCTTTCCCACGTGCGCTGCATTATCCTGCGTTAGTCGCCCGAAACGCGTAACGGGCCAAGGTCCCCCATCCCGACCGTACCGCTCGCCATAGCGAGCATCGCGTCGAGGCTCTTCTTCGCCCGAAGTCGCAGATCTTCCTCGATTTCGATCCGCGGGCTGAGATCGCGCAAGGCGACGTAGAGCTTTTCCATCGTGTTGAGCGCCATGTACGGACAGATGTTGCAGTTGCAATTTCCGTCCGCGCCGGGAGCCCCGATGAAGCTCTTGTGCGGCGCGGCTTTCTCCATTTGATGGATGATGTGCGGCTCGGTTGCGACGATCAGCGTGTCGCCCGGCATCGAGTCGGCGAACGCGAGGATCCCGCTGGTTGACCCGACGTAATCCGCGTGATCCAGAATATAGGGCGGGCATTCGGGGTGTGCCGCGATCGGCGCGCCGGGGTGCCGAAGCTGGAGCTTGAGCAGTTCGGTTTCGCTGAAGGCCTCGTGCACGATGCACACGCCCGGCCACAGCAGCATCTTCCGCCCGGTCTTGCGCGCGAGATAGCCCCCCAGATTCTTGTCCGGACCGAAGATGATCTTCTGATCGAGCGGGATCTGGCTGAGGATCTTTTCGGCGGAGGACGAGGTGACGATCACGTCGCTGAGCGCCTTCACCTCGGTCGAGCAATTGATGTAGGTCAGCGCGATGTGATCGGGATGCGCAGCGCGGAACGCGGCGAACTGGTCGGGTGGGCAGCTATCCTCGAGGCTGCATCCGGCGTCGAGATCGGGCAGAACGACGATCTTGTCGGGGCTGAGGATCTTCGCGGTCTCCGCCATGAAGCGCACGCCGCAGAACGCGATGACGTCGGCGTCGGTCGCGGCCGCCTTCTTCGACAGGTCGAGGCTGTCGCCGACGAAATCGGCGAGGTCCTGGATCTCTGGCTTCTGATAATAATGCGCGAGGATTACCGCGTTGCGGTCCTTGCGCAAACGGTCGATCTCCGCCCGCAGGTCGAGCCCCGTCAGCGTTCCGCCGATACCACCGCGTGCGTCCATGACCATCCTCCCGCCTTGTCTGCGGCCCACATGGCCCCAGCGGCGACGGTGATCAACCCATCAACGCTTTTGTCAGCGCCAGGACCGGCGGCGAGAAAGCGAGCGGGCGCATCAACGCCGTGTCGAGCGTGATCGCGCCGAAGCCCCAGAAATAAGCGGGATGAATCCTGCCGCGCGTCATCACGTCGAACGTCATCGCGATGCCGACATAGACCGTCATGACCAGCCAGATCGACCACAGGATCCACGTCCCCATCAGCGGCAGCGGGAGTAACCGCCCTACCCCGGGCGTCATCACCAGGATCGCGCCGCACAGCATCAGGCGCCGGTGCCAGTCGGTCCGGGCGCGGAGCGCCACGCCGGCGAGGGTCAGCCCGGCGAACATCAGGACGGTGAGATAATCCATCACCAGGAAGACGTTGGGTTCGAAAAAGAACGGAATGCGGTGCGCCGCCGCAGCGAACGTCGTCGTCGACAGCCCGACCGCCACCATCCAGCCGAGATACCAACTGGCCACCCAGCCGAGCCGCCGATGCGTTGCCAGCGACCCGTGGAAGACCAGATAGTTCTGCATCGCATACAGCGCGAGCCAACCGACCGAGGTCATTCCATGGAGATGCACCCACCATGGCGATGCGATGCTCGACCGACCCATGACGAATTGCAGCACGAACCCCGATACGGTCGTAAGCACGATCGCGATCGCCATCGCGAAAAAGAACGCGCGTTCGCGCTCGATCGGAACCCCGATCTGTGATGCCTGTGTCGCCACCCGCGATTCTCCCCCGAAAATCTCGATACGCAGGCGTTATCACATTTTCGGAGGACAGGCGATATCGATCCCACGTCGGGAAGCGTTTCGCCCCCTGCCTATTGCCGATTGCCGAGGACGTCGGCGATCGACCGGGTCGTGTCCCAGACGTCACTCGAATCATGCGCTTCGTCGGCAAAGCGCACCTTCACGGTCGCATCGAGCCCCGCGGCCTTCAAGGGCAAGGCAAAGCTGTGCTCGACCGCGCGGCGAGTCGCATCCCGCGCGAGGTTCATCGGCACCGTCTCGTGCGCCTGCCGAATCAGCTCACGTTGCCCGGCGGCGCGGTTGGCCGCCTGGAGCTTCGAATCAGCGTCGCTGATCGCAGAGAGCAGCCCGCCCTCGCCATATTCACGGATCTGCGTCAGGTCGATCTGCGGCGGCGACACCTCGATCGGCGGCAGTACGACACCAAGCGTTCGGGTCTTTGCATCCCAGGTGACATCGCGCGCGGTCAGCTTCGCCATGTCGACGCGATAGTCGACGTTGCCGGGCATAATCAGCGTCTTCTTGCTGGTCAGCCCATATTGCGACTGAGTCGAGGTCGACACCGCGACGAACCGCGCGGCGAACGCCGACAACCGGTTCTGCTCGCGCAACCCCTGCAACGATCCGCTCGCGATCGTCACCGGATCGGGCCCGGCGAGCCGCTTCTCCACCAGCGCGCCGATGCCCCAGAACAGGGCTAGGATGAACAGCGCGATCAGCGCGAGCGCGCCTGCGAACTTGCCGAGGAACGTCATGCCGCTGCCCTCCACGCATCGCCGTCTTCGCGCACCAGCCCGCGCTGCGCCAGGTCGATCAGATGCGCGAGCACCGAGCGTTCCGCCGCCGGGAACAGGCGCGGATCGATCCCGACATACATGCGCGAGACCATCGCCGGGACGCTCGCGGGGGCGGCGCGGAGCAACCGCAGGATCTGCCCCTCGCGCTGCTTGCGATGCCCGAGCATCCCGCGCACCAGCCGCTGCGGGTTCTCGACCGGGTCGCCATGCCCTGGGTAATAAATGCGGTCGTCACGCCCCATCAGTTTCTCGAGGCTCGTCATATAGGCCGCCATGTCGCCATCGGGGGGTGAGACGATGCTGGTCGACCAGCCCATCACATGATCGCCCGAGAACAGTGCCTTGCTCTCGGGAAGCGCGAAGGCGAGATGGTTGGAGGTGTGCCCCGGCGTCGCGATCGCCGTGAGCGTCCACCCCTCCCCGCCGACACTGTCGCCCTCGCGCAGCACCCGGTCTGGCGCATAATCCGCGTCGAAGGACGCATCCGCGCGCGGCCCGAGATCGTCGAGCGCGAGCGGCGCGCAACCGACGATCGGCGCGCCGGTGATCGCGGCGAGCGGGCGTGTTCCCGGGCTGTGGTCGCGGTGGGTATGCGTCACGACGATCGCGGTGACGGGGCGCCCCGCGATCGCCGTGACCAGCGCGTCGATATGCGCCAGCGTGTCCGGCCCTGGATCGATCACCGCGAGGTCGCGCGTGCCGACCAGATGCACTTGCGTGCCGGTATGGGTGAAGGGCGACGGATTGGGTGCGAGCACCCGGGCGACGAGGCGTTCGCGCTGCTCGGGCACGCCGGTCTGTTGCTCGGTCATAGCCCCGAGATGGCGGCTTGCCGCGCGCGACGCAACCCTTGGCAGGGGTCCGTCGCGCGCAGCTTCAGCGAACCCGCGCCAGATTCGCCTGGAGGTCCGCGATCGCCGAGTCCATGCCCTGCAGCGCGTGAGTCCGCGCGTCCGACGGCATATCGCGGTTGAGCGTCATCCGCGCACGCGCGGTGCGAAGGTTCGTCAGCGCGTGGAGATAGGCGTTGCGCTCGGTATCCCGGCCGTTCGCGGCAAGCTGTGCCCCCCGCGCCGCCGCTGCCGCGCCGCGTGCCTGCGCGGCCGCGATCCGGTCCTCGCAGATCACAATCCGGCGACGCCCGTCATGCCGATCCTCGATCGTCAGGCGCTTGCCGTCACCCCGGTTGCCGCACTTGCGCGAGCGCACGTCGGGCACCGCGGGCGGGCGCGAAACCGATGCGACCGCCCCGTCTTCCCCTACGACCGTCACCGCACCATTCTTGCCGAGCTTTACGTAACGGCCATGCCGGACGACCCGCTTGCCATCGGTCGTGGTGCTGACGACCCAGGTTCCGTCGGCACCGGGCGATGTCTCCGGTCGTTCAGCCAGTTCGGGCGCTTCCGGCGCGACCGGGGGTTCCGGCGCGGTCGGTGCGACGGGCGCGACGGGGGCAACAGGCGGAACGGGCGCGACGGGTGGAACGGGCGCTACGGGGGCGACCGCTGCCGAGGTCCGCGTGTGGCGCTCGTGATACGGTTCCGCGCCCTCTTCCACCGTGCCGGACGTCGCAGTTGCGACCGGGGCGACGGGTGCGTCGTCTTCGGCGGGCACCGGCGGCGGGACGAGTGCGGCGATATCGACGCCGGTCGCCTTTGCCACACCCGACCGGACCTTCTCCGCCGCCGCGCTTCCCGACGCGGTCAGCCCGAGCCCACCAAGCGTCAGCGCCGCGATCACCAGGCCACCGGTCGCCAGCCGCAGTTTCGAGATGCGCTGCGTCGTCAGCACGCGCAGCCGCCGCTTGAGATCGTCGATCGTGTTGAGATGGCACGTCGCCGCCACCGAACCGTACAGCGCGGGATGCGCCGCCTTGACGATCGCGCAGGCATAGGTGTGCCGCCGCATCGGGTTCATGCCCGCCAGCACGCGCGCATCGTTGGCGATTTCCTGGTCGGCGCGGAAGGCACGGAAGGCGCGCCACGCGATCGGGTTGAACCAGTGCAGCGCAAGCACCCCGAGCGCGATCCAGTTCGCGATCAGATCGCCGCGTTCATGGTGCCCCATCTCATGCGCAAGCGCGAGGTCGCGTTCCTCCGGCTCGTACCGCTCGGCGAAATCGGGCGGGAAGGCGACATAGCGGCGCACGATCCCGAACGCGAGCGGGCCACTCGCCGCATCGCTCTCGATCACGCTGACGCCATCGAGTTCGACCCGCTGTCCCACGCTCGCGAGCATCCGCGCGCAGAACCGCCGATGCGCGGCTGCGTGCCAGACGAAGAACGCGCCCGCCCCGACCAGCCAGAGCAAACCGATGACCGGGACGACCCACGTCCATCCCGCCACAGGATCCGCCTCAAGCGCGGGCGATGCCAGCAGCACCGTCACCGGCTCCGCTGCCCGCAATACCGGGTCGACCGCCGCCGCATGGAACGACGCCACCGTCGCGTCGCGCCACGGCGCGGAGAGCGGCGGCAGCGCGAGGCGCAACACCGGCAGCGCCCACAAGGCATAAGCGACATGCGCCCCGAACGCGCGCCGCACGGGGCCGCGCAACAGCAGCACCAGCACCATCAGCAGGCTCGATGCGACCAGCGCCTCGATCGCCCAGCTTGTTCCGACCGGCCCGATCATCCCTTCAGCCCCTTCAGCAATGCCTCGATTTCCGAAATATCCTGCGCGGTCAGTTCGTCGCGTTCGGCGAGATGCGCGACCAGCGGGGTCAGCTTGCCCCCGAACAGCCGGTCGATCAGGCGCTTCGATTCGCCTGCGACATAATCTGTACGCTCGACCAGTGGCCGGTACAAATACCGACGCCCATCGGCTTCGTGCGCGATGATGTTCTTGGCAAGGAGACGACCCAGTAACGTCTTGACGGTATTGGCCGTCCAGTCTCGCGTCGCCGGAATCCGCTCAGCCACGTCTTGCGCGGTCAGGGGGCTTTCATCCCACAGCACCTCCATCACCGCGTGTTCGGCATCACTGATCTTGTCGGCCATTCGAGTCACCTCCGTACTGACTACGCGTGTAATCATACCGTTTACGGCTGTAGTCAAGAGCGGTCTTGCCGGGTTGCAGACGCTCGGTAAACTCCGCCGAAAAGGAGAGGACTGGTGACATTGATCCCCGTCGCGCAAGGACTGCGCTTCCCCGAAGGACCGGTCGCGCTGCCCGACGGCAGCGTGGTGCTGGTCGAGATCGCAGCCGGGCGGATCAGCCGGGTGGCCCCCGACGGAACGGTCTCGACCGTCGCCGAACCTGGCGGGGGTCCGAACGGCCTCGCGCTCGGGCCCGACGGCAAGCTGTATTGCTGCAACAACGGCGGATTCGAATATCTGGAACACCCCAGCGGGTTGCTGATCCCACACGGTCAGGCACGCGATTATTCGGGGGGCAGGATCGAGCGGATCGACCTCGTGACCGGCGCGGTCGAGACGGTGTACCGCGACGGCGATTTCGGCTGCGTGCTGCGCGGGCCGAACGATATCGTGTTCGACGCGCATGGCGGCTTCTGGTTCACCGACCACGGCAAGACCCGCGAGCGCGAACGCGACGTCACGGGGATCTTCTATGCCAAGGCCGACGGTAGCCATCTCGAGGAGGTCATCTTCCCGAGCGAAAACCCGAACGGCATCGGTCTCTCGCCCGACGGCAAGCGGCTGTATGTCGCGGAGACCTATACCTGTCGGCTGATGGCCTTCGATATCACCGCGCCGGGCAAGGTCGATCAGACGGCGGGGCTCGGCGGCGCAGGCATCCCGGTGTATCGCCCGGCGGGGTACAAGTTCTTCGATTCACTCGGGGTCGAGGAAGGCGGCAACATCTGCGTCGCGACGATCGGCGAGAGCGGCATATCGGTCATTTCGCCCGCCGGCGACCTGGTCGAGTTCATCCCCACGCCCGATCCGTTCACCACCAACATCTGCTGGGGCGGCGCGGACCGGCGGACCGCGTACATCACCTTGTCGGGCACCGGGCAGCTCGTCCGAATGGACTGGCCGCGCGCCGGGCTCGCGCTGGCGTATTGAGCCCGGTCCGGCTAGGACAAAGCGATGATAAGACATGGTGAAAAACATCTCGTCCAGCGGATCGGCTGGCTCCGCGCGGCGGTCCTCGGGGCGAACGACGGAATCCTCTCGACCGCGAGCCTGATCGTCGGCGTGGCGGCGGCGTCGCGCGCACCGGCCGAGATCGTGCTGACCGGGATCGCCGGGCTCGTCGCCGGCGCGATGTCGATGGCCGCGGGCGAATATGTCTCGGTCAGCTCGCAAGCCGATACCGAAGCAGCCGACCGCGCGCGCGAGGCCGCGGAACTCGAAGAGGACCCCAAGGCCGAGACGCACGAGCTCGCCGCGATCTATCGGCACCGCGGGCTGGACTCCGCGCTCGCGCTTCAGGTCGCCCAGCAGCTGATGGCACACGACGCGCTCGGCGCGCACATGCGCGACGAACTCGGAATTCACGAGGCTCTCGAAGCCCGCCCGGTCCAGGCCGCGCTTGCGTCGGCGGCGAGTTTTTCGGTGGGGGCCATCTTCCCGGTGATGATGGCGGCGCTGTTCCGCGGCACCGCGCTGATCGAGGCGGTGGTCATCGCGACACTCGTGTTGCTCGCGGCGCTTGGCGCGACCGGGGCGAAGATCGGCGGTGCGTCCCTGTGGCGCGGCGCGGTGCGGGTACTGTTCTGGGGGGCGCTGGCGATGGCGGTGACGGCCGGAATCGGGCATTTGTTCGGCGCGCAGGTCTGACCGTGGCGGCGGCTTGACCCGCCGCCCTCCCCCGCCCTAATCGGGCGGCAACATCCGAAAGGACCAGCCAATGCGTAAGATCTACCCCGACGCCGCCGCCGCCCTGGAGGGCGTGCTTTTCGACGGTATGACGATCTGCGCGGGCGGGTTTGGGCTGGCCGGGGTTCCCGAACGGCTCATCGCCGCGATCCTCGCCGCGGGCACCCGGGACCTGACGATCGCGAGCAACAATGCCGGGATCGACGGCGAAGGGCTCGGCAAGCTGTTGCGCAGCCGCCAGATCAAGAAGATGATCTCGAGCTATGTCGGCGAGAACAAGGAATTCGAGCGGCAATATCTGGCAGGCGAGCTCGAGGTCGAATTCTGTCCCCAGGGCACGCTCGCCGAGCGCTGCCGCGCGGGCGGCGCTGGCATTCCCGGATTCTATACCAAGACCGGGGTCGGCACGCTGGTCGCCGAGGGCAAGGAAGTGAAGACCTTCGACGGCGAGGACTTCATCCTCGAACGCGGCATCCGCGCCGATCTCGCGATCATCAAGGGCTGGAAGGCGGACGAAAGCGGCAACCTCATCTTCCGCAAGACCGCACGCAACTTCAACCAGCCGATGGCGACCGCCGGGAAGATCTGCGTCGCGGAAGTCGAGGAGATCGTCCCGGTCGGGTCGCTCGATCCGGACTGCATCCATCTGCCGGGCATTTACGTCCAGCGGCTGATTCTCGGCGCGCCCTACGAGAAAAAGATCGAGTTCCGCACGGTGCGCGAGGCGGCGTGACGGGGGAAGACGTTATTAGCCCCTCCCCTTCAGGGGAGGGGTTGGGGGTGGGGCCGTGCCTCGCAGAGAGCGAAGTGCTGCTGGACTGCCCCACCCCAACCCAGTGTCGGGTGAAGGATGCCCTGCATCCCTCAGGCCATGCCGGGGGCATGGCCGACCCGACACTCCTGAAGAAGAGTGGCTTTTTGGTTTTGGCGCTGGCTCTCTCCGCGTGCACCACGACGCAGGCGGTTCCGCTCGCCAGCACCCCCGCCGTCCCGCCCGGAATGCAATATCTGTACGGCTCCGGCGAAGCGGCGGCGCAGGCGCTGCAGACATGGCGGCAGCTGACCGGCTTCGTCGCGCAAAAAGTCGCGGCATCGCCGGCCGAATCCGTGATCCTCGCTGAAGGCGCGTCGCTCGCCGCGCCGCGCTGGGTGCCGTGCGGCACGAAACCGAAAGCGGTCGTGTTCGACGTCGACGAAACCGTGCTGCTCAACCTCGGGTTCGAAGCGAACGACGCAGCGCATCCCGCGCCCTATGACCAGAAAGTCTGGAACGCCTGGGAGCGCAGCGACCTCGACAAGGTCGCCGCACAGCCCGGCGCGGTCGCCGCCCTGGCGGAGCTTCGCCGCATGGGCGTGACGGTCATCTTCAATACCAATCGTTCCATCGCCAATGCCGACATCACCCGCGCCACCATCGAAGCCGCTGGTCTCGGCCCCGCGGTCCATGGCGAGACGCTGTACCTGTCCGGCGACGACGCGATGGGAAGCCGCAAGGACGGGCGCCGCGCGACGATCGCCGCGAAGTTCTGCGTCGTCGCTATGGGTGGCGACCAGCTCGGCGATTTCAGCGACCTGTTCAACGCCGGGCTCGCCCCCGCGCCCCGCCGTGCGACGGTCCTGTCGGGTCCGATCGCCGCGCACTTCGGCGCGGGCTGGTTCGTATGGCCCAACCCCGTCTATGGCACCGCGCTCAAGGGCGGGCTCGACGATATCTTCCCGCAAGACAAACGCTGGGCACCGCCCGCAGGAGACAAGTGATGGTCTGGACTCGCGACCAAATGGCAGCCCGCGCCGCGCGTGAGTTGCAGGACGGCTTCTACGTCAACCTCGGCATCGGCATCCCGACGCTCGTCGCCAATCACATCCCGGCGGGGGTCGAAGTGACGCTCCAGTCCGAGAACGGAATGTTGGGGATCGGCCCCTTCCCGCTCGCGGGTGAAGAAGATGCGGACCTGATCAACGCGGGCAAGCAGACGATCAGCGAACTGCCGCAATCCTCCTATTTCAGCTCTTCCGACAGTTTCGCGATGATCCGCGGCGGACATATCGACCTGACCGTGCTCGGCGCGATGGAAGTCGCCGAGAATGGCGACATCGCCAACTGGATGATCCCGGGCAAGATGATCAAGGGCATGGGCGGCGCGATGGATCTGGTCGCTGGCGTCAAGAAGATCATCGTCGTGATGGAGCATACCTCCAAGAACGGCGACCCCAAGTTCATCCCCGCATGCACACTGCCGCTGACCGGCAAGAACGTCGTCGACATGATCGTCACCGATCTCGCGGTGTTCCAGCGACCCGATCACCAGTCGCCGTTCAGGCTCGTCGAGATGGCCCCCGGCGTGACCGCGGACGAGATCGCCGCCAAGACCACGGCAAAGTATGTAATGTGAGGCGCTGGCTGCTCGGCACCGCGCTGGCGTTCGGGCTGCTGGTGGCTTTGATTGCCGTGTTCATGTCGCCCCCCGGCATCCTGAGCCTCATCGATGCGCTCGCGGGCGGCGGGATCGGGGTCGAGCGGCCGGGGAATGCGATTGCGTTCGGAAGCCACGGTCAGACGCTCGACGTCTGGCGGCCGGCCGATGCCGGTAACGCCAAACGCCCGGTCGTCATCTTCTGGTATGGCGGCGGCTGGGTGAAGGGCGATCGCGCGGCCTACGCCTTCGCCGCGCGCGCGTTTGCCAGGGCGGGGTTCGTCGTCGTCGTTCCCGATTATCGCAAGGTCCCCGCGATCCGCTTCCCGGCGATGCTGCAGGACGGCGCACAAGCGGTCCGCTGGACCCGCGATCATATTGCTGCATTTGGCGGCGATCCCGCGCGGATCGCGCTGTCGGGGCATTCGGCAGGCGCTTACACGGTCGCGATGCTCGCGCTCGACCGGCGCTGGCTGCAGGCGGAAGGAGTCGATCCGCGGATCGTCCGCGCGGCGGTCCCCTTATGCGGTCCGTATGACTTCTACCCCTGGACCTCGAGTCGCGCTCGCGAGGCGTTCAAAGGCGTTGCCGATCCGCGGATGACGCAGCCGATTACCTTCGCGCGTGGCGATGCCCCGCCGATGTTGCTCATCACCGGCACCGCTGACACCACCGTCCGCCCGCGCAACGCGCTTCGGCTCGCCGCGGCGCTGCACGCGCACGGGGCAGCGGTTTCGGTGAAAAACTATCCCGGCCAGACACATGAGGCAATCGTGATGGCGCTGTCCCGCCCGTTCCGCGCGCGCTCCAGCGTGCTCGCCAATAGCGTTGCCTTCCTCGACACGACACTCGGTCCTCGCTGACCCTTCACTGCCCCGGCACGCTCGCGCTTTTGACGGTTTTCTGGTAGGTAAACCGCGATAGCGCTTGGGCCCGAGGGAGCTGGGGGGCGTCATGATCTGGGTGAAACGAACGGCGTTTGCGCTTGTCGGCACGATCGTGCTGGCGGTCGTTCTGCTGTACGTCGCGTCGGAATGGGTGCTCCGCCAAACCCATGCCACGCTTGTCGAGCCGATCGTCGCGGACCGATCGCCTGCGGGGCTGGTGGAGGGCGGCCGGCTGGCGCGAATCGTGGGGTGCCGAGGGTGCCACTCGCCGGATGGAACAGGACGCGTTCTTGCCGATGGCCTCATGATCGGGCGGATTGCCGCGCCAGCGCTCGCGCGGCGCGTGGCGGACTATTCGGATATGGATCTCGTGCGGTTGATCCGCCACGGCGTCAAACGCGATGGCACCGCACTGCATGTCATGCCGACGCAGGCGTTGACGCATCTCTCGGACGATGACGTCGCGCGGATCATGGGGTGGGTTCGCACGCTGCGGCCAAGCCCGAACGACGTTGCCGGCACCGTCTCCTACGGCCCGCTCGCTCGGTTGCTGGTCCTGACCGGGGCGCTCGACAGCAAGGTCCAGCCGATCGACCTTGCCCCGCCCCGCAGACCGACCGGGACCGGTCGGTACTTCGCACACGTATCCTGTCTCGCCTGCCACGACCTGCATCAGGCCAAGCCGGAAGAAGGCGCGCCCGCGACGATCATCCCTGCCCTCGCGGAGGTGGGTGCCGCCTACGACCCCAAGGCTTTTCACACGCTGCTGCGAACGGGCGTGGGAATGACACCGCGCGATCTGGGACTGATGAGCCGCGTCGCGAAAGGTGATCTCAAGATGCTGACCGACGACGAGATCGCGGCGATCCAGGCGTATCTGGTGCGCGAGCAGAACCACCCCTCCACGCAATAAAGCGACGTTTGGAATTGCGTTCACGCAGTTTTCCGCTAGAGCGCGGCGGATGGCAAGCCGTCCTTTAACCCTGTACGAGAAGATCTGGGCCGACCACGTCGTCGAGCGTCGCGACGATGGCACCTGCCTGATCTATATCGACCGCCACCTTGTTCACGAAGTGACCAGCCCGCAAGCGTTCGCCGGGCTTCGGGCTAATGGCCGCACCGTCCGTCGGCCCGACCTGACGCTCGCGGTCCCCGATCACAACCTTCCAACCACTGCGCGGCGCGATGCGCAGGGTGTCCGCCTGCCGATCACCGATCCGGAAAGCGCAGCGCAGCTCGACGCGCTCGAGCGCAACACGCGCGACTTCGGGATCGATTATATCGACGCGGTCGCGGCGGCGCAGGGGATCGTCCATGTCGTCGGGCCCGAACAGGGCTTCACCCTCCCCGGCACGACCCTGGTCTGCGGCGACAGCCACACCTCCGCGCATGGCGCACTGGGGGCGCTCGCGTTCGGGATCGGGACGAGTGAGGTCGAGCATGTGCTCGCGACCCAGACGCTGCTGCTCGGCCAGTCCAGGACGATGGAAATCCGCGTCGACGGGACGTTGGGCTTCGGGATCACGCCCAAGGACGTGATCCTCGCGATCATCGGCAAGATCGGGGCTGCGGGCGGGACCGGCCATGTGCTCGAATATACCGGTTCGGTCATCCGCGGCATGTCGATCGAGGGGCGGCTGACGGTCGCCAACATGTCGATCGAGGCCGGCGCGCGTTCCGGACTGGTCGCGCCGGACGAGACGACCTTCGCCTATCTCAAGGGCAAGCCGATGGCACCCAGGGGCGATGCCTGGGATCGGGCGGTTGCCTATTGGCGGACGCTGCCGAGCGACCCCGGCGCGCGCTACGACCGTGTCGTCACGCTCGACGCGACCGACATCGCGCCGCTGCTGACCTGGGGCACCAGCCCAGAGGATGTCGTCGCGATCACGGGCCACGTCCCCGACCCCGACAGCTTCGCCGATCCGGCCAAGCGCGACGCCGCGCGAAAGTCGCTCGACTATATGGGGCTGACCGCGGGCACCGCGATGCAGGACGTCGGGATCGACTATGTCTTCATCGGCAGTTGCGCCAACAGCCGGATCGAGGACCTCCGCGCCGCCGCATCGGTCGCGAACGGTCGGCGCGTCGCCGATGGCGTCCATGCGCTGGTCGTGCCCGGCTCGGGGCTGGTCAAGCGGCAGGCCGAGGCCGAGGGCCTCGACCGCATCTTCGTCGAGGCCGGTTTCGACTGGCGCGAGCCGGGTTGCTCGATGTGCCTGGCAATGAACCCCGATAAAGTACCGCCCGGTCTCCGCTGTGCTTCCACATCGAATCGGAATTTCGTAGGACGACAAGGCCCGGGTGCGCGCACGCACCTGGTCTCGCCCGCAATGGCGGCGGCTGCTGCCGTCACCGGGCGCCTGAGTGACGTGCGTGACCTCGTAACACTGTCCGGGGGGGACGATCGATGAAGCGTGTTCTGGTTCTGCTGGTAATGGGAACCCTGTTGAGCGGGATCGCGGCCTATGCCGCGACCGCGCGTACCGCCGCCAACGATGCGATCACCGCCACGCCGCGCTGATCCCGCCTGAACTGGACCCCATGATGCAGCCTGTCACCCAAGTTTCCGGCACCGCTTACCCATGGGGCCAGAAGAACGTCGATACCGACGTCATCATCCCCGCGCACTGGCTCAAGACCGTGACGCGCGACGGCCTCGGCAAGGGCGCGTTCGAGACCGTGCGCGCCAAGCCCGGCAACATCTTCGACGATCCACGCTACAGTGGCGCGCCAATCCTGATCGCGGGCGACAATTTCGGCTGCGGGTCGAGCCGCGAGCATGCCGCCTGGGCGCTTGCGGACATGGGGATCACTGCGGTGATCGCGCCGAGCTTCTCCGACATCTTCTCGGGCAATGCCTTCAAGAACGGCATTGTCACCGTCGTGCTCCCGCAGGAACAAATCGATCGCCTGCTCGAGGTCGCGCAGGACCAGCCCGTCACGGTCGATCTCGAGACGATGACCGTCACCACCCCGTTCCAGGACCGCTTCGCCTTCGACCTCGACGCCTTCCGTCGCCAGTGTTTGATGGAAGGGCTGGACGAGATCGGCCTGACACTGGCAAGAGATACCGCGATTTCGAAATACGAAGCCGGGGTAAGCGAACACCGGCCGTGGATGAGCGGAGAACGGGCGGATGCGAGCACTCTTGTCGAAAGCGCCGGGCGGACCTGAAACGCTAACGCTCGATACGCTGCCGGATCCGGTGGCGGCACCGGGGCAGGTCGTGGTCGCGGTGAAGGCGTGCTCGATCAATTATCCCGACGTCCTGATCATCGAGGACAAATATCAGTTCAAGCCGCCGCGCCCGTTCGCGCCGGGGAGCGAAATCTCGGGCGTCGTCGAAAGCGTCGGAGACGGCGTCACCGACTGGAAACCCGGCGACCGCGTGATCGCGACGACCGGATCGGGCGGGCTGGTGGAGAAGATCGCCCTCCCCGCCACCAGCCTGTTCGCGCTGCCTGAAGGGCGCAGTTTCGCCGAGGGCGCGTCGCTGCTGCTGACCTATGGCACGACGATCCACGCGCTGCTCGACCGCGGGCATCTGGCCGAGGGGCAATGCCTGCTCGTGCTCGGCGCGGCGGGCGGGGTCGGGCTTGCGGCGATCGAACTCGGCAAGGCGTTCGGCGCGCGCGTGGTCGCCGCCGTCTCGTCCGAGGAAAAGGCGCAGGCCGCGCGCGATGCCGGTGCCGACGCGACGATCGTCTACGCGCGCGCACCGTTCGACAAGGATCAATCCAAAGCACTCGCCGAGCAGTTCAAGGCGGCGGGCGGCAAGAGCGGCTATGACGTGATCTACGATCCGGTGGGTGGCGATTACGCCGAGCCTGCGCTGCGCTCGATCGGCTGGGAGGGGCGCTATCTCGTCGTCGGCTTCCCGGCGGGGATCCCACGGCTTCCGCTCAACCTGACGTTGCTCAAGAGCTGCGACGTCTGCGGGGTGTTCTGGGGCGCGTTTGCCGCGCGCGATCCGGAGGCAAACCGGGCGCATATCGATCGATTGTTCCGGCTTTGGGCGGGCGGCCAGATCAGCCCGCGCGTCACCGAAACCTTCGCGTTCGAGGATGGCGGCAAGGCGATCGCCAAGATGGCGGCACGCGGCGCGATCGGGAAGCTGGTGGTGACGGTCGCGCCGTGAGCGCCATAGAATGTGCCGGATAGCGGGCATCGCCCCGGCTGCGTGCCGGGGTGATGCACTCGGTCAGTCACGTACCGCTCTCGGCCGTGGCGCATATCCAAACCGGACATAGCCGGCGAACCCCAGCATCGCTGCCGCCATCACCCCGACCCATAATGGCCCGATCGTTTCCCACAGCAGATACACGTTCAACCCTGCGATCACGCTGCAGATCGCGAAGCCGAGCAGTTTTACCCACAAGGGGTTCGCATATTCCCCCATCCGTGCCCGGCTGCTCGTCACCATCATCAACGGGAAGATCGCGAACGGCAGCTGCATCGACAGCACGACCTGACTGACCACGAGCAATTCGACCGTATCCTTCCCCCCGGTCGCCGAAATAACGATCAACGCGGGGATGATCGCAAGCCCGCGCGTCACCATTCGCCGCAGCCAGGGCCGGACGCGGATCCGCAGGAACCCCTCCATCACGATCTGCCCGGCAAGCGTCCCCGTGATCGTGCTGGATTGCCCCGAAGCGAGCAACGCGAGCGCAAACGCCGTCGCCGCCACCCCGCCCAGCGCGGGTCGCAGCAACTGGTGAGCGTCCTGCAGCTCGGTGACGACCATGCCGTTGCGCCAGAACACCGCCGCCGCGAGCACCAGGATCGCCGCGTTGACGAAGAACGCCATGCCGAGCGCGACGACGGTATCGATCGTGTTGAAGGTAAGTGCCGCCTTGATATCGCGCTTGCCGCGGCCGAACGCCCTGGTCTGCACGATCGAGGAGTGGAGATAGAGGTTGTGCGGCATCACCGTCGCGCCGAGGATCCCGAGCGCGATCAGCAGGGCGGCGGTGTTGGGAATGTCCGGCGTCACCGCGCCGAGCGCGACCGCACTCCAGTCGGGCTTCGCCAGCACGATCGTATAGGCAAAGCACAGCCCGATCGTCGCGACCAGCGCGATCACCACCGCCTCGATCTTGCGGAACCCGCGGTTGATCAGCAGCAGCAACAGCAACACGTCGAGCCCGGTGATCACCACGCCCCACACCAGCGGCAGGCCGAGCAACAGGTTGAGCGCGACCGCCGAACCGACGACTTCGGCGAGATCGCACGCGATGATCGCGATTTCGCACAGCAGCCAGAGCGCGACAGAGACGGGTTTGGAATAATAGGCCCGGCACGATTGCGCGAGATCGCGTCCCGTGACGATCCCAAGCCGCGCGCACAACACCTGCAGGAAAATCGCCATCAGGTTCGACGCGAGGATGACCCACAGCAGCGTGTAGCCGAACTGGCTCCCGCCCGCGAGATCGGTCCCCCAATTGCCCGGGTCCATATACCCGACCGAAACGAGGAACCCGGGCCCCGCGAACCCGAGCCACTGCCGCCAGTTCGAGCGTCGCGGATCGCCGCTTTCCCAGACTTTGACGCTGCGATGCGCCTCCGGCAGCGATCGCGCGAAATCGGGAGAATCCGCCGGGGCCATCGTGCGCTCGAACAGCGCGCGCTTTTTCTGTGACGAAGCCATGAAGGTGATGCCCTACCCGAAGTCCCGCTATTTGCCGACGCGGAATCGAGAGTCGAACGGTTGCGACAGCGATGCGTTGCACCATCCCCCCGCTGTCCCTATCTCCGGTGCATCCTTTCCTACCGTTATCCGGGGACCAACGGCACATGACCAGCTTCGACGATCGCGAACGCGCCTTCGAGACCAAATATGCGCGCGACGAGGAAATGGCGTTCCGCATCGTCGCCCGGCGCAACCGCCTGCTCGGCCATTGGGCGGCGACCGAGATGCGTCTGACCAAGGAAGAGGCGGATGCCTATGCGACTGCCGTGGTCCAGGCCGACTTCGAGGAAGCCGGCGACGAGGACGTGATCCGCAAGCTGGGCAGCGATCTCACCGCCGCAAACGTCGCGATCGACGAACCGACGATCCGTCGCACAATCGAGGAAAAGACGGTCGAGGCGCGCCGCCAGTTGATGGGCAGCGAATAATGCCCATGTCTGCGGCCGAGATCGAGGCGTTGATCGTCGCGGGCATTCCCGATGCCCATGTCGAGATGACCGATCTGGCGGGGGACGGCGACCATTGGGCCGCACGGGTCACCGCCGAGAGTTTCCGCGGGCAACCGCGGTTGAAGCAACAGCGCGCCGTTTATGCCGCGCTGGGCGACCGGATGGGCAGCGTACTCCATGCGCTGCAACTCACCACCGCCGTCCCTGTTCAGGAGTGATGACTATGACCGACGAATCCCAGACCCGTATCGCCGACCTCGTCGGCAAGTCCGACGTCGTGCTGTTCATGAAGGGCAGCCCGCTATTCCCGCAGTGCGGCTTTTCGAGCCGTGCGATTGCGATTCTCAACCACATCGGCGTCGAATTCGACAGCGTCGACGTGCTTCAGGACCAAGGTATCCGCCAGGGAATCAAGACCTTTTCGGACTGGCCGACGATCCCGCAGCTGTATGTGAAGGGCGAATTCGTCGGTGGCTCGGACATCATGATGGAAATGTACGAGAGCGGTGAGCTTGCCACGCTGCTCGAGGAACAGGGCGTCGCGAAGGCGAACTGACGGCCGGGTCGGGCGGGTCGCACTGGAGTAGCGCTGACCCGCCCTGCTGAAGCGTAACCGCTCGGCATATCGATCTAGTAGCATGCGGCGTGCCAGAACGCCACAAGCGCGGTTTTGCAGAGTTCGCGGTGGTTAACGGTACAGCGTCCACCCTGACGAGTGTAAAGTTTTCCGACATTTTATCGCGGTTTCCTTGCCCCGCATCCCTCGCTAGAACCCGGGCATGACGACCCAATCCCCCCGCACCGGCGGCCAGATCCTTGTCGACAATCTGCTGGCGCAGGGATGCGACCGCATCTTTACGGTGCCGGGGGAGAGCTTCCTCGCGGTGCTCGACGCGCTGCATGACACGCCCGAAATCGATCTCGTCATCTGCCGACAGGAAGGCGGCGTCGGCTTCATGGCGTGCGCGGATGGCGCGCTGACCGGGCGGCCCGGCGTTGCCTTCGTCACGCGCGGTCCCGGCGCAACCAACGCGTCGATCGGCGTTCATGTCGCGATGCAGGATTCGCAGCCGATGGTCCTGTTCATCGGCGACGTCGATCGCGGCACGCGCGATCGCGAGGCGTTCCAGGAAATCGATTTCCCGGCAATGTTCGGCCCGATCGCGAAATGGGCGGCGAAGATCGACGATGCGCGTCGCATTCCCGAATATGTCGCGCGCGCGTGGAGCGTGGCGATGTCGGGCCGGCCCGGCCCGGTCGTCCTAGCCTTGCCCGAGGACATGCTGCTCGACCGCGTCGACGCGGTTGACCGGCCGCGCGTCGATCCTGCGGTGCAGGCGTGCGATCCGTTCCAGCTCCACGCCCTCGCCGAACTGCTCGAGGCGGCGGAAAACCCGCTCGCGATCATCGGTGGCGCGGGCTGGAGCACGCGCGCGGCGGAATCGTTTGGGGCATGGGCGGAGCGGTGTGGCCTGCCCGTCGCCGCCGCGTTCCGGCGCCAGGACGCTCTCCCCAACACCAGCCCGGTATGGGCGGGTAACCTCGGCTATGGCCCAAACCCCAAGCTCGTCCAGCGAGTCCGCGAGGCCGACCTGCTGCTGGTGGTCGGTCCCCGGCTTGGCGAGGCGACGACCGACGGCTACACCCTCGTCACCCCCGATCATCCGGGCCAGCGGCTGGTCCACGTCCATCCCGATCCCGCCGAACTCGGCAGGACTTATCGCACCGACCTCGCGATCTGCGCGGACATGGGGTCGTTCGGAGACTCGCTCCATTCGATCGCATGCCGACCGCGCGATGCGGACGCGGCGCATGCCGCCTATATCGACTGGTCGACCCCTGCCCCGCGCGACGGCCTGACGCTCGATCTCGGGCCGTGCGTCGCCGCAATGCGCGGTCACCTTCCGGCGGACAGCATCATCTGCAACGGCGCGGGAAATTATTCGGGCTGGTGGCATCGCTACTGGCGCTACGCCGGACCGGGTACGCAACTTGCCCCGACCGCAGGTGCCATGGGCTATGGCGTGCCCGCGGCGACCGCTGCCGCGTTACGCTATCCGGGGCGAACCGTCGTGGCGCTTGCGGGCGACGGGTGTTTCCTGATGAACGGACAGGAACTCGCGACCGCGGTCGCCCATGGCGCGGACATGCTCGTGCTTGTGATCGACAACGGCGGCTACGGCACGATCCGAATGCACCAGGAGCGAGACTATCCAGGCAGGATCAGCGGCACCGTGCTTGGCAATCCCGACTTTGCAGCGCTTGCCCGTGCCTATGGCTGCTGGGCGGAAACGGTCGATGCGACCGAAGGCTTCACCCCGGCGCTGGCGCGGGCGATGGCAGAAGGCGGCGTGCGGCTGCTGCACCTCAAGACCGAGATGCGTGCGATCACCGCTGGTGCCATGCTCAAGACATAAAAAAGCCGCTCCGGTTTCCCGGAGCGGCCTCTCTATCATCAGTCAGCGCAGGTCAGATGTCGTCGCCGAGCGCGCCCTTGACCTTGCCACCGAGCTGCTGGGCCTTGCCCTTGGCTTCCTGCGCGGCGCCGTCGGCCTGCGTCTCAGGATTATTGCTTTCCTGCTTCGCCTTACCAATGGCTTCGTTGACGTTGCCTTTGATCTTGTCGATGAATTCGCCCATGGCTTTTATCCTTTCGGTCCTAAGCGATGTCGCAAGCCGACATCCGCTACTCCCAGGTAATAAACGGCCAATGTCCCAAGCGGTTCCTTTGTACAATGACTGATCGTTCGCGGGACGCCGGCTTCGTCGGCAAGGCCTGGATCGACCGACTTGTCGCCCCCCTGCCCGCCGGTGCCACAGTGCTCGATCTTGGATGCGGCGATGGCCAGCCGATCCCGCGCTACCTGCTCGATCGCGGGTTCGCAGTCACGGGTGTCGATGCTGCGACTTCCATCATCGAACTCCTCAGGACCCGGCTGGCGCGCGGGCGCTGGATCAAGGGAGACATGCGCGTTGTCCAGGTTGAAGGGCCGTTCGACGCCGTGATCGCGTGGAACTCGCTGACGTGGCTCAGCCACGACGACCGCGCGCTGATGGCGCGGCGTGCGGCCGAATGGCTCAAGCCAGAGGGCCGAATGCTGTTCAATGCCCCGGCCGATCAGGATCCCAGCCGCAAGGATTATCGCGATGGTTCGCCATACCGCTTCGACCTCGAGGCGACCGATTATGCTGCCGCGATCGCGGGCAGCGGTCTCCGTCTGATCGCGCATATGGACGTCGATCCAGCGTGCGACGATGCGGGGATATGGCTCGCCGAGAAACTGTAGCGCGTCCTACCGCCGGAATACCGCCGCCAGTTCGGCATGCGTCGACCAGCGGAACTGCCCGACCGGTTGCACCCAGTCGAGCTGGTATCCACCCTTGCTCAGCATCTCCGCATCGCGCGCGAAGCTACTGGGATTGCACGAAACATACGCGATGACCGGGACCGTTGACATCGCCAGTTGCGCAATCTGCTCGCGCGCGCCGGCCCGCGGCGGATCGAGCACGACCGCGGCAAAACGCGAGCATTCCGCGCTCGTCAGCGGCCGCCGGAACAGATCGCGGTGTTCCGTGAACAGCGATCGTCCAGCTCGACTCGCGCCCGACTGCAGCGCGAGGATCGCGTCGCGCCCGGCCTCGGCGGCGTAGACCTTGCCCGACAGCGCCAGCGCGAACGTCCCGAGACCGGCAAACAGATCGGCGACAGCGCCGCGTGGGGACCCCACTGCCTCCCGGACCGCAGCGATAAGGCTCGCCTCACCCTCACGCGTCGCCTGCAGGAAGGATGCGGGCGGGAACGGCACCGCGACGCCGCCAAGCGTAATCGTCACGCCCTCGGGCTCCCACCGTGTTTCCGGCCCGAGCCCGTCATCCACCGCCAGTCGCGCAATCGCGTGATCGCCGCAGAACTGCGTCAACGCCTCTGCGATGGCGAGCCCCTCCGTCAACGCCCCGTCGATCAGCACGTCGGTGCCTTGGTCGACCTCGGTCAGATGGATTCGGGCCCGACCCTTGAGCGTCCGCGCGAGCAGCTTGCGCAACGGTGCCAGCAGCCCGAACAGGGCAGGCGTCAGGACGTGGCATTCCTTGAGATCGACGATCTCATGGCTCCCCGCCGCGCTGAAACCGAGCCGTACCGCGCCGCCCTTTACTTCCGCGTGCAGCGTCGCGCGTCGGCGTGTGCGCGGCGGTGAGAGCAGCGGCGCGCGGATGTCGGTGGTCAAATGCTGCGCCGCCAGCGCCCCCGCGATCCGATCGACCAGAAACGCGGCATAGCTTGCGTCGTCGAGATGCTGGAGCTGGCATCCGCCGCATTCGGGAAAGTGGCGGCACGGCGGAGTCTGGTGATGCGGACCGGGAACGACGACGTCGTCGGCGGTCAGCGTGTCCCCTGGCGCGGCGAAGGCGGCGTGGCGGCCGTTCGCAGTGACGCCATCGCCGCGCGCGGCCACTCTTACGATCGTGTCATTCATACGGCGGCCCTAGCGCCGCTCAGCGCGTGCGCAAGATCATCCGCAAGAAACGCACCGCCCAGCCGTCGTGCGGCCTCGCTGTGGAGCCAAACCCCCGCGGCGACGCGGTCGAGCAACGCGACGCTCGCGGTGGCATGCGCCGCGACGACTGCTGCGATCGCGCCGGTCAGGACGTCCCCGGTCCCGGCGGTCGACAGCCACGGATTGGCGGGGGGTGTGACGATCCCCGACCTATCCGGGGCCGCCACGATCGTGCTCGATCCCTTGAACACGACAATCGCATCGGCGCTCTGCGCGGCGGATCGCGCGCGGTCGATCCGGGGATCGTCGCTCTTGCCGAACAGCTTGTCGAACTCGCCTTCGTGCGGGGTGAGGATCGTCGGCGCGGTGCGGGCGCGCACCGCGGCGAGACGAGGTTCGTCGAGAAGGTGAAGCGCGTCACCGTCGATGAGCAGCGCGGCGTTGGTTGCAAGCACGGCATCGAGCCGTTCGCGCCCCGCCGCATCGCGACCGAGCCCCGGCCCGATCACGATGACGCCGATCCGTTCATCCGCCAGCGCCTCCGCCGAAAAAGGCCGCCGCACGATCGCATGGGGCACGGTGGTCCGCGTCTCCCCGAGGAGCAACACATAGCCCGCCCCCGCACGCAACGCCGCCTCGGCGGAAAGCTCGGCCGCGCCGGGCATCGCCCCTGCCACTACCGCGACCATCCCGCGGGTATATTTATGCGCGGCGAAGCTGGGCGCGGCCAGAAACGACGGTCGTGCTGCAGCGCGCAAGGACCCGTCGACGTCGACGGCCGCCGCCAGGCCGATATCGAGCAGGCGCACCGCCCCGCATCGTTCCGCGGCGGGGACCAGCAAATGCGCAGGTTTCAGACGTCCAAGCGCAAGCGTCACGTCGGCGGCGACGGCGGCGTGCGGCCCTTCCCCGAGAATGAGGCCGGTGTCGGTCGCGACCCCGCTCGGCAGGTCGACCGCGATCGTGAGGCGTGCGGAAGCGGCGAGACGTGCCAGCGTGGCCGCAAGATCGGGTGCCAGCGCCCGCGCAAGGCCCGTCCCGAACACCGCATCGACCAAAACCGCCGCTGGTGGCGCATCGTGCAGTGCCTCGACCGGACCGGTCCACGCCGTGCAGGCCGCCCTCGCCGCGTCGCTCCGCGGTTCGCTGAGCGCCGCGACCCTTACCGCGCGCCCCATCGCGGCAAGCACGGTTGCCGCGACATAGCCGTCGCCGCCATTGTTTCCGGGTCCACACGCGATCAGAATGTCCGCGTCCCCCGCCAGTCGCGCAACCGCCGTGGCAACGGCGCGACCCGCGGTGCGCATCAAGCTGTTGACGCTTGCCCCTGACGCCATCGCGCGCGCCTCCGCCGCCCGCATCTGGTCTGCGGTCAGGATCGTGGTTCCGTCGATCGGGGTCATGCGGCTGGCTTCGCGCCCTTGATCGTCGCGGGGATGCGGTAGCGATCCGCGCCGAGCGCGACTTCGATTTCGTCGCTGCCGAACGCGCGGACCACCGCTTGCTGCGCGCCGTCCGCGGCGATCACGCCGCGCCCGTCGCGCGGGACGAGCAACCGGCGGAACGCGCCGTCGGGGTGGCGCACGGTAAGCAGGAGACCGTCGCGCGCCTGCACCTGCTCGATGGTGCAGGTGCGCGTATAGGACGCCTGTCCGTGCGCGCAGGGGATCGTCGCGCGCGGTTCATCCGGCTGGTCGGCTTGCACGATCCGTTGTCCGCCGCAGGCCGCGAGAGGCAATGCAAATAAGATGGTGCGCCTAAATATCCGCGTAGACATGACGTTCGGTGGCCGCTCCGGGGTGCGTGACCGCGCCCTTATAGGCAGGACCGACCGTCTGCGCATAACGCCACAGCGCGCCCGACTGGTAATCGTTGACCCGCGCGACCCACTGCGCCTTGCGCGCGGCCAGCGTTTCGGGCGCGACGTCGAGGTCGATCATCCCCGCCTCGGCGTCGATCCGGATCGTGTCGCCATCCTCGATCAGCGCGATCGGCCCGCCATCGGCGGCTTCTGGGCCGACGTGACCGATGCAGAATCCCCGCGTCCCGCCCGAGAAGCGTCCGTCAGTGATCAACGCGACCTTCTCGCCGAGCCCGAGGCCATAGAGCGCCGCCGTGGTCGACAGCATCTCGCGCATGCCCGGGCCACCCTTCGGCCCTTCGTAACGGATGACGATCACCTCACCCTCGTTGATCGCCCGCGCCTCGACGGCGGCAAAGCAATCCTCCTCGCAATCGAACACCCGTGCTGGGCCTTCGAACTGGAGCCGATGCATCCCGGCGACCTTGACGATCGCGCCGTCGGGCGCGAGCGACCCGCGCAGGCCGACCACGCCGCCGGTCGGCGACAGCGGCGTCTTCACGTCGTAGATGACCTTCTGGTCGGGGTTCCACGTCACCTGCTCGATGTTCTCGCCGAGCGTCTTGCCGGTAACCGTCAGGCAGTTGCCGTCGAGGAAACCGCCCGCCAGCATCGTCTTCATCAGCATGTAGACGCCGCCCGCCTCATACATGTCCTTCGCGACATACTTCCCGCCCGGCTTAAGGTCGGCGATGTAAGGTGTTGATTTGAAAGCCTCGGCCACGTCGAACAGATCGAACGCGATCCCCGCTTCGCTCGCCATCGCGGGCAGGTGCAGGGCGGCATTGGTCGACCCGCCGGTCGCCGCGACGACGCGTGCCGCGTTGATAAACGCCTCGCGCGTGCAAATGTCGCGCGGGCGGATGTTCGCCGCGATCAGCGCCATGACCTGCTCGCCCGCCGCGATCGCGATCTCGTCGCGGCCGCGATACGGGGCGGGCATCATGTTGGAATTGGGGAGCGACAGACCGATTGCCTCGCCGACGCACGCCATCGTGTTCGCGGTGAACTGGCCGCCGCACGCGCCATGACCGGGGCACGCGACCTTCTCGAGCTCGATTAGCTCCTGCAACGGGCAACCACCCGCGGCATATTTGCCGACCGCCTCGAACACGTCGACGACGGTCACGTCCTTGTCGTGGAAGCGGCCCGGCAGGATCGACCCGCCATAGACGAAGATGCTCGGCACGTTGAGCCGTAGCATCGCCATCATCATTCCCGGCAGCGACTTGTCGCACCCGGCAAAGCCGACCAGCGCGTCATAGCAATGCCCGCGGACGGAAAGCTCGACCGAATCGGCGATCACTTCGCGGCTGACGAGCGAGGACTTCATCCCCTGGTGCCCCATCGCGATCCCGTCGGTGACGGTGATCGTGTTGAAGCGGCGCGGCATGCCGCCGCCGGTGATGACGCCCGCCTGCGCGGCATCGGCCTGCGCATCGAGCGTGGTGTTGCACGGCGCGGAGTTGTTCCCAGCGCTCGCGAGCGCGACGAACGGCTTGGCGATGTCCTCCTCGGCGATCCCCATCGCGTAATAATAGCTGCGGTGCGGGCTGCGCTCGGGTCCCACCGAAACGTGACGGCTGGGGAGCTTCGATTTGTCGAAAGTGCGTGTCATGCGCGCGCCTATGTCGCGAGAACCCCCTTCGGCGCAAGTCTATTACGTATCTCGACCAGAATCGGGGCTAGAATGTCGTTCCATCGGTCTACGCCGGTCGCGTCGTCGACGCGGTCGTTTCGAATTTCGATAGCGATGCTGGCGATTCCGCGTGCCTCACCGTGTCGGTTCAGCGTCGCGTTGAGCACCTTGCCCGAATAGGGTTCGTTGTCCCCGACGACCAGCCCGCGCGCCGCGAGCAACGGCAACGCGAGGTCCGCCGCGCGCCGGTCGCGGTTCGACAGGATGCCGATCTCCCACGGGCGCATCGGCCCATCCGCGGTCTCGAGTTGCGGCGTGAAACTGTGGATCGAGACGAGCAGCGTTGGCCGCGTCGACCGGATCATCGCCTCGAGCGCGCGATGATAAGGGGCGTAGAGGTGCGCGATCCGCTCGAACCGGTCGATACCGTCGTTGCCCGGAATGGCATGGCCATCGCTCACTGTCGGGATCAGCCCCGGATGGTCGGGCTGGCGGTGGAGGTCGATCACCAGCCGCGAAACCGTCGCGAGGACGGCGGGGGCGCCGAGGGTCGCAGCCAGCGCCTCGGTCAGAGGGGCAGCCCCGATGTCGACGCCGATATGCTTGTCGAGCAGCGCGGGCGCGACGCCGAGGTCGATCCCCGGCGGCACCGCGTTCGAGGCATGATCGCAGATCAGCAGAATGCCGCCAGCGTCCCCGTCAAGGAAGCGCGCGACCGTCATTGGAGCGTGGGGGCGGCAAGGTTGCCCTTGCCGCCCCGCATCCGGGATGGCGCGCGGCTGGGACGCGGACCATCGATGGGCGTACCACGGGGGGCGGCGGACCCATCGCCCCTCTTATCAGCAAGCACCGGGCCAATCCCGGATTTGCGCCGATCCTGCTCGTTTCGGCACATGCCCCGTCCCATTGTGATGCGGAAAACCGTCACGCGAGTGTCGTTTCGAGACACCACCACCTCGGGTGCGCTGCGCTGATCATGGCAGCGGCCGCGGCGCGATCGCTTACGTTGGCGTAGAGCGCAAAGCACGTCGCGCCCGAACCCGACATACGCGAGAGCAGCGGCACCCCTTTTTCGAGCAGCGCCAGCACCGCATCGATCTCGGGTGCCAGCGCGCGGGCGGGCGCCTCGAGATCGTTGCGTCCGGCGCGTGCGAGCGACAGCACGTCGCCATCGGGCATCGGCCCGCGATCGCGCCCGTCCCACGCCTTGAACACCGCGGCGGTCGACACGGCGACGCCGGGATTGACCAGCAATACCGGCATCCCGCTCGGACCATCCAGCGGTTCGAGCTTTTCGCCGCGCCCCTGCCCCAGCGCGGTCCGCCCCAGCAGGCAGGCGGGCACGTCCGATCCAAGATCCGCGGCAAGCGCGCACAGGCGCGGATCATCGATCGCGATATCGTTTGCCCGCGCGAGCGTTCGGAGCGCGGCGGCGGCATCCGCCGATCCGCCGCCGATCCCCGAGGCGACGGGCAGATGCTTGTCGAGCGTAAAGGCCCCGCCGACGCTCGTGCCGAACCGCTCGGCAAAGCCGCGCGCCGCGCGCAGGACGAGATTGTCGCCCTCGCCGGACAGGCCGGCGGCGAACGGCCCGGTGATCGTCAGCGACAAGGGTCCCGGCGTGAGCGTCACGCTGTCGCCGTCCGTAACGAATGCGAACAGCGTTTCCAGCTCATGATACCCGTCCGGACGGCGGGCGCGGACGTGGAGCGCTAGGTTGATCTTGGCGGGGGCCGATTCGACAATCATGGTGCCGCGCTATCACATGTTCGGATAGTTCGGACCCCCGCCGCCCTCGGGTACCGTCCAGGTAATGTTTTGCGTCGGGTCCTTGATGTCGCACGTCTTGCAGTGGACGCAATTCTGCGCGTTGATCACGAATTTGGGGTCGCCCTCTTCCGCGCCGACGATCTCGTACACGCCCGCCGGGCAGTAGCGCTGCGCGGGCTCGTCGTAGAGCGGCAGATCGTACTTCACGGGGATATCGGGATCGGCGAGCTTGAGGTGGACCGGCTGGTTCTCCTCGTGGTTGGTGTTCGAGATGAACACCGACGACAAGCGGTCGAACGTCAGGACGCCATCGGGCTTGGGATACGCGATCGGGCGCACCTGATCCTTGCGCCACAAGGTCTTGTGGTTGGCGTGGTGCTTCATCGTGAAGGGCATC
This sequence comes from Sphingomonas sp. PAMC 26617, assembly GCF_000242835.1. Taxonomy (NCBI): domain Bacteria; kingdom Pseudomonadati; phylum Pseudomonadota; class Alphaproteobacteria; order Sphingomonadales; family Sphingomonadaceae; genus Sphingomonas; species Sphingomonas sp. PAMC 26617. Next base: position 3,737,109 of record NZ_JH594425.1, read on the forward strand.
TTCACGCCCCAGCTTTCCAGCCACATCGTCACGTTTGCAAGGCCCGAGCCGACGATCTCGCCGAACTTCTCGACCAGCGGCACGACGTTGCGGACGACCGACAGCTCCTTCTTGACCCAGCTATCCTCGAACGCGGCAGGATAGGCGACAAGCTCGTCATGCTCGCGCTGCGACGCGATTGCCTCGACCGCGGCCTCGGCGGCCATCATGCCCGACTTCATCGCGGTATGCGTGCCCTTGATCCGCGGCACGTTGAGGAAGCCTGCCGAACAGCCGATCAGCGCGCCGCCCGGGAACACCAGCTTGGGGATCGACTGCAACCCGCCGTCGTTGATCGCGCGCGCGCCGTAGGACACGCGCTTGGCGCCCTTGAGGATCTCGGCGATCGCGGGGTGGGTCTTCCAGCGCTGCATCTCGTGGAATGGCGAAAGATACGGATTGGTGTAGCTCAGCCACGTGACGAAGCCGAGCGCGACCTGGCCATTTGCCTGATGATAGAGGAAGCCGCCGCCGTTGGAGCCGGGCGTCTCGTTGAGCGGCCAGCCCTGGGTATGGATGACGCGGCCCGGGACATGCTTGTCGGGCGCGATGTCCCACAATTCCTTGATGCCGATGCCGTAGACCTGCGGCTCGCTGTCGCGCGCGAGGTCGAACTTGGCGATGATCTTCTTGGCGAGCGACCCGCGCACGCCTTCGCTCAGGAAGGTGTATTTCGCGTGGATCTCGAGACCCGGTGTGTAATCGGGCTTGTGCGACCCGTCGCGCGCCACGCCCATGTCGCCGGTCGCGACACCCTTGACCGAGCCATCCGCGTTATACAGCACTTCGGCGGCGGCGAAGCCCGGGAAGATCTCGACGCCCAACTCTTCCGCCTGCCCCGCGAGCCAGCGGCACAGGTTTGCGAGGCTACCGGTATAGGTGCCCTTGTTGTGCATGAACCCGGGGGTAATGAAATGCGGGACCGCGGTCTTGCCGCGCTTCGACAGCATCCAGTGCTGGTTGTCGGTCACGGGGACTTCGGCGAGCGGGCAACCCATCGTGCGCCATTCGGGCAGCAGTTCGTCGAGCGACTTCGGATCGATCACCGCGCCGGACAGGATATGCGCGCCGACTTCCGAGCCCTTTTCGAGCACGCATACCGAAAGCTCGATTTCGCGTTCGATCGCGACCTGTTTGAGCCGGATCGCCGCGGACAGGCCTGCCGGGCCTGCGCCGACGATGACGACGTCATAGGGCATCGATTCGCGCTGGTTTTCGGTATCGCTCACGCTGTCTCTCCACTGCGGTTGGGGCGGCGCGGTCTTGTCGCGCGCGCGGAACGTCCGGCCCCATCGCCGTAAAAAGCGAGTGCCAGTGAATTGACCTTCGCGTCAACATAGGACTCTAGGGAATATATGGGGGCAGACCAGAATTTCGATTGGCAGATCGTCGCAGCGAGTGCGCTCGAATGGTGGCGCGACGCAGGCGTCGACACGCTCGCGGACGAGGCCCCGCGCGACTGGACCGCTGCGCCCGCGCCGGTCGTCCGTGAAACGAAGCGGCACGCCGTAGCGGAAGCCGCGCAGCCCGTCGCTGCGCCGCTGCCGACCTCGGTCGAGGCGTTCGCGACCTGGCGGACCGGGCCGGATGCGCCCGAGGCGGGCTGGACGGGTTCGCCGATGGCGGCGTGCGGAAATCCGCAATGCGACATCATGGTCATCACCGACGTCCCCGACCGGGAGGATTCCGAATCGGGCTCGCTTCTCAGCGGCGCGGCCGGACGGCTGTTCGACCGGATGCTCGCGGCAATCGGGCGGGATCGGGGCAGCGTCTATATCGTGCCGATGTGTACGATCCGCCCGGTCGCGGGACGGATCGCGCCCGAGATCGAGACACGGCTTGCCGAGCTGATCCGGCATCACGTCGCAATAGTAGCGCCGAAGCGGCTGTTTGTGTTAGGGAACGCGCCGAGCCGTGCGCTCACCGGGGCAGATGTCACGCGATCGCGAGGTAGTTTGCAATTGGTTAATCTCGAAGTTGGACAATCCGGCGTGACCATCGGCGTCGAGGCGGTCGCGAGTTATCACCCGCGTCTCCTGCTCGAAAGACCGGCAGAAAAGGCGCGCGCGTGGAAGGACTTACAAATGCTTATCGCGGGGTTGGGCGCATGAGCGCAAAGACTGTCTTCATGGGTTCGGTTGCCCTCGTCTGCGCGCTCGGCGCGGTTCCAGCGGTGGCGAACCCAACGATCGACCCCCCGGCGGCCGAACCGCCCGCCTTCGAGACGACGGTGGCGCGTCCCGCGATCCCGCCGCAACTCGATCCCGAACAGCGCGAAGGCTATCGCGCGGTGTTCGCCGCGATCCGCGACCAGAAGTGGCTTGATGCGCAACTCGCGCTCGATTCGATGAAGCCCGGCCCGCTCCACGCGATCGCGCGTGCCGAGATGCTCACCGCCAAGGGTTCGCCCAAGGCGGATCTCGACCCGCTGCTCAAGCTGCTCGCCGAAGCCCCCGAACTGCCCCAGGCGCGCCAGCTCGCGACGATGGCGGCATCGCGCGGTGGTTATGACCTCCCCCCGCTCCCCGAAGCGCGCGCGCTGATCTGGATCGACGGCGCGCCGGTGCGCAAGCGCGCGCGCAGCCTGGTCGCTGGCGACATGATCGCGGCGGAACTCGCGATCAAGATGCAGCCGCTGGTGAAGGAGGATCGCGGTGCCGAGGCGCAGGCGTTGCTCGAATCGACCTATGGCCTGTCGCAGGATTCGCTGACCGAATGGCAGCGCAAGGTCGCGTGGATGTATTACCTCGCCGGCGACGACAACAACGCGCGCGCGATGGCGGCCAAGGCGATGACCGGCTATGGCGATTTCGCGGTCGAGGCGATGTGGGTCGGCGCCTTGTCGGCATGGCGACAGCATGACTGCACCGCCGCCGGAACCGCCTTCCAGAATGTCGCGGCCCGTGCCGGGGACGTCGATCTCCGCGCCGCCGGCCTCTATTGGGCGGCGCGCGCGGACATGCAGTGCGGCCGTCCCGACAAGGTCGAGGCGCGGCTGAAGAACGCCGCACAATATCGCGAGACTTTCTACGGTCTGTTGTCGCGCCAATCGCTCGGGATCAAGGAAGCGCCGCTCAAGTCGAGCGCGAAGGTGTTCGCGGGCGACTGGCAGGTGCTCGAACGCCGCCCCAACATCCATGTCGCCGCCGCGCTCGTCGAGATCGGCGAGACCGGCCTGGCCGATCAGGTGATCAAGCAACAGGCGCGGATCGGCACGGCGGCGGAATATCCGTCGCTTGTCCGCCTCACCGCAGCGCTCGATCTGCCTTCGACACTGGTCTGGCTTTCGCACAACGGCCCGCTCGGCGCGTCTCCCCCGGTCGAGGCGCGCTTCCCCGCGCCCAACTGGACGCCGGACGGTGGCTGGCGCGTCGACAAGGCGCTGGTCTACGCGCACACGCTCCAGGAATCGCGCTTCCGCACCGATGTCGTCAGCAAGGCGGGCGCGTACGGGCTGATGCAGGTAATGCCGAGCGCGGCGACCGACATCGCGCGTAAGCAGGGCCGCATCTTCGACCGCACCGCATTGTCGCGGCCCGGGACCAATATCGAGGTTGGCCAGAGCTATCTCGAGCAGTTGCGCGATCAGAGCTGCACCAACGGGCTGCTGCCCAAGGTGATCGCTGCGTATAACGCCGGGCCGGGTCCGGTCCAGTTGTGGAACCTGCAGGCGCGCGACGATGGCGACCCGCTGCTTTACATCGAGTCGATCCCGTACTGGGAAACGCGCGGCTATGTGACGACCGTGCTGCGCAACTACTGGGTTTATGAGACGCAGACCGGGCGCAAGGCGTCGGTCAGCCGCGCGGCGCTGGCGCAAGGGCTGTGGCCGCGCTTCCCGGGGATGCCCGGCGCGCCCGCGGTCCGGCTGAGTTCGAGCAATGCCCGCCAGGCGGTCGCCAGTGCCAATTGATCTCGACGCGGTGTTCACGCCGGTCCGTATCGCCGTGATGACCGTCTCCGACACGCGGGGGCTGGCCGACGACCGTTCGGGCGATACCCTCGTCGCGCGACTGACCGAGGCGGGGCACGTGCTCGCCGAACGCGAGATCGTGAAGGACGACGTCGGTCTCATCATGGCGGTGCTGCACCGCTGGATCGATGACGAATCGATCGACTGCGTCATCACCACCGGTGGCACCGGCGTCACCGGGCGCGACGTCACTCCAGAAGCGATCGAGCGGATCGCCGAAAAGATGATCCCGGGGTTCGGCGAGCTGTTCCGATGGCTCAGCTTCAAGACGATCGGCACGTCGACCGTCCAGTCGCGCGCCTGCGCGTGCGTGACGCGCGGGACCTATATCTTCGCGCTGCCGGGGTCGACCGGCGCCGTAAAGGACGGGTGGGACGGAATTCTCAAGGACCAGCTCGACAGCCGTCACAAGCCCTGCAATTTCGTCGAACTGATGCCGCGGTTGCGCGAACGCTGAGGGGGTTGGGGCGCTACGCCCCCCCTTACAGCCCCTTTACCAACGGCAGGATCGTGGAATAACCGTCGCTCCACGCCACGAGGCCCGGTCGACCGCGCGTCGGTTGCCACGCCGGATTGCGCGCCTTCAGCACCCGGATCGTCGCGGGGTCGCGTGACAGGGCGATCCATTGCGACATGGTGGCGGCGTCGCGGATCGGTGTTGCTGGCGTGTAGAACAACGTTACCGCCTGCCACCCGCCCGCCTTCGCCGCCGCCGCGACGACGGGTTCGAGATCGAGGAACCGGTTCGAAATATGCACCAGCAGCAGACCGCGCGGCGAAAGCGCGCGCGCGTAGCTGGCGAACGCCTCGCGCGTCAGCAGGTGCATCGGCACCGAATCCGACGAGAAGGCGTCTAGCGCGAGCAGGTCGAGCGAGACGGGCCGCGCCGCGGCGATACTGAGCCGGGCATCGCCGACCAGGATCGTGGGGTGCGGCAGGCACCGCGACAGGAACGTGAACTGCCCGGTATCCCGCGCGATCCGCACGATCGCGGGGTCGATCTCGTAAAAGCGCCAATCTTGTCCGGGTTGCGCATAACAGGCGAGCGTCCCGGTCCCGAGGCCCACGACACCGACGCGCGCATGCCGGCCGTACAACGCGGGCAACGCCTGCATCGCCTGCCCCACACCAGAGCCGGGAACGTAATAGGCCGTCGGCGTTCGCTCGCGCGCTGGGGATCCGCGTAGCTGGGTACCGTGGACGGTCGTGCCATGTGCAAGCTGCCGCTCTCCGGGCGCGTCGTGGACGGTATAGATCCCGAAATAACTGCGCGTCCGTGCGCCGGGTTCGAGCGAGATCGCGATGGCCTGATACCCGCCGAACGCGAAGAGCGCTGCCCCCAACGCCATCCCGAATGCAGCGGGCATGCCGATCGCGAGCACGCCGACCGCGACGACGATGAGCAACGCGGTCTGCTGCAGCGTCGACGGCGTATCGCCACTGCCGGGAAACGCGATGACTGCACCGATCAGCCCGACCATCGCGATCGCAACGATCGCCAGCGAAAGACGACGCGGTCGCACCCGGGCTTCCCACAGTCGCTGCAACGGCGCGAACAGATAGGCATGCGGGGTCAGCACCCCCGCCGCGAGGATCAGGATCGGATATTCATACGTCCAGTCGAACAGCAATGGCGCAACCAGCGCGCTGAACACACCACCCAGTGCCCCCCCGAACGCCATCGCCAGATAGAAGCCGGTCAACCGGTCCGGCTCAGGGCGCAACCGGTACAGCCCGGTATGGAGCGACACCGACACCAGGAACAGCAGCGCGAGCGCCATGATCGCGCCGAGATACGGCATCCCCGGCATCCCGCTGACGAGGATCCCGCCGAACAGCAGGATCGCCACCGGCGCGATCCGCGTCTGGATGTCGGCCGCGGTGCGGTCGCGCGCGAAGGCGATCGTATAGCTCAGCAGGTACAGCCCGAGCGGGATCACCCACAGCAGCGGCATCGCGACGATGTCGGTCGTAATATAGGTCGACGTTGCGAGCATCAGCCCCGATGGCACGAAGGCTAGCAGGATCCAGTGCGCCACCCGCTTGCGCCCGGGTGGCGGCGAAGTGACCGTCGTCGCGGCCTGCAAAGGCCGGTCACGCGGGAGCGTGCCAGCGCATAATGCAACCAGCAGCCCGACGAGGATATACCCGCTGCTCCACAGCACGCGCTGCCCGGTCAGCGCCATCGCCGGCTCGACCAGCAGCGGATAGGCGATAAGCCCGGCGAAACTGCCGAGGTTGGAGGCGGCATACAGCGCATAGGGATCCTGCCCCTTGCTCGACAGGCTGAACCAGCGTTGCAGCAGCGGCGATTGCGCCGAGACCGCGAAGAACAAAGGCCCGATCGACAGGACGAACAGCCACGGCACCCACAGCGCGGGTTGCGCGCCTGGGCCCGGCTGCATCGCGCCCAGTCCGATCGGCAACCACAGCCCGGAGACCAGCAGCACGCCAAGATGCACGCGCCCTTGCAGCCGCGGCTCGAACCGTCCCAGCCAGTGCGCATAGCCATAACCGCCGAGCAGAAGCGCCTGATACACCAGCATCGCCGAGTTCCAGACCGCCGGCGCGCCGCCGAGCCGCGGCAGCGCCATTCGCGCGACCATCGGCTGGACCAGGAACAGCAGGAACGCACTCGACAGGATCGTCAGCACAAACAGCGGGCGCACCACGGTTTGCCGACTTGGGGGCCGGCCAGAAGATGGCGTCATTCAGGGCCTGTCGATACGATATTGGATATGCCGCTTGAGCGGACTGTCGTCGGCGACGAGCGGGTGATCGAAATCACCGTCGGTGATCCGGTGCATGCCGAGACGCTCCATCAGCCCCCAGCTTGCGGCGTTGTCGGGAACGGTGATCGCCGCGATCTGCGGTGCCGGCAGGTTCGCCCACGCCCAGTCGAGCGTCGCCTGCGCCGCCTCCCGCGCGTAGCCCCGCCCCCAAAACGGCCGCGAAAAACGCCAGCCGATCTCGAGCACCCCCTCGATCGGCGTATCGGGCGCGCCGGGCTTGAGACCGCAAATTCCGAGCAGCGCACCGTCGTTACGGTGTTCGACGATCCAGAACGCGAAGCCATGCTCCTGCTGCGACGCGTGCATCCGCGCCATCATCGCATCGAGCGCGGCTTCGTCCGCGACGGGGAGAAGGTAGCGCATGACTTCGGGATCGCAGCACTGCGCCCACAGCGCCGCCTTGTCGCGCGGCTCGACCAAGCGCAACGTCAGCCGCGCGGTCTCGATCATGCGAGCCTCATGCCCCGAGCAACCGCGCAGCGTGCGCGGCATGATAAGTCAGCACGCCCGACGTGCCCGCGCGTTTGAACGCCATCAGGGTCTCGAGCACCATCGCATCGCGCTCGGCCGCACCGGCGGCTACCGCAGCCTCGATCATCGCATACTCGCCGGAAACTTGATAAGCGAAGACAGGGACTTGGAACTCCGACTTCACGCGCAGAATGATGTCGAGATACGGCATCCCCGGCTTGACCATCACGCTGTCCGCGCCCTCCGCCAGATCGAGCGCGACCTCGCGGAGCGCTTCTTCTGCATTGGCGGAATCCATCTGGTAGGTCTTCTTGTCGCCCTTGAGCAGCCCGCGGCTGCCGACCGCGTCGCGGAAGGGGCCGTAGAAGGCGCTCGCATATTTGGCGGCGTAGGACATGATCTGGACATTATGGTGCCCGCCATTCTCGAGCGCCTCGCGGATCGCGCCGATCCGGCCGTCCATCATGTCCGATGGCGCGATGATGTCCGAACCTGCCTCGGCCTGCGTCAGCGCCTGACCGACCAGCGCCTCGGAGGTCGCGTCGTTGACGACATAGCCCGCCGCGTCGACCAGCCCGTCATGCCCGTGGGTGGTATAGGGATCGAGCGCGACGTCGGTCAGCACGCCGACCTCGGGCACCGCATCCTTGAGCGCGCGGATCGCGCGGCACATCAGGTTGTCCGGGTTGAGCGCCTCGCGTCCGTCATCGGTGCGCAGATGCGCAGGTGTGTTGGGGAACAGGGCGATGCACGGAATCCCGAGGTCGCGCGCCTCGCGCCCACGCGCGACGATCCCGTCGATCGACCAGCGCGACACGCCCGGCAGCGACGCGATCGGGTCCTCGACACCCTGCCCCTCGGCGATGAACAGCGGCCAGATCAGGTCGGCGGGGGTCAGCACGGTCTCGGCGTAGAGCCGGCGGCTCCAGCTGCTGGCACGGGTACGGCGGAGGCGGAGGGCTGGATAGGATGCGGTCATGAGCTGCGTTCTGGAACTTCGCCGGGGGTGGCGCAAGGGTAGAACGTGGCGCTACGCGAGCCAGGTGTGGACCCCACCGCCCCCATCCCCCGTCATTCCCGCGAAGGCGGGAATCCATTAGCGCCACGCCCGGCTTTCCGAGGCCAGCCAGTATGGATCCCCGGATTCGCGGGGATGACGAAAAGGGCGCAAACCCTCACCCCGCCGGGTGCAACCGCCCGCCGGGTTCCGCCGGGTTCTGGCTCTGCTCGTTTGCCTCCACGGACGGCACTGCAAGCCGCTGCCTTCGCCACCCGCCAAAGCGATAATAGCCCGCCGCCATCACGAAGTTCGCGACCGACCCGAGCGGAAAGCTCCACCACAGCGCATCCGCCCCCAAGGCCGGCTGGAACGCGAGCGCGAACCCGAGCCGCACTGGATACATAGCGATGAACAGCATCGTCAGCGGTGCCCACACCGCGCCGTTCGCGCGGACGGTCGAGAACAGCACCATCGTCATTCCGAAGATGATGAAATTCCAGCTCGCCAGCACCTGGATATGCCGCGCGATCGGCAGCGCTGCGCTCTCGCCGCCGAGGAACAACAGCATCACCGGACGGTCGAACGCGATGATCGCGATCACCATCGTCGTTGTCAGCGCCGCACTGAACACCAGCCCCGCCACGGTGATGCGATCGACCCGCTCCCATTGCCCGGCGCCGATGTTCTGCGCCGCCATGCTGCTCACCGCCGCGCCGACCGCGAGCGCGGGCATCTGGATGTAGCCCCACAATTGCATCGAGATGCCATAGGCCGCCGTGGTATCCACCCCGTAGCGGTTGACCAGGCCGGTCATCGTCAGTGCGGCGACCGAGACGACGAGCATCTGCGCGCCCATCGGCAGGCCCTTGAGCAGGATCGTCCGCGCCAGCGCCGCCGAGGGGATGAGATAGCCAAGCTCGGCGCCGCGCAGTCGGATCGGCAAGTCGCGTTTGTAGATGTACGCGAGCAACCCCAGCGACGCGACGTGGACCGCGATCAGCGTCGCCACCGCCGAACCTGCGATCCCCATTTCGGGCATGCCGAACCAGCCCCGGATGAACACCGGGTTGAGCCCGCTATCGAGCAGCACACTGAGCGCGGTGAACCACAAGGGCGTCACCGAATCGCCGACACCGCGGAGCGCCATGCCGAGCAGCACCAGCAGCATCGTCGCGGGCAGCCCGAGGAAGATCACGCGGAGATAGGCGAGTGCAAGCGGTTGGACGCTCGGCGGTGTCGACAGGCTCGTCAGGATATCGGGCGAGAAGATCCAGCCGAGTGCGGCGATGACCACCGCACCGCCCATCACCAGCCCGATCGAGGCACCGAACGCGCGCCGTGCAGACTCGACGTCGCGGCGGCCGATCGACTGGCCGATCAGGATCGTCGCGGCCATGCCGAAGCCGAAGACCGCCGCGAACATCAGGAACATGATCGTGTTGGCGTTTGCGGTCGCCGCGACCGCGCCTTCGCCGAGGAAGCGCCCGACCCAGATCGTGTTGATCGACCCGTTGAGCGATTGCAGGATGTTCGAACCGAGCGTCGGCAGCGCGAAAGCGAGCAATGTCGTGGCGATGGGCCCCGAGGTGAGATCGCGTTGCGCACGACCGGGGGACGCGGTCGGCCGGGCGCTGGTCCTGTCGGCTACGTCGCTCACATGCCCTCCGTTCATCCTCTTGCGGGAGGACATTTCCCGTCATCCCGGCGCAAAGGCCGGGGCCGCCAGGTCAGGGTTCGCAACAGCGGTTGCGCGCACCAACCCGGCGGCCCCGACCTGCGCCGGGGTGACGGGGATTTATCCCAAACGCGCCAATGCCGCGCTCAGTCGCTCCGCTTCTGCAGCTTTTTCCGCATGATCGGCGCGCGCCTTCTCCACCGCTTCGGGCTTGGCGCGTTCGACGAAGCTGGGGTTGCCGAGCCGCCCCGCCAGCGCATCACGCTCCTTGGCCGCCGCTTCGATCCCCTTGGTCAGGCGCGCACGTTCGGCGTCGAGGTCGATCACCCCCGCCAGCGGCAGGACAAAGGTCGCCTCGTCGACGACGACCTGCACCGCCCCGCCAGCCGGCGCATCGCCCGTCGCGAGATCGATTCGGGCGAGCCGCGCGATCACGCCCGCCTGCCGCTCGAGCCGCGCCAGCGTTTCCGGTCCGGCATCGCGGACATGCACCGGCATCCGCGTGCCCGGTGCGACGTTCAGTTCGGTCCGTGCGGCGCGGACCTCTCCAATCAGCCTGATCAGCCAGTCGATCTCCTGGCTCGCAGCAGGATCGAGCGCACGCGCATCCGCCATCGGCCACTGCGCGACGATCAGGTTGGTGTCGCGCGGACCCATCGCGTTCCACAGTTCTTCGGTGATGAAGGGCATGAACGGGTGGAGCAAAACGAGGATCTGGTCGATCACCCAGCCCGCAACCGCGCGTGTCTCGTCGGCATCCGGCCCGGTGGCGGGCGCGTCCATCTGGCCGAGCACGGGCTTGATCAGCTCGAGATACCAGTCGCAGAAGCGGCTCCACACGAACTGATACACCGCGTTCGCCGCGCCATCGAACCGCAGGTCGGCGAGCGCGAGGTCGACCGCCTGAACGGTCGCGATCGTCTCGGCGATAATCCATTTGTTGACCGCGAGAATGGCGCGCGGCGCCTCAAGCGTCTTGCTCGCGCCAATCCCGTTGCCCTGCGCGAAGCGGCACGCGTTCCACAGCTTCGTCGCGAAGTTGCGATAGCCCTCGACGCGCTTCTCATCCATCTTGATGTCGCGGCCCTGGCTCTCCATCGCTGCCATGAAAAAGCGCAGCGCATCCGCACCGTACTGGTCGATCAGGCCGAGCGGGTTGACCACGTTGCCCTTCGATTTGGACATCTTCGCGCCGTCTGTCGCGCGGACAAGACCGTGCAAATACAGCGTCTTGAATGGAACATCACCCATGAAGTGCAAACCTTGCATCATCATGCGCGCATCCCAGAAGAACAGGATGTCGAAGCCCGAGATGAGCACGTCGTTGGGGTAGCGGCCGCCTAAAGTCTCCCTCTCCCCTTCAGGGGAGAGGGTCGGGGAGAGGGGCTGTCCTGCATTACCAAAGGCGACGCCGGTCGAAGCG
>NZ_JH594425.1:3749175-3765734 GCF_000242835.1 Sphingomonas sp. PAMC 26617
GTCCTGCATTACCTAAGGCGACGCCGGTCGAAGCGTCCCCCTCTCCCCGGCCCTCTCCCCGGAGGGGAGAGGGAGGAGTTGAGCCGTCCCAGCCCAGCGTCGCGAACGGCCACAGGGCAGAAGAGAACCAAGTGTCGAGCACGTCATTGTCCTGCCGCAGCGCGACGCCCTCGCCTGCCTGCGCCTGAGCCTCGGCCTCGGTCATCGCGACGAACACCGACCCGTCCTCGGCGAACCATGCCGGAATCCGATGCCCCCACCACAGCTGGCGCGACACGCACCACGGCTGGATGTTCTCCATCCAGTTGAAGAACGTCTTTTCCCATGTCTTCGGCACGATCTTGATCGCGCCCGAGCGGACCGCCTCGATCGCCGGCTTCGCCAGCGTCGCCGCATCGACATACCATTGATCGGTCAGCCACGGCTCGATCACCACGCCCGAGCGATCGCCATACGGCGTCTGGATCGTGCGCGGCTCGGCGTCGTGCTCGGCACCGTCCTTGTCGACGTGCGGGATCAGGAACCCGTCCGCCTTCAACTGCGCGACGACCGCCTTGCGCGCTTCCGCGCTGGTCAGCCCGAGGAACGCGTCCGGGATCAACCCGTCCGATACCTGCACGACCTGTGCCTTGGCATCGAGCATGTTGAGCATCGTGCCCGCCGCCATGCCTGCGCGCTTGCCGACCTCGAAATCGTTGAAGTCATGCCCCGGCGTGATCTTGACCGCGCCCGACCCGAGCTCCGGATCGGCATGATCGTCGGTGATGATCGGGATCAGCCGCCCGGTGATCGGCAACCGCACCTGCTTGCCGACGAGATGCGTATAGCGCTCGTCCGCAGCGTTCACCGCGACCGCCATGTCGGCGAGCATCGTCTCGGGCCGCGTCGTCGCGACCTCGATGAAGCCGGAACCGTCCGCGAGCGGATAGCGCAGGTGCCAGAAGCTCCCCTTGATCTCGCGCGTTTCGACCTCGAGGTCGCTGATCGCTGTGCCGAGACCCGGATCCCAGTTCACCAGCCGCTTGTCGCGGTAGAGCAGCCCTTCCTTGTGGAGATCGACGAACACCTTGAGGACGGCTTTGGAAAAGCCCTCGTCCATCGTGAAGCGCTCGTTCGCCCAATCCATCGAGCAGCCAAGGCGACGGAGCTGCTGCGTGATCTCGCCGCCGCTCTCTTCCTTCCACGCCCAGACCTTCTCGACGAACTGCTCGCGCGTGAAGTCGGTGCGTTTTTCGGGCGGGGTCAGCGCGCCCATCTGGCGTTCGACCACCATCTGCGTCGCGATGCCCGCGTGATCAGTGCCGACCACCCACAGTGCATCCTTGCCCTTCAGCCGCGCATGGCGCGTCAGGATGTCCTGCAGCGTGTTGTCGAGCGCATGCCCGATGTGGAGCGACCCCGTCACGTTGGGCGGCGGGTTGACGATCGTCCACGGCTCGGCACCGGGGCGGTCGGGCCGGAACTGGCCGGTCGCCTCCCAATGCGCGTACCAGCGCTGTTCGAGTTCGGCGGGGTCGAAGGTTTTGGGGAGTTCGCTCATGATGCCACAGGCTTTAGCCGGGGACGCGCAAAAGGGAAGAGCGACGCTATCCCCGCGCCCCCGGACGATCGATCAGCGCGCGCACCCGCGCCTCGAGATCGCCGCCGCGATACGGCTTGCGCAACAGCTCGAAACTCTTGCTGCTTTCGTCGATCGAGTCGTCGGCATAGCCGGTCGTCAGCAATACCCGGATTGCCGGGAAATCGCGTCGTACCTGCCGTGCGAGCTCGACCCCATTCATGCCGCCGGGCATGACGATATCGCTGAACAGCAGCCTGAAGTCCTGGTCGGTTCGCAGCACGTCGAGCGCGGTTCGCGCATTCGAAACCTGGACGACGTGATAGCCATGCATCTCCAGCAGCGCCTTGCCCAGCGAGGCGACCTCGGGCTGGTCCTCGACCATCAGAATGCGGACACCGTGTGTTTCGGTCGGGGCCGGGGCCGAAGCCGTCATACGCTCCACCGCACCGCTCGCCCGCGGAAAATACAGGGTCAGTCGCGCGCCGCCCTCTGCGGGATTGGTCGCCGTGACCGCCCCGCCGGATTGCCGCATGAACCCATAGACCATCGCCAGTCCGAGCCCGGTCCCTTTGCCAACGTCCTTGGTGGAGAAGAACGGATCGAACATCCGGTCGATCGCCACACCATCGATCCCCGGGCCATCGTCGCTAATCGTGAGCGCGACATATTCGCCCGGGCGAAGCTTGCCGGGGAGTTCGCCCTCCGACGGCAAGACCGCGTTGCGCGTTGCAAGCGTCACCGTCCCGCTATCGCTGCTCGCATCGCGCGCGTTGGAGATGATGTTGAGGATTGCCATCTCGGCCTGGACCGGATCGATCCGGCAATTCCACAGCTCGGGGGCGAGGTGGTAGCGCAACGCCATACCGCCAGCGCTCCGTTCGAGCACCGATCCGAAATCGTGCACCAGCGTATTGAGGTTAAGCAACCGATCGCGCAACTCCTGCTTGCGCGCGAACGCCAGCAACTGCTGCGTCAGCGTGGCACCGCGCTGCGCCGCCGCACCAATTGCCTCGACCGCGCGGGAGGCGGCACGATCCCCTGGATCGACCCGGGCGCCGAGCATGTCGATATAGCCGATGATGACTTGCAGCAGATTATTGAAATCATGCGCGATACCGCCGGTCAGCTGTCCGACCGCCTCCATCTTCTGCGCTTCGTGCAGCGCCTCCTCCGCCTCGCGTCGGCGCGACACGTCGAGCTGGCTTGCAAAGAAGTAGATCAGCTTGCCCGACTCATCGAACACAGGCGAGATGAAGAGCGCGTTCCAGAAGGTCGAACCGTTCTTCCGGTAATTGAGGATTTCGACCGACACTTCCTGCCGCTCCGCGATCGCGCGACGCACTTGCGCAACCGAATCCCGATCGGTCTCAGGACCCTGCAGGAAGCGGCAGTTGATCCCGATGATTTCGGCGTCGCTATACCCGGTCATGTGCCGGAACGCCTCGTTGCAGAAGATCACCGGATTGTCGGGCTGATGCGGGTCGGTCACCACCATCGGCATGCGCGTCGTCTTGACCGCCGCAAAGAAGATGTCGCTCGGCGTGTCGTCCTGTGCGGCGGCGTTCAGCATGTGCGATGGCGGGACGACGACGTCGTCGCCCGCGTTCGGCGGCCCAGCGGGGTCGGTGTCGTTCATTGAGTGGCAAACTCGATCCGCCCGTGAGGGTTCCCCTCGTTACCAAAACGAACCGAGCGGGTTCAGTTACTTCCCGGTAATCCGGTCGATTTCCCTGGCAACCATGGCCTCGACCATGTGTGGCAGATTGGCGTCGAGCCATTCCCGCAGCATCGGGCGCAGCATCTCGCGCACCATCGATTCAAGCGTGTCGCTCCCGGAGACCTCGGGCTTCACGACCAGCCGTGACAAGGTGTCGAGCGGTCCGCGCGTTGCGGCGGCAGTCCGCTGCGACAGGATCCCGTCGGCGACGGGCTTCGCGGCTTCGGACTCGGGCGCGGCAACGGGAGCGCTCGGTTGCGGCGGGATGGGTGTCGCCGGAGGCGCCAGTGCGGCGGGCGAAACCGGCTCGACCGGTTCGCGCAACTCGAGAATGTCGTCGCGGGCCGAGGGCTCGGCCTCGGCACGGCGTGGGACCGGACGTTCGGGACGTTTGCCTCGCCCCGGCGTGACGTCATTCTCTTCGGCGATGATCCGTTTGATCGATGAAAGAATATCCTCCATCGATGGCTCCCCGCTCAAATCCCCCATCGAAAATCCTTGCGAAAGTAAACGGTCACGCCGCGTTACCGGTTCGGCGTCTGTTCACCTGCGGTAATCTTGGCGCTCCTGTCAACTGGCCGCGAGTCGAGCATCGGGTCGAGCGTCCGGGTGACGTTCGAGTTCTGCGCCGCGGTATCGGTCGTGCGGGTACCAGTGACGGCGGGATCGGGCTCGGAGCCGAAGTCCCAGATCTTCCCGCGCACGCTCTCATAATGCTTGACCGGATCGTAGAGCGGCCCGCCATCGAGCCCGAGATCGCGCGCCTCGGCATGCCCCATCGCCGCGAGCAGCGCGAAGCCAGCGACATAGGCGTCGCGCCGTGCGGTGACGAGCGTGACCTGCGAATTGAGCAGCTCCTGCTCGGCGTTGAGGATATCGAGGATCGTGCGATTGCCGACGCTGTTCTCGGCCCGGACACCCTCGAGCGACAACTTGTTGGCATTGACCGCGACTTCGCTCGACGCGATCACCTCGAGCGAGGATTTCCAGACCGCATAGGCCGAACGCGCCTGCGAAATCACGCTGC
This sequence comes from Sphingomonas sp. PAMC 26617, assembly GCF_000242835.1. NCBI lineage: Bacteria > Pseudomonadati > Pseudomonadota > Alphaproteobacteria > Sphingomonadales > Sphingomonadaceae > Sphingomonas > Sphingomonas sp. PAMC 26617. The sequence goes on from NZ_JH594425.1 coordinate 3,753,481, forward strand.
GTTCGGTTTCGGTCACGCGCTCGATCGACTGCAACCGTGCGTCCTGCGCCTGCCGGACCTGTGCGGCCGGACGCCCGCCCTGGTACAGCGGCAGGGTCAGGCCCAGACCAACCGTCGCCGCAGTTCCGGTCTGGCCGACCGCGGTCGCCGTGCCCGAGCCGAGCGTCCCGAGATAATTGTAATAATTCCCGCCGACGTTCGCGTTGATCCGCGGCAGCCGGTTGGCGCGCGCCGTCCCGATATCGAAGCCGGCCGCATCCCGTTCCTTGGCAGCGGCGAGCAGCGTCGGGTTGTTCTTGAGCGCGACGGCGACCGCATTGTCGGGATCACCCGGCATGTTGGGCAGCGCCGGCGGCAGATCGAGACGCCCGGGTGCCGCGCCGATCAGCCGGATATAACTCTCGCGACTGGAAATCAGTCGCGCCTGCGCGGTCTGCAACTGGCTCTGTGCGAGCGCGAGACGCGCTTCGGACTGGGCGACGTCGGTGCGGGTGAGGTCGCCGACCTGGAAGCGATCACGACTTGCCTGCAGATTGACGTCGAGGACGCGGACGTTTTGCGTGTTGAGCCCTACGATCGCCTCGTCGCGGATCACGTCCATATAGGCACCGACCACCGCGGAGAAGAGATCGCTCTCGGTTCCGCGCAGGCTGAGTTCACCGCCTTCGACACGGGTCTTCGCCGCACGCACCGAATTGCGCACCGCGCCACCTGCATAGAGCGGCACCGACAGGGTCGCGCTGGCCGTTCCACTGCGATCGGGGGAGACGAAGCTGTTCGCCGCCTTGACCACGTTCTCGGTGTAGGCGCTTTGCAACTGGACGCCGGGCAGCCCCTGCGACCGCGCGATCGGCACGTTCTCGTCAATCGCGCGCAGGTTTGCCCGCTGCGCGGCAAGCGTCGGGTTGCTGGTATAGGCCTTGACCAGAGCCTCGCGCAGCGTCTCCGCCGACAGCGGCGTGGCTGTCACCAGAAGAATTGCCGAGCCGCTCAGGAGAGAAAGAAATCGCATCGCAAGCGGCTCTTTTCTGGTCAGAAAGTGAAAGTACGCGGGCGCGCGAACCCGGGGAGCGCGACACAATCGATATCGGCGAAATCGAGCAACGCGAAACCACCGGCGCTGCGCCGACCCGACGCCAGCCGGGTCACGCCACGATCGGAGAGACCGCTCACGATGCGCCCGCCGACCGCAAGCTGATCGACCAGCGCCTGCGGCACCTCTTCCACCGCGCCGTCGATGAACAGGACGTCATAGGGAGCACCAGCGGCATGCCCCTCGACGAGCGATCCCTCGACCAGGCGGATCTTGGCGTGGCCGGCAAGCGCGGTTCGCGCGAGCGTAACCAGCGCAGGGTCGCTCTCGACCGCGACGACATTTGCCACGAGTTCGGCAAGCACGGCGGCGGTATAGCCACCCGCCGCGCCGATCAGGAGGACCTTGTCGGTCGGCCGCAGTTCAGCCTGCGTCAACAGTCGCCCGGTCGCGATCGGGACGTTCTGCGCGCGCCCGTGCGTCAAGGGCACCGCGGTGTCGCGATACGCCAGGTTGGCGACCGCTTGGGGCAGGAACGCCTCGCGCGGAACGAGATCCATCGCCGCAACGACGCGTGCATCGCTCACCGCATTGGTCCGCAACTGGCTTGCCACCATTGCATGGCGCATCGCCGTCATATCCTGCCCGCGCAAATCGAAATTCATGATGCCACCCTCGTCGCGCAACTGTTATAGTCACGCAATACACTTACCGTCAATGCATCGCTTCTATCGCGCGCCACCCGCTTCGCCAAGCGAGCGGTTGCTGCAATCTGCGTCTGGCGCCATTCTGGTAAACAGCGGGTTAACCGCGATCGGGTTTTTTTGGGCGCAAGAGTTGACACCGACGCCATCCGCTTGCATCTGCGCCGCTCTCCGGCCCGATGGCGGAGTGGTGACGTAGAGGACTGCAAATCCTCGCACCCGGGTTCGATTCCCGGTCGGGCCTCCAGACATTCATGCCAGCCGTCCGCTCGGGCACGGGCTAGGCCTGTCCCGCCAGCGCGGTTTCGAGCGCGGCGATGAAGGGCAGATCGGCCGGCGGCATCGCGAGCCCCCGAAGCGCCCCGGGATAATGCCACGCCAGTGCGTCGGCAGCGAGCGCCGCCGGCTCCCCGATCCAGTCGCGACAGACGTACAGCAGCAACAGGAGATGGCGCTCGGGCAACGCAAGACTGGCGAAGGTCAGCGGCGTCACCGCCGTCGGATCGACCTCAAGAGCCAATTCCTCGGCCAGTTCGCGGACCAGCGCAGCCTCGGGCGTTTCCCCCGCCTCGACCTTGCCCCCGGGAAACTCCCACAAGCCCGCCATGGCCGTGCCTGCCGGACGCTGCTGGACCAGGACACGTCCATCTCGATCGACAAGCGCAGCCGCCACGACCAGCAGCAGCGGCCCCCGTCCGACGTTCTTATCCATTCGGTAATGCTCCCCCGTTACATCCGGTCGCATTGTACACGGCCCGGAGGCGTTGCCGACATGTTCGTCGGATTGATCAAACGACTGCTGGCCAGCCGCAAGGCGGGTACAGCCATCGAATATGGACTCATTATCGCGCTGGTCGTCCTCGCGATGATTGCCGCGCTCGGGCAGTTCGCCAGCGCGACCACGGGCATGTGGAATCGCGTGAGCACGGCTGTGGTAGGCGCAGGAACGAACTAAAACGGTTCTCTGCGAAAAAAAGTCCCGACGTTTAAACCTTTCTCAACCTTACAGGACGTAAATCTGCCGTTGTTGGTCCGGCAATCCGGTCCGACCGGGTACTGAAGCTAATCTACGGAGACCGGAATCATGCAGAACATTCGCAAGTTCATCAAGAACTCCAAGGGCGCGACCGCAATCGAATACGGTCTGATCGCTGCGCTCATCGCAGTTGCTGCTATCACCGCGATGTCGTCGCTGGGCGGCAAGCTGTCGAACACCTTCAATAATGTTTCGACCAAGCTCTAATCCGGCTTGATCTGACAAAACTGCTCGAAGGGCGGCGGAACTCCGGTTCCGCCGCCCTTTTTGCTGTCCTCCGTTGTGCTGTCAGAGCCGCCCCATCGCGAGGAACTTCTCGCGCCGCATCCGTCGCAGCTCGGCCGGTGCGTGATCCGCGAGCCGCTCCAGCGCCGCATCGATCGCATCCCCCAGCGCACGGATCGCCGTCGCCGGATCGCGCTGTGCCCCGCCGAGCGGCTCGGGCACGATCGTGTCGATGATTCCCAGGCCCTTGAGGTCCTGCGCGGTCACCTTCATCGCCTCGGCCGCATCCGACGCCCTGTCGGCGGTGCGCCACAGGATCGATGCACAGCCCTCGGGCGAGATCACCGCATAGACCGCATGTTCGAACATCAGCACGGCATTGCCCGCCGCCAGCGCGATCGCGCCCCCCGAACCGCCCTCGCCCACGACCGCCGCGACCATCGGCACGCCGAGCGCAAGACACTGTTCGGTCGACCGCGCGATCGCCTCGGCCTGGCCGCGCTCCTCCGCCTGGATCCCCGGGAAGGCGCCCGATGTATCGACCAGCGTCACGACCGGAAGGCCGAAGCGGTCGGCAAGTTGCATCAGGCGGATCGCCTTGCGATACCCCTCGGGCTTGCCCATTCCGAAATTGTGGCGGAGCCGGCTCGCGGTATCGTCGCCCTTCTCGTGACCGATCACGAGGATACGCCGCCCGCGGAAGGTCGCGAATCCGCCGAGGATTGCCTGGTCGTCGCCGAACGCCCGGTCGCCCGCAAGCGGCATCCAGTCGTCGAACAGGCCGGCGACGTAATCCTTGAAATGCGGCCGATCGCCGTGGCGTGCGACCTGCGTCTTCTGCCACGGCGTCAGCCGCGTATAGGTATCGCGCAACAATTTGTCGGAGCGCGCCTGAAGTCGCGAGATTTCCGCACTGAGATCGACCGTGCCGTCGGCGGCGGTCTCGCGCAATTCGTCGATCTTGCCGTGGAGTTCGGCGATCGGTTTTTCAAAATCGAGGAAGCTTGCCATAGGTTGGCGCGGTTAGGCTTCGCGTGTCGTCGCGTCAACGCGGCGTGTATCGTCGGTCAGCGGATGGCGGGCGTTGACGAGCTCGACGAGGTGGCTCGCGTCGACATGCGTATAGATCTCGGTGGTGGCGATGTCGGCATGCCCCAGCATCGCCTGTAGCGCGCGCAGATCGGCGCCACCCGCGAGCAGATGCGTCGCAAAGGCGTGGCGGAGCACGTGCGGGCTGACCCGGTCGGGGGGAACTCCCGCCTCGGCGGCAAGACCCTTGAGCACCTGATACAACCGGATCCGGCTGAGATGCGCCTTTCCCGAAGGAAACAGCCACGCGCTGTCTTCTGCGACGTGCGCGCGCCAAAGGGCGACCGCCGCGCGCGCCCGGTCCGAGAGCGGGACCAGTCGCTCCTTCCCGCCCTTGCCGCGGAGAATCAGATATGGACGATCCGGCGCGACCGCGCGGCGTGGGAGCGACACCAGTTCGGTCGCGCGCAGGCCCGATCCGTAGAGCAGCTCGACCAGCGCGGACAGTCGCAGGTCGTTCGGGTCGGGCGGATCGCGGGCGATTCGCGCGTCGATTGCAGCGAACAGCCGGTCGACGTCGGCGTGATCGAGCACTTTCGGCAACCCGCGCGAAGCACCCGGGCGCGGCAGCGCGGCGCCGGGATCGTCCGCGCGATGCCCCTCCTCCTCCAGAAAGGCGAAGAACCGTCGCAGCGCCGCAGACTTGCGCGCGACCGTCGCCTTCGACAGCGGCAGCCAGGCCGTCCCGACAAGCGCCAGGTCCTCCGGTGATGCAACCGCAAGCCCTCCGCCAAGCAGGTCTGACGCGAGCGACAGGTCGCTGCGATAGGCGGCGACGGTGTTCCTTGCCGCCCCGGCTTCGGCAGTCATCATCTCGAGGAACCGCTCGATCAGCGCGCGATCCTCGCCGCCGTCGCGCGGGGCATCGGTCACGACCGCGCGATCGCCTCGGCCGCGATCATCCGCGCTTCGCCGACCATCCCGACCTCGCGCATCGCGGCGCAGATATGGTAGAGCGCCGCCGGGGACACACCCGCCCACGACCGCGATTGCATGCCAGTCGCCGCCAGCAGCACGACCGTGCCGGGCTCGCCGTCCGCCGCCGCCTGCGCGATGGCGCGGCTCCAGCTATCCGTCGCTGCGATCGGCACGCCGAGCGCCTTCGCGCCCTGCCCGATGTCGCCACTCGAAAGCCGGCCTAGACCTGCGAGCGCGGCGAAGAACATCCGCTGCTTGACCCCTTGAGGATCGTTCGCGGGGACATAGGCACTGACGTCGCCATACCCGACAGCGGGCGCGTTCGGATCGACCAGCGTCAGCATCGCCCAGCCGGTGCTCCCGCGCGCGGCCTTGTCGCGCCAACGCAGCGCGGGCGTATCGAGCCCGGCACTCAGCATCGACGCGATCAGCCGGTCGGTGTCGGGCCTGTCGAGCGTGGTGGGGATCCGTGCCGACGCGCCCGCCGTCAGGACGAGCCGGGCGTAGCGCCGCTCGTAGCCGGTCGGTTCGTCCCACAGCTTGCGCAGCGCCGCCGCACGGGCCGTCGCATCATTGCCCTCGAATGCAGTCCGCACCGTGCGCGCAACGCTCGCCGCGGCGGGGAGCTGATCGTCCCCCGCATCGACCGCCGCGTACAGATCGACTAGTGCCGCACTCGACAGGATCCCGCGTGCCGCCGCAAGCTCGGCCGCAGGCGCACGTACCCCCGGCGTGAGGCTTGCCGACAACGCCCGCCAGCCCTGTACCGCAGGCGCGCTTTCCGAAAGCAGCGATTCGGGAATCTCGACCCCCGCCGCCATCGCCAGCCCGTAGCGCCATGCGGTCAGCATCGGCGTGCTGTCCCAGTCGACCGTCACCGCCTGTCGCCCGCGCCCGTTGCTGCCGACCAGCTTCTGCGCGAGCAGCAAATCGATCCCGCTTGCGACACGATCCTTGCGCACCGCTGCGAACATCGGTTCCGCGCGCGCCCGCGTTCCCGACAGCCCGGCGCAGATCGCACGCGCCAGCACCCAGCCGCGCTCGCGCCCGAGCGCCGCGCCTGCCTCGGCAGCAGGACACAGGCCCGCCGGGTCGCCGGTCGCGAGCGCAGCCTGCATCGCCGCCTCGAACAGCTTGGGGGTATAATCCTCGGTATCGACCGCCTGCGCCATGGCGCGCGCCGCGACCGATTCGCCCATGCGAACGAGCAGCCACGCGCGCTCGGCGGCGAAATCCGCACCGCCCACGCCACGCGGCGTATCGAGCTCCGCCATCAGCGCGCGGCGCAGCGCGATCGAGACCCAGCGCGACGCGACCGGCGCGCGCAACCGGTGCATCAGTGTTTCCAGAAACCGTCCGTCCGACCGACCAAAGGCGTTTGGCGCCATCGCGCCTTCCGCCGGACCGGCCACGCCGACACGATCGAGCGAACGGCGCGCATAGCTGGGCGTGTCGGCGCGAACGAAGGCTGCGAAGTCGGTCGGCGACGGCGGTGTCGTGAGCGGGGTCGGGGTCGCGTCGGGTGTCGGAAGATCGGTCGGGAGCGGCGCGCCGGGGAGCGGTGCCACGGCCGGCGGCGGGACCGCTTGCCCCGCAGGCGCGGTCGCCTGCCCGGTCGAACCCGACGGCGTCGGGGTCGCTGCCGGCGCCGGCGCGCGCGGACGCGGGCGTGCCGGGGCTGCCGACGGCGCGGGGTTGGGATCGCCGAACCCTGGCGGCAGGATCGATTCGGGCCGGTTCTGGCCGATCGCGGGGACTGTCGCCGGTATCGTCAGCGTCGCCGCAACCGCGGCGGTCGCGAGAAGAGCCGGTAGCGCGCGGCTACTTCTGGAGGTTCGCAAGCGGCACTGCCTTCTCGACCTGCGTCAGCGGCTTTTCATGCGCCTTTCCCGAAAGCGCGAACAGGCCGCCGACCACCACGACCACGACGACGAGAACCACGAGAAGCAAGCGAGGCATGGGCAAGGACCTGTAACCGACCGGAAAGAAAAAGCTACGCAAGCGAGCTTTTGCCCGATGCGTCGGTGCGCTGTATAGCCCCAGCTTCGATGTTGCAAAGCCCGCCGCCTTCTCCGGATACCGCCCTGCCCGACCAGCCACGCTGGGGCGGCCAAACGATCGTGCTCGTCGGGCTGATGGGCGCAGGCAAATCCACGGTCGGGCGGCGGCTCGCGATCCGGCTCGGGCTGCCGTTCGTCGACGCCGACAGCGAGATCGAGACCGCGGCGGGCATGTCGATCCCCGACATCTTCGAGCGATTCGGCGAAGCTTATTTCCGCGACGGCGAGCGCCGCGTGATCGCGCGGCTGATGAACGGCGACCGGCGGGTGATCGCCACCGGCGGCGGCGCGTTCGTCGATGATCGGACGCGCGAGACGATCCTGGCGCAGGGGTTTGCGGTGTGGCTCGACGCCAAGCCGTCGGTGCTCGCGGACCGCGTCTCGCGCCGCGACACCCGCCCGCTGCTGCGCGGGCGCGATCCGCTTGCGGTGCTCGAGGAACTGGCGCGCGTGCGCAACCCGTTCTACGCGATGGCCCCGCTCCGCGTCTCGAGCCACCGCGCGCCGCACGACGCCACCGTCAACGCCATCCTGAAAGCCCTCGGCCAGATATGACGACAATCCCCGTTTCGCTTGGCGCCCGCAGTTACGACGTCGTGATCGAGGCCGGGCTGCTCGCCCGCGCCGCCGGCTGGCTCGCGCCGCTGTCGCGCGGGCGAAAGATGGCGATCGTGACCGACTCCAACGTCCTGCCGCATCTCGAAACGTTGCAAACATCGCTGTCGGGTGCTGGCGTGGCGAGCGAGGCGATCGTGCTAACCCCCGGGGAAGCCACGAAAAGCTGGTCGCAGCTCGAGGCCCTCACCGATCGCCTGCTCGATCTCGGGATCGAGCGCGGGGATCATGTCATCGCGCTGGGGGGCGGGGTGATCGGCGATCTCGTCGGCTTTGCCTGCGCGATCCTCAAGCGCGGCTGCGGGTTCGTGCAGATCCCGACGACGCTGCTCGCGCAGGTCGATTCGTCGGTCGGCGGCAAGACCGCGATCAACAGCCGCGCGGGCAAGAACCTGATCGGCGCGTTCCACCAGCCCGCGCTGGTGCTGATCGACCCGCAGGTGCTCGATACGCTGCCGCTGCGGCAGGTCCGCGCGGGCTATGCCGAGGTCGTGAAATACGGGCTGATCGACGATCCTGCCTTCTTCGACTGGTGCGAGGCGAACGCCGGCGCGCTGCTCGCGGGTGATCCCGACGCGCGTGTCTATGCAATCGCGCATTCGGTCGCCGCCAAGGCGCGAATCGTCGCGGCGGACGAGCGCGAGACGGCCGGCGTCCGCGCGTTGCTCAACCTTGGGCATACGTTCGGCCATGCGCTGGAGGCGGAAGCGGGCTTCTCGGACCGGTTGCTCCACGGCGAGGGTGTCGCGGCGGGGATGGCGCTCGCGTTCGGCTATTCCGCCGCGCACGGGCTTGCGCCGACGGTGGATGCAGAGCGGGTCGCCGCGCATCTCCGCGCGATCGGCCTGCCCGACGGCGTGGCGGCGACGGGTCTGACCGCGTCGGCGGACACGCTGGTCGGCCATATGCTGCACGACAAGAAGATGGACGCGGGCACGCTGCCGTTCCTGCTCGCGCGCGGGATCGGCCGGACCTTCCTCGACACATCGGTCGATCTCGCGGACGTCCGCGCGTTCCTGGCCGCCTGATGCCGCGCGGGGTCGCCAAACGGGATCTGCCCACCAAGATCTGCCCGGTCTGCGAGCGCCCGTTCGCGTGGCGCAAGAAGTGGGAGCGCGACTGGGAGAATGTCGTCTATTGTTCGGACAAGTGCCGGATGGGAAAATCGGGGTGAGGCGTTTGATGTTGCCGACCCCACACTGACCGTTCGTTTCGAGCGAAGTCGAGAAACCGGGCAAAGCGCAGGTTTCTCGACTTCGCTCGAAACGAACGGTTGGGTTAGCAGCCTAAATCAAACGGTTCAGAAGTAGCCTCGAAACGCTACACCCCAGCCCTCGCAGCACTCCACGCCAGCCACAGCCATCCGGCAATCAGCAGCGCCCCACCGATCGGCGTGATCGCGCCCAGCCAACGCGGCAGGCCCAGCGCCATCAGGTACAGCGTCCCCGCGAAGATCGCCGCCCCGATCACGAACAGCCACGCCGGCCCGCGTGCCTCCATCCGCGCAGCGACCAGCGCAGCGACGACATGCACCAACTGGTAATGCGCGCCCGTCCCGAGCCACTTGGCGGCATCCCCGCTCGCGCCATGCGCGCCGAACGCCCCCGCACCCACCGCAAGCGCGCCGCTCAGCGCCGCCAGCACCACGATCATGTTCATCCGCCGAGATCCTCGCTCAATTCAGGCCGCGACACCTGGGTGATGATCCGGTCGCGCGCGACCCGGATGTCGCCCGCCTCGACCTGCGCCTTCAGCCGCTCGCGATCCTCGCGCCGGTACAGTTCCTCGCTGCGATCGATCTCGGCCTGGTCGACGCCGACCTTGAGCAGCGCGAGCCGCGCCATCCGCACCGCCGATTCGAGCACCTCGCGCACCACCCCGTCCATCGGCGCGCCCTTGAGCTTGATCACCGCGCGCCGATCGTAGGCGCGCACGAAGATCGCCGCTTTCGGGAAAGCCTGGTGGACGCCTTCGATCAGGTCGGCGGAAAGCTGGTCGCCATCGATGCAGAACAGGATCAGTTCGGCCTCCGCCGCACCCGCCTGCCGCAGCAGGTCCATCCGCGTGCCGTCGCCGTAATAGACCTTGGCGCCGAACTCGCCCGCAATATCGATCATCTCGATATCGGTGTCGATCAGCGTGACGGGAATGCCCTGCGCGATCAGCATCTGTGCGACCGTCTGGCCGAACCGACCGTAACCGACGATCAGCGCATTGGCGCCATCGGATTGCGGGCCGTCGCGGTCGCCCTGCTGGATCGGCTCCTCGCGGATCCGCCGCGTGATCGACATCAGGAACGGCGTCGTCGCCATCGACAGAGTGACGATCGCCCCGAACAGGCTTGCCGCCTCGGGCGCGATCAGCAGCGCTTTCTGCGCCTGCGCGAACAGCACGAACCCGAATTCGCCGCCCTGGCTGAGCAGCAACCCGAGCGCGAGTGCGCTGCGCCACGTCATCCGGAACGCCATGCCGATCCCGAAGATGATCAGCGCCTTGGTCGCGATCAACGCGAGCGCCATGCCGATCACGAAGAACGGGCGCTCGGCGATCGCATGGAGATCGAGCATCATCCCGACCGCGAGGAAGAACAGCCCAAGCAGGATCGAGCGGAACGGCTCGACGTCCGCCTCGAGTTCATGCCGGTACGGGCTGTCGGCGAGCATCACGCCTGCGACGAACGCGCCGAGTGCGGTCGACAGGCCGAGCGCTTCCATCACCGCCGCGGCGGCAACCACGGTGAACAGCGCGGCGAAGACGAACATCTCGCGCTCGCCCATGTTGCCGATGATCCGGAACAGCGGGCGCAGCAGGAAGCGCCCCGCGAGCACCAGCCCCGCAACCGCGCCGATCGTATAGAGGAACAGCAGCCAGCCCGGCGGGCCGTTCGCGTCCGCCGGGTTGCGCGAGAGCACCGCGACGATCGTGATCAGCGGAACGATCGACAGATCCTGGAACAACAGGATCGAGAAAGCGCGTTCCCCGAACGGGGTGCGCATCCGCCCGGCGGATTGCAGCATCGGCAGGACCTGCGCGGTCGACGACAAGGCGAGCGGGAGCCCAAGGACAAGCGCGGCAGCGCCCGAAAAATTCGTGCCGATCCACACGACCCCCGTCACCGCGAGCCCGCAGGCCACAACCTGGAGCAACCCGAGCCCGAAGATTTCCTTCTTGAGCGCCCACAGGCGCGACGGGTTGAGCTCGAGCCCGACGATGAACAACAGCAACGTGATGCCGAGTTCGGCGACGCCGATCTTCGATTCGGCATTGCCGACCAGATGGAGCACCTGCGGCCCGACGACCGCGCCCGCGACCAGATAGCCGAGCGTTGCGCCCAGCCCGAGCCGACGGAAGATCAGAACGAATACAAGCGCAAAGCCACCGAGGACGACACCGTCGAACAGCAGCGATTCACTCACGCGGGCGCCTTCGCGGCGGCGGTCCGGGTCGCCTCGGTAACCGCCTCGAACGCGAGCCGGATCGATGCGTGCCGTGCGCTATGCGGGAGCGCGGGGGTGAAGAGCTCGAAGCCGGGCCATTCGGGGAGCGGCCCCTCGCCCGCAAGCCATGCCGCGAGCGAATCCCGTGCTGCCGCCAGTTCCTCGGCGGACTTGCCGATCGCGGCGGCACCCATCAGCGAGGCGCTCGCCTGACCAAGCGCGCAGGCGCGGACCAGCATCCCGAGGTCCGATACGCGGCCCTGCGGATCGACCGCGACATCGACGGTCACGCGGCTGCCGCAGATCGGAGAGCGCTTTTCCGCGCTCCCCATCGGGTCGGTCAGGCGGGCGTGGTGCGGGATGCTCGCGGCAAGGCGGAGGATCTCGGTGTTGTAGAGCGGCGCGTTCATGGCCTCTATGTAGGAAGCGCTTGCGTCTCAGTCACCCCGTTTGGTGTCGTCGACGGGGCGTGCGGGCGTGGTCTTGCCGAGCGTCGGCTCGAACAGCGGCAGCCCCTTGCGCCGGCGGTCAACGAAATCCGCGATTCCGGCGCTGGTGACGTTGAGCAGCGGATAAACGCGCGCGGACTTGAGCCAGACCGGGCGGTGCGCCGGCCCGCCGCCCATCGTGTCGGTGACGAGCACGACGAGCAGGAAGCCGAGGCTCGCGAGGATCAGCCCCTTGAGCGCGCCGAACCCGAAGCCGAGCGCGCGATCGACCGGGCCGATGATCGAATCGCGGGTCCGCGCACCGATCGCATTGGCGACGAGCCGCCCCCCGAAATACGTCCCTCCCGCGAGCAGCACGAACGCAAGCACCGCCGCGCCCGCGGTCGTCCCGACGATGCCGGTCAGCGTCTGCGTCAGGGGTATGTGGAACAGCTTGACCGCAAAGACGATCGCGACCCAGGCGAACAGCGACAACACCTCGGTGACGAAACCGCGCAGGACGCCAAGCAGCGCAGAGCCGCCGACCGCGACGAGGACCAGGATATCGAGCGCAGTGAGGTTCATGGGGGTGGCTGTATCCGGTGCGGGCGGGGGAAGTCGAGGGCGTTGCTGCGGGGGGGGACGCCTTCCACCCCCGGAAGGTTGCCACTTGGTCCGCCCTGTCCGTTCGTTACGAGCCTTGCAACAC
>NZ_JH594425.1:3766793-4064451 GCF_000242835.1 Sphingomonas sp. PAMC 26617
AGCGCCCGGTACGGCCCCACCCCAACCCCTCCCCTGAAGGGGAGGGGCTGAGGGAAGTCCTACCCGTTCTAGTGCCCCTACTTCCCCAGCATATGCTCAACGAACCCGCCGAGAGTCCGGAACCCGGTCAGCGTCAGCCCGCTCTTGTCGTCGGTTACCGCGGACGGCAGCAACGCGCGCTCGAAGCCGAGCTTGCCCGCTTCCTTCAAGCGCAGCGGCGAATGCGCGACCGGGCGAAGCTCGCCCGACAGCGCGATTTCGCCGAACACCACCGCGTCGACCGGCACCGGCCGCTCGCTCAGCGCGGATATCAGTGCCGCGGCGACCGCCATGTCCGCCGCAGGATCCTGCACTTTGTACCCGCCCGCGATGTTGAGATAGACTTCGCACGCCGAGAAACTCAGTCCGCAGCGCGCTTCGAGCACCGCGAGCACCATCGCGAGGCGACCGCTGTCCCAGCCGACCACCGCGCGCCGCGGGGTTGCGCCGCTTGCAAGCCGCACGACCAGCGCCTGGATCTCGACCAGCACGGGCCGGGTTCCTTCCAACGCGGGAAACACCGTCGTCCCCGTCACGCCTTCCTCGCGCTGCGTCAGGAACAGGGCGGACGGGTTGGCGATCTCGGTCAGCCCTTCCGCGACCATCGCGAAGACGCCGATCTCGTCGGTCCCGCCGAAGCGGTTCTTGATCGCGCGGAGGATGCGATACTGGTGGCTGCGCTCGCCCTCGAAGCTGAGCACCGTATCGACCATATGTTCGAGCACGCGCGGGCCCGCGATGCTGCCGTCCTTGGTGACATGCCCGACGAGCACGACCGCGGTGCCGCGTTCCTTGGCGAAGCGGATCAGTTCCTGTGCGGACGCGCGAACCTGGCTGACCGTGCCGGGCGCGCCCTCGATCAGGTCGCTGTGCATCGTCTGGATCGAATCGATCACAAGCAGCGCGGGCGGGGTCGCCTGCGACAGCGTCGTGAGGATGTCGCGCACCGACGTCGCCGCCGCGAGCATCACCGGCGCGCTGCCGAGCCCGAGCCGCCGCGCGCGCAGCCGGACCTGGTCGGCGGCTTCCTCGCCCGAGACATAGGCGACCGGCAGCCCGGCCAGCGCCATCTTCGCCGCCGCCTGTAACAGCAACGTCGACTTGCCGATCCCGGGATCGCCGCCGATCAACGTCGCCGAGCCCTCGACGAACCCGCCGCCCAATGCGCGATCGAGTTCGGCGACGCCCGAGGTCAGGCGTTCGGGGAGTGTGATCTCGGCATCGAGCCCGACGAGCTGGATCGAACGCCCGCCGCCCATCAGGTTATGCTTGGCCTGGAACGGGGTGACGGTCGCCCCCGCCTCCTCGACCATCGTGTTCCATTCGGAACAGTCGCCGCATTGCCCGGCCCAACGGGGCGAGACCGATCCGCAGGATTGGCAGACGTAGCGTTTCTGGGGTTTCGCCATGCCGCAACGCCTAACCGATCTGGAACGAGAGGGGAACAGAAAATTCGGTGGGGGGTGCCGGGCCGGCCTCTGGCTGACCTCGACCCTTGCGATAAATCAATCGGATAGTTGCCCGTGCATTAACGGAAGATTTTCCAAACCGGGCGATTTTGGGAGCGTTCCCACGGAGTTCCTCATGCAGCGTATCCTCTGCATCAGCACCGCCCGCGAGAAGCTCGACGCGATCGAGCTCGACAGCATCCTCAAAGTGTCCCGGCGCAACAATGCCGCGGTCGGCGTGACCGGCCTGCTCGTCGTCGGCGGGCGGCGGTTCCTGCAGGTGCTCGAAGGGCCGGACGATCAGGTCGCTGCCGTTTTCGACCGGATCTCGCGCGACGACCGGCATTTCGCGGTGGTCAAGCTTTCGAAGAAGACGGTCGAGACGCGGTTGTTCGGGGAATGGGCGATGGGCTATCGCACCGTGGCGTCCGCGGCGATGCCCGACGAGGGCAACCTGTCCGCGATCGTCGAGCGCCTGATCGCGCCGATCGATGACATCGTGCTCCGCGCCGAATTCACCGCGTTCGCAGCGCTCCACGCGGCGGCCTGATCGGGTTCGCCCACCCCAACGCCGCCCACCTTACCTTGTCGTTCGAGCAGGAACGGGTATAGCGAGGTCTGGGGAAAAGTCAGATGCAGCAACTTGCCGGGAGTAGCGTCGCGTTGGCAGGGGAACCGCGGATCGCCGCGATCCTCCAGCGCGTCTGCGATCTGACCGGCATGGGGTTCGCCGCGGTCGCGCGGGTGACCGACGAGCGCTGGACCGCGTGCCAGGTGCTCGACCGGATCGACTTCGGGCTCGACCCGGGCGACGAACTCGAGCTCAAGACCACGATCTGCAACGAAATCCGCGACCATCGCAAGGCGGTGGTGTTCGACCGGGCGTCGGGTCACGCCTATTGGCGCAATCATCCGACCCCGGTGCTCTACGGCTTCGAAAGCTATATCGCGCTGCCGATCACGCTGTCCGACGGCCAGTTCTTCGGCACCCTGTGCGCGCTGGATCCCGAACCGCGCACGGTCGAGGTGCCGAGCCTGGTCGCGCTGCTGCGCGACCTCGCCGATCAACTCGCCACGATCCTCGAATCCCCGGTGACGCCCGCTCAGGGCCTGGACGGAATCGCCAGCCCGCGCTGAACCGCGGGCCGCGCCAGACCGCGCGCGAGCCAGGCCCCGACGTTCGGAAAATCGCCGAACCCGACCAGATCCCCCGCACCGTAGAAATCGATTAGCGCGCGCACCCAGCCGAGCATCGAAATGTCCGCGATCGAATAGGCATCGCCGACGAACCAGTCGCGCCCCGCCAGCGCGTGCTCCATCACACCGAGCAGCCGCTTCGCCTCCGCGACGTACCGGTCGCGCGGGCGCTTGTCCTCGAAGTCCTTGCCCGCGAACTTCACGAAGAAGCCGAGCTGCCCGAACATCGGCCCGACCCCGCCCATCTGGAACATCACCCACTGGATCGCCTGCAACCGCAGGACCGGATCGGCGGGCAGGAACTGGCCGGTCTTTTCCGCCAGATACAGCAGGATCGCGCCCGATTCGAACAAAGCGAGCGGTTTGTCGCCCGGGCCATGCGGATCGAGGATCGCGGGGATCTTGCCATTGGGGTTGAGCGCGACGAATTCCGGGCTCTTCTGGTCGTCGCTGGCGAAGTCGATCAGGTGCGGCTCATAGGCCAGCCCCGTCTCCTCGAGCATGATCGACACCTTGACGCCATTGGGGGTCGGCAGGGAATACAGCTGAAGCCATTCCGGGTGCTGCGCGGGCCAGCGCTGCGTGACGGGAAAAGCGGAAAGATCGGTCATGGCGGAGTCCCCTGCTGCACGGTGCGTCGTGGGAGATAGTCATCCCCCCCCGGCTTCGCTATGGCCCCTGCCGATGGAAGCTTCCGATCTCCGCGTGGCCCTGTTCAGCGGCAACTATAATTACACGCGTGATGGTGCGAACCAGACGCTCAATCTTCTGGTAGGGCATCTGCTCAGTCGCGGGGTGAAGGTCCGTATCTATGCGCCGACGAGCCGCACCCCCGCCTTTCCACCGACCGGCGATCTGGTCAGTGCACCGTCGATCAAGATCCCGCTGCGCGGCGAGTACAAGCTGACGCGCGGCATGGGCAACCGCGTCCGCCGCGATCTCGAGGCGTTCGCGCCGAACCTGATCCATCTGTCGGCACCGGACCGGCTCGGGCACAAGGCACTCGAATATGCCGAGAAGCACGATATCGCCTGCGTCGCATCCTACCATACGCGGTTCGAGACCTACATGCCCTATTACGGGCTCGGCTTTCTCGTCCCGATGATGATCCGGGCGCAGACGCGTTTCTACAGCCGCGTCGACGAAGTGCTCGCCCCGAGCCAGATGATGGGCGAGATCCTCCACGACTGGGGCGTGCCGACCCCCGTCACGCGCTGGTCGCGCGGCGTCAACCACGCCCGCTTCAACCCGTCGCGCCGCGATCTCGGCTGGCGCCACAGCCTCGGCATAGCGGACGACGAGATCGCGATCGGGTTCCTCGGGCGACTGGTCAAGGAAAAGGGCCTCGACGTCTTCGCACGCGCGATGCACGCGCTCGACGAGCGCGGCGTCAAGCATCGCACCGTGGTGATCGGCGAAGGACCGGCGCGCGACTGGTTCGCGCAGGAAATCCCCGACGCGGTCTTCGCGGGCTATATGACCGGCGACGATCTTGGCCGCGCGGTCGCGTCGATGGACGTGTTCTTCAACCCGAGCCTGACCGAGACGTTCGGCAACGTGACGCTCGAGGCGATGGCGGCAGGCGTGCCCGTGGTCGCGGCGCGCGCCTCGGGCGCGGTCGGGCTGATCGACGACGGGGTGACCGGACTGATCGTCCCGCCGACCGATATCCAGGGCTATGCCGACGCGCTCCAACGCTATTGCGAGGACGATGCGGTCCGCCACGCGGCCGGCGCGGCGGGGCATGCCAAGGCGGCGGGGTATAAGTGGGATACGATCAACCAGACCGTGCTGGATACCTATTTGCGCGTGATCGAACGCCGCTCGAAGCGGTAGGCGCGTGTTGCGTGCCTGAGGGCCTTGTCGCGCGACCAGTTCCTTTTTTCTGCCGTCATGCTGAACTTGTTTCAGCATCCTCCGTACAACGCAGGCTTGCCCCAGTGGCGCGGTGGACCCTGAAACAAGTTCAGGGTGACGCCGGGTGAGGTAAGCGATCCCTTCCTCTGCCGTCATGCTGAACTTGTTTCAGCATCCACCGTACAACGCAGGCCTGCCCCAGTGGCGCGGTGGACCCTGAAACGAGTTCAGGGTGACGGCGGGTAAGGGAGGCGATCCCTTCCTCCGCCGTCATGCTGAACGTGTTTCAGCATCCACCGTGCAACGCAGGCTTGCCCCAGTGGCGCGGTGGACCTTGAAACGAGTTCAGGGTGACGCCAGGTGTGGTGGAGACCTGCCCCCTTACCGCCAGTCGTACGCGAGCGGTGCCTCCCGGAACGCGAAGCGGTCGACGTGGCGCGCGACCGCCCCTTTCAGGCCGTCCAGCTGTTCCGGCGACGTTGCCGCGATCCGCACGACCAGAGCCTCGGGTTCGGCGTCGAAGGTGACGGTCGCGTCGCCTGGATGATCCGCCCCGCGCGCATCGCGCGGGAACACCACCGTCCCGTGCGTGGCCGTGTACGTCACGGCAAGATTGTGCTCCCAATGCTTGCACGTCTGCTGGAGATACTTGCTCGCCTGCGCGGTGGGCACCCGGGCGATCGCATCGTACGCCATCACAGCCGCTCGATCTTCTGCGCGGCGTCGTCGATCAGCGCGACCGCCTGGTGGATCGTCTCGATCGGAACCGCCTCGTCGCGCAGCTTGTGCATCAGCACCTCGCGCAGATTGCCCATCGCGCGGCGCACCGACGCGCTGTCTGTCCGCGCGCGTTCGGCCCCGACCTCGGCGATCCGCGCGAACAGCGCCGCGACCAGTTCGGCGTTCTCGGCGAGATGCTGCGTTCCCGCCTCGGTCACTTCGAACAGCTTCTTGGCGCCTTCGGCCTGACGCGCCGCGATCAGGTCCATGTCATCGAGCAGCGTCAGCGTCGGATAGACTACCCCCGGGCTCGGCGCATAGGCACCGCCGGTCAGTTCCTCGATCCGGCGGATCAGGTCGTAGCCGTGGCGTGGCTCGTCGGCGATCAGCTTGAGCAGCACCAGCCGCAATTCGCCGCCGTCGAACATCCGCCGACCACGCGAGCCGCGCCCCTCGCCATGCTCGTGTCCGCCGCGACCGCCGAAGCCGCCGCCGCCGCCGAAACCACGCCCGCCGCCTCGCATTGCCTCGTGCGCTGTGTTGTACCCGTGCCGACCGCGTTCGCGGCAACCTTGTTCAAATCCAAACATATCTAATCCCTTATCTCAGATAGCGCTAAGATATATCTTGATATAAACGATGCAAGGTTCGAGTGCAAATTTCCGCGCAGACCCTATCTTCCGGGGATGGCCGACCTTTTCGCTGCATTCGATCCCCCCGAACCCGCCGCCGAATCCCCCGGCGCGTCCGCGCCGCTCGCCGACCGGTTGCGCCCGACGACGCTCAGCGAGGTGGTCGGGCAGGACCACATCACCGGCCCCGAAGGCGCGATCGGGCGGATGGTCGCGGCGGGGCGGTTGTCGTCGATGATCCTGTGGGGCCCGCCCGGGACCGGCAAGACGACGATCGCGCGGTTGCTGGCGGATGCGGTGGGGCTGCGCTTCATGGCGATCTCGGCGGTGTTCTCGGGCGTGGCGGATCTCAAGAAGGCGTTCGCCGAGGCGCGCGAGCATGCGCGAATCGGCAAGCGCACCTTGCTGTTCGTCGACGAGATCCACCGTTTCAATCGCGCGCAGCAGGATGGATTCCTGCCCTATGTCGAGGACGGCACCGTAACGCTGGTTGGCGCGACCACCGAGAACCCGTCGTTCGAGCTCAACGCCGCGGTGCTCAGCCGCGCGCAGGTGCTGATCCTCCACCGGCTCGATCATGCCGCACTCGGTCACTTGCTCGACCGCGCGGAAGCGGTGGAAGGGCGTCCCCTCCCCCTCACCCGCGAAGCGCGCGATGCGATGATCGCGAGCGCGGATGGCGACGGGCGGTTCCTGCTCAACCAATCGGAGACGCTGTTCGCGGTCAATCTGCTCGAACCGCTCGATCCGGCGGGGCTGTCGGCGTTTCTCCAGCGTCGCGTCGCCGTGTACGACAAGGACCGCGAGGGGCATTACAATCTCATTTCCGCGCTCCACAAGGCGGTGCGCGGGTCCGATCCGCAGGCAGCACTCTATTATCTCGCGCGGATGCTCACCGCGGGCGAGGAACCGCTGTACCTCTTGCGGCGGATGATCCGGATGGCGGTCGAGGACATCGGCCTCGCCGATCCGGGCGCGCTGACGCAGTGCCTCGCCGCCAAGGACGCCTATGACTTCCTCGGCTCGCCCGAAGGGGAACTGGTGATCGCGCAGGCGTGTATCTATCTCGCGACCGCGCCCAAATCGAACGCCGCGTACAAGGCGCAGAAGGCAGCATGGAAATCGGCGCGCGAGACGGGCTCGCTGATGCCGCCCGAGAACATCCTCAACGCGCCGACCAAGCTGATGAAGGACATCGGCTATGGCAAGGGCTACGCCTATGACCACGATACCGCGGAGGGTTTCTCGGGGTCGAATTACTGGCCGAGCGAAATGGAGCCGCAGACCTTCTACGTCCCGACCGAGCGTGGGATGGAGAAGAGGATCGCCGAGCGGATGGCATGGTGGGCAAGCCTCAAGACGGGCGATGCCTGAGCGGTGTCTGGCCGGTCCGTGGCAGCCATGACCCCGACGCATTTCTCGCAATTCGCCGCGATCGACTGGTCGGGTGCGAAGGGCGCGCGGCATCCGGGAATCGCACTCGCGCTCTGTTCGGCGGGCGATGCCGCGCCGGTGCTGGTCGAACCGCCGCGCGGGGTGTGGTCGCGTGCCGACATCCTCCACTGGCTCCGCGACCGCGCGGGGGAGCCGTTGCTGGTCGGGTTCGACTTCTCCTTCGCTGCCCCGTTCATCGAACGCGGTGCCTATCTGCCGGGCGAGACCGACGCGACTGATCCGCGCGCACTGTGGGCGTATGTCGACCATCACAGCGCGGACATGGATCTCGGCGCGGCGTCGTTCCTCGAGGCGCGGCGCGGGCGGCACTTTTATCTTGGCGCGGCGGACGGGGTGAAGGCGGACTTCATGCACTATCGCCGCTGCGAAGCGCAGTACAATGCGAACGGCGGGGGCAAACCCTCGACCGTCTACGACGCGATCGGTGCGGCGCAGGTCGCCAAGGCGAGTTTCGCGGGGATGCGGCTGCTCCATCATCTCGCACGTGCTGTCCCGGTCTGGCCGTTCGATTCGCCGCCGCCGCAGGGAGCCTGCGTGGTCGAGATCTACACGACGATCGCGGCGCGGGCTGCGGGAATGCGCAAGGGGCTGAGCAAGCTGCGCGACGGTGCCGCGCTCGACACCGCGCTCGCCACGATGGGAAGCGCGCCGCATGTGCCGCTCGCGCGCTATACCGACCATGCGACCGACGCGATCCTCACCGCCGCCTGGCTCCGCCGCAGCGCCGCGCGCGAGGATCTGTGGCATCCGGATGCGCTTACCGCGCAGATCGCCCGTACCGAGGGCTGGACCTTCGGCGTGACTTGACGCATGGAGCGCAGACGAGGCCACGCGCCTCATGCGCCGGTTTAGCTCAGCTGGTAGAGCAGCGGTTTTGTAAACCGAAGGTCGCGGGTTCGATTCCTGCAACCGGCACCATATTTCCCGACATCTCCAAACGTCTGCCGTCGCGCGCGAAGATCGCCGGCGCGGGGCGTCACCCCGCGAATTCGCCGGGCTGCATCAGGCGCCAGCCCTGGTTCTCGCGGATCATCGGCTGACCACAGCCCTTGCACACGCTGCACCGCACACCATTCTGCCAGCGGACCCGGTAGCCGTTGCGATGATGGTAACCGAACAGACATTTCAAGCGTTGTCGCAGATGCATCGTAAGCCTCGTGAAAAGTGCGAAACATTGCTATACATCATATTAACCATCAGCGTCGACATCACTCTCGGGCTGCCTGAGACAGTCACTCGAGCGTTACGCGGTCGTAATGGGATAGTTTCGCAGCGTTACTCAAGACATCTATGAGATACTTGGGTTTTTTACTTTAGATCAGGGCGTTCGATCTGGGCCTGGTTCCTACCCGAATAATCCGCTGCCGCCATTCCGTCCGATCGCGGGCGGCGTGCTGCGGTGCAGCGCGCTCCGCGGGGGGACCGATCCACGCGCACGATTGCATGATTCGGCAAAGCGCCCGATAGGCGATCGGGTGATCAAGGTTGTCAGCTACAACATGCACAAGGGGATCGGGCTCGACCGGCGGCGCGACCCGCGGCGCATCCTCGACGTGCTGCAGGAAATCGATGGCGATGTCATCGCGTTGCAGGAAGCCGACCTGCGCTATGGCACCAAGGCGGCGATCATCCCGCACCGGCTGCTCGAGGACCATTCGCCGTGGCGTGCGGTCCCGTTGCCGCATGACCGCGCGAGCATGGGGTGGCACGGCAATGCCCTGTTGGCGCGAAAGGGAATCGACGTGCTCGCGGCGAGTACGCTGCATATCCCCACGCTCGAACCGCGTGGCGCGATCCGCGTCGACCTGTCGATCGAGTCGACCCCGATCCGTGTGGTCGGCATGCATCTCGATCTTTCGGGCCTGTGGCGGCGGCGACAGGCACGCGCGATCCTCGCGCATGCCGACGACGGAACGCCCGGCCTGCCCACCGTCATGATGGGCGACCTCAACGAATGGACCCCCAACGGCGGGTGCCTCCACGATTTCCGCCGCGCGTTCGAGATCGTGCCGACCGGCCCGAGCTTCCACGCGCGCCGCGCGATCGGGCGGCTCGACCGGATCATGACGCGCGGGTTCCGCGTGCGCGATTGCGGCGTCCACACCAGCGCGCTCGCGCGCAAGGCGTCCGACCATCTTCCGATCTGGGCGCTGATCGAACCGTTATGAGCCGCGAGAAGGAGCTTCGTCTCGCGCTCGTTTGCTACGGCGGGATCAGCCTCGCGGTCTACATGCACGGCATCACCAAGGAAATCTGGCGGCTCGCGCGCGCCAGCCAGGCGTTTCATGCCGGGGCCGATCCCGCGACCGGGAGCCAGGGCATCTATCACGCGCTGCTCGCCGAGATCGCGGACGAAACGGGCGTGCGGCTGCGCGTGCTGATCGACATCATCGCGGGCGCGAGCGCGGGCGGGATCAACGGGGTGTTCCTCGGCCAGGCGATCAGCACCGGGCAGAGTCTCGAGCCGCTCACCCAATTGTGGCTCGATTCGGCGGACGTCGAGGCGCTGGTCGACCAGAAGCAGGCGCCTGCGCACCGTTTTTCCAAGGCATGGGCGCTGCCGCTCGCATGGCTTGCGGCGCGTGGCACCGACGGGGTCGAGGCGACGGTGGAATCGGGCGCGCGCGACGAAGTCCGCGCCAAGCTGTCGCACTTCATCCGCTCGCGCTGGTTCGAGCCGCCGTTCGGCGGGGAGCGCTTCTCCGGGCTGATCCTCGATGCGCTCGAGGCGATGGCCGCCGCGCCGCGCGCACCGCGCCTGCTCCCGCCCGGGCAACCGCTCGATCTGTACGTCACCGTCACCGACTTCCGTGGGCATCCCGAGCGGCTGACGCTCCACTCCCCGCCCGAAGTCGTCGAGACCGAACACCGCGTCGTCGTCCCCTTCACCGATCACGGCAACCCGCTCGAAACGCTGGCCGACCCCGCCGAGCTGACGTTCGCGGCGCGCGCGACCTCGTGCTTTCCCGGCGCGTTCCCGCCGTTCATGGTCGGCGAGCTCGACCGCGTGCTCGAACAACGCGACACCGCGTGGCCGGGGCGCGCGGCGTTCCTCAAGCGGATCCTGCCGCGCCAATATGCCGCCAACGCCGCCGAGGCCGCGGTGCTGATCGACGGGTCGGTACTCAATAACGCGCCGTTCCGCCCGGCAATCGAGGCGCTGCGCGAGCGCCCGGCGCAGCGGCAGGTCGACCGGCGCTTCGTCTATATCGATCCGCACCCGCGCGGCAGCTTCGGCTTCAGCGCGACCGGCGCGGCCACCCCGGGCTTCTTCCAGACGATCATCGGCGCGATGTCCGAACTGCCGCGCCAGCAGCCGATCCGCGACAATCTCGACGAGATCGCGGAGCGCTCGCGCCGGATCGATCGGATGCGGACGATCGTAGCGGGGATCCGCCCCGAGGTCGAAAAGCAGGTCGAGGCGCTGTTCGGCTATACACTGTTCCTCGATTCGCCGACGCCCGCACGGCTCGCGGCGTGGCGGCAGCGCGCGCAGACCGCGGCAGCGCGCAGCTCGGGCTATGCCTATGCCGCCTACGGGCATCTGAAGGTGGCCGGCGTGGTCGAGGCAATCACCACGCTGCTCCACGCCGCGGGCGGGGATACCGAGCAAAGCCGCTGGGACCGGATCCATGACTGCGTTGCCGCGGCGGTCGCGGCGCTTGGCGTCGACGACATGAAACCGGGGTTTGCCGGCGGCGCGAACACGACGATGATCGGCTTCCTGCGCACCTTCGATCTCGGCTTTCGCCTGCGCCGGTTGCGACTGCTCGCGCGACGCGTGACCGAGCTCGAGGCCAATCATCCGGACAGTGAGCTCGGCGGGATTCGCGATGCGATCTATGCCAGCCTGTCCAACTATCGCGACTGCAAGCGGGCCGAACGGTACGAAGCGCTACGCGACGACGTGCGGCTGCTGCGCGGCGATGCGACCGCGCTGGTCGAGCGGCTCGGGACCTCGATGGGATTGCAAGACCTCGACAATAAGACCGAGGCACGGCTTGCGGCGGCGTTCACCGGGCTGACCCGCGACGTCAGGCGGCCGCTGCTGCTGACCTATCTCGGCTTTCCCTATTATGACGTCGCCACCTTGCCGCTGTTGCAGGGCGAGGGGCTCGACGAATTCGACCCGATAAAGGTCGACCGGATCGCGCCCGACGATTCGACCTCGATCCGCGCGGGTGGCGCAGAGGCGACGCTCAAAGGCATTCAGTTCAACAGCTTCGGCGCGTTCTTCAGCCGCGCCTATCGCGAGAACGACTATCTCTGGGGGCGTCTCCACGGGGCGGAACGGATGATCGACATCGTGCTGTCGACGCTGGAGGCCGACCAGCGGCTCAAGCCCGGGCGCACCGCCGCGATCAAGCGCGCCGCGTTCCTCGCGATTCTCGACGAGGAAGCCGACCGGCTGACCGCGATCCCCGGCCTGTTCGAGACGTTGCGCCGCGAAATCGGCTGACGCTGGTCAAGCCGCGCGGTTTTCGGTAGCCTTGCGCGCATGCAATTCCTCAAGATCCTGTTCTGGTGCCTGCTCGCGTTCGTCGCGGCGGTGTTCACCGTGGCCAATTGGACGAGCGTCTCGATCCGCCTGTGGGGCGGGATGGAGGCGCTGGTGAACCTGCCGCTGCTGCTGCTGGTGACTTTCCTGGCGGGGCTGATCCCGACGCTCGCCTGGCATTCGACGCTGCGCTGGCGGCTGCGCAGCCGGCTGGCGAATGCCGAGCGGACGCTCGCGGACTTGCGCGTCGCCATGGCGCCGCCGGTTGCGGCCCCGGTCATCCGCGCGACGCCCGACGGGGTGCCGATCGCGCCGGCAGTCGGCAGCCCCGTCGTGACGACCGCCCCTCCCGCCAGCGGAGCCATGCTGTGACCAACCGGCTGTATGTTGCCCTCGACACGCCCGATCTCGCCAAGGCGCGCGCCATGGCGACGCGGGTCCGGCATCACGTCGGCGGGATCAAGCTCGGGCTCGAATTCTTCCTCGCCAACGGCCAGCCCGGGGTGCGGCAGATGGCCGAGCTCGGCTTGCCGATCTTCCTCGATCTCAAGCTCCACGACATTCCCAATACGGTCGCCAAGGCGATCATGACGCTCCACGGGATCGAGCCTGCGATCCTGACGGTGCACGCAGCGGGCGGCCGCGCGATGCTCGAGGATGCCAAGGCCGCCGCGCCGACCGGGACCAAGGTAATCGCGGTGACGACGCTGACCAGCCTCGACGCGAACGACCTCGCCTCGATCGGTGTGCCCAGCAGCCCGCACGACCAGGTGCTGCGGCTGACCGAACTTGCGCGCGAATCGGGGATCGACGGCGTCGTCTGCTCGGGCGCGGAAGTCGGTGCCGCGCATGCGCTGTGGCCGAGGGGGTTCTTCGTGGTTCCCGGCGTGCGTCCGGTCGACGGTCCGGTCGGCGACCAGAAGCGCGTCGTCACCCCGCGCGCCGCGCTCGATGCAGGCGCGTCGATCCTCGTCGTCGGACGACCCATCACGCAGGCCGCCAACCCGGATACGGCCGCGCGCGAGATCGAAGCGACGCTCTGAGCCCAACGTCGCCGCCACGCGGTGCGGCGTTGGAGGATGGTTAATCCCTGCATGGTATCGCTTGCGTCTTCCTCGACGAGCCGCAAGGACGTTTCGCATGCCTGTCTCTGCCAAGATCTGCGGGCTTTCCACGCCCGAAACCATCGACACCGCGATTGCCGGAGGCGCGAGCCATGTCGGGCTGGTGTTCTTCCCCCCCTCCCCGCGCCACGTCAGCCGGGACCGTGCGGCGCAGCTCGCCGCGCGTGTGCCGGCGCGGGTCGCGCGGGTCGGCGTGTTCGTGAACCCGGACGACGCCACGCTCGAGTCCGCGATCGAGGCGGCGAAGCTGTCCGTCCTCCAGCTCCACCAGACCACGCCGGAACGCGCCGCCGCGATCAAGGCGCGCACCGGGCTCGAACTGTGGGCGGCGGTCGCGGTGCGGACGCGGGCGGACCTCGACGGCGCGCTGCCGTATCGCGGGGTGGCGGACCGGATCCTCTATGATGCCAAGACACCCCCCGGAGCGGCGCTGCCGGGCGGCATGGGGGTGCGGTTCGACTGGACGTTGCTCGAGGGCTTCCGCCACGCGCTGCCCTGGGCGCTGTCGGGCGGGCTCGACGCGGTCAACGTCGGCGAGGCGGTGGCGATGACGGGGGCGACGCTGGTCGACGTGTCCTCGGGGCTGGAAAGCGCGCCGGGAATCAAGGATCCGGCAAAGATCAGCGCGTTCCTCGCAGCCGTGGCCGCGTGCTGACGCATTCGTTTCAATTTCGGTGATTTCGAAGGTCGGTCCCCAGCGCTGCTGGGGTCCGAACTGTCCGGCAAAAATGGCTCCCTGAGTAGGATTCGAACCTACGGCCGCTCGATTAACAGTCGAGAGCTCTACCGCTGAGCTATCAGGGAACGTTGCGGAGGCGCGCCTATACCAATGGGTTGCGCGGGAATGCAAGCGCCGTGTCGCAGGTTTTTCACATTCTGCAGAAAACGGCGGATTTGCGTGGCTTTGGGGGGGGGGCTGACGCGACGTCGACGCGGGATCGTGACGCGGTGTGGGGAGAATCACTCATAACCGCAAAGCCGGCAGCCGGCGGTGTCGGCGCCACCTCCGCCGTCGAAGCCGTGCGCCGCGCCACCCCGAATTCCGTCATTCCCGCGCAGGCGGGGGTTATGAGGGCTGACCATGCCACGCGACGAGAGACGGTAGTAAAGGATCCCCGCCCCGGGGGGACGACGGTATGTGGAGAGGGTCGTACCCCAACCTGCCTGTGAAGGCCGGACCAGCCCCCCCGGCCCGTCGCTAGAATTTCATCCCGACGACGAGGTTGGCAATGGGGTTCAATCCCCCCCGGTGCTCGCTGAGGGCGCGATAAGAGCGGGGCAGGTCGGCATTGGCGGTGCCGACGAGCGTGCCCATCTCCACCCCGAACATCGCATTCTTGTAGGTGCCGCTGTAGCCGACCGTCGCGGCGGGTGTGCGCCGGTTGAAGCCGGTGCGCACCCCCGTCCCCGTACCCGGCAAGCGGGGCGCGTAGAGCAGCCCCCCGGTCGCCTTTTCGGCATCGCGCACGAAGTTGGCGACCGAGAAGAACTTCATCCCGCCGGACAGATGCAGCCCGCTGCCGTTGATCGGGTAATAGTCGATCATCGAACTGGCGAAGCGCCGCTGCATCGGGCCATCCGGGTCGAGCAACGGATTGAACGACGCGGATGTCGTCAATACCGCGAGCCTGACGCGGAAGTCGGTCGCGACCCGCGCCTCCACGGGCGCGATGCGCGAGAACAACGGCGTCGCAAGCGCCATCGGGTCATGCGTGGGATCCGCGATCGCGCTGCCACTCCAGACCCCTGCCGCCAGACCGATGGCGATCCCGACCGCGTTCCGCATATGCACCCCCGCAGACATTTCGATCCCCGCCGCCCGTTACCTTTGCAACATAGACGGTAACTGGGACGCTAATCCTGACATAATCGGAAACATCTTGCGACGGAGCGAACCATCCAAGCGACGAAATGAAGGCGCATCGTTTCGTCGCGCGTCAGTCTCCGTTCATCTGCAGGACGTTAGGACGATTCGACCAGTACGATTGACCGGAGCCTTGCGCGCGGTGGTTCGTTCTGCGCTTCATGGCCTCGACGGCACGGCTCGCCGCACAGACCAGTTCACTGGAGACCGAAATGCCCAAGTTCCCGCCGACCTTCCGCAAGTCCGCCCTGATCGCGGCGCTTGCGGCTTCTACCCTGCTGACGGCCTGCGCATCCGAATCGACCTATCGCCCCGCGGTCGGTCGCGGGTTCGAGCGGTCGGGCTACAGCGACCGCCAGATCGAGGACAACCGCTTCCAGGTCAGCTTCTCGGGCAACAGCTACACGTCGCGCGACACGGTCGAGAAATACCTGCTGTTCCGCGCCGCCGAGCTGACAGTGCAGCGCGGGTTCGATTACTTCGTGTTCGCCGACCGCAATGTCGACAAGAGCACCCGCACCTATACCACGCCGGGCCTGGGCGGCGGCTTCGGTGGCCTGGGGTATGGCGGCGGCTATGGCTATGGCGGGGGCTTCGGCGGCGGCTATTGGGGCCCGAGCTGGCGCTATCGCGGACGCGGCTTCGGCTGGCGTTCGTGGGACCCGTTCATCGGCGATCCGTTCTTCGACCGCGGGGTCGATATCAACACGATCGACAAATATGAGGCGAATGCCGAGATCGTCGTCGGTCGTGGGCCGAAGCCGAAGGACAACATCCGCGCCTTCGACGCGCGCGAAGTGTTGCGCAACCTCGGGCCGAGCATCGTCACGCCGAAGTAAGCGGGCGGTACAGATTTGAAAAAGCCCCCCTTCCGCAGGCCGGAAGGGGGGCTTTTTTCTGACGTTCGAGGACGTACCTTCCCCACAATCCGTCATTCCCGGGTAGACGAGACCTCCGCAAAAAATAGCCGTCATCCTGAACTCGTTTCAGGATCCAGCCCTCCACGAGTCCTGACGATGCTCGTTGCGCGGTGGATGCTGAAACGAGTTCAGCATGACGGCAGCTCTGAGGCGAGGGGTGACGTTAAAGCGTCCGATTGCCTTAATGCAGAGGTTTCACGGAGGCGGGGATCCCTCGAGACTGACGGGAACCGTCAGCCAGTATGGATCCCCGCCGCCGCGAGGATGACGGATAAGCGCCCCGTCACACCGCCCCGTGGCAATGCTTGTACTTGTTCCCCGACCCGCACGGGCACGGCGCGTTGCGGCTGACGTTGCCCGCCCATTCGGACGGATCCTGCCCGAGCTCCTGCCCCTCTGGCCGCGGGATCGATAGCGGCGGGAGGCGCGTGGTGATCAGCCCGCTGCCCGCGTCCTGATCGTAGGTGTCGTCGTCCCCGGTGAACGGGTCGAAGTGGTTGGTGATGAAGTCGGGCAGCGTCGGCAGCGCCGGCGCGGGCTCGAGGTTGAACTGCGCGAACGCGATCGTGCGGGTCACGTCCTCGCGGATGCTGCCGAGCATCCGCTCGAACAGCGAGAAGGCTTCCTGCTTATACTCGTTGATCGGCGTCTTCTGCGCATAGGCGCGCAAATGGACGACCTGCCGCAATGCGTCGAGCGTCGCGAGATGCTCCTTCCAGTGATGGTCGAGGTTCTGCAGCAGGATCGACTTCTCGACCCGGATCCACGTCTCGGGATCGAGCGACTCCGCCTTTTCGCGGACCAGATCGTCCGCCTGCGCGCGGACGCGTTCCTCGATGATCTCGGGGTCGATCGCTTCTTCCTCGAGCCACGCCTCGACCTGCGGTTCGAGGTTGAGCGTGGTCGCGAGCTGCTCCTTCATCCCGGCGATATCCCACTGCTCGGGATAGGTGCCCGGAGGGCATGCCGCGCCGACGATGCCGTTGACCGTCTCCGCGCGCATGTCCTCGACCACGTCGCCGACGGTCGCGGCATCCATGATGTCGCTGCGCTGCTCGTAGATGACCTTGCGCTGGTCGTTCATCACGTCATCATATTCGACGACCTGCTTGCGGATGTCGTAGTTGCGCGCCTCGACCTTCTTCTGCGCAGTCTCGATCGCCTTGGACAGCCACTTGCTGCCGATCGCCTCGCCGTCGCCGATGTTCGAGCGCATCATCTTGGCGAACAGCGTGTCCGGCCCGAAGATGCGGAGCAGATCGTCGTCGAGGCTGAGGTAGAAGCGCGAGAGACCCGGATCGCCCTGCCGACCCGAACGGCCGCGAAGCTGATTGTCGATCCGCCGGCTCTCGTGCCGCTCGGTGCCGAGCACGAACAGCCCGCCCGCCGCGAGCACTTCGGCCTTCTCGACCGCGATCTCCTGCTTGATCCGTGCGATCGCCGCCTCGCGCTCCGGCCCCTCGGGCATCGTCGACAGCTCGTCGTTGACGCGGAATTCCAGGTTGCCGCCGAGCTGAATGTCGGTGCCGCGGCCCGCCATGTTGGTCGCGATCGTCACGACGCTCTTGCGCCCCGCCTGCGCGACGATGTGCGCCTCGCGCTCATGCTGGCGCGCGTTGAGGACCTCGTGCTTGACGCCTTCCTGCACCAGGAACTCGCTCAGCAATTCGGACTTCTCGATCGACACGGTGCCGACCAGCACCGGCTGGCCGAGATCGGCATGATGCTTGATCTTCTTGGCGATCGCGCGGAATTTGTCGGCGGTGTCCTTGTAGAACTCGTCTTCCTCATCGACGCGCTGGACCGGCACGTGCGTCGGGATCGTCACCACGTTCATCTTGTAGATGTCGTAGAATTCCGCCGCCTCGGTCGCCGCGGTGCCGGTCATGCCCGCCAGCTTGGGGTACATGCGGAAATAGTTCTGGAAGGTGATCGACGCCATCGTCTGGTTCTCGGGCTCGATCTCGACGCCTTCCTTGGCCTCGATCGCCTGATGAAGCCCGTCCGACCAACGGCGGCCGTCCATCATGCGGCCGGTGAATTCATCGATGATGATGACCTTGCCGTCCTTGACGATGTAGTCGATGTCCGCCTTGAACATCATGTTCGCGCGGAGCGCCTGGTTGGTGTGGTGCACCACCTGCGTGTTCTCGAAATCATACAGGTTCGCGCCCTCGAGCAGCCCGGCGGTCTCAAGCAGCCGCTCGACCTTCTCGGTGCCGTCCTCGGTCAGGATGATCGACTTCTGCTTTTCGTCCTTCTCGTAATCCTCGGGCGCCAGTTCGCGGACGATCAGGTCGACCGAGCGGTACAGGTCGGACTTGTCGTCGGTCGGGCCGGAGATGATCAACGGCGTACGCGCCTCGTCGATCAGCACCGAATCGACCTCGTCGACGATCGCCATCGCGAACGGGCGCTGGACCATCGATTCGCGCTCATACTTCATGTTGTCGCGCAGGTAGTCGAACCCGAATTCGTTGTTCGTGCCGTAGGTGATGTCCGCGGCATAGGCGTCCGCACGCTGCTGGTCGGACAAATTGGGGACGATCACGCCGACCGTCATCCCCAGAAAATTGTACACCTGCGCCATCCAGCCCGCGTCGCGCGCCGCCAGATAATCGTTGGCCGTGATGACGTGGACGCCCTTGCCCGGCAGCGCGTTGAGATAGGTCGCGAGCGTCGCGACGAGCGTCTTGCCCTCGCCGGTGCGCATCTCGGCGATCTCGCCGCGGTGGAGCACGATCCCGCCGATCATCTGCACGTCGTAATGCCGCTGCCCGAGCGCGCGCTTGGCGGCTTCGCGGACCGTGGCGAACGCCTCGGGGAGCAGCGCGTCGAGATCCTCGCCGGCTTCCAGACGCTCGCGGAAGCGCGCGGTCTGGGCGGAGAGGTCTTCGTCCGACATGGCGGAGATGGTGGGTTCGAACCCGTTGATCTTCGCGACGACCGCGCCGAGCGACTTGACGTAGCGGTCGTTAGACGAGCCGAAGAGCGATTTGGCAATGCCGCCGAACATGGGGAATTCCTGTATTTCTAAAGGGATTGGCGGCGCGCTACACGCGGCCACCGAAAGATATGGTTAAGAAGGGCAGCGCGGCAGGCGCCACCGGATCAAGCCCGCGGGCGATCCAGGTAGAGACGTGCCGTTGCGATCACCGGCAGGGTGAGGTGGCTGAGCGCAAAGACCGGCGTTTCCCCGAAGCCACCGGCAAGGTGCCGATGCCCCGCGATCCGCAGCACCCGCGCCGGAAGCGCAACCTGCGCGCGTGCCGCCGCGATCGACTGACATTCGACCTGCATGTCCGGCGCGCGGACGCCCGTCACCACGCCGGTCAGCGCGGAGAGGATCGCAGAAAAGAACAGCAGCCATTCCATGGGTATTCGGGCATGTAATGACTGCGGCGCGCTTCGTCTATCGGCAAACACCGCTCGTCGTGGGCGGCTCTCCGTGCGGAGAGGGCCCTTCGACTTCAACCAGGGCGAACGGAGAGGATGGTTTCGACGAGCCACCCGCGCTCGAGTCATTGAAAGAAGGAACTGCTCTGAATTCCGTTCGTGCTGAGCGAAGTCGAAGCACCGCCCCAAGCGAGACGCCCGAAACCGCGACCTGCGCTGGGGGGAAGAGCAGCAGGTGGCGCCGCTTGAGACGCGATAGCGATCTGCTAAAGCCCTCGCATGACCCGCTCCCCGCTCGCTCGCCCCTTCCCCGCCCTGCCCGCGATCGCCGGCGTCACGCCGCGTGTCGCGCGCGCCGGATACAAGGCGTGGGAGCGCACCGACCTCACCTTCGTCACGCTCGACCCCGGCACGACCGTCGCGGGCGTGCTGACGCAAAGCAAATGCCCCTCCCCCGAAGTCGAATGGTGCCGCTCGGCGCTGATCCTCGGCGAGGCGCGCGCGCTCGTCGTCAATGCAGGCAACGCCAACGCCTTCACCGGCGCACGCGGGCGCGCCGCGGTCGAGGCGATCGCCGCCAAGGTCGCAGGCGCGCTCGCCTGCCGCCCGTCCGACGTCTTCGTCTCCTCGACCGGGGTGATCGGCGTGCCGCTGCCGATCGACAAGGCCGAGGCCGGGCTCGACGCCGCCTTCGCCGCGCTGCCGTGCTCGTGGGAAGACGCGACCAACACGATCGGCACGACCGATACCTTCGCCAAGGGCGCAACCACCACCGCCGTGGTCGACGGGCGCACAGTGACGCTGGTCGGGATCATCAAGGGCTCGGGGATGATCGCGCCCGACATGGCGACGATGCTCGGCTATATCTTCACCGACGCCGCGGTCTCCGCCGAATTCCTCCAGGTGACGCTGAGCGAAGCCAATCGCGCGAGCTTCTCGTGCATCACGGTCGACAGCGACACCTCGACCAGCGACAGCGTGCTCGCCTTCGCGACCGGCACGGCGGGCAACGTGCCCCTGACCGGCCCGGACGATGCCGGCGCAGATTCGTTCCGCGCGGCGCTCGGCGACCTGTGCCGCCAGCTTGCGCATCTCGTCGTGCGCGACGGCGAGGGTGCGACCAAGTTCATCGAAGTCGCGGTGACGGGTGCCGAGAGCGACCGCAGCGCGCAGCGGATCGCGATGAGCATCGCCAATTCGCCGCTGGTGAAGACCGCGATCGCGGGCGAGGATGCCAATTGGGGGCGCGTCGTGATGGCTGTGGGCAAAGCCGGGGAGCCCGCCGAGCGCGACCTGCTCGCAATCCGTTTCGGCGACACGCAGGTGGCGCGCGAGGGGCTTGCGGTGACGGGGTATGACGAGACGCCGGTCGCAGCGCATCTCAAAGGGCAGGATATCGAGATCGGGGTCGATCTGGGACTCGGCGACGGGGCGGCGACGGTCTGGACGTGCGACCTGACGCACGGGTATATCTCGATCAACGCGGATTATCGGAGCTGAGCTAAGTTACCGCGAGCGCTTCTCAAAACTGGAGATTCCCAAGTTGCTTCTTCCCCGGCGAAGGCCGGGGTCCAATAGCGGAGGTTTCTCCAACTGGGCACAGCGCTCAACAACTCCAAGCTTCACTACTGGGCCCCGGCCTTCGCCGGGGAAGCGGATGCGTGGGGTATGATTGAAAAAGGCCCCCGGATCGCCAAATCCGGGGGCCCAGAACCTTACGCTAGCTCGCCCTCGAGCCACGCCTTCAACCGGCCCTTCGGCTCGGCGCCAACCTTGGTCGCCGCCGGCTGCCCGTTCTTGAACAAAATCATCGTCGGGATCCCACGGACGCCGAACTTGCCCGGCGCATCGGGATTCTCGTCGATGTTGAGCTTGGCGATCGTCACCTGCTCACCCAGTTCCTCCGAGATTTCCTCGAGGCTCGGCCCGATCATCTTGCACGGGCCGCACCATTCCGCCCAGAAGTCGACCAGCACCGCGCCCTGCGCATTGGTAACGTCCGAATCCCAGCTCGCGTCGGTGATCTTCTTGGTCGCCATCTTCAATCTCCTTGTGTTGCGCATGAACGTAGGTCCGCACGCATCGTTGCTCAAGCGCATGAAGCCTAGCTTTGCTCCGCATCCGCAAAGCCGGGCTTGTTTGCCGCCAATGCCTGCGGCGACAACAGATGCAACAGCGGCCCGCTGGTATAGAGCAACGCCGCCTCGATCGTCCGCCCCGGGAAGATCACCCCGAGCGCCGCGGCATAGGCCGCCATCTGCTTGATATGATAGGGCGGGATATCGCCTTCGGTCGCAGGCACGCTGCGCCCGGTCTTGAAGTCGACGATGCGGATCCGGTCGGGCTCGACCAGCAACCGGTCGACCGTCCCCGACACGACGAACCCGTCGGGCAAGACTGCTGCAATCGGCGCCTCCGCCAGCGACCGCTCCCCGAACGCGTCCGCCAGTCGCGGATCGTCGAGCACCGCGAGCACCGGCGCGGCAATCGCCACGCGTGCGGCAGGATCGGCGACCGCACCGCTCCGCTCCAACCAGCGATCCGCCGCCACCCCGCGGTCCTGCGGCGCGACCGGTGGCAACCGCTCGAACAGCGCGTGGATCAGCCGCCCGCGTTCTGCCGCATCGCGCATCGCCGGGGTCGGTGGCGCATCCGCCACCGCATCGTCGCCGAGCGACGACGGCGCGAGCGGGCGTGGCGGGCGCGATTCGACCGGCGCGACCCGCAGCGCCCAGTCGGGCACCGGATCGGGCGCACGCACGCCGCCCGCCCGCGCCCCCGCAAGCGGCACCGGCTTCTGCGGCGCGTGGCCGACAAAATCGCGTGGTGCAGTCTCGGCCGAGAAACCGAGCGCGGTCAGCGCACGGTCGGCGGCGGCATACCAACTAGCCTCGGGCGCAACGCCTTTCGCGCTCGGCCCGACCGACCCGGCGATCACCAGCCGTTCCTCCGCGCGCGTCGCCGCGACATAGAACAGCCGCCAATGCTCCTCCAGATCGCGCGCCGCCGCCTCGTCGACCAGCACCGCGAGCGGCCCGGTCGCCTCGCCCTTGCGCGGACGGATGATCGGCAGCGCCGCCGCCATCTCCCCCGCCTGCCACTTGAGCGTTGCGCGCGGCGAGCGGGTCGGATCGACCGCCGCATCCGCGAGGATCACCAAAGGCGCCTGCAATCCCTTCGCCCCATGCGCGGTCATCACCCGCACCGCATCCAGCGGCGCGGACGGATCGCGCTTGATCTCGACCTCGCCACGGTCGAACCAGTCGAGGAAACGTTGCAGCGACGGCGTGCCGAGGGATTCGAAGTCGAGCGCCGCGCTGAGCAGTTCCTCGATCGGATCGCGCGCTTCCTGCCCGAGCCGCCGCAACAGCTTGCGCCGCCCGCCGAGCGGCCCCGACAGCAGTTCCTCGAGGAACTGGTAGGGCGTTGCGATGTCGGCGCGGTCGAGCATCGCATACAGCGCCGCCAGATCGCCGCGCGGTTCGTTGCGCGCGATATGCCGCCACAGGCTGACCGCGCGCTTGGGGGCTGCGTGCATCAGCCGGTCCTGGCTCCACCCGATCAGCGGCGACACCAGCAACGACGCGAGCGACAGGTCGTCCTCCGGCTGGAGCACGAAGCGGATCGCGGCGAGCAGATCCTGCACCGACAGCGGCGCGTTGAGCCGCAACCGGTCGACGCCCGCGACCGGCACGCCCTCGGCATACAGCCGCGCAACGATCAGCGATGCGAGTTCGCCGCGCCGCTTGACGAGGATCATGATATCTTCGGGCCGCAGCGTCCGCCCCTTGCTCTCGAGCATCAGCGTACCGACCCAGCCCTTGAGCGTCCGCGCGATCTGGATCGCGAGCGCGCGGGTCGAATCGCTGACCCAGCTTTCCTCATCCTCGTCACTCCCGCCCGCGACGACGAGCGGCCACAGGCTGACCGTGCCGGGACCGGGGACTTCGCTCGCATGGCGTTCGGCCTCGACGAACAGGCCGAGACCGGGTTCGGGCAGCAGTTCGATTGCCGCGTCGACGAATTCGAGCACGGGCCGGGTCGAGCGGAACGATTGCGTCAGCGACAGCCGATGCCACGGCCGCGCGCGCATCGCGCCGGTGCGCTGGCGTTCCTCGCTGTCCGCCTCCCACGCGGCCTCCGCGCGTCGCCCGAAATCGAGCTCGGCCGCGCCGAAATATTTCGGGTCGGTGCCCTGGAAGCCGAAGATCGCCTGCTTGAAGTCGCCGACCGTGAACAGCGTGCGGACGCGCTCGCCGTGGCTGCCGTCGCCCGCGAAGAACTCCTCGGCGAGCGCGCGGATGATCGCCCATTGCTCGGGGTTGGTGTCCTGCGCCTCGTCGATCAGGACATGCTCGGTCGCCTGGTCGAGCTTGTAGCGGACCCATTCGCCCATCCCGGGCTGTTGCAGCAACAGGATCGTCGCGCGGATCAGATCGTCGAAATCGACCGCGCCGAGGCGGCGCTTCGCGCGATCATAGGTCGCGGCATAATCGCGCCCGACGACCAGCGCGTCGGCGAGCAGGTCGGCGTAGGCGGCGCGTTCGCGCAGGCCCAGCAAGGCGGCGCAGGCATCGCCGACCTCGATCGCGATCCCGGCATAATCCTCGTCCGCGGCGATCAGCTTGGGCGAATATTTGCGCGGTTCGCGCTTGGCGGTGAACGGCACGCCGATCAGGTCGCCGAGCATCCGCGCGCGCATCTCCGGCGTCGCCTCGACCCAGCATTCGGCGATGTCGGCATGGTTGCCACCGGTCGCGGTCCCCCACGCGCGGTTCGCCGCCGCAAGCCGCGCGACGCTGTCGACATCGAATTCGCTGTCGCTGCACGCATCGCAGATCGCGCCCTCGATATCGCCGGTCGGCAGATCGAGCGCGCGGCGAATGAACGGGCGGACGCCCTCCCCGCCGGGCAGCTCCGCCATCGCGGCAGGCGCGCGCGCGCAGGCGAGCAGGAAGCGTTCCGCCTCGCCCTCACCCAGCCGCAGGCTGAGCGCGCCGACGGTGGTGATGGTCTGTTCGCGCCCCTGGGTCTCCGCCGCGACGAGCATTTCCGCGAGCGCGTCGCGGGCCATCACCGCTTCCTCGCGCGCTTCGATCGGGCGGAAGCCGGGAACCAGCCCCGCCTCGACCGGGAAGCCCGACAACAGGCTCTGGCAGAAGCCGTGGATCGTCTGGATTCGGATCCCGCCGCCGGGCGCATCGAGCACCCGCGCGAACAACGTCCGCGCGCGTTGCTTGAGCGCGGGCGACGGGTCCTCGCCGAGCGCATGGAGGTCGCGCGCGAGATCGGGATCGGGCATCCGGACCCACGCCGCGAGCCGGTCACCGATCCGCCCCGCCATTTCGGCCGCGCCCGCCTTGGTGAAGGTCAGGCACAGGATCGCGGCGGGATCGACCCCGCGCAGCAACAGTCGGTAGACGCGCGCGGTGAGCACCTGCGTCTTGCCGGTGCCGGCCGAGGCGGACAGCCAGACATGACCCTCGGGATCGCTCGCGCGCGCCTGCGCGTCTTTGAGGATCGGGAGCGGGCGGTGGCCTTTGGGTTCACTCATTGCGGGGCGCTCCGCTCTGGGCCGGAGCATTCCAGAGCGAAAATCTTCTTCCCCGGCGAAGGCCGGGGCCCAGGAGCGAGCGAGAAGTTTGAGAGCGCAGCGTTGCCCAACATCGGCCATACCGACTGGGCCCCGGCCTTCGCCGGGGAAGCGATCAGGGGGGAAACGCTCCCCATCCAAACCGTTCCACCCCGAACCGTTCGTTTCGAGCGAAGTCGAGAAACCTGCGCCGTGACCGGTTTCTCGACTCCGCTTAATACGAACGGACAGGAGTAGGCGATCGGACGCGCCCCGCGACTATTCACGCCCATACCATTCGTCCCGCCGCATCAACTGGTCGTACTCCGCAAACGGCGCATAGTCCGGGTGCAGCTTCGCCTCGAACCCGCGCATGCCCGTCAGCCATTCCCCCGCCGCGTCGCTGAAATGCCGCGTCGCCAACGCGACGAAATCCTCGGGCAGCACCTTGTCGAGCTTCCCCGCCGGATCGACCGGCGACGACACCTTGCCGAACGCATCGCCATTCTTGGTCAGCGACCAATATTCGAACCCGCGCGCGATCCCCGCGATATCCTTGAACCCGCCGCGCTCCGCGATCAGCCCGAGCAGCCCGAGCTGCAGGCTGAACCCCTCGCGCACCGCCGCCGCCGACGGCGCCTTGCCGGTCTTGTAATCGATGATCGCAAGCGTCCCGTCGGGATTGCGGTCGATCCGGTCGAACTTGCCGGTCAGCGTCACGCCCGCGACCGGCACGGTGCCCGATTGCTCGACATCGAGCACGACGCGACCGGCATCCGCCTGCTTGCCCATCTCGGCGACGATCCAGCCGATCGCCTCCATCAACCGCGGTCGCCAGAGCGCACGCTGCATCGGATGCGCCCCGTCGAACATCGCGAGCGCGCGACCGTGAAGCGTGTCGAGCGCGCACTTGTCCTCGCGCGCCCATTGCTCGAGGATCGCATGCACCGCAGTCCCGCGCCACGCGGCGCTCGGATCGGCGTCGACCGGGTCGAGCTGGGTCAGCCCGAGGATGCGCTTGGCGTAGAAGGCGTAGGGATCGGCCTTGAGCCGGTCGACGTCGGTCACCGCAATCGTCGTCGGGCGGCGTTCCGCGGGCGGCACCGGGACCGGGCGCTCGGCGGGAAGATACTCGCCCGGATCGTCAAGCGCGCGCACCCAGCCTTCCAGTGCGGCCGCACGCTCGAACCGCTCGCCCGCGAGCGCCTGTAACCGCAGCCAGAAGCGTGACGCGATTGCGGGCTGCGTCCCGCCCCGGCGCGCACGCGTGATCAGCGCGCTGGGCGCGCCGAGCGCCTGCGCGAGATCGTGCGCCGCCATGCCGACGCCACGGTCGAGTCCCGGAAGCCCGAGCACGATCCGGATCCGCGGCGCAAGCCACGGGTCGGGCGCGGGCAGACCCGGCCACGTTCCCTCGTTGAGACCGCCGAGGATCATCACGTCCGCAGTCTGCAGCCGCGCCTCGATCAACCCGTAGATCGCGATCCGCGGATGCCCGCCCTGCTGCGCGCGCACCGCGACCTCGGCCATCAACGTCGTCAGCAACGGCGCGAGGCTCGCAGGGTCGACCAGCGCCGGACCCTCTGCAGCATGATCCTCGATGCTGCGCAGCAATTCCGCAGCAGCGCGCCCGTTCGGCCCCGCCCACAAGGCGTCGCCACACAGCGCCTGCGCGGTCTCGCGCAGCCCCGCGATCAGCGCGGCAAGCGGCGCATCGCGCGCGAACAACGGCTCGAGCGGCTCGAGCAATGCACGCGCCTCGGGCCACCAGGCGGTCGCATCGCCAGCATGCCGCGCAACGCGCAAATGCGCATCGATCCCCGCCAGCCCCGCCGCCGGACGCGGCCCGCGCAGCACCCGGTCGAGCGCGCGCACGCCATCCAGCCACACCGTCCGCTCGGGCCCCGAGCGCACCAGCGGATGCTTGAGCAGCGTCAGCAGCGCAAGCGGCGCAAACCGCTGCGTCGCGGCCTCGGCCAGCGCGGTGAGCAGCGTCCCCGGCGGCAGAATCGACAACGGTCGGCCCGCCGAATCGTCGACCGTAATGTCCCACCGCTTGCAATG
Source organism: Sphingomonas sp. PAMC 26617 (assembly GCF_000242835.1). Lineage (NCBI taxonomy): Bacteria > Pseudomonadati > Pseudomonadota > Alphaproteobacteria > Sphingomonadales > Sphingomonadaceae > Sphingomonas > Sphingomonas sp. PAMC 26617. Next base: position 3,793,580 of record NZ_JH594425.1, read on the forward strand.
CGCCGACACCCGCCGTGCCAGCCCCCGGTCGGGCGTGACCAGCGCCGCCGTCCGCCCCGGCGTCTCCGCAACTTCGCGCAACGCGAGCGCGATCGCCTGCGCCTCTTCCCCCGGCGTCGCGAGTTCGGCGGCGGTGATTCCGCCCAACCGCCGCTGTTCCGCGGGCAGGTCGCTCCACCGCGCGGTCGCATCCGCCGCCGCGAGCGCATTGGCGACCGCCTTGCCACGCGCGACCGTCGCGTCATGATCGCTCCCGTCGCGCCATTGGCGGACTTCGGTGCGGTTGACGCTCATCCGTTCGAGCAAAAGCTTGAGATGGAATTGCGGATGCGTCTCGATCGAGCGCCGCGTCATCCCGCTGTCGGGATCGAACCGGTGCGGCCCGAGCGCCTGCCACTCGTCCTCGTCCATCGCGATCGCGAGATCCGCCATCACGACCATCCCGCGCGGGCTATCCGCGACGCAACGTAGCAACCGCGCCACCGCGGGCGCGCTGTCGGTGATCCCCGCCGCGCAGACGAACCCCGGCGGGGGCGAAGCGTCCCAGCGTTCCGCCAGCCGCCGCAGCAACCGCGCGCGCCGGTCCGCGAGATCGATCCGCCCGATCCGCGCCAATTCACCCGGCCAGCGATCCAGCACGATCTCGAACAGCGCGAGCGCGCGTTCCCAATGCGCCGACATCGCCTCGTTGAGCTCGATCTGCCGCAACCGGATCGGCGCGACATCCTCGACCAGCAACTGGTCGAGCGTCCGCGCGAGATCGCCCGCGAGCCGCACCGCTTCCGCCGCATCGACCGGTTGCCCGCCCCGCGCGCGTTCCTCGGTGATCAACCGCGCCAGGATCATCCGCCGCTGGAGCGGCTCGACCGCGGGCGGGATCGGCTCGGCCGTATCCGCCGGGTCGAGCGCCGCGCCCACGCCCTCGTCGAGCGCAGGATCGCCGATCGCGACCATCCGCGGCAGCAGCAACCCGCCTTCGCTCGCGCGGACGAACGCATCGGTCAGCGCGCGCTTGGCGCGATTGTTGGGGAGCAACACCAGCCCGCGCGCGAGACCCAGATCGTCGCCGCCAAATTGGCGGATCAGCCCCGCCGCCAGCGCATCGGCAAACGCACGGTGGGCAGGTATCGTGAAGATCGTGGGCCGGACGGACTCAGCCATCCGCGAGCATCGCCTCGGTCTTGCCGACCGCGGCGGGGGTGCCGACATCGAACCACAGCCCCTGATGCACCATCCCGTAAGCGCGCCCCGCCGCGATCGCGCGTTCCCAGAACAGCATCGTGGAGAACGGCCCCTCGGGCCAGTCGGCGATCACGCGCGGTGACAGGATCTGGACCCCGGTATAGACGAACGGCGCGAGCTTGCCCGGCTGGCGTCTCCCGGTGATCCGCCCGTCCGCCGCAAGCCGGAAATCCCCCTCCCCGGCATGATGGTTCGCGCGCGCGAGCGGGACGAGCAGGAGAAGCGAGTCCATCTTCGCGTCATCCCATGCCGCCGCCAGCATCCGGATCGCATCGGACGGGCCATCGACCCACAGATTGTCGCTGTTGACGACGAGGAACGGCGCGTCCCCGATCAGGTCGCGCGCCTGGACGATCCCGCCACCCGTCTCCATCAACTGCTTGCGCTCGTCCGACACCACCACATCGATCCCGTCGACGCGGTTGCGCAGATGCGCCTCGAGCGTGTCGGCGAGGTAATGGACGTTGACCACCGCGCGCTCGATCCCGCTCGCGCGGAGCCGGTCGAACACATGGTCGATCAGCGCGCGGCCGTTCACCACGACCAGCGGCTTGGGGCGCGTCGCGGTCAGCGGACGCATGCGCTTGCCGAGCCCTGCGGCCATCACCATCGCGGTCTTTGGCACCGTGCCGCCGGGATCGGGCCGGATATGCAGCGTGCGCTTGGGGTCGATCACGCGGCGATCTCCATCGGGTTTCCGCGCAGATCGGGCGGGATCGTCGCGTCGAACCACGCCTTGACCGGGGCAAGCGCGGGATGCGCGAGGTCGCGCTCGAGATAGCGCCAGACGCGCGGGCACAAGGCGGCGTAACGCGGCTTGCCGTCGCGTTGCCACAGCCGCGTGAAGATGCCGACGATCTTGGCGTTCCGCTGCGCGCCGAGGACGTGGTAGGCGACGTCGAACGCGTCGTCCGCGTTGGTTGCTCCGCGGTAATGATCCAGCATCGCCGCCTCGACCGCGGGATCGACGTCGCGCCGCGCATCCTGCAGCAGGGAGACGAGATCATAGGCAGGATGCCCAGCCAGCGCGTCCTGGAAATCGAGCAGGCCGAGCGAGTCGCCCTCGTCCAGCAGCATCAGGTTCTCGGCATGAAAATCGCGCAGCACCGTGACCATCGTGCCGTGCAACGTCGTACCCAGCACCGCATCCCATGCCGCGTCATAAGCGGCCTGATCCGGCGTGACTCCGATCGCCGGGCAATACCATTCGGTCAGCAGATTGGCCTCGCGGTGGAGCACTTCGAGGTCATAGCGCGGCACCGGCGCTGCCTCTTCCTGCTGCAGTCGTACCAGCGTGTCGATCGCCGAGCGATACAGCGCGGCCTCGCGCTCGGGCGCGGCGTCGATCGTCTCGCGCATTCGCACGTCGCCAAAATCCTCGAGCAGGACGAGCCCGGTGTCGAGGTCGGTCGCATGGATCTCCGGCGCGGCGAAACCGCGCCCGGTCAACCAGCGCGCGATCTCGAGGAACGGGCGCGGATCCTCCTGCGGCGGCGGCGCATCCATCAGGATCGCGCTGCGCGATCCCGCGATCACACGGAAATACCGCCGGAACGAAGCGTCGCCCGCCACCGGTTCGATTCGGGCGTCGGGCCAGCCGTGCGCCGCGAGGAACGCCGCTGCGGCGACGGGGGGAGTCATATCTGCTGCCATCGCTCTCTCCAGCCCGGCGGGACGTCGGCTGTCAAGCGACGCCCGCCGTCTTCCGCCATCGCCAGCGTCAGTTGCAGCGCGTTCGGCCAATAGCCGGGGGCGCGTTCGGGCCATTCGATAAGCAACAGCGAATCGCCTTCCGCCTCGTCGAGCCCGAGTTCGTCGAGTTCGCCCGCATCGTCGATCCGGTACAGGTCGACGTGGAGCACCGGAAACCGCACCTCGGGCGGCGCATAGGGCTGGACGATCGCAAAGCTCGGCGACGGCGCCTCCCCCGCGAGCCCCAGCGCCGCGAGCAACCCACGCGCGATGCTCGTCTTCCCCGCGCCGAGCGGTCCCGCAAGTGTCACCACGTCGCCCGGGCGCGCCAGCGCAGCGAGCCGCGCGCCCAGCGCCTCGGTCGCGGCGGGATCGGCAAGGATCATCTCAATACCCCGTCAGCAGCATGTCGAGCGCATTCATGATCGCATCCTGTTGATCGGCGAGGGACGTCACATGCTCGCCGAGATGGCGTGTCTCGATCGCCGACGCATATTGCGTCAGCATGACGACGGCTTTCCCCTCGACCTGGAACACCGGATTGAGCCGTGCAGCATAGCGCGGGAAATTCTCTCGCAGGAACAGCGGCACCGTCAGCCGGGTGTTGAGGCCGGAGAGATAGTCCGTCTGGCAATCGAGCAGATAGCCCTGCCCCGCTGCGCCGCGATACACGTCGAACCGGGCCATCAGAACATCCGGTATTTGGCGAGCGGTAATCCATATTCAGCAACATAGGCATTGGCTGCCTCCAGCGCCGCGCGATTGTCCTCCTGCCACCGGCGGATGCGCTCGGCGCTGACCGCGTCGCTCAGGCCCTGTTCGCAGGCGCGCGACAGATTGATGCCGAGGTCCTTCGCCGCCGCAACGAGCTGCTCGTCGAGCGTCACGTTGGTGGGGCGGCGAAACGCAGTACGATCTTCCCGAACCCGCGCCATCCTGCCCTCCCGCTATGCGCAGAACCTATGCGCATAGCCCGCCTCGCACAAGTCAGCGGCGCGGCAACGTCACCGTGATCAACGTCCCCTCGCCGGGTTCCGACACCAGCGCGATCGTCCCGCCATGCCCTTCGGCGAACTGCCGCGCGAGCGGCAAACCGAGCCCCAGCGCGCGCTCGCCGTTGCGCGTGATGCCGGGCTGCCCGAACCGGTCGAATGCGCGCGCGACCATCTGCTGGCTCATCCCGATCCCGTCATCCGAGACAATCAGCCGTACCGCGCCCGCGGTCCCATCGACATGCAACAGGATCCGCCCGCCCTCGCGCGTCCCCGCGACCGCGTGGCGCAACAGATGCTCGATCATTTGCTGGAGCCGTCGCGCATCGCCGAACACATGCCCGATCGACGGCTGCAGCTCGACGGCGAAATCGAGCTTGCGCTTGGCGACGAGCGGCGCGACCGACGCGGCGGCGGCCTGCGCGGTGACGGTGAGGTCGACGTCGCGCTTGTCGAGCACCGCGGTCCCGCCTTCGGCCTGCGTCAGGTCGAGCACTTCGTCGACCAGCATCCCGAGCCGCTCGACCGATTCGAGGATCGCCTCGACATAGCCTTCCGCCGCCTTGCTGAGCTTGCCGGCATAGCCCTCGTTGAGCATTTCGGCGAACCCGCTGATCGACGTCAAAGGCGTGCGCAGTTCGTAGCTCATCGTCGCGACGAATGCGGTCTTGATCCGGTCCGCCGCCTCCAGCGCCTCGTTGCGGTCGCGCAGCGCGCGTTCGATCCGGCGGCTGTCCGAGATGTCGAGCATCGTGAACAGCCCGTTGCCGTCCGGGAGCGGAACCGCGGCGAATTCATAATGGCGGCCATCGGCGAAGGCGACGCGCCCCGCGCGCTGCTGCCGCTCGACCGTCGCGGCGCGGACGAGGTCGCCGATGAGGGTCGACCGCGACGGGTTGGCGAGCTGTTTCGCGGCGGCCTCCGCGAGCACGTCGACGCGCGGGTGCGTGGCGAGGAAGGCTTCCTCGAACCCCCACAGCGTACGGAACTTGTTGTTCCACAATTGCAGCCGTCCATCCGCCGCGAAGACGCCGAGCGCCTCGTACAAATTCTCGAACGTCGCGGTGCGGACGCGCAGCAGCGTGTCGCGCGCGCTGGCGAGCTGGACCTGCTCTGTACGATCCTCGAAGATCAACAGCAGGCCACCGTCGGGCAAGGGCTGCGCCACGACGCGCAGATGCACCCCGCCGGGGATATGCCACTCCTCCTCGATCGCGCCGCCCGCCGCGAGGAACCAGTCGCGCCGCTCCGCCTTCCAGCCGGGGAAGTCGCGCACTTCGGGGAGCCTGGACGCCTCGCGCATCCGCTCGAGCACGCGGTCGAACTCGGGGCGGTCCGCCAGCCATTCGGGCTTCATCGCGAAGATCCGGCGGAACGGCTGGTTGCAGAAGACGAGCGCCCGGTCCGCGCCGAACTGCACCACCGCCGCCGAGACGCGATCGAGCATCGCGCGCTGCGCGTCGTCGAAGCGCTTGAGCTGCGCGCGCGCCTGTTCGAGATCCTCGATGTCGATCGCGAAGCCGGCGACCCCGCCGGTCGATAGCGGCGCATCATATACCCGCAGCATCCGCCGCTCGCCGCGGATCGTCGCGGGGAGCGCCTGCGTCTGGATTGCCCGCGCATCGCGCGCGAGCACTGCGCTCGCCAGCGGCCCGCCGACGCCCGACCCTTCGACCAGTTCAAGCCCGCGCTGGACGACGTCCTCGGGCGAGACGCCCTCGACCGCATCGACATAATGCGAGTTGACCATCGCCAGCCGCAGGTCCGACCCGCGATACCACATCGGCATCGGCGCAGCCTGGATGATCCCGCTGAGTTCGTCATAATGCATCGTCGCGTCGTCGACGGCGCGGCGCAGTCCGGCGATTTCCGCTTCGCTCTCGGTTGCGTCGAAGACCCAGAGGATCACGCCCCCGGAGATGCGCACGTCCCGCGCCGCGCGGCTGCCGCGGATCATCAGCGCGCGCGACGAGCCCAGCGCGCGTATCGCGCGCGAGAAGGCGCGACCCGATTTCTGCGCCGCCGCGACATCGCCCGCGAGCAACGCGAAGTCGTCGGGCGCAATGCCGCCGCCATGCACCGACAGATCGTTGAGATAGCGTGGCGGGCTCGCCAGGCCGAACCAGTCGGCAAGCCGTTCGGGACAGTCGACCCGACCATCCGCGCGGACGATCATTGCGAGCGCGGGGGCGGACGCCAGCATCGCGGACAGCCGCGCATTGTCGGCAAAGGTCGCCGCCGCCTCGCGGCGCGCACGCAATCCACGGTACAGGATCAGCGACGCTCCCGTCAGGAGCACCGCCAGCCCTACCCCGCTGAGCAGCAGCGAACTGTGCACCAACCCGATCATTCCGCCCCTTCGCGACGGCGCATCGCCCGTTCCTTCGCTATCCCACGCGCTACCACCGGTCCCGCCGCCTGGACAGAGGGTGCGGCCGATGTGCCGCACAGATCAAGAAAAAAGGCCCGGCAAACCGCCGGGCCTTTCGTTCTTCCGCAAGGTGCGAAGGCAAGTGTCAGAGCTTAACCGAAGCGCCGACGTACATATAGCGCCCGACGTTGTCGTAGATCGCGCCACCGTCGCTGATGCCGAGCTGGCCGTACGGCGGCTTCTTGTCGGTCAGGTTGTCGACGCCGCCATACAGCCGGAACTGCTTGTTGACTTCGACCGTCGCGCGGATCGCGTGATAGACGACCGACGGGTAGAAGGTCCGGTCCGCATAATAGGGATCGAGCGGGGCCACGCCGTAGGTGGTGAACGACGATTCCCAGTCGGTGACCGTCTGCCGACCGATGTAGCGCAGCTGATAGCCGAGCGTGACGTTCTTGTGCGTGTAATCCGCCGATACGTTGAAGTTGTAGACCGGATCGCCGAGCTCGCCCTTGATCCGTTCCGGACGATCAGGCGTGTCGAGATACGGATAGTCGGTCCGCGTATCGACATAGGTTCCGACGAACCGCAGCGCGAGCTTGTTCGAACCGTCGAACGCGTGGTTGTAGGCAACGTCCAGATCGAGCCCGCGCGCGTCGCGGGCCGAATAGTTGACCGTGGCCTGCAGCAGCGCCGGGCGCGCGAACGTGCCGTTGGCCTGGCGCGGATTGATCAGGCGGCAGAACTGGTTGTCGAGCGAGGTGCCGTCATAGCAGGCATCCAGGATCGTCTGCGCCCCGACCGCGCTGATGATGTTGCTGATCTTGACGTCATACCAGTCCGCCGTGATCGACAGGCCGGGCAGGTACCGCGGCTGGAAGATCGCACCGAAGGTCCAGCTGCGCGACGTTTCCGCCGACAGGTTGGGGTTGCCGCCCGACAGGAACTCGGTGCTGCCTGCACGCGCGATATCGTTGACGAAGCCCGCCGGAACCCCCGCCGCCGCGCAATTCGCGACACGCGTCGAGCGACCCTTGTTGATGTAGTTCACGTCGCAGGGATCGTTGAGCAGGTCGAAGTTCTGCGAGTTGGACGCGTACAGATCGCTCAACGTCGGTGCGCGGACCGAGCGCGAATAGTTCACCCGGAACTTCACGTCTCGGATCGGCGCGTAGATGACGCCCGCGTTATAGGCGAATACCGTGCCCGTGGAGCCCTTGTAGTCGGCGACGCGACCTGCGCCGTTGACCGTCAATTCCTGCGCGAACGGCAGGTTCTTGAGCAGCGGCAGTTCGATTTCGCCGTACGCTTCCTTCACCTCGAACGACGGGGGCGCGAAATCGGGGATCGCGTTGAAGAACGTGTCACCGCCCTTGATCGTATCGTCATACGCCTGGAACGCGGTCTCGCGACGATACTCGCCGCCGATCGCGAACTTGACCGGTCCGCCCGGCAGCTCGAACAGCTGCGAGCTGTCGCCGACGAGGTTGGCGTTGATGTCGAGCTCGGTCGCCTTCGAACGGCTGGTCGAGGTGGTGTTGACGTAGTTCAGTGCGGCCTGGCTCGGCGCGCCGTCGCCAAACAGGTTGATCGGAACGCAGCTCGGATCGGTCACCGAGGCCTGGTTTACGCGGCAGACGATCTGCCCCGCGCCGTTGCGCACGGCATCCGCAGCCTTCTGGAAGCGCGATTCGATGCGGTTGTTGTAGAAGATCGAATTGCTGTGGAATTCGCCGTAGTTGACCGAGACGTCGTACTTCCAGTCGTCGTTGAACGTCCCTTCGACCCCGCCGACGAACCGGTACGTATCACGCCGATCGAACTCGTCGCGCGTTCCAAGGTCGTTGTTGTTGCGGTTGAGGCGGAAGAAGGTCGCGCCCGCCGGCAGCTGCGACCGGATCGTCGCCGCGGCGCCGGGCTGGAGATAGGCGTTATCGAAGAAGATCGGCACACCCGATCCGAGATACGTCCCCGCATCCGCGCCGGCGCCCTGCTCGCCGCCCTGGCCGAACGTCGGCGTTCCCTGGCTGAAGGCATCGACGCGCACGAACTTCGCTTCGATGAACGGCTTGAACGCTTCGGACACGTCGAAGTGACCGATGACGTTGGCGACATACCGCTGAAGCGAGGGGTTCAGCGTACCACGGTCGTTTAGGATCCCCCCGGAGCCGCCCTGGTTGTTGTTGCTGCCCGCCGGACGGAAATCGCGCCCGTAGTTATACTCGGACAGGCTGCCGTCGCTGTTGAACCCGTAAATCCGCGGGAAACCGTTAGCGAGGCACGCCGCCGCGACGCCGCCCGAACAGTTGCGCAGGCTGGTCCCGTTATAGGCGACGAAGTTGCCGCCATTGTCATAGCCGTAGCTGCGAACGCCGCTCAGGAACGTGCGGTCGGGGACGGTGTTGTCGAGCGACGGATTGTCGACCTGCTGGAACTGGTTACGGCCGGTGAACGCGCCGGTCAGGTCGCCGCGGTCCGCAAAGGTGACCAGCTCGGTGTTGTTGTATTCGAGGTTGAGCGCGATGTTGCCGCGCCCGTCCGCGAAGTTCTGGCCGAACGTCCCCGAGATGCGCTGCGTCCCCTTGCCGCCGCGGTCGGTAAGACCCGCCTGCGCGTTGAGGGACGCACCGCTGAAGTTCCGCTTGAGCACGAAGTTGACGACGCCCGCCATCGCGTCCGACCCGTAAACCGCCGAGCTGCCGCCGGTGACGACGTCGACGCGGTCGAGCAGATCGGTCGGGATCGTGTTGGTGTCGACCAGGAAGTCGCCGGCCGAAGACGTGATGTGACGGCGGCCGTTGACCAGCACCAGCGTACGAGTGACGCCAAGGCCGCGCAGATCGAGGTAGTTGACCCCGGTCGTGCCGATGAACTGCGTCGAGTTCGCCTGGCTGTAGGTCGAGCGGATCGACGGCAGGTCGTTGAGCACGTCGCCGACCGAGATCGACCCGGTGCGCGTCAGTTCGGCGGCGGTCAGCGTCGTGACCGGGATGGTCGAATCGAGCGTCGGGCGTGCGATGCGCGAGCCGGTGACGACGATGTCGGCGGGCGCTGCTGCCGGGGCCGCATCGGCGGGCGCTGCATCGGCCGCGACGGGCGCGCCCTGCGGCGTCGTCGGCTGCCCGGGGGTCGCCGGGTTGGTCTGGTACGGTGCCTGCTCGGTCGGCAGCGCGGGCGTTGCCGACCCCTGCTGCGTCTGCGGCGCGCTGACGGGCGCGGCGGTCTGTGCGAAGGCTGGCGCTGCCCCGGCGGCGCACAGGGCGAGCACGGACGTCTGCAGCAAGACGGAAGAAGTACGGAGACGCATCACAAGCCCTTTGGAAATACTCGCCCCCCGGCGGGGCCTGTCTGCGGGCAAGACGACAGGATGGAAACGGTGGATTTACGAATGTAACGCGTTTGTTAGAATATGTTGCAGTGGTGCAACAATCTGTTTCTTGACCGTAACAAAAAGGCGGCAAGCTCTCGCTTGCCGCCTGAATGATCATTCGAAAGAATGAAAAAAGTTACATCAGTAACGATAGTGGTCGGGCTTGAACGGACCCTCGACCGGCACGCCAATATAGTCGGCCTGCTTCTTCGTCAGCTGGGTCATCTTCACGCCGAGCTTTTCGAGGTGAAGCGCCGCAACCTTCTCGTCGAGGTGCTTGGGCAGGACGTAGACGTCGTTCTTATACTGCTCGGGGTTGGTGAACAGCTCGATCTGCGCCAGCGTCTGGTTGGTGAAGCTGGCCGACATCACGAACGACGGATGCCCCGTAGCATTACCCAGGTTAACAAGACGGCCCTTCGACAGGATGATGATCTGCTTGCCGTCGTCGAACTCGACGAGATCGACCTGCGGCTTCACTTCGGTCCACTTGTAGTTCGACAGCGCCGAGATCTGGATCTCGGAGTCGAAGTGGCCGATGTTGCAGACGATCGCCATGTTCTTCATGCCGCGCATGTGGTCGGCGGTGATGACGTCGGCGTTGCCGGTCGCGGTCACGAAGATGTCGGCGCGGGTGACCGCCTCTTCCATCGTCACGACCTCGAAGCCCTCCATCGCCGCCTGCAGCGCGCAGATCGGATCGACTTCGGTCACGAGCACGCGTGCGCCGCCGTTGCGGAGCGACTGCGCCGACCCCTTGCCGACGTCACCGAAGCCAGCGACGGTCGCGACCTTGCCGGCGAGCATCACGTCGGTGCCGCGACGGATCGCGTCGACCAGCGATTCCTTGCAGCCGTACAGGTTGTCGAATTTCGACTTGGTCACGCTGTCGTTGACGTTGATCGCGGGGAACGGCAGCTCGCCCTTCTTGGCGATCGCGTACAGGCGGTGAACGCCGGTCGTGGTCTCTTCCGACACGCCCTTGATGTTCTTGACGGTGTCGGTGAGGTAGCCGGGCTTCTTCGCGATGAACGCCTTGACGGCGCGCTGCATCTCGACTTCTTCCTCATTCTCGGGCTCACCGAACGAATGGCCGGCCTCGAGCTTGGCGCCCCAGAGCGCGAACGCGGTGGCATCGCCGCCGTCGTCGAGGATCATGTTGCAGGTCTGGCCGTCGCCATTGTCCCAGTCGAAGATCTTGCCGACATAGTCCCAATAATCCGCGAGGCTCTCGCCCTTGATCGCGAACACCGGCACGCCCGACGCGGCGATCGCGGCGGCGGCATGGTCCTGCGTCGAGAAGATGTTGCACGTCGCCCAGCGGACGTCCGCACCGAGCGCGGTCAGCGTCTCGATGAGCACAGCGGTCTGGATCGTCATGTGGAGCGAACCGGTGATGCGCGCGCCCTTGAGCGGCTGCGACGCGCCGAATTCCTCGCGGAGCGCCATCAGGCCGGGCATCTCGGTCTCGGCGATGTTGATTTCTGCGCGACCGAAATCGGCTAGGCTGATGTCTGCGACGACATAGTCGGTCGGCTTGTCGAGAACGGTGGCCACGGGGCATCTCCGGTTTGGTTGATGCTCGCGCCTTTAATCCCGAATGATGCCCGGATCAAATATAAAGATGTCTTTATATGTGCTCCATCCTTTGCGGGTCGGATCGCAGGGATCGCCGCGGGTCGCGGCGTCAGGCGGTCCCGGCCCCGCTCGCGAGCAGGCGAGGATCGATCCCCGCCCCGCCGAACGCGCGCTCCCACCGGCGGGCGGCATCCGCGTCGTACAGGATCGAGAGATCGCCAGGCGTGCTGAACCAGCCGTGCCGCGTCATTTCCGAATCGACCTGCCCGGGCCCCCAGCCGGCATAGCCGAGCGCGACGATCCAGCGCGACGGTCCGGTCCCCGCCGCAATTGCGCGGAGGACGTCCGTCGTCCCCGACAGGGCCCACAGGTTCGCAACCCCGACCGTATCCTGCCCGCCCCAGTCCTGGCTATGGACGACAAAGCCCCGCCGTGGCTCGACCGGACCGCCGATGTGCACGGCGGCGTTGGGCGCGACGCCGGGATCGATCTCGAGCTGCTCGAGCACCGCGTGCAGCCCGACCCCGGGCAAGGTCGCGCCGATCCCGATCCCGAGTGCCCCTTCCTCGTCATGCGCGCACATCGCGATGATCGCGCGCTCGAAACGGGTATCCCCGATCCCGGGCATCGCCAGCAGGAACTGGCCGGTCAGATATGTCGTCGACTCCATCATCCGGTATCATAGGCGTGCTCCCGCATGGTCGCCACGCTTGAAATTTGCCGGCGTTCGGACGACGTACCGGCCTGCCGTTCCCCAATCCCGTGTCGGAGCGGCGGCATCAGGAGATTCCCCATGACGATCACCGTCGGCGACCGCGTCCCTACCACCATGCTCACCAAGGTCACGCCCGATGGCCCCGATCAGGTCAGCTCGGACGATTTCTTCAAGGGCCGCAAGGTCGCGCTCGTCGCGGTTCCGGGGGCCTTCACGCCGACCTGCTCGGCGCGCCACCTCCCCGGTTTCGTCGACAAGGCTGCCGACCTGAAGGCCAAGGGCATCGACGAGATCGCCTTCACCTCGGTCAACGACGCGTTCGTCATGGGTGCCTGGGGCAAGGCGAGCGACGCCGGCGCCATCACGATGCTCGCGGACGGCAATGCCGATTTCGCCAAGGCGGTCGGCCTGACCTTCGACGGCTCGAAGTTCGGCATGGGCGAGCGCAGCCAGCGCTATTCGATGCTGGTCAACGACGGTGTCGTCGAGCAGCTCAACGTCGAGGCCCCCGGTGAATTCAAGGTTTCGTCGGCCGAACATCTGCTGAGTGAAATCTAAGGCACGACGAACCGAGTGCGGCGGCGGAACACAGGTCGCCGCACTTCGTTTCTTTCGCGTAACACGTTTCACGCGAAGGGAGATTATCATGACCGATGCTATCAAGCAGGCCACCGATACCGTGCAGGATCTTGGCGACAAGGCCGCGTCCGAAGCGAAGAAGGTGGTCGATCCGTCGATCCTGACGCAGGCGCAGGAAGCGGTCACCGACGCGTTCAAAGCGACGGTCAGCGCCGTGAAGGAACATCCGGTTGCAGCAGCCGCGATCGCGACGGGTGCAGCCGCAGCGGTGGCCGGTACGGTGATCGGCGTGAAGAAACTGCGCGAAGGCGAATAAGCCTTTCCCGTCACCCCGGCCATGGTCGGGGTGGCGGCTATTCCCCTTCTGCGCCCCCCGGTCTTGCCCCACCCGGTCTTGCCAGTGTAACGATCCGCCTTTAACCGCTGATCATGACGCAAGCATCCGACATCGTCGCCGAGCTCGATCGCCTGTATCGCGCCTCGGTCGAGCGGCTCCAGGCCGCACTGACCACCTACATCACGACCGGCCAGCCACCCGCGCCGGAAAGCCGCAAGGATGGCAGCTTCGCCTATCCCGAGATCCGGCTCCACTATCGCGGCGGCGAGGATCGCCCGGTCCCCGCGCGGTCGTTCGGCCGGCTCGTCAGCGAGGGCGCCTATGCGATCAGCGTCACCAAGCCCGCGATCTTCGCCGACTATCTGACCGAACAGCTCACCCTGCTGATCGAGGATTACGACGTCACCGTCGAGGCGGTCCCCGGCCGGCAGGAAATCCCCTTTCCCTATGTGATCGATCCCGGCCATGCGCTCAGCCTCGACGCGGTATCCGCGGTCGAACTGTCGCGGCATTTCCCCGCGACCGAACTCGCGCATATCGGCGACGAGATAGCCGACGGGCGCTACGCCGTGCTCAACGGTGGCCCCCGCCCGCTCGCGCTGTTCGATGGCCTGCGCACCGATTTCTCGCTCGCGCGGCTGCGGCACTACACCGGCACCCCGCCCGAGCACGTCCAGCGCTATGTGCTGTTCACCAATTACCATCGCTATGTCGACGAATTCGTCCGCTGGGCGTGCGCGCAGCTCGAGCCGCACGCAGACGGCACGCCGAGCCGCTATACCGGTGTCTCGGGCGCAGGCGGCGTGTTGATGCGCGCGGGCGACGACGTCGAGGCGATGCTCGCCGACACAAGCGCGTGGCGGCGGCACCAGATGCCCGCCTATCACCTGATGGCCGAGGACGGCACCGGGATCACGCTCGTCAACATCGGCGTCGGTCCGTCGAACGCCAAGACGATCTGCGACCATCTCGCGGTGCTCCGCCCCGAAGCATGGCTGATGATCGGCCATTGCGGCGGCCTCCGCCCGAGCCAGCGGATCGGCGACTATGTCCTCGCGCACGCCTATCTGCGCGACGATCATATCCTCGACGACGTGCTTCCGCCCGAGATCCCGGTCCCCGCGATCGCCGAGGTCCAGCTCGCGCTCGCGCGCGCGGCCGAAACGGTCTCGGGCCAGACCGGCGACGAGCTCAAGCGCCGCCTGCGCACCGGCACGATCGTGACGACCGACGACCGCAACTGGGAGCTGCAATATTCGCGCTCGGCCTTGCGCTTCTCGCTGTCGCGCGCGGTCGGAATCGACATGGAGTCGGCGACCATCGCGGCGCAGGGCTATCGCTTCCGGGTGCCCTACGGCACCTTGCTGTGCGTGTCGGACAAGCCGCTCCACGGCGAGCTGAAGCTGCCGGGCCAGGCCAACCGCTTCTACGAACGCGCGATCAGCGAGCATATGCGGATCGGGATCGAGGCATGCGAGGAGCTGCGGCGCGAGGGGAACAAGCTCCACTCGCGCAAGCTGCGCGCGTTCAACGAGCCGCCCTTCCGCTAAGCCACGGAAACCCCGCCACGCTGGCGCGTTCGACCGCTGTAACGATTCAAGGAACACACGATGGCGCAGCCACCGAAGAAGCCGACCGACGACGAAACCGACACGACGACGCCGGTCAAGCCCCCCAAACCCGCCAAGCCGGCAAAGCCTTCGGGCGCGAAGGCCAGCGGGCCGAAGCCCCCCGCCCCGCGCAAGCCGGCCAAGCCGCGCACCGCGGCGAGCCGCCCGGTGACCGGTGGCAAGGGTGCGCCCAAGCCAAAGCCCAAGCCAATGGTGAACGATGTAGCCACTAAGGTGGAAGCACCCGTTGCCAAGCCGCGTTGGACCGCCGCGAAGATCGTCGGCGGCGTCGCAGCGGTCGGCGCGGCAGCCGCCGCATTGTTCGCGCTCCGCGGCAGCACGCCCGTAGGGTCAAAGCCGAAGCCGAAGCCGAAGCCGGGCAGTGGCGCGCATCAGGCGGACGGCAGCGATTCGAGCAAGTCGTTCGAGGCCGGCATCGCCGACGAGGGCACGATCCCGAACTGAGGGCGTCCCCCTCCCCTTTAAGTACTCCCCCGGCGAAGGCCGGGGCCCAGTAGCGAGACCTGAGATGGCGGGCGCTTGCTCTCGAATACCTCGGACATTTCGACTGGGCCCCGGCCTCCGCCGGGGAAGCGCACGTTAACAGCCGAGCGGCCCCTCACCAGCCCGACGGCTTCCCCTTGTTCTGCCTGTCCAGCCACGCCTTGAGCGGCGCGAAATAGGCGACCATCGCCTGCCCCGACATCTCGCGGCTCCCGGTGAACGTCTCGAGCGCATCCGGCCACGGCTTGGACTGGCCCATCGCCAGCATCGCGTTCAGCTTATCGCCGACGGCTTTGTTGTCGTAGAACGAGCAGCGATGCAGCGGCCCCTTCCAGCCCGACTGCTTGCACGCCGCCTGGTAGAACTGGAACTGCAGCAATCGCGCGAGGAAATAGCGCGTGTACGGCACGCTGGCGGGCACGTGATACTTCGCCCCCGGATCGAACCGCGTCTCGTCGCGCGCGACCGGCGGCACGACGCCCTGATACTTCAGCCGCAGGTCGTTCCAGCCCTTCTCATACTGGGTCTCGGGAATCGCGCCGGAGAACACGCCCCAGCGATATTTGTCGATCAGCAACCCGAACGGCAGGAACGCGACCTTGTCCATCGCTTGTTTGAGCAGCAGCCCGATGTCCTTGTCCGCGCTCGGCACCTTCGACTGGTCGAGCAGGCCGATCCGCACGAGATAATCGGGCGTGATCGACAGCGCGACGAAATCGCCGATCGCCTCGTGGAAGCCGTCATTCGCGCCGTTCTTGTAGAGGAACGGCTGCGTATTATAGGCGCGCTGGTAGTAATTATGCCCCATCTCGTGATGGATCGTGACGATATCGTCGCTATTCACTTTGGTGCACATCTTGATGCGCAGGTCGTTCATGCTGTCGACGTCCCACGCCGAGGCGTGGCAGATCACCTCGCGGTCGGCGGGCTTGACGATCTGCGAGCGCGCCCAGAACGTATCGGGCAGCGGCTTGAAACCAAGCGAGGAATAGAAACCCTCGCCGGTTTTGAACATCTTGACCGGGTCATAGGCCTTGGCCTTGAGCAGATCGCCCGTGTCATAGCCGACATCGCCCGCGCCCGCCGGGGCGACGACGTCATAGATGTTGCCCCATTCCTGCGCCCACATGTTGCCCAGCAGATCGGCGCGGATCGGGCCGGTCTTGGCCTGTACCGCATCGCCGTATTTCGCGTTGAGCTTCCAGCGGACATAGGTGTGGAGCGCGACGTAGAGCGGCTCGACCTGCTTCCACAATTTGTCGGTCAGCGCGGCGAACTGGTCGGGCTCCATGTCATAGCCCGAGCGCCACAAGGCACCGACGTCGGCATAGCCAAGCTCCTTCGCGCCCTGGTTGGCGATGACGACCTGGCGCGCATAGTCCTTGCGCATCTGCGCGCCGACATTGTCATGCCAGCTGACCCACATTTCCTTGGACTTGGCGGGATCGCGGACCGACCCCATCGCCGCCTCGATATCGCTGCCGTTCAAGGGCTTGCCGTCGAGTGTTCCCTTGCCCTTGCCATAGCCCGAGGACATCCGCGTCACGATCGTCGACAGCTCGGTCGCGGCACCCGGCGTGGTCGGCGCGGGCAGCGTGAGGCCGCTGCGGAGCAGGTCGATCTTGCGCTTGGTGTCGAACGACAGGCCCGGAATCCGCGCGTATTTCGCGGCTTCCAGCGCATATTTGACCGCCATTTCGGTGCCCTCAGCGCCGAACTGCGCGGCGATCGCATCGGTATCGTCCGTGATGTACGTCGCGTTGATCCAGGCCACCTGCTGCGCCGGGGTGGAGAAGTCCTCCAGCGCCTTTTCCGCGCGCGCGACGAAAGCGTCGGCGGCTGCGGGGTTGGCGGCTGCGGGGGCGGCAGCTGCAGGGGCGGCGGGGGCGGCCTGCTGCGCCAAGGCTGGCGTGGCGAACGTAAGCGCGATGGCAAGTGTAGCGATACTGGTGCGCAAGATGCGACTCCCCCGGGAATGCGTTGAGGGCGGCAACCTGTGCCGCCCGGAATGGATGGTCAAGCCGCGAGAAAGTCCGCGATCGTGCTGCCGAGTTCGGGCTTCATCACCGCACTCATGTGATTCCCCGGGATGCTCGCATAGCGCCCGTCGGGCAGCGCGGCAGCGAGCGCCTCGCCCGAGCCATTGTCGTGATCATCGACGCCGTTGACGACCAGCACCGGCGGCCGGATCGTCGCCAGCGCCTCGGCCGGCGTGTCGACGAACGTGTCGAGCACGCGCAGCAATGCGAGCGGATCGCCCTTGGTCGTCTTGAGGAACGCCTCGGTCAGCCATTCGCTCGTGCCCTGCTTGAAGCTGCCGAGGTTGGTCAGGACGTTATGGAAATACGCGCCGCGCCCTTGCGTGTGGACGATCCCGTCCAGACCCATGCCCGAAACCGCCACCCGCCGCGGCGTCGCGCCGTTGACGAGCATCCGCATCACCGTCCGCCCGCCAAGCGAATAGCCCGCGAGATCGTAATCGCTAAGCCCGAGATGCGCGACCAGCGCGTTGCCGTCCTGCATCAGCACGTCGGGCGGGTAGGAGGCCGCATCGTGCGGCTTCGCGCTCGATCCGTGCCCGCGCAGGTCGGGCATGATCACCCGGAAGCCAGCGGCGGCGATCTTTGCCGCGTGGCCGTACTTGATCCAGTTGGTCGCCGCGTCGGAGAAATAGCCGTGGATCAGGACGACGGCGCGCCCCTCCCCCAGCTCGCGCCACGCGAGCCGCGCACCGTCGATGCCTTCGAAAAACTGCGGTTCAATCGGGGAGTTTGCCAAGTGCCTTGATCCATCGATCTGCGGTCGACGGATTATCCGCGACCCGCGTTGTCGGGAGATCCTTAGTGTCCAGCCATGCCGCGTGCCAAGTCTCGGGCGAGAAATGATGCTTGGGAACGAACCGCCCTGGCTCGTCGAAGCTGCCGACCGTCAGGTCCATGGTTTCGCCCGGTTCGAGAAATTCGAACGTCAGCGGCGTGCCGCACGCGCTGCAGAAGCCGCGCTGCGCGATGGGGGAGCTCCGGTAGCGATCGGGTTCGCGGTTCCAGGTGACGTTGGCGATCTTGACGCCCTTGAGCGCGATCGACACCCCGCCGGTCGCGCGCTGGCACATCCGGCAATGGCAGAGATAGGCGTCGATGGTGTCGATCGCGACGCTGTAGCGGATGCGACCGCACTGGCAGCCGCCGGTCATGGTTTCTGTCATGGCTTGGCTCCCCACGAAGACGAGGGGATCATCGCGCGGGCTCGCGGCTGGCGCAAGAGTCGCCTCCCCCACTCCGTCATCCCCGCCTTCGCGGGGATGACGGAGTGGAGAGGGCGAAACCCGCCTCAGTCCCCCTTGTTCAGATACCGCCGCCCGAGCAGCTCCGCGATCTGCACCGCGTTCAGCGCCGCGCCCTTGCGGAGATTGTCCGAGACGCACCACAGCGACAGCCCGTTCTCGACGGTCGAATCCTCGCGCACGCGGCTGATGAAGGTCGCATATTCGCCGACGCATTCGACCGGAGTGACGTATCCGCCGTCCTCGCGCTTGTCGACGAGCATCACGCCGGGTGCTTCGCGCAGGATCTTCTGCGCCTGCGCGGCCGAAATTTCGTTCTCGAACTCGATGTTGATCGCTTCCGAATGACCGACGAACACCGGCACGCGGACGCAGGTCGCGGTGACCTTGATCTTGGGATCGAGGATCTTCTTGGTCTCGACCACCATCTTCCATTCTTCCTTGGTCGATCCGTCGTCGAGGAAGCTGTCGATGTGCGGGATCACGTTGAACGCGATCTGCTTGGTGAACTTCTTGGCCTCGGCGGAATCGCCGACGAAGATGTTGCGCGACTGCTCGAACAGCTCGTCCATCCCCGCCTTGCCCGCGCCCGAAACCGACTGATAGGTCGCGACGACGACGCGCTTGATCTTGGCGAAATCATGCAGCGGCTTGAGCGCGACGACCATCTGCGCGGTCGAGCAATTCGGGTTCGCGATGATATTGCGCTTGGTATAGCCCGCGATCGCATCGGGGTTCACTTCGGGCACGATCAGCGGCACGTCCGGGTCCATGCGGTACAGCGACGAATTGTCGATCACCGTGCAGCCCGCCGCCGCAAAGCGCGGCGCGTGGAGCCTGGTGCCTTCCGACCCGATCGCGAACAGCGCCATGTCCCAGCCGGTCGGATCGAAATGCTCGATGTTCTGGACCTTGAGCTTCCGGCCCGTCTCGCCGAAATCGACTTCGTCGCCCTGGCTGCGCGACGATGCGACGACCGCGATATCGTCGAGCGGGAATTCGCGCTCCGCCAGAATGTTGAGCATCTCGCGCCCGACGTTGCCCGTCGCGCCCGCGACCACGATCCTGTAACCCATGTAATCCTCCAGTTCGGAACGCGCCCGTAGCGTTGTTACGCCGGCACGTCCAATCGCTTTGCTAATCGTGCGTACGCGCCTGCCATGTCGCGTGGGTAATGCCATGCACCTTGGCGAGATGATCGGTCAGCGCGTCGAGTTCGCTGACCGTTATATTGGTGCTCACGAGCTTGGCCACAATCTCCACCCGGTCCTCGGCGCGGTTGATGATGTCGAGTTCCGCGACCGGGAGTTGCGCGGCCTCGAGATGCTCGGTCAGCAGGTCCCCCATTGGCCCGGCGTCGGCGGCGTCGGTCGTGATCGTGACGGTATAGGTCGCCTCGACGTTGCGGCCTTCCAGCGGGATGCGGTTGATCGCGTCGACCAGCGGGCGGAGCATCGTGTTGGCGAGGATGACGAAGCCGGTGAGCAGCACCGCCTCGGCAATCATGTCGCTCCCCGCGATCGCGCCGACCGCGGCCGAGCACCAGAGCGTCGCGGCGGTGTTGAGGCCGCGGACGTTCATCCCCTCCTTCATGATCACGCCCGCGCCGAGGAAACCGATCCCCGACACGACATAAGCGATGATCCGGATCGACTCGACGTCGCCGCCCAGCCGCTGGCCGAGGTCCACGAACGCGGACGAGCCAAGCGCGACCAGCGCGTTGGTGCGCAGGCCCGCGGTGCGCTGCCGATACTGCCGCTCTGCGCCGATCAGCGTGCCGAGCACGAACGCGACGAGATAGCTCACGACCGTGTCGAGGAACGGCAACAGGTGGAAGGTGGTGAGGAACCGCATGGGGCTGCGCTTTATGGGAGCGGCGCGTCCGGGGCTAGAGGGGGCGGAGGGTCGATGGGCTTAGGACGCCTGCCCTCCCCTAGTCCGTCATTCCCGCGCAGGCGGGAATCCATACTGGCTGGCCTCGCAGCACGGAGAGCATCAGTATCAATGGATCCCCGCCTCCGCGGGGATGACGAACGGGGGGGGGGGCGATGTACCCGGCGCAGCACGACGCCCCCTTACTTCTTGTCCTTCACGTTCCGATCCAGGAACGTCAGGATCGTCCCCCACAGATGCTCGCTGATCCCCGGCCCGGCGACACGGTGCGTATAGCCGGGGTAGAACATCATCTCGAACGGCGTCGCGGTCGCTTGCATTCGCGCCGCGAAGGCGGTCGAGTTGGTGAACACGACATTGTCGTCCGCCATCCCGTGGATCAGCAACAACGGATCCTTGATCGCGGGGGCCTTCCCCAATGCATCCGAAGAGACATACGCCTGCTTGTCCGCGACCGGCGAACCCATGTAGCGCTCGGTGTAATGGGTGTCATATTGCTCCCATTGCGTCACCGGCGCGCCCGACACGCCCGCCGCATAGACCCCCGGGTTCGCCTCGAGCATCTTGAGCGTCATGTAACCGCCGTACGACCAGCCATAGATCGCCACCTTCGCGGGATCGACGAACGGCTGGCTCTTGATGAACTTCGCGCCCGCGAGCTGATCGGCGACCTCGACCGTCCCCATCGCGCGGTAGATGTGGTCCTCGAACGCCTTCCCGCGATTGTACGAGCCGCGATTGTCGATCTGGAAATAGATATAGCCGTGCTGGACGAGGTACTGCGGCAACGCCCCGCCCCAGCCGCGCGTAACCTGCTGCCCGGTGCCAGGGCCGCCGTAATGCTGGAAGAAGACGGGGTATTTCTTCCCCGGCTCGAGCGGCGGGGTGATCATCTCATAATAGAGATCGGTCCCGTCCTCCGCCTTGATCGTCCCGAACTTGGTCTGCTGATGCGCGGCGAGATAGGGGTAATAGGGATGCCCCGGCACCACCGCATTCTCGTTGATCCACGACAGCCGCTTGCCGGTCGCATCCGCCAGATAGACCTGGGTCGGCTGGGTCGGGCTCGAGCGCGAGACGATCATCCGCGTCGCGGCCTCGTCCATCGTGCCATTGTTCCACCAGCCCGCTTCGGTCAGCCGCGTCACGACGTTCGGATGCGCGATATCGACCGAATAGAGATGCTGCTCGAGCACGCCGTCCTTGTTGCCGGTGAAGAACAGCCGCCCCTTGGCTTCGTCCACGCCGAGCAATGATTGGACGACCCAGTCGCCCTTGGTCAGTGCGGTCCACTTGCCCGCGGCGAAGCGATAAAGGTGCCCGAAGCCGGTCCGCTCCGAACGCCAGATGAGACTCCCGTCCTTCATCGGACGATAGGCGTCGGACAGGTTGAGCCAGCTGCGCGTGCCCGATGTCTCGGTGAACAGCACGGTGGCTTTGCCCGTCGCGGGATCGACGCGGAGCATGTCGAGCGTCTTCTGATCGCGGCTCTCGCGCTGGACGAGCAGCGCGCTGCCATCCGGCGTCCAGTCGACGCGCGCGAGATAGATATCGGGATTGCTGCCGAGATCGACCTTGACCTTCCCCGACCCGTCCGCCTTCATCACGTACAAAGCGACCGCGACGTTGGGCGTGCCAGCGGCAGGATAGCGCTGGTCATAGACCTTGGTCCCGTTCGCGCCGATCGCGGCACGCGTGACCACGCCGACCGGGGCCTCGTCGAACCGCTCGACTGCGATGTGGCTGTCCTGCGGGGACCACCAATAGCCGGTGCGGCGGTCCATTTCCTCCTGCGCGACGAACTCCGCCTCGCCCCAATGCACCGTCCCGCCGCCATCGCTGCTGACGGCGCGCGCATCGTCGCCGCCGAGCGGCTGGACGAAGAGGTTCTGCCCGCGCACGAAGCTGACGAAGCCGCCCCTGGGGCTGATGATCGGGTTGAGCGCGCCATCGCCCGGCGCATTGGTCAGCCGCCGCGTGGTGCCGTCGAGCGTCGCCAGATACAGGTCGCCGTCGATCGGCACGAGGATCGTCTTGCCATCGGGAGCCCAATCGTACGCGACGATGCCCTTGGAGCCCGCGATGCGCGCGCGCTCGCGCTGCATCTTCTCGGCTTCGGACAGTTCCGCGCCCGAGCCGACCTTCTTGGAATCGACCAGCATCCGCTCCTGCCCGGTGCGTGTGTCACGCGCCCACAGGTCGAACCGCTCCTTCTCGTCGGCGCGCGGACGCAGCGAGGTCAGCAACGTCCCGTCGGGCGACAGCTTGACGCCGCGCGGCTGGACGCCCGACAGGTCGGGGCTGCCGAACACCTTGGCGAGCGTCAGCTTTTCGGGTGCGGCCTCAGCAGCCATCGCAGGCACCGCCACACACGCGAGCATCACGCCCGCAAACGCCCAACATGCCCGCATCCCGCATCTCCGCTCTCTCGATTGCCCGGCCCGACGACCGCGGGCGTTGCGGGCTTATCGCGACGCCGGCGGCCTGCGTAAAGGCCCTTGGCATCAGGCGATTGCGCCGCCCCCGCCATGCCGCCACCGCAACGCGCGCCGTTCGATCAGCGAGCGCCACGCCCATTCGACCGGTGCGATGCGGAACCAGCGCACCCACAGGTTCGCGCCGATCAACAGCGCCGCGTTGACGAGCACCGCGGTCACCATCAGCCCTGCCCAACTCATCCGGCCGTACAGCGCGAGCAGGAACGGCGGGTACAGTAGCCACAGGCAGATCAACGTCTGCGCGACGTAGATCGACAGCGCGGTCCGCCCCGCCGCGATGAACGGTCGCAGCAACGTCGTACCCAGCGCGGTGGTGACGAGCAGGTTGACCAGCCCGACATGCCCCAGCGTCATCGCCAAACGCGCGACTTCGGTGGTTGCCATGCTGATCTGCGGCGCAGCGGTGAAGCGCGTGCCCTCATAGGCCTCGAGCAATCGCAACGGCACGCCGATCGCATAGCAGATTCCGGTCATCACCCCATAGAACCGCGCCGATTGCAGCCCTTGCAAGACGCCGAGCCGGAACAGCCCCGCACCGATCAGCATCGTCGCGGCGGCCTCCCAGACGAACAGCACTTCGAACCCCTGCGCCTCCATAAAGCTGAAGGTGCGCCATTGCTCTGCCGCCCAGGTCGCGAACGTCCCGGTCCGCGCCTTGTCCTCGGCATCGATCAGCGCCCTCGTCTCGGCGGCAACCGTTGCACGCTGTTTCTGCCGCTCCGTGGCTTGCGCAAGCACCGCTTTGTCCGCCTGCGTGAGCGGACGGTGCATGTGCTGGCGTTGCTCGACGCGTCGAACCGCCTGCGCATTGGACTGGTCGGCACCGTAGCTCATCCCGCCGCCGATCAGGAAGAACACCGCCATGCTCGAGCCGAGGAACAGGAGCGCGCGCGGGCGCAGCTCGCGGAACAGGAACGCGACGAGCGCGGCGAGGGCATAGGTGTGGAGGATGTCGCCCGGCCACAGCAGCACGAACACGTGTACCAGCCCGAACAGCAACAGGATGCCGTTGCGCATGAAGTAACGCCGTAGCACGACCGCTTCGTCGGCCTGCGCCGCAAACCGCTCGGTCAGGATCACCATCCCCGCGCCGAACAGCATCTCGAGCACCCCGCGCGCGGTGCCCATTGCGAGCACCTCGCGCACCCACCACACGATCCGGTCCGCCGCCGACCAGCCGAGATGGCGGATATCGTCGAACGACGCGGTCATCGACTGGCCCATGTCGTTGATGTTCATGAACAGGATCCCGAGGATCGCGATCCCGCGCAGGATATCAAGCACCGCGATCCGCGGCGCACCGTCGGGCTCGGTAGCAGTGGCGACAACGGGACTGGAAGATTGCGGCATCGGACGATCCCCACGGGGTGAACGCTCGCCCTTACCGTCAGTTCGTCACGGTTGCACGGTCAAGCCCCACGGCACGGTGCAACGCCAGCCGTTCCCCGCTCGCCAGCGACCGCCACAGCCATTCGAGCGGACCGATCCGATATCGGGACAACCACCGGTTGGCCGCCGCCAGCAACAAGACGTCGATCATCACCGCGGTCCCGATCAGCCCGATCCAGTCCATCCTGCCGTACAGCCGCAGGCCGAACGGGGGGAACAGGAGCCACAGGCAGATCAAGGTCTGCGCGACGTACAACGACAGCGCTGTTCGACCTGCCGCTGCAAAGGGCATCAGCAGCCGGCGACCACGGACGTTCCGCAACGCAAGCGACACCAGCGCGACATGCCCCAGCGTGAGGCTCAGCCGCCCGATCTCGCGCAGCGCGGCGTCGATCTGGGTCGGGTCGCTCGGGACATGCCCGGCCCACACCGGCGGGATGCGGATCGCCAAGCCGACGCCGTAAGCCACGGCGGCAAGGCGCGCATAGAAGGCGGTGCTGCGCTGTCCCTGCACGACGCCGAGCTTGAACAGCCCCGCCCCGATCATCATCGTCGCCGCCGCTTCCCCGAGGCCGTAGATCACCCACCCCCAGTTGAACAAGGCGACGTAATCGTCGAGCATCGCCTCATGCCAGCGCGCGAAGGTCGTCGTGCGTTCGCGATCCTCCCGCTGGGCTGAAGCGAGATCGGGCGCCGTGGTGACCGCGTTCGCGCGCCACGGCGCCGTGGTCTGGCGTGGGGAAAGCTTCACCGCATGTCCGGCGTTGCCCGACACCTCGTAAAAGGTGCCCGTGACACGGCCGTCCGACCCGATCAGCGCCGACGCCGCAAGCGCGATCGCGTAGGTCGAACCGATCAGGACAAGCTGCGCCCCGCGCAGGCGCCGGAACGGAAAGGCAATCAGGGCCGCGATTGCGTAAATGTGCAGGAAGTCGCCGTACCATGACAACGCGAAGACGTGAAAAAGCCCGATCAGGAACAGCAGCAGATACCGCACCCAGAAGCGCCTCGCCACCGCCATCGCATCGCCGTTGCGGGCAAGCGTGGTCGTCAGGAGGATCATTCCCGCGCCGAACACCAGTTCGAGCAGGCATCGCGCCGTTCCGGAAATGAGGATTTGCCGGACACTCCAGACGATCTGGTCCGCAACGGTCCAGCCAAGCGTTTCCGGTAACCGGCCGGTGTGCGAACTTCCGCCCATACCGTTGATGTTGATGATTAGGACCGCAAGGACGGCCAATCCGCGCAACACGTCCAGTTGATGAAAGCGCGCACCGGTGGCGCTCAGTGTGCGGGTGGTGACCCGCGACACTGCGACAACATTGATCGTAATGGCCCCTGTCCCGATTCGTTACGGTACAGTACCAATACCAAATATTGTCGATGGTAATACACCATTAGTATTAGATAGTGTGCCTGGGTATCACCGATCGGGCGGCGGTGATTATTTAATGCGAGGCTGATTCAGGCTTGGGGAATTGCGCTGACCGGAAGACATTATTGTCTTCAATCAATCGCTAGCGCGGCACTCCGCTGAGTCCGCCGCCTTCAACGCATGCGAAAAAGGGCGCGGAGGCCATCGCCTCCGCGCCCTTGTCTCGTCTCGCGACTGGCCGAGCTTACTCGGCTGCGGCAGTGCCCTTTGCAGGACGCGTGTCGCGACGCTCTGCGATACGCGCCGACTTGCCGGTGCGGCCACGCAGATAGTACAGCTTCGCACGACGCACCGCGCCCTTGCGGACGACGACGATGCTGTCGATGTTCGGCGAATACAGCGGGAAGACGCGCTCCACGCCCTCACCGAACGAAATCTTCCGTACGGTGAAGTTGCTGCCCATGCCCTTGTTCGAACGCGCGATGCACACGCCTTCGTAGTTCTGGACGCGGGTGCGCTCGCCTTCGACAACCTTCACGCCGACCTTGAGCGTATCGCCAGGGCGGAATTCGGGGATCTGCTTGGTTTCGAGAAACTTGGCAATGTTCTCGGCTTCGATCGTCTGGATGAGATTCATCTCATGCGTCCTTCGTCTGTCGTCGCGCGCCAGAGGGCGGTTGGACCCGAGCACCCTCATGGCGCTCCCACAGATCCGGCCGCCGTAGCCGTGTATCGGTCTCGGCCATGTGCTTGCGCCATGCCGAAATCCTCGCATGATCCCCCGATCGCAACACTTCGGGGATCGTGCGCCCTTCCCATTCAAATGGTCGGGTGTACTGCGGATATTCGAGAAGGCCGCTTTCGAAGCTCTCGTCATCACCACTAGAAGCCGCGCCCATTACGCCGGGAAGCAGCCGAATGCAAGCATCGAGCAGCACCAGCGCGCCCATCTCGCCCCCCGAGAGGACATAGTCGCCGATCGACACGTCCTCGATTGCACGCGCCTCGAAGATGCGTTCGTCGAACCCCTCGAACCGGCCGCACAGGATCGTGACACCCGCCCCTTGCGCAAGGTCGCGGACGCGCGCCTGCGTGAGCGGGCGGCCGCGCGGCGTCATCGCCAGAATTGGCGCGCCGGTCGCGACACTGTCGATCGCCGCGGCGAGGACGTCGGCCTTGAGCACCATGCCCGCGCCGCCGCCTGCCGGCGTCTCGTCGACGGTACGATGCTTGTCGGTGGCGAAGTCGCGGATGTTGCGCGCGTCGAGGGACCATTTCCCCTCCCCCAGCGCACGGCCGGCAAGCGAGATGCCGAGCGGGCCTGGGAACATCTCTGGGTAGAGCGTGAGGACAGTGGCGGCGAAAGTCATAGCGTCCAATTCTCTACGCGCAGGTCGGGGATGTCGGCAAAGTCGCGTTCGTTGTTGGTTACGAGGGTCAAATCGAGCGCGAGCGCGTGGGCAGCGATCAGGCGATCGAAACTGCCGCGCCGGAACGGTAGCTCGGCATATTGACGCGCCGCCGTCGTGTCGAACGGAACCGGCGGAACGTCGCGTATGAAGGCTTCCAGGACTTTGAGCGGCGGCATCTTTCCGTTCCGGCTACCAAAAGCAATCTCGGCGAAGGTAACGGAAGAAACTGCCAGATCGCCTTCGACACACGTACGCACGCGAGCGCGAAGACGCTCCGCCTGCGTTGCCAGCAACAGAATGCAAATATTCGTATCGAGAAGATAGATCACGCCGCCGATGGCCAGTCAGGGTCGTCCCACGGTCGAGGGCTGTGGTCGAATTCGCGATCTTCCGGCGTAACGGGCGACAACCAGGGCAACGCCCCCATCCAGCCATCCCCGGAGATCTTGCGCTGCGTGTTCGCAGGCTCGAAGGTGAACGTGCCGCGATCTTCTCTGACGATCATTTCTGTTCCTTCGATGGCACCGAGCCCCTTTGGCAGTCGCACCGCCAACGAATTCCCTGATTTGAATACCTTGGCGCGAAATTCCTGTGCCATGCCGATCTCCGTATATACAATATGTATATACATCTCGGCAGATCGTCAAGGAACGATGCGACCGTGCAGACGTATCGCTGCCATGGACGACTGCATCATCATCGGCGCCGGCCCGGCCGGACTTACCGCTGCGATCTATCTCGCGCGGTTTCACCTGAAGATCCGGCTGTTCGATTGCGGCAGCAGCCGTGCGGCGCTGATCCCGCGGACGCACAATCACGCGGGTTATCCCGGCGGGATCAAGGGGACCGACCTGCTTCGGCTGATGCTCGACCAGGCCGAGGAATTCGGCGCGGTGCGCGAGGCGGCGGAAGTCAGCGAGATCCGCCCGACCGGCGACGACTTCGAGGTCCGCGTAGGCGACCGCGTTTTCCCGACACGGTCGGTGCTGCTCGCGACCGGGGTCGTCAACATCCGCCCGGAGATGGACCGTGCGGTCCATGACGATGCGCTTGCACAAGGGTTGATCCGCTATTGCCCGATCTGCGACGGGTATGAAGTCACCGACAAGCGCGTCGGCGTGATCGGCACCGGCGACCACGGGATGAAGGAAGCGCTGTTCCTGCGCGGCTACACGCGCGACGTCACGCTGATCGCGCCGGGCGCGCGGCACGAGCTGGACGATGTGTGCCGTGCCAAGCTGGAGGAGGCGGGGATCGTGCATGTCGATGGCCCTTGCTCGCCGATGCGGATCGAGGGGGCGCAGATGGTGGTGACGACGCCCGGTGGCGATCTGGCGTTCGACAGCGTCTATCCCGCGCTTGGCTCGACCATCCGCTCGAAGCTCGCTGTTGCTGCGGGCGCGCGCGCGACGGGCGAGGGATGCCTCGAGGTCGACGACCACCAGCGCACGTCGATCCCGGGGCTGTTCGCGGCGGGGGATGTGGTGAAGGGGCTGGACCAGATCAGCCACGCGATGGGCGAAGCGGGCGTTGCCGCGACAACGATCCGCAATCTACTTGATGAACGGCGGCCATTGCGGCGGTGATGGTGGTGACGTGGGGAGGTGGCGGGGTGCTGAGGTGGCACCCTCCCCATCCGTCATTCCCGCGAAGGCGGGAATCCATTAGCACCGTCCCTCGCAAGTCATCACGGTCAGCCAGTATGGATCCCCGCCTCCGCGGGGATGACGGCTACTTAGGGAATGGCGGCGATTGGACGGACTACCCGCTTAGACGATAAACGCCCCGTCCACGACCACGTGCTCCGCGTTCCACTCGGGAACAGCTTCCGCGTTCATCGGGATCATGAAGCGCTTCTTGTCGGGTCGCTCGATCTCGAGCACGTCGCCCGCGCCGAAATCGTCGATCGCGACGACATGGCCGAGCGCCTCACCCTCCAGCGAGACCGCCGGCAGGCCGAGCAGATCGGCATGATAATATTCGCCCTCTTCCAAAGGCGGTAGTGCTGAGCGCGGCACGGTCAGTTCGGTCCCGCGCATCGCCTCGGCGGCGTTGCGGTCGGTGACTTCGGCGATCCGTGCGATCGCGCCGTTGCTGCCGGGGCGCACCGACTTTAGGGTCAGCGCGCCGCCGTTGAACAGTTTGTACTGCCCAAGGTCCTCGGTGAAGACCTTGAGACGCACCTCCCCCGTGACCCCATGCGCGCCGATCACGACGGCAAGCGTAACGGGGGAGTCGGCCGACATCAGCCTTCGACCGGTGCCGAGGCGCTCTCGCCCTCGTTGGTCGCATCTTCGGTCGCTTCGGCAGGCGCAGGCGCTGCTGCTGCCTCAGCGGCGGCTGCCGCTGCTGCTGCTGCCGCTGCGACCTTTGCCTCTTCGGCGTCGGCGATCTTCTTCTCACGCTCTTCAGCGCGCTCGACGGCCTTCTCGCCGGGCTTGCCCTTGTTCGGGTTGGTGCGCGCGGCGCGCTCACGGATGCCCGCGACGTCGAGGAAGCGTGCAACGCGATCGGTCGGCTGCGCGCCGACGCTCAGCCAATGCTTCGCGCGGTCGGCGTCGAGAATGATGCGCTTCTCGTCGTCCTTGGCGAGGAGTGGGTTGTACGTGCCCAGCTTCTCGATGAACTTGCCGTCACGCGGGCTGCGCGCGTCGGCGACGACGATGCGGTAATACGGACGCTTCTTGGAGCCGCCACGCGACAGACGAATGCTGATTGCCATAGTAAACTACTTCCTTCTTGGTCGTTCTTGGGTTTTGCCAGCGGCTCAAGGCCGCATGGCGATCACTTCTTCTTGAGCAAATTCTCGAAGCCCGGAGGGAGCTTCGTCTGGCCGCCGCCGAGGCCGGGAAGGCCCCCGCCACCGCCGCTGAACATCTTGGACGGGTCGATACCGCCGAGGCCACCGGCGCCGTCCGGACCGCCACCGCCGCCCAGACCGCCCATGCCACCGCCGCCACCACCAAACAGCTTGGCCATGCCCTTGAGGCCGCCCATCTTTTTGATCTTCTTCATGGCGTTCGCCATTTCCTGATGCATCTTCAGGAGCTTGTTGACCTCCTGCACGGTCGTGCCGGAGCCCTTGGCGACGCGGATCTTGCGCTTGGCGTTGAGCAGTTCGGGCTTGCGACGCTCCTTGGGCGTCATCGACGTGATCATCGCGTCGAACCGGACGAGGATCTTCTCGTCGATCGCGCCCGACGCCATCGCCTGCTTGGCCTTGGCCATGCCGGGGATCATCCCCGCCAGCGCGCCGAGGCCACCCATGCGGCGCATCTGCCCGAGCTGCGCACGCAGATCGTCAAGGTCGAACTCGCCCTTGGCGAGCTTGGCCGCCATCTTCTCGGCGTCCTCGACCTGGATCGCTTCCGCCGCGCGCTCAACAAGGCCGACGACGTCGCCCATGCCGAGGATGCGGCCAGCGACGCGCTTGGGATCGAACGCCTCGAGCGCCTCGAGCTTCTCGCCCATCCCCGCGAACTTGATTGGCTTGCCGGTGACGGCCCGCATCGACAGCGCCGCACCACCGCGCGCATCGCCGTCCATGCGGGTCAGCACGACACCGGTCAGCGGCACCTGATCCGAGAAGTTCTGCGCGACGTTGACCGCATCCTGACCGGTCAGCGAGTCGACGACGAGCAGGATCTCGGTCGGCTTGGTCACCTCGGCGACCGCGCGCATCTCGTCCATCAACGCCTGGTCGACGTGGAGACGACCCGCGGTATCGAGCATCAGGACATCGAAGCCCTGCAGCTTCGCCGCCTGCACGGCGCGCCGCGCGATATCGACCGGCTGCTGCCCCGCGACGATCGGCAGGGTCGAAACCTCCGCCTGCGTCCCGAGCACCGCGAGCTGCTCCTGCGCGTTCGGGCGGTTGACGTCGAGCGACGCCATCAGCACCTTCTTGCCCTGCCGCTTGGCGAGGCGCAGCGCGATCTTGGCGGTCGTCGTCGTCTTGCCCGAACCCTGCAGGCCGACCATCATGATGATCGCGGGCGGCGCGACGTCGAGTTCGAGCTCGGACGCTTCCGCACCCAGCATCTCGACCAGCGCGTCGTTGACGATCTTGACGACCTGCTGCCCCGGCGTGACTGAGCGCAACACGTTCTGGCCGACTGCCTGCTCGGTCGCGCGATCGACGAAATCGCGCGCCACCGGCAAGGCGACGTCGGCCTCGAGCAACGCGACTCGGACTTCGCGCATCGCCGCACGCACGTCGGCCTCGGTCAGCGCACCGCGCCCCCGCAACCGATCGAACACACCGCCAAGACGGTCGCTCAGGCTCTCGAACATCCGAAAAAACCCTTCCAAACTGTCGCTTTTGCCGCGTAACGCAAAGAACGCCGGCGGACGAAACCTCGTCGGCCGGCGTCGTCCCGCAGGACGGCCTTCACGCTTCACGGTGGAGCGATCGCTAGCGCCATTAGCGTAGCTTGCGCTTTACCGCAACCCGACCGGCGCTTGCCCCGACCCGACGGGCAACTGCCCCGGTTTTAACCTCCTGTACATTGCTTGCATGGGATGACGAAACGGACGGGGGCGGAGCCGAAGGAATGACAGTCGAAAGACATGGTGGCGACAGGCCCGACAGGGGTTACCCTGCCGGGGTCGTCAAGCGACGCGATATCCTGACCGGCGCGATCACGATCGCGGCGACGCTGTTGTTCGTCGGAATCGCCAGCAGCGTGCTGTCGAGCGCGCTGAAACACGTCCTGCACGGGACCGGCGAGACCGATCCGGCGCTCATGATAGCCTTGCTGCTCAACGTCGCGCTGATCCTGATCGGCTGGCGGCGGCACCGTGATCTTGCCAACGAAGTCGACATCCGCGCCGCCGCCGAGCAAAGCGCCCGCCTGCTCGCCGCGCGCGATCCGCTGACCGGGTTCCACAATCGCCGCAGCCTTGCTGAAGCGGGCGCCGCGATGTTCGTCCACGCGGCGGACCGCCACAAGGCGATGGCGCTGCTGCTGCTCGACCTCGATTATTTCAAGACGGTCAACGATCTGCACGGACACGCCGCGGGCGACTCGCTGCTGAAGGCGGTCGCGCACGAAATCGCGCAGGCGATGCCGCCGCACGCGCTGACGGCCCGGCTGGGCGGCGACGAGTTCGCCTGCGGCTTCCCGTTCGACCCGGCGCATGCCACGCTGGTCGAGCGCGTCGCGGAGACGCTGGTCAGCCGCCTTGCGCAGCCGTTCCAGATCGACGGGCTCCACCTCCATATCTCCGCGTCGGTCGGGATCGCGCGGTCGGACATCGGTTGCGTCGGGATCGATTCGCTGATGCGCTCCGCCGACATCGCGATGTATTCCGCAAAGAACGCGGGGCGGAACCGCTTCGCATGGTTCGACCAGTCGATGGAGCGCGACCTGAAAACGCGTACCGATCTCGAGGCGAGCCTGCGCAGCGCCATCCCCAATGGCGAGATCGTCCCCTATTTCGAACAGCAGATTGATCTCAACACGGGTCGCCTGACCGGGTTCGAAGTGCTCGCGCGGTGGGAACATCCGACCCGCGGAATGATCGCGCCCGAGGCCTTCATCCCGCTTGCCGAGGAAACCGGGATGATCAGCGACCTGTCGCTGTCGCTGCTGCACCAGGCGTTCACCGCCGCGCGCGACTGGGACGCGGGGCTGTCGTTGTCGGTCAACATCTCGCCGTGGCAGATGCGCGATGCGTGGCTTGCGCAGAAGATCATCAAGGTGCTGACCGAGACCGGCTTCCCCGCCAACCGGCTCGAGATTGAGATTACCGAGACCGCGTTGCTCGACAATCTCGCGCTGACGCAGTCGATCGTTGGGAGCCTCAAGAATCAGGGCGTCCGGCTCGCGCTCGACGATTTCGGGACGGGGTTTTCGTCGCTCGCCCATCTGCGCGCGTTGCCGTTCGACCAGATCAAGATCGATCGCAGCTTCATCCTCTCGATCAACCAGAGCGCCGAAAGTACCGCGCTCGTCACCGCGATCACGCGGCTGGGGGACAGCCTCAACCTGCCGATCACCGCCGAGGGTGTGGCCGACGCACGGATCGAGGAGCGGCTGCGGGCGCTCGGGTGCGCCAAGGGCCAGGGGTTCCTGTACGGCCAGCCGATGAGCGTCGCCAACACCCGCCGCCTGCTGGCGGAACGACGGTTGCTGCAGATGCCGCAGCCGGGAATCGTCGGCGTTTCGGGCACCGTGCACCGCCGGAGCGCCTGAGCGACGGCGCCTGCGTTCGCGGAGGCGCATGGACTTCGCCCCCCTCGCCCCCTAGATCGCCGCCATGCCCGACCCGCGGATCATCAGCCTCGGCTGCCGTCTCAACATCGCCGAAAGCGAGGCGATCCGTACGCTTGCGGGTCCGGACACGATCGTCGTCAACAGTTGCGCGGTCACCAACGGTGCAGTCGCCGAGACCCGCAAGGCGATCCGCCGCGCGCGCGCCGAACGCCCGGACGCGCAGATCGTCGTCACCGGGTGCGCCGCGCAGATCGACCCGGCGAGCTTCGCGGCAATGCCCGAAGTCGACCGCGTGCTCGGCAACGTCGAGAAGCGTGCGCCTGCCGCCTGGGCCTCGGAGGAAACCGTGCTGGTCGGC
The DNA here is from genome assembly GCF_000242835.1 of Sphingomonas sp. PAMC 26617. Lineage (NCBI taxonomy): Bacteria > Pseudomonadati > Pseudomonadota > Alphaproteobacteria > Sphingomonadales > Sphingomonadaceae > Sphingomonas > Sphingomonas sp. PAMC 26617. Next base: position 3,826,996 of record NZ_JH594425.1, read on the forward strand.
GATATCCTGAGCGCCCGCGAAACCGCGCCGCAACTGTCCGCTGTGTTCGCTACGCATGCGCGCGCCTTCGTCGAGGTGCAGAATGGCTGCGACCATCGCTGCACCTTCTGTGTCATTCCCTATGGCCGCGGCAACAGCCGCTCGGTCCCGGCAGGCGCAGTGATCGAACAGGTCGCGGCGCTGGTCGACGGCGGACACCGCGAAGTCGTGCTGACCGGGGTCGACCTGACGAGTTACGGCCCCGACCTGCCCGGCGCCCCGAGCCTAGGGTTGCTGGTCGAGCGGATCCTGCGCCACGTGCCCGCGCTCGAACGGTTGCGGCTGTCGTCGCTCGACGGGGTCGAGATCGACGACCGGCTGTTCGCGTTGCTGACGCAGGAAGCGCGCGTGATGCCGCATGTCCATCTCTCGCTCCAGGCGGGGAACGACATGATCCTCAAGCGGATGAAGCGCCGCCATGCGCGCGCCGACAGTGTTGCGCTGGTCGATCGGTTGAAGACCGCGCGCCCCGAGATCGCGATCGGCGCTGACCTGATCGCGGGTTTCCCGACCGAGGATCACGCGATGTTCGCCGACACGCTTGCGCTGATCGACGATTGCGACATCGTCCACGCGCATATCTTCCCCTATTCCGAGCGCGACGGCACGCCCGCGGCGCGGATGCCTGCCGTCCCGGTGCCCGAGCGCAAGCGCCGCGCCGCGCTGCTGCGCGAGGCTGCGGCGGTGCGCAAAGCGGCGTGGCTGCGCGGGCTGATCGGCACGACGCAGGACGTGCTGGTCGAGCGTCCCGGGGATCGCGGGCACATCGGCAGCTTTGCCGAGGTTCGGTTCGAGGCGCTGCCGGTCGGGTCCGTCCAACAGGTGCGGATTACCGGCAGCGACGGGAACATGTTGACCGGCTCCGTGCTTCTTTCCCCCACCGCCACCCCCCTTCTCGCTTCTTCCCTCCCCTCTTCTTCCCTTCTGGCTTCCCCGGCGAAGGCCGGGGCCCAGTCGCGGAACGATGGCAACGAAGCGCCATCCTCTCCAACCTCTGGCACCGCTCCTGGGCCCCGGCCTTCGCCGGGGAAGCGACAGCAACAGCAGCCGCAGCCGCAGCCGCAGCCGCAAAATATCTTGCACGGAATTTCTCAATGACCCCAAGCTGGCACGACAAACTCCTCGGCGGGTTCAAGCGTACCTCCGACCGGCTGATCGGCAATCTCGCCGGTCTCGGCACCGGGCCGCTCGACACGAAGACGCTCGACGAGATCGAGGAAGCGCTCATCGCCTCCGACCTCGGCCCCGAGACCGCCGCGCGGATCCGCCGCCGCCTGTCGACCGGTGTGTTCGAGCGCGACATGGAGGAGCTCGGCATCCGCCTCGTCGTCGCCGAAGAAATCGAAAAGGTGCTCGACACCGTCGCGACCCCGCTCGAGATCACCGGCTTCCCGCGCCCGCACGTCATCCTCGTCATCGGCGTCAACGGCTCGGGCAAGACGACGACGATCGCCAAGCTCGCGCATCTGCTCAAGGAACAGGATTACGGCGTGATGCTCGCGGCGGGCGACACGTTCCGCGCGGCGGCGATCGGGCAGCTCGCGACCTGGGCCGAGCGCGCGGGCGTGCCGATCATCAGCGGCAAGGAAGGCGGCGACGCGGCGGGCATCGTCTACGAAGCGGTCAAGCAGGCGACCGCGACCGGCATCGACGTGCTGATCGTCGACACCGCCGGCCGCCTCCAGAACAAGCGCGAGCTGATGGACGAACTGTCCAAGATCCGCCGCGTGCTGGGGCGCCTCAACGTCGAGTCGCCGCACGACGTGCTGCTCGTGCTCGATGCAACGACCGGGCAGAACGCGCTCAACCAGATCGAGGTGTTCAAGGAATCGGCGGGCGTCACCGGCCTCGTGATGACCAAGCTCGACGGCACCGCGCGCGGCGGTGTGCTGGTCGCGGCGGCGGAGAAATATGGTTTGCCGATCCACGCGATCGGGGTCGGCGAAGGCATGGGCGATCTACGCCCGTTCAACGCGAACGAGGTTGCGCGGATCATCGCTGGCGTGGAAGGGGTCCGCAAATGACCACCTCCCCCCCCTTGCCGTCATCGCTTCCCGCCAAGCCCCCGCTCAACGCGGGCCAGCGCCTCGCGGTCGACATCGGCCCGATCGCGATCTTCTTCCTCGTTAATTTCCTGACCCCCGGCTACGACATGCTCAAGCTGATCGCCGGGACCTCCGCGTTCATGGTCGCGAGCATTGCGGCGATGATCTATTCGCTGGTCAAGTCCGGGCGGATCTCGCCGATGCTGTGGCTCACCGGCACGCTGGTGCTCGTGTTCGGCGGGCTGACGCTGTATTTCCACAACAAGGATTTCATCCAGATCAAGCCAACCGTCATCTACGCGATGCTGTCGGCGATCCTGGTGTTCGGGCTGGTGACGGGGCGGCCGTTCCTCAGCCTGTTCCTCGATTCGGCCTATCCCGGGCTGAACGACACCGGCTGGCGCAAGCTGACGATCAACTGGGCGGCGTTCTTCGCGTTTCTCGCGGTGCTGAACGAAGTCGTGCGGCACGAATTCAGCTACAGCTTCTGGCTCGGGTTCAAGCTGTGGGGGGTGATTCCGCTCACGTTGATCTTCGCGTTCGCGAACGTGCCGATGCTGATGAAGCATGGCTTCAAGATGGGCGAGGAACCGCCGATCCCGCCGGTCGAGTGATTCGCTGCGATCATAACGCCACAGGCGCCTCCCCGGCGAAGGCCGGGGCCCAGTAGCGAAGGTGGCTGAAACTTAGCGCAGTCGCCCGCAATCTCCTGTCTCGCTACTAGGCCCCGGCCTTCGCCGGGGAAGTGAGTCTGTAAGAAAATCCAGGAAATCGCGGGGGAGAGCAAACTATGCTCGATCCCCCGGCAATCGTGTCGCCGTTGCCGGTCTTTCCGGCGGCGTTCCTCGTCCCGCGTTTCTGTTTTATGTCCGGCGCTACGACAGCACCCGAACCATAGCAGGCGTTTCGACAAAAAAAAGGGCCGGTCTTTCGACCGGCCTTGAAAGTTTTAGGAGAGGATGCCTGAAAGGCACACTCTTTGTGCAGTGCAGCAGGTTTCAGATCAATTGCAATGTTAGCGTTAACGCATGCAATTTCTGCAACTGCACCGTCATGCGGTTGCGCCGTCGAAGCGCTTGCCCGCCTCGTCCCAGTTCACGACGTCCCACCAGGCCTTCAGATAGCCGGGGCGATCGTTCATGTAGGTCAGGTAATAAGCGTGTTCCCACACGTCGTTGCCGAGGATCGGGGTGCCCTTGTCCTTGGCATCGTCCATCAGCGGATTGTCCTGATTGGGCGTCGAGACGACCTTGAGCGCGTCGGACGAATCCTTGATCACCCACGCCCAGCCCGAACCGAACTGGCCCGCACCCTTGGTGTTGAAATCTTCCTTGAGCTTGTCGAGGCCGCCATAGGTTTCAATCGCCTCGGCGAGCGCGCCCGATGGCTTGGTCGTGCCGGCCGGTGCCATGATCTTCCAGAAGAAATCATGGTTCCAGAAACCGCCGCCATTGTTGCGGACGAGCGGCGGGAGCGTCGAGATCATCCCCAGGATATCCTCGATCGACTTGCCCTCGAGCTTGGGATCGGCAGCGACGCCTTCGTTGAGCTTGTTGGTATAAGCCGCGTGATGCTTGTCGTGATGGTAGGTCATCGTCTCTTTCGAGATCGTCGGCTCCAGCGCGTCATAGGCATAAGGCAGCGGGGGAAGTTCGAAAGCCAAGGCTCGTCTCCTTTGAAAATGACGGGGTCGCTCACCCAAACGTCGCGCGGTCGAAATGGGTCCGGCGCGCTCGTTACGCAACCGATTCGGAAACACCCTGCGAAATCAGTCCATGGCGCTTTAGCGCATGGCGCAACTGATCGTAACTCAACCCGAGGGCTTCGGCGGTCGCGCGCTGGTTGAAGCGGTTTTCGGCGAGCGCGGTCTGCAGCATCTCGCATTCGAACCGCGCGAGCCGCGCCTTGTAATCCATCGGCTGGCCGTCGTCGCACGGCACTGGCGATGCGTTCGCCGGAGCCTCGGGCGCGACCGAACTCGTTGGCGGCGGTGCCGCGACCGTCGCCGGGCGATGCGGAGACTGGAACGGATCGAATACGATCGCGTCGATCGGCGCGTCGCGATCCCAGCGATAGACCGCGCGCTCTACCACGTTGCGCAACTCGCGGACGTTCCCCGGCCACGCGTAGGCGACCAGTTGCGCCTCCGCCGCCTTGGTGAAGCCGAGCCAGTCGTCGCGGTGCAGCTCGGCTGCCATCCGCCGCCCGAAATGCTCGGCGAGCACCATTACGTCGTCCTTGCGCGCCCGCAGCGGCGGGAGCGTGACCACTTCGAAACTCAGCCGGTCGAGCAGATCCGCGCGAAACTGGTGGCACGCGACCTTGTCGGGGAGATGCTCGTTGGTCGCGGCGACGATCCGCACGTCGACCCGCATCGGGCGTGACGATCCGATCCGCGTGACCTCGCCATATTCGACCGCGCGCAACAGCCGGTCCTGCGCCGCCATCGACAGCGTACCGAGTTCGTCGAGGAACAGCGTGCCGCGATGCGCCTCCTCGAACCGCCCTGCCCGCGCCTTGGTCGCGCCGGTGAAGGCGCCCGCTTCATGCCCGAACAGTTCGGCCTCGATCAGCGTCTCGGGCAGGGCTGCACAGTTCATGATGACGAGCGGCTGGTCCCACCGCGGCGACAGGCGATGGAGGCGTTCCGCGACCAGTTCCTTGCCGGTCCCGCGCTCTCCGATCACCAGCACCGGACGGTCGAGCGCGGCGGCGCGGCTCGCGAGTTCGAGCGCGTCGAGAAACGGGCCGGATTGTCCGATGACCTGGCTGGTTCGCTCCATTCCCAAGGCTTGGCGTAAAGTCCCAAGCCTTGGCAAGCGCGTTCTCGTTCATCTGCGCGAAAGCCACGCGAATCCGCCATTCCGGCAGTTGGCACGCTCCCTGCAAAGCTTCTGGCATCGCCCAACGGGGCACCGGACGCCAACAGGGAGACACGCCATGGACAGCCAGTACAAGAACCGCACTTCGATCCCCCAGCTTCTCGTCGCGGTGGTCGCCACGATCCTCGTCGGGTCGGTCGCGCTGGCCGGCACGGTCGGCCCGGCGATGGCAAACATTTCCCCGGTCAGCGCCCCGTATCAGGCCTGACCGCGAAAAATCCGAAATTTCCCAAGGAGTATCATGATGGGCATCTTCAGCCGAACCCGCGATATCATCGCCGCCAATTTCACCGACTTGCTCGACAAGGCCGAAGACCCCTCGAAGATGATCCGCATGATCATCCTCGAGATGGAGGAAACGCTGGTTGAGGTGCGCGCCTCCGCCGCGCGCACGATCGCGGACCAGAAGGAAATGCGCCGGCACATCAACAAGCTGGGCAGCCTGCAGGAGAGCTGGACCGAAAAGGCCGAACTCGCGCTGTCGAAGGGTCGCGAGGATCTCGCCAAGGCCGCGCTGGTCGAGAAGCAGAAGGCCGCCGACATGGCGAGCCAGCTCGACGGCGAGATCGCGGTGCTCGATGAATCGCTCCACGCTTCGGAGGAAGACATCGCCAAGCTGACCGGCAAGCTCCGCGAGGCGCGCACCCGCCAGAATTCGATCGCGACTCGCTTCGAAAGCGCGCAAAACCGCTTCAAGCTGCGCGAGATGTATAACGGTCCGCGGATGCAGGACGCCTTCAGCCGGTTCGAGGTGATGGAACGCCGCGTCGACATGGCCGAAGGGCGCGCCGATGTTGCCGGAATGGGCGCACCGCCCAAGACGCTCGAGGAAGAAATCGCCGAGCTCAAGTCGAGCGAGAAGGTCGAGGCCGAGCTCGCCGCGATGAAGGCCCGCTTCGGAAAGGACGGCTGATGGAAGACATCCTCGTCCCGATCTTCGTCTGCGGCACGCTGTTCGTCGGCATGCCGTGGGTCATCCTGCACTACATCACCAAGTGGAAGCAGGCGCCCAAGATCACCAACGAAGACGAGAAGCTGCTCGATGAGCTCTATTCGCTCGCCCGCCGGTTGGAAGACCGGCTGGGCACGGTGGAGCGGATCATCGCCGCGGATCACCCCGAATGGCGCGTCAGCATGCCGCTCGCCGAGCCGACCGCGCAATCCTACCCCACCCCGTCTTACGACCCAACCCGGAGGAACTGAAATGTCCGCCAGCCGCACCAAATTCTACCTCGACAAGCAGAACGCCAAATGGCTCGGCGTCTGCTCGGGGATCGCCGATTACACCGGCATGGACGTGACACTCGTCCGGGTCGGGGTCGCGCTTCTCACCCTGGTCACCAGCGGATGGGTATTGATCGCCTATATCGTCATGGCCTGTGTCGCCGAGAAGAAACCGCTCGGCCTCTATGACAGCGCGGACGACGAGCGCTTCTGGCAGGGTGTGCGCACCAACCCGACTCGCTCGACCGCCGAAGTCCGCTCGAAGTTCCGCGACATCGATCGCCGGCTCGCCGACATCGAGGTCATGTACACCAGCCGCAACAGCCGCCTCGCGGACGAGATCGACAGCCTGCGCTGATCCGCACGGCACGACCGGACCGATACCGACATCACTTGGGGCAAACAGGGGATACTGAAATGAGCTCTTCCATCGGACTGCTGATCCCGCTCGCGGCGATCACCGTCGGGCCCACGGCCTGGGCCTTCAATAACTGGGTCCGTGCCCGCCACGGCTACCCGATCGAGACCAAGAAGGGCCAGCTCGTCAGCCGCGACGGCGACCTTTCGGTCAACCGCCAGACCGAGCTGCTGAAGGCCGAAAACGATAAATTGCACGGCCAGGTCAGCCGCCTCGAGGAGCGCCTCGCGGTGCTCGAACGGATCGCGACCGACCCCGCCGAGCGGGTCTCGCGCGAAATCGACGCGCTCCGCTGAGCCGGAAAGGATCCCGATCATGACCCCCGACCTGGTTTTTCTCGTCCCGATCCTCGCCATCAGCGTCGGCATGGTCGCGGTGATCGGCGGAACGATCATCCGCCCGTGGCTGGCCTATAAGGAGCGGCGCATGACGATCGAGGCGACGATGGTCGCCGAGAAGGCCGCGCAATATGCCGCGCAGACCGAGCGGCTCGAACAGCGGGTCCAGGTCCTCGAACGGATCATCACCGACCGTGGCGTAGACCTCTCGCTCGAGATCGAGCGATTGCGCGATACGCCGCTCAACTAACCCTTCAACCCTTTCTTCCCCAGAGGTTATCATGATTGTCTTTCTTGGAGTGCTCGCCGTCGTGACGGCGGGATGTTGCTGGGCGACCGAAAGCATCGACCGCCCCCGCCGCCGCGCCGCCCGCGCGGCACGCCAATCCGCACAGGGCTGACCCGCCCGAACATTGAACAGGGGAGCGTACGATGAACGGTGGAGAAATGATGGTCGTGCTGATCGTGCTGGTCGCGGTCGCCGGCAAGATCATCCAGGCGCGCTACAAGGCGGCCGAACGCAGCGAGCGCCAGCCGGCGCCGGACAGCGCCGACGCGCAGCGCCAGCGCGACGAGATCCGCGCGCTCAAGGAGCGGATCGCCGTGCTCGAGCGGCTCGCGACCGACAAGGAAGACAGCAGTGCCCGGCTCGATCGCGAGATCGAGAAGCTGCGCGACCGCCCATGACCAGCCTGACAGGAGCAGGGATCATGACCGACCCCAATTTCTACATGACGATGGCCGCAACCGCCCTGGTGGGGCTCGCGATGCTGACCTACGCGATGCTCAACGGCTGGCGCGGCTGGCTCTCGTTCAAGCTCGAGCAGCTCCATGCGGCAGGCGGCAACAATGACGGCCCCGCCCTCCCCAACGCGAGCGCACGGATCGAGATCGCGGATCTCAAGGAGCGCATCCGCAAGCTGGAGGCGATCGCGGCGGGGGTGGATCTGTAAGGGGTCGCCTCGCCTGCTCGCTCCCGGCCCGCGCCGGGGAACAGCAAGGGTGACGAACCCCGTCGCTCCCGCCTATATCTCGGGGATGCAGACCCTCACCGATATCGAATCCGAATACAGCTTCCTCGAGGCGGACGACCGCTACCGCCTCCTCATCGACCTGGGCCGCGAGCTCGAACCGATGCCCGACCCGCTCAAGACCGATGCGACACTGGTGCGCGGCTGCTCCGCCTCGGTCTGGGTCTATCCGATGGCGCGCGAGGACGGGACGTTGCACTTCCTGGCGGATTCGAATGCGGCGATCACCAAGGGGATCATCGCGCTGGTGCTGCTCGCGGTGCAGGACCAGCCCGCTGATGCGATCCTGGCAACCGACATCCCACAGGAGCTCGCACCGTTCGACCTGAGCAAGCAGCTCAGCTCGAACCGCACGCAGGGCATCCCCAACATGATTGCGCTGATCCGCGAGACCGCGACCCGCTACGCCAAGCCGTAACGCCGCCGCCCCTCCCGTCACTCTGACGGCGGGGACTCCATCGCATAGGTTGCGCGCAGCCCGTATTGCGCCTCGACCGCAGGGTCGAGCCACCCTTCGATGTGCGCGACATCGGCAGGCGCGAGATCGTCGTAGCGCTGGGGGACATAGGCGAAAAAGCCCTGCCCCTTGTAGCTGGTGACGGTCTGGAAGATCGGCGTCCGTTCCAGCCCGGTCGCGGTCGCGAGCGCTGCGACGACGGCCTCGGGCGCGCGCATGAAGCCATCGTAGCTGACCAGCGCGACGTTATGCGCCCGCATCGGCAAGTCGGCCCAGTGCCGCAGCTTCGCGGTCCGCTTGGCGATGCAGTTGGCGAAGCGTTCGCCCGTCGCGGGATCGCGTTCGTGGAGCATCTCCTGCCCGAGCAACGGGTGCCCCGGTTCGATATGATCGAAATGTTCGTCCCAGCAGCTGTTCCATTCGCTGCGCACGAATGCCGCGAACGGTTTTGCCTTCAGATCGGGATGTGCGTGCCAGGGTTGGCGATGCAGGCTGCGGACCCAGTCGAACGCGTCGCGCGCAACCACGACACTCAGCGTATCGGCGGGAAACAACGTCTGCGCGGCGACGAACCAGTGTTTGTGACCGAAGGCGTCGGTCAACTGCAGCTCGGGAATATTGGCCGCGAGCGTCTGTGCGACGATGTTGGTCCCACTGCACCGCTGGCCGTAAATCTGCATCCGCGTGATCGGTCGATCGCCGCGAATGATCGCGCGCAATCCGGGCGCGAGCGGCCGCCAATCGATGCGATTCGTCATTCCGTCCTTGTCCTGCTGAGCCGCGCGCAACCGGCGTTCGCGCGTCGCGGTGCGCGCTACACGGTTGGGCACAGTGCGCCAATCGCATAATCGTACGACCGGTGGACAGATCCAGCGCAACCCCTTAAGGGGCTCCGCTCCGCGCGCGCCTCTTTCGGGTTTCCGGCAGCCGCTTTCCTGTCAGAGCCCGTACCAAGAAGGAGATCGCGCATGGCGTGGCTCATCCTCGGCGTAGCCGTGGTTACCGAAATCATCTGGGCGCTCAGCCTGAAATGGGCAGCAACCGCGGGCAGCGCCTATGCCGCCGCCGTCCCGATTACGCTCAGCTTCGTCAACATGGGGCTGCTCGCGCTCGCGATGCGCGGGCTTCCGGCCGGAACCGCTTATGCGGTGTGGACCGGACTCGGCGCGGTCGGCGTGACCATCTTTGGCGTGATCCTGTTCGGCGAGAAGCTCAACGGGATCCAGATGGGGTTCATCGCGCTGATCATCGTCGGCGTGGTGGGCACGAAGTTCTTCGCGACGAACTGACCTTACCGTGGTCCCTCCGGCGAAGGCCGGGGGGACGCGGGTGTTGCCGATCGCGTTACGCGTCCGGCCCTTGCGACCGCTCCCCGTCGCGAAGCCCGAGGTCGCGGACCACCTCCGCCATCGGCGCCCCGTCCTTGACCAGCGCCCAGTCGCCCGGCGCATCGCCGGTCACCACCGTCACTGCGCCGCGCGGGCAGATCCCGAGGCACTTCACCTCGAGAATGCCGAGCGTGCCCTTGCGCCCCTTGCGGACGCCGAGTTCGTCGCGCAGCGCCTTGGCGAGCGGGGTCTTGCCCTTCGGCCCGAACCCGCCATCCAGCTTCTTCGAACATTTCTTGCAGACCAGCACGGTGTTCGCCCAGTCCGAGCGGACCGTCTTCAAGCCTCGGGCTTCCACGTCCGCTGGTCTTCGGCGGCCTTGAGCACGTCATAGGCGGCCTGGATCGCGAGGAAGCGCGCCGCGGCGTCCTTGTCGCCGGGACGAACGTCGGGATGGTTCGATTTCGCAAGCCGCCGCCAGGCGACTCGCACCGTCTCGAAATCGGCGTCGACCTCAAGCTCGAGCACTTCGAGCGCGCGGATCTCGTCGCGCGAGCGGCTGCCGTCGCCCGGGCCGGCCCATTGATGATGGCGCGATTCGGTATAGCCCTCGGCGGTCTGCGTCTCGGCGCGTTCGCGTTCGGCGGCTTCCTCGGCGCTCAGGCCCTCGAAATAGTTCCAGCCGCGATTGTACTCGCCCGCATGCTCCTGGCAAAAATACCAGCGTTCCGGGCTGTTGGGGGATTTCGGTGCGGGGCAATCGCCCTTGTTGGTGCAGCCGTGCCGGTCGCACAGGCGAATCGTCGCGGCTTCGGTGCTGGCCTCGCCATATGCGCGCCAGCGGGGAAAACCCCAGTCGGTTGATCTGGATGTGGAACGCGCCATAGCTCGCCATTTAGGCATGCGCGCGTGCCAGCGCCATGACGCTTTTGTGAAACCGCTGTGAATTAAAGCGATCAGTGTCAGAAATGCGCCAGAGGGTCTGTAAGCCGGGTTCTGTCCACCCCGTCCCGTGAGACGGGGTTAGGCGACCATTCCTCTAGGACGACGCTTGCGCGCCGCCTCAAGCAATCAACCCGGGCGACGAGCTGAAACGAAGCCCATATGCCACCCCTATTCGATCTTGCTCCCGGTGGGGTTTGCCATGCCGCGCCTGTTACCAGGCGCGCGGTGCGCTCTTGCCGCACCCTTTCACCCTTGCCTGTTCCCCTTGCCGATTTGCATCGGGGAGGACATCGGCGGTCTGCTCTCTGTGGCACTGTCCCTGGGGTCACCCCCGCCGGGCGTTACCCGGCACCGTCGTTTCGCGGAGCCCGGACTTTCCTCGCGTACCCGAAAGTACCCGCGGCCGCCCGACCCTCTGGCTGCGCTGCCCCTAGCGCGATTTGGCGTGAGGGCAAACCCTATCAGTCGTCCCCGGTCGGCTTGGGCAAAAGCAATGCGAGTAGGATGCTGCGGCACTCGCCGTCGATCACCCCGTCGATCAGCTCGGGACGAAACCGCCGCTGGAACGCGACGACCGCGGCGAGCTTGTCGGTCACGTCATAGCCGAAGCGTTCGAGCGCGACGAGGAAACCGGCGTCCGCCCACATCGGGTCCATCAATCCCTTGGTCGGGCGCGGCAGGGCGAGCCGCAGCTTGGCGAGCCGGTTCCACGGGAACAGCTCGCCCGGATCCTGCTTGCGCGTCGGCGCGATATCCGAATGCCCGACGACGTTGCCGCGCGTGATGCCGTGCCGTTTGGTAATGTCGCCGACCAGTCGCACGACCGAGTCGATCTGCTGCTCCATGAACGGACGATACCCCAGCTCATGCCCGGGATTGACGATCTCGATCCCGACGCTCGCGCTGTTGATGTCCTCGATCCCGCGCCAGCACGACTTGCCCGCGTGCCAGGCGCGCTGGCTTTCCGCGACCATCCGCAACACCTGACCATCCTCGGCGACGAGGTAATGCGCCGAGACCTTCGCTTCGGGATCGCGCAACCGGTCGATCGCCGCCTGCGCGGTCTGCATGCCAGTATAATGCAGCACGATCATCGACACCGGCAACGACCGTTCGTCGAAATTGGGTGACGGCGTTTCGATGATATCCATAAGCCTGTCCCCTCCGCGAGCAGGCGAACAGCTTAAGCACGGTCGGCGGCGGAGCGAAACCCCGTCAGACGCGCGCGGGCACCGCTTCATAGAGTCCGCGATATCGGGGACTTGGCCGGAAGGCCTCGGTCTGGCCGATCACGGTCTCGCCCGCCCCCAGCACGAGCAGCCCGCCGGGCCGGATCACCGTCGCGAACCGGTCGAGCACCCGCCGCCGCAAGTCGAGCGGCAGATACAGCAGGACGTTCCGGCACAGGATCACGTCGAACCGCCCGACCGGGAGCGGGTCCGCGATCAGGTTGAGGCGGCGGAACGCGATCCGGCGGACGAGTTCGGGCTTGGCCACCCAATCCTCCCCCTGCTGGTCGAACCACCGCATCATGCGTCGGACGGGGAGCCCGCGCTGGATTTCGAAATGGCTGTAGCGACCGGCGCGCGCGCGGACGAGCGCGGCCTCGGACACGTCGGACGCGACGATATCGGGCGGCAGCGTCTCGTGCTGCGATTCCTGCTCCGCGAACAGCATCGCGAGCGACAGCGGCTCCTGCCCGACCGAGCACCCCGCCGACCAGATGCGGATGCGTCGCCCGTCCTGTTCGGCGCGGATCGTGGCGACCGCCTCTGCGACCATCTCGATCACCGCCGCATCGCGGAAGAACGAGCTCTCCTGGTTGAGCAACGCATCGACCGTCTGGTCCGCGACCTCGGGCGAGCGCTGGACCGCTTCGACCAGGTCATCGAGCGACGCCAGGTTGAGATCGCGCAGCAGCGGCTTGAGCGCGGTCTCGATCCGCCACTCGCGGTTTGCGGCGAGCTGTTGGCCGGTGCGCATTTCGAGCAACGTGTTGAGCGCGGCCATCACGCCTTTGCTATGGGTCGGCAGGGCAGGCATTCCGGCGGCAGCGCTATCCAGGAAACGATGAATCATGCGGGACGCCTACGCTTTGCAACTAACTGCCCGATCTCGACCGGCGGCAGCACCGCGCAAGCGCACCCCGCGGCGACGACGGCACCCGGCATGCCCCACACGACCGAACTCGCGCGATCCTGCACGACGATGCAGCCGCCCCGCGCAGCCAGCGTCCGCGCCCCCTCGGACCCGTCGCGCCCCATCCCGCTGAGCACGATCCCGAGCGCGCGCGCGCCGTAAACCTCGGCGATGCTGTCGAACATCGGGTCGACCGAAGGCATGCACCCGCTGCCGACCGCCTCTGTGGTCAGGCGGATCGCCCCGCCCTCGCCGGTCCGCACGACGCGCATATGCGCATCGCCCGGCGCGACGATGATCCGGCCGGGGCGGATCCGCAGGTGATCGGTCGCGACTTCGCACGGCCGCCCGGCGATCGTTTCGAGCTGCGCGGCGAAATAGGGCATGAACGACGCCGGCAGATGCTGGGTCACGAGGATCGGCACCGGGAAGGCCGCGGGCAGTTCGCCCAGCAATTGGGTCAGCGCATGGATCCCACCGGTCGAGGCGCCGATCGCAATGATGTCGAAGCCCTTCGCGGTGGTCGGCGTACGCGGCGCGGCCGCGGGCTGCGGCACCGCGGGCTCGCTCGACTGCGGCTCGATCTCGACCAGACGCGCCAGCTTCTCCACCAGCGCAACCGAGAAACGCCCCGCGAAATCGCCGATATCGGGCTTGACGAGCGTATCCGCCGCGCCTTGCGCAAGCGCCTCGATCGTCGCGGCGGCACCGTCGCTCGCGAGGGACGAGACGATCAGTACCTTTGCGCCACGCCCCGCGACGATCAGGTCGGGCAGCGCGACCAGTCCGGTCACGCCGGGCATTTCGATATCGAGGACGATCCCGTCGACCCGCTGCTCCGCGAGAAAGGCAAGCGCTGCGGCGGCATGCGGCACCGCGCCCGCGATGCGGAACCGCCCGTTCGCTTCGAGCGCGCGCGCGATCATGGCGCGCGCGACGACCGAATCGTCGACGATCAGGATTGACGGGGGACTATCGCCTTCGGACATGCTGGAACTCGCGCGGGCGACGGGAAAGGCGGCAGCGCCGCGATCGACGCGGCGAGCCGTGGCAGAGACACGCGGTGGCGGTCCGGGATACGCTGGACGAGCCACCGGGCGGAGACCGTCAGGCCATGCCGACGATCTGCAACTTGCTTTCGAGCGTTTCGCGGTCGAACGGCTTCATCACATATTCGTCCGCCCCCGCCTCGATCGCGGCGCGGATGTGCGCCATGCCGTTCTCGGTCGTGCAGAATACGACCTTGGGGCGCGTCGGGATCGAACTGTCGCGGAGCGCGCGGAGGAAATCCATGCCGCTCATCACCGGCATGTTCCAGTCGAGCAGGATCACGTCGGGTGCGGACGCCAGGCACGCGGTCAGCGCTTCGCGGCCGTCGCCGGCCTCGCTCACCTGGAAATCGAGTGTTTCGAGGATATGGCGCGCGACCTTGCGGATCACTTTCGAATCATCGACGACGAGGCAGGTCTTCATGAAGTCACCCTGTTGGTATGCGCTTGAGCCGGTCTTGCCCGAAATGCGTAAGCGTCGCGTTAAGATTGGCTTTTCGGCGAAATGCCTATGCCGCCAGCGCGACCGAGCCGGGGATCAGCATGTCGAGCGCGATCACCAGGATCGGTTCGCCATCGCGGTCGACGATGCCGCGACCGACGCGCTGCCACCCCTTGTCGAGCGCGACGCCGGCCGACAGCGGCATGAGGTCGAACGCGGCGACATCCTCGAGCGCGTCGACCAGCACGGCGTAATGATGCCCTTCGACGACGGTGATGACCGCGCGCATCGCGCTGCCATCGCCGGCCGGCAGGCCAAGCGCAGCGCGGGTCTCGATCACCGTGACGACGCGGCTGCGCAGCGCGGCGAGTCCGCGGACATGCTGTTCGGCCCGCGGCACGGGGATCACCGCGCCGATATCGACCACCGATTCGACCTGCGACGATTCGATCGCGACGGTCCGCCCGGCGATCCGGGCGATCAGGAACAACGGCATCAACGGCCTCCGGCGGATTTGGCGAGCGCGGCGAGCAGGCCCGGCCGGTCGTAGCGGAAAATGCTGCCGTCGTTGCCGTCGGCCTCGGCATCGCGCCGCAGCCGCACGACGGGCGCGCCGGCACAGGCGACCGGGCAATCGCAATCCATCGTCACCACGACACCCGCCTGTTCGCCGGGGCGGAGACCGGTCGTGACGCGATATCCCGCGGCTTCGAGGACCGGCTTGAGGAATGTCGTGAGCCAGGCGGAATCGGCACCTTCGAGCAAACACAAGGGCGCGTCGGACGCGGCGCAGGGATCCGCATGGCTGGAGAACAGCCAGTGCAGGTCGATCACCTCGATCTGGTCGCCGTCGATCGCGACGACGCCCGCGATCGGGCCGCTGTCATGCGCCGCGACGAGCGTATCAGGCAGTTCGACGATGTCGAGCGCCTCGCCGATCGCATAGCCGAGCTCGACCGTGCCATCGCGCAGCCGCAGGACCGAAACGTTCGTTCGCCCTTCCCACGACCCGAGCGCGACGAGCGGGATGATCGCGCCGTCGACCGAGAGCCGCAGCCGCCCCGCCGCATGTCGGATCGCGCTGGCAGGAACGGGTTCGACTCGGTCGATGACCGACAACGGAACGATCCGCCGGACGCCGTCGAGATCGTCGAACATCAGGGCCTGGACACCCGGGACGACGACGACGTCATCCTCTTCGACCAAGATCTCGCGCGTGAAGACGAGACCGGCGAGCTGCGCGATCCCGGCGCAATCGAGCATCAGCATCGGCAGCCCGCTGTCGGGCAGGGTCTGCCCGGCGTAGACTCCGGTCGCCATCACCGCCGGCGCGGCAGGCTTGATCACCAGCTCCTCGTGATCGAGCACGGTATCGACCGCGAGCGCATAAGACCCGCCTGAAACGCTGACGATCACCAGCATTACCGGTTCGCTCGTCCCGAACCCGAGCAGATTGCCGAGATCGACCAGCGGCATCCGCCGATCGCGCACGGTGGCCATGAGGGTGTCGCCAAGCCGGTCGATCCGGATCGATTCGGCACCGACGCGGACGATTTCCTCGATCGTCTGGCGCGAGATCGCAAACCGCTGGTCGCGCACGCCCACGCCGATCGTCGACATGATCGACAGCGTCAGCGGCACGTGGATCGAGAGGCGCAGGCCCTTGCCCGGCGTGTTCGCCAGCTCGATCCGCCCGCCGATCTGCTCGACATTGGCGCGGACGACATCCATCCCCACGCCGCGCCCCGAAATCCCGGTGACGACGTCCTTGGTCGAGAGCCCGGGTTCGAACACGAGTTCGAGGCGCGCCTGTTCGCTCAACGCGCGCACTTCGGCGTCGCTGCGCAATCCCGCAGAGACGACCTTCGCCGCCAGTCGCGCGGTATCGATCCCGCGCCCGTCGTCGGCGATCTCGATGACGATCTGGTTGCCCGACTGGCGCGCGACGACGTTCAGCCAGCCCGTCTCGCGCTTGCCCGCGGCACGACGGTCGGCGGCGGGTTCGATCCCGTGATCGATCGCGTTGCGGATAATATGGACGAGCGGGTCGCGCATCATCTCGATCATCTCGCGATCGAGTTCGACGTCGCTCCCCTCGATATGGAGGGTGACGGTCTTGTCGAGTTCCGCCGCGGTATCGCGCACCATCCGCGGCAAGGCGGAGAACAGCGCCTCGATCTTCTGCATGCGGGTGCGGGTGACGGTATCGCGCATTTCGGCGACGGTCAGCGACAGGCGTTCCAGCGCCGCCTCGACGGTGGGATCGACCCCTTCGTCGCGCAGCCGTCGCGCGAGTTCGTTGCGCGCGAGCACCATGTCGGACATGCCGCTCATCATCCGGTCGAGCAGGTCGACGTTGAGCCGCACGCTGCGCGTCGGCGAGCGCATCACCGGGGCGGCGCTGCTCGCGATCGCCTCGGAGCCGGTATCGAGCGCCGCGACCAGCAGGTCCTCGCCGGTATCGTCGAGCGCGTGCCCCGCATCGATCGCCTCGACGATCTCGCCGATCCGGTCGACGATCGCGAGGACGGCGTTGACCAGCCGGGTGTCGGGACTACGCTCGCCCGACCGTACCGCCGCGAGGACATCCTCGGCGGCATGGCTCAGCCGCGCGAGGCGCGGCAGGTCGAGGAAGCCGCAGCTCCCCTTGACGGTGTGGACGAAGCGGAAAATCGCATCCAGCCGTTCGCGGTCGTCCGGCGCGGATTCCCACGCGACGATTTCCCCCGACAACGCCTCGAGCGTCTCGCGGGTTTCGGCAATGAATTCCTGTAGAAGATCGTCCATGGGCCCCCGCCTTTGCGGCAGCGGCCTGCATGGCGCCCCAGTGGTTAAGGGAGCGTTTAAGCCGCCTTGAACGCCGCACCGAACAGCAGCACCGCATCATCGGGAGCGGAGACCTGCACGACGCCGCCGCCTTCGGCGACCAGCGCGTTGACCAAATACGCCGCCGCCGCGCGCGGGGTGACGACCGCGTCGCCACCCGTGCCGGTCAACGCGGCGCGCATCTCGGCGTCGAGCACGATGCGAAGCCCTTCGGCGCGGACGACGATCTCGACCTGTCCGTCATGGCTTTCGGCCCCGACATCGAGCTGCCCGCCCCGCACCAGCGCGTCGCCGGCGATCAGCGCGAGGTTGAGCAGCACCTTGATCGCGGGCTTGGGCAGCGTCGCATCCTCGACCAGCCAGCCGAGCTTGACCTTGTGGCCGTCGCCGAACAGCCCCTCGATCGCCGCGCGCGCCTCGCGCGAATCGACCGACTCGCCGAAGCCACCCGCCGCGCCGAACGCGAGGCGGAAGAACTTCAGCTTGTTGGCGGATGCCTTGGCGCTGTCCGCCAGCAATTCGAGGCAGCGCGCGCGCATGTCCGGGTCATGCTCGTCCGCGAGCAATTCCAGTCCGTTGTTGAGCGCACCCACGGGGCTCAGCAGGTCATGGCACAGACGCGAACAGAGCAGACTGGCGAAATCGGTCGGGCTAATGGTCAACGCTTGGGCTCCAGCTTTGCGCCTCTTTGGCGCAGCACGGCATGCGCCGCAAGCGGGACATCGGGCTTGGCTTGACCAAAACCGCCGGCGGCAGCGGCGGCGTGCGCGTCGGGCACCGTTTCCAGCATCAGCGGCACGAATCTTGTCGCCGGGTCGCCGCTGGCATCGGGCTGCGCACGCCAGGCACCGATCTTTTCGCCACCGACGATCACCCACACCTTGCCATCGGGCGCAGCGTTTGCGGCATCGGTCGCGGACGGCGTGACGGTCCCGCTCGGGTGCGAATGCCAGTAGCCGATCAGCCGCGGCCCACCCCCGCGTTCGGCACGCAACGCGGCGAACACCGCAGCCGGGTCGAGCTCGAACGTCCGGCGCGGATCGTCTGCGACGTTGGTGCAAACCGTCACGTCCTCGATCCGATCCGCGGTGCCGAACAGCAACCCGCACGCCTCGACCTCCGGCGTCGCCTGCGCGGCTTTTAGCAATCTCGTGCGCAGAGTGCTTGTAATCTCCAACACCATGCCCAGATTCTAAACTATGAACCGGGGGGTTTCCACCATCGAGACGCGGATCGCCGACGAAGCCGGACTGAGGCTCGATCGCGCGCTTGCGGATGCGCTCCCGACGATCTCGCGCGAACGACTGAAGGCGCTGATCTCGACGGGCCAGGTGACCGACGAAGGCGGAACGCTCCGGCGCGACCCGTCGAGCAAGGCGGTCCCGGGCGGGCTGTACCGCATCATCGTCCCGGACCCCACGCCCGCGCACAACGAGGCGCAGGACATCGCGCTGACCGTCGTGTTCGAAGACGAGCATCTCATCGTGATCGACAAGCAGGCTGGGCTGGTCGTCCACCCCGCCGCCGGGAACCTCGACGGCACTTTGGTCAACGCGCTGCTCCATCACTGCGGCGGCAGCCTGTCGGGGATCGGCGGCGTCGCGCGCCCCGGGATCGTCCACCGGATCGACAAGGACACGTCGGGCCTGATGGTCGCCGCCAAGACCGATCGCGCGCATGTCGGTCTCGCCAAGCAGTTCGCGGCGCATTCGATCGATCGGCGCTACAAGGCGATCGTCTCGGGGCGCCCTGCCCCGCCCGCCGGATCGGTCGACGCGCCGCTCGCGCGGAGCCCGCAGAACCGCAAGAAGATCGCGATCGTCCAGGGCGGCAAGCGCGCGGTCACGCATTTCTCGACGATCGAACGGCTGCGCGAAGCCGCGCTGGTCGAATGCCGCCTGGAAACCGGGCGGACGCATCAGGTCCGCGTTCACATGGCGTCGCTCGGGCATCCCTTGCTAGGCGACCCGGTTTACGGTAGAACAAAGCAGGCTCACAGACGCGATCTGGAAACCTTGGGTTTCCATCGACAGGCGTTGCACGCCGCGCGGTTGGGGTTCATTCATCCGATCAAATGTAACGTTCTGGCGTTTGATAGCGAAATGCCTGCCGACATGCAGGAACTGTTCGATACATTGCTAGTATAGGGTACGGCCGCCGCGCCCTGCGCGCGACTGGCCTGCGAAAAGGGAGATACGACCATGGCAGCCCGCAGCAACGTCCCCGCGACGATCCCCGCCCTTGGCGGCGAAGCGAGCCTCAACCGCTATCTGTCCGAGATCAAGAAATTCCCGATCCTCGCGCCCGAGCAGGAATATATGCTCGCCAAACGGTTCGAGGAACATGGCGACACCGATGCCGCCGCGCAGCTGGTGACGTCGCACCTTCGCCTCGTGGCGAAGATCGCGATGGGCTATCGTGGCTACGGCCTGCCGGTCAGCGAGCTGATTTCCGAAGGCAACATCGGCCTGATGCAGGGCGTGAAGAAGTTCGAGGCCGATCGCGGCTTCCGGCTCGCGACCTATGCGATGTGGTGGATCCGCGCCTCGATCCAGGAATTCATCCTGCGGTCGTGGAGCCTCGTGAAAATGGGCACCACCGCCGCGCAGAAGAAGCTGTTCTTCAACCTGCGCCGGATGAAGTCCAAGCTCGATGCGTTCGAGGACGGTGATCTCAGCCCCGAGCATCTCGCCAAGATCGCCAAGGATCTCGGCGTGACCGAGGCCGAGGTGACCAGCATGAACCGCCGCATGGCGATGGGCGGGGATACCTCGCTCAACGTGCCGATGCGCGAGGATGGCGACGGCCAGTGGCAGGACTGGTTGCAGGATGACGCCCCGCTGCAGGATACCGTCGTTGCCGAGGCGCAGGAAGCCGATGTCCGCCACGACATGCTGACCGCCGCGATGGACGATTTGAACGAGCGCGAGAAGTTCATCCTCACCGAGCGTCGCCTGACCGACGAGCCCAAGACGCTCGAGGAACTGAGCCAAGTCTATGGCGTGTCGCGTGAGCGGGTTCGCCAGATCGAGGTACGCGCGTTCGAAAAGCTGCAGAAGGCGATGATGCGGATCGCGGGCGACAAGCGGATGCTCGTCGCAGCGTAATCGTGCGGAGGGATCGGCGCGCTGGACAGCGCCGATCCGATCCCCGTACAGCGGCGGGATGGCACGCCGAAAGACCGCTTCACCTTCCAACGCGCGGGGCAGCAATCGCCGCGCCCCAGCGCGCCGCACACGCGGCTCGAGTGGCGGAGCTTTGCGCCGCGTGTTCGGCTGGGTCATCAAGGGCGTGCTCGCCTTCGTCGTGCTTTCGCTCGTCATGGTCGGCATTTACCGGTTCGTCCCACCACCGATCACGCTGACGATGCTTGGCGACGCGGTCGCCGGGCACGGTATCGACAAGTCCTGGATGCCGCTCTCACGGATCGACCCCAATATGGCGCGCGCCGCGATCGCGGGCGAGGATTCTCGGTTCTGCACACATAACGGTTTCGACGTGCACGCAATCGAGACCGCGTTTGCGCGCAACGCGCGGGGCGGACGGATCCGCGGCGGCTCGACGATCAGCCAGCAGACCGCCAAGAACGTCTTCCTGATCCAGGGCGGTGGGTATCCGCGCAAGGCGCTGGAAGCGTATTTCACGCTGTTGATCGAGACGATCTGGGGCAAGCGCCGAATTATGGAAGTCTATCTCAACGTCGCGGAAACGGGGATCGGCACGTACGGCGTCAACGCTGGAGCCCAGCGCTACTTCGGCCACGATGCCGCGCACATGACGCCGAGCGAAGCGGGCCGGATGGCGGCGGTCTTCCCGCAGCCCAAGAAACGCGCGGCGATCGCGCCGAGCGGTTTCACCCGCCGTCACGGCAACGCGATCACCCGCCGGGTCGGCGTCGTCCGTAACGACGGGCTGGATTCGTGTTTGCGGGGGTAAAGCCATCTACCGAGCCCCCTCCTCTACCGTAACCCTGAACGTGCTTCAGGGTCCACCGCGCCCCAAGTCCGGTCCGTGCCGGTTTCACGGTGGATGCTGAAACACGTTCAGCATGACGGGAATTGGGACTGGCGGATGCTAGCCTAGCGTCGGCCGAGGTCACCGCGTCGGGGCGGCAGCACCGGCAGTACGGCACTCCGTAGCACCGCCGGGATAACCACCCGGCCCCGGCCCCGGCCTACGCCAAGGCAATACAATCACTTCCCGTCGGTCGCCTTTTCGGCGCTGTCGCCGATCTTCTTCGCACTATCGCCGGCATCCTTCGCCGCGCCGGAAATCGCGTCGGTGCGGATGTTGTCGTTCTGGCTGCGATTGAACAGATAGAACGCCCCGACCACGACCGCGATCAGCAGCACGATGCCGATCAGGATCCCACCACCGCTCCCGCGGCGTTCGATGACGGTCGTGTGCGGCGTCTCGGTGATCTTGTCGCTCATGCTTGTCCTCCTGTTATGAACCTGGAGGACGAAACACGAGCAACGTCAGATAGTTCCGGAGGCGAACCGACTTCAGAAAGGCAGCTTGAAGCCCGGCGGCAGCGGGATGCCGCTCGTCATTTTGGCCATTTCTGCACCCGATGCAGCGTCTGCCTTGGCCTTGGCGTCGTTGAACGCCGCGACGACGAGGTCCTCGACCATCTGCTTCTCGCTCGGCTGGAGCAGCGATTCGTCGATCGTGATCCCGATGATCCGGCCCTTGGCCGAGGCCTGGACCTTGACCAGGCCGCCACCGGCAGCGCCTTCGACCTCGATCTTGTCGAGCCCGTCCTGCGCCTTCGCCAGCTCGTTCTGGACGTTCTGCGCCATCGCCATGATGTCTTCGATACTGTTCATGCACTCATGCTCCGTTGCGCCGCCAACAGGCGGTCGATTTCGGTTTCGGGTAAGCTCGCGTCGGGGAACGCTTCAAGCGCCGCGGCGATCACCGGGGTCGCGAGAATTTCCGCCTTGAACGCCTCGCGCCGCGCGGCTTCCGCCTCGCGGATCGTCGGCGCGCCGACAGTCGGCGCGGTGGTGATCCGCCACATCCGCCCGGTAATCTGCTTGAGCGACGCGCCAAGCTCGCCGATCAGGTCGCTCGGCAAGGGCCGCGACGAGCTGAGCACCAGCTCGACGTCGACGATGCTGATCATGCTGGCATGGTGCACCAGCCGCGACGCGAGCGCGAGTTGGCCGACCGACTCGAGCAGCGTGACGATCGCCTCGATCGACTGCGGCATCGCCGCGGCGGCGGGTTCGGTGAGCGCAGGCGCAGGCGCAGGTGCGACAGGCGTGGCGACGACCGGCGGCGCGCCGTTCTGGATCATCCGCGCAAGTTCGCCGGGATCGGGCAGCGTCGACGCATGGACCAGCCGCAGCAACGCCATTTCGCACGCCTCGATCGGCAGCGCGGCACGGCCAACTTCCTCATGCCCCTTGAGCAGCAACTGCCACAAACGGTGCAGCGCCGCGAACGACAGGGTCCCGCTCCACGCCTCGAGCGCGGCGCGCTCCTCGGTCGCCTGCCCCGCCTCGGCGGCGGCCCCCAGCTTGACCAACGTCGTCGCGTGGACCGTCTCGAGCAACCCGCGCAGCACGCCGAGTGGATCGACCCCAAGGTCATATTGCCGCCGCAACGCCGCCAGCGCGCCGAGCGCATCGCCTGCGAGCAGCAGCGCCATCATGTCGCGGATCGCGCCGCGATCGGACAGGCCGAGCATGTCGCGCACCGCGGCGGCGTTGACCTGGCCGCCCTCCATGTCGGCATGCGCGATCGCCTGGTCGAGGATCGACAACCCGTCGCGCGCCGAGCCTTCGGCCGCGCGCGCGATCAGTCCGAGCGCCTCGGGTTCCGCCGAAACGCCCTCCGCCTCGACCACCCGCGCGAAATGGTCCGCGAGCTTCTCCGCCGGGATGCGGCGCAGGTCGAACCGCTGGCAGCGGGACAGCACCGTCACCGGCACCTTGTTGACCTCGGTCGTCGCAAGCACGAACTTCACGCCCTCGGCCGGCTCCTCCAGCGTCTTCAGCAGCGCGTTGAACGCGTTCTTCGACAGCATGTGAACTTCGTCGATGATGTAGATCTTGTAGCGCGCGACAAACGCAGTCATCCGCGACGCGTCGATCACCGCGCGCATGTCGTCGACGCCAGTATGGCTCGCGGCGTCCATCTCGATCACGTCGATGTGCCGCCCCTCGGCGATCCCGACGCACGGCTCGCACACGCCGCACGGATCGATCGTCGGGCCGCCGTTGCCGTCCGGACCGATGCAGTTGAGCGCCTTCGCCAGCAACCGTGCGGTCGACGTCTTGCCGACCCCGCGGACGCCCGTCAGCAGGAACGCATGCGCAAGCCGCTGGCGGCGGATCGCATTGCCCAGCGTCGTCACCATCGCATCCTGCCCGATCAGCTCGGCGAAGGTCTGCGGGCGATATTTGCGCGCGAGGACGCGATACGCGTCCTTGGAAACGGGCTGCGGCGGTGCGCCCAGGTCGAAGCCGGGAGGATCGATGGAGTCGGACATTGCCGTCTATCTAGAGCGGCAGCGCGCGCGATGTAAGGGAAAGCTTTGGCGAAGCTAGCACTCTACGCCCAGGCAGCGGTGGGAGCCGGAACGACCCGCGGCGAAATCGTTGTGGCTGCTGCCTTCCGGCCCTGACCAAGTTGGCGACGACCACGTCCGCCCGACTCCCGCGCTGCCTATGGCGGGGTCGGGCGGAAGGATCAAGAGGGCTTAGCGGCGGACCGTCCGGCAGATACGGACCTGGCGGTGACCTCGACGTTCCATCCGGCACACCTTGCGCGACCGATAGTTCGGGCGATGGCGATCGACATGGACGGTGCGCGTCACGACGCGGTCACGGCGATCGTGGCGATCCTGCGCGCTGGCGGCGGCCGGGGCGAGTGCACTGGCGGCGATCAGGCCGGCGGACAGGAGGGCGAACAATTTCATGGCAAGTCTCCGTAGGTACCCGGATGGCACGCAAGCGTAATGATCAGCCGCGCTGCATGTTCCGAGATTCCGGCGGAATCGCGACCGTTATCCGATCCATCGCCGCCGTCAGGACGATCTGGCAGGCAAGTCGGCTGGTCCGCGTCGCCCCCGATGCGAGATCGAGCATATCCTCTTCCACCGCACTTGCGGGCGGCACCGCATCGAAATCGGCCGAAGCGAGGATCACATGGCAGGTCGAGCACGCCATCTGCCCCTCGCACGTTCCCTCGAGCGGCTGGTCCGCAAGCTGCGCGACTCGCAGCAGGCTGTCACCCGCTTCCGCCATGACCTCGCGCACGCCGCCATCGCGCTCGACGAACCGGACACGAATCATGCTGCCATCCTTTGTAAATCTGCGGCAACGACGATCCGGTCGATCGCCTCGGTCAGCGCGGTCGGATCGGTATAGCGCCCGAACCCGAGCCGGATGCTCGAGCGGGCCTGTGCCTCGCTGAGTCCGATCCCGCGGAGCACATGGCTCGACCGCCCCGATCCGCTCGCGCACGCCGAGCCCGCCGAAAAGGCGATGTCGCGCAGGTCGGACATGAGCCGCGCGACATCGAGGCCATCGCGGCGGATGTTGAGGTTGCCGAGATAGCGGTGTTCGACCGATCCGTTGATCTGCCAGCCGTCACCGAGACGCTCGACCGCTAGCCGCCACAGCCCTGCGATATGCGCGGAGGCGGCGGCATATTCGCGCGCCATCAGATCTGCCGCAACACCGAACCCGGCACAAAGCGCCGGCGACAGCGTTCCCGAACGACCGAGCGCCTCCTGCCCCCCGCCATGCATGAACGGGTCGAGCGCGACCCCGTCGCGGACATAGAGCGCGCCGATCCCTTTCGGCCCGTGGATCTTGTGCGCCGAGATCGCCACGAAATCGGCCCCCGCTGGCAGATCGATCCGCCCGACGCCCTGTACCGCGTCGCACAGGAACCGCGCCCCGGCGGATTGCGCCATGTTACCCAATGCCAACGTCGGCTGGACCACGCCGATCTCGTTATTTACCAGCATCGCCGCGACAAGCCCGACTCCGGGGACGATCGCCGCCTCGGCGACATCGCGGTCGACCAATCCGTCCGCCCCGACGGGCAGGATCGTCACCGGTCGTCCGCTCGCGCGCGCGGTGTCGAGCACCGCGGCATGTTCGGTCGCAATCGTGACGATCGGCCCGGTCGTCCCCTTGATCGCCCAGTTGAGCGCTTCGGTCGCGCCGCTGGTGAACGCAACACGCCCGTGCGGTGGCAGCAGCGTCGCGACCTGTGCCCGGGCATGCTCGACCACCGCCTTGGCCTTGCGCCCCGCGGCATGCGGCGAATGCGGGTTGGCATGCTGGTCGCGCAGCCACGGCAGCATCGCGTCGAACGCTTCCGGTGCGAGCGGGGTGGTCGCCTGATAATCGAGGTACGTCATGCCGCCCCCAGCAAGTCGAGCCCGCGCGCGGAACGGGCGACGCTGCGCCACTCGGCCACGAACCGGTCGACATCCGCCGCCGACGTGCCACGCCCGAAACTCACCCGGATCACTTCGCGCGACGCCGCGACGTCCCAGCCCATCGCGCCGAGGACATGGCTCGGCTTCATGCTGCCCGAGGAACAGGCGCTCCCCGCCGAGACCGCGATCCCCGCCATGTCGAAGCGGATCAACTGCGTCGCGGCGGCGAGCCCGGGCAGGCGATACGATCCGATCGCGGGGTGACGCTCGGCCTGCGCCGCGACCACCATGCCCCCCGACCGGACGATCGCATCGTCGAGTCTGGCACGCAGCAGTGCCATCCCGGCGACGTCCTCGGGCTCGCGCAGCGCGGCGGCATAGCCGAGCGCGCCGGGCAGGTTCTCGGTCCCGCCGCGATAGCCGCGTTCCTGCCCGCCGGTCGGGGTGAGCGTCGCCAGATCCCGCACGAGCAGCGCGCCGATCCCCGGCGGCCCGCCCCGCTTGTGCGCGGACAGCGTGACGAAATCGGCCTGCTCCGCGACCGTGCTATCGATCCCCGGGGGCATTTGTGCGGCGTCGACCAGCAGCAGCCCGCCTGCCGCGTGGACGATGTCGGCGATCGCGGCGATCGGCTGGCGCACCCCGGTCTCGCTGTTCGCCCATTGCACCGCGACCAGCGCGGGATCGCCCGCCAGCAGCGTTTCGAGCGCGTTCAGATCGAGCACGCCGATCGAGTCGACCGGCACCACGGCGGCGGCGGGCGCGGCGCGAATGACCGCGTCATGCTCCACCGAGGAGATCAGCCGCCGAGGCGGTGTCGCGCGTGTCAGCGCGATCCCGAGCGCTTCGCTCGCCCCGCTGGTGAGGAGCGTTTCCCCGCGCCAGCCATAGGCACTGCCGATTGTCCGCCGCGCTTCCTCGAGCGCGGCGCGGGCCGCGCGCCCCTCGCTGTGCGGCGACGACGGATTGGCCCATGCCGACATCCCCCGCGCAACGGCCTCCGCCGCGACGGGCAGGATCGGCGTCGTCGCGGCATGGTCGAGATACAGGCGGGGCGGCATTATCGGCATCGAAGGGAGGGACTCGCGGCAATCATTGCGCAGACGTGCGCCATCATTGTATAGCGCACAACTCTTCGCGCGCCCCCTCCGGGCGTGTTCCCCCGAATTTCCTTGTCAGCAGGTCCGATGCCAGAAGTCATTTTCCCCGGCCCAGACGGTCGTCTCGAAGGCCGTTTCGCTCCCGCATCGCGTCCGCGCGCGCCCGTCGCGATGATCCTCCACCCGCATCCGCAGGCGGGGGGCACGATGAACAACCATATCGTGATGGAGCTCTACAAGACCTTCCAGCGCCGCGGGTTCGCGACGCTGCGCTTCAACTTCCGCGGCGTCGGCAAGAGCCAGGGGACGTTCGACAACGGCGTCGGCGAACTTTCCGACGCGGCGAGCGCGCTCGACTGGGTCCAGAGCTTCCACCCCGAGGCGCAGACCACCTGGATCGCGGGCGTCAGCTTCGGCGCGTGGATCGGGATGCAGCTGCTGATGCGCCGCCCCGAGATCCGCGGCTTCATCTCGGTCGCGCCGCCTGCGAACATGTACGACTTCACGTTCCTGGCGCCGTGCCCGGCGAGCGGGATCATCATTCAGGGCGAGGCCGACGAGGTCGCCACCCCGGCCGCCACGCAGAAGCTGGTCGACAAGCTGCGGACGCAGAAGCACATCACGATCAATCACGACACGATCCCCAAGGCGAACCATTTCTTCGAGCATGAAATGCCGCAGCTGATGGGGTCGGTGGACAAGTACCTCGACATGCGGCTGGATCCGAACTCGCCGATCCGCTGATCGAGCCGGGCCGGAGCAGGTTCGTGATAAGTGCGGGGGTATTACGCACTGTACCCCCCCCCCCGGCGCAGGCCGGGGCCCAAGAGCGGTTCCAATGCAAGGGTGCGTCGACGCTTCGTTACCCCGGCCCTCGCGATTGGGCCCCGGCCTGCGCCGGGGGGGGGTCGGTTGGGGGTATCCGCGCCCCCTTTGAACCCGTCACTCCGGACCCGTCATTGGACGAACCCGGGATGGCGGCGTGGTCAATCGTTGCTCACACCATCATGCGTAGGCGTACGCCCCGCCCTTTTCGAGCGCCGCCTGATACGCCGGGCGCGCATGGATCTTGTCGAGCCACGCGATCGTCGCCGGACGCGTTTCGTCGAGCCCGGCGCGGCTGCGCGCGGCCTCGAGCGGGAAGCTCATCATGATGTCGGCGCCACTGATCTGATCGCCCGCGAACCACGGGCGGCTGGCGAGTTCGCTTTCGACATAGTCGAGATGGACGTCGATCATCGGCTGGATCCGCTTTGCCGCGGTCTTGCCGATCACCGGAATGCGGTTGAGCACCAGCAACAGCAACAGCGGCGGCATCATCGATCCCTCGGCATAATGGAGATACTGGCGGTAGCGCAGCGTGTCGTCGCGGTGCGCGGGCGGGCCCATCCGGCCATCGGCAAGCTCGACGATATAGTCGACGATCGCACCCGTCTCGATGATCACACGCCCTGCGTCGGTATCCTGCAGCACCGGCGACTTTCCGAGCGGGTGGATCTGCTTGAGCTCGGGCGGTGCGAGCATCGTCACCTTGTCGCGCTCGTACCGCACGATCTCATACGGAAGCGCGAGTTCCTCCAGCAGCCACAGGATTCGCTGCGAACGCGAATTTTCGAGATGATGGACGATCAGCGTCATGGGCTTCTCCGGAACGGGTGACGGGGGTTGATCCGCCGATACGAAACGTCGCGTCAACCTACCCAGCTTCGCCGATCGCTACCATCCCAAACCATGAAGGGCCCGCCATTGCAGGCGGGCCCTCCCAGGTGTTCGACGGCAAAACCAGCCGTCCCGTACTACGAAACCGCGGTGTGCACGCCGCGCTTTCCACTCCGCCTGCCACCGCGCGGCCGGAGCGAACCTCACATCTCGTCGTCGCCGTCGACATCGTCGGGCTCGGGGCCCGCCATCATCTCCTCGGCAACCTTGTCGGTCCGCGTGCGAATCGCCTTTTCGAGGCGGTCGCTCATCTCGACATTGTTCTTGAGGAAGGTCTTGGCGTTCTCGCGACCCTGGCCGATGCGGACGCTGT
The DNA here is from genome assembly GCF_000242835.1 of Sphingomonas sp. PAMC 26617. Lineage (NCBI taxonomy): Bacteria > Pseudomonadati > Pseudomonadota > Alphaproteobacteria > Sphingomonadales > Sphingomonadaceae > Sphingomonas > Sphingomonas sp. PAMC 26617. Next base: position 3,855,695 of record NZ_JH594425.1, read on the forward strand.
CGTAGGAGAACCACGCGCCCGACTTCTCGACCAACCCGGCCTTGACGCCGAGATCGAGAATCTCGCCGATCTTGGACACGCCCTGCCCGTACATGATGTCGAACTCGACCTGCTTGAACGGCGGCGCGACCTTGTTCTTGACGACCTTGACGCGAGTCGTGTTGCCGATGATCTCCTCGCGGTCCTTGATCTGCCCGGTACGCCGAATGTCGAGGCGGACCGAGGCGTAGAACTTGAGCGCGTTGCCGCCGGTCGTCGTCTCGGGGTTGCCGTACATCACACCGATCTTCATGCGCAGCTGGTTGATGAAGATCACCATGCAGCGCGACCGGCTGATCGACCCCGTCAGCTTGCGCAACGACTGGGACATCAAACGCGCCTGGAGACCGACATGGCTGTCGCCCATCTCGCCCTCGATTTCGGCGCGCGGCACGAGTGCCGCAACCGAATCGACCACCAGCACGTCGATCGCATTCGAGCGGACCAGCGTGTCGACGATCTCGAGCGCCTGCTCGCCGGTGTCGGGCTGCGAGACGATCAGCTCGTCGATGTTGACGCCGAGCTTCTTGGCATAGACCGGGTCGAGCGCATGCTCGGCGTCGACGAACGCCGCGGTGCCGCCGCCCTTCTGTGCTTCGGCGATGACGTGCAGCGCAAGCGTCGTCTTGCCCGAGCTTTCCGGCCCGTAAATCTCGATCACGCGCCCGCGCGGCAAGCCGCCGACGCCCAGCGCAATATCGAGCCCGAGCGAGCCGGTCGAGATTACCTCGACCTGCATCGTCTGCTTCGAGCCCAGCTTCATCGCCGAGCCCTTGCCGAATGCCCGATCGATCTGCGCGAGCGCGGCTTCGAGCGCCTTTGCGCGCTCTGCGCTCGCCTTCTCGGTGGATTTATCCGTGGATGCCGCCATTTTGCTGTCGATCACTTTCAACGAAACCGCCATTGGAGCCTCCCGCTAGACCGAACGCCCAGCGCGTTCAATGCATGGTGGCTATGTACTGCGTTTGTTCGATTAGAACAAGTAGGGAACGATAACTTTCGACAGCTTCGCGGGATCGAACCGTCACCCCGACGACGGCCGGGGTGACGAGATCGAATTACGGAAGGCCGTTTCCGCCCGCCGCGCCATAGACATGCCCGGTCGTGAAGCTCGAGCCATTCTCCGCGAGGATGACGTAGATCCCGGCAAGCTCGCCCGGCTGGCCCGGCCGCCCGGCGGGCGCATCCCCACCGAAATTCTCGAGCTTTTCCATCGTCGCGCCGCCCGACACCTGGAGCGGAGTCCACACTGGCCCCGGTGCCACACCGTTGACGCGGATCCCCTTCGGCGCGAGCTGCTTCGCCAGGCTGCGGACGTAGTTGGTCGTTGCCGCCTTGGTCATCGCATAATCGTACAGGTCCTTGGACGGATCGGTCGCCTGCTCGGAGGTGGTGCCGATGATCGCCGAACCCGGCTGGAGATATGGCAACGCCGCCTTGATGATCCAGAATGGCGCGTAGATGTTGGTCTTCATCGTCCAGTCGAACTGCTCGGTCGAAATATCCAGGATCGACGCGTGCGCCTGCTGCCGGCCCGCGTTGCTGACGACGATATCCAGCCCGCCCAGTTGCTTGACCGCGCTGTCGACGAGCTTCTTGCAAAACGCCTCGCTGCGCAGGTCGCCCGGGATCGCGATTCCCTTGCGGCCTGCCGCACGGATCAGCTCGATCACTTCGCGCGCGTCGGCTTCCTCATCGGGGAGGTAGTTGATCGCGACATCGGCGCCTTCGCGCGCATAGGCGATCGCCGCGGCGCGGCCCATGCCGGAGTCGCCGCCCGTGATCAGCGCCTTGCGCCCGGCCAGACGGCCCGAACCGCGATAGCTGGTCTCACCATGATCGGGGCGTGGGTTCATTTTGCCGGCGAGACCGGGCCACGGCTGGCTCTGACGCTGGAACGGCGGCTTGGGGCCGGCGCTCCGCGGATCCTTCAGTCCGGCTGTTGGCGTGCCCTGTGCGGGAGCTTGTGGCTTGGCGAGCGCCGGGCCCGCCGCTGCGGCGGCGGCGAGACCGACCGCTGCACCACTTACCATCGCGCGGCGTGAAATTCCGTCTTCCTGATTGGCCATCGTTCGTCTCCGTCCAGCATGTCGTGTGCTGGGGAAACTCGCGGCCCCGAAAGCGGTTCAGCCAGTGCGCCGCTTTGTTACAGTAATCTATATCAGGTAACGCGACAGAAGCCGATCACCGAAGCGCGTCGAGCGCCTTCGAAACGCCGTCCATCGTGAACGGCTTGGGCAGTGTCGGCCGGTCCGACCAGGCATCCCCGACACTGTCGTGCGACCCGCCGGTTGCGAACACGAACGGGATGTTGCGCGCCGCAAGCGCTTCGGCGATCGGGAAACTCTTCTCACCGCCGCGCAGGTTGACATCGAGGATCGCGGCGTCGATGCCGCCCGCGTCGACCAGCGCCAAAGCGGTGCCGACGGTATCGGCACTCCCAGCGAGCGACTTGCCGAGGACGTCGAGGAAATCCTCGATCATCATCGCGATCAGGGGCTCGTCCTCGACGACGAGAATGGACTGTGGTGCGCTCATCCCGCCGCCTTTATCGTACCACGCCGTGTCGCGCTATCTCATTTTGTTCCTAACACTTCGCGCGTCGCTTCGGCAAGCTGTTGGACGGAAAAGGGTTTTGCGAGGAAGGCGACATTGTCGAGATTGATCGACTTGCGCAGCGTCTCCTCGGCATAGCCCGACATGAACAGGATCGGCAGATCGGGATAGCGCGCGCGGGCGTGCCGGACCATCGTCGGGCCATCCATCAGCGGCATCATCACGTCCGAGATCAGCAGGTCGGGTCGCGGATTGACCGCGAGCAGTTCGAGCGCCGCCTCGCCGTTCTCGGCGGTGAGCACGGTATAGCCCTGCCGGCTCAGCGCCCGTTCGGCGACCGCGCGGACCATGTCCTCATCCTCGACCAGCAGGATCGTGCCCGTCCCCCACAGGTCGACCGGTTTTTCGCGTGGCAAGGCACGTTGTGTCACCGGCTCGCTGAGCGCGCCTTCGGTATAGACCGGCAGGTACATGGTGAACACCGCCCCCTGCGCGCCGCGCGGGCCACCGTCCGCACCGCCGTCCTTGCGATTGTCCGCGAAGATGTAGCCGCCCGACTGTTTGACGATGCCGTAGACCGTCGAGAGGCCTAGCCCGGTGCCCTTGCCGACTTCCTTGGTGGTGAAGAACGGCTCGAAGATCTTCGGGAGGATCTCGACCGGGATCCCGCCGCCGGTGTCCGCGATCTCGAGCACCGAATAATCCGCCGGCGGCAGGATGTCGGACGCGAGCTTGCGCACGTCGGCGGCGGTCACCGCATAGGTCTGGATCGACAGCGTGCCCGCGCCACGCGGGTCGTGCGTGATCATCGCGTCGCGCGCGTTGACCGCGAGGTTGACGACGACCTGTTCGAGCTGCCCCGGGTCCGCGCGGACCGGGCTGAGATTGCGCCCGTGCTTGACCGTCAGCGTCACCGTCTCGCCGAGCAGGCGCTTGAGCAGGTTGGAGACTTCGGAGATGACGTCGGGCAGCTGGAGCACCTGCGGGCGGAGCGTCTGCTGGCGCGAAAAGGCGAGCAGCTGGCGCGTCAGGCTGGCCGCGCGGTTCGAATTGGCGCGGATCTGCTGGATATCGTCATAATCGCTGTCGCCGGGCGAATGGCGCATCAGCATCAGGTCGCAATGCCCGATGATCGCGGTCAGGATGTTGTTGAAATCGTGCGCGACGCCACCCGCGAGCTGCCCCACTGCCTGCATCTTGGTCGCCTGCGCGACCTCGCGTTTGAGGCGGGTTTCCTCGCTATTGTCCTTGAGGCTGAGCAGCACCGCCGCCTCGCCGAGCCCACGCGCCCCCGCGATCGACAGCGCGACCGGCTCGTCGGGATGGTCGCGCAGCCGCACCGCGAGATCGGTCGAATGCGTCGCGCCACCTGCGAACCGTCGGATCGCGTCCGCAACGACGCCCTTGTCCTCGCGCACCAGCAAATCGCCGGGATAGAGCGGCGGGCTGTTCGGATCGACCGCGGCGGCGCGGGCGAACGCGTCGTTCATCTGGAGGAAGCGCCCATCCGCGCCGATCAGCGCGACGCCGAACGGCATCAGCGCGACGAGGCTCTTGATGTGCGCGCTCGCGCTCTCGCCGATCGCGGGGTGAGCGCCGTCCTCCTCGTCGATCAGCGCGACGAGCATCGGCGCGTCCTCGCCGTCGAGGAACGGGATCTGGAGCACGCGCAGCGGGTTGCGGGTCATCCCCTCGCGTTCGAAGCGGGCCATGCCGTACGCGTCGGTGATCAGGAACCGCGCGAAGTCACGCCCGAGGATCGGGCTGTCGCCCTCGCCCATCGCGCGCGCGCGCAGGACGCGGTTGGCGGCGCGGATCCGCCCGTCGGGATTGATCAGCGCGGTCATGATCCCGGCACTGCCGAGCCGGTCGCCGGTCGGGCCCGAGATCAGCGTCTCCATCGTCCGCGCGAGATCGAGCCCCTCGCTCCCGCGGAACCGCCATACCAGCAAGTTGCCGTCCTCGCCCGCGCGCGCGACGTCGGCAGTGAGCGACGTGCCCTGCGCGATCAGCCGCCCCGCGGTCGCCGCGCCGTCGCGCCACGCGGCACGCCCGGCGGCACTCAGCCGCTCGACCCCGCTCGCGTCGAACGGCAGGCCCGGGGGCGTGGGGAAGCCCGAGAACACCGCTTCGTAGCGATCGTTCGCGCAGACGAGCCGCCCTGCGCGGTCCGTGACCGCGATCGCGTCCGCGCTGCTCTCGGCCAGCGCGCGCGCGACGCTCCAGTCGGGTTCGCTCGCGGTATCGGCAGCGATCGGAAACAGCCGGCGGAAAACCAGCAACCCGCCGCCAAGCACGATCGCGGACGCAAGGAACGCCGCCGCGATCGGCACGCTGCCAAGCGCGCCGAGGATGATGAGCGACGCCAAAATCCCCGATCCGACCGCGATCAGCAGCGCCGAGCGGGCGGGAGTGTCAGAACTCGAAATCGGGACGCTTGCCATAGGACCTCGTGTCGAAGCCTCGCGATGAAGCGTCAAGGGTGTTGCGGACCCGCCCGTCCGATGTTTCGCCGCAACCGCCGCCTTGGGTCAGAGGATCGCCCCGAAGACAGGAACCCCCTCTAGACCGCTTCGACCGGCCCCGTCACCCCGGGCTTCTCCCGGGGTGACGCGGTTCGAGCGTCTTGCTCCATGTCCGACCGCGACAGGGCTTACCAGATGCGAACCCGCTGCTGCGGGGTCAGGAACAGTTTCTGCCCAGGCTTGGCCTGATACGCTGCGTACCACGGATCGAGATTGCGCACGACCCAGGCGCGCTGTTCGGACGGGCTGTGCGCGTCGATGACGAGCCGCTGCCGGAGGTTGGCCTCGCGGTAGTTGCGCCGCCACACCTGCGCCCAGCCGAGATAGAAGCGCTGGTCCGCGGTGAAACCGCCGAGCGTCGGCGCGGGACGATCGCCGAGCGCGTGGTGATACGCGTCGTATGCGACCGTCAGGCCGGCCAGATCCGCGACATTCTCGCTTAACGTCAGCGCCCCCTTCACATGGATGCCGGGGAGCGGTTCGTACGCGTCATATTCCTTGACCAGCGCATCGGTCCGCCCCTTGAACGCCGCGACATCGGCGGGCGTCCACCAGTCGGTCAGTTCGCCCTTGGCGTTATACTTCGCGCCCTGATCGTCGAAATGATGGCTCAGTTCGTGCCCGATGACCGCGCCGATCCCGCCGTAATTGACCGCATCGTCGGCGTTCGGATCAAAGAACGGCGGTTGCAGGATCGCGGCGGGGAAGACGATCTCGACCATGCCGAAATTGGCATAGGCGTTCACTTCCATCGGGGTCATGCCCCATTCCCAGCGCTGGAGCGGCTTGCCGAGGTGCGAGACGTTATACGCCTGCTGCCAATGGTTCGCACGCCAGGTGTTTCCGTACGCGTCGCCCGCGACGATCTTGAGCCCGGCGTAATCCTTCCATTGCGAGGGATAGCCGATCTTGGGGGTGAAGGCGGCGAGCTTGGCGTGCGCCTTGATCTTGGTCTCGGGCGCCATCCAGTCGAGCTTGTCGATCCGCCGGTCCATCGCCGCGATCACGTTCTTGACGAGCTTGTCGGCCGCCGCCTTGGTCTCGGGCGGGAAATATTTGGCGACGTACAGCTTGCTGACATCGTCATCGAGCGCGCCGGTGGTGAACTGGACCGCACGCTTCCAGCGGGCTTCCTGTTCGGGCGTGCCCGACAATTGCCTGCCGAAGAAGGCGAACTGCTCGTCGTCGAGCGCCTTGGGGAGCACGTCGGCATAGCTATCGAGCGAGCGCAGGATCAGCTGGTCCTGCAACACGCCGAGCGGCGCGGCCGAAACGAGCCTGGTGATCCCGGCAATCGCGGTCGGCTGCGAGACGATGACGGTCGAGACCTTTGCGCCGATGCCGTCGAAATAGGTCGCGAACGCAAAGCCCGGTGCCGACTTGGCGAGATCTGCGACCGACATCTTGTTGTAGGTCTTGGTCGCATCGCGGCTGTCGATGCGGGTCCAGCTGACCTTGGCGATCTCGGTCTCGAACGCGACCAGCGCGGCGGCGCGCGCGGCGGCGTTCGGCTCGCCCGCAAGCGTCAGCATCTTGGCGATATGTGCCTGATACGCCCTCTTCTTGGGCGCGAAGCTCGCTTCGAGATAATAGTCGCGGTCGGGCATGCCGAGCCCCGCCTGCCCGACCGACAGCGCATAGATTTCGGGCTGCTTGTCGTCCTGCCCGACATAGGCACCGAACGGGCCACCCACGCCCGCGCGCGTCGCCTCGGCGAGCAGCGCGGGATACGCTGCGCGCGCTTTGAGCGCCTTGATCTTGCCGAGCCACGGCTGGATCGGCGCAAGCCCCTTTGCGTCGATTGCGGGACGATCGAGGAAGGTCGCATAGGCCCTGCCGATCTTCGACCCCGGATCGCGCGCCACGCCATCGAGGATCGTCCGCGTCCGCGCTTCTGACAGGTCGGCGAGCAGGTTGAACGACCCGTAGTTCGACTTGTCCGCCGGGATCTGCGTCATGCGCGCCCAGGTGCCGTTGGCGAAGGTGTAGAAATTGTCCCCCGGCGCGACCGAGCGGTCCATGCCCGCCTCGTCGAACCCGAAGCTGCCGAACTGCGGCTTTCCCTTCGCGGCGGCAGGTGCCTCGGCGGGGGCCGTCTGCGCGACGCCGCCGGCCGCGACCGCGACCGCCAACGCCCCGGCCGAAGCCAGGGCGAGACCATAAATCCGTTTCATCGTCGTCTCCGAAATCAGGATGCTTGGCTTACCAGACGCGAACGCGGTCAGCCGGCGCGAGGTACATCGTGTCGCCGGGCTTTGCGCCGAACGCCTTATACCAGTTGTCGACGTTGCGCACCTCGGCGGTGCGGAACGGACCCGGCGAATGCGGGTCGCTCAGCAATTGCGAGCGCAGCGCGGGCTCGCGGAACTTGATCCGCCACACCTGCGCGTACCCCAGGTAGAAACGCTGGTCGCCGGTCATCCCGCCGATCACCGGCGCGGGCTTGCCGTTCAGCGAGCGGTGATAGGCGTCATACGCGACCGCGAGGCCCGCGAGATCGGCCATGTTCTCGCCGAGCGTCAGGCCACCCTGGATATGCTGGCCGGGGATCGGCTCGTACGCGTCATATTGCTTGACGAGCTTGTCGGTCAGCGCGGTGAAGCGCTTGACGTCCTCGGGCGTCCACCATTCGGTCAGCTTGCCGGTCGAATCGAACTTGCGCCCCTGGTCGTCGAAATGGTGACTCAGCTCATGCCCGATCACGACGCCGATCCCGCCGTAATTGACCGCCGGGTCCGCCTTGGCGTCGAAGAACGGCGGCTGCAGGATCGCCGCCGGGAAGACGATCTCGTTCATCGTCGGATTGGCATAGGCGTTGATCGTCATCGGGGTCATGCCCCATTCGGTGCGATCGATCGGCCCGCCGAGCTTGTTGAGATCGCGCTGATATTCGAACGCATACGAAGCCGCGACATTGGTGACGAGGTCATCGCGGTTCACCTTGAGTGCGCTGTAGTCGCGCCACTTCGACGGATAACCGATCTTCGGCGTGAACGACGCGAGCTTCTGATGCGCCTTCACCTTGGTTTCGGGGGCCATCCACTCGAGCTTGTCGAGCCGCTGGCCCATCGCCGCGATGATGTTCTTGACCAGCTGGTCCGCCGCGTTCTTCGATTCGGGCGGGAAATATTGCGCGACATATTGCTGGCCGACATCCTCGCCGAGCGCCCCGCCGACGACCGCGACGCCCCGCTTCCAGCGCGGCTGCTGCTGCGGCGCGCCCGACAGGACGGTGCCGTAGAAGGCGAAATTCGCCTGGTCGAACTGCTTTGAGAGGAACGGGGCAAAGCTGCGCAGCAGCTTTAGTGTGAGATAGTCCTTGAGCACCGGCAGCGGAGTCGCCTGGAACAACTGTGCTTCGGCTGCGACCGCGCTCGGCTGGCCGACGATATAGGCGGGCTGCTGCGCGACGCCGAGCGCAGTCTGATATTCGCTCCAGGGGAAGCCCGGCGCCTTTGCCGCGAAGTCAGCAGCGGTCCACTTGTTATAGCGCTTGTCCGCGTCGCGCGACATGATCCGGGTCCAGTGGCCGGTCGCGATCTGCGTCTCGAAGGCGACGATCGCTGCGGCGCGCGTCTCGGCGTTGGGCTCGCCGATCATCCCGAGCATCTTGGCGAGATAGGCCTGATAGGCGGCCTTGGTCTCGACCAGCTTGGGGTCGGTCTTGAGATAATAATCGCGGTCGGGCAGGCCGAGGCCCGACTGGCCGGTGCTGACGATATAGTTGGTCGGTGCCTTGGCATCGAGGCTCACGCCGACCCCGAACATCCCGCCGACGCCAATGCGCTGGAGCTTCGCCATCTCGACCGCGAGCGCGGTCTTGTCCTTCGCCGCCTTGATCTCCGCGATCCATGGCTGGATCGGCTTGGCGCCCTTCGCCTCGATCGCGGCTTCGTCCATGTAGCTGGCGTACATGTCGCCGCTCTTGTTGCCGGGCGTCTTCATCGCGGTCTCGAGGATCCCGCGGGTCCGCTCGGTCGAAAGGTCCTGCAGCACGTTGAACATGCCGAACGACGCGCGATCCTCGGGGATCGGCGTGGTCTTCGCCCAGTTGCCCCCTGCATATTCGGCGAAATTGTCGCCCGGCTTGATGGACTTGTCCATGCCCGCGGTATCGAGGCCGAAGTCGCCGTAGGTCGGCTTGCCGGCGACGGCGGCGGTGGGAACCGGCTTGGCCCTGCTCGCGGCGGTCTGCGCGTAAGTCGCCCCGGCGATCGATACGGAGGCAAGCAAAGATACGACGAGATACGAACTACGCATGACAGGCCCTTCAAAAATCGCGACGAAGCCTGCGTGTTGTATCCAACCGATACGCCTAGTCAAATGGGTTAACAAAATTCCTGCGCAGCGTTCGCTGCCGCCATTTCCGCCCGATCCGGATTCGCCATACCAGCCCTGCCGCGACATAGCCGATCGCCGCGAGCACGGCGGACATCACGACCAGCCCGACGATCGTCGCCGGGCCGACCTGCGCGACCAGCGTGTGGAACCAGCTTGCATGCGCGGCGACGTTGCTGGCGATCGGACGGCCCGGGATCGTCCGGTCCCAGTGCAGGATCCAGCATCCGATGCGATAGGCGCTGAAATAGAGCGGCACGCTGGTCAGCGGGTTGTGTAACAGGGTCGTCGCCACCGCGACCGGCACGTTGGCGCGCACCGGCAGCGCCGAAAGCGCCGCCACCGGCGCATGGACGAACGGAAACAGGATCCCGCTCACCACCCCCAGCGCGACCCCGCGCGGGACCGAACGCCGCGTGAAGCGCCACAGTACGGGGTGCAGGATGCGATGCGCGACCGGTCGCAGGAAACGGTTGCGCTCGATCCCCTCGCGAGTCGGGATATGGCTCAGCGCAAAGCCCCAGGCGCGCGCCACGAAAGTCTTCGAGGCGGCGGCGTCAGCCACGGTCGCGCATCAACCGACCCTGTTCACGCTTCCAGTCGCGCTCCTTGATCGAATCGCGTTTGTCATGCGCCTTCTTGCCCTTGGCGAGCGCGAGCTCGATCTTGGCGCGCCCGGTCGAGTTGAAATAAATCATCAACGGGATCAGCGTCATCCCGTCGCGGTTGACCGCCCCGTGCATCTTGTTGATCTCGCGCGCGTGGAGCAGCAACTTGCGCGGCCGTTTCGGCTCATGGTTGAACCGGTTGCCGTGGCTGAATTCGGGTATGTTCGAATTGACCAGCCACACCGCGCCATCCTTGGCCTCGGCGTAGCTTTCGACGATCGACCCCTGCCCGGTGCGGAGCGATTTGACCTCGGTCCCGGTCAAGGCGATCCCCGCCTCGAACACCGACTCGATGGAATAATCGTACCGCGCGCGCCGGTTCTCGGCGACGATCTTGGTTTTTTCGAACGTTACAGGTTTGGGACGCGCCATAGGAGGGGCGATGTAGGACGTGCCGCGCGGATGCGAAAGCCCCGTGGCGTCGAGCCGTGATTCGATTGCGAAGGATCGAACCGGCGGACCCATCGTTACTGACATAAATGTTAAGGTCCGTGCCCCTACGCTATCGCGCCGGGGATCGATCTCGGATAGGATACGCCATGGCCCAGTTCGCGACGCACAACTTCCCGATCGACATCGACGCGGCCGACATCGACTTCATGGGGCACGTCAACAACGCGTCCTATCTGAAGTGGGTACAGGCAGCGGTCATCAGCCACTGGCAACGCTTTGCCCCCGCCGATGCGCTGGCGACGCACGCGTGGGTCGCGCTCAAGCACGAGATCACTTATCGCAAGCCGACCTTCCTCGACGACGAAGTCATTGCGACGGTTTTGCTCGAAAAGGTACAAGGCGCCCGCGCCTTCTACGAGACGGTCATCAAGCGCGGCGAAGAGGTTCTCGCCGAGGTGAAGTCGAGCTGGTGCTGCCTCGATATCGAGACGAAGCGGCCCGCGCGGCTGGCGCAGGGCGTGATCGACCGGTTCTTCGCGAAAGACTGAGTTTGCCGCCGCTTTCCCCCGCACCACCCCGGCGGAGGCCGGGGTCCAATCGCGGGATGGTCGGTTGCGGACACTGCGCTCCATGACGCAGGACCTCACTACTGGGCCCCGGCCTTCGCCGGGGTGGTGCTAGCCGGTCTGAGGCGCAGCCTCAAACCAGCCCTGCCCCCGCCAGCCCCGCATCCACCGCGCGCTGGCTTGCCTCGCTCGGCCACGTCATCGGCAAGCGCAGCGCCGTGGGGAACGACGGCCGCACCCGGTTGACCGCATATTTCACCGGCCCCGGCGATGCATCGGTAAACAACGCCACGTGGAGCGCGAACAGACGATCGTGCAGCGCCAGTGCAGCCGTATAATCTCCGTCCGCGCACGCCGCCTGAAACTCCGCGCACAACCGGGGCGCGACGTTCGCCGTCACCGAGATACACCCGACGCCCCCGGTCGCGTTGAACGCGAGCGCCATGTCGTCATTCCCCGACAATTGGACGAACCCCTCCGGACACACCGCCCGCTGTGCCGAGACGCGCTGGATCACGCCGGTCGCATCCTTGATTCCGATCACGCTCGGGAACGCCTGCGCGATCCGTCCCACCGTCTCGGCCGCAATGTCGGTCACCGTCCGCCCGGGGACGTTGTATAGCACGATCGGCAAATCGCAGCTGTTCGCCACTGCCTCGAAGTGGCGGAAGATGCCCTCCTGGTTGGGCCGGTTGTAATAGGGCGGGACCATCAGCGCGGCATCCGCGCCCGCCGCCTTGGCCGCCGCGATGTTATGGATCGCGACCCGCGTGTCGTTCGACCCTGCTCCCGCCAACACCGGAACCCGCCCGCGCGCCTGATCGACGCAGACTGCGACGATGTGGAAATGCTCGTCCGCGGTCAGCGTCGCCGCCTCGCCGGTCGTCCCGCATGGCACCAGCCCGGCGGAGCCTTCCGCGATCTGCCATTCGACGAAATCGCGGTACGCCGGCTCGTCGAAGGCGCCATCGGCGGCGAACGGCGTGACGAGCGCCGGGATCGATCCCGAAAACATGCTGTTATGCTCCTGCGCAACGGGCTGCCCGTCGCATTTCCTGTTTTTCGACGGGACAAATACGGACAGGAAGCATAGTCTGTCCACATGATTGCAACGCTGTTCAAATCGGGTTTCCTGCTGGCCGGTGTCTCCAGTCTGGCGGTGCCGGCGGATGCCGTGCAGGAACAGCTCGGCTGGGGCCGCGCGACGCAGATCCTGACCGGGGCCAATCCCGCGAACGTCGGCATTGCCTCGGCGATTTCCGAATGGAAGATGCTGCAGACGACCGGCTATGGCTTCGATCGCTATGCCGCATTCCTGATCGCGCATCCCGGCTGGCCGAACGAGATGGCGCTCCGCCGCTCGGCCGAGCGCGCGCTCGAGACGCCGGGCTGGTCGCCCGCCACCGCCGTCTCCTATTTCCGGCGCTTCCCGCCGCTGAGCGGCACCAGTCGAACCCGCTACGCCGAGGCACTCGCCGCGACCGGCGCGCGCGCCGATGCCAACGCCGCCGCGCGCGCCGCCTGGGTATCGGGCACGATCTCGCCGGTCGACGAGGCGAAGATCCAGGCGTTCTACCCCGGCGCGCTGAGCCAGGCGGACCAGGACGCGCGGATGGACATGCTGCTGTGGCAGGGCTCGACGCTCGCCGCACAGCGCCAGGTCATGCTGACCAGTCCGGCGCGGCGTCCGCTGTTCGAGGCGCGGCTCGCGTTCCGCACCAATGCGCCCGACACCTCCGACCGCGCCGCCACGACGCAGGCGCTGGGCGCGACCGATCCGGGCTGGCTCGCCGACCGCGCGAGCTGGTATCGCCTCAACGGCGCCTCCAACAGCGCACGCGGAACGCTCGCGCAACGCGCACCACTCGCGGTCGTCCCGGGCAGCGCCGAGCAATGGTTCGAAGTCCTGCTGACCAACGCACGCGCCGCCGCGAACGATGGCCAGACTGCCGTCGCCTATGACATCGCGCGCCGCGTCGACGACGCCTATCCCGCAGGCACCGACGTCAGCGCGCGCCCGTATGGCGAGCGCGACGATTATACGAGCCTCGTCTGGCTCGCCGGCCAGGCAGCGATGAAGCAGATGAACCGGCCCGCCGATGCCACCGGCCTGTTCCTGCGCTACGCCAATGCCTCCAAGACCCCGACGACGCAGTCGAAAGGCTTCTACTGGGCAGGCCGCGCCGCCGAAGCGGCGGGCAACCGCGCCGCGGCAATCGGCTATTACGCGCGCGCTGCGGGCTTCCGCGACATGTTCTACGGCCAGCTCGCGATCGAGCGTCTCGGCCAGACGCTGACCGCCCCCACCGCCCCTGCGCAACGCCCGGTCGACGCCGCCGCACGCAGCGCCTTCTACGCGCGCGAAACGGTGCGCGCGGCGCAATATCTCGGGACGACCGGCGCGTGGCTCGACCAGACCGCGTTCGTCCGCCAGATCGCGCTCGATGCCAAGACCGACAGCGACCACGTCCTCGCCGCCGAAGTCTCGCGCACGCTCGGTCGCCCCGATCTCGGCGTGATGGTCGGGCGTAGCGCGCTGCAGAACGGCCTCAGCGATTACACCACGGTCGGCTTCCCCAACGTGCGTGTTCCGGTCGCGAGCCAGGACGACTGGACGATGATCCACGCGATCGCCCGGCAGGAAAGCCAGTTCGACCGCGCCGCGATCAGCCACGCGGGTGCGCGCGGGTTGATGCAGCTGATGCCGGGCACCGCGCGCGAGACCGCGACCAAGCTCGGGCTTGCGTATGACGCCTCGGCGTTGATGACCGATACCGATTACAACATCATGGTCGGGTCGAGCTATTTCCGGAAGATCTTCGGCACCTTCGGCAGCTATCCGCTCGCGGTCGCGGCGTATAATGCGGGCCCGGGCAACGTGAACAAATGGCTCCGCGCGAACGGCGACCCCCGCATGGCGGGCGGCCCCGACATGATCGACTGGATCGAGGCGATCCCGATCTACGAAACCAAGAACTACGTCCAGCGTGTGCTCGAGAATGCGGTGGTGTACGACCTGATGAACCCGACCCGGTCGCGCTCGTCCGGGCCGAACCGGATCAGCTGGTATCTGGGCAAGCGCACCGCCGGCTGACGCGACGATGGACCGCCCGAACTACATCACGCCCGCAGGCTATGCTGTCCTGAGCGCGGAATATCAGCAATTGCTTGGCGAGGAGCGCCCCAAGCTGGTCGACGTCATTTCCTGGGCGGCGGGCAATGGCGATCGTTCGGAAAACGGCGACTATATCTACGGTCGCAAGCGGCTGCGCGAGATCGACCGGCGGCTCGGCTTCCTCGCGCGGCGGATGAAGGCCGCCAAGGTGGTCGACCCCGCCGCGCAGCCGGATCACGGTCGGGTCTGGTTCGGCGCGACCGTGACGATCGCCGACGAGGACGACGAACACCGCGTGCTGACGCTGGTCGGTGACGACGAGACCGATGCCGCCGCGGGCAAGATCGGGTGGAACGCCCCGATCGCGCGCGCGCTGCGCGGCGCGGCGGTTGGCGACGTCCGCCGCGTGACCCTGCCCGCGGGGGAGCGCGAGTATGAGGTGATGGCGATCGCCTACCCGGCAACGGATCGTTTCGTCTCCGACAATTGACGGTTGCCGCGGCGCGGCGCACCTCGCGGGTTCCACCATGACAGGACCTTGCCGATGCCGATCCCGACGCTCTGGTCCCCGCGCCTGTTGAGTTTGTTGCGTATCATCGTCGGACTGGGGTTCGTCCAGCATGGCTGCTCGAAGTTCTTCGGCATTCCTCCCTTCCCGATGCCGCTGACCCCGCTGTTCATGGTCGCGGGCGTGCTTGAGCTTGGCGGCGGTGCGCTGATCCTGCTCGGCCTGTTCACGCGACCGGTCGCATTCGTGCTGTCGGGCATGTCCGCGGTCGCGTACTTCATGGTCCACTTCCCGCAGAGTTTCTTCCCCGCGGCGAATGGCGGCGAAGCGGCGATGCTCTACTGCTTCGTCTTCCTTTACCTCGCCGCCGCCGGTCCGGGTCCGATCAGTCTGGATGCGCGCCGCAGCGCCTGATGGGCGCTGGCCTGCGACGAACGCAGGTTCGCAGGCCTTTCATGTTGATGCGCTGCAACCGGCGTCGCGCTACACCGCGACGGACTGCGCGGTTTGTGTGCGGGTCCAACGTAACCAGTGAGTGATGCCGATGCAGCGCGTGTTCGTAAGCGGAAAGGTCCAGCGGACCGGCTATCGGGATTGGGTCGTCCGGCGCGCGCAGGAACTGGGCGTGATCGGCTGGGTCCGCAACCGCACCGATGGTCGCGTCGAACTGCTCGCAGCGGGGGATGAGGGTGCGGTCGCCCGGCTGATCGAGCTGTGCCGCCAGGGGCCGGACACAGCCCGCGTCGACCATGTCGAGGCGCAGCCCGACAGCGAGCGCGCGCCCAAGGGGTTCACCAAGCGCTTCACCGTCTGATTGCTCCGCTGCGCGCGCATGCTATGTTGACGACATGACCGCGCAGGATGCCCTCGCCCGCCCCTTCACCCCGAAACTGACGGTCGGCGATTACCTGTTGCTCGACCGGTCGGGTGCGTTCGATGCCTATGCAAAGACGGAGCTGATCGATGGCGCGGTGATCGCGGTGAATGCGCAGTTCAGCGAGCATTTCACGGTCAAGGTCAAGCTGCTGCTTGAACTCGTTGACGCGTGCAAGAGGCTGGGCACCGGGTTGCAGGCATGGTCCGAGGGGTCGATTGCGATGCCACCGCATTCCGTCCCTGAGCCGGACGTATTCGTGACGACGGTCGAGCCGGTCCGCGGGCCGGTCGCCGTTGAGACGGTCGCGTTGATCGTCGACGTTGCCACCACCTCGCTGAGCGACGATCTGGGCGCCATGCTGCGGGTTTATGCGCAGGCGGGGGTGCCCGAATATTAGGTGGCCGACGTCAAAGCCCGAGTCATCCACCAGATGTGGGCACCGACCGGCTTGGCCTACGCCGAGCGACGGGCGATTGCGTTCGGGGATG
This sequence comes from Sphingomonas sp. PAMC 26617, assembly GCF_000242835.1. NCBI lineage: Bacteria > Pseudomonadati > Pseudomonadota > Alphaproteobacteria > Sphingomonadales > Sphingomonadaceae > Sphingomonas > Sphingomonas sp. PAMC 26617. The sequence continues at coordinate 3,871,768 of NZ_JH594425.1, forward strand.
CAGTCCAGTCGCAGACGATCGACGGTTTCGCAGTAGAGACCTCCGCGCTGTAAGTCCGACAGCTACCGTCGACCAAGCATCGCGGGTCTGTGCTTTCCTCGAAGTTCGTTCCTAGGCGAAGGCCGGGGCCCAGTCGCGAGACGGTAGAAGGCGGGCGGATACGCCTCGTTGCCTTGACCGTCTCGACTGGCCCCCGGCCTCCGCCGGGAATGCAGGTCGGTCAGCTCAGCGCGTGAGCTTCTTGTACGCCAGTCGTGTCGGACGATCCGCCGCATCACCCAGGCGACGCCGCTTGTCTTCCTCATACGATTCGAAGTTCCCCTCGAACCACTCGACATGGCTGTCACCCTCGAACGCGAGGATGTGCGTCGCAAGGCGATCGAGGAAGAAGCGGTCATGGCTGATCACCACCGCGCAACCCGCGAACGACTCCAGCGCCTCTTCCAGGGCACGCAGCGTCTCGACGTCGAGATCGTTGGTCGGCTCGTCGAGTAGGAGGACGTTGCCACCCTCCTTGAGCATCTTGGCGAGATGGACGCGGTTGCGCTCACCGCCCGACAGCTGGCCGACCTTCTTCTGCTGGTCCTGGCCCTTGAAGTTGAACGCGCCGACATAGGCCCGCGTGCCCAGCTCCTGCTTGCCGAAACGGAAGATCTCGAGCTTGTCCGAGATTTCCTCCCAGACGTTGTTGTTCGGGTCGAGATCGTCGCGCGACTGGTCGACGTACCCGAGCTTGACCGTCTGCCCGACTTCGATCGAGCCGACGTCCGGGGTTTCCTGTCCGGTGATCAGCTTGAACAGCGTCGACTTGCCCGCGCCGTTCGGCCCGATGACGCCGACGATCCCGCCCGGGGGCAGCACGAAGTCGAGGTTCTCGAACAGCAGCTTGTCGCCGTACGACTTGGTCAGGCCCTTCGCCTCGATCACCTTGCCGCCGAGACGCTCGGGCAGCTGGATGAGGATCTGCGCCTTACCGATCGAGCGATTCTCCTGCTTTTCCATCAGCTCGTCGAACGCGCGAATACGCGCCTTGGACTTGGTCTGGCGCGCCTTCGGGGTCTGCCGCATCCACGCCAGCTCGTCGGCGATCGCCTTGGCCTTGCCCTGCTCCTCGCGATCTTCTTGCTCGAGCCGCTTGACCTTCTTTTCCAGATAGCCGGAATAGTTGGATTCGTAGGTGTAATAGCGCCCGCGATCGAGCTCGAGCACCCAGTTGACGACGTTATCCAGGAAGTAGCGGTCATGCGTCACGAGGATGACGTTGCCGGTATATTCCTTGAGGTAATTTTCGAGCCACGCGACGCTTTCGGCATCGAGATGGTTGGTCGGCTCGTCGAGCAGCAGGATACCCGGCTTTTCGAGCAACAGCTTGCAGAGCGCGACGCGACGCTTCTCGCCACCCGACAGGTTGGTGACCGAGCTGTCGCCCGGCGGGCAGCGCAGCGCTTCCATCGCCTGCTCGAGCTGGCTGTCGAGCGCCCAGCCGTCGGCGGCGTCGATCTTGGTCTGGAGATCGCCCATCTCCTCCATCAGCGCGTCGAAATCGGTGTCGTCCTGCGGATCGCCCATTTCGGCGGAGATCGCATTGAACCGTTCAACCATCAAAGCGACGGGCCCGGCGCCCATCTTGACGTTCTCGATCACGGTCTTGGTCGGGTCGAGCTGCGGCTCCTGCGGCAGATAGCCGACCTTGATCCCGTCGGCAGCCCAGGCTTCCCCGGTGAAGTCCGGGTCGATCCCGCCCATGATCTTCATCAGCGTGGACTTGCCCGAGCCGTTCGGCCCGATGATCGCGATCTTCGCGTCGGGCAGGAACTGCAGGTGGATGTTGTTGAGCACCGGCTTGGGCGCACCGGGGAAGGTCTTGGACAGGCCCTTCATCACATAGCTGTACTGCACGGCCATAGCCGATGATGCTCCGTTCACATGAGGCTGGAAATATAGACTTCATGTAGCGAGCATGCGGTGGATTGGCAACGTGGCCGCCGGTGGATACGATGACGGCTCGACGCGGGGGGCGTCACGAACCGGACCTGAGATCCGCGCGCGTCCTGTCCCCTGCACGCACCTTCGCCGCCGACCCCGTCGGCCCGGCAAACGCCCGCCTTTCAAGGCCAGACTTTCCAGGCCAAACTTTCAAGGAGTGTCCCTGCATGACCATCCGTTCGCTGTTTCTCGCGTCGACGTTGCTGGCCACCCTTTCCGTCCCCGCGATGGCGCAGCGTGCGATGCCCACGGCAGTCGCGCCCGACGCAGGCGTCGCTTCGATCCGCGACAAGGCGCTGCAGGACGACGTCGCCTATGACATCGTCTCGGGCCTGACGACCGAGATCGGCCCGCGCCCGGACGGCTCCCCCGCCGAGGAACGCGCACGGCAGTGGGCGGTCATCAAGCTCAAGGGGCTCGGCTTCCAGAACGTGCGGATCGAACGCTATGAGCTCAAGAACGTCTGGGTTCGCGGCACCGAGACCGCCGAAGTCATCGCCCCCTTCCCGCAGCCGCTGCGGCTGACCGCGCTCGGCAATTCCGGCGCGACCCCGGCCAAGGGGCTGACGCTCCCGGTCGTCTATTTCCCGAGCTTCAACGATCTGCTGCTTGTCCCCGCGGGCAGCCTGAAGGGCAAGATCGCGTTCGTCTCGAACAGCATGCAACCGACGCAGGACGGGTCGAGCTACGGCAGCCAGGGCGGCGCACGCTTCCTCGGCCCGAACGTCGCCGCGACCAAGGGCGCCGCGGCGATCGTGATCCGCTCGATCGGCACCGATCACGGCCGCGGGCCGCACGCGGGGACGACCAACTTCGCGCCGGGCGTCACGCCGATCCCCGCCGCCGCGCTGTCGGTCGCGGATGCGGAGAACCTCGAACGCATGTTCAAGACCGGCAAGCCGGTCTCGCTCCACCTCACTTTAACGCCGACCGTCGTCCCCAGCCGGACCTCGGGCAACGTCGTCGCCGAAGTCCCCGGCTCGGATCCGTCGGCGGGCATCGTGCTCATCGGCGGCCACCTCGACAGTTGGGATCTCGGCACCGGCGCGATCGACGATGGCGCGGGCGTCGCGATCACCGCCGCCGCGGCCAAGCACATCATGGCGGCAGGCACGCCGCGCCGCACGATCCGCGTGGTGTGGTTCGGCGACGAGGAGACCGGCGGTTTCGGTGGCGAGGCCTATGCCAAGGCGCATGCGACCGAGCAGCACACGATCGCGTCCGAATCCGATTTCGGCGCGGACCGCGTCTGGCGCTTCAACGCCAACCTCCCCGATTCCGCCAAGCCGGTGGTCGACCGCCTTGCCGTCGCGCTCGCGCCGATCGGCGTGGTGCGTGGTGCGGACAAGGCGCACGGCGGGACCGACGTCGAGCCGACGCTCGCGCTTGGCGGCGGCGGGATCGACCTCAACCAGTCGGGCCTGCGCTACTTCAATTTCCACCACACGCCCGAGGATACGCTCGACCTGATCGACCCGGCGCAGCTTCGTCAGAACGTCGCGGCGTGGGCGACGATGCTCGCGGTCGTCGCCAATGCGCCCGAAACGATCGGGCCGGTCGGTGCCACAAAGTGACATCGGCTCGTCGCAAATATGGCTGAAACGTGGCGAAATGGTAACCGAATCGGTGATTGTCGATTGACGCACCGCAGCGAGCCGTTATGCCACCGGTCTTCGCGGCGGCACCTGTCACCGTGAAATGCCTTATTTGCTTGGGAGCAATTGCATGAAGAAGACCGCCCTTGTTCTCGTCGCCGCCGGCCTGGTTTCGCTCGCCGCGTGCAACAAGAACCCAGAAGCTGCTGCGATCGAGAACAATGCTGACATGGTCGCTGACGCGGTCGACAACAATGCAGCGATGATCGACGACATGGCGTCGAACACCTCGAACGCTACGGCTTCGGCAGTGTTGGACAACAAGGCTGACCAGCTCCACGACCAGGCTGACAACATCCGCGCCGACGGCGACGCCAAGGCTGACAACGTCCAGTAAGGACGTTGCGCCGGGCCATCGCTCGGACGCTGAAAGAAGGGCGCTACCGCATCGCGGTGGCGCCCTTTTTCGTGGTCGGGTGCAGTGAAGGTTGACGGCCCCACCCCCACCGTTCGTTTCGAGCGAAGTCGAGAAACCCGGCACACCGCAGGTTTCTCGACTTCGCTCGAAACGAACGGGCAGAAGGGGCGAGCCTTCTACCCCGCCGGCATCCGCGCCATCATCGCATCGAGCGTCGCCAGCCGCAGCGCGATTCCCGCACGATACGGTGCGTTCTGCGGGCTCAGCGCCAACGCCCGCGCCCAATACCGCCGGCCGTTGCGGAAGTCTCCCGACTGTACGTAGGCCAGCCCTTCGAAGAACGGCGGCGCGGGATGTTCGGGCGCAAGCCGGGTCGCTTGATCGAATGCGAGCTTGGCAGCGGGCGACACCACGCCCCCGTCATGCTGCGCGAGCGCGGTGCCGAGCCCGGTCCACAGCGTCAGGCTGCGCGGGTAGGCGTTCGCGCCCATCAACACGATACGGGTCCCGCTGTCGCGACTGCCGCTGCGCATGAGCGCGTCGGACGCGATGAGATACGCGCCGTCGCCACTGAACCGCCCCAGCATCTGGTCGCGCAACTCGGTAACCTGTGGGTAGACCGCGACCGGGTCCCGATCCGGACGCACCGGATGCCCGCCAAGCCCGGCATGCTCCTGCGCCGCATAGCCCGCCGCGCCGAGCATCAACGCGGCCCCCACCATCGTCCACAGCGAGCGCGCGACCCCGCCGAGCCACAGGCTCGCCGCCGCGACCCCGCCGAGCAACACCATCATCATCCAACCGCTCACGCGCGGCTACCAAAGGCTCTATCCATCGCCCGACCATGCGCGCGAACCGGAAGCCGGGCAACCGCAAGCACGGCTCGCGCGTTTCTCGACAAACCCCTCCCGCAGGACTTTTTCATGAAGAAACTCATTGCGTTCGATCTTGATGGCACGTTGGCGGAGAGCAAGCAGCGGATCGGCGATCCGATGGCCGCGCTGTTGGCGCAGTTGCTCGAGGTCGCGCACGTCGCAGTCATCTCGGGCGGCGACTGGCCGCAGTTCGAGACACAGGTCGTCGCAGCCCTGCCCGCAGGCACGCAGCGCGAGAAGCTGTTCATCATGCCGACCACGGGCACCAAGCTGTACCGGTTCGAGCAGGATGCGTGGACGCAAATCTACGCCGATGTGTTCGCCCCCGACGAGCGCGATCACATCCTGCAGGCGCTCGACACGGCGACGCAGGAAGCCGGGTTCGCGGACGAGACGATCTGGGGCGAGCGGGTCGAGGATCGCGGGAGCCAGATCACCTTCTCGGGACTGGGACAGGAAGCGCCGCTCGACGCCAAAAAGGCATGGGACCCGGACTTCGCCAAGCGCAAGGCGATGCAGGTGATCCTGCGCAAGGCGCTGCCCGATCTGTCGGTCAACATCGGCGGGTCGACCTCGCTGGATGTCACGCACAAGGACATCGACAAGGCGTATGCAATGCGAAAGCTCACCGACGCGTCCGGGATCGCGACCGAGGACATGCTGTTCCTCGGCGACGCGATCTATCCCGGCGGCAATGACGATGCGGTGCGCGCGGCGGGGATGGACACGGTCGCGGTGCGCGACGTCGAAGACACGATGACCGCGATACGCGCGATCATCGCGTGTCTGAAGTAGCCACTCGCCACCAGCCTACTTCCCCGGCGGAGGCCGGGGCCCAGTAGCGACGGTCGATGCAACGAAGCGGAACGCCCGGAAAATCTACCGTTTCGCTCTTGGGCCCCGGCCTTCGCCGGGGAAGCAAATCAGAATATACGCTTACCCACGCCCGATCAGCTTGCGCGCCATCGCATCCGCAACGTCGGACGCCGGCGCGCCCGAACGATCGCTCTCGTCCCAGATCGCGACGAGCCGCTCGGGGATCCGCGCAATGCGCGTCTCGACTTCGGCCTGGTCGCCGCGTCCGAGATATTCGAGCGCGACGTTGATGATCCCGCCCGCGTTGATGACATAATCCGGCGCGTAGAGGATGCCACGCTCCTGCAAAGTCGTGCCTTCGGCTTGCGTCAACAGCTGGTTGTTCGCGCCGCCCGCGATGATCTTGGTCTGCAACGCGTCGATCGACTGCGGCGTCAGGATCGCGCCGAGCGCGTTCGGGCTGACGATGTCCGCCTTGGTCGACAGGATCGCATCCGCCGAAACCGTCTCGCCGCCGAGTTCCTCCGCCAGCGCCTTCGCGCGGTCGGCGTTGACGTCGGCGAGCGTCAGCTTCGCGCCGTCCTTGGCGAGCAGCCGGGCAAGCCCGCCACCGACACTGCCGACACCCTGGATCGCGACGTGCACGCCGCGCATGTCATCCGCCCCGAGGCCGCGCTTTGCCGCTGCCTTGACGCCGAGATACACGCCCATCGCGGTATATGGCCCGGGATCGCCACCCGCGCTGCCCGCCGCGACCGGAAGCCCGGAGACGTGCTTGGTGACAGTCGCGATCGTCTTCATGCTCGCTTCGGACATGCCGACATCTTCCGCCGTCACATACCGCCCACCAAGCGACTCGACCGCACGGCCGAACGCCTCGAGCTGTGCCTGGCTGATCGTGTCGCCGGGGTTGGCCGCGAGGACGACGCCCTTGCCGCCGCCCATCGGCAGGTCGGCCATCGCGTTCTTGAAGCTCATCCCGCGCGACAGACGCAGCGCATCGGTAATGGCGCGATCATGATCGGCGTAATGCCAGAAGCGAACTCCGCCCGCTGCCGGCCCGAGCGCCGTCGAGTGAACCGCGATGACTGCCCGCAGGCCGCTGGCCGGATCGGTGAAGAGATGGACGCCTTCATGGTCGTCGAAATCGGGGAAGCCCCAGCCGGTGGTCAAAGCGAATTCCTGGCTGCTAGAAAGAATGGGGCGACCGACGGGACTTGAACCCGCAACATCCGGCATCACAAGCCGACGCTCTAACCAATTGAACTACGATCGCCGCAGAGTGGGCGCTCCTAGCGGGAGCAGGGCCCCACCGTCAAGAATGCTCGTTCAGAAATTACCATTGATCGAGAGCATATGCCCCTTCGACGTCGGCCGAAAGCCGCTGAGCTCGAGTTTCTGCGCCACCGTCGGGTCGCTCGCGCGGACGGTCAGCTGTGCAACGAAGCGTCCGTTTTGCCACAATCGCAGGTCGACATGCTCGCTCCCCGACTGGCTCGCGAGCGGAAGCAGCAGCGCGCCCGCATCGCAACGGGCGTTGCCCGAAAGCCCCTGCCCCAGCGCGATTCCGCCGAGATCGCCGCCCAGCACCGCCTTCACGCGGCCGTCCGCCTTGTCGCAATTACCATCACGGTAGCGCACGCTGACGTCGTCGAGGTCGAGCCCGGTCACCGGCAACGGCGCGAACACGTTCCCGGCCGGAAGGCGCGCGGTCATGTCGTCGATTCCGACCGCATGCCGCGACACGCTGACCGCACCGCTGATCGTCCGCGCGCCCGATTCGGCGCCGGGCGTCGCCTGCCCCGTCAGGTCGATTCGCGCGCGCCCAACCGCGAGCGGGAAGGGCGACAGGCGCGCGCCCAGATCGCCAAGCGCGATCTGCCCGACCTGCGCTTCGCGCACTCCGCCGAACCAGACGCTGCCCGTTGCCTCGCGGGCCGCGACTCGACTCGACTCGAGGTCGAACCAGCCGAGCACCAGCCGCAACGGGAGCAAGACGATCAGCGCAAGCACGAAGACCGCGCCGAACAGCGCGATCGGCCCGGTCCTGAGACGAAACCGCGTCATTGTCCGCGCGCCCTAAGCGTCATCTGTGCCCCCACCGTACGGTCGCCATTGTCGGTCGTGGTCAGTTGCTCGACCAGCACGCCCGACGCCTCCAGATCCGCGATCCACCCGGTCAGCGCGCCCGGGCGCGCCGACTGAATCGAGATCGCGACCCGGTCCCCGCCCTGCGGCGTCACGGCGGCCAGCGCGAAGCCCGCGTCATTGGCGCGCGTGCGGATCAGCGTCTCCAGCGGCTCGGCAAGCGGCGCGATCCGTTCCGCCTGTGCCGCCTTGACCGAGTCGATCCGGACCTGCGTCTCGCCCAGCGCGATTACGTCGGTGGCATGCCGCCCGCGTTCGGATTCGAGCACGTCGTTGAGCGGGACGATCAGCAGATAGGCGATCGCGAGGATCGCGATGACCCCGCCCGCAAGCACGAGCCGCTGCTCGCGCTGCGTCCGTGCGCGGTACCACAAGAGCAGGCGTTCGGTCATCGCGGCTTCACCACCAGCTCGCCCGACAGGCGCCCGCCGGTCGAGACCAATTGCCCCTGAGTCGTCGTCTCGAACCCCGCCGCACCGATCCGGCGACGCAGGTCGAGAATCTGTCCCTCATTCTGCAGCCCGACGGTAACGCGCAGCGCGCCCAACGAATCGAACGACAGCGTCCGCAGCTCGGTCCCCGGCGTCGCCTGCACTGCGGCGAAGACGGCGGCAGTCGTCCGGGTGAACCCCTGCCCGCCGCCGCGCAGCCGCTCGAGCCGCGCATCGAGCTGCCGGTCCGCATCGCTCACCGCCTCGCCGCGCGCGAGGCCGGTCCGCGCCAGCAGATCAGTGCGGCGTTCAAGCTCATTGGCGGCAATCGAATATTTGATCAGCAGCACGACCGTGATCAGCACCGTAACCGCCAGGATCGCAGCGCTCAGCCACGCAAGCCGCCGGATCAGCCCCCAGTCGATCCCGATCTTGCGCCGCCGCGCGAAGGCGCCCTGCCGCAGATCGAGCGCCGGAGCCGCCACCGCCGCGACGATCGCCGCCTCGACCTCTCCGCGCGAGAGCACTTCGGGTGCGACCCCGCCGGTGACGAGCTCGGTCAGCCGCGCCTCGTCCGCAAACCCGCTGGTTGCGCCGCGCACGACCCCCTCGCCGCCGAGATCGGCCCGGACATAGCCCGTCTCCGGGCGCGGCAGCAGCATCGGTGCCGGCAGCACTGCGTCCGGATCGACGCCGTTCGCGGCGAGCGTATCGAGCCACGCCTGCATCTGCCCCGCCGCGACCACGCCGATCGGCCGGTCGACCGCACCGCCCTCGCGGCCCACCGCCACGTGTAGCGCGCTGATCGGGGTCGCGCTCGCATCCGCCGCGAGCAACCGCGCCGCAGTCACCGATTGCGCGACCGAGCGATCGGGAAGGTCCGCCCAGTGCAGCGTCACCGCATCCGCCGGCACGACCGCGACATGGCTCCGCCCGTCCTCGACAGCGAGCGTCGGGAACCCGTCGCCCCGCGCCGCGACGACATTGCCGGCGATGTGCAGCCAGCGCCACGGCAGGTCGTGCGCCGGCAGGAAAAGGACTAGCGTGTCGGTCATGGTCGCTCGCCCCATTGCCGCGAGACGAGCCGCGCGGGAAGGGTTGATGCATCGATCAGCCCCGATTGTTCGAGAACGGTCCCGCCCAGCGTCACGTCGACCTTGAGCGTGAACCATCGGGTGGTGATGTCGGTATGGTCCGCCGCATCGGCGGTCGAGCCCTGCACCGCCGCCTGCGCAAGGAATGCGGTGTTGTTCGCAAAACCCGTCGGCGGACGCCGCAGCAGCATCTGCCGCGCGCCCTCGACCGACATCGTGTCGGGGTACAGCATCGCCACCAGGGGGGCCTGTTCGGGGAGCAAAGTATTGACGTTGAGCTTGAACGGCTTGGCCTCGGGCAGGGTGCAGATCCACGGGCGCAGGTTTTCGTAATCGGCGCGAGTCACGCCGCTCACCGCGCGAAGCTCGCTCGGGTCGCTCATCAGCGTGTTGCCGGTGCGATAGCCCTGCCGCCCGCCGCCATAGGACGAATCCTCCGCGCCGCCGTCGAGCGGCGAGTTGTCCGTATCGATCCAGTCGGACGCAGCGGCGGCGATCGCGTCGGGCGAGCGCGCGGATGGATCGACCAGCCGGATCAGCCGCGCGAAGATCAGGCGGCTGGCGGTGTAGGGTGCGAACGACCCGGGGGTGGTCTCGGTCACGAGGCTGTTGAGGTTGAAGCAATTCCCCCCGTCGGTCACGCGCGCGGTGGCGCTGCCGTTGGGGATCGGCAAGGCGAACGGGGTGTCGCTCCAATTGCCCTGAAGCGTCACACGGTCCTTGCTCTTCTGAAGCAGGTCGGTGACCTTGACGACCGCGAGCGTCTCCGCCGCGAGCGAATAGGCGCGCGCCTGGTCGAGCGCGACCGCATTGCCGCCGAGCCGTGTCGCGAGCCGGAGCTTCTCGAGCGCGGTCCCCGCGAGCACCGCGATCACCGCGACGAGCAGCAGCACCGTCAGCAGCGCAGCTCCGCGCTCGCCGGGGGAGCCGGAGTCAGTTGACGCCGACATTGGGCCGCCTCGCATAGCCGGTGCCCACCAGGAACATCTGGCGTGTCTCGATCCCGTTGGTGCGCAGGACGCGCAGCTCGACCGCATCGGGGAGCGGCATCCGGACGCTGCCCGTCCACCGGTCACTCCACGCGCCGCGAATCCGGTAGCGCAGCAGGACCTGCCTGACGCGGGGCACGAGCGCGGTCGGGGGGAGCGGCTGCGCGCCATCGAGCATCGGGTAGGCGACGCGCGCAAGCGCACCGTCGATCACCGCATATTCGACCTTCTGCACCTCCGCGCGTGGGTTGCCGTCGAGATCGCTCCACCCGCCGCGCGCAAAGCGCAGCATCGGGACCGCGGTCGGCCCCGATCCGCCGACGAACGACGGCGTGACCGCCCCACTCTCGTCACGCACCGGCCGGTCGAGCGCCTGCGCGAAATCGGCGGTCATGATCGAGGTAAGCTGGTTCATGCCCGAGACGTCGTCGAGCTTGGCCGCGGTCGCCCCCTGTGCGCGGACCGAGAAGGCGAGCAGCGCCACCCCGGCGGCCGAGAGCAGCCCGAAAATGAGGAGGGAGATCATCACTTCGATGAGGGTGAACCCGGCTTGCGCCGCTCTCGCGCGCGCTTCTACTTCCCCTACTCCCTTCCCTTCCCCGGCGAAGGCCGGGGCCCAGTCGGAAAGGTCGCGGTAATGTAGCGCAGCCCCCGCCATGCCCGGCCCGCTACTGGGCCCCGGCCTTCGCCGGGGAAGCATACCTTGGGTAAGAGGACGTCCAAAATTCACGGCCGCGTCGCCCCATCACGCACGACCGTCAGATGCCCCGCGCGCCGCCCGCCCGGATCCAGCACCGTCACGTCGATCCGCAAGATCCGTGCGTCCCCGGTCGGCTGGACCACCCGGGTCCACGCCCACGACCGCCCGCCATTCTGCTCGATCCCGCTCGCCGCGCCGATCGTCGGCGCACGTCCATCCGTCATCGCGGTATAGGCGACGTTGCGCGCGACGATCTGCGCCATCAGCGTCGTATCCAGCGTCGTCGCCCCGCGGATCGTTGCGCCCTCCAGCCGGATCAGCGCGAGTGCTGCGAGGCTGAAGACCGCAAGCGCGACCATCATCTCGATCAGCGTGAAGCCGCGCTCGTCCGGGCGCATCCGGTCAGGCACCGATCTTGACCCGCCCGTCATTGCCGATCCGCACCGTCAGGTTTTCGGTCGACCGGTGGAGCACGACGTCCAGCGGCCGATCCGCGCTGCCGGTCGAATCAAACAGGATCCGGTCGCGCCCGCCCGATGCCGGGACCGCCTCGGTCCCCTTGCTCCAGCGCGTGACACGAAGCGGCTTCTCGCTCATCGCGACCCACGCGCCGTCGCGCCGCGCATCGAAGCCATAGCCCCCCGCCGACACCCACACGCTCACCGGCCGCGCTGTGACGACCGCAAGGTCATGCGCCGCCCGCGCCCGCGCCGCGAATTGCGCCCCCTCGTCGCGCAGCCGTCCGCGCGGATCGGGGAGCGCCAGCACGACCACGGCGCTCGCCAGCCCGATGATCGTAATCACGATCATCAACTCGATCAGGGTAAACCCCTGCGCGCCATCAAAGCGGTTACTGCCAGCTACCGATATCGGCATTAACGCCCTCGCCGCCTTCCTTCTTGTCGGCGCCAAGCGTCCAGACGTCCGCCTCACCGTGCTGGCCGGGGGCGGCATACAGATAGGCCTTGCCCCACGGGTCGAGCGGCAGCTTCTTGATATAACCGCCACGCTGATACTTGCTCGCATCCGCATCGGCGGGCGCGCTGACCAGCGCCTGCAACCCATCCGAGGTCGACGGATAGGCGTCGTTCTGGAGCTTGTAGAGATCGAGCGCGCCCTCGATCTGCGCGATGTCGGCCTTCGCCTTGGTGATCTTGCCCTTGTCGCCCAGCGGCAGGACATTGTACGTCACGATCGCGGCGAGCAGCCCGAGGATGACGATCACGACCATCAGCTCGATCAGCGTAAACCCCTGTTCCGACGAGCGAACACGGCGGTTTAGGGCGGGGGTTGGGGTAATATCCGTCATAACAAACCTCATTGTCCGGCAAGCGTGTTGAGCTGCAGGATCGGCAACAGGATGGATAGCACGATCGTCGCGACCACGCCCCCCATCAGGACGATGATGATCGGTTCGAGCAACGACAAAGCGGTCGTCGTGAACCGGTCGAATTCGCGCTCGAGATAGTCCGCTGCGCGCTCGAGCATGTCGTCGAGCTGGCCCGCGGTTTCGCCGGATGCCGCGAGATAGGTCAGCAGCGGCGGGAACACGCCCGTCCGCCGCATCGCCGCCGACAGGCTGCCGCCGCCACGGATCGCCTCGACGATCTCGTCCGAGGCCGCCTTGAGCCGCAGGTTGCGGATCGTGCCGCCGGTGAGCGCCAGGCCCTCGAGCAGCGGCAGGCGGCTCGCCACCATGGTCGCGAGCGTCCGCGCCATCCGCGCGGCGTGGAGATCGCGGAACAGCCGCCCGATCAGCGGGACCCGCAGGATCCACGTATCGAAGCGCAGCTTGACCGCGGGGTTCTTGAGTGCGCGCCAGAAGCCGATCCCGCCGAGCACGATCGCGAGCAGCAACGCCCACCAGTAGCTGACCATGAAGTTAGAGATGCCCATCACGATCCGCGTCAGCAGCGGCAATTGCTGGCCGACCGTATCGAATTGCTCGACCACCTGCGGCACGACGAACACCATCAGCGCGGTGACGACCGCCATCGCGACGACCGCGAGCACCGAGGGATACGCCAGCGTGGTGATGATCTGCCCGTTGATTTCGGCCTGGCGTTCCAGCAGCACCGAGAGCCGTTCTAGGATAACGGGCAACGACCCCGAGGTCTCGCCCGCCGACACCATCGCGCGGTACAGCGCGGGGAAGCTTTTCGCCTCACGCGCCATCGCCTCGTGGAGCCGGCGTCCCTCGACCACCCCCGCATGGACCGAATCGACGATCGCGCGGACATGCTCCTGCTCGGTCTGGCGCGAGATCGTGCGGAGCGACTGTTCGAGCGGCGACACCCGGTTGAGCGTCGCGAGTTGGCGCGTGAACAGCGTCAGCTGTTTGGTGCTCATCTTGGAGCTGCCGAGCCGGAAATCGGAAAACAACGGCTTGCCGCGCGTCGTGGCGGACGGACGGCCCGAGCCCGGCTCGACCTTGACGACATAGAGCTTGCGCCGGTCGAGCAGCACACGCGCCTCCTCGATCGACGGCGCGGCAACCTGCCCGCGCGCCTCGCGGCCCTTCGTATCGATCGCAAGATAATCGAAGTCAGGCATTTGGACACCCGAGACGGATCGCCCTCACATCCGTTCGTTTCGAGCGAAGTCGAGAAACCTGCGCTGGTGCCGGGTTTCTCGACGTCGCTCGAAACGAACGGTGGGAGGGATGCCCCTCACTCACCAGCCACCTCCGGCAACGGCATCGGCGCTTCCGCATCCGCCATGTCGCGCCGCGAGATGCGCACTGCTTCCTCAGGCGTCGTCTTGCCGTCGCGGACCAGCGCGCGGGCCGCACTCCCGAGATTGGGCGAGTGCAGGAAGGCGTGCCGCGCGATGATCGATTCATCCCCACCGTCGTTGATCAGCCGCCGCACGGTATCGTCGATTCGGATCGCCTCATACACGCCGATCCGGCCCTTGAACCCAGTCCCCTGGCAATTCTCGCACCCGACCGCCTCATAGACGATCGCGCCCGAATCGAACCCGAGCAGCGCCGAGACCGACCCCGTCGCTTGCACCGGCCGCCGGCAATGTTCGCACAACCGCCGCACCAGCCGCTGCGCGATCACGGCGCGGAGCGTGGACGCAAGCAGGAACGGCTCGACCTTCATGTCGCGCATTCTCGTGATCGCGCCGACCGCGTCGTTGGTGTGGACCGTCGACAGCACGAGATGCCCGGTCAGCGAGGCCTGCACCGCGATCTCGGCGGTCTCGCGGTCGCGGATTTCGCCGACCATCACGACATCGGGATCCTGCCGCAGGATCGCGCGCAGCCCCGCCGCGAAGGTCAGCCCGACCTTGGCGTTGACTTGCGTCTGCCCGACACCCTCCATCGCGTACTCGACCGGATCCTCGACCGTCAGGATATTGCGGCTGCCGTCGTTGAGCAGCCGCATCGACGCATAGAGCGTCGTCGTCTTGCCCGAGCCGGTCGGTCCGGTGACGAGGATGATCCCGTTCGGCTCGGTAATCGCTTCCTTAAGCAACAGGTTGATCGCAGGCGTCATCCCGAGCACGTCGAGCGTGATCCCGGCATTCTCCTTGTCGAGGATACGCAGCACCACGCGCTCGCCCGCACGGCTCGGCAGCGTGGACACGCGGACGTCAAGCAGCTTGCCCCCCAGCGTCAGCCCGATCCGGCCATCCTGCGGCACGCGCCGCTCGGCGATGTCGAGCCGCGCCATCACCTTGATCCGGCTGACGATGACGGGGGCGACATGCGGCGGCATCCTGAGGGTCTCGCGCAGCACGCCGTCGATCCGCATGCGGACGACGAGGCCGGTCTCATAGGGTTCGACGTGGATGTCCGAGACGCCGTTGCGCGCGGCGTCCGCGATGATGCCGTTGATCAGCCGGATCGCGGGCGCATCGTCCGCGGTGTCGAGCAGGTCGTCCGCGGTCGGCAGGTCGCTTGCGAGCACATCGAGCTCATCGCCAAGGCCGAGCGTTCCCGCCGCCATCGCCGCCGCCTGCCCGTCCATCGCATAGGCTTCGGACAGCAGGCGGTCGAATTCGGTCGGGGTGACGAAGCCGACGTCGAACGGACGCGCGAGGTGACGGCGCAGTTCGAGCAGCACCTTGGGGTCGGAGCCCTCGCGCATCGCGATCGCGAAATGGCTGTCGGTGCCGGGGGCGAGCACGACGCCGAACCGGCGCGCGAAGGCGTAGGGAATGGTGACGGGAAGAGCGATTTCGGCAGTCAAAAGCCCCTCCCCTTCAGGGGAGGGGTTGGGGGTGGGGGGTGTCTCACCGAGAGCGAGCTCTGCTGGACTGCCCCACCCCAACCCCTCCCCTGAAGGGGAGGGGCTATTAAGAAGCGGATCCCCACCCATCACTTGTCCCTGCGCCGAATGATCGTGGTCGTGTTCCGCTGCACCGGCACAGCGATCCGCGGATCGTCGACATTGCCCAGCACCGGTGCGCTCGGGATCGGCGGGGCCGCACCCAGATAGTCGCGCACGAGCTGATCAATCGACGGCTCGGCCTCCGAGTCCTGCAACCCCTGCTGGAGCCGCAGATACCCGTAGCGTTGCTCGGTTAGCCGACGGCTGTCCTCCGCCGTGCGCAGGATCGTCGGGCGGATGAAGATCATCAGATTGGTCTTGGTCCGCGACTTCGCCTTCGAGCGGAACAGGTTGCCCAGCCCCGGAATGTCGCCGAGCAGCGGGATCTTCTCGATCGTCCGCCGCTCGTTGTCGTCGAGCAACCCACTGATGACCGCGATATCGCCGTCGTCGACGGTGCGGACCGTCTCGACCTCGCGCTTGTTGAGGATGAGGTCGCTGTTGCTGCTCGACACCGGCCCCGCGATCGAGCTGACCTCGAGCCGCAGGTTGAGCTTGACCGTTCCGCTCGAATTGACCTGGGGGCGCACGGTCAGCTCGATCCCGACGTTCTCGCGCTGCGTGGTCTGGAACGCATTGTCGAAATTGTTCGACAGCGCCTTGCCCGTGGTGATCGGAATTTCCTGCCCGACAAGGCTGTGCGCCTCCTGATTGTCGAGCATCACGAGATGTGGGACCTGAAGCAGGTTGGACGTCGTGTCGCTCTTCACCGCATTGATGATCGACGCGAAGATCGTATCGCCGATCTTGCCGGTGAAGCCGCCGAACCCGCCGCTCGCGCCGAGGATCGAACTCAGCGCGGATTGTGCGAGCGTGTCGCTGGTCGCGCTGTTGGTGCTGGTGGTGACGGTTCCGCCGTTGATCGTCGTGGTCGTCGTGTTGAGCTGCCGCGCGCCGACCGCGCCTGCGATCGTCAGCAGGCTGGGGGCGGTGTTCTGGAAGCTCGACGCCGCGAAGACGCCGCCCTTCAGATTGGCGATCGCGAATTGCGCGCCAAGCTGGCTCGCGACCTGATCCGACACTTCGGCGACGATCGCCTCGACCAGAACCTGCTCGCGCCGCGTGTCGAGCTGCCGCACGACCTCGGACAATTGCCGCTGCACTTCGGCCGGGGCGGCGATGACGATCGCGTTCGCGCCGACGAAGCGCGTCACGACCGCGGCGGTGCGCCCGCCCTGCGCGGTGATCGCGGCCTGGCTCGGCGTGCCGCCTGGCGCGCTGGTGTCCTGCTGGACCGCGGGGGTATTGGCCTGGCGCTGGACCGAATTGTTGCCGTTGCTGCCGGTCTGGGTGTTATTGCCGAAATTGGATTGCGGCAATTGCTGGTTGGTGATCGGCGACGGCGTCTGCCCGACGAGTTGCTGCAGCACCGGGAGCAACTGCTCGGCATCGGCATTCTCGAGGAACAGGACCTTGATCTCGGTTCCGTTCTTCGCGCGCCGGTCGAGATCCTCGGCGACCGCCGCGAGCCGCGCGACCGTCGTCGCGTCCCCGCTGATCGCGACCGAGTTCGAGCTTTGTACCGCGACCACGCTGGTGCCGTTGGCACTTGGCGCCGCCGCCCCGCCGCCTGCACTCGCGCCCGCGCCACCCCCACCGCCGCCGCTCTGTCCGGCCAGCGACTGCAGCGCAGTCGCGATCTCGCGCGCACCGGCATTCTTGAGTGCGACGATCCGCGTCGTCGCGGTGTTGGTGTCGATCCGCCGCAACACCTCGCGCACGCGGCGAACGTTGTCCGCGAAATCGACGATCACCAGGCTGTTGCCGCCGCGGTTCGCGCTGACGGTGCCTTGCGGCGACACCAGCCCGCGCACCGTATCCACCGCCGACTGCGCGTCGACCGAGCGCAACCGGACGATTTCGGTGACGAAGCTGTTGCTTGCCGCCCCGCGCGAGCCGACGCGGCTCGGCTGCGATGCCGCGCTGTCGAGCGGCTGGATCCGGAAGCTGCCGTTGGTGGTCGGCACCGCGACCAGCCCGTTGGCGCGCAGCGTGGAGAGGAAGATCTCGAAATATTGCGACTTGCTGACCGGATGATCGGTGACGACGGTCACCTTTCCCTGGACGCGCGCGTCGATGATGAAGGTGCGCCCGGTCACCCGCGCGGCATCCGCGATGAACGCGCGGATGTCCGCATCGCGCACGTTCATCGTCTGCTGCGCGGTCGCCGTGCCCGCGCAGGCAAGCGCAAGCGCCGACGCCAGAACGGGCCGGAGAATCAGTCTTTTCATTGGCCCGCAATCGTAAAGGTAAGGGGAACGACCTGTCCGCCGCGCTCGACCGACAGGGCAATGGGGCCGCCACGCGCCAGTTGCGGCGCGAGCCGGTCGATATCGGCCTGCCCGCTGACCGGACGCCCGCCGACCTGGGTCACGATATCGCCGTCGCGAAGCCCCGCCGCGCGGAACGCCGCGCCCGAACCTTGCGAGCGCACCGTCAGCCCGCTGACCTTGCCGCCGTCGATCCGCGGGATGAAGCCGATGTCGCTGCGTACCTGCGCGGCGGTGATGCCTTGCGTGGGTCCCGGGATCGCCGCGGGCGGACCGGCGGGTGGTGGCGCGCCACCGCCCCCCATCAGCGGCGCGCCGGGCGGCGGGACCGCGGGTGCCGGGGCCTGCTCGGCCTGGGTGATGAACAGATCCTCGGCGCGTCCGCCGCGCTCGATCGAGACATGGTCGAACGCTACCGACTTCAGGATCACGCCCGGCGAGATTTCCTGCCCGACGCCGATGCTCTGCTGGATCCCGTCAGCACCCGCAATGATCGCCGAGCCCCCGCCCTGCGCTTCGTCGATCCGCGTGCCGTACAGCGTGAGTTGCAAGGTCGTCACGACCGCGGGCCCCGCCGCATCGCCGCCGCTGGTGCGGAAGAACGGATCGAACCCGCGCAAAATTGCCTGCGGCGAACCGGGGATCGCGCCCTGCTCGGGCCGCCACACGCCGACCGGACCGACCGGGGTGATCACCGCATAGACGAGACGCGCGCTCTGGACGGCAAGGACCGCGATCAGCGCGAGCTCGATCCCGGTGTACACCGTCGTGACGGGAAGGCGCCGCAGCAACGCCCGCGCCCGCGCATCCAAAACCAACCGCATGCGGACATCTTCCCCGTTCAAAGCCCTGCTAGGCGGCGCGTGTTACAGTCCGGTATCATAGCTGTGAACCTCATATGACACGGCGCGAAGCTGGAAAACAGCGGCAGATTTTGGCAGGAAAGCATTATGATGGAACCGTTCGACGCCATGTCTGCCAACTACGGATCGGGGCTGCCCGCGGACGCAATGGTCACGTGGCTTGCGGCGCAGCCGGGCGTCCAGCGTGTCCCCAGCGCGAAGGTTACGCTGTTCATCCGGCGCAACTTTCTCGACGCTGCAACCTGCACCGCGCTGTGCGCGTCGGTCGATGCGACGCGGCGTCCCTCGACCCTGTCGGATACGAACGGCGACGCGAGCTTTCGCACCAGCGAGACCGGCGAGCTCGACCCGCTCGACCCGCTGACGATCGACCTGAACGCGCGGATCAGCGCGCTGACCGGGCTCGATCCGATCTATGGCGAACCGATCCAGGGGCAACGCTATGCCGTGGGTCAGGAATTCAAGCAGCATACCGATTATTTCGAGCCGAGCGGCGTGGACTACGACCGATTTTGCACCGTCGCTGGCAACCGCACGTGGACCGTGATGATCTACCTCAACGAACCCGAGGCGGGCGGCGCCACGCGTTTCAAGGCGATCGACAAGATCGTCCAGCCCGAGACCGGCAAGCTGCTCGCGTGGAACAACCGCCGCCCCGACGGCACGCTCAACCCTGCGACGCTCCATCACGGGATGAAGGTTCGCGCGGGCACCAAATACGTCATCACCAAATGGTTTCGCGAACGTCGCTGGGGCTGGTGACTCGCGTCAAGCCACAACGCAAAAACCCGCAGCACCAGGGGATGCCGCGGGCTTCATGAGATGGTGGGCGCGGCAGGGATTGAACCTGCGACCCCACCCGTGTGAAGGGTGTGCTCTACCACTGAGCTACGCGCCCGCTGCCTGGCATCCGGATCGGAGCCTGGCGAAACGGAACGGGGCAGCGCGATGCCGCCCCAATGCCGCGTCCTTAATCCGGTCGCGCCCCGCTTTGCAAGCGGCGCGCGCGCAGAAAGTGGACGAAAATCAGTTGACCGAGTCCTTCAGGCCCTTGCCGGCCTTGAACTTCGGCTGCGACGATGCCTTGATCGTCATCGGCTCGCCGGTACGGGGGTTGCGACCGGTCGATGCCTTGCGCTTGCTGACCGAGAACGTACCGAACCCGACGAGACGCACTTCATCGCCTGCCTTGAGCGCTGCCGAGACCGCGTCGAACACGGCTTCTACCGCCTTGCTCGCATCCCCCTTCGTCAGCCCCGAGGTATCCGCTACCGTCGCGATCAATTCTTGCTTGTTCATCGCCATTAAACCCCCGTTTACCAATAGAAATCTGATTCCCAGCCAGCCGGCCGGTGGCGCAGTAAGGCGGGTACGGGGGGGGCTGTCAAAGCAAAAAGCAGCAACCCCGCCCCGAAACCGGCGCGGACTGGTCGTTCAGATGCGCAAAAGCATCAGTGATGGACTTCTCCACCAACCGGCGGGATTCCTGCCGGTGGCTGTGCCGCGAGATCGTCCGCTTCACTCCATTCGATTGCCTCGAGCGGCCCGGTCAATGCCAGACGCAACACTTCGTCGACATGGGACACCGGGATGATCTTGAGGCCGTTCAGGATGTTGGCTGGAATTTCTGCCAAGTCCTTCTCGTTTTCCTGCGGGATCAGGACGGTGGTGATCCCGCCACGCAGCGCCGCGAGCAGCTTCTCCTTGAGCCCGCCGATCGGCAGGACGCGACCACGCAACGTGACCTCGCCCGTCATCGCGATGTCGCGTCGCACCGGTACGCCGGTCAGCGTCGAAATAATCGCGGTGACGATCCCGATCCCCGCCGACGGACCATCCTTCGGCACCGCGCCTTCGGGCAGATGGATGTGGACGTCCTTCCGCGCGAACAGGCTCGGCTTGATTCCGTAGGAGGGCGAGCGCGCCTTGATGAAGCTGAAGGCGGTCTCGATCGACTCCTTCATCACGTCACCGAGCTTGCCGGTGATCTTGGCAACGCCGCGACCCGGCACGGTGACGCTCTCGATCGTGAGCAACTCGCCGCCGACCTCGGTCCACGCGAGACCGGTGACCGCACCGATCTGGTTTTCCTCTTCGCCGAGGCCGTGACGATACTTCTTCACGCCCGCGAAATCGGACAGATTCTCCGCGGTGATCGTGATCGCGGTGTCCTTGTTCTCGAGGATCCGGCGCAGCGCCTTGCGCGCAAGCTTGGCGATCTCGCGCTCGAGCGTGCGGACGCCCGCCTCGCGCGTATAGTATTGGATCAGCGCGCGCAGGCCTTCGGTGGTCAGCGTGAACTCACCCGCCTTCAGACCGTGCGCCTCGATCTGCTTGGCGATCAGGTGCCGCTCGGCGATCTCGACCTTCTCGTCCTCGGTATACCCCTCGAGCCGGATGATCTCCATCCGGTCGAGCAGCGCCTGCGGCAAGTTTAGCGAGTTGGCGGTCGTCACGAACATGATGTCCGACAGGTCGACGTCGATTTCGAGATAATGATCCTGGAACTTGCCGTTCTGTTCGGGGTCGAGCACCTCGAGCAGCGCGGACGCCGGATCGCCACGGAAATCCTGGCCGAGCTTGTCGATCTCGTCGAGCAGGAACAGCGGGTTGCTGGTCCCGGCCTTCTTGAGGTTGGTGACGATCTTGCCCGGCAGCGAGCCGATGTACGTGCGGCGATGCCCGCGAATCTCGGCTTCGTCGCGCACGCCGCCCAGCGACTGGCGGATGAACTCGCGCCCCGTCGCCTTGGCGATCGACTTGCCGAGCGACGTCTTGCCGACGCCGGGAGGCCCGACGAGGCACAGGATCGGTCCCTTCAGCTTGTTGGTGCGCGCCTGCACCGCGAGATATTCGATGATCCGGTCCTTGACCTTCTCGAGCGCATAATGGTCCTCGTCGAGTACCGCCTGCGCCGCCGAAATGTCCTTGCGGATCTTCGACTTCTTGCCCCACGGCAGGCCGAGCAGCACGTCGAGGTAATTGCGCACGACGGTCGCTTCCGCCGACATCGGGGCCATCGTCTTGAGCTTCTTGAGCTCCGACGTTGCCTTGGTGCGCGCTTCCTTGGACAGCTTCATCGTGGCGATCTTCTGGGTCAGCTCGGCGATCTCGTCGCCCTCGCCTTCCTCGCCCTCGTTGCCGAGCTCGCGCTGGATCGCCTTCAACTGTTCGTTGAGGTAATATTCGCGCTGGGTCTTCTCCATCTGGCGCTTGACCCGCGACTTGATCTTCTTCTCGACCTGCAGGACGCCGAGTTCGCCTTCCATAAAGGCGAACACCATCTCGAGTCGCTTCGCCGGATCCCGCTCGACGAGCAGCGCCTGCTTGTCGCTGACCTTGACCTGGATGTTCGCGGCGACCGCGTCGGCGAGCTTGCTCGCATCCTCGATTTCGCCGAGCTGGACCGCGGTCTCGGCGGGAAGCTTGCGGTTGAGCTTGGCGTAATTCTCGAACTGATCGACGACCGAGCGCATCAGCGCGGACACCTCGGTGTTCGGCGCGACCGGTTCGGCCGAGTCGTCGTCTTCGGCTTCGAGCAGGTCGACCTGCGCGGCGAGATAGCCGTCACGCTCGGCGAGGTCCGACAAGGAGGCACGGCGCTTGCCCTCGACCAGCACGCGAACGGTGCCGTCGGGAAGCTTGAGCAACTGGAGCACGGTCGCGGTGACGCCGATGTCGTACAGGTCGTCGCGCGCAGGATCGTCCTGCGCGGGGTCGAGCTGGGCAACGAGGAAGATCTCCTTGTCGCCCGCCATCGCGGCCTCGAGCGCGGCAACCGACTTGTCGCGCCCGACGAACAGCGGAACGATCATGCTCGGGAACACGACGATGTCGCGCAGCGGCAGGACGGGATAGGAATGCGGGGCAGAAGCTTGCGTCATGAATACTCCGGGTCCGCGCCATTCAAGCGCGTTCTCCCTTTATATGGGGTGAATGGCGTTGCCATCAATCGTTCCGCGATTTTGGTCGATAGTTGGAATGCCGTGCCGGGCGGAAAGCCGCGAGAGACCGTCCGATGCGGTGCCGCGTCATCCGCTCCCCTGCCCGCTCGTTCATTCCGCGCGCTGTAGAGGCCCGCACTGTGCCAGGTTTCCCGGCCTTTAGAATGGAACGGAGAGGAGTGGACGCGCGACGAAATCTCTATATCGTGTTATATAACGTGGTATAGAAAGGCCACGCCATGTCATCCGATATCCTGCAGGACCTTGGCGCCATCTTCCTCGGCAGCCGTCTCAAGCGGCTCGGCGAACGCATGCAGGCCGGGGCGGCGCGGATCCTCGCCGACGCGGGACTCGGCGTGCAACCAACCCATATGCCGCTGCTCGCAGGGCTTGAGAACGGTCCCCTGACGATCGGCCAGCTCGTCCAGGCGGTCGGCGCGAGCCAGCCCGGGGTGACGCGCGGCGTCGCGCAACTCGTCGACCTAGGGCTCGTCCAGACCGAGCCCGGGAGCGACCAGCGCCAGCGGACGATCTCGCTGACCCCCGCCGGGGTCGCCGCGATGACGCGCGCGCGGCTGCTGGTCTGGCCGCGCGTCGAGGCGGCGGTCGACGTCCTGTGCGGTGGCGAGGCCGATGCGTTCCTCGCGCGAATCACCGCGATCGAGGCAGCGCTCGCCGCCACGCCGCTTGATGTGCTCGCCGCGCAGGCCAATCCGCAAACCCTTCGGATCCGGGAATATGCCGATGATCTCGCGACCACGTTCCGCGATATCAACGCCGAGTGGATCACCACCATGTTCCGCCTCGAGGACACCGACCGCGCGGTGCTCGACAACCCGCGTGCGAAGATCCTCGATCCCGGTGGGACCATCCTGTTCGTCGAGGCGCGCGGGCTTGGCATCGTCGGCACGTCCGCGCTTCAGAAAACCGGCGACACCGGGTTCGAGCTGACCAAGATGGGGGTGCGCGAGAGCGCGCGGGGCCTGAAGGCTGGCGAATTCCTGCTGACCGCGATGATCGCGCGCGCACAGGCGATGGGGGCCGACCCCCTGTACCTGCTCACCAGCACGAAATGCGCGGCGGCGGTGCATCTGTACGAGAAGCTCGGGTTTCGACACGACGCGGAGATCATGCGCGATTACGGCGCGCGCTATGCCCGGTGCGACGTCGCGATGCGCTACGCTCCCGGCGGTGCAGCGGCGTAACGCTCGGGCTACTCTGCCACGCATGCGAAGATCAGGTGCGATCCCGAGGATTTACGCCTAACACGGTCGCGCAAGGGTTTGGTGGAGCGGTTCCGGAATGATGGTGTCTCGCGTTGCGTTGCTGCTGGCCGGCCTGTCGCTGACCGCAGCAGCCCTCCCGCAGAAGGGCGAGCCGCCGATCACCGCGCAAACGCAGAAGTCGGGCGGCGCAATCGATCCCGACCAGGCGAAGCTGACCTTCGCGGCGGCCGACCTCGCGTTCGAAATCCTGCCCGAAACCCAGTCGCTGCGCGGGATCGCCACGCTCGATTTCGCGGCCCGCGCGCCCCTCGCGCGGCTCATCGTCGATCTCGATCGCAACCTGCCGGTCGAGTCGATCGCGATCGACGGGACCGACCTCCACCCCGACGCCTGGACCAACCCCGAGGGCCAGTTGCGGATCACCCTGCCGCACACCGTCCCCGCCGGCCGGCACGTAATCGCGCGGATCGTCTATAGCGGGCAGCCCCACGTCGCGGTCAAAGCGCCGTGGGATTCGGGGATGGTCTGGTCGAAGACCCCCGACGGCGCGACCTGGTTCGCCACGACCGCCGAGGGGATCGGCTGCGACCTGTTCTGGCCGTGCCTCGACTTCCCGACCGGCAAACCCGGCGTCGTCACGCTGCACATCACCGTCCCCCACGGGCTCAAGGCTCCGTCGAACGGCGTGCTTCTCGGGGTCGACACGCTCGCCGACGGGCGCACCCGCTGGAACTGGCGGGTCAAGCGACCGACCACCTACGGCATCGCGCTCAACGTCGGGCCGTACGAACAGCTCTCGGGCAGCTACAAGAGCCGCTTCGGCAACACGATCCCACTCTTTTACTGGTATCTCCCCGGCGAGGACGCACAGGCGCGCGCGCTCTTCGCCGAATTCGCGCCGACGCTCGACTTCTTCGAAAGCCAGATCGGCCCCTATCCGTTCGGCGACGAGAAGGTCGGCGTCGTGGAAACCCCGCACAAGGGCATGGAGCATCAGACGATCAACGCCTATGGCAACGGCTATGCCAAGGCCCCCGAGGGGTTCGACTGGCTGTTCCAACACGAATTCGCGCACGAATGGTTCGGCAACCAGCTCACCGCCGCCGACTGGGACGATTACTGGCTGCACGAGGGCTATGCCGAATATATGCAGCCCCTCTATGGCCGCTGGCGCGAGGGTGACGCTCGCTACGCAGTGATGATGGACGATCAGCGCAACAAGATCGCCAACCTCCGCCCGATCGTCTCGGGGAGCGTCCGCACCGAGGAACAGGTGTATGAGATCGCCAAGGGCGGTCCGGGCCAGGACATTTATTACAAGGGCGCGTGGATGCTCCACACGCTGCGCGGGTTGATCGGCGACCGCGCGTTTCGCGACGTGACTCGCCTCGCGGTCTACGGGCGGCTCGATCCGCGGCCGGGCAATTTCGTGCCGCGCTATGGCACCACCGCCGAATTCGAACGGATCGTCCGGCGCGTGACGGGCAAGGACTATGGCTGGTTCTTCGACGTCTATCTCCGCCACGCCGCGTTGCCCGACCTGATCGAGACTCGCACGCCGACTCGACTGTCGGTCCACTGGAATGCACCGGGCGGACGCCCCTTCCCCTTGCCGGTCGAGGTACAGATCGGCGGCCGGGTCGTGCGTCTGCCGATGTCCGCCGGGTTCGGCAGTGTCGCGGTCGCGCCCGGAACGCATGTCGTGGTCGATCCCGCCGCCCGCCTGCTCCGTCGCTCGATCGCGGTCGAGCAATATCAGGCTTGGCGCGATGACCAGGCGCGCAAGCGAGCCGCGACGACCGCCAAGGATTGACCCTACCGGTTCCCATGGAGACCTTCATGCGTTTTGCCCCCGTCCCCGTTGCGCTTCCCGGCCTTGTTGCGCTGAGCGTGGGTCTTCTGGCGTTCCTGTACGTGTTGCTGCTGGCGCGCGCGCGGGGACGCCGTGCGCCGCGCAGCGCGGATAGCGGACGTCGCAACGCGTCGCTCGGATGGATCCTCGTCCAGGGTTTCGGGATCGCGGTGGCCGGGCTTGGACCGATCGTAACCACGCGCGGCTCGGTGTCGCCGCTCGCGCTGGCGAGCGCTGCGGTCGTCCTGCTCCTGATGCTCGCGGCGGCGGCGCTGTTCGATTCCGCCTCGCGGACGATGGGGCGCAACTGGGCGCTCGTCGCGCGGACGCGCGGCGACGGCACGCTGGTCGAGACCGGACCCTTCGCGTATGTCCGCAACCCGATCTACGCCGCGCTGCTGCTCATCCTGCTGGCGCTGGCGCTCGCCTGCGGGCATTTCGCCAATCTGGTCGTCGCGCTCCCGGTCTTCGCGCTCGGCACCGCGATGCGGATCCGGCATGAGGAGGCGGTGCTGCGTGCGGCGTTCGGCGCGGCCTATGATCGCTATGCCGCGCGCGTGAAGCGGTTCGTGCCGGGCGTCTTCTGAAGCGATCGCCACGTGGCCGCCGGCATTGCCTAGCCCGCCACCGCCGGCACCGAGCCGGGCACCTTCGGCGTCACCGGCACCAGTTCGTACAGGTCGAGCAGCGCGCCGTTGCCCGCGCGCGTCATGACCATTCGCCAACGGAACGCCGAGACGCGTTCGACCACCGCCGCCACGTTGAGCGCAGGGTTCGCGCCGTATGCGGGCGCCGCACCACCCCGCACCGGCAGGAACGCGCCGAGAAAGACCGCGCGGGTATCATTATGGTCGAACAGCCAGCCGCGCGGCTGGCTCACGCCGCTCTGCTTGTTGAACGCGACCCCATCGGCCGTGGCGACGACTGTGCAGAAATCCGGCTTGGCCGTCGCAAACCCCGCATGCCCGCCAAACCGCACCAGACGACAATAATAGAGCCCCGGCGGCAAGTCCGGCTTTGGAAGCGCAATCGCAGGATCGACCAGCGGGCCTTCCGCCGCATAAGCGCCGCGCATCCGCCGCGGCACCGCCGCCCGCGCGCGACTCCACGTCGTATCGAGCTGATCGATCGCCGCCCGGTCGACCGGCGTGAGACGCATATGCCAGTCAGTGGGAATGTCCGGTTGGGTTGCAACGGCGAGCCGGGGGTGCGGCGCACACCCCCCGAGCGCCACGCCAGCGAAGAGCAGCATCGTGATGATGCGCATGACCGTCTACTCCGGGCAACAGGACCGAACCTTGGCCGAAAGGCAGGTATACGCCCGGTAACCGTCGCTGGTTAACGAATGGTGAATTTCGCACACAAAAAAAGGGCGCCGATCGCTCGGCGCCCTTTTCGATCCGGATGAGGGAGCGCTGTTACGCCGCCCCCGCCCCGGCCTTTTCCTTCTTGGCATAGACGCGGATCGGCTCCTTGCGGCCGTCGATCACGTCCTTGTCGATCATCACCTCGTCGACGCCGTCCATCCCGGGCAGATCGAACATGGTGTCGAGCAAGATGCCCTCGAGGATCGAGCGAAGCCCGCGCGCCCCGGTCTTGCGATCTATCGCCTTCTTGGCGACCTGCACCAGCGCCTCGTCGGTGAAGCCGAGCTTGACCGTCTCCATGTCGAACAGCTTCTGATACTGCTTCACCAAAGCGTTCTTCGGCTCGGTCAGGATCGTCACCAGCGCCGGCACGTCGAGATCCTCGAGCGTCGCGATCACCGGCAAACGACCGACGAACTCGGGGATGAGCCCGAACTTGAGCAGATCCTCGGGCTCGACCGCCTTGAGCGTCTCGCCGGTCCGGCGTTCCTCGGGGCTTGCGACATAGGCACCGAAGCCGATCGACTTGCCCTGCAGACGATCCCCGATGATCTTCTCGATGCCGCTGAACGCGCCACCGCAGATGAACAGGATGTTCGTCGTGTCGACCTGCAGGAACTCCTGCTGCGGATGCTTGCGGCCCCCCTGCGGCGGAACGCTCGCGGTGGTGCCTTCCATCAGCTTGAGCAGCGCCTGCTGGACGCCCTCGCCCGACACGTCGCGCGTAATCGACGGATTCTCGGCCTTGCGGCTGATCTTGTCGATCTCGTCGATGTACACGATCCCGCGCTGCGCCCGCTCGACGTTATAGTCGGACGCCTGAAGCAGCTTGAGGATGATGTTCTCGACATCCTCGCCGACGTAACCGGCTTCGGTCAGCGTCGTCGCATCGGCCATCGTGAACGGCACGTCGAGGATGCGCGCGAGCGTCTGCGCGAGCAGCGTCTTGCCGCAACCGGTCGGGCCCATCAGCAGGATGTTCGACTTCGCAAGCTCGACATCCGCGCCCTTCTGGCCGTGGTTGAGGCGCTTGTAGTGGTTGTGCACCGCCACCGAGAGCACGCGCTTGGCGCGCTTCTGGCCGATGACATAATCATCGAGCACGTCGCAGATTTCCTGCGGCGTCGGAACGCCGCCATCCTTCTTGCTCACCAGCGCGGACTTCGTCTCCTCGCGGATGATGTCGTTGCACAGTTCGACGCATTCATCGCAGATGAAAACGGTAGGGCCCGCAATCAGTTTGCGGACTTCGTGCTGCGATTTGCCGCAGAACGAGCAATAAAGCGTGCTCTTGGAGTCGCCGCCGGTCATCTTTGGCATTTAGTCCATCCTTGGCAGCCCTTGGGGCGCACTACTGCGAGGGTCCATCCTAGACCGCCCCCGCGCGATCCGACAATCACCAAAATCGTCTCAAGATCGGTGTGCCGGGCTGAACCGTAGACGCCCGGCACTGAATATACGGTGAATTTACGATATTTACGAAATTATGCGGAGGTCAGCGCGGGCGGCGTGGTCGAGTCGTCGGGCAATGCGGGACGCTTGTCGAACACCTGGTCGACCAGACCGAACTCCTTGGCCTCATGCGCCTCGAGGAACGTATCACGATCCATCGCACGCTCGATCTCCTCGATCGGCTTGCCGGTGTACTGGGCGTAGAGCGCATTCATCCGGTTCTTGATCCGCTGGATTTCCTTCGCCTGGATCTGGATGTCGCTCGCCATGCCCTGCGCCCCGCCCGACGGCTGGTGGATCATAATTCGCGCGTTCGTCAGCGCGACGCGCATGCCGGGCTCGCCCGCTGCGAGCAGGAAGCTGCCCATCGAAGCGGCCTGGCCCATGCAGACAGTGCCGACACGCGGCCGGATGTACTGCATCGTGTCATGGATCGCCATGCCCGCCGTGACGACGCCGCCCGGCGAGTTGATGTACATGAAGATGTCCTTCTTCGGATTCTCCGATTCCAGGAACAGCAACTGGGCGCTGATCACCGAGGCCATATGGTCCTCGACGCCGCCCGTGATGAAGATGATGCGTTCGCGCAGCAGCCGCGAATAAATGTCGAAGCTGCGCTCGCCGCGATTGGATTGCTCGATGACGATCGGGACGAGGCCGCCCTGCGGGGAGGTCGTCAGCCCGGCGCCGTGAATGGGGGCCAGGAAGTCACCGGTGTCGAACGGATTGCGCATGATGAGTCTTGAAATCCTTTATGCCCCGAAGAGGCACCATACATCGGCGCTGGCGGAAACGAGTTCAAGCCCCGTCACGGATCACGCGGCGATCAGGGACCAGCAAACCCCCGCCCCGTTGGATCTTCCTCGCCGCACCCGCATCGTCGCCTGCCCGGCTTCGAGACCGCGTTCGGGGAGGGCAGCGATTGCTTGCTCGCATGCGCGGCATGCTTTACCCGCACCTGCGACCCCGCATTCCGGAACAACAGTTCACCAGCCCAACCCGCCCAGTATGCGCCACCCGCCACGTCGCCCTGAGCGATCCCGGCAAAGACACATCAGCAGGATTGCATGACGCGCTGTGAAATAACCCGGTTACGGCCCGCTCAATATCTCTTGCTTCTTGCAAGTATGATGTTCCTTTGGCCGGGGATCGTCAATAACGGCCCCTTTTACTTCAGCGATACGACCGCTTATGTTCGCGGTGTCGACGCGGCGGTTTATCATGCGACCGGAATTTCCAGCGAGTGGACGTCCAAGGCTGCAAAGCCTGCTACCGCGACACCCGCCGCAAGACCCGTCATCGCAGCCGCACGACCACCCGTCCCAACCAAGCCAGTCCTGCTAGGACGGTCAGCCTACTACGGCATCATCCTGTATTTAGGGGTATTCTTACACAGCTTCTGGGCGGTCCTGCTGGTGCAGGCGCTCATTGCAACGTCGATCCTGATCATCTTGCTGCGTCATTTCGTCGATCCGGGCGAGGGTCGACACTTCGCGATCGTGACTGTCGGCGGTCTTGCGCTGCTTTCGGTAACGCCGCTTCCGTTCTTCGTCTGCCTGCTCATGCCCGACCTTTTCAGCGGAATCACGATTGTCGCCGCGGCCGTGGTTCTGTTCGGATGGAAGCGGGAGCGACCGTTGGTGCGCGGCTATCTCGTGGCGATCTTGGCCCTGGCCGCGCTGGCACATTCGTC
The DNA here is from genome assembly GCF_000242835.1 of Sphingomonas sp. PAMC 26617. NCBI lineage: Bacteria > Pseudomonadati > Pseudomonadota > Alphaproteobacteria > Sphingomonadales > Sphingomonadaceae > Sphingomonas > Sphingomonas sp. PAMC 26617. The sequence continues at coordinate 3,901,827 of NZ_JH594425.1, forward strand.
GAACGTGCTGTTGCTCGGCAGCCTAGGCCTCGCCTTCGCGGCCTGGACCCTGCTGCGAACGCAACGCAGGCCCGCAGGGATCGCACGCTTGCTGCCCCCCGCCATCCTGCTCGGGTGCGCGCTGATCGGCCTTGCCGGTGAAAGTGCTTTCACCGCCGCGATCACGCGAATCACCGGCCAGGCCCCGATCCGCCCCCCCTTCCTGACCGCGCGCTTTGTCGACGACGGCCCGGGAACCGCCTATCTCCGCGCGAACTGTGGTCACTCCGACTTGGCGCTCTGCAAATTCGTCGACCGGCTTCCCGTTCCAAGCGATGGCTTCCTGTGGGATCCGGACCCCAGGACGGGCGTGTTCATGACCGTCCCACCGGAACAGCAGCGCCTTCTCGCCGCCGAGCAGTTCCCGTTCGTGCTTGCCAGCGTTCGGAACGCCCCCGTGGCAACCGCGGCGATGCTGGTGCGCGACTTCGCGACGCAGATCGGCAAGGGCGGGCTTTCCGAGTTTTATTACAACCGCGAGCAACAGCGCTATTTCGAAGTGAAGCTGCCGGCGGCGGTGTTTGCCGAGGTGCGTCAGTCCCCGGCGTATCGCGGCACGATCCCGCTTGCCCCGTTCGAAACGATCTCGCTGCTATTGTCGATCGGCGCGGCGGCGATCCTGATCTCGTCCTGGCTTCCCCGATCACCCCTTGCACCCTGGTCGGGCTACGCCACGACCGCCCTCGGGGGTGTGCTGGTCAACGATCTGGTCTGCGGCTGTCTCTCCACGCCGCATGATCGCTACCAGATGCGCGTCATATGGGTGCTTCCGGCCGTCGCCGCAGCGATTCTGATCGCGCGTTGGGCAGACGCCGGAGCAGTCCGCACGCCCGCTCCGATCGATTCCACCAAAGCCTGAGACCGTTTGTTGGCAACGTGGAGCCGCCCGTCGCAAACCCGACGGACGGGTCGGCATCGCCTTTCCGCCGTGTCGTGGCGACTATCTCGGCACTGCCGAACATGTGATGGCCGAAGCCGGCATAGGCATTGGCCGTCACCATAGTCCCGCACATACGAAAACAGGGGCGGTCCGTAGACCGCCCCTGCTGTATCATCGTGCCGTGGTTGAACCCGGAGGGTTCAGGCCTCGGGCTCCTCCGTCGGAGCAGCAGCCTTCTTCTTGGCCGGGGCCTTCTTTGCAGGAGCGTCGGTCGCTGCCTCACCCTCGGTGGAAGGCGCTGCCTTCTTGGCAGGCGCCTTCTTGGTAGCGGCCTTCTTTACTGGTTCCGCCGGGGCCGCCTCGGCTTGATCGGCCGGGGTAGCGGCGTCGGTCAGAGGGGCCTCGGCATCGGCTTCCGTAGCGCCTTCAGCATCGGATGCCTTGGCCTTCTTCGCCGGGGCCTTCTTGGCTGCCTTGGGCTTGTGATTGTCATGGTCGTGGCTGTGCGTGCCGGTCGAGAAACCCTCGTCGCTCTCGATCGCTGCCTCGAGCTCCTCACGCGTCACTTCGCGATCGGTGATCTCGGACTTTTCGAACAGGTAATCGACGACCTTGTCCTCATACAGCGGCGCGCGGAGCTGGGCGGCTGCCATCGGCTCCTGCTGGACGTACTGGAGGAAGCGCTGGCGATCCTCCGGGCCGTACTGCTGGGCTGCCTGCGCGATCAGGCGGTTCATTTCCTGCTGGCTGACTTCGACGCCATTGGCCTGGCCGATCTCGCTGAGCAACAGGCCCAGGCGAACGCGACGCTCGGCGATCTTCTGATAGTCGTCGCGCTCGGACTCCATCTCGGCGAGCGCTGCTGCCGGATCTTCCTCATGCGTCGCTTCATGCTCGAGCTGCTGCCAGATCTGGCCGAACTCGGCTTCGACCATCGACGGCGGCACTTCGAAATCATGCCCCTCGGCGAGCTGGTCGAGCAGCTTGCGCTTCATGTAGGTGCGCGTCAGCCCGTTGAGCTCCTGCTCGATCTGGCCCTTGAGCAGCTCGGTCAGTTGCTCGAGGCTCTGCAGGCCAAGCGACGTCGCGAGTTCGTCGTCGATCTTGGTCTCGCCCGCGGTCTTCACCGACTTGATCGTCAGGTCGAACGTCGCGGCCTTGCCCGCGAGTTCCTTGGCCTGATAGTCGGCCGGGAAGTTGACGTTGATCTGGCGCTCGTCGCCAGCCTTCACGCCAACGACCTGCTCCTCGAAGCCCGGGATCAGACGCCCCGAACCGATTTCGACCGACATGTCCTCGCCGGTGCCGCCATCGAACGCAACGCCGTCGACCTTGCCGACGAAGTCCATCACGACGAGATCGCCGGTCTCGGCAGCGCGATCCTCGGCCTCTTCCCAGCGCTTCTGCTGGTCGGCGAACTTCTGGAGCTGTGCCTGAACGGCCGCCTCGTCGACCGGCACGGTCAGACGCTCGAGCTTGAGGCCCTCGATCGCCGGCGTCGGCACGTCGGGGAGCACTTCGAGCTCGACCTTGATGCTGGCGTCCTGCCCAAGCTCATAGCCGTCATCGAGGCTCACCGAAGGCTGCAGCGCGGGGCGCAGCTTGTGCTCGGCGATCAGCTCCTGGATGCCCTGCTGGATCGAGCTGTTGAGCGCGTCCTGCATCAGCGCCGGGCCGTGCATCTTGCGGACAAGATTGGCGGGCACCTTGCCGGGGCGGAAGCCGGGCATCTTCACCGTCGGCGCGACGCGCTTCAGTTCGGCGTCAACGCGCGAATCGATGTCCTTCGCGGTGATCTTCAGCGTGTAGGCGCGCTTCAGGCCCTCGTTCAACGTCTCGACAGTCTGCATGTTCAGGTCTGGCCTTTTACAGGAAATTCGTTTGGCTACCGCCCGTTTGCCACGGGCGGCTGGTGCGGGCGAAGGGACTCGAACCCCCACATCTTGCGATGGCAGGACCTAAACCTGCTGCGTCTACCAGTTCCGCCACGCCCGCACAGGACACCGCCGGTGTGGGGGGCGTCTATAGCAGGCGCGCAGGGTTGGGCAAGTCGCGGCGACACGTGTCGCAAAAACAGTCGAGCCGATTGATCCGGGACAATACGGGGCAACCCCCTCCCGGCCCATGCGTTACAAGGCGCAGAGGAGAAAACTGATGGCAAGCACCCCCCCGACTGAGCTTCCCCCGATGCCAGGCGACCCCGGCACGGTCCCGACCGAACCCGGTCAGCCGACCCCGATGCCGACCGAGCTCCCGGCGCCGACGCCAGATACCGACATCCCCGATCCGGCACCGATGGGCGACCCGTCGATCGATCCGGCACAGCCGGTCGACGACTCCGGCCTGTCGGGGGATTTCGCATGAGCGACATCGACACGAGCGAAGGCCCGATCAAGGGGCCGCTCGACGATCCCAAGGCCAAAAAGGATGATCGCAGCGACCTCCAGAAAATGGTGGAAGCGCGCAAGGATGCGGTCGAGGACGGCGAAGGCGGCGATGAGCCGGAGAACTTCACGTCGTCCGGCATGGCTGACGGCGTCGGCGGGACTGGCGGCGTGACCAAGAACCAGGACGACGACGCGCAGTAAGCCGACCTCCCGCTATCGTGCGATCGTCGCTCTGGCGACGATTGCACGATAGGCGGCGACGTCGCGCTGATAGTAGAACACGTCCGGCGCATCGAACGTGATCATGAACAGTTTTCCGCCGATGATCGCCGCGACGGCATCCCCCCTCCGGCGCACTTCCTCGTCGACCCGGCTGTACGTGTAGGTGAAATGCACGCCCTTCTGCCCGAGGAACGTCGCCGGCGTAACCGCGTCGATCTTCATTACGGGGGTATTGAGCGCGATCCGATAGCTCGCCTCGAACAGCGCGGGGAGATCGGTCAGCAACATCGTCGACGAGAAGCGCGGCAACGGCGTCGCGTGCTTGTTTACCTCGCGGAACAGCGCCCGGTCCGGTTCGATCCCGCCGTAGAAGGTGACTTCGTTCAGCCCGTCGCCGTCGATCGTCCAGCTCTCGGAATTGCGCCCGGGCCGCGCGCCCATCTTGTTCCATTCGCGATCGGGCGTCACCGTCATCGGCGATTTGGCAACCGCCACCGGCGTTTGCGCCGTGATCAGCGTATTCGACGCCAGCGCGGGGTGCGCCGTTGCGACCAGAATCGCGCCAAGCCATAGCGTGCGTTTCATGCGGAATGTCCTCACTGGATCAGCATCGAGATCATCGCCGCGTCATCCGCCGCGGGCTTCATCGTCAGATAGGTCTTGAGCGCTGCCGCCCCCGCCGCGTCGTGGCTGCGCAACTGGGCAAGCCCAAGTCCGCGATAAGCCTCGGCATTGGTCGGGTCGTGCGTCACGACCTCGCGGTAGAAGCCGACCGCCGCGACCAGATCGCGCGGATTGCCCCGCGTCCGATACAACTCACCCCGTGCGAACAGCAGGTCGGGCGACCATTCCGACCCGGCCAATTGCCCGAGCAGATAGTCGGTGCCCTCGAAATCGTTGCGCTTGATCTGGTCCGCGAGCCACAGCGCGCGCCAGCGGGCAACCGCCGTATCGTAACGCGCCTTGCCGTCCTCGCCCGGCCTGTCGATCGCGACCGCCAGCGCGCGCAATGTCCTGGCGCGCTCGAGGTCCGACGGATGATCTGCAAAGAAGCCGACCCTGTCGTACCGCGTGCTGCGCTGGCGGCGACCGTGCGCGGTGGCGTCCGCCTCGTCCATCAACCGGTCCCAGATGTCGGGGAAGCTGCGCGGATCGTAGGGCGACGCCTTGAGATACGCCATCGACAGCAGATCCGCCTGCCGCTCCTGGTCGCGGCTGTGCGCAAAGGTCGATCCGATCGCGGCATTCTGCACCGACTGTGCCGTCCGTACGGTGTCGTAGGCGCTCGACCCGCCATAGGCGACCGCCCCCGCCGCCGCGACGCCCGCCCACGCCACGATATCCCCGGCGATCCGGTTGTGCCTGAAGCCAAGCAGACTGTGGCGTAGTTCGAAATGCGAGAATTCGTGCCCGAGCACCGCGGCGAGCTCGGCCTCGTCGCGCGCGCGCAGCAAGAGGCCGGTATGGACGATCATCATTCCGTTGGGCGCCATCGACGCGTTGAAGCTGGTGTCGCGGACGATGTAGAGCCGGACCGTCTGGCAGCGCGCCGCGCCGACCATCCGGCACACGACTTGCTGGATATACGCCTTGAGCGGCGCATCGTTGATGACCACGGTGGAATCGCGGAAGCTGCGTTCGAGCTCGTCGAATTCCATCCACAGTCCGCGCTCGTCGACGCCCTGCGGCTGATACGCGCCGGTATAGGGCGGCAGGCTCGGAATCGGCTCCGCCTGCGCCGCCGCGCCGACAATCAGAGCGAGCGCCGCCGCCGCCGCCCGGCCCCATCCGCCGCCGCGCATCTATTTCGCCGTCGCCACGGCCGGAGCCGCGCTGCCGGGAAAATCCTCGAGCAATTGCGCGACGCGCTTCGTCGCGCCCGCCCGCGTGCGCACGTCGCCACCCATCGCCATATCGGCGTTGAGCCACACCAGATCCCCGCTATGCAGGTCTACCAGCCCGGCCATCCCCGTATGCTCACCCGACTTGACCGAGACATAGGCCATCGCCGCGAAGACCTGCAGGACCTTGCGCCCGGTCGAGCCATATTGGTCCTCGTTGAACAGGAACAGCGCGTAATCCGCGCCCGTTCCGCGCGCGATCTCGGCCACGCCCGGCCCCATCGTCCAGTCGAACACGCCCTTGCGCTTCTTGCTCGGCAGACGGTTGCCCGGGAAGAACTGATAGCGCATCACGCTGTCCGCAAGCACCGAGAACAAGGCGCGATACTCCGCGAGCGCCTGCGCCGTAGCGCCGACCGGTTCGTCGACGACGATCACCTGATTGCCCAGCCGGGTCTGCGCAACCGCCAGCGCCGCCGCGATATTGTCGCGCGCCTGCGCGGTCCAGTCGGCATTGGGCTCGAACATCCCGCCGGTCGATTGTGCGCCGACCTTGATCGTCGGGCGAATCAGCAGGATCCTGGCTGAACCCCTGGGCAGGACGAAGCCGGCCTTCGTTCCCGATTTCTCCTGCGCCCAGGCGCCTGGCGCACCCATCGTCAGCCATACGCACACCGCACCCAGCGCCCAACGTCGCAACCGCATGATCCCCCCCGTATCGCCGCCCTTGCCCCCAAGGTCGACGGGAAGATCTTACGCCGAAACGCCGTCTTCGATCAAGGACTCGATCGAAGACGGGCAATCATCACGTCAGCCCAAAACCTTTTTCAGGACATCATTGACGACACCGGGATTGGCCTTGCCCCCCATCGCCTTCATCGTCTGCCCGACGAAGAAGCCGAACAACTTGTCCTTGCCGCCGCGATAGTCGGCTACCTTGTCCGCGTTCGCCGCCATCACTTCGGCGATGACGCGTTCGATTTCGCCGGTATCGCTGGTCTGTTTGAGCCCGCGCTCCTCGACCACGGCGCCTGCGCTCTGCCCGGTTTCGAGCATGATCTCGAACACCTGCTTGGCGAGGCTCCCCGACAGCGTCCCGTCCGCGACCAGCGCGAGCAGTTCGGCGGCCTGCGCGGGGCTGACCGGCGACGTCGCAAAATCGGTCCCGGTGCGGTTGAGTGCACCGAACAGTTCGGACGTCGTCCAGTTCGCCGCAGCGACCGGCTTGGTCCCCGTTTCGAGCAACGCATCGAACCAGCGCGCCGCCTCGACCTCGGCGGTCAGCACCGCGGCGGCATACGGCGTGATGCCGAACGCCTCGTAGCGCCGCCGCTTGGTGTCGGGCAGCTCGGGCAAGGACGCCCGGCATTCCTCCAGAAACGCGTCGTCGAGTTCCAGCGGCAACAGATCAGGGTCCGGGAAGTACCTGTAATCGTGCGCATCTTCCTTCGAACGCATCGAACGCGTCTCGTTCCGGTCAGGGTCGTAAAGCCGCGTTTCCTGGACGATCCGGCCGCCCTCCTCGAGCACCTCGACCTGCCGCCGCGCTTCCTGCTCGACCACCGCCATCACGAAGCGGACCGAATTGACGTTCTTGGTCTCGGTCCGCGTGCCGAGCGGGTCGCCCGCCTTGCGCACGCTGACGTTGACGTCCGCGCGCATCGAGCCCTCTTCCATATTGCCGTCGCAACTCCCGACATAGCGCAGGATCGACCGCAGCTTTCGCAGGTAAGCCCCTGCTTCCGCGGGAGACGTCATGTCTGGCTTGGACACGATCTCCATCAGCGCGACGCCCGAGCGGTTGAGATCGACGTAGGAGCGCGTCGGATGCTGGTCGTGCATCAGCTTGCCCGCGTCCTGCTCGACATGGATCCGCTCGACGCCGATGCGCTTGCCGCTCTGGTCGGGGTTCTTGTCGTCGAGGCTGATATCGATCGCGCCCTCGCCCACCAGCGGGTGGAAAAGCTGGCTGATCTGATAGCCCTGCGGCAGATCGGCATAGAAATAGTTCTTGCGGTCGAACCGCGACCAGCGGTTGATCTGCGCGTCGATCGCCATGCCGGTGCGGACCGCCTGGCGGATGCACTCGCGGTTGGGGACCGGGAGCATCCCCGGCATCGCGGCGTCGACCAGCGACACCTGCGTATTGGGCTCCGCCCCGAACGCGGTCGCCGCGCCCGAGAACAGCTTGGCGTTGGAGGTCACCTGCGCATGGACCTCGAGGCCGACGACGACCTCCCAGTCACCCGTTTCGCCGTGAATCACATAGGTCTGATGTTCGCTCATCCGCGCTGGCTAGCACGCAGATCGGCGCTCTGCATTTGGAAAATTGCCAGGGCACGGGGGAAACCCCCATCCCGCTGCCGCTGCCGTCGCCCCGGCAACGGGCCGCTAGGCCTGCTGGGCAGCCCCCATCGGGCGGACCGCTGCATCGACCGTGAGCCAGCCCGCGACGTCGATCGGCGCAGCCGCCGCCTCGCGCTGCCATCCGCCGGTCGCGGGCCCGAACCCGGCTTGCGGATAGACGTCGTGGCACGGCTGGTTGTGCGGCGTTTCCTGAAACAGACCGAAGATCGATACGCCAGCGGGGATCGCCGCGCGCAACGCCTCGAGGATCGCATATTCCATCCCGTAGCCGAACACCCGGCAGCTCAGCACGAACGCCGAAATCACGACGCGGCCGTCCTGCGGCTCGGCGATCAGCACCGAGATCGTCCCCATCGCGCCGAACCGGTCGGCGGCATCCGCGATCAGGACGCGCGCGTCGGGATCCGCGACGAGGTCCTCGACGCGGCGGCGCGTAATCCGGCTGCCTGCCATGTTGAACTGGTTGGTGCGGTTGATCAGCTCGGTCACGCGCGCGACGTCGTCCGCGCCCGCCTCGCGGATCGCGAGTTCCAGTCCGAGCTGCTCGAACAACGCCGCACGCTCGCGCGCGCTGGTCTCGGCCTCGTTGGCGATGAACGATTGCCGCGCGTCGCGCTGGCGATAGAAGTCGGTGCGATCCGCCCCCGGCTTGGCGGGAAGCAGCTTCGCCCACAGGTCGAACAACCGCCACGACCGTGGCTCCTCCGCGTCGAGCACCGCCATCGCCGGAAACCGTTCCTTGACCATCGCACGTTCGTCGGCGCGGTCGTCGACGAAGACGAAATCCTTCGCCTTGAGGTTGAGATGCTCCGCGATGCGGGTGATGTTGATCGTCTTGGGATCCCAGTTGATCTGCCGCGACACGAAATCGTCGAGCGCCAGCCGTCCCGGCTCTGCTTCCCATACCGCCTTGCTCGGATCGTTCTTGGAATTGATCGCAAGCACGACGCCGCGCCGCTTGAGCTCGAGCAGCGGTGCCTGGCGGTCGTAATGATGCTCGACGCCGAGCCCCTCGCCGATCACGCCCTTCCACAGCGTATTGTCGAGGTCGCAGGCGACCAGTTTGCGCTTGAGCAGCCACGCGACGACATAGACGATATCGCGATACTGTTCGGCGACCAGCACGCCGAACCGCGCCGGATGCTGCAAGTCGGAGCGGTACAGATACCGCCCGGCCTCATGCGCGCCGATACCGGCGATGAGCGCTTCTTCGTCGAGCAGATGAATCACCTGACCCGCTGCGTTGCGAGTCTCGGCCCTGATCAGCAGCGATGCGCGCACCGCCTTGATCGCGGCACCGCGCGCGGGGGCAGTCGCGATCGCGTCGATCCGCTCGCGCAGGCTGTCCTCGTGGCGCAGGAAGGCGGCCGGCGCATGAACGACGATCGGGCAGTCGAACAGGTCGGCAAGCGTGTCGAACAGCGTCTCCGCCGCGCTCACCGCGCCGCGAATATGCCGCCCGGCCTTGCCGGTCAGCGACGTCTTCGGATGCTGCAACGCCTCGAAATCGGCGAGGAACGCGTAGCTGAACGGGCTGTAGAAGACGACGTCGAAGCGTTCGTCGGCGAGGCGCGCGAGATGCGCCTGGATCTCGCCCGGCTCGTGCGACGTGACGAAGGTGGGCGCGAGGCGCACGCCATCCGCCAGCGCGGGGGCGGTGAGGAAAGCGATCACGTCGAGATACAGGCAATCGCCGACGAACAACGCCTTCAGCGTCGCCTGTGCGGGGGCAAGCAACGCATGGTCGATCGCGTCGAACGCGTGTGCCACCGCCTCGGACGCCGCGGGATGCGCCGCCAGCGCCTCGACAAAAATGGCGCGCTCGGCCTTGAGCAGCGCCGTCTCGCGATCCAGTCGTTCTTCCGGCGTGACCGCGGGATCATGGAATTGCTTGGCCTTTTCGCCGACGTACAGATGTCGGTAATTCTCGTCCGACCGCTCGATCAGCGACGCGATGTAATCGACCAGAACCGCGGTCTCGACCTCCGCGAACCCTGCCGGATCGGCGGCATGCGCCTCGGCATATTTGGGCCAGCGTGCGACGAGCGCCGCCAGCTTTCCGGCAATTGCCGGGCGCGCGGCCCGCAGCAGGGCGACCGCGTTTCCGGATTGCGTCATCGTTACCACCACCGCTCCGCGCGCGCGACGAAGCCCGCGCGCTGTTCCAGGGCAAGCCCGGCGTTGAGCACGCCCTGTTCGTCGAGCGGCTTGCCGATGATCTGCAGCCCGAGCGGAAGCCCCTGCCCGTCGAGCCCACCCGGCACGCTCATCGCAGGGAGCCCGGCGAGCGACGAGGGCACGGTGAAGACGTCGTTGAGATACATCGCGATCGGGTCGGCACTCTTCTCCCCCAGCGCGAACGCGGCGCTCGGTGCGGTCGGGGTGAGCAGCAGGTCGCACGTTGCCCACGCCTGCTCGAAATCGCGCGCAATCAGCGTGCGGATCTTCGAAGCCTGTGTGAAGTATGCGTCGTAAAACCCCGCCGACAGGACGTACGTCCCGATCATGATGCGGCGCTTGACCTCGTCGCCGAAGCCGTCGGCGCGGGTCGCGGCGTACATGTCCTGCAGGTTCGCACCCTCGGGCAGATCGCGCAGGCCGTACCGCACACCATCATAGCGCGCGAGGTTGGACGAGGCTTCCGCGGGCGCGATGATGTAATAGGCCGGGAGCGCATATTTCGTGTGCGGCAGCGAGACCTCGACGATCTCGGCCCCTGCGTCCTTGAGCCAGTCGATCCCCTGCTGCCACAGCGCCTCGATTTCGGCAGGCATGTCGTCGACACGATATTCCTTTGGAATACCGATCCTTTTGCCCTTGAGATTGCTGGACAATCCGGCCTCCCATGCGGGAACCGGAAGATCGAGCGAGGTCGCATCCTTGGCATCGAACCCGCTCATCGCCTCGAGCATGATCGCGCAGTCGCGAACGTCGCGCGCCATCGGACCGGCCTGGTCGAGCGACGACGAAAACGCGATGACGCCCCAGCGCGAACAGCGGCCATAGGTCGGCTTGATCCCGGAAATGCCGGTGAACGCGGCGGGCTGGCGGATCGAGCCGCCGGTGTCGGTGCCGGTCGCCGCCGGGCACAGCCGCGCCGCGATCGCCGCCGAGCTTCCGCCCGACGATCCACCGGGGGCCATCGCGGCATTGCCGCCGTCGCTGCGACGCCACGGCGAGATGACGTTGCCGAACGCGGACGTCTCGTTCGACGACCCCATCGCGAACTGGTCCATGTTGAGCTTGCCGAGCATCCCCGCGCCGGCGTTCCACAGATTGCCGGAGACAGTCGATTCGTACGGCGGGGTGAAGCCCTCGAGGATGTGGCTCGCCGCGGTCGCGGGGACGCCCTTGGTGCAGAACAGGTCCTTCATCCCGATCGGCACGCCCGCAAGCGGCTTGGGCGCTTCCCCCGCCGCGCGCGCCGCGTCGGCCGCATCGGCGGCGGCAAGCGCATGCTCGGGGGTTTCGACGAGGAAGGCGTTGAGCGTCTTGGCAGCGGCGACGTTGGCGATGAAGCCCTCCGCCACTTCGCGCGCGGTGAACGTGCCGGCGCGCACGCCATCACGGATGGCGGCGACGCCGAGATCGGTAAGGTCGGTCATGCAGAAATTCCCGTCACCCCGACGCCCGGGATGGTTACGTAATGGAACACGCCGCGTGCAGTAAGCCAGGCGGAAGAGACATGCGCCGGGGCGCTCATTCGATCACCTTGGGCACGGTGAAGAACCCGTGCTCCGCCTGCGGTGCGTTCGCGAGAACCGCGTCGCGGATCCCGCCGCCGGTCAGCGGATCGGCATTCACGACATCGTCGCGCAGTCGCAGATGGTTGGGGATGACCGCGGTCATCGGCGCGACTCCGGTGCAGTCGACCTCGCCCAGTTGCTCGATCCAGCCCATGATATTGTCGAGCTCTGGCGCGATCCGCGCGGCCTCGGCGTCGGTGATCGCGATCCGGGCGAGACTCGCGATCTTCTTCACGGTGGGAATGTCGACTGCCATACGGCCCCTTGGATCTGTCTGGATGATCGTCTCGCGCGGCGGCTAGCATCGCTGCACTGCACGACGCAAGCTATGCCCGCCTTCCCGCCCCCGGATCAAGCGCGTTCCCGTCCCGCCAGCGCGGTCCGGACCTGCAGGGGCAATGAACAGGCACGGCGATTGAAATGGGGCCTCTGCCGAAGCGATCAAGACGATTGCAACGCGCGCAGTCCCGGCCCACCAATTGCGCAATTGCCCGACAGGCAGTTTATGCTGCACTGCACAATGGAGTCGTCAGTGGCACGGAAGTTTCTTTATGTTGTGGTGTTTCTCATCGTGCTAGCGATCGCCGGAGCGTTTGCGTACCGTTTCTGGGGTGCCGAGATGTTGCGCATGGCGATGGTGCCGAGCGCGCGGTTCGAGGCGCTGCCCGCGCAACCCGCCGCCAGCTATCGCGATGCACGGATGTGGCTCGCGCGCCCCGACAAGCCCGGCAACCCTGCGCTGTGGACGCCCGCCGGCTATACCCCGGGTGCGACTCCCAAGGCGGCGGTCTTCTTCGTCCATCCGACGTCTTTCCTCGAACGTTCGCGCTGGAACGCGCCGCTCGACAATCAGGAAGCCAATGCCCGTGCCGAACTGTTCCTGCGCGGCCAGGCGAGCGCCTTCAACGACGTTGGCGCGGTGTGGGCACCGCGGTATCGCCAGGCGACCTTCGGCGCGTTCCTGACGACGCAGGCAAATGCCGCCAAGGCACTCGATCTTGCGTACGCCGACGTTTCCGCCGCGTTCGACGCATTCGTGGCGCAGGCGGGGGACCGGCCGATCATCCTCGCCGGGCACAGCCAGGGCTCGCTCCACCTGATCCGGCTGCTGCGGGAGAAGATCGCGGGCAAGCCGATCGCGAAGCGGATCGTCGCAGCCTATGTCGTCGGCTGGCCGGTCTCGCGCACCGCCGATCTCCCCGCGCTCGGGCTTCCCGAATGTCGCACGGCTGACCAGTCGGGCTGCATCCTGTCGTGGCAGAGCTTCGCCGAACCGGCGGATCCGTCGCTGATCCTCGACACGTACAATGCGAGCAGTTCGGTCGACGGCGTCGCGCGGCGCGGGACGGCGATGATCTGCACCAACCCGCTGACCGGAATGCCCGATTCGATCGCCCCCGCCGACGCCAATCTCGGCACGCTATTCCCCTCGTCCGATATGTCGACCGCGACGATCGAACCGAAGCGGGTCGCCGCGCGCTGCGATTCGCGCGGGCTGCTGCTGATCGGCAACCCGCCGTCGCTCGGCGGCTATGTGCTGCCGGGCAACAATTACCACGTTTACGACTATAGCCTGTTCTGGGCGAACGTCCGCGCCGACGCCGCGCGCCGGCTCGCGTCGTTCGGCACGGCAGCGGCTGGGCATCGCCGCCAGCCTGTGTAAACGACCTTCGCGATGATTACGACCGACCGCCTGGACTTCCGCGCCGCCCTCCCCGCCGGGGGGCGGCTGATCGGCCTCGACGTGGGCACCAAGACGATCGGCACCGCCTTGTGCGATGCCGGCTGGAGCTTCGCCTCGCCCGCGGTGCTGATCCGGCGCACCAAGTTCCAGAAGGACAAGCTGGCGCTTGCCGCGCTGATCGCGGCGCAGCAGGTGAAGGGGATCGTCATCGGCCTCCCCCTCAACCTCACCGACGGCAGCGAAAGCCCGCGCAGCCAGTCGAGCCGCGCCTTCGCCCGCAACCTCGCCGACCTCGCGCTGCCGATCTTCCTCCAGGACGAACGCTGGTCGACCCAGGCCGTCACGCGCACGCTGATCGAACAGGATGCCAGCCGCGCCAAACGCGCCGAGCTCGTCGACAAGATGGCCGCGGCCTACATCCTGCAAAGCGCGATTGACGCCCTGGTCGCGATTTAGCGCGCGCGGAGCGTCGACGGGCACCGGACTGACCCTCGCGCCGTGACTAAGCGGCCACGAGGTCGCGGGCGACGTCGCGGTATCCATGGAGCGGCCGCCCGAGCATCGCCGTCAGGCGTTCGCGGTCGCCGTCCTCCGGGATCATCCCGTGGCTGACGTAGCGTTCAGCCATCCGCCGCATTTCATACGCCATCCAGCGCGGCATGACCGTCGCCATCGTCTGCTCGAACCCGCTCGGATCGTCCCCGCCATAGACAACCGGCCTCCCGAGCACGTCGGCCCAGATCGCGGCGACCGCCGGACCGGTCAGCGTTTCGGGGCCGACGAGGTTGATCGTCTCGATCGGCAACTTCTCCGCCGCCGTCTCGCGACGGATTAGCTCGATCGCTGCGACATCCGCGATGTCGCGGGCATCGACCATCGCGACCCCCTTGCTGCCGATCGGCATCGGGTAGACGCCGTGGCCGACGATCGCGCGGTCGACATGATCTAGGAAGGCTATGACCTCGTCATCCGGGTCAACCCTTCCCCTGATGCGGCGCTGGTGGGACGCGCCTTTCTGAATGACCGGCTCGTGATGGTCAGTTCGCCAGACGTGCCCAGCCCGGCAATTGCGCCGATACCCGCAGTTGTGCGCGGGAGCGAGGTTGCGGAGATCTGGACCGTGACCGCCCCCGGGGGACGGACCGAGGTCCCGGTCGTTCCGGTGCTGCGGCTGTCGTCGCTCGTCATGATCCGCGATGCGGTGCGCGCCGGAGCAGGCGCGGCCCGTCTCCCGCTGTCGCTGGTCAGCCGCGACATCGCCTCCGGGCGGTTGACCCCCTGGGGCGACGTGACGGGGTCGGAAATCACACTCTGGGCGCTGTATCCGTCGCGCAGGCTGTTGAACGTACGGGTATCCGCCTTTCTCGGACTCTTGCGGGAGGCTTTCCCGAACGGAACGCCGGAAGAACTCGCTGCCTATCTAGAAGACTGAGAAACGAGGCAAGTTGCCCGCGCCCTCCGCTTCGACTTTGTCCCACCTTGCCACCGCGCGCCCGCCCCGCTACCCGGCACCCTCGATGCAAAGCTCCGATCACCGCCCCGGCTCGCTCATTCCCGGCCGCGCCGTGTTCCCGCACCGGCACCTCACGGGAATCGAGGGGCTGCAGCCGCATGAAATCCTGTTCCTGCTCGATGAGGCGGACGGCTGGGTCGCCGCCAACCGGACCCGCGCGATCAGCGACAAAAGGCTCGGCGGGCTGACGCTGATCAACGCCTTTTTCGAGAATTCCACGCGCACCTTGCTGTCGTTCGAGATCGCGGGGAAACGGCTTGGCGCGGACGTCGTCAACATGCACGCCGCGCAGTCGAGCGTGAAGAAGGGCGAGACGCTGATCGACACCGCGATGACGCTAAACGCGATGCGCGCCGACATGATCGTCATTCGCCACATGTCCTCGGGCGCGGTGCGGCTGATCGCGGGCAAGGTCGATTGCCCGGTGCTCAACGCAGGCGACGGACAGCACGAACATCCGACCCAGGCGTTGCTCGACGCGCTGACGATCCGGCGGCGGCGCGGGACGATCGCCGGGCAGCGCGTGGTGATCTGCGGCGACCTGCTCCACAGCCGCGTCGCGCGCTCGAACATCCTTTCACTGACCGCGCTCGCCGCCGAGGTGCGGGTTTGCGCGCCGACGACGCTGATGCCCGCTGCGATCGAACGGATGGGCGTCACCCCCTTCACCGATTTCGACGAGGCGCTCGAGGGCGCGGACGTCGTGATGATGCTGCGCCTTCAGAACGAGCGGATGAACGGCGGGTTCGTCCCATCGAACCGCGAATATCATCTGCGCTACGGTCTCACCGAACGCCGCCTGGCGCTCGCCAAGCCGGACGCGCTGGTCATGCACCCCGGCCCGATGAACCGGGGCGTCGAAATCGATTCGGTCGTCGCGGATCACGCGCGCTCGGCCATCACCGAACAGGTCGAGATGGGCGTGGCGGTGCGGATGGCGTGCCTCGACGTACTCACTCGCCGGTCGCGCGGCGTGGCGGGCTGGGCATGAGCCGGATGATCGCGCTGCTTGATGCGACGCTCGCGTGCCCCGTCGCAGGCGTGTCGCGCGGTGGCGTACTGATCGCGGACGACCGCATCGCCGCAACCGGATTGATCGAGGTGCCCGAGGGTGCCGAAACGATCGACTGCGCAGGACTGGTGCTCGCGCCCGCGATCGTCGATCTCGGCGTGTTCGCAATCGACGTCCCCGCCTTTCATGCCGGCGGGATCGTTCGGGTCGGCCTGATGCCTGACCAGTCGCCCGTTCTCGACGATCCGGGCGTGGTTCAGCGCGCTGCGCTGATCGGGCGACCCGGGCTGTGGATCCATCCCATCGCTGCCGCGACACGCGGGCTGGCCGGAAAGGATCTCGCCGAAATGGCGATCAATCGCGACGCTGGTGCGCGCGCGGTCGGCACCGGTGCGGGATGGATCGCGGACTCGGGCGTGATGCGCAAGGTACTGTCCTATGCCAACGACCTGGGGCTGGTCGTCATCGCCCATGCGGAGGACGGCGGAATCACCGCGGGCGCCGTGGCAACGGCGGGCGAAACCGCGACTCGCATGGGGCTTGCCGCCGCGCCATCGGTCGCGGAAGCCCTCGCGATCGCCCGTGACCTGATGCTGGCGGAGGAAACCGGCGCGGCGCTGCACTTGCGCACCGTAACCACCGCCGCCGGGTTTGAGCTCGTCCGCGCGGCGAAACGGCGTGGGGTTCGCGTGACGTGCGGGATCACCCCCGCACACCTGCTCCTCTCCGATATCGCCATGAGCGATTTCCGAACTTTTGCCCATATTTCGCCCCCGCTGCGGCAGGAGGACGACCGCCGTGCCGCACTGCTGGCTCTGGCGGACGGAACGATCGACGTGCTGTGTTCATCGCACGATCCGCGTGGCCCCGAGGAGAAACGCCTGCCGTTCGGCGATTCGGCGGCGGGAATGGCCGGTGCCGAGACCCTGCTTGCGCTTGGACTCGGGCTGGTGCGCGACGAGCATGTCACGCTCGACCGGCTGTTCGCTTTGCTCGCCGCCAATCCGGCCCGGGTGCTGGGGGTGGAGACAGGGACGCTTGCAACCGGCGCACCGGCTGATCTGCTGCTTTGCGATCCGCAAGCCCCCTGGCAGATCGAGGGCGACCGGTTGCACGCCAAGGCGGGGAATACGCCGTTCGATGGCCTTCCGGTGGAGGGCAAGGTCAGGCGGCTGTTCAAGGGCGGGACTGAGATCGCGATCCCCGGCTGACGACCGGACGTTTAACGATAGCGCCCGCACGCGACTATCGAACGATGCAGATTTTTCAGACGACCCTAGCGTAGCCTTGCGGTTTGTTCTTTTTTTGTTCGCGTCGTTGTGCGACAATCAATCATGCCGGCTGCAAGACCTCATCGCGGTGCCACGATCAACTCGCAGAGTAGCCGCTTTGTCCTGCCGGAGCGCGCGGCGGATGGTGATTGGCTCGACCAATGCGAAAGTATCGATGGCGCCCCCCAGCCGCTCCGGACCACCGTTACGGTCGAACGTGCGCGGAGCATCATCACGCGCAACCAGTCGCCGGACGTCGGGTTCGATCGTTCGATCAATCCGTATCGCGGGTGCGAACACGGTTGCATCTACTGCTTCGCGCGACCGAGCCACGCCTATCACGACCTGTCCCCCGGGCTGGATTTCGAAAGCCGCCTGTTCGCCAAACCCGACGCCCCCGACCTTCTCCGCAAGGAACTCACGAAGCCGGGCTACACGGTTGCGCCGATTGCGTTCGGCACCAATACCGATCCGTATCAGCCGATCGAGTCCGAGTGGCGGATCACCCGGGGTTGCCTCGAAGTCCTGGCGGAAACGCGGCACCCGCTGACGATCACGACCAAGTCCGATCGCGTGCTCGGGGATATCGATCTGATCGCGCGGATGGCGTCCGACCAGTTGGTGTCGGTCGCGCTCTCGATCACGTCGCTCGATCCGCGAATCGCAATGACGCTCGAGCCGCGCGCACCGGCGCCGCACCGGCGGCTGGCAGCCGTCCGCGCGCTGACGGCTGCAGGTGTTCCGACCTATGTCTCGATCGCGCCGGTGATCCCGGCGATTACCGATCACGAGATCGAACATATTCTGGAAGCTGCCGCTGAAGCGGGCGCAAAGGCGGCCTTCTTCATTCCGGTGCGCCTCCCGTGGGAGGTCGCGCCATTGTTCAAGGCGTGGTTGGAGGCGCATTTCCCCGACCGCGCAGGAAAGGTGATGGCGACGATCGCGGCGTTGCGGGACGGGCGCGAGAATGATCCCGGTTTCTTTACCCGGATGCGCGGAAGCGGCCCGTGGGCCGATCTGCTGCGCACCCGCTTCACGATCGCTTGCCGCAAGCACGGCCTAGATCAGAAGCGGATCGCGCTGCGTACCGATCTGTTTCGCCCGCCTAGCGGACCGCAGGGCGAACTGTTCTAGGCGAGCGACGTGTCAACGTGACGCTAGCTCGCGTCCTCTGGCCCACAGTGCGACCTGATCGCCCGCACCGGCTCGGACAAAGCAATTGCCGCCGCGCGCGCGATAGTCGCGGCACATTGCAACCGCATCCTCGCGGACGAAGCCGCCGACCGACAGACGATAGAAATTGGCCCCGCCGGCAGCAATCCCCGCGCCCTGCGGCACCTGGCCCGCAAGCCCCGCGAACCGGCGCGCGGCACGGATCCACGCGTCACGCGCGACTGCGGGACTGTCATAGGCCCCAAGTTGGACGTAAAAACCGCCCTTTGCGGGGCGTTTGGCAGTATGCGCCAAAGCGGGGCGGAGCGCCGCAATCCGGGCCATCGTCACCGGCGTCGTCGCCCGCGCATCCCGCCGCGTGGGAACCGTCTGGACCACCTCGCTGTGGGGCGCGAACACGACCCCGCCGATCGTCGGCCCTACCGGATCGACTGCCGCCACCACTATCGGCGTGCGCTCGGCTGCCGCGGGTTGCTGCTCCGCAACTTCGACCGGCTGCGCCGTTTCGACCGGCGCAACCGCTGCAGCGACCGCCGTCATCGGCGCTGCGGCGCGGCTGAGCGCTATTGCCTGCGGTTGACCTGTATCGGCAACCGGCATGATCCCTAGCAACGCCGAAACCTGGTCCGACGCGGACGTCGGGCGCGAGAAGGTTGACCATTCGAGCAAGCGGTGCGCGACCTCTGCCGGTGCGACGTCGATCGCGACGACGACCTGCGCCTCACGCCAGCGGCCGGCAAGCGCCAGGGCGAGCGCCAGGTTCTGCCGGGTCTTGGCATCCGCCCCCGGTGACCGCGCTGCCGTACCAAGCACTTCGACCGCAGCGACGGGATCGCCTGCAAGCGCCAGCGCCAGACCACGATCGTTGACCGGGATGATCGTCGCGTGCGAATCGAGCGTCGCGCGTGCACTTGCCCAGTCCCCGGTGGCGACCTGCATCAACGCAAACTGGAGTGCCGCCTTGCCGTTCGTGGGATCGAGCATGAGTGCGTCGCCGAAGGCGTCGCGCGCCGACTGGAACCGACCCGCCTTGAGATACCCCTGTGCCAGCGTCATCCGATAGTCGGCGGCATTCGGCTCGAACGTCACAGCCATCTCGGCATGCGAGATGGCCTCGGCGAACTGCCGGTGCGACAGTGCACCGCGCGCCTTGCCGATCTCCCGCCGGGCTTGCTTCTCGGCGCGCGACTGTTCGCGCGCGCTGGCAGCGGCAATCGACGAGGTGGCGACCGCGCCGATCGACCCGCCCAGCAGCATCACGGAAAGGGCCAGTGTGAAGGGACCGAAAGAGATGGCGGGCCGGGTCTTCATCATTTCACTCGCTTGGTCGGGGTCGGCAACTGGGCGACCAGTGCCTCGACTTCGGGCAGGGTCTGGAGGAATTGGTCGAGCGCCTCGGTAACGAGGACCTGTGCGGAGGCATTCTGCAGCGCACTCGCCAGCCGCAACCGCAGGTGTCGATCCTGGTCGAGCCGCAGCGTGAAGGCGGTGCGCCCCGATCCCTTCGGACTGTGCTTCTGGCGCGTCTCCCGGCCAATCCGCGTCGCGGTCGCCACCGATACGGGCTTGAGTTTGATCACACGCGCGGTGCGGGGTGCCGGGGCAATCGCCTCGACGGAAGTCTCAAGTTCCTCACGAAGCGCTTCGCGCTGGACGATTACCGGGGGAACGACAGCCGCGGGCGGCGGTACTGG
The DNA here is from genome assembly GCF_000242835.1 of Sphingomonas sp. PAMC 26617. Classification (NCBI taxonomy): domain Bacteria; kingdom Pseudomonadati; phylum Pseudomonadota; class Alphaproteobacteria; order Sphingomonadales; family Sphingomonadaceae; genus Sphingomonas; species Sphingomonas sp. PAMC 26617. The sequence goes on from NZ_JH594425.1 coordinate 3,921,656, forward strand.
CGGCGCGGCAGTCTCGGCAGGTCCCATGTCATTCCAGCCAAGATCGTCCTGACTGTTGGACATCGATCCGAACCCGCCAAAGCCTTGCGGCCGCATCGCGGGTTTCGCCTGCCCCTTGCGCGCCAGCAACGTTGACGAGAGCGAGGCGAGCGGCTTGGATTGACCGAAGGCGCTCATCTCAGCTCACCACCCGGCGACCGAACCCGCCCTGCGTCGGGCGAGGAGTCGCATAGCCGTTGACCCCGGCCGGAACCGCGAACACCGTACGCCGAAAATTCTTCTCCAGCCGGTCCGAGATATAAGTCCACAGATCGCGGACTTCCCCCGCCGAACGGCTTTTCGGATCGACTTCCATCACGGTGCGCCCATCGATCATCGACGCGGCGAAATCGGTGCGGTGGTGCAGCGTGATCGGCGCGACCGTGCCATGCTGCGACAAGGCGACCGCCGCTTCCGAGGTAATCCGCGCCTTGGCCGTTGCGCCGTTGACGACGAAGAGCAGCGGCTTGCCCGCGCGCTCGCACAGATCAACCGTAGCGCCGACCGCGCGCAGATCGTGCGGGCTCGGGCGCGTCGGAATGACGATCAGCTCGGCGACCGCGATCACGCTTTGAATCGCCATCGTGATCGCCGGCGGCGTATCGATCATCGCGAGCTTGAACCCCTGCTGGCGGAGGGTCTCGAGATCGGCCGCGAGCCGCGCGACCGTGGTCTGCGCGAAGGCGGGGAATTCGCCGCTTCGTTCGTTCCACCAATCGGACAGGGACCCTTGCGGATCGATATCGATCAGGACGACCGGCCCCGCGCCCGCAAGCTGAGCCTGGACGGCGAGATGCCCGGACAAGGTGGTCTTGCCGGATCCGCCTTTTTGTGATGCCATCGCAAGGACGCGCATGAGCCTCTTTCACTCCCGCCTGTTCGAGATTGTGGAGTGCCAGCGATGCATCAAGAATCGGTTAATTTCGGGGTTCGTCCTCATACTTTGGTAGAACCACGGCTAACGAATTCTTTGCCATGACCGGGATAGAGAGGGGGCAACTGCTTTCGATCCGGGACCAAGACAATGTACCTGCCAGGCAAGACGGCGCTCGCGGCGCTATGCGCGATCGGGCTGATCGTCCCGCTCGCGCCCGCGCGTGCCGACGTTCGCGACGGGGTCGATGCCTGGAGCAAGGGGGATTATCGCACCGCCGTCGCGGCATGGCGGCCCGCCGCCGAAGGGGGCGATGCCGATGCGCAGTTCAACCTGGCGCAGGCCTATATGCTTGGTCGCGGCATGCCGGCTGATCGGTCCGTCGCGACGGGCTGGTTCCACAAGGCGGCGCTACAGGATCATGTCGCTGCGATTGCCAAATACGGGCTGGTGCTGTTCGACGCGGGCAAACGGAGCGAGGCACTCCCATGGCTCGAGAAGGCGGCGCATCGTGGCGAGCCGCGCGCGCAACTCGTGCTGGGGACGATGTTGTTCAATGGCGACAGCGTGGCGCGGGACTGGCCGCGCGCGTATGCGCTGCTGGTTCGCTCCGCCGCCGCGGACACGCCGCATGCCTCCGAGGTCCAGGCCGAAATGGACCGGGCGGTTCCGGTCGCGCAGCGTCAACAGGGGCTCGAACTCGCGCGCCAGTATGAAGCCGAGGCACGCCGGCCGCAGATGCCAGCCGAGTCCGCGCGCCCCGTTGCGGTCGCCAAGGTTCGCGCGGACGATCTCCCGCGATCAAAGACCGCGCTGGTGGAAACCCCGCGCAAACCGGCGGTGCGCCCGCCCGCGCCGACTGTGCCATCGTCGCAGGGGAACTGGCGCGTCCAGCTCGGCGCGTTCGGCGACCCCGCGAATGCGCGGCGGCTGTGGACCCAGATGGCAGCGCGGTTTGCCGGTACAAGCGTCAGCTACGTCAAGGCGGGCACGCTGACTCGCGTGCTGGCGGGGCCCTATCCGTCAAGCGCAGCGGCGACGCACGCTTGTGGTACGGTAAGGCCGTGCGTGGCGGTGCCGCGCTAGGCCTGCCCTTAGCGCGGGAGAAACTTTCGCTTGAGCGGCGTTGGCGTCGTAGCCCGCTGCCCCCCGTCCCTCACCCCGCGACCCATTCCGCGCGCGCGATCCCCTGCGCGTAGAGCAGCGCGGTCAGGTCACCGTGGTCGATCCGTGCGCCGGCCGCCGCCGCGACGATCGGCTTGGCCTTGAACGCCACCCCCAGCCCCGCCGCCTCGATCATCCGCAGGTCGTTCGCGCCATCGCCTACCGCGAGCGTCGCCTCGGGCGGAAGCCCAAGGTCCGCCGCCGCCGCGCGCAGCGTGTCGAGCTTGGTATGCGCGCCGACGATCGGGCGCTCGACCCGGCCGGTCAGCGCGCCGTCCGCGATCTCGAGGCGGTTGGCGATCGCGTAATGGAAGCCCAGACGCTCGGCGACCGGCTCGGCGAAGCGGGTGAACCCGCCCGACACGAGGATCGCGGTCGCCCCGCGCGCGCGCATCGTGCGGACGAGCGTCTCGGCACCGGGCATGTTCACCACCCGGTCTGCAAGGCACTGTGCGATGACGCGCTCGTCGAGCCCGGCGAGCAGCGCGACCCGCGCATCTAGCGCCGCCTCGAAATCGAGCTCGCCGCGCATCGCTGCTTCGGTGATCCCGGCGATCTGCGGCTTGATGCCCGCATAATCGGCGAGCTCGTCGATGCACTCGACCGTGATCATGGTCGAATCCATGTCGGCGACCAGCAACCGCTTCTCGCGGCCCTCGGCCTGCTGGACGATCACGTCGACCCCGGGGAACGCCCCCTCGAGCGCCCGGCGCGCGGCATCGGGCGCGGTTGCGAACATCACGTCCGCCGCCTGCCCCGGTTCGATCCAGCCATCCGCGACCGCGGAACAGCCCGCCGAATCGAGCCGGTCGCGCGCGGTCGAAATATCGGCAGCGCTTAGCCGCCCGGATGCTATCAGCGTGGCAATGAACACAGACGATCTCCCGAAGCTCGCGCTCATCGCAGGGCCGACCGCCAGCGGCAAGTCCGCGCTCGCGATCGCGGTCGCCGAAGCGCACGACGGGATCGTCATCAACGCCGATTCGGCGCAGGTCTATCGCGACTTGCGGATCCTGACCGCGCGCCCCTCCCCCGCCGACGAGGCGCGGGTGCCGCATCGGTTGTTCGGGCATATCGACGGGGCGGAGGCCTGTTCCGCCGCGCGCTGGGCGGACGCGGCGCGCGCGGAGGTGGCCGCGGCGCACGCGGCGGGAAAGCTGCCGGTGCTGGTCGGCGGGACCGGGCTGTATCTGCGCACACTGCTCGACGGAATCGCGCCGGTGCCCGAGATCGACCCCGCGATCCGCGCCGCGGTCCGCGCGATGCCGGTGGCGGAGGCGCATGCCGCGCTGGCGCACGCCGACCCGGCGGCGGCGGCGCTGCTCGCCGCGGCGGATACGACGCGGGTGGCGCGCGCGCTCGAGGTGGTGCGCTCGACCGGGCGTCCGCTCGCGGCGTGGCAGGCGGAGCGAAGCGGCGGGATCGCAGCGAAGGTTGCACAGAGCGCGGTCGTGCTGCTGCCCGAGCGGGACTGGCTGTTCGAACGGTGCGATGCGCGCGCCGCTGCGATGTTTGACGACGGCGCGGTCGAGGAGGTCCGTATCCTATTGCAACGAAACGATATCCCTGACGATGCGCCGATCCGCAGGGCGATCGGCGTGCCCGCGCTCGCCGCCTTCTTGGCCGGCACCAGCTCGCGGGAACAGACGCTGGAAGCGTTGCGGCTGGCAACGCGGCAATATGCCAAGCGGCAATATACCTGGTTCCGCAACCAGCCCCCGCCAAACTGGACCAGAATAAATGAGTCACAAAATTCCGATAGAATGCGGATATTCGACATATTGTTTCATCTATAAAGGTTGACACGCACGTTTCATACCTATAGCCGCGCTTTTCCCGTTGCTGCCGCGCAGCATCGCCGACGAGGAGAATGACCGTGACCGAGAAGAGTGGAGCCGACATCCTGATCGAGGCGCTGTGCGATCTCGGCGTGGAGGTCGTGTTCGGCTACCCCGGTGGTGCGGTGTTGCCGATCTACGACGCGCTGTTCCGCTCCGGCCGGATCAAGCACATCCTCGTCCGCCACGAACAGGCCGCAACGCATGCCGCCGAGGGCTATGCGCGCTCGACCGGCAAGCCCGGCGTGGTGCTCGTGACCTCGGGCCCCGGCGCGACCAATGCCGTGACCGGGATCACCGATGCGCTGATGGATTCGATCCCGATGGTGGTCATCACCGGGCAGGTGCCGACTGCGCTGATCGGGACCGACGCGTTCCAGGAAGCCGACACGGTGGGCATCACGCGCCACTGTTCGAAGCATAATTACCTGGTGAAGGACCCCGCCAAGCTTGGCGCGACGATCCACGAGGCGTTCTATATCGCAACCTCGGGTCGCCCCGGCCCGGTGGTGGTCGACATCCCCAAGGACGTGCAGGTCGCGACCGCGCGCTACACCAAGCCCGGCCCGATCCGGCACAAGACTTATCGCCCGCAGATCAAAGCCGACCAGCCGAGCATCGAGGCGGCGATGGACATGCTCGCCGCCGCCGAACGCCCGATCCTCTATACCGGCGGCGGGATCATCAACGCAGGGCCGGCAGCGAGCCAGTTGCTGTGCGAGCTCGCGCGGATCAGCGGCGCGCCGGTGACGTCGACGCTGATGGGCCTGGGGGCCTATCCGGCGACCGGCTCGCAGTGGCTCGGGATGCTCGGGATGCACGGCACCTATGAAGCCAACATGGCGATGAACAAGGCGGACCTCGTCGTCTGCCTCGGCGCGCGGTTCGACGACCGCGTCACCGGGCGGCTCGATGCGTTCAGCCCCAACTCGCGGAAAATCCACGTCGATATCGACCGGTCGTCGATCAACAAGAACGTGCGCGTGGACCTGCCGATCGTCGCTGACGTCGGCCATGCGCTCGAGGACATGGTCCGCGTGTTCAAGGCACGCCGCCACCCCAAGCCCGATCTGCGCGAATGGTGGACGATGATCGAGGAATGGCGCGACAAGCAGAGCCTCGCCTTCACCGACCTGCCGAGCGACATCATGCCGCAGCGTGCGATCCGCGCGTTGTGGGAGGCGACGCACAAGCGCAATCCGATCATCACGACCGAAGTCGGCCAGCACCAGATGTGGGCGGCACAGCATTTCGGGTTCGAAGCGCCGAACAAGTGGCTGACCTCGGGCGGTCTCGGCACGATGGGCTATGGCCTGCCCGCCGCGATCGGCGCGCAGATCGGCAACCCCAAGGCGCTGGTGATCGACATCGCGGGCGAAGCCTCGATCCAGATGAACATCCAGGAGCTGGGGACCGCCTCGCAATATCGCCTGCCGGTCAAGATCTTCATCCTCAACAACGAATATATGGGGATGGTCCGCCAGTGGCAGGAGCTGACCTATTCGAGCCGTTATTCGGAAAGCTACAGCGACGCGCTGCCGGACTTCGTGAAGCTCGGCGAAGCCTATGGCTGGAAGGGCATTCGCATCCAGACGATGGGCGAGCTCGACGACGGGATCGCGGCGATGCTCGATCATGACGGGCCGGTGATCGTCGATTGCCGGGTGACGAAACTGGCGAACTGCTTCCCGATGATTCCGAGCGGGGCCGCGCATACCGAGATGCTGCTGCAGGCGAGCGAAGTCTCGGGCGAGATGGACGACGAAGCGAAGGCGCTGGTGTGATGGAGGCAGCGTTTTGCAGGAGCGCGATGGCCGGACGGTGCTCGCCTCCTCCACGTCACCCCGGGCTCGTCCCGGGGTCCACCGTGGTCCGTCTCCGCCAGCCGTTGGTCGAACGGCGCGGTGGACCCCGGGACACGCCCGGGGTGACGAAGTTTTTGGCCGAACCCGTTCGCCCGACCGGCGCCACAGGATAAGACATGCACATCACCCAGGAAAAAGCCTCCCGCCATACGCTGGCGGTGATGGTCGACAACGAACCCGGCATCCTCGCGCGGATCGCGGGGCTGTTCACCGCGCGCGGCTATAATATCGAGAGCCTGACCGTGTCCGACGTCACCGCGGACAAGGCGGTCAGCCGGATTACGATCGTCACGTCCGCAAGCGATGCGACGATGGAGCAGATCCTCGCGCAGCTCGACCGGCTGATCCCGGTGCATTCGGTCACGGATCTCACTGCGCTCGGGCCGCATGTCGAGCGCGAGCTGGCGCTGCTCAAGGTGTCGGGGGTCGGCGATCACCGGATCGAGGCGCTGCGCCTGGCGGATGTCTACCGCGCGCGCGTGGTCGATGCGACGACGACCAGCTTCGTGTTCGAAGTGACCGGCGGGCGCGAGAAGATCGACACCTTCGTCACGCTGATGCGCGAGGTCGGGCTGTGCGAGGTCGCCCGTACCGGGATCGTCGCAATGGCTCGCGGCGCGAAGGCGGTTTAAACAGAGTTCCGTCCCCCCGGCCCCGTGCCGGGGTCCACCTATCCAACACTCCACCGTGCGTGAGGCGCGGTGGACCCCGGCACGAGGCCGGGGTGACGACCCTTAGGAGCTAAGATACCATGCGCGTTTATTATGATGCCGATGCCGATCTGAACCTGATCGCGGGCAAGAAGATCGCGATCGTCGGCTATGGCAGTCAGGGCCACGCGCATGCGCAGAACCTGCGCGACTCCGGCGTCAAGGACATCGCGATCGCGCTTCGCTCCGGCTCCGCGACGGCGAAGAAGGCGACCGACGCGGGCTTCAAGGTGATGACCAATGCCGAGGCCGCCGCCTGGGCCGACATCACGATGATCCTCGCCCCCGACGAGCATCAGGCCGCGATCTATGCGGACGATCTCCACGCGAACCTCAAGCAGGGCGCGACGATTGCGTTCGCCCACGGCCTCAACGTGCATTTCGGCCTGATCGAGCCGCGTGAAGACCTCGACGTCATCATGATCGCGCCCAAGGGCCCCGGCCACACCGTGCGCAGCGAATACGTCAAGGGCGGCGGCGTCCCCTGCCTGATCGCGATCCACCAGGACAAGAGCGGCAACGCGCATGACATCGGGCTTGCCTATGCGTCGGGCGTCGGTGGTGGCCGTTCGGGCATCATCGAGACCAACTTCAAGGAAGAGTGCGAGACCGACCTTTTCGGCGAGCAGGCGGTGCTGTGCGGCGGGATCACGCATCTGATCCAGGCCGGGTTCGAGACGTTGGTCGAGGCGGGCTATGCTCCGGAAATGGCGTATTTCGAGTGCCTCCACGAGACCAAGCTGATCGTCGACCTGCTGTATGAGGGCGGCATCGCCAACATGCGCTATTCGATCAGCAACACCGCCGAATATGGCGACATCACCACGGGGCCGCGGATCATCACGCCGGAGACCAAGGCGGAGATGAAGCGCGTGCTGGCGGACATCCAGGGCGGGCGGTTCGTGAAGAACTTCGTGCTCGACAACCGCGCGGGGCAGCCCGAGCTGAAGGCGGCGCGCAAGGCGGCGGCGGCGCATCCGATCGAGAAGGTCGGCGCGGAGCTGCGCGCGATGATGCCGTGGATCGGGGCGAACAAGCTGGTGGACAAGGACAAGAACTGAGGGTTTTTGGCGGGGGGGTGGTTCTCTGCGAGGCACTGCCCCACCCCAACCCCTCCCCTGAAGGGGAGGGGCTAAGAAGAAGAAGAGCGCGGAAAAAAGCCCCTCCCCTTCAGGGGAGGGGTTGGGGTGGGGCAGTCCAGCAGCGCAACGCCCCCGTATCTAGCCCCCCCGTACCGCCCCCATCCCGCGCAAGAAACCGTCCGTTGCCAAAACGTTGCTTGTTCCACCGCCACCCGGTGCCCCAAGGCGATCCTCCAACAGGAGTATCCCCATGCAGCGCACCCCCCTCTTCCTCGCCGCGATCGCAGCCATCGCGGCCGCCCCGCTCGTCGCGCAGATGCCGACCACCCCGCCCGGCACGCGCACCCTCTCCAAGGTCGCCGCCGGGACGTACAAGGTCGATTCCGCGCACACGCAGGTCGTGTTCACGCTCAACCACCTGGGTTTCAGCGAATATAGCGGCCAGTTCACGCAGCCAACCGGCACGTTGACGCTCGATCCGCGCGATGCCACGAAGGACAAGGTCGATATCGTCTTCCCGATCGACAAGGTCTCGACCACTGTCGCCGCGCTCGACGCGCATCTCAAGACCGCGGACTTCTTCGATGCCGCCAAGTTCCCCGAGGGCCGCTTCGTCTCGACCAAGGTCACCGTCACCGGCATGACCGCGACGATCGCGGGCAATCTGACGCTGCGCGGCGTGACCAAGCCGGTCGTGCTCAACGCCAAGTTCATCGGCGCGGGCCCGTCGCTGTTCGGCGCGCACAAGACCGTCGTCGGCTTCTCGGCGACGACCTCGATCAAGCGCAGCGATTTCGGCGTGAACGGCTACCTGCCGCTCGTCTCGGACAAGGTCGACCTGGTCATCAACGCCGGGTTCGACGCGTCCTGATCCCGTACGCGACGTCCGGCGGAGACCCCGCCGGACGTCGCGGCGTTCAGGCGTCTACCAAGGCGCGGAAATAGTCCGCGGTTTCGGGCGACACGCCGCGCAGCAGCACATGCAGCCGCCGGTCGAACGCATCGGTCGTCTCGCGCCGGTCGCGGTGGACCAGCATCCAGTCGCCGAACTCGCGCTCCTCGACCGCACGGTCAACCAGGATCTTGATGTCGCGGTGGCGCGGATCCGCGCTGATGTCGGCGAACAGCTCCGCGACGCTCTCCTCTGGCCCTTCGATCGTCTGGAGGTACGAGGCGTCCTCGGTATAGAGCAGCCCGGTGATGCCATCCAGACCATTGCGGGCCGCGGCAACGCGCAGGATCGCCGCACAATCGTCCGATGCCCGCCCACTCGCTGTGGTCGTGACGCTGGTATAGATGATCTGACGCATTCGCTGCGGCCTATCACAAGATGTCGAAAACGACATTGATGCAAATCATCCTTCGATCGGGCTGGACAGTGCTGCGGTGCGCGCGCTACCAAAGTGGTATGGCGACCGTGCTCCCTCTCCCGCTGCTTCGACTTACGCGCCCTTAGGCGCGAACCGACCCCGTGCGCCGTTGCGCACGACGCGCCTGAGGGCCTGATCCAATCCCGTCCATCTTATTGACGAGACCCATCATGCTGCGCGACCCTTCGACCAAATACCGTCCCTTCCCGCAGATTACGCTGCCCGACCGGCAATGGCCGTCGCGGATCATCGACACCGCGCCGCGCTGGCTGTCGACCGACCTGCGCGACGGCAACCAGGCGTTGATCGATCCGATGGACGCCGAGAAGAAGACGCGGATGTTCGACCTGATCGTCAAGGTCGGGATCAAGGAGATCGAGGTCGGGTTTCCCGCGGCGGGCGCGACCGAGTTCGACTTCATCTCGGGGCTGGTCCAGTCGGGCCGGATCCCCGACGACACGCTGATTCAGGTGCTGACGCAGTCGCGGCGCGACCTGATCGAGCGCAGTTTCGAGTCGCTCCGCGGGGCGCCGCGCGCGATCGTCCATCTGTACAATGCGGTGAGCCCGGCGTGGCGCAAGATCGTGTTCGGGATGACGCGCGACGAGGTCAAGCGGATCGCGATCGACGGTGCGATGATCCTGCGCGATCAGGCCGCCGCGCAGCCCGACACCGACTGGTTTTTCGAATATAGCCCCGAAACCTTCTCGACCGCAGAGCTCGATTTCTCGCTCGAGGTCTGCGAGGCGGTGATGGACGTGTTGCGGCCGACGCCCGACCACAAACTGATCCTCAACCTGCCCGCGACGGTCGAGTGCGCGACGCCCAACGTCTATGCCGACCAGATCGAATGGTTCGGCCGCAACATCCGGAACCGCGAATGCGTCGCGCTGAGCCTGCACCCGCACAACGACCGCGGCACCGGCGTCGCCGCCGCCGAGCTCGGGCTGATGGCGGGCGCGGACCGGGTCGAGGGGTGCCTGCTGGGGAATGGCGAGCGGACCGGCAATTGCGACCTCGTGACGGTTGCGCTCAACATGTACACGCAAGGCGTCGATCCCAGGCTCGACTTCTCGGACATCGACGGAATCGTCAGCACGGTCAATTATTGCACGCAATTGCCCGTACATCCGCGCACGCCCTATGCGGGCGAGCTGGTGTTCACCGCCTTCTCCGGCAGCCATCAGGACGCGATCAAGAAGGGCTTCGCCGCGCAGGACGCCAAGAACGATCCCTTGTGGGAAGTCCCCTATCTGCCGATCGACCCGGCCGACCTCGGGCGCAGCTACGAGGCGGTGATCCGCGTCAATTCGCAAAGCGGCAAGGGCGGCGTCGCCTGGGTGATCGAGCAGGACAAGGGGTTGAAGCTGCCCAAACGGTTGCAGGCGGACTTCAGCCGCCACGTCCAGCGGCTTGCGGACGAAACCAGCCGCGAATTGAACGCCGCCGATATCTGGGGGCAGTTCGAGGCGACCTATCTGGCGCGCGAGGCGGATCGCTTCCGGCTGGTCGATTATCAGGAAAGCGGGAGCGTCGGGGACCGGTTGTTCGTCGGGCATGTCGCGGTGGACGGGACCGAGCAGTCGATCTCGGGGCGGGGCAACGGGTTGATCTCGGGCGTGATCGCCGCGCTGGAAGGCTCGACCGGGCCGACGCTCGACGTGGTGGACTATAACGAGCATGCGATCGGCCACGGCGCGGATGCGCAGGCCGCCGCCTATGTCGAATGCCGCACGCCGGACGGGCGGACAGTGTTCGGCGTCGGGATCGATGCCGACGTCGCGACGGCGAGCGTTCGCGCGGTGCTGAGCGCGGCGAACCGGGTTTAGCTAGCACTTCTTCCCCGGCGAAGGCCGGGGCCCAGGAGCGATGACGGAAGTAACTGGCGACCGCTTGCTATGACAATCTGTCTCTCTACTGGGCCCCGGCCTTCGCCGGGGAAGTAGAAGCGGGAGCGGTGGCGGTGGTTGCGGCCGCTATCGCTCGCGTTCGATCTCGCACCCCACGGCGGCGTCGGGATAGACGTCGGGCTTGCTCGTCCGCACCGTCACCAGCTCGACGCGGGGGTCGGTGAAGCACAGCGCGGCGATCGCCTCGCACAGCGTCTCCTGCAGGTCGAAGTGCCGATCCGCGACCAGCGCGCGGATCCCGCTGCGGACGAAGTCGTAGTCGAGCACCTGCTCGATCCGGTCGTCGGCGGGTGGCGTGGGGTAAGCGACCTGCATCCGCACCGACACGATCACGCGCTGCGGTGCGGCGCGTTCGCCGGGGTGGATGCCCAACCCCATCGTCAGTTCGAGCCGTTCGAGGATCGTCGTGAACCGGACCGTCGCCATCATACCCGACCTTCGAACATCACGTCGCGCGGTAACTGCACGAAATGCTGCCCGCAATCGACGAAAAGATTCTGGCCGACGATTCCGCGCGCATCGAGCAGGAACGCGACCGCACGCGCGACATCCTCCGGATCGACCGGGCGGCGCAGCACGTTCCGGGACGCGACTGCAGCAAATTCGGCATCGGTCTGGTCCGCGCTCGGCAGCGTCAGACCGGGCGATACCGCGTTGACGCGGATGCGCGGCCCCAGCGCCTGCGCGAGCATCGTCGTCGCGCCAGTGAGCGCGACCTTGGCGCAGCTATAGGCGAAGAAATCGGGGTTCAGATTGGCGACCTTCTGGTCGAGCACGTCGACCACCGCGCCCCCCGCAACATCGTCCTGGCGTGCGAGCGCGCAGGCGAGCAGCACCGGCGCATCGAGATTGACGCGCGCATGGCGCTGGAGCGATGCCGCGGAGACGTCCGGCGGCGTGTCGTAGTCGAACAGAGACGCACTGTTGACGACCGCCATCAACGGCGCGCCGAACGCGGCGCGCGCCGCCGCGACCAGCGCCTCCGGCATCGCCGGATCGGCCAGGTCCCCGGTCAGCACGACCGACCCCGGCAATGCCCCGGCAAGCGCCTCGGCGTCCCCGGCCGAATGGTGGTGATGGATCGCCACCCGCCACCCTTCCCCCGCCAGGTGCCGCGCGATCGTCGCCCCGAGGCGCCGTGCCGCGCCGGTCACCAAGACCGTTCGTGCCGCCTGCATCAGCAGCCCATCAGCGCGAGAATTTCCTTCCGGCTGCGTTCGTCATCGCGGAACACGCCCATCATCCGGCTCGTCACCATCGTGACACCCGGCGTCCGTACGCCGCGCGCGGTCATGCACGCATGGCTCGCCTCGATCACCACCGCGACGCCAAGCGGCTTGAGATTTTCCCAGATGCAGTTGGCGACTTCGGCAGTCAGCCGCTCCTGCACCTGCAGGCGGCGCGCATAGGCGTGGAGCACGCGTGCCAATTTGGAGATTCCGACGACCCAGTCCGACGGCAGATAGGCGATATGCGCCTTGCCGATGATCGGCGCCATGTGATGTTCGCAATGCGACTGGAACGGAATGTCCTTGAGCAGCACGATCTCGTCATAGCCGCCCACTTCCTCGAACACGCGCGCGAGGTGGACCGCCGGATCATCCTGATATCCGATGCAATATTCCTTCCACGCGCGCGCGACTCGCTGCGGCGTCTCGATCAGTCCCTCGCGGCTGGGGTCGTCCCCGGCCCAGCGGATCAGCGTCCGGACCGCTTCGGCCACGTCGTCGGGCACCGGGATCTTGGCCGGCGCGGCCACCACGTCGCCGTCATCCGGGCCGCTGCTGTGATCGTTCATCGTTGGTCTTTCAAAACGTGCGCGCGCCTGACGCTACGGCAACCGCAGCTTCGCGCATCCCGATACCAAGAACCTGAATTGGTCCTGATTTGCAACTGTCTCCTTTCGGCAACGATGACCCTCTCCGGTTCTTTACGTACGATTATGGCGTTGACGAGAGAATCAACGACACGCTATTTCACAAACCCTAAATTCGAAAACGCAGATCCGGCGGCAAGACCGGCACCTGTGGCAGCGAGAGGATGACAGATGAGGAAGTCGGACCTGCTTGGCGCGTCGGCAATCGCATTGCTGTACGCGGTGCCTGCCTTTGCGCAGGATACCCCCCCCACCACGCAAGCACAGGGTGCGCCCGCCGCAACCTCCGCTGCGCCGAAGATCGATCGCAGCGCGACCGACACCGACGACATCATCGTTACCGCGACCAAGCGCGAGCAGACGTTGCAGGACGTGCCCGTTTCGGTCGCCGTCACCAGCGACGACACGATCAAGAAGGCGAAGATCCACGACCTGATCGATCTGCAGGCAAGCGTTCCCTCGCTCAAGGTCACGCAGTTCCAGAGTGCCGGGCAGACCAACTTCACGATCCGCGGCTTTGGCAACGGCAACGGCAACATCGGGATCGAAAGCTCGGTCGGCGTCTTCATCGACGGCGTGTATCGCTCGCGTTCCGCCTCGTCGATTTCGGATCTTCCTGAACTCGAGCGGATCGAGGTCCTGCGCGGTCCGCAATCGACGCTGTTCGGCAAGAACGTCGCGGCGGGCGCAATCTCGATCGTCACCAAGCGTCCGCAATTTACCTGGGGCGGCAATGCCGAGGCGACCGTCGGCAACCTCGGCAATATCGAGGCGCGCGCGTCGCTCACCGGGCCGATCACCGATACGCTCGCGTTCCGCCTTTATGGCAGCGTCAACCAGCGCGATGGCTATTACACCAACCGTCTGACCGGGTCGAAGGTCAACGGGCGTGACCGCCAGTCGCTTCGTGCCGATGTGCTGTTCGAACCGTCGTCCACCTTCTCGGTCCGGATCATCGGCGACCTCAACAACATCAACGAAGTCTGCTGCGGCGCGGTCACGATCAACAACGGGCCGCTGACCCAGTTGATCGGCCTGCCGCGCGCGATCGGTGGGGTTGGCGGGCTCGTCGGCAATGCCGCAACGCCATTCAACCGCGAGGTGGTGTACAACACCGCACCCAACAACCGTCTCAACGGCAAGGGTATCTCCGGCCAGATCGACTGGACGCTCGGCTTCGCCAAGCTGACCTCGATCACCGCCTATCGTCGGCAGACCAACCGCACCGATCTCGACGTGGATTTCACCGGCGGCGATATCTCGAACCAGACGACCGACGACACGATCAAGACCTTCACGCAGGAAATCCGGCTCGCGTCGGATTATGCGGGGCCGTTCAACTGGCTGCTCGGCGGTTTCTATTCGGACGAGCGGATCAAGACCGGGCGCAACATCCTGTACGGCGCGGACGGTCGGCGCTTCGCCGATGCCGCCGCGCTCGCCGCGACCGGCGCCGCCCTCACCGGCACCTCGCCGATCACCACGCTCGAGGCGCTGCAGCGCGGCGCCGGCAATACCAGCGTCGTTCCGGGCCAGACCTATTTCGCGCAGGGCACCGGGATCCTGGACAATTACCGCCTCACCGACATCAGCTACTCGATCTTCGGACAGGCGGATTACAAGCTGTTCGAGAAACTGACGCTGACGGTCGGCGGTGCTTATCTCAACGATCGCAAGTCGGCCTTCTCGAACGTCGTGCTGACAGATCGCTTCTCGCAGCTCAATCTGCAGAACGTGCCCGAGCTCGGGTTCCTGCCGCTGCGGCTGCTCAACCCCGCCGCCCCGGCCGCGGCGCGGATCCCCACCAACTTGTTCGCCGGGCTCAACGCGCTCCAGTTCTTCTACCCGGACACCGCCAATCACGGCCCGGTCAACTTCCCCAACGCCAATGAAGACGGTGTGCTGAAGGGCGACAAGTTCACCTATCTGGCCCGCGCCAAGTTCGATTTCACCCGCAACATCAACGTCTACGCCAGCTATTCGACTGGCTGGAAAGCGGGCGCGTACAACCTGTCGTCGGACAGCCGCCCCGCCAACAACGGCGTCGGCCGCACCGCCGCGCCGGAAAATGTCACGGTCTATGAAGTTGGTGCCAAGGCGCGCTTCAATGGCGGCTATTTGAACGTCGCGGTGTTCGACGAGAAGATCAAAGGCTTCCAGTCGAACGGCTTCACCGGCACCGGCTTCGCGCTGGTCAACGCGGGCAGCCAGTCGGTCCGCGGCGTAGAGGTCGAGGCGTCGTACAAGCCGTTCCGCGCGCTGCTGCTGAATGCCTCGGGCACCTATCTCGATGCGAAATACGACAGCTTCACGCGCGCGCCGTGCTTCTCGTTCGACACCCGTTGCCAGGTTCCGGCAGGGTCGCCAGCCGGCACGCTCGCGCCGCAATTCCGCGACCTGACCGGCGCGCGACCGGGCGGCGTCCCGGAATTCTCGGGCAACGTCAACGCGACCTATACGCAGCAGATCACCGACCGGATCAGCGGGTTCATCCGTGGCGAATTCGTCTATCAGAGCAATACCGCGCTGACGGACACCGTTCCCGCGTCGCTGGCCAGTTCAAAGGTCAAGACCGTCAACGCGAGCATCGGGCTCGACTTGCCGGACGCGTTCCAGATCCAGGGCTGGGTCCGCAACCTGGGCAACGACAATTACTACATCGGCGCGTTCAACACGGTGATCCAGTCGGGCAGCTACAGCGCCTATATCAACGAACCGCGCACGTACGGCGTCACGCTCCGCAAGAGCTTCTGACCGGATCGTTACCCGCCCGAAATCGGCGAACGGCCTGCTTTTCCGGGTGGAAAGGCGGGCCGACTTGCGGTCGGGGTGCAACGATCGCGCGGCTCGTGCTTTGTTGGGTCAGGCTTGACGGAGACAGTCGATGAAGGACCCGAAGAAGGGTGACGTGGTGACCTGGAAATCGCACGGCGGCACCGCGCATGGTGTCGTCGAAAAGAAACAGACCAGCCCGACCGAGATCAAGGGCCACAAGGTCAACGCCTCCCCCGAGGAACCGCAGTTCATCGTAAAGAGTGACAACGGCGGCAAGGCAGCGCACAAGAGCGCAGCGCTCGACAAGGCGTGAAACCGATGTCGGTTCTAACGACACACCAGGAAGGACCAAAAAAATGGCCAAGACCCCAACCGCAAAGAGCGACGCCCCCAAGACCGGCGGCATTTTCGCGCCTATCCAGCCCTCGCCCGAGCTCGGCGCCATCGTCGGCAACGACCGGCTGCCGCGCAGCGAAGTGATCAGCAAGGTCTGGGAATATATCAAGAAGCACGACCTGCAGAACCCCGAGAACAAGCGCGAGATCGTCGCCGACGAAGCGCTGAAGAAGGTGTTCGGCAAGGACCGCGTGACGATGTTCGAGATGAACAAGCATCTCGCCGGCCACATGAAGGCCTAACAGCCAGCATCGTGATCGCGGCGGCCGCGGCACCCCACGGTGTCGCGGCCGTTTTCGTTTCAAGGCGGGATCGCGTCGTTCCCCCATCCCCAATTCGGCGTTAGGGATCGCCATGCGCAGCGACCATGCCAAAACGGCTCGGTATCATTTGCGGCGGCAAAGCCCGACCCCGGGCTGGCTGTCGCTGTCATGGCGCGCGCTGCTCGCGCTCGCGCTGATCGGCGTTGCGCTCGCGGGACACTGGTTCGACCGGGACGGGCTCCGCCAGAATTCGGGAGCGCCGGTGACGTTCGCCGATATCCTGTATTTCACGACGATTACGGTGACGACGGTCGGCTATGGCGACATCGTTCCCGTGACCCAGCAGGCACGGATGTTCGACACGTTCGTGGTGACGCCGATCCGGCTGTTCGTGTGGTTGATTTTTCTCGGCACGGCCTATGATTTTCTGTTGAAACGGGTTTGGGAGAAATGGCGGATGTCGGTGCTTCAACGTCGCCTTGACGGGCATGTGATCGTCACCGGCTATGGCACCAGCGGTGCCGAAGCGGTGCGCGAACTGATCGCGCGCGGGGCGGACCCCGCCGCGATCGTCGTGATCGACGAGACCGCGGCGGCGCTAGCGCGCGCCGAAGCGTGCGGGGCGACGGTGATGGATGGCAACGCGACCCGCAACGCAGCGCTCGAGGCGGCGCGGATCCAGACCGCGCGCGCGGTGATCGTTTCGGCGGGTCGCGACGATACGTCGATCCTGATCGTGCTGACCGCGCGCCGGCTTGCGCCAAATGTTCCGATCAGCGTGGTGATCCGCTCGCAGGACAACGAAGCGATCGCGCGGCAGGCGGGGGCGAACACGGTGATCAATCCGGCGAGCTTCGCGGGACTGCTGCTGGCCGGCTCGATCCACGGCGCGCATACGGCAGAATATATGGCCGACCTTGCCGCCTCCGGGGGCCGCGTCGCGCTGCGCGAACGCACGGTGACGCACGAGGAGATCGGCAAGCCGCTATCCGCGATCACCACCGGGCTGGGGCATCGCGTCTATCGTGGCACACACACCTTCGGCTTCTGGGAACCCGAGACGAACCGGCTCGAGCCGGGCGACCTCATCGTCGAGGTCGTCCAGCGACCGTAACGCGCGCGTCCGGTCTCGTCGCGCGCACCCGCCAGGTCGTCGCCGCCCGCCCTGTCATTGCGGACCAGGCGTCCTATCTGGGGGAAGGACGCAGGCACGGAGCCACGCGTCGCGGGAGATTTTCGATGAAAGTGCGTACGCTCGGGCAAGGCCTGGAGGTCTCCACGATCGGCTTCGGCTGCATGGGGCTCAATCACGGCTATGCCACCACGATGACCCGCGACGAGGGGATCACGCTGATCCGCGCAGCGGTCGAGCGCGGCGTGACGTTCTTCGATACAGCGGAAGTCTATGGCCCTTATACCAACGAGGAAATGGTCGGCGCAGCGCTGGCGCCGGTGCGCGACCGGGTCGTCATCGCGACCAAGTTCGGGTTCGATATCGGCAAGGGCATGGGCGCGCTCGACAGCCGGCCCGAGCAGATCCGGCGCGTCGCGGATGCCTCGCTCCAGCGGCTGGGGGTCGAGCAGATCGACCTGTTCTACCAGCACCGGGTCGACCCCGCCGTTCCGATCGAGGATGTCGCAGGTACGGTCAAAGAGCTGATCGCCGAGGGCAAGGTCAAGCATTTCGGCCTGTCCGAGCCCGGCGTCGACACCGCCCGCCGCGCGCATGCGGTGCAACCGGTGACCGCGCTGCAGAACGAATATTCGCTGTGGACGCGCGATGTCGAGAGCAACGGCATCCTCGCGCTGTGCGACGAACTCGGGATCGGCTTCGTACCGTACAGCCCGCTCGGGCGGGGTTTCCTGACCGGGGCGATCACGAGCGCGACCAAGCTCGAGGACGGGGACTTCCGCGCCAACCTGCCGCGCTTCACGCCCGATGCGCTGGCGAAGAACACCGCGCTGGTAGAC
Organism: Sphingomonas sp. PAMC 26617; assembly: GCF_000242835.1. Lineage (NCBI taxonomy): Bacteria > Pseudomonadati > Pseudomonadota > Alphaproteobacteria > Sphingomonadales > Sphingomonadaceae > Sphingomonas > Sphingomonas sp. PAMC 26617. The sequence goes on from NZ_JH594425.1 coordinate 3,939,789, forward strand.
CTGCTGAAACGGATCGCGGCGGAGAAGGACGGAACCCCGGCGCAAATCGCGATCGCGTGGCTGCTCGCGCAGCGGCCGTGGATCGTCCCGATCCCGGGGACGACCAAGCTGCACCGGCTCGAGGAGAATCTCGGCGGTGCCGATGTGGTGCTGAGCGCGGAGGACCTTGCCGCCATCGACGCTGCGGCCCGCGCGATCCCGATCGAGGGCGCACGCTACCCCGCGCCCTTGCTCGCCGTTACCGGACGCTGAGCCACGCCGGGGGCATCGACGGACCGTTGGTGCCCCCGAGGGGATTCGAACCACATCGCGCCGTCGATCGGTTGAAGCCGCCGGCGACGATATGGTCCTTTCCCTCCGTTCGTTCATCCACGTCCTGATGACCAATGCTTGCGGTCAAATGCGGGCCGTTCAGCGCATCCCGTCGATCCCAAACCGCGCCGCCACTTCCCCGCATGTCGCTCCCGACGCCACCCGAACGATACGACACGCTTCCGAAGATCCTGAAAAGAAGGACGCGACATCGCTGCCGGCCGGCAGTCCCCTTCATCACGACTTCCCTTTGTAGGCGGCGAATGGCCAATGATTGCGGTGCTGCTGCCATCAGCGCGCGACCGCAAGCCTGTTCCGTCCCGCGCATCGCGCGCTTGGCGCGGCTTGCAAATGCGCTCGCGCAACCTTGCTCGTTTCGAAATGGCCACGGTATAACCGCACGACGGCGGCGCGGGTCCTTATGCCGCGCGCAGCTCCCCAGCACCGGCAGAGGTGACGCCAGGTGCGGTCACCTGATCACGCCACGAATCGATGATTTCGGCGAGCGTCTGCAAGCCGGCCGGCGTATAATGGCTGACGTCGCTCATATGCGCAGGCGCGATCGCCACGCCACTGTCCAGCGTGGAAATGCAGGAATACTGAGCGAACATGCGGCGCCACAGCGCGTTGAACCGCACCGCGCGCTCGCGGCTGAATCCCCAGCCAGGTTGATATTGATCGTCGGACAAATCCTCCGACGGGAGAACGACGAGCAGTTGCTTGCCGTGCTCCAAAACATAGGTGCACAAGCGCAGCACGCAGACTTCGTAGACGCCATGGTCGAGGAACACGCTCATATCGTCCGCCGGAGCGGTGAAGCGATCATAGGTGCCGCCTTGCCCGAGCGACCCGCGCACATCCTGCCAGGCCTTGTTCACATAATCGGTGCCGGCACCATAGACGAGATAATCCGGTAGCGGCATCTGCGTGAACGAGTCGTCCCACACCGCGCGCATGCAGAAGAGTTCGGGAAAGCTGTCGAACGCGATCTGGTCGCGCCGCGCGCTGAAATGCGCGATGCCGCCGGATTGGCAGTTGAACATGATTCGAATGCTCGCCGTGTCGGGACTTGGCCCGGTTGACGACATGGTGGCGACGTGCGCGCGCACCGCCGGATCGGCATAGCGCTCCATCGCCACCCAATCGACCGGTCCGGCGCTGATCCGCGCGCCGGCCGCGCCCAGATCGACATCGGTCATCGGCGCATACATGTCGCGCGAACGCTTGCGCAGAAAATCCAGCGCCGCGCGTTCGAGCCCCATGTGCATCGCGCGGCACGAGAAGACCAGATGCACTGCCTGGAATCTGCCAAGCGCCTGCCGAAGCATGACAAACCCGACCAGGCCATAGTCGCCGTGCCGGTCCCACGCGAAGATCGCCAGGCTGGGGTGCGCCAGCACATCGATGATCTCGGCGCGCAACGCGTCGACGGTGCGGCGCGATTTCGTATAGTTGAGCTGGTTCGAGCGCTGCATCAACTCGGCGATGCGCTCGACATGGTCGAGATTTTCCATGCAGAACGACGCGGTCGCGCGGATATCGCACGAGCGCAGGAAGTCCTCGTGCGACAGGGTGGGCCGCTCGCGCTGGTCCTGCTTGCGCGCCTCGAGACTGCGATAGAGCGGGCGGCGGTCGGTCCCGTCGACCTGCGCGGCGAGCAGGTCTCGCAGGACATCGTCGGCATCGGGTCGCAAGCTGTCGAGCAGCTGGATGTCGGGAAGGTGATAGCGCACTGCTTCGAGATTTTGCGGATTGTCGTCGACGAACAGCACGTCGCAGGGCCGCAACTGCATGTCGGCGATGATGCCCGCCACACTGGCCGGCTTAGGATCGAAGGCGATACGGCAAAACACGAACGCGTCCCACCAGCCCAGCGCCTCCAGCCGCGCACGCGCCGCGACGGCGTCGTTCTTCGAGCAGATCGAGGAGACCACGCCGCGTGCATTGAACGCGCGGACCATCGCGATCCGCTGTTCGAAAGGCGCGATGTCGTCGCCATCGGCCAAGGTGCCGCGCCATAGCGTGTCGTCGAGGTCCCAGATAATCAGCTTGAGCATCGGTAGTCCACCTCCACAGACGCCTGACTTCATTATAGGCGGCCGGCTGGACGTGGGGTGGTAACTCGCAAAACTTGCACGACTGGAAATGGGCGGGAGCGGACGGGCAGCTTCCCGCCCGATAGCTGCCGGTCTGCTTTGTGACACGATTGTCCCCCGCGAAGCGCTTGAACGGCAATAGGTGGTAGGGGGCCGACCGACTGCTTCCATTACCGGAGCGCCGCCAGCCGCAAAGGAGCCATCCCTCTGTACGCGCAATTGCACCGCTTCCCGGCAATCAGCGCCCCCGTGGCGTATCCGGCGGCATCTTTGGCGCGTATCCAACGGCAGATGGGTCCCCCTGCCCTATAATAAAGTAACACGGCGCTATTGCGCGTCGACACAGGCGGGAAAATGCAGTGGCAAGTTTTGGTACATTCATCGAGCCCGACGTCACTCTACAGGGCTGTGCCGACCCGGCTGCTGCGCTCGATATCCGCGTCCTCTCTGGCTATCAGGCGCGGCACGAACTCACATCGCAGACGCATCAAAACCGTATCGTCGACAGCATCGTTTCACGGATCGGAAACCTTAGCCTCAATTATGAAGATCAGTGTTCGCCACAATATTATACCGATTTGATCACGACCTTACGCGATATGAACGGTCAGTTCGACCGTCTCGTCGAGGTCGGGGTCTTCATGGGCGGATCTTCTTGCTATTTCGCCGGCTGCAGCCAGTTTTTCGACTTTGATATCGATATGGTCGACGTCAACATCGCCTACTTGAAGTTCGCCTACGAGCGCGTGCGCCGCACCTATCCCGAGGCGGTCGGCCGGATACGCCTGTTCCATGGCGATCTGCCATCCTACACCCGGCATGTCCTGTCAGAAGACCAGAACCGCCGCTATATCGTCCATCACGACGGCGCGCATAATTTCGATCAGGTCGTCAAGGACATGTCAGCCCTTTACTATGTGCGCGAGCAGATCTTCGCCGTCATCGCGCAGGACACCCACCTCCGCGGCGCAATCAAACACATGAACTTCGTCGATCTGGCGCTGTACGCGGTGTTCGGGACCGACCTGAAATTCGCCCCGATCGGCGCGGTTTACGGCGACGAAACCGAGCGGACCCGCCCAAACCGCTACGAAGGCAATTATTTCATGGCCGGCTGCCACGAGGGTGTCGTCCTGCCGATGGCGGCGAACCGGTTCGTCTATCCGCACCCGGACCTTTGCATCGACGATTTCTTGCCGCGTGTCCCTGCGATGGCAGGCGTTGCCTGAACCCTGCCGGCGCAGGCGCGTTGCTCCAGCCTGCGCCATGCCAATCTGGGTGAGCGTCCGCGATCGGACGGCGTTCGCCTGGCCCGAACGGTGAAAAGTTGTCGTCATCGACGACCGTATGGAAAATCGAACGCGACAGCATCGAGGCCATGCTACCGCGCGATTACATTTTGATCCGTAACGTCAGAACCGCATCGCCTGGTTCAGATGCCCTTCGGCCTTATTCCCGAATGCGCTCGGTCGCCGCGGTGGCCGGCGCGCGAGCTCGCGATTACGGCCAGACGCAAACCGGAGCATTTCGCGAACCCAGGGTTCATCGACCGGCCGGAATGGCGGAAGTCTGTAGTTTGGGATGGTGCCCCCGAGTGGATTCGAACCACCGGCCTGCGGTTTAGGAAACCGTCGCTCTATCCACCTGAGCTACGGGGGCACGGAGCGGGGTCGTAAAGTGTCGGCCGGAGCCGGTCAATCGTGCGTCGGCGCAGCGCCGTCAGTTGACGGTCTCGGGTGGCGCGATCGGCAGCGGGAGCGGTGCGATCGGGACGCCCTCCTCGACCAGCGCCTTGGCTTCGGCGAGCGTGGTCTGGCCGTGGATCGGGGCCTGCGCGACGGTGCCGTCGTGCATCGCGCGCGCCGTGTCCGCGAACCCGCGCCCGACCCAGGTCGACTGCGCGAGCATCTCCGCCTGCGCCTTGGCGATGACTTGCAGGGCCGCCTTGATGTCCTTGGGTGAAGGCGCGTTCGCCGCCACCGTGACGGCGGCGGGGGCCGTAGATTGATTGGTCGCCCGGTTGCCCTTGGCGGGGATGTTCGGGGCCATCACCGCCTTGGTGACTGCGGCATCCCCGCAGATCGGGCACGCCAGCAGACCGCGGGCGCGCTGCTCATCATAAGCGGCGCTCGACCCGAACCACGCTTCGAACACGTGGCGCGCCGAACATTGCAGGTCGAAGACGATCAAACCCGGGCGACCTCCGGGATCATGCGCCGATGCGACAGCACCGGGATCCGCGCGCGAACATCCGCCAGCCGCGCGGGATCGATCTCGGCGAAACCGACCCCGGCCGCCGCGCCCATGTCGAGCACGATCTCCCCCCATGGGTCGACGACCAGCGAATGGCCGTAGGTCGCCCGCCCGTCCTCATGCTCGCCGGTCTGCGCCGCCGCGACGACATAGGCCGCCGCCTCGATCGCGCGCGCGCGCATCAGCACGTGCCAGTGCGCGGCTCCAGTCGGCCGGGTAAACGCGGCGGGGATCGCAAGAACGGTCGCGCCGGCATCGCTCAGCGCGCGATAGAGATCGGGAAAGCGCAGGTCGTAGCAAATCGACAAACCGAGCGACCCGGCCGGCGTGTCGACCACGACCGCGCCCGAGCCCGGCGCATAGGACGCGGATTCCCGCCAGCTTTCGCCGGTCGGCAAATCCACGTCGAACAAATGAAGCTTGTCGTAGCGCGCGCGGATCGCGCCCGTGTCGTCGATGACGAACGCACGATTGGCGAGCCGCCCGTCCTCCCCGTGGACCGCGAGCGACCCGAGATGGACCCAGATCCGATGCCGCGCCGCCGCCGCACGCACCGCGGCCAGCACGTCGTCTTCCGCCTCTGGCCGAAGCACCACGCTGGCGCGGACGCGATCGCGATCGATCAGCCCCGACATCTCCGGGGTGAACAGCATCGAGGCGCCGCCCGCCGCCGCCGTTGCCACGGCATCGACCAGCGTCGCTGCGTTGCGCGCCGGATCGACCCCGCTGGTCAGCTGGGCAAGCGCGATCTTCACACGCCGAGCAGCGCGTTCAGCTTGCCATCGCGCTCGAACGCGGCAAGATCGTCCGACCCGCCGACATGCTGACCGTCGATGAAGACCTGCGGAACGGTCGTCCGGCCATTGGCGCGCTCGAGCATTTCGGTGCGCTTCGGGCCCCCCATCGTGATGTCATACTCTTCCGGGGTGACACCCTTCGACGCGAGCAGCTTCAGCGCGCGCGAGCAATAGGGACAAAAGGCTTTGGTGTAGATTTCGATCTTGGACATGCATCAGAAATGTGGGGTGACCACCGCATTGTCAATCTTTTGGCGTCACCCGTTCGGATCGAGCACGCGTGCCCAGCACAGGATCGTCACGCTTTTTGCGCCTGCGTCGAGCAACGCGGCGGTACAGCCGTCGGTGGTCGCACCGCTCGTATGAATGTCATCGACCAGCACCACCGCCTTGCCCGCGACGGTCCCGTTCGGATCGACCGTCCGAAACACCCCGGCGACGGTCCGTGCGCGCGCCTTTGCGCCCATGCCCCGCAGGGGCGGCGTCGCCTTGATCCGCCGGAGCAGCAGCGGGTCGGCCGGCACCCCGCTCGATCGGCCCAGCGCCGCCGCGATCAGCGCCGCCTGGTTGAACCCGCGCGCCCACAGGCGCCAGCGATGCAGCGGGACCGGCACGAGCAGGTCTGCATCCCCTGGCAGCAACCGCCGCAATTGGCGCGCGATCGTCTCGGCAAACGCGATCCGACCGCCATATTTGAACCGCAGCGCGACCGTCCGCGCGACATCGCCATAGGCGACCGCGGCGAGGATGCCCGCATGCTGCGGCGGATCCGCGATGCAATCCGGGCAAAGTGCCGCTTCCCCCCGGTCGAACGCGAACGGCGTGTGACAGGCCGCGCACCACGGCGGCGCGAGGAAGCGCAAACTGCCCCAGCAGCCCGCGCAGAAACGATGGTCCTGCCCCGTCACCGCGCCACAGCCGGGGCAGCGCGGCGGCAACGCGAAATCGGCGACGAGGCGCAGCGGGGCGAGCCAGACGGACACGACGCCCCTTGTCGCGCGCACGCGCGCACGGCACAAGCGGCGCGGTGAGCGCCCCCGACATCTTCGACCGCACCGCCCGCCGCACCCGCCGCGACCGTGCAGCCCCCGACTTCGCCGACTTCGATTTCGTTCGTGCGGTGATGATCGACGGGCTGGCCGAACGGCTTGCGACGGTGACGCGCGACTTTACCGACATGCTCGACCTGGGCTGTTTCGATGCCGCCTTCCCCGCGCCGCCCGGAGTGACGGTCACGCGATGCGACGCTGGGGGCGTGTTCGCGCGGGCGGCGAACGGCGTCCAGGCTGACGAGGACATGCTGCCGTTCGCCTCGGAATCGTTCGACCTGGTCGTTTCGGCGGGTGTGCTCGACAGCGTCAACGACTTGCCGGGCGCGCTGTCGCTCGCGCGGCGGGTGCTGCGGCCCGACGGGCTGTTCCTCGCGGCATTCTGCGGGGCCGGCACGCTGTCGACGCTCCGCGCAACCTTGCGCGAGGTCGAGCGCGATCGCCCCGCCGCCCGGATCCACCCGCAGGTCGACGTGCGCTCCGCGGGCGACCTGCTGATGCGCGCGGGGTTCGCCTTGCCCGTCGCGGACATCGAGCCGCTGACGGTGCGCTATTCGAGCATCGGCGGCCTGCTGCGCGACCTGCGCGGCATGGCGGCGACCAACATCCTGCGCGACCGTGTCCCGCTGCGCCGCGATACGCTCGCGCTGGCGGCGGAGGCCTTTGCGGCGCGCGCCGATCCGGACGGCAAGACCGCCGAGCGTTTCGATATCATCTATCTGACCGGTTGGGCCCCTGCCCCGAGCCAGCCGCAGCCCGCGCGGCGCGGGAGCGGCACGCAGTCGCTCAAGACCGCGCTCGAACGGTTTCCCGAGCGCGACGCGGGTTGAACGACGGGGCTTGCTGCGGGATCGCTCGCGTCAGACGATCATCCCGTTGCCCGCGCCCTTGGCAAGCGTGCGCCCGATCGCGTCGAACAGCGAGTCCATCGCGACCGGCTTGAACAGGATGTCATCCGCGCCATCGGCCAGACACCGTTCGCGCAGATCGGCCGCGGTATCGGCGGTGAGAATAATGACCGGAAGCTGCGCCTTGGCATCGGCGCGCGCGCGGATCCTGCGCAACGCCTCGAACCCGTCCATCCCGGGCATGCGCAGATCGAGCAGGATGATCGCGTAATCATTGGCGTCGATCAGGTCGAGCCCGAGCTCGGCGCTTTCCGCCCCCGTCATCGTCGCGCCCGCAACATCAAGCATGTCTTTCACGACACGGCGGTTCATCGGGTCGTCTTCGATGAAAAGTATGTTCATCGGTTCACCCCGAGACGCTTGGAAAAGGCGATACAGCCGACATTGTAGACCCTCTATCGGGTCATGCCGCCTGCGAGACAAGCCCGGAAATTGGGGATTTTGCAGTTCGTATCTCGTCAAACAACTGATCGGCCAATGCGGTTCCGGCAATCGGCTTGGCGATGACGAGCGCGATCCCCGCACTCGCGAAGCGGGCTTGATCCTGCGCGCTCGGGGTCGTCCAGAGTAACGCGCAGGGCACCGCGAGCTCGCCGACCCGGGCGAGCGCGGCTGCCTCGTCGGGCATCGCGCGGATCGTCGCCTCGTCGATCAAGAGGCGCGTGACGCCGCCTTGCGCGATCCGGTCGATCGCCTGGTCGATCGACGACGCAACCGCCACGGCGCTCGCCCGCGGCTCGAGAACTGCCCGCAACATACTCCGGGATATGGGATTTCTGTCGACGATCAACAGTGTGTCGCCACTCTGCTCGGTCATCGGCAAGGCCGCTTCGGGGCCGTTCGCGCGGACCAGCGGCAAACGCACCGTAAAGGTCGACCCCTGCCCGGGGACGCTCGCGACCGCGATATCGCCGTGCATCGCGCGCGCCAGATTGCGACAGATCGCAAGCCCTAGACCGGTGCCCCCGAACTTGCGCGTGGTTCCGGCATCCACCTGCCGGAACGATTCGAAGATCAGGTCCAGCTTGTCCGCGGGGATCCCGATCCCGCTGTCGGCGACCGAAAGCGCAAGCCACTCCCCTTCGGCGACCGCGCGCAGCGTGACGGTGCCCTGTTCGGTGAATTTCAGCGCGTTGGACAGGAGATTGAACGCAATCTGCCGCAACCGAGCCGAATCGCCGACCACGAACGGCGGGCAATCCGCGAGGTCGAGCACGAACCGCACCCCGCGCGCGCGCGACTGGTCTTCCCACAGGCGGGAGACCTCGGTCAGCGTGGTGCGCAGATCGAACGGCACCGCCTCGATCGTCAGGTTGCCCGTCTCCATCTTCGCGACGTCGAGAATGTCGTCGACCAGCGCGCGCATCGTGACGCCCGCGCCATGGACCACGGTGATTCGCTCGCGCACCGCCGGATCGATCGCGCGGTCCGCCAGCATGACCTGCGTCATGCCGAGGATGCCGTTGAGCGGGGTGCGGATTTCGTGGCTCGTCGTCGCGAGGAATTCGGTCTTCGCGGCGAGCGCTTTGGCGAGGGCCGCGTTGGTCTCGGCAAGGTCGAGGTTGGCGGCGCGCACCTCGTTGCGGCTGCGCCGGATGGTGACCAACCCGAAGGTGAGCAGCCCGACGATGATCCCCGACGCGATCGCGAGACCGCCGATGATCGTCCGCTGCGTACGGGCACGCAGCTTCGCATCGTCGATATCGCGCTGGAGCTGCGCGCGCCGCAGCTTTTCGATCTTGAGCTCCTGGCTGGCAAAGTCGAACCGCGCTGCAGCAAGCGCGGTATTGGCGGAAGCGGCAAGCGTCGAGGTCTTGTCGTCGAGCGCCTTGAGCGCCTCGAGATTCGTCAGCGCCTCTCCCTGATTTCCGGCCGCCTTGAAAATGTCGTAGGCGATCTGATGCGCCTCGCGCAGTTCGATTGCAGAAGTATCCGGATTCGCGGTTGCGAAGACGCGATTAATCAATTGCTTCGCCGTATCGAGTTGTCCGCTCAATCTCGCGGACCATGCCATCAGGGCAAGAAAGCGGTTTCTGGCATCGGAACCCTCCCCTTTTCTCGCTTGCAGCCCTTCCGCGATCGCTCGATTGGCCGCCTCGACATTCCGAGACAGGAGGAAGCCGCGCGCTATGTTTCGAAGCGTCCGGGCCTCGAGCACCGGGCTCCGAATTTCCCGTGCTACCACCAGCGCCTTCTGAAACTCGGCCTGGGCGGCGGCCATATGGTTCAGTTCCTGCAGTGATACAGCGACACTACTCGAAATGGAGAACGCTAGCTGCGGATCTGCCGTATAGATTTCTCGTGACTGCCTAAAGTAACGAAGCGCGGTTTCATGGTTCTTCGCCTCACCATACAGCATGCCAATACTGACGATCGCGATCGCTTCACTTCGTACTTCGCCTATTTTTTGAAAGATCTTGTAGGCTTCTTGGTACGATTGCAAGGCAGCCGCCACTTCTGCGGTCTGGATCTTCAGGCCGCCGCGTGACAGCAGTACATCACCGGCAAGTTTGCTCGGGGTCTTCTGTAATCGCACGATCGCCAGCGCGTGGTCGATTTCTGGCCCCGCCCTCTTTAGATTGTTCATGCGAAGGTAGGCTTCACCTTGCAGCCATTCCGCGGTTGCAATCGCGGTGCCACGTTGTGCCGAACCGAACCCTGCCGCGTCCCGCTGTGCTAGCTTTGCCTCGGCAAGCGCCCTTGGAGGGTCACCCAACATTGCGGCTTTCGACGCGGCGACATGCTCGTCGAACGTCCCCGCGTCAGCGGCAGCCCTTGCCGCTGTCGCGCCGGAAAACAGAGGGGCAGCACAGATAATGGCGATCGAAATGCCCCCCCGGACGCATCCGACGCGGAATTGTCGCTGGAATGCCGCGACAGCGGTTTCCCGTCGCAACGCTACGCACTCTTCCAGAAAGAAGCCGACGTGTTGAACATCGGCTGTCTTGGCGCAGTCAGGACCGACATCGGATCATTCCCCATGAATTGCCGGAATGCGCCCAACGACAAGGGGCGGCTGATCAGATAGCCCTGAACGATATCGCACCCCATCACCGACAACAACGCCAGCGCAGCAGGGGTTTCGACGCCTTCCGCGGTAACTTCCATCTCGAGCGCATGCGCCAGATCGATCGTCGAACGAACGATCAGCGGATCCCTGTTGCTACTGGTCAGATCGAGGATGAACATCTTGTCGATCTTGAGCTCCTGCGCAGGAAGCTTCTTCAGGTAGGCAAGCGAGGAGAGCCCGGCACCGTAGTCGTCGATTGCAATGGAAATGCCGACGTCGGCCAGCGCCTGCAGGTTGGATATGGCGACATCGGGATGCCGGATTACCGCCGTCTCGGTAATCTCGAACCCGATCTTTGCGCCCGACTCTCGAACACGCTGGCACGCCATCGTAACGAACGAGGCGTCTCCGAGTAACTGTCCAGAGATATTGAGAAAAAGGGTAAGATCCTGCCCGTCGGATGCGAGCGCGACCTGGTCCGCGATCACCTGCTCCAGTGTCCACAGCGTCAAGGCGAGGATATGTCCCGAATCCTCGGCGATCGTGATGAAATCCCCAGGCAGGATCAGCCCCCGTTCGGGATGCTGCCACCGCACGAGTGCCTCGGCGCTGTTGATCTCCTGCCGCCGGATATGGATTTTTGGCTGATACTGAAGGAACATCTCTCCACTGGCGATCGCCTGCGGCAGATCCCGAATCAGGGCGAGGCGATCGAGTCCGAGCGTTCCGACGGAGACATCGCGCAACGTGATCCCAGACGTTGGCAGCGAATCACTCAGCGCCGCCTCGGCCTCCTCGGCGATGCGAACGGCGTCCGTATTGGGGCATGCCGTCGCCGCGGCACCGATCGCTACGACGAATTGATGAGCCTCCCCATCGATGTCGAACGATGCGCGACAGGCCTCCGCAACACGGTCAAGAACGGTGCGCAAAGCGTCAAAGGATCGCGCGCGACACATGAATTCGAGCGTCGCGCGCCCGGCCCGAACCGCTCCGGAAACACCGATCTCGGTTGCGATACGACCATCCAGATCATGCACCAGACCATCCGCACGCAAGCTGCCGAGATAGCGCCGGAGTTGGACGAAATTGGTGATCTCGACGAGACAAAGCATCTGCCATGGCTGCCCGACGAGGGGTGAATCACCCTCAGGACCGGCTGGCGGCATGGTGCCCCAGCGACCGGGCGCAACCCCACGCGGCGAGGCAACGCGATCACCCGGGATTACGGGCGTGTTGCCAGTGCTCGTCGGCGGAGGAGGATCCGGAACGCGTGTCATCCAGCCAACCCTAAGCGACGTGCCTAAAGGAACAGTTAACCGCTTCCGGCCGTCGGCCGCATCCTGCGCAAGTCGTTTGCATTATGTTTAAGATTTCATTAATAATTTGCCGTGCTCGACTGAGCACGCAACGGAGGAAAGTCATGATCAAGTTCATCATCGGTCTCGTCTACGGCGAATACACGCGCCCCTGGTAAATCGAGTTTAGTCGGTCCGGCGACACGGCATTGCGGGCAGCAACGCTAATCGCGACGTATAGTCGGACCGATAGTCTAGCTCGATTAAGTGACTGATCCGGTCGCACCATTCTTCTCGCTTACCCTGATTAATTCGAAAAGCTTTCGCCGAAGATCGACCTGAAGCTACTGAAATCGCCTTCAACGCTCCATGTATTACATACGTTTACCTGCACTTACCCCAACGTTTCCCCCAACCGCCGCATAAACGCCGCACCGCGCTCGATCTGCGCGAGATCGATGAATTCATCCGCCTGGTGCGCCTGCTCGATCGAGCCCGGCCCGCAGATGATCGTCGAGAACCCTGCCCGCTGGAACTGTCCCGCCTCCGCCGCATAGGCTGCCGCCCGGGTCGGGCCGTTGTCCCCGGCCAGCCGCCGCGCGAGCACTTCTGCCGCGCCATCCCGCTCCGGCGCGAACGACGGAGTCGCCGAACGGCGAATCACCGACACCCCGGCATCCGCGAATTGCGCCTGCGCCGTGCGGTGAGCCGTTGCGCACGCGTCCAGAAATGGGACGATGATCGTGTCGGGATCCTGCCCCGGCGGCGTCCGCAGATCGAAGCTGAACGTGCATTCGCGCGCGAGGATGTTGACCGCGGTTCCACCGTTGATCAGCCCGATCGTCAGCGTCGCGTGCGGCGGATGATAAGGCGAGTCCGGGTCGCCGTGCCGCGCCAGGTCCTCGCCGATCTGCCGCAGCCGTTCCATCAGACCGACGGCGATCATGTTGGCCGAAAGACCGAGGTGAGTCAGGCTCGAATGCGCCTCATGCCCGGTCACGGTGACGCGCCAGGTCGAGATCCCCTTGTGCCCGCTGACCACCTCCATGCTGGTTGGTTCGCCGACGATCACCGCGAGCGGCGCGGGTAGCTCGGTCACGAGCTTCTCGATCATCGACGGGGCCCCGATACAGCCGACTTCCTCGTCATAGGAGAAAGCGAGGTGGATCGGCCGCGCGCTGGTGCCCCGTGCGAACCCGGGGACCGATGCCAGCGCGAGCGCGAGGAAGCCCTTCATGTCGCAGGTCCCGCGCCCGTACAGCCGCTCGCCCCGCCGGGTGAGCACGAACGGGTCGCTGCTCCACGCCTGCCCGTCGACCGGCACGACATCGGTATGCCCGGACAGGACGACCCCGCCCGCAACCGCCGGGCCGATGGTCGCATAGAGGTTGGCCTTGGTCCCCTCCGCATTCGCGACCCGGCGGCTGGTCACGCCATGCCCGGCAAGGAAGGCTTCGACGTACTCGATCAGACGCAGGTTCGAATCCCGCGAGGTCGTGTCGAAACCGATCAACGCCTCGAGATGAGTCAGCGCGGCGGCGCAGAGCTGGTCGGTCGTGTCCATGTCCTTGGTTCTAGGCATGGATTAACCATCTTGCCAATCATCCCGTAGGGTTTCGTGCAGGTTCTTCCCACCCACCGCCGATAGCCTTGAACAAAGCGGCGGTATCCTGCCGCAATTGCGCGTTGCTCGCGGCCAGCTGCTCGCGCGCGGTCAGCACGCTGACCTGCGCATCGAGCAGCGACGTCTGCGTGACGAAGCCGGTGCGATATTGCGCCTCGACCGAGCGTGCGGTGGTCTGCGCGTCCGCGACCGAGCGCTGCAACGCGGCGTTGCGCGCGCGTTCGGCGTCGAGCCGGGCGAGCGGATCCTCGACGTCGCGCAACGCCCCCAGCACCGTCGTGCGATATTGCAGATACGCCTGTTCGCGGTCTTCCTTGCGGATCCCGATCGTCGCCTTGCGCCGCCCCCAGTCGAGCAACGGGAATTGCACCGCGCTCGTTCCGGTCAACTGCAGGCTATTCCCGGTGAACAGCGTGGCGAGTGAGGTCGAGAGCAATTGCGCGACCCCGGTCAGGTTGAACTTCGGATACAGGTCCGCGACCGCGACGCCGATGTCGGCGGTCGACGCCGCAAGCTGCCGCTCCGCCGCGCGCACGTCCGGGCGACGCCGCAACAGGTCCGACGGGAGTCCGGCGGGGACCACTGGCAGCGCGATGAGCGGCACACCCGGGCGCATCAATTCGCCGTCGAGCGTCTCGGGCTCGACCCCGAGCAGGATGCCGAGCGCGTGGATCCGCACCCGCACGTCGGCGCGGATCGGCTCGAGCCGCGCCTGCGTGCTGGTGATCGACCCGCGCTGGCGCGTGACGTCGATCGACGGGACCAGCCCGACGCGCGCGATATTGCCCGCGATGTCGAGCGAGCGCTGTTGCGAGACCAGTTCGCCCTGGATGACGGCGATCTGCTCCTGATCGAGCCGCAACGCGAAATAGGCCTGCGCGACCTCGGCGGCGAGCGTCACCGCGGCGTCGCGCCGGGTCCATTCCGCTGCCTCGACCCGCGCGCCCGCCGCCTGCACCCCGCGCCGGCCGCCGCCGAACAGGTCGAGCTCCCAGCTCGCATCGAAGCCTGCGGAGAAGGTCGTGATCCCGCTACCCGGCAGGGCGAAGCCGCTGCTGCCACCCGTGCCGCCCCCGGTGCCACCCCCGGCGCCGCCGCTGCTCCCGCCGGAAAAGGCCTGCGCGATCGACGCGAGCCCGGCGTTCTTGCTGAACTCGATGTGGGTGACGTTGCCCGTCGCATCGACGGTCGGCTTGCCGACGGTGCGTGCCGCGACTTCCTGCAACCGCGCCTGCCGCACCCGCGACGCCGCGATCGCGATGTCGGGGCTGTCCTTCAGCGCGCGCTCGACCAGCGAATCAAGCTGCGGGTCACCGAACGCCGACCACCAGCGCGCCGGATCGACCTGCGCCCCCGGCGCGGGTGCCGGCTGGCGCTCTGCAAAGGCGGGCGGGACCGCGAGCCTGGGCGCGGTATAGTTCGGTCCGACGGTACAGCCGGCCAGCAGCGTGCTGCCGAACAGGGCGACGGATAAGTGCGAGCGGGTCAATGGGCCATGCCTCCACCGCCACCGGACTTGCCGGAGCGCATCAGGAATACGAGTGGTGCCACCACGAGCACCACGATCATCAGCGAACGGAACACGTCGAGGAACGCGAGCATCGACGCCTGCCGCTGCACCGTCTGGTACAGGACGGCGAGCGAGGTCGTTGCGGGATCACCCTGCCCGCCGAACGCGCCCTGCGCCTTCGCGATCCAATCGGTGTAATTGGGGTCGATCGGGCTGAGCTTCTCGACCAGTTCGGACTGGTGCCGCTGCTGCGCCGAGGCGAGCAGCGTCTGCGCGGTCGAGATGCCGATCGACCCGCCGAGGTTGCGCGCGACGTTGAGCAGGCTCGAGGCCTGCGCGGTCTTGTTCTGCGGCAGGCCGACATAGGCGACCGCGTTGATCGGCACGAACAGGAACGGAAGCGCCATCGCCTGGAACAGCCGCGCGATCGCGGCATCCTGGAACGAGATGTCCGCGCTGAGATGAGTCATGTTCCACAGCGCGAACGCCTGGACCAGCAACGCCGGGAACAGCAGCAGCCGCACGTCGACCACCCCGGACAGGCGCCCCGCGAACGGCACCGCGACCAGCGTCGCGATCCCGCCGAAAGTCAGCGCGAGACCCGCCTGGAACGAGGTATAGCCAAGCACCTGCTGGAGCATCTGCGGAATGAGCTGGGTCGTCCCGAACAGGATCATGCCGGTGACGCCCATGATCAGCAGCGTCAGCGAAAAATTGCGGCTCTTGAGCAGCTTGAGATCGACCACTGGGTCATCGTGGTTGAGTTCCCAGAACGCCAGCGCGGTCAGCGCGACGAACGAGATGCCCGCGGTCATGATGATGAAGCTGCTCGCGAACCAGTCCTCGCGCTCGCCGCGATCCAGCGTCAGTTCGAAGAAGCCGAGACCGAGCGCGATCAGGATGATTCCGATGTAATCGACCCGGATCCCGCGCTTGAGCAGCTTCTTGCGGTCATTCTTGATCGCCGCCGGCTCGTCGACGAAGATGTTGACGAGGAACAGCGACGCGATCCCGATCGGCACGTTGATCAGGAACACCCAGTGCCAGCTCGAATTCTCGGTGATGTAGCCCCCGAGCGTCGGCCCGAGCACCGGCCCGACGACGACGACGATCGCAAAGGCGGCGAACGCCATCCCGCGTTGTTTGGGGGGAAAGGTGTCCGCGAGGATCGATTGCTCGACCGGCGCGAGCCCGCCGCCGCCGATCCCCTGCAGCACGCGCGCGATGACAAGCGTCGACAGGTTGGGCGCGAGCCCGCACATCAGCGAGGCGATCGTGAACAACCCGATCGACAGCAGGAAATAGCGTTTGCGCCCGATCACGTCGGACAACCAGCCGCTGATCGGAATGACGATCGCGTTGGCGACGAGGTAGCTGGTCAGCACCCACGTCGCCTGATCGTTCGAGACCGACAGGCCGCCCGCGATGTGATCGAGCGCGACGTTGGCGATCGAGGTGTCGAGCACCTCCATGAAGGTCGGGATACTGATGATCGCGACGATCAGCCACGGGCTGAAACTGCCCGCGCCGGACCGGGACGGATCCCAGCCGTCCTGCGCCTTGGCGCTCGCCACCTCAGCGCACCTTGACGGTGGGGACGACCGACATGCCCGGGCCGAGCGGATATCGGCGCGGATCGGGACCGTTCTTCGCGTCGAATTCGATCCGGACCGGCACGCGCTGGACGACCTTGACGTAATTGCCCGTCGCATTCTGCGGCGGCAGCAAGGCGAACGCCTGACCCGCGCCGCGCTGGACCGAATCGACGTGGCCGAGGAACTTCACGTCTGGATAGGCATCGACCTTGATCTCGACGGTCTGCCCGATCTTCATGTCGCGCAGCTGCGTTTCCTTGAAGTTGGCGGTGATCCAGACATGGTCCGGGACGATCGCGAGCAATTGCGTGCCCGGCCCGACATAGGACCCGACGTTGACCGAGCGGTTGACGACCTGCCCCGACACCGGCGCGACGAGGCGATTGTCGCCAAGCGTGATGCTCGCCTGCTGCACCGATGCCTTGCGCGCTTCGATCACGGCCTGCGCCGCCGTGACCTGCCGACGCGCGACGAGGATGTTCGCGTCCGCACTGTCGATCTGTTGACGCGCCGCGGCGGCGTCGGCGGCAGTCGACCGCGCGGTGGCGCGCGCGGCGTCGAGCTGTTGCCCGGCGACCGCGGACGGATCGATCCGCAGAAGCGCTTCGTAGCGCGCGAGGTCCTGCCGCGCCTTGGCGGCGGTGGCAAGCGGCGCACGGGCCTGCGCGACCGCTTGCGCGCGGTTCGCCTGCGCCGCGGCAACCTGCGCGCGGTTCTGTTCGACCTGCGCTTCGGCCTGCTTCACGTTCGCCTGCGCCTCGGCGACCTGCGCGCCGGTGCTCGACGCTTCGATCACGGCGAGCAGGCGGCCTGCCTCGACATGCCGGTTGTCGACGTCCGCAACCGACTTGAGCGTCCCCGCCACCTTCGGCGCGAGCCGGACGATATGCGTGTCGACGAACGCATCGTCGGTCGATTCATACTGACGCGCATCGAGATAATAGAGCGTACCGCCGATCGCGACGACCGCGACGACCACGATCAGGATGATCCAGAACAGCGGTTTCTTGAAGATCGACGGCTTCTTGGGCTTGGAGTCCCCCCCTTCATCGGAATCGCCGTCATCAGAATCGTCGCCGTCCGAATCGTTCTTTTTCGATTCATCGTCCTGCTGTTTGCCGTGCGAGTCCTGCTGGTCGGACTTGTGCTTCGCCTCCTCGGGCTTTGCGTCGTCCTGCTTGGCGGCGTTGGGGTCGTCGCTCATGGAAGCTCCTGTCGTTCGGCGATCATGCGGTCGAGAATGGCGTCGGCGTTGGCACCGATCCGCGCGGCAAGCGCGGACAATGCCTCGGAATCCAGGTCCTTGCGGCGGAGCAGCTTGAGCACGGTCGCGCGCGACGCGCGCAGCGTGACGACCTGCCCCATCAGCGTGACGACCGCGACCTCGCTCGCGAAAGCGTCGCGGCGGCCGGTCGCGATGCAGACGAGCTGCACCATCGTCTCGAGCACCTTGCCCATCAGCCCGCCGTAGATGCGATCGAACGCTTCGGTCGGCTCCATCTGCTCACGGACGACGAACAGCGAGAACGCGCTGCTTTTCCGCGTGCCCATCGTGTCGATGAAGCGCGCGAGGATCTGGTGGATCGCTGCGCGTGCGTCGTCAGCGGTCATATCCGCGGTCACGCCGCCGTCGCGCAGCGCGGGGGCCATATGGTCGCCGATCTGACCGGCGATATAGTCCGCCGCCGCGAGGTACAGGCCTTCCTTGCCGCCGTAATGATAGGTGATCGACGACATCGCGGTCCCCGCCGCCTTGGCGATCCCGCGCGTGCTCGCGCCTTCGAGGCCCTTGGCCCCGAATTCGGCGATCGCAATGTCGAGGAGTCGTTGCTGCAACACAGCGCGCCTTTAGTTCGTTCGAACGAACACGGCAAGTTGCAATGCAGCAATGGTCGAGAAACATTCGAAACGGGCGTGGGTTCCGGAACGAGGGCCCGCGCTCCCGTCCTCCCGCTTCCCCGGCGAAGGCCGGAGCGCAAGAGTGGTCGGGTCGTTGACGGACAGTGCGCGAGCGATGGAAGCCTGTCCGCCTGGGCCCCGGCCTTCGCCGGGGAAGGGAACGGAGAAGCTAAGCCGCCACCGCATCCTTGCGCTTCGCGGTCACCCGCCCCGGCGCGGGATTGGAGAATTCCATCCCGTCGTCCACCGACCCGTATTTCAGCGCCAGCAGATCGCGTGCGTAATTCTGGTGCACCCGCCATGGCGACTTGCTCCCCTGCTTGGGGAATTTCGCCATCGCGCGCGTGACATAGCCCGAGGTGAAATCGAGGAACGGCGCCGGCGCGAGATCCGCCCCGCCGACACGCGGCGTCGCCTGCCGCAGCCCGCGCTTCTTCATCGTGTTGAGCAGGCGGCAGACATAACCGCACGTCAGGTCCGCCTTCAACGTCCACGACGCGTTGGTGTACCCGAACGACGACGCCATGTTGGGGACGTCGCTGTACATCATGCCCTTGTAGTTGAACGTATCGGTCAGATCGACCGGTACCCCGTCGACACTGAACGCAACGTCGCTGAGCAATTGCAGCTCGAGCCCCGTCGCGGTGACGACGACATCGGCGGGAAGCTCCGCCCCCGATTCGAGCACGAGCCCGTCGCGGGTGAAGCGTGCGATCCGGTCGGTGACGACCGAGGCACGCTGCGTCTTGATCGCCTCGAACAGATCGGCGTCGGGAACCAGGCACAGGCGCTGGTCCCACGGATTGTACTTGGGGGTGAAATGCGTTGCGACGTCATAGTCGGTGCCGAGCTGGTCGCGCACCATGCCGATCAGCCGCTCCTTGGTCTGCGCGGGCCGCTTGCGCGCGAGATTGAAGAACAGCATCCCGAGCAACACGTTGCGCCATCGCACGAGACCGTACGCCAGTTTCGCGGGCAGCTTGCGCCGCAGCCAGTTGGCGGCGGCATCCTCGGCCGGGCGCGACACGACATAGGTGGGCGAGCGCTGGAGCATCGTCACGTGCGCGGCGGTGTCCGCCATCGCTGGGACGAGCGTGACCGCGGTCGCGCCGCTGCCGATAACGACGACTTCCTTCCCCGCATAATCGAGATCGCCGGGCCAGAATTGCGGATGCACGATCCGCCCCGCAAAGTCCGCGGTGCCAGGCCATTCGGGCGTGTGCCCCTGCGCGTAGTTATAATAGCCGCTGCACATGAACAGGAAAGCGCAGGTGAACACGACCGGGCCATCGGGCCCGTCCGCCTCGACCCGCCAGCACGCATCGGGGGTGGACCAGGCGGCGCGCTTCACGTGATGGCCGAAGCGGATATGCCGGTCGATCCCGAAATCGCGCGCGGTCTCGGTCACATAGCGCAGGATCGAGGGGCCGTCGGCGATCGCCTTGGCCTCGGTCCACGGCCGGAACGAATAGCCCAGCGTATACATGTCCGAATCCGACCGGATCCCGGGATAGCGGAACAGGTCCCACGTCCCGCCAAGCTGCGGCCGCCCCTCCAGAATGACGTAGGTACGATCCGGGCTCTGCGTCTGCAGATGATAGCCCGCGCCGATACCGGATATTCCGGCACCGACCACGACCACATCGAAATGCTCAGGTTTACGCTCTGACATAGCCACTCTCCGAGGATACCCGATATTCGATTTCGGGCTCCTCGGAAAGCGTTAGGTTGCGATCAGAAATCCTTTTTGTAGCGCACCGTGACATTCGACCCGCCGAACGACCCGGCCTGCGACAGCACGCTCAACGCCTTGGTCAGCGACACCTCCAGCTGCGTCGCGGTGAAGCCGCGCGCGTCGGTGATGATCTCGACGTAGATGTTGTTGGTGATGTACTTGCCCGCCGCGAGCGAGGTGCCCTGCCCGGTCGCATCGTTCGCACCGAGCACGCGCAGCCGGTCAATGCCCGTCGCCGAGCGCAGCTTGCCGAGCGGGTTGAGCCCGCCCCCCGACCCGCGCAGCGAGTTGAGCGCGGACGCGAGCTGAATCGCCTGGATCGCCGACAGGTTGGTAACCGAGCTGCCGAACAACAGGCGGCTGAGCACTTCGTCCTGCGGCAAGGCCGGGGTCGAGGTGAACGCGATCTGCGGCTTCTGGCCGGTGCCGGTCACGTTGATCGTGACGTCGACGTCGCTCGTCGTCGTGGTCGCGCTGATGTTGATCTCCGGGTCCGACAACGGTCCGCCGTTGAAGCGGATGTCGCCCTTGGTGACCTCGAACCGCTTGCCCGAGAAGGAATAGGTCCCGCGCACCAGTTGCAACCGACCGAGCACCTGCGGTGCCGCCGACGTGCCGGCGACCCGCATGTCCATCTCCCATTCGGACTCGAGCCCCATGCCCGAGACGAACAACTGATTGTCTGCACGGATCCGGATATCGAGCTTGAACAGCCCGACCGGTGCCTCCGCCGCCGGAGCGCCCGCTGCCTTGACCAGATCGCTCTTGCGGCGGACGCCGGTCAGTTCGGGCACTTCGGCCTGGCCCTGGCGGATGATCTCGTAGCGCGCGTTCGGGATGCGGATGTCGCCCTTGATCAGACCGCCATTCGCCTTGGAGTTGGTCACCGCGATCGTCCCCGTCGCGGTCGCCCCCAGCGCATCGCTCCGCGCCAGTCGCGCATTGTTGAGTGTCGCACGAATGTCGATCGGGAAGCCGGAAGCGGCGGCGAAGCCAACCGAGCCCTGTGCCTGGACCGTCCCCTCGCCCGCGCGCGCCGAGAGCTGCGTGATCTCGAGCCGGTCGTTGGTGAACCGCCCCGCGATCTTCATCTGGCTGAGCCGCGTCCCGTAGACTTCATTGTCATAGGTCAGCGAATCCGCGCGGATGATGCCGTTTAGCTGTGGCGCATCGACCCGCCCGCCGAAGTCGGCGGCGATCGCGATCGGCCCCGACAATTGCTGGCGGCTGAGCCCGGCAAGCGAGAACAGCACGCTCGACGGACCATTGTAGCGGATCCCGCCCGATAGCGGAGCCGCCATCAGACGCGTCGTCCAGTTCGCCCCCGCACCCAGCGGGCGCAACGTCGCGACCATCCGCCCGACGGTCGTCCCGCCACGCTGCACCAGCGCGCGCGCTTCGCCGCCCGCGTCGGTCAGGCCGATCTGGCCGACGACGTCGACCGGATCGGAAACACTGGCGAGGCTCGAGCGCGTGAAGTTGGCGATGCGGAACTGGCCCGCGATCTTGGGGACCGAGGCACCGCGCGGCTGTGCGTAGTCGAGCGACCCCGTCGCCGCACCGCCGAGCCCGAGGTTGGGCACCAGCACGTTCGCGACCGACAGGTCGAGCTTGTCGAGCCGGAGCTGCGCCGAAAGCCCCGTGCCATAGACCGCCGCTACGCGCGCCGAGCCGTTGTCGAAGTCGATCTTGGTCGGTTGCAGGCGGTAGGTGGCGCCGTCGATATCGATCCGCGCCGGGTTGACGGTGCGGAAGCCGATGCCGTTCGCCTGGCCCTGGAGCGCCGCGAGCCACTGCTTCGGGCTAAGCCGGGCATTGGCGGCGAGTCGGAACGGCACGCCGTTCGACCCCGTCGCGAGCAACTGCGCGGTGCCCGAGCCACCGGCGTAATTGACCTTGGCGCGTGCCGCCGAAATCACCGTCGGACCGTAGCGCAGATCCGCGACCTGCGCGTCCGCGACGACTTGCGGCGTCGGGGTCAAAATGGCGCGGGCGTTAACCAGTGCGCGACCGATCGTGAAGTCGACCAGCCCCGGGATCTTGGCGTTGCTCGCCCGCGCGGCGACATCGACCCGCTGGAACTTGCCCTGCGCGCCGAGCAACGCCGCCCCGCTGATGCCTGATCCGGCGAACGTCACCCGCCCGCCGAACGGACCGGCGGCGAGCTGCTGGACGCGGCCCTTGAAGTCGATCCCGGCAAAGCGCGCATTGCGGATGTCGACCGTCAGCGGTGCCGCCGGCACGACGTTGAGGTCGGCGGTGAACGGTCCGTAATTGGTCCCGCCCTTGGCGAGGATCAGATACGATGTTCCCGTGCCGCGCACGCGTGCCTCGAGATTGACGAGACCGATGCCCACGCCCGGACGCGGCGCCCGCAGCAGCACGACCGGCTTGGTCGCAGTACCCGTGACCCGCGCGAACAGCGGACCATATTGGGTGGAATAGGCATCCGCATCGACCGCTAGCGGCCCCTTGGGATCGTACCGCCCCTGCCCGCGCGTGACACGGAACTGGGGCGCGTTGAGCCGCAGGTTGCGGAAGGTGATGATCCCGTTCGGATCATAGCCGACGTCCGCGGTCACCGCAGCGTTGCCGCCGAGGAAGGTGCGCGCGCCTTCGTTGAATATCTGCGAGGTCCGTGCCGCGACGTGCGCGGTGATCCCGAACCCGCCGGGCATCGTGACGAGCTTGGCATCGGTCTTGACGCTGACGATCCCGAAGCTCTCGACGCGGTAATCGTTGACCCGGCCATTGAGCGCGGCGCGGTACATGCCGGTCGCCAGATCGGCGACGATCAGCGCGGTCGCGTCGATCTTGCGCGATCGGATCTTGAGATTGTCCGACAGCACCTTGCCGTTGGCGATCGCGAAGCTGCCGTTGATCGCAACATTGTCGAGCAGGCCACCCGCCGCCGCGTTGAGTCCGGTGACCCGCGCGGCACGCGCCGCGACCGGGATCACGATGTGATCCGCGTTTACGCGCGCAAGACCCGAGGCGTAGAGCTGCTGGACGCGAGTCTCGCCGAAGCCGAGCACGCCTGCGCTGACCACATAATTGACCGTGGGTGTCGCGAACTTGCCGTCGAGCACGACGCGCGCGGTCACGTCGCGCCCGTTGAGGTTGGGGAGAATCGCGCCGGGCGTCAGCAGCTTCGCGTCGACCGCGAACTGGCTGAAGGCGCTCTGCGCGAGATCGATCAGACCCTTCGCGTTGAGCGCGAGCGCCTCCGACTTGAGCGCAATGACCGTATCGACCTTGCGTTCGTTCAAACGCGCGTCGATCGAGACGTCGAGCGCGGGCGCGGTGAGGCGCGCGATCGGGTTGGTCGGGGTCGCCTTGTCCTTGGGCGCGCCACCGGGATAGAGACCAGGGTTGGTCTTGCCGCGGATCTGGAAGAAGCCGTTATGCGCCTGAAGGTCGAGGTCGGCGAACTTCGCGCCGCCGAGCGACCCGCTCGCCTTGCCGGCCCAGGCCTTCCAGCCGCCCTTGCCCGCAATCGTGAAGTCGAGCGGAGCCTTGAGCCCGCTCATCTCCGCGACCACGCCGCGCGCGGGCGCGGTGATCCGCGCGTCGATCCCGAGCCGGTCCGAATCGGGCACCGCGTCGAGCCGCAGCCGAAGCTTGTCGCCACCCGCGATGCCGGGGCCGGTCAGCGCATCGACGTCCGCGGTGATCTGCGCGCGCTTGTCCGCGATGTGCGTCGCGCCGTCGATCTTGATGATGTGGGGCGACCCCATCACGGCCTTGCCCAGCACCATCCGGTTGACGGTCAGGCGACCGATATCGATGTCGAGATCGGGGAGGATCGGTGCGTTGGGGTCGGTCGGCGTCGGCTTGAACGCGGGCGAGCGCGTCATCGTGATGAGGCTCGCCTGTGCCGACAGCACGTTGATATGGTTGCGGACGTAATCGAACGGCTTCCAGTCGACCGCGATCCGCGGCGACGACAGGAACACGCCCTGCGGATCGCTGACCCGCACGTCGTTGAGCACCATCTTGCCGTAGATCGATCCCTCGATCCTCCCGACGCGGATGTTAAGTCCGCCCGCGGTCTTATAATCCCCGATGAAATTGGCGATCACGCGCCGCCCCGGCGCGGTATCGAGCCCGGCGACGATCCCCATCGCGAGCAGCCCGAGCACGCCAAGCGTGATCGAGACCCATTTGAAGATCCGCTGCCACAAAAGACGTCGCACAACGACGGTTTCCGGCGCCGCCGAAGGGCCGGTTTCTACTTCCGCCATCAGAAGGCCTGTCCGATCGAGATATACAGCGCGACCTTGCCGTCGCCCTTGCGAGGATTGAGCGGGGTTGCGACGTCGACGCGCAACGGCCCGAAATTGGTATAGAAGCGCCCGCCGATCCCCGCGCCGAAGCGCAGGTCGGAGCCCTTCGGCAGCACGCTCGTATAGGCGTTCCCGCCGTCGATGAACGGCACAATCCCGTAATTGCCGAAGCGATAGCGCGCCTCGAGTGCGAACTCGTTCAAACTGCGCCCGCCGACCGGATTGCCCTGCGGATCGAGCGGACCGAGCCGCTGATAACCATAGCCGCGCACCGACCCGCCGCCGCCGCCATAATAACGCCGCGACGGCGCGAGGTCGTCGCGCTCGATCCCGGCGATCGCGCCGGCACGGAGGCGACCCGCGATGACGAACTTCTCGCCGACCGGATAGTAGGCACTCGCCTCGATCAGCGTGCGCGCGTAGGGGCTGATCGACCCGCGCACCGACGTCTCGGGGCTGACGCTCAGCTTGAGGCGATAGCCCTTGGTCGGGTTGAGCAGACTGTCCGACCGGTCGAACTGGACCTGACCCGGCAGCGCCGCGATGAAATAGGTCGCGCGCCGGCGATCGCCGCGCGCGAAGTCGTAAACGCTTTCGTTCGTGCCGACGACTTCGAACCCGTACGCGTAGGTGAACTTCTTTTGCCACAACGGCGTGGAGTCATACGAAATCCGGCCCGACAGCGTCGCGGTGAAAGCGTTGAACGCGTCGTAATTGGTATGGTCGACCGCAGCGGTCAGCGTGACCGTGCGATCGCGCTTGCCCGCGTTCGAGCGGCGGAAGGTCCCGCTCAACCCCTGCTCCTGCGTGCCGCCGACCGCCGTCGCGATCAGCGCGCCCTCGGGCGACCACAGGTTGCGGTGCGTGAACGAGCCTTCGACCCGCGCGCCCTGCCCGGTGCTGTACCCACCGCTAACCGCGAGCGAGCGATATTTGCCGCGCTCCTGCTCGACCAGCAGATTGACCTGCTCGGTCCCGTCGGGGTTGATGTTACCGGTCGGCTTTGGCTCGACCGACACGGTCGAGAACAGCCCCGTCGCGACCAGTGCCGCGCGCAGATCATCGACCTTGCGGTTGTCGTACAGTTCGCCCGCCTGAAAGCGTTGCAATATGCGGACGTGATCGGCCCCGAACGCAAGCCGCCCTTCGGTCGTTACCGTCCCGAACGACGACCGCGCGCCAACCTCGACCGGGAGGGTGTAGTCGCCGGTGCCGACCTGATCGTCGAGCAGGATGTCGCGGTCGCCGACCTTGGCGAAGGGGTATCCGTTCTGCGGCAGCGTCAGCGCGACGTTGGCTTCCGCGCCCTGGATACGCACCGCCTCGATCGGCTCCCCCACCTTGAGCGGGAGCGCGTCGCGGATCAGCGTCGGCGGAACGGTCGGGCCCGCCTTCACGACGATCGTGCCGAGCTTGTACTGCTTGCCCGGAGTCGCCGAGACGATCGCCTTGACCCGGGTCTTGTCGCTGGGGACGGTCTCGATCGTCGAGACCGCGGTCCCGTCATAATAGCCCAGGCTCTTCATCAGCCGGATCGCGAGCTGCTCGTCCTCGCGCCCGCGCGCCGCGATGACGGTGTCGTTGGGGGCCTTGTCCTTGCCGCCCTTGAGCGCGGACAGGCCGTTGAACTGCGCGGTCAGCTTGAGCGGATCAAGCCCGCGGATCACGGTCTCGTAGCGAATCTCGGGCGCCTTCTCGTCCTTGACCGCGACGTCGACCAGCGGCGCCGTGTCGAAAGCCGCAAGCGGCGGAAGCGGCTGGTTTAGGTCGGCGGGGATCGTCGGCGCTGGCGTTGTGGCGACGGGTACGCCCGTCACTGCAGGCGATGCTGGCTGCGGCGCGACCGGAACGTCGGTCGTCGCCACCGGCACCGGGATCATCGGTTCGAGCGGGGCATTGATGTCGTTGCTGAGCGGCGGAAGCGCCTTGTCGAACTCCGAATCGGAAACAATCGGCGGCTCGGTGGTTTGGCCGATACCCGCGACAGCACCCGGCGTGGCCGTCACCACCGGAGGGGGTGCCTGCTGGAGACTTGCAACCGCGATGGCGAGAAGCCCGCTCGAATACGCCAAAGAAATCAAGAGCTACGCTTCCCCGCTTCACACGAGGGCCGGTTTTTCGGTCCCCCGCTCAGCGTTCCTAACGCATGAACAGGAAATGGTTTCCTAGATTCTGCTCATTCGGATTTTACGCGTTGGCGATAGGCATGCAGCAACGGCTCGGTATAGCCGTTCGGCTGCGTGATCCCGTCGAAGACGAGCGCGCGCGCCGCTTGTAGCGCAAGGCTTTCGGCGTTCCCGGCCATTGGTCGATATGCCGGGTCGCCCGCATTCTGCGCATCGACCTTCGCCGCCATCCGTTCGAACGCGGCATCGACCTCCGCGCGCGTGGCAACGCCGTGGAGCAGCCAGTTGGCGATATGCTGCGACGAAATCCGCAACGTCGCACGATCTTCCATCAGCCCGATGTCGTGGATGTCGGGGACCTTGGAGCACCCCACCCCCTGGTCGATCCAGCGCACGACATAACCGAGGATGCCCTGCGCATTGTTGTCGAGCTCGGCGCGAATCTCGTCGGGCGTCCAGTTGCGCCCCTGCGCCGCGACCGGCACGCGCAACAGCAACGCGAGCGACGGGATGTGCTCGTGGGCGATCTTCTTCTGCCGGGCGAATACGTCGACCTTGTGGTAATGCATCGCATGCAGCGTCGCCGCGGTCGGCGACGGGACCCAGGCGGTGTTCGCGCCTGCGGTCGGGTGGCCGATCTTCTGCTCCATCATGTCCGCCATCCGGTCGGGCGCTGCCCACATGCCCTTGCCGATCTGTGCCCTGCCCGACAGCCCCGCCGCCAGCCCAATGCGGACGTTTCGGTCTTCATAGGCCTTGATCCAGTCGCTCCCCTTCATCTCGGCCTTGGGGATCATCGGTCCGGCGTGCATCGCGGTGTGCATCTCGTCCCCGGTCCGATCGAGGAAGCCGGTGTTGATGAAGACGATCCGGTCCTTCACCGCCGCGATGCAGGCGGCGAGATTGGCCGATGTACGGCGTTCCTCGTCCATCACGCCGACCTTGACCGTATGCCGCTCGAGCCCGAGCAGGTCCTCGACCGCATCGAACAGGCGGTCGGTGAAGCCGCATTCCTCGGGCCCGTGCATCTTGGGCTTTACGATATAGACCGAGCCCGCCCGGCTGTTGCGATAGGAACCCAGCCCGCGCAAATCGTACAGCGCGATCGTGCTGGTGACGATCGCATCGAGGATCCCCTCGGGTGCCTCGCTGCCATCGGGCAGCCTGATCGCAGGCGTCGTCATCAGATGCCCGACGTTGCGGACGAACAACAGGCTCCGCCCCGGCAGCGTCAGCCCGTCGTCATAGACGCGGTCGGGGTTGAGCCGCCGCGTGATCGTCTTGCCGCCCTTGTCGAACGACTCCTCCAGATCGCCACGCATCAGCCCGAGCCAATTGGCATAGGCCGCGACCTTGTCCTCGGCATCGACCGCCGCGACTGAATCCTCGAGGTCGCAAATCGTGGTCAGTGCGGATTCGAGGATGACGTCGGCGATCCCCGACGGATCGTCGCGCCCGATCGGATGGTCGCGGTCGACCACCACCTCGATATGCAGGCCGTTGTTGACGAACAGCCACGAGGCACCCTTTCGCCCGACCAGGTGCTCGGGGTGGCGCAGGTCCGGTTCGTCGCCGCGGAGTTCGTCCCAGCAGCCCGTCGTCAGCGGGACGGCATCGTCAAGGAACGCCTTCGCCGCCTCGACCACCTGCTTGCCGCGCACCGGATCGTAACCCCCGGGGACCGCCATGCCCGGCAGCGCATCGGTGCCGTAATAGGCGTCGTACAGGCTTCCCCAGCGTGCGTTGGCAGCGTTAAGCAGGAAGCGCGCGTTGAGGATCGGGACGACGAGCTGCGGTCCGGCCATCGTCGCGACCTCGGCGTCGACGTTGGTCGTGCCGATCGTGAAGGCGGCAGGTTCGGGAACTAGATAGCCGATCTCGCGCAGGAACGGCTCGTCGACCGCCTCCCCCGAACCATAACGCGCGTCGATCTGCGCCTGGAGCGAGTCGCGGGTCGCGAGCAAAGCGCGGTTCTCGGGCGCGAACCGGGCGTAGATGTCCGCGACGCCCTGCCACCAGCCCTCTGCCGCTACGTCGAGGCCGGGAAGCACGCGCGCCTCGAGAAAGGCGGCGAGCGGGGCGGCGACCGACAGACCGGCGCGGTCGAGCATTTCAGGCATCAACATCCTCCTGGAACCAACGTCTGCCTGGGGAGGGCTTGGGCGACAGGCTTAGGCCAGGCTTGCGGTCCGCTTCAAGCGCGTTCGGGGTCGAACGGCGCGGCCGATGTCTCGAGCCGGTCCAGCATCGCGCGAAAGCTCGCGATTTCAGCGTTGGTGAAGCCAGCGAAGACCTGCGCTTCGAGCTCGAGCGCCTTGGGGGCGACATTCTCGTACAACGTCCGCCCGGCCGCGGTCAGCGACAGGAGGTGCGACCGCTGGTCGGTCGCATTGGGCCGCCGTTCGACCAGCCCGCGCTCGACCAGCGTCGCGGCGGCGCGGCTGACCGTCACCTTGTCCATCCGCGTCGCCAGGCCCAGCGCCTGCTGCGTCGCACCCTCGCTCTCGGCGATGATCGCGACCAGCCGCCATTCGGGAATCTTGAGCCCGAACAACGCCTGATAGGTGCTCGCTATCGCCGCCGACACGCGGTTCGACACGATCGACAAGCGATAGGGCAGGAACTGATCGAGCTTGAGCCGTGTCATCACTCCGCAGGGATAAGGGATGGACCGGCCTTGGCAAGACCGCTATATCGTTACATCTGAAACCATCTCGGAGCCGATGTGATGACTGCCACCGAAAACCCCATGGGCCTTAACGGCTTCGAATTCGTCGAATTCACCTCGCCCGACCCGGAGGCGATGGCCGATCTGTTCGTCAAGATGGGCTTCACCCATGTCGGCAACCACAAGTCGAAGAACGTCCGCCGCTATGCGCAGGGCGACATCAACTTCCTGCTCAACATGGATGACGCAGGGCAAGTCGCGGGTTTCCGCGATACGCACGGCCCCTCCGCCAATGCGATGGCGTTCCGCGTTGCCGACGGCGGGGACGCGCTGAAAATGGCGGTCGAGCGCGGCGCGGTCGCGGTGAAGGGCGCCGTCGGCCCGGACGAGCTCGACCTTCCCGCGATCGAGGGAATCGGTGGCGCGAACCTGTATCTGGTCGACGAAAAGTCGCGGATCTACGAGACCGACTTCACCCCGGTCGAGGGCGCTGGCGTGGATGACCATAGTGTCGGACTCCACACGCTCGACCATCTCACGCACAATCTGCAGCGCGGGCGGATGGCCTATTGGGCGGATTATTACGAGCGGATCTTCAACTTCCGCCAGATCCGCTATTTCGACATCGAGGGCCAGTCGACCGGCCTCTTCTCCAAGGCGATGACCGCGCCCGACGACAAGATCCGCATCCCGTTGAACGAAAGCCAGGACGAGCATTCGCAGATCGAGGAGTTCATCAAGGACTATAAGGGCGAAGGCATCCAGCATCTGGCCCTCGCGACCGACGACATCTTCAAGACGGTCGACACGTTGCGCGCGAACGGCGTGCGGTTCCAGACGACCCCGCAGACCTATTTCGATCTGATCGACAAGCGCCTGCCCGGGCACGACCATGACGTCGAGGAAATGCGCAAGCGCGACATTCTGATCGACGGCGCGCCCGAGACGGGTGGCGGTCTGCTGCTGCAGATCTTCACCGAGAATATGGTCGGGCCGATCTTCTTCGAGATCATCCAGCGCAAGGGCAATGACGGCTTTGGCGAGGGGAACTTCAAGGCGTTGTTCGAGAGCATCGAGCTGGACCAGATCCGGCGGGGTGTGGTGCCGGGGGCGGTTGAGGCTTGAGGCTTTTGGGGTGGGGGGTGGTCTCTGCGAGGCTTCCCCCACCCCAACCCCTCCCCTGAAGGGGAGGGGCTAAAGTAGAAGGCGGGCGCACCGTAGAGCCCCTCCCCTTCAGGGGAGGGGTTTGGGGTGGGGCAGTAACACGCGCTACCCTCTGCGAGGCGTCCCCCACCCCAACCCCTCCCCTGAAGGGGAGGGGCTAAAGAAGAAGGCGGGCGCACCATAAAGCCCCTCCCCTTCAGGGGAGGGGTTGGGGTGGGGCTGTAACGGGCACCCGCGCCGATAGCTGGAGAGCGAAATGACCAACACCATGACCGGCTTCGGCAACCACTTCGCCACCGAAGCCATCCCCGGCGCGCTGCCGATCGGGCGCAACTCGCCGCAGAAGCCCCCCTTCGGCCTCTACGCCGAGCAGCTCAGCGGCAGCGCCTTCACCGCGCCGCGCCATGAGAACAAGCGCTCGTGGCTCTACCGCCTCCGCCCCTCCGCCGCGCACCCGGCTTTCACCCGCTACGCGGGCGCCCCCCTCTTCGCCCCCGGCACCACCGACGACCCCCTCGCCCCCAACCGCCTCCGCTGGGGCCCGCTCGAGACGCAGGACGCCGACTGGCTCGACTCGCTCACCACCATGCTCGTCGCGGGCGACGGCCCGAAAACACAGACCGGCGTCGCGATGCACATCTACCGCGCGAACAAAGACATGGTGAACCGCGCGTTCGTGTCGGCGGATGGCGAGTTGCTGATCCTGCCGCAACACGGCCGCCTCACG
This sequence comes from Sphingomonas sp. PAMC 26617, assembly GCF_000242835.1. Classification (NCBI taxonomy): domain Bacteria; kingdom Pseudomonadati; phylum Pseudomonadota; class Alphaproteobacteria; order Sphingomonadales; family Sphingomonadaceae; genus Sphingomonas; species Sphingomonas sp. PAMC 26617. Next base: position 3,970,846 of record NZ_JH594425.1, read on the forward strand.
CTCTACACCGAGTTAGGAAGGATCGACCTCGCTCCCGGCGAAGTCGCGATCATCCCGCGTGGCGTGCGCTTCCGCGTCACCCTCCCCGATGGCAGCGCGCGCGGCTATGTCGCGGAGAATCACGGCGCGCCCTTCCGCCTCCCCGACCTCGGCCCGATCGGCGCGAACGGGCTCGCCAACCCGCGCGATTTCGAGACGCCCGTCGCCTGGTATGAGGACGTCGAGGGCGAGTACGAACTCGTCCAGAAATTCCTCGGCAGCCTGTGGACCACGAACCTCGGCCGCTCGCCGCTCGACGTCGTCGCGTGGCACGGCAATTATGCGCCGTGCAAATATGATCTCGCGCGGTTCAATACGATCGGCAGCATCAGCTTCGATCACCCCGACCCGTCGATCTTCACCGTGCTCACGTCGCCCAGCGACGTGCCCGGCACCGCCAACGTCGATTTCGTGATCTTCCCGCCGCGCTGGATGGTGGCGGAGGACACGTTCCGCCCGCCGTGGTTCCACCGCAACACGATGAGCGAGTGCATGGGGCTGATCACCGGCGCCTATGACGCCAAGGCGGACGGGTTTGTGCCGGGCGCGCTGTCGCTCCACAACCAGATGAGCGGGCACGGCCCCGACGTCGCGACGTGGGACGCGGCGAGCAACGCGCCGCTCGCGCCGCGCAAGATCGACGGCACGATGGCGTTCATGATCGAAAGCCGCTGGGTCTTCACCCCGACCCGATTCGCTGCAGAAACAAGCGCGCTCGACGAAGACTATGACGCTGCCTGGTCTGGCTTTCCCAAAGCACAACTGCCGGATACTTAACTCTTATCAGCACGAATTCGCGGAACTGGCATCTCGCGCGGGAGTCTTGTTGTTCTATGCCTACGCCCCAGACTCCGCTGTTCCCGTGGAAACACCGTGCCCAGCACGACTTCCAGGCCCTGCTCGATGCGCATGTCGCGGAGGCGGACTTCCCCTGCGTCGGCGCCAAGGCGGCGCTGGCGAAGGGCACGCTTTCCGTCCTTGCGTGCGACCGGCTCGACAGCGCGTGGGACGACTTGCGGATCCACGATGGTCTGATGCATTTCGCCGCGGCCTATCGCAAGGATCCAGGGCTGTTCCGCAGCTTCGCGGTGATTTTCGACGGCCCCGACGACCTGAGCGAGCAGGCATTCGAGGCGGCGTTGTGGCAGCGCGTCCAGTCGATCTCGGACAAGGACGTGTGGCGCGGCCAGGGGTATGACACGACGGTCAGCACCGACCCCGACAGTCCGCATTTCTCGCTGAGCTTCGGCGGCGAGGCGTTCTTCATCGTTGGGCTCCACCCCAATGCCAGCCGCCCCGCGCGGCGCTTCGCGCGGCCGACGATGGTGTTCAACCTCCACGACCAGTTCGAGACGCTCCGCGCGCAGGGCAAATATGAGGGCATGCGCGAGAAGATTCTGACGCGCGACGAAGTGCTGGCAGGTTCGCGCAACCCGATGCTCGCGCGGCACGGCGAAATGAGCGAGGCGCGGCAATATAGCGGGCGTGTCGTCGACGAGGCGTGGGCCTGCCCGTTCCGCTATTCGGGCGCGCCCGAATGAGCCCCGAAGTCGGCGGCGTCGTCGAGATCCCCGAACGCAGCGGGGATGCGTTTCGGTTGAAGGCTGGGCAGACGCTGACCGTGATCGACCCGCGCGGGGTGCAGGTGTCCGACCTGCTCGCGTATAACGCCGACGATCTGGCCGAGGTGATCTCGTCGGGGCGGACGCTCGATTATGCCGAGACGATCTATCTGACGACGAACAACATTCTCTATTCCAACCGTTCGCGGCCGATGCTGACGATCGTCGCGGATACGGTCGGGCGGCACGACTTCCTGCTGACACCGTGTTCGTACGACACGTTCCACCATTTCTACCCGGACCTGCCACCGCATCGCGGGTGCTTCGGCAACCTGGCAGCGGCGCTCGAGCCGTATGGCGTGAAGCCCGACATGATCCCGACCGCGTTCAACTGCTTCATGAACGTGACGGTGGATGGGACGACGGGCAAGCTCGACGTACTGCCGCCGATCAGCAAGGCGGGCGACCATATCGTGCTGCGGGCGGAGATGGATCTGATCATCGGCCTCACCGCCTGTTCTGCGCCCGCGAGCAACGGCGGGAGTTTCAAGCCGATCCATTACCGGGTGGATTGAGCGGGGGCTTTCTTCCCGAGTTAGTGCTTCCTCTGTTCCATTCATGCTTCCCCGGCGAAGGCCGGGACCCAGTAGAGAGACAGCAGATTGCTAGCGGTTGCGCTGAGTTACCTCGGCCATTCCGACTGGGCCCCGGCCTTCGCCGGGGAAGCTGGAAAAGAGAGGGAAGCGCCGGTCAGCCCCCTATTTCATTTGCCGCCGCACGCTCGTCATCGTCGCCTTGCCATAGGGCGGCTTGAGCCCCGCAAGCTTAGCCACGTCGAGCTTCGCCTGCTTGAACACCGCCTTCGCATGGCTGAACGTCTTGAACCCGTCGAACCCGTGGTACGACCCCATCCCCGACGGCCCGACCCCACCGAACGGCAAGTCCTCCATCGAGACGTGGAACACCACGTCGTCGATCGTCACCCCGCCCGAGATCGTGCGATCGAGCACGCGGCGCCGCTCGGTCTCGTCCGGCCCGAAATAATAGAGCCCGAGCGGGCGGTCGCGCCGGTTGACCTCGTCGATCGCGCTGTCGACGCCGCCCACGTAGCTGCGCACCGGGAGGATCGGGCCGAAGATCTCTTCCTGCATGACGATCATGTCGTCGGTCGCATCGCGGACGATGTGGAGCGGCATTTTTCGCGCGTTCGATCCGGCGAAGTCCTCGCCGCCGGGATTGACCACCTCGACCGTCGCGCCCTTGGCCCGCGCGTCGGCGACCCAGTCGGCGAGCCGCTGGTGATGCCGGTCGTTGATGATCGCGGTATAGTCCGGGTTGGCGAGCAGCGTCGGATACATTGCCGAGACCGCCGCCTTGAGCCCGTCGACCACTGCCTGTTCCTGCGCTTGCGGGACGAGCATGTAATCGGGCGCGAGGCAGATCTGCCCGGCGTTGAGCATCTTGCCGATCGCGACCCGCTCGGTCGCACGCGCGATGTCGGCGTCCTTGCCGATGATGACGGGCGACTTCCCCCCGAGCTCGAGCGTCACGGGGGTGAGATTGTCGGCGGCGGCGTGGAGGATGTGCCGGCCGATCCCGGTCGCGCCGGTGAAGATCAGGTGATCGAACGGCAGTTCGGAGAAGGCCTTGCCCACCTCCGGCCCGCCGCTGAAGAACGCGAGTTCCTCGGGCGCGAAATACTTCGCGCTGACCGTTTCGAACAGCGCGGCGGTGCGCGGGGTGAATTCGCTGGTCTTGACCATCGCGCGGTTGCCCGCGGCGAAGATCCCCGCGATCGGCCCCATCACGAGATTGACCGGAAAATTCCACGGCGCGATGACACCGACCACGCCCTTGGGCTGATATTCCACCCACGCGCGCGCCCCTAACAGCCCGAGCGGAAATTGCACCGCGCGCTTGTCGCGCTTCGTCCAGCCGTCGAGCGACCGCAGCGCGTGCTTCAGGGGCGCGATCGAGGACGCGATGTCGGTCAGCATCGACTGTTCGCGGCTGCGGTGCCCGAAATCCTCGCTCAGCGCGTCGCAAAAGGCATCGGCATTGTCACCGATCATCGCGACCGCCCGCTTGAGTTGGTCCTTGCGGGCCTCCAGCGAGACGGGCAATTCCGTATTGAACGCAAGCCGTTGCGCCCTGAGCGTCGCGTCGAGTGTCATTCCCGTCTCCCTAAGCGCAGCCGACCAACCCGGCGACCGGCACCACCACACTGTCCTGCCCCGCGCGGTCGAGCTCGAGGATGCCGTCCGACACCACCCCGCCCCCGCTGATCGAGGAGCGAGTCTCGATCCGCATCGTCAGCTTCGCAACGAGCGCGCCGCCGCCATAGGTCGACGTCTCGGCCAGGCCGAAATTGCCGCCGCCCATCTGCCCGCTGCGTTCGAGATCGGTGATCCGCCCGTCGACCGCAAGCCGCAACCGCGCCGGATCCGCGCCCGCCATCGCGATGAAGGCGCGCGTCCCGCTGGCGGTCCACAGATACGCAGCGCAGCCCTGCCTGGGCAGGTCCTGCTTGGGGATCACGCCGAGCGGAAGCCCGTCGACCGCGCTGAGCGGCGCAGGGGTCGGTTGCGGCGCGGGTGTCGCCTGCACGGCGGCGAGCGCGAGGAACAGGAACGCGGTCATGACGCCATGCCTAACAGCATCAGCCACGCCGGGTAAGCCGCGATCGCAAGCAGCGCGCCGAACGGCATCCGGTCGGTCATCGCCATCGACCGTCCGCGCAACGCCCCGATCACCGCGACGCCAAGCCCCGCCAATGCCGCGAACAGCACCACGGTCGGCAGCATCCGCCACCCGAGCCACAGGCCGATCGCGCCGAGCAACTTGGGATCGCCCCCGCCGAGCCCCTCGCGCCCGCGCAGCCGCTTGTACCCAGCGCCGACCGCCCACAACGCGACGAACCCGACCACACCGCCGATCAACCGCTTGTCGAGCTCGGGCGCAACCCCGAGCGCGCCGGTCACCACGCCGCCGACCGCGAGCGTGACGGTCAGAACGTCGGGGAGCCAGAAGGCGACGACGTCGAGCGCCCCGAGCGTCAGCAGCAGCCAGCCGAATACCGCGCCCGCGATCCCGACCGGCCCCGGCACCGCCAGCCCCGCCGCGACTCCGATCAGCAGCGCAGCCAGCTCGACCTGCCAGTGAAGCGGGTCGATCGCCGCGCCACAGCGACGGCACTTCCCACGCGCGACGAGCGCGCTGAACAGCGGCACCAATTCGCGCGCGGTCAGCGGTACGCCGCATCCGTCGCACGCCGAGCGCCCGTGCAGCACCGAGCGCCCCTCGGGCCAGCGCAGCACGATCGTCGCGATGAAGCTGCCGAAGATCGCGCCGAGGCCACCCAGCAGCACCGGCCAGATCCAGTCATCCATGCGTCTCGCCTCGATCGCTGCGGGTCATCGAAGCGCGTCCTATAGTTTGTAAATCTGAGATGTCGGCCCTAGATCGACACCGCTCGTATCCGATCCCCCCACCCGTTCGGGCTGAGCGAAGTCGAAGCCCCTTTCGCACTTCAGACCTGGTCTGTTTGGCAAGGGGCCCTTCGACTGCGCTCAGGGCGAACGGGGGGATCAGGCGCGCCGCAGCATGTCAAAGATCGCTTCCCTGAGAGGTTTCCCACTATGGCCACCCGTCCCGCAGCCGATCCCGTCGTTATCGTCTCCTACGCCCGCACGCCGATGGGATCGTTCCAGGGTGCGCTGGCCGGAGCGAGCGCGACCGAACTCGGCGCGACCGCGGTCGGCGGCGCGGTCGAGCGTGCGGGGCTTTCGGGCGACGCGATCGAGCGTATCTACATGGGCTGCGTGCTTCCCGCCGGGCTCGGCCAGGCGCCCGCGCGCCAGGCGGCGCTCAAGGCGGGGCTGCCCGACCATATCGAGGCGACGACGATCAACAAGATGTGCGGATCGGGGATGCAGGCGGCGATCCTCGCGGCGGATGCGCTCGCGGCGGGGTCGGCCGACCTGCTGATCGCGGGCGGGATGGAGAGCATGACCAACGCACCGTACCTCTCCATGCGCCACCGCGGGGGCGCGCGGATCGGGCATGACGTGCTCAAGGACCATATGTATCTCGACGGGCTCGAGGATGCGTATGAGCCCGGCAAGCTGATGGGCAATTTTGCCGAGGATACCGCCGCGGCGTACCAGTTCACGCGCCAGCAGATGGACGATTATGCGATCGAATCGCTCCACCGCGCGCAGCGCGCGCAGACATCGGGCGCGTTCGACCGCGAGATCGTCCCCATCGAGATCGCCGGGCGCAAGGGGCCGACCACGGTCAGCCTCGACGAGCAACCCGCGAAGGGCGATGTCGCGAAGATCCCGACCTTGAAGCCCGCCTTCTCGAAGGAGGGCACGATCACTGCGGCGAACGCTTCGTCGATCTCGGACGGTGCCGCCGCGCTGGTGATGACGCGCGCGTCGGTGGCGGAGAAGCTCGGCCTCACCCCGCTCGCACGGATCGTCGCGCATGGCGCGCATGCGCATGCGCCGTCGCTGTTCACGACCGCGCCGGTGTTCGCGATGCGCAAGACGTTGGAAAAGGCGGGCTGGTCGACCGGCGACATCGACCTGTTCGAGGTCAACGAGGCGTTCGCGGTCGTCGCGATGATCGCGATGCGCGACCTCGACATCGCGCACGACCGGATCAACGTCAACGGCGGGGCGTGCGCGCTCGGCCATCCGATCGGTGCGAGCGGCGCGCGGATTCTCGCGACGTTGCTGTCAGCGCTGGAAGCGCGCGGCGGGAAGCGCGGGCTTGCGTCGCTGTGCATCGGCGGGGGCGAGGCGACCGCGGTTGCCGTGGAGCTGATGTCCTAGGAGCGGCGGAAAGCCGCCCGGAACGCACGCAACAAAAAGTCGGAAAGCAATGGACGATGATACACACGGCGTTGCCGTTCCGGCCCGGACGGTTCCGTTCCCCAGCTCGATTTCGGCCGAAGCGCGCGCGATGCTCGCACGCGCGGTGCGGGCGGACGGCGTGCCGCTCAATACGCTCCACGTCCTTCCAGACCCGGCGGATCATCCGGCGTGGATCGACCTCAAGACCGCCGCCGACGCCCATTATGCGACGGCGATGGAAGCGCTTGCCGGAACCTTGCGATCGACCGTCGAGACCGTGACGATCGGAGAGACGACCATCCATGTCGCGACGCCGGTTGCAGGACCGGAGGCGGCGTCCAAGACCGGGCGCGCCTATATCGACCTGCACGGTGGTGCGCTGGTGTTCGGTGGAGGTCTGGCATGCCGCGTAGGCGCGCGGATGCAGGCCGACCAGCATGGCATGCGCTGTTATGGCGTCGATTATCGCACGCCGCCCGAACACCCCTTCCCCGCTGCGCTCGACGACTGTCTCGCGGCGTATCGCCATGTCCTGACGCACCACGCCGCCTCCGATATCGTGATCGGGGGCCGGTCGGCGGGGGGCAATCTGGCCATCGCGATGCTGCGCCGCGCGCGGGACGCGGGGCTGCCGATGCCCGCCGGACTGGCGCTGCTGTCGCCTCAGGCGGACCTGACCGAATCCGGCGACAGTTTTAGCGTCAACCAGTTGGTCGACGTCGTACTTCCCGGATCGTTGATGGCCACGAGCCGGCTCTACGCGAACGGCGCGGAGCTGGCGGACCCCGATCTGTCGCCGCTGTTCGGCGATCTGGCGGGTCTGCCCGCCACCTTGTTGCAGACCGGGACGCGCGACCTGTTCCTGTCGACCACCGTGCGCTTGCACCGGGCGCTCAGACGCGCGGGCGTCGCGGCCGAACTGCATGTGTTCGAGGCGATGCCGCATGGCGGCTTTGGTGGTGACACCCCCGAAGATCGCGACATGCAGGCGGAAGTTGCCCGGTTCGTGTCGGAGCGGTGGCGCTAGTACCGGCCACCCGTTCGAGGCGGCAAACCGGGGTGGCGGCCGCGCCCGTCCTTACAACACCTTTGTGAAATACCGTGCGAACACCGTATCGTGATACGCGCCGAACGGCGCGCATTCCACGAACCCTGCGCGCTCGTACAGCGCGTGCGCCGCTTCGAACGGGGCGTCCGTGCCCGTCTCCAGGCTGAGCCGACGATACCCCCGCGCCCGCGCTTCCGTGATCAGATGGTCGAGCAGCGCCCCCGCGACGCCCCGGCGCAGGTGCGCGGGCGCGGTCCGCATCGACTTGACCTCGCCCTCCGCGTCGCCGAGCGCCTTGAGCGCGCCCATCCCGAGCAGCGTCCTATCCTCCCACAGCGTCCACAGCGTGACGGACGGATCGCGCAACCCGCTGATATCCAGCGCATAGACGCTCCCCGGCGGTGAGTTCTCGTGCGCCGCGCGCAGATGCAGGTCGAGCAGCGCAAGGACGTCCGGATGCGTCAGGTCGTCGCGCCGGATCGTCCAGTCGCTCATGGGAGCGTTTCGCCCGGTTCGCTGCCCCAGAAGCGCATCTGCTCGACAAAGCCGCCGCGCCCGTGGACGTCGAAATAGCACCAGCCGCCGGAACAGCGGCTCAACCGCCCGACCACGCCGGGCGCCGCGCGCCAGACGATCCGGCCGCCCGCATCCGCGCGGTCGCGGAGTTCGGCGACCTGCCCCGTCACCAGCCCGGTGCGCGTCTCGCTGAGCAGCCCGCCGGTCATCCAGCCCTGCGTGCCGTCCGGATCCTCGACCTTATACCATTGGCCGTGTTCGAACACGTCGATCACCTTCACCGGCAGGTCGGCGCGCTGATAGAGCCAGTTCGCAGGATAGCTGCGCGCCGGGCCGCTTCGCATCCGCGCCTTCTTGGCGGAGATCGAGGCATAGAACGGCGGCTTCTTGTTCGCCATCGCGGCGAACGCAGGCGCAAGCGCCCCTGCGCCGAGCGCGAGCGCCGTCCCCGCGAGCATGATCCTGGCCCCGATGCGCATGCCGTGTTCCCTCGCGTTCATGCGCTCGCTTATCCCAAGTTGCGCGCGCGCTTCAACACCCGTTGACGTTGCGCGGGGGCTCCGCCAAGCCTGTCGCATGGCCGAAACCAGACGTGTCCCCAACCCGCGCGTGGCGGTGACCCGCGAATTGCCCGATGCGGTGATGCAGCGGATGGAGCAATTGTTCGACACCGAAATCCACCGCGGCGCGGCCGCGCTGACCCGCGCGGACCTCGCCGCCGCGATGGCGGACTGCGACGTGCTGGTGCCGACCGTGACCGACGAGATCGACGCCGCGCTGATCGAGGGCGCGGGCCCGAAGCTCAGGCTGATCGCCAATTTCGGCGCTGGCGTGAACCATATCGCGCTCAAGGCGGCGCGCGCGCGCGGCATCCTCGTCACCAACACGCCGGGGGTGCTGACCGAGGATACCGCCGACCTGACGATGGCGCTGATCCTCTCCGTCCCGCGCCGGCTCGCGGAAGGCGAGAAGCTGGTGCGTTCGGGCGCTTGGCAAGGCTGGACCCCGGGCGGGATGCTCGGGCACCGGATCGGCGGCAAGGCGCTCGGCATCCTTGGCATGGGCCGGATCGGCCAGGCGGTCGCGCGCCGCGCGCGCGCATTCGGGCTGTCGGTGCATTACCATAACCGCCACCGGCTCCCCAAGGTGGTCGAGGCGGAGTTGCAGGCGCAATGGCATCCGAACCTCGACGAGATGCTCGGCGCGATCGACCTGCTGACGATCCACACCCCGCGCAATGCCGACAGCGAGGGGCTGATCGATGCGGACCGGATCGGGCTGCTGCGACCACATGTCTATGTCATCAATACGTCGCGCGGCGGGATCGTCGACGAGGATGCGCTGGTCGATGCGCTCGAGAACGGGCGGCTTGCGGGTGCGGGGCTCGACGTGTGGAAGCACGAGCCGCAGATCGACCCGCGGCTGCTCGCGCTGCCCAATGTCGTGATGACGCCGCATATGGGCTCCGCGACGTTCGAGGGGCGGCTGGCGACGGGCGAGAAGGTCATCGCCAACATCCGCATGTGGGCGGACGGGCATCGTCCGCCGGATCAGGTGCTGGAGGGCTGGGCGTAAGGTCGGGGCAGCGCACGCGCCACCCTCGCCGTCCTCAGACCCGCGACGGCGGCACCAGCCGCCACGTCAGCGGCAACCCCTGCCGCCACAATGCCGCCGCGCGCTGGCGTGGGGACAGGTCTTCGGTCATCGCGACGATCTCTCGATGCGACAGCCCCGAGCGATGACAGAAATACGGCCGCTGCGGCACGCGCGCGAAGTAACTGAAGAACAGGGCTGCGCGGTCCTGCGCGGTCGCGGGCTTGCCGCGATGGAAGAAGCGCGCGGTATCCGCGAAGACCGCGGTCCCGGCTGGGCCGGTGCACGCGATCGGCTCCGCGCCGAGGATGCGCCCGTCGCGCATGACCTCGTCGGCATCGCGCAGGTAGAACAGGTCGCGCGGCCCGGTTTCATAGGACAGCGGCTCGGCCACCGGCACCAGTTCGAACGGGCCACTCTCCGCGTCGACGTCGGTCAGATAGACCGCGAGCTTGATCATCCGCCGGTCCTCGCGGTCGCGATGCCATTTGCGGGTCGAGACGGCGCGGCCGTCCGCCACGGTATATTGCAGGATCACGCCGTCATACGCGACCGGCAGCCCGATATACGTCTCCACCAGATCGAGCAGCGCGTCCTGCAATCCGAAGCGATACAGATCGGGGTGTGCGGCGATGTCGGCGGCGGGAACCTGGAGGAACTGGACGCCGCTGCGCGCCTGTTCGCGCAACGGCTCGGCCCAGACGTCGGCGAGTGCCGTGGCCTGTTGCAACAAACGCCCCGCACCGGACAGCGCGAGCGCGGACAGATCGGCCTGCGCCACGCCCTGCCGCGCCACGGTGTCGACGATTTCGGATTGCCACGGCGCAAGATCGGGAAGCTGCGGCCGATATCGGTCGAGCGCGGTGTGATAGTGCCGGTCACGTGCCGAATGGATTGGCCGCACCTGTGCGAGATCGGACGCGATCCGCCACGGCACCGCCCCTGCGCGACGCTTCAACCCTCGCATCACGTCCATATCGCTACGCCCCACTGGCCGGACGGCACGATCGAAAGACCGTCCCGATGTGGCAGATATCCCTAGCGCCCCCGCATCGTAATGGACCGTTACGGCCAGATTTACCAGAAGCGCCGCGCCATGAATTCGGGTGAGCGCCGCAGTCCGTTCGTTTTTCGCGGCGGAGGGCGATCAAGACCGGGCGTTGTGTCGTTCCGGGGATCAGGATAATAGCGCGGGAGACGCACAGGCTCGGGGGTTCAGCAGCATGACGGTTCCGCCACCACCGCCGATCATCGCCGTCACGTCACCGGCAAACGCGCGCGTGGTCGAAATCGAGCGGTTCGCCCCCGGACCTGTCACCTGTGATGGGAAAGCACTCGCCGGTGCCGTGCTGGTCGCCCCGATGCCGAACGTTGTCTCGCGATTCCGTGCCGCCAGCCCCTCCCAGCCGCTGCCGGTCCTCCGCTACGTCTTCACGATCGACGCCAACGGCCAGCCCGGTACGATCCGGCCGGACACGTCTCCCGTCCAGCCCCTCTTCTATCTCGACCGGAGCGATCTCGCGCCATCCATCGCTGCGTCGCGCTTCGCGGCGGGGCAGCAGCGCACGTGTACCGTCGATTTCGCGACCAGCCTGACCGCGGTTGCCGAGGTCCCGCTCCAGACGCTGTACGCGCTGGCCAGTCGTCCCGGACCGCTCGCCGCGCCGCCCGAGGTCTATGACCGGATCCGCCCGAGCGGATCGACCTGCGTGCGCGGTCCCGGGCAATTTCGTGCGCTCAACAACCCTGCGTTCGAGACGATCGCGGTGCCGCCGGGGGACTGGGCGTGGGCGTTTTTCGCGTTCGACGTCATGCCCGACGGAACCCCGCGCAACGTCCGCCTGCTCGGGTCGTCCGCGACCACCGCGCTCGACCGCGCGGGCGAGAACGCGCTGGCGCGCAATCGCTACGCGCCGGGCACCGCGCGCATCGGTTGCCTCTATCATTACTTCCGCGTCGGCAGTCGCCCCGCGGTGCCGGCGGACTTTCCCGCGGATACGCCGCCCGGCACCGACGACACGATCCCCGCCTGCCGGATCGACCCGAAGACGATTTCGGGGCTGCTGTCCGGCCAGGCCTATCCCAGGGCATTCCAGCGACGGCGGATCGAGGGCGTCGCGGCAGTGCGTTACGATACCGCGCCGTGGGGTGCGATCGGGAACGTCCGGGTGCTGGCGTCCGAACCCGCCGCGGCCTTCGGCGAAACCGCGGTCGCCGCGTTGACGAGCGCTGCGGTCCTGCCAAGTGAAACCGGGTATCGCGGCTGCGTGACCCGGGTCCGCTTCCGCCTCCCCGCCGGGACACACCACGGTTGAGCACCCCTCAGCGGGAGTGGAAGAAGTCGTACAGTTGCTGCGCCACCGCCGCGCTCACGCCGGGGGCGCGCTGGAGATCGTCGAGGCTTGCGTTGCGGACCGCGCGCGCGGTGCCGAAATGCATCAGCAACGCCTTCTTCCGCGCGGGGCCGATGCCGGGCACATCGTCGAGCGGCGACGCGCCGATCGCCTTCGCGCGCTTCGCGCGGTGCGCGCCGATCGCGAAACGGTGGACCTCGTCGCGCAGCCGCTGGAGGTAGAACAGCACCGGCGCGTTGACAGGCAACTGGAACTCGCGCCCGTCGAGCATGTGGAACACCTCGCGCCCGTCACGCCCGTGATGCGGCCCCTTGGCGATCCCGACGAGCACGACGTCCTCGATCCCGAGTTCCTCGAGCACGCCCTTCACCGCATTGAGCTGCCCGCGCCCGCCGTCGATCAGTACGAGATCGGGCCAGTCGCCCGAATCGCGGTCGGGGTCGTCCGCCTGCGCGCGCGCGAACCGGCGGCCGAACACCTCGCGCATCATTCCGAAATCGTCGCCCGGGATCGTGTCGGGGTTCTTGATGTTGAACTTGCGATACTGGCCCTTGCGGAACCCCTCCGGCCCCGCGACGACCATTGCGCCGAGCGCGTTGGTGCCCTGGATATGGCTGTTGTCGTACACTTCGATCCGGTCGGGCGGTTCGGGCAGGTCGAACAGCTCGGCGACTTCGCGCAGCAATTTGGCCTGCGTCGTGCTCTCCGCGAGACGACGGTCGAGCGCTTCCTCGGCGTTGCGCTTCGCCTGTTCGAGCAGTTTGCGGCGCGTGCCCCGCTGCGGCATCGACAGCGCGACCTTGAACCCCGCCTGCGCGCCGAGCGCCTCGCCGAGCAATTCGGCTTCGGTCAGTTCGCGGTCGAGCAGGATCGTCCGCGGCGGCGGCACCTCCTCGTAGAATTGCGCGAGAAAGCCGGTGAAGATCTCGTCCTCGGGCACGTCGGCGGTGTGCGCGGGGAAGAAGCTGCGGTGGCCCCAGTTCTGCCCGCCACGGATGAAGAACGCCTGGATCCCGATCACGCCGTTCTTGCACGCCATCGCGAAGATGTCGGCATCGCCCAGCCCCTCGGCGTTGATCGCCTGGCTGCCCTGGATGAACGTCAGCGCGCGAAGGCGATCGCGAATGATCGCGGCGAGCTCGAAATCCATGTTCTGGGCGGCGGTCTGCATCTGCGCGCCGAGCTTGGCCTGCACCTCGGTCGATTTGCCCGCGAGAAACGCCTTGGCGTCCGCGACGAGCTCGGCATAGCCATCGGTGTCGATTCGACCGACGCACGGCGCGGAGCAGCGCTTGATCTGGTACAGCAGGCATGGCCGGTCGCGGTTCTTGAAGAAACCGTCGGTGCAGCTCCGCAGCAGGAACAGCTTCTGCAACGCGTTGAGCGTGTTGTTGACCGACCCCGCGCTGGCGAACGGTCCGTAATAATTGCCCTTGGCGCGGCGCGCGCCGCGGTGCTTCTGGATGCGCGGAAAATCGTGGTCGGCGCGGAGCAGGATGAACGGGAAGCTTTTGTCGTCGCGCAGCAGCACGTTGTACGCCGGGCGATAGCGCTTGATCAGCTGCGCCTCGAGCAGCAACGCCTCGGCCTCGTTGTTGGTCGTGACGATCATCATCGAGCGCGTCTGCGCGACCATCCGCTGGAGCCGCTTGGTCAGCCGGTCGACCTGCGTGTAATTGGTCACGCGGTTCTTGAGCGCGCGCGCCTTGCCGACGTAGAGCACCTCCCCGCGTGCATCAAGCATGCGATACACACCCGGCCGTATCGGCAGCGTTGCCAGCACGTTGCGGATCGCGGCGACGCCCGCCTCGATATCGGGCGCGTCGCTGCCGCGGACGGTGAAGGTGGCCTTGTCTTCGTTGAAGCGGGTCGGGGCATTGGGATCGGACATTACCGACGATCTAGGGATTCCCGCTGGCGGATGCCACGCTTTCGTTGCAAGGGCCCACAGGCTGGCAAGACGCCTCTACCCCTGCCCGTTCGTGTCGACCAACGTCGCGCACGCTGCCTTGCGCCGTGCCTCTCGACTGCGCGCGAAACGAACGGCGGGAGGCGAGACGCCGAGAGAGCGGCGTACCGCGTAAATCGATAACGGCTAGGATTTGCGCATGTACATCTCGATCACCGGACTGCGCCTCAAGGGCCCGCTCAGCTTCCCGCGCTTTGCCTGGCATGCGGTGGGGTCGATGCGCCAGGCGCAGACTGCGCCCGGAAATTTGCGCGCCGAGGCGCGGCGGATCGACGGGGTGCATCACACGATGACCGTGTGGACCGACCGCGCCGCAATGCTCGCCTATCTGCGCAGCGGCGCGCATCTGCGCGCGATGAAGGCGTTTCACGGGATCGCGACGGGCGCGGTGCTGGGATACGAGGCGGACGTTGCGCCCGAGTGGAGTGAGATCCACGCGATCTGGCGGGAGCGGGGGCGCACGGTTTGACGGCGCTTCTCTACCCCGGATCCCGCCATCTGGCCCGCCCTGTCCATCCCGTTCGTTTCGAACGGCCTGAAGTGTTTACGTTCAGTTAGAGCGGCAACCGGGCTTCGGAACTTGAATTGGTGTGGCAGCCCCGTCTGTACGACCAGCCTGCCACCCCGATCGCCGCGCCTACTTCAGCGCCGCCAGATCCGCCTTGACCTTCGCCAGCGCCGCATCACTCAGCGCGCCCTGCGACAACGGCTGGACCTGCGAAAGCGACATGCTCTTGAACTGATCGTACATCGGATGCGCGGTGATGTTGTCGAGGTCGGTGTCGAGGACCTTCTTCGCCACGGGGTCGGACGCGATCGTTTCGATCGGCGTATCGAGCGTGAATTTGGCAACGGGGGTCGCTGCAGCAGCGGGTGCGACCGGTGCAGTCGGCGCGGTGGTTTGCGCGGCCAGCGGCGTCGCGGTCAGGACGACGATCGCGGCGAGAACGGCAGATTTCATGGCAGGGCCTCATTGCAGGATCACGGCGCGAATCGCCGTCATCCTGACCCTAACCCGGACGTGTGACATTTAGAATGAGGCGTCGGAACGAGGTCGCCCCCGATCCGGCCGTGATTTCAGTTGAGGCGACCGAGCCCGGCGATCGTCCGGTCGACGAGCGCCTTGTCGGCGTCCGCGCCGTGACGTTCGGCGATGATCGACGAGGCGGCACGCGCCGCGGCATCCGCCGCCTGCGCCCGAACCTCGGCGATCGCACCGCGCTGGGCGGCGGCGATCTGGTCCTGCGCCATCGTCTGGCGACGGGCGACGAGTTCGGTCAGATCGGCTTCTGCCTTGGCGAGCATCGCTGCTGCCTCGGCCTCTGCATGCTTGACGATCGCTGCGGCATCGCCAGCGCTTGCCGCGTCGCGCTGCTTCGCGGCGGTGAGCATCGCTTCGGCCTCGGCGCGCAACCGCGACGCCTTGTCCAGCTGCGACTTGATCTTCTCGATCTGGCCATCGAGCATCTTTGCCACCATCCCCGGCACCTTCTGCCAGAGCAGGATGGCGAAGACGACGAGCATCGACAGCGCGACCCAGCCCGCGGCGTTGATGCCCAGTGCGGTCGGTTCGTGATGCAGTTCCACCACACCGCGCGTGGTGGCGGTGGTGACGGTCGGTTGCTCAGCCATGCGCCAATTCCGTCTTCACGCGTGCCGCGATCGTCGAACGGTCGACCGCCACGCCCGAAAGCTTGGCGACGATCGCCTCGACCGCATCGGTCGTTGCAGTTTCAATCTCGGCGACGGCCTGCGTCTTGGACGCTTCGACCTGCGCGGTTGCAGCGACCAGCTGGTCGTGCAGCGCCGCGTCGCTTGCCTTGAGCCGGGCCTCGGTATTCGCGGTCGCCCGCGCCTTGGCTTCGCCCAGCGCCGTTGCTGCCTTGGACCGGGCGCTTTCGAGCCCGGTCTGATAGGCGGCCTCGACGGCATGCGCCTGCGCGCGCGCAGCCTCTGCCGCGGCGAGGTCACCTTCGATCCGGCCGTTACGATCGTCGATCGTCGCCTCGATCTTGGGGACCATCGCCTTGCCGATCCCGAAATAGATCAGCGCGAATACGATCGCCAGCCAGAAGAGCTGGGAGGCGTAGATCTCACCGATCTGGGAAAGCTGCGGCATCGGATGCGCTCGCTCTGTCTTACTTGACGACGAAGAGGATGAGGATCGCGACGACGAACGCGATCAGGCCGAGCAGCTCCGATGCTGCGAAGCCGATGAACAGGCGACCCTGCTGGCCGTCTGCTGCGCCCGGGTTGCGGAGTGCGCCCTCGAGGAACGAACCGAACACGTTGCCGACGCCGAGTGCCGCGAGGCCGACACCGATCGCTGCCAGGCCGGCACCGATGTACATTGCACCAAGATCAGTCATCATAAGCTCCTTAGAATACAGTCAGATGGGTGTTGAAAGGATTAGTGCAGGTGCACCGCGTCGTGCAGGTACAGCGACGTGAGCAATGCAAAAACATACGCCTGGATCGCGCAGACCAGCAGCTCGAGCGCGCTGACGCCGACGATCATGACGAAGCTGAGCACGCTGACGACCGGGCCGAGCGCCCCGCCGGCATTAATGCCCTGAACGACGAAGCTGCCGAACACTTCGAGCAGGATGTGCCCGGCAGTCATCGCGACGAACAGTCGCAGCGCGAGGCTGAACGGGCGGACCATGAACGACACGAACTCGACCGGGATGATGACGGGCATCAGCCAGCCGGGCGCGCCGTGCGGCACGAACAGCGAGAAGAACTTGAAGCCGTGCTTCGCGAAGCCGACGACCAGCACGATCGCGAACGACAGGAACGCCAGGATCGCGGTGACGGTGATATGGCTGGTCACCGCGAAGGTGTGCAGCCCCGGCAGGATCGCGAGCGGCAGGACGCCGATCAGGTTGGCGAACAGGATGAAGAAGAACAGCGAGAAGATGTACGGCGCGAACTTCTTGCCGCCCGAGCCGATATTCACGGTGACCATCGAATCGATGAAGCTCACCGCATTCTCGGCCATCACCTGCCAGCGGCCGGGGATGAGCTGGCGCTTGAGCCCGCCCGCCATGAACACCGCGAGCACCACGAACACGACGACCATGAATAGCGCCGAGTTGGTGAAGGAGACGTCGTAGCCGAACAGCGAGAGATGGCGCCCGAGGACGGGCTCCACCATGAACTGTTCCATCGGATCGATTTTGCCGGCGCTCACTCCGCGCGCTCCTTCGAAATCTTGATGATGTTCATGAACGCCCCGACGACGGCCAGCGCCAGCACGATGAGCAAAGCCCACGGACTGGTGCCGAACCACGAATCGAGCGCCCAGCCCAGGATCCCACCGCCAAGCAGCGCGCCGAGCAATAGCGCAAGAACACGAGTGCCCTGACCATAGCCCTTCGCCTGCGGCACCGCGCCACGGCCATGCGACTGCGATGCCGCACGTGCCGAAGCAATGCGGGCGTCGAGGTCGTCGGTCGGGCGGTTATCGGCCAAGGGGCGCATGTCCTGATAAGAAAACGCCGCCGTGCTGTCTGGCACCGCGACGGTATGTTCGGAAAACAGGAGGAAGCCTCCCGTGTGACGGATCGTTTAGGAAGCTGGCCGGGGGGTGTCAACCATTGGTCGCGGTCCGGTCCTTCCGCGCGCCTACGTCCGCCAATGCGTTGCTTCGTCGCAAGCGTAACGATACGTCTGGCGATGATGACCGGCCCCGCCCCCGCCCTCCCGGACCAGACCGGACACCGCGCCCGCCTGCGTCAGCGGCTGTTCCAGCAGGGCGGCGAGGCGCTGCTCGATCACGAACTGGTCGAATATCTGCTCGCGCTGGCGATCCCGCGGCGCGACACCAAGCCGCTGGCCAAGGCGTTGCTCGCCGAGTTCGGCGGGATCGGCGGGCTGTTCACCGCCGAACCCGAGGCGTTGCTGCGGATGCCGGGCATGGGCGACACCTCCGCCGCGGCGATCCGCATCGTCCAGGCGACCGCCTTGCGGCTGCTGCGGGTCGAGGCGAGTACGCGTCCGGTGCTGGCGAGCTGGCAGGCTTTGCTCGATTATCTCCACGCCGATATGGCGCATCGTACCAATGAACGAGTCCGTGTGCTCCACCTCAACGCGCGCAACATGCTGCTGCGCGACGAAGTGATGAGCGACGGGTCGATCGACGAGGCGGCGCTCTATGTCCGCGAGGTGATCCGCCGCGCGATCGACCTCGGCTCGGCGGCGATCATCCTCGTCCACAACCATCCGAGCGGCGACCCCGCCCCGAGCCGCGCCGACATCGACATTACCCGACGCGTCGCCGAGGCGGGGAAGCGGATGGGGATCGCGCTGCACGATCACGTCATCATCGCCGCGTCGGGGCATTCCAGCCTGCGGGCGATGGGATTGCTGTGATTCGCCCGCGGCAACTCTTGCGCTGACCGTCGCATCCGCTATTCTGGATACATGGAATCAGCTCTCGCCATCGCCGGGCTCGGCGCACTCGCCCAGGGGACTCGACTCGATACCTTCCGGCTGCTGATGCGCCACGTGCCCGACGGCCTGCCCGCCGGGGAAGTCGCACGCCAGCTCGGCGTGCCGCAAAACACCATGTCGGCGCATCTCGCGATCCTGACCCGCTCGGGGCTGGTGCGGTTCGAGCGCAAGGGTCGCACGATCTTCTACCGCGCCGATATCGATTCGGTGCGCAAGATGATGCTGTTCCTCGTCCAGGATTGCTGCGCGGGCAACCAGGAATTGTGCACCCCGCTGCTCGCCGAACTTGCCCCCTGCTGCTGAAGGACCGCACCGTGACCATGGACATCATCGTCTACCACAACCCCGCCTGCGGCACCTCGCGCAACACGCTCGCGATGATCCGCAACGCCGGGATCGAACCGCATGTCGTCGAATATCTCAAGACCCCGCCGTCGCGCGCCATGCTCGTCGCGCTGGTCGAGCGCGCTGGGATCACGCCGCGCGCGCTGCTCCGCGAAAAGGGCACGCCCTATGCCGAGCTCGGGCTCGATGACGAAACGCTGTCCGACGCCGCGCTGGTCGATGCGATGATGGCGCACCCGATCCTGATCAACCGCCCGCTCGTCGTCTCCCCGCTGGGCGTGAAACTGTGCCGTCCGTCCGAAGCGGTGCTCGACCTGCTCCCCACCCCGCAGCAAGCCGCGTTCGCCAAGGAAGACGGCGAACAGGTCGTCGATGCCGCCGGGCAGCGCATCGCCTGATGCTGCTCGCGCTCGCGATCTTCATCGCCACGATCACGCTCGTCATCTGGCAACCGCGCGGGCTTGGCATCGGCTGGAGCGCGCTTGGCGGCGCGGGGGTCGCGCTGCTCGCGGGGGTGGTGTCGCTGTCCGACATCCCGGTGGTCTGGGGCATCGTTTGGAATGCGACAGCGACCTTCGTCGCGATCATCATCGTCAGCCTGTTGTTGGACGAGGCGGGCTTCTTCGAATGGGCCGCGCTCCATGTCGCGCGCTGGGGCGGCGGGCACGGGCGGCGGCTGTTCGTGCTGATCGTGCTGCTGGGCGCGACCGTCTCCGCGCTGTTCGCGAATGACGGCGCGGCGCTGATCCTGACGCCGATCGTGATCGCGATGCTGCGTGCGCTGGGGTATCGCGACAAGGCGACGCTTGCCTTCGTAATGGCGGCGGGCTTCATCGCCGATACCGCGAGCCTGCCGCTGATCGTTTCCAACCTCGTCAACATCGTCTCGGCCGACTTCTTCCGGATCGGGTTCGCGCGCTACGCCTCGGTGATGGTGCCGGTCGACCTCGCATCGATCGCGGCGACGCTGGTCGTGCTGTCGCTGTATTTCCGCCGGGATATTCCGGCGCGCTATCCCGTCGAGCAACTGCGCACGCCCGCTGCGGCGATTCGCGATCCGGCGACGTTCAAGGCGGGATGGGTCGTGCTCGGCGCGTTGCTCGTCGGGTTCTTCGTGCTCGAGCCGCTCGGCGTGCCGGTCAGCGCGATCGCGGCGGCGGGGGCGCTGCTGCTACTGGGGATCGCCGCGCGCGGCAATGTGATCGCAACGCGAACGGTGCTGCGCGGTGCGCCGTGGCAGGTCGTGGTCTTCTCGCTCGGCATGTATCTGGTGGTCTATGGCCTGCGCAACGCGGGGCTGACCGATCATCTCGCTGTGCTGCTCGATCGCAGCGCGCAGGGCGGCGTGTGGGGCGCGGCGTTCGGCACCGGGATTCTTGCGGCGCTGCTGTCGTCGGTGATGAACAACATGCCGACGGTGCTGGTCGGCGCGCTCTCGATCGAGGCGACGCACGCAACCGGGCTGGTCCGGGAAGCGATGGTCTATGCCAATGTCATCGGCTGCGACCTTGGCCCGAAGATCACGCCGATCGGCTCGCTCGCAACGCTGCTGTGGCTGCACGTGCTGGGGCAGAAAGGGATCCGGATCGGCTGGGGCTATTACTTCCGCATCGGCGCGACGCTGACGATCCCGGTGCTGCTGGTCACCCTCGCTGCACTGGCGCTTCGGTTGAGCCTGGCATGATTCCGCTCCCTCCCATTAAAGAGGTGCGCTGATGCCGCTTCGCCTGCTTGCCGATCCCGATCACCTCCCCGCACTCGATCCGCGCTATGCGCATCGCCGCCCCGCGCTAGGGCTGGGGCCGAGCGATCCGCCGCCGCGAATCCTGCTGCTCTACGGTTCGCTCCGCGAACGCTCCTTCTCGCGGCTTTGCGTCGAGGAAGCCGCGCGGCTGTTGCAATTTTTCGGGTGCGAGACGCGGATCTTCGATCCCTCGACCCTGCCGCTCCCCGATCAGGTCGCGGGCGACGATCATCCCGCGGTCCACGAACTGCGCGCGCTATCGCTGTGGTCGGAGGGGCATGTCTGGTGCAGCCCCGAACGCCACGGGCAGATCACCGGGATCATGAAGCTGCAGATCGACCACCTTCCCCTCGCAATGGGTGGAATGCGCCCGACGCAGGGGCGGACGCTGGCGGTGATGCAGGTGTCTGCGGGGTCGCAATCGTTCAACAGCGTCAATACGCTGCGCATCCTCGGCCGGTGGATGCGGATGGTGACGATCCCCAACCAGTCGAGCGTCGCCAAGGCGTTCGCCGAATTCGACGAGGACGGGCGCATGAAGCCGTCGTCCTATTATGATCGGATCGTCGATGTGATGGAGGAACTGGTGCGCTTCACCGTCTTGCTGCGGCCGCATGGCGCGCAGCTGGTCGACCGGTATTCCGAGCGCAAGGACGCCGGGCGGGTGATCGACCCGGCGACCGACCTTTCGAGCATCGCAGGTCGGTAGGATTGAGGTACGCCGACACTCGCCGGGATCAGACCCTTCCCCACCCGTTCGTTTCGAGCGTAGTCGAGAATCCTGGCACGGTGCCTGTGGCTGCTTCTCGACTTCGCTCGAAGCGAACGGGGCGGGGAAGCTGTACAGTGTAAGCCAGCCCTCTTTCCCTCTGAGGCCCGGGCCGCAACGCGAGCGAAGCCGAGAAACCCGCGCTGTGCCGGGCTTCTCGACTTCGCTCGAAACGAACGGTTGGTTGGGAGGTGCACGCCGTTTGCGCGGCGTGCGCCCTGGATCAGGCCGCTGCCGACAGGAACGTCGTCAGCTCGCCCTTGGAGACCTTACGGTTCTTGTCGACGTCCGCCTGCGCGAACGCCTGGGCGATCCAGGTCTTGGTCGCGGGGGCGGTTGCCTTGGTCGACGGGTCGCTCGCGGTCTTGAGCGTCACCATCCACGCGCCAAACTCCTTCGCGCTGAGCGCGCCGTCGCCGTCCTTGTCATAGGTCGGGAATTCGGTGCCGACGACTTCTGCGACCTGCGCGCCGGAGGCGGCCTGCGCGGTCGTGGTCTGCGCCGGAGTCGATTCGGCCGGAGCCGCACCCTGCGACGATGGTGCCGACGAGTTGGCATCAATATTCGTGGCCCCTTGCTGCGCGCCGGGAGGGACTGCGGCTGCAGGTTGCGTGGTCTGACCGAATACCGGCGCTGAAATCAGAACCGCACTCGCAATAACGATGGACTTGAACATTACGCATCTCCTTGGTCGGGATCCGGGGGGTTCCCTGCCCGGCGGATCCGATGCGTCCTTATGCTCCCGGCTTCTCCGCAATGCTATGGCAGGAGCCTGGGAACGCCCGATTTGAAGCCTCGGCCCGTCCCTGCTACCCCCCCGCTCGTCCAGATGCGTGCCGAATCCACGATGGGCCGATCCGGCCCTGTGTCTGGCGCGTTCCGATCCACGCCCGCTTGCCGAAGGAATCCCGATGGTCCCCCGCTACTCCCGCCCCGCCATGACCGCGATCTGGACGCCCGAGGCGCGTTTCCGCATCTGGTTCGAGATCGAGGCGCATGCGACCGAGGCGCTCGCCGACCTCGGCGTCGTCCCGCGCAAGGCGGCGGACGCGCTCTGGGCGTGGTGGGCGACCAAGCCCGAGATCGACGTCGCCGCAATCGACGCGATCGAGGCGGTCACCAAGCATGACGTGATCGCGTTCCTGACGTGGGTCGCGGAGCAGGTCGGCGACGAAGCGCGCTTCATGCATCAGGGGATGACCTCCTCGGACGTGCTCGACACCTGCCTTGCGGTGCAGCTCGCACAGGCGGCGGATTTGCTGATCGCGGATATCGATGCGCTGCTCGCCGCGCTGTCGGTCCGCGCGCACGAACACAAGATGACCCCGACGATCGGGCGCAGCCACGGCATCCATGCCGAGCCGGTGACGTTCGGCCTCAAACTCGCGCAGGCCTATGCCGAATTCGCGCGCAACCGCGAGCGCCTGGTCGCGGCGCGCGCCGATATCGCGACCTGCGCGATCTCGGGTGCGGTCGGCACCTTCGCCAACATTGACCCGCGCGTCGAGGAACATGTCGCCGCCAAGCTCGGCCTGACGGTCGAACCGGTCTCGACCCAGGTCATCCCGCGCGATCGCCACGCGATGTTCTTCGCGACCCTAGGCGTGATCGCCTCGTCGATCGAGCGGCTCGCGACCGAAGTGCGCCATTTGCAGCGCACCGAAGTGCTGGAAGCGGAAGAGTATTTCTCGCCCGGCCAGAAGGGCTCGTCGGCGATGCCGCACAAGCGCAACCCGGTGCTGACCGAGAACCTCACCGGTCTTGCGCGGATGGTGCGCGGCTATGTCACCCCCGCGCTCGAGAATGTCGCTTTGTGGCATGAGCGCGACATCAGCCATTCCTCGGTCGAGCGGTACATCGGCCCGGATGCGACGATCACGCTCGACTTCGCGCTCGGCCGGATGACCGGGGTGATCGAGAAGCTGCTCGTTTACCCGGTGCGGATGGAAAAGAATCTCAACAAGATGGGCGGTCTCGTCCATTCGCAGCGCGTTCTGCTCGCGCTGACGCAGGCCGGGGTGAGCCGCGAGGATTCGTATCGCCTCGTCCAGCGCAATGCGATGAAGGTGTGGGAATCGGATGGCGAACTGTCGCTGCTCGAACTGCTCAAGGCCGATCCGGAAGTGACCGCCGCGCTGTCGGTCCCGGAGATCGAGGACAAGTTCGATCTCGGCTATCACCTGAAGCACGTCGACACGATCTTCGCGCGGGTGTTCGGGGCGAAGCGTTAACAGTTCGTCGACGAAATAAGGCATTCCGACGTGCAAATGCTGCACCTGCGAATGCGCGTAACAATGTTGCTTGCCTAAGCAACAATCTCCAAATGCCTCCGTGCCGGGATGATCCGGCACGGAGACCCACGATGCGCATTTTGCAAACCCTGGCCAGCGGCCTGATCGCTGCTGCCGGTGTCGCGCTGGTGGCGGAAGTCCTGATCTTCTAACCACCGACCGCTCGACCGCCCCTTGTTATAAGGGGCGGGAGAAGCGCTTTTTTACTATCCTGATATTTGGCGCGAGCCTGTTCCCTACCACCCACTTCCCCGGCGAAGGCCGGGGCCCAGTCGAGATGGCCGAGGTAACGAAGCACAGCGCTTGAGGCTCTTCTGTCTCACTACTGGGCCCCGGCCTTCGCCGGGGAAGTAGCAGATGAGGGGGATAGCGCTTTCTTGCACCCGCTTACGCCACCCCCTTCGAGCATTACCCCCGCCTCACACCCAGGCGCTCTTCACCTTCTTGAAGAACCCGCTCGTCTGCGGGCATTCCTTACCCGTCTCGGTCGCGCGGAATTCCTCGAGCAACTCGCGCTGGCGCGCGGTGAGGCTGGTCGGGGTCTCGACCTCGACGCGGATCACCAGATCGCCGCGACCGCGACCCTGCAACACCGGCATGCCCGCACCGCGCTGGCGCAGCTCGCGTCCGGACTGCGTGCCGGCAGGAATCTTGATCGCGTAATTCACCCCGTCCGGCCCCGGAATGGTGACTTCGCCGCCCAATGCCGCCGTGGTGAAGCTGATCGGCGTGCGCGCGAACAGCGTGGTGCCTTCGCGCTCGAACAGCGGATGCCGCGCGACATGGAGGAAAATGTAGAGATCGCCCGCCGGCGCGCCGCGCAGCCCCGCCTCGCCCTCGCCGGTCAGGCGGACGCGCGTGCCTTCGTCGACCCCTGCGGGGATGTTGACGGTGCGCGTCTTGGTCTGGTCGATCCGGCCCTCGCCGTGGCACGCGCCGCATGGATCCGCGATCGTCTGCCCCGCGCCGTGACAGCTCGGGCACGTCCGCTCGACCACGAAGAAGCCCTGCTGCGCGCGGACCTTGCCGTGGCCGTGGCAGGTCGCGCAGGTCTTGGCGACGGTCCCGCGGGTCGCGCCGCTGCCCTCGCAGACCTCGCATACGCCCGACACGTCGATCGTGATGTCGGTCGACTTGCCGTGGAACGCGTCCTCGAGCGTGATTTCCATGTCGTAACGCAAGTCCGCGCCGCGCCGCGGTCCCTGCGCGCCACCGCCACCGCGCTGGCCGCCCATGAACTCGCCGAAGATGTTCTCGAAAATATCGGAGAAGGCGCCGAAGTCCTGTGCGCCGCCGCCGCCACGACCGCCACCGCCGCCACCCTGACGGAAGGCCTCGTGGCCGAAGCGATCATAGGCCGCGCGCTTCTGCGGATCCTTGAGACAATCATACGCCTCGCTGATCGCCTTGAAATGCGCCTCGGAATCCTTGCAACCGGGGTTGCGGTCCGGGTGATATTTCATCGCCAGCTTGCGATAGGACGTCTTGATCGTCCCGTCGTCGGCGGTGCGCTCGATTTCGAGCAGTTCGTAGAAATCGACTTCGGTGCTCATGTCAGGCCCTCAGACCGGGAGACGGTGGCGGGTGGAACAGCGAACGGTTCGATCCGCCCTGCCCCAAACCCGCCACCGCCGCGCCCGGCGGCCCTCCCCCGCCAAGCGAGAGAGGGCGTTTGTGCTTATGCCTTGGTGTCGTCGACTTCGGAGAATTCCGCGTCGACCACGTCGTCCTTCGGTGCCGCTGCACCGTCGGCGGCGGGCGAAGCGTCGGCCTGCGCCTGCTTCTCGTAGATCGCCTGACCAAGCTTCATCGCAACCTGGCCGAGCGCTTCGGCCTTGGCCTTCATCGCTTCGGGATCGCCACCTTCGACCGCGGTCTTGGCTTCGGCGATCGCCGCTTCGATCTCACCCTTGAGCGCGGCGTCGACCTTGTCGGCATTGTCGGCAAGCTGGCGCTCGGTCGTGTGGATCAGGCTCTCGGCGTTGTTCTTCGCCTCGGCCGATGCACGGCGCTTCTTGTCGTCCTCGGCGAACTGCTCGGCGTCGCGAACCATCTGCTCGATGTCGCGATCCGACAGGCCACCCGATGCCTGGATGCGGATCTGCTGCTCCTTGCCGGTGCCCTTGTCCTTCGCCGACACGTTGACGAGGCCGTTGGCGTCGATGTCGAACGTGACCTCGATCTGCGGCACGCCGCGCGGTGCGGGCGGGATGCCGACCAGGTCGAACTGGCCGAGGATCTTGTTGTCCGCCGCCATTTCACGCTCGCCCTGGAACACGCGGATGGTCACCGCACCCTGGTTGTCGTCCGCGGTCGAATAGGTCTGCGACTTCTTGGTCGGGATCGTCGTGTTGCGATCGATCATCCGGGTGAACACGCCACCCAGCGTCTCGATGCCCAGCGACAGCGGCGTCACGTCGAGCAGCAGCACGTCCTTGACGTCACCCTGCAGCACGCCGGCCTGGATCGCGGCACCCATCGCAACGACCTCATCCGGGTTGACGCCCGAATGCGGTTCCTTGCCGAAGAAGTCCTTCACGACCTGACGGACCTTGGGCATGCGCGTCATGCCGCCGACGAGAACGACTTCGCTGATGTCCGACGCCTTGACGCCCGCATCCGCCATCGCCTTCTTGCACGGCTCGAGCGTGCGCTGGATCAGGTCCTCGACCAGACGCTCGAGATCCGAGCGCGTGATCGCCTTGACGAGATGCTTCGGGCCGGTCGCGTCCGCGGTGATGAACGGCAAATTGACTTCGGTCGTGGCTGCCGACGACAGCTCGATCTTCGCCTTCTCGGCCGCTTCCTTCAGACGCTGGAGTGCCAGCTTGTCCTTGGTGAGGTCGATCCCTTCCGCCTTCTTGAAGTCGTCCGACAGGAAGTTGAGCAGCTTGTTGTCGAAATCCTCGCCACCGAGGAAGGTGTCGCCGTTGGTCGCCTTCACTTCGAACACGCCATCGCCGATCTCGAGGATCGAGATGTCGAAGGTGCCGCCGCCGAGGTCATAGACCGCGATCGTCTTGTTGGTGTCCTTGTCGAGACCGTAGGCGAGCGCTGCCGCCGTCGGCTCATTGATGATGCGGAGCACTTCGAGACCGGCGATCTGCCCGGCGTCCTTGGTCGCCTGGCGCTGCGCGTCGTTGAAGTATGCGGGCACGGTGATGACCGCCTGCGTGACCGTCTCGCCGAGATAGGCTTCCGCGGTTTCCTTCATCTTCTGAAGCGTGAAGGCCGAGATCTGCGACGGGCTGTATTCCTTGCCGCCCGCGCCGACCCATGCGTCACCATTGTTGCCGCGCACGATGTGGTACGGGACCAGCTCGGTGTCCTTCTTGGTGATCGGATCGTCGAAACGACGGCCGATCAGCCGCTTCACCGCGAAGATCGTGTTCTCGGGGTTGGTCACTGCCTGGCGCTTGGCCGGCTGGCCGACCAGTCGCTCGCCATCCTTGGCGAACGCGACGATCGACGGCGTGGTCCGCGCGCCCTCTGCGTTTTCGATAACCTTCGGCTTGCCGCCTTCCATGACGGATACGCAGCTGTTGGTCGTGCCGAGATCGATTCCGATTACTTTTGCCATTGGTCCTCTTGGGCCCCCGTCAGTCAAAAAATTGGCGTTCAGCCGTGCCCTCGAACTGAGCGACACGACCCGTTACTCCAGCGATATAGGGGGGCTTTCGCTTGTCGCAAGATTTTCGCACGCCTAGAGACGCAGTTGGGTTCCCAATGCGGGAGATAAGATTTGAACGTGCGGTCTTTTATGGTTTTTGCCGGGCTGTCGGTGGCCGGGTGCCAGTCGCCGCCCGAACTCAAGGTCGATCACGGCTATGTCCGGCTGGGCACGCTGCCGAGCCGCCCGTCGGCGGGCTATTTCACGATCCATGGCGGGCCGACCGAAACGACGCTCATCGCAGTCAACAGCCCGGTCGCGGTCAAGAGCGAACTGCATGAATCGATGACCGCCGGGGGCATGGCGACGATGAAGCCACTCGGCGACCTCAAGATCCCCGCGCTGTCGACGACCCCATTCAAGCCCGGCGGCAAGCATCTGATGCTGTTCGACATGAACCCCGGGATCAAGCCGGGCCGGCCGATCACGCTGACCTTCACCTTTTCCGACGGCCGCCGGATCGACGCGCTCGTTCCGACGATCGCGCCCGGCGCGCCCGCGCCGACTTTCAAGGACTGAGACACGGGCGTGGCACGGGGCGAGAAAAGGACGCTGACCGAGGGCGAGATCACGCTCGCAAAAGGCGTGTTCGGCGATGCGATCGATTACGCGAAGGTGCGCCTCGCGCAGCGCAAATGGGCGTTCTTCCAGCCGCGCGAGACGGTGATGGCGCCGACCGGGTGCATCTGCTTCCATCCCAAGGGTTCATTGTACCGCGATGATTTCGCATGCGAAAATCTCGATGCGCAAGGGCTGCTGATCCATGAGATGACGCATATCTGGCAGACCCAGCGGGGGGTGTTCCTCCCCCTCGTGCGGCACCCGTTCTGCCGGTACGATTACGCGATCCGGCCCGGCCTGCCGCTCAAACGCTACGGGATCGAGCAGCAGGCGGAGATCGTGCGGCATACCTTCGTGCTGCGGCGCGGCGGGTTCATTCGGGGCGCGCTGCCGCTTGCGACCTATGAGAGCATCCTGCCGTTTCGGCCGGGGTGAGGTCGATCGTCCCCCGGTCGACGTCGCGACCGGGCCAGGACGATCGGGTCACCGCATCTGCAGGAACAGCGACAGGGCAATGCGGACGCTGTCCGAGAACCGGTCGTAGATCACGCGCGAAACTTCCGCGATGACCGGCTGCCGATCGCGCCCCCCACGCGCGAAGATCGCAATCGCGACGCGGCGCCCGTCGGGCATGGTGATGACCCCCACGTCGTTGGTAACCCCGTCCAGCGTGCCGGTCTTGTCCTCGACCCGCGTGCCCACGGGCAGCAGCGCGCGAATACGGCGCGTGCCCGTCTGGCACCGGCCCATCAGGTCGAACAGGACGTTGCGGCTTTGCGCGCTCAGGATGGTCCCGTTGTCGAGCTTGTACAACAGCGCGACCATCGCAACCGGCGTGGCGACATCCTTGCTGTCGGCGAGATGGCCACGCTCGCGCAGCAACTGGGCGATGGTGCGGTCCACGCGGATGCCGGTGATCTTGTGCGACCACAGCCACTGCTGGACCGCCATCGGGCCACCGAGCGTCGCGAGCAACTGGTCGGCCGCGATATTGTCGCTGCGGACGAGCATCAATTCCATGACCTTGGCGGCGGGTCGGCCGTAGAGCGTCTCGCTCAGGCTGCGTCGCCCGTGGTCGACCTCGGCAAGATAGGCCGCCGCAATCGCGAGCTTGACCGTGCTCGCCATCGGAAACGCGATGTCGCCGTTGACGGCAACCGCCGAGCCATCGCGCAGATCGAGCGCGGCGATGCCATATTCCCCGGTGCGTCCCGCGACCAGCATGCTCAACTGGCGTTCCAGCCCGATCAGCTCGGGCGAACTTGCGGCCATGGCCGGTGCGGGGACGATGAGGCTGGCGGCAAGACCGGACAGAAGCAGGCGGGAGAGGAGGGGTACGCGCATCGATCGTCCTTGCGTGGGATCCTTCGGCATTGTGCTTAGCCTAAACTCCGGCATGTGAATACGACGTGTTGCAAGATGCTGATGTTCGTCGAATTCCGGGGAGCGCGCGAAAAGTGGGGGGCGCTGTCCCGGAAAGCCGGCCGTCACGTTCCACCCGCCCCGGTCGGCGCGAGCCGCAGGGTCAGCGTCGCCACCGCGCCCTGCCCCGGGCCTGCGCTGTCGAGCCGCAGCGTCCCCTGCATCGCGCGCATCGCATTGGCGCACCAGTGCAACCCGAGCCCCCCGACCTTGTGTGCGCGCGTGGAATAGCCGCGCTGGAACAGGCTGGACGCCGCGCCCCGCTCGATCCCCTCGCCGTCATCGCGGATCGCGATCCAGGCGGTGTCGCCGACCCGTTCGATCGTCACGCCGATGCTGCCGCTCCCGGT
This sequence comes from Sphingomonas sp. PAMC 26617, assembly GCF_000242835.1. NCBI lineage: Bacteria > Pseudomonadati > Pseudomonadota > Alphaproteobacteria > Sphingomonadales > Sphingomonadaceae > Sphingomonas > Sphingomonas sp. PAMC 26617. The sequence continues at coordinate 4,000,393 of NZ_JH594425.1, forward strand.
GCCGCGCGCCGCGATCGCATCCGCGGCATTGGCGAACAGATTGCCGATCACCTGGCTCAGCAGGATCCGGCTCGCGATCACGTCGCAGCGCTGCGCGGGGAAACTGAACGCGATCGAGACGGTCCCCGAATAGCGCGCGATCGTCGCGTTGCGCGCGATGATATCCGTTACGTCACAGGGGGATAGCTCAGGACGCTCCTGCGCCGCCTGATGTTGTTGCCCAATGATCTCGAGCACCTGCGCCATCGCCTCGCGGGCGACCAGCAACGCCGCCTGCCGCTCGGCGCGGTCCTTGGCAACCGCCGCCACCGCAGCGCCCGTGAAGGCCGCGAGCTTCGCGCGGCGCGCCGGCTCGAGATCGTCCTGCGCGAGCTCCGCAATCGCCCGGTCGATCATGTCACGGTCGACCGGCGGCGGCTGTTGCAGATCCCGGCTCACGATCGTGCTGACCGGGGTCAGCGCGTTGCGGACATTGTGCAGGATCGCGGTCGCGCTGTCGCTTCTCCCGAGCGCGAAATTCTGCAGTTCGAGCTGCCCGCGCAGATCCTGCAACTGGCACAGCATCGCGTTGAAGCTGGCGGCAAGCGAGCCGATCTCGTCGTTGCGCGGGACATCGCGCAGCAATGCGAGTGAGCCCGTCTGCGGCACGGTCTGCATGTGCCGCTCGACCCGCGCGAGCGGGCGCAGCACCAGCGTCGTCATCATCCGGGACAGCACGAGCAGCACGATCAGCAACAGGATGATCGACCCGGCGACCGCGAGCAGCAGGACGCGCTGCCCCAGCACCGCAAGATCGCGCCGGACGATGACCGTCACGCTCCCGAGCACGCGCCCGTCGACGGCCGCGATCGGCACCGCGATCTTCAGCGACGCGGGCGACGAACGGACGACCGTGGTCGACGGCGTTTGCGTGAGATCGATCCGCGCGGGCTGTTGCGCGGCGTCGGAAAGCATCTTTGCCGACAGGCGCCGGGCCATCACGACATACCGGCGTGATCCGTCGGTGCCGCCGGGCGCAGGATAGACCCGCGCCACCCCGATCGCGACGATGCCGCCGCCGAGCCGGGTGTAGAAATGGGCTGGATGCTGCCCCGCAGCGACGCGCTCGAGCGGGAGATGCGTCAGCAACGTTGCAAAGTCGCGCTCGCCACGGACGCCTGCGGATTTGCGCCACCGCAGCGCTTCCACGCCGTCGAGCGGCGCGACCTGTGCGATCCCGTCCACCGTCTTTACTTTGAGCGCCCGCGATGCGCCGGCAGCGATCGGGGTGCCGGCGGAACCGTCGACATAGTCGCGCGCATTCTGTTCGACCGATCGCGCAATGGTGTCGAGCGCGGCGTGCATGCGATCGACCTCGGCCGCCACCGCGCGCTGCTCGAGCGCATCGAAACTGGGGACGATCACCGATGCCAGCACCGCGACCAGCGCAACCGCGCCGAGCAGACCGATTACGGTGAGGATCAGCACGAGCTTCGCGCCCAGCGTCCCTGGCCACAATGCCCGGACCGAACGCCGCCGCCATACCCGTGCGCGCGTCCAGCGGGAGCGGCGCGCGATCATCCCGATGTCGCGCGATCGTCTTCGAGCAGCGGCAGTGTTCCCGACCCATCGGTCATGAACCGCGTCACCGCGATCTGGCGTGCGAAAGCCTTGGGCACCGGCCGGGAGAACAGGAACCCCTGCATGTGCGAACACCCCGCCACGCGCAACGCCTGCAACTGGGCATCGCTCTCGACCCCTTCCGCCACCACGCCGAGCCCGAGCGCGCGGCCGAGATGGATGATCGAGTGGACGATCGCCGCGCTTTCGCGTTCGCGTCCCATGCCATCGATGAAGCTGCGGTCGATCTTGAGGCAGTCGAGCGCGAACTTGCGGATGTTGTAGAGGCTCGAATAGCCCGTCCCGAAATCATCGAGCGCGATGCGGAAGCCCATCTGGCGCAGCTTGTAGAGCGTCTCGGCGGCGCGATCGGCATCGTCGAAGATCGCGGTCTCGGTGATCTCGATCTGCACCCGCGTCGGGTCGACCCCCGCGCGCTGGACTTCCTCGACCAGCCGCGCGACGAAATTGTGCCGCCGGAACTGGCGCGGCGAGAAGTTGATCGAGACATATTGCGTCGGCCATTCGACCAGCACCTTGAGTGATTCCCGCAGGACCCAGTCGCCGATCTCGTGGATGAGATTGGATTCCTCGGCGATCGGAATGAACACATCGGGGCCGATCGGGCCGTGCGCATCGGTATTCCACCGCAGCAGCGCCTCGAACCCGACGATCTCGAGCCGCTCGCGCCCGACGATCGGCTGATAGGCGAGGCTGAGCTCGTCGCGCGCGATCGCGCCCGAGAGGCCGGTCTCGATCGTGCGGCGCAGACGGATCGTCTCGTCCATCCCGTCGTCGAACACGCGGACGATCCCGCGCCCGTCGCGCTTGGCGTCGTTGAGCGCGAGATCCGCCCGGCGCATCAGGTCGACCGGATCGCGCGTCTCGCCCGGCTCGGTCGCGATCAGCCCGATCGAGGCGCCGCCGTGCACCGAATGGCCGAGCACCTTGAAGGTGGTCGCGCACGCCTTGGCGATCCGCTCGCAGTCCGCTGCGGCGGCGTCCTGCCCGGGGGTATCGAACAACAGGCCGAATTCGTCCCCGCCCAGCCGCGCGACCATCCCGCCCTCCGGGACCGAGCGTTGCAACACGCCGCACATCGCGCGGATCAGTTCGTCACCGGCAAGATGCCCCAGCGTGTCGTTGACGAGCTTGAACCGGTCGAGGTCGACCATGGCAACGGCGAACTGCACGTTCGAGCGCGCGCGTTCGGCCAGCGCGCGGCGGAAGGCCAGCCGGTTGGGCGCCTCGGTCAAAGAATCATGGCTCGCGAGATGCATCGCGCGGCTTTCGTTCGCGGCGAGCTCATGGCCCTGTTCCTGCAACTGGACGACCTGCGCGGCGAGCGTCAGCCGCGCCGCGGTCAGCTCGCGGTCGTTTTCCCAGCGATGGACCAGCGCGGTCGCCATCTGCTGGACCTCGGCAACCTCGAACGGCTTGGCGATATAGAAGAGTTTGTCCGCGGGGCCGGCGACCCGGGCGATCTCGATCGGCGCGAAGTCCGAATAGCCGGTGACGATGACGAGATGGATCTCGGGGTCGAGCGCGCGGATCCGCGCGGCGGTCTCGCGCCCGTCGATCCCCGGGGGCATGCGCACGTCGATGAACGCGACCGCGATCGGATCGTCGTCGCGCTTTGCAGCGGCGACAGCGGCAACGCCCTCCATCCCCTGCAACGCGTGAACGAGCGGGAACGACTGCAGCGGATCAGCCGGGAGCGCAGCGACACTCGCCCCGAACAGCTCGGCTGCCATCGCGTCGAGCGCCGGGTTGATGCCGTCGCCGACCGACGCGAAGCTGCGCCGATAGCTGTCGTGCATGGCAGGTTCGTCGTCGACGATGAGAATACGCATCTGGCACCACCATTATCGGCAAAGGACGCGATGCGCCCTTTCCTTGCGGTATGCAAACTAGGTTAAGAACTTGTGTAGCGAAGATATTCAAATTCCGAAGATTTTCATCCCGAACGGGGGGCTCTGGCAGCCGCCGCAGGCATCACCCCCGCGGGAAACGTCGATGGAACCGACCGTTTCCCGCAACCGGGCTTACGACCGGCCGAACGCACTTCCCCGGCTCAAGGCGCGAACGCCGAGCTCGATCGCACCCAGCGGCCCGGCCATCCCGCCGAGTTCGGCCGGAACGACGAACGCCTCGATCGGCAGGAGTCCGCGCGCGCTGACATAGCCTGCAAGGCTATGGACGAGCTTCTCCTGGATCCGCGCGAACAGATGCGGCGTCCCGACCATCACCCCGCCACCCATCACGATCCGACGCGGAATTCCGGTCAGCACGAGCATGTGGCACAATTGCGCGAGCGCATGGGCGACCCCGTCCCACACCGGATCGTCCGCCGCGAGATCCTGCGCCGCGGTTCCGGTGCGCGCGCGGATTGCGGTCCCCGAGGCGAGCCCCTCGAGGCAATCGCCGTGGAACGGGCACGCCCCCGTCCAGTGGTCCCCCGCCAGCCGGACGGGGCGAATGTGCCCCAGCTCGGAATGCGTCAGCCCGGATACCGGCATCCCGCCGAGCACCAGCCCGACGCCAAGCCCAGTCCCGACCGTGACATAGGCATGATCCGCGACGGTGCGCGCGGCACCCCAGCGCCCCTCGCCGAGCGCCGCGCCCGCGACGTCGCTGTCGAACCCGGTCGGCACCCCCGTCACGCGCGCCAGCCGCGCACCGACATCGGTGTGCGACCAGCCCGGCTTGGGGGTGGCGGTGATGAAGCCGTGCGTCGGATCCAGCGGATCGAGCGACACCGGCCCGAAGCTCGCGATGCCGAGCGCCTCATACCCCGACCAGCGGGCGAGCACCGCCTCGACCGCGTCGAGCGTTTCGGCGGGCGTCGTCGTTGGGATCGTCACCGTGTCCCGAACGTCGTCCGGCCCGCTGCCGAGCACGCAGATGACCTTGGTCCCGCCAAGCTCGACCCCTGCAACGAGCGGCGAGCTCATTCGACCGTCACCGACTTGGCGAGGTTGCGCGGCTGGTCAACATCGGTGCCCTTGATCACCGCGACATGGTACGCGAGCAACTGCACCGGCACCGCATAGACGAGCGGCGCGATGAGCGGGTGGACCTTGGGCATGGTGATCGTCGCGAGACAGCCGTCGCCGGCCGCCTGGATCCCGTCGTAATCCGAGATCAGCACGACCTTGCCGCCGCGCGCCTGGACTTCCTGCATGTTGCTCACGGTCTTGTCGAACAGCGGCCCCGACGGCGCGATGACGATGACCGGCACGTTCTCGTCGATCAGCGCGATCGGCCCGTGCTTCATCTCGCCCGCGGCATAACCTTCCGCGTGGATGTAGCTGATTTCCTTCAGTTTCAGCGCGCCTTCCAGCGCGAGCGGATAGTCGGTGCCGCGCCCCAGGTAGAGCACGTCGCGCGCGACCGCGATATGATGCGCCATCGCCTCGATCGCCTCGTCATACGCGAGCGCGCCGTTGAGCGCGGCGGGCGCTTCGGCGAGATGCCTGACGATCATCTTCTCCTCGGCCGGGCTGAGCTTGCCCTTCGCACGCGCGAGGTTGGCGGCGAGCGCGGCGAGCACCGCGAGCTGGCAGGTGAACGCCTTGGTCGAGGCGACGCCGATCTCGGGACCAGCGTGGGTCGGCAGCAGGATGTCCGCCTCGCGCGCCATCGAGCTGGTCGGCACGTTGACGACGACCGCGATCGTCTGCCCCTCGGCCTTGGCGTGGCGGAGTGCTGCGAGCGTGTCGGCGGTCTCGCCCGACTGGCTGATGAAGAGCGCGAGACCGCCCTCCTCCATCACCGGCGCGCGGTAGCGGAATTCGGACGCGACATCGAGGTCGACCGGCACGCGCGCAAACTGTTCGAACCAGTATTTGGCAACCATGCCCGCATAGAAGCTCGTCCCGCACGCGACGATCGTGACGCGCTTGATCGTCGACAGGTCGAACTCGGGGATCGGCAGCGTGACGCGTTCCTCCATCCGCTGGAGGTACGAGCGCAGCGTCTGCGCGACGACGATCGGCTGCTCGTAAATCTCCTTGAGCATGTAATGCTTATGGTTGCCCTTGGAGACGAGATCGCCGGTCACGCCCGAGATCGTGATCGCGCGTTCGACGGGGGTGTTGTCGCGGTCATAGACCTGCGCGCCGTCGCGCGTCAGCACGACCCAGTCGCCCTCGTCGAGATAGGCGATTCGCTGCGTCAGCGGCGCAAGCGCGAGCGCGTCCGAGCCGAGGTACATCTCGCCTTCGCCATGCCCGACGACCAAAGGCGAGCCGAGCCGCGCGCCGATCAGCAGGTCGGGATGCTGGCGGAACAGGATCGCGAGCGCGAACGCGCCGTGGAGCCGCGGGAGGATTTCGCGCACCGCCTCGATCGGGCCGAGCCCGGCCTCGACCTTCTCGCTGATCAGATGCGCGACGACTTCGGTGTCGGTCTCGCTGGTGAAGGTCCGCCCGCGCGCGATCAGTTCGTCGCGCAGCGGCTTGAAATTCTCGATGATCCCGTTGTGGACGACCGCGACTTCGCCCGTCGCATGCGGGTGCGCGTTGTTGGTGGTCGGCCCGCCATGCGTCGCCCAGCGGGTGTGCGCGATCCCGGTCTTGCCCGGCAGCGGGTGCGCGGCGAGTTCGTTGGCGAGATTGATCAGCTTGCCCGACGCACGCCGCCGCTCGATCGCGCCGTCGAAGTCGGTCGCGATGCCCGCCGAATCATAGCCGCGATATTCGAGCCGCTTGAGCCCGTCGAGCAGACGATCGGCGACGTCTTCGGTGCTCAGAATGCCAACGATGCCACACATGGAATGTCTCTGCTCTAGAGGGCGTAGGGAACGTGGATCCCCGGCATGGTCGCCGGAAAATCCTTGGTATTGCGCGTGACTAGCACGCGACCGTGAACTTGGGCTGACGCAAGGATGATCGCGTCGGGGGATTTGAGCCCGGCGCGCTGTCGCCGCAATGCCGCAGCACGCTGCGACGTCTCGTGATCGATCTCATCAAGCCCGAACCGACCCAGAAACGCGACTGCCTCGCGAACGACGCGATCGTCACCCTTTGACAGCACTTCGATCCAGGCCATTCGGCTGACCCACATCCCGGCCCCAACTTCGAGAATCCGCGAAAGCTCGATCAGTGCGGGCTGGTGCGCAAGCAAGGCGTCGATCAGGATATTGGCATCGAGGCTGTAGCCGCTCATGCATCGGGCGCAGACTTGGAATCGGCGGCGGCCTTGCGCATTAACTCCAGATAATGTGCGCGTTCACGATCATCCTCGGGCGTGAAGCAATCTGGCGATTCAGCCCGCACTTCTTCGTAATCATCGTCCCAAGGCCGGGTCCATTCGGCGCGACGACGACGCTCATAGTCCTTCGGATCGACGATCATCCCATGCCGCGCCCATAGCCCGAAGCCCTGCTCGAGCCAGTCCGCCGCCGGAACGGTCTGCACTTTCTGTGCCTTGTAGCTGGAAACTGCCTCGCGCAGGATGGCAGCGCGAGACTTACCTTCCTCGACAGCGTGCTGATCGAGCCACCGGAGATCCTCGTCGGAAAGATCAGCGAGAATACGCGTCATGTCGAGTTGATATCATTTGATGATATCATGTCAAGACGTGCCCTTCCGCGCCGCCATCGCCGCGCGGAAGCGCTTGCCCCAGCCGGGCCGCGTTTCCTGTCGCGCGCGCGCCAGCGCGAGCGCATCGGCGTCGACATCGGCGGTGATCACGGATCCCGCCCCGACCGTCGCGCCCGCGCCGATTGTCACCGGCGCGACGAGGGCCGAGTTGGACCCGATGAACGCGCCCGCACCGATCACCGTCTTGTACTTGAAGAAGCCGTCGTAATTGCAGGTGATCGTGCCCGCGCCGATGTTCGCGCCTTCCCCCACCTCGGCGTCGCCGAGATAGGTCAGATGGCTCGCCTTCGCGCCAGCGCCGAGGGTCGCCTTCTTCATCTCGACGAAATTGCCGACCTTGGACTTTTCTCCCATCACCGCGCCGGGGCGGAGGCGGGCGAACGGACCGACCTCGGCGTTCGCACCGATGGTCGCGCCCTCGATATGGCTGAACGCGTGGATCATGACGCCGTCCGCCACCGTCACGCCCGGGCCGAATACTACGTTGGGCTCGATCACCACGTCGCGGCCGATCCGTGTGTCGTGCGCGAACCAGACGGTTTCGGGCGCGATCAGCGTCGCGCCGTCCGCCATCGCGCGGAGGCGCCGCTGCGCCTGCCAGTCGGCCTCGACCGCGGCGAGTTCGGCGCGGCTGTTGACGCCGGCGACTTCGCCCGCGCCGGTCTCGATCACCGCGGATGCCCGGCCATCGGCGGTGGCGAGCATGACGATATCGGGCAGGTAATATTCCCCCGCCGCATTGTCGTTCCCCACCCGCGCGAGCAACGCGAACAGGTCCGCGCTGCGCACCGCCATCAGGCCCGAATTGCACAGGTCGACCACGCGCTCGGCGTCGGTCGCGTCCTTATATTCGACCATCTTCGCGATCACGCCGTCGTGCGCGACGATACGACCGTAGGCGCCCGCATCCGCCGGACGGAAGCCGAGCACCACCGTCGCGGGCTGGTCGGGTGCATTCAGCCGGTCGAGCATCGCGCGCATCGTCGCGGTCGTCACCAGTGGCACGTCGCCGTAGAGGATCAGCACATCGCCATCGAAGCCGGCAAGCGCGGCCTCGGCCTGCGCGACCGCATGGCCGGTGCCGAGCTGTTCGGCCTGGAGCGCCGTCGCAATGCCGAGCGGGGCAACCGCCGCCTCGACCTGTTCGCGTCCAGCGCCGGTCACGACGACGGTCATCGCGGGGTCGAGCTGCGCGATGCTGTCGACCAGATGGAGCAGCATCGCGCGCCCCGCGATCGGATGGAGCACCTTGTGCAGGTCGCTCTTCATGCGGGTGCCTTTGCCGGCGGCAAGGACGATTGCGGCTACGGGACGGTTCATGGATCCATGCCCTGCCACGCGCGTCTTGCCAATTCCAGAGCAACGCTGTCACACAGGACCACATGGCGAAAATTTCATTCGATATCGTCGGGTTCGACCTGGACGGCACGCTGGTCGACAGCAGCGGCGACCTTACCGCCGCGGTCAACGACACGCTCGCTTCGGTCGGCCGTGCGCCGCTGACGGTCGATCAGGTCAAGACGATGGTCGGCGGCGGCGCGAAGCACATGCTGACGCAGGGGCTGGAGGCGACAGGCGGGGTCGAGGCGGATGAATTCCGCGCGCTCTACAAACGGATGCTCGGCTATTACGGGGAGCATCTGTCGGTCCACACCCGCCCCTTCCCCGGCGCAGTGGCGGCGCTCGACGCGCTTACCGAGCGTGGCATCAAGGTCGCGGTCTGCACTAACAAGTTCGAATCGTTCGCGACCCGCCTGCTCACCGATCTCGGACTGATCGACCGATTCGCCTGCCTGATCGGCGGCGATACGCTCGGCCCCGGCCTGTCCAAGCCCAATCGCGCGCCGATCGACGAAATGATTCGGCGGTCGGGCGGCGGGCACGCGGCGTTCGTCGGGGATTCGATCTACGACATCATGGCGGCGCAGAATGCCGAGATCCCTGGCATCGCGGTGAGCTTCGGCTTCCTGCTCGAACCCGTCGAGCAGATGTGCGCGGATGCGGTGATCGATTCGTTCGACGAGCTGATCCCGACGCTGGAGCGGCTGTCAGCCTGAGGAGGGTCCCGCGCCGCCCTTGCGCCATTTGGTCCACAGATGCCGCGCGAGCAGCCCCGGCGGCATCCGCAACCAGTGCGAGCGGACGTAGAACGCCATCCGCGTGACCGGCCGCGTCGGGCGGCCCCAGCCGTCGCGCGCGGTGATACGGTAGAGATAGAGCCGGTCGGCGAGCGTCACGCGTTTCGCGTCGCCATATAGCGCCTCCGCCAGCCGCAGCGCCCGCACCGTCTCGCGTTCCAGGCCATGATGCCGTGCGCGGACCGCCAGCCCCTCGGTGCCGAATTCCGCGACCAGACACTGCACGTCCCACAGGTTGCGCATCCCCCCGGCGAGATCGCCATCCGCGAACAGATGCGCCGCCGCGTGGACCAGCCGGTCGTTCGGCGACAGCGCGAACATGCCAGGCGCAAGCTCCCCGACGTCTGCGAGCAGCGCGGCGGGATCGGGCGTGATACGCGCGGTCGGCGGGAGGATCGTGTGGTGGACGTCGATCATCCGGTCGCGATCGCGGTGGATCAGCGGGGGAAGCTCGTGCATCCAGGTGCGGTAATACGCGTCGTCATACGGGTCCGGCTTGACCCACTCCCACCCCGCCGCGAGCAGCGCCGCCTCGACCGCGTCGATCCGGTCGCGCGGGACCAGAATATCGAGATCGCCGATCGACCGGCCCATCCCGGCGCGCATCCCGCCGACCGCGAAGGCGGTGCCCTTGAGCAGGACCAGCCGCACGTCCGACGGCGCGAGAACCCGGCGCGCGACCTCCGCCTCCCACAAGGCCACGACCTGCCCCTGCGCCGCCGACGCGCGCGCGTCGTCGAGGATCCGCGCGACCGAGACGGGGACGGCAATCCCGTCGAGCCGCCACGCCAGCGTGCCGATCATCTGTTCCGCCCGCGCCATCGCGATCAGCGCGTTCCACCCGTCCGGATCGAGCGTGACGACGCTTTCCGGCACCCGCAGCGCGCGCGCGAGCCGCCAGCCGGTCACAGCGCGGCCCATGCCGCCTCCACCTGGTCGATCGCGCTTTCGGTATCGGGATAATCGATCGCGCGCGCGGGCACCGCCTTGACGAGGCCACCGAGTGCCGCGAACCCGCGTTCGCCCAGCGCGACATAATTGGTCGATGCCTGGGTCAACCGGACGAACACCTCGCTTTGCGCGACGTCACGCTCGGCGCGCGCGTAGCCGAAGCTCGGGAACAGGATCAGCGCGGGCATCGCGGGCGTATCCATCGCCGCAACGGTCGTGGCGTCGGGAATGAGGTGGCGGATCGCGCCCTTCGGCGTCCCCGGCAGCATCGGCCCGAGCCGTCGTGCGGGAACTTCGGCGGCGACCGCGGCGATCCCGTCGTTCTTCAGGCTGACCAGCCGGGGAAAGGCGTGGAGCAGCCCCGTGACCGGATCGAGCAGCGCGAACTCGTCCCCCATCAATCGCCAGCCGCGCAGCGACAACAGCGCCGCCAGCGTCGACTTCCCCGACCCTGACGCGCCCGTCAGCAGCACCGCCTGCCCGTCGCGCGCGACCACCGCCGCATGGAGCAGCAGATACCGCCGCTGCCCGAGCGCCATCTGCAGGTTCATCCCCATTTCAGCGGCGAGCACCCCTTGCGCGAGCGGCAGCGGCGCGGCTTCGGGCAGGACGTAATCGCCCCCGATCATCACCGCCGGGCGGATCACCCGCCGCCACGGCCGCGCCGCGAACAGCCGCACCGAGAAATCGGCGACCCCGCCATGCGGCGCCGGATAGTCCGCATAGAGCCGTTCCAGCTCGGCGATGGGCGCGCGCCAGTCCGAGCCGATCCGGAACCCGACCGGGCCGACCCGCACCGAAAAGACGTGCCGCATCGTCAGCCCACCCGCTCGCACGCGACCAGCCCGGTCGCGACGAGCTCGTCCAGCCGCGCGCCGAGCGCGTGTTCATCGGCATCCTCGAGCGCATAGTCGGCGCGCAGTTTGGCCAGCAGCGCGGCGCGGGTCAGCCCGGCCTCGCCCAGCGCAGCGAGGATCTCGGGTGCGGGCGCCGCGAGCAGATGGGTGATGCCCGATGCGCGATGATAGAGTGCGGTGAAGCTGTCGATGTGCAGGATGTCGAGCGTCTCGGGCCGCGCCATGCGGTACAGCAGCGCTGCGGCGCGCGACGGCATGCGGCTCAGCCGCGCGGCATCTGCAACGACGCAAAGCAGGTGAAGCCACTCGTTCCCGATTGCAGACGCCGGATATAGTTGGTGTAGGCGCGGCTCTGGGTCGCGGTGGTGCCGGGCAACTGCCCCCCGGCGAGCGCGGTGCGGACGTCCTCGCCCTTGAACGGACGGCCCGGCGGCGCGAACGCCCCCGCGGTGCCCGACGGAACGGTGCTGCCATCGGCGGCGATGTAGCTCCCCGCGCGCCCCGCATCGGGGACCGGGATCTCGCAGGTCGCGATCGACGCGGTCGTCGCGGCGAGCGCGGGGCGGATCGACACCACCGCCGCCGCCGAGGCTGCGCCGAGCATCAGCGCGCGCCGTCGCGCGGGTGCGGGGACATCGGGCGTATCGTCGTTCATCGCACCATGCCCTTTCACATTCGCGATTCGCTGGCAAGCGCGGGCGCGGCGTTAACCCCTTTTCGCGTCTCGCGACGGCACAGGGGCGCTTCCGCCGCCGCGCAACTGCCGCTAAGGCGCTGGCATGTTGCAGGGGTTCGGGTCTCGCACGGTCATCGCCATCGGGCTCGTCGTCATCGCGGCGATCGCGGTGTTTTTGCTCGAATGGAATTTGCAGGCCGCGATCATCACGCTGGTCGGCGGGGTCGCCGCCGCGCTCGCCGCGACCGGGACCGGCGACCAGCCGATCGAGACGCCGCGCCCGATCGAAGTCACCCCGCCCCCGCCCCTGCCCGAGTTGCAGGAAGTGATCGAGGCCGTCCTGGGCCCGGTGCTGATCGTGGCGGAAGGTCGCGTCACGCACGCCAATGCCGCCGCGCTCGAGCTGCTCGGCAAGCATATCGTCGGGGAGGACGTGCGCGTCGCGATCCGTCATCCCGGTGCCGCCGAACGGCTCGCCAGTCCGCTCGCCGGAATGCCGCAGGGGCCGACCAACCTGGTCGGGCTGGGGGCGCTCGACCAGCATTGGGAAATGCACGTCAGCCGGGCCGCCGGGGGGCAGCGGATCGTCCATCTGATCGACCGCACCGGCAATTATGCCGCCGAGCGGATGCGCGTCGACTTCGTCGCTAACGCGAGCCACGAGCTGCGCACGCCGCTTGCGTCGATCCTCGGCTATATCGAGACGCTGGGGGACGACAAGGCGGGCGAGGATGCGCAGGTGCGCGGGCGTTTCCTCAAGATCATGTTCGACGAGGCGCGGCGGATGCAGCGGCTGGTCGAGGACCTGATCTCGCTCAGCCGGATCGAGGCGGAGAAATACCGCCTGCCCGACCGTGCGGTCGATCTCGGCGAACTGATCGGCGAAGTCCGGTCCGAGCTGCTCGACGCGCAGAATGCGCGGAGCAACGATATCGTCGCGGACCTCGACCTCGGGGTCGCCGCGGTGGCGGGCGACCGCGCGCAGCTCAGCCAGGTGCTCCACAATCTCATCGGCAACGCGATGAAATACGGGCGCGCCGGAACGCCGGTGACGGTCAAGCTGTGGAGCGACCGGGTCGGGATGGTGCGGATCAGCGTCGCCGACGAAGGCGAGGGAATCGCGCCCGAACACATCCCGCGGCTGACCGAGCGTTTCTACCGCGTCGATCCCGGCCGCAGCCGTGCGGCGGGCGGCACGGGACTCGGCCTTGCGATCGTCAAGCACATCATCGAACGGCACCGCGGGCGCTTCGACATTGCCAGCACCGTGGGCAAGGGCACGACGGTCACGCTCATGCTGCCGCCGCACGGCAAGGCTGCAATGCCCTTCCCTGTCGCGCCCCTTTCGTAGCCCGCATTTCCCCGTCGACTGTCATCAAACGGTAACGACAACGTCACACAGGCATTTGCGTGAGGGTGGTACGCGACTCCGGGGGCCACAGTTTCGACATCCGAGTCCACGGCCCGAGGGGAGATTCCATGAACCGCACACACGCGACAATCGCCAAGACCTTCAGCCTGTTGTGCGCGGCAACCGCGATTCTGCCATTGGCTGCCTGTCAGGATCAGGCGAATGGCGGCGGTGCCGGCTCGCGCGATCACATCACGGTCGTCGGCTCGTCCACTGTGTTTCCCTTCACCACCATCGTCGCCGAGCAGCTCGTCAACCAGACCCCGGGGATGAAGGCCCCCGCGATCGAATCGACCGGGACCGGCGGCGGGATGAAGCTGTTCTGCGCCGGCGTCGGCGCAGCACACCCCGACATCGAGGACGCATCGCGCCGGATCAAGGCGAGCGAGTACAAGACCTGCCTCGACAATGGCGTATCGAAGATCCTCGAGATCCAGGTCGGGCTCGACGGGATCGCGTTCGCCGAGTCCAAGGCCGGACCCAAGCTCCAGCTGACCGCGGTCGACCTGTATCGCGCGCTCGCCGCGACGCCGAACGGGCAGCCCAACACCGCCAAGACCTGGAAGGACGTCAACCCGTCGCTCCCGGCGGTGCCGATCCAGGTCTATGGCCCGCCTTCGACCAGTGGAACGCGCGACGCGCTCGCCGAGCTGATCCTCGCGCGCGGGTGCGACGCGATCAACCCCAGGATGGCGGACCTCAAGGACAAGGATCACGTTGCCTATGCCAAGGGCTGCACCGCGATCCGCGAGGATGGTGCCTATGTCGATGCGGGCGAGAACGACAATCTGATCGTCCAGAAGCTGCAATCGAACCCCAATGCGATCGGCATCTTCGGCTATTCCTATCTCGAGCAGAACAAGGACAAGCTCAACGGCGTCCCGCTCAACGGGGTCGAGCCGACCTATGAAACGATCGCGCGCGGCGCCTATCCCGGCTCGCGCCCGCTGTATCTCTACGTCAAGGCGGCGCATCTCACCGCGATCAAGGGCTTGCGCGAATTCCTCGCGCTGTACGCCAAGTCGTGGGATCCGAACGGGCCGCTGGTCGCCAAGGGCCTGATCGCCGCACCAGAGGACGTGCGCAAGCGCAGCGCGGAGATCGTCAAGAACGAGACGCTGCTCGACCCGTCGAAACTGCTCTGACCCGTTCCTCTCATCCTAGAACGAGCCTGATTTAGTGTCCTTTCTCGCACTTTTCCTGGTCATCGCCGGGCTTGGGCTGATCGGCTGGCTGACCGCGCGGATGCGCGCGGTCGCCTTCCGGCGCGGCAGCACCGCGCGCTTCAGTTCGCTGCCCTCGCACTTCGGCGGCTATGTCGCCCTGTGGACGATCGTGCCTGCCGCCTTGTTCCTCGCGGTCTGGGCGGCGACCTCGCCCGCGCTCGTCACCAACAGCGTGCTCCACGATCCCGCCGCCGCGCTGCTGCCGCCGCAGGGGTTCGACCGCGCGGCGATCCTGTCCGAGGCGCGCAGTCTGGCTGCGGGTCGCAGTTTCGGCGCGTTCAACCCGTTGTCGCAGAAGCTCGCGCCCGCTTACGCCGCCGCGCAGACGCGGATCGACTGGATCGGGACCGCGGTCGCGCTGCTGCTGGCGTTCGCCACCGGTGGCTTCGCCTTCACCCGCGTCCGCCCCGATTTCCGCGCGCGGACCAAGATCGAATTCGTCGTGATGGGCGCGTTGCTCTGCGCGTCGCTGATCGCGATCCTGACGACGCTTGGGATCGTGGCGTCGCTATTGTTCGAATCGTGGCGCTTCTTCGAAGTGGTCCCGATCACCGATTTCCTGTTCGGCACGCACTGGAGCCCGCAGGTGATCGACCCGGCGCACCCCGGCGCGACGCTCGGCGCGGTGCCGCTGTTCTGGGGCACGTTCCTGATCGGCGCGGTGATCGCGATGATCGTGGCGATCCCGTTCGGGCTGATGAGCGCGGTGTATCTCACGCAATATGCGACCGCGTCCGCCCGGCGCTGGATGAAGCCGATCCTCGAGGTGCTCGCGGGCGTGCCGACCGTGGTCTACGGCTATTTCGCGGCGCTGACGGTGGCGCCAGCGGTGCGCGATTTCGCGGTGTCGATCGGAATCACCTGGGCGAGCTCCGAAAGCGCGCTGGCCGCGGGGCTGGTGATGGGGGTGATGATCATCCCGTTCGTCTCCTCGATGGCGGACGATTCGCTCGCCGCCGTGCCCGGCGCGATGCGCGACGGCAGCCTTGCGATGGGCGCGACCTCGTCCGAGACGATCCGCCGCGTGCTGCTGCCCGCCGCGCTCCCGGGCGTGGTCGGCGGTGTGCTGCTCGCGGTATCGCGCGCGATCGGCGAGACGATGATCGTGGTGATGGCCGCGTCGGGCGTCGCCACGCTGACGCTCAACCCGTTCGCCAGCGCGACCACCGTGACCAAGCAGATCGTCGACCTGCTGACCGGCGAGGCCGAGTTCGACAGCCCCAAGACGCTCGCCGCCTTCGCGCTCGGGCTCACGCTGTTCGTCATCACCCTGCTGCTCAACATCGTCGCGCTGACGGTCGTCAAACGGTACCGTGAAGCTTATGAGTGAATCCCTCGTCGCCCAGGTGCCGGTCGGCACCGCCGAGCCGCAGGAGCGTGCGCCGACCGACTGGCGGACGCAGTCGATGCAGCGCCGGATCCGCCAGCGCTATGCCGCGGAGCGGCGCTTCCGGCTGCTCGGGCTTGCCGCGGTGGTGATGTCGGCAGGGTTCCTCGCGGTACTGCTCGTGACGATGGTCTACAATGGCGCGAGCGGCTTCCTGCAGACGCAGGTCGCGCTGCCGGTCGATTTCGCACGCGCCGGGCTGATGCTCGACCCGGCGCAACTCAAGGGACCGGGCGCGGATCTCGCGCTGGCGGGGGCCGGCGTCGAGCCGGCGACCCGCGCCGCCGCGATCGCCGCGTATGGCAAGGACGGCGACAAACTGCTGTCCGATGGCGCGTGGCTTTCGGTCCGCGCGGCGATCAAGCACGATCCTGCGATCCTGAAGGGCCGCAGCATTGTCTGGGTTCCTGCAGCGGATTCGATCGATATCGCGGCCAAGCGCACCGGCACGCCCGAGGACGAGGCGACCGTCGCGCGGCTGAAGGCGAAGACCGCGATCTCGACCGGGTTCAACCTCCCCTTCCTCACCTCGTCGGATTCGACCGACCCGACCCGCGCCGGGATCTGGGGCGCGCTCAAGGGCTCGATCTTCACGATGGTGGTGACGTTGCTGATCGCCTTCCCGGTCGGCGTGCTGTCCGCACTCTATCTCGAGGAATATGCGCCGCGGAACCGCTGGACCGATTTGATCGAAGTCTCGATCAACAATCTCGCGGCGGTTCCGTCGATCATCTTCGGGCTGCTCGGTCTTGCGGTGTTCCTCGGCACGTTCGGGCTGCCGCGCTCGGCGTCGATCGTCGGCGGGCTGACGCTCGCGTTGATGACGATGCCGGTGATCGTCATCGCCGGGCGCAATGCGATCAAGGGCGTGCCCCCGTCGATCCGCGATGCCGCGTTCGGTGTCGGCGCAAGCCCGGTCCAGGTGGTGTTCCATCACGTCCTGCCGCTCGCGCTGCCGGGCATCCTTACCGGCACGATCATCGGCATGGCGCGCGCGCTCGGCGAGACCGCGCCGCTGCTGATGATCGGGATGCGCGCGTTCATCTCCGCGCCGCCTGCGCGCCTCAGTGATCCGTCGACCGTGCTCCCGGTCCAGATCTTCCTGTGGTCCGACCAGATCGACCGCGGCTTCGTCGAAAAGACCAGCGCGGCGATCATCGTGCTGCTTGTCTTCCTGCTCGCGATGAACGGCTTCGCGATCTACCTCCGCAACAAATTCGAGACCCGCTGGTGAGCATTCCAAACCAACACAAGATCTGCGCGAAACGGGTCAGCGTCTTCTACGGCGCGAAGAAGGCGATCGACGACGTGTCGCTCAACTTCGACCAGCGCTACGTCACCTCGCTGATCGGACCCTCGGGCTGCGGCAAGTCGACCTTCCTGCGCACGCTCAACCGGATGAACGACACGATCCCGAGCGCGCGGGTCGAGGGCGACATCACGCTCGACGGTGAGGATATCTACGCCCCCTCGATGGACGTGGTGCAGCTCCGCGCGCGCGTCGGGATGGTGTTCCAGAAGCCCAACCCGTTCCCCAAGTCGATCTTCGAGAACGTCGCTTACGGTCCGCGGATCCACGGCCTCGCCTCGAACAAGGCGCAGCTTGCCGAAGTGGTCGAGCAGTCGCTCCGCCGCGCGGGCCTGTGGGATGAGGTCAAGGACCGGCTCAGCGACAGCGGCACCGCGCTGTCGGGCGGGCAGCAGCAGCGGTTGTGCATCGCGCGCGCGATCGCGGTCGACCCCGAGGTAATCCTGATGGACGAGCCGTGCTCCGCGCTCGACCCGATCGCGACCGCCAAGATCGAGGAACTGATCCACGAGCTCAAGGGCCGCTATGCGATCGTGATCGTCACGCACAACATGCAGCAGGCCGCGCGCGTCTCGCAGCGGACCGCCTTCTTCCATCTGGGGACGCTCGTCGAATATGGCGCGACCTCGGACATCTTCACCAATCCGCGGCAGGAACGCACCAAGGATTACATCACCGGCCGTTACGGCTGAGGCGAGACATCATGCCCACCAACGAACATACGATCAAAGCCTTCGATGCCGAAATCGGGCAGCTGCGCGGTCTCATCGCGCAGATGGGCGGGCTCGCCGAGCAGGCGATCGGTGCCGCAATGGAAGCGCTGCGCCTCCACGACCTCGAGGGTGCGCGCGCGATCATCGACGGCGACAAGCGGATCGACGCGCTCGAGATCGAGGTCGAGCAACTCGCGGTGCGGATCATCGCGCTGCGCGCGCCGCTCGCGGACGACCTGCGCGAGGTCGTCGCCGCGCTCAAGATCGCGGGCGTGGTCGAGCGGATCGGCGATTACGCCAAGAACATCGCCAAGCGCGTGCCCACGATCGAAAGCCACGGCGAGATCGAACCGCTGTCGGTGCTCCCCGCCATGTCGGTGCTCGCGGTGCAGATGGTCCACGACGCACTCGACGCCTTCGCAGCACGCGATGCCGCCGCCGCGGTCGAGGTTTGCGCGCGCGACCGGCAGGTCGACGACTTCTACAACAGCCTGTTCCGCGTGCTCGTCACGCACATGATGGAAAACCCAAAGACGATCGGTCAGGTCGCGCAGTTGCTCTTCATCGCCAAGAACCTCGAACGTGTCGGGGATCATGCGACGAACGTTGCCGAAATGGTGTATTTCGCGGCGACCGGCACCCACATGGTCGAACGCGACCGTGGGCCAATGTCCTATTTAACGCCGACCGCTTGAAGGAGTGATCGCCATGGCACGCGCTAAAATGTTGCTGGTGGAAGACGACGCGGCATTGGCCGAATTGCTCGTGTGGCACTTCAAGCGCGAGGACTTCGAGATCGCGCAGACGCCCGACGGGGAAGAGGCGCTGCTGCTCGCCAAGGAGAATACCCCCGACATCGTCCTGCTCGACTGGATGGTCGAGGGCCTGTCGGGGATCGAGGTCTGCCGCCGCCTGCGCCGCATGCCCGAGACCGCGAACGTCCCGATCATCATGCTCACCGCGCGCGGCGAGGAAGAGGATCGTGTCCGCGGGCTCGAGACCGGCGCGGACGATTATGTCACCAAGCCCTTCTCGCCGCGCGAACTCGTCGCGCGGGTCGGCGCGGTGCTGCGCCGCGTGCGCCCGGCGCTCGCGGGCGAGCAACTGACCTATTCGGACATCGAGATGGACACGGTCGGCCACAAGGTCCGCCGGTCGGGCGAGGTCATTCCGCTCGGGCCGACCGAATTCCGTCTTCTCAAGCACTTCCTCGAGCATCCCGGCTGGGTCTTCTCGCGCGAGCGATTGCTCGATGCGGTGTGGGGGCATGACAGCGACATCGAAAGCCGCACCGTCGACGTCCATATCCGGCGGCTGCGCAAGGCGATCAATCGCGGCGATCGGCCCGATATCATCCGCACCGTTCGATCGGCGGGCTACGCACTCGATTCGGGAGCGTAAGAATTTTTGGGAGCCATGCGGGCGGATGCGCGTTCATCCGCCCGTGCAGCACACAATGCTGCCCGTTCGTAGGAGATCCTATATGAAGATCATGATGTTCGCGGCCCTCGCCGCAGCAGTTTCGATGCCTGCCCTCGCGCAGACCGCCCCTGCAACCCCCGACACGTCGATGCAGCAGCCTGACCCGGCGCAGCCCGCCGCCGACCCGGCGATGCAGCAGGCGCCTGCGGCCCCCGCAGCCCCCGCTGCCGACCCCGCAATGGGCGCACC
This sequence comes from Sphingomonas sp. PAMC 26617, assembly GCF_000242835.1. Lineage (NCBI taxonomy): Bacteria > Pseudomonadati > Pseudomonadota > Alphaproteobacteria > Sphingomonadales > Sphingomonadaceae > Sphingomonas > Sphingomonas sp. PAMC 26617. The sequence continues at coordinate 4,019,937 of NZ_JH594425.1, forward strand.
CGCCGGTGCCCCCGCAATGGCACCCCAGGGTGGCCAGCCGCCGATGGCAGCACCGGCCGCCGCCGCACCGATGCCGGCGACCGCCGAATATCCGGCCTGCTCGCGCACCGTGAAGGATCAGTGCATCGACAAGCGCAGCAATGGCGGCGCGAAGAAGGCGATGCATCGCAAGCGCAAATAATGCTGACGGCGGCGCGCAAGCGTCGCCGCCGCTAGCGAACGAGGCCGACGTAGGGGAAAGCCCCTGCGTCGGCATTTTCGTGTCCGGGATCGGTCGGAATCGGGACGAGTCCGCCCCTTGCACCGCCTGTGCAATCGAATAGGACGCGGGACAAAGCAGCTAGAGGAGCAGCCATTATGTCCATCCGTTTCGATGATAAGATCGCGATCGTCACCGGCGCCGGCGGCGGTCTGGGCCGTGCCTATGCGCTGGAACTCGCGAAGCGGGGCGCGAAGGTCGTCGTCAACGATCTCGGCGGCTCGCGCGACGGGACCGGGCACAGCGATGCCGCGCTCAAGGTGGTCGAGGAGATCGAGGCAGCCGGCGGCACCGCGATGTCGAACGGCGGCAGCGTCACCGAATATGAGCAGATGGTCGAGATGGTCGCCAAGGCCAAGGAAGCCTGGGGCGGCGTCCATATCGTCATCAACAACGCCGGCGTGCTGCGCGACAAGAGCTTCGCCAAGATGGAGCCCGCCGATTTCAAGTTCGTGATCGACGTCCACCTCAACGGTTCCGCCAACGTCACGAAGGCAGTGTGGGACACGATGCGCGAACAGAATTACGGGCGCCTGCTGATGACCGCGTCGTCGACCGGGCTGTACGGCAATTTCGGCCAGGCCAATTACGGCGCGGCCAAGCTCGGGCTTGCCGGGCTGACCAAGACGCTCGCGATCGAGGGCGCCAAGAACAACATCAAGGTCAACACGATCGCGCCGACCGCGGGCACGCGGATGACCGAGGACCTGTTCCCGGCCGAGGCATTCGCCGCCTTCGCGCCCGAGAAGGTGGCGCCCGCCGCGCTGTATCTCGTGTCGGAAGAGGCGCCGACCAACATGATCGTCGGCGCTGGCGCAGGCGTGTTCCAGGCGGCGTACGTGACGCTCACGCAGGGCAAGCTGCTGACCGGGGACGATCTGTCGCCAGAAGGCATCGCGGCGCATTGGGCCGAGATCACCGATCGGACCGGCGAACTGACCCCGCAAAATGGTGCGGAGCAGTCGATGAGCATCCTGAAGAAGTTGCAGGGCGGCTGATTCGCCTTGGGGTCGAAGCTGGCGTCCGGCGCCGGCTTCGACCTCGCGCAGCCCGAACGGTGGTTGGAGCCGGGGACGCTTCCGCCCTCCGTTCGCCCTGAGCGAAGTCGAAGGGCCGGCGCTGACCCCTGTTAGTCCTCGACCACCTTCATCAGCCGCCGCTCGACCGGTGCCAGCACCGGTCCGAGCTCATGCCCGCGCTTGAGCACGACGCCCTGTTCGTTGACCAGCGCCCACATCCCCTGCCGGTTGCGCAGCTCGGGCCGCTTCTCGATCCGCACCTCGGGCCGTTCGGCCGAGCGCCGGAATGCGGCGAACACCGCGACGTCCTGCCCGAACTCGACCGCATAATCGCGCCAGATCCCGGCCGCGACCATCCGCCCGTACAGGTCGAGGATGCGGTTGAGTTCGAGCCGCTCGAAACCGATCTGGCTCGGCTTGCCCCGGACGACCGGAAAGGGAGTCACCGTTCCCATCAGGCGCGGTCGCGGATGTCCTGATCGGCGAGCAGCGCGTCGAGCCGCTTGCGCATCGTTTCCAATTCACAGCGCAGCAGCTCGACCTTCTGCGTCTGCGGGTCGAACGCATCGGTACACGGCGTGCCATAGGCGAGGAACTGCGCAGGCTGCTTCCCGCCCTCGACCATTGTCGCGCGCGCGGGGATGCCGACCATCGTCGCGCCCTGCGGGACATCCCGCGTGACGACCGCGTTCGCGCCGACACGCGCGCCCTCCCCGACCGTGATCGGCCCGAGCACCTGCGCGCCCGACCCGACGATCACGCCGTCGAGCAGCGTCGGGTGCCGCTTGCCAGGAACGCCATTGTCCGGGTTCGTCCCGCCGAGCGTGACGCACTGGTAGATCGTGACGTTGTCACCGATCTCGGCAGTCTCGCCGATCACGACGAAGCCGTGGTCGATGAAAAAATTCCGCCCGATCTTCGCGCCCGGATGGATGTCGATCGCCGTCAGGAAGCGGCTCATGTGGTTCACGGCGCGCGCCAGGAAGAACAGCCGCGCCCGGAACAACCGGTTCGCGATCCGGTGATAGGCCATCGCCCACACGCCCGGATAGGTGAGGATCTCCCACCGCGAGCGGGGCGACGGATCGCGCGCCTTGATCGAGTCGAGATAGGAGACCAGTCGTCCCATCATCCGCTTATTCCCCTTGTATCGACGGGCTATCTAGGCGTTTGGATGACCAAATTAAAGGACCGCGCGCGCCTTGATCGCCGGCATCGATACTCCAGCGGTCTTGTAGGATATTGGATTAGCGGCAATAACCGACCGATATCCTGCGGAGAACAGACGATTATGCCCGATTTCGCTGCGCTCGACTGGAGCACGATCGTCTGGACGATGCTGCCATTTGTCGCGGTCGGTTTTGCCGCGCAGATGATCGACGGGGCGCTCGGCATGGCGTTCGGCGTCATTACCAACACCGCACTGGTGGTGTTCCTGGGGCTGCCGCCCCGGCTTGCGTCGGCGACGGTCCATGCGGTGGAGAGCTTCACCACAGCCGCCTCCGGGATCAGCCATGTCCTCCATCGCAACGTCGACTGGAAGCTGTTCGTCCGGCTGATGATTCCGGGCATGATCGGGGGCGTGCTCGGAGCCTATGTGCTGAGCAACGTGGACGCCGAGGTCGCAAAGCCGTTCGTGATGGCGTATCTCGCCGCGATCGGCGTGTACCTACTGTACCGCGCCTGGCGTGGCCGGGTCGAGCCGCGCGAGCCGAAGATCGTCGAGCCACTGGGGCTGATCGGCGGGTTCCTCGATGCGGCGGGTGGCGGCGGCTGGGGGCCGGTGGTGACCTCCAACCTGCTCGTCCAGGGCGCGCAGCCGCGCAAGACGATCGGGACGGTCAACACGTCCGAGTTTTTCCTGACGACGACGATCTCGGCGACGTTTATCTTCACGATCGGCTTTTCGGCGTTCACGCTGCAGGCGGTCGGAATCCTGATCGGCGGGGTGGCCGCGGCTCCGTTCGGCGCGGTCCTCGCAAAACGCGTTCCGGCGCGGCCGCTGATGGGAATGGTCGGCGGGTTGCTGACCGTGACGAGCGTCTATTCGGTATGGGCGGCGCTCGCCTGACGGACTGCGCTTCGCGCGCCTGTCCTCCCCACGTCCGTGATGCGCGCGGTCGCTCTGTTCACGTCCGTCATTCCCGTGAAAGCGGGAATCCATTGTCTGGCCGGTTTGCTTGCGACAGTGACGCCAGCCAGTATGGATCCCCGCCTTCGCGCGGGTGACGGACCGGGGTAAAAGCGCGACCGCTTAGTTGATCGCGGCGTGGACCGTGGCGACCGCCTTCATCACCGCGCCGATCCGGACCGCGGTCTGGATCGCCTCGGCGGTGGCGCCGGCCTTCTTTAGGATCTGCTCGTGCGAATCGATGCACATGCCGCAGCCGTTGATCGCGCTGACCGCGAGGCTGAACAGCTCGAAATCGACCTTGTCGATCCCCGGCTGGCCGATCACGTTCATCCGCAGCTTGGCGGGCATGGTCTGGTACTCGGCATTCCCCGCGAGATGCGTGAAGCGATAATAGACGTTGTTCATCGCCATCACCGCCGCCGCCGCGCGCGCTGCGTTGGCCGCCTCGGGGGTCAGCTTGCCAGCGACTTCGGCTTCGGCGGCATCGACCAGCGGCTTGTAGCCCGTCGCATGCGCGCACGAGAGGAACAGGCCGAACTTCTGCTGGTCTGGCAGATGCGCCTCGTTGAGCAGCGAGCCGACATTGAGGCGGATATCCTTGGCGAAATCCGGGAGCGTCCCGGCAAATTCCTTGAGCGACATGGGTTCTACTTTCTAACGCCCCTCCCGCTTGCGGAAAGGGTTGGGGGTGGGTCTGACATGAAAAAGGAGGGCGCGTCTGCTGACACGCCCTCCCATCGACCGGCATGCCGGCATCGAGATGCGTCCCGCGCATCTCTAAATCATGCGGGGCATGACTTACCCCGGCATGACGGCCGATCCCTCCCGCGAGCGGGAGGGGGGACTTCACTTAAGCTGCGAGCTGGAGGACGTCGTCGCCCTTGTTCCAGTTGCACGGGCACAGTTCGTCGGTCTGCAGCGCGTCGAGCACGCGGAGCGTCTCGGCGGGGTTGCGACCGACGTTGAGGCCGTTGACCTGGACCGCCTGGATGACGTTGTCCGGATCGATGATGAAGGTCGCGCGGAATGCGACATGCTCGTTCTTGTCGAGAATGCCGAGCTGCGCGGCGAGCACGCCGCCGTTATCCGCGAGCCACGGGAAATCCGCCGCCGCGAGATCGGGGTCCGACTTGCGCCAGGCGAGGTGGACGTGCGCGGTGTCGGTCGATGCGCCGATGAGCACCGCATCGCGGTCCTCGAAGTCGCCCTTCAGGCCGGCATAGCCGACGATCTCTGTCGGGCAGACGAAGGTGAAGTCCTTCGGCCAGTAGAACAGCACCTTCCACTTGCCGGGGAAGGCATCCTGGCTGAGCGTCTCGCCCGCCGGAAGCGCGCTGGTGCCCTGCTGGACAGGAACGGTGAAGTCGGGGAGCTTGTCGCCGATGGTCAACATGATGGGGCCTCCTGGTTGAATTGGGGCCTCGTCGACATCCTCAAACGTGGCGCTTGGCGCGCCATCTCGTTGGGAGCCTCATATAGGCCCTAGTCTTATCGATCCAAGTGGTTATTTATCCCCCAGTGATCGATTGGAGTAATGAGTGGCAACCTACCTACCGACGTTGAAACAACTGCAATATCTGGTCGCCCTGCAGGATCACGGTCATTTCGGGCGCGCCGCCGAATCGTGTTTCGTGACCCAATCGACGCTGTCGGCGGGGCTGCGCGAGCTCGAAACGCTGATCGGCGTAACGCTGGTCGAACGTACCCGGCGAGTCGTGCGCTTCACGCCGCTGGGCGAACGGATCGCCGAGAAAGCGCGCAGGGTGTTGCGCGAGGCGGACGAGCTCGGCGACATGGCGCGCGCTGCGGGGCGCCCGTTGTCGGGCGAGATGCGGATGAGCGTCATCCCGACGATCGCGCCGTTCATGCTGCCGCGGATCCTGCCGCGGTTGCGCCGCGACTATCCCGACCTCAAGCTGTTCCTGCGCGAGGAGCCGAGCGGCCCGGCGTGCGAGGGGCTGCACCACGGTCGTGCCGATTGCGTGTTGCTGGCGCTCCCGTTCGCCTGCGGCGAGGTGGATTCGCAGGTGCTGTTCGACGATCGCCTGTTCATCGCGGGTGCGCCCGACGAGATGGGGGACGCGACCCGCGCCATGCCCGCCGCCGAGATCGACGAGACGCGGCTGCTGCTGCTCGAGGACGGGCACTGCCTCAAGGACCATGCGCTGTCGGCCTGTGCGCGCCCCGAATTGCGCGCCGAGGCGACGATGCTAGGGACGTCGCTCCATACGATCGTGCAGATGATCGACAACGGGCTCGGCCTCACGATGCTCCCCGAAATGGCGATCAAGGCGGGGATCCTCGACCATACCGGGCTGATCGCCCGCCCGCTCGATGCGGCGAGCCCGTCGCGGCGGATCGCGCTGGTCTGGCGGCGCGGATCGCCGCGTGAAAAGGACTTCCAGCTGCTCGCCGCTGCACTCGCCGAAGCCGCCTGACGAAACCATTTCGCCCCTCAACCGTATTTATCGGACGCAGCCCTTCGGGGTCGCGCCTGTTTTATTGGAGAGCCTCATGACCCTCAAGACCCCCCTGTACCTGACCGCGATGGCCGGCGTACTCGCGATCGGTGCCGCCGCAACCGCGCAGACCGCACCTGCCGCCGCTCCGACCGCAGCAGCACCCGCAGGCCAGGCTGCCCCGGTGGCTCCCGCCGGCCAGACCGCCCCGGTCGCACCGACCGCAACGACCAACCCGACGGTTGGCGGTGCCGCGATGGACACGAGCAAGACAATCGTCGCCAACGCGTCGGCCGCGCCCAACCTCTCGACGCTGGTGTCGGCGGTAAAGGCTGCAGGCCTTGCGACGACGCTCGCAGGCCCCGGCCCGTTCACCGTGTTCGCGCCGACCAATGACGCCTTCACGCGCCTCGCACCCGGCACCGTCGACACGCTGATGAAGCCCGCCAACAAGGCGACGCTGGCCAAGGTCCTGACCTATCACGTCGTCCCCGGCACGATCACGCTGGCCGACCTGCAGCAGAAGGCAACCGCCGGTGGCGGCAAGGCCGTGCTGACGACGGTCGAAGGCGAGCCGCTGACGGTCGAGATCACCAATGGCGCGGTCCAGCTGACCGACGTCAATGGCAACAAGAGCTATGTCGAGACCCCGGACGTCCGCCAGTCGAACGGCGTCGTCCATGTCGTCAACGGCGTCGTCCTGCCGAAGCTGAACTAAGCCTTCCACCGCGCGGCGGCGGCATCGTCGCTGCCGCGCGGTTCTACCCAGCTCGTCTGGTCGCCGCGCGTTTCCTTTTTCCAGAACGGCGCTTCGGTCTTCAACCGATCGATCAGGAACGCACACGCCTCGAGCGCTGCCCCCCGATGCCGCGCGGCCGTGCCGACGAATACCACGATCTCCCCGGGATGCATGTCCCCGACCCGGTGCGTGATGCGCGCGCCGAGCAGATCCCACCGCGCGACTGCCTGTTCGGCGAGAGCCTCAAGCGCGGCTTCGGTCGCGCCGGGATAATGTTCTAGCGCCAGGGTCGCCACGCCGTCGTCGCTGCGCACCAGCCCCACGAACGTCGCAATGCCCCCTGCCCCGGTGGCGGAAATAGCCCCGAATTCGACCCCAGCGTCGATAACCCCGGGGCTTACCGAAACCGCGATCATCCGCCGGTCACCGGCGGGAAGATCGCGACTTCGCGCGCACTGCCGAGCGGCGCATCGAGCGGCACGAACGTCTGGTCGACCGCCGCGCGCAACCGCGCCCGGTCGACGAACGCCGCCGCATGGACCGCACTGTCCCGCGCAAGCCAGTCGATCAGGTCGGCAACGGTGGTCACGTCGGCGGGCGGGCAAACCGTCTCGCTCGCCGTTCCGATCCGTTCGCGCACCCAGGCGAAATACAGCAGTTCGATCGTCACGGTCAGTCCATATGCTTGAGGCCGACGCGCAGGTAATCCCAGCCCGTCACCAGCGTAAGCGCCGCGGCGCCCCAAAGGGTCCACAGGCCGACCTGATCGACCCACGGCGCGGCCGGCAGCGCGCCGCCGAGGATCAGCGCGCCGAGCGACACGAGCTGCAGCGTCGTCTTCCATTTCGCCAGTTTCGAGACCGGCACAGAAACCTGCAATTGCGCGAGGAACTCACGCAGCCCCGATACCGCGATCTCGCGCAGCAGGATCACGAGCGCCGCGATCTGGTGGATGCCCGGGATGATCGCGGGTTGCGCCCCGCGTGTGCCCACCAGCAGCAGGATGACCGCCGCGACCATGATCTTGTCCGCGATCGGATCGAGGAATACCCCGAGCTTCGACACCGTGCCCTGCGTCCGCGCGAGATAGCCGTCGAAATAATCGGTGATCCCCATCAGGCAGTAAAGCACGAACCCGGCGGCATAGCCGTCGATCCAGTCCGGCCACCACAGGAACCACGCGAGCAGGGGTATCGCGACGATCCGCGACAGGGTGAGGAGGTTGGGGAGCGTCAACACCCTGCTGCTCTAGCGGCGCACCGGCTCCGGCGAAAGCCCGTGCGATAATTCGCCTGCCCCAAAGGGTTTACCGAATGGCGGGTTGCCGCTTGCGGCAAGCCTGCGCTATGGACGGGGCTTATTCCGGCCATATCGAGGCAACGATCCCATCATGCTCAACGCGCTCGGCTTGCTGAAGGAGCGCCGTTTTCTGCCGTTGTTCGTCACCCAGTTCCTCGGTGCGTTCAACGACAATCTGTTCAAGACGGTGATGGTGCAATTCGCGATCTACAAGATCTTCGCGGATCCCAAACTGGAACAGAATTTTACGGCTTTGGCCACCGCCCTTGGCATTCTGCCCTTCTTCCTCTTCTCGGCGCTGGCCGGGCAGCTGGCGGATACGAACGACAAGGCCAAGATCATCCGGATCGTCAAGACCGCGGAGATCCTGATCATGGTGATCGGCGCTGGCGGATTGATGCTCGCGTGGACCGGCTTTGCGACGTTCGGCCTGGTGCTGATGCTGTTCGCGACGCTGTGCCTGGGCGTCCATTCGGCGTTCTTCGGTCCGATCAAATATGCGATCCTGCCACAGCATTTGCATGAGGACGAAGTGCTCGGCGGGACCGGACTCGTCGAATCGGCGACCTATCTCGCGATCCTGCTGGGGACGATCCTCGGTGGTTTCATGGCGGTGCAGCACGCGGCCATCGCGGTGCTCGCGGTCGCTATCGTCGGCTGGGCGGTATCGCTCAAGGTTCCCCCCGCCGCGCGCGAGGGCAAGGAACTGGTCGTCAACTTCAACCCGTTCACGTCGTCGTGGCGGCTGATTTCGGGGACGATGCACATCCGGCGGCTGTTCCTCGCAATCTGTGCGATCAGCTTCTTCTGGACGATGGGGTCGATCCTCATCATCGTGTTCCTTCCGCTCGCCAAGAACGTGCTGACCGCGGACAAGCATGTCTTCACGCTGATGACCGCGCTGTTCTCGATCGGCGTCGCGGTCGGCTCGGTGCTGATCAACTCGCTGCTCAAGGGGCATACGTCGGCCAAATATGCGCCTGCGTCGGTGCTCGCGATGGGCGGGTTCGTCGTGCTGTTCTCGTTGCTGGTGCGCGGCTGGCCGGAAGCGCCGGTCGGGACGTTGTACGACCTGGCGAGCTTCATCGCGCTGCCGCGGGCCATCCTGCTCGTACTCGTGCTGATGGGAATCGCGGTCACCGGCGGCATGTTCGTCGTCCCGCTTTACGCCTTCCTCACCACCACCGTCTCGAAGGACGAGACCGCGCGGACCGTGGCGGCGAACAATGTCGTCAACGCCGGCGCGATGACGGTCGGCGCGATCGGGGTGCAGGGCCTGACGCTGCTGGGCGTCTCCCCGGACAATCTGTTGCTGGTGGTCGCCGCGATGTGCCCGGTATCGGCGTGGATCGCGTGGAAGCTCCACGTCGCCTGCGACTGACCGGGCGCGTCCCCGGTCAATCCCCGGTCAGAAAATGAACGTGTAGAAGCACACGAAGAATGCCGAGAAGCTGAGGACGAACAGCCGCACGTCCGAATCGTCGCGCGCGCGGACGCGTGCGCTGCGCGCGGCGGCGACGGTCTGCCGGAAGGGATGACGGGCGGTTTGCGCGCGGAGCGGAAGAGTGCGTTGCATGGCAGCCAATTAACGCTTTGTTTACGATTTCGGCCAGAGCCAGTCGCGGTTAACAGGCGCGCCATAATGGGACTCGTATTGGCATCCCCGGACCTTAGATCCGCGTGTCGCGGGAGCCACGACGCTTCGAAAGTTTCGTCGGGGCTGGCGTCGTTAACCAGACGTTGACCAAATCGGCCGTTAACCTGACGCATGTTGACGCGTATCCGTCTTTCCGATCATGCGCAGGCGTTCCTGCTTGGCTTCATCTTCTTCCTGGCGGCCGCGGCGTCGGTCAGCTTCGCGCGGTTCGATGGCGGCGTGGCCTATGTCTGGGGCGCGGCCGGGCTGTTGCTCGCGCGGCTGGTAACGCTGCCGCCGCGCCGTTGGGGCCCGTCCTTGCTGTGGTGCGGCGTGGCGTGCGTCCTTGAGATCGTCACCGTCGGGATCGGCTGGAGAAGCGTCCCGTTCCTGACCCCGGTCCTCCTGCTCGAGCCCGTCCTCGCCGCATTGCTGCTGCGACGCGTGCTCGGGCGCGAATTCGATATCAACACCGTGCGCGGCATGGTGTGGTTCATCGCGCTTGCCGGGATCGTCGCGCCCGCCGTCTCGGGATTGTTTGCCGGCGCGGTCGTCGCGGTGTTCGTTCGCGCGCCCTTCTGGAGCAACTTCCTGCATTGGGTGGCAGCGCACGGTCTCGGTGCGGTAATGATCACGCCGGTGGCCGCGATCCTCTTTACCCGGACGACCAGCCTGCGCAGCCTGCGCTGGTGCCGGGCCGACTGGCTCGCCAACGCCGCGTTGCTGCTCACCGTCGGAGTGACCGCGCTGATCGTCTTCTATCAGAAGACCGCCCCGATCCTGTTCCTGCCATTGCTGCCGATGGTGCTCGCCACCGTCCGCGGGGGCCGGTTCGCGGCGATTGCCAGCATGGTCATCGTCGGAGTGAGCGGCGCGGTGCTGACCGCTTACGGGCGCGGGCCGATCAACCTGGTGCCGGGGTCACCGGGAGAAAAGGCGTTGCTGCTGCAAGGCTATATCGCCTGCGCGGGATTGCTGGTGCTGCCGGTCGCGTCGCTGCTGACGCAATTGCGCATCGTTGCCGACCGCTGGCGCGAAAGCGAGGCGCGCTATCGCACGATCGCCGACGCGCTGGGCGACGCGATCATCGACGTCGCCGCCGACGGAACCGTCCGCTACGCCTCCTCCGCGATCGCGGACATGACCGGACTGCCGTCCGACGCGGTGGTCGGCAGCCATGCGAGCGGCTTCGTATTCGAGGATGACCTCGCGGTGGTGGCGGTTGCGTACCGACAGGCCCTGCAAGCCCCCGGGAAGCCGGTCATCGTCCAGTATCGCGGCCCCCGCGAAGAACCCGACGGCCGCCGCTGGTTCGAGGCGTCGCTGCGCGCCGTCACCGCGCAGGGGGAGTCGCTCGGCATCGTCGGGTCGATCCGTGACGTTTCGGAGCGCAAGCGTCTCGAACTGTCGCTGACGCGCGAGGCCCGGCTCGACCCGCTGACCGGCCTTGCCAACCGCCGCGCGTTCCTCGAGCAGCTCGAGCAGCGCTGCGACGCGACGCAGGCGGCGTGGTCCAGCGCGCGCGCCGGGAGTCTCGCGATCCTCGACCTCGATCATTTCAAGCGGATCAACGACGGCTATGGCCACGCGGTCGGCGACATCGTGCTGCAGGCGGTCGCCAGCGAGGCGATGCGCTTCTGCCGCAGCCGCGACCTGGTGGCGCGGATCGGCGGCGAGGAGTTCTGCGTGATCTTCGGCGGGGCGTCGATGGCGGATGCGGAGGCGGCGGCAGACCGCCTGCGCGAGGCGATCCGCGCGCTGCGAATCCCGCTCGACGGCGGGCAGTCGATCAGCGTCACCGCCAGCATCGGGCTGGCCGAGATCGTGCCCGGCGGCACGGCGCTATCGATCCTGAAGCGTGCCGACACCGCTTTGTATGAAGCCAAGCGCCATGGCCGCAACCGGCTCCGGATCGCGGCATGATCTAGCCCCGGGCGCTGATGGCGCACCGGACCGGCGGTCCCGATCGTTTCCGGCGCTCGGATCCGCAGCCACGCAAGGCGATGTCTTCCCGATTCGACGCGCCTCGCCCCCGCCCTGGCAGAAGGTTCGCAAAAGGCGCGCGAAAAATCGGACTTTGCGTTGGCGGCGCGGAAAAGACGACCTAAGCTCGCCCCATGACCACATCGCCCCCCCGCCCGGCTAAACGCGCCGCTACACGCCACGCCACTCGCCTTGCCGCGCTGCTTGCAGTTGGCGTCGCGCTCCCCGTCTCCGCGCAGGTCGCGACCGACCCGGTACGGATCGAGCAGAGCGTCCGCACGCTCGCGTCGGACCTGTTCGAGGGCCGCGCGCCGGGCACGCGCGGCGAGGACCGGACGATCGGCTATCTCGTCGCGCGCTTCCAGGCGCTCGGGCTCGAGCCCGCCGGGCCTGACGGCGGCTGGGTCCAGAAGGTCCCGCTGATCCACACGCGGTTGGGCACGCCGAAGACGTTGCGGTTCGATTCCCCCAAGGGCGCGCTTCCCGCCGAACAGGCGAAGGACATCTACGTCTCGACGATCCGCCCTGATGACGTCGCGAAGATCGCCGCCGCCCCGCTCGTCTTCGTCGGCTATGGCGTGACTGCGCCCGAGCGCCAGTGGGACGACTTCAAGGACGCTGACCTCAAGGGCAAGGTCGCGGTGTTCCTGGTCAACGATCCCGACTTCGCGGCAGCCAAGGGCGAACCCGTCGCCGGGAAATTCGGCGGGCGCACGATGACCTATTACGGCCGCTGGACCTACAAGTTCGAGGAAGCCGCGCGGCGTGGCGCGATCGGCGCGCTGATCGTCCATGACACCGCCGGGGCCGGCTATGGCTGGAACGTCGTCGTCAGCAGCGGCGGCGAGAATTACGATATCGTCCGCGATCCGTCCAAGCTGACCAGCGTCGCGCTCCAGGGCTGGATCGCGAACGATGCAGCGACGCGCGTGTTCGCCGCCGCCGGGTTCGACCTCGCGCAGCTCCGCGTCGCGGCGCGCAAGGCGGACTTCCGCCCGGTGACGCTCAAGGGCGTGACCTTCACCGCGGACGTGCCGGTCGCGCAGGAACAGGTCGCGAGCTACAACGTCCTCGCGCGTATCCCCGGGAGCGAACGCCCCGACGAAGCGGTGATGTTCGGCGCGCATTGGGACGCCTATGGCGCGGGCAAGCCCGATGCGCAGGGCCGCATCTACCGCGCGGGCGCGAACGACGATGCGCTCGGGATCGCGGGCCTGTTCGAGATCGCGCGCAATCTGAAGGCCGCGCCTGCGCCCAAGCGATCGGTAGTGTTCGCCGCCTGGACCGCCGAGGAGCGCGGGCTGCTCGGGTCCGAATATTATGCGACGCATCCGACCGTGCCGATGGCGAAGACCGTCGCCAACCTGACGATCGACATCCTCCAGACCGCCGGGCTGGCGAAGGACGTCGTGCTCGTCGGCGCAGGCCAGAACAGCCTCGAGGGTGACATGGCGCGTGTCGCGGCGACGCAGGGGCGGCACCTGACGCCCGAGGGCCTGCCCGAGCGCGGGCTGTTCTACCGCGCGGACCATTTCTCCTTTGCCAAGCAGGGCGTGCCGACGCTGCTGCTGATGGGGATCGCCGGCGCGTCCGACCTCAAGCAGGGCGGGACTGCCGCGGGGCAGGCCTGGATCGATGCCTATACCGGGCAATGCTACCACCAGGCCTGCGACGCGTGGAGCAAGGACTGGAAGCTGGACGGCGCGGTGCAGGACATCGACCTGATCGGGACGATCGGCGCACAGCTTGCCAACTCGACGGTCTGGCCCGAGTGGAAGGCAGGGTCCGAATTCAAGGCGATCCGCGACAAGAGCCGACCGTCGCGGTGATGCTGCGGGCGGCAGGGACGTCCTGCCCGGCAGAGCATTGGGACTAAACCTGGCGTAATCACGGCGCTTCCCCGGCGAAGGCCGGGGCCCAGTAGCGAGACGGGCGTTTCAAGCGCGTGCGCTTCGGTACCTCGACCACCTCGACTGGGCCCCGGCCTTAGCCGGGGAAGCAAGTTCGGTCTGGCCACAGACCGCTTCGCTTATGTGCCGCGGAATATCTTCTACGGTTAGCATCCTCAGAACCAAGGTTTTTATATATGCGCCGTGCCTCCGCCCTACTCCTGCTCGCGACCCTTGGCACCGCAGGCGTCGCCGCACCGCTCCCCACCCCGACCAAACCCCTCGGCGCAAACCTCGAACGGTTCGACTACCCCTACCCGGTCCACTGGTATGAAGCGCAATCGCAGGGCGCGCCCGTCCGCATGGCGTATCTCGACGTGCCGCCGCAGGGAAAGGCCAACGGCCGCACCGTCGTCCTGCTCCACGGCAAGAATTTCTGCGCGGCGACGTGGCAGGACACGATCGCCGCGCTGGTAACCGCGGGCTATCGCGTCATCGCGCCCGACCAGATCGGCTTCTGCAAATCCTCCAAGCCCGAAGGCTATCAGTACAGCTTCCAGGCGCTCGGCGCGCTGACGCGGGGGCTGCTCGACCAGGCGGGGGTCGGCAAGATCACGCTGGTCGGCCATTCGACCGGCGGGATTCTCGGCGCGCGGTTCGCGCTGCAATATCCCGACCGGGTCGAGCAGCTCGTGCTCATCAACCCGCTGGGTCTCAACGATACGTTGGCGCAAGGCGTGCCCTATACCGAGCTCGGCGCGCTCCGGCAGGAGGAAGCCAAGACCGACGCGGCGTCGATCAAGGCGTATCAGTTGCGCAATTACTATCACGGTGCGTGGCGCCCCGAATACGACCGCTGGGTCGCGATGCTCGCCGGGCAATATGCCAGTCCCGACGGGGCGATCGTCCGCGATGCGCAGGCACGGCTGTCGGACATGATCGAGACGCAGCCGGTCGCCGCCGAACTCGCCCGGCTCGCGCCCCCGGTCTCGCTGATCATCGGCCAGCGTGACCGCACCGCGTTCCGCGCGAACAGTGCCCCCACGGCGATGCGCGAGCGTGTCCAGACCGTCCCGCAAGCTGCGGAAGATGCGGCGAAACGTATCCCCGGCGCGCATCTCGTCCGGATCGCGGGTTCGGGCCATGCGCCGCAGGTGGAAGATCCAGCCGGCTTCAACGCGACGTTGCTGGCGGAACTGCGCAGCCCGCCGACGCGGTAAAGCCTCACAATCCCCACCGTTCGTTTCGAGCGAAGTCGAGAAACCCGGCACAGCGCTGGCTTCTCGACTACGCTCGAAGCGAACGGATGGGGTGAGTACGTCACACTGCCGGGCTGATCCGCCAGTAGGTCGCATAACGATCATGCGCGACGCGGTGATACGGGACCAGCCGAACCGCCGTCCGGTCCGCCGCCGGGATCGTGAATTCGAGCGGACCGTCCGCCTTGCGCACCTGCGCGGCGAGCGTCGCCGGGTTCCCCACCAGCGTCGGCACGGTGACGGGCCCGGCGTTATACTCGCCGTATTTCCGTTCGTTGATAATCACGTCCGCGCCGGGCGCGAGACCTTCCCGCCCGAGCACCCCGGCCAGCACCATCGGCCCATAGCTGAACGCGACGATATCGGGCGCGGCCGGGGCCTGATCGGGAACGACCTCCATCGCCAGTCGCAACTCGACGGTGTCGCCACTGTGCCACGTCCGCGCGAGCTTCACATAGCTGCCGGGAGTATCCGAACGCGCCGCCTCGACCCCGTTGACCAGCACGATCGCGCTTCGGCTCCAGCGCGGATGGCGTAACTGGAGCGTCACGTCGGTCGGGCGCTCGACGGTCCAGTGCAGCGTCGTCGTCGGTGCATCGGGGAAGCGCGTTTCCTGCCGCAGCGCGACGCCCTTCTCGCGCCACCGCACCGCGGACGGAACGAACAGGTTCACGTACAGCGCCTTGTCATCGTGGAAGTAGATCGAATCGCGGTACTTCACGTGGTTTTCCATCCCCGTGCCGGTGCAGCACCAGAAGGAATGCTCGGGCGTGTGGTACAGCTTCATGTACCCCGGCCGTGCGCCTTGGAAATAGGTCACCATCCCGGTGTCGGGGTCCTGCGACGCGAGGATCCCATTGTAGAGCGTGCGCTCGTAATAATCCGCATACTCGGCCTGCGGATCCTGCAGGAACAGCGCGCGGGTCAGCTTGAGCATGTTGTGCTGGCCGCACGTCTCCGAGCCCTTGGCCGAGAAGACGTGCTTGTCGAACTCCGCCATCGGGAAGAAATGCTCGTTGTCGCCGTGCCCGCCGGTCGCGAACGAACGCGTCAGCGCGACCGTCCGCCAGAAGAATGCCGCCGCCTCGTGATAGTGCGGCGTGCCGGTCGCCTCGAAAACGCGCTGGAAACCGACGATCTTGGGGAGCTGCGTATTGGCGTGAAGCCCGTCGAGCTGGTCACGCCCGGCGGCGAGCGGCGTCAGCAGCGCCTTGTGCGAGAAACGCTCGGCCATCGTCCGGTAGTCGGGGTTTCCCGTCATCAGATACAGGTCGGCGAAGACCTCGTTCATTCCGCCATGTTCGGTCTCGAGCATCGTCTCGAACTGCGCGTCGCTCAGCGGGCGCGTCGCCACCACCGCCCAGTCCGCCAGTCGCAGCAGCACCGCACGCGATTCCGCGCTGTCCGCCATCAATGTGGCGTCGCGCAGGCCAGCGAAGACCTTGTGCAGCGTGTACCACGGCACGCCGGTGATCGCGTCCCCCCGCAGATGCGCAGCGACCAGCGCCGGCCCCTTGGGAAACGCGCAGACCAGGCCGGACCTAGCCGCATCCTGACACGCGGCAAGCTCGCGCGCGATATGGTCGATCCGCTGCCGGAACGCCGGCTTGCGCGTAGAGCGATAGGCGAGCGCGCAGGCCGACAGATAATGGCCGAGCGTATGCCCCTGGCAATTGATGTCCGCCCAGATCGGATCGGATTCCCACCCGCCATAGACCGCGGCCTTCGGTTTCAGCCCGGCGTTGACTCGGAAGGCGTGGAGCATCCGGTCGGGGTCGAGGCTGAGCAGATACGCCTCGGTCTTGCGCTGCGCGTGGAGGAACGGGCCCTCACCAAGATCGACATCCGCCAGATCGAACGGTTGCAACCGCGCCGTGCCGAGCGCGCGCGGCGTAAGCGGAGGCGCGGCGACACCAGGTGCGCCGGCGATCAGCGCGCCGACCCCCGCGCTCGCGAGGAACGCTCTGCGCGAAGGTCCTGCGCAGCAACCACCGTCCGACACCGCATCTCTCCCGTCAGGCTTCTTATAGTCCGACTATACCGATATCAGACCTGGTGTCAGCCCCCTGCGACCGGCGTCATCCACGGCTGTCGAACCCGAAGATTTTCTTTAGCGGGAGTTTCGCTGCACGACGCTAGGAGGGGTTCGGGTTCGAAAGCCCGGAATGATCTGCTTTGAAAGCTCGGACATGGCGACACAGGTTAGGGATGAGACGGCGGCCGCGGCATCGGTGGCAACGCTGACCCATCTGGAACGGCTCGAGGCCGAGGCAATCCACATCCTGCGCGAAGTCGTTGCGGAGGCCGACAAGCCGGTGATGCTTTATTCGGTCGGCAAGGACAGCGCGGTGATGCTCCACCTCGCGCGCAAGGCCTTCTACCCGTCGCCCCCGCCCTTCCCGCTGCTCCACGTCGACACGACCTGGAAATTCCAGGAGATGTACAAGCTGCGCGATCGCATGGCGGCTGAAAGCGGGATGGATCTGCTTGTCCACCAGAACCCCGAGGCGATCGAGCGCGGGATCAACCCGTTCGACCACGGTGCGCTCCACACCGACCTGTGGAAGACCGAGGGGCTCAAGCAGGCGCTCACCCACTACGGCTTCGACGCGGCGTTCGGCGGCGCGCGCCGCGACGAGGAGAAATCGCGCGCGAAGGAGCGGATCTTCTCGTTTCGCACCGCCAGCCAGGGCTGGGACCCCAAGAACCAGCGCCCCGAGCTGTGGAACCTATACAACGCCCGCAAGGCGCGGGGCGAAAGCATCCGCGTCTTCCCGATCTCCAACTGGACCGAGCTCGACGTCTGGCAATATATCCAGCTCAACGCGATCCCGATCGTCCCGCTGTATTTCGCCGCCCCCCGCCCCACGGTCGAGCGCGACGGGATGCTGCTGATGGTGGACGACGACCGCTTCCGGCTGCTCCCCGGCGAGACGCCCGTAATGCGCTCGATCCGTTTCCGCACGCTCGGCTGCTATCCGCTGACCGGCGCGGTCGAGAGCAAGGCCGCCACGCTCCCCGAGATCATCCAGGAAACGCTGCTCACCACCACGTCCGAACGAAAGGGCCGCGCAATCGACAAGGATGCGGGTGGCGCTGGGATGGAGAAGAAGAAGCAGGAAGGGTATTTCTGATGGCCACCACCGCTGCGGAGCAGGTCTACCAGGCCGAAGCGCTGATCGCCGAGGATATCGACGCCTATCTTAACCGGCACCAGCACAAGACGATGCTGCGCTTCATCACCTGCGGCTCGGTCGACGACGGCAAGTCGACGCTGATCGGGCGGCTGCTCTATGATTCGAAGATGATCTTCGAGGATCAACTCGCCGCACTCGAAGCGGATTCGAAGCGGGTCGGCACGCAGGGGCAGGAGATCGACTTCGCTTTGCTCGTCGATGGCCTCGCCGCCGAACGCGAACAGGGCATCACGATCGACGTCGCCTATCGCTTCTTCTCGACCGAGAAACGCAAGTTCATCGTCGCCGACACGCCCGGGCACGAGCAGTACACCCGCAACATGATCACCGGCGCGTCGACCGCGGACCTCGCGGTAATCCTGATCGACGCGCGCAAGGGCGTGCTGACGCAGACCCGGCGGCATTCCTATCTGGCGCATCTGATCGGCATCAAGAACCTTGTGGTGGCGATCAACAAGATGGACCTGATCGGCTACGACCAGGCACGCTACGACGCGATCCTCGCCGACTATCGCAGCTTCGCCGACAGCATCGGGATCACGACGTTTACGCCGATGCCGATCTCGGGATTCAAGGGCGACAATATCTCGAACCCGTCCGGGAACATGCCGTGGTACGCCGGCCCGACCTTGATGGAGCATCTCGAAACCGTCGAGCTCGGCGTGGACGAGGACCGTACGGGCGATTTCCGGATGGCGGTGCAATGGGTCAACCGGCCCAATCTCGATTTCCGCGGCTTCTCGGGCCAGATCGCACGCGGCACGGTGCGGCCGGGCGATGCGATCCGCGTCGTTCCGGGCGGCAAGACGTCGACCGTCACCCGGATCGTCACGCTCGACGGCGATCTCGACCAAGCCGTCGCGGGCCAGTCGGTCACGCTCTGCCTCGCCGACGAGATCGATTGCTCGCGCGGTCAGGTCATCGCCACCGCCGACGCGCCCCCCGAAACCGCGGACCAGTTCGAGGCGACGATCGTGTGGATGGATGATGCGCCGCTCGTCGTCGGCCGCTCCTACTGGCTCAAGCTCGGCACGCAAACGGTGTCCGCGACGGTGCGCGAGCCGAAATATCAGGTCAACGTCAACACGATGGAGCATCTCGCCGCCAAGACGCTCGAGTTCAACGCGATCGGCGTGGCGGAACTCCAGACCGATCGCGCGATCGTGTTCGAACCCTATGCGCACGACCACACGCTCGGCGGGCTGATCCTGATCGACAAGCTCACCAACGCGACGGTCGCGGCGGGGATGCTGCACTTCTCTCTGCGGCGCGCGCAGAACGTCCACTGGCAGGCGACCGACATCGGCCGTGACGCGCACGCCCGGCTCAAGAACCAGACGCCGCGCGTTTTGTGGTTCACCGGCCTGTCGGGTGCGGGCAAATCGACCATTGCGAACGAGGTCGAGAAGCTGCTCAACCTGATGAACCGGCACACCTTCCTGCTCGACGGCGACAATGTGCGGCACGGACTCAACAAGGATCTCGGCTTTACCGAGGCGGACCGGATCGAGAATATCCGGCGCGTCGGGGAGGTTGCCAAGCTGATGACGGATGCCGGGCTGATCGTGCTGACCGCGTTCATCTCGCCGTTCCGGGCGGACCGCGACATGGTCCGCGCGATGCTCCCCGAGGCAGAGTTCGTCGAGATCTTCGTCGACACCCCGCTTGAAGTCGCCGAGCAGCGCGACGTCAAGGGCCTGTACAAGAAGGCGCGCGCGGGGGCGCTCAAGAACTTCACCGGGATCGACAGTCCGTATGAGCAACCGCTCCACCCCGACATCCGCGTCAACACCGTCGCAATGACCCCGGTCGAAGCCGCCGAGTTCATCGTCCGCCAGATCCTGCCGCTCAAATGAGCGAAGCGATGACCGATGGCGCGCTTGCGGCGCATCTCGCACAGGTCACCGGCGCGTTGCTGCTGACGGTCCGGGAGTCGCGGATGTGTTCGGCGCACACGCTGGGCAAGGCCGGCGACCAGACCGCGAACCAGTTCCTCATTCACGCGCTGCGCGAGCAACGCCCTGACGACGGCCTGCTATCGGAAGAAGAGAAGGACTCGCCCGACCGGCTTTCGCGCGAGCGGGTGTGGATCGTCGATCCGGTCGACGGGACGCGCGAATATGGCGAGGGACGGTCCGACTGGGCGGTGCATGTCGGGCTCGCGATCGACGGCGTCGCGACGGTCGGCGCGGTCGCGTTGCCGGGTCTCGGCGTGACGGTGAGAAGCGACGCGCCCCCCCCGCTGCTGCCAATGCAGACGCCGCTGCGCATGGTCGTCAGCCGCTCCCGCCCCGCGGCCGAGGCGATCTCGGTGGCGACCGCGCTGGGCGCGGTGCTCGTGCCGATGGGATCTGCCGGGGCGAAGGCAATGGCGGTCGTGCGCGGGGAAGCGGAAATCTACCTCCACACCGGCGGGCAATATGAATGGGACAGTTGCGCGCCGGTCGCGGTCGCCGCGGCGGCGGGGCTGCATGTCAGCCGGGTCGACGGCTCCCCGCTCGTCTACAACCGGCGCGACGTCTACATGCCCGACCTGCTGATCTGTCGCGCCGAACTGGTGCCCGCAGTGTTTGCGGCGTTGCGCGGGCGTCCGGCTGACAACCCCGTCGGCTGACGTCCCTCCCCGGCCGTTTCCGCCAGACCTCGGCTCCCGCCAGACGCCAGACGTCACGGCGGACATGTCCGCCGCGCCCCGACATTGCTGGATCGAAGCGCGGCGGTCAGGCCCCGTCAGGTCGCATGGCGATCAGGCGATATCGATCTTGTCCTGGGTACGCAGGTCGAAATCGCTCGAGTCGTGCCGCTCATGCAGCTGGTCGGACGGCGCGCCGGTGAAGCGGTTCACGATCCTTCCGCGCTGCACCGCCGGGCGCGCGGCGATGGCAGCCACCCAACGCTGGACGTTGGTATATTCGTGCAACGCGAGGAACTCCGCTGCATCCCCGTAGAACTGGCCCAGCGCGACGTTGCCATACCAGCACCACACCGCGATGTCGGCGATCGTATAGTCGTCACCCGCCAGATAGGGCGTTTCCGCCAGTCGCCGGTCGAGCACGTCGTACTGACGCTTGGTTTCCATCGCGAAGCGGTCGATCGCATATTCGATCTTGGTCGGCGCGTAGGCGTAGAAGTGGCCGAAGCCCCCGCCGAGATAGGGCGCGCTGCCCATCTGCCAGAAGAGCCACGACAGCGTCTCCGCGCGACCGGCCCGATCGGTCGGCAGGAATGCCCCGAACTTCTCGGCCAGATAGGTCAGGATCGCCCCGGATTCGAACACACGGATCGGCGTGGGCTCCGAACGGTCGAGCAACGCCGGTATCTTGGAGTTGGGATTGACCGCGACGAAGCCGCTGCCGAACTGATCCCCCTGGTCGATGCGGATCGGCCAGGCGTCATATTCGGCCCCCTCGTGCCCCAGCGCGAGGAGTTCCTCGAGAAGGATGGTCACCTTCTGGCCGTTGGGCGTGGCCAGGGAATAGAGTTGCAAGGGGTGCCGGCCGACCGGAAGGTCTTTGTCGAGCGTTGCCCCGGCGATGGGGCGGTTGATGGCGGCGAACTGCCCGCCGTTTGGCTTGTCCCAGGTCCACACCTTGGGGGGGCTATATTCCGGCTGATCAGACATGATGTACTCCTGATGATGGGTCACGATATGGTGTCGAGATTGAGTCGCCGATAGACCTAGCGCTGCTCTAGCCGACCTTGAGGGCGCTGGTCTTCGCGGCCGGGGTCCGGTCCGCTGGGCGCGCGTCGAGCACGGAAAACCAGTGCGAGAGACCGGGCAAGGCGGTCGCGAAATTGGCAAGGGCCCGCGCGATCAGAAGGTCGGCGAATTGAAGCAGCAGGAGGATCTCTATCGCATATGGGATATTCGCCTGCGCGAACGAAACGAGAATCGTCTCCGAAAAGCTGTAAAGCCGATGGGCCTGGCTGAGGGCGGCGTGTCCCATGCGACACCTATGCCGCTTTGCTGCGGGCGAGCGCCGACAGCGTGGCCGTGATCGCGGCGGGCTCGAGCCGGTTGCGATGATCGACATCCGTGTGCGCGAAGGCGATGCTCCCGCCCCGGTCGATGACGAAGGTTGCTGGCAGGGGAAGCACCCAGCTTTCGTCACCGTTGCGGTCCGGCAGCGCGTGGCCGAGGCTGGTGAAGATCGGCCGCAACGCGACGGGGAGGTCGAACGCGATCCCGAAGGATCGGGCGACGCGCGATCCCATATCGCTCAGCACCGGGAACGCGAGGTCGTTCGTCTCGACCGTCTTCAGTGATTCCTCCGGCGTCTGCGGCGAGACGGCGATCAGCGTCGCGCCGGCCGCCTCGAATTCAGGCAATATCGCCTGAAGGGCGCGCAGCTCGAGGTTGCAATAAGGGCACCAGCCACCGCGGTAGAAGCTCAGCACCACCGGGCCAGCGGCATGCGCATGGGATAGCTGCACGACACCCCCCCGTGCCTCGGTCAGCACGAAGTCCGGTGCCTGGTCGCCCGCCTTCACCGCGGTCTCGAAGATACCCGACCCGCTCAGGGCGAGATCGGCCTGGAACATCGCCGCCGCGATCCAGGCTGGCATCGTCGTCAACAGATCGGCGTCGAGGGCGCGAAGTTCGGATTGGAGTGACATCGTGGATTCCTTCGGCGAACGGAGCCGTTCAGGCGTGGTGCGAAACGAGCAGCACCAGCGCGGTGAGCATGAAGCTGGAGAGGCCAGCCAGCGTCGGGGCGAACTTGCGGATGGCGGTTGCAGCGTCGCAAGGATCGAAACCGGTGATCGTCATGGTCGGTCTCCCTGAGGGGTTCGGGGCCAGCCGGACTGCTCGCCTGCCACCTGAATGATCCCTTCACCGCTCATCCAGAAGGCGGGCTGAGGCGATATGATCTATGCAGAATTGGAATATACAGAGGCCGACGGACCGAGCGATCGCACCCGCTCGAAGCCTCCGCCAAGGTCGTGAATGCGCGGTCGATGCCCGCCCCGCTGCCTGAGAACGGCGCAAGGGCCTGCCCCCGTTCCAATCGCCGCCGTTCCAGTGCCCAGCGTGCCGGATCATCCAGTGACGTGCCGCATCATCCGAATTTATCATTTCGTTGCGAAACGTCTGGGATCATCACGACAAAACCGCACATGATGGCAATCATGAACACTACAGCGATCGACCAGATTCTCGCAGCGCTCGCGGTGAACGTGAAAGAGTTCGCGGTCTGTGCCTTCACCACGACTTCGGCGATCGCGATCGAGCCGCTCGACAAGATAGAAGTTCATTTCGTGCTCGCAGGGACACTCTATCTCGGCCTGGAGGACGGCACCTTCATCACGGCACCGACTGGCAGCATGGTGCTGGTGCCGGCGCATGTCAGCCAGGTGATCGGGGGGTCGGCAAGCCCCTCAGATGTCTTCAGCCCTGAAGAGACGTGCAGCAAGCGGCGCGATGGCTTGGTGCAGTATGACGCCACGACGGGAAGCGCGAGCAGCGTCCTCGTCGCCTGCGGTCAGATCAAGGCCGACATCGGCGGATCGTTCGGGCCGTTTGAAGGACTGAAAGCGCCAATCCATTCGCATATCGCCGACGAGCCGGTCGTCGGCGTCGCCTTCTCGACGATCCTTCGTGAAACGGGCGTCGCGTCCCTGGGAAGCAAGGCGCTGATCGGCGCGCTGATGAAAGCGTGCCTGATTCTGGCGCTGCGTCGCTCCGTCCAGGAGCTCGGCGCACGCAACGTCCTCCCCGGCCTGTTCGAGCGGCCGTCTCTGGCCCGGGCGGTGGCGCTCGTCGTCGAAGACCCGGCTTCCAGCCATAGCCTGACCGACCTCGCTCGCGCCGCCGGCATGAGCAGGTCCAAATTCGCAAAAGTCTTTGCAGAGACGTTGGGATCGCCACCGATGGCATTCGTGACCCATGCGCGCCTCGACAAAGCGCGGAACCTGCTTTTGTCGACCGAGCTTTCGATTGCCGACATCGCCCATCATGTTGGCTTCGCCAGCCGCAGCCATTTCAGTCGCAGCTTTCGTACCGCATTCGGCATCGATCCGACCCGGATGCGCCAGAGCGGGGAGGCCCGGGATGCGAGCTAATCCAGAGCCCTCGACCCCCCGACCAGAATGCGTCCGACGGGGGCGGCGCTGCTCTGGGCGGGGGTTTGTTTTTGCCGGGGCTGTAACCGGCACGCTCGTCCGACCGAACGACGGGACGTGCAACCCCGACCCCGCCTCGCGCCTCGACCATTCGCCGGTGCCGCAGCCCCGGCACCGGGGAACGCGTCGATGAGCGAGACCATCGACCAATGGGGCCAGTTGATGGCTGCGGCCCAGGACGGGCATGCCGCCGCCTATCGCCGGCTTCTCGACGAAGTCCGGCATTGGCTGAAGGGCTTCTACGCGCGACGCCTTCCCCCCGCGATGGTGGACGATGCCGTTCAGGAAACGCTGATCGCAATCCATGAAAAGCGCCACACCTACGATCCCGGCAGGCCTTTCAAGCCGTGGCTGATGGCTGTCGCCCGGTACAAGTGGATCGATCGCCTGCGGTCGATGAGCCGCTCGAGAACGGAGGAACTGGCCGAGGAGATCGCCGTCGACGACCATGAGAGCAGCGTGACCAGCTCGATCGTCCTGGCACGCTTGATGACCGAGTTGAAACCCGCCCAGGCCGAAGCCATTCGGCTCGTGAAGATCGAGGGTTTTTCGGTCGAGGAGGCTTCCGAGAGGACCGGCCAGTCCGGATCGCTGATCAAGGTGAACATCCATCGCGGGCTGGCGCGGCTCGCCGCGATTATTCAGAAGCAAACCGATGTCGAATGATGCACTGATCGATACGCTGGTAGACGATCTTCGTCCGGTACGCCGGCCGAAGTTCGGCCCCAGGATTGTCATCCTCCTCGCTCTGGCGATCATCGAACTCGTCGCTTTCCTGGCGCTCGGCACGTTGCGGACCGATATCGGCGCAGCGCTCGGTCGCGCCGCCTTCTGGTGGAAGATGGCGGGGCTCGGCATTCTCGCGATCCTTGGCATCGGCGTAGCCTTGCGGTCCTTCAGCCCGGTGTCCTCACCACGAAAGGGGCTTCGCCGCTGGGCGCTTGCGCTTGCGGGGATCGTCCTTGCCGGCGCTTTGCTCAATTTTGCCGGCCTCGGCCTGGAGGGACTGATGGGGCGACTGATGTGGCGGATGGGTGTCGAATGCCTGACCGTGATGACGGTCCTTTCGGTTCCACCCGTGATTGCGCTCGGATATATGATGCGCCGCGGCGCACCCACCGATCATGCGGCAAGCGCAGCCGCCGTCGGCGTTGCCGCGGCGGCGTGGGGCGCCTTCATTTTCGCGTTCCACTGCCCGAGCGACGATCCCTTCTATATCGTTTTCTGGTACGCCCTGGGCTGCCTCGCCATTACGTTGCCGACGCGTGCCCTCCTTCCCTTGCTGTCACGCTGGTAGGATCGGCCGAATGGCGCGCGCCGCCCCTGTTCGGGCGACGGACACGCAAGGCGCCGTTGGCAGACCACGGACGACGATGTCATCGCGACGTCGGGAAGTGTCGGTTCAGGTTCCAGACCGACGGCGTTGACGACTGAGGCCGTGCCTTCCATAGGGCGCGCGACGGCGATGGATTTCCGCCGGGCGATGGGGCCGAACCGCTCTGGCAAGAGCTGATGATTCCTACTTGGCGCCGCAAGGCAGCAAGGAGGAATCGTGCACGCTCGCTTTCTTACTCTCATTGGCCGGATGAACGTCTCGGCGTTCGCGCGTACCCGCCACGGTCATGCCATCTCCGTCATGCGCTGGGCGCTGATCCTGGTCCCGATGGCCGCTCTCGTCGGGACGCTCTGCGCGACCTTCTTGTGGAGCCTCGACGCCGTTACCCGACTGCGCTTCGCGTGGCCCTGGCTGCTCTACCTGCTGCCGCTGGGCGGCTTTGTTGTCGGGCTGCTCTACCACCTGACCGGCCAATCGGTGGAGGGCGGCAACAACCTGATCGTCGACCAGATCCATGAGCCGGGGGGCGGGGTGCCACTGCGGATGGCACCGCTGATCCTCTTCGGTACGGTGATGACGCATGCGTTCGGCGGTTCGGCCGGGCGTGAAGGCACCGCTGTCCAACTGGGCGGAAGCGTGGCCAGTGGCTTCGGCCGCGCGCTCAAACTCGATGCGGACGGCACGCGTGTCCTACTGATGGCGGGCATCGCGGCCGGATTCGGTGCGGTGTTCGGTACGCCGATCGCCGGCGCGGTCTTCGCGCTGGAGGTGCTGGCAATCGGACGCGTCGAGTATCGCGCGCTGGTGCCATGCCTGGTCGCGGCGCTCGTCGGTGACTGGACGTGTCTCGGCTGGGGCATCCACCACGGCGTCTACCGGATCGACGCGCTGGTGCCGGTCGATGCTTTGCTCGTCGCGAAGGCCGCTGTTGCCGGGGTGGCGTTTGGGCTGGTCGGCCTCGCCTTTGCGGAAGCCAACCATGCGCTCGGCGCATGGCTCAAGCGGCGCGTGCCTTATGGTCCGATGCGCCCGGTCCTCGGCGGAATCGCGGTCATCGCGCTGGTCTTCGTGATGGGCACGCGCGACTATCTCGGCCTTGGCACGCTGGCGGCGATGCCTGATGGCCTCACCATCGCTAGCTTCTTTGGACCTGACACCCACCCGTGGAGCTGGGCATTAAAACTGCTGTTCACGGTCGTAACGCTCGGTACCGGCTTCAAGGGTGGCGAGGTAACGCCGCTGTTCTTCATCGGCGCGGCACTCGGCAACGCGCTTGCCCCGCTGTTCGGCGTCCCGACGGGCGTGTTCGCCGCGCTTGGCTTCGTCGCCCTCTTCGCCGGTGCCGCCAACACCCCCCTCGCCTGCACCTTCATGGGCATCGAGCTGTTCGGTGCCACGTATGCCGTGCCGATCGCGGTGGCCTGTTTCGTCTCCTACCTCTGCTCGGGCCACAGCGGCATCTACCTGTCGCAGCGGGTCGCCGTGCCGAAGGTGTCAGCGACCGGTCTTCCTCCGAACGCAACCCTGCGCGACGCGCGGGCGCACCGCGCCAGGTCCGATCCCGTCGGGCGTTAGCCGTTGCGATTGTCCTGCACGGGGGTCGATCGCGGCGATGACGCGCGAGCCAATCCTGCGACGGAATGTGACCGCGAGTTTGAAGACGCACAAAACCGCCCGGCCGCGTTACGCCGCCGGACGGTTTCGTGCGTAAGGGGGTGGCCGCGCGCTCAGCTCGCCGTCGGGGTGAGGCTACCGCCCATCTTTGCGCACGACTTGGCGGAGATGTCCTTGAAGCCCTGGCCCTTGCAGTCGTTCTGACCCTTGCAGTCATGAGTGCCCGACTTGCAATCCGACTGCCCCTTGCAGGAATTGACGCCGTAACAGGGCTGCACCTTGCCCGAAGCGTGCGCACCAGCAGCCTGAGCCGGGCTTACGGAAGCGACACCGGCGAAGGCGAGCATGGCGGCGGCAGACGCGATGGCGGCGCCGGTCTTGAAGGTCTTCATAGCAAACTCCTGGATTGAGACGTGGTCTTGCCGAGTGGCACCCAAGATTTCGCCACCCGAATACGGCCGGTTACAGGCCGGCATGAAATCTATTCCTTGGACCATCGTGTAACCGCGACGCCTGTTCGGGCGGACTCGTCGGCATGGTCCGACCCCGTCAGCCTCCCGGACCATCGTGCGGCGTCCCGTCCTTGGGGCGCCGTACGTGAGGCGGACTGGAGACTTTACATGAACACGCGTTCCACCACCGCAATCAGCGCCCTGCTTCTTGCGTCCCTTGCCGCGGGTGCCACCACGGCAGCGCACGCTCAGGCGAGCAAGCCGATGGAAAAATGCTACGGTGTCGCCAAGGCCGGCAAGAACGACTGCAAGGCTGGCGCGGGCACAACCTGCGCGGGCACTTCGAAGATCAACTATCAGAAGGATGCCTGGAAGCTCGTACCGGCCGGCACCTGCGCCAAGATCAAGACTCCCGGCGGCTTCGGCTCGCTCACGCCCGGCGCCTGAGGAGCCGTCGGATGATCATGACCGCAGGCCTGGGCTTCAAGCTTGAGCATCTCGATGAAGCGTTGACCGCGCGAAGCCCGGGCCTGTGGTTCGAGGTGCATGCCGAAAACTATATGGTCGATGGGGGGCCGCGGCTGCGCGCGCTTGCCGCGCTCGCGGAGCGCTTTGCGATCTCGCTCCACGGCGTCGGCCTCTCGCTGGCGTCGGTGGAACCCCCTGCCGCAGATCACCTCCGCAGGCTGCGCACCCTCTCCGACCTGATCCGCCCGACCGCCATTTCCGACCATCTCGCATGGCAGAAGTGGGCGGGTGCGCATCACGCCGATTTCCTACCCTTTCCGCGAACGCGCCAGGCGCTCGACATCACCGCGGGCAACGTCGCGCGCGTGCAGGACGCGCTCGGTCGTTCGATCTTGGTCGAAAACCCCTCGCTCTATGTCGATCTGCCTGGTCACGACCTCGACGAGGCGACCTTCCTCGCGGAATTAGCGGCGCGTACGGGATGCGGTCTGCTGGTCGACGTGAACAACATCTTCGTCAGCGCCGCGAACCTGCGTTTTTCACCGGAGGCCCGGATCGACGCGATCCCGGCCGCGATCGTCGGCGAAATTCACCTGGCCGGCCACCGACCCGACCCCGACCCGGCGAGCGGGTTGCTGATCGACAGCCACGATGCGCCGGTCTCCGACCCCGTCTGGCTGCTCTATCAGCGCCTGATCGACCGCATCGGCACGCGTCCGACCCTGATCGAACGCGACGATGAAATTCCGCCCTTCCAGACGCTGATGCTGGAGCGCGACCGCGCCCACCGCCTACTCGAGCAGAGGATGTCGATCGATGCGTGACGCCGCCGAGTTTCAGCACGCCTTCGGCAGTATGCTTGCCGCCCCGGATCCGCCGAACGACCCGGCAATGCGACGCGCGATCGCGATCCACCGCAATACCGCGCGCAAGGCGGCAAGCGACGCGCTGTTCGCCAATTATCCCGTGACGGCGGCGATGGTGGGAGAGGCGGCATTCTCCGCCTGCGCCGCGTCCTATGTCGAGGTCGCGCCGCCACGCGAGCCCCGGCTTTGCCTTTATGGCGAGCGGTTCGGCCCCTTCGTCGACGTCTGGACGCCGTTCGCAGAGGCGCCGTATCTCGGCGCCGTCGCCGGGCTCGAGCGTCTCGTGACCGAGGCGCTGTTCGCAGCAGACCAGCCGCCGCTGGACGCAGCGGCACTTGCGCGGGGCATCGACCCGGAAGCCGCCCTGCTGTGGCATCCTGCAACGCGGATCGCGCAGGCATCCGTACCCGCTGCGAGCTTGTGGCGTGCGCACCAGCCCGACGCAGGACCCGACGCGTTCGACGCGATCCGCTGGGATCAGGAGATCGCGCTGGTCACGCGGCCGGGAGACGCGGTCGAGGTTCGCGTCATCGATGCGCCGACCCAGGCCTTCCTTGCGGGCAAGACGCTCGCCGAGGCCGCGACCGGTGCGTCACGCGACGGCGGAGACGTTGCGGCGATCTTCGCGCTGCTGCTGTCGGCCGGGGCATTCGTCCAAGACATTCGATGAGGAAAATGACATGAATCGCTACGCCCGTTTCTGCGCGCAGCTTGACCGGCTTCCCGGTTCGCTCCTGTTGCTGGTGGCACGCTTTGGCGTGGCGGCGGTGTTCTTCCTGTCGGGGCGGACCAAGGTCGACGGCCTGCTGCACATCACCGACAGCACGTACACGCTCTTCGAGACCGATTACAGGATCCCGCTGATTCCGCCGCACGTCGCGGCGCATCTGGCGACAGATCAGGAGCATCTCTTCCCGATCCTGCTGGTGCTCGGGCTGTTCAACCGCGTCGCGGCCCTGGGCTTGCTCGGCATGACCACGGTCATCGAGGTGTTCGTCTACCCGGACGCGTGGCCGACGCACCTGAGCTGGGCGGGCCTGCTGCTTCCAATAATCTTCCGTGGCGGCGGGAAGATCTCGCTCGATCACCTGCTGGGCCTGGACCCGGCGCGCGAGCGCAAGGCACGGGACTATGCCGCCGACTGATCGCCGTCACGCGCCGTGATCCGCTCGCGCAGTTTCGCCAACGGAGCGCGGTTGTCGAAGACCGGCTCGCCATCGGCACCGGGTGCAACCCCGAGCTCCTGAAACAGGTCGACCAGGTTGGTCGACACGGCGGTGGTCGCGAAGCGGGTGTAGAGGTCGATGAGCGTGGTTGCCCCGATCGCCGCGTCTCCGACCATCATCAGATGCTCGGGCGACCAGCTCGCCGTGTTGCCGCCGCTGACGGAATTGATCCGCCGAAGCGCGTCGCGGAGCGAACGCGTGCCATTCGTGGCCCGATAGATGCCGATCTCGGCTAGCAGCCAGAACAGCGCTCCGCCCCAATACAGGCGTCTCCAGGCTTGCGTCCCGTCCATGCCCGCGTCGCCGGGCTGCGGATTTCCCTGTGCCATGCCTGCGACCGCTTCCTTCCAGAGCGTTTGCGGCGAAAGCTGGCCGATCTGCGCGCGGGCGATCGGCTCGACATAGGTCGCATTGCCTTCCTGCAGCCAAAGGGCGCGGCGGGGGAGATCGGGCAAGGCGCTATGGACCAGCTCGTGCACCAGCACCCAGTCACGGTCGAACGCCGCGCGGCCGGCGTCCCTGCCGACGTGGATCCGCGTCGCCGAACCGGCGTAGCCGTAGGTCGTGGCATGCCCGACGCGATCGCCGGGTTCGGCGATGATCAGCAAGCCATAATCGCGCACGGGAAACCTGCCGAAATAGGCCGTAAGCGCCATCGCCGCGGTGCGGATCCAGGACAATACGGGTCCTCGCGCCAACCCCGGAGCGCCATCGGCAAAGACGATGGTGATCGTCCCGCCGCCGATCTTGAGGTCCTGCCCGGGTTGGCTGCGCAGCGCGGCGTACAGGGAATCGGGATCGTCATAGCTGGGCGCGGTGCCCGTCCCGGCGAGCGACGTGCCACCGGCGGCCACCGCACCCAGGCCGAGCAGGACGGCGCGTCGATCG
The DNA here is from genome assembly GCF_000242835.1 of Sphingomonas sp. PAMC 26617. Classification (NCBI taxonomy): domain Bacteria; kingdom Pseudomonadati; phylum Pseudomonadota; class Alphaproteobacteria; order Sphingomonadales; family Sphingomonadaceae; genus Sphingomonas; species Sphingomonas sp. PAMC 26617. The sequence continues at coordinate 4,050,783 of NZ_JH594425.1, forward strand.
ATCCGGGCCATGCCTCACCGCAACGCGGGAGCAGCAAACGTCCTGCCCTGAACGGAATCGATATCACTAGCAACGCAGGTGGTCCTGAGCGCGCTTAGGCTGACCCGACGTGCCCGCTGCGCCTGAGGCGGTGCGGCGACGAACCTCCGGGCGGTCAACGGCAAGAAACGAGCGAGGGCCATGATCGGGCTTCCGGGATCGAGGAACGACTGGCGGACCGGTCGCAACGGCGTGAGCGTTACGCCTCAGCTCGCCTTGACGGCTGCAATCACCGGCCCGCCGCGCCCGGCCTGCAGGAACACCGCCGTCGCTAGACCCGGTGCCGCATGCGGAAGCGCATATTTCGCAGAGGGGCCGGTCCAGTGGCCCACCATCGTCAGTTGGCGAACGATGTTCCGGTGCGGGATCGTGCGGCCACCGTTTTCGCCGGCCCTGATCGCGACCTGCACGGTTCGCGGGTCGAACGTCGCAACCCAGACATCAGCGCCCCGCGCGGGCGACCGACCCGCCGCGACGGCGACGGTGCCGCCGCGGATGGCCAATGCGGGTCCTTCGGCCGAGGCGGTACGGATCGAGGCCTCCAGCTCGTTTCGGTTATTGCCGACGATCGTCCTGTTGCCGTTGATCCACACTTGCGGCGTGGCGACATTACCCCGGTGATTGAAGCGGGCGAAGTCCCATTGCCGCTCGGTAAAACCCGGCTTCGCGAAGGTGTCGCGCCAGCCAAGCGTATCCCAGTAGGTGACGCCGAACGACAGCGCGACGACATCCGGCCGGTCGGCGAGCGCGTTGACGTTCGTATCCGCCGGCGGGCAGCTCGAACAGCCCTGGCTCTGGTACAACTCCACCAGCACCGGGCCGCCGTGGCGCAATGCAGCCGGCTGGGTCGCACCACGGCTGGATTCGACCGCAGCCACGCTTCCGGCGGTTACGGCAAGCAGGGCGAAAATGACGTAGGGAGTCCGCATCATACATTCCTCGGTCAGAGTCCCGGCATCGCGGGGGGCATCGTTCCCGCGAACGGAACGACCGCGACCGCCAGCACGGCATCGCGCGTCGCATCCGAACCGACACAGCGGAGCGCCGCGGAAAGCATCCGTTGGCTGGACTGCGGGTTCATCGGGATACCCCTTGAACTCGGGAACGATGCCACGGACTTCGCCCGCGCGAACGGTCCGGTTACAATAGGGTAACCAACATCCGGCGCGCGACCTCGCTGAACGCGCGGATGTTGGGTCGATCGCTGCGGCCACTTTGGAACAGGAGCGATACGGGTACTGACGGCGCAGGATCGCCGGCAAGTATCGTGCGGAGCCGTCCCGCAGCGATGTGATCGGCCACCTGGTACGACAGGGTCCGGACGATACCGAAGCCCGAAACCGCGGCGGCGATCGCTGCGTCCACGCTGTTGACCGAGAGGCGCGGTATTTCCCCGCGCCGGCCCGACTGCCCCGCCCGCCCCCGGTGAGGCCCCAACTCGTCCTCGAGTGCGATCACCTCGTGATGCCGCAGATCGGCCAGCGTGGCCGGCACACCGCGGCCCTCCAGATAGGCAGGGCTGGCACTCAAGACGGCGCGCACGTCTCCAATGACTCGCCGGTGGAGCGCACTGTCCGGCAGGTCGGCAATCCGGACCGCGATGTCGACGCCCTCTTCCACGAGGCGAACGACGCGGTCGAGCAGGAATAATCGAACCTGCAGGTCGGGATAGAGCCGAAGCATCTCCGCCACGACCGGCAGGATGTGAAGACGTCCGAACATGACGGGCGCCGTCACCGTCAGCAGCCCTCTCGGCGCCTGCTTGCTCCCGCGAACCGCGTCGAAGGCACCGTCGATCTCCGCGATGCCCGCGCGGGCCCGTTCCAGGAACGTCGTGCCGTCCTCGGTCAGCCGGACGCTTCGCGTGGTCCGCATCAACAGCTGGACGCCGAGGCTCTCTTCCAGCGCCGCGATCGTACGGGTCACGGTCGTCGGAGACAGGCCGAGACGCCGCGCGGCCTCCGCGAAACTGGCATGCTCGGCGACGCTGATGAAGATCCGCAGGGTTCGCAGCCGGTCCATGGTCCCTCCAGATGAGGACACGCGATTATCATCGCAAACCGCAACAATGAAGTGCGATCTTATCCGATTATCGTTCGGTTCGTGTTGAGCCAGAACAGGGCATCGAAGCCATTCCTCTCAAGGAGAAGAGCATGAAGACCGTCGCCCTCGGCACGCTGGCCGCCGCATCGCTCGTGCTGGGAGCACCCGGCAGCGCCGACGCCACCCCCGCCGGGGAAGTCGCCCCCCTCCCCGCCAGCACGGTCATTCACTATCGCACCGCCAAGGTCGAAGGTCTCGACATCTTCTACCGGGAGGCCGGTCCCAAGGACGCCCCCGTCGTAGTGTTGCTGCACGGCTTTCCCAGTTCGTCCTTCCAGTACCGCAACCTGATCCCCGCGCTCGCCGACCGCTACCACGTCATCGCGCCCGATTATCCCGGTTTCGGCGGCTCCAGCGCGCCCGATCGCGCCACCTTCGCTTACACCTTCGCGCACCTGACCGATGTCACCGAAGCCCTGCTCGGACAGCTCGGTGCGACGCGGTATACCCTCTATATTCAGGATTATGGCGCCCCGGTCGGTCTCCGGCTCGCGCTGCGCCACCCCGACCGGATCACCGGCCTCATCGTCCAGAACGGGAACGCCTATAAGGACAACATCCAGGGTTTCTGGAAGCCGGTCGAGGCTTTCTGGGCCAATCCCACGCCGGCCAATCGCAACGCGCTGCGCAAGGTGCTGACCCCGGAGCTGACCAGATGGCAGTATGTCAACGGCGTCAGGGACCCGAGCCGGGTCGACCCCGACACCTGGCTGCATGACCAGACTTTGCTCGATCGTCCGGGGAACGACGCGATCCAGCTCGATCTGTTCTACGACTATCGCACCAACGTGGCGCTCTATCCGGAATTTCAGACCTTCTTCCGCACGCGCAAACCGCCGACGCTCCTCGTATGGGGCGCCAATGACGAAATCTTCCCGGCCGCGGGTGCCACGGCGTACCTGCGCGACAACCCCGCGGCCGAGCTGCACCTGATCGACTCGGGTCACTTCGCGCTGGAGGACCGGGCTGACGAGATCGTCCCGCTGATCCGCGACTTCCTCGCACGTACGCTGCCGAGGCAGTGATGCGGTGATATGGCGATGCGGGGCAACGGACACGCAATTTTCGTTCGGCGTAACCGTTCGCCCCCGTGGACCGAATGCCGGCAAGACTCGCGGCGTGGAGGCCCGTCGGCCGAGGATCGCCGGAGCATTTGATGAACACCGAAGCGCTGATTGCTGAATTATCCACCCGACTACGCCCGATACCGCGGGGCACGCCCCGGACGCTGCTCCGCAACGGCCTGATCGCCGGCGCGGTCGCCGCCGGGATCGCGGTGCTGTTCTGGCCCAGCCTTGGTCCACGGCCGGACATGGCGTCGGCCGTCACGACCGCGGCGTTCTGGATCAAGATGCTTTACACTGCGTCGATCGCCGCGCTCGGGTTCGTGGCGCTTGACCGGCTGAGCAAGCCCGACGCGGCGGCGCTGCACTGGTCGAGGCTGCTCTGGCCCCCGGTCGCGGCGCTGGCGGCAATCGCCGCGATGCGATGGGCCGTGGCCCCGGCCAGCGAGTCCGAGGCGTTCTGGATGGGATCGAGCTGGTGGCAATGCCCCACCTACGTCGCCGCGCTTGCGCTGCCGGTATTCGTCGGGCTGATGGGGGCAATGACGCGGCTGGCACCGACCCGACTGCGGGCGGCAGGCGCGGCGGCGGGCCTCGTCTCGGGTGGCACCGGGGCGACAGCCTATGCGCTGCATTGCACAGAAAGCTCGCCGGGCTTCGTCCTGCTTTGGTACTCGCTCGGCCTCGCCGCTGCGACGGTGCTTGGCGCGGTTGCGGGGCCGCGTCTCCTGCGCTGGTGAGATCGGCTGCTCGAGCCCTGCGGTTGACGAAGCGGACGCGCCGAATTTGTCCTTCGCCCGTGTAACCTTCCACGCCCAGTCTTCGAACGTCCCTCTTTGCTGGTCTGGTATCCCCCGGAACAAGCCGGCACACCATTTGGAGGCAAGCCGTGCAGCACGTCGAGATCGCACCGTTTCAGGGGTTCGGGCTTGGGCTGCGCATCCCGCATTTCCAGAATTTCCTGACCGACCCGGTCCCGGTGGATTTCCTCGAGATCATTTCGGAGAACTTCATGGTCGCCGGCGGCCGCCCGCTCCATGTGCTCGATCAGGTCAGCGAGCGGTGGCCAGTCGCGATGCACGGTGTTTCGATGTCGATCGGCTCCGCCGACGGGGTCCGGCTGGATTACCTCGCGCGTCTCAAGGTGGTGGCGGATCGAATCCAGCCGCTCTGGGTGTCCGACCATCTCAGCTGGTCGAGGGTCGAACATGTCAATTCGCACGACCTTCTGCCGCTGCCGTTCACCGAAGAGGCACTCGACGTGGTTTGCGCCAACATCCTCCATGTTCAGGACGTGCTCGAACGCCCGCTCGTGTTGGAGAACCCCTCGACCTATCTGACCTTCGCCGACGATCAGATGACCGAATGGGCGTTTCTCACCGAGATGACCCGGCGCACCGGCTGTCATCTCCTTCTCGACGTGAACAATATCTATGTGAGCGGCACCAACAACGGCTTCGACCCCTATGACTATCTGGCGGGCGTCCCCGTCGATCGCGTCCGCCAGATCCATCTCGCGGGCCACAGCCAGGGGCGCGAACGACTGATCGACACACACGATCAGCCGGTATCGGATCCGGTCTGGAACCTGTTCAGCCGGATCTATCCGCGACTGGGACCGGTTGCCACGATGATCGAACGCGACGACGCTATCCCGCCGCTTGCGGCGTTGCTAGACGAGCTCGATATCGCCCGCCGGATCGCCACCGAAGCGATGGCGGTCGCGGCATGAGCCTGCTCGCGCTGCAGCGGACGTTCGTGGACTTCCTGCTCGACCAACCGACCGATCTTCCCGTTGCCGTGAGCGGCAGCGCCGGACCTGGCCTTGCGGTCTACCACAACGCCTATCGCGCGCAGCTCGTCGCTTGTCTGAAGGACAGCTACGAACGGCTTTGGGCGTGGCTCGGAGACGACGCTTTCGCATCCGCGGCGCGGCATCATATCGACCGCCACGCACCGACGAGTTGGATATTGAGCGATTACGGGGTCGGTTTCGCCGAAACGATCAACGCGCTCTATCCCGACGATCCGGAGGTCGCCGAAATCGCTGCGCTCGACTGGGCGCTACGGCGCGCGTTCGACGGTGCCGATGCGGCGCCGTTCGCTCCGGCTCGGCTGATCGAGATCGATTGGGACGATGCGGTCATTCACTTCGTCCCGACGCTGGCCTTGCTGCCGGTGACGACGAACTGCGGTGCAATCTGGACGGCGATCGCCGCGAGCGAGGATGTGCCCGCCGCACGGATACTGCCGGAACCGGCCTGGGTGCGGGTCTGGCGTTTCGACCTGCAGCCCCATTTCGCGACGATCGAAGGCACCGAGACGGACGCGATCCGGCTTGCCGCCTCCGGAGAAAGCTTTGCCCGACTGTGCGATCGCCTCGCGGAAACGATCGGCATGGAGGAGGCGGTCCTGGTCGCGGGCCGATGCCTGTCGTCCTGGCTGCAGGATGGTCTGATCGCGGACATCCGACAAAGTCGACCGCCTGGCGTAACCGCACCCGCAACAGGAGACCGTGCATGATCCGTTTCTATTTCCATCCCTCGCCCAACCCCGCCAAGGTGGCACTGCTGCTCGAGGAAGCTGGTATCGCGTATGAGCTGGTGCCAGTGGATACGAGCAAGGGCGAACAGCATCTCCCGGCGTTCCGCGCGATCAATCCCAACGGGAAAGTGCCGGCGATCGTCGATCCCGAGGGGCCTGGCGGCAAAGCGACCAGTGTATTCGATTCCAACGCCATCCTTCTGTATCTCGCCGAAAAGAGCGGGCGGTTTCTGGGCGATCCGGAGTATCGCCCCGAACTCCTTTCATGGCTGTTCTTCGTTGCTTCGGGTCTCGGCCCGTTTTCCGGCCAGGCGGTCCATTTCGAACGGATGGCACCTGAGCTGAAATATGCCGTGAACCGGTACCGCCGCGAGGCGGAGCGCCATTACGAGGTGCTCGACTCCCATCTCGCTGGCCGGCGCTTCATCGTCGCTGACGAATACACGATCGCGGACATGGCCGCCTGGGGTTGGATCGAACGCGCCGGGGTCGTCCTGTCGGGATCGGATGATCCCCTCGCGGCCTATCCGAACATCAAGGCGTGGTTCGCGGGCATCGACGCACGACCCGCCGCGCAGCGCGCCCGTACGGTGGGCGGCGATCATCCGTTCAAGGCGACCAACGACGAAGAAACCAGACGCGCGCTTTTCCCGTCGAATTATTCCAGGGACGCATGACGAAACCGCGTTTCACCCGGCGTAGCGCGTGATGACTGGCCCGCAATCGGCGTCATCGTCCGCATCATCCCCGCATGGTGCCGCAGGCGGCGGCTTGCCGGTAGGCAGGCTGGTCACCATTGGCCGCGATCCGGCAGAAGTTCCTCGACCATCGGCCGGAATGCTTCGTCCGCGCGCCCGCGAAAAGCGCGCTGCACGGTTCGGTGCAGTGCGCCGTCTGCCGGACCGGGTTCGTCGAAAAGATCACGAGTTTCGGCGAAAAACGATCGTTTCCGTCTTGCCGGTCGCGTCAGAAGTGCGTGCGACTCCCCCGGTCTATCGGATCCTCCCTTGAACATACGCCGCTCGCTCCCCGCCTCCGGGCATCTCCCGCGCCTTGCCGCGTCGCGCCTCAAACGCTGTGCCATCGGCATGGCAATCCGCGCAGCAGCGGTGCTCGCGGGAGCGGGCGCAGCGTCCGCCCAGGTCCTCTTTCAATCGCCACCCGGTCCCGGCGCGCCCGCGATGGCGGACGAAGTCCGGCAGTTCGTGTCCTTGCGACAGGCGGAGCTTGACGTGCTGACGCCGCAGGCCAGGGAGGCGTATCTCGACGCGCGCAACGCGCAAAGTACCGCCAACACCGCCCGGAAGGCACGCCGCTATGCCAGCCTGAAACGGCTGGAAGCGTTCGAACGGAACTTTGCCCTGGCCGGTGGAACCCTGATGGCCGGGTGCGACCCGACCGGTGACGGGCATATCATCCCGGGGTTTGCCGACCAGCGGGAGATCGAACGTCTGGTTGACGCCGGTTTTTCGCCACTCGAGGCGATCAGGATCAGAACCCTGAACGGGGCGACGTATCTCGGCCAGGCTTCTGCGCTCGGTCAAGGGCCTCTGCGGCCTGTATTGATACCGCGAAGGAGACGGGTTCCCGCTCGAATTCAGCAAAGTCCGGAATCGAGCAGCCGCGTGATCGAGACCGAAACATACAGGAAAACCCTACGTAGCAGCGAAGGACCGTTATGATTTCTCGTCTTTTCCTCTCCGCGACCTTGCTCGCGGCAACCGCAGGCGGGGCCATGGCGCAGGACTTGCCACCGGTCCCGGTGTCGACCGAGAGCCCCTGGAATGGCGACTGGGTCCAAAGCCCGACGCGCAATACCCCAGACATCAAGGCGGCCGCGGCGCGAGGCTATCGTTTTCGCCTGCAGCCGGACGGTCGCATCCGCTGGGAGATCCCCTCCCTGCACGAAGTGGTGGAGGGCCGGGTCGACGGGCAGCCCATGAGCATTCGGCGTCTCAAGCCAACCGCCCTGACCTTGTCCGTTACCGCCGAAGGCCCCCGCGTTCTGCTTTACCACGTCGTCAATAACGGGAAGCCCGAGGGCGAAGGACGGATGACGTTGATAGACCAGGGCACCGCTTGGGTGGATATATCACAGCCGGTCGGACGGCCGGACCTTGCGGGTGCCGTAATCTACGTTCGACCCGACGTGGCGAACCGCGAAACCCATCTTTGAGAGGCAGGAAGACGACGATGAAGATCATTCTTTTTGGTGCAGTCCTTACGATGTCGGTCGTGCCGGCGTTCGCCACGCCGTACCGCACGCCTGTCCCAGCGACTTTCGAAAGCCGCGGCGAGGACCGACAAGCGATTGCGACGCTTCTCGACACCTACACCAAGGCGGTTTCGACCAGGAACCAAGCTCTGTTCGAAACCCTTCTGCTCGACAAGGGCATTCCCTTCACGGGCGTCCCACTTTCGCGGAAGGGTCAGGATCTACCGGTAAATACTTCGCATTACGAGGAATTTCGCAAGGGGGTGTTCGAGGGAGAGCCCTTCACGCAGACCTTCAGGGACATCCACGTCAAACAGGACGGTCCGCTGGCTCAAGTCTCGCTGGTGTTCGAGAATACGACGGCAACCGAAAAGAGCTGGGGTTGGAAGACGATGGAGTTGATCAAGCTAGACGGTCGATGGAAAATCGCTGCCGAGTTCTTCACCGGCTACACCTAAACGCATCGACGCGAACGTGCGCCTTGGAAATCGTCGCATTGGCAAGGTCGCTCGCCCGCCTTCGTGACCCTGCCGCACGCGCGAAGGCCGAACATCGCCAGCCGCTCACCGTGGCGGACGGGAGCGGCGCATGATGAAATCCCGGTCGATCGACTGACCGAGCGGGAAATCATACGCACCAACCACCTCGAAACCGTACGCCGCGTAGAACCGTTGCGCTTTTCGGTTGCCCGACCAGACTCCGATCCATTGCGCTCCGGCCGAACGGGTGCCCATCCAGTCGAGTGCCGCCTCCATCAGGCGGCCGCCATGACCGTGCCCCTGCTGGTCGCGGCTGACGTAGAGACGGTTCAGCTCCATGTCGGCCGCGGTTACGTCGGGGTGCGGCAAGCTGCAGGGTCCGGCATCGGCATAGCCGATCAGCGAACCGTCATCGTCGATCACTCATGTTGCCTGGTCTGGATCGAGCAATCTTGATCGCACCACTGCCTCCGAACTTTTCTCTGCTTCGAAGGCGGCAATATCTCTCGCGGAATATGGCATGGCGAAATCGAGCAAGGACATCTCGCGCCAGGTTCTCCGCGCCAAAGCTGCCAGAGCATTGACGTCGTCTGGTCCCGCACGGCGCAATGTCGACATTTCGCTTCTCCATCCCGTTCGATGGCCGTCAGAGGACAGGTCCAGCGGCTGCGGGTCCCTTCGGTCGCTGGTCATCGGCTGGCCTTCGATCCCGTCGCGCGTCGCAACCCGACCGTGTCCGAAGGATTCCGATGACCAGCCGCGTGGCAGTCCGGCGCGCTACATTGCCAACCGGGAAACGACCTCCGGATCGTAGATTCGTTCGAACACCTCCAGCCCGCGCCGCACGGCCGGACGACGATCGATCGCCTCGACCCATCTCCGCAGATTGGGGAGCTTCGACCACGGAAGGTCCGACATCACCGATCTGGTGATCGTATAGGCCGCGATGTCGGCAAGGCTGAACGCTGCCCCGGCGATGAATTCGTCCCGCGCGACATACCTCTCCGCCGTCTCGAGCGTGGCCAGCATGCGATCCATCAGGATTTTCTGCGCCTCCTGGGCGTTTGAATCGCGCAGCGAGAAGGCCGCGTGATTGACAGCGATGACGTCGGTCACAAAGAAGAACAAGCGCTCGAGGACGATCGCCCGGTGAGGCTCGTAATCGGGCAGCAACCGCCCCGCTCCCTTGCCCGCTGCGTAGAGCATGATCGCGGTCGATTGCGTCAGAACGAACGGTTCCCGGCCGTCTTCCCGCTCGACGAGGACCGGGACCTTTCCCAGCGGGTTCAAGGCGAGATGGTCGGCGCCCTGATGCTCGAAACTCGCGAGGTCCACGAGCTTGGGCGTGTAGGGAAGATCGGCTTCCTCGAGCGCAATCGCGGCTCTGAGGCAATTGCCGGTCGGTGCACCGTAGAGCTCAAATGTACTGTTCATGTCCGTCCCTTTGTCTGTTCGGTGCCAAGTCAAGAATGCGTCTCGCCGGAGTGACCCCGTGGCCGACGCGCCGCCGCCGTCAGGACGCGATTGCGCGCGCTGCCTGCCCGATCACGTCGATGACGACCTCGGGGAACGTGATGGGAATGGCGTGCGAGGAGTTCAGTTCGATGACCTGGGAGCCGGCACGCTCGGCCTCGAACTGAAACTCTGCCTGGGGGATGACGGGATCCAGCAGCGGGCGGATCTGCCAGCTCGGCTTGGTCGTCCAGGCAGCGGACGTCAGCTTCTCGTTGAGCGCTGCAAGGGAAATCGGGCGCTGGATGGCGATCATCAGCGCGAGTTTGTCCTCAGGCACGTCGGCAGCGAGGAGATAAGCGTATTTCTCGGGCTTGACGACGAGATTGGTGCCGCTGGTTCCATCGGGCAAGGTGTATGGGACCAGATCGACCGAAGTGCCGAAGTCGCCGCCGGGAAACCGTTCGAGACAATCATTGGTCGACTCCCCCGCCCCGGGCATGGGCGAGCCCGCGTAGATCAGCCCCTTGACCTTGGGGTCGTCCCCCGCCTGACCGATGACCGCCCCGCCATAGGCGTGGGAAACGAGGATCACGGGCCCCTCGATCGTGTCCAGCAGGCTGCGCAGGTAGGCGGTGTCGTGCGCCACGCCCCGGAGCGGATTCGAGAAGACCTTGAACGGATATCCCTCGCGCGTGAGCCCCTGGATCACGCCATGAGTCCAAAGCGACGAGTCTTCGACGGCACCGTGCACGAGCACGATCGTTGGTTTAGCGGATCCGGTATGCACTGGCTGTCCTTTCGGGAAGGTTCGGTTGAAAACGGGCGGCCGGCACCTTCTCTGCGCCGAGCCGCCCACCTTCGCATCAGTATTGGCATTCAAACGCCAATGTGCGGTCTTACTTGAATGCGACCACGTGCAGACGAAGGACCTTGGTCTCGACGAACAGATCGTCTGCGCGCTGGACAAACTCCTGTCCTGCCGGGCCGGCCATATGCGCTTCGCCGGCAGCTTCGTCGACGAACGAGTCGAATACCCGATACAGACCGGTCTCACCTTCGACCTTGGAGCCGTGCCACGTCAGGTTACCCGGCTCGTCCTTCACCAGCAACGCTTCACTTGCGAGAAACGCCTCGACTTCTGCTTCCTTGCCAGGCTTGGCCTTCATCTCGATCAGGAATGCGAACTTAGCCATGTCATTGTTCCTTTTGTTGACATGCGCGCGCAATCGCGCGCGCAGTACTAGGCTGGCTGCACATCGCCAGCTCAGTTCCGTGACGTAAATATCGATTTACGCGGTTCAGAGAGTTTGCTTGCCGCCTGCGTACGGATCCGATTTTCGCCGTATCGGTCGGGGGTCCGGCAGTGTGGTCCGCAAAAGAGACCGTCCGTCGTCCGCCCCTACCTCAAGCGCTTCGACGCGCCGGAGGTAGGGTTGAGCGACAGGGGTAAGACGTCAGGCGGCGTGCTGCCGCGCGAGCTGGTCCAGGACCGGGAACATCAGCGACGGCTCGGGGCGGCGGGTGTAGTCGCCATTCACTTCGGCGTAGACGATCGTTCCGTCCTGCGCGATGACGTAGCGGGCGCTCATCGGCAGCGTCCAGCTATCCTCGCCGTTGAACTGCGGCAGGTCGGCGCCGAGCATCCGGTGGGCCACCCGCAGATACTCCGGCAGCGTCCAGCGCAGGTTGAACTGCGCGGCGACGTCGCCGCCATGGTCGCCCAGGATCGGGAAGCCAAGGCCGTTCTGGCGCTGCGACTTGCGGCTGTTGGGCGCCAATTGCTGGGAGACCGCAACCAAACTCGCGCCACGTGCCTCGATCTCCGAACGGGCGGCTTCGAGCGCGGTCAGCTCGTAGTTGCAATAGGGACACCAAACGCCGCGATAGAAGGTGGCGACGAGTGGCCCTTTGGCGAGCAGCGCTGCGGACGAGACCGGGTTGCCGTCAGGATCGGGGAGCGTGAACGCCGGTGCGATGTCGCCGACCTTAAGGGCGCGGGCCGGTGCGCCCGAAGCGATCAGTTCGTCGACCGAGCGATGCAGCGCTTCGACCGCCGCCGGGGGGGCAAGTCGCGTATCGAATTCGACCTTGAAGGCATCGAGCTTGCCTTGCAGCGGCAAATCGGACTGCAAGATATGAGCGAAAGTTTCCTGGAAATTCATCGAGCTTCTCCTTGGCGGCTCAGCACCATCGCTGCCGTGACGCCCAAATGCTCTATTATGCGGCATTGCAGTAGAACCGCCCGAGCAATATGACTTATTCAAATTCAGAATAGGCGACGTGTTCGATGGATCGATTGCATGCGATGGAAGTATTCGTTCGCGTCGTGGAGTCCGGTTCTTTTTCGGCCGCCGCGCGCGACTTGCAAATAGGCCAGCCCAATGTGTCGAAATTGATCGCGGCGTTGGAGGAGCACCTCCAGGTGCGGCTGCTCATCCGCTCGACACGACAGCTCCACCCGACCGAGGCGGGCCTGGCCTTCTACGAGCGGGCACGCCGCACCCTCGCGGAAGCCGACGAGGCCGAGACCGCCGCGCGCGGCCTGGGCAAAGGGCTCGACGGTCGGCTGCGCGTCAGCGCGCCCGTCACCTTCGCGCGCCTGCATGTCATTCCAAGGATCGGCGGTTTCCTGGACGCGCATCCCAATCTTCGGGTCGATTTCGTCCTGGACGATCGCTTCGTCGATTTGATGGGCGAGAACGTAGACGTCGCGCTGCGTGGGGGAGAGCTGTCGGATTCGAGCCTGACCGCGCGAAAGCTTGCCACGTGCGAGCGTCTGGTCGTTGCGAGCCCTGCGTATCTCGCGCGGATGGGCACTCCGTCCACACCGGGGGACCTGCTCGAGCATACCGCGCTGGTCTACACCCAAGGCCTGATCGCGGAGGAATGGCGCTTCCGTCGAGAGAGCGGGAATACATCCGTGTGCGTCCCCACGCGGCTGTCGTTCAGTGCGGCCGAAGGCGTGCGGGAGGCGGTCATTGCCGGCCTCGGCCTCGCGATCAGCTCGCGGTGGGTGATGCAGCCGGAGCTCGACGACGGGCGCGTGGTCCCGGTGCTGACCGACTGGAAGCTCCCTCATGCCGACTTATGGGCCCTGTTTCCGTCCGGGCGACTGCCGACGGCGAAGGCGCGCGCGTTCGTCAGCTGGTTCGAGGAGATCTTTTCGAAGACGTAGCACCGAGTGCCGTTGAGAAGAGGCTTGCCCGACGACTGTCCGCCAGCCCCCCGCGCCGGGGGCAGCAGGGGATTGGGAAAGACGTCGATCGCCCCTAACGTCCAAACCAGTTTACCTTCGACCGGCCATGCCGCCAGCCATGACGCCCCCCTAGGCGCAGGCACAGTCGAAGGTTTGGTCGAGCGGGTTCCCGCTGGCGGCCTTCCGCGGCGTCTTGCGCCCGAAGATGGGCGGCTGGGGTGTTCGTTGCGCCCAGCCGCCCAAGTTCGTTCAGAACCGCGCAATCATGCGCCGCCGTCGGGCATCACTTGTGCGCGACTACCTGGAGGCGGCTCATCTTGGACTCGGAGAACAACTCGCCCGCCTTGTCGAAGAATTCCTGCCCTGCCGGGCCGTTCAGATGGGCGTCGCGGGCTGCTTCGTCGACGAACGTGTCGAAAACCCGATAGACGCCCGTTTCGCCTTCGATCTTCGCCGCGTGCCACGTGAGGGTTCCAGGCTCGCCCGCGACCAACGAAGCTTCCTTTGCGAGGAATGCCTCGACTTCCGCCTCTTTGCCGGGCTTGGCGTTCATCTCGATCAGTAATGCGACCTT
>NZ_JH594425.1:4065386-4215355 GCF_000242835.1 Sphingomonas sp. PAMC 26617
AGCCATTGCTTCATTCCCTTTGTTGACCTGCACACGCGGTCGCGTGCGCAGTACTAAGCTGGCTGCACATCGCCAGCTCAGTTCCTTGGCGTACATACGGATAGCGCGGCTGGGCTCGGCCTTCGCGCGCATGTCCGCGCGCGTTTCTACGCTGTAAGTTCTTCGACGAACGACGTGTACGCCGCCTCATCCATGAGGGCATCGATCTCTTTGCGATCGGCCACGCGGACTGTGTAAAACCAGCCTGCGCCCATCGGATCGGCATTGACCAGGGTCGGGTCATCGGTGACGCCGACATTGATCGCCGTAACCTCGCCCGAGATGGGCGCGTCGAGACCGTTCGAGACCTTTACCGATTCCACGGCGGCGACCTCCTGCCCCTTGTCGATCCGGGCGCCGACGTCCGGGAGATCGACATGGACCACCTCACCGAGTTGCGCCTGGCCGTAATCGGTGATGCCGACGACCGCCTCGTCGCCGTCCAGCCGGACCCATTCGTGATCTTCGTTGAAACGTAGGGTGCTCATCTCGGGTCCTCCTTGTCTTGGTCGCCGATGCTCTGGGCATAGCTCTTGCCGTAGGGATAAAAGGCGTCCTTGCGGTTCTGCTGCCACGCGGCTTTGAGTTCCGGCCTCGTGATGTCCCAATCGGAGCGGCATTTCCGGCTCACGGCCCGCAGGTCCTGGCGGAGCTCGTCCATGCTCGGGCGGCCGAAATACCAGTAGCCGTTGTAGACACTGTGGATAATCAGACCGGGCTCGAGGACGAGGACGTGCGGGATCATGGGATCGTGCACCGGATCGGTATATTCGGCGATATCGAGATCCTTTTGAACGATCCGCCGGCTATCCGAGAGGAAGGGCCAATGCGCGCCCACACCGCTGCGATATTCGTTTGTCTCGGTGATGCTGTCGGTGCTGATGGTGACGAGCCGACAATAGCCGACCTCCATCTCGGCGTGCAGTTCGAGAAGCCGCTGGTGCTGCCGGCGGTCCTTCGGGCAGTAGCCCCCGCGACTGAGCACGAGCACCATCGGATCCCCGCCCTGCAAGACCGAAAGTTTTCTCCGCTTCGCGCTGTGATCGGAGAGTTCGTAGTCGGGGAAGGAAGCCCCCGGAACCATGTCGCCTCGCATCGAATCCCCCTTTCTGTTTTCGAATATTGCTCAGAGACCTGAGATTACGCTGGCCATGACTTGGCCTTCGTCAACGCCCAGAAGATCATGACATGTGAAACGCCGACGAGCGGGGCGTAAAAGGTGTAGACGTACCAGAACGTGGCGATGTCGAACCGCGGGATGTCGAGCACCACAACACCGCGGACTCCGTTCAGAAGATCCAGGAACCCCCAGATATTGGCAATCCAAACAAGGGGGATCGCGAATTGTCCATTCACGCGCAGGACCATGATACAGGCGAATGCCAGCACGGCTTCCACCAGATCGCCATAAGCAGCGTTGAAGAGAAACTGAGCAGGAACTTTGGGATCGACCATGGTCGGAACCAGTAAAGTCATTCCGACGTACCGAGGCACATGCACGAACAGGAGCAGAGTAAGCGCGGACCCTATCGGCATCTTCATCAGGCGGGGCGCGACATACCAGACCGCCACTACGCCCGCGACGAAGAGGCTGGCGACAAGCTGCAGCCAGAAGATCACGACAATGTTCATTTACGTCCGTCCTCGGATGGGGTCATCGGGCGCTGGACGCTTGAAGGAGCGGTGACGTGCGGACGATCGCTTTTCGCCGAACCCCTCGATCTTTTCGGTGAACCCGACCCGGCCGAAGGCGCGCTTCGCTGCGCCGCAGCGTCAGCCTTCACGAATGCTCGGACGCGGGCCATGTAGCTCTGGCCGATGCAGACCTCGCCTCCGGAGCGCAGGCGAACGACCCACCTTCCGGAGCGACTGCGGCCGATCGCCACGATGCTTCGCTTTGCCACAAGGGCCGAACGGTGAACGCGGAGGAAAGCTGCGGCGTCCAGGTCGCGTTCGAGCTGGGAAAGCGTGGAATGGAGCAGATACGAGCAACTCCCCAGATGGAGTCGCATATAATCGCCTTCCGCCGAGACGTAGTCGATCCGATCGACGTCGATGCGAACAGTGTCGCCGCCGTCCCGTACCCAGAACTCGGATCGAGACGTGGTCTTCGCGAGCAACGGCGCGCCCTGACGGCCGTGTACCCGCTCGAGCGCGTGGCGCAGCCGATCAAGGGTAACCGGCTTCAGCAGAGCGTTGATGACCCCGACCGCGAACGCCTCCACCGCCGACCGCTCGTGCGGGGCGGTGAAGACGTTGCTCGGTGCGGGATCTCCACGTAACCGGGCTTCGCGGGCAGCTTCGTCGACGAACGTGTCGAACACCCGATAGGCCCCCGTTTCCCCTTCAACCCTCGCGGCATGCCACGTCAGGGTTCCGGGCCGGTCCTTCACCAACAGTGCTTCTCTCGCGAGAAACGCCTCGATCTCGGCTTCTTTTCCAGGTTTGGCCGTCATCTCGACCAGTACTGCAAACCCAGACATCTCTTACTTCCTTACGCTGGAATGCGTGCAGTCGCCTGCCGCACCAACATCGCTTTACATCGCGAGCTCGGTTTCCTTGACGTCGGCGATCGGTCCGAGGATCGCCGGATCGAACGTGTCGAGGGCAGCGCGATCGGCCAGGCGCCTTGGCAAATCGGGGTTCGCCAGCGCGCCCCGACCGATGGTGACGATATCGGCACCGTCGTCCAGCGCAGCCGTCGCGCGCGCAATGTCGTGCAGACTGCCGTTGGCGAGGATCGCCGCCCTGGGTGCATGCTGTTTGGCGAGACGCATCAGGGAAGGACCGTCCGCGACGAACGCGGGACGCCAGGCCTCGAACTCGGTGACATGGATGAAATCGACGCCCGCGTCCGCCAGGCTGCCGAAGATGATCTCGGCATCGCGCTCTGCGGCCGCCCACTTGTGGTGATAGTCGTTCACCTTGCCTTGCGACAGCCGGACGCCGACCGGAACCCTTGCCCCCACCCGCGCACGCACCGCCTTCAGCGTCTCGACGATCAGCCGCACGCGGTTCTCCGTAGTGCCGCCCCAGTGATCGGTTCTGGTGTTGGCGTAATCGGTCAGAAACTGGTCGAGGAGATATCCATTGGCGCCATGGATCTCGATCGCGTCGAACCCGGCGATTTGGGTCGCACGCCCCGCTGACTCGGCAAAACCGCTGATCGCGTCTGCGATCTGCGCCTCCGTCATCGCGCTCGGCAAACCGTAGCGGTCCTTGCCGTGGTAGAACGCCATCTGTTCTCCCTTCGGCTGGATGGAGGACGGCCCGACGGTGCCGTCGCGAAACCGATTGCCCTGGCTGATCGCGCCGGCATGCATCAACTGCGCGATGGCGAGCGTACCATGGGCCTTGAGGGCGCTGACGACCGGCTTCCAGGAGTTTGCCTGGACCTCATCGGTCATGCCCGGCTGGTGGACGTAGCCCTGCGCGAAGGCCTGATCGGTATAGATGCCTTCGGTGATGACCGTCCCGAAGCCGCCCCGGGCGAAACGCTCGTAATAGCGGGTCATCCGTTCGGTCGCCCGACCGTCCTCGGTCGCCGAGATGCGCGTCATCGGCGCGACCGACAAGCGGTTCTTCGCGGTATGGCCGTTTATGATGCTCGGCGCAAAAAGGGCTGTAGTATCAGTGTCCATCGGTCATACCTCTGCATGAATACGTCGGACACCTTCCCCTTAAAAGCGAAGAGCGATCCGATCGTCGTCGCTGGATCTAGTCTGGTCGACGGGGTGGCAGAAGATGAGTTTGACGATAAGCACTATATCGATCATCGTTATATTATGGATCTTGAAGATGTTGCCCTGTTTCGCGCGATAGCATCCGTCGGCAGCCTGTCGGCTGCGGCGCGCCAGACGGGCACGTCGCCGATGCTGGTCAGTCGCAGATTGGCAGGCCTCGAGGCCGAGCTGAACGCGCGTCTGTTCCACCGCACGACGCGGGCCCTTTCCCTGACTCAAGAGGGAGAGGCGTTTCTACCGCATGCCGTCACCCTCCTGGAAGCCCGGGATTCGGCGATGGCTTCGGTTTCGTCCGGCAGCTCCGGCCGGTCAGGCGGTGCCGGCCTGTCAGGTGTGTTGAAGATCACGGCACCCAACGTCATCGGGCACACCGTCGTCGTCCCTGTCGCGGCGCGGTTGATTGCCGACAATCCCGCGCTACGCGTCGATCTGACCTTGAGCGACGGGGTCGTCGACATCGCCACGGCAGGTCTGGATGTGGCGGTGCGCGTGGCGGAGATGAAGCCATCGGGCATGATCGCGACGAGGGTGGCCGACAACCCCTTCACGCTCATCGCATCGCCGGGCTACGTCGCGCGCCTGGGGAAACCCGCTACGGCGGAAGAGCTGATGGATCACGCCTGTATCCGGCTTCACGCGATGGAGACATGGCCGTTCACAAGGGGCGGTGAGGCACACCGCGTTCGGATAAGGGGCCCTTTGTCAGCCAATACCGTCGACGCGGTGCGCGCAGCCTGCATCGCCGGCGTGGGCATCGCGATGCTGACGTACTGGGACGTCCATAAGCAGATCGAACGCGGAGAGTTGCAGCGCATCTACCTCACCGACGTCGAGCCGCGGGAGGTGGGGATATGGGCCGTCTTCCCGAGCCGCTCGCACGTGCCGGCGCGGGTTCGGGCCTTTATCGATGCGATGCGGGAGTCCTGCCTCGCAGGATCCGATGCGCCTGGGTGGGACCCGGCCAGTCCGCTGTAAACGACGGCTTGGTCGATGCAATGAGGGTGCCGTAGCTGTTTCAGCTGCATGGGCACGCGGCCGGCCCGTTGCATCGAGCGTCCTGCGCAGGCGTGCCCGCTAGGTCCGGATGCGGGCAAAACACGCTCGCAGTTCCGCGGTGAACAGCGCAGGTTGTTCGAACGCGGCGAAATGCCCGCCTTTCGACACCCGGTTCCAGTAGAACAGCTTGGAATAGGTCCGTTCGCCCCAGATCCGTGGCGGTCGGTAGATTTCTCCCGGGAAGATACTGACGCCGACTGGGATCTCCACCACGTGTCGCGACGTCTGTTCCCCCGCGTCTTCAGCATAGAGCCGGGCCGATGAGGCGGCAGTCGCCGTGACCCAGTACAACATGATGTCGTCGAGCATCGCATCGCGCGAGATGACCGATTCCGGGTTCCGGTTGCTATCCGTCCAGTCCGTGAACTTCTCGTAGATCCACATGGCTTGCCCCACCGGGGAATCGACGAGGCCGTAGCCGAGCGTTTGCGGTCGGGTTTCCTGGATGCTCCCATAGCCGGTCATCGTGCGGAAGAACGCCTTGAGCTCTGCGATGGCGGCCTTTTCCTCGTCGCCCGGCGCGCCTTCGAGCGGCGGCGGCGAAAGGGTCGGCAGGTTGAGGTGAATCGCCGCCAGCCCTTCCGGCTTCTGCACGCCGAGCCATGTGGTGACATGCGCGCCCCAGTCTCCGCCCTGAGCGACCCAGCGGTGATAACCGAGCCGCTTCATCAGCGTGCTCCAGGCGGTGGCGATCCTCGGCACGTCCCACCCCGTCCGTTCCGGCTTGTCCGAAAAGCCGTAGCCCGGCAGCGAGGGAATGACGACGTGGAACGCATCCTCGGCGCGCCCACCGTGCGCCTCCGGATCGGTTAGCGGACCGATCACGTCGAGAAACTCGACGACCGACCCCGGCCACCCGTGCGTGAGGAGGATCGGCAAGGCATTTGCGTGCTTGGAACGCACATGCAGAAAGTGAATTCCTAGACCGTCGAGCGCCGTGCGAAATTGTGGAAACGCGTTGAGCCGGCGCTCAAGCCGCCCCATGTCGTACCCATCTCGCCAATAGTCGACGAGAGCTTGAGCGCGTTCCAGCTGGACGCCTTGCGACCCGTCGGCGACGGTTTCCCGTTCGGGCCAGCGTGTCATTGCGAGCCGTCGCCTGAGATCCTCGATCGCGGCCGACGCGATGGCGACACGGAAAGCTCGCACAGCCTCCGTGGCGGGTGGCAAATCGACCCCGATGGAACCTGCGATCGACAGGTGCGCGGCTGCCTTGCCCGACGCATAGCCGAGGGCACCCAGACCTAACCCGGCCTGTAGCACCGCCCTGCGCGGCGGCGACGTGCGGCCAGTGACCTCGTCGCTTGGAAGCCCCTCTTTCATCGATCCATCCTGCTTCCTGAACACGGCAAGGGCGGGACGGCTGATCCGCGCCATATCGTCCATTCGGATTGGTCCGACCCCAGGTTACAGGTTTCAGGACGGCATCCGGCGAAAGGCAGACATTTAGGGTATGTCCGCGTGGTCGCCGGTCAGTTCGTCGCGAAAGACGGATCAAATCTGCCGTTCCCTCTGCGTCATCGACGAGCGTTTCGCGCGCCCTATCCAGCTCCGCCCGCGCGGGCGGGAAGGTCAGACGGGGCTCAGGAACAGACTTTGGCACCGCATGACAGACTTAGCGCTTTTGCCCCCCCGGTTGTGAGTGCAAGATCGCCTCCATGTGATGGAACACGGTCAGGTGCACTCCCATGAAGTTCCGCTCTGCATGCCTGGTCTTGTGCGGCGTCGCGATGTCTTTGTCCCCGTCTACGACTGTGGCCCGCGATATCGTGCCGCTGTGTGCGAATTCCGCTGGCATCGAGACGGTGCAGGCTACGGTCGGCGGCCGGGCCGGTACCTATCTGTTCGACAGCGGTATCGGGACCTCCGGCGTGACACCCGCGGTGGCCGCTGCGATCGGATGCAAACCCTGGGGGAAGGTGACCGGCTTTCGCGCGATCGGCGAGCGCGTCGACGTCCCCCGCTGCAACAGCAGCACGGTAAAGATCGACGCGTATCAAACGACCGTGCCGCAACTGTCGGTCTTCGATCTGGCCAGGTTCATGGGGCCGGCCTCGGCCGGACTCAGCGGGGCGATCGGCCTCGATGCCTTCGTGGGGCAGACGGTGACGCTGGACGTCGCGCATCACCGGCTGGTCCTCGAGGACGCAGCCAGTCTCGCCGCAATCCGCAAGACCGCGGTGGAGGTGCCGATCCGGCTCGTGCGCGTGGCGGAGGGTGCGGCGCTCACCGTGGATCTCGGGGTTCCGACATCCTCGGGAACCGCATGGATGGAACTCGACACCGGCAACTACGGCGCGTCGATGGTCGATCGCACGATTGCCGGCCTGTTCGGTTTGAACCCGTCCGACACGGCGGTTCAGCGCTGGGATGTCACCCCGGCGCAGGGGCTGCACATTTCGGGCCCGGTGATGGTCAAGGACCTCATCCTCGACGGCAACCTTGGCCGAGAGGTGCTTCGGCACTGGGAAATCACTGTGGATCTTGCTGACGGCCGTGGCTGGATCAAGCCTTTACCGTCAACGAGACCGCCAACTGATTAGCCTGGCGGATGACGACATCACACCGATCGATCCTGAACATCCGCCATCGTGCGTGCGGTCTGCGGCATGGCGCCGCGTCTGTATCCCTGCCCCTACCCTGATACCACCGCGCCCAAACCAGACGTCCGTCGTGCCCTCAATTAGCGCTTGTTGGTTTCCCGTCGGCGTGTCGGCGGAATCAGGTAGGTCTGCCGCGCCATGGGGCAGCTCGATCACCCCTTGGCCAAGCAAACGTCATTCCCACTCGATCGTGCCGGGCGGCTTGCTCGTATAGTCGTAGGTCACGCGGTTGACGCCGCGCACTTCGTTGACGATCCGCGTCGCGACGCGCGGGAGGAAATCGCCCGGGAACTGGAACGCCTGCGCGGTCATCCCGTCGGTCGAGGTCACCGCGCGCAGTGCCAGCACGTTGTCATACGTCCGCCCGTCGCCCATCACGCCGACGCTGCGTACCGGCAGCAGCACCGCGAACGCCTGCCAGATCGCGTCGTACAGCCCAGCGCGGCGGATTTCCTCGAGATAGACCGAGTCCGCCTTGCGCAGGATATCGCAGCGTTCCTTGGTCACTTCGCCCGGGATGCGGATCGCGAGACCCGGCCCCGGGAACGGATGCCGCCCGACGAAAATCTCGGGCAGGCCAAGCTCGCGGCCCAGCGCGCGGACTTCATCCTTGAACAGTTCGCGCAGCGGCTCGACCAGCTGCATCTTCATCCGCGCGGGGAGGCCGCCGACATTGTGGTGGCTCTTGATCGTCACCGACGGCCCGCCGGTGAAGCTGACGCTCTCGATCACATCTGGGTAGAGCGTCCCCTGCGCAAGGAAGTCCGCGCCGCCGATCTTCCTGGCTTCCGCCTCGAAGATGTCGATGAACGCGCCGCCGATGAACTTGCGCTTCGCCTCGGGGTCGGTGACGCCCGCGAGCCCGGCCATGAACGTTTCCTCGGCGTCCACATGGACCAGCGGGATGTTATAGTGGTTGCGGAACAGCGTGACGACCTGATCCGCCTCGCCGCTGCGCATCAGACCGTGGTCGACGAACACGCAGGTCAGCTGCTCGCCGATCGCCTCGTGGATCAGCACTGCCGCGACCGCCGAATCAACCCCGCCGGACAGCCCGCAGATGACCTTGCCACTGCCGACCTGCGAGCGGATCTCGGCGATCTTGGTCGCGCGGAACTCCGCCATCGTCCAGTCGCCGGTCAGCCCGCAGACGTGCCGCGCGAAGGTTGCGATCAGCTTGGCGCCATCCGGCGTGTGGACCACCTCGGGGTGGAACTGCATCGCGTAATAATGCCGGTCGTCGTCCGCGATCACTGCGAACGGCGCGCCCGGGCTCGCCGCGACGGGGCGGAAACCGGGGGCGAGCGCGGTGACTTTGTCGCCATGGCTCATCCACACCTGATGCGCTTCGCCCGGCGTCCACACGCCGTCGAACAACGCGCAGGCATCGCCGATCTCGATCACCGCATGGCCGAATTCGCCGCTGTCGCCGAGCGTCACCGTTCCGCCGAGCTGGTGCATCAGCACCTGCTGCCCGTAGCAGATTCCCAGAATCGGCACGCCGCTGTCCAGAATAGACTGAGGAATGCGCGGGCTGTTCTCGTCGAGCACCGAGGCGGGGCTGCCCGACAGGATCACGCCCTTGGGCTGCATCCGCGCGAACGCATCGGCGGCGGTCGTGAACGGGGCGATCTCGCTATAGACCCCCGCTTCGCGCACGCGGCGTGCGATCAGCTGCGTAACCTGGCTGCCGAAATCGACGATGAGGATGGAGTCGCTGGGATGGGTCATGCGGCCAGATAGCAGAAGTGCGCCGCGATGCCAGAGGGCGGGGACGAATTGGCGGGCGCAACGCCCGCAAGAGCCAAACGTCGGGTTAACCCGTTATAGAGGGCGCGCTGCCAGACAGGGCTGATGCGTAGCCTTCTCCGTTCGCCGGTCGATCTGGCCGTGATCGTCCTTCTTTCGCTCCTTCTGTTCGTCGCCTTCTTCGACGTCGCGATGCTGGCACCACGGAACATCGGCTGGCTGCTCCGCGGGAGCGACAGCGGCGAGAATGCGCTGGGGCTGCACGCCTGGCTCAACGACCCTCATGCCACTCTTTTCCGGACCTATTTGCTCAACGCGCCGGACGGCGTGACGCTGCTGTTCACCGACAGCAATCCCCTGCTCGCGCTGCTCGTGGCGCCACTGGCGCGACTTGCGGGCGGAGACCTGCAAGTCGTCGGGCCGTGGCTGCTGGCCTGCCTGATCCTGCAGCTCAGCTTGGCGAGGGCGCTGCTGAGCCCCTATGCGCCCAGCCGGCTCATGCTGTGGATCGGGGTGATCTTGCTGACCTTGCTGCCATCGCTTTTTCTCCGGCAGGTTCACGTGAACCTTTGCGCGCATTGGTTGCTGTTGTGGGCCTTGTGGATCTTCATCGATCCGCGCCGCGCGGCCGACGGGCGCTGGTGGTTGGCCGTGGTCGTGTGCGCCGCGCTGGTTCACAGCTACCTGCTGCTGATGGTTGCCGCCATCTGGGGCAGCGCCATGCTCGAACGGTGGATAGGCCTGGAAAAAGGCCGGGCTGGCCGGCGCAACCTCCTGCTCGGCGCGGCTGGCGTCGCAATCGCCGCAGCGACCTGCGTCTTCCTCCTCGTCGATCGCGGCGGTCTCGTCCCCACGCATTCGTTCGGACAGTTCGGCATGCCCATCGATGCGCCCTGGAACCCGGCGATTGGCGGCCTGGCGCGCTTCCTGCCCGCCTACGCACAAGCGCCGGATCGCCAGATGGAGGCATTTCAGTATCTCGGCGCAGGTTTGTTACTGCTCATCGCAGCAATGCCGTTCAGTCTTGCGACCGGGCGCGAGACCATCGCCACGACCGGCTCGCTACACCGGCGGCTCTGCTGGCTGATTCCGGCGGGGACCGTCTTGACGATGTTGGCCATCACGCATCGCATGGATTATGCCGGTGTGACGCTGGTGCACATTCCGCTGTCCGCCACGATGGTTGCGGCGCTCGACCCGATCCGGGCATCGGCGCGGCTGTTCTGGCCGGTCGCCTATGGACTCGTGTTCGCCGCGATCACGGCGGCCTACCGCCTGCCACCCGCAAGGGGACAGTTGCTGCTCACGGTCGCGCTCGCGGTCCAGGTCCTCGACCTTGGCGGCCTGGCCCATTTCACGCGGGAGACGGCCAGCGGTGCGCGAGACCCGTCCAAATGGATCCGTACCCGCGATCCACGCTGGGCAATGGCGATTTCGGCAGCGCACGACGTGACCATCATGCCGCCCAATGCGGTGGAACAGCTCGATCTGTTTCAGGAGCTCGCATGGCGCGCGGTCGATGCGGGGCGCCCGATCCGGCTGGTCTATGCCTCCCGCAGCAATGTAGTGACCAAGGCACGGTTGAAGCGAGAGGAACAGGCGTTCGATCGCGGCGATCTCGATCCGCATCGGCTGTATGTCCTCCTCCCGCAGGCAAAGCTGCCAAAGGTGTCGGCCGACCGAATCGCGATGCTGGACGGTGTCCGCGTCATTCTTCCCCGACCGGACGGTCGGGGCAAGAACGACTGACGGACGCGCTACTGGACCGGCTTGACCGCCAGACCGGTCCACTTCGCCGCAAACGCCCAGGCGTCCGCAGTCTCGGCGATGACCTTGTCGGTCGGCTTGCCCGAGCCATGACCCGCGCGCGTCTCGATCCGCACCAGCCGCGGCTTCGGCCCGAGGTCGAGCGACTGGAGCATCGCGGTATATTTGAACGTGTGCCCCGGCACGACCCGGTCATCGGTGTCCGCCGTCTCCGCGAGGATCGCCGGATACGGCTTGCCCGCACGGATGTTGTGGTACGGCGAATAGGCGTAGAGCGTCTTGAAATCGGCCTCCTTGGACGGATAGCCGTAATCGTCGACCCAATAGCGCCCCGCGGTGAAACGGTCGAACCGCAGCATGTCCATCACGCCGACTGCAGGGACCGCCGCGGCGAACAGGTCGGGACGCTGGTTGGTGACCGCCCCCACAAGCAACCCGCCGTTCGACCCGCCCTGGATGACGAGCTGGTCCTTGCCGGTGATCTTCTGCGCCTTCAGATACTCGCCCGCCGCGATGAAATCGTCGAACACGTTCTGCTTTTGCGCGAGGCGTCCGCCGTCGTGCCACGCCTTGCCATACTCCCCGCCCCCGCGGATGTTGGCGACCGCGAGCACGCCGCCCTGCTCGAGCCACGCGAGCCGTGTTGCGGAGAAGGTCGGCGTGACCGAGATGTTGAACCCGCCATAAGCGTAGAGCAGCGTCGGCGCGGGGCCGGTCACGTCCTTGCGCCGGACGACGAACATCGGGACGCGGGTGCCGTCCTTCGACGTGTAGAAGCGCTGGTCGACCTGATAGCCCGCCGGATCGAACGCCACCTTGGGACTGGCCCAGGGAGTCGCCTTGCCGGTGCTGACATCATAGCGGTAGATCGTCGTGGGGGTGGCGAAGCTGGTGAACGCGTAGAAGGTCTCGCTATCGTCCGCGTCCCCGCCAAAGCCACCCACATCGCCGATTCCGGGCAGCGTGACCGTGCCGTCCGCCTTGCCGTCGAGCGTGAACCGACGGACCTCGCTCTTCACGTCCGCCAGATACGACACGAGCAGCCGCCCGCCGACCAGATTCGCTCCGTCGATCACGTCCTTGCCCTGCGCGACGATCTCGGTTTCGGGCACTTCGGCCGAGCGCGCATAGAGATTGGTCGCCACGATCCGGCCACGGGGCGCGCCCTTGTTCGTCACCCAGTAGAAATTGCCGCCGACATTGCCCGCCAGCGTCCACTCGTTCTCGAGCCCCTTGACGATCGTCCGGGGCGCAGGCTTGGGCGCGGCCAGGTCGATCACGGTGATCTGATAGCGGTTGTCGGTCCCTTCGTGGGTGGTGATGACGAGCCACTTGCCGTCATCCGTCACCTGCGCGGTGTGCCCGAGCTTCGGTTGGTCCGGGGTCGCGTAGATCAGGGCATCCGTAGATTGCGGCGTGCCGAGCTTGTGAAAGAAGACCTGCTGGTTCTCGTTGAGCGCCTGGAACTTGGACCCATCCGCCGGCGCGGCGAACCGGGAGTAAAAGAAGCCCGAGCCGTCCTTCGCCCACGACAGGCCGGAGAACTTGACCCATTCGACCGTATCGGACACCGCGCCGGACGCGACGTCGAGCACTTTGACGGTGCGCCAGTCGGTCCCGCCGTCCTGCACGGCATAGGCCAGCTTCTTGCCGTCCTCCGACGCGCTCCATTCGGCGAGCGCGGTCGCGCCGTCCTTCGACCAGCCGTTAGGGTCGATCAGCACCCGCCCCTCGCCGCCGACGCTGTCGCGAACGTACAGGACCGCCTGGTTTTGCAGGCCCGCGTTGCGGCTGTAGAAATAGCGCCCGCCTTTCTTCACCGGCACGCCGAACCGCTCGTAATCGAGCAACTGCTTCAGTCGCGCCGCAAAGATGTCCCGCCCGGGCAGCGTCGCGAGATAGGCGTTGGTGACGGCATTCTGGTCGACCACCCACTTGGCGACCTCAGGGTCGGTCCGGACGTCGTTCTCGAGCCAGCGATACGGATCGGCGACCTTGACGCCGAACTGTTCGTCGACCTGCGCGGTGCGTCGGGTTTCGGGATATTGCATGTGGGGAGCCTGTGTCTGCGCGAGGGCGGGGGAAGCGAGGAGAACCGCGAGGATCGGAAAAGGACGCATGCAAACCCCAGAAACGAAGAAAGGAGCCACACTCTGGACGAGTGCAGCTCCTTTCTCAATCCCGCGGGACGGACGGCTTACGCCGCGTCGTCATACTCTTCGCCGGTCATCACCGGGCCCGAATCCTGGCCCTTCGCGCTGACGTCGCGGTCGACGAACTCGATCACCGCCATCGGCGATGCGTCCGACAGGCGGATACCCGCCTTGATGATGCGCGTGTAGCCGCCGTTGCGACCGGCATAACGCTCGGCCAGAACGTCGAACAGCTTGGTCAGCTGCGCATCGTCAAGCAACCGCGCGTGTGCGAGACGACGGTTGGACAGGCCACCCTTCTTCGCGAGCGTGATCATCTTCTCGATGTACGGGCGCAGTTCCTTCGCCTTGGCGACGGTCGTGGTGATCTGCTCGTGCTTGATGAGCGCGGCGCTCATGTTGCGGAACAGGGCAATGCGGTGGGCCGAGGTCCGCTGAAGCTTACGGCCGCCTACGCGATGACGCATGGTATGTCCTTCGTTCGATAAGGGGCCGTGTGAGGTACCCCAGAGCCGGTGGGGACGGTGGCCCACCCGATGTTCCGTCGTACCCGCGGGAGCGGGAACCCTAACTATAGCCGGATACGCCGCGGCAAAGCCGCGTCGTCGGTCGGGCCTGGGGCCCGCCGGCCGGGCTTTCGCCGTCTCGGGATTAGCGTCGCTAATCCCGTGCCGCTCAGCCCATGATTTCCTGCTCGAGCTTCTTCGCCATCTCTTCGATGTTCTCGGGCGGCCAGCCGGGGATTTCCATGCCCAGGCGGAGACCCATGCTCGACAGCACTTCCTTGATCTCGTTGAGCGACTTGCGGCCGAAGTTCGGCGTGCGCAGCATCTCGGCTTCGGTCTTCTGGACCAGATCGCCGATGTAGATGATGTTGTCGTTCTTGAGGCAGTTGGCGCTGCGAACCGAAAGCTCGAGCTCGTCGACCTTCTTGAGCAGGTAGCGGTTGATCTGCTGCGTATCGCCCGAAACCTCGGTGCCACCGGCGGCAGGCGCTGCCTGGCCGATCGGGGCCTGACGCGTCACGCTCGAATCGTCGAAGCCGACGAACAGCGCAAGCTGGTCCTGCAGGATGCGACCGGCGTAACCGACGGCTTCCTCGGGCGAAACCGTACCGTCGGTCTCGATCGTCAGCGTCAGCTTGTCGTAATCGAGCTCCTGCCCGACGCGGGTGTTCTCGACCTTGTAGCTGACCTGCTTGACCGGCGAATACAGTGCATCGACCGGGATCAGGCCGATCGGCGCATCGGCCGGACGGTTCGACACGGCGGGGACATAGCCCTTGCCGACGTCTGCGGTCAGTTCCATGTTCAGCGTCGCGCCATCATCGAGATGGCAGAGCACGAGCTGCGGGTTCATCACTTCGATGTCGCCCGAAACCGCGATGTCACCCGCCTTGACCGGACCCGGGCCCGTTGCCGACAGCTGGAGCCGCTTGGGGCCTTCACCCTGCATGCGCAAAGCGATCTGCTTCACGTTGAGCACGATGTCGGTCACGTCCTCGCGGACACCCGCCAGCGACGAGAATTCGTGCAGCACGTTCTCGATCTTGATCGAGGTCACCGCCGCGCCCTGCAGCGAAGACAACAAAACGCGCCGCAGCGCGTTGCCGAGCGTCAGGCCGAAACCCCGCTCCAGCGGCTCGGCGATGAAGGTCGCCTTGCGCTTGCCGTCTCCGCCGGGCTTCTTTTCGAGACCGGACGGCTTCTTGAGCTCCTGCCAGTTCTTTGCATTGACGGACATAGGCTATCCCTTGATTTTGGGCCGGCACGGGCGATGCCGACCAAGTGGGAATCGGACCGTGCAGCGCGATCAACCGCGCACGGCCGAGACGAAATCAGACGCGGCGACGCTTCGAAGGACGCACGCCGTTGTGCGGGATCGAGGTAACGTCACGGATCGAGGTGATCTGGAAACCGACCGCCTGCAGCGCGCGAAGCGCCGACTCACGGCCCGAACCCGGGCCCTTCACTTCGACTTCGAGCGTGCGAACGCCGTGCTCGGCTGCCTTCTTGCCCGCGTCTTCCGCTGCGACCTGTGCCGCATACGGGGTCGACTTGCGCGAGCCCTTGAAGCCCATTGCGCCGGCCGACGACCACGAGATCGCGTTGCCCTGGGCATCGGTGATCGTGATCATGGTGTTGTTGAAGCTTGCGTTCACATGTGCGACACCAGAGGTGATGTTCTTGCGCTCACGCCGCTTAATGCGTTGCGGTTCACGTGCCATTGTCTTGTCCTAACCCTACTGCAGGAGCGAGCCGCGGTCACCCGCGGCTCAAGCTCACTTCTTCTTACCGGCGATCGGCTTTGCCTTGCCCTTGCGGGTGCGCGCATTGGTATGCGTGCGCTGGCCGCGAACGGGGAGGCCCTTGCGATGGCGCAGGCCGCGATAGCAGGCCAGATCCATCAGGCGCTTGATGTTCATCGCAACGGTGCGACGAAGATCACCCTCGACCGTGTAATCGGCGTCGATGGTCTCGCGAATGTGGAGGACTTCCTGGTCGGTCAGGTCCTGCACGCGCGCGGTCATCGGAATGCCCAGCTTGGTGACGATTTCCTTGGCCTTGGTGTCTCCAATGCCGTGGATGTAGGTGAGCGCGATTACTACGCGCTTGTTGGTCGGGATGTTGACCCCGGCGATACGTGCCATGAACTTGTTTCTCCTGCTCCACGGGACATGCATGGCTGCACATCCCATCTCATCGCGTTGCGCAACCGAACCCCGTGCCTTGCCAAAAAACGCAACACACCGGCGAGCGCAAACAAGCGCCGCCGGAGACCGGTGGTTCGGAATGCCGAGCTGGTAAAGATCGACTCGCCGCCTGTCAAGCACGCGTGACCGGTTTGCCTAGCGCGAGATGGGAACCACGATCGCGGCGATCAACCCAGGCGCATTGTCCTGCAGTTCGACCCGTCCCTCATGCAACCGTGCGACCGCCTCGACCAGCGCCATCCCCAGCCCCGCCCCGGGCAGGCTGCGCGCGCGATCGAGCCGACCGAAGCGACGCAACGCTTCTGCCCGATCCGCCTCCGCGATGCCGGGGCCGCGATCCTCGACCTGGAAGCGCGCGGCATTCCCCGCCATCGCCAGGCGCAGAACGATCTCACCGCCGACCGCGGCGTGGCGTAGCGCGTTGTCGATCAGATTGGCGATCGCCTGAGTCATCAACTCGCGGTGAAGCACGATGGGCGGAAGCCCGGTCGCGACGATCGCTTCGAACCGCATTCCGGCGTCCTCGACCACGGGCGCATACAGATCGGCAATTTCCTCGACCAGCGTCGCCGGGTCGATCCGCGCGAGCCGGTCGCGCGAGACGCTCTCGGCGCGCGTAATCTCGATCATCGTCGACAGCATGCGCATCACGAGATCGGTCTCGATCAGCAGCCCCCCCATCGCCGCCTCGCGCTGCGCGGGATCGGCCTGGAGCACCGCCGCCTCCGCCTTGGCGCGCAACCGCGCGAGCGGCGAGCGCAGGTCATGCGCGAGGCCGTCGGTGACGATCCGCAGTTCGCCCATCAGCCGTTCGGTCTTGTCGAGCATTGCATTCAGCCGTGTCGCGAGCCGGTCGAATGCGTCCCCGCTCGCGGCGTTGACGACCCGCCGCGAGAGATCGCCCGCAGCGACGCCTTCGATCACGTCCGCGACGCGATCGAGCCGGCGCCCGACATAGCGCGTGACGACCAGCCCCCCGCCGACCCCGAGCGCGAGCGACAGCAGCATGGCGGCGGCAAGCGCACGTTCGATCCCGCGTTGCTCGGCGTTCCAGTCGTCAAGAACGCGGCCGCTGACCAGGCGATACGGGCCGATCTGGCGCACCGCATAGCCGACCTCGCGCTCAGACCAGGGGGGGCCAATCGCGCGGATCCGGAAGCCGAGGTTAGGCCAGCGGGCGAAGCCATCGAGTTCGGGGCCGACACCCGCGATCAACCGGCCATCGCGCGCGATCACCGCGACGATCCGGGACAGGTCGCCAGGTGCCCGCGCTTCGCGGATCGTGCGCCCGAGTGCCGGAAGCCCGCCACTGCGATAGACCGCGATCAAGGCGTCGGATTGCTCGATCGTGTCGCGGCGCAGTTCGTCGATCGCATCGTCGCGGACCACCTTCCACACGAAGGCGACGAGCACGAGATTGGAGACGAGCGCGAGCAGGATCGACAGCAAAGCGATCCGTGCCGTGACCGACAGGCGGATCAAGGCTCGACCGACAGCCGATACCCGGCGCCACGCACCGTATGCAGGATCGGTGCGGGGAATCCGTCCTCCAGCTTGCGGCGCAACCGGCCGATATGGACGTCGACCACGTTAGAGCCTGGGTCGAAATGGTAATTCCAGATCTTCTCAAGCATCATCGTCCGGGTCACCACCTGCCCCGCATGCCGAGCGAGATACTCGAGCAGGTTGAACTCGCGTGCGCCGAGCGAGATCGGCTTGCCCTGCCGCGCGACGGTGCGCGCGAGCAGGTCGATCTCGAGGTCGCCGACCGACAGGCGCGTCGGTTGCCCCTCGGTCGCGCCGCGATCGACCCGCCGGAAGATCGCGTCGATCCGCGCAGTGAGTTCGGCGAAGGAGAAGGGTTTGACGAGATAATCGTCCGCGCCCGCGTTGAGCCCGTCGATCCGGTCGTCGACCGTCCCCAGCGCGGACAGCACCAGCGTCGGCGTGCTGACTCCGGCCGCGCGGATCGCGCCCAGCATCGCAAGGCCGTTGAGGCCCGGGAGCATGCGATCGGCGATGATCAGGTCGAAGATCCCCTCGCTCGCGAGGAACAGGCCGTCCCGACCGTCGGCACAGGTCTCGACCGCATAGCCCGTCTCTGCCAGCCCCTTCGCCAGATAGGCGGCGGTCGAGCTATCGTCTTCAACAATCAGGATCTTGCGGGTCACAGGCGGCATTCCGGGCGGTTTCCTCATGCCTAGAATGAAATGAGGCCGACGGAAAGCGAGCCTTCCGCCGGCCAACGGCACTCCCGGGAGTGCGAGTGCCGATCTCGGTGATGATTTCCGGCCGCGTGCATCGGCCATGCCGGGATGTTTGCACCGGATTGCCTGCGCGATCCGGTGACATTGAGGTGACGAAAATGTCATTGAGGTTTCTGAGTTTCGGTCGGATGCGGCGGGAAACAGCGCCCCCTATTCTGCCGTCATGCTGAACTCGTTTCAGCATCCACCGCCCAACGGGGAAGGTCCGGACTCGCGGAGGGCTGGATCCTGAAACGAGTTCAGGATGACGGGTGTGCGGGGGGGTGCCCTAAATCGTCGAGCGTAAGCGGCGAAAGCAAACGCGCTCCCCGCCCGCCTCACTTCAAATCGCGTCGAGAATACGCTCGATCGCCTTCGACACGCTGTCCATGTCCGCCATCCCATCGACCCCCGCGAGCAGCCCGCGCGCTTCGTAGATCGGGATGATCGGCTCGGTCTTCGCACGATACTCCGCCATGCGCGTGCGCACGGTGTCTTCGTTATCGTCCGGACGGCGCTTGAACTCGTGGTGCCCGCACACGTCGCACGTGCCGGCAACCTTGGGCTGCTTGAAGTGATCGTGATAGCCAGCGCCACAATTGCCGCAGGTGAACCGCCCGACGATCCGCTCGACCAGCGCATCCTCGTCGACCGTCAGCTCGATCACCTTGTCGAGCGTCCGCCCGCGTGCGGCAAGGATCGCGTCGAGCTGCTCAGCCTGCGCCGCGGTGCGCGGATAGCCGTCGAAGATCACACCCTTGTCGGTATCGCCCATGTCGAGCCGCTCGCCGATGATGCCCGAGACGATCTCGTCCGAAACGAGCTGCCCCGATTCCATCACCGCCTTCGCCTGAAGCCCGACCGGGCTTCCCGACTTGACCGCGGCGCGCAGCATGTCGCCCGTCGAGAGCTGCACCATGCCGCGGTCGCTTTCGAGGCGCGCCGCCTGGGTGCCCTTGCCCGCGCCCGGGGGGCCCAACAGAATGATATTCACGCGACTCTCCCGTTTACCGTCGCCGCGCTTAGCGCAGACGTCCGCCCTTCAGCTTCGCCTTCTTGATCAGGTCACCATATTGGTGCGCAAGCAAGTGGCTCTGGATCTGCGTCACCGTGTCCATCGTCACGTTGACGACGATCAGCAGGCTCGTCCCGCCGAGGTAGAAGGGGATCGACAACGCCGAAACCAGATACTCGGGCAGCAGGCAAATGATCGCGAGATAGCCCGCCCCGATCACGGTGATGCGCGTCAGCACATAATCGAAATAGGTCTCGGTGTTCTTGCCCGGACGGATGCCCGGGATGAACCCGCCATGCCGCTTCAGATTGTCTGCGGTCTCTTCCGGGTTGAACACGACGGCGGTGTAGAAGAACGAGAAGAAGATGATCCCCGCACCGTACAGCAGCATGTAGGCGACGCTGCCATGCTGCAGATACTGGTTGAGCGTGATCACGACCGAGCCCCACCACGTATCGCCCGACACGTTCTTGCCCGCGAACTGCGTGATCGTCAGCGGCATCAGCAGCAACGACGATGCGAAGATCGGCGGGATGACGCCCGCGGTGTTGATCTTGAGCGGCAGATGGCTGCGGTCCGACTGCATCCCGCGCTGGGTCTGGCGCTTGGGGTACTGGATGAGAATGCGGCGCTGCGCGCGCTCCATGAAGCAGATGAACAGGATAAGCCCCGCCACCGCGACGATGATCGCGACCAGCGTGAAGCCGGTGACGTTCCCGCCCCCGGTCCGCGCGGTCTGCGCGAGATTGAACAGCGTCGTCGGCAGGTTCGCGACAATGCCGGCCATGATGATCAGCGACATGCCGTTGCCGATGCCGCGGCTGGTGATCTGCTCGCCGATCCACATCAGGAACATCGTACCGCCGACCAGGCTGATGACCGAGCCGATGATGAACAGCATGCCGGGATCGACCACAACGCCCTGGCTCTGGAAGCCGAGGCTGAGGAAATAGCCCTGGATGACGGTCAGCGCGACGGTCCCGAAGCGCGTGTACTGGTTCAGCCGCTTGCGCCCGCTCTCGCCTTCCTTCTTGATCGCGGCAAGCGTCGGCGACAACGAGGTCGCGAGCTGAACCACGATCGAGGCGGTGATGTACGGAGTAACGCCCAGCGCGATCAGACTGGCGCGCTTGAGCGAACCGCCCGAGAAGGCGTTGAAGAAATCGAGCACGCCGCCATTGGTGCGGCTCGCCAGCGCGGCAAGCGCGGTCGGGTCGATCCCCGGCAGCGGGACGTAGCTGAGCAGGCGGAACACGATCAGCGCGCCGATGGTGAACCACAGCCGCTTCTTGAGGTCGGTCGCCTGCGCGAACTTCGACAGGCTGATGCTTGAGGCCATTTTATCGGCTGCGGATGCCATGCGGTTGATCGTCCTGGAATCGATATCGGCGGAAACAAAAACGGCGGGAAACGTTTTACCGCCCCGCCGCTTCATATAGTCATGGAGGCGCGCTTGCCTAGCCGTTGCAGTCCGCTACCGCTTCCCCAGCGAAGGCCGGGGCCCAGTAGCGGACCGATTGAAGTTCGGGCGCACCCTCCATTACCTCCATCACCACGCTTGGGCCCCGGCCTTCGCCAGGGAAGCGTTGATGGAAAACGCGAGCGAGTTACGCCTTGAACGACGCCTTGTGCGCCTGGCGCTCCTTGTACTTCACGCCCTTCTTGGCAGCGGCCTTCTCGTTTGCCGGCATGACGTAGATCACGTCGACCGAACCGCCCGCCTTCTCGACCGCTTCGATCGCGCCCTTCGACGCGCCGGCAACCGTGAACTTGAGGACCGTGGTCAGCTCGCCCTTGCCGAGCAGACGGACGCCGTCCTTGCCACCGCGTGCGAGGCCAGCGGCCTTGAGCGCTTCGTGGTCGATCGAAGCGCCAGCCTCGATCTTGCCCGCGTCGATCGCCATCTGGATCGCACCGAGGTTTACCTCGGCATAATCCTTGGCGAAAATGTTGTTGAAGCCGCGCTTAGGCAGACGCATGTGAAGCGGCATCTGGCCGCCTTCGAAGCCGGCGATCGAAACGCCTTCACGGCTCTTCTGGCCCTTCTGGCCGCGGCCTGCGGTCTTGCCCTTGCCCGAACCGATA
Source organism: Sphingomonas sp. PAMC 26617 (assembly GCF_000242835.1). Classification (NCBI taxonomy): domain Bacteria; kingdom Pseudomonadati; phylum Pseudomonadota; class Alphaproteobacteria; order Sphingomonadales; family Sphingomonadaceae; genus Sphingomonas; species Sphingomonas sp. PAMC 26617. Next base: position 4,086,556 of record NZ_JH594425.1, read on the forward strand.
CCACGGCCGACACGCATCTTGGATTTACGCGCGCCCTGATTGTCGCGGATTTCATTGAGTTTCATGAGTTGCACTCGCTTTCGCTTTTGTCGCGCTGATAAAAAGAAGAAGGGGGCCGTTAGCCCCCTTCCCCGCATTTGTCACTAGGCAAGCTGCAAAAGCGGCTGCCCAGAGATACCTGTTGTCGTGACGGATGCCACAGCGCCTGCTTTCACAGACGCTGCAAGCCTTACGCCTCGATCTTCACCATATGCGCGACCTTGCGGATCATCCCCCGGACTTCCGGGGTATCCTCGAGCTCGCGCGTCTTGTGCATCTTGTTGAGGCCGAGGCCGATCAGCGTTGCGCGCTGGTCGGCTTCGCGGCGGATCGGCGAACCGGTCTGCGTGATCTTGATGGTCGCCATCGATATTACTCCGCGATCGCTTCGGCCTGGGCCTCTGCGACGTCCTTGTCCGCGCCACCACGGCCGAGCAGGTCCGCAATCTTCTTGCCGCGACGCTGCGCAACCGCCTTCGGGCTGACCTGTGCGGTCAGCGACTCGAAGGTCGCGCGGATCATGTTGTAGGGGTTCGACGTGCCGACCGACTTGGTCACCACGTCCGCGACGCCGAGCGCCTCGAACACGGCGCGCATCGGGCCGCCCGCGATGATGCCGGTGCCGGGAGGCGCCGAGCGCAGCGTGACGAGGCCGGCACCGAAGTGACCGCGACCGTCATGATGCAGCGTACGACCTTCCTTGAGCGGAACGCGAACCATCGCCTTCTTGGCGGCAGCCGTCGCCTTGGAGATGGCTTCCGGCACTTCGCGTGCCTTGCCATGACCGAAGCCGACACGCCCCTTGCCGTCGCCTACGACGACCAGCGCTGCGAAGCCGAAGCGCTTACCGCCCTTGACCGTCTTCGAGACGCGGTTGATGTGAACCAGCTTCTCGATCAGCTCTTCGCCACCATCGTCCGAACCCGGACGACCGCCGCGATTGTCGCGACCGCCGCGGCTGTCACGGCCACCCCGGTTGGGGCCACCGCCGCCAGGACCGGTGCGACCACGACCACCACGGGGCCCGCGGCCCTGCGGTGCATCGTTCGGCGTCGTTGCCGGTGCGGCGATCTCGCCGGTGTTGATCTCATCCGCCATGTCTTAGAACTCCAATCCGGCTTCGCGCGCGGCTTGCGCCAGCGCCTTGACGCGGCCGTGGAACAGGAAGCCGCCACGGTCGAAGACGACCTGCGTCACGCCGGCTGCCTTGGCTGCCTCGGCGACACGCGTGCCGACACCGATCGCTGCATCGACATTGGCCCCGGTCGTGTCGCGCACGTCCTTTTCCAGCGTCGAGGCAGCGGCAACGGTCACGCCCTTGGCGTCGTCGATGATCTGCGCATAGATGTGACGACCCGAACGGTGGATCGACAGCCGCGGACGGCCCGTTCCACGCGCACGGAGCGCGGTGCGATTGCGGCGGCGCCGCTTCTCGAAGAGAGACATACCCTTGGTCGACATTACTTCTTTTTCCCTTCCTTGCGGAAGATGAACTCGCCGTCGTACTTGATGCCCTTGCCCTTGTACGGCTCGGGCTTACGCCACTGGCGAATTTCCGCGGCCAGCTGGCCGACCTTCTGCTTGTCCGTGCCCGAGATCTCGATCGTCGTGTTGTCGGGGGTCTTGACCTCGATCCCCTCCGGCACGTTGATGTTGACGTCGTGGCTGTAGCCGAGCTTCAGGTTCAGATTGCGACCCTGGGCCGCGGCACGATAACCAACGCCGTTGATCAGCAGCTTCTTGGTGAAGCCGTCCGACACGCCGGTGATCAGGTTCTGAACCATGGTACGCTGCATGCCCCAGAAGGCACGAGCGCGCTTGGTCTCGTTCGCCGGGACGACGGAAATGCCGCCGTCCTCGAGCGTGTAGCTGATCTCGTCGCGCAGCGGCATCGCCAGGGTGCCCTTGGGGCCCTTCACGCTGATCTGCCCGCCGTCGATCGTCGCAGAGACGCCGGCGGGAACGGTGATCGGCTTTTTACCGATGCGGCTCATCAGAACACCTCCGCGAGGACTTCGCCGCCGACGTTCTGCTCACGCGCTTCCGCGTCGGACAGAACACCCTTGGGGGTGGAAACGATCGTGATGCCGAGGCCGTTCATGATGCGCGGCAATTCGGTCGAACCCGAATAGACGCGACGACCGGGCTTGGACACACGGGCAACGTGCTTGATCGCGGGCTGGCCCTCGAAATACTTCAGCTCGATGCGGATGCCGGCCGCGGGGCCCATCTGCTCTTCGCTATAGCCACGGATGTAGCCTTCGCGCTGAAGCACGTCGAGAACGCGGGTCCGCAGCTTGGAGCCCGGCGTCAGGACGGAGTCCTTGCGCGCGCGCTGGCCGTTGCGGATGCGGGTGAGCATATCACCCAGGGGATCGGTCAATGCCATCTCGTGATCCTTACCAGCTCGACTTCGTAACGCCCGGGATCAGGCCCTTGTTGGCCAGATCGCGCAGCTGAATACGGCAGAGGCGGAACTTGCGATAATATGCGCGCGGACGACCCGTCAGCTCGCAGCGGTTGCGGATGCGCGTCGGGTTCCCGTTGCGGGGAATCTCGGCCATCTTCAGGCGGGCTTCGATCCGCTCGCCGTCGCTCAGCGTGCTGTCGGCAGCGATTGCCTTCAGCGCGGCGTACTTGGGCGCGTACTTCTTGACGAGCATCTTGCGACGCTCGTTCTTGTTCACCGAACTTACCTTGGCCATCTTATGCCGCCTTCTTCTGGTCGTCAGCAGACTCTGAGCCAGTCACTTCTGGCGGGAACGGGAAGCCGAACAGACGGAGCAGCTCGCGCGCCTCGTCGTCGGTCTTCGCGCTGGTCGTGACGATCACGTCGAGACCGCGGACCTTGTCGATCTTGTCATAGCTGATTTCCGGGAAAACCAGCTGCTCCTTCAGACCGCAGGCATAGTTGCCGCGGCCGTCGAACGACTTGGGGTTGAGCCCGCGAAAATCGCGAACGCGCGGGAGCGCGATCGTGATGAAGCGGTCGAGGAATTCGTACATCCGCTCACGGCGAAGCGTGACCTTGACGCCGATCGGCATGCCTTCACGCAGCTTGAACTGCGCGATCGACTTCTTGGCCTTGGTCACGACGGGACGCTGCCCTGCGATCAATTCCATTTCGCCGAAAGCCTGGTCGACCTTCTTCTTGTCCTGCGTCGCCTCGCCAACGCCCATGTTGAGCGTGATCTTCTCGATGCGCGGAACTTCCATCGCGTTCTTGTAGCCGAACTTCTCGGTCATCGCTGCGATGACCTTGTCGTCGTAAATGCCCTTCATGCGGGGCTTGGTAGCTGCATCAGCCATCGATCTTGTCTCCGGTCTTGACCGCAACACGAACCTTCTTGCCGTCCTGGGTCTCGAAACGAACGCGCGTCGGCTTGCCGTCGGCGGTCACATGCGCGACCTTCGAAACGTGCATCGGCGCTTCGCTGCGCATCAGGCCACCCTGCGGGTCACCCTGGCTCGGCTTGGTGTGGCGAACGGCGATGTTCACGCCGGACACGACGACCTTGCCGTCCTTCGGCATCGCCATCGTGACGTCACCGGTCTTGCCCTTGTCCTTGCCGGACAGGACGATGACGCGGTCGCCTTTCTTGATACGTGCAGTGGCCATTACAGCACCTCCGGCGCAAGGCTGATTATCTTCATGTGCTTCTTGCCGCGAAGCTCACGCACGACTGGGCCGAAGATACGGGTGCCGATCGGCTCCTCGTTCTTGTTGACCAGCACGGCCGCATTCGAATCGAAGCGGATCACGGTGCCATCGGCGCGGCGAATGTCCTTCGCCGTACGCACGATGACGGCACGGTGCACGTCGCCCTTCTTCACGCGGCCGCGCGGTGCGGCCTCCTTCACGCTGACGACGATGATGTCGCCAACGCCTGCAACACGACGCTTGGAACCCCCAAGCACCTTGATGCACATAACCCGCTTCGCGCCGCTGTTGTCAGCGACCTCGAGATTGGATTGCATCTGGATCATTGGATCCGCTTCCTTCTCATCTGGGGCCGATACCGACCGGTCCCCGCCTCAATAAACGTTGACGCTTACGCGTCGACGTCAACTCGTTGCGGCGTCGCGTGGGCGTTAACCCGCTCGATCACCTTCCACGTCTTCAGCTTGGAAATCGGTGCGGTCTCTTCGATCCGCACGATCTCGCCGAGCTTGAACTCGTTGCCCTCGTCGTGGGCGTGGTACTTTTTGGTCCGACGAATGATCTTGCCGTAGAGCGCATGCTTGACCTTGCGCTCCACGTTCACGACCACCGTCTTGTCGCCCTTGTCGGAGACGATCAGCCCCGTCAGCACGCGCTTTGGCATGTCTAAATCCTTACTTTGCCGCAGTGTCGCGCGAACGCGCGGTCTGCAGGGTCTTGATGCGAGCGATGTCGCGACGGACTTCACGAACCCGGCTCGGCTTTTCGAGCTGGTTGGTCGCAGCCTGGAAACGGAGGTTGAACGCCTCGCGCTTTAGGTTGCCGAGTTCTTCACCCAGCTGGTCCTCGGACTTCGCCTTGAGGTCGTCGATGCGGGCCATCTTATGCAACTCCCAGATGCGAGGTGTCGCCGAGACGGGCAACGACCTTCACCTTGATCGGCAGCTTCATCGCTGCGCGGCTGAACGCCATAGCGGCAATGTCACCCGGAACGCCATCCAGTTCGAACAGGATGCGGCCCGGCTTGACGCGGGCTGCCCAATATTCCGGCGAACCCTTGCCCTTACCCATGCGGACTTCGGCAGGCTTGCCCGAGACGGGAACGTCCGGGAAAACGCGGATCCACAAACGGCCCTGGCGCTTGATGTGACGCGTGATCGCGCGGCGAGCCGCCTCGATCTGGCGTGCGGTGAGACGATCCGGCTCCATCGCCTTCAGGCCATACGACCCGAAGTTGAGCGTGGTGCCACCCTTGGCGTCGCCATGGATGCGGCCCTTGAAGGCCTTGCGGAACTTGGTCTTTTTCGGTTGCAGCATGATCTATTCCTTAGCGGCGCGGATCAGGCCGGACGCCGGAAGTCTGCGCTTCCATCATCAGCCGGTCGGTCGCCATCGGGTCATGACCCAGGATTTCGCCCTTGAAGATCCAGACCTTCACGCCGCACACGCCATATGCGGTGTGTGCCTGCGCTTCGGCGTAATCAACGTTTGCGCGCAGCGTGTGGAGCGGAACGCGACCTTCGCGATACCATTCCGACCGTGCGATCTCGGCGCCGCCAAGACGGCCACCGCAGTTGATCCGGATGCCTTCGGCACCGAGACGCATCGCCGACTGAACAGCACGCTTCATGGCGCGACGGAAAGCGATACGACGCTCGAGCTGATCGGCAATGCCCTGGGCGACGAGCTTGCTGTCGACTTCCGGCTTGCGGATCTCGACGATGTTCAGGCTGACATCCGAAGACGTCATCGCACCGAGGGTGCGACGCAGCTTCTCGATGTCCGCACCCTTCTTGCCGATGATCACGCCGGGGCGTGCGGCAAAGATCGAAACGCGGCACAGCTTGGCCGGACGGTCGATCACCACCTTGGAGATCGCGGCCTGCGGCAGCGTCTTCATGATGTAGGTGCGCATCTTAAGGTCTTCGAGGAGAAGACGACCGTAGTCGGCGCCTTCGGCGTACCAACGGCTGTCCCAGGTGCGGTTGATCTGCAGGCGCAGACCGATCGGGTTCGATTTCTGACCCATTATGCTTCTTCCTGCTCGCGCACGACGATGCGCAGACGGCTGAACGGCTTGAGGATGCGCGTCGACTTGCCGCGACCGCGGGTCGCGAAACGCTTCATCACGATCGACTTGCCGACCGAAGCCTCTGCGACGACGAGGGCGTCGACGTCGAGGTTATGGTTGTTCTCGGCGTTGGCGATGGCCGAAGCCAGCACCTTGCGCGCGTCGACGGCCATACCCTTGGTCGAGAACTGCAGGATGTTCATCGCATCGCCGACCTTCTTGCCGCGGATGAGCGCTGCAACCAGACCGAGCTTCTGCGCCGAACCACGAATCTGCGTGCCGACCGACAGCGCCTCGTTGTCCGCCACGCGGCGGGGAGCTTTTGCCTTAGACATTAGCGCTTGCCCTTCTTGTCCGCGGCATGGCCGGGGAAATAGCGGGTGGGCGCGAACTCGCCGAGCTTCATGCCCACCATGTCCTCGTTGACCGAAACCGGCACGAATTTGCGACCGTTATAGACGCTGAACGTGAGGCCGACGAACTGCGGCAGGATGGTCGAGCGGCGCGACCAGGTCTTGATCGCACCACGCGCGTTGGTTTCCTGCGCGGTTTCTGCCTTCTTCAGCAGATGGAGATCCACGAAGGGACCCTTCCAGACTGAGCGAGCCATCTTAGCCCTTCCTCTTCGTCGAATGACGCGAACGGATGATCATCTTATCCGTCGACTTGTTATGACGGGTGCGCGCACCCTTCGTCGGCTTGCCCCACGGCGTGACCGGATGACGGCCACCCGAGGTGCGGCCTTCACCACCGCCGTGCGGATGGTCGACCGGGTTCTTGGCGACACCACGCGTCAGCGGGCGGATGCCCAACCAGCGGTTACGACCGGCCTTCGCCAAGTTGGTGTTGCCATTGTCCGGGTTCGACACCGCACCGACCGTCGCCATGCAATTGGCGTGGAGGTAGCGCTGCTCGCCCGAGTTGAGACGGACCATGACCATGCCCTTGTCGCGACCGACGACCTGCACGTACGTGCCTGCCGACCGTGCGAGCTGACCGCCCTTGCCCGGCTTCATCTCGACGTTGTGGACGATCGTGCCAACCGGCATCTGGCCCAGTTCCATCGCATTGCCCGGCTTAACGTCGGTCTTCTTGTCGGCGATGACCTTGTCACCAACCGCAAGGCGCTGCGGCGCGATGATGTACGCAACGTTTTCCTTGCCATCAGCGGTCTGACCATAATTGATCAGCGCGATGAACGCGGTCCGGTTGGGATCATACTCGATCCGCTCGACCACGCCATCGACGCCCCAGTTACGGCGCTTGAAGTCGATGATGCGGTAGCGCTGCTTGTGACCGCCGGCGATGCCGCGCGAGGTCACATGCCCCTTGTTGTTGCGCCCACCGGTCTTGCGCTTGCCTTCGGTCAGCGCCTTGACGGGGCCGCCCTTGTGCAACGCCGAACGGTCGACGAGGATGAGCCCGCGTTGGCCGGGGCTGGTCGGATTATAATGCTTCAGTGCCATCGGATCAGATCCCCGTCGTCACGTCGATGGACTGACCGTCCTTCAACGTCACGATCGCCTTCTTGATGTCGGAGCGCTTGTAAGGAGCACCCTTCCACTTCTTGGTCTTGCCCTTCTGGACGATCGTGTTGACCCCCAGAACGGTCACGTCGAACAATGCCTCAATCGCAGCCTTGATCTGCGGCTTCGTGGCTTCGTTGGTGACCTTGAACACGACCGCGTTATGCTCGCTGAGCAACGTGGCCTTCTCGGTGATGTGCGGTGCGACGATCACGTCATAATGACGCGCGTCGATCGCTGCTTTCTGCTTAGCCATTGAAGCGCGCCTCCAGCTTCTCGACGGCAGCGCGGGTCAGGACCAGCGTGTCGTGCTTCAGGATGTCGTACACATTGGCGCCCGCAGCCGGCATCACGTTGATCGTGTGCAGGTTGCCCGCGGCCAGTGCGAAGCTCGTGTCGACCATGTCGCCGTCGATCACGAGTGCGGTCTTGCCCGCACCGATGTTCGACCAGCTGCCGATGAGCGTCTTGGTCTTGTTCGCCTCGACAGCGAGGCTGTCCATGACGACCAGCGTGCCAGCCTGCGCATGGCTCGAAAGCGCCATCTTCAGACCAAGCGCACGAACCTTCTTGTTCAGGCCAGGGTTGAAGTCGCGGGTCCGCTGACCGTGCGCCTTACCACCACCGACGAAGATCGGCGCGCGGCGATCGCCGTGACGCGCCGTACCGCCGCCCTTCTGGCGACCGAACTTCTTGCCGGTGCGAGCAACGTCGGAACGCTCGCGCGTGCCGCTTGCGGTCGCACGACGCTTCTCGAGCTGCCAGGTGACGACGCGGTGCAGAATGTCGGCGCGCGGATCGAGGCCGAAGACCTCATCGTTGAGCTCGACTTCCGTGCCGGCTGCGCCGTCGAAAGACTGAGAGGTAACCTTCATGATCAGCCCTCCTGGCCGTCGGTCGCATCCACGGTCGCGACGTCGGAAGGCGTCTCGGCGGGAGCGGTGTCGTTGTTATTGGCGACCTGGCGGAGACCGGCGGGGTACGGCGCATCAGCGTGACGCGTGACCTTGACCGAATCCTTGACGAGCAGCCAGCCACCCTTCGAGCCAGGGACCGAACCCTTGACGAAGATGAGGCCGCGCTCGACGTCGGTCGATACGATTTCGAGGTTCTGCTGGGTGCGGTTCTTGTTGCCCATCTGCCCGGCCATCTTCTTGTTCTTGAAGACCTTGCCCGGATCCTGGCGCTGACCGGTCGAACCGAGCGAACGGTGCGAGACCGAAACGCCGTGAGTTGCCCGAAGACCGCCGAAGCCCCAACGCTTCATGCCGCCCTGGAAGCCCTTACCCTGGGTCACGCCCTGGATATCGACGATCTGGCCGGAGACATAGTGATCTGCCGAGATGGTTGCGCCGACTTCGAGGACTGCATCCTCGGCGACGCGGAATTCGGCGAGCTTCGCCTTGGGCTCGACTTCGGCCTTGCCGAAGTGGCCACGCTGCGGCTTGGCGACATTCTTCGCCTTCGCAACGCCGGCACCAAGCTGCACAGCAACATATCCATCACGGTCGGCCTCGCGAACGGCCACCACCTGCAGATTTTCCAGTGCCAGGACGGTGACGGGCACGTGGCGCCCATCGTCCTGGAACAAGCGGGTCATCCCCAACTTTTTCGCGATCACGCCAGTGCGCATGACCAATGCTCCAATCAGTGCAGAGGCACATCCCGGACCATTCCGAAACATGCGTGCTGGCCCCGACCAAGGCGTATCGCCTCGATCGGAACCGGTTCAGCCCAAATTCTTTTATACTGCTGCCCCGACCCGGGCTGGTGCCCCCGCCATGGCGGGAAACGTGTCGGGGGACGCAGACCCAGCCGAAGCTGGCGGTATCCCTATCAGGTCCGTTTTAGCGGACCGAATCTCTTGCGAAGCGCCGCTATTAGGCGAGCTTGATCTCGACGTCAACGCCTGCGGCGAGGTCGAGCTTCATCAGCGCATCGACCGTCTGCGGGGTCGGCTGAACGATGTCGAGCATGCGCTTGTAGGTGCGGACCTCGAACTGCTCACGCGACTTCTTGTCGATGTGCGGGCCGCGGTTGACCGTGAACTTCTCGATGCGCGTCGGCAAAGGAATGGGGCCACGGATGAGAGCGCCAGTGCGGCGCGCGGTGTCGGCGATGTCGCCGGTCGCCTGATCGAGCACACGGTGATCGAACGCCTTCAGACGGATGCGGATATTGCTGTCCATAGTCCCTACCAATGCGAAAGAGCGGGCCCGTTACCGGGCGCTAGTTAGTTCTTTTTAAAAACCGGAGGCGGGCCACTACACGGCCCTCCACAAAAAGGCAACCGCCCGCGCCTCGATTTGAGGCGCGGGCGGCAGCTTTTTTAAAAAAGACGGTTAGGTATTACTTGGCGATCGCGCTGACGATGCCCGAGCCGACCGTACGGCCACCTTCACGGATCGTGAAGCGCTGGCCAACGTCCATGGCGATCGGTGCGATCAGCTTGACGCCGAGCGCAACGTTGTCGCCGGGCATGACCATCTCGGTGCCCTCAGGCAGCTCGACCGTGCCGGTGACGTCCGTGGTGCGGAAGTAGAACTGCGGGCGGTAGTTGGCGAAGAACGGCGTGTGACGGCCACCCTCGTCCTTCGACAGCACGTACACTTCCGACTGGAAGTCGGTGTGCGGCGTGATCGAACCCGGTTTTGCCAGAACCTGGCCACGCTCGACTTCTTCACGACCGACGCCGCGGATCAGCGCGCCGATGTTGTCGCCTGCCTGGCCCTGGTCGAGCAGCTTGCGGAACATCTCGACGCCCGTGACGGTCGTCTTGCGGACTGCCGGGTGAATACCGACGATCTCGACTTCCTCACCAACCTTGACGATGCCGGTTTCGACGCGGCCGGTGACAACCGTACCACGACCCGAGATCGAGAAAACGTCCTCGATCGGCATCATGAACGGCTTGTCGAGCGGACGCTCGGGCTGCGGCAGGTACGTGTCGACCGCTTCCATCAGCTTGAGGACGGCGTCATGGCCGATCTCGGGCGTGACGTCGTTCAGAGCTGCAACAGCCGAACCCTGGATGACCGGGATGTTGTCGCCGTCGAAGTCATACGACGAGAGCAGCTCGCGGATTTCGAGCTCGACGAGCTCGAGGATCTCGGCGTCATCGACCAGATCGACCTTGTTCATGAACACGACCATCGTCGGCACGCCGACCTGGCGTGCGAGCAGGATGTGCTCGCGGGTCTGCGGCATCGGGCCGTCGGTTGCCGAAACGACGAGGATCGCGCCGTCCATCTGTGCCGCGCCGGTGATCATGTTCTTCACATAATCGGCGTGGCCCGGGCAATCGACGTGCGCGTAGTGACGTGCGGTCGTCTCATACTCGACGTGTGCGGTCGAGATCGTGATGCCGCGCTCGCGCTCCTCGGGAGCCTTATCGATGTTGGCATAGCTGGTGAACGTAGCGCCACCGGTCTCGGCGAGCACCTTGGTGATCGCAGCCGTGAGCGACGTCTTGCCATGATCGACATGGCCGATCGTGCCGATGTTGAGATGCGGCTTGTTCCGCTCGAACTTTGCTTTCGCCATGATTTCCTACCTTATTGATCGTTTTCGGTTCGCCCGGAGCGCTACGCGAAGCGCGCCCCATAGCGAGAGTTTTTGGGTAACGCCAGCCCTGACGCCCATCGAGGGCGTCAGGTTTGTCGCCTTAGGCCAGCTTCGCCTTCACTTCGTCGGCAACGTTCGCCGGAACTTCCTCGTAATGCGAGAACTGCATCGAGTAGTTCGCACGACCCTGCGTGAACGAGCGCAGCGCGTTCACGTAGCCGAACATGTTTGCCAGCGGAACCATCGCGTCCACCGACTGCGCGTTGCCGCGCGTATCGGTGCCCTGGATCTGGCCACGGCGGCTGTTCATGTCGCCGATCACGTCACCGAGATAATCCTCGGGCGTCACGACCTCGACCTTCATGATCGGCTCGAGCAGCTTGATCCCGGCCTTCTGCGCGACTTCACGCATTGCGCCACGAGCACAGATTTCGAACGCCAGCGCCGACGAGTCGACGTCATGGTAGGCGCCGTCATAGACGAGGATCTCGAAGTCGATGATCGGGAAGCCGACCAGCGAACCGGTAGCAGCCGTCTCGCGGAAGCCCTTTTCGATCGCCGGGATATATTCCTTCGGAATGTTACCGCCCTTGATCTCATCCTTGAAGATGATGCCCGAACCGCGCTCGCCCGGCGTGACCTTGACCTTCACGCGACCGAACTGGCCGGTACCACCCGACTGCTTCTTGTGGGTATAATCCACATCGACCGGCTTGCCGAGATATTCGCGGTAAGCCACCTGCGGCGCGCCGACATTGGCCTCGACCTTGAACTCACGCTTCATGCGATCGACCAGGATCTCGAGATGGAGCTCGCCCATGCCCTTGATGATGGTCTGGCCCGATTCGGAGTCCGACGAAACGCGGAACGATGGATCCTCGCGTGCAAGACGATTGAGCGCGACGCCCATCTTCTCCTGGTCGGCCTTCGTCTTCGGCTCGACCGAGAGCTCGATCACGGGCTCGGGGAATTCCATCCGCTCCAGGATGATCGGAGCGTTCATCGCGCAGAGCGTGTCGCCCGTCGTCGTGTCCTTGAGGCCTGCGAGAGCGACGATGTCGCCCGCGTATGCGATCTGGATGTCCTCACGCTCGTTCGCATGCATCAGCAGCATGCGACCGACCTTTTCCTTCTTGTCCTTGACCGAGTTCGTGACCTGCGACGCGGTCTCGAGCTTGCCCGAGTAGATACGTGCGAAGGTCAGCGTTCCCACGAACGGATCGTTCATGATCTTGAACGCCAGCGCCGAGAACGGTGCCTCGTCCGACGAAGGACGCTCGTCGACCGTCGTACCGTCGAGCTTGAGGCCCTGGATCGCCGGAACGTCGAGCGGCGAAGGGAGATAGTCGACGACGGCGTCAAGCAGGGGCTGGACGCCCTTGTTCTTGAACGCCGAACCGCAAACCACCGGCACGAACGAGAAGTTGAGCGTGCCCTTGCGGATCAGCTTCTTCAGGTCAGCCGTGCTCGGCTCGTTGCCCTCGAGATACGCTTCCATGAGCGCGTCGTCCTGCTCGACTGCCATCTCGATCAGGTCGCTGCGATACTTCGCTGCCTTCTCGACGAGATCCTCGGGGATCTCGGCATATTCGAACTTCGCGCCGAGGCTCTCTTCGAGCCAGATGATCGCGCGGTTCTCGACGAGATCGACGAGACCCTTGAAGCCGCCTTCCATGCCGATCGGGAGATACAGCACAGCGGGACGCGCACCCAGACGATCGATGATCGACTGAACGCAGAAATAGAAATCAGCACCGGTCCGGTCGAGCTTGTTGACGAAGCACATCCGCGGAACCTTGTACTTCTCAGCCTGACGCCACACCGTCTCGGACTGCGGCTCAACGCCGGCAACGCCATCGAAACAGGCGACCGCACCGTCGAGCACGCGCAGCGAACGCTCGACTTCAATCGTGAAGTCGACGTGGCCGGGGGTATCGATGATGTTGATCAGGTGCTCTTCGCCCTTGCCTTCTTCGGCGCGCCATTTGCACGTCGTAGCGGCGGACGTGATCGTGATCCCGCGCTCCTGCTCCTGCTCCATCCAATCCATCGTCGCGGTGCCTTCATGCACTTCGCCGATCTTGTAGGACTTGCCGGTGTAATAGAGGATGCGCTCGGTCGTCGTCGTCTTGCCGGCGTCGATATGCGCCATGATGCCGATGTTGCGATAGCGGTCGAGCGGATGGCTGCGGGCCATGTCAGTGCTTCCTTAAGGATATGGGGAGCCAGCGAAACCGGCTCCCCAATATATAGGTGTTAGTTCTGTCGGCGAAAAGCCGCCGTCGGAACGATTACCAGCGATAATGCGAGAAGGCGCGGTTGGCTTCGGCCATACGATGCGTGTCTTCACGCTTCTTGACCGCGTTGCCGCGATTGTTCGCCGCATCCATCAGCTCACCCGACAGGCGTGCCGACATGGTGTTCTCGCTGCGCGCACGAGCGGCAGTGATCAACCAGCGAATCGCCAGGGCCTGGGCACGCTCGGGGCGAACCTCGACCGGGACCTGATAGGTCGCACCACCGACGCGGCGGCTGCGAACTTCGATGCCGGGCTTCACGTTGGTCAGCGCATCATGAAAGACCGCGATCGGGTCCTTCTTGGCGCGCGTCTCGACGGTTGCGAGCGCACCGTACACGATCAGCTCCGCGACCGACTTCTTGCCGTCGAGCATCACGCTGTTCATGAACTTGGAGAGAACCTCGTCCCCATACTGGGGATCCGGAAGAATGACCCGCTTTTCGGGCCGACGACGACGTGCCATATCAAAAACCTTTTCTAACTTCAGCCATAAGATGGTCGGCTATGAGAGCCGACCGGCTTACTTCGGACGCTTGGCGCCGTACTTCGAACGGGACTGGCGACGATCCTTGACACCCTGTGTATCGAGGACACCGCGCAGGACATGGTACCGCACGCCGGGAAGATCGCGAACGCGACCGCCGCGGATCAGCACGACCGAGTGCTCCTGCAGGTTGTGGCCCTCACCCGGAATGTAGCTGATGACTTCGCGCTGGTTGGTCAGGCGAACCTTGGCCACCTTGCGCAGAGCCGAGTTCGGCTTCTTCGGGGTCGTCGTGTAGACGCGGGTGCAAACGCCACGCTTCTGCGGGTTTGCTTCCATCGCAGGGACCTTGGACTTGGCCTTCTGCGGATCGCGGCCCTTGCGGACCAGCTGGTTGATTGTCGGCATTGAATCTCTTCACCTTGGATCGATGGTTACTTTGCTGGAGCCATCACGCCCCCCGAGAACAAATTTCGGGAATACAAAAAGGACCGTCAGGGACATTCGCCCCCCGGGTCCTGGAATGCATCCAGCAATGTTCAAGCACTGTCCCGCAGGAAAACCTTCGGTCGAGCGGAGGTGCGCATACAGCGAGACGCGGATCGGGTCAACCGAGTCGCGCATTTCCCGCGTTGTGCAGCATCTTGCAGAAACGGTGCCGCCGGTTGCGATCGCCTGCAAAAAGGGCGGGGAGTGTCGCCACTCCCCGCCCCCTTCTTACTTTCTTCGACCGGAGTCTTAGAAGTGCGTGATCACGCCGAGCATCGGACGGACGCTGTGGAAATCGCCGAACGTGTTGACTTCTGCACGGATACGGAAGCCGGCGTTGCCGGTGATGCCCTGAAGGCCGATGTCCTTGGGGCCGAACTCGGTGCCGATCCCGTAGGTGATGCCGTCATGCTTCTTGTCGTTGCGGTTGCCGCTGACGAAGGTCGAATAGTGATCGAAGTCGATCCACTGGTAGCCGACCTTGCCGTAGAACATGCCGCTGTCACCAGCGCGGATGCCGAAACGGCCTGCTGCGCCATATTCCCAGTTGATGTTGCCGGAAACGCCCTTTGCGACGTTACCTTCTGCACCAACGAAGACCGGGCCGAGCGGAACGTTGAAGCCGACGACGCCCTGCACCAGCGCGCCCGACAGGCGGTAGTTGTTGCGCAGCGTGCCGTTCGAGTTGATCGCCTGCGGGATACCATGGTTCGGTTCGTTGTCGAACTGCTCCCAGCCGCCCATGACGCCGACGTAAGGCTCGATGCCGAATGCACGGCTGCCGTCGGGTGCGCGCGGGCCGGTGTCGGCGGGTGCGGCTGCATCGACCGGCGCTGCTGCGTCGACGGGGGCGGGTGCTGCCGGTGCCATGTCCTGCGCGAACGCGGGAGCGGCGACAAACGCCAGTGCAGCGGCGGCGATTTTCAGAGTACGCATAAATGATGACCTATAGTTGTGGCTGTTAAGGCGCGCCGGCTCTCTAGCGGTGCTCCGACCGCGACTGAACAAGGATCGTCGTCGGATGTTGCATTGCGGTGCGAAAAAAGGTCCGCCCTTCCGAAGTGTCGCATTTCTGCAACGCTTTCTTGCTGTAAGATGAATGATTTGAGCGGTGCATGGCAATTCTGACGGCTTGCACATGGGGGCAATAATGGAAATCCGGGGTCCGCCACGAGTCGCGCAAGCCGGCCTCGGGGTGCACAAACGCCGGTCGCTTCGGGCGTAAGGGTGCGATACAGGACAGCGGTGACATATGATCTCCTCATCGTCGGCGGCGGTATCAACGGCTGCGCGATCGCGCGCGAAGCGAGCCTGCTCGGCCTCACGGTCCTGCTGGTGGAACGCGACGACCTCGCGGCGCACACCTCGTCGGCTTCGACCAAGCTGATCCACGGCGGATTGCGCTATCTCGAATATTACGAGTTCAAGCTCGTCGCCGAAGCGCTGCGTGAACGCGAGCGGCTGGTGAAGGCGGCACCGCACATCATCCACCCGCTGCGCTTCGTGCTCCCGCACGAGAATGCCGTGCGGCCGTGGTGGATGGTGCGGCTCGGGCTGTATCTCTACGACTTCCTGGGCGGCAAGATGACGCTCGCGCGATCGCGCGGCCTGCGCAAGAACGACTCCGCGTTCACCGCACCGCTCAAGGTGGCGTCGAAGGGCTTCGTCTATTCGGACGCATTCGTCGACGATTCACGCCTTACCGTCCTCAACGCGATGGATGCCGCGGCAAATGGCGGGGACGTGCGCGTCGGGGTCGCACTCGAGTCGGCGCGACGCGAGGGTGAGGTGTGGCAGGCGCATCTGTCCGACGGCAGCAGCGTCCGCGCACGCGCGATGGTCAATGCGGCGGGTCCGTGGGTGGCGCAACTGCTCGGGCGGCTGGGCGTCAACGCCGCGTCGGGCGTGCGACTGGTCAAGGGCAGCCATATCGTCGTGCCCCGGCTGTATGAAGGCGACCACGCCTATATCCTCCAGCAGCCCGACCGCCGTATCGTCTTCGCCATCCCCTATCAGGACGGCTTTACCGAAATCGGCACGACCGACGTCCCGGTCGACGCGCCCGAGGACGCGGTGATCGACGAGAACGAAATCGCCTATCTCTGCGCGGCGGCGAACCGGCATTTCGCCCAGCAGATCGCGCCCGACGACGTCACCTCGACCTGGTCCGGGGTCCGCCCGCTCTACGACGACGGCGCGAGCGAGGCGAAGGCGGTGACGCGCGATTACGTGCTCGAGCTCGACACCAACGGCCCTGCGCTGCTGTCGATCTTCGGCGGCAAGATCACCACCGCACGGCATCTGGCGGAGGAAGCGCTCGGCAAGCTTGCGGGACCGTTGGGATTTTCCGCACACCCGGTGACGCGTGCGCGGGTGTTCCCCGGCGGGGCGATCACCGAATTCCGGCAGTTCCTCGATCAGGTCCGCGCGACCTGGCCGTTCCTCGGCATGGCACGATCCGAGCGGATGGCGCACGCCTACGGTTCGATGCTTGCCGAAATGCTGCGCGACATCAAAAGCGCGGAGGATCTCGGGGCCGAGCTTGGCGGAGGCCTCACCGAAGTCGAGGCGCGCTGGCTGCGGACGCGGGAATGGGCACGGACGGCAGACGACGTGCTGTTGCGGCGCTCGAAGATCGGGCTGCACCTGAGCGCGGCGGAGCGCGCGGCGTTCGTCGCGGCGTGGGACGCGCTGGCGTAGCGCGTCTTTCGAACGGGAGCGGCCCTCCCCCTTCCCTTAGCACTTCCCCGGCGAAGGCCGGGGCCCAGTCGAGATGGCCGAAGTAACAAGGCGCAGCCGCTCGCATTCTCCGGTTTCACTCCTGGGCCCCGGCCTTCGCCGGGGAAGCGATTCTCCCACGCACAACTTGCGTTAAGACATCCCCGACTGGCGCGCGCCCCGGCGACCCCATAAGGCTCCACCTCTATGACGACAGCCGCGCCCGACCGCATCCTCGCCGCGATCGGTCTGCGGCTTCTGTCCGTCGTCCTGTTCGCGATGATGAACGTCGTGATCAAACTGTCCGAACAGCATGGCGCGGCGCTCGGGGAGATCCTATTCTTCCGGCAACTCGGCGCGTCCGTCCTGATCAGCAGCATCATACTGTCCGGCCCCGGCTGGCGGTCGGTCGGCACGAAGAAGATCGGCACGCATATTTCGCGCGCGATCCTCGGGCTGACCGCGATGGCGTTTACCTTCACGACGATCGTCACACTCCCGCTGGCCGAGGCGACGACGCTTGGTTTTACCGTACCGATCTTCGCGACGATCCTAGGGAGCGTGATCCTGCGGGAGCCGACCGGGTGGCACCGCTGGGGCGCGGTGATCGCCGGGTTCGCAGGCGTGCTGATCGTTGCGCAGCCGGGCGGCGAGCATTTCCCGCTGTGGGGCGCGGCAACCGGACTGCTCGGCGCGTTCGGAACCGCGTCGGTGACGATCCTGCTCCGGCAGATCACCCGGACCGAGTCCGCGCTGACGACGGTGTTCTGGTTCTCGACGCTATCACTGCTGCCGCTCGGCGTGGTGTATGCCGTGGTGGCACGTAGCCATCCGCTCGAAGTCTGGGTCTTGCTCGCGGTGGTCGGGCTGATCGGCGGACTTGCGCAGCTTGCGATGACCGGGGCGCTCGGGCTCGGGCCGGTGTCGGTGGTGGTGCCGATGGACTATTCATCGCTGCTGTGGGCGACGTTGTTCGGCTGGCTGATCTTCGGCACGCTGCCCAGCGCGGCGTTGTGGGTCGGCGCGCCGGTGATCGTCGCAAGCGGCCTTTACATCCTGTGGCGCGAACGGGTCCGGCATATCAACCGGGCGCTGGAAGAGGTGCAATAGTGGGCAAAAGCCACGTAGTATCCCTGTAGACCGCCCGGCGGACTTACCCCGCCCGGAAAACCAGCAGAAGATTATTCGCGGGCATCTCGACCCGTCGATCCAGCGCGAAACCATGCCCCGCGGCAACCTGCTCGACCGATTCGACCTGCCGCAATCCCCAGCGCGGGTCGCGCAAGCGCAAGGATTCGTCGAACGCAATGTTGCTCGGCGCAGTCGGGACGTCGGTCTGCAAGAACGGCCCGTACAGGATCAGCGGCGCGCCCGCTGCCAGCACCCGCGCCGCCCCCGCGAGCAGCCCCAGCGTCGCGCTCCACGCGCTGATGTGGACCATGTTGATGCACAGCACCGCATCCGCCCGGTCCACCGCCCAGTCCGCCACGCCCGCATCGAGATCGAGCGGCGGCGCGAC
The DNA here is from genome assembly GCF_000242835.1 of Sphingomonas sp. PAMC 26617. Classification (NCBI taxonomy): domain Bacteria; kingdom Pseudomonadati; phylum Pseudomonadota; class Alphaproteobacteria; order Sphingomonadales; family Sphingomonadaceae; genus Sphingomonas; species Sphingomonas sp. PAMC 26617. The sequence continues at coordinate 4,104,926 of NZ_JH594425.1, forward strand.
GTTGACGATCCCGTCGCACCACGCCGCGATCGACACGCGCGCGGCGGGATCGGGGTCGCTCGGCTGCCACTCGGTCGCGGGAAATTCTTCCGCGAAATAGGCGACATGCTCGCCCGATCCGCTTGCCACTTCGAGCACTGTCCCCGCGAACGGGAGCACCTCGCGCAGCACGTCCGCGATCGCCATGCGATTGCGCAGCGTGGCCGGCGCGTGGCGGCGGGTGTCCCCCTCCGCCTCGCCCGGGATCCACGGGGTGGTCACGCCTTGGTCACTCGGCGGCCTGCGCGAGGACCGGCTCTTTCCACACAAGCACCGGCTTGCGCGCGGCGAGCGTCTCGTCGAGACGGCTGCGCGGCGCGAAATGCGGCGCGCTCTTCAGGCTGACGTCGCCTGCCTTCGCCCGCTCGGCGACCGAGCGAAGCGCCATGACGAACTGGTCGATCGCGGCCTTGGATTCGGTCTCGGTCGGCTCGATCAGCATCGCGCCGTGGACGACCAGCGGGAAGTACATCGTCATCGGATGGAACCCCTCGTCGATCAGCCCCTTGGCGATATCGATCGTCGAGAAACCGGCGGCGAGGCCGTTGTCGGAGAACAGCGCTTCATGCATGCACGGCCCCGACGCCCCGAACGGCGCGTCGAGCGTCTGGTCGAGGCTGCGCAGGATGTAATTGGCGTTGAGGACCGCATCCTCGGCGACCTGCCGCAGTCCATCAGCGCCGTGGCTGAGGATGTAGGTGAGCGCGCGCGTAAACATGCCCATCTGGCCATGGAACGCGACCATCCGGCCGAATGCGTGCGGGTGATCGTCGCCCGCGGTCTCTTCCTCGATCAGCGCGAAATGGCCATCGGCCTGCTTGGCGACGAACGGCAGCGGGCCGAACGGGGCGAGCGCTTCCGACAGAACAACCGGACCCGAGCCGGGGCCGCCGCCGCCATGCGGAGTCGAGAAGGTCTTGTGCAGGTTGATGTGCATCGCATCGATGCCGAGATCCCCCGGCCGCACGCGCCCGACGATCGCGTTGAAGTTCGCGCCATCGCAATAGACGAACCCGCCCGCCGCATGCACCGCGTCCGAGATCGTCCGCATGTCGCGCTCGAACAGGCCGCAGGTGTTCGGGTTGGTGATCATCACCCCCGCCACGTCCGGCCCGAGCCGCGCGATCAGCGCCTGCGTATCGACGCGGCCTTCGGCGGTCGCGGGGATATCCTCGACCTGATAGCCAGCGAACGCCGCGGTCGCCGGGTTGGTGCCGTGCGCGCTTTCGGGGACGAGGATGATCTTGCGATGCCCCTCGCCCTTCGCCTCGAGCGCGGCGCGAATCGCCAGCACGCCGCACAGCTCGCCATGCGCGCCCGCCTTGGGGCTCATAGCGACGCCGTGCATGCCGGTCAGCGTGATCAGCCAGGTGGCAAGCTCATGGATGACGCCGAGCGCGCCCTGCACGCTGTCGATCGGCTGGAGCGGATGAATGTCCGCGAAACCGGGGAGCCGCGCCATCTTCTCGTTGAGCCGCGGGTTGTGCTTCATCGTGCACGAGCCGAGCGGGAAGAAGCCGAGGTCGATCCCGTAATTCTGGCGCGACAGGCGCGTGTAGTGGCGCACGGTCTCTGGCTCGGACAGGCCGGGGAGACCGATGGCCGTATCGCGGAACAGACCGGCGAGGCGATCAACACTCCCCTCCCCTTCAGGGGAGGGGCTGGGGGTGGGGGGCGTCTCACCGAGACCTGCGCCTGGTACAGCCCCACCCCAACCCCTCCCCTGAAGGGGAGGGGCTTGCTCGAAATCCACCCCGGTCGTCTCTGCATCACCAATCTCGAAGATCAGCGCCTCTTCCAGCATCAGCGCCTTGTTGCCGGTCACCGTCGGGGACGCCTTGCCCCCGGAAACGGGCGCTTCGGGGCGCCATCCGCTTGCGTTGATGCTCATGCCAAGATCTCCTCAAGCGCTGCCGCCAGCGTTTCCACATCTTCTGCCGACGTCGTCTCGGTCACTGCGACGACGAGGCCGTTGGCGAGATCGCCCTCGCCCGGATACAACCGCCCGAGCGACACCCCCGCCAGGATCCCGCGATCCGCCAGCGTCCGCACGACCGGGCGTGCCTCGACCGGCAGCTTGAGCGTGAATTCGTTGAAGAAGGCAGGCGTGACGAGTTCGACGCCGGCAACCTTGCTCAACCGCTCCGCCGCCGCGACCGCGCCGCGATGGTTGATCTGCGCCAAGGTGCGCAGCCCCTTCTCGCCCAGCAACGTCATGTGGATCGAGAAAGCGAGCGCACACAGCCCGGAGTTGGTGCAGATGTTCGACGTCGCCTTCTCGCGCCGGATATGCTGCTCGCGCGTCGACAGCGTCAGCACGAAGCCGCGCCGGCCATCCGCGTCATAGGTCTCGCCGCACAGCCGACCCGGCATCTGGCGGACATATTTGTCCTTGCAGCCGAACAGCCCGACATAGGGCCCGCCGAACTGCAACCCGACGCCGAGCGATTGCCCTTCGCCGACGACGATATCCGCGTCCATCTCGCCCGGCGCTTTGATCGCGCCCAACGCGACCGGCTCGGTCACGACCGCGATCAGCAGCGCCTTGTTGGCATGGCACGCATCGGCCAGCGGCGTGAGGTCCGCGATCCGCCCGAGAATGTCGGGATATTGCACGACGACGCACGACGTATCCTTGTCGATCGCGGCGATCAGCGTCTCGAGATCGGTTTCCGCGCTCAGCGTCGGCGTGGCGGTTTCGAGCAGGTCGCCCGTGAACTTGGCCATCGTCTTCGCGACCGAAACATAATGCGGGTGCAGCCCCGACGACAGGATTGCCTTGCCGCGCTTGGTGATCCGCCGCGCCATGCCGATCGCTTCCCAGCATGCGGTCGAGCCGTCGTACATCGACGCGTTCGCCACATCCGTGCCGAGCAGCCGCGCGACCTGCGTCTGGAACTCGAACAGCATCTGCAGCGTGCCCTGCGCGATCTCGGGCTGGTACGGCGTATAGGCGGTGAGGAACTCGCCACGCTGGATCAGGTGATCGACCGAGGCGGGGACATGATGCTTGTACGCGCCGCAGCCGAGGAAGAACGGCGCTTCCCCCGCGGTCAGGTTCTTGCGCGCGAGGGCGGTCATGTGCCGTTCGACCGCCATTTCGCTGGCGTGCATCGGCAGGCCGTGAATCGGTCCGTCGAGCCGCGCGGCTTCGGGCACGTCGACGAACAGATCGTCGATCGTCGCCACGCCGATCACGCCGAGCATCGCATCGCGGTCAGGCTGGGTCAGGGGGAGATAGCGCATCTATTATACTCCTCCCCTCCCGTTCAGGGGAGGGGCCGGGGGTGGGGCCGTGCCACGAGTGGAGCGCCCGCGGAGAGGCCCCACCCCAACCCCTCCCCTCAAGGGAAGGGGTCAGTTCAGATCACAGCTTCTCGACGAACGCCTTGTAAGCAATCTCGTCCATCAGCGCGTTGAGCTCGTCGGTGTCGCTCAGCGTCAGCTTGAAGAACCAGCCCTCTGCTTCGGGATCCTCGTTGACGAGCCCGGGCGTGTCGCCGAGCGCGGCGTTGCCCTCGATCACCGTGCCGGACACCGGCGAATAGACGTCGGACGCGGCCTTGACCGATTCGACCACCGCGGCTTCGTCGCCCTTGGCGAATTCCTTGCCCTCTTCGGGCACGTCGACGAATACGATGTCGCCAAGCTGGCTCTGCGCATATTCGGTAATGCCGACGACGCCGACGTCACCATCGACATCAACCCATTCATGATCTTCGGTAAAATAACGGCTCATCACTTGCCTCCTGCGCGGACATAGCGGTGGGGAATGAACGGCATTGCGGTGACGGTCGCCTGATGGACCTTGCCGCGCTGCGCGAGTTGAATCGTGGTGCCCGCAACCGCCAGCGCGGTCGGGACATAAGCCATGGCGATCGGCGCACCGACGCTCGGCGCGAACCCGCCCGAGGTGACGCGGCCGACTTCCGAGCCCTGATCGTCGAGCACTGCCGCGCCTTCGCGCACCGGCTGGCGCCCTTCGACCAGCAGGCCGACACGCTTGATGATCGCGCCCGACTCGCGCTCGGCGAGAATGCGCGGTGCGCCCATGAAGTCGCCCGCCTCGCGGCGGCGCTTCGACAAAGCGAAACCGAGGTCCGCCTGAACCGGGGTCGTCTCGGGGTCGAGATCATGACCGTACAGCGGCAAGCCCGCCTCGAGCCGCAGCGAATCACGCGCGCCAAGACCGATCGGCTTGACCTCGGGCTCCGCGGTCAGCGCATCGGCAAGCGCCTCGACGTTTTCGGCAGGGACCGAAATCTCGAACCCGTCCTCGCCGGTATAGCCCGAGCGGCTGATCCACAGCGGCACGCCGTTCCACTCGAACGCGCCTGCGGTCATGAACACCAGCGCTTCGACGCCCGGCACCAGCCGCGCGAGCGCATCGACCGCCTTGGGCCCCTGCAACGCGAGCAGCGCCTGGTCTTCCATATGGTTGAGCGCGATCCCGTCGGGAAGATATTCGAGCAGATGCGCGATATCGTCGATCTTGGTCGCACCGTTGACGACCATGTAATAGCCCTGGATGTCGAACGGGTTGGCATCCGGCAGATGCGTGAACATCAGGTCATCGAGGATGCCGCCATCCTCCGACAGCAGCAGCGAATAGCGCTGCTTGCCTTGCCCCAGCCCGGCGACATCAGCCGGCAGTACCGCTTCCAGCGCCGCGACAACGTCTGCGCCCTCTTCCGAGCGGAACAGCAGCTGGCCCATGTGGCTGACGTCGAACAGCCCGGCCGATTCGCGCACCCACAGATGCTCGGCCATGATGCCTTCATATTGGACGGGCATTTCGTAGCCCGCGAACGGCACCATCCGGCCACCCCGCGCGCGATGCCACGCATCGAGCGGCAATTGCTCGATGGCAATCTCGTCGGCTTCGGTCTCGTAAGGGTCGAGGTCGCTCATGTTGGTCTTCCGCAAGAGGTCAACGGCGCGCCATGGCGCCGGAACGCCGTGATGTGCCGCCCCCTCTGTCACGGAACCTGAGAGCTTTCACGGAACCACATGGTCCGCTTACCCCTTCGGTGGCGCTCGCCCACAGGGCAGCGCGCTTTCCAGAGTGTCGAGTCGATCCGCGCGGTCCGGTTGCCTGAGAGATTCCGGGGCGGTTGCTCCTTCGGCGGTCCGAGTTGCCCCGGACGCTCTCCCGCGCGTACCCTTGACGGTTGCCCGTCAACGACGCGGCCGGTTTGCCGCGCCGCAACAGGCAAGTCAACGAGAAGGCTCAGCGCGTCGCGTTATATTTGAGCTGTTCGTCGGTCAGCTGGAAGCCGACCAGCGCCTCGAAGCTCGCGCGGAGCACCGCCTGGCGGATTTCCGGACGGGTCAGCGGGTCAGTCGCGGCGTCTTCGTCGCCCGCCTTGCGCTTCTCGGTCAGCTTCTTGCGAACATCGTCGGGCAGAGTCGCGGCGGCGCGCGACACGGTCGCCTCGCCCATGCCCTGCACCGCCGCGCGCGCCTGCCCCGCATCGAAATGCAGCGTCACGCGCCCGACACGCTTCGCGACGACCGCGGTGCCGCCCTGCACCACCGTCACGAAATACGGCAGCGTCACGTCGCGTGGCCCATCGGTGCGCACGCGGCGCCCCTCGACCGAGAAGGTCAGCTTGGTCAGCACGTCGCTGCCCGAATCGTCGCAGGTCGAGCGGACGTTGGTCAGCACCGCGGTCATGTCGAGCGCGGTCGCATCGCGGCTCGCGGGCGGATCGAACAGCGTGACGTCGCCGGTCGCGGCGGGCACGCCGACGCTCGGGCAGGCGTTGCGCACCGCAGTGATGCCGCCGGACGCATCGAGTTCTCCGGTATGGGCGCACCCGCCGAGCAGAAGCGCACCGCACGCGCTGGTCGCGAGGGCGGCAATGGCTGATTTCCGGATGGTCACGGGGGCACGCACCTTATCATGCAAAAGGAATCCGCAACCGATAGGAGAGCGCGCGGACGTCCCGCTTCATAGGAAGCGGCTTTCGCGCACGCAAGCAATCGCGTAGGCTTGGGCCAGCATGAGTATCCCCGTCGAAAAGCCGCCACTCGAGCTGGTCATCGCCGCCCCCCGCGGATTTTGCGCAGGGGTCGATCGCGCGATCCAGATCGTCGAGCTGGCGCTGCAGAAGTTCGGCGCCCCGGTCTATGTCCGGCACGAGATCGTCCACAACCGCTTCGTGGTCGACATGCTGCGCGACAAGGGTGCGGTGTTCGTCGAGGAACTCGATCAGGTGCCCGATGGCGTGCCCGTCGTCTTCTCCGCGCATGGCGTCCCCAAGGCGGTGCCCGACAAGGCGACCGAGCGCGGGCTCGCCTTCCTCGACGCGACCTGCCCGCTCGTTTCCAAGGTTCACCGCCAGGCCGAGCGAATGGTCGCGCTCGGGCGGCATATCGTATTTATCGGCCATGCGGGCCACCCCGAGGTGATCGGCACCTTCGGGCAGGTGCCCGAGGGCGCGATGACGCTGGTCGAGACCGTCGCCGATGCGGAAGCCTACAGCCCCGCCGACCCCGCGACCCTTGCCTTCCTGACGCAGACCACGCTGTCGATGGACGATACCGCCGCGGTCGTCGCGGTGCTCAAGGCGCGCTTCCCGTCGATCCAGGGGCCGCCGGGCGAGGACATCTGCTACGCCACCTCCAATCGCCAGGCCGCGGTCAAGGCGATCGCGCAGACGTGCGACGCGATGCTGGTGATCGGCGCGCCCAATTCGTCCAATTCGGTCCGCCTCGTCGAAGTTGCCGAACGCGAAGGGACACGCGCGCACCTGATCCAGCGCGCGGCGGAACTCGACTGGGACTTCCTCAAGGACGTGCGCATTCTCGGGCTGACCGCAGGCGCCTCTGCGCCCGAGGTGCTGGTCCGCGAACTCGTCGACCGGCTCGGCGAGCGCTTCACCGTCACCGAACGCGAGGTCGAGACCAAGCGCGAGACGGTGTCGTTCAAGCTGCCTCGCGGCCTCGACGTCGCGGCCTGAACCATGGCGGTCTACACGCATGTCTCGGCCGAGGCGTTCGGCCGCTTCCTCGACGGGTTCGATTGCGGCACGCTCGTCTCCGCGAAGGGAATCGCGGAAGGGGTGGAGAACACCAATTATCTGGTCGACACCACATCCGGACGCTTCATCCTGACGCTCTACGAAAAGCGCGTCGATGGCGACGACCTGCCGTTCTTCCTCGACCTGCTCGATCATCTTGCGGCGCGCGGCAACCCGGTTCCGCCCGCAATCAAGGACCGCAACGGCACCGCGATCCATACGCTCGAAGGCCGCCCGGCGTGCCTGATCCAGTTCCTGCCCGGCGTCTCGCTGTCGCACCCGACCCCGACTCAAGCCGCCGCGACCGGGGCGGCGATGGCGGCGATGCACGCGGGGCTCGCCGATTTTCCGCAGACCCGCCCCAATACGATGGGCGTGGAAAGCTGGCAGCCGCTGTTCGCGCGGTGCGGCCAGAGCTTGAACGAGATTGCACCCGGGCTTTACGACACGCTCGGATCCGCGCTCGATGGCGTTATGATACGCTGGCCCCGCGACGTGCTCGAGCAGTCCGCAATCCATGCCGACCTGTTCCCCGACAACGTACTGATGCGTGGCGATGACGTATCCGGGCTGATCGACTTCTATTTCGCCTGCACCGACATCCGCGTGTTCGATCTCGCGATCATGCACACCGCCTGGTCGTTCGATTCGACCGGGACGCACTACGATGCGGCGATCGGCGATGCGGTGATTGCGGGCTACGCAACGGGATTCCCGTTGAGTGACCTGGAAAAGCAGCATTTCCCGACGCTTGCCAGCGGGGCCTGCCTCCGGTTCGCACTCTCGCGCGCGTGGGACTGGCTCAACACGCCCGCCGACGCCTTGGTCACGCGCAAGGATCCGCTCGCCTATGTCCAGAGGCTGTCGCATTATGCGCCGGAGCTGGCTAAGCGGACGCGATGACTGACGCTGCGCCCACCACCCCGCCCGAACTGACCAAAGTCGAAATCGCCACCGATGGCGCCTGCAAGGGCAATCCCGGCCCGGGCGGCTGGGGTGCGCTGATTCGCAGCGGCGGGACCGAGAAGGAATTGTCGGGCGGCGAGAAGCTGACCACCAACAACCGCATGGAGCTGATGGCCGCGATCGAGGGCCTGCGCGCACTCAAGCGGCCGTGCCGAGTGACGCTGTCGACCGACAGCCGCTATGTGATGGACGGCCTGACCAAGTGGATCAAGGGCTGGCAGAAGAACGGCTGGAAGACCGCCGCGAGGCAGCCGGTCAAGAACGCCGAGCTGTGGCAGGCGCTGCTCGATGCCGCCAAGCCGCACCGGATCGACTGGGTGTGGGTCAAGGGCCACGCCGGGCACCCCGACAACGAGCGATGCGACAAGTTGGCGAGCGACGCCGCGATGCTGGCGGCGCGGCGGTAACGTCGCGCGCCGTACGTCAGTGCGTTCGGGACCGGCGCAAACCTCCCGTCACCCCGGCGAAGGCCGGGGCCGTTAGGTTATCCGGACGCAACGGCGCGACGGGATGCGGTATCGCCAGTCGCGCCATTCAACATGGCGGCCCCGGCCTTCGCCGGGGTGACGGAAAACGCGGGCGGGGCACTACAGCGCCCACCCACCATTCAGAACCGCTTGCTCGCCGTCAGCCCGATCGTGCGTGGCTGGTTGGTCGTGAAGGCGAGCCGCGCGCGCCCGCCGCGTTCGCGGTCGAACGACAGCAGCGCGTTCTCGTCGAGCAGGTTGTTGACGTAGACCGAGACCGCGAGGTCGTTCGCGAATTCCAGCCCGGCGCGGAGCCCGACCAGCTCGTAGCGCGGCAGGCGCAGGTCGATCACCGTCGAGGCGGTCGCGGGCGCACCGCCGAACGGCAGACCGGTGACGAACGTCCGCGGGTTGTTCTCCTGGTCGCCCGGTTGCGTGAAGCGGCTGCCGACATGCTGGAACGAACCGCTGAACACCGCATAGGTCGACGCGGCGACCGCGAAGCGGTAGCTGGCATTGGCCGATAGCTGGAACTTGGGCACCGACGGCAAGCGGTTGCCATCGCGGATCCCCTCGATCACGCTGCCGTTGGGCCGCGTGAGCGTCGCATCGAACTGCGCTTCCAGCACGCTACCCGACAATCCCAGGTCGAGCCCGGTCACCGGGGTCATCGACAGCTCGACCTCGACCCCCTTGGAATGCGCCTTGGGCACGTTGAACACGATCCGCGACGAACAGCTTCCGGCATCCGCCGTGACCTGCAAATTCTTGATGTCGTTGTAGAAAGCCGCGGCGTTGAGCGTGACGGGGCCGAACCGCGCCTTCATCCCGCCCTCATAGTTCCACAAGCTCTCGTCGCCATAGCGCGGGCGGTTGCCGAAGGTCGCGGCGTCCGGACCGCCCGCGCCGCCCGAACAGAGCGGAATGTTGAGCGGGTCGTTGACCCCGCCGAGCCGGAAGCCCTTGGATGCCTGCGCGTTGAAGGTCACGCGATCCGCCGCCTTGTAGCTCAGCAGCAATCGCGGCGAGAACCCTTCCGAGGACGTCCGGTCGCTGTTGTTGTCGCCATTGGTGAACAAGCCGCCGGACTTGAACACGCGCGATTCGTTGTAGCCGTAATAGCGCCCGCCCGCGGTCGCCTTGAGCCGAGCGGTGATCGCAAGGCTCGCCTCGCCGAAGATCGCGAGCTGTTTCAGCTTGTACGGAATGTTGGCGTTATACGGCGAATCCGCCGCGAACCCGTTGGCCACCGCCGCCGACGTCCCCGCGCCGAGCACCGAATCGGTGAAGGCGTCGTAGCCCGGCGTCGGCAGCCGCTGCGCATAGTTGCGGTCGGTGCTCGAGAAGAATCCGCCGATCAGCCACTGGAACGGGCTCGCATAGGCCGAGGCAAAGCGGATTTCCTGCGTGAACGAGGTCACCTTGGTCGTATCGCGCAGGTTGGACGGGAGCAGCACCGCCGCGGTCGGGAAGCCGAGGTCGACCGAAACGCTTCCCGTCAGCGCACTCGCGTCGCGGCTGACGAGGATGCTGCGGTCGGTGTAGCTCGTCACCGTGGTGATATCGACACCCTTGACGTTCGCCTGGATCGTCAGGTCGCCGATCTTGATATCGTCGGTGAATTTCTCGTCGAGCAGCAGATATTGCTCGCGGTCTCCGAGCGTCACCTGCGGGCGCGTCGTCGTGAAGCTGTTGGCGAAGAGGTTGTAGCGTTCCTCGCGGTTGAAGCCGTTGACGTCGATCTTCTGGTAGATGAAGCGCGGCGTGATGCTGAGCCCCTCGACCGGCTTGATCAGCACCGCGATCCGCCCGCCATAGCGTTCGCCGTCGTTGACGTTCTTGTCGACCCTGCCGCCCTCGCGCCGTGCGTCGATGAAGCCCGCATAGCGCGTATAATAGCCGACCGCGCGTACCGCGACCTTCTCGCTGAGCGGAAGGTTGATCGCGCCCTTGAGATGCCCGCCGAGCGCATCCTCCGCGACGACGTTGACGTTCGCCTCGACCGATCCCTCGATCCGGCTCGTCGTCGGCTGGTTGGTGATGTAGCGAATCGTGCCCCCGACCGAGCCCGAGCCGAACAGCGTCCCCTGTGGCCCGCGCAGCGTCTCGATCCGATTGAGGTCGTACAGGTCGAGATCGGGCGTGAACAGCGAGAGCGAAATCACTGATTCGTCAAGGTAGATGCCGACCTGCTCCTTCACGCCTGGCTGGTCGCGCGCGACCTGCCCGGCGGAGACGCCGCGGATCCCGACCTGGCTCTGCCCCGGCCCGAGGTTCTGGATCGCAAGCCCCGCGACGTTGCGCGACACGTCCTCGAGCGTCGTCGCGCCCGAACGGCGGATGTCTTCGGAAGTCTGCGCGTTGATCGAGAAGGGCACGTTCTGGATCGTCGTCGAACGCTTGTTCGCGGTGACGACGATGTCGTTGCCATCCGCGGCAGGTTCCGCCTGTTGCGCATCGGCCCCTGGCGCAACCTGCGCCAGCGCGGGCGTCGCAGCCGCGCAGGCGGCAAAGGTGATGATGGAAAAACCGGACGCCAAAGCGGCGCGCGCCGATGCATAGGCTTGCATTGATCCCCCCCTGTTTCCGGCGCCTTTGGCTACCGGTATGGGAGGACGCTAGTCCGGGTGAGGCCGCGTATCAAGTAGAACCGCGTCGGCCTCATTGCCGCGTCATTTCAGCGAGCTAACCTGCGGCAAACCGCTGCGGCGCATAGCGGGCGGCGTCGATCCCGGCGACGCTCGCATCCGGCGCGTGCCCCAGCAGCAGCGACGCCGCCAGCGCCGCCGCCGCGGGCGCGGTCTGGATGCCGAACCCGCCCTGCCCCGCGCACCAGAAGAAACCGGGCGCGTCGGGCGCGAAGCCGAAGACCGGCAGCCGGTCGGGCGCGAAGCTGCGCAACCCCGCCCAGCGCCGCTCGACCTTGGTCACGCGCCAGTCGACGACTCGCTCGAACCGGTCGATCGCGGTCGCCACGTCGATCTCTTCGGGCTGCGCATCGCCCGGGGCCGACTCGGTCTCGTCATGCGGGCTCAGCCAGATCTTACCGCCCGCCTCGGGCTTGAAATAGAAATCTCCGCCGATCCCGACGACATGCGGCAGCGTTTCCGGCGCGGGCGGATCGGTCGCGAGCTGCACCATCGTGCGGCGATAGGCGGTGATCCCGATCGGCGCGACGCCCGCCATCCGCGCGACCGGATCGGCCCACGCTCCGGCGGCATTCACCAGCACCGTCGCCGCGAACGTGCCGTTCGCCGTCTCGAGCGACCAGCCGTCGCCACTCCGCGTAACGCCGATGAGCGGTGCGGACAGCACCAGCCTGGCACCCCCCTTTCGAGCCGCTTTCAGGTAATGGCTGTGCAGCGCGGCGACGTCGATATAGGTGCTGCTCTGCTCGAGCACCCCAAGCATCCATTCGGGCCGCAACCCCGGCACCAGCGCGTGCGGGTCGACTCGCTCGAGCGCGACCCCGCTGCCGTCGAACTCGGCCAGAAACGCGTCGATCGCGGCATGATCCGCCGCGCGCCCGATGTGCAGCGACCCGAGCGCCTGGAGAAACCCGCCGCCGTGCAACGCCGCGCCCGACGCGGTCGTCAACGGCTGGACGCCGGGGCCGCCATAGGTCTCCGACCAGAACGCCGCCGAGCGCCCGGTCGCATGGAAACCGGGCAGATCCTCCGCCTCGAGCACCACGACCGAGGCGTGCGGCGCGATCGCGGCGGCAAGGCTCGCGCCCGCCATCCCCGCGCCGACGATCGCGACATCGTAGCGCATCGCCTACCGCCTCGCGTGCGCGGCGAGGAACGTGTCGATTTCCCCGATCGCGCGTGCGCGCACGCCATCCGCCTCGCGCAGGATCTCATGCGCCGATTCGGGGCCGAACCGCACGACGGTGCTGTCCGGCAATTTCGTCGCGACGCGCGCCGCAACCTTGGTCGAGACGAGCTTGTCCGCATCCGCGAGCAGGAACAGCAGCGGAATGCTGAGTGTCGCCAGCCGGGGATCCTCGCGCAGCCGGCGCGTCGACGTGAACGCCTGCGCGAGCCAGCGCCAGCTCGGCGGGCCAAGCAGCAACTCCGGGTGCGTGGCCTGCCAGAACAGCTCGTCCTCATAGCGCGCGGGATCGTGCGTCAGCAGCGACTGTCTCGTCTCGGTCGTGGCGGGCCGCTCATTGCCGCGCCATGCCGGGCGTGACGCCTCGCCGACGCGGCTCATCAGCCTCGCGACGCGTTCGCCGACTCGCTGGCCGACCGGACTGTGCAGCCCGAGCATCGGCGCGACGAGTACCGCCGCATCCGGAGTCGCCGCCCCCTCGGCCAGCGCCCGCAGCAGCAGATGCCCGCCCATCGAATGGCCGATCGCGACGTGCGGCCCGGGCCCCTGCGTCACCCATTCCGCCCAGAAGGCGCGAAAATCATCGATGTACTGCTGGAAATTCTCGATGTGCCCGACGTGCGCATTCTTGGACAGGCGCCCCGAGCCACCCTGCCCGCGCCAGTCGAACGAGGTGACGGCCCAGCCTTGCGCATGCCAATGCGCGAACGTTTCCAGGTACTTCTCGAAAACATCCCCGCGCCCGCCCTGGAACAGCAAGCGTCCCCGCGCCTTCGGCGGGGCAGGCCAGTCGAACCGGCGCAGCGCCCATCCGTCGGGCGCTTTCCAGTGCGTGATCCGCGCCGCTGCGGGAATCGCGCGCCGGTACAATTGGGGGGAGACCATCCGGCATGGTTACGTTTTCGAAAGGCACGCCGTCTAGGGCTTTCCCGCATGGGTGGGCTTTCTATGACGACGACGGTGCTGATCGCATTGGTCGCCTTGCTGGTTTCGGCGGGTGTCCAGGACGTGCGGACGCGCGAGATCGCCAATTGGAAGAACGCGGCGATCGCCTTGCTCGCGCCTTTGTGGTGGTGGGGTAACGGCCTTTCCCTCTGGCCCGACATGGTCGTCCAGCTCGGTCTGGCGCTGCTCGTCTTCGCGTTGTTCATCGCCGCGTTCCACTTCGGCTGGATGGGCGGGGGCGACGTCAAGATGATCGGCGCGCTCGCGCTATGGCTGCCGCTCCAGCCGTTGCTGGCGATGTTGACCGCCATGTCGCTGCTCGGCGGCGTGCTCACGCTGCTGCTGCTGGTCGACCGCGCGCTGCGCCGGCGGACCGGGCAGATCGAGGTTCCGTACGGCGTGGCGATTGCGATCGCTGCGCTTTTCGTACTGCGTGAACCGCTTTTTAACCACCTTGGTGGGAATGCTTAACGCGGGCCCAACCGCCCGTGTTCGAGAGGTCGGAAATGGATAGTCGTAAGATCCTATTGCTGGTGGGAGCGCTGATCGTAGCGGCGATCACGGCGTTCATGGCGCGGTCGCTCCTCATGGGCAGTCCGGCGCCGCAATCCGCCGCGATGGCGGTCGTCGCGGCCGCGCCCGACGGCCCGGACGTGCTCGTCGCGACCAAGGCGCTGCCGGTCGGCACGATCCTCGACGCGACCTCGCTGCGCTATCAGCCGTGGCCTAAGGACCTCGTCCAGAACGTCTATTTCATCAAGAAGCCCGGGTTCGACCCCAAGTCCCTCGCCGGCACCGTGGTGCGCAACGCGATCACCGCGGGCCAGCCGCTGACGCAGGGCGCGCTGGTCAAGCCGGGCGACCGCGGCTTCCTGGCGGCAGCGCTCGGGCCGGGGATGCGCGCGGTCACCGTGCCGGTGGAAGCGACCACCAGCGTCGCGGGCTTCGTCTTCCCGGGCGACCGGGTCGACCTGATCCTGACGCAGACCGTCGCTGGCGGTGGCGATGGCCCGCCGCTCAAGGCCGCCGAGACGATCATGCGCAACCTGCGCGTCCTCGCGACCGATCAGCGGACCGACAATGCCGCAGGCGATGACGGCAAGACCGTGGTCCACACCTTTTCCAACGTGACGATCGAGGCGACGCCCAAGATCGCCGAGCAGATCGCGGTCGCGCAGACGCTCGGCGCGCTGTCGCTGTCGCTGCGCTCGATCGCGGACAACAGCACCGAGCTGGAGCAGGCGATCGCCAGCGGCGACGTGTCGATGCCCGATGATCCCAAGGCCGAAAAGGCAATGCTGACCCGTATCTCGAGCGCGCCCTCCGCCGGGAGCAGCTCGCTCGCGACCGGGGCGGACGTGTCGCGGTTCCAGCGGCGCACGGTGCCCGGCAAGGCGGCCGAACCGTCCGGTGGCATGAGTGGCGGCGGCGGCGTCGGTGGCGGCGCGCCGGTCGCATCGGCGGCGACCTTCCCGGGCGCGGCCAGCAGCGGCCCGATGGTCCGGATCGCACGGGGCAATTCGGTGACGGCGGTTGCCGTCGAGGGGAAGAAGTAATGCGTAGCGTTTCGATCTCGGGCGGCTGGACGCTCGCCGCCGCGCTGGTCGCGGCCAGCCTGGGCACCCTGCCCGCCATCGCCCCCGCACAGACCGGTGCGAGCGCGACCACGCCGGTCTTCCAGCTCAACACCGGGCGCGGACGGCTCGTCACGCTCGTCCGGCCGATGAGCGACGTGTTCGTCGCCGACGACAAGATCGCCGACGTGCAGGTCCGCTCGCCGACCCAGCTCTACATCTTCGGCAAGGGCGCAGGCGAAACCACGATCTCGGCGACGAGCAAGAGCGGCGCGGTCGTTTATTCGGCGACGGTCCGCGTCGGCAACAACTTCGATTCGATCCAGCAGATGCTTAGCATCGCGATGCCCGAGGCGAAGATCGTCGCGACGCCGATGAACGGCCTCGTGCTGCTGACCGGCACCGTCTCCGGCCCCGAGGACGGCGCGGAAGCAACCCGCCTGGTGCAGGCCTATGTGGGGGATGCGACCAAGGTTCTGTCCCGGCTCGGCACCGCAACGCCGCTGCAGGTCAATCTGCAGGTCCGCATCGCCGAGGTGAGCCGCAGTTTCGTCAAGAACCTGGGGGTCAACCTGACCAACCGCGGCGGCGGCAACGTGCTGTTCGGCGTCAGCCAGGGGCGGCAGGGATCGATCTCGACGGTCCCGGGCGTGCCCGGTCTGCCGAATGCCCCGGTCGACGAGAACGGCGCGCGCCCTGGCAACTCCCTGTTCAAGTTTCCGGGCGGGACGGCCGCCGGCACGAGCTTCGGTCTGGCCGGACATCTGCTCGGCATGGATCTGCTGACGTCGCTCGACCTGGGCGAAACCGACGGCCAGGTCTCGACCCTCGCCAACCCAAATATCACCGCGATCTCGGGCGAAACCGGCTCCTTCCTCGCAGGCGGCGAAATCCCGATCCCGCTGAGCCAGGGGCTTGGCGCGGTCTCGGTCGAGTACAAGCAATATGGCGTCAGCCTCGCCTATACGCCGACGGTGCTCGCGGACGGGCGCATTTCGTTGCGGGTCCGCCCCGAGGTGTCGCAGCTGACCTCCGATGGCGCGGTGACGATCGCGGGCACGACCATACCCGCGCTGACCACCCGCCGGGCGGAAACGACGGTCGAGCTCGGCTCGGGCCAGAGCATGATGATCGCCGGCCTGCTCCAGAACAGCCACAACAACACGTTCACCAAGGCACCGGGTGCCGCCGACGTCCCGATCATCGGTGCGCTGTTCCGGTCGAACGCGTTCCAGCGGAACGAGACCGAACTGGTGATCGTGATCACGCCGTATCTGGTCAAGCCGGTCAACGCGAACGACATCGTCCTGCCGACCGACGGGATCAAGGCACCGACCGATCTCGATCGCGTGCTGTTCGGGCAGCTCGGCGGCGGGACTACCGGTGGGGAACGTCCCAAGCCCCGGATGGCGCCCGCTGCGCCGACCTATTCGGGCCCCGGCGAAATGGGCGCGGTTCCACCACCCGCCAAACCGGCGGACCCGCGTCCGGCGGCAACGGTCCCCGCCCTGCCCGCCGCGCCGACGCGCGCCCCAGCCAAGCGGGGCGAATCCGCCGCCCCCGGCTTCAACCTCAATTAAGGGCTCCCGAGATCATGATCACGGATACGCGTCCACGCGCGCTCGCAGCCGCCCTGCTACCGGCACTGCTCCCCGCACTCCTCCTCACGGGGTGCGCCGGAACGAAGAACCGCGGGCTAGAATCGGTCCACCAGCCGGTCGTGAGCCGGTCTAGCTACGCGCTCGACGTCACCACGACGCCGGACGGTCTCGCCCCCGGCGAACGCCAGCGGCTTGCGAGCTGGATGGCATCGCTCCGGCTTGGCTATGGCGATACGGTCGCGATCGAGGATCCCGGCTCCTATGGCCCCGGCGGCTATGGCGATACGGTCGCGATCGAGGATCCCGGCTCCTATGGCCCCGGCGGCTATGGCGACACCGTGCGCGATGTCGTTGCCGCCGAAACCGCGCGCTACGGCTTGATGGTGACGGGCGACACACCGCTCACTACCTCCCCGGTCCAGCCCGGCACGGCCCGCATCGTCATCAGCCGGATGACCGCGACGGTCCCGGGCTGTCCCGATTTCAGCCGCGTGCGCTCCCCCGAGTTCGAGAGCAACACCTCCTCCAACCAGGGCTGCGCGATCAATTCGAACATCGCCGCGATGGTCGCCAGCCCGGCTGATCTGGTCCGCGGCCAGACCGGCCATGCGATCACCGACCAGGCAACCGCCGGCCGCGCGATCGACCTGTATCGCAAGGCCGCGCCGACCGGTGGCGGTGGCACGATCATCAAGGCGGAAAGCAGCGGAGGCGGCAGCAAGTGAACGCACCCTTCAACCCAGCGCGCGTAGGAACGCGCGATCCGTTCGCCGCCTATGTCTGCGACGAAACCACCGCCGAGACGCTGCGCCCGGTCGCGGTCGAAATGGGCTGGCCACCCGAAAAGGTGAACAAGGGCGGCCTGCGCAACGCGGTCCAATCGCTGTCGGTCTCCGCCTCCCCGCAGATCCTGTTCGTCGACCTGTCCGAAAGCGGCGATCCGCTCAACGACATCAACGCGCTCGCCGAAGTGTGCGAGCCCGGCACGGTCGTGATCGCGGCGGGCCAGGTCAATGACGTGCGCCTGTACCGCGACCTCGTCGTCAGCGGCATCCAGGACTATCTCCTCAAGCCGCTCAGCCCCGACATGCTGCGCGACGCCTTCACGCACGCGCAGGCGATGCTCAATGCGCCCAAGACGGTCGAGGCATCGACCGAGCGCCCGCATATCTCGACGTGCTTCATCGGCGCGCGGGGCGGGGTCGGCGCATCGAGCGTCGCGACCTCGATCGCGTGGATGATGAGCGAGAAAGGCGCGCGGACGACCGCGCTGCTCGATCTCGACGTCCATTTCGGGACGGGCGCGCTCGCGCTCGACCTCGAACCCGGGCGCGGCCTGACCGACGCGATCGACAATCCGAGCCGGATCGACGGGCTGTTCATCGAACGCGCGATGGTCAAGGCGAGCGAGCGCCTGTCGGTGCTGTCCGCCGAGGCACCGATCAGCGTCCCCGTGATGACCGACGGCACGGCCTTCTACCAGTTGCAGGAGGAGATGCGCGCCGCGTTCGAATGCACGATCGTCGATCTGCCGCGCGGCATGCTCGTCCAGCATCCGCATCTGATGACCGACATCCAGGTTGCGGTGATCGTCACCGAGCTGACGCTTGCCGCCGCGCGCGACACGATCCGGCTGCTGTCGTGGCTCAAGTCGAACGCGCCGCAGACGCAGGTCGTGGTCGTCGCGAACAAGCTCCAGGTCGCCGCCCAGCTCGAGATCAGCCGGAAGGACTTCGAGGGGTCGATCGAACGCAAGATCGATTTCGCGATCCCGTTCGACCAGAAGCTCGCGGCGCAGGCCGCGAAGCTTGGAAAGCCGATGGCCGAGGTGGGGAAGAATTCGAAGACGGTCCAGCCGCTCGCCGACCTCGCGACCAAGCTGATGGCGGTCGGCGATTCCGCTGAATCGATCGACAGCGCCGGCAACGCCAAGCCCGCCGCAAAGGGCACGTCGCTGATCGGCAAGTTCGACCTGAAGGCGATGCTGTCCAAGCCGGCGAAGAAGAAATGACGCCGATCCCAGGCGCCGTAAACGCGATCGTAACGCTGCGGGGAGCTTGATAGCGCCATGCAACTGATGCCGGTCCTATCGCTGGGTATAGGTGCGATCGTCGTGCTTCTGCTGATGGCGTTCGCCCTTGCCGGGCCCAATGCGGAACGCGCGGGTTCGCGCCGCCTCGGCGCTTTGCGCGCGCGCCACAGCGGGTCGGCCAACGTCCTCGCGGATGCGCAGTTGCGGCGCATCTCGCAGGCGCGCAGCAACCGGATGGACGTCGCCGCCGCGCGGTTCCTGCCCAACCCGGCACTGCTCAAGAAGCGGCTCGCGATGACCGGCAAGACCTGGACGGTCGGCCAATATGGCATGGCGACGCTGGGCGCGGTGGTCGGGATCACGCTGCTGTTCGCGATTCTCGGCCTGCCGCTCCTGCTCGCGCTGCTGCTCGGCGTGGTGGTCGGCGCGGGCGTGCCGCACATGGTCGTCGGCTTCACGATCAAGCGGCGCATCAACAAGTTCACCTCGAAATTCCCCGACGCGATCGAATTGCTCGTCCGCGGCCTGCGCTCGGGCCTGCCGATCACCGAGACGATCTCGGTCGTCGCGAACGAGGTCGACGGCCCGGTCGGGGTCGAGTTCAAGGCGATCACCGACAAGATGAAGATCGGCCGGACGATGGACGCGGCGTTGCAGGACACCGCCGACCGGCTCGGCACGCCTGAATTCCAGTTCTTCTGCATCACCATCGCGATCCAGCGCGAGACCGGCGGCAATCTTGCCGAAACGCTCGCCAACCTCGCCACGGTGCTGCGCATGCGCGGGCAGATGAAGCTCAAGATCAAGGCGATGTCGTCGGAATCGAAGGCGTCCGCCTATATCGTCGGGTCGCTGCCGTTCATCGTCTTCACGCTGATCTGGATGATCAATCCGCCGTACATGGCGAACTTCTTCATCGACCAGAGGCTGATGGTGACCGGCGGGATCGGCATGCTGTGGATGGGAATGGGCGCGTTCATCATGAGCCGCATGGTCAGTTTCGAGATTTAACGATGAACCCAGCTTCCTCCGCCGGCCCGATGGTCCTCGGCATCGACGTCTATACCGTGGCGACGCTGCTCGCGGGGGTTGCGGCGTTCATGGTGTTGCTCGCGATCTACGCCGTCACCACCGTGCGCGACCCGATGACCAAGCGCGTCAAGGCACTCAACGACCGGCGCGAACAGCTGAAGGCGGGGATCACCGCCTCGACCAAGCGCCGCGCCAAGCTGGTCACCAAGAACGAGACGACCGACCGCATCAAGAGCGTCCTGTCGAACCTCAAGGTGCTGCAGGACAGCCAGGTCAAGGCCGCGCAGATCAAGCTGATGCAGGCCGGGATCCGCTCGAAGGAATATGCGGTCGCGGTCATTTTCGGCCGGCTGGTGCTGCCGCTGACCTGGGGCGTGCTGGTGCTGTACCTCGTCTATGGCAGCGGCATGTTAGCAAACTGGACGCCGTGGAAGATGTACGCGATCGTCGCGATCAACTTCGTCGTGTCGTACAAGGCTCCCGACCTCTATCTCGACAACAAGATCTCGAAACGCTCCAAGGCGATCCAGAAGGGCCTGCCCGACGCGCTCGACCTGCTCGTCATCTGCGCCGAGGCGGGCCTGACCGTCGACGCCGCGTTCAACCGAGTCGCGCGCGAACTGGGCAAGGCCTACCCCGAGCTCGGCGACGAGTTCACGCTGACCGCGATCGAGCTCGGCTTCCTTGCCGAGCGGCGGCAGGCGTTCGAGAACCTCGCCTCGCGCGTGAAGCTCGATGCGGTCAAGGGTGTGGTCACGACCATGGTGCAGACCGAGAAATACGGGACGCCGCTCGCCTCGGCGTTGCGCGTGCTGTCGGCCGAATTCCGCAATGAACGCATGATGCGCGCGGAGGAAAAGGCCGCGCGGCTGCCCGCGATCATGACGATCCCGCTGATCCTGTTCATCCTGCCAACGCTGTTCATCGTCATTCTCGGCCCGGCGGCCTGTTCGATCGCCGACGCGTTCAAATAGCGGCGCTTGCTCCCGGCGGCGCACGTCGTCAGGATCGTCCGCGAAACTGAACCGGGAGAGGATCCGCGATGCCCTTCACGACGCCAGAACAGTTCGTGCTGCTTGCCGTTGTCCTGCTTGCCGGCTGGCTGATCGGCTATGCGAGCGCGCCCAGCCCGCGCAAGTACAAGCGCCGGCTGCGTGAGCAGGCGGACAGCTACACCACCTATCACGACGATGCCGAGGACCGGCTGCGCGCCGCCAACCAGCGCGCGACCGACCTCGCGCGCGAGGCGGAAGTGCTGCGGCACGACCAGGCCGATGCCGAACGCACGATCGCCGCGTTGCGGGCATCTGCTGCGGCCCGCCCGGCGGCGCTGCCCCCGCACGACGGGATCTGACGGGCTTAAGAAGGCGGGGGCCGCAGGGTCTCGTCAGGAACGCCGGCAACGCGAACTATCCGGCCGGCCCCGGCCTTCACCGGGGTGACGGGAGCAAGCCTCAGTCGCGCTTCGCCAGCGCCGCCTGCGCCGCCGCCAGCCGCGCGATCGGCACGCGGTACGGCGAGGCCGAGACGTAATCGAGCCCGACCTTCTCGCAGAAGGCGATGCTCGCCGGATCGCCGCCATGCTCGCCGCAGATGCCGAGCTTGATGTCCGGCCGCGTCTTGCGCCCGCGTTCCGCCGCCATCGCGATCAATTGCCCCACACCCTCGACGTCGAGGCTGACGAACGGGTCGCGCGCGTAGATGCCCCGCTCGACATAGGTCCCGAGGAACCGCGCCGCATCGTCACGGCTGACGCCCAAGGTGGTCTGCGTCAGATCGTTGGTCCCGAACGAGAAGAATGCGCCGACCTCGGCGATCTCGTCCGCCATCAGGCAGGCGCGCGGGAGCTCGATCATCGTCCCGACGTGATAGTCGAGCGTCGTGCCGGTCTGCTCGAACACGATCTGCGCAGCCTTGTCGACGACCGCCTTCATCAGCTCGAGCTCGCGCCTTGTGCCGACCAGCGGGATCATCACCTCGGGGATCGGCGCCGCGCCCGAGCGCTGCGCGACATCGACCGCCGCCTCGAAGATCGCGCGCGCCTGCATCTCGTAGATTTCGGGATAGGTCACGCCCAGCCGGCAGCCGCGATGCCCGAGCATCGGGTTGAACTCGTGCAACTCCTGCGCGCGCCGCTTGAGCACGTCGACCGCGATCCCCGCCGCCGCCGCCACGTCGGCGAACTCGGATTCCTCGTGCGGCAGGAATTCATGCAGCGGTGGATCGAGCAGCCGGATCGTCACCGGCAACCCCGCCATCACCTCGAACAACTGGACGAAATCGGCGCGTTGCTCCGGCAACAGCTTGTCGAGCGCGGTGCGGCGGCCCGCTTCGTCCTCGGCCAGGATCATCTGGCGGACGTTGGTGATGCGCTCGGCATCGAAGAACATGTGCTCTGTCCGGCACAGGCCGATCCCTTCCGCACCGAACTCGCGCGCGACCTTGGCGTCGAGCGGGGTCTCGGCGTTGGCGCGGACCTTGAGACGGCGGACGCCGTCCGCCCAGACCATCAACGCCGCGAAATCGCCCGACAGTTCGGGCTGCACGGTCGGGACTTCGCCCGCCATCACCTCGCCGGTGGTGCCGTCGATCGTCACCATGTCGCCCGCCTTGATCATGCGCTCGCCGACCCGCATCGTGCCCGCCTTGGCATCGATCGCAATCGACCCCGCGCCCGAGACGCACGGACGCCCCATGCCGCGCGCGACGACTGCCGCGTGGCTGGTCATCCCGCCGCGCGCGGTGAGGATGCCGCGCGCAGCGTGCATTCCGTGAATGTCCTCAGGCGACGTCTCGGTACGGATCAGGATCACCGAATCGCCAGCATTCGAGCGCTTCTCGGCGGTGTCGCTGTCGAACACCGCATGGCCCGAGGCGGCACCCGGCGATGCGGGCAACCCCTTGGTCAGAACGTCGCGCGTCGCCTTGGGGTCGAGCGTCGGGTGGAGTAACTGGTCGAGCGCCATCGGGTCGATCCGCGCGACCGCTTCCTCGCGCGTGATCAGCCCCTCGTTCGCCATGTCGACCGCGATCTTGAGCGCGGCCTTGGCGGTGCGCTTGCCCGAGCGCGTCTGGAGCATCCACAGCTTGCCCTGCTGCACCGTGAACTCGATGTCCTGCATGTCGCGGTAATGCGTCTCGAGCAGGTCGAACACCTTGGCGAGCTCGCCGTACACCGTGGGCATCGCCTCTTCCATCGAAGCGGGCTTGGCACCGGCGGCCTCGCGAGCGGCGACGGTCAGATATTGCGGGGTGCGGATGCCGGCGACGACGTCCTCGCCTTGCGCGTTGATCAGGAACTCGCCGTAATAGGCGCGCGTGCCGATCGAGGGATCGCGGGTGAAGGCGACGCCGGTCGCCGAAGTCTCGCCCATGTTGCCGAACACCATCGCCTGGATGTTGACCGCGGTGCCCCAGCTTGCCGGGATGTCGTTGAGGCGGCGATAGACTTTCGCGCGTTCCGACTGCCACGAACCGAACACCGCGCCGACCGCGCCCCACAATTGGTCATGCACGTCCTGCGGGAAGGGCTTGCCCCATTGCTGCTCGACCAGGCCTTTGTACTCGGCAACGAGCGCCCGCAGGTCGTCCGCGCTGAGATCGGTGTCGAGGAAATAGCCGCGATCTTCCTTTGCGATTTCAAGCGCTTCCTCGAAGGCGCCGTGGTCGAGTTCGAGCACCACGTCCGAATACATCTGGATGAAACGGCGGTAGCTGTCCCACGCGAAACGCGCGTCGCCCGATGTCGCGGCGAGGCCCTCGACGGTCTGGTCGTTGAGCCCGAGGTTGAGCACCGTGTCCATCATCCCCGGCATCGACGCGCGCGCGCCGCTCCGGACCGAGACGAGCAGCGGGTCCGCGGCGTCGCCGAAGACCTTGCCGGTGATGCCCTCGATATGCGCGATCCCGGTCGCGACCTCGTCGCGGAGGCCCTGCGGGAACTGGCCGCCTTCATCGTAATAGACCGCGCAGAAATCGGTCGAGATGGTGAAGCCCGGCGGGACCGGCAGGCCGATCGATGCCATCTCCGCCAGATTCGCGCCCTTGCCCCCCAGCAAATTCCGGTCGCCCTTGCCACCGTCGGATACCCCGCCGCCGAAGCGGTATACGTACTGAGTCATGCGTCTTCCCTCTAACAGGTTGCATTCGCTGGGGAGGCGATTGGAAAGATAGGTCTAACGCGTTCGCATCATCCCTCGATCCGCGAAAAGTCTGCGACATTGTGCACTGCAGCGCGAACGCGTGCGAGCAGCGCGAGACGGGCCGTGCGCTTTTCAGGGACAGGGTCGTTGACGATCACGGTTTCAAAGAACGAATCGATCGGTGCCCGCAAGCTCGCGAGTGCTGCCATCGCGGCTTCGAAGACCTCGCGTTCGATCGCGGCTGTGGCAGCGGGTTCGGCGGAGTCGAGGGCGGTGGCGAGCGCGGTTTCTGCCGGTTCGGACGTGTAGGACAGCGAAACCTTCTCCCTCTCCCCTTCAGGGGAGAGGGTCGGGGAGAGGGGCTGTACTGCGTTATCGAGCGAAACGCGGGCGGATGCGTCCCCCTCTCCCCGGCCCTCTCCCCGGAGGGGAGAGGGAGAAGAAGGAACGCCCTCTTTCTTCAAGATATTCGCGGCGCGTTTGTAGCCTGCGAGGAGGTTGGTGCCATCCTCGGTGCCGATGAACTTCTGCAACGCATGCACCCGCGCGAGCAGGCGAACAAGATCATCCTCCCCACCGAGCGCGAACACCGCGTCGATCAGGTCGTGACGGACGCCGGCTTCGCGTTGCTGCACCTTGAGGCGGTCGGCAAAGAAGTCGACCGTCGCAACAACTGACTTGGCCAATCTCTCTGATACCTTGATCTCGTCCTGCTCGACCTCCTCGGCAGCCGCTTCCAATTCAGCTCTAAAAAATGCCTCAGCCGCTTTGGCATCCGGGTTCAAAAGTCGCCGAAGTTCGTCAAAACGTTGGGACGCGCGACCAACCTGGTTTCGTACACTAGCCATAGGCCACTGCCACGTAGCAGCGGCGACAGCATCGTTCAGCGAAAACCGAATATTGCCCGTAAGCAAGGTCGATATCACGCCCAATGCAGCGCGACGAAGCGCGAAAGGATCTTTGGATCCCGTCGGTTTCTCACCAACGGCGAAAAACGCTGCAATCGTATCCAGCTTGTCCGCCAGCGACACCGCCACCGTCACCGGATCGGTCGGCACGTCATCGCCCTGCCCGACCGGCTTATAGTGATCGCGGATCGCGGCGGCGACGCGGGGGTCTTCGCCTTGGGCGGCGGCGTAATAGCCGCCCATCAGGCCTTGGAGCTCGGGGAATTCGCCGACCATGCCGGTGACGAGATCCGCCTTGCAGAGCTGGGCTGCGCGGTAGGCGAGGTCTGCCAGTTCTGCCTTTAGCCCCTCCCCTTCAGGGGAGGGGTTGGGGTGGGGCAGTTCAGCAGGCATGCCGCTGGAAGAAGGCACGGCCCCACCCCCAACCCCTCCCCTGAAGGGGAGGGGCTTTACGATGCCCTCTTCAACCAGCCATCTTGCCAGTTTCGCTACTCGGGCGACCTTGTCCGCCACCGTGCCAAGCTTTTCGTGGAAGACGATATTGTCGAGCTTCGGCAAGAGCTCGTCGAGCTTTTTGCGGCGTTCCACGATCTTTCGTTCTGCGTCAGCGAAAACGAACTGATCTTCATCCCAGAAGAACTTCGCATCCGACAGTCTTGCCGCGAGCACCTTGCGGTTGCCCTCGACGATCTTCTCGCCGCCATCTACCGCATCGATATTGGCGGTACACACGAACGCATCCGCCAGCGCGCCACCGGCATCCCGGCACACGAAATACTTCTGGTTCACGCGCGCGGTCAGCTGGATCACCTCGGGCGGCACGCTCAGGAACGACGCATCGAAGCGCCCAAGCAAAGGCACCGGCCATTCGGTGAGGCCAGCATTCTCGGTCAACAGCCCCTCGTCCTGGACCAGCTCGAGCCCGGCCTTGCGCGCGGCCATCGTCGCGCCGAGCGCGATGATCTGGCGGCGTTCGGCCTGGTCGACGATCACATAGCAGGCGCGCAGCTTCTCGACGTAATCGTCCGCCGAGCCGATCGTGATAATCCCCGGATGGTGGAAACGATGCCCGACGGTGGCGGCACCGCTGGTGATGCTGGCGATCTCTACGGGCACGATCTCCTCGCCGAACAGCGCGACGATCCCCCGCAACGGGCGGACCCAGCGGAGCGATTCCATCGTGGTCGAGGCCCCGCCCCAGCGCATCGCCTTGGGCCAGGGGAAGGCGCGGATGATTGCGGGGATCGCGTCCGCGAGCACGCCGGTGGTGGCGCGGCCGGGCTTTTCGATCACCGCGAACAGCACGCCGTCCCGCTCGACCAGCTGCTCGCGCGTGAGGCCGGCCTTGCGGAGGAAGCCTTCGAGCGCCTGCGGCGGCGCGCTGGCCTTGGGGCCCTTGGTTTCCTCGGACACCGCGGCGGTCTCGGTCGGGAGCCCGCGGGCGATCAGCGCGAGGCGGCGGGGGGTGGCGTAGGTGACGAGCTCGGTCGCGGCGAGACCGGCTTTCGCCAGTTCGGCGGCGAACAGCTTGGCGAGGTCCTCGCGGGCGCAGTCCTGCATCCGGGCGGGGATTTCTTCCGAGCGGAGTTCGAGGAGGAAATCGGTCATGCGGGCACCGTTGGGAGGGGTTTGAGCAGGAAGGATTTGATCACGCAAAGGCGCAAAGACGCTAAGAGAAAGGAAAAGAAGGTTTGATAGCCTTTGGCAGGCTTGCCCGAGCGAAGCTCAACAAAACCATAGCCGGCGCGCAAAACGGCAGCTGCGAAACGCAAGCTCTTCGCGTCTTTGCGCCTTTGCGTGATCAAACCCTTCTTCTCACACAAAGCCACAAAGCCACAAAAAGAGAACATGCCTGCGGCGCGGATCACGCCGTCCACCCCGGATAGGCTTCCTGCCACGCGGGCGTGTGCTTTTCGATCCACGCCTGGCAGCTGCCCTTCGCGAGATCGCGCACGCGCCCCATATACGCCTGCCGCTCGGCGACCGAGATGACCCCGCGCGCCTGCAACAGATTGAACACGTGGCTCGCCTTGATCGCCTGCTCATAGGCCGGGATCGGCAGCCCCGCAGCGAGGCTGTTCTCGCATTCGGCGACATGCTTGCGGAACGAATCGAACAGGCCGTCGGTGTCGGCCACTTCGAAATTCCAGGTCGACATCTCGACCTCATTCTCGTGGAACACCTCGCCGTAGGTCACGCCCGCGTCGTTGAACGCGAGGTCGTAGACGCTGTCCTTGTCCTGGATGTACATCGCGAGCCGCTCGAGCCCGTAGGTCAGCTCGCCCGCGACCGGCTTCATGTCGAACCCGCCCATCTGTTGGAAATAGGTGAACTGGGTGACTTCCATCCCGTCGCACCAGACTTCCCAGCCAAGACCCCATGCGCCCAGCGTCGGCGACTCCCAGTCGTCCTCGACGAAGCGGATGTCGTGGCGGGTGAAATCGATCCCGATCGCGGCGAGCGACCCAAGGTACAGCTCCTGCAAATCGGCCGGACTCGGCTTCAGGATCACCTGATACTGGTAATAATGCTGCAGCCGGTTGGGGTTCTCGCCATAGCGGCCGTCGGTCGGGCGGCGGCATGGCTGGACGAAGGCGGCGTTCCACGGCTTAGGGCCGAGCGCGCGCAGCGTCGTGGCGGTATGGAAGGTCCCCGCCCCCATTTCCATGTCATAGGGTTGCAGGATCAGGCATCCCCTGTCGCTCCAATAGTCATGGAGCGTCAGGATCATCCGCTGGAAGCTCATCGGGCGATCGGTCATGATGCGGTGGCTTTGGCGCAGTGCCGCAAGGGGGTCAACGCCTCATCGGAGGCTGTTAACGGCTGCGCGTTTAGACGATAGCACGGCGGCCACCGCCGGACACGCATCGGGATCAACGTCATGACCATCACCCGCCCCCTTTTCGCGCTGACCGCGCTGTTGCTCGCTGGTCCCGCCGTGGCGCAGACCGCCACCGCTCCCATTACCCCGCCCGTCGCGATGCCCGCCACCCCGCACGCGGCGACGATCCCCGCCGACCCCGCCTTGTGGGTCGTGAAGGACAAGGACACCACCGTCTATTTGTTCGGGACGGTCCACGCGCTCAAGCCCCATTTGGGATGGTTCGATTCGGCGGTGAAGAAAGCGTTCGATTTGAGCGGCCAGCTGATGCTCGAGATCCCGCTGCCCGATCCGGCCACCGCGCAGCGCGTGATGCTCCCGCTCGCGACCGATACGTCGGGCGTACCGCTGACGCAGAAGCTGCCTGCGGGGGACCGCGCCGCTTATGCCGCGGCGATGACCAGGCTCGGCATTCCGCCCGCCGCGCTCGAAAAGTTCGAGCCGTGGTTCGTCGCGGTGACGCTGTCGCAGCTTGCGCTGCAAAAGGCCGGGTTCAGCGCCGCCAATGGCGCCGAGGCGGAACTCACCGCCGCCGCCGCCGCGCAGCGCAAGCCGGTCGCGGGCCTCGAAACGCTCCAGCAGCAGCTCGGCTATTTCCACAATCTCTCGCAAGGCGACCAGATCGCGTTCCTCGTGTCGAGCGTGCAGGACATCGACAAGTTCGACGGCATGATCAACGCGATGCTCGATCGCTGGAAGGCGGGCGACGCCGAGGGGCTGAGCGCGCTGATGAACGAGGACCTGACCAGCCAGCCCAACCTGTACCGCGTCCTGCTGGTCGAGCGGAACAAGCGTTG
Organism: Sphingomonas sp. PAMC 26617; assembly: GCF_000242835.1. NCBI lineage: Bacteria > Pseudomonadati > Pseudomonadota > Alphaproteobacteria > Sphingomonadales > Sphingomonadaceae > Sphingomonas > Sphingomonas sp. PAMC 26617. The sequence continues at coordinate 4,133,169 of NZ_JH594425.1, forward strand.
GGCGACGTGGATCGCGCAACGGATGAAGAAGCCGGGGACGGTGTTCATCGCGGTCGGCGCGGGGCATCTCGCGGGCAAGGACAGCGTGCAGACGCAACTGGCGAAATACCGGCTCAAAGCCGTGCGCATCCGCTATTGATGCGGTGGCTGCTTGCTCTGGCGCTTGCGCTGCTCGCGGGATGCGACCGCGCGCCACCCGTCGATGCACGACCGGCGCTGTGGCGGGTCTCGGATGGCGACACGACGATCTGGCTGCTCGGGACGATCCATGCGTTGCCACCCGGCGTTCGCTGGGAAACGCCCGAGGTCGCCCGCGCGATCGCCGCGGCGGATACGCTGATCCTCGAGGTCCCGCCCGCGACCGCGGACGCCCATGCGCAGTTCGAGACGATCGCGCGCCGGCCGGGCCTGCCGCCGCTGGCCGCGCGAGTCACACCGGCGGACCGACAGGTGCTCGCGCGCGGCATCGCGGCGGCGGGGCTGACGGAAGCGGACCTGCAGGGGTATAAGACCTGGGGCGCGGCGCTCGTGATCGGCGCGGCGGGCGGGCATAGCAGCGACGCCTCGGCGGATCGCGGGATCGAGCCCGTCCTCACCGCACGGTTTGCGGGCAGGACGATCGGCGCGCTCGAAACGCGCGAGGGGCAGTTGCGCCTGTTCGACCGGCTGCCCGCAGCGGCGCAGAAGGCGCTGCTGCGCGACGCGGCGCGCGACGCGCTTGATCCTGCGCGAGGATATCAGACGCTGCTGGCGGCGTGGGTGAAGGGGGATGCCGCTGCGCTGGCGGCAACGCTCGATTTGGTCCGGGGCGACCCGACGCTGGCGCAACCGCTGATCGCCCAGCGCAACAGACGCTGGGCAAGTGCGATCCTGCGGCGGATGGCGCGGCCGGGGCGCGTGCTGGTGGCGGTCGGCGCGGGGCATCTGGTGGGGCCGGGGTCGGTGATCGACCTGCTGCGCGCGCACGGCGTGCGGGTGGCGCGCGTGGAGTAACGGCACGACGCGGCACCGCCCACCCGCCATCTTGCCTTTTGCCGCGCCTTCCCCTATGCGGTCGCGCTTCGGTCAGGGTCATCCCTGGAGGCTTGGCCGGAACATACCACATCAAGTATTTCGGAGCATTGCAATGAGCGAACAGATGACGCTCGCAGCCGAGACGCGCGAACAGGTTGGCAAGGGAGCCTCCCGTTTGCTTCGTCGTGAAGGCCGCGTCCCCGCCGTAATCTACGGCAACAAGCAGGAACCCCTGTCGATCCACGTCGAGGAAAAGGCGCTGATGCGTCTGCTCAACACGGGTCACTTCATGAATTCGGTCGTCATGCTCGACGCCGGTGGCCAGCAGGTTCGCACCCTGCCCAAGGACGTCACCTTCGACGTCGTCACCGAGCGTCCGGTCCATGTCGACTTCCTGCGGATCGGCGCGCATTCGACCGTCACCGTCGCGGTTCCCGTCGTGTTCGTCGATGAAGACGACGCCCCTGGCATCAAGAAGGACGGCGGCGTGCTCAACGTCACGCGTCACGAGATCGAAGTCGTCTGCGACGCAGCCGAGATCCCCGGCGAGATCACCATCTCGCTCGCAGGCCTCGAAGTCGGCGCATCGATCCACATTTCGGACGTGAAGCTGCCCAAGGGCGTCGAGCCGTCGATCTCGGATCGCGATTTCGCGATCGCCACGATCGTGCCGCCGACGGTCCCGACCGCAGCGGACGAGGAACTGGAAGCAGCGGTTGCCGAAGCGCAGTCGGCTGAAGCCGAAGCCGAAGCTGCTGACGACGCTGCCGAGGACGACAAGTCCGCGGACGACAAGGCCGAATAAGCCTGTCTGCCCCTCCCTGCTTGCGGGGAGATGGCTGGAAATGGGGACAGTCTGCGGCGCGAGCGTCCGGCGGACTGTCCCCTTTTTTTTGAGTTTAGGATGTAGCATCTCCCTGCCCGTTCGTTTCGAGCGCAGTCGAGAAACCTGGCACTACGCGGGGTTGCTCGGCTTGGCGCGAACCGAAGGGGCGAGAGATACAGCGGGCGGACGGAACACGACATGCAACTCTGGGCCGGTCTCGGAAATCCCGGTGCGCAATATGCGCTCAACCGGCACAATGTCGGGTTCATGGCGGTCGACACGATCGCCGAGATGCACGCCTTCGGCAGCGTCAAGAAGGCGTTCCAGGGCTGGACCCAGGACGGCCGGATCGGCAGCGAGAAGATTCTGCTGCTCAAGCCCGCCACCTTCATGAACGAAAGCGGCCGCAGCATTGGCGAGGCGATGCGCTTCTACAAGCTCACCCCCGCCGACGTCACCGTCTTCTACGACGAGCTCGATCTCGACCCGTTCCGCGTCAAGGTGAAGACCGGCGGTGGTGCCGCCGGGCATAACGGCATCCGCTCGACCGCGCAGCATATCGGCGAGGAGTTCCGCCGCGTGCGGATTGGGATTGGACATCCCGGGCACAAGGACAAGGTGTCGCCCTATGTGCTCGGCAATTACGCCAAGGTCGAGATGGACCCCTTGAGCGACGTGCTCGGCGCGATCGCGGCGGAGGCGTCGTGGCTGGCGGCGGGGGATGACCAGCGGTTCATGAGCGACGTGGCGTTGCGGCTGGCGCGGTAGGCTCGCCTCTCCCGCCTCTTGCGTTCGCTCTTCCCCGGCGAAGGCCGGGGTCCAGTAACGAGCGGTTCATGGCGAGGGCAGCGCTCCGATCCGTCGACCTGCGCTGCCGGGCCCCGGCCTTCGCCGGGGAAGCGGACAGGATTTCAGCCGTTCCAGTTAAACCTGCGGCGTGTACCGCTCGAACAGTCGCTCGCGCACCAGTAGCGCAAGCAGCGCCGCATGCTCCTCCGCCGGAACATGCGCGAACCTTGCGCGCAATTCCTGCGCCGAGAAGGCCGGCCGCGTCAGCGCATAGTCCGCCACCGTCCCGAACGTGCCGAGCGCATGCGTTCCGCTCTGTGTGCGCAGGACCATACCCGCGTCGTGCCATTCGATCTGCGCCGGACGCTGCGTGCGCGCATAGCTGTCGAGCGTTAGCCGCTCGGGCAGCGTGAAGGCATAGTCCGACCGCGTCCGCGCGCGTTGCGCGTCGATCACCGCATCACGAATCAACGGGCTGGCGGCGAGCTCCCCGAGCCGCGAAGCCAGCGCCTGCAACTGCGCCGCGAGCGGCCCGCCCGCGTCGCTCCGCGCATCCGCCAGATACGCGCGGAACGCGGGCTCGCGCAGCGCCGCTTCTTCCAGTGCGCGCAGCAGCGCCATCGCGCCGAGCGGCGCCACCGCGAAACTGACGTGCAGCGACGCCCCCGCCTGCGCCAGCGCATCGTGATAGCAGCCGCGCGGCAGATACAGCACGTCGCCCGGTCGCATCCGGACTTCGGCCATCAGGTCCCCCCGCGCCGCGTCGATCTGGCGCTGGACCTCCTCGCCGCCATGCGGTGCGCTGACCGGATTCTCGGCGCGGTTGCGGTAGATCCGCCAGACCTTCTCGCCTTCGCACTGGAGCGCGAATACGTCGTGCAGGTCGTAATGCGTCGCGAACGCCTGCACGCCCTTGAACGAGCAATAGACGTTGGCGTTGGTCAGCGCCGCGAACTCCGTCCCGAGCAGCGTCGTCCAGCGCCGCAGCTCGGGCGCGATCCGCTCGACGTCGTCCGCGACGAGGCTCGCGCCCATGCCGAGGAAGACATCGACCCGCGCCGGGTCCGCGCGGCGCGTGTCGATCGGCGCGGCGGGATCGCCGTCGAGATAGAAGTCCGGCAGGATCGGCCGACTGTTGAGGATCAGCTTGAGGTTGGCCGCGGTCCAATGCCCGCCGGTGCCAAGCAGTTCGGAAAACCGGTCCCAGTTCAGCAGGCCACCCCTGCCCCCGGCAGAACTCGGCAAATGGACCGGCTGCCGGTCCCAATAGTGCGAGCGGAAGGTCTCGACGTCGAGCGGGGCGACGAGATCGGGCAAGGCGACGCGAGAAAAATCCACGCGCGAAGCCTAGGTTGCACCGCATCCCTTGGCAATTGCGGCGCGCTGGAGGATAGGCGACAGCCATGAAAACCTCCCCGGTCCGCAGCCTGTTCGCCACGCCGTTCTACGACGGCAAATTGAAGGACGCGGCGCTGGTGGCCGAACTCGACCGGTCGTGCCGGATGCTCGCGGAGGACGATCGTGCGGGGCGGACCTGGTCCAAGGCGCACGGCTATCGCGGCTACACCTCTTACGCCTCGCTCGACGACCTGCCGATGCGCGACCCCGCGTTCGGCGATCTCGTCAAATTGCTCAACAAGCATGTCGCGAAATTCGCGGAGGCATGCGCGTTCGATCTGCAGGGCGGCAAGCTCAAGCTCGACAGCCTGTGGGTCAATGTGATGAAGCCGGGCGGCACGCATTCGGGGCACGTCCACCCGCACAGCGTGATCTCGGGCACGGTCTATATCGCGGTGCCCGAGGGCGCGGGCGCGCTCAAGCTCGAGGATCCGCGGTTGCCGATGATGATGGCCGCGCCACCGCGTCTGCCCGATGCGCGCGAGGACCAGCGGACGTTCGTTTATGTCGAGCCCGAGGCAGGGAGCGTGTTCCTGTGGGAAAGCTGGCTGCGCCACGAAGTCGCGCCGGGGACGGCAAAGGCCGAGCGGATCAGCATCAGCTTCAATTATCGGTGGTGATGGTTTGGCGGAGCAGCCTTAGCGTCATTCGCGCCCTTTCCCCTCCCCCGTCCTTCCCGGTAACGCCGGAATCCAGCGATACTAGCGGTTCGTAAGGCAAGCTCAGCCAGCCAGTATGGATCCCCGCCGTCGCGGGGATGACGGATGAGGGGATGGGTGGCCGCGTCAGAACGCGTAAGTCATCACCACATCCGCAACCGGATTGCGCGCGGTCCGCTCCGCACTGCCCGCGCCCGGCATGGTCTCGTCCGCATACATGGCGGTCGAGCGACCGACCATCATACCGCCCTCGACCCCGATCTTCATCCGATCGCTGACGAACCGGTCGTATCCGGCGAGCGCGACCGGGGCATAGCCCTCGTAGCCGTCGCGCAGATTGACCGCGCTCGACCCACGCCGGGCAGCCATTCTCGACCCGGCCATCCGCGACGTGGCGCGGTAGCTCATATGGTAGCTGCTGCCGACCGACACGCGCAGGCCGCTGTCGCCGTCGAGGTATGCGTCGCGCGTGCCGGACCCACGCGGGCGAAGCCGCCGTTTGAGCGACGTTCCGAGACTGCCGTCATCGCGCTTCGCGACGCGCAGATCGTAGGGCACTTGCCGGGGCTGATGCCCAAGCGCGGTTTCACGCGCCGGGTCCGTCAGGACGGTGCGCATCGCGCCCGGCCGGACCGGCATGGTGGCCGCTTCCATTGGAGAGCCGATCCCCTCCACGGAGGGTTCCGCCTGCATCGGCAGAACGACCGCCTTGAAACGGGGCGCCGGCGCCGCACCCACTGTGGTCGACGTCAGGGCAAACCCAAGCCCGACATACCAGATCGATGGTCCCCGCATCACGCCATCCCTGTCGAAATTCCACGCCGTCCGCGTCCGGAGGACATGAACTAGCTGATGTAAATCAATCGCATGACCGGAGGGTTGGTTCCGCCACGCGGGCACTTGCGTGCGACATGCTGGCGTTTCCGTCCGCAAGGCCCTATCGCGCAGGCTTCACCTTCAAAACTGCGCTTCAAGGACCATCATGGGATTTCGCTGTGGGATCGTCGGGCTGCCCAATGTCGGCAAGTCCACCCTGTTCAATGCGCTGACGCAGACGGCGGCGGCGCAGGCTGCCAATTACCCGTTCTGCACGATCGAACCCAACGTCGGCAACGTCGGCGTCCCCGACGAACGCCTCGCCAAGCTGGCGGGGGTCGCGGGGTCGGCCAAGATCATCGAGACGCAGCTCGGGTTCGTCGACATCGCCGGGCTGGTGCGCGGCGCGTCGAAGGGCGAAGGCCTTGGCAACCAGTTCCTCGGCAACATCCGCGAGGTCGACGCAATCGTTCACGTGCTGCGTTGCTTCGAGGATGACGACGTCACGCATGTCGAGGGCAAGGTCGACCCGATCGCCGATGCTGAGACGGTCGAGACCGAGCTGATGCTGTCCGATCTGGAGAGCCTGGAGAAGCGCGTCCCCAACCTCGCCAAGAAGGCGACGCAGGGCGACAAGGAAGCCAAGATCGGCGCGGCCGTGCTCGGCCAGACGCTCGAGCTGCTGCGCGAGGGCAAGCCCGCGCGGCTGACCGTGCCGAAGGACGAGGACGAGGCCCGCGTCTTCGCGCAGGCGCAACTGCTCACCGCCAAGCCGGTGCTTTACGTCTGCAACGTCGAGGAAGCGAGCGCCGCCGAGGGCAACAGCCAGTCCGCGCGCGTGTTCGAAAAGGCCAGGGCCGAGGGCGCGCAGGCGGTCGTCGTCTCCGCCGCGATCGAGGCCGAGATCGCGACGATGGACGCCGAGGAACGCGGCGAGTTCCTGTCGGAACTGGGGCTCGCGGAAACCGGCCTCGCCCGCGTCATTCGTGCTGGATACAAGCTGCTCTCGCTGCTGACCTTCTTCACCGTCGGCCCCAAGGAAGCGCGCGCCTGGACGGTCCATGCCGGGGCCAAGGCCCCGCAGGCGGCAGGCGAGATCCACACCGATTTCGAGCGCGGCTTCATCCGTGCCGAGACGATCGCCTATGACGACTATGTCGCGCTGGGTGGCGAAACCGGCGCGCGCGACGCGGGCAAGCTGCGACAGGAAGGCAAGGAATATGTCGTCCACGACGGCGATGTGCTCAATTTCCGCTTCAACGTCTGATGGTGCCGGGTGGGCCTGGACGGCGTAGATCCGCCTCCGTGCTCGCCCGGTTGATCCTTGCGCTGTTGCTCGCCGCCTTCGCCTTTCCCGCGATGGCGAACGGGCCGTGTCATGATGCGCCCGCGATGATGCCGATGGCGCATCACGGTGCAGCAAAACACCGGATGCCCGGATCCGACGAACGTGGGTTGGCGCCGCATGTCTGCATCGGCTGCATTCCGCCCGCGACGATCGCGCCCCGCCCCGTCGCGACGCCCTTCGCCTATGCCCCGATGCGCCGCGCGATCGTTGCCAGCGCGTTCGCGCCCGGATTGCGCGCGCCCCCGATCCTGCCCCCTCCGCGACTGTCGGCCTGACTTCGCGCGGCGCGTCCTGCGCCGCGACGCCGTTACCGACACGCGAAGGACTTCCAATGAACCGACCCTTTCTGGTCACGGCCTGTACCGTGGCCGCGCTGCTGCCGTTTGCGGCACGCGCGCAATCTTCCATGCCTGGCATGGATATGCCGATGCCGAAGGCAAACGCGAAACCCGCTGGCATACAGTCAGCCCGTCGCACCACGACCACTCGCACGTCCCCCGCGAAGGCTGCGGCGCCGTTGCGCAGCGTCGTTCCTCATGCCGGGCACCCGACGCCCAAGGACACCACCACTGGGCCCCGGCCTGCGCCGGGGAAGGAAGAAGGGGAAACAACCCCGAAGCCCACGGCAATGCAAGCCATGCCGGGAGTGACGGACGCCGCCCCTTATCGCTCTTCCCCGGCGGAGGCCGGGGCCCAGTCGCGCAGCGTTGATCCTCATGCGGGGCATACGATGCCCGTGGACACGACGACTGGGCCCCGGCCTGCGACGGGGAAGGAAACGGGGGCCGGCCATGCCAGCGACGCAATGTCCGCCATGCCCGGCATGGCGATGCTCCCGATGAACGGCGCGTACGGCGAAGGTTCGGGCACCTCGCGCAACCCGGGCAACGCCGGGCAGATGCTCGGCGAGCATGTCATGGCGGGCGAGTGGGCGCTGATGCTCCACGGCTATGCCTGGGCGACCTATACCGACCAGGGCGGTCCGCGCGGCGACGCCGACCTGTTCGTCCAGTCGATGGCGATGCTGTCGGCGACCAGCGACCTTGGCACGGGCGCGCGGCTGCAATTGCGAACGATGCTGAGCCTCGAGCCGGCAATGGGCGCGAAGGGCTATCCCAACCTGTTCGCGACCGGCGAAACCGCCGACGGGGTCACCCAGTTGGTCGATCGCCAGCATCCGCACGACCTGTTCATGGAGCTGTCCGCGCGGATCGACGTCGACGCCGGCAAGGGTGCGGCGTTCCTCTACGGCGGCCCGGTCGCCGAGCCAGCGCTTGGCCCCTCGGCGTTCATGCACCGCGCGTCCGCGACCTATCAACCGATGGCGCCGATCACGCATCACTGGTTCGACAGCACGCACATCACCTATGGCGTCCTCACCGCGGGCTATGCCGCCCCGCGCTGGCAGCTGGAGGCCTCCGCATTCCGCGGCCGCGAGCCAAACCAGTATCGCTGGGGGATCGAGCGCCCGAGCCTCGATTCGTGGAGCGTCCGCGCGACCTGGACCCCCTCGCCCGCCTGGGCGCTCCAGGCGAGCCACGGTCGGCTCAAGAGCCCGGAACAGCTCGAGGCCTTCCGCGACGAGGCGCGCACCACCGCGAGCGTGCAATATGCCAGCGGGAGGATCGCGACGCTGCTCGCCTATTCCGCCAAGCACAAATTGCCCGGCCGCGTGCTCAGCGCGTGGCTGGCGGAGGCGAACTGGGATCTCGACGGGCACAACACGCTGTTCGCGCGCGGCGAGAGCGTCGCCAATGACGAGCTGTTCCCCGACCCGCGCGATCCGCTCCATGACCGCAAATTCCGGGTCAACAAGCTGGAAGGCGGCTATGCCTATCGCCTGCCGCTGGTCGGGCCGTTCGATGCGGCGCTGGGCGGCGCGGTCGGGGTCTATGCCAAGCCCAAGGCGCTCGACCGGGCTTATGGCACGTTCCCGGTCAGCCTGAGCCTGTTCGCGAAAGTGTCTCTCGCACGGTGACATTGTCATTGAAGTGACGCGGTTTTGGCGCAAGGGCGGGCGATGCGTTGGACCACCCGTATCGTCGCCGCCGCGCTCTGCGCCGCCCTGCCAGCCTGCGTCACCGCCCCGATCAATGCCCCCCGCCCCGACCAGGCCCGAGCCAACCCGGTCGTGGCGGCGGAGCAGCGCGCGCCGGTCACGATCCTGATCTCGATCGACGGCTTCCGCCCGGACTATCGCGACCGTGGGGTCACCCCGAACCTCGACGCGCTCGCGACGGGCGGGATCAGCGCGGCGATGCGGCCGAGCTTCCCGTCGATCACCTTCCCCAACCATTATACGCTCGTCACCGGCCTGCGCCCCGACCGCAGCGGGATCGTCGGCAACCGCATGGAGGACGCCCGCCGCCTGGGCGAGGTCTTCACGATGCAGACCGACGACCCGTTCTGGTGGACCGAGGCCGAGCCTTTGTGGGTGACCGCCGAAAAGGCCGGGATCCGCAGCGCGACGATGTTCTGGCCGGGCTCGAACGTCGACTGGAAGGGCGTGCGGCCCGACGACTGGCAGCAATATGCGCATGCGGTCGACGATCGCCAGCGCGTCGATGCGGTGATCGACTGGCTCCGTCGCCCGGCGGCGACACGGCCACGGTTCCTGACGCTGTATTTCGATGCGGTCGACAGCGCTGGCCACAAATACGGCCCCGCCGACGCGCATGTCACCGCGACGGTCAAGGACATCGACACCGCGATCGGCCGGTTGCGCGCGGGGCTCGCCGACCTCGGCCAGCCCGCCAATCTGGTGATCGTCGCGGATCACGGGATGGCGGCGATCAGCGCGGACCGCGTCGTGCGGATCGACCGGATGCTCCCGCCCGCGAGCTTCCATGCGATCACCGATGGCCCCTATGTCGGGCTCGACCCCATGCCCGGGCATGAGGCCGACGTCGCGCGCACGTTGCTGGGCGCGCACGATCACCTGCAATGCTGGCGCAAGCGCGAGATCCCGGCGCGCTTCCATTACGGCCAGAACGCGCGCGTCCCGGCCTTCGTCTGCCTTGCCGAGACCGGCTGGCTTACCTTGACCAAGGAGGCGCCGATCGACCACCCGACCTCCGGCGGCACGCATGGCTTCGACCCAGCGGCTCCCGAGATGGCGGCACTGTTCATCGCCAACGGACCTGCGATCAAGCCGCTCGGGGCGCTTGCGGGGTTCGACAATGTCGACGTCGCGCCGCTGTTGCGCGACCTTATCGGTTTGCCGGCAGATCCGCGGCTGGACGGCGACGACGCACCGTTCCGCGCGGCGCTCTTTTCGGCAGTCGCTGCGGACGGCAGCCGAACGGTCCGTAACGCGGCGAACATGTAAAATACGGGATACCGTATCACTACGGTATCGTTGGATTCACGTCTTATTATGGTCCGACCGCGTTGAGGCCGTGATGGTGCCGTAGTAATTTACGCCTCGCTCGAATCGGTACTCCGACGGGCCTGTACTTCGCTTTTACTGGATCGATTCCCAGCGCCCTGGCTCCACTGTCTTTGCCACTGGTGAAGGGCACTGTCGTCTGGCGCCGGCTCGATCCGTTAATCAGCAGGAGAGGCGACAAGCCATGACCGTATACAGCATCCAGAATCAATGGGGCGGCCCGTCCGCACCGTGGCATGACGGCGGAATCGTCAACATCGGCAACCGGGGCAACCAGCTTCCCGTCGCGCTGCATATCCGCTCGGGCGATGGCGGCCTGAGCTTCAGCGGCACGATGGCGTATAAAGGCGAAGGACCGATCGAGCTTCGCGCGAAGCACGTCACCGAAAACTGCTATCACGCGGAAAATCAGTGGGGCGGCAAGGACGCGCCCTGGCATGACGCCGGGCTGTTCCTGCTCGGTGCACGCGATGGCCAGAATGCGGTCGAGTTCGACCTCTCCGGGCCCGACGGCACCACCCTGGAAGGCACGATGAAATATGCGGGCGAAGGCCCGATCGGCGTCAAGGCGCGCGAGACTGCCGGCCTCGCCTTCGACGCGACCAACCAATGGGGCGGCGTCGATGCGCCCTGGCATCAGGGCGGGCAATGGGTGATCGGTTGCCGCCCGGAGCAAGCCGTCACCGCGCTCGAGATTTCGAGCCATGACAACGGCCTGACCCTGTTCGGAACGATGAATTATGCCGGAGAGGGGCCGATCGGGTTCAAGGCCACCCGAACCATGGCCAATACCTACAGCGTCGTGAACCAATGGGGCGGGTCTGACGCACCCTGGCACCCGGGCGGGACCTGGGTGCTTGGCTGCCGCGGGAAGCAGGGGATCGCCGCGCTCAGCGCGAAGGGCGACGCGCACGGCCTGCACGGGACGATGCTGTACACCGGGGAGGGGTCGATCGGCCTGAAACTCGCGCCGAGCGTGGTGAAGGTTCTCCAGCCCGCCTGAGCCGAGGCGTACCGTCGGCCGGGGGACCGGCCGACGGTATCCCTGCCCTGCCACCCCCTTAATTCGGGCTTGCCCTCCGCCTTGCGGCGTCCGACAAAAGCGCATGCAATATTTCGAAGACATCACGGTCGGCACGAAGCAGGCGTTCGGCCGGTACGAAGTTCAGCGTGACGAGGTCATCGGCTTTGCCACCGCCTATGATCCGCAGCCCTTTCACCTTTCCGACGAGGCCGCCGCCGCGACGCATTTCGGTCGGCTATCGGCGAGCGGCTGGCACACCTGCGCAATGACGATGGCGATGGTCGTCGCGAACCTGGAAGCGAACCAGCAGGCCGGCCTGGGCTCCCCGGGGATCGACGAATTGCGCTGGCTCAAGCCCGTTTATCCGGGCGACACGCTGCGGTGCGAAACCGAGATCCTCGACAAGCGCGCCTCGCGCAGTCGGCCCGAGATGGGAAGCTATCGCAGCAAGATGACGGTGCTCAACCAGGATGACGTGGTGGTGATGACGTTCGTGTCGACCGGGCTGATTCGGACGCGACCGACCGCCGCATAAATTTCTCTGACGTCCCCCCGGGACGCGCTTCGAACACCCCCGGCGCAAGGCCGGGGGCATCGAAGATCATGCCGTCGCGTTGATCACCGGTGGCCTCGGCCACCACCCGGGCGGCCGCCACCGTGACCACCGAAACCGCCGCGGCCACCGAAGCTACCCCGACCGCCGCCGCCCGGGCGTCCCTGCACCCCGTAATCGCGCCACATCGGACGAATCTCGCGGTGCGCGCCACGCCAGCCCTGCGAGCGACCCTGCCAATAGCCCCGCTGCTGGTCATTCCAGCGATACCGACGGTTCGACCGGTCGAACACGTAATAGCCGGTGCCGGGATAATAATAATCGTTGTTCCAGCCCCAATACGGATCGCCGGTGTAACCGCCGTAATAGGGGTCCCACGCAGCGCTGTTGTAGCCGAGGCCAACGCCGCCATAGCCGTACCCCTCGTTGCAGGCGGACAGACCCATCGTTGCGGTCAGCGCGGCGGCCGCCAGCGCGACCTTCGTAAAACGGGGGGAAAGCTTTGAAACGAACGACATGACGCGACTCCGGGCACGGGCCCGGCAGTGGTCGAGCTTCACCCGCATTAACCGCCGGAAACGCCGCGCGTTCCGTGGCGCGCCTCAATGCCCCTCGAACGCGACCAGCGAATCGACCACGATCCCGTCCGCGCGGAGCGCCGCCGCACCGCCAAGATCGGGCAGGTCGACCAGGAACTGCGCCTGTTCGACCACCGCGCCGGCCTTGCGCAACAGCCGGACCGCCGCGCGCGCGGTGCCGCCGGTGGCGATGAGATCGTCGACCAGCAAGACGCGCTTGCCCGGCGCGAACGCGTCCTGGTGGATCGCGATCCGGTCGGTGCCATATTCGAGCGCATAGTCTTCCGCGATGGTGACGCCGGGCAGCTTGCCGTCCTTGCGGATCAACAGCACGCCCGCCCCAAGCGGTGCCGCAAGCGCGGCTGCAAACAGGAACCCGCGCGCCTCGATCCCGGCGATCAGGTCGACCGCGCCGTGCGTCGCCGCCGCCATGCGGTCGATGCTGGTCGCGAACCCCCTTGCGTCGAGCAGCAGCGTGGTGATGTCGCGGAACATGATCCCGGGCTTGGGGAAATCCGGAATCGTGCGGATCAGCGCCTTCAAGTCATCGTTCACGGTCGGAAGCCCCTCGTCAGTCCGGCGAAGGCCGGGGCCGCCTCGTAACCGGAAGCGAACCGGCTTTCACGCAAAAACGGGCGGTCCGAGCCTTTGCCCGGACCACCCGCCGCCATTTCGGAGGCTTTCGCCCCGTGCCTCGGAGCGTCCGGCCTCAGTGCTTAATGTCGCGCCAGATATTCTGGTACGCACCGTAGGCGAGTGCGCAGAAGACCAGCAGGAACAGGATCACCGCGATCCCCGCGCCATGCCGCGCGGGCAGGTTCGGTTCCGCCGCCCAGGTCAGGAACGCCGCGACGTCCTTGGCATTCTGGTCGACCGTCGACTTGGTCCCGTCGAGATAGGTCACCTGGCCGTCCTGCGTCAGCGGGGGCGGCATCGCGATGTTAAGGTTCGCGAAATACGGGTTGTAATACAGACCGTCGGGCGTCTTCGCGTCGGGGAACTTCTTGAGCAAGTCGGCGGGCTGCGCGGCATAGCCGGTCAGCAGCGAGTAGACATAGGGCGTACCCTCATGCCGCGCCTTGGTGATCAGCGACAGGTCTGGCGGGTTGCCGAGGCCGGGGTAATAGACCGTCGGGAACGGATCCGCGGGCGTGTTGGGCCGCTCGGTCTTGTCGCCCGTCTTGGGGTCGAACACCTGCGCCTTGACCGCCCAGTCCGCCGCGAACTTCTTTACCTGGCCCGCCGAATAGCCGAGCTCGGTCAGGTCGCGGAATGCGACATGCTTGAGCGAGTGGCAGTTCGCGCAGACTTCCTTGTAGACCTGCAAGCCCCGCTGGAGCTGACGCTGGTCGTAGGTGCCGAAGAAGCCGTTCGACGCGAGTTCGAGCTCCTTCGGATGCTTGTGGAATTCCTCCGCCGCGGTCGGGGCGACGGGGTCGGTGATGAGCCCTGACACCGAGCTGAACAGCGCCAGCGCGAGGACAAAGACGAAGGCAGCGCCGACGGCCCAGGAAATAAAGCGGATCATGCTCGAAGTGCCCCTTATTCGGCCGGAAGCGGGCTACCGCTCACCGCGCTGTGCATCGGGCTGGTGCCCCCCTTGCCCGCCAGCACCGCCTCGGTGATCGAGCCCGGCAGCGGCAGCGGACGCTCGGTCCGCGCGATGATCGGCAGGATGATCAGGAAGTGCGCGAAATAATAGGCCCCGCAGATCTGGCTGAGCACCACGTACACCGGCTCGGCCGGCGAGCCCCCGCAATAGCCAAGGATCAGTACGTCGGCGACGAGCACCCAGAAGAAGGTGCGATACACCGGGCGATAGTTGGACGAGCGCACCGGCGAGCTGTCGAGCCACGGCAGGAAGAACAGCAACAGGATCGACCCGAACATCGCGAGCACCCCCCACAGCTTGGCCGGCAGGATGAAATCGACCGTGAACGCGCGCAGGATCGCGTAGAACGGCCAGAAATACCACTCCGGCACGATATGCGCGGGCGTCTGCAGCGGGTTGGCCGGGACGTAATTGTCCGGATGCCCCAGATAGTTGGGCGCAAAGAAGATCAGGCCGGCGAAGATCAGCAGGAACACGCCGAGGCCGAACCCGTCCTTCGCGGTGTAATAAGGATGGAACGGCACTGTGTCCTGCTCGCCCTTGACGTCCACCCCGGTCGGGTTGTTCGACCCCGGGATGTGGAGCGCCCAGATATGCAGGATGATGACGCCCGCGATCACGAACGGCAGGAGATAATGCAGCGAGAAGAAGCGGTTGAGCGCCGCATCATCCGGCGCATATCCGCCCAGCAGCCAGATCCGGATCGTCTCGCCGACCACGGGAATCGCCGAGAAGAAGCCGGTGATGACCTGCGCGCCCCAGAAGCTCATCTGCCCCCAGGGGAGCACATAGCCCATGAACGCGGTCGCCATCATCAGCAGGAAGATCGTGACGCCGAGCAGCCAGATCATTTCTCGCGGGGCCTTGTACGACCCGTAGAACAGTCCGCGGAAGATGTGGATGTAGACGACGATGAAGAACATCGACGCGCCGTTCGCGTGCGCATAGCGCAGGAACCAGCCGCCGTTGACGTCGCGCATGATATGCTCGACCGAATCGAACGCCACGCCACCGTTGGCGGCATAATGCATCGCGAGGACGATGCCGGTGATGATCTGGATGCCGAGCGCGGCCCCCGCGAGCACCCCGAAGTTCCAGAAGTAATTGAGGTTGCGCGGCACGGGATAGCCCGCGCCGACCGCGCCATAGACGAGGCGCGGGAGCGGCAGGCGCTCGTCGAGCCACTTGGTGAACCCGCTTTGCGGTGCGTAATGCTTGGCCCAGGGAAAACTCATCGTTCTATCCTCAACCCACCGTGACCGTCGTCGCCGACGTGAACTTATAGTCCGGGACCGCAAGGTTCTTCGGCGCCGGGCCTTTGCGGATGCGCGCCGCGGTATCGTATTGCGAACCGTGGCACGGGCAGAAATAGCCGCCATACTGGCCGCGGTTCTCGCTCGAGACGATCCCCTGCGGGATGCACCCGAGATGCGTGCAGACGCCCAGCGTGATCAGCCAGTTCTTCTTGCCCTTGGTCCGCTGCTCGAGCGTCTGCGGATCGCGCAGTTCCGACAAGGCGACCTTGTCGGCCGCGGCGATTTCCGCCGGGGTGAGGTTGCGGACGAACAACGGCTGCTTGCGGAAGGAGGTGACGATGCCCGATCCCGCCTCGATCTTCGACAGGTCGACCTCGGTCGTCGACAGCGCGAGCACGTCGGCGGAAGGGTTCATCTGGTTGATCAGCGGGACGATCGCGATCGCGCCGCCAATGCCCGCGGTCGCGACCGCGGCGATATTGAGGAAGTCGCGACGGCGCGGCACATCCTCATGAAAGGGAACGGGATCTTCCCCAAGTGGCACGGCGGAATCGACTGTTGCCATTGACTAGCCCTTGTACCTCTGCCTTCGCCCATCTGCTTCGCGGCGACAGGCGTTCGTTCATTTTGGGTGGACCCGGCGTTTTACGCCTGCCCGCCACGGTCTTCGGCGCATCGCCGCAGACGCGACTAGTTAGACGGCACGACCCGCTTTTGCCAACTGCAATTTAAGCGTGGTAGCGGGACGTCCATGCGTATTGCCCTCTACCAGCCCGATATCGCCGGAAACGTCGGCGCAATTCTCCGTCTCGGCGCGTGCCTCGGCGTTCCGGTCGATGTGATTGAACCGACAGGCTTCACCTGGAGCGACAAGGCGCTCGCGCGTTCGGGGATGGATTATGCCGACGTCGTCCAGGTGACTCGCCATGCCGATTGGGTGGCGTTCCTGCCGACCGTGCCGGGGCGGATCGTCCTCCTGACCACGCGCGGGGGGACGCGGCTCGATGCGGCGACCTTCGAGTCGTCCGACACGCTCCTGCTCGGATCGGAGGGGAGCGGGGTGCCCGATACGGTCCATGCGCTGGCGGACGTCGCGGTGCGGATCCCACTCGCGCCGGGGATGCGCTCGCTCAATATCGCGGTCGCCGCGGGGATCGGCATCGCCGAGGCACTGCGACAGACCGGCGGGTGGCCCGAGGCGGTGTGACGTTTCCGAGTCCACCCTCCCCCGCTCCGTCATTCCCGCGGAGGCGGAAATCCATTAGCGCAACCTTTGGTCTTAGCAGGCCTGGCCAGCCAGTATGGCTCCCCGCCTTCGCGGGGATGACTTAGGAAGAAAATGGCATGATCGAACGAGCCGCCCCCTAAGCACTTCTACCAATGGCTCGCCGCCGACGCCGTGACGAGTACACCTCCCTTCCCACCACAACAGGACAAGCCACCCGTGGACATCGCCCTCGACCCCGAACAAGCCCGCGCCCGCCACTGGTTCGAGGACCTGCGCGACCAGATCTGCGCCGAATTCGTCAGCATCGAACGCGAGGCCGGATCGGATGCGGACTTCGATTACACCGCGTGGGACCGCACCGATCCCGACGGCTCCCCCGGCGGTGGTGGCGTGCGCGGGGTGATGAAGGGCAAGGTGTTCGAAAAGGTCGGCGTCAACGTCTCGACCGTCGGCGGCACGTTCGAAGGGGACTTCGCCAAGTCGATCCACGGCGCCGCCGAGAACCCGCAGTTCTTCGCGACCGGAATCAGCCTGGTCGCGCACATGGCGAACCCGCATGTTCCCGCGGTCCACATGAACACTCGTTTCCTCGTCACCACCAAGCGCTGGTTCGGCGGCGGCGCGGATCTCAACCCGCCGTTGCCCTATGCCGAGGATACCGACGAATTCCACGCGGTGCTCAAGGCCGCCTGCGCCCCGCACGGCGAGGATTATTACGAGCGCTACGCCAAATGGGCGGACGATTATTTCTACATCCCGCATCGCAAGGTGCACCGTGGCGTCGGCGGAATCTTCTGCGACCATCTCGAGGGCAATTTCGAGGCGAACTTTGGGTTCATCCAGGATATCGGCCGCGCGTTCCTCGACGTGTACCCGCGGATCGTGCGGCGGCGGATGGACCTGCCCTTCACCCCGGCCGACACCGCGCAGATGCTGGAATGGCGCGGGCGCTATGCCGAGTTCAACCTCGTCTATGATCGCGGCACGCTGTTCGGGCTCAAGACCGGCGGGAACATCGACGCGATCCTGATGAGCTTGCCGCCGCTTGCGACCTGGTCCTGAGGCGCAGGGCACGATGGGGCTGATCCCGGTCCGCGACACCGACGTCGCTACCGTCGTCACCACGCTGGAGATGACGCAGCGCCCGCCGCTGCGTCCGATCCCCGCCGCGCCGCTCCGGCTGGTGCAATGGCATCAGCCGGACGCGAATAAATACCGCGCGCTGTTCCGCCGCGTCGGTGCGCCGTGGCTGTGGTTCTCGCGGCTGGTGATCGACGATGCGGCGTTGCTGCGGATTATCCACGATCCCGCGATCGGCGTGTTCGCGGCGGTCGATTCGAACGGAATCGAGGTCGGGCTGGTCGAACTCGATTTCCGGACGTCGGGCGCGTGCGAAATCTCCTATTTCGCGCTGATTCCCGAACTGGCCGGCCGCGAACTCGGGCGCTGGATGATGGCGGAGGCGCTCGCGCGCGGCTGGGCAAAGGGGATCAAGCGGGTGTGGCTCCACACCTGCTCGCTCGATCACCCATCCGCGCTCGCTTTCTATCGCAAGCAGGGGTTCGTCGCCGTCCGCCGCACGGTCGAGACCTTCGCCGATCCCCGGCTGACCGGGCATCTCCCGCCCGATGCGGCGCCTCACGTGCCGCTGTTGAGCCGCCGGTAGAGCGCGACCTGGATCAGCAGCGTGGTGACCATCCCGATCGTCACGCCCGCCGCCGCGCCGACCTGCAGGATCGCCGCGACCACCGGATTGGCGAGCGGCGCGCCCGCCAGCGCGGCACCGATGCTGCGGAACGGCAGCGCGAGGATATCCCCGAGCAGCACCGTGATGCATGCCAGCCCCATCAGGATCAGCCCATGCCCGCGCGTGAGCTTGAAGCTGCGCGTGAACGCGGTGACCACGCCGATCGACGGCGTCGCGATCAGTAAAGGCAGCGCGAGCAAAAGCCGTCCCTGCAGATAGATCCCGGGCAGGAACAGCATGAGCGTCCCGATGCTGATCGGGAACGACATCAGCAGCGACAGCAGCACGACCCGCGGCAGCAGCGCCAGCGCGTGGAGCAGCGCCGCCTGCACCGTCGGGCGCGCGCGATCGAGATACAGCAGCAGGATGCTCGCCGAACCGAACAGCAGCACGATGGTGAGCGCAATGACCGGCAGGCTGTAGAGCTGCGACCAGGCCTGCACCGCCGCGAGCCACGCCGCGGTCTGGTCCGCGTTCGCCGGCAGCGCGGGCGGCTTGGCGACGAACATCGCCAGCGCGATTTGCGGCACCAGCAGCAACAGCCCGGCCACACCCGCCAGCGCGTCGCGGTCGCGCTTCGCCATGCCCCACGCATCACGCAGCACCGCGGGGACATCGAGCCTGATCATCGTCTGTTTCATGCGACCTCGACATGGGCCGCGCGCGCATCGCGCGTGGCAAGATAAAGCTTGGCTAGGAACGCCACCGCCAGCACCGAAAAGATCGTCGATACCACGGCCACGACGGTCGACGTGAGGATCGCGGCGAGCGAGACCGGCCCGTCGTTCGACAGCAGCAGCCCGAACACGCTTCCCGCCACCATCCGTGTCGCCAGCCCGGCGACCTGCGACACGATCAGATACAGCAGGATCACCCCCATGATCCTGAGCGCGAGGCCCCGCGTCAGCGCGAACGCGCGCCCGAACGCGCCGAACCCGCGCCGTTCCGCGACGACCGCGGGGGTGATTACCGCCAGCCGCGCGACCACCCACAACAGCACCGGGAGCAATACCAGCGAATACAGCGAGGCGAACAGCACCGCCGGACCATTGATCTGGTCGAGCGACGGCTGCGCGCCGCCCGCCTGGTTCATCGGGATGCCGCTGAGCGAAAACCCGATGAACGCGGGCGCGAACAGCAGGAACAGGATGACCAGCACGAGCAGGTTGACCCCGATGACCGGGAGGAAGCGCCGGTTGGCGGTGCGGATCGCCACGCTACGCCCGGCCGCGGGTTCGAGCCCGAGTGCGGTCACCGCGATCGCGCCCCAGTTGCTCGCGAGCGAGAGCAGCACGATCAGCGCGCCGACCACCGTATTGCCGACGACCCCGGACGCCCCCATCAGCGGCATCAGATTGCCGATCAACGCGACCGGCACGAACATCCCGACCAGGACGATCGGGGTCAGTGCCGCAATATTCCCGCCGACGAACTCGGTCGTGCGGTCCCAGACCGTGCTCATCGTCACCATCACGTCGCACTCTCCCCGTCCGTTGCACCAGCGGCCCTGCACATCGCCCCCGGGGCACGACCTTCCGGCGCTGTTAGCGCATGGCTCGTCCGCTTGCCAACGCCTTGACCAAACCGCACTCTTGCGTGGAACCGCGCAGTGGCGCAATCGGCGTGGCGTGGATCATCTGCCCGACGATATCGAGTGGCGCATCGCCGCCGCCCCCGTTCCGTACGCGACCGCGCTTGCCGAAATGGAAGCACGCGCGACCGCGGTTGCCGAGGGGACCGCGCGCGAGCTCGTCTGGCTGCTCGAACACCCCCCCGTCTATACCGGCGGCACCAGCGCCGATCCGGCCGATCTGCGCGATCCGCAATTCCCGGTGGTCCAGACCGGGCGCGGCGGGCGCTATACCTATCATGGGCCCGGGCAACGGATCGGCTATGTCGTGCTCGACCTCACGCGGCGCGGGCGCGACGTCCGGCAGTTCGTCCACGCGCTCGAGGGGTGGGTGATCGATACGCTGGGGGATCTCGGGATCGCCGCCTTCCGCGCGCCGGGGCGGATCGGGATCTGGACCAGCGTGCCCGATCCGCTGTCCCCCGGCGGTACGGCGGAGGCCAAGATCGGCGCGATCGGGGTGCGCGTGCGGCGCTGGATCACGCTCCACGGCTTCTCGGTCAACCTCGCGCCCGACCTCGCGCACTTTGGCGGGATCGTCCCGTGCGGCCTCGCGGATTTCGCGGTGACGAGCGCCGCGGCGCTTGGCGCGCCGACCGACTTTGCAACTTTCGACGCCGCCCTGGCGTTGCGTTTTTCAACGTTCCTGGAAACTCATTCTTTGGGGCGGAAAAACTGGGCTTGAGGGCCGGACCATATCCGACTAATGTCCACCACGGTTTGGGTATTAAAGGTCTCGAGGCCAACCAAACATATATCTAGGGAGCTTTCCAATGCGTGCATTCATTTCCAAGGTCGCTGCTGGTTCGATGATCGCTGTTGCAGCAATCGCGATCTCGGCTTGCACTCCGAAGACCGAGACGACGACCACCGACAACACGATGGTCACCGACATGAACTCGACCGACACGATGTCGACCACGACCGCGAACGACACGATGACGTCGACCGACGGCGCGATGGCCAACGACGGTGGCATGATGGCGAACGACACCACGATGATGTCGAACACCACGACCACGACCACGAACGCGATGTAATCCTTCCCTTTCGGGAAAGAGAAGATCCAGGGCCGTCCGGGAAACCGGGCGGCCCTTTCGATTCCGGGGCCCTTCGCTTCCGTTTTGCGGGAAAAGCGATCTTTTGAATCGTCCCGCCGATTTCCGGTTGGTTTGGGACGGGCCGATTGGTTAAAAGAGTTGGGATGCTACGCGAAAAGCCGTAGGCGCTGAATCGTGATTTGAGAGGGATTGAATGACCGTGTTGCGTATTCTGGCCGCGCTGACCGCCACTTGCGGCGTCGCGCTGGCAACCCCCGCTTCGGCGCAGTTCTTTTTCCAGTCGCACGACATGACGGCCCCGCCGATCGAGGGCGATGAACCCGGCCAGCTCGCGCTGCCCGGCGCGACCCCAGCCGAAGTCCGCGCCAATCTGGTGTGGAACCTGCGCTCGGCGCTCAACGTCGCGGCGCTGCAATGCCAGTTCGAGCCGACGCTGCTCAACGTCGAGAATTACAATGTGATGATCAACAATCACAAGGACGAGCTGAAGACCGCGTTCGACACGCTGGTCAAATATTTCAACCGCACCAACAAGACCCCCAAGGCCGGCCAGGCTGCGCTCGACCGGTTCGGCACGCGGACCTATTCGTCGTTCACGACCGTCGGGGCGCAATATGGCTTCTGCCAGACCGCCGCACAGATCGGCACCAACGCGGCCTATGCCAAGCGCGGTGAGCTGTACAAGGTCGCGATCAACGACATGGGGACGCTGCGCAACTCGCTGACGCCGTGGGGCGAACAGCGCTTCGCACGCCGTCCGCGGATCGAGACACGCGTGTCGGTGCCGCGGTTCGACGCGATGTGCTGGGGCAAGAACGGCGAATGGAACCAGCGCCGCTGCGGTGCCTATACGTTGACGCCGCGCTGAGGCATTCCCGACCCTGGATCAAAAAGGGGGAGCGCAACGGCCGTTGCGCTCCCCCTTTTTGTCTGAAGATTGCTTCAGCGCAGTCCCAGCGTCTTGTGCGCCTGCAACGTCAGCCGCCATTTCGGCCGCGCCATTACCAGGTCGATCGCCGCCTGAAGGTTTGCCGCCGCCGCCGCGCTGTCGAGCGGCTGGATCAGGTGATGCCCGAAATCCCAGGTCTCGAGTTCGGCGACGTCGCTCCCCGGCTGTGGCCAGACGAGCTTGAGCTCATTCCCCGCCCGTTGCACCACCACGCTCCCCGCCTTGGGGCTGATGCAGACCCAGTCGATCCCGGGATGCGCGGGCAGCGTCCCGTTGCTCTCCATCGCGATCTCGAACCCGGCGGCATGGAGCGCATCGACCAGCGCGTCGTCGATCTGGAGCATCGGCTCGCCGCCCGTGAGCACGACGAAGCGATCGCTTTCCCCCGCCCCCCAGAAAGCCGCCGCCGCCGTCGAAAGCATCGTCGCATCCGCAAAGCGTCCACCGCCCGCGCCATCGGTGCCGACGAAATCGGTATCGCAGAACTGGCAGATCGCGCTCGCGCGGTCCTGCTCGCGTCCCGACCAAAGATTACACCCGGCAAAGCGCACGAACACCGCGCGCCGCCCCGCCTGGACTCCCTCGCCCTGGAGCGTCAGGAACATCTCCTTGACCGCGTAGCTCATCGCCTCAGACCGCGTAGCGGGTGGGGTCGGGCAGGCCGGCGTCCTCGAACCCCTTCTTGCGCAGGCGGCAACTGTCGCACGTCCCGCAATGCAGCCCCTCGGGGGTCGGATCGTAGCACGACCAGCTCATCCCGGCGTCGAGACCGAGCGCGGCGCATTCGCGGACGATATCCGCCTTGGTCATGTGCTGGAGCGGGGCGTGGATCCTGAACGGCTCGCCCTCGACCCCGGCCTTGGTGGCGAGTTCGGCAAGACCTTCGAACGCGGCGATGAATTCGGGACGGCAATCGGGATAGCCCGAATAATCGAGCGCGTTGACGCCGATGAACAGGTCCCGCGCGCCCGCCGCCTCGGCCCAGCCGAGCGCCAGACTGAGAAAGATCGTGTTGCGCGCAGGCACATAGGTGACCGGGATGCCGGGCTCGACCCCGTCCTTCGGCACCGCGATGTCCGCAGTCAGCGCGGAGCCGCCAAACGCCGAAAGGTCGAGCGGCAGGACGATATGCCGCTCCGCCCCCAGATGCGCGGAGATCCGCGCCGCGGACTCGAGCTCGAGCCGGTGGCGCTGGTTGTAATCCACCGAAAGCGCGAACAGGCG
Source organism: Sphingomonas sp. PAMC 26617 (assembly GCF_000242835.1). NCBI lineage: Bacteria > Pseudomonadati > Pseudomonadota > Alphaproteobacteria > Sphingomonadales > Sphingomonadaceae > Sphingomonas > Sphingomonas sp. PAMC 26617. The sequence continues at coordinate 4,156,269 of NZ_JH594425.1, forward strand.
GTAGCCGTCGGCCTTGGCACGCGCGGCGGAAACCATCGAATCGAGGCCGCCCGAGACGAGCACCACGGCTGCCGGGGCGACCTGCTTGGTCGTTTGATCTGTCATGATGCGCCGTTAGGTAGGCTCCGCCTCTGCGTTACGCAAGCAGACGAAAAAATGGGCCGCCCGTAAGCGACCCAGGGGGTTGCCCATCGAAGGGCAGATCAGGAGGAAAGCCTTCCGTCACGGAATGCAGCTCCCCTCCTACCCCCCAAGTGTAAACGAACGTTTAACGATACGATCAACGGGGTTTTGCGGGCGTGCAACTGCCGATCAGGCGGGCCTCATATTCATCCTCGAACGGCGCGCCGTTGATGATGCCCTGCGTCTCGAGGTTGAACGACCGCGGCGTCGCGACCTTGACGGTGGTCTGGCCGTGGCTGCCCCGGCATGCGTAATGCAGCGTCGTCGTGTTGGTATCGTTGGTGATCACGCTATGCTGGCATTGCCCGACGTCGTGACCGTAATGGATCAGGACACGCGGGTCGGTAATGCAGAGGGTGCGCGTGGCATCGTTCGAGCCGATCGCCTTCAGCTCCCACTGCCCATGTTCGACCCGGGCCAGCGCGGTGAGCGCGGGCAGCGCTGCGATCGCCAGCCCGCCGCCCAGCGTCAGGCCGACTGCGCCAAGCGCAGCGCGCCCCCATCCCCGTTTCGTGATCATCGTCGTGCAACCCCGCCGCAGCGGACAGGCGCCCCTTGCGCCATGCTCCCGCCTCGGCTGCTTATCTGGGGCGCGCGCGCCTACTTACAATGACGGAGGCGTAACAATCTCGAGCGCCGCGGGCACCGGGAACTTGCGCGCGCAAAACGCGCAGTCGACCACGATCATCCCGTCCTCGTCCGCCATGTCGCGCTGTTCCTCGGGCGGGAATTTCGCAAGCACCGACGCAATGTAATCCGGCGAGCAACGGCAGCCGCGGACGAACCGCGTCTCGCCCTGGACGCGGACCTCGGTTTCCTCGTTGAACAACCGCCACACGAGCGTCTCCAGCGACAGCGCGGGGTCAGCGAGCTCCTCGGGCTTCATCGTGCCGCCGAGGATCGCGACATGCTCCCACTCGGGATGGTCGAGCCGGGTATGGATCCTGTCGCGCCCGTCCTCGCCCTCGGGGAGATGCTGCAGCAACAGCCCACCCGCAACGCGCCCGTCCTGCCCGAGCGCACCGGTGCCGACGCGGATCAACGTCGGGATCTGTTCGGACTGAAGGAAGTAATGCTCCGCCGCCTCGCTCAGCGAATCACCGTCGAGCGGGACGATCCCCTGATAGCGTTCGCCGGTGTCCGCCTGGTCGAAGGTGATCGCGAGATACCCCTTGCCGAACAACGCGAACAGCGTCGGATCCTCGGGCGCCTCGGCGAGCCGGTCCGCGTCGAAATCGACATAGCCGCGCAGTTCGCCGCCGCGGTAATCGCACACCAGCAGTTTGACGATCCCGCCCTCGGTCTGCGCCTGCATGGTGAGCTGGCCACCCGCCTCCTTGAGCGTCGAGCCGATCAACGCAGCAAGCGTCAGCGCCTCGGTCAGCAACGCCTCGATCGGCGCGGGATAGGCATGCGCGGCGAGGATCGTGTCGAGCACGGGCGCGAGCCGCACGATCCGACCGCGCGCGTGGCGCGCGGGGATGGTGAAGCCGATCGCGCGGTCGGTGTCGGCGGGGGTGGTGGGGACTGGACTGGTGGGAACGGGGGTCATGCTTTTCTCACTGGGCTCGGAATGCGGGCTTAATACCCCGTCGCCATTCCCCTCCCGTTCGTCCTGAGTAGCGACCGAGTAGGCGAAGCCGTATCGAGGGCGCGTATCGAAGGACAGGTCATCGCGCGGAACCTGTGCTTCGATACGAGCCCTCGCTACGCCCCAAGAGGGGCTACTCGGTCTCTACTCAGCACGAACGGGATTTGAGAACTGAGCCGGGCCAAACACTTCGACAGACCGAAGACCACCCGGACGACGGTAGCCAAGGAGATAGGAACCCCCAGCCCCCAATCAACCGATCTGCCCGAAGCACCACCGCAACACCGATTTCTGCGCATGCAACCGGTTTTCTGCCTCGGGCCAGATCAGCGACTGCGGCCCGTCGATCACGTCGGCCGTAACCTCTTCCCCGCGGTGCGCGGGGAGGCAGTGGAGGAACTTGGCGTCGGGCTTCGCGGTCGCCATCAGCGCGGCGTCGACCTGATAGGGCCACATCGCCTTCAGCTTGGTCTCGGCGTGATCCTGCCCCATCGAAATCCACGTGTCGGTGACGATCACGTCCGCGCCCTCGACCGCTTCCTTCGCAGTCCCCACGACCCGCGCGCGGCCCTTGCCGAGCGCGACGTCGCCGTCGGCGGGCATGAACCCCTGCGGACACGCCGCGACCACGTCGAACTGCATCAGCCCGGCCGCTTCCATGATCGACGCGAGCACGTTGTTGCCGTCCCCCAGCCACGCGACCTTGAGGCCAGGGAGCGGCTTGCCCGCTTCCAGCAGCGTAAGCAGGTCGGCCATGATCTGGCACGGGTGCGATGCGTCGGTCAGGCCGTTGATCACCGGGATGGTGGCGTAACGCGCCATCTCCTCCAGCTTCGCGTGATCGTCGGTGCGCAGCATGATCGCATCGCAATAGCCCGAAAGGACGCGCGCGGTATCCGCCACCGTCTCGCCGCGCCCGAGCTGGGTCGTACCCGCGTCGAGGATGATGCTGCTGCCGCCCAACTGGCGGATTGCCATGTCGAAGCTGACGCGGGTGCGGGTCGAGTTCTTCTCGAACACCATCGCAAGCGTATGGCCGGCGAGCGGAGCGTCCGCATCCGCCTTGCCCTTGGGCCAGCCCGCGCGCGCGGCCTTGCGGTCGAGCGCATCGGCGAGCATCGCGGCGACGCCGTCGGGGCCGGCATCGGACAGGCTGAGGAAGTTGCGCATCTTACAGTCTCCCCCGGGCACCGGGGGAGGTGGCGAGCGCAGCGAGACGGAGGGGGTTAGGGCTGGGCGCAACAATTGCCGTCGCGACCCCTCCACCGTTCCCTGAATGCTCACGGTCTCCCTCCCCCGCTGCGCGGGGGAGGATTGCCGAGAATGCGCTCACGCCGCCACCGCCATCGCGGTATACGCCCGTGCGCCATCGCTCAGCTTCTGGACGAACTCGGTGATGTGCGCTTCCTCGATCACCAGCGGCGGGAGCACGCGGACGACGTTCTCGCCCGCCGCGACCGTCAGCAGCTGGTGATGATCGCGCAGATGCGCGACGAAATCGCGCGCAACAGCGGCGTCCTTCAGCTTGATGCCGAACATCAGCCCCTTGCCGCGGACGCCCTCGAAGATCTGGTCGTGGTTCGGGATCATCTGCTCGACCGACGTGCGCAACCGCTCGCCCATCGCGGTGACATGCTCGAGGAAACCCGGTTCGAGCATCACGTCGAGGATCGCCTCGCCCGCCGCCATCGCGAGCGGGTTGCCGCCATAGGTCGAGCCATGCGTGCCGAACACCATGCCCTTGGCCGCTTCCTCGGTCGCGAGGCACGCGCCGAGCGGGAAGCCGCCGCCGATGCCCTTGGCCGAGGAGAGGATGTCGGGGGTGATGCCGTAATGCTCGTACGCCCACATCTTGCCGGTCCGGCCATAGCCGCACTGCACTTCGTCGAGCACCAGCAACAGGCCGTGTTCGTCGCACACCTTGCGCAACCCTTGCAGGAACTCGGTCGTCGCCGCCGAGACACCGCCCTCGCCCTGGATCGTCTCGACCATGAAACCCGCGGTCGTGTCATCGATCAGCGCGAGCGCCGCTTCGAGATCGTTGAACGGCGCGTAGGCGAAGCCCGGCAGCAACGGCTCGAACCCGTCGCGCATCTTGGGCTGGTTGGTCGCCGAGATCGCGCCCATCGTGCGCCCGTGGAACGCGTTGTTGAACGTGATCAGCGTGGTCCGCTGCGGGTTGCCGGTGACGAAGTGATAGCGCCGCGCGGCCTTGATCGCACATTCGACCGCCTCGGTGCCCGAGTTGGTGAAGAACACGGTGTCCGCGAACGAGCTTTCGACGATCCGCTGGGCAAGATGTTCGCCCTGCGGGGAACCGTAGAGGTTGGAGACGTGCATCAGCGTCGCGGCCTGATCGGCGATCGCCTTGACCAGCTTGGGGTGCCCGTGGCCGAGCGCGTTGACCGCGATCCCGGCGGCAAAGTCGAGATATTGCGCGCCGTCCTCACCGTAGAGATAGACGCCTTCGCCGCGCACCGGACGCACGCCGCAACGCGGGTATACGGGCATCAGGGCTGGGGTCGACACGACGCGTCTCCTTCAAAAAGCAAAAGGGCGCCCTGTGCGGTCGCCCGATTACGGTTTTTACGGGGATTGGAGGCGGAGCGCAACACTGTCTCTTGGCAGTTGCGCGTCGGGCTCAGGCGGGGTCTCTAGTGGGAAGTTGCAGCAGGAAGGGGTTTATCACGCAAAGACGCAAAGCCACGAAGAAAAGAAGGAGGAAGGAGGATGGTTTGACAGCCTTCGGCAGACCCATCCGAACGAAGCTCATCAAAACAGCTTTGTTCGCGCGGGCGCCCGTTCGAGCCTGCACCCCCTTCTTCTCTTCGTGGCTTTGCGTCTTTGCGTGATAAAACCCTTCTATCGCCGCCAACCCAAAACGCAGCGTCAGTTCTTCAACCGCCACCCGCTCCGCAACAGCAGATAACACAGCAGCCCGAGCACGATGTCGATCGCCAGGATGATCACCGACCCCAACAGCACCGGTGAATCCGCCGTCCCGAGGAACCCATAGCGGAACCCTGAGATGATGTAGAAAAACGGATTGGCATGGCTGAACGCGCGGAACGCCGGCGCGAGCTTGTCGACTGAGTAGAACGTCCCCGACAACAAGGCCAAAGGCGTGATCACGAAGTTGGTCACCGCCGCCGCATGATCGAACTTGTCCGCCCAGATCGACGTCAGCACGCCGAGGAACGCGAGGAACGCCGCGCCGAGGAACCCGAACCACAGGATCGCCAGCGGATGCCGCGGCGTGACGTGCACGTCCGGATAGATCGCCATCGCCAGCCACACCACGAACCCGACGATGAACGCACGCGTCATCGCGCCGCCGACCAGAGCGGTCAGCAATTCCATCGTCGACAAGGGCGGCTGGAGATAATCGACGATCGTCCCCTGGATCTTGCCGACCATCAGCGAGAAGCTCGCGTTTGCAAACGCCGGGCCCATCATCCCCTGGCTGATGATCAACCCGGGCGCGATGAAATCGGCGAACGGGATCTCGACCCCGCCGACCAGCACCGGGCGTTTCGCGCCGGTTGCGATGGTAAAGACAACCAGAAACAGCAGCGTCGTGATCGCGGGCGCCCATACGGTTTGCAACTGCACCTTGAAGAAGCGGCGAACCTCCTTGATATAGAGCGTTCGCAGACCGCCCCAATTGACGCTCCGGATGACCGGGACGCCGGGGGCGTTCATCGCCGTTGTACGAATTTCGCCGATTGGGGGCTGGCTGCTCATGGCATGGTCGCTAAAGACTGCCGCCGCCGCCTGCAACCCGGAACAGGAATTTGGCGGCCCGGGACGATTGGAAACGAGAGCAGATGAGCTGGACCGACGAACGCATCGATACGTTGCGCAAGATGTGGGAAGCAGGGCAGACCGCGAGCCAGATCGCCGAGGAACTCGGTGGCGTCAGCCGTAACGCGGTGATCGGCAAGGCGCATCGCCTTGGCCTCCAGTCGCGCCCGTCGCCGGTAAAACCCAACGACGGCTCGGCGAAGGCCGCCGCGGCAGCAGCAGCGCCCGCCGCCGCCGCCGCGCCGCCCGCGCCAGCCGAACCCAAGCCCGCCCCCGCCCCGCGCGCGCCGGTCGAGCGAGTCGCGCCGCCGGTCGTCGCCGCACCGCCCCCGCCGCCGCCCGCACCGCGCCCGGTGGTGGAAGACGCGATCGAGGAAGACACCGATGACGAGGAGGCCGAGGCCCCCGCAGCGCCGGTTCGCCCCGCGCCGCCGATCCTGCGGTCGGTCGGTCCCGGCGGCTTCCTGCGTCAGGCACCCGGCGAGCAGCAGGCCCCGATCACCCCGGCCCCGCCGCGCCGCCTCGTCCCCGCCAAGCCGTCCGCCGACATGGCGGGCAAAACGACGCTGCTCGATCTCAACGACAAGATCTGCAAGTGGCCGATCGGCCATCCCGGCGAGCCGGACTTCCACTTCTGCGGCGAGAAGGTGAACCCCGGCTTCCCCTATTGTGTCGGGCATTGCGGTCACGCCTATCAGGCGCAGCTTCCGCGCCGCGACCGTCGCCCCGCGCCACCGCTGCCGTTCGGCGGGCCGCGCGCGCGCTGAGCTTCCGCGCTACGGACACGAAAAAGGGGCCGCGTACCGGATGGTACGCGGCCCCTTTTTTGTGTTCTCGCCGTCATGCCGGGCCTGGCCCGGCATCCACCGTGCCGCACATCCTACCCACGCAGCCAGCGGAGTCCGGTGGACCCCGGCACGAGGCCGGGGTGCCGGAGCTTTATGCTCAGAAGCGGAACTGCGCGGTCGCGCGGACGCTGTGCCAGGTGAACTTGTCGTCGCTGCGGCGGAAATCGGTGCCGTTGGTATTGGGCGCGAGGACGAACGGGTTGGTCACCGGCGCGGTGCCCTGCGTCGCGCGGACGCGGAAGCCATCGTCCTTGTAGCGGTTGTACAGATATTCCAGACCGACCGAGAAGTGCTTGCCAAGCTTCTGCTCGATCCCGCCGCCGGCCACCAGGCCCCATGCGTCGTTGTCGCCGCGCGCGGTGAACGCGTTGGCGGTGTTGCTCGTCTGGAAGCTCGAGTTGATCTTGGCATAGGCGCCGCCCGCGGTGCCGTAGAACAAGGTCTTGTCGAGCGCATAGCCGGCGCGGCCACGGACGTTCGCGTTGTAGTTCACCTTGCGCGTCATCGTGTAGAAGGCAGGCGTGGTGCTGAACGCCGAGACGCTGTCGCGGACTTCGCTCTTGCCGAACTCACCGAGTGCGCCGACGACGATGTGGCCGAACTGCTTGTCGAAACCGACGCGGCCCGAATAGCTGATGTTGTCCTTGTCGTTACGGCAGTTGAGGTTCGCGTTCGAGCGCGCCGCGCCGTTGCAGAAACCGGGGGAGAAGGCGTTGCCACCCGCCGCCGTCGTCACCTGGTCGCCGAACTGGCCGTCGAGGTTGCGGTCGAACAGGATCGAGGTGTTGACGTCGTTGCGCTGCGCATCGAAACCGACCGTCCCGCCGACGTAGAGACCGTCAAAGGGCTTGTCGTCGAATTCCTGCGCGAAAGCCGGCGCGGCAAGGGTCGACAGGGCCGCAGCCGCCGTCAGTAAGTATTTGGTACGCATAGAAAACTCCCGGTTGTGCTTGAAAAGCCAAAGAGGAACGTATGCGGACGCGAATTGCCGCAGATGTGACGCGAAAATGTCGGAAGCGTTGTTTTCCCGCAACAGGTCGCCATTCTGCGATGCCGCTTGGCAGGTCTGCCCTCCGCGCCGTATAGCCACGCCATGTCCGAAGACCTGTTCGCAGCCAGCCCAAAGCACGTCCCCACCGATTACGATGCAGCGTCGATCGAGGTGCTCGAGGGGCTCGAACCGGTGCGGCGGCGGCCGGGCATGTATATCGGCGGCACCGACGAGCGCGCCTATCACCATCTTGCCGCCGAAGTGCTCGACAATGCGATGGACGAGGCGGTCGCTGGCCATGCGACGCGGATCGAGATCGAGCTCGCGCCGGGCAATCGGCTGACGGTTTCGGACAATGGCCGCGGCATCCCGGTCGACCCGCATCCCAAGTTCCCGGGCAAGTCCGCGCTCGAGGTGATCCTGTCGACGCTCCATTCGGGCGGCAAGTTCGACGGCAAGGCCTATGCGACCAGCGGCGGGCTCCACGGCGTCGGGGTCAGCGTCGTCAACGCGCTGTCGTCCGACACCGTCGTGGAGGTCGCCCGCGCCCGCGAACTGTATCGCCAGAAGTTTTCGCGCGGCGAGACGCTCGGGCCACTCGAACATGTCGGTGCCGCCCCCAACCGGCGCGGCACGACCGTCGCCTTCACCCCCGACACCGAAATCTTCGGCCCCGACATGGGGTTCAAGCCCGCGCGGCTCCACCGCCTTGCGCGCTCGAAGGCGTATCTGTTCGCGGGCGTCGAGATCCGCTGGAAATGCGCGCCCGAGCTGATCAGCGACGACACGCCCGCCGAAGCCGTGTTCCAGTTTCCCGGCGGTCTTGCCGATCATCTGCGCGAACAACTCGGCAGCCGCGAATGCGCGACGACCGAACTGTTCGTCGCGCGGCAGGATTTCCCCGGCACCGCGGGGCGCGTCGAGTGCGCGGTCGCCTGGCCGCTGTGGAGCGACGGGTCGTACAGTTGGTATTGCAACACCATCCCCACTCCGGACGGCGGCACGCACGAGCAGGGCCTGCGCGCGGCGCTGGTCAAGGGCATCCGCGCGTTCGGCGAACTGGTCGGCAACAAGAAGGCCAAGGACATCTCGGCCGAGGACGTGATGACCGGCAGCGAGCTGATGCTCAGCGTCTTCATCCGCGACCCGCAATTCCAGAGCCAGACCAAGGACCGCCTCACCTCGCCCGAAGCAGCGACCTTGGTCGAGCGCGCGGTGCGCGACCATTTCGACCATTTCCTCAGCGACAATATGGACCGCGGCAAGGCGCTGCTGACCTATGTCGTCGAGCGGATGGACGAACGCCTCGCGCGGAAGGCCGAGCGCGAGGTCAAGCGCAAGACCGCCACCTCCGCGCGCAAGCTGCGGCTGCCGGGCAAGCTGACCGACTGCTCGTCCAACGGTCCCGAGGGGACCGAGATCTTCATCGTCGAGGGTGATTCGGCCGGCGGCTCGGCCAAGCAGGCGCGCGACCGCAAGACGCAGGCGATCCTGCCCATTCGCGGCAAGATCCTCAACGTCGCCTCGGCGACCTCCGCCAAGATCCACGCAAACCAGGAAATCGCCGACCTGATCCTCGCGCTCGGGTGCGGGACGCGCAAGGACTGCAACCCGGATCACCTGCGCTATCAGCGCGTCGTCATCATGACCGACGCCGACGTCGACGGCGCGCATATCGCGACGCTGCTGATGACCTTCTTCTTCCAGGAAATGCCCGAGATCGTCCGCGCCGGGAACGTCTTCCTCGCGCAGCCGCCACTATATCGCCTGACCGCCGGGACCAAGAGCCTCTACGCGATGGACGACGCGCACCGTGCGCAGCTCGAGGCGACCGAGTTCAAGGGCAAGAAGGTCGAGATCGGGCGGTTCAAGGGCCTCGGCGAGATGAACCCGATGCAGCTCCGCGAAACCACGATGGACCCCAAGACGCGCTCGATGCTGCGGATCACGCTGCCGCAGGAATATGAGGCGCGCGCGGGCGTGAAGGATCTGGTCGACCGGCTGATGGGGACCAATCCGGCGCATCGCTATGCATTCATTCAGGAAAATGCGGCGCGGATGGACGAGGACGCGATCGACGCCTAGTCTCGACCCCGGAATCGGGAGACCAGCGATGACGACCGCTTCGTGGTGGGTATCGGTGTTGGGCGTGATCGCGGCCCCCGCCGCCGCGCAAGCAGTGCCGCAGCAACCCGCTCCCCCCACCGACCGCGATATCGTCGTCGTCGGCAACCGCATCCCGGATTACAAACGGCTGCTCGCGGCCTGTCTCGCGCAAGGGTGCCGGCCCGACAGGGACATCGCGATCACGCTCGATCTGGCGCAGGCGCAATTCGAGGCGGGGGACTATCAGGACGCGCGAACCGCGCTGCTCGCGGCGCGCCACCGCAACGCCCGCTTCGCGCAGCGCTACCCGGTCGCGGTCGCCAACCTGCATCACGCCAACAGCCAGATGGCGGCGCATCTCGGGCTGGTCGACAGCGAATGGTCGAGTGCGCTCGACACGATCAGCGCGATGAAGGCGGGGACGTCCGACACAGACCCGCGCGTCTTCCTCGAACGGGTCGAACTGGGCGATACGTATGCGGCCGATGGCAGGCTCGAGGAAAGCCAGGTGCAATATCGCGCCGTCGCGCGGCGTGCGCACAAGCTGGGGCTGCGCGAGATCGAGGCGCTGGCGCTCCTGCGGATCGCCGCACTCAACATCCGGCTCGCCGAAGTCCATTACGAATCCTATGCCAGGATCGCGTCCACCGCGATCCGCGACGTCCTCAGGATGCACGACCCCAAGCTTGCGCCCTTCGTGGCACAGGCGCGGACCCAGCAGACGCAACTCGCGCTCCTCAAGGCACGCGGGGGCGATGTCGACCGGCTGATCGCGGCGCATCCGATGATTCCGGCGGGCGAACCCGCGGTGCTGCTGTACGCGCCCTCGGTTTCGATCGGCGCGACCGGGAACGCGGCCCCGCGGCCCGACGCGCAGGGGGACAGCCAGGCACTCCAGCCCTCGCTGCAAATTCCGGTCGCCATGTCCAATTTCGACCGGCGGTGGATCGACGTGGTGTTCACCGTAGATCCCGATGGTCGCGTTCGCGATGCCCGCGTCGACCGGCATGGCGAGCGGGTGGAGACCGAGGGCAATTGGGCCGCGGTCATCGTCAGCGCAGTCGCGCAGCGGCGCTATGCCCGCCAGGCCGAGCCGACCCGGGCGCGGGAACGCTTCACCTTCACGTCGAACTGGCGCTCCGTCACCGGAACCCGCCGCCCGCAGCGCGATCCGAACCCGCGACTGGTGCGCGCGCTGCTCGATCCCGATCCCGCCTGACCGTTACTCCGGCGGCTTCATCCGCGCCTGGTGGTATTTCACCCGGATGACGACCGCCGCGATCATGTGCAGCGCCGCGACCCCGAGCAGGAACAGCGGCAGGACCATCGGGATCTGCGGCGCATAGCGCGCGCGAACGAGCGCAAGCACCGCCGCGAGGATCGCGATGCCGACGCCCAGCCACCGCACCGGCCGCGCCACCATCCGGAGCTCGCGCTGATAGGCGGCGCGTTCGGCGGGATCGTTGAGATTGGGGCGGGCGGTCATCGGGTCTTCCATTCGGTTGCGAGCAGCCCCCACAGGAAGGTGTCGCGCACGCCGATATGCGTCTCCCACTCCGCCCGCAAGCGCCCCTCAAGCGTGAAGCCGAGCGATTGGAGCAAGGCGTTCGACCGGACATTGTCGGGATCGGTATCGGCGAAGACGCGCCGCTGGCCTTCGGCGACGAACAACTGGTCGATCACGCGCGCCACCGCCTCGCGTGCGAGACCCGCGCCACCGTGCGCGCGGTCGATCATATAGCCGATCTCGGAGACCTTGCCCTCGCGCTTGTCCCCCACCGCGACGAACCCGATCGCGGTATCGCTTCCGTGGCGCGTGATCGCCCAGGCGCGCCAGGTGACGAACGGTTCGGCAAACCGCGCGCGTACCGCAGCGACCGTCTCGAACGGTGCGTGCGACCAATAGGTCATCGCCACCGGATCGGACAGCGTCGGGAACAGGGCCTCCGCGTCGTCGGCGGTCCGTACGCGCAACCGCAACCGCGCGGTCTCGAGGACCGGGATGTCCCTCATCCCGTCAGTGCGGCGACGAGCGTCTTGACCTTCTTCTGCCGCCATTGCGGGAGCGGCGCGACCAGCCAGTAGCCGAGCCGATACGCCTTGGCCTCGCCCACCGCGACGATCCGCCCGGACGCAAGATCCGCCGCCGCGAGCAGTTCGGGGACGGTCGCGCGGCCGAGCCCCTGCGCGGCGGCATCGATCGCGAGCCCCGCGTCGCCGACGCGGACCTGCGACGCGGACTCGTCGTCGACGCAGCCCGGCCACGCGATCCGCGTCTCCGCGCCGCCACCGGGGCGCTCGACGGTCACCATCCCCGCGGACTGGATCGCCTCGCCCTCATGCTCGCCCGGGCCGTCGCCCCAGCGGATCGCGAGATCGAGATTGGCCTCGGTAAAGTCGATCGCCGCGCTCGCGTTGGACGCATCGGCGGAGATCAGCACGAAGCGCAGTTCGGGATCGTCGCGCGCGATGTCGGCGAGGCGCGGCATCAGCCATTTCTCGGTGAGGTCGCGGGGTGCCGCGATCGTCAGCGACTTGCTCGTCTGTCCCGCCTGCATCGCGCGAACCGCTTCCTCGAACTGGAGGAAGCCGTGCCGCAGCGCGGCGAGCCCGCCCTCGCCCTCGGGGGTCAATTCGAGCCCCTTGGTCGTGCGGCGGAACAGCACGACGCCGAGCGTATCCTCGAGCGCGCGGATCTGCTGCCCGACCGCTGCCGGCGTCACCGCCAGTTCGTCGGCGGCGCGGGTGAAGCTCAAGTGCCGCGCGGCGGCATCGAGCACCCGGAGGCCGTTGAGCGGGAGGTGCGTGCGCTTCATGGCGAGACGCTCACGCCCCCACCGCCGGCGCGAGCAGAGTGAAGCGCGGGATATCGACGTCGAACCCCGCCCCGTCCTCGCCGAGCATGTGGTAGCTCCCGACCATCGATCCATTCGGCGTCGAGAGCGGACAGCCCGACACGTAATCGAAGCTCTCGCCCGGCTCGATCATCGGCTGCTCGCCGATCACGCCCTCGCCCTCGACCGAATGCCGCGCGCCGCGCCCGTCGGTGATGATCCAGTGCCGCGTCAGCAATTGCACCGCACCCGGCGAATCGTTCTCGATCCGGATGTGATACGCCCAGAACCAGCGACCCCGCTCGGGCTCGGACTGTTCGGGCAGGAAGCTGACCGACACGCGCACGGTAACGCCGAGCGTTTCGGCGACGTGGGGGAAGAGCGCTTTCACGATGCCACCCCGCTCACAGCCCCGCCGCCGTCAGCGCCTGGTCGATATCCGCGATCACGTCGTCCGCATCCTCGAGCCCGACGTTGATCCGCAACAACCCTTCGGTCACGCCCATTTCGAGGCGCTTGTCCTCGGCGACGCTCGAATGCGTGGTCGACGCCGGATGCGTCATCAGCGACCGCGAATCGCCGATGTTATTCGAGATGTCGACGAGTTCGAGCGCATCGAGCAGCGCATGCGCCTGCGTCCGCCCCGCGACTTCGAACGCGAAGATTGGCCCGCATGCCTCCATCTGGCGCATCGCGAGTTCGTGTTGCGGGTGGCTCGGCAGGAACGGATGGAGCATCCGCGGCACCCGCCCCTCGATAAACGTCCCGACCTTCAGCGCATTCTCCGACTGGCGGCGGATGCGGAGATCCAGCGTCTCCAGCCCCTTGAGCACGACCCACGCATTGAATGCGCTGAGCGTCGGCCCGGTGTTGCGGGTGAAGGGGAGCAGCGTGTCGTTGATGAACGCCTCGGTCCCGCACACCGCGCCCGCGAGCACGCGCCCCTGCCCGTCCATCATCTTGGTCGCGCTATAGGCGGTGACATCCGCGCCGAATTCCATCGGGCGCTGCAGCGCGGGGGTAGCGAAGGCATTGTCGACCACCGACACGATCCCGCGCGCGCGCGCGATGTCGCACACCGCCTTCAGGTCGACGATGTCCATCGTCGGGTTGGCGGGGGTCTCGAAGAAGAACACCTTGGTGTTGGGGCGGCACGCATCCTCGAACTGCTGCGGGTCGCGCGCGTCGATCGTCGTCGTCTCGATCCCGAACTTGGGCAGCAGCGTATCGACCAGCCAGCGGCACGATCCGAACGCCGCGCGCCCCGCGACGACATGGTCGCCCGCCTGGAGCTGGCACAGCAGCACCGCGGTCATCGCCGCCATGCCGGTCGCCATCGTGCGGCACGCTTCGGCACCCTCGAGCAACGCGATCCGATTCTCGAGCATCTCGACCGTCGGGTTCTGCAACCGCGAATAGGTCATGCCGGTCTGCTCGCCCGCAAACCGCGCGGCGGCATCGGCCGCGCAATCATAGGCATAGCCCGAGGTGAGGAACAGCGCCTCGGAGGTTTCCCCCCACTCGCTGCGCGCGGTGCCCCCGCGGACCGCCTGGGTCGCAGGGCGCCAGTGGCGGGTGATGCTCTGGTCTTGTCCGGTACGGCGTTTCATGCGCCTGCTTTGCCGGGTGGCGGCGGGGCGCGTCAATGCCCGTGATCCCGTCAGCCCCGCAACGCCGCTTGAAAGCGGATCCTTTCGGCGGGATAGAGGCGACCGTGAGCGACGCCCGCCCCCATCCGTACCGCGCCGCCGCCGCCCTCGCGCTGCTGTCGCAGGCGCTGTTCAGCTACCGGCTGACGATCCCGACCAAGCTGATGTTCGACGAGACGCATTACGTTCCCGCCGCGCGCACGCTGCTGTCGCTCGCGGGGCCGACCAACATCGAGCATCCGCTGCTCGCCAAGGAAATCATCGCGGGCGGGATCCTGCTGTTCGGCGATACGAGTCTCGGGTGGCGGTTCTTCTCGACTCTGGCGGGGACCGCGACCGTGCTGTCGGTGTTCGCGATCCTGTGGCTGATGCTCGGGCGGGTGCGGCCGGCGGTGCTGGGGGCGCTGTTCGCGCTGCTCAACGGCACGGTGTTCGTCCAGGCGCGGATCGGGATGCTCGACGGGTTCATGGGGGCGTTCGTGATGCTCGGGCTGGCGGCGCTGCTATGGGCGATGCGCGCGCCGGACGGTCGCGCGGCGTGGCTGCGCTGGATCCTCGGGGCCATTCTGCTCGGCCTCGCGGTCGCGGCGAAATGGGCGGCGGCACCGCTGATCGCCTGCGCGGCACTCGGCTTCGTACTGCTGCGGCTGGACGATTCGCGACGGACCGGGCGTTCCGTGTTCGCCGCGCTCAACGCGGGCGGGCATCGCCACTGGCCGGGGATGGCGGTGGTGCCCGCGCTGCTCGTGCTGGGGGCGGCGAGCGTCGCGGCCTATTGCGCGACCTTCGCGCCCGCCTTCTTCTACACGCACGATCCGATGACACTCGCCACGCTGCTCCCGTTCCAGCAGCGCATGTTCGACCGCCAGACGATGCCGCTCCCGACGCACCCCTATCAGTCGGGGTGGTGGAGCTGGCCGATCATGGTTCGCCCGATCTGGTATCTGTACGAACGCGCGGACGGTGCGCAGCGCGGGGTTATGCTGATCGGCAATCTCGCGGTGCTGTGGGGCGGGCTGGTGGCGGTGGCGGCGTGTCTTCATGCAGGGGTGCGCGAACGGTCCCCGCGCCTGCTCGCGGCGGCGGGGCTGTGGATCGGCAGCTATGCGATGTGGGTGCTGATCCCCAAGAAGATCGGCTTCTTCTATTATTACTATCTGCCGAGCATCGCGCTGTGCGTCGCGCTGGCGGTGGCGTTCGACCATTTCCCGGCGGCACGGCGGCGCGATACCGCGTTCCTGGCGGTGGTGATCGTGCTGTTCGCG
Source organism: Sphingomonas sp. PAMC 26617 (assembly GCF_000242835.1). NCBI lineage: Bacteria > Pseudomonadati > Pseudomonadota > Alphaproteobacteria > Sphingomonadales > Sphingomonadaceae > Sphingomonas > Sphingomonas sp. PAMC 26617. Next base: position 4,171,540 of record NZ_JH594425.1, read on the forward strand.
GTGTTCTATCCGGTGCTGTCGGCAGCGCCGCTGCCCGGGCCGGGGGCGTTCCGCTACTGGACGTGGTCGTCGACCTGGGTATGAACCGGGTCGTCGGCTTCGGCAGCACTATCTACGCCCACGTCACCCCCACCCCGTTCGTCCTGAGTAGCGACCGAGTAGCCCCTCTTCCGGGCGTATCGAAGGACCGTCACGCGCGGTAACCTGTCCTTCGATACGCGCCCTCGATACGGCTTCGCCTACTCGGTCGCTACTCAGGACGAACGGTGGGAGGAGGAGAAACCCGCCCCCAAAATAGAAAAGGGCGCCGGGGTTTCCCCGGGCGCCCTTCCAGTTCGAACCGTGCTTGGGAACGGTCCGATCTGTTTCTTACATGCCGTTCGACAGGTTCGTGTCGGGGTCGTTGGTGCGCATGTCGGTTGCCTGATTCTGGCCAACTGCGCGCACCGAGTCCGCCTTGTTCTCGAGCATGTCCTTGCCTGCGACGGTCGACGCGTTGTCCGCTGCGTCCTCGAGGTTGTCCGCAACGGCTTCGGTGTTGGACTCGATATTGTCGGCAGCCTGCTCGCGCGGGGTCGAGTTGCAGGCGGCAAGCGAGACAAGGCCGGCAGCAGCGGCGAGAACGAACATCTTCTTCATTTGTGAATCACCCTATTTCGAACGGCCTGAAGGCCGAAGGTCAGTAATACGCAGCCCCCGGCTTTGTTCCGGAAAGTCGCCGCGCAATTTCGTATCTTTTTAATAACCGACGGAAAAGACCTAAAAGTTTAATAATACCGCAACGACTGCGTGGGTCAGTCGAGCGTCAGCACGATCTTGCCGACATGGTCGCCCGCCTCCATCCGGCGATGCGCGGCGGCGGCTTCGGCCAGCGGGAACGTCCGGTCGAGGATCGGCTTCAGCCGCCCCGCCTCGACATGCGGCCACACCGTGCGGTGCAGTTCGTCCGCGACCAGCGCCTTGAACGACGCATCGCGCGCGCGCAGCGTCGACCCGGTCAGCGTCAGGCGGCGGCGCATGATCTCGAAGATCGGGATCGTCGCCATCGCGCCGCCCTGCACCGCGATCGACACGTGCCGGCCATCGTCCGCAAGACATTGCAGGTTGCGCGCGACATAGTCACCGCCGACCATGTCGAGTACCACCGCGCAGCCCGCGCCACCGGTGATCTCCTTCACCCGCGCGACGAAGTCCTCGGTCTTGTAGTTGATCGCATGCGCCGCGCCGAGCGCCGTGGCCGCGGCGCATTTGTCGTCCGACCCTGCGGTCACGATCACGCTGAGCCCGAAGATTGCGCCGAGTGCGATCGCCATCGTCCCGATCCCGCTGGTCCCGCCGTGGACGAGGACGCTGTCGCCCTCGGTCGCATAGCCGCGCTCGAACAGATTGGTCCACACGGTGAACAGCGTTTCGGGCAGCGCCGCCGCCTCGACCATCGACAGCGCGTGCGGCACCGGGAGCACCTGCCCCGCCGCCACCGCGACATATTCGGCGTAGCCGCCGCCCGCGACCAGCGCGCAGACCGGCTGGCCGATCATCGACCCCGAGACGTCATCGCCCTGCGCGACGACCGTTCCCGAAACCTCGAGCCCGAGGATCGACGGTGCGCCCGGCGGCGGCGGATAGCCGCCCTTGCGCTGGAGCACGTCGGGCCGGTTGACCCCCGCCGCGACGACGCGGATCAGCACTTCGTCGGCGCGGACCTCCGGCACCGGTCGTTCGACGATCGTCAGCACCTCCGCCCCACCCGCGGTATCCGGATCGATCGCGCGCATCGTCGCTGGCAAGTCTTGCATCACTATCAGGCCCTGTCCTGCCAACGCTCTCGGCCAGTCCCGTTTCGTCGGCGCGCCTTATTGACATCCCCTGCGCAGGGGTCAACGATCCTCGGCATGGACAACGACGAGATTCCCCCAAGCACGGCGGGCGATCCGCTCGCTGCGGTCATCGCGCAGGACCTCGATCCGCTGTCGGTCGAGGAACTCGATCGCCGCGTTGCCGCGCTCGAGCGCGAAATCGTCCGGACCAGGGGAAAACGGGAGGCGGCGGTTAACCATCGCGCAACCGCAGATATGCTCTTTAAGTCGTAAAGATACGTATCCCGGAACACAGGTACCGGCTGAGTCGTTTTCAAGAGGTTGTTGCAAGCGTCCTGCCTACCAACATAGCGCTCACGGGCAGTGCGTCTTTCGTGGCCCGCATGGAGTAAAGTACAGATGCCATCCTTCGCCTCCGCGCTGGAAACCACGTTGCACAAGGCCCTCGAGGCTGCGTCTTCGCGCCGGCACGAATATGCTACGCTCGAGCACCTGTTGCTCGCGCTTATTGATGACGAACATGCGTCGAAGGTGATGCAGTCGTGCGGTGTCGACACCGCCGAGCTGACCGCGACCGTGAAACATTATCTCGACACCGAACTCGAGGCGTTGAAGGTCGACGCCGCGACCGATCCCTCGCCCACCTCGGGCTTCCAGCGCGTCGTCCAGCGCGCGATTCTCCACGTCCAGTCCTCGGGCCGTGACGAAGTGACCGGCGCGAACGTGCTGGTCGCCTTGTTCAGCGAGCGCGAGAGCTATGCCGTCTATTTCCTGCAGCAGCAGGACATGAGCCGTCTGGATGCGGTGAGCTTCATCAGCCACGGCGTCGGCAAGGGTGGTTCCGCGCCCGAAGCCTCCACCCCCAAGGGTGCCGAGGAGGAAAAGCCGCAGAAGCCGGGCGAAAAGGGCAAGGAAAGCGCGCTTAAGCAGTTCTGCGTCGACCTCAATGAGAAGGCCAAGAAGGGCAAGGTCGATCCGCTGATCGGTCGTGGTCCCGAGGTCGACCGCACCGTCCAGATCCTGTGCCGCCGTTCCAAGAACAACCCGCTGTATGTGGGTGACCCCGGCGTCGGCAAGACCGCGATCGCCGAGGGTCTCGCGCGCAAAATCGTCGAGGGCGACGTGCCGGAAGTTCTGCTTCCTGCCGTCATCTACTCGCTCGACATGGGCGCGTTGCTCGCAGGCACGCGCTATCGCGGTGATTTCGAGGAGCGCCTGAAGGCGGTCGTCACCGAGCTCGAGAAGATGCCCGACGCGATCCTGTTCATCGACGAGATCCACACCGTGATCGGTGCGGGCGCAACGAGCGGCGGCGCGATGGATGCGTCCAACCTGCTCAAGCCCGCGCTGTCTGGCGGCACGATCCGCTGCATCGGCTCGACGACGTACAAGGAGTTCCGCAACCACTTCGAGAAGGACCGTGCATTGCTGCGGCGCTTCCAGAAGATCGACGTCAACGAGCCGACGATCGAGGATACGATCAAGATCCTGGCGGGCTTGCGGACCGCGTTCGAGGACCATCACAACGTGAAGTACACCCCCGACGCGATCAAGTCGGCGGTGGAGCTGTCGGCGCGCTACATCAACGACCGCAAGCTGCCGGACAAGGCAATCGACGTGATCGACGAAGTCGGCGCGATGCAGATGCTGGTGCCGCTCGCCAAGCGCAAGAAGACGATAACCAGCCGCGAGATCGAGCAGGTCATCGCCACGATGGCGCGCATCCCGCCGAAGTCGGTCTCGACCGACGACACCAAGGCGCTCGAGTCGCTCGAGACCGATCTCAAGCGCGTGGTGTTCGGGCAGAATGCGGCGATCGAGAAGCTTGCGTCCGCGATCAAGCTGTCGCGCGCGGGGCTGCGCGATCCCGAGAAGCCGATCGGCAACTATCTGTTCACCGGCCCCACGGGCGTCGGCAAGACCGAAGTCGCCAAGCAGCTCGCGACGATCATGGGGATTCCGCTCCAGCGGTTCGACATGTCCGAATATATGGAACGCCACTCGGTCTCGCGGCTGATCGGTGCGCCTCCGGGCTATGTCGGGTTCGACCAGGGCGGCCTGCTCACCGATGCGATCGACCAGCAGCCGCATAGCGTGCTGTTGCTCGACGAGATCGAAAAGGCGCACCCCGATCTGTTCAACATCCTGCTGCAGGTGATGGACAACGGGCGCCTGACCGATCAGCACGGCAAGACGGTCGACTTCCGCAACGTCATCCTGATCATGACGACAAATGCGGGTGCGAGCGACATGGCGCGCGAGACTCTGGGCTTCGGCAACCTCACCCGCGAGGGCGAGGACGAGCAGGCGGTCCAGAAGATGTTCACGCCGGAGTTCCGCAACCGTCTCGATGCGATCGTGCCGTTCGGCTATCTGCCGACCGAGGTCGTGGCGCGGGTGGTGGACAAGTTCATCCTCCAGCTCGAACTGCAGCTGGCCGACCGGAACGTCCACATCAACCTCGACGACGAGGCGAAGACGTGGCTCACCACCAAAGGCTACGACAAGCTGTACGGTGCGCGCCCGATGGGCCGCTTGATCCAGGAAAAGATCAAGCAGCCGCTCGCCGAGGAACTGCTGTTCGGCAAGCTGGTCCACGGCGGCGAGGTGACGGTGAAGATGAAGGACAATGCGTTGTCGTTCGAAATCACGTCGGCCCCGCCGAAGAAGCCGCGCCGCAAGGCCGCGGGCAAGGTCGACACGACCGCGAAGTGATCGCTGCCCCCCCGGGCATGCGAGAAAACCAGAAATGCGGGTCCGGCACTGCCGGGCCCGCATTTTTGGTGAACGGGGTCAGCGCGCCGGGGTGATCCGTGCCGAGGCGAGCACGGTGGCACCGCGCCGCTGCGGGGCATCGAGCGCGGCGAGGACCTGCGGCGCGACGTCGCGGCGCGCCTTGGCCCGGCACGCCGCCTGCGTTGCCCGGATTGCGAAATCAGACTCACCATACCCCCCGCAGGCGATCCCGATCGCCCGGGTGACCCGCTGGTCGAACGTCCGCTTGCCGAGCGGGGAGCCAAGGTCGAGATCAGCGGCGCTGACCTTGACCGTACGGACGGTCATGTCCTGCGCCGTCGCCGCCGCAGGATATTGCAAGGATAGAGTGCCAAGAACCGTAAGGCACGAAGCAAGGATTGCACGCGACATGAATAGCCTCCTGAAGACTGTATGAATTGATTAGGGACACGCTGCTGCTGGTCATGCCTTTTCGGCATTTTGCTCTGCGCCGGCTTGCCGCATGGGTGCTGCGGACTCTTCCGACGCGCGGTCCTATAGCGCAGATCGATTACAGACCTGTGTCGCACCCACCAGAACTGCCCAGAACCACCGCTAAAATTTTCCCTGTTGAAAACATGGGGAAAGTCCGTTCTTTACTTCCCGTTTGCCGTCATCGGCCTAGGAAAAGACGATGCGTCTGGCGCTTCTGTCCTGTGTTGTAGCGATTCTCGCGGTGCTCGGCATGGTGCCGACGCCGGCTGCGGCGCAGGCTGGCTTGACCGGTACGGCGCTGACGACCTGCGCGCTGCGCGATCGGCCGGGGCTTTCGCCACGCCAGGTGTTTGCCGCGACGCGGGGCTTCGTTTGCCCGGCGGACCAGCGCCGGCTGGGCCCGGGAAGCTATTGGATCCGGTCGACCCCGCTGCGTCGATCCGCTCCGGTCGCGGTACGCAGCGCCAGCCTGTGGCAAGGCGTCGTCACGCTGTATGCGCTCTATGCCGACGGACGGATCGTCCCGACCGTGATCGACCAGCAGGCGGCATCCCGGCACGTCCAGCTCGGCGCGATCCTCGAGATTGCGCTGCCGCAACGCCCCGCCCCGCTCGTCCGCCTGCTGTGGCATGTCGACCACGCCGCCAACCTGCGCGGGATCGTCCGCGATCCGACGCTGGCAACGCCAACGCAGAGCATCGACTCCAATTTGCTGATGGGCGGAATGTATGCCGCCTTCGCCGGGCTGTGCATCGCGCTGCTATGCTATAATTTCGCCTTGTGGGTGGCGCTGCGGCATCCGTTCCAGCTCGCCTATTGCGCAATGGTGACCGGGTTGCTCGCCTATACGGTCACATCGTCCGGCTGGATCGCCTGGCTCTATCCGCTGATCGCCAATAATGACCGGATCCGCGCGAATTACCTGCTGCTCGGCCTGTCGACGATCGCCGCCTTCCAGTTCGCGCGCACCTTTTTCGAAGCGCGCGTGTTCGCGGGGACGATCGGGCGGCTCGTGACGCTCACCTGCGCGATCACCGCGGCGGCATCGCTCGGCTTCTGCCTGTTCGCGCCGTTGAACGTGTGGCTGTTCGACCGGTTCTATTCGCTCGCCTTCGCGCTGCAGATGGCGATGGTCGTGCCGTTGCTGTGGCGCGCCTGGGTGTTGCGCAGCAATTACCTGTGGGTGTTCGCGCTGGCCTGGGCGTCGCCGATCGTGATGGCGTCGTTCCGGATCGCGAGTTCGCTCGGGATGATCGGCTGGAACTTCTGGCTCGACAATTCGACGATCATGACGATGACGATCGAAGCGCTGCTGTCGAGCATCGCGATCGCCTATCGCATGCGCCTGCTCAGCAACGAACGCGACGAGGCGCGCGAACGCGAGATCGCGGCACGGCTGCTCGCGGATACCGACCCGCTGACCGGGCTGCTCAACCGCCGCGCCTTCCTCCACAACGCGATCGGGCGGAGCGGCGAGCAGATCCTGATGATCGCGGATCTCGACCATTTCAAACAGGTCAACGAGACGATCGGCCATGACGGTGGCGACGAGGTCCTGCGGGTCTTCGCGCGGACATTGCGCCAGGCGGTCCCGCCCGAAGCGCTGGTCGCGCGGATTGGCGGGGAGGAATTCGCGATCGTCGTGCCGGCTGAATCGGTGGTCGACCCCGACGATATCCTCACCGGTCTTCGCGCCGGGCGGATGCCGTATGACGTGACCGTCACGGCGAGCATCGGCATGTGCAGTGGGCCGCTCGAACGCGAAACCGACTGGAAGGCGCTCTACGCCTGTGCGGACCGGGCGCTGTTCGAGGCCAAGTCCGCCGGACGCGACCGGGCGCGCAGCCGTGACCTCCCCGACAGTGCGCACGGGCGACCCGCCCCCACGCTTGCCGTGCGCAGCCGTTAAGGATATAACGCAAGCGTAAGGAGATGGGCTTTGCGCAATCGTCGGATCATCATCGGGTTTTGCGCCTGCGTCGCCCTGCTCGCTGTCGCGCGCCATCCGACCGCGGATGTCCAGATCCTGACGCATGACGCCACGGACCGGATGCCGCATCAGGTCAAGGCGGCGGTCGACCTGGGACTCGTCGGCATCTCGGTGCTCTATACCTGGACCGCACGCCCGATCGGGTAAGCCGCACCTGCGGCGCGCATGCGCAATGCCTTGCGACCCGTCGTCGGCTTGCTTACACCTATGTCAATGAACACGCCCGAAGCCATCTGGCACGAATCCTATCGTCATCCTGCCCCGTGGGACAGCGCGTTCCCGCCCTCCTCGATGGCGGATTTCTTCGATGCCGCGGTCGCGCGCGCGGGCGATGCACCGTTGATCGATTTCCTCGGCCGGCATTATAGCTTCACCGAAACGCACGATGGCGCGAACCGCGTCGCGGCGGGGCTCGCGGCGCTCGGCTATGGCCCGGGCGACCGGATCGGTTTATTCCTCCCCAACGTACCGCATTATGTCGCGGCCTATTACGGGATCCTCAAACTCGGCGCGACGGTCGTCAATTTCTCGCCGCTCTACACCGCCGCCGAACTCGCGCATCAGGTCGCGGATTCGGGCACCAGGCTGTTGTTCACGCTGTCCGCAAGCCAGTTGCTGCCAACCGCGCTCGAAGTGCTCGAGACGAGCACGCTCGAGCGGCTCGTCGTCGGGTCGATCGCGGGCGCATTGCCGACCGCCAAGTCGCTGCTGTACCGCATGTTCAAGGGCGGCGAAGTGACCAGGCGGCCGGACGATCCGCGCATCCTCGCCTTCTCGAAGCTGATCGCCAACGACGGCAGCTACCCCCGCCCGACGATCGCCCCCGAGAGCGACGTCGCGCTGATCCAATATACCGGTGGCACCACCGGCACCCCCAAGGGCGCGATGCTCACCCACCAGAACCTCTCCGCCAACGCGCGGCAGGTGATGGCGATCGATCCCAACCCGGAGGCCCCCGACCGCATCCTCGGCGTGCTGCCGATGTTCCATGTCTTCGCCAACACCTGCGTGCTCAACCGCACCGTGCTCAACGGCGGCTGTATCGTGATGCTCCCGCGGTTCGAGGCAGGCGCGGTGCTCGCCGCGATCACGCGGACCAAGGCGACCGCGCTCCCCGGCGTCCCCACGATGTATCAGGCGCTGCTCGACCATCCCAGGATCGGCGCGACCGATTTCGCGTCGCTCCGCATCTGCATCTCGGGCGGCGCACCACTTGCGCCCGAACTGAAGGCGAAGTTCGAGAAGATCACCGGCGGGACCGTGGTCGAGGGCTATGGCCTGTCGGAGAGTTCGGGCGTGCTCTCCGCCAACCCCTATGAGGCGGAGGGCAAGACCGGGACGATCGGCCAGCCGCTTCCCGCGACCTGCCTCCGCCTCGTCGACAAGGCCGACCCGACGCAGGACGTCGCCGAGGGCGAACCCGGCGAGATCGTCGCACGCGGCCCGCAGATCATGAAGGGCTATTGGAACCGCCCCGATGCCGATGACGAGGTCTTCCTCATCAACGCCGACGGCAAATGGCTGCGCACCGGCGACGTCGGCACGATCGACGCGGATGGCTTCGTCAAGATCGTCGACCGGCTCAAGGACATGATCTCGGTCTCGGGGTTCAAGGTCTTCCCGAGCCAGATCGAGGCGGTGCTGTACCACCACCCCGCGATCAAGGAGGCGCTCGTCGTCGGCCTGCCCGATCCGTACCGCGGCGAGCATCCGCGCGCCTATGTCACGCTCAACGAGGATGCCGACGTCTCGGGCGAGGCTTTGCGCGACTGGCTCAACCCGCAGATTGGCCGACACGAGCGCGTCGACAACGTTGTGGTGCGGCTCACCATGCCCAAGACGATGATCGGCAAGCTCAGCCGCAAGGACCTGATCGCCGAAGTGATGGCGGAAGAAGCGTAAGGTGTGCGCGCGCACGGCTTCTTCTTAATCCCCTCCCCTTCAGGGGAGGGGTTTGGGGTGGGGCCGTCCAGCAGAACCAACCTCTCTGCGAGGCACCGCCCCACCCCCAACCCCTCCCCTGAAGGGGAGGGGCTTTAAAGGTGCAACCCACCCCACCCACGTGACAGTTGGATGAACCCCCATCCCTCCGATTGTAACAATAGCTTGTCATAGACCGAGGTCATCCAGAGGCTTTCCGGGATGCCAGACGATGGACGCAGTAACGAAAATCGCGCTCGAGGGTCTGGCCGGCCAGGGCACGATCGCCGACTTCGCCGATTTCGCCAATTCGCATCCGGTCATTCCCGAGCGGCCGATCGACGCGCGCCGCAAGTATCGCACGATCTGGATTTCGGACATTCATCTCGGCACGCGCGGCTGCAATGCCGAGATGCTGATCGACTTCCTCGACCACGTCGACAGCGAGCGGATGTACCTGGTCGGCGACATCATCGACGGCTGGCGGCTCAAGAAGAAATTCTACTGGCCCGCCGCGCACAACGACGTGGTGTGGCGGCTCCTCAAGCGCGCCAAGCGCGGGACCGAGGTGATCTATATCCCCGGCAACCATGACGAAGTGATGCGCCAGTTCACCGGGCTCGACTTCGGCGGTGTCGCGATCCGCCGCAATGCGATCCACGAGACCGCGGACGGACGCCGCCTGCTCGTCCTGCACGGCGACGAATTCGACGCGATCACGCTCGCACACCGCTGGCTGGCGCACGTCGGCGACGTAGCGTACAATATGCTGATGGCGCTCAATCGATGGGTCAATGCGTATCGACGCTATTTCAACATGCCCTATTGGTCGCTCTCCAAGCATGCGAAGGCGAAAGTGAAAAACGCAGTCGAGTTCATTTCGAATTACGAAGAGGTGATCGCGCAGGCCGCGGGGTCGCGCGGGGTCGATGGAGTCGTCTGCGGCCATATTCACACCGCCGAATTTCGCGATATCAACGGAATCGCTTATTATAACGATGGCGACTGGGTGGAAGGCTGTACCGCCCTGGTCGAACATTTCGACGGTCGTATGGAGCTGCTGCATTGGGCGGACGAGATTGCTGCACGGGAAACGGCCCGCCCAAGCGCGAAGATCGCGCAGCTGGCAGCCTGACGCCGGTGCGCATCGCGATCGTCACCGATGCGTGGAGCCCGCAGGTCAATGGCGTGGTGCGCACGCTGCAGGCGGTCCGCGCAGAACTCGTCAAGCAGGGGCATGACGTGCTGATCGTCTCGCCCGACCTGTTCTATTCGATGCCCTGCCCGACCTACCCCGAGATCCGCCTCGCCTTCGCGCGCACTGCCGCGGTCGGCAAGATGCTCGCCGATTTTGCGCCGAATGCGATCCATCTCGCGACCGAGGGGCCAGTGTGTCTTGCGGCGCGGCGCTGGTGCCTGTCGCGCGGGTTTCCGTTCACCACCGCCTATCACACGCAATTCCCGGACTATGTCTCGGCGCGCACGGGGGTGAACCCCGAATGGGTGTGGCGCTACATCCGCTGGTTCCACTGGCCCGCGCAGTCGATCCTCGCCTCCACCCCGTCGATCGCCGCGACGCTCAAGGCACATGACCTGACGCGCGTGCGGCACTGGGGTCGCGGAGTCGATCTGTCGACCTTCGGCAGCGACGTCGCGCCCGATCCCGCGATCCGCGCGCTAGCGGAGGGCAGCAAGGGTCCGATCCAGCTGTATGTCGGGCGCGTCGCGGTCGAGAAGAACATCGAGGCGTTCCTCACCGCCGCGCATCCGGGCGTGAAGGTGATCGTCGGCGACGGCCCGGCGCGCGCGACGCTTGCCGCGAAATACCCGGACGCGCATTTCCTGGGCCCGCGCTTCGGGCACGACCTCGCCGCCTCTTATGCCGCCGCCGACGTCTTCGTCTTCCCGAGCAAGACCGACACCTTCGGCCTCGTGATGATCGAGGCAATGGCGTGCGGCGTGCCGATCGCCGCCTATCCGGTGACCGGGCCGATCGACGTGCTCAAGCCCACGGTCGGTGCGATGGACGACGATCTCGACGTCGCGATCGCCAGGGCGCTGACCCTGAGCCGGGCCGATTGCGCTGCCTACGGGCAGAGCTTCACCTGGGCGGCAAGCGCGCGGCAGTTCCTGAACGCGCTGGTCCCGGTCAACCACCCGGAGGCGATCGCGGCTTGAGGCGATCCCGCCGATAGCTTAAATTGCGACAGCGCCGACACCGACGGGAAGGAAGACACGTGAACGTATCGATCGGCCCACGCTGGGAATCCTTCATCGAATCGATCGTCGCGGAAGGCCGCTATGCCTCGGCCGACGCGGTGATGCGCGAAGGCCTGCGGCTGGTCGAAGAACGCGAACAGAAGATGAAGGCGCTGCGCGAAACGATCGAGGCGTCGATCGCCCGGGGCGGATCCCATAGTGCGGAGGAGGTGATGGCACGGATCGACGCGGTGATCGCCGATCGCGCAGCCGTCCGCTGAACACCGACCGCAAACTGGAGGTTTCCGCCGCTGCGTCCGACGACGTCGAGCGTATCTTTTTGTACATCGCCGAAGCCGGGACGGACGCTACTACCAGGAGCTTCGTGGCGGCGCTCCTCGATCACTGCCGACGGGTCGCCGCACTGCCGGGAACGCTCGGCACCGCGCGCCCGGACCTCGCGCCGGACCTCCGCAGCACGCCGCACAAACGGTACATCGTCTACTTCCGATACAGCGGGGACACGGTCCAGATCGTCAATATCCTCGATGCAAGCCGCGACGCGGTCGCGCACTTCGCCGACAGTTCCACCCCCACGCAATAGCCCGCAACCGCGCTTGCCACTCCCGCGCAACCGGCGTACATGCAACGTCAGCACAAGTGGCCGCTCCGAAAGGGGCGGCCCTTTCCGTTTCTGAAGGAGTTCGCCGCATGGCCCAGCCGCTCATGCCCCATGCCACCGCATCGTGGCTCGTCGACAATACCGCGCTCAGTTTCGAGCAGATCGCGGACTTCTGCGGTCTCCACATCCTCGAGATCCAGGCGATCGCGGACGATACCGCCGCCACCAAGCTGACCGGCCGCGACCCGATCCGCGCGCACGAGCTGACGCAGGTCGAGATCGACAAGGGCCAGGCGAATGCCGACTATCGTCTGCAGATCCTCAAGGGCCCCGAGCAGGTCCGCCGCACCAAGGGCCCGCGCTACACGCCGGTGTCGAAGCGCTCGGACAAGCCCGACGGCATTTCGTGGATCATCCGCAACCACCCGGAAATCACCGACGGCGCGATCAGCACCCTGATCGGCACGACCCGCACGACGATCGCGGCAATCCGCGACCGCAGCCACTGGAACATCGCCAACATCACCCCGAAGGATCCGGTGACGCTCGGCCTGACGACGCAGCGCGAGCTCGACGCGGCAGTCGGCAAGGCCGCCAAGGCCGCCGGGATCGAGGCACCGGTCGACACACGGCTCGAGGGGGATCGCGAGGCGCTCATCTCCGAACTGCGCGCCAACCGCGATCAGCTTGCGCGCGATACCGAAGCCGCCGAGCACGGCGAAGTCCCGACCCGCGCCGAGCCGACCGCCGAGACGCTGTTCAAGCGGTAAGGACCGGACCACTGCCGTTGGGCGGGCCCGCCACACAATAGGCCGTCATCCCCGCGTAGGCGGGGATCCATACTGGCTGGCCTCACCCGTGACGACAGACGGTAGCCAGTATGGATTCCCGCCTTCGCGGGAATGACGGAATGGGGAAGGTGCGGCGCGGGGGATTTTGGCCCGCCACCGCCGCCACCCGGCAGGAACTCGAATGACCACTTCCCCCCGTTTCGCCTTCACCATCGCCGCGACCGACGGCAAGGCGCGCACCGGCGAAATCGCGATGCGCCGCGGCACGATCCGCACGCCAGCCTTCATGCCGGTCGGCACCGCCGCCACCGTCAAGGCGGTCAAACCCGCCGACGTCCGTGCAGCAGGCGCCGACATCATCCTCGGCAACACCTATCACCTCATGCTCCGCCCCGGCGCGGAACGCGTCGCGCGGCTCGGTGGCCTGCACGACTTCATGGGCTGGGACCGCCCGATCCTCACCGACAGCGGCGGCTATCAGGTGATGAGCCTCAGCGACCTGACCAAGCGCGACGAAAACGGCGTGACCTTCAAGTCGCACCTCGACGGCACGCGCCACACCCTCAGCCCCGAACGCTCGATCGAGATCCAGCGGCTGCTCGGCTCGGACATCGTGATGGCGTTCGACGAACTCGTCCCCACCACCTCCACGCCCGAAGTCCAGGCCGCCGCGATGGCGCGCTCGATGCGCTGGGCGAAGCGGTCGCGCGATGCGTTCGACGGCGGCGGCGCACATGCCGAGGGCGCGGCGATCTTCGGCATCCAGCAGGGCGCGCTCGACCAGACGCTCCGCGCCGACAGCGCGGGCGCGCTGATCGACATTGGGTTCGATGGCTATGCGGTCGGCGGGCTCGCGGTCGGCGAAGGACAGGAAGCGATGTTCGGCTGCCTCGACTTCGCGCCGGACCAACTCCCGGTCGACAAGCCGCGCTACCTGATGGGCGTCGGCAAGCCAGACGACATCGTCGGCGCGGTCGAGCGCGGGATCGACATGTTCGATTGCGTGATGCCGACCCGCTCGGGCCGCACCGGCCAGGCGTTCACGCGTCAGGGCCCGATCAACCTGCGCAACGCGAAGTTCGCCGAGGACCAGGGTCCGCTCGATCCGGCCTGTGGCTGTCCGGTCTGCGGCACGTGGTCGCGCGCGTACATCCATCATCTCGTGCGGTCGCAGGAGATCCTCGGCGCGATGCTGATGACCGAACATAATCTGTGGTTCTATCAGGGGTTGATGGCGGACCTTCGCGCAGCGATAACGGACGGACGGCTCAAGGGCTTTGCCGACGCTTTTCGGGAGGCATACCGGTCTTCGCAGGGACCGACGTCGGAGTGAGAGGGAATCATGGCTGAAATCAACGAAATCGAAGCGGCAGCTCGCGACCACAAGCGAGTCCGCGATGCCGCCGAAGCGGCGAAGAGCGCAGTCAAGGACAGCTGGCCGCTGGTGCCGATCGCAATCGGCGTGGGCGTAGGCTCGGCCGCGCTGGCGGCGGTGCTGATGTATACCAACCGGGATCGCAGCAAACCCTGACGGGGTGGCGTAACGATCGCTTTCCATTACACCGCTTCCCCGGCGAAGGCCGGGGCCCAGTAGTGAAACCTGAGGTGTCGGGCGCCGCGCCCGTTTGCAAAAACCTCCGCTCTTGGGCCCCGGCCTTCGCCGGGGAAGCGGAAGAGGAAGAAGCGACGCACGCCCGTACGATTGACACACCACACCCCCCGGCAACACAGTAGTGCATTGATCTGCCCGCCGGAGTTTCCCCCATGCGTCTGTCCCGTGCCGCCCTCCTGCTGGGCGCCGCCCTGCTCCCCGCAACGCTCGCGCAGGCGCAATCAACCGCCCCTGCCCCCGCGGTCAAGCCGATCGCCTTCACCGAGCGCACGCTCGCCAATGGCCTGCGCGTCTATGCGATCCGCGACACCAGCACCCCCAACGTGTCGGTCCAGATGTGGTATGACGTCGGCTCGAAGGACGACCCCGCCGGCCGCTCGGGTTTCGCGCACATGTTCGAACATCTCATGTTCAAGGCGACGCGCAACCTCGTGTCCGAACAGATGGACCGGCTGACCGAGGACGTCGGCGGCAACAACAACGCCTCGACCAACGACGACTACACCGAATATCACGAGACGATCCCCGCCAACCACCTCCAGCGGCTGCTGTTCGCCGAGGCCGACCGGATGGCGAGCCTGGTGGTCGAGCCCAAGAGCTTCGCCTCCGAGCGCGACGTGGTGAAGGAGGAACTCCGCCAGAACACCAACGCGCGGCCGTACGGCAAGCTGTTCTCGCTGTATTTCCCCGCGATCAGCTACACCCGCCACCCCTATGCGCGCGGGACGATCGGCAGCATCGACAATCTCGACAGCGCGCAGATCGATGACGTTCGCGCGTTCCACGCAACCTTCTACCGCCCCGACAATGCAGTGCTGGTGGTGTCGGGCAATTTCGACCCCGCGCAGCTCAACCAGTGGGTCGACCAGTATTTCGCGAAGATCAAACGCCCGACCCGCGCGATCCCGCGCGTCACCACGACCGAACCGCCGCGCACGCAAGCCGTCAGCCGCACGGTCTATGAGGCGAACACCCCGCTCCCCGCGGTCCTGATCAGCTACCCGATCCCCGCCGATCGCGACCCCGACAGCGCCCCGCTCGCGGTGCTCAACACGATCCTGTCGCAGGGCGAAAGCTCGCGGCTGTACGAGAGCCTCGTCTACCGCGACCAGCTCGCGCAATCGGCGGAGACCTATCTCGACGTCAAGCAAGGCCCGGGCAACCTCGCGGTGATCGCGATCATGGCGGGCGGCAAGGACGTCGCGACCGGCGAGGCCGCGCTGCGCCGCGAGATCGCGCGGATGCGTGACACCGCGGTCACCCCGGCGGAACTCGCCAAGGCCAAGAACCAGATCGTCACCGCCGAACTGCTCGGGCGCGAGACCGCCGAGGGCAAGGGCCGCACGATCGCGCAGGCGACGATCATCGACGGCGACCCGCACGCTGCCGACCGGCAGCTTGCCGAGATCGACCGCGTCACCGCCGCCGACGTCCAGCGCGTCGCGCGCAAGTATCTGCAGGACAGTCGCGCCGCGACGATTCACTACCTCCCCGCCGAAAGCGCGAACGGCGCCAAGGGCGACACGATCGCAGTCGCGCCTACGGTCGTCGCGCAACAGCTCGTCACCCCGCCCGACGTCCAGATCGTCACGCCGGCGAGCGCCGCCGAGCGGATCGCACCCCCCGCGCCTGCTGCAACGATCCCGGCGACCACCCCAAGACCGGTCGAATTCGCGCTCGCCAACGGCCTGCGCGTCGTCGTCGTCGAAAAGCACGATCTGCCGCTGATGACCGCCTTGCTCGTCGGCCAGGGCGGCGGCGCAAACGATCCCGCCGCGCTCCCCGGCGTCAACAGCCTCGCGGCGACGCTGCTGACCAAGGGCACCGCGACCCGCAGCGCGACCGACATCGCGCAGCAGATCGAGACGCTCGGCGGCGCGATCTCGAGCGATGCGAGCTGGGACGGCTCGACGATCGACATCACGGTCAAGGCGGATCAGGCCGCGCCCGCGCTCGGCATCCTCGCCGACGTCGCGCGCAACCCTGCGTTCAAGCCAGACGAGATCGAGCGCGCCCGCGCGCAGGCGATCGACGGCGTTCAGGTCGCGCAGAAGAACCCGAGCCAGCTCGCCGGCCTCGTCGCCGCGCGCACCGCGCTGGGATCGTCGGCCTATGGCCATCCGCTCGAGGGCACGCCCGCGTCACTCAAGGCGATTGGCGAGAAGGACATTCGCGCCGCCTATGCCGCGACCTGGGCCCCGAAACAGGCCGCCCTCGTGCTCGTCGGCGACATCACCCCGGCGCAGGCCAAGCCGCTCGCGGAAGCCGCGTTCGGCACGTGGCGGACGGTCGCGACGAAACCCGCCACCGTCCCGACCCAGAGCTATCCCAAGCCGCGCGTCGTCGTCGTCGACATGCCGGGCGCGGGGCAAGCGGGCGTGGTCGTCGCACGCCCCGGCCTCGCGCGGAGCGATGCGCGATATTATCCGACCGCAGTCGCCAACACGATCCTCGGCGGCGGCTTCTCGTCACGGCTCAACCAGGAAATCCGCATCAAGCGCGGCCTTGCCTATGGCGCGGGCAGTTCGCTCCAGGCGGGCCGGCAGCCCGGTCTGGTCGCGGGCCGTACCTCGACCAAGAACCCGTCCGCACCCGAGACGGTCTCGATCATCCTGTCCGAAATGAAACGTCTCGGCGCGGAAGCGGTCACGCCCGCCGAACTGGAAACGCGCAAGGCGGTGCTCGTCGGCAACTTCGGCCGCGCGACCGAGACGACCGGCGGGATCGCAGGGACGGTCGGCGGCTATGTCGTGCAGGGCGTGCCGCTCAGCGAACTCGGTGCCTATGTCGCCAAGGTCGCGGCGGTCGACCCGGCGGCCGTGCAGGCCGCGGCGGCGGCGGAACTCGACCCGGCGCGCGCGAGCGTCGTTGTGGTCGGTGATGCGAAGGACTTCATCGATCCGCTGCGCAAGGCGTATCCGCAAGTCGAGGTGATCCCGGCGGGCGCGCTCAAGCTGGAAAGCGCGGCGCTCCGCTGATCGCCCCGCCCGCCGTCACCCGGGCCGGAAGTGGGTGACGGCGGGCAGCGATCCCGGCAATACGGGTTGCACACACCGCCCCTTTACGGGGGAGATTGAAACGAACCGATGGTGTCTGTCAGCACCCTGGTAACCCGGTTGCGTTACTAGCCAGCCGGTGACCCCACGTGCCTTCCTGACCCGCCACAAGCTCTGGCCGCGTCCGCGCGAGGTTCTCGTTGCGCTCGCGGTGGTCGCCGTCCTGCTCTGCCTGTACCCGGCGGTACAAGCGATCCTCGACCAGGCGCGCAAGGCGGCGCTCTCCGACCCCGCGCCGGGCGGCTTCGACCGAGAGGATCATTTTCCCGGTGCCGCCTATTTCTACGCGGAAGATGCACCCGGTGCGATCCCGCCCCCCACGCTGCCGCTGCTCGCGCGCCTGCTCGGGACCGACGCCTCGGTCCACCCCGCTGCGCCCTTCTCGCTGGCGCACGCGACCGCGACCGACCGCGGGCGGGCGCTGCAATGCCTCACTGCCGCGATCTATTACGAAGCGGGCGGCGAACCCGTCGCGGGGCAGCGTGCGGTCGCGCAGGTGATCCTCAACCGCGTCCGCCATCCCGCCTTCCCGGCCACGGTGTGCGGCGTCGTCTATCAGGGGTCGGACGTCGCGCATTGCCAGTTCAGCTTCGCCTGCGACGGGGCGCTTGCGCGGGGGATGCCCGATCAGGCGGCATGGTCGCGCGCGCTCGGCGTGGCGGCGGGGGCGCTCAACGGGGTGGTGATGCGCGATGTCGGGCTGGCGACGCATTATCACAGCTATGCGGTCACCCCGACCTGGAACCGCAGCCTCGTGCTAACCGCGGCGGTCGGCGCGCATCTGTTCCATCGCTGGCAGGGGGCTGGCGGGACGGCGGCGGCGTTCCACCAGCGCTATGCCGGCGGAGAGCCCGTGCCGGGGCCGCTGCAACCGGCTGCACCGTTGGCCGCGATCGCCCTTCCCGCGCCGCGCCCCGCTGCCGCCCCTGTCGCGGCACCTGAAAAACCTGCGCAGCATAGCGCACCCGAACCCGAATACGGCCTGCCTGAAGCATCCGATATTCTCGATAAGTGGAAGGACTCGGGCAAACCGTTGCGGTAGCGGCCCGCCCCGGGGAGGGGCCGGGTGCCTACGCCTGCGTTATTGTGCCGGCTTCAGATACCGGTCGAACCACGCCACCGTCCGCTTGCGCAGATCCGCATAGTTCACGGGCGCGCGGATGCCGTGGCCTTCCTCGGGGTAGATCACCAGCGACGTCGGCACACCCTGGTCCTTCAACCCGTGCCAATATTCGATCGACTGGGTCGGCGGCACCTCGATGTCGCGCTCGCCGACATAGATGAAGGTCGGCGTCTTCGCGCGGTTGATGAAATTGACCGCGGAGACGTCCTCATACGCCTTTCGGTCCTGGTACAGCGTCTTGCCGAAGAACGGCAGCATCCACTGGTCGATCCCGTTGGTGCCGTAATAGCTGACCCAGTTGGACAGCCCCGCCCCCGCGACGATCGCCTTGAAGCGGTTGGTCTGCGTGTTCGCCCACATCGCCATGAACCCGCCATAGCTCCCGCCGGTCAGCCCGAGCCGCGAATCGTCCACCGGCGCGACCTTCTCGACCGCGTCGATCCCGGTCAGGATGTCGCGCAGATCGCCGCCGCCGAAGTCACGCTTGTTGGCGGCGGTGAACGCCTCGCCCTGGCCGTAGCTGCCGCGCGGATTGGGCAGGAACACATAATAGCCCGCGTCGAGCAGGTCGCCATAGCCGCCGCCGAACGACGGCGTGTTCGCCGCCGACGGACCGCCGTGGACGATCGTGACCATCGGTGCCTTCTTCGCCGGATCCGCGCCGATCGGCGCGAGCAGCCAGCCCTGCGCGGTGAAGCCCTCGTTCTTCCAGCTGATCGACCGCGCGGTCATGACCGCGGGGATCGCGTCATTGTCATGCGTGATCTGCACCGGCGCAGCGACTGGCCCCGCGAAGATCGCGGGCGCATGCGTGAAATCCTGCGCGACGGTCGCGACGGTGCGGCCATCCGCGCTCCACGCCGCCTTGGCGTCCCCCGCCGACAGGCTCGCCGGTCGCGACCAGCCGAACCCGTCGCCGCGTTCGCCCACCGTCACCAGCCCGGCCTGGTCGCCGCGAAGCGCCGTTCCGCGGATCGTGCCCGCGGTCCACGCGAGCGAGGTCACCGTCAGACGCGCGGTCGGGGTGATATTGCGCGGCGTGCCCCCCGCGAACGGCACGGTCCACACATCCCCGCCGACCGAGCCGAAATCGCTCATCAGCCCCCCGATAAAGGCGACCGTCTTGCCGTCCGGCGACACGCGCGGGAAATTGAGCTGTGTCGTCGGCTTGGCGATCGTGCGCACCGTGCCCGTCGTCGCATCGACCGCATCCAGCGTCGCGACCCACCAATTGTTGTCGCCATTGCCGAGCGCCGAGGTGACGACGAACCCCGTCCCGTCCGGCGTCCAGTCATATTCGTAGATATAGCGATCCGCCGGCGACACCGGCTTGACCGCGTCCGCCGCCACTGGCGCGCCACCAAGGTCGAACACCGCGAGCCGCTGCTCGTCGCTCTTCTCGCCGATCTCTCCGATCTGGCGAACCCCCGCCTGCGCCGCGCCGGCTTCCTTGGCCGCGCCGATCGTCACCAGCACCGCGATCCGCTTGCCGTCAGGCGCGAACCGGGGCGTCTGCGCGATGCCCTTGATCGTCGCGATCGTCCGCGCTTTCCCATTCTGGTCGACCGCGAGCGTCACCGTCCCCGCCGCGCGGTCGCGCGCGAGCCAGGCGAGCGTCCCGTCGGGCGCGAAGGTCAGGCCGGACAGCGAACACGCCTTCGCGCACGGATCGAAACTGCGTAGCACCTTGCCGTCGCGGACGCTGCGCAGCGTGATCGTACCCTTGCCGAACGGGCTGGTGCTCTCGACCGTCGCGACCCGGTCGCCCTGCGCGGAAATCGCCAGGCTGCCATAGCCATGCACCGGCGGCGGGGCCGCGAGCGCTGGGGTGGCGGTGGCGGCAAGCAACAGGGCAAGGACAAGGCGCATCGGGCAACTCCAGGCGTGTGATGGAGTTGGATAGCACACTGAAGTCCCTAGGCAATCCGTCACCCGGGCGACCGCCCCGTGCGCGCGGGTGCGCGCTCGAACGCCTATTTGTCCGTGCCCCGCGCCTTTCCCCAGGATCGGGCGGCGGTATAGCCTAGATACCCCGTCCCGAAGAGCGCGTAGAGCGGCTCGGGAATTCCGGCGAGATAGGCGTTCATCCCCGCTGCGATATCCTTGGCCATCTGCGGTTGCACCGCCGCGATCAACCCCATCGGAATCGCCCACAGCAGCAGCGCATACATCACGTACAGGAAGCTCGGCCGCGCGCGGCTCGTCCACGGGTCGGGGCTTTGCGCCTCGGCGAGGATCGCCGCCATCTGCGCCTTTACCTGATCGAGGTCCTGGCTCCCCTGCAGCTCGAGCAGTTTCAGCTTTGCCTCGTCGCGCGTCTTGGGGTCTGGGATGATCTTGTCGATGATCCCCGCGATCGGGCCGATGATACCGTCCAGCAATCCCATTGTTCCGCTCCCGTTTGTTAACCGATCCGGTTGTCGAGCCAACCGTACAGAAAGGCCTCGTCGGCGGGTCGTCGCTCCGCCAGCGCGACATAGCGTTCGCCGCGCAGCGCCTCGATCGCCTTGCCCAGCACCGCCTCCCCCGCCGCCCCGCGCCTGGCGAGAAACCCCGTCACCGCGGCGAGCGTCGCCGCGCCGATCACCCCGTCCAGCGCGACGTCGGCATAGTCGCGCGCACCGCGATTGAGCGCGTTCAACGCACGCTGGAGAAACCCGGTCGCGACCGCCGGCCCCATGTTCACCGCCGTGTCGAACAGGATCGCCGCAACCGTCGGGGCAAGCCGATCCACCGCGCCGAACCGTGGCTGTTCCCAATACAGCCGCCGGTAAATCTCCCGCGCCTTCGCGACCGGAAAGGCACGCATCGCGCCGTCATAGCCATTCGCACGCGCCACCGCCGCGGTGATGCCGAACCGCGTCTCGCCGCCGCGGTCCGCCGGGTGATCGACATAGCCGCCCTCACGCGCCAGCACCGCATCGATCAGCGTCTCGACCGTCATCCCAGCCCTCCCGTTCCTGACGAATCGGGTAACCTATACGGTTCGTGTAGGACAGGTGTTTCGCTACCCCATCTGGTCCACGACAGCGCGATCGGGATTTGCTAGTAACGCGGGATTAAACAACCTCCCTCAGCATGGGACGATGATCGTACACCCGCCGCAGACCGAAACGCTTCCCTTGTCCGCGCGCTGGTCAGCACGCGCCGGCTCGATCGTGGGATATGCGGCCTTTGCCGCCGCGATCTTCCTGCTCGGTTATGTCGGGATCACGCTGACCCGCGGAAGCGGGACGATCGCAGCGCTGTGGGTGCCCAACGCCTTGCTGTCCGCCGCCATCCTGCATGGGGGCTGGCGCCGCTCGGGCGGGTGGATCGCGGCGGCCTTGGTGGGCTTCGCCGCCGCCAATTATGCCGTGTTCGATCCCAGCCGGACCAGCCTGTTCTTCCCGCTCGTCAACATCGGCGAGGCGGTGCTCGGTTGCTGGCTATATACGCGCGGCCGCCGGGGCGCGCATGACGCCGCGCGCCCGGACATGCACAAGATCAACGACGTCGCGCGTTACGTAGTGTGCTGCTCGATGATCGCACCGGCCGTGTCGGGGCTGATCGTCGCCGTCCAGCTTGCACCACCCGGGGAATGGCTCGATCTGCCGACTTGGGGAAGCTGGTCGCTTGCCGACGGTCTCGGCATGCTGATCACCGGCCCGGTCGCGCTGATCGCGATCGAGGCGTGGCCGCGCCGGCGCCAGATCGATCGGGCGCGCATCCCTGAAATTGTCGCGATCCTGCTCGGGACTGCGGCGATCGCGCTGATCGTCTTCGGCCAGACCCGCTACCCGCTTGCCTTCTTCTGCCTGCCGATGATGATCATCGCCGCGCTTCGCCTCGGCATCACCGGGACCGCTGCCGCGATCTTCATCGTCTCGGTGATCGCAACGGCGGATACGCTGCTCGGATCGGGGCCGATGTGGCTGCTCAACGTCACGCTCAGCACGCGGATTCACGTGCTGCAACTGCTGCTGGCGACCGCCTTCGGGATCGGGCTGCCGTTCGCCTCGATCCTGAGCACGCGCGACCGGACTCGCGCCGAACTCAAATACGCCCGCGATTTCTCCGACACGTTGCTCGCCGCGATGCAGGAAGCGGTGTTCCGCACCGATGCCGAAGGGCGCTGGATCTTCCTCAACCGCGCCTGGGAAACGCTTACCGGCTATACGGTCGAGGAGAGCCTCGGCTGGAGTACCGCGCGGCTGCTCCATCCCGAGGATCGCAGCCATGCGGTGACGCATTATCCCCGGATCGTCTCGGGCGAGATCGAGGAAACCAGCCTCAAACAGCGTTTCTTCACCGCCGGCGGCGAATGTCGCCACATCGAGGTGACGCTGCGCCGCCTCAGCACGCCCGACGGCCGCTTCGACGGAACGATCGGCACGATCCGCGACATCACCGCCGCGGTGGCGACCCAGCGCGCGCTCGAGGACAGTGAGGTCCGGTTCCGCCGCCTCGCCGAAGCCGCGCCGGTCGGCATCTTCCGCGCCGGTCCGGATGGCCGGCTGACCTATGTCAATCGCGCCTGGGCGATGAAGATTGGCCTGTCGGTCGAGGAATCGCTGGGCACGGGCTGGATGAAGACGCTGGTCGATCCCGACACCTTCACCCGCGAACCCGCATGGCACGGTCTCAAACCGGGGATGGTCAAGGTCCGCGACTTCGCCTTCCACGGGTCCGACGGCGGCGAATTATGGGTGCAGAGCGTCAACAGCGCCGAGTTCAACAGCGACGGCGTATTGACCGGCTATGTCGGGGCGGTCGTCGACATAACCGAACAACGCCGCGCGCGGATCGCGCTCGCGGAAAGCAAGCGGCTGTTCGAGACGCTTGCCGACCTTTCTCCCGCCGGGATCTACCGGTCGAACGCGACGGGCGGCATCACCTATGCCAACCGCGCCTGGCTCGATGTTGCCGGCCTGACGTTCGAACAGGCGCTGGGCGAGGGCTGGATACCGGCGGTCCATCCGGACGACCTCCAGCGCTTGCGCGAGGAATGGCGCGCCACCGTTCTCGACGAACGGGAATTGCGGACGGAATTCCGCTTTGTCCGGTCGGACGGATCGGTCCGCTGGGTCGAGACGATCACCACCAGCGAGCACGATGACTCCGGCCGACAGGTCGGCTTCATCGGCGTCAACGTCGACATCACCGAGCGCAAGGCGACCGAGGCGGCGCTACGCGAAAGCTCCGAACAACTGAAGCTGCTTGCCGAAAACGCGACCGATGCGGTGTTCCGGATGAGCATCGACGGGGTCTGTCTCTACGTTTCCCCTTCGGTGGTGGACGTGATCGGGCTCACCCCGCGCCAGCTCGTCGGGCGCAACCTGCTGCGCGGCTTCCACCCGGATGACGCCGAGATGGTGATTCGCCTGCACCGCGAACTCGGCGCCGGGATCGCCGAACGGCGGGTGCTTGCCTATCGGCTCGAGCGGATCGATCGCCCGGGTACCTGGACGTGGCTCGAATCGAACAGCGGGCTAGTGCGCGATCCGGTCACCGGCGAGCCGCGCGAGATCATCTCGTCGGTGCGCGACATCACCGAACGCAAGCGGCTCGAACTCGAGCTCGATTCCGCGCGCCGCCATGCCGAGGTCGCCGCGCAGGCCAAGTCGAGCTTCCTCGCGAACATGAGCCACGAGATCCGCACCCCGATGAACGGCGTGCTCGGCTTTACCGAATTGCTGCTCGCGGAGGATCCCCGCGACGACCAGCGCCAGAAGCTCCAGATGATCGCGGATTCGGGCAAGGCGATGATGCGCCTGCTCAACGACATCCTCGATCTGTCCAAGATCGAGGCGGGGCATGTCACGCTCGCGAGTGACCGGGTCGACTGGCACCATCTGGCGCGAAGCTGCGCACGGCTGATCAAGCCGCTGACGACGACCGCGGGGATTGCGCTCGAGGTCGAGGTCGCGCCGGAGGTTCCGCCCGCGGTGATCGGCGACGGGCTGCGCTTGCGACAGATCGTCCTCAACCTGCTCGGGAATGCCGCGAAGTTCACCGAGCGCGGGTCGATCCGGCTCAGCGTCGGGATCGACGGCGAGACGATCGTCGTCGCGATCGCGGACACCGGGGTCGGGATCGCCGAGGACCGGCAGGGCGCGATTTTCCACGAATTCGTCCAGGAGGACACCAGCACCTCGCGGCGCCACGGCGGCACCGGGCTCGGCCTTGCGATCTCGAACGAACTCGCGCGCCTGATGGCGGGGACGATCACGCTGACCAGCAAGGTCGGCGTCGGCACGACGGTGACGCTGCGCGTGCCGCTGATCGTCGCGCCCTCGGCGGCGCCGCCCGTCCTGTCGCCCGGGCCAGCGTGCGTCCTCCCCGCGGTTCCGGGGGCACGCGTCCTCGTGGCGGAGGATCATGATGTCAATCAGGCACTCATTAAGGCAATGCTAACGCGGCTTGGCTACGCTCCTGCCATTGCCCGTTCGGGGCTCGAAGCGATCGCGATGGTGGAGCGGACTCGCGGGACGGGCGCTCCGTTCGCGCTGGTGTTGATGGACATGCAAATGCCGGAACTCGACGGAATTGAAGCCACCAGGCACATTCGCGCCAGCGGCGTGACGGCGGACGATCTGCCGATCATCGCGCTGACCGCAAACGCCTATGCAAGCGATGTCGAGAGTTGTCTCGACGCAGGGATGCAGGGGCATATCGCCAAGCCGGTGCAGATGGGCCAACTCGACGAGACGGTGCGCCGCTGGGCGGTCGGCACGCGCGCCCCCGCGATCGCCACCGCGCCCGCGACCAGCGCTGACGCCGAATTGCACAGGCAATTCGATACGCGGGTGCGCAACCTGTTCGCGCTGTACGACGCCACGGTCGCGCGCGAGTCCTGGGATACGGCCGCGATCGACGCGTTGCGCCACGCGCTGCATCAGGTCGCCGGGACCGCCGCCTTCTTCGGGCGCGGCGACCTCGGCACGCTCGCCAGCCGGATCGACGACGCACTCGATATCCCCGCCGGAACAGAACGCGATGCCGTGGTGCGCTCCGGCCACGCCCAGTTGCAATGCTTGAAGCAGGCAGGATGAAACAATGGCCCGGATCGTAATCGTCGACGACGACGAACTGGTCTGCGCGATCGTCGCGCGGACGTTGACCCCGCTCGGCCATGTCGTGCTGCCCGTGCGCGACGGCGACGACGCGCTGGACAGCCTGTGGGAATCGAGCCCCGACCTGGTGATCCTCGATTGCGCGCTGCCCGGAAAGACCGGGCTCGCGATCCTTGGCGAGATGCGGACCTCGGCGATGTTTCGCGGGCTGCCGGTGCTGATCCTGACCGCGCGGCGCAGCGACTGGCACGTCAAGATGGCGCTGGAAGCCGGCGCGAACGCCTATATCCGCAAGCCGTTCGAACCCGCCGACCTGATCGCGCAGGTCGCCGCTTTGCTCTCCCCGCCCGCCCCCGCCAGCACTGCGGCGGACACGTTGCTCGACTGCGACCGGCTCGCCGACCTGCGCGGTGCGGTGGGCGTCGACGATGCCAACCGGTTGCTCGGGATGATGCTGCGCGACATCGCGGCGCGGACCGAGGCGATCACCGGCGCGCTGTCGCAAGGCGACTTCGTCCGCGCCGAGCGCGAGGCGCATGCGCTGCGCGGCGCAAGCAACGGGATCGGCGCGCTCGATCTCGCGCTGGTCTGCCTGACGATCGAACGCGGCGAATGCCGGTCGAGCGAACGGCTCGAGGGCTGCGCGCTCCGCACGATCGCCGCGATCGAGCAGGCGCGCACCGCCCCCAGCGCGGCGGGCTGACGCTCAGCCGTTCAACCGCTCAGGCGGTGACGTCGAGCGCCTGCAACGCGAGGATCGCCTGAGTTCGGTTGGTAACGCCCAGCTTGCGGAAGATCTGCGCGAAATGCGTCTTCACGGTCGTTTCGGCGATCCCCAGTTCATAGGCGATCTGCTTGTTCTGGCTGCCATCCGCCGCGGCGCGCAGGACGCGGAACTGCGCCGGCGACAATTCGCCGATCCGTGACGGCGTGATCGCCGCCTCGTCCTCGGGCTCGGTCATCTCGGGCGGGAACGCATTTCCCCCGCCGAGCAAGGTGCGGATCGATGCGACCATTTCGCTCATCGGCGCGCTCTTGGGGATATAGCCGCTCGCTCCCTCGCGCGCGGCACGGCGCATCACCACTGGCTCGTCGGTGCTGCTGACGATCGCGATCGTCGCGCGGGGCTGCAGGCGGCGCAGCATCAGCAACCCGGCGAACCCCTGGACGTCGGGCAGCATTAGATCGAGCAGGATCAAGTCGAACCGCCGCTGTTCGGCGACCGCCACCGCTTCGGCAATGGTCCCGACCTTCACGGTATCGGCACCGGGCGCGACCTGTTCGGTCGCCATGCCAAGCGCAGCGGCACACATTGGATGGTCGTCCGCGATCAATACGGTCTGGGTCAAAGCGATACTCCCCCGGAAATATCCCATTTATAGTCGATCCTCGGCCCAGATATCACGTTTTTTCGTAATTCCTGTGTGACGATCGATGGGTTTGTCATGCTACCCCCAAAAAGTGACAAGAGCTACACTTTCGATGCGGGCCGTAGCGGTCGTTCTGCCGCTGGCGCTCGCGGTCCACCTCGCGGCGTTCTGGCCCGGGATCATGACCTGGGACGCGATCCGCCAATATGGCCAGGCGGTCAGCGGCCAATATGACGACTGGCACCCGCCCGCGATGAACTGGCTGTGGCACCAATTGCGCCACGTCGCGAACGGACCGGCGCCGATGCTGGTGCTGCAGGCCTCGCTGTACTGGGGCGGAACGCTGCTGTTGCTGCTCGCCGCGCTGCGTCGCGGCCGGCGGGGTGCCGCGGTGACGATCGCGGTGCTCGCCCTGTCGCCGATCGCGCTCGTGCTGGTCGGCACGATCCTCAAGGACAGCCTGTTCGCCGGCGCGCTGCTCCTCGCCGCCGGGCTGCTTGCGATCGCGCGGCCCGGCGCGCGCTGGCCCCGCATCGTGGCAGCGCTGGTGCTGGTGGCGGCGGCGACGCTGCGCTTCAACGCGGTGCCCGCGTGCCTGCCGCTGCTCGTCGCGCTCTGCCCGACGGCGTGGCGCGCGACCCTGCCCCGGCTTGCCGCGACCAGCGTGCTCGCCGCCGTCCCCCTCGTCCTCGCGCTGCCGCTCGCCAACGCCGCGCTGCACGCAGAGCGGAGCGGGGTCGAACTGTCGCTGGTGATCTACGATCTCGCCGGGACCGGCCGGTTCAGCCATGCCGACACCTTCCCGCCGCTCGCCGCGCGCGATCCGGTCGCGGTCAATCGCGGCTGTTATTCACCGATTTCGTGGGACAGCTATGCCTGGTGGGGCCCCGCCCCCTGCCCGATCGGCTTCGCCGCCTTGCGCGCGCCGCTCGCGGAGAAGCCCGGCCCCTATGGCTGGTGGCTCGCGGCGCTGGCGGCGCACCCGGTCGCCTATCTCGAGCATCGGCTGACCCATTTCGACCGCAACACGCGCTTTCTCGTCCACGATGCCGACCTGCCCGGCCTGTCGCTCGAGTCCGACCCGAACCGCTGGGGCTATGCGGTCGCCCCCAACCCGGTTCGCACGTCGATTTCGTCGCTGGCAGTGGCGAGCGTCGCCACGCCGCTCGGCTGGCCGGCGTGCTGGATCGCGCTTGCATTCGGGCTGGTCGTGCTGCGCCCGTCGCTGCGTGATGGCGGGGTCGCCCCCGCGCTGGCGTGGTCGGCGCTGCTCTATGCGCTGAGCTATCTGCCGCTCAGCGTCGCCTCCGAAGTCCGCTATCACTTCTGGACGATCGCCGCGACCGGCGTGGCGGCGGCGCTGCAGCTCGGCCAGCGCGCGACATGGGCGGTGCCACGCTGGCGGCAAGCGCTCGCGGTCGTGCCGTTCGCCGCGATCCTGCTGGGCAGCATCGCGGCGCGGCTGGTCTGACGCTAAATCAGCGCCCCTTGGCGGGGGTTGCGGCGGCGGCGGGTGCCTGGCTCTTGGCGATGCCCTGCATCATCTCGGCGGTCGCGACCTGCTTCGTTTGAAGCGCACGCGCGCAATTGGTCATCGTCGTCGCGATGTCCTTGCCCAGCGGCTCCTTGCCGACGGCAACCACCGCGGTGCGGAACTTTTCGGGCGACAGCTTGGCATCGACCCGTCCGAGATAATAGGTCACCGTCAGGATCGCGACCTGCTTCTTTTTCGCATCCGGCTCCTTCTCGGCGAAGACGTTGCTGACCAGCAGGCAGCGCACGTCGGGATCGGCGGTCGGCGTCTGCGCCGGTGCGGCCGCCGGGAGCAGCGCGAGCGAGAGAACCAGCGAGAGAGGGGCAATGTGGCGGCGCAAGGGAATTCTCCGAACAGACACATGGAGCAAACGCCATGCTGGACGCGCCCTTAGCCCGGTTTCCGCGTCGACGGCAATGCGGACCACCCCGCGCCCGGTGCGTCCTGGCGAGACCGCCGGTCGCCGACTGACAGCCGAGGACTGCCGTGTCTGATGGGGTGTGAAATCTCTGGTCGGGGCGACAGGATTCGAACCTGCGACCCCCACACCCCCAGTGTGATGCGCTACCAGGCTGCGCTACGCCCCGACCGAGGGAGGCGCGTCTAGGCCGAGAATGCGGCGGATGCAAGTCACTTGAATTGCCCCAATGGCAATAAGCGGTTGGCAAGCGCCTGGACCACGCGCGGATCGCCCGATTTGAGCGGCGAGATGAGCAGCGCCGCGCGCCGCTGGAGGATTCGGTCGAGCGCGGTCGGAGTCGCGCCGCGCGCGGCGGTTTCGGCGAGCGTCGCGCCGACCGGGTCCTTCGGGTCGATCGCAAGCCGCAGCAACGCCGCCAGCCCGGGGAACAGCGCGCGCTGTCCGCCGAGCGCCACTGCCCGGTCGAGCGCTTCGAGCCCCGACGCCTTGCGCGCGCCCAGCGCGCCGCGCGCCATCAACTGGCCGAGCGACTTGACCGCGCTGAGGTGCCACGCCCCGAGCGCCGCCTGCGCCTCGGCGTCGCGCGGGTTGCGCGCGGTGATCGCCTCGAACTGCGCCTTGGCGGACAGCGCATCGGCGCGGCTGTTGGTCAGCTTCGCGCGGTAGCTCGTCGCCATCGCACGCGTGAGCTGCGCCTCGGCATCGCCCGGCGCGTGCGCGAGCGTCGCCGCGGCAGTCGCCTCGACATTGGCGATCTGCCGCAGCGCGCTCGGCTTGTCCTGCGCGACGAAGGCGGTCTGCGTCAGCGTCTCCCGGCTGGTCTCGGCGAACGCAGCAGTGAAGGGTGCTGCCGCCGCGGCGCACACGAGAACGCCGCCGAGGCACGCAACTGACTGTTTCTTCATACGATTCGCTACGCCTTTTGACTCACCATCGCACCATCATGGCAAGCTAACGAATCATTCACCAGTCAGGGTGCGCCAGAAAGTCCCGTCCCACGCCTTGACGCTCATCTCGACCACGCCGAGATCGCGGATCGCGCGGCCGAACACTTTCGAATGCTCCGCCGCGCCATGCGCCGCAAGCGCCTCGGGCGAGGCCCAGCGTTCCGCGATGCGGATCACGTCCGGGTCGGCGACGTCGAACGCGAAGCTATAGGCCTCGCACCCGTCTTCTTCGTTCACGCGCGCAACATGCGCGGCGAGCAGGTCGGTGATTTTCGCCGCATCGCCGGGCGCGGTGCGAATGTGTCCGAGAACGAGGATTGTCATGGTCGCGTCTCCAAAAGTCATGATCCGTTGCACCGAAGCGCATGAGATGATAGCGCGCGCCGCTTGTAGCGGGGTGTCTTCATCCCGCAATCCCGCTTGCCGATTGGCGCTGGCGGGCCAGTTTTACCAAGGTAGCCCATGTTCGCCACCCCCGCCTTCGCCCAGACTACAGGTGCCGCCTCCGGCTCCGACGGCTTTCTGTCGCTGCTCGTCAATTTCGGCCCGCTGCTGCTGGTCTTCGTCGCCTTCTACTTCATGATCCTGCGCCCGCAGCAGTTGCGCGCGCGCAACCAGGCGGCGGCGATCAATGCGGTCAAGAAGGGCGATTCGGTCGTCACCGCGGGCGGTATCGTCGGCAAGGTGACCAAGGTCGAGGATCGCTTCGTCGAGGTCGAGATCGCGCCCACCACGCGCATCCGCGTCGTCAAGGCGACCCTCGCCGAAGTGACGCCGCTCGGCTCCAAGCCCGCGAACGACTGATCCGATGCTCGATTTTCCCCGCTGGAAGGTCATTTCGATCTTCGCTTTCCTCGCCGCGCTGATGGCGCTGGCGATCCCGAGCTTCCTGCCCGAGTCGGTCACCGATCGCTGGGGCGCGTTCCCGCATCCGCGGGTCAACAAGGGGCTCGATCTGGCGGGGGGCAGCTATCTGCTGCTCGAGGCGAATACCGACGAGCTGGTCAAGAACCGGCTCGAGGCGATGCGCGAGCAGATCGTCTCGCAAATGGCGCTCAGTCCCGCGATTCCGATCGGCGACATCGCGACCGACAACGGCAAGCTCAGCTTCATGCTGCGCAACGTCACCCAGCTCGATGCCGCGCGCGAGCGCCTCAACAAGCTGACCGGCGGGGTCGGCTTGACCGGACAACGCGACTGGGACCTGCAGGTGGTCGATTCGTCGCGCGTCGTGATGACCCCGACCGAAGCGGGCATCAACGCCTCGATCAAGGAAGCGATGGCGACCGCGACCGACGTCGTGCGGACCCGCATCGACAAGCTCGGCACCAAGGAGCCGACGATTGTCGGCCAGGGCACCAGCCGGATCGTCGTTCAGGTGCCGGGCCTCAAGGACCCGCGCGCGCTGCGCGAGCTGATCGGCAAGACCGCCAAGCTCGAATTCAAGATGGTCGCTGACCAGCCCTACACCCCGGGCGGGATCATCCCGGCGGGCACGCAGGCGCTCCCCTATCCGGAGGGCGGCCCCGGCGCGAAGATCCTCGTCAAGCGTCAGGCGATCCTGACCGGCGACCAGCTGCTGACCGCCAAACAGGCGTTCAAGCAGGAGGACAACGCCCCGATCGTCGACTTCAGCTTCAACTCGGAAGGCGGGCGCAAGTTCGCCGAAGTGACGCAGGCGAATACTGGCAAGCGCTTTGCTGTGATTGTCGACGATGCGGTCATCTCCGCCCCGCGCATCAACACGCCGATCCTCGGCGGTGCGGGCTATATCGAGGGTTCGTTCACGGTCGAATCCGCGAACAACCTCGCGATCGCGCTCAGCTCGGGCAAATTGCCGATCTCGCTCAAGATCGTCGAGGAACGCACCGTCGGCCCCGATCTCGGGCAGGAGTCGATCAACGCGGGCATCCGCGCTTCGGCGATCGCGGTCATCCTCGTGATCGTGTTCATGATCGCGACCTACGGCCGCTTCGGTTTCTATGCGGACTATGCGGTCATCATCAACGTGGTGGTCATCATGGGGGTGCTGGCGCTGCTCAACGGCACGCTCACCCTTCCGGGGATCGCCGGCTTCGTGCTCACGATCGGCACCGCGGTCGACGCGAACGTGCTGATCAACGAGCGTATCCGCGAGGAACGCCGGCGCGGCCGCAGCGTGATCCAGTCGGTCGAGCTGGGCTATAAGGAAGCGAGCCGGACGATCTTCGAGGCGAACGCGACGCACGCGATCTCGGGCGTCATCATGCTGATGCTCGGATCGGGTCCGGTGAAGGGCTTCGCGGTCGTGCTGCTGATCGGCATCATCACCTCGGTGTTCACCTCGGTGACGTTCACCCGGATGCTCGTGGTGTTGTGGATTCGCCGCAACCGCCCGACCGAAATCAACATTTGATCGGCCAGACACCATGCGCCTCCTGAAAATCGTTCCCGACAACACCAACCTCCCCTTCGTCTCGCTGCGCAAATGGGCGTTCGGGCTGACCATGCTGCTGTCGATCGCCGCGATCGGCCTCGTCTTCGCGCGCGGGCTCAACCTCGGCGTCGATTTCGTCGGCGGCCTGATGATCGAGGAGAAGTTCGCCTCGCCGCCGTCGCTCGACAAGCTGCGCAGCACGATCGACCGGCTCGAGCTGGGCGAGGCACGGCTCCAGACGGTCGGCAACGACAACACCATCTCGATCAAGCTGCCCCCGCCGCAGAGCAGCGACGAGGGTGCCGCCAACCGCATCGTCCAGCAGGTCCAGTCCGCGATCACGCGCGACTTCCCCGATGCGCGCTTCTCGCGGCAGGATTCGGTCAGCGGCAAGGTCTCGGGCGAGCTGATCTGGAAGGGCATCCTGGCGGTCGTGCTCGCGGTCGTCGGGATCGGCCTGTTCGCGATCTTCCGGTTCGAATGGCAGTTCGGTGTCTCGACCGTTGTCGCGATCGTCCACGACGTGCTGATGACGCTCGGCTTCTTCGCGCTGACGCGGTTCGAGTTCGACCTCAACATCGTCGCCGCGGTGCTGACGATCATCGGTTACTCGATCAACGACAAGATCGTCATCGACGATCGCATCCGCGAGAACATGCGCCGCTATCGCAAGATGGACATGTCGGGGATCGTCGATCTCTCGGTCAACGAGACGCTCCCGCGCACCGTGATGACCTCGGTCACGATCCTGCTCGCGCTGTTCGCGCTGCTGATCTTCGGTGGCCCGGTGCTGCGCGGCTTCACCGCGGCGATGATCCTCGGCATCTTCGTCGGGACCTATTCGTCGATCTACGTGTCGTCGTCGCTGCTGATCACACTGGGCCTCCGCCCCGATCCGAGCCTCGCCGAGCCGGTTGCGACGCCAAAGCCGGCCAAGCCGCGCTGATGCAGATCGAAAGCGCGAGCGGGACCGGCCCGGCGATCACCGGCTTTTCGGCCAAGGGCTATAAAGTCGAGGCTGGGTCGTTCCGCGGTGTGTATCGCGCGCTGACGATCACGCCCGACGCGGTCGCCGAATGGGACGCGCCCGCGCTCGAGACGCTTTCGCCCGAGTCGTTCGCCGACCTGCTCGCGATCGATCCGCGCCCCGAGTTCCTCCTCCTCGGCACCGGCGCGACGATGCAGCGCCCCGCCCCCGCCTTCGTCCGCGCGCTCGAGGCGCGGGGGATCGGGGTCGAGGCGATGGACAGCCGTGCGGCGGCCCGTGCCTGGGCCGTGCTGCGTGGAGAGGGCCGCTGGGTCGTCGGCGCGCTCTATCCGCTTTGATCGGCTGACGCGGCGCGCTATTGCTTTGCGGAACATGCGCCTGCGTCTGCGTCTGATATGGTGCTTCCCCGGCGAAGGCCACTAGCAGAAGCGCAACGCGAACAGGTCGGGACCGTATCAATGAAATCGCTTGCCGCCATCCTGCTGGCCACCGCCGCCCCGACCATTGCGACGGCGCAGGTGCCATCCCCGCCCCCACCGCAGGCTGCGCTCAAATACGTCAGCCCCGACGAATGGCTCTGCCGCCCCGGCCGCAGCGATGCGTGCTCAGCCAACCAGGACGCGACGATCGTCCGGGCCGATGGATCGCGGTCGATCGAGCGGTTCGACCGCGACGAGAACCCGAAGTTCGATTGCTTCTACGTCTATCCGACCGTCTCGGCCGACCCCGCCCCCAATAGCGACATGACCGCCGGCCCCGAGGAAATCGCGGTCGCGGGCAGCCAGGCGGCGCGCTTCACCAAGCATTGCCGCGTGTTCGCCCCGCTGTACCGGCAGGTCACGCTGCTCGCGCTGCGCGAGGCGATGCGCGGCAAGCCGATGCCCGACGTCCGCGCGCGCGCCTATGCCGACGTGAAGGCGGCGTGGGACGAATATCTCGCCTATGACAATCACGGTCGCGGCGTCGTGCTGATCGGCCACAGCCAGGGCGCGGGGCTGCTGAAGGACCTGATGGCGCGCGAGATCGAGGGGAAACCGGTCCAGCGCCAGATCATCTCGCTGATCATCCCCGGCACCAACGTGGCGGTCCCGGTCGGCAAGGACGTCGGCGGCGATCTCAAGTCGACGCCGTTGTGCCGTAGCAACAAGCAGAGCGGTTGCGTCGTCAGCTACGTCAGCTTCCGCGCCGAAACACCGCCGCCCGAGTTCAGCCGCTTCGGGTCGGTCGACCAGCCCGGCATGACCGCCGCCTGCGTCGATCCCGCCGCGCTCGACGGCCAGCCCAAGCCGACCGACGCGTATCTCGGCGCAAGCGGCGCCGGGATGGGCAGCGCGCCGCAACCCGCGTGGAGCCGCGACGGCGCGCCCGTCACCACGCGCTTCGTCAAGGTCCCGGGCCTGATCAGCACGCGCTGCGCCACGTCGGGCCGGTTCAGCTATCTCGCGGTAACGACCAACGCCAATCCGGACGACAAGCGCACCGACACGATCGTCGGCGAGATCCTGCGCGACGGGCACCCGCTCGCGGCGTGGGGGCTTCACCTGATCGACCTGCCGATCGAGATGGGGGATCTGGTCGAACTGACCGAGGATCAGGCGAAGGCGTGGCTCGCGAAGAACCCGCCCTCACCCGTGGGCTGATACCAGTCCGGCGAGATGCGCGTAGAGCGCGGCGGTGTTGGCGGGCCAGGTGTATCGCGCCGCCCCCCGCCGCACCGCAATCGGATCGGCCGCCTGCGCCAGCACCGCGCGGATCCCCGTCGCGAACGCTTCGGGGGTCCGCGCGACGATGCGCCCGTACGCGGGGTCACTCACGACCTCGCAAGCGCCACCGGCGTCCGCGATCACGATCGGCGTCCCGCAGCCGAGCGCCTCGACCCAGGCGTTGGCAAGCCCCTCGGAATCGGACGCAAGCGCCATCGCGTCGGCGGCCGCGAGCAGCGCGGGCAGATCGGCATGTGGCACTGATCCGAGCAGCGTCACCCGCCCCGCGACCCCGCGTGCTTCCGCCTGCGCCTGAAGCGCGGCGCGTTCCGGCCCCTCGCCTGCGATGATCAGCGTCGCATTGGGAAGCGCGGCGAGCGCGTCGATCACCACGTCATGGCGCTTGCGCCGGATCAACGCGCCGAGCGAGACGATCAGCGGACCGACCACCCCGAGCGCGGCCTTGGCACCGCTACGGTCGCCGGGCGCGAACCGGTCGAGGTCGACCCCGGTGTGGTGCAGCCGGATCCGCTCCCCAGACATGCCGAGCGCCATCATGTCGGCGCGCATCGCCTGCGACACCGCGAGCATCCCGCCCGCCGCCTGCCCCGCAGCGATCACCTGCCGCGCGGTCGCAGGCGCGCGGCCCCAATGGTGGATGTCCGCGCCACGCGCCTTGATCGACACCGGCACGCCGAAATGCCGGCCGAGCGCGATCGCAGCAGGGCCGTCGGGGAAGAAGAATTCGGCATCGATCACATCGAACGCAAAGTCGCGCCGCAGCGCGGTCAGCAGCGGGATCAGCGCGCGCGTCAGTGCCCGCGCATGGAACCGCCCGCCGGTCCCGGGAAGCGTAAGAAATCGCGGTCGGCGGACGTCGAGCCCCTTCCAGCGCTCCTGCCGTGGCACGCCCGCGAGGCCCGCGAAGCGCGCATGGCGCGAGAGCGGCCACGGCGGCAGGCCGACCGGCGCGACGACGCGCAAATCGACGTCCGGGTGCGCCGCAAGCCCGCGCGTCTGGCGTTCGACGAACACCCCGAAATTGGGCCGCGTCGCATCGGGAAACAGGGTGGCCAGGGTCAGGACGCGGAGCATGCCGCCCCGCTACCGGGTTTCCGCCAAAACGAAAAGCGGTGCCGTCACCCCGGCGAAACGCGGGGTGACGGCCACCGGGGAATCAGATCCGCTTCGATCCCGGATACGCCAGTGCCAGATCGCTCCCCGCATCCGCCTTGATCTCGCAGCGCCCCTCGAGCGTCAGGCATTCGCCCGCCTTGAACGCAACGCCATCTGCGACCCCCGCGCCGGTCAGCGGCACCAGCCACCCGGTCAGCCCCGCGGGGAGATCGACGACGCGCTCGCCCCCGGCGAAGCGCTCGATCACGAACTTCGGCCCCTCGGCGAGGACCTGATGATCCTTGCCGTCCTTCGGCGGGGTCGGCAGCGGTACGAACGGCTCGGGATCGGACACCTTGACCCCGGCATCGAGATGCAATTCGCGGTCGCTGCCGTAATCGTACAGCCGGTACGTCAGGTCGACATTCTGCTGGATCTCGACCACCGTGATCCCCGCGCCGATCGCATGGACCGTGCCCGCCTCGGAATAATAGAAATCGCCCGCCTTCACCGGCTTCCAGTCGAGCAGATGCTCGATCGAGCCGTCGAGCGACGCCGCGCGCAGTTCCTCCGAGGTCATCGGCTTGAGCGTGCCGAGCGCGATCGTCGAATCGGGTTCCGCCGCGAGGATAATCCACGCCTCGTCCTTGCCGCGCGGATAGCCCGCCGCCTGTGCCGCGGCATCGTCAGGATGGACCTGGACCGACAGTTTTTCGCTCGTGAACAGATACTTTACGAGCAGGTCGGGCTCGCTCGCATGCGGAGTCTGGAACCACACCTCGCCGATCTTCTCGCCGTCCGCCGCCGGATCGGGAAAACCGGGCCACAGCGTGTGGCGTCCCCAAGGCTTTTCAACGCGTTTGGTGGCGAGCAAGGTGGCGGTCACGGGTTTGTGTCTCCTGAAGCGATTCATGTCGCAAACGCAGCATTCGCGCGAAGTGATCCGCGCCTGCCGAGAAACGATCAAGCAAAAAGCGCCGGGCGGAAGCCGCGCCGGGGGAAACCCCTCCGAAAAACATTGTTCGCGCCTCCACGCTTCGGCTAAGACCGGCCCCGATGCGTACCCCACATGCCCGCTCGCCCCTGTTTCGTGCCACAGCGCTCGCGCTGATCGCCGCCACCGCCTTCACCAC
This sequence comes from Sphingomonas sp. PAMC 26617, assembly GCF_000242835.1. NCBI lineage: Bacteria > Pseudomonadati > Pseudomonadota > Alphaproteobacteria > Sphingomonadales > Sphingomonadaceae > Sphingomonas > Sphingomonas sp. PAMC 26617. The sequence continues at coordinate 4,208,563 of NZ_JH594425.1, forward strand.
CGCAGGCTGCGCGAAGCGTGGCAAGTCCGATATCCCGTATATCGCGCGCGACGTCGGCACGCTGTACACGACCGCGCGGCAGCGGCTCGACAATGGCGATTACAAGATCGCGGCGGCGCTGTTCGACGAGGTCGAGCGCCAGCACCCTTATTCGGTGTGGGCCCGCCGCGCGCAGTTGATGAGCGCGTTCAGCTATTATCTCGCGCATGATTACACCGCCTCGATCCAGTCGGCGCAGCGCTTCCTGTCGGTCCACCCGGGAAACCGCGACGCGCCTTATGCCTATTACCTCGTCTCGCTCGGCTATTACGAGCAGATCAGCGACGTCACGCGCGACCAGAAGATCACGCAGCAGGCGCTCGATTCGCTCGGCGAACTGACGCGGCGCTATCCCAACACCAAATATGCCGCCGACGCGCGGCTCAAGATCGATCTCGTCCGGGATCACCTCGCGGGCAAGGAAATGGAAATCGGCCGCTTCTACGAGCGTCGCGGCCTGTGGCTCGCCGCCGACGGCCGGTTCCGTCATGTGGTCGAGGATTATCAGACCACCACGCACGCGCCCGAGGCGCTGATGCGGCTGACCGAAACGTCGCTCGCGCTCGGCGTGCCGGACGAGGCGCGCAAGGCCGCCGCGGTGCTCGGCGCGAACTATCCCGGCACGCAATGGTATGAGCGCGCGTACAAGCTGTCGCAGGAACATCCCCCCGTCGCGGTCGCCGCGATTGCGCCGGGTCAGCCGATCGTTCCGCTCAACAGCACGCTCAGCATCCCGACCAAGTCGAAGGAGATCAACCGCGACACGCGCGCGGCGCCGGTCACCAACGGATCGTCGACCAACCCGGGCAACCCCAACCCGGGCCAGTAGGCCCGGTGCAGCGCGTTCCGCCGCGGCCGGATGCAAAGAACAATTCCGGAACGGCGCGGGATAGGCTAGAGGCGACGGCACGATGCTGATTTCGCTGTCCATTCGCGACGTCGTCCTGATCGAAGCGCTCGATTTGCACTTCGCCGAAGGGCTTGGCGTGCTCACCGGGGAAACCGGCGCGGGCAAGTCGATCCTGCTCGATGCGCTCGGTCTCGCGCTCGGCGGGCGCGGCGAGGCGGGCCTCGTCCGGCAGGGCGCGACACAGGCGGTCGTCACCGCGACCTTCGACACCCCCGCCCCCGATGGCCCGATCGCGGCGGCGCTTGCCGAGAACGGGTTCGACAGCGATCCCGGCGAACCGCTGTTGATCCGCCGCATCGTCAAGGCCGATGGCGGCAGCCGCGCGTTCGTCAACGATCAGCCCGCCTCCGCCGGTCTGCTGCGCGAGATGGCGCAGCATCTGGTCGAGATCCACGGCCAGCATGACGACCGCGGCCTGCTCAACGCGCGCGGGCATCGCGCCTTGCTCGATTCGTTCGGCCGCGTCGATACCGCCGCCACCGCAACCGCCTACAAGGCATGGCGCGCCGCCGAAGGCGCGCTCGCGACCGCGCATGCGACGATCGAGACCGCCGCACGCGACCGCGAATGGCTCGAGCACAGCGTCGCCGAACTGCGCGCGCTCTCCCCCGAACCGGGCGAGGAGGAAACGCTCGCCGAACGCCGCCGCTCGATGCAGCGTTCGGAGAAGATCGCCGACGATCTGTCCGCGATCGAGAACTGGCTCGAGGGGTCGGATGGCGGACTTGCGCAGCTCCGCCAAGCCGCACGCGTGCTCGAACGCGTCGCCGAGGATCATGCGTCGCTGGCCGAAGCGCTCGCCGCGATCGATCGCGCGGTGATCGAGGGTGCGGTCGCCGAGGAACAGTTGCGGATCGCGAAGACCGACCTGTGGTTCGATCCGTCCGCGCTCGAGGATGACGAGACGCGGCTGTTCGAACTGCGCGGGATGGCGCGCAAGCACCGCGTCCAGCCCGACGAGCTGGCGGATCTCGCCGCGGACCTCGAGGCGAAACTCGCCGCGCTCGATGCGGGCGAGGAAGGCATCGCCGCGCTCGAACGCAAGCTCGCGACCGCGCGCGCGGAGTTCGACCGCGCCGCCACCACGCTGACCAAGGCGCGCACCGCCGCCGCCGAGCGACTCGACGCCGCGGTTCGGGGCGAGCTCGCACCGCTCAAGCTGGATGCCGCACAGTTCCGCACCGTCGTCGCCCCGGCGTCTGCGGACGCATGGTCGAGCGCGGGCAAGGACCGGGTCGAGTTCGAGATTTCGACCAACCCCGGTGCGCCGTTCGCGCCGCTCGTAAAGATCGCCAGCGGCGGCGAATTGTCGCGCTTCATCCTCGCGCTCAAGGTCGCGCTTGCCGAACAGGGCAGTGCGGCGACGATGATCTTCGACGAGATCGACCGCGGCGTCGGCGGCGCGGTGGCGAGCGCGATCGGCGACCGACTCGCGCGGCTTGCGGGGGGCACGCAGGTCCTCGTCGTCACGCACAGCCCGCAGGTCGCGGCACGCGGCGCGCAGCATCTGCTGATCGCCAAGCGGCATGACGGCGTGGTCACCCGCACGGGCGTCACCGCGCTCGACGATGCCGACCGCCGCGAGGAAATCGCGCGGATGCTGTCGGGCGCGGAGATCACCCCCGAAGCGCGCGCACAGGCGGACCGGTTGCTCGAGACGGTATAGCGCGGGGGAGCTGCCACGTCGCCTGATCCCACCGTTCGTTTCGAGCGAAGTCGAGAAACCTGCGCTGTGCCGGGTTTCTCGACTTCGCTCGAAACGAACGGGAGGAGCGGTACAATCCCCGTCCACCCCCGTCAGAACGGCCCCGTCAGCCCCCCCCGTCAGAACGGTATCGTCACCGTCACCATCACGCGTTTGTCGTTCAGCCGACCGGGCGTGGTGTACAGATTTCCCCGCACCCCCTTTCCCAGATCGACCCCGATCCCCGGGCCGCCCACCCCCGCATAGCGTTCGGGTAGCGTCTTCAGCCGGTATTTCTCGGCGGCGTCGCGCGTGCCGCACACCACGATGTCGCTCCCGGGCTCCCCCGCGGGACAGGTGGAGGGCCGCCACGGCGGTGGCAAATCGACCGTCTTGCGGGAGTCCGCCGCCGGTACGGGCGGGGCCGCCAGTTGCAGGACGGCAACGATCGGAAGGATCGGAAGCATCATAAACCGTTCTCCGCGCGGCCAATCGTGCCGAGGCTATGGTAGATCGCGTGGTCCCGCAATCGCCGACCAAGCAAAAGCCGCGACAAGCCCGTAATAACCTGCTACACCACCCAAATCGCGCGACACCGCTCCCAAGCATCGCGCGGCTGAGAGACGTACCGCGCTCCCGCTTGTTACCCCGGACGCGCTTCGTGTTTCTCGACTTTTCTCTTTCAGGTCAGCCTGTTCGCAGCGGTTTTTCCGCGCACGGTTGATCAAACGCCATCGGGTGCGCCGGCCGGGGCCGGACGACGCACTCGTCTTCGATCTCGGCCCCATCCGGATGCTGCCCAAGAGGGGTACCGTCCGGGCTTAAGGAATACGTTATGGCTATCGGCACAGTTAAGTTCTTCAACGCCGACAAGGGTTATGGTTTCATCGCGCCTGAGGGCGGCGGTGGTGATGCGTTCGTCCACATCAGCGCAGTGGAAGCTGCCGGTATGGCAACGCTCGATCGCGACCAGCGCGTCTCGTACGAGCTGGAAGAAGATCGTCGCGGCAAGGTCTCGGCTGTAAAGCTCGCCCAGGCCTGATCGGTTTACGATCCGGGGGTGTCGCCGTCACGGCGGCACCCTTGCTCGCTTCACGGTGGGCTCGTTCCTTTCATGCGTGGAGACCTCCGACGAACACTACAGCCCTGTTCTATCGCGATCGTGCCCGCCAGGCCGAAACCGATGCATCCGCCGCCACGCTCGACAATGTCCGCAGCCGCTGGTTGCGCGCCGCCAAGGCATGGGACGAAATGGCCTCCCGCGCGGAAAAGACCGCCGAGCGCCGATCGACCAACGAAGAAGCCAAGCATCTCGCCGAAATGGACGCGAGCGAAGACGATTGACTTGAACTGCGCCGTGGCCCTCCGCTAGCGCAGGGGCCATGGTCGCCCCCCTCCCCACCACAGATTCCGCCGCCGCCACCGAACTCGCGCAGCTTGCCGACGAGATCGCGCGCCACAACCGGCTTTATCATACCGACGACGCACCCGAAATTTCGGATGCCGCCTATGACCTGCTGGTCCGCCGCAACGCCGCGCTCGAAGCCGCCTTCCCACACCTGATCCGCAGCGACTCGCCGAGCGTTCAGGTCGGCGCCCCCCCCGCCGCGCATCTCGCCAAGGTCGCGCACGCGCGACCGATGATGAGCCTCGAGAACGCCTTCGCCCCCGACGAGGCGATCGAATTCGTCGCGCGCGTCCGCCGCTTCCTCAACCTGCCCGAAGACGCCGCCGTCGCGTTCACCGCCGAACCAAAGATCGACGGGCTGTCCTGCTCGCTCCGCTACGAGAACGGCACGCTCGTCCAGGCACTCACTCGCGGCGATGGCACGGTCGGCGAGGACGTTACCGCCAATGTCGCCACGATCCCCGACATCGTCGCGACGCTTCACGGCGACGCCCCCGCGGTGTTCGAGATCCGCGGCGAGGTCTATATGGCCAAGGCCGATTTCGCCGCGCTCAACGCCCACCTGCTCGCCGAGGCGGAGACACCCGAGAAGGCGCGCCAGTTCGCCAACCCGCGCAACGCCGCCGCCGGCTCGCTCCGCCAGAAGGACGCCGCGGTGACCGCCAGCCGCCCGCTGCGCTTCCTCGCGCACGGCTGGGGCGAGACGACCGCGCTCCCCGCCGACACGCAATATGGCGTGATGCAGGCGATCGCCGGCTGGGGGCTCCCGGTCAGCGACCTGCTGATCGCCGCCCCCGACATGCCCGCCGCACTCGACCATTATGCCCAGATCGAGCACGTCCGCGCCGACCTGCCGTTCGATATCGACGGGGTCGTCTACAAGGTCGACCGGCTCGACTGGCAGGCGCGACTCGGCGCGGTGGCGAAGGCCCCGCGCTGGGCGCTCGCGCACAAGTTTCCCGCCGAGCGTGCCGAGACGGTGCTCGAGCGGATCGACATCCAGGTCGGTCGCACCGGCAAGCTGACCCCCGTCGCGCGGCTGACCCCGGTGACGGTCGGCGGCGTCGTCGTCACCAACGCGACGCTCCACAACAAGGACGAAGTCGAACGGCTCGGCGTCCGCCCGGGCGACCGAGTCGTGCTGCAGCGCGCGGGCGACGTCATCCCGCAGATCGTCGAGAATCTGACGCGTGAGGAGGACCGCGCGGCGTGGGTCTTCCCGACGCAATGCCCTGAATGCCAGTCCGACGCGGTGCGCGAAGAGGGCGAAGTCGATATCCGCTGCACCGGCGGGCTGATCTGCCCCGCGCAACGGATCGAGCGGCTGCGCCACTTCGTCAGCCGTGGCGCGCTCGATATCGAGGGGCTGGGGCTCAAGCAGATCGAGGACTTCTTCCGCGACGGGCTGCTCCATCACCCCGCCGACATCTTCCGGCTGACCGAGGCGCAACTGCTCGCGCGCAAGAAGGACGGGCGGGTGTGGGCGCGGAACCTGCTCGCGGCGATCGCGGCGAAGCGCGCGCCCGATCCCGCACGCTTCCTGTTCGGGCTCGGCATCCGCCATGTCGGCGCGGTCACCGCGCGCGATCTGGTCAAGGCGTTCGGCACGGTCCAGCGAATCGCCGAGCTCGCCACCGCCGCGCCCGACACCCCCGAGGCGCGACTCGAACTCGAGTCGGTCGACGGTGTCGGCCCGGTCGTCGCCGAGGCGCTGGTCGATTTCTTCGCCGAACCGCATAACCGCGAGACCTGGGCGGATTTATTGTCGGAGGTGTCGCCACCGGCGTTCGTCTCCACCCTGCGGGAATCCCCGGTGACGGGAAAGACGGTGGTCTTCACCGGCAGCCTGGAGACGATGAGTCGCGACGAGGCAAAGGCGCAGGCGGAGACGCTGGGTGCCCGCGTCGCGGGGTCGGTGTCGGCCAAGACCGATCTCGTGGTGGCCGGCCCGGGCGCGGGATCGAAACTGAAAAAGGCCGCGGAACTAGGGATTTCCGTCCTAGACGAAGCCGGCTGGGCGGCGCTCGTCCGCGACTTTGGGTGATGCTTTTTTGCAACGCACCATGAACGGATTGTAATCTTCCATTAAGTTCCCTCGAAACTGTCATCCAACCGAAATATTTCCCGTGCAGGGGCACGGACAAGACGATGCGGACAGGGTCACAGGCCCGCCGCGATCGCTTTTTCCGAGATCCTGTAGGGGGACATTATGCGACACAATCTTCTTCTTGGCGTGGCCGTAGCGGCGCTGATCCTTCCCGCGGCGGCAAGCGCGCAGGAAACCACGAGCCAGATCCGCGGTGTCGTCACCACCGGCGGCACCCCCGTTTCCGGGGCTACCGTCGACGTGATCGACGTCAATTCGGGGACCAAGTCGCAGTCGACGACCGGCGTGGACGGCGCCTTCAGCTTCAACGGTCTGCGCGCCGGTGGTCCCTACACCGTCAGCGTGACCAGCACGACCGGCAACAAGACCGTCACCGACATCTACACGGTCGTGCAACAGGTCTTCAACCTGCCGATCGACCTTGCCGCAGCCGCCACGGCCGCTGAAGGCGGCACCGAAGGCGCCGACATCGTCGTGACCGCATCGCGCGTCCGCGGGGCCGGCACCCGCACCGACGGCCCGCAGACGATCCTGACCCAGGCGGACATCGCCAAGGTCGCGTCGGTCAACCGCGACATCCGTGACGTCGAGCGCCGCGATCCGTTCGCCACGCTCGACCGCGGCAGCAGCGGCGATCGCGGCGGT
>NZ_JH594426.1:0-2633 GCF_000242835.1 Sphingomonas sp. PAMC 26617
GCTCTTTTCGCTTCTTAGGGTCCTCTAAAAAGTCAGCGATTGCATCGCAAATCGCAGCTTGAACAAAATGAGCCTTCTGTGTCTCGCCTTCAGTTTGGGCGGCGAGGCATGCGTGCTTCTGGCCTTCGCGGCGGATCGCCATGATATTCTCACTCATACAGAACTCCCAAAGACAGAATTTGGCTTCATTCTACCGGTTGGTGACTCACGCTATGATCTCGAACTTAGCTGCAGTTTCGGCAGTTCGCTGCATTCGGAGCTTTCGCTGCGAGGAGTGCCATCTAGCGCTGGTAGATTAGTGCCAATCAGCCCTGATATCTACAAGCGTGAGCAGGCAATGTGGATTGCAAGCACGGCCGGATGATTGTGAGCACAGCGCCGTTTAATGTGAGCAGGAGTGACCTGACCCCCGTCTTTCATTCAGCGGCAGCCAGAGACCGACCGTTGTTGTGAGGGTCCCCCGGTTTCTCATCCAGTCCTGAGGTGAGTATCCGGCGTTCATTCGGCGGCTATCTTGGCCGCGGCAGCAGCATATTCGATCGGCGTCAGCCAGCCAAGCGATGTGTGAGGACGGCTCTCGTTATAGTCCCGCCGCCAAGCCTCGATCTTGGCTCGGGCGTCCTCGAGCGACAGGAACCAATGCGTGTCCAGGCATTCGTCCCGTAGGCGGCCGTTGAACGATTCCACGAACGCATTGTCCGTCGGCTTGCCAGGCCGGCTGAAGTCCAGTGTCACGCCGTTCTCGTACGCCCAGCGGTCGAGCGCTTTCGAGATGAACTCCGGCCCATTGTCCACCCGGATACTCTGCGGTGCGCCACGCGACAGCGCGATCCACGTCATCGCCTCGACCACCTGCTCGCCTTTGATACCCTGGTCGACGTCGATCGCTAGCGCCTCGCGCGTGAAAGCGTCCACCACCGTCAGCGCCCGCAGCCGTCGGCCATCGAGCGTCCGAGACGAAGTTTATCGACCACATCTCGTTCGCCGCCAAGGCTGCTGGCTGTCGTTCGCGGTTGGCAGCGCTGACGTTGCGCTTGGGCCGCTTGAGCCGAAGGCTCAGACCATCCTCCCGGTAGAGCCGGTACACCCGCTTGTCGTCTAATCGGTCAAGCCGTTTGCCAAGGTGCTCGTAGTCGATCTGCTTTGCGCATCGTTGTCGTCTTCGAGGTCAGCACGGGTGCAGCCTCAGCGTAGCGCCAGATCGCCGGCCTCTCGATGTGGTTCCCGTGTTCCAGATGGTCACGAAGCGAGTCACGAGATGGCCGTGGCCGCACCCTGGCGGGGCGGCAGCTCGGGAGCGGCTATTAGGTCATGGCAGTCACCTTCGGGTCAAAGGCTCGCCCCTCGATCCACATCCGGTGCAGGATCACCGCCAGCTTGCGGGCCAGCGCAACTCGCACCTTCCAGAAGCCCGATCTCCGACCGACGGCGGCGCCCCAGTCCTTCAGCGCCAACGCCTGCGAGGTCCGCGACAGCATGACGTTGGCTGCTTCGAATAGCAGCTTGCGGGTGAGGCGATCTCTGCACTTGGAGATGCGGCCGTTGATGTCCACCTCGCCTGACTGGAAGCGACGCGGGGTAAGGCCGAGATAGGCGCCGACATCCTGCGAGCGTCGGAACCGGTGAGGATCCTCGATGGTGGTCATGAAGCTGACGGCCGTCAGCGGACCGACACCAGGCATCGTCATCATCAAGCGGCAGGCGTTGCTCTGCCGGGCTATCCGGCCGAGCTGCTTGGCAATAGCATGCTATCGCTCTCGCAACGTCGCCACCATCGACAGCAGGCTCTCGAACAGGGCGGCGACGACCGGATCGTCCGGCAGGGTCGCCCGGACCTGACGCTCGAAGGTGCCACCTTTGCCGGGTCCGACCAGAATGCCGAAAGTCTTCGCCAGGCCACGTATCTTGTTGATGAGCGCGGTGCTCATACCCACCAGCTGGTCTCGCGTGATCAGGAGCGCGCGCAAACGGTGCGTGTCCATTGAGCGAACAGCGACCGGCCGGTACCAGCCCGAGCGGACCAGCCTTGCCAGCCCGAAAGCGTCGTTGCGATCCGTCTTGTTCATCTGGAGCTTCAAGGCTGCCGCAGCGTGCCTGGCATGAAGGCACACGACCGGCAGCTCCCGTTCAGTCAACGCATGCCATAGCCACACCGTCATCGGGCCTGTCTCAATGCCGATCTTCACGGCACCGGCTGCCCTCCGCGCCAGCACGGCCGAAATGGCATCCGGATCCGTTCGCGACTTACCGTCCCATATGCGATCGCCCGCCTCGTCCACGACGCAGATCGCAGTCTCCTTCATCGACACGTCCAGGCCAACATAACACGTCATCTTCCGTCCTCCTCTTCTGGGGACGACAAGCTATCCCAGGAACGACCACTTCCGATTACGCCATGTGGTTCACGAACCATCCCCCCCTGCGTAGCAGGATGTAAATCCTGAAGTAGCCGTATCGCGTCCGCGTCGCCGCCAGATCGCGGATGCGAAGCAGCAGCGGCGCCTGATCCGGCCGATGCGACACGTATCGCACCGACGAGCGATCGACGCCGAGAGCGACGCAACTACGCCGTTCGCTCACCTGGTGGGACGCCTGGACGTGCGCGACCAGTTCGCGCCGTCGCCCAGGCGTCA
>NZ_JH594426.1:7676-64430 GCF_000242835.1 Sphingomonas sp. PAMC 26617
GACTTCATCGCGGCGTATAATTTTGCCCGTTGGCTCAAGACGCTCAGCGGCCTCACACCCTACGAATACATCGCCAAAGTCTGGACTTCAGAACCAGACCGGTTCAGCGTTAATCCGATCCACCAAATGCCGGGACTAAACACCTAATACAGCGGGCGCCGCGCAAGGATCTGATTGACGGGAGTGCCGCCGAGAAGTTCATACCCAAGGCTGATAAGCCATTCGGCATGGCGCGAGTCATCTTCGGAGCAGATTTGCAGCGAAACCCAATCGCTCCCATACGGAAATTTCCTCGCTAGGCCGGTTCGGATCAGGTGGTTAGCAACCTTGAGCGGCAGAGTGAGATGGAGTTCACCGTCGAGATGGATATGCCCTAGCTCGTCGTCACCGTGATAAAAATCGACTCCATCCACCTGGTCATTGCGCCAGAGGTTCCAATGGCTAGCGGCGATGATGCCAGGCCACGACTGAACCGCTTTGGAAAGGCGCTCCAGCGGCTCCTTCAGCACGGGAGGCGGGGCGAAAGGCCCTTTCTCCGAAAGCCTAAGCGGCACCGCCTTTTCCTTCCACGCTGCTGATGACCTTTGCTGCGATCACATCGCGCATCGCGATCGGCGGTCGACCGATCAAACGCTCGAGCGTTGGATCAACCGCTGCGAACTCGCCTGCGCGGCTCGCGCGATAAAGACCGAGAGACATTTTGGCGAAAGACGGCGGTGCGCCGCGCGCCGTCATTTTTGCTTCAAACTCATCATCACTGACAGTTCCCCGGCGAACTCGACGATGCAGAAGTTTCGTCAACACGTCGGCAACGTCCGACAGATCGAGCGCTTCCGCCGCTGTCAGGGGCGGGGTGGGACCGTCAAAACGACCTTGGTCAGCAAGAATGACGGCCGCGACCGCCGCTAGATCGTCGTGAGCTGTCCACGAGACCGGGCCGTCTGCCGGCGCCTCTATCATAGCGGTTTTAGGAGCGTCACCCATCAGGAAGAGCCCGCTTGAAGCGTAAAACCCATTACGGAGCGAAGTCCAATTCAGGCCAGACTCGCGAAGCATCACTTCGGTGGCAGCGTGGTCGCGGGCGGGGGGGAAGGCCGAGTTAGGACTTGCCGAAATGTGGCTCGTGTAGACGATACGCTGGGCGCCCACGGCTTGGGAGGCGTCAATGGCCGCTCGGTGCTGGGCCAACGGATCACCGCCGGAGGCAGCGGCATTCGAAGACACCAATAGGATTTGGTCGGCTCCCTCGAAAGCATATGGCAGGGTTTCTGCCTTCTCAAAGTCGCCATGGCGGACGCGGATGCCAAGTTCCTGAAGCTCGCTTGCCTTAGCGATATCGCGGACGCTGACCCCGATTTGATTTGCGGGCACGAGCTCGACAAGCTTGTGAACGATGGCACGGCCAAGTTGGCCGGTGGCTCCAGATACGACGATCACAAGCGACCTTTCGTCCGCCAAAAGTAGCGGAAATAGCATTGGTAACAAAAGGTTGGTAGCACCGGTTCGAGATTGCCACAAGCGCGGCTATCGTTGGAAACGCTTTTGCGTTACTCGGATTAGATGACAGGCGCCGACATTAGCACCGACGGCAAAGTAGCCGAGAATGCGCGTAGCCGGATCGTTGCGGCTGCCGTGATGCTGATCGCAGCTGGTGGTCGTTCTGCGGTGACTACAAGAGCAGTGGCAGCCGCCGCTGGTGTCCAGGCCCCCACAATTTACCGCTTGTTCGGCGACAAGCGTGGACTCCTTGACGCTGTCGCCGAAAATGGCCTTGCCGAGTATGTTGCTAAAAAGTCGTTGCGTCAGCCTCATCCTGATCCGGTGCAGGACCTACGCATCGGATGGGACATGCACGTCACATTTGGATTGGAGCATCCCGGGCTGTTCACGATCATGAGTGGTGATCCGGAGTTGGGACCGGCTTCGCCGCCAGTCAGTGCCGGACTGAATGTCCTGCGGCAGCGGATTAGAAACATCGCCTTGGCAGGACGCCTGCGAATTAGCGAGACACGGGCGCTCGCCCTCGTTCAAGCGATGTGCGTCGGAACTGTGCTTACCCTGCTCGGGGAGCCGGCCGACCGCCGAGATAGCGGACTGTCTGAGGTAGCGCGCGAGGCAACAATGGCCGCGATCACCGGGGAGGCGAGAGTGTCAGCTCAAGCGGGCCCGAGCGGCGCGGCTGCTGCGCTCCGCGCATCTTTGGATCACGTTTCTGTTCTTTCTTCTGGTGAGAAACTTCTGCTTGAGGAGCTGCTTAATCGTATCGCGGACAGCGCCTCGTGATAGTACCCGCCAGCTTATTCCGGCTAACGGTATTCCTCTGAAAGGGCTCTATTATTAATACTTATGTTTTGTCTTTCATCCGATCGAAAGAACCGGGCGTACTGGCAAGCAGTTAGTCATTTTGTATTGGGGAAAGGGGGCTGCGACGCAAGCGCCTAAACTTAGATTTGAGGTCGATCGTTTTAAATGGCGAACTGCACCCGAGTTAATTGTTCTGACGTGGTCCAGAGCTGCTTAGCGAGTTCGTCATTGCATGCGGCTTTGGAACTCTTGATGATCTCTGGGGCGCCGCGCATATGAAAGAGATTCCTAGGTCCGACGAAGCTGTTGCCAGGAATGTCGGCGACTGCCGCGTAGAGCACCGGAAGCGCGCCCCATTCGGGGCTTTGTGCCGCCAGTCGGACCATGAGCCGCATGACAAGCCCTGTCGCTTCATCATAGATATTCGAGGACACCAGACCCGGATGGGCAACAGTCGCGATAACGCGGGAGTTGGCCGCACTTAGACGGCGCTGAAGTTCCGCGGTAAACAACAGGTTCGCCAGCTTCGAGTTCGCATACGAGCGAAACTCGCTGTACAGCGTCCGTTCCCAATTCAGGTCGTCAAAGTCGATGCGGCCCATCTGCTCGGCTTGCGAACCGACCGTCACGACGCGGCCGGTAATATTTGGTAGCAGCAGGTTCGTCAGGGCAAATGGGCCTAGGTGATTGGTGCCGAATTGCAGTTCGAAACCGTCGGCAGTGCGCCGCAGGGACGGCGATGTAACGCCGGCATTATTGATCAGCAGGTCAACGGGGTTCTGCCAATCCGATGCGAAAGCTCGGATCGAAGCCAGGCTGGCGAGGTCGAGCTTCCTGACCTCCGTTATGCCGGATATCCCGCTGGCGGCCTTCTCGCCTTTGGCGATGTCGCGGACCGCTAGCACCACGCGAGCCCCGCGCTTTGCTAACATTTTCGCGGTAGCAAAGCCTATGCCGCTGTTGGCACCGGTCACGATCACGGTCTTGTTGGTCATGTTGGGCACGAATGCGGTATTTGTAATGGGCATGTGGGATCTCCAGCTTGTGGCTGATTGCGTCGCCAGGATCGGTTTCAAGGCGCAGCGTCGTTTGCAGATACGTACGACGGCATGAGCTTAACGCTCTCCCTGCTTAGTCGGAGATCATTACCGCGATCGGCGATCCTGATGCGTGGTGATAGCGGATTGCTGTCGTACGATCCATGCGCTATCGTTCGTAATATCTTCCAGATCGTTCGGAGCAGCGAATGGATCCGCTTTCAGACGTGCTGTCACTGCTGAAGCCTCGCAGCTATGTTGGCGGGGGCTTCGACGCTGCTGGCGAGTGGTCTTTTCAGTTTCCCCAAAAGGACGGGATCAAATGCCACGCCGTGATTTCCGGCGAGTGCTGGTTGTCGGTGGACGGCGTTGCTGACCCGGTGCATCTTAAACCAGGAGATTGTTTTTTGCTGGCGAGTGGACGGCCGATCCGCCTGGCAAGCGACGCAGCGCTGACACCGGTAGACGCCGCCACGGTTTATTCGACCGCAACCAACGGCGGCATCGTCTCGTACAACGGCGGCGGCAACTGCTTCATCATCGGTGGTCATTTCATCCTCGACGAAAGTCAGTCCAGCTTCCTATTGGGAATGTTGCCGCCCATCATCCATCTCCGGACACAATCGGATAAGGCCGCGCTGCGCTGGTCGCTGGAACGGATGAGCCAAGAACTTCGGGAGCCACAGCCGGGCGGCTCTCTCGTCGCCCAACAACTCGCCTATATGATGCTGGTCCTTGCTTTTCGGCTTTATCTCTCGGAGAAACCCGGAGACGGCGTCGGATGGCTCTTCGCCCTGGCCGATAAACAGATGGCGGCAGCGATCAGCGCCATGCACGAGAGGCCTTCCTATCGCTGGACACTGCAGGCCCTGGCGCAGCGTGCCGGCATGTCGCGGACCGCTTTTACACTGAAATTCAAAGCGACGGTCGGATCGTCGGCGATGGACTATCTGGCGCGCTGGAGGATGCTGCTGGCGGCGGACCGGCTGGAAAACTCCAGCGATCCTATTTCCGTCATGGCCTTGTCGCTGGGGTATGAGTCCGAGAGCGCCTTCAGCACCGCCTTCAAGAGGGTTATGGGCTGCTCGCCGCGGCAACATAGTCGCAACAGGAACCCTGATCACCTTTCCCGTAACGCTGCCCGAATAGCTGGAACCAGTAGGGCTGAAGTTGTCGCGGCCTGACGTTGCGAGCGCCGCGCAAGGATCTGATTGACGGGAGTGCCACAGAGAAGTTCATACCCAATGCTCATAAGCCATTCGGCATGGCGCGGGTCATCTTCGAAGCAGATTTGGATATGCGCTGTTTCAGTCGCAACTCGAAGCGATCGCTTCGCTCGGTCAGCGGTTCTTCAACCCCGTCAGTAACAGTCCGAGCATTCGACGCGCCTGATCCGACTGCGATGCCGCGGTCGCCGCCGACATCATTCCTAGGAGGCCAAGCGTAACATCGTCCGGCGACACGTCGTTCCGCAGCGTTCGATCTACCGCACCGGAGCTCAGAAACTTGCCGACAATGGCGCTGATCCTGAGACGTACGCTCGAGGCGGCATCGCCCCCCGGCGTGATCGCGACGCGCAGGGCGTCCTGCATCGCGCGCTTGGTCGCGACAAAACGCAGGTAATCGTCGAGCCAGTGCTGCATCGCGTCTGACGCCGTGTATTTCTCAAGTAGGGCGCCCGCTCGCCGGTCCAGCGCGTCCAGCTCTAGGCGGTACACCGCCTCCACCAGCGCCTCGCGCGTCGGAAAATGGCGGTAAAGCGTGCCGATGCCAACCCCAGCCGCCTTCGCGATCATATCCAGAGTCACCGGCCCGTCAACGCTGGAAAACAGTACGTCGGCCTCAGCCACAAGCCGATCACGATTCTTTAAAGCGTCGGCGCGACGTGGACCGGCAGTTGACAAGCGGCGATTACTCCTCAACGCAAGGAACAAACGGAGCGTCCTCCGGTTGTTTGATGATCACAGGAGCAAGTCCAATGACTTCACCGACCCCGTTAGCAGCTGCGCGCGCAGGTACCTATAAGTTGGGTGAGCGATCCGTCGCCCGGATGGGCTACGGCGCAATGCAGTTACGCAAGCTCATGTCCGAACCGGCCAAGGCCATGACTCTCCTAGAGCACGCCGTCGCGTTGGGTGTCGACCACTTCGACACGGCGCAGTTCTACAGCGATGGGGCGATTAATGCGCTGATTGGGGGCGTCGCCCGAGCGAATGTGGGGATAACCGTCGCGAGCAAGATTGGGGCCGATCCCAACCCTGGGGGCAAGGTACCGATGCGGCCTGCGCAACGGCCCGAGCAGCTGCGGGCCAGCATCGAGGACAATCTTCGAAGCCTCGGGCTCGACCATATCCCGGTGGTCAATCTGCGGCGTCTCGACGTCGGGCCCGGCCTGCGCGCGGAAGGCGATCAGGTAGTCGATGTCGATGACCAACTCGCGACGATGATCGCGCTTCGCGGTGAGGGCAAGATCGGCGCGATCGGGCTCAGTGCGGTGAGCCTTGCGACTGTTCAGCGCGCGATCCCGGCGGGGATCGTCTGCGTCCAGAACGCTTACAGCCTCGTGAACCAAGAGTTTGAGGATGTGCTCGCGTTGTGTCGCCGTGAGAACGTCGCGTGGGTCCCGTTCTTCCCGCTCGGCGGAGCGTATCCGGGGATGTCAAAAGTGGTTGAACAGCACGAGATCGTCGCGATCGCTCGAAGGCTTGGGATCACGCCCACCCAACTTGGGCTGACCTGGCTACTGTCTCACGCGCCCAACATCTTGCTCATCCCAGGCACCACAGACCGTGTGCACCTAGAAGAGAATGTCGCGGCCGCCGCAATCGACCTTCCAGACGGGGTACTCGCCAAGCTCGATGCCTTTGATCCACCCCCGCCCGGAGACATCGCGGTTTAGCGGAGTCGATCCGCGCGAAAGCAACACTCCCGCGCTTTTAAATGAAAAGCTGATGTGAACGATACGAAGCAATCGGTCGACCACCCAACTTAAGGCCCTCACGATGCTTGGGATTTCGCACAAAAAACAGTAACTCTGTTTTGTCGCGAGTCTCAAGTATCAGAGTTCCGTGCATCATAAGATGCCTGCGCGGCCGCAATGCATTCGAGATGCTGAAAAGCCCATTCTCCTAATATCTTGACCGGTCCCGCCAAGGAGCGTCCAACGTCAGTCAACTCGTAATCGACCCGAGGCGGGATCGAGGGAGTGACGGTGCGAGTGACCAGACCGTCGCGCTCCATATTCCGTAAGGTCAACGTGAGCATCCGCTGTGAGATGCCATCGATCCCACGCTTCAGTTCATTGAACCGATATCCCCGCTCGCTCAGCAGCATCATGACAAGGACAGTCCACTTGTCGCCAATTCGGCCAATTACCTGAGAGGCCTTTAGACAGACCCCGACTCCAAGGCGCGGGGGGGTCACTTCTACAGCTGTATCAGTCACATTCTTGTGCCTTCAGTATCATCTTTGTGCGTTCTTGCGAGCCGCTCCAAGCAGGCACATACCATAACCGAGGTAACAATCGGAACCATAATCATGAAACTCCTACATATCGACAGCAGCATCACCGGTTCGCATTCGGTCTCCCGCGAGCTCTCCGCCCTCGTCGTTGAGAGGGTTGGGGGGGCTGCACACCACGAGGTGACCTATCGCGATATCGTCGCTGAGGACCTGCCACACTTCACAGCCGTAACAGCGCCATCGGCGCATCCGCTTTCCAAAGCAGTGCCAGTGCTTGACGAGGCACAGCAGGCCAAGCGCGACAACAGCGATACTATCCTGAAAGAGTTCATCGAAGCGGATATCGTCGTGATCGGCGTGCCGATGTACAATTTTTCGCTCCCCTCCGAGCTGAAGGCTTGGATCGACCGGATTGTTATCCCGGGGACGACCTTCAGAGTAGGGCCGAACGGTCCGGAAGGTTTAGCCGGCGACAAGCGACTTATCTTCGCGATTGCGCGGGGCGCTTACTATGGTGAAGAATCGGTATTCAAATCCGCTGAGCACGCTGAATCGCTGCTGCGCACCGCTATGGGCTTCATCGGGGTGAAGAACATCGAGACGGTCATCGCTGAGGGTCTCAATGTGGCCGATACCCGTGAAAAGGCCATCGCCTCGGCACGCGCGGCCGTCGAGCAAATCGCGGCCTGATTTGCGCTTATTGTTAGTGCGTCACGATCATCCTTCTAACGGGGAGACTCTTCAATGAATAAGCCCACAATCTTCGGATTAGCCACCTCGGCTATCTCCGTAAGCCTATTAGCTACCGCTGCGTTTGCGCAGATCGCATCGACCAATCCAGCTTCGGTGAAAGCTGGAGTTTATCAGGTAGAACCTGCACATACGCAAATTGGCTTTCAGATCTCGCACATCGGTTTCAGCAACTTCTCGGGCTTTTTCTCCGGCGCCTCGGGCTCTCTGACGATCAATCCGGCGAACGCCGGCGTATCCAAGCTGCAAATCAGCGTTCCGATTACGTCGGTACAGACGACCGTATCCAAGCTGAACGAGGAATTAAAGGGTGGACAGTGGTTCGACGCCGCCAAGTTTCCAGTCGCAACGTTCACCTCGACGAAGGTTACCAAGCTTGCCGACGGCACTGCCAGCGTCGCTGGCAATCTGACGCTTCACGGCGTCACTAAACCGGTAGTGCTGACTGCTCGCTTTGTCGGCGCTGGCGTTAATCCAATCGACAAGTCCTACACGATCGGCTTCGACGCTTTCGGTATGATCAAGCGTAGCGACTTCGGTGTCAGTTACGGCGTTCCGATGATTGGTGACGACGTGCGGCTTACGATCGCTGGCGCTTTTGTCCTTCAGCCGTGAACCTGCCCGTTAGCCCTTGGCGATATGATCTGGTGGCGATCACCCTGCACTGGGTGATCGCACTGGGCATCATCATCCTCGTCACCATGGGCTTGGTGATGGTTCATGTAGACTTGGCGTCGGCGAAACTTTTCCAGCTGTACCAGTTGCACAAGTCGATTGGCATCACTGTCCTGATCCTAGCTGTGTTGCGTGTCGTCTGGCGCCTGACCCACCGACCACCTCCGCTTAAAATCGAGATGCCGGTTTTGGAGAGGGCTGCCGCTTCCAGCAGCCATTCCCTCTTATACGTCCTGCTGCTGGCACAACCGATTACGGGCTGGGCATTGGTGTCCGCTTCGGTTTTAGCCATTCCAACGGTGCTTTTCGGCGTGATCCCCTGGCCTGATATCCCGTATTTTGCCGCTCTGCCGAACAGAGAGGCAGTCGGTGACGTGCTAAAGCAGGTTCACGCTTATGGCGCGTACTGCTTCATAGCTGTTGTCGCGCTGCACACCGCAGCGGCGCTCCGCCACCATTTCATTCTGCGCGACGACGTTCTGCTCCGCATGCTGCCCGGGCGAGCGGATCTCAATGCGGCCGCACCGCAAATTGAGGAAGCTCCATGATAAATTTTGTCCTTTACCCTCCTATCGCCGCGATCATGTTGCTATGGGCAAGCGGCGCATCGGCAGCGCCGGCACAGGTGCCCCCCCACTGGGCGATCTCCCCTACAAAGAGCCGCCTAACGTTCTCTGGAACGCAGACCGGCTCACGGTTCGACGGCACGTTCCGGCGCTGGAACGCGTCGATCCACTTTGATCCAGCACACCCAGAAACATCGCAAATCGTCGTCCTTGTCGATCTGGCCAGCGCCTCCACTAACGATCCGCAGCGGGATACTGCGCTGCCTGGATCCGAATGGTTTGACGTCGGTCATTTTGGACAAGCTCGGTACGCGACGTCGGCTGTCCGTCGGATTGGCACTAATTTCTATGAGGCAACAGGCGTGCTCGCGCTTCGCGGTGTTTCGCGCCGGGTCGTTCTGCCCTTCACCGTGCAGATTACCGGAAACGTCGCGCACGCCACGGGACACATTAGCCTCATGCGGACAGCATACGGCGTAGGCCAAGGCACTTGGGCGAGCGGGAAATGGGTCGCTTTGGAGGTCGGCGTTAAATTTGACATCGTGGCGAGCCGTTAAGCCCGGCTATTTTGAATGGGTTCCCCTGCCTGTTGGCCTCCAGTCGTGTCGTTCGACGGGCAACTGTCGGCCGGGTCACATCACACCTAGGATGATCGGGATTTTGAAAGTGTATCAGTTCGCCAATATCGAACGCATCGATCGCGTTGGACCATTACAGCAACTTGGACAGGGAGCGCGTAATCGTTTCGTCGTACGTCCCGATGCGTTGGAGGAGCACTCGCCGTTCGTTTTGCTCGTCGAGGATTATATCGATCCCTCGGCAGGGTTTCATCCTCATCCACATCGCGGCCTTGAAACCGTGATGATAATCCTCGACGGCCAGATGCTGCATAGTGACCATCTGGGCTTCAAAGGCGTGGTTGGACCCGGTGATGCACAGTGGATGACGGCCGGGCGCGGTATCGTCCATGACGGCGGTCCCCATGATGGGCAATTGGTTCACGCGTTGCAACTTTGGGTGGGCCTTCCTGCGCAGCTTCGCAACAGCAACCCAGGAACACGCGAGCAGCGCCTTGGACAGGCGATGATGCGACCGGCGCAAAACGGTAGCGTGACGATTTATGGTGCAGGCAGCCTGCAGCCGGGCGAGCCCGAATGGAGTCGCTGGCCGCTAACAATTTCGGACGTCCGGCTCGGTGCCGATGGTCGTTGCCTGCTTGAGATTGCCCCGGGCGAGCGCATGTTTGCGTACGTATTGAAAGGTTCGTTCGAGCATCCGGAGAGCGGTCGCTCCATGGTCGCCGGCGATGTTGTCTGGATCGAGCTCACGCAAGAGTCCCGCCAATTCGAAGTTACAACCGCATCAGGCGGACGTCTGATGGTCTACTCCGGCCAACCGATCCTTGAGCCGGTCGTTGCGCGCGGACCATTTGTCATGGGGAGCGAGGAGGAGATCGCTCAAGCTTATGATGAACTCAGAACCAATCGGTTCCTTGAAACAAGCGCATAGTGCCGTCGAAGTTGCGAGCTTTCTGAAATTAACCAACGAACTTGAACAAGTGCGTCAATCCTGACGACGTCGCGTGCAAGGCCTCCATGTGCGCGTCGGCTAACGACTATGCAAATGCCTTAACGGAGAACACCATGCAAAACGTGACTAGTGGGGCAAACGATCGAGTCTCGAAAATTGTGTCAAATGTCATTCGCGTGCTCCTTGCAATCGCGTTTCTCGCTGCTGCCGCACGCAAATTGGCTGGAGTGCCAACGATGGTACAGGTGTTTCAAAATATTGGTTTAGGCCAAGGTTTTCGCTACGTGACCGCAATCGTCGAGATTATTGGTGCGATAGCGTTGTTTGTCCCGGGGCGGATCGCATTCGCGGCGTTGTGGCTTGGCGTCACTATGGCTTTTGCCACTCTCGCCCATCTGTTCATCCTACATAGTAACCCCGGCGGTGCCGTATTGCTATTCGCGCTGTCGATCACTTTGGCGTGGTTGCGGCGTAAAGAGTTGCCGTTAGGTAGCATCAATTGATTTTAGGGGGACCGCGCGTCCCCCCTGACGAGCGAAAGTCAGTGCGCCAAACCCACGGGCGGCCACGCGTCGGAGTTATATGCACAGGTTTACGCATGGCGAAAAGCTCGTACCGTATCGAGCGGATGCCTGCCTGCAAACGTGTATTCCGCTATGCTGTTTAGCTGGGAGGTAGCTTACTGAACCTAGTCATGGACAGTTTTCACCGTCTCGCACGTTAACGGTTCGGTATTCGCAAGCGACCCCGCAACCTTGACTGACTTTTCTATCCCGTCTTTTCCAAACGTCCAAGGAAGCCGGTTGCCTCGTGGAATATCTGCCCGAAGCAATTGTGCCCAATTAGTTCGGCTGTCCCTTACCTGGGAGAAAGCACGCTAGGCTTGTTGCATTAGTCTACACTTGCCTCCTCGCCACGTCATTGCGAAGGCCGGCTGATTTCACATCAGCGAGGAGATGTTCATGTCCGGCAAACCGTCCGTCGTTCGCGTCAACGGCACCTACCTAAAAATGATTGAGGCTGGCAAGGGCGGCCCTACCCTCGTCTTCCTCCATTACTGGGGCGGAAGCAGCCGCACTTGGTCCGCTGTCGTCGCCGATTTGGCAGCATATCATCGCTGCGTGTCGCTCGATTTCCGCGGCTGGGGACGGTCGGACAAGCAAGCTGGGGCATATGAACTCGAGACGCTGGCAAACGACGTGATTGGCGTGATCGGGGAACTCGGCCTCGGAAATTACGTCATCATCGGCCACTCCATGGGCGGCAAGGTGGCGCAGATCGTCGCGGCAACGGCGCCCAACGGTCTCCGCCGACTGATCTTGGTCGCGCCCGCTCCGCCAACATCTCTCGGCGTCCCGGAAGAGCAACGGGCCGGGATGCTTGCATCTTACCAGAGTTGGGAAGGTGCGGAGAAAGTCGTTGGCATCCTGTCCGCCCTTCCGCTGAACGACGCGCAGCGCCAGCAGGTCATCGAGGACATGCTTTGCGGCTATCGTGCAGCGAAACGCGAATGGCCTGAACGCGGAATAATGGCCGACATCGCCGACAATGCCCGACGGATTGCCGTCCTGGTTCACGTGATCGTCGGCGACGCGAACCGGATTGAGCCCGAACAGGCGCTTCGCAGCGCATTCGGCGATGTGGTGCCGAACACCGGATTCACGGTGCTCCCCGGGCGTGGGGCACCTCGCTCCGCTTGAGGCGCCGGCCAAGTTAGCGACCGCGATCCGTTCCGTGCTATCGGCGGATCTCGGGGGCGTGTGAACGGGAACGGCCATTCCGGGATGGAGCGGAAGGTGGGTCAAGGGCTGTCCGAGACTACTGGCCTAGGGTGTCCCACCACGAAGAGATGGCTTTGGTGCCACTCACCTCGGATTGGTCGGAAATACAGCGCGGAGCGACAATCTCGTGACGGGCCCGTAACTCGCACCGTCTCCCCGACCTTCTGCTGCGCGTCGGATTTTTCGAAATCTGCATTATCCTGCCGATTGTCATCTCTACTGTTTGTTTGATGGTCAAAATAACGGTCACGAATCCGTTCTCGTTGGCAGCCAGTTGCCATGGAACCCCGGCGGGACAAGGTGCGGCAGGCGCACGCTGGCAACGGGGGCCTCCTCGAACCGGCGAGCGTCGATAATCGACAAATCCGTGTTATTGGCATTAGCGTCAATGACCAGGCCGACTAGCCAGCCCTCATCCTCCCCCGCGCCCTCGTGCGCGGGCACGAATACAAATTCGCCCGGGCGTCGGTCGGTGCCGAAATTGTGGACTTCGCGAGTGCCCGCAACCACATCATGCTTGTAGAGCGAACCGCCGAGGACGAAGCCGGCGTTCTCGTCGAGCGCCATCGTATAGGCGTAGCGGTAAGCCTGCCCCAAGCGGCGCTCATCGATGCGCGGGAACTCCTGCGGAGCCGGATCAATCACGCATATGCTGACCGAGGCGGTCGCCGGATCGACCGTCCACCGCTCAAGTCCCCGCGATATCGTGTCAGGTCCGCCATGCTCGCCCGCGAACATCGTCGCATAAGCGCAGACGTCGAGCGTCACGCGTCCGTCAGGCCGATCGTAAGCGTTGACGACGTGAAAGACGTAGGCCGGATCGACGTTGCACCATATTATGTCGCCAGCGCCGCCGCGACGGGGCATCAGGCCAACGCGCGCCTTGTGCTCCGGATTCCAACGGTAAGGGTAACCGTGCCCGCCAATTAGCGTCCGCATCGAAAAGGTAACCGGCAAGTCGAGAATGACGACGTAACGACCGGTGATGGCGCAATCGTGAATCATCGGCCCGTGTCCGACCGCAATCGGCTCCTCGCGCACGACCTTTCCAGCAGCGTCGATCACGACGTGGCGTATCTCGCCGAGCTTGGTCGCCTCGTAGCAGATGGCGTGCTGTTCGCCGGTCAGGGGATCGCGGTGCGGGTGCGCGGTGAACGAACCGGCCAGCGTATTGTCGAACGGATTATAGGTCTGGCTCTCGAGATCGTCCGACAACTCGACCGGATAGCTGCCCGCCTCCACCAGCGCAAAGGTTCGCCCGGACACCTCGACGACGTTGGTATTAACCGTGTCGAACCCGCCGTGGCGAGGACCCGGAGCCGGCTGCTCGCCTAGAGCACTGGCCACCGCCTGCGAACGGATCCAGCGGTTGCGGTACCAGAGCGCGCGACCGTCCTTGAGCGCGAGCCCGTGCACCATGCCATCGCCTATGAACCAATGATACGAGGCCGGGTCCGCCGCCACCGGGTTAGGGCCGATCCGCAAGTACCGGCCGTCCAGCGCCGACGGGAGCGTACCAGTCACCGACAAATCGGTGAGGGTCAGTTCCTCCCGCATCGGCCGGTGGATGCCGCTTAGAAACGGATGCGCGGGCGGCTCGGGAAGGCGCGCGCGATTGAACGCGGCCACTGCCTGGATGCCTTTGGTCACGCCTGTACGGATCAGCGCTTCGACTCGACTAGCCATATCGACCCCCAATGTTTACAACGTCACCATATAGCTTAAGATAACGGTGTCAACATGGATGTAAGGCGGTATCATCACGGCGACTTGCGCGCGGCGCTGGTCGATGCGGGCCTGGCGCTCCTCGCCGTTCGGGATGTCGAGGGCCTGTCCCTGCGGGAGGTGGCGCGCACGGTCGGCGTAAGCGCTACCGCGGTCTACCGCCACTTCCCGGACAAAACCGCGTTGATGGCGGCGCTTGCGCGTGAGGGGCTCGACCGACTGGCCGCCGCGCAGCATGCCGCCGCCGACCGGGTGGGCGGCGGCTCGGCGGGGTTCGCGGCCACAGGGCAAGCCTATGTCCGATTTGCACTCGCGAACCCCGCGCTATACCGGCTTATATTCGCTTCGTCGGCGCTGGCGCATACATCGGGCGAGAATGAAGCCTTGCGGTTCCTGCTCGCGAATGCCGCCGCGAACCTCCCTGAGGGCGCCGAACAAGGCTCAGCGGACATCGAGGCGGTTCAGGCGTGGGCATTGGTTCACGGTCTCGCGACCCTAATGCTGGATGGACAGCTTCCCCAAGAAGACGCGCTGATACAGCGCATCGTTGCGTCGGGCCATCGCCAACCTGGCACCGGGTGATAAATTTGTCGGAATATAGACGTTATGCGTAGCCGCCGGAACGCGGCTGATCTCGGCCGCCGCCGCTTACCCTCGGGCCGGTTTCGCTGCATCTCACCCGGTATTATCGTACAGATATGGCACAAACAGTAACCCTGGCGTCGAGCTCTACGACATTACCCGCGCCACGCTCTACCGGGCGTTGCGCGGCACGCGGCGTCCGATGGACGCACACCGCGCCGATCGCGGCCTGTTGCGCACCATGGCTGCAGGCGAGATCGAATGGTGGTGTGAAATCGCTGCAGCGATGAAGAGCCGCACGACCAACCAGCCGGGCCGTCGTCTCTCGACGAAGCGTATCCTCGATATTACACCGAACACGGCGTCGAGTCCCTCATCGCGGTCTGGTAAGGCTGCCGCCAGGACGGTTGGCGGCCTCGACGCTCAACCGGCACATGCGGCAACACGGATACGATACCGAGCGGGTGACGCGCGAGCCTGCTGCAGTGCGGTATCGGGCCGAACGCGCCAACATGCTCTGTCATTTCGACATGGGTCCGTCCGACCTCAAGCAGCTGAAGGTTCCGACCTGGATCGATCCGGACCGGCAGGGCGCGCCAACGCTGATGCTGTTCTCGGCGGTCGATGACCGGTCGGGCGTCGTCTACCAGGAATATGCGCTGGTATATGGCGAGGATGCCGAGGGGGCGCTTCGCTTCCTGTTCCGGGCGATGGCACCGAAGGAGGATAATCGGGACGAAGGCATTCTGGAGAACATTCAGCTTGATGGCGGGCCGGTCGGTAAATCGAGCGTCTTTAAGCGGGTCATGGATGTCTCGGAATCACCGTCACCTCGCACATGCCGGCAAGGTCAGACGGACGGCGCACGACCGCGCGCGCCAAGGGCAAGGTCGAGCGACTGTTCCGCACAGTCAAGGAAGCGCACGAGACGCTGTATCACTTCAATGAACCCGCCAGCGAGGAGGAGGCCAACCGCTGGCTCGCGCGCTACATCGCCACCTACAACAGCGGTGATCATCGTCGCGAACCGCATTCCCGGATCGACGACTGGCTCGGCCATCTGCCCGAGGGCGGCATCCGTGGCCTGTGCAGTTGGGAACGCTACTGCGCATTCGCGCGCGAAGCCGAGCGCCGCAAGGTCGGCCTCGATTGCCGACTGACCGTCGCTAGCGTCACCTATGGGGTCGCGCCCGAAGTAGCTGGCGAAACCGTGATCGTCTGGTGGGGGCTGTTCGACCAGGAACTATGGGTCGAGCATGGCGACGAGCGGTACGGCCCGTTCGATCCGGTCGGCGGGCCGGTGCCGCTGCATCGCTATCACAAGCATCGCAAGAGCCGGCGCGAGGTCCGCGCGGATCGGGTCGATGCGCTGGCGACGAGGATCGGGATGCCCCGCTCGGTCCTGACGGGCGAGGACGACATTGTGGTGATCAGTCGCAGGCCTGCCGATGGGATCGCGCCTCCATCGACGCGCTGCTCGCGCGCGCGCTGTCCACGCCCGAGGTGATGGACGGAATCCGTGGGCGATTTCCCCCCGGCCATAGACCAAGTGGCTGATGCAGACCGAGGTGATGCGCTATTACGGCATGGCACGGCCCCCGGTCGATCTCGGCTTATTTGAGACCTCGCATCATGCCCAGCTCTTCCATGATCTGAAGACTGCGATCAGGGGCGGACGCCTGATCGCGCTCACCGCCACCATCGGCTCGGGTAAGACCGTACTGACGCGGCGACTGCGCGAGGAACTGGAGCGCGAGGGGCGCGTGATCGTGCCACGTGCGCTCAGTCGGTAGAAGGCCAAGATATCGCTGCCGCTGCTGGTCGCGGCACTGTTCTATGATCTGTCGTTGGAGAAGACCGCCTCGACACCCACCCAGTCGGAACGGCGCGAACGCGATTTGCAGGAGCTGTTCCGCAAGGCCAAATGGCCGTTCGCGCTGTTCGTCGAAGACGCGCACGATCTCCACCCCAAAACACTGACCGCGCTCAAGCGCCTCGTCGAGCTTATCATCGAGGGCGGCGGTCAACTGGCCGTGATCCTCGTCCGAGTTTGCGGAGTTCACGCCAGAGAAGCACGACTTGGGCGACGGCAAGCCGCTGCTGAAAGGGGAGATGTGGTTCAGCGTCACCGACCCATCCCAAGGCCATGATTACGATCCTCGAACCCGAGGCAGTCGATACCTGGCTGCGCGGATCCTATGACGACGTGGTGGCGCTTCAGCGCCCCTACGATCTGACCGAAATGACCATCCGAGGACCAGTGTTTCCCGCCCGCAGCCTTACTTAAGATTTCTCCCGGCGCCGGATCATCGGCGAAGACGCTTCACGATCGCCTGCCACTCGGCCGCGCTACGCGGACCTAACTCCGTCAAAGGCGGCTCCCGTGTCGGCTCGAGGCTGATAGGCTGGCGCTTGCAGACGCTGCACCGCATATGCTCGGCGAACTTCTCGCCTGCCCCGTTCCATCGATGCATCGCGAACCAGCGCGACAGCTCTGGACCATCCACAACACCTCGATGCCCGCAATTACCGCACTCCGCGCGGAGATTCACCGACCGTATCCGGAGATCTTCCAATCGGTCGAATCTGGCACCCACACGGAACAGATAGGGATCGCCAGAAACGGTGTGAAGCAATGACGGAGCGGCCTCGCTGCTCATCGTCAGAAATTGAGATTACCCTTTTCCAGTTCCGTCGCGAGGGCGTCGCTGCGCGACGACGTGTCCTCGGCGTCGTAATCAAAGTCCTCCCACTCCGCGATCAGCTCGTTGTCGGCCATCTCGACGGGACTTTTACCTTGATCCGACATCTTGGTCCCCCACTTTATGCAGTGCGGCAGACCGTTCCCGCAACGTTGAATAATGTGCCGCCATATTCAGATGAATTACCTTGATATTCGTCTCGGCAGCCCGAGCGGCTAGCGCGAGTTCCTGTTGCGCACGTCGCGCGTAATACCGCTCATTATCGTTCGCCATCGTGCCAGTCCCCCCTGTGCGACAGCAGCGCCCTGCCTCTGTCCACGGGCTCTCGTCTGCCGGATGCGACGTGGGCCGCGCTGTAGATACCAGCACCAATTGCGCACGGTCTGTCAGCGGTAAATGTCATATCGCACCCCTCTTTTTGCGTCGGGCGCGTGCGTCAGTCCCTTTGCGAGATGGATTCAAGGTTCTAAGCCGTAACGACGATGCTGACTCGATTGCGCATCCCAATCGTCGCATAGCAGCGCCGATCGCGGAATCCACAGCCGACGCGGTCGTCCGGCCAGCCACAGCGCATCTCCGTGGCTGGCTAACGATCGATACCCTTAGGCTGCGACCGCGATCGCCTCGATCTTCTCGAAGGCACTCGCCATTGCGGACTGGTCCTGCTCAGGTCCGTACGCGACGCCTTCCGCTCGGATCACCTCGATGTCCTGGATGCCCAGAAAGCGGAAGATCACCTCGAGGTAGGTCGATAGGTGATCGTTCGCGGCGAACGGTCCTTGCGAATAGATCCCACCCGAGGAGAGGACGAGATACGCCTTGCCGCTCAGCAGGCCCCGCGGCCCCTCAGCCGTGTAGCTGAAAGTCTGCCCGGCGATGGAGACGTGGTCGATCCAAGCCTTGAGGGTCGAGGGCACCGTGAAATTGTACATGGGTGAGCCGACCACGATCACGTCAGCTGCCTTCAGCTCGTCGACCAGTGCCTTGGAACGGTTCATGGTCTCGATCAGCTTCGCATCCCCGCTGTTCTCGGGTGTCCAGGCGTGCCTGATCGTCATGTCGACATGGGGGAGCTGATTGGCGACAACATCGCGGTACACGATCGTCGCGTTGGGGTTGGCCGCTTTGAGCCGCTCGATCAGTTCGCTGGAGAGGCGGCGCGTATGCGAGGTTGCGGTGTCGCTCGCGCTGGCATCGATGTGCAGGATGTTCATTCTGTCGGCTCCGGTCTGGAAAAGTGACCTGCACCAGCTATGGGGCCTAAGGCGGTTCGGCAAGAAGTCATTTTTTCAGGACCTAGTCACATGGAGCTGACCGCCCCGGAGCCGATACATGTCGAATGCAAGCGGTTGAGCGGCGTCCTCAGCCTGATCGGCGACAAATGGACCGTGATGATCGTGTTGACGCTGACTGAACAACCGCGTCGCTTCAACGAGATCAAGCGCATCATTGGCGGCATCAGCCAACAGATGCTTTCGCGGACACTGCGCGCTCTCGAACGCGATGGCATGGTGTCCCGCACCGTTCACTCAACCGTGCCGCCTCAGGTAGAGTACGCGCTTACAGATCTCGGCTACTCGTTGGCCGGCCCAATCCGCGAACTTGGATACTGGGCCGGCGCTCATATCGCAAAGATCGAAGACAACCGATCGGCGTTCGACGAAGCGAAGGGCGTGGCATGATGCTCTCCTTGGATGCGGAATGGGTGAGCCCTGCGCCGAAGCTACAAGAGTGCGGACACTGACGTGAAGCCAGCGGCCGAGCCGAAGCTCTGAAGGCACTCGCGCCATACGCTCGCCGGTGGAAGGCATCAGCCAGATTCCAACGGGAAACCGGCGCCTACTTGCCGTGGACGTCGTTCGCTTTCGCCGGAAGTTTCGGGCTGCTGTTTATGGCGATGATCTATGTCACGCCAACCCGTTTGCCGTTTCTGCTGGACCAAAGGGGCCCGTCAAACCCGCTTCTCGTTGCGGTCGTCATATCTATGTCAATCGTGTTCGCGCTCACGGTTGCGATGCTCTACGCTCGGATTTGCCAGCGTTTCTGTGGACCGGCACCTAAAGCGAAACTCCTATCATTGTTGCCAAACTATTAATCGTCCGTCGAATCTTTACCGATGAAAGGGTCCCGATCGGCGCCAATTGGAACCCCTTCATAAACCATATTTCCCAAGAATTGTACGTATTTGCCTCGCTCATAGCGGGGTCCCGCTTTGGGCACCCATTCACATCTCTCCAACTGTTGATGGTCGACGGACGATGGAAAATCGCAAGTGAGTTTTTACTGGTCATCCACCTTAATTTCAACCGTGGTCATGTGCTGCCCTACTACGTAGATAATTTGCTTTATCATAAGGTGGCATGCGTGTCGAAGAGAGCGTGAAGCCGACTGCAGCTCGATCTGCGTTAGCAGACTCTGCTGCTAAATATAGTCCGCCGCAATGAGTTCAAACTTGTCCATCTCGATCTCTTCTAATGCTAACGGAGTTGCCATTTTAGCGATTGTGTTTTCAGCAGGCCGAGTTTCTGGCGTTATAGGGGGGCCTTAGCTAACGACGGCCAGCGCCGCAGCCGCCATGGCCATAAGCACGGTCGCCGTCCATCCCAGGGTCAATAATATAGGCGACGCGGTGAAGTCTCCCATCGTCTGTCGCCGTGAAACCACGAGCATCATGGCGGCCATAATCGGCACCGCGACGACGCCGTTAATCACGGCGCTCCAGAACAAGGCCTTAATGGGATCAAGCGGTGACCAGTCAATACCAATTCCCAGAACCGTCGCCAGCCCGATCACGGAGTAGAAGCCGATCGCCTGCCGCGGTTTGTCGTCCAAACTGCCGTGCCATTTACGTGTGTCGCTGACCGCATAGGCAGCGGAGCCGGCAAGAACCGGAACCGCGAGAAGGCCGGTCCCGATGATCCCGAAACTAAATAACAGGAAGGCAAAAGGGCCAGCAACGGGGCGAAGTGCTTTTGCGGCATCAGCCGCCGTCTCGATGGAAGCGGTGCCCGTGGCATGCAGAGTGGCAGCCGTTCCAATGATGATCGCGAGCGCCACAAGGTTGGACACAGCCATGCCGAACAAGGTATCGAACCTCATTCGGTGAAATTCGCCTTGCGCCTGCTCCGGGGCATCGCGCAGCGGCTTCGCGCCAGTCCGCCCTGCTATCCCCTCGACCTCCTGTGCGCTCTGCCAGAAAAAAAGATAAGGACTGATCGTGGTTCCGAAGACCGCGACGATCGTGATCACCGCCGCCCTACCATTGATTCTGGGTATAACGAGTCCGGCCACCAGCTGTTTCCAGTCCAGCGGAACAATAAAAACAAGCGCGACATAGGCGAATAGCGTGAGGGTGAGCCACTTAAGAAGCTTCGAATATCGTCGGTAGGGTACAAAGATCTGCAGCACCAGAGACAGCAGCGCGAAGCCAACCGTCGTTGCATGCGCACTGAGCCCAGTCACAAGTTCGGCCGCGGCCCCCATCGCCGCGAGATCGGCACCAATGTTGATTGTGTTCGCCACGAACAGCAGCGTGACGAGGGCGGTCACGACCGGACGTGCCAGCACGTCCTCCATATTCCCAGCCAAGCCACGTCCCGTGACACGACCGATGCGCGCACTGATCAATTGAATTGCACTCATCAGCGGAAAGGTGAGAATCATTGTCCAGCCGAGCGCATAGCCGAACTGCGCACCCGCTTGCGAATAAGTGGCGATGCCACTGGGATCATCGTCCGCGGCACCTGTCACTAGGCCTGGGCCGAGCTCCTCAAAAAGCGCAATCGTAGTCGCGCGGCGACTGAGCTTTGCGGCAACGTCTGCGCTCTTGGAGCCTTGAGCTGGTATCATCAGATCTGCAGATAGTCGCGCGACAGGTCCGCCACGCGCGGCGCGCCGACGAGCAGCATGGCGGTCGCCAAATCGGACTTAAACCATTCAAGCATATCTGCCACTCCCGTCGCCCCGCCGAGGGCCATCGCATCGAGCACAGGCCGGCCGACCCCGACGGCGGTCGCCCCCAGTGCCAGAGCCCGCACGACATCTTCGCCACGCCGGACACCACTGTCAAACAGGACTGGCACGCGGCCACCAATAGCGTGGACGATGGCTGCGAGCACATCAATAGCTGCCGGTGCGCCATCGAGTGTGCGACCCCCGTGATTGGAAACCACGATCCCGGCTGCGCCGGCGGCTAGGCAACGCTCCGCATCGTCCGGTCGAAGCACGCCCTTGACCATCACGGGTAGCCCGGACGCCTCGCGCAGCATCGCGATGTCGGAAGGCTTAAAATCCTTCTTGAGGCGCTGGAACTTGCCGCTGCCGCCGCGGCGCGGGTCGAAGTTGCCATAGCCGGCATTCGGCGAACCAGGCGAACCCATCGCGCGATACCGCTCGCTGCTGCCCGGACCGAGCGAATCTATGGTCATTATTATCGCGGCGTAACCCGCTTGGCGTGCGCGGCGCGCCAAGCTCACGTTCACCGCGGGTTCGTCGTTGAGGTAGATCGCGAATAGCCGCAGGGCCTCTGGAGTCGCGCGCGCCACCTCTTCTAGCGAACGGTTGGAGGCGCTTGACAGTAAGTAGGCGAGTCCCGCCCTATTCGCGCCGCGGACACTCGCCAGTTCCGCGTCGACGTGGACGATGTCCTGCGCGCCCATCGGGCAGACATAGATCGGTGCCGGCAATGCCCGACCGAACAGCGTCGCGCTGGTGTCCGCCTTTGAAAAGCCGGCAAGCCGATGCGGACTAAAAGCCAACGCGCGCATGTGTTCGATGTTCTGACGCAAGGTCCATTCGTCGCCCGACGCACCGTGGACGTATTCGAAGGCACCGTCGGGCATCGACGCGCGCGCCTCCTCTTGTGTGAGCGCCGAGCTGATGATCGTCAGCGACCGGTCAGCCCTGCTCTGGCGCACGAAT
Organism: Sphingomonas sp. PAMC 26617; assembly: GCF_000242835.1. Taxonomy (NCBI): domain Bacteria; kingdom Pseudomonadati; phylum Pseudomonadota; class Alphaproteobacteria; order Sphingomonadales; family Sphingomonadaceae; genus Sphingomonas; species Sphingomonas sp. PAMC 26617. The sequence goes on from NZ_JH594426.1 coordinate 29,711, forward strand.
AACCCGGACGATTTCGGCCCGGCCGCAAGGCCAGGACCCGCAAATACCGTCGCCGCCGTCGCCCCGGCGAGACAGAGCGCGCGTCGTCGGCTTAGCGGGTCGTTCATCACGTCACTGCTCGCCCTGCCTGGGCTGACGGCTGAAGGTGTAAAGGACGATCTTCCAATCGGGTCCGAAGCGGCGGAGCACGAAGATTTCGCGGTTGAAATCCAGCGTCTTCTTCCCAGTCTTGATCGTCACTTCCACCTGGCCGACGGGGTGATGGGTACGAACGATGGCGACGTCGCCATAGATGTCCGCCGCATCGAACTGGAAATCAGTGGAGAATTTCGTTGTCTTGAACAGCGCCTCGTAGGGCTCCCTCATGGCGTCCACGCCAACCATCGTCTGTTTCTCGTTCCACTCAGCGACCGCATCAGGAGCGAAGAAGGTGCGGATAGTAGCGAAATCGGAATTGTTCAGCGCGGCCTGATAACGCTCGACCAGCGACTTTGCGCTTTTCTGCTGCGCCGCGACGGCCGCTTCTTTCGAATAGCGCAATGTGCCGGTCGGACCGCCATCTTGCCCCGCGGCGAGGCCAGACGTGCTGCTAAAGACAATGCCTAGCGTCAGCGTTCCTAGGAACCACAATGGCTTAGTCAACATGACGTTCCTTTCGCTTGTTTGTCCGGCCTTGGGAGTTCCCATGTTTTCGTCACATAGACAACCTGATTCAAGGCGTCGACATCAGCCGTTCAACCTTTATCGTCGGCTGTATCGTGCAAACAGCGTCAACGGAACACTGCCATATCGCAAACGCGTGGTTATGGCCTTTCTTCATCCTTGCCCGACGCACGAAGGAGAAACGAGATGAGGAGTGCGATCCTGAATCCGTGGCCTGATCTGGCGAATATCGACCTCCGACGAACGACGGACACGCTGCATCTCTGGTGTCAGATCGTGGGAAAGGTTCGTTTCGCGAAGACGCCGTGGGTCGATCATACTTGGCATGTGCCCCTCTACGTGTCCGCGCGTGGGCTTTCGACCGGGCTCGTTCCCGACGGCGCTCGTGCCTTCGAGATCGAATTCGACTTCATCGCCGAGGCGCTCGTGCTGCGGGGAACCGATGGTCGTGAGGGTCGCGTTCCCTTACGCCTCGGCAGCGTCGCCGATTTCTATCAGATGGTCATGCTCGCGCTCGGCGAACTGGACGTGGTGGTAACGATCACGCCCACGCCATGCGAACTATCCGACGCGGTGCCCTTTGCCCGCGACGAGGTGGCGCGACCGTTCGATCCAGCTGTCGCGCGCACCTACTGGCGCGCACTGATCCAAGTCGAGCGGGTGTTCCAGGTTTTCCGCACACGGTTTCAGGGCAAATGCAGCCCGATCCACCTATTCTGGGGCAGTTTCGACCTGGCCGTGACGCGGTTTTCCGGTCGGCCCGCGACTGTGCATCCCGGTGGCTTCCCTCATTTGTCCGATGCCGTAGTGCGCGACGCATACAGTCGGGAACAGGCCGGCGTGGGGTTCTGGCCGGGCTCAGGCGAGATGGCGGAACCAAGCTTCTATGCGGAAGCCTATCCTGTGCCAGCCGCCTATGCGGCGGGGAGTGTCGCGCCGGCAGACGCGAGATATGATCCAGCGTTACGAGAGTTCGTGCTTCCTTATAGCACAGTGCGCGCAGCCGCCGATCCCGACGGCGACCTGCTGCAATTCCTGCAATCCACTTATGAGGCCGTCGCAGTTCCCGACCGCTGGGACCGGCAAGCGTTGGAAGGACCGCAAGGACCCGTGGGCCGTTCGCCATCGTTCTGAGCGCATCTCCGGACAGATGCGATCGTGAAACTGCACGATCGCGTTGACGGTTGTTATGCCAATCTTGACCATGACCCTTGATGCAGGGGCCGTGCCGCATGGCGGCCTTCAACTGGGGGGCACGACACGAAAGTGAGTTTTACGTACGCTAGGCACAAACGGATCACGGATGACCGGGTCTAGTAAATATCTTCCTGACAGATTCTGAAGCTTGATCGGCTATAGCGACAAGGTGGTAGCCGATCATCCCATGCTCAAGATTGTACAACGGTGTGGGTCGTAATCGTGTATCCAAATGGATCGCGGAACGCGAAGTAGCGGCCAAAAGGCCCATCTTTCGGCGCAAAGACGATTGGCGTGCCCTGCTCGACAAGGTGTTCGTGCAATGCGTCGGCGTCATCGCAGCCAAACCAGATCGCGACGCCCCAGCCGAGCTTGTCCGTAGCCCCTAAGTCGACCAAGGGCGTGCGGACAGAGAACGGAACCGGCGTGGTCTCGAACACAACGGCACCCGGTGGACTATGAGCGGCGACGGTCAGCCCGACGACTTGCGTGTAAAATGTCCGTGCAGCATCGAGGTCTTCGACTTGAATGCCAACGAAATCTGGTCCGATCAGGTGAGGCATGTTCAAGCTTTCCTTTGACTACGTAAGCCATTAACATCAGGGTCCTGATATTATATAAGGGCACTTATATGTCAAGTCGGAATGTTAATGCGCGCATGAGTAACCCGTACGCGACGATCGGCTTTGCGTTGAAACAGTCTCAACAGGCGCTTCGCACCCGCTTAGATTCTGGACTGCGAGAGATTGGCTTGACCACACCTCAATATACCGTTCTGACCTTTCTGGAGACAGAGTCCGGTGCTTCGAACGCGGTGCTCGCGCGCCGCGCTTTTGTGACCCCGCAAACGATGCAGGCCATTCTGGTCGGACTTGAGCGGTCGGGCTTTATCGTACGGAAACCTCATCCCGAACATGGGCGGGTTCAGACTACCGAGTTAACGGGGTCGGGGCGTGACGCCTTGAATGCCGCCTCTGGAATCGTGGCCGATGCAGAAGCGCGCCTACGAGACGCCGCGGCGCCTCTTGATCCTCAGATGGTCACCGCGATGCTTCTACGGCTTGCGGAGGCGCTCCGTTGAGCCGCGAGCGACATAGGAACGTCAGCTTCAAAAGCTACTACCACGAGCAATCTTTGTTCAACTTTGGGCGATCTTAGTCATAAAATAGAGTTATGTAGCCAGCAGTGAAGGCGAAGCACTGAACGGTTTCAGCCGATCCGGTGTCGGCCGATCGCCCCGGCCTGAGCTATATTTCCCTTTAGTGCAGTTTTTCCCAGGCCAAGCGGAGTGATATGGCGAGCCACATCATTCATCGTACCAGCATCAGCAAACATCTACTCAGGATTAGCGGGCAGGCTTTCGAGAGTGTTGGCGAGCAAGCTCATGCTCTCCATGCCGTCGATCGGCAAAACGGGCTCGAGTTGAGCCGGCTCATCCTAATTCTACACCTGGGTGTAGGAAATGATGTGTTTGCCGTCGTGACGCCCCTTCTCGGTATTTGAGAGTGCCTTTGTGCTTTCTCCTTCCCGAATACCTGACGAGATGAGGAAGCCTAAATCATTGGAAAACGCTCAAGACGTCTATGAAAGTGCAAGCATCGTCTTGCTTAAGCTGACCACGCGATCGGCATAGTCTGGCGACAATGGCCGCAACTTCAAAAGAAGCGTGAAGTAGAGGCTTCCGAAGATCGCATCCACGACTATCTCCGGATCGATCTCCTTGGGCACCGTCCCCTGCTCCTGCGCTTCGATGATCTCGCCGATCGTTCCGGCGCGCCGGGACTGGATATAGCCGTCGTTGAGCTCGCGCAGGATCTCCGGATCGCCCTGACCCTCGGCAACCAACTCCGAAATGACCTTGCCGAAAAAGCCGTTGAACGCCGAGACGAGTCGTTCAACCTTTAAGCGGATCGATGCTTCGAGCGTCGTCCCCTCAGGCGCGTTAAGGGTGGGGACGATCCGCTCGTTGAACATTGCGATTACAAGCGCCGGCTTGGATTTCCACCAGCGGTAGAGCGTCGGCTTGCCGACACCTGCGCGCTTGGCGACCTTATCCATCGTCAGTTCGCGGACCGACATTTCGTGCAGGAGGTCATAAACAGCGGTGAGAATCGCCTCATGCGAGTCAGCCGCCGTGGCGCGAGGTCGCCCGATCCGGGCTTTGAAGGGAGGCATGGTCATGTCGACAGACGTAACGCTGCGTTACGAACAAGCCAATTGACACCGTTCTACATCACTTTACGATACGTCACGTTATGCAAACAGAGTTGCACACTAGGTTCGAGCCGGTTGAGGCGGCGCTCGTCACGTGCGCGTGGCACGGGATCGGCGCCAAAGCTGTAGCTCGTCTGGCGCGCGACGGCTTCCATACGGTCGTGAACTACGCTGGAAATGCAGCTGCGGCGGAAACCGCCATCGCGCGGATACGGGACGCCGGCAGCCAAGCTACGGCGATGGAGGCGGATGTCAGCGACGTGGCCGCGGTCACTTCGCTCTTCGATCGGGTGAGCCGGGAGGCAGGCGATCTCACCGTCTTGGTCATCAATGCAGGCGTTCAGAAGACGAACACCCTTGCCGAGGGGCCGGTCGAGGAGTTCGACATACTGGTAGGCGTCACCCTCAAGGGATCGTTCAACGTGTTGCGTGAGGCAGCACGCAGGCTCAGTTCAGGCTGGCGCATCATCAACTTGTCTTCTGGAACGAGAATCGTCCTCCAGCCCCGCTACGGCGTCTACGCCGCGACCAAGGTCGGCGTGAAGGAACTGACCGCGATCGCCGCCAAGGAGATGCGCGGACGCGGCGTTACCGTGAACGCGATCGCGCCCGGACCGGTGGCCACCGAACTGTTACTGGCCGGCAAGACGCCTGAGCAGATCGAGCACGCAGCCAAGCAGCCGCCGCTCGAGCGGCTCGGTGAGCCCCACAACCGCCGCCATCTCCTTCCTCGTCGGCCCGGATGGCGGCTGGGTCAACGGCCAAACGCTTCTTTTCAACGGCGCCTTCGTCTGAGCGAGGGCGCAACCAAACCCAACCTGAATTGGATCTCATCATGGCTCTTTTATCCACCCCGCAACGCCGCACGGCGATCATCACTGGCGGATCCCGTGGCATCGGCGCCGCAGTGGCCGAGCGCTTGGCGCACGACGGCTTGGCGGTCGTGATCAACTATTCCAGCGGGGCCGACGTCGCCCAGGCGCTCGTGGCGAAGATCGAGCAGGCGGGCGGGACGGCCACTGCGGTGCAGGCCCACGTGTCCGACCCGGCCGCGGTGAAGGCGCTGTTCGACGCCGCCGAGCAGGCCTATGGCGGTGTCGACGTGCTGGTGAACAACGCCGGCATCATGAAGCTCGCACCGATCACGACGACCGAGGACGAGCTGTTCGACCAGCACGTCGCAATCAATCTCAAGGGCGTATTCAACGGCCTGCGCGAGGCCGGTCGGCGGATGCGCGACGGCGGCCGTGTCGTCAGCTTCTCCTCCAGCGTCGTCGGCCTTTATCAGCCCACCTATGGCGTCTATGCCGCCACCAAGGCGGGCGTCGAAGCGATGACGCACATCTTCGCCAAGGAGATGCGGGGCCGCCGGATCACCGTTAACTCGGTCGCTCCCGGGCCGACGGACACGCCGCTGTTCACGGCGGGCAAGACGCGGGAGTTGATCGACAGCATAGCCAAGATGAACCCGATGGAACGCCTGGGCAAGCCAGTCGACATCGCCAACGCCATCTCCTTCCTGGTCGGCGGGGACGGAGGCTGGGTCAACGGCCAGGTGCTTCGCCTGAACGGCGGCATGATCTGAGCGGCGATTTCTTACAGCAAGGGGGGCCAAATGCCCAAGACCATTCTCATCACCGGCGCATCCAGCGGCTTCGGCGAGCTGACCGCCTATCAACTCGCCGACGCGGGGCACGTTGTTTATGCCTCGATGCGGAACGTCACGTCCAACAATTCCGAAAAGGTCGAAAAAGCGAAGCAGTATTCGACCTTTTCGGAATTGTTGGACGTGACGTTCCGAAAAGGTCGAAAAAGCGAAGCAGTATTCGGCCGAGCACGGCGTCGACATCCGGGTGATCGAGCTCGATGTGCAGGACGAGACGTCGGTCAACGCGGCCGTGGCGCAGGTCATCGCCGAGCAGCGATGCATCGACGTTCTGATCCACAATGCCGGCCACATGACCTTCGGCCCGGCAGAGGCATTTACGCCCGAGCAGCTCGCCAAGGAGTATGACGTCAACGTCGTGGGGACGCAGCGCCTTAATCGCGCAGCTCTGCCGCACATGCGCACCGGCGGCGGCGAGCCGCTGATGATCTGGGTCGGCTCGACCAGCACCCGCGGCGGGAGCCCGCCCTATCTGGGCCCGTACTTCGCCGCCAAGGCAGGAATGGACTCGCTCGCGGTGAGCTATGCCGGCGAGGTGTCCCGCTGGGGCATTGAGTCCGTAATCGTGTCACCGGGCGTCTACACCACGGGCACAAGTCATTTCGCCCATGCGGACCACCCTGCCGACACGGCCCGCGCGGCCGAGTACGCCAACGGCCCGACTAGAGAGCTCGGCGACCAGGCGATGAAGGGCGACGAGGCGGTCCAGACCGACGACATGGATCCCGCCGATATCGGCCGCGAGATCGTGCGTCTGGTGGCCATGCCCTATGGTAAGCGACCGTTCCGCGTCACGGTCGACCCGACCGATGGCGGTGCGGACGAGATCAACAAGATCGGGGACCGCGTCCGCGCCGCCTACCTCGAGCGCGCCGGGATGGGTGACACCCTGCATCCCACGAGACAGCCGTGCTGAAGCAGGCCGTCCATCCGATCGATCCTCGCGACGTTGATTCCTGTGTCGCTTATCGTGCCGCAACCGCGCCACGCAAGGGCGTGCTTCTGGGCCCGGAAGCGCGAGTCATGTTCAACGCCGCGCGCGCCGCAACTCCTATGGCGCAGGGCGTACGGATCGAGCCCGATGTGATCGGCGGTGTTCGCGGTCTTTGGTGCCGCGTGAGCTCCCATTCGACCGCCGCCTGCGCCCTGTTCCTACATGGCGGCGGCTATGTGCTCGGATCGGCGGCCGCGACGGCGAACTTCGCCAGTCATCTAGCGATGCGGAGCGGCGCCGACACCTTCGTCGCCGACTACCGACTTGCCCCCGAGCATGCGTTTCCGGCTGCGTTCGACGACGTGCTGGCGGCTTACACCGGACTTGCGGAGATGAGCGCGGGCCCATTGGCTGTCACGGGAGAGTCGGCGGGTGGCGGCCTTGCATTGGCGCTCATTTCCATGCTGGCCGACATGCTCGCGGTTCGCCCTCCGATCGCGGCTGCCGTCATGTCGCCCTGGACCGACCTGACGCTCAGCGGGGCAAGCTATGATACCCGCGCAGAGGCCGATCCGATCTTCACGCGCGAGGCGCTGGCGGCCCTCGCGAACAAATACCTCCAAGGGCAAGACGCCACCGACCGACGCGCGTCGCCGTTGTCTGGATCGCTGTCGGGCTTGCCCCCCATCCGCATCGATGTGGGCGAGGACGAAGTGTTGCTGGACGACGCACGACGCTATGCCACGAAGGCGGGCAACGCCGGCGCGGCCGTAACTCTGAACGTCTGGCAGGGTATGCCGCACGTTTTCCAAGCGCGGGTGGGTGCCCTGATCGCCGCCGAACAGTCGTTCGAGGCTACCGGCGTCTTCCTCGCCGAACAGCTTGCACGCTGATTGACGCGAGGGTCGCGAGGCTCCCCGTCCTCGGAGCGGGGTGTCGTTTGATGCGGCTACCATCGCCGCGGCACAAGTATTGAGGTGCTACGCGTCGATCAAATCCTGCTTCGACTGGCCATGCTCGCCCTTCCAAGGACTCCACGGTAGCTCACGCCTCCTTCGACCAGGCCGACCCTTTTCGCATTCGAGTGCGAGCCGATTGCAAAAGGCAATGCGACCTCCCTGCGCATGGTTCCTCCCCATGGCAGGAGCGATTGTGCTCTAGACGCGAGCTGTCACTAAACCGACGTCTTAGGCGCTGCTATCGAGCCCTTGTCGCTGCTTTGAACGCGTGGTTAAATCAACACCGCTCAGCCCTCAGCGGATAGGCTTAGCTGATACCTACGGCCGTCGAGCGTGAAGGGGCCGTTGTCGATCCAGTTGGAGAACCGCCCGATCAGCGCACCGAAATAATATCCGGTGCGCGCGCCGATCGTCTCCTAGTCGCGCAGGGTCGGGAGGCCGAGCACGATCGGAGCGACGCGGCCCTGCCAGTCCGGCGTACTGACATCTTTGATGATCCCGCCATAATTGACGAAGCTCACCCGCACGCCGCTGCGGCTGGTCATGATAGCGGGTAACGGACCGGCCGTCCGCAGTGGCCCCGAATGGCGCGCTGGTCAGCGACGCGACCCAGGTCGGGACGCCCATGAAAAGCAGCGTCGCGCCGCCACGGGCGGAACGAGCGCCGCAACGATCATCAGATGGCACCGCCGCATCGTGTCAGCTTCCCGCCAGTTCGACCTTCGCCTGCTCGGCATCGGCCAGCGGCTTGGTAGCGACCGCAACTGCGCGGAGCCAGGCAAGGAACACCGGCTGGTCCTTCGCGATCGCCATCCCGATCGGAATCGGAAGCTCTTTGCTCGCCAAGCAGGCCTCGCCCCTTGGTAAGGACACCAGGCCGGGTGTCTTCTTCGCGAGGCCAGCGAAGAAGTACTTGTCGATGGTGGTCACATCGGCGCGACCCGACATGATCTCGTCGACGGGCACGTCGGCCAGGTTGCCCGGGACGCCACGGCTGGCCGTCTTGGGCAGACGCTTCTGCAACCAATCGCCCTGCGGCGAGTGGGTGATGAAAGTGACAGTCACATCGGGCCGGTTCATGTCGTCGATGCCGCTGGCGCTCGCCAACTTGGGGTTATCTGCGCGGCCGAACAGGCACTGCGCGGACACCGAATATTCAATCATGTCGACCAGCCTCTGACGTGCCGGCGTGGCCAGCAACGGTGCGACGGTGATATCAACGGCGTCGCTCGAAAGGACGGCCACCTTGGTATCGAATTCGACCTCGACCGTTTCAAGTTTCACACCGAGGCGCTTCGCATATTCCTCGGCCAGCACCCATGCCGGACCCTCGAAAGGAGCGTCTGCTTCGTTCGGGTTACGCTTGAGCCAAGGATATTCATCCAAGACCGCCATGCGGAGCGAACCGCGCTGCCTGATCGCGTCGATCCGGGTGCTTGTGCCCGGAATCGGGGTCGGAACGTCGGTCGCCTTGCCGACCGTCGGCGCCATCGCGATCAGCACCGCCATGAGCATCAGGCCCGCCATTGACCTTCTGGAGGCGCCGAACCTCACTTGACCGGCCGGACCGGGGGTTGGGAGAGTTCCTTGAACAGTCCATCGACGTTGTTCGTGACGATGTCCTTCTGTCCTGTGGGGTTCGTGTATCGGAACCGCGCATTGATCCGACTGACGGTGGCAGTCTTGGCCGCGTCGGTGAAACCTCCCCTTACGATCTCCTCCGCCGCGATCGCCCGGCTTGTGCGCAGGTACTGCCGCTCGTCGTCGTACATCGGCTGCATCGGCCCGGACGCCCCGTGGCCGGGATGCACGATGCGCGCGTTGGGGAACGAGACCTCAAGCTTGTCAAGGATCCCGAGCCACGGGCCACTGTTACCCTCGGCAATAGGACCATGCAGCCCGTTCAGCACCACGTCCCCGATGTAGAGATCGCGGGACAGGGGCAAGTAATAGGCTGTGGTGTCGTGCGCTTCGCCCGCACCCAGTTCGCGCGTCAGGATGGTAAGGCCGTCGATCGTGAGCGTCGCGTTGTCGTCGAAGCTCCTGTCCGGCGCCACGAACACCTTAGGGGTGATGTCGGGAGCCTCCTTTTGGGTTATCGCGCTCCAACCGTAGGTGTCTTCGCGGATCGCCTTCGCGGTCGCCTTCGAGGCATAGACGACCGCTTCGGGAAACGCCTGCTTGAACTGGCCGATTCCGGCATAGTGATCAGGATGCGCATGGGTGATCAGGATCGCGCGCACCGGCTTGCCAAGCGCCTTAACCGCGGCCAGCGCCTGCGCGGCGTGGACCAAGTCGCGTTGAACGTCGATCACAACCAGTCCGCCGCCGGGCGTCTCGATCCAGTAGGTGTTGACCGTACCCGTGCCTTTGTACGTCCATACGCCGGTGTTGGTCGCTGCCGCCGGGGTGGAGCCCGGACGGCTCTGCGCCACGGCAGGCGGGGAGGCGAACGCGATGGCGGCAGCAGCTGCGCAGGTGATGAAGCGCATATCTCGTATCCTCGTTATCGATAGGGTCTGCGGTCTTCTCAAGCGGGCGTATCGAAGCTGCCTGGGCTGTCCGGCGTCGCACGCCACTCGGGCTTACGCTCGTTGATCGCTCCGGCGAGCGCGCGGCGAACGCCTGCTACGTCGTAATCCTTGAGGTAGCCGGGCGTGCCGGGCTGCTGACGCCATGAGTCCGCGATGTCGCCGGCGTCTACCGTGTCGAAACCGATGCCGTCGATCAGCGCCATGACTGTCGCCTTGAACTTGGGATCGTCGCCCGCCACCGCCAGCGCGATGCGGTCTACCGCGCCTGCCGGCTTGCCACCATTCTGCAGGTGGTCGGCGATAATCGAGTTGAACGCTTTGATTACCGGGCGACTGAGATGCTTCTCGACCCAGCCGCTCTCCGTGCCCCCGTCCTCAATCCCGTCGAGCTTGCCGTCACGCTCCCGAGGATAGTAGTTGCTAGTGTCGATGACGACGAGATCGGCGGGCGCGTCGGCGAACAGGTCGCCGGGAAGGCCGGGTATGTTGTGCATTGGGATGGTGACGACCACCACCTCCAAGCCCGCCACCGCGTCGGCGATCGTACCTGCGGTAGCGCCAGTCTCCTCCGCCAGCGCCTGTAGGGTGGCGGGGCCGCGCGAATTGGCGACCGTGACCTGATGCCCTGCGACGCGGAACCTGCGAGTCAACGCGCCGCCGATATTGCCTGCGCCGATGATGCCGACTTTCATTTGGATGACCTCTGAAAAATGCCAGCGACCAAGCGCGCTGCTGAAAACGTTAGATGGCGAGTTGCGACGGCTCCATAAATGCTGTTCACAACCCAGGTCTCACAACCAGGAGTGGCGAGTGGACCGGATTACCAGCATGACTGCGTTTACCAAGGCGGCGGAGGTTGGATCCTTCGCTGCGGCGGCGGGCGCGCTGGGCATCTCGTCGCAGATGGTCGCCAAGCATGTGACCTACCTGGAGGCCCGGATCGGCGCGCGCCTGCTGAACAGAACCACCCGGCGACAGAGCCTGACGGAGATCGGCAAGACCTATTACGATCGATGCAAGCTCGTACTCGCCGATGCTGAATGGGCGGACTCACTAGCTGACGAAGCAAGGGGTGAGCCACGTGGCCGACTGCGGATCAATGCGCCAGTGACGTTCGGTACGCATAGCCTGATGCCGCTCGTGACGCGCTACCTGCAGCGTCATCAAGCGGTCGAGATCGACCTCGTCCTCAGTGATCGCTTTGTCGATCCGACCGAGGAGGGTTTCGAAGCGGTATTCCGGATCGGCGAGGCGGTCGCTTCCAGCTTCACCGCATGCCCGCTCGCACCCTTCCGCCTCGTAGCCTGCGCATCCCCCGCCTACCTGATCGAGCGGGGTGCGCCCTCCATTCCCGCGGCTCTGACGGAGCATGACTGTCTAGGTTATGCCAACCCCTCGGGGCCGACCGTGAACGACTGGAGGTTCATACGCGACGGTCGGACGCATGCGGTTGAGATCAGCAGCCGACTGCGCGTCAATAACGCCGCAGCCCTGCTTCAAGCGGCATTGGAGGGCTTCGGGATCGCGTTCATTGCCGAAGATCTGGCGCGCGCATCCCTGTCGTCCGGTCGCCTGGTCCGAGTGCTGCCCGATTACGACACTCCGTCCCGCCCGATGCACCTACTGTTTCATCCGGACCGACGGCAGACGCCTAAGCTAAGGAGCTTCGTCAGCGAGGTAGTCGCGGAATTTAAGCCGTGAAGCAGGTGGCGCCTGGCCTGCGCTCCGCGAGACAAGCCTCCGATCAGTCCGATCCCTGGACGATCACGGTCTGCAGTGTGACCAATCGGCCGAGCATACCGAGGTCGCGACGTGCGAGCACCGGGTTGGCGGCATGACCGCCATGCTGTGCCGCGATCACGGCCTCAGCGATGCGACGTCTCGGAGACTGCAAGTTGGTATTGTCTCGACAGGGGCATACGCTTCCGCGAATGCGCCGGCACCTGCGAGGGCGATCCTCATGCCGCCGTCCCCGTGTGGCCGACCGCGGTGTTGCTCGCGGGCAAGTAGTAGAAGAGGTGCATTTCATGCGCCCGTGGTCCCAACACACCGCGCATGATGAGTTACATGACCAGCTCGATTGCCTTGCTGCCCGCCTGGCGCAGGTAGTCGATGTGTGGCTTGTGGCACAGCTTGCCCGGGTCGATGGTCAGCGCATAGAGAAAGTCGGTGCCCCACGGCTTGTTGATGAGACCGGCGGTAGGTTCCTGGACGCGGGAGGTGGCACCGGCCTGCTGTTCATGCTGTGCCGCGCAGCTGCATTGATCGGCGGGCTGGTCTTCCGCAGCGCTACGGGATATCGTCCTCTCACGATTACTGAAATGCATTGGTAGATGAGTCAGCGCGAGCCGGCCGGCTCGCGCTCTATTGCAGTACCGGTGATGCTGGAGTCATCGTCGCAGACCGCCGTTAGCGTCTAGGACCTGACCTGTTACCCAGTGCGCGGCATCGGATAGCAGGAACGCCACCACGTCGGCGATATCATCCGGCGTTCCTAGCCTCCCCAGCGCGGTGTCCTGAATCGTCTTCTGCTTAACCGCGTCCGAGTTGGCCGTCTTGAACTTGTCCGTGGCGGTCGCACCAGGGGCGACGGCGTTCACTGTGATGCCAAGTGGTCCCAGATCCGCCGCGAAGGCCCGCGTGAAGGCCTCCAGCGCGCCCTTCGTCCCGGCATAGAGCGATGATCCCGGCATCGGAGTCCGCGCTTGACCAGACGTCATGTTTACGATTCTGCCGCCTCTTTTCGCCCGACGAGCGAACTCGATCGTGCACAGCAGCGGGCCTTGCACGTTGGATTTGAATATTTGGTCATATTGCTCAAGCGTGACGTCGTGGACCGATGCGTGTGGGCCGCGCGTAGCGGCGTTGTTGACCAAGAGATCTACCGGGCCAAACGCCACCTCCGCCTCGTCGAAAAGCGAAGCAATTTGCCCGGGATCGCTTGCATCGGCCTGCACCGCGATTGCGACGCCGCCCTCCGAAGTGATCGCCGTTACGATCTTGGTCGCCGCGGCCGCGTCGCTACGATAATTCACCACGGTCATGGCTCCCTGCGCCGCAAGTCGCTGCACTATACCGGCACCGATACCGCCGCCCGAGCCGGTCACGATCGCCACCTTGCCGGCCAGTATCGAATCATCGACCATGTGTCGTTCCCTTCGTAGTTGGATGGCGCCATGGGGAACCGACCCTGCGATTAAGGATCAAGGCCCTGGCTTGCAGACCGATCGTCGACGCGATCGTGCGGTTTTGCAATAGCATCTTGCCGAGGAGGGCTTCGAAGCGGTATTCCGGATGGTCGAGTTGGTCGACTTCAGATTCATCGCGCCCGCGCTCACACCCTTCCGTCTCGTGGCCTGCGCGTCCCCCGCCTATTTGCTCGAGCGGGGCGGCCTCCGTCCCCACGGCCCTGAAGGAGCATGACTGTCTAGGTTAAACGAACGACGGCAGGCGGGATCCACGCGGCTGCGTCATCCATTTTGACCGAGAGGGCATTTGCAAGCTGAAGGCGCTCCTGCGCCGGTGCATCCCGGTGATCGGCGTCGGCCGCCAAAGTCGCGTAGGTTTCGACCTTTTCGGCTTGCCTTTCGAGATCGGACTGTAGTCGTAGCACCTCCAGGAGTGTGTCTGGACTGTCGATAGGGTTAGCCTCGCGTAGAGTATCCAAATGACCGAGCACTGCTGTGCGTGCTTCATCCCGTGACGCGACGTTTGGATAAATGTCGGCCAAGTTCCAAGATGGTTCTGTCGTAGAGATTCCTGCGCGTTCCAGCTGAGCCAGCGTCGGCATTGCAAAACCGGACAACGCGACGCCCAGGAGGCTGCGCCGGACCATGACACCCTTTGGCACGCGGAAGTCGTCGACGAAGGCACGCTCCACGTTTTCATCCTGGCAGCTATTGCGGCGGGCAAATCGATTGATTGACATAAATCCGCTCCATCGGGTGACGGATCTCGAAGCGGTTATTCGGGCTTCAACCGCAAACAGGTTTCGCCGAACACCCGATACGCTTCGCCGAACCCGGTAGCCTGGCCGACTGCCAACAAGCGGAACCACCCTCAAGATGAGAGATACAGCTCAGGCAGCGCGTGCTCGATTGGGAACGTCTGATGGGAGACCGGCACCCATATCTGCAACGACTGACCGCAGGCCGTCGTCCTTGGGCAGGCCACCACGCCGTGGGTGGGCCTTCAGGCCGTGGACACGCATCAGCCGCTCAATACGATGCAAACCACATGATAAGCCTTCGGCCATAAGGTCGTGCCAGACGCAACACGCGCCGTATGTCCGATAGCTGGAGATGAAGCTGGCCCGGACCTTGGCGCCGAGCGCCTCATCGCCTCAAATTTGAACTTCCGTCGTTACGTCATCATACTCCGGTTTCAAAAATACCTTATCTCGGTGTCCACGGAACAGGCAGCAGCTCACTATCGGTTGAATGACACTATGTGCTATGCACTAGCCGTCGAGGAGATTTTCGATGTACCGAGCGGGCAAGATTGGGTCTGGGTTGCTGAACCTTGAGCGATCGGTCTCATGGGGACGCACTCCTTCTCTTATTAAGTCTTCTCCTGGCTCTTCCAAGATGATTGCGACTAGGTGGAGGGATGGACAGTCCGGGGAGACGGAGCACTTTTCGGCAGGGCTCGCAGCCCATTATACGGTTGTAATACCGCTGGAGGTCGCCTGGGTCTCATGCCACATCGACGGCAAAGCAAAATATGAGGGTCCGTCCAACACCGGCATGGTGTCCATTACCGCCCCATCGAGAGAGGTGAGGTGCAGGTTCCGCCGCCCTTTCGAAGCGATACACATCTTCATCCCGACCGAGATGGTGCCGAGTGCGTACGAGGATTTATATCAGGCAGCCGCACCATCTGGTCTGGAGCTTGATGACGATCGATCACATCACGACCCGGTGCTTTGCCAAATGGCGGGTCTCATGGTCACCATGGCGGAATCGGAGGACGACCAGCTTCTGCTTGAGGCCGACGTGCTTGCCGCAATGGCGCTGAACAGGCTTCTGGGCAGACACGCCCGTAGCGCGGGGCAGCGAGGGGCGGCGGGGTCCTCAATGCCGCCATGGCGCATCCGCGCCTCGTTGGAGTTTATCGAGGCGAATCTTTCCGAACGGCTGACGCTAAAGGATCTTGCGGACCATGTTGGATTAAGTCCGGTGTACTTTGCGGCCCAGTTCGCCAAGGCCTTGGGTCAGACGCCTAGCAGGTATCTGCTTAGGCGGCGCCTAGAGCGGGCTCAGGAGATGCTGGTGCTTCAGAATACGACGCTCTCGGACATCGCAATGAGCGTCGGCTTCTCGTCTCAGACGCACTTCACCACTGCATTTCGGACAGGGGTCGGGGAGTCACCCGGAAAGTGGCGTCATCTTGCCAGGGTTGCCGCCGCAGCAGCTTCCCCCGAGAGCTAGTTCCGAAGCCAGATGTTGTCCTCGTCTGGCTTTTCTTCCGGCCCGTGCGTTTCTAGCGTATACAGCCTGAGCCGGTGCCCGTCCGGGTCGTCGAAGGCGATCAGCCACGCCTGTATCGCGACGATCTCGCCGGAGTTCTCGAGCCCGAGCTGATTAAGCCGTTGCCGCCAAAGCTCAAGCACCGCCCGGTCGCTGACTGCAATAGTGAGAAAGTCGAACCCACGCTGGCGTTCAGCGTGCTCAGGGTTCAGCCGAAGTTCCAGCTTGGTCCCCAGTCCAGGCACCTCGCAGATGTACGCGTAGAGCGCTCCATCGTCCTCGCGTCGATGATCGGCCTGCGGTATCCGCTCCGCCCCGAAGACCTGTTGGTAGAATTCGAGTGAACGATGCAGGTTTGTGACGGGGAGTTTGATGTGGTGGATCCCCTTGATCGCCGGGGTGTCGGGGTTGGTCATCGGCAGCATTTCCTTATCCATCGGAGCGCATCGTCACTTCGAGGACGCCGACCTGCTCGATCTCGGCGCGGATGTGATCACCTGGCTTGAGCCAGCGGTCGCCATGTACGCCGGCGGAACCGGAAGGTGACCCCGTGAAGCAGATATCACCGGGTGCCAGCGTAATGTATTCGCTGATCGTCGCCAGCATCTCGTCACACTTGTAGAGCATCTCGGAGGTGCGGGCGTCCATCATGGTCTCACCGTTGACAGATAGCTGTATTCTCAGATCGTCTACGTTATCGATGAACTCCGCGGGCACGATGGCTGGACCGCATGGCGCCATCGTGTCCTGCGCCTTCCCTCGAAGAAGATCGACATGGAGTTCGTTGTCGACAGGGATAAGATCCCGACAAGAAAGATCGAGGCCTATCGTGTATCCGGCAATGGCCGCGGCCGCCTCCTCCTTGGATGCGTGTCGAAGAGGCGCCCCCACAACGATGGCCAGTTCACATTCCCAGTCGAACTGCTTGGTCGAGCGCGGGATTCGCACCGTCTCGCCTGGGCCGACCAGCGTCGTCCTCGGGGGGCGGATGAAGAACGGCATGACCGCCCACTTCTCCACTTTAAGCCCCATTTCCTTTAGGTGGCCGGAATAGTTCGCGCCCACCGCCAGCAGGGTATCGGGATATAGGATCGGGGCGAGCATATGGGGATCGGCGATGGCGCTCGATGCCGGAGCCGCGTCCGCCAACGTCTTCAAACGCGGTAGCATGGAATCCCACGATCTCAACACGGCCAGCGCGTCGACGCCCGCCAGCGCGGGATCCAGCTGAGCCAGCAGGAAGCATCGATTCGCGACGATAAGTGCCGCTGCCGGCCCGGTTTGCGTGCTGACAGTGGCCAGCGAGAATTGTGTCATGTCGGTTGCTCCATCGTTGAGCATCGTAACGCGACCCGCCGGTAAAGTTACCATCCTGCTTAAAGACGACAGCGCGTATCTGAAATTTCCAATCAAAAGCGGAATACGGAAGCGGCGATCAGACCCCACAACCAAGCCAGAAAACTGCGGCGATCAAGCAATCTCCTAAGCCACACGCCATCCGAAAAGGCCCGTTCACTCCGGGGATCTCGCTATGGCCGTAGCAAATTATCCCAAGTCCGCGACAGCCATTAACGCAAGCGTCGGGTCCTCTATTGGCGGCCTGCTGCAATCGGCGATCGCGCGCGCGCAATGACGGTCAGCTCGCCCGACCGCAGGTCCGCGATTGAGCGTGACGTCTTGGAAAAATTGGTCCGGTTCCAGCGCGACTGGCCGCGACGGTCGGTCGAAGTCGCGGGTCACAGCTGGATCTATCGTAGGAACCAAGTCGATCGAAGCAGGCCTCCTGTCGTCTTTTTGCCCGGGATCCAGGGCGGAGGCGATCTCCTGTTCGATGGGGCAATGGCGCTTGGCGGCATGGTCGACGTGGTCACTGTCGACGCCCCGAGCATCACGGACGCCCAGGAGATGACGCGGGGCTTCGCGGACTTCTTGTCCGCGCTGGGTTTAGAAAGGGTCAGCGTCATCGGGTCGTCGCTGGGAGGATACCTTGCCCAAGGCTTCGCGCTCTCGCATCCCAATAGGATCGAGCAACTCATCGTCGCCAACGGCTTTTTCGACGTACGCCCGTTTCTGGCCCAGTCGCCGCCAATTTCCGTCTTCGAAGCAAAGGACGCGGCAGCTATCGTTAAGGCTAACCTCGCTGGCATCCCCGGCGACGCTTCCGATGACGACGGACACATACGGTTGAAGGCGGTGGTTCAGGCCCTTGTGGGCCCGCTTCAGCCATTTGATGGATACAAGTCGCGACTGCTGCTGATGATGGCCGCCCCTCCGCTCGCTCCTCCTGCCTTGTCCCCCGCGCAGGTCATGGTGCTCGACGACGACGCTGACCCCCTGTTGCCGCCCGCCATGCGTGATCCGGTACGGGCCCGCTTCGCCGGGTCTGAGCAGCACCGGATCGAGGGCGGCGGCCACCTGCCGTCGGTGCAGCGTCCCGCTGAGTTCGGACGACTAGTGCGGGCCCGCTTTGACGTCGCAACCTGAACACGCAACATGAAGGAGAACGTGTCATGCTACCTATCCGCTGGATCACCCGTGACGAGATGCTGGCCGGCTATGTCGCCAGGTTCAAGGACCTGAAGGGCTCGAGCCACGGCCTGCCCGACAGCGAAATCGAGGGCCACCAAAAGTTCATCCTGAACGTTTTCGGCTTCGAGCCGCCCAAGGGTGCCGATGCCGTTAACCCGGTGGGTGACGACACGCCGTCCGCGATCCATCCAAAGGCTGGCTTTAGCGTAGGCTTTCTGCGCGCCAAACCTCACAACGGCCCGGTGCTGCACAACCACAACACCAACGAGACCTTCATTCCGCTGACTGGGAAGTGGCGCTTCACCTGGGAGTCCAGTCCGGCGCACATGGAATCGGCGGATCTCGATCCCTACGACATCGTGTCATTTCCGCCGGGCGTCCCGCGTTCGTTCGAGAACCTCGTGCCGGCGCCCGATGACGACCAGGGTTTGCTGATCGCGATCGTCGGCGAAGACTCTCCGATTTCAGAGGCAATGCCGGGCGTCAAGCAGCTGCTCATGCAGGTGAACAAGGGCGAACTGCCGATGCTACGGACGGGACCGGAGGATGAAACCCAGAACGCCGGCTCGGCTCAGGAACCCGCAGCCTCGCCAGCGCCGGGCGGAGAGGCGGATACGCACGCCAAGTCGATCCTGATGACGACCAAGGATGGCGGCTTCGGCGGCTGACGACGGCACTGCCGGCCGACGCCTTCGCAGACGGCGTCGGCCACCTAATAGGAGGGAACGATCCAGTGAGCCAGACGGTGGCAGATATCATCATCGAAGTGCTGGCGGAGGCCGGGGCGCAACGGTGCTACGGGGTTCCTGGAGACACGCTTAACTACGTCACCGACGCGATCCGGCGTAACGGAATGCGCTTCGTCCATGTGCGGCATGAGGAGGCGGGGGGCTTCGCTGCCGCGGCGGACGCGATGTTGACTGGCGAACTTGCGCTGTGCGCCGGATCCTGCGGGCCCGGCAGCCTGCACTTCATCAACGGACTTTACGATGCGCACCGCAGTCGCTGCCCCGTCGTGCTGATCGCGAGCCAGATCGTCCGCAGCGAGATCGGCTTCGACTTTCCTCAGGAGGTCGACTTCCGCTCAGTTTACGCTGCGTCCAGTGTATTCTGCGAAGAGATCCGCACGCCTGAGAACGCACGCCGGCTTACCATGGCTGCCGCGCAAGCCGCGCTTACCAAACGCGGCGTCGCCGTGCTGATCGTTCCAGCCGATGTGTCCCAGGCTAAGGCCCCGCCGCAGCCGCCCTTTCGTGTGCATCGCACCACACCCGTTACACGTCCGGGCGACGACGAGCTGGCGCGCATCGCCGAGGCTCTAAATAGACCTGGCAAAGTTGCGATATACGGAGGCTCGGGATGCCAGGGCGCGCATGACCAGGTCGTCGCGCTTGCCGGGAGGCTAAAGGCGCCCGTGGCCTACACGTCCCGCGCGAAAGACTTCCTCGAATACGACAACCCGTTTGCCGTAGGGATGACGGGCGTCTTTGGTGTCGAGAGCGGGTATCGGGCCCTGATGGAGTGCGACACGCTGCTCCTCCTTGGCTGCGACTTCGCCTGGCGTCAGTTCTATCCTGACGGCGCCACGATCGTGCAAATCGACATCGACGGAACCCATCTGGGACGCCGGCACCCGATCGACCTGGGTGCCGTTGGGGACATCGCCGCTACGATCGACGCGCTTCTCCCCCGCATCGAACCGCGCGACGATGATCGATTTTTAAAAGAGATCAGACGCACGCGTGACGAGGCGTATGCGAAGCTCGACAGACGGGCCGTTGCGAGTGACCACAGCATACATCCCCAGTACCTC
Organism: Sphingomonas sp. PAMC 26617; assembly: GCF_000242835.1. Classification (NCBI taxonomy): domain Bacteria; kingdom Pseudomonadati; phylum Pseudomonadota; class Alphaproteobacteria; order Sphingomonadales; family Sphingomonadaceae; genus Sphingomonas; species Sphingomonas sp. PAMC 26617. Next base: position 49,688 of record NZ_JH594426.1, read on the forward strand.
GCGCAGCTCATTGCCAAGCACGCCGAGCAAGACGCTGTCTTCACGGCGGACGGCGGGTCGCCAATGGTATGGCTGCTGCGTCACGTCCCAGCCAACGGGCGGAACCGAACGGTGCTGAGCCTTACACACGGGACGATGGCCAACGCCATGCCGAACGCACTGGGGGCGGCCGCCGCATTTCCGGGCAGGCAGGTCATCTCCCTGTCCGGCGATGGCGGGATCGCCATGATGTTCGGCGACCTGATGACGGCTGTCCAAGAGCGTCTTCCGATAAAGATCGTGGTGTTCAACAACTCCTCGCTCGCCTTCGTCGAGATCGAGCAGAAAGTTGAGGGTTTGCTCGACGCCTTCACCGATCTGAAGAATCCCGACTTCGGACGCGTCGCGGAGGCGATGGGCCTGTGGGGCAGGCGTGTAGAGCATGCAAAGGATCTCGAGGCGGCGGTGGTCGAATGGCTGGCCGCGCCCGGCGCTGCGCTGTTGGATGTGGTGACCGACCGTTTCGAGCTGGTGATTCCTCCGCACATCGAGCCCACCCAGGTTTACGGCACAGCACTTTACTCAACCAAAGCGATGCTCGGCGGCCACATGAAGGACGTGGTCAACCTCATCGGCCACAACTTCCTAGAGAAATGACTCGAATGACCACACTGCCGACTTGGAAAGGGTGACTCGAAGCCGCTTGGACGCATAACGAAAGCCTGTTTTGCCGTACCTCGAAGCGGAAGTTCTAACGTTGAAAAAGGGGTTGCTTTGGCACGTGTAGGCGAGTGGCTCTACCTGATGGTTAGTACAGCCTCAGGGACCATCCATGAAGGTAGCGTGGCAGCGTTCCGTCTCCTCGTCGGCGGGGAACATACATTCGACCCGGAGTTCCTGCGCGGCAACCGTAGTTGGGGTTCCGATGGTGGAGACCATGGAGAAATAATTAAGCGTCACCCCGTCCTTTTCGAACCCGAGCGGGATCATCGGAAGGTCCGCGCTCGCACCGCGGAATCCGCGACCGTCCTGCATACCGGAGTAGGCGAGGAGCGCGTCTAGCAGCTCGCGGGTCTTCGGGTCGATCACGCGGCCGACGGCCTCGCGGCGCACTCTGTCGATAAGCGACGCTGAGGTGCGCTCCCAGTCGCGGATAAACGGGCGCATGCCGAAGGGATCGAACATGAGGTGCAGGAGGTTTCGCGGACCCGCTCGCGCGGCCATGTCGACGAACCGCCCGAAAAAGCGCGGCAAGGCATCGTTGGCCGCCAGTACATTCCAGTGCCGGTCCATCAACACGGCCGGATAGGGCTCCTGTACCTTGAGCATGCGGGCCACGGCTTTAGTGATGATCTTCATCTGCGGCGCGTCCCACGCCCCTTCGGGATACAAGGGGGCATAGCCTGCGGCGAGCAGCAGGACGTTCCGCTCGCGAAGCGGCACGTCGAGCGCCTCTGCGATGTTAACGAGCTTGTCACGCCCCGGCGCGCTTCGCCCGCTTTCGATGAAGCTCAGGTGACGCTGGGAGATGTCGGCCTCGAGCGACACGTCGAGCTGGCTCCGACCCCGGATCGAACGCCATTCGCGCAGCAGGTCGCCAAGATAAGCGGTCTTGGTCATGTCGCGTCTTTCCATTCTAATTTAGCGTCGCATTGCGCTGCAAAGCACGGTTAATTGATTCGACGCTAACTTCTATTACCTCTAAGGTAATTGCGACGATTGTCTCGTTCGCTAATTGGCGGTGGCGGATCGCGCCGTCGCCGACTGGCACCGAGCATGCTCCGACCTGACGTAAGCGGAGGAAGAGGCATGGACTGGTCCATCGATGTCGGAGCGAGCCGGAGGCAGCTGCTTTGCGCGGCGCTCGGCGTGGCCGGCTTCTCGTACGCTCTTTCCCTGGCGGCAGCCATCCGGCCCACCCGTATGCCCAAAGAGGAGGCAGCAATGATACAAGTGACCTTCACCAAGACCCAAGCGCCCGCCTGGCTGATCGGCTTCTGGCGCGAGATCGACGACAAGACATGGGGTAAGGGCTTCGACTGCTTCGCCGAGGACGCGGTCTGCAACCTGGGCGTGGCCGACTGGCACGGTCGCGAGGCCATCCGTGAGAACCTGCGGAAGTTCATCGACTCCGGCTTTACCGCGCATCACGAGGTTCTAGAGTATTGGGACAGCCCGCATCTTAAGGTGTTCCGCGGCAAGGTGACTATGACCCCCGACAACGGCGGTCCGGTTGTCCATCCGACCATGACCCACTTTTTCTACATGGACGAGCGGAGCCAGTCAAAGGTCAAGCACTGGTTTGGCGCGGTCGGCCCTGTTTCGTTCGGCTGACCTGGATGATCGGCGGCCGGTCCAGCAGGATCGCGCCGCCGATGCTTTGACCCCAGCTCGCAGGAAGATTTTATGCACTCGCCACCATCACGATCTACGGACGCAACAGACGCGGCTCGGACGCTTCCCGTCGTCTTCGGGGACCGCCCGCGGCCCGCACGGCGCGAAGGGGCGATCACCATTGGTGCGCTCATTTTCGACCGTCTCGATCAGGTCGACTGCGCCGGCCCGTTTGAAGTGTTCTCCCGCATCCCCAGCGCCAAAGTTCATGTCGTGGCGGGCTCGCTCACACCCGTAGTCGACGTCAAGGAGTTAACCTTGACGCGCGTCCTCCGGATCGCCGAAGCGCCCCTGTTCGACGTCCTGCACATTGCCGGCGGGCTCGGCTAGCAGGCCATCATGGACGACCCGGAGGTGATCAGCCTCATCCGTCGCCACGCGACAGCAGACCGCTTGGTGTTCTCGGTGTGTACGGCGGCGCTGCTTTACGGGGCTGCGGGGCTGCTCAGGGACCGAATGGCGACCACCACTGGGCGGCGCACGACCTCCTGCGCTTCTGCCGGGCGACGCCCGTCCGTGCTAGGGTGGTGGCCGACGGCAACTACGTCAGCACCGCCGGCGTAACCACCGGGCTCGATAGGGCGCTGCTGGTCGCGTGCCTCTTGCGTGGCGACGCCATTGCCGAGCGGATTCAGCTCGACATCGAGTACGTGCCTGAGCCTTTGTTCCACAGCGACACGCCGGTGCCGGCTAGCGAGGATGTGCTGGCCGCGTTCTTCGAGGCCTACGGCGCCAACAAGGAGTCGCGGGAAGCGGTGGCGCGGCGCTTCGTAAAGCGGCTGAACGTCATCATTCTGGCCTGACGCCGCGCTCCCACGAAAGGGCTCGGTTCCGACTCAGGGCGAAATGAAACCTAAGCAGATCGGCCGGATTTGGAAGGATAGGCGACAGGCTGCTTTCGGTTTAGCGAGAAGCGCTATCGGCCGATCCACTGCGCCATGCCAATCGATGCAGGCGCAGTGGGGCTGAAGCCGTATTGAGCGTAAAGCCTGTGGGCCTCACCGTCAGCGACTAGGCTTACATAGGCTTCGGCAGGCGCTACCTGCCGAAGTGCTTCCATCAAGTTCGACACGATCACTTTCCCAAGGCCATTCCCTGATGTGCGGGTTCAACTGCGATATCGACGATTTGGTAAAACAGCCCGTCGCCAATCGCACGACCCATGCCGACCGCACGTCCTTCATGGCGAACTACGACAGCGACCACCGTGTTTGGCAAACCGGCCTCGGCAGCCGCCTGGCTTCGAGCGGTCAATCCAGCGGCGACGCGCAGCCGTCGGTAATCGTTCACCGTGGGGGTTCCAACGGTGTGATCATAGCTGCTGTCCATCGCTCACCCCTACCAACTCTGATTGTGGAATGACGGGTTCGGGAGCGGGGAGCAACCGTGCTAAACGGCAATAAGCGGGCGATTGCCGAGTGCACCACGCGCTGAAGAACGCCTGCGCATCGGCCGCCAGGGCAAGATCTGCGACCGTAATCCCAGCGACAGCGCGCTCCACCAGTTAGCGGCCCTTTGCCAACGCTGCCACATGCTTGACGATGGCCCGAAGCATCGACGCTGGCGTCGGATGAACGCGCACTATCGTCGCGCGCTAGGCGACCTGTGCTACGGTCCTTATCCGGTTCTTGGGGCCGACTTGATCACGCCCACTCCGATCAGCATGCGTGATGGTGGGTCGCCGCCCTACTACACCTGGCTTTGGTGACGAATGACCATCGTAGCTGCCCCAAAGAGATCCCAAAAAGGCGCCGCCCTATTTGCTTTGTTGCGCCTTCACCCGTATTTCGGGTCGAATTCTCCAGGCGCTGCCCGTAAGGGTATGCCCACTTTGGGGGTCTTTTTTTGTCCCGCTGATTAGATCGGGTGTTACGCCTCTTCCCTAAACCCGCGACGGCAATCGCGCAGCAGATTGAACATTCCCAGGCCGAAGTATGGCGAACGGAGAGTCTTCGACAAAGGAAACGTTATGGTGAACGGTAGGTGTGTATTAGTGAGCGGCGCGGAAAGCGGGATTGGCGCGGCTTGCGCGATTGCGTTCGGAGCGCTCGGCGACAAGGTAGTAGTGCTGTTCCACGATGCCCATAACGATGGAGGCGATACCGTCGCAAAGGTGAAAACGGCGGGCGGCGACGCGATCGCGGTCCAATGCAACGTCGGCGACGAGGCATCGGTCGAGGCGGCATTCGCGGCCGTCGAGCAGGCATTCGGGCTCGTTACCGTTCTGGTCAACTCTGCCGGCATTAACATGGCGGGCGTTCCAGTGCGGCAAATGACGATGGCGCAGTGGCAGCGCATGCTCGATACCGACCTGACCGGCGCGTTCCTGACATCGCGCCGTTTCGTGCGTGACCGGCCCGCAAATAGCCCCGGTGCGATCATTCACATATCGTCGATCCATGCCTATGCGGTCCGGGCTGGCGGAGCCGATTATTGCGCCGCCAAGGGCGGCTTGACCAATTTGATCGAGACGCTTGCGATTGAGGAGGCGCCGAATGGCATCCGCGTGAACGCCATCGAACCGGGCATGATCCTGACCCCAATGAACGAGCGAGCCAGCGCCGATCCGGTCTATCGCAAGACGCTGGAACAGAACATCCCGATGAACCGGGCGGGCAGACCCGAGGAGGTGGGCGATCTCGCCGTGTTCCTTGCCTCCGACAAGGCCACCTACATCACCGGCGCTAGGATTGTGATCGATGGCGGCCTATCGCTGATGCAGGCGATTGGCGCATGATCGGGGACAAGCCCGCGACGCCTACGTCGCCCGCCGCCGCCGCCACCAACCAGACCGAGATCGCGCCCGGCGTACCGGTCATCCGGTCGCGGCTGCGCGCCGACAGCGTGACCGGCGACCGCAAGGTGCTGGTCTATCCGTCGTCCGGCTCGGTCGATTTCAACGTTCAAGAACTGCAGGACATTCAGCTAATGGGTCCGCCGCTGCTGATGGGGCGCGATTTGATGAGCCCGTATGTCTGGCTGGAGCCGGACGGCCGGTTCGGGATCATGGTGCGCGCGGTAACGCGGCCCGGCGAGCCGATGACCGACACCGGCATCATCTGGGCCGGCTGGAGCGATGACGGCGTAAACTTTGCGATGCTCGACCAGGCCTCTATTTTGCCTGGCGGTACGGGCGAGAAGGATTCGGGCGGGGTGGAAGACCCCACCGTGGTAAAGATGGAGGACGGGAGCTACGTCGTCTATTACACCGGTGTTGAGGCCGACATGGCGCATGGCGAGATGTTCTACGCCGCCGGGCTGGGCATCGACAGATTGGTGAAAGCGGGCGTGGCGCTTGCCTCCACAAAGTCGCTGGGTAACACCAAGGAGGCCACGGTCGATCGCGAGAAGGATGGGCGATGGAGCCTGTTCTACGAATATGCGGCCGACGAGGCGAGCCGCGTAGGCTTGGCGATCGGCCCCAAGGTGGATGGGCCGTGGGACGAGCAGCCAACGCCGTTCATGCCGCGGGAGGACGGGTGGGACAACTGGCACCTGTCGACAGGTCCGATGTTGCTCGACGATCCCGAAATGCCGGTGATGTTTTACAACGGCGCGACGCACGATGCACGCTGGCGGATCGGCTGGGTGGCGTTCGACCGCGAACTCACCCGCGTCGTCGACCGCTGCATCGAGCCGCTGATCACCCCGCCGCCGGTCCCCGACCGGACGGCGAGCGACATCGCTTTTGCCGCTTCCGTTACCAGTCGCGACGGCGAGGTCTGGCTATACTATTCTCTTGAAGACCGGCGTCTGTCGCGGGCCCGCCTGAAGCGCAGCTAAAGGCCTAGCTGCCGCGCCGTTCAGCCGGTGAAATACTTGCGGCGACGAGTTTGAACGCTGCGCTAACCCCGTCCCCGTCAAGAGGTTGTGGCCCGGGCGGCTTGCCCTTTACTCTCGCAGCATCGTAAGCATCCGGTGAGGACCGCGTTTACGCGGCCTTGAGCAGTTCTGCTGGTCGTCGCCAGTTCCAAGGTAGCAGTTCGTAAAGCTGGTTCTGCTGGATGTCGGCAATGCAAGCGAGGACATCGGCGAGCCAGGCTTGCGGATAGATGTCGTTGAGCTTGGCGGTGCAGATCAGCGTGTAGATGAACGCGGCGCTCGCCGCCGCGGTCGGAGCCTGCGAACAGCCACGCCTTCCTGCCGAGGGCCACGCCGCGCAGCGCGCGTTCTGCGGCGTTGTTGGTCAGGCAGATACGGCCGTCGTCGAGGAACCGGACGAACGCGGGCCAGTCCTTGAGCATGTAGTCGATCGCACCCGCGACCGGGTTGTGGCGTGCGAGCGCGGCACGCTGGGATCGCAGCCACTGCTCCAGGTCTGTGACGAGCGGGATCGCGATCTCCTGGCGCATGGCAAGCCGCTCCGCGATGGTGTTGCCGTTGACCGCGCGTTCGGCGTCGAAGATCTCGTCGATCCGCCTGACCGCTTCGGCCGCGATCGGCGAGATGACCGATGCACCCTTACGCCGCTTCAGCTGCGCGGCGACGTCGCCCAGCTCGAAGAACTTGCGCCTGGCATGTGCCCAGCAGAGTGCACGGGTGACTGGTGACGGCGACCGATCGGAGCGGAACAGGGTGTTGTAGCCGGCATAGGCGTCGGCTTGCAGGATACCGCCATAGCCGGTGAGATGTGCGACCGGATGTTCGGCGCGACGATCGCGCGAATAGCGGAACAGGGCAGCTGGCGGCGCAGGTCCTGCGAACGGTCGGTCATCGCGCACGTAGGTCCACAGGCGTCCGACATGGGCCTTGGTCTTCGCCAGCACCGGCACGGTCGTGTCATCGCCGTGGAGCCGCTCGGCGGCTAGAACGTGCGCCTCGATCAGCCGGTGGAGCGGCGAGTGCGGCCGCGCATGCCCCGACCTGGTTGGCGAGCGTCGACAGACTGATCTCCACGCCCTCCCGAGCATAGCGGTCGCGCTGACGGTTGAGCGGCTGATGCGTCCCGAACTTCTCGAACATGACTATCGCCAAAAAGCTCGGTCCGAACAGTCCGCGCGGCGTCGCATGGAACAGAGCTGGTGGCTGAGTGATGCCCTCGCACACGCGGCAGGCGAACCGCTCACGAACGGTCTGCACGACCTTCCACTGCCGCGGGATTATCTCCAGCGTCTCGGTCACGTCCTCGCCCAGCTTCGACAGCCGGTCCGACCCGCAGCAGGCGCAACTGGTCGGCGCGGCAACGACGACGCGCTCGCGCGGAAGATGCGCCGGCAACGGCTTGCGCGAAGGTCGCGTCCGGGTGAATGCCTCGACAGGGGTGCCGGCTGCGGTACGCTGGCCCAGAGCCTCTTCCTCGCCGGCGCTCGCCTCCAGCTCCTCCAGACCAAGCTCGAGCTGGTCGATCAACAACTGGCCGCGCTCGGAACGCTGCCCGTAAAGTGCCCGACGCATCTTCTCGTTCTGCAACTCGAGCAGAACCACCCGGGCCGCCAGATCGGCGTTGATCGCCTTCGCGCGGGCAGCTTCGGCCTCGGCATCCAGAAGTGCCGCGCGAAGCGCCGTGACATCGCTGAAGGGTGCCGCTGCCATGGCTTGAGGATAGCGAAAAAGCCTCGGAAAACCTAGCTTTTTAGCATCATCCAGCGGCCTGCGGACGCCACGTCATGCGCGGATTACGCCAGTCGATCGCTTCGAGCAGACACGCCATCTGCGACGCGGTGATCGCTACGACGCCGTCAGTTGCCGCAGGCCATATGAACCGTCCACGGTCGAGCCGCTTGGCATAGAGCGACATACCCACACCGTCATGCCACAGGACCTTGATCAGATCGCCGAGTCGTCCACGGAAGATGTAGAGATCGCCGGCATGCGGGTCGCGCTTGACCCCTTGCTGCACCAGCAACGCCAAACCGAACATCCCACGGCGCATGTCTGTGCAGCCGGTCGCGAGCCAGATCCGGACGTCGCTTCGGACCGGGATCATCGCCTGAGCGACCGCACCACAGCCGCCACCAATGCGGGCGGCGCATCGCTTGCGATCCGCACCACCGCCCCGCCGACCTCCAGTACTATCGTGCACCCCGCCGCGGGCTCAGGCTCGCCGCCGACCGTCACCGCCGCGAAGCCCTGCGACACCGGCTCGGCAAGATCGCGTCGCCACCGATAAAGCTGGCTCGGCCGCAGGTCGGCACGCCGCGCGATCTCCGCCACGCTCGCTCGCGGCTCGCAGGCCGCCGCCACCAGCGCCCGCTTCTGATCGTCCGTCCAAACCCGGCGCCGCTCCGCGCCCGAGATAATCGTGATCTGACTCATCGCACCATCGCCAACACCGGTGCAAACACCGTCGCTTGCACCAGTGCTACGTCAGCCAATCACCCGTTCCCGGCAAGGCGGTCCACACCGGAGGGCTACGCAGCATCTGTACGAGTGTGAGCAGCTCGCCGAGCGATCGACCGAGCCTAACAACCCACACGATCGCCAACGCATCGCTTTACCGGCGCGTAGCCAAGCGGTTCGGTCGGACCGGGGCTGGCCACGCTCTTGCCAGACATGATGGCGGTGAACAAACGGATGGTGCTCGCATAGGTCAGATTACAATCTCCATTCCGATCTCGACTGCCTGCCGCGATGGGATGCAGAACGATGAGCCGGTCGGCGTGGTGTTTCGCTGCATTGCTACAAATAGCTCTTCTCTCCATGGTGCCATACCTTTAACGTGAGCGCTGGCTACCACGGTCTCGTGGCCAATATAGTAGCTGATGTCGTCGAGCTCGGAAGACGGCACGCAGGTATTGGCGATCGCCAGACCGGCGGGAATGTCCAATTGCTCCATGAAGCCATATTTGATCACGACGCGCTGAAAGCCGTCAGCAAGACTTGTCACGCTAGTGCGGTCCGCGTCGAGAATGTGGGGCGTGCTTTGTGGAATGAGCGAAACGAGCAAGACACGTTCCTGGAGGGCTCGATTATGACGCAGATGCTGGGTCAGCGCCAACGGAATACCTGTCGGCGAGGCACTTAAAAACGCGGCAGCGCCAGGCATTCGGTGAAGACTTTCCTGCTTAAGCGATGCCAGAAAAGGTCCCTCATCCTCGCGCTGCACTGAGCGCACCGCTTCTACCAGGCCGAGACCCTCCCGCCAGGTCAGCATCAGGAAGGCAATGATGCCGGCGATGAGCAGAGGGAACCAGCCCCCTTCGATCAGCTTCGTCGCGTTTGCAGAGAAGAACACAAAGTCGACGAGCAGGAACGCCCCGTTGACAGCTAAGACCAGCAGAGGATTATATCCCCATTTGATCGCCACCAGCGCTGCCAGCATCGTCGAAATAACCATGAGCCCGGACACCGCTATGCCGTAAGCGCCGGCAAGCGCGTCGGAGGAACGGAAAACGAGGACGGCCGCTAGCGTTGCCGCGGCAAGCAGCCAATTCGCAAACGGGACGTAGATTTGTCCCTGCTCTTCGCTTGCGGTGTGTCGGATTTGCAGCCGCGGCAAAAATCCCAGCTGGATCGATTGCTGCGTGAGCGAAAATACGCCCGATATGATCGCCTGCGATGCGATCACAGTCGCAGACGTAGCGAAAATGACCAAAGGGTAGTGTGCCCAGCCAGGAGCCATCTGGAAGAAGGGATTGGCGGCGTTGGCGGGATGCATGGATACGTCGGCCGCCTGACCCAAATAGTTCAGCACCAGAGCTGGAAGACATATAGCGAACCACGCCAATCGGATTGGCAGGCGCCCGAAATGTCCCATATCGGCGTACATCGCCTCGCCGCCTGTAACCGCAAGGAAAACAGCGCCCAGCGTTGCAAACGTCACGCCAAGCGGCGCGTGTCCAACATAGGCGATGGCGGGCCAAGGTGTCAGCGCGATGAGGACATGCGGTTCACGACTGATCGCCGCGACGCCCATAATTGCAATTGCTGCAAACCAGGCGAGCATAACAGGTCCAAAGATCCGGCCAATAAAGCCCGTACCCTTGGACTGCACAAAGAAGAGCATGACGAGGATTGCGACGGTAATCGGAATGACCGCCGGCGCGAGACGCGGCGCATCGACCTTGACGCCTTCGACGGCGCTGAGAACCGATATTGCGGGCGTGATCGCACCATCCCCATACAACAAAGCGGCGCCGACCAGACCAATGACAAGCAGATAGCCGCGCCAGCTTCCCTTTTTTGCGTGGCGCGCATCGAGCAAGGCGAGCATGGCAACGACGCCGCCTTCACCCTCATTGTCAGCTTTCAGGATAAGAATCGCGTATTTTAACGAAACGACGATCACAAGGGACCAGATAATCAGCGAAGCAAGGCCAACCGCTGCCACCCCCGAGCTAAAACCGGCCCCAGAAGATGCCTGCAGAGCGACTTTAAAAGCATAGAGTGGGCTCGTACCGATGTCGCCATACACGATACCAAGGGCAGCAAGCGACATTGCCGCCAACCCGTTCGGTTGTGACGGCTTCAGACCACCCAAAGAACGTTGCTCGAAATTCAGTTCGATTGACACAGTTTCCTCCCGGACCGAAGCGACATTGTAATATTGGACTATCGTCACAGCCCTTAAGGACGGAATCCCAAAATGATTACTTAAACGCTAAGATAATTTACGCCGATCTGTTTTCGACAGAGTGTTGATTGATTGTCAGTCCGCTTGATCGTTGGACGTCGCCGCCTGAACCTTTTCGAGCGCTTCTAATGGATCCAAGGGTCGCCCCATATGGTCAGCCTCAACGTCAATACGCGACGCCAAAAGGGGGTTGTCGCGACGCTGTTCCTCCAGGAGCGCGATGATCTTAGTGGTCTTGCGTTCGCCGAGCATCGCAATCTGAAGCGTGAGCTGCGCCCGCTTCTCAGCGAGTGCTTCATCGTAGCGCTGCGTCGTCAAAATCAAGAGCGCCACGACCAGCGCGCCGATCGTCGCAAAGAACGCCAAATCAGGGAACGGAAACCTTTCAAGTACCTGCACCCCCAGTTGGTCGGCGATATAATTACCGATCATCCAAATGATAATTAAAGTAAGGATGAATGCGACAAAACTTGGCTTACCAAGCGCCGCAGTCACACGATTGGCAACCCGCTGCATGGTCGACGCCTGACGGTCATGCTCGACTTGCAGCTCGATGAGACGTTGAACTGTTGCCTCGACATGACCACTTACGGGCCCCTCGTGGGTCTCACCTGCCAGTTTATCTGGGTTGGAGGGCATGACCTATTTTTCAAAGATCGCCGGGGTGCCGGCCTTGACCATCAGTGACACGCGTGCGGCATCCCAATTTGTCATGCGAATACAGCCGTGGCTTTGCGTTCGGCCGATGTTTTGCGGCTCTGGCGTTCCGTGGATACCATAATGCGGCTTGGAGAGATCGAGCCAAACGATGCCTACCGGGCCGTTTGGTCCTGGCGGGAGGGTCGCTTTCTTTTCACCCTTCTTAGCATCCCAAAACAGTTTGGGATTAAAGTGGAACTCGGGATTGTACGAGGCTCCGAGCACCTTCCAATGCCCAATTGGCAATGGATCATGCTGACTGCCGGTCGTAACCGGAAATTGCGCGACAAGCTTGTTATTACCGTCGTAGACCGACAGGCTGCGTTTCGATTTCGATACGACGAGGTGGTCGGCTTGCGGCTGCCCTGACGCAACATTCAGTCCGGACAGGGTTTGCTTGTACCCATCGGGGAGGGCGGCCGGGTAGTCGTGCGCGGCGGTAGCGACATTTGGCACCTTGATCTTGGCACCCTCGCCAAGCCTCGTGCTGGGAGAGTTCAGCGCAACGAGCGTCACAGGCGTCGTATGGTAGCGTTCCGCAAGCATTTCCAAGATGCTGGCGTAGCCGAGCGTAGCAAGCTTTGCCTGATCGTCCTCACGCTTGGGCAAGGGCCCGACATAGGGGCCGACAATATCGCCATGAGCAAGCGTTATCTCCAGTTCTGGCGGCGGTCCGGCGAGCTTTGCGAGATCTGCGGTAGTGGCAGGATCAAGTACGCCGGTTGTTGGCAAACCGTGCATCTGCTGAAATCCCGACAGTGCCAACTTTAGCGTAAAGCCTTGCTTTCCATCGATTACGCCAGGCGAAAAGCCAAGACGATCAAGGATGACCTGCGCCTGCATGATCTTCGCGTCGAACATCTGATCAGAGACTCGCGGAGCGGCCCTCGCCGGAGCGGCCGCTGTAGCAGGGGGAATAGCAGGGGCTGGATCAGCCGGTGCTTTCTGAGGCGCCGGCGCGGGTTGCGCTTGCGCAGAACCCATACCCAGCGCGGAGGTGAGCAGGAAAATGACGGGTCGATTATAGAGGTGCATAGACAGTCTTTCGGCTCAACGCTTGAATTCATGATCAGGGGAGGACGAGGGCGGCGCTGCTGATGGCTGCCTCCCACACACCCATGCGAGAAGCGCGCCCGCGGCAAGCAGCGCCAGTCCCGCGGGCGTCCGCTCGCGTCGCTTGAGCAGGGCCAAACCGCCCGTCGTTAGGAGACTGGGTACAACGCCGACGGGATCGAGGCCGACAAGGGCGCCGGCCCACTGAGCTGCTCGACACGTCAAGAAATCCTTGGTCAGGCTCGACCGTGCGTTAGAGGTAACCACATGCTCCGGCACGGACTCACCGCGCGGGGTGGTCGCTGGTGGTTCGGCCCCTGCGACTGTGTCGGCGGAACGCGCTCCGCGCGATTCTAGCGGCTGTTCGGCACCAGTCGCGGTATCGTGCGCAGTTTGCTGCTCCAGCTCAGAATTTAGCTCCGCGCCCAGTAGCAGCACATAGGAAGAGAGATAGAGCCAAGTCAGCATGACGACCACCGCGCCGAGCGACCCATAGGTGGCATTGTAATTGCCAAATTTAGCAACGTAGATGCCAAAGCCGATAGTAAGCACAAGCCATGCCACAGCTGCGAATAGCGATCCGGGGGTCAGCCACACCCATTTAGCCGTCCGGCGGTTCGGCGCATAGCGGTATAGCGTCGCCGCGCCCGCCGCCCCGCCAAGCGCTACCAGAAGGTAGGAGAGAATCTTGCCAGCCACGAGGACGAAGCCTGGCGCGCCCGGGAACAGCGTTTCAAGGTGGCCAAGCGCGGCGATCGCCACCAATGCGATAATTGCGACGAGCACGCCGGCGGCCGTGATTGCCAACGCCAGCAGATTAAGACGGATGAAACTCCTGGTTTCCTTTTCCTCATAGGCGATGTTGAGCGCGGTCACGATCGAGGCAGCACCGTTGCGCGCGCCGAACAGCGCGAGTGCAAGCGCGAGTAGCAGTCCGAATCCCTTCTTGGTGCCCGATGTCTTGACGACGTTCATCAACTGCTCGCCGATCAGCTTGGCAGCGTCGGCCGGCATGACCGCGGCCAAGTTCTGCATATTCCGCATCACCGATGCGGGCTCGGCGATCAGACCGTAGCTAAGCACGATTGCGCCAAGCAGCGGCACAAGGGCTAGGAACCCATAGAACGATACGCCGGCGGCCACGAGGCCCGCATTGTCTTCGCCAGCTTCTTCCCACGTACGGGTCAATATGTCCTTCCACCCAGCGGTAGGAATCGCAAGCGGCGAAGTCGCTCTCCGACCACGCGCTGTATCGTCAGGATTGGACATGCGCGTGACGGCCATTGGCTTACCTTGCTCAGTGCAGCGGCGTGTTCATCGCCAAGGCGATGGTAGCGGGTGGCGAACGCCTGGCTAATTGGACGACACGGTCCAAACCGTCGTCATTGTCAGGAAAAGAACGATTACGCTGACCAGGAACAGCCCATGTTTAGTGCGGTCCACGCTGTTCTCCCGGCAGCCATGGCCGTGACGGCAGCGAGGCCGGCAACGGCCGGCCTCGCTGCCGTCAGTTGATGCCGTCCGATGGAGCGCCGCCCTCACCGCTAGCAAAATGCTTCTGTGCGCTTTGCTTTCCGGCATCGACCGCCTCGGACGCGACCTGCTTAACAGAATCGGCCAGCGACCCGCTCTTTAGATCAGCGACCACGTCGCCGATCGGCTTATCCGTCGTCAGTCCATGCGCCTGAGCACTGTCTTTGACCGCGCCGAGCGCCTCGTTAGCTACACGGCCACCACGATCCACCACGTCCTGCGCGAGATTGCGTCCTGCGGAGCGCAACCGATCAGCCGTCCCGCCAAGCGCATGCTGTTCCTCGTCGCTGGTTGGGATCAACGAGCCGGCGACGATGCCGACGATGGCGGCGACCGCGCCCAGCGCGAAGGGATTTCCGGTGACCGAGGCAAGCGCCTCACGCGTCGATTGTGCCATATTGCCTACTCCTTGTTGAACCGCTGCACCGCCGCGCTGCGCGCGGTCACCAAGATTGCCGGCGGCGTCGCTCGCATGTGCCGTCAGATCATGCGTGGTCTCGCGAACGCTTTGCGTTGCGGAGGCCATCGCGCCCTTGATCTTCTCTCCATAGCTTTGCGCCGTGTCGGAAGTGT
>NZ_JH594426.1:66375-67562 GCF_000242835.1 Sphingomonas sp. PAMC 26617
GAAAGGGGCTTATCAACAGCACGACGCTCGACATGCACCTGCTCGTTGCGCAGACGGATCTGCTCATGAACGGGCGTTTCAGTGACGTAGGAGCGCACGCGCACGCCGCCCCGGTCCACGTCGCGCTTGCCGACAACGAGCTGCTCTTCAACGATCGGAACAACTTCCTCACGCGCCCCTTCCAGGTCGTGAGTACGGTTCGTATCGTGCGCGGTGGTGCCACCAAGTGCACCCAAACCCGCTGCCCCTGCACCCGCTGCCGGATGATCCCAGCCGGACGAACGCCACTCGCTCGAGCGGTCGTCGATATCGACGCTATTGGCATCTTCCAGAACCTTGACGGCCTCATCAACGTGCGCGTCTTCGACGTCAGCAGTCAGCAGCACACCACCCCGGCGAACGCCTTCCTCATAAGTGTGGCGGTCCTCATCGGGAAGGAACGCATGCTTGATCGAATCCCACATTCCGCGGTCCTGATGGGTCGAATAGCCAGTCGCGTTATAGCCCGCGCTGGTCTTATCATGGATGTGGATGTGATCGACGTCGACCTGTGCAGCTTTCAGCCGCTCCCTAGCGGCTTCGGCATCGGCGCGATTGTCGAACAGGGCAGTGATGGTGCTGGACATGATGTTCTCCTTGATAAACGTTGGATAGGAAAGGGTTGCTTATCTCGCCGTCACGACGAGTTCGGTACGGCGGTTCTCGAAACGTCCGCCTGCCGTCGTATTGGTGTCGACAGGGTCGGTTGCACCGCCCGAGACGGTCTCGATCCCCCCGGCATCGATGCCCTTGCTGACAAGCGCCGCCTTGACGCTCTCAGCGCGAGCCTTGCCGAGCGCCATGTTAGTCGCATCGCTGCCGCGCGAGTCCGCATAGCCGGCGATCCGGATATGAGAGGTTGGATACTGCTTCAAAGCCATCGCGACTTGATCGACCTCTGCCGCATCAGCCGCACGAATGTCGCTCTTGGCTGTATAGAAGTTTAGCTTCTCAAACGTGAAAGTACGTGGCGTCGCTTCCGTGCCGCCCAGATACGCACCAAGACCAGACGTGCCGACCAATGCTGCCGATTTTAGCGCATTCGGGGTCTGCGCTATTACTTTGCTCGAGGCTGGAGCCGGCACGACGGCGACTGTGTCCTCTTTGTGGCAACGGCTTAACCCGAGGATAAGGGCGAGCAGCCCTAA
>NZ_JH594426.1:71755-119474 GCF_000242835.1 Sphingomonas sp. PAMC 26617
CCCCGCTCAAGCCTCTCTGCCCGGTCGGCGGTAGACCGCTCATCGATCATGCGATCGCCGGTCTGGCTAATGCCGGACTGAAAAATGTGATCGTGGTGCTGGGTTACGGTGCCGAACAGATCGAGGCGCATATTGCGGCGAAGACGTGGCCGATCACTGTCCAGACGGTGCGAACCGAGGATTACCGCAAGCCAAACGGTGTTTCGCTCCTTGCGGCGGAAGGGCATGCCGCCGGTCGGCAGACGCTGCTGGCAATGTGCGATCATCTGGTCGACCCCGAACTCTACCGCCGCACTGCCGAAGCTGGTGCTGCCGGCATGGCGCGATTGGCGATCGACCGTCGGATCGGCAGCGACTGGGTCGACCTGGAAGATGTCACATGCGTCCGAACCGAAGCCGAGCGGATCGTAGCTATTGGAAAGGGCCTTGTCGCCTATGACTGTTTCGATACGGGCGTCTTCGCAATCGGAGCTGGCTTCTTTTCCGCGCTGCGGGGTCTGAACGATCCCTCGATCACCGAGGGCATGCGCATACTGGCGCAGCATCGGCGCGCATCAACCCTCGATTGTAGCGACCTAGACTGGATCGATGTCGACGATCAGGCCGCGCTAGACACGGCGGAGGCGTGGCTGCGCCGAAAAGGTGGGGTCGAGTTATTGTTTTGACGTTGGGTCGCCATGCCGGGGCGAGACCGATATCGACGTTCCCCAGTTCCGAAGCCGTCGCCTACCCCACCGACATGTCAAAATGTGGAGGATGATAAATGAGCCACTAATCCGGCGCATCGGGTCTTGGCTTGAAGCGCCCCGGACCATAGAGCGAGCTACGTCTACGGCACTCACGACATCTCAAGAAGGCCAGCATGCAGATCATCGTACGCGACAACAACGTGGACCGGGCACTCCGCGTTCTGAAGAAAAAGCTGCAGCGCGAAGGGGTTTATCGTGAACTGAAGCTTCGGAAACACTATGAGAAGCCCTCTGAGAAGCGTGCCCGTCAGCATGCTGCCGCCATCCGTCGCGCGAAAAAGGCTGATCGCAAGCGCGCCGAGAAGGACGGCTGATCAGTTTTCGTGCTGCCCGTGACGACGCGACCGGATAATAGTCACCTGCGATCGCTTCTCATTGCGCTGAACAATGCAAGCTGGCCTCAGCTACCCGAAGGCAAATGTGTCAATACGGCTTGACCTGCGCGGTGTGAATCACCGCGAAGCGACTGGAAGCCGTCAGCGGCCCTTCAACTGAGCTGGCCGATAAGAATCGCCTGCTGGAGAAAATAGATGCCGATCCTCGTTATGCTCATGCTCGAGGCGTCTCCCCTTCCCCTGCCGCACTGTCGCGTCAATCAACTTCACTTCTCGCTCGACGCGCTCGACCAGGAGTTTAGTCCCCCTCTTCCTGATCGGGTTCGCAAGCTTCCGCGTCCAACCGGACGGATCTGGATCGGTCCTGGATATTAATGTCACGTGGGATGTCCAGCCGCGAGATCTGCGTTAGCTACCCTTCCCTACGTGTTTAGAATGCGTCACACCCAATTTAGCGAGCTGAGCTGCCCATCGAACAGTGAGATGTCATGACCGAAGCAACCTGGGGCAAAGACACAAAGACCCCCTACATTGATTGGCGCATGAGCGCGGCATTGGAAAACGTACCGAGAGGCGACACTGACTTGGCCGAGGTTACCAGCCTTGAGGGCGCAGTACGCACTTGGATCGATCTTGACTTTCAACATAAGGCCGCTGCGACACTTACGGTCGAACGCGCTATACAAATCGACGGCGTATCGATCGAAACGTTCAGTAGCGAAGGTATCGGTGTGCTGGCGGAACGCCTGCCGGGATTGGCCACGCGATCGAAGGACTGAATAAATGGCCAGATCCAGCGTCCGCTTCGAGATGGGCAACCACGAGTGGATCGCCGAGCGCGACAGCATCAAGTTCTTGGGCACGACCGACCTTGGTGAGGTAGATTTCCTGATCACCGCCGACGCCCTGGCGGAACTGCTCAATCCCGAGCTTGGTGCAATCGATACAGAGACCGCGATCGAGGTGTTTGTTGAGTTCGAGAGCGACATCCACAGGATCGCGCAGCGTGAGTTCGTCAAACGGCTCGGTGGAGAACCACCCATCCTGCTGACCTCTGCGGATCTCGATAGTTAGCCGCAGTGCGGGTCCGAACGGTTCGATGTGATCACCGAACCGACCAAAAAATTATCCGAGGCGGACCTAAACCGCGATCCCTCGCGCCCGTTGCAGCAACGTTGCGGGAATCAGGTGGAAGGGCGGCTGGGTGGCTAACGTCAGGTGCCGAACGTCGACCTAGCATTCTTTAGTGAATCGGATCGCTGGTTCCGCGACGACTGGCAAAGTGCCCCCCGAAAGTGCTCGTACCAGCCCCGCTCTCAGACGCTTGTTCATGTGAGCAATCGGCGACTTCGCTACAAAGTATCGACATGCGTTGGTGATCCAGGCATCCCTTCCTGGGCATGATCAGCTACACTCTAACCGTCCGGATCTAGATGTGACAGAACCGCGTCCGCCGCGCTGCCGCTGGGCGCAATCTCACCCTCTGCTCGCCGCTTATCACGACACCGAATGGGGCTTACCCGAGCACGATGGTCGAGCTCTGCGGGAAAAGCTCATGCTCGACGGCTTCCAGGCCGGGCTCGCCTGGATCACCATCTTGCGCAAGCACGCCGCATTCCGGGCCGGTTTTGCGGGATTCGATCCCGAGAGGATAGCGCGCTTCGGCGAGAACGATGTCACCCGACTACTCGGTGACACAGGTATCGTGCGCTCGCGTGCCAACATCCAGGCGACGATCGGCAATGCCCACGCCTTGCTCGCGATGCAGGCGCGGAACGAGAATTTTTCGGCATTCGTCTGGAAGTTCGTCGGCGGCGCGCCGATCATTGGCGACGGCCTAACTGGGCTTACCCGATCGGCGGAGTCCGAGGCGTTGTCAGCAGCGCTGAAAGAACGCGGGTTCAAGTTCGTCGGTCCGGTTATCGTCTATGCCTGGATGCAGGCGTGCGGGCTTGTTGATGATCATGAAGTGCAATGCTTCCGTCGGCGCATTGCGGCATGAATCCGTTGCTGTCGGCGGCCTGTGATCGCAGCCGGACAGAACGGCGCAGCGCCGGATCGGTCACCCATCCCGGCTGGACGATCACGGCGACGATGCTCGCTTCTAGTCTCGCCTTCATCGACGGCTCCGTGACCAACGTCGCGCTTCATGCAATCGGCAAGGATCTGAGCAGCGACGCCGACAACCTGCCGTGGATCATCAACGCCTATCTGCTGCCCCTGTCCGCCCTGCTGCTATTCGGCGGCGCGTCCGGCGATCATTTCGGACGCCGACGAATGCTGATCGCCGGAATCGTCGTGTTCGCGATTGCCTCCATCGGCTGCGCGCTTGCCCCCGACCTTGGGGTCCTGCTCGCATCGCGGGCGTTGCAAGGGATCGGTGCTGCGATCTTGATGCCAAGCAGCCTCGGCATCCTGGGCAGTTCGTTCGAAGGTGAAACGCGGGGACGTGCGGTGGGCACCTGGGCAGCAGCGGGCGCCATAGCCAGTGCCGTCGGTCCGCCGCTGGGCGGCTGGCTAGTCGATGCCGTGGGTTGGCGCGCGATCTTCTACCTGAACCTGCCGGTCGCCGTCGCTGCGATCCTCGTCGCGTGGCGGTATGTCAGCGAAAGTGAGGCGGAGCAGCATCCACTGGACTGGCCTGGCGCGCTACTTGCGACCGCTGCGCTGGGCAGTCTGACCTGGGCATTGACACTCTGGTCCAGCCGCCACGCCGCCTCGCGGGAGACGTTGGGCGGCCTCGGCGGTGGCATCGCCCTACTCCTTCTTTTCGTCTGGAACGAGCGGCGGCGCGGTGAGCGGGCAATGATGCCACTGGCTTTGTTCGCGTCACGACCGTTCGTTGGCCTGACACTTCTGACGTTGATGCTCTACGGAGCGCTGGGCGGCCTGCTCGTGCTATTGCCCTATCTACTCATAGTCGGCGGGGGATACAGCCCAACGCAGGCTGGGCTGGCGCTGCTGCCATTCTCGATCGTGATCGGCACCGTGTCGCGGATCGCCGGGCGGCTAAGCGAGCGGATCGGCCCGCGTTGGCCGCTGACGATCGGCCCCATCCTGACCGCCGCAGGGTTCGCGCTGCTCGTCCGTGCTGACCCCCAGGCTAGCTACTGGACCAGCGTTCTGCCGGGAATAGCGGTCATCGCACTTGGCATGGCCGGTGCCGTGGCACCGCTTACCACCGCAGTCCTCTCGTCGGTTGACGATCGCCACACCGGCACCGCCTCGGGCTTCAACAGCGCCATAGCCCGGACCGGCGGTCTGATCGCGACGGCGCTAGCAGGTGCGGTAATCGCCGTTCCTGCCGCCGAGATTGCAAGCGGCTTTCACATCGCCGCCATCGTGGCAGCCGCCTTCGCCGCGAGCGCAGGCATCATTGCGTTCATGACGCTGCAGCGCTGAGGCGAGCCCGCCAGACTGGCAAGAGGCCGGGGGACAGGATCAGACCTGCTTCCCGGGTCGGCTTGCCGACATCAGGGCGTTTTAGCACTCCAAATCGCCCCAGGTAGCGAACGCCCGTTCAGCCGTACCCCTGCCCTGCTCTAGCCTGCCGCCAGAGATCGCCCATTTGTCGATCCAGTGACGCTGGCACGATGGGCAGAAGCCCGGAGCCTGGATAAACGGTGACCTCGCCAAAGAGAGGTTTCTCAGCGACTTCGTAGCAGTCGATCCGAAGAAAGGAATAGTCGCGCGCAAGCCGCTCGGCTCCGATGATCATCTGATCGAGCGAGACTGGGCGTGCGGGATCGAGGTCGCATGTCGGCGCCGAGGCACGGACCCAGTTGCGATCCATGACAATCCATCGGTGTGCGGTCGCTCGGTCCAGGTGGACCTGTACGAACGCTACGCAGCCGCCGAATACGAATAGTTTATAGTCGACAGGCAGCTTATATCCCTGTCCAAGATAGCGCTCGATCAGCAGGCCCGAAGGAACGCTTCCATAGGCCCACTCGTCCAACCAGCGGCCATAGCGCATGACAACCCATTGAGCCGCCTTCGAACGCGCCGTGACCCAGTCAGCCTGCGTACGTACAAATACCACATGACCGCAGCCATGCCGCGCCTTGACGACAAGCGGCAGCGGCGCGGGCGGTCGAAGAGGCAACATGTGCCCCTGCCACAGCGTGGGTATCACCCAATCGGAACCCAGCACGGCAGCGACTGCCGTTTTCACCTCGACCTTGTCCACCAAGCCGGGCAGCCGTGGATCGCGATCGTGGAGCTTGCGATGCTGCACCCATTCGGTGAAGCGCTTTGGCGCACGTAGATTCAGGACACGCCGGTGCTGCCAAAAATAAGTGAGATGCAAACGCAGTATGGTCGAAAATATCACCTCTCTCATGTCGCGCGATTGTGCATGGAAATGCAAGGGTACTGGTTCGTGTTGGCCTAACAGATGGCGACTGCAAACGGCGTAGCCCGCCGCGCTGACCTGTCGCTGAATTAACCTACAATGCGACGTTCGCGGCGCCTCACCCGCTGCCCGCCTTCGAACATTTGCTGAGGTTCATGCTTCTGGATGATGCGTTTTTAGAGACCTCGAGCTTCCTAAACCGCTCGTCAGTGTTTCCGTCCCGATCGCTTGGTGCCGTCGGTTGCGTCCGCTTGTCGGCCATTGGCGAAGCGGCATCACATCGCACATCCGACCTGAGAACGCGTCGTGAGTTGACCGGCGTGGGACCACGGTTACGGTCATGCCGATGAGCAGCGTCGTCGTCGAGCATCTTTCCAAGACCTTCGGTGCGGCAGACGCGCTGCATCCGACAGATCTCTCGGTCGCGTCGGGCGAGTTCATCGTCATCATCGGTCCATCGGGGTGCGGCAAGTCGACGCTGTTGCGGCTGATCGCGGGGCTGGAAACGCCGAGCGCCGGCCGGATCGAAATCGGCGGCCGCGACGTCACCGCGGTAGAGCCAGCGGATCGCGGCATCGCCATGGTGTTCCAGTCCTATGCGCTCTACCCGCATCTTTCCGTCGCGCAGAACATCGCCTTTCCCTTGCGCATGGCGAAACTGCCAAAACAGGTGATTGTCGAGAAGGTCGCCGCCGTTGCCGCGACGCTCGAACTTGAGGCGTTGCTCGATCGACGTCCCAGCGCGCTTTCCGGGGGACAGCGGCAACGCGTGTCGATCGCCCGCGCGATCGTTCGCGATCCCGCGGTCCTGCTGCTCGACGAGCCGCTGTCCAATCTCGATACCGCGTTGCGGGTCCGGATGCGCCACGAGATTGCGCGGCTGCACCAGCGCCTCGGTGCGACGATGATCTACGTGACGCACGATCAGGTCGAGGCGATGACGCTTGCCAACCGGATCGTCGTGATGGCGCAGGGCCGCATCGAGCAGGTCGGTGCACCGCTCGACCTGTATCGCGCGCCCGCCACGATCCGCGTCGCCGCCGCGATCGGCTCACCGGCGATCAATCTGCTGCCCGTGCGGATCGTGCGCGCAGAGCCGACCGTCGTGACCGTCGCGCTCCCGGATGGCGGGATCTGCCGGATCGATGCCGTGGTCCCGCAAACGACGGTCGATGCCCCCGCCACGCTCGGCGTCCGGCCCGAGCATCTCCATCCCGACCCGCACGGCGTGTTCGGGGGGCAGGTCGAGCTGTTCGAGCGGTTGGGGCCATTGTCGTTCGCGCATCTCGGACACGGTGGCGATACGGCGCATCTGGTCGCGCAATTGCCGCACGACCGCCACGTCGTACTCGGCGAGACGCTCCGCTTCGCGATCGCCGCTTCGGACGCGCTCCTGTTCGACGGCGACGGTACTGTCTACGCCCGACCGCACACGATCACCCCTTGATGCTGCCGCCGAGGATTCCGGTAAAATAATAGCGCTGCAAGGCGAGGAACAGCAGCAGAACCGGAAGCGTGGTCACCACGGCCCCCGCCATCATCAGTTCGGTATCCCCGCCATGTTCGCGGCTGATTGCCGCCAGCGCGACGGGAAGCGTGTAATGCTGCTGATCGGTGATCGCGATCAGCGGCCACAGAAAATCGCTCCAGCTAGCGAGGAACGCGAATAGTGCCAGCGTCACGACCACCGGGCGTAACAGCGGCAGCACCACGCTCAGGAAGATGCGCGCTTCGCTCGCGCCGTCGATCCGCGCCGCGTCGAGCATTTCGTCGGGGATTGCGAGCGTTGCCTGGCGGATGAACAGCACCCCGTAAACGCCCGCCAGCCACGGCGCGAGCACCCCGGCATAGGTGTTTACCAATCCGGCCGACTTGAGCATCAGAAAAAGCGGCAGCATCGCGACCTGCGCCGGCACGACGGCGAGCGCGAGCAAGGCCTGGAGCATGCGCGCGCGGCCCCAGAAATGCAGCTTGGCGAAGGCATAGCCGGCTGGCACGCACAGCAGGAGGCTCAGCACCGTGGTGAGCGACGCGAGGACGACGCTGTTCCCCAGCGCGGGCAGGATATGGTAGCTGGTCAGGCCGCCGGGGTGCGGCAGCAACAGCTCGCGATAATTGGCGAGTGTCGGACGGGCCGGCCAGAACGGCGGCGGAAAGGTCGCGGCGGTGCCCGGTGCCATCAGCGAGACGTTGACCATCCACAGCAGCGGCAGCACGGCGACCAGCGCAAGCAGGGCGACAAGCGCAGTGCGCAACAGGCTGCCGGCATTCACCACCATTCGTTGCGCTTCCCCACTCGCGCCTGCACCGCCGTCACCAGCAGGATGACGACGAACACGATCATCGCGACGGCCGAGGCCATGCCCAGGTTCCACCAGGTAAAGCCCTGATCGAACATGAAATACAAGACGGTCACCGTGCTTTGTGCCGGGCCGCCATGCGTCATCACATAGGGTTCGGTGAAGATCTGGATGAAATTGGCGACGCTCAGCACCGCTGCGAGCAGCAACGCCGGACCGATCGCGGGGAGCGTGACATGCCGGAAGCGCGCCCACGCCCCCGCGCCGTCGAGCCGCGCCGCCTCGGCCAGTTCCTGCGGCACGGTCGACAGCGCGGCGATGAAGACGAGCATGTTATAGCCGAACGCCTTCCACACGATGAAGATCAGCGTCGCAGGAATGCTCGTCCGCGGATCCCCCAGCCAGTCCACCGGCGCGACACCGATCCGGGACAACACGTAATTCAGCAGTCCGTTGTGCAGATCGAACAGGTAGCGCCAGACCACCGCGGTTGCGACCAGCGTCGTGACGTAGGGCGCGAACAGCAGCACGCGCCAGACCGGTTTCCACCGCACTGTCGCCGAACTGATCAGCAACGCCACACCGAGCGACGTGGCGATCGCGGCGGGAACACCGATCGCGGTGAACATGGCGGTGTTCCCGACGGCCCGCCAGAACAACGGCATCCGGAGCAATTCGGCATAGTTGCCGGCCCCGACGAACCGCAGGTTGGCGACATCGGCAAGCGCATAGATATCGAAATCGGTGACGCTCAGCAGTGCCGCCCCGATCGTCGGGATCACCAGCACGAGCACAGTGGCGATCATCACAGGGAGAACGAAGCCAAGCCCCGCGCGCGACTGACGGGTCATGCCGCGCGGCCCCGCTCCGCCAGCCAGCGGCGCTTTTCGAGAATGCGATCGACCCGTTTGTCCATTTCGACCGTGGCAGCATCGACGCCATAGTCGCCACGCACCATGTGTTCGGCAACGAGCTGGACTTCGGCGACGATCCGTTCCCATTCGGGAACGGCCGGCGGTGCGACGCTGTGCGCGATCTGGGTCGCGAAGGTGGCCGACACCGACTCGCCGCGCAGGTCCGGTGCCCGCCACGCGCTCCGTCGCGTCGGCAGATCGCCGGTGATGGCGTAGACGCGACGCTGGGTCGCGGGATCTGACAGGTAGCGGACCAGCGCCCATGCAGCGGCAGGGTCGCGTGCGGCGTGGCTGACGGCGAGGCTGGTGCCGCGTGCCATTGCGACCCCGGCCCCGCGCGGCCCCGGGGTCAGCGCGACATCCCACAGATCGCGCGGCAGCAGCGCCGTGCGACGCCGCAGATCGCCGATCGACGTCGCGTTCGACGGCAGGATTGCGAACCGGCCATGGCGCCAGGCGACATAGGTATCGCCTGCCTCGGCCCCGGTCGTCACCGGGGCAAGGCGTTCGTCGAAGATCCCCTTGTAGAAGCCGAGCGCGGTGCGGAAGCCGTCGGACGAGAAATTACCGCGCGTCGCGTGATCGCGCAGGAACGGAACCCCCTGCTGCGCGGCAAAGGCGAACAACGGTTCGGGCCAGTCGAGCAAGTGCAGCGTCGCGAAGCGGTCGGGCTGACGGCGCTTGATTGCCCGTGCCATCTGCATCCATTCGCTCCAGGCAAGCGGCGGGGCCGCATAGCCCGCCGCCGCAAGCAGATCGCGGCGATAGAATTGCACCCAGCTGTCAGCCGTCCACGGCACCGCCATCGCCCGCCCAGCGACCTCGACCGACGCGACTGCGCCCGCGACCTGATCGGCGAGCAGTGGCGAGCGAACCGCGGGCGGCGCGACCGCGCCGATCAGGGTCAACTCCGGCAGCCACGCGCTGTTGAGCATCATCACGTCGGGCAGCGAATTGCCGGCGAACCCGGTGAGCAGCTTTTCATGCGCGCCGGTCCATGGCAGCGCCTGCACCGCGACCGCGATGCCGGTCGCCGCGCGAAACGCCGGGAGTAGCTCGGGCGCGTTCTCGCCGAGCGTACCGATCGCCCACCATCGCAGACCTTGACCGGACGCGCCGCATCCGCCGAGCGCAAGACCGGCGCCCAGCGCGAGCAGCGTGCGGCGTGCAACGGGCGTGTCGAAGCTCGGTATATCGCGTTCCCGGTATGTCCTTCCCGACAGGGTATCCCCGGTTTCACGGCTCACCAACAGGAAACGATCTAAAAATATTGATTCGGATCATTCCCCCGATCCGGTAATGTCCGCAAGAGGCGGGGCGGCGGCAAGACCATAAAGGCGAGCCGACGCCATCTCGGGTGTATCGCCGGGTGGCAGGAACCGTGTGTAAGAGGGGTGTCTTATGTTGCTGGCTGTGTATCGCCGCTGTTTGTTGACCGGCACCGCCTTGTGCCTCGGAACCGCAGGCGCTGAAGCGCAAACTGTCCCCGCTCCTACGCCGCCAAACGCCGCATCGAACGGTTCCGCGAGCGACCAGCAACCGCCGGCTTCCACACCCGTTGCGCCGAACGCGGCGGAAGGCACCGACATCGTGGTGACCGGCTCGCGCATCGCGCGCGCCGAATTCGCCGCGCCCAACCCGATCACCGCGTTCACCGCCGCCGCGATCCAGCAGTCGGGCAACACCAACATCACCAATTTCCTCCAGCGCGTCCCCGCGCTGACGGGCTCGCGCGATTCCACGCAGACCTCGGGGGGCAATGCGGTCTATTCCAACCCGTTCGGCGCGGCGGGGCTGAACGAACTCAATTTGCGCAACCTCGGCACCAACCGGACGCTGGTCCTCGTCAACGGCCGTCGCCATGTCGCGGGGGAGGCCAACAGCGCCGCGGTCGACATCAACAGCATCCCGACCGATCTGATCGAGCGGGTCGACGTGCTGACCGGCGGGGCGTCGGCGGTTTACGGCGCGGACGGCGTCTCGGGCGTCGTCAATTTCATCCTCAAACGCGATTTCGACGGAATCGCGGCGCGCGGACAGCTCGGCATCTCGTCGCGCGGCGACGCCGGCAACCGCTTTGCCTCGATTGCGGCCGGGCACAGTTTCGCGGGCGGCCGAGGCAATCTGACGCTGGCCTACGAATATAACGCGGATGACCGGCTCGAGAACGACGATCGGTCCTACCTGCGGGCGGACCAGCGGCAGTATCTCATCCCCAACGACGCCGCGGCGACCAACCCGGCGGCGCCGCACAACATCCTGGTCGGCAACCTGCGCTATCCCAACGAATCGCCGATTGGCGCGGTCGATGCAACGGGCAGCGGCACGCCCAATTTCAACGGGCTCGGCCAGCCCTATCAGCACGGCTCGCCGGCCGCCTATTATTCGACCGGGGGCGACGATACGCCCGTCGCCGGCTTCTATTCGGGTGACCTCGCGCCGCGGATCGAGCGGCACGACGTCAATCTGCTTGGCCATTACGACGTCTCGGACGCGCTCAAGCTCTCGGTCGAGGCCAAGTTCGCGCAGACCAAGGCGACGAGCTTCGATTATTACATCGGCACCTATGGCGCGCCGATCACGCTCGACAATCCGTTCATACCCCAGTCGATCCGCGCCGCGGCGCTGGCCGCAGGACAGACGCAGGTCGCGGTAACGCGCGACAATATCGATTATGGCCGCCATGGCGAGACCGACCTGCGTCGCACCTATCGTGGCGTGTTCGACGTTACCGGCCGGATCAGTAACCATGCGACGTATGACGCCTATTTCGAATATGGCCGCACCGACGTTGACATCACCAAGCTCAACAACCTGCTTGCCGCGAATTATACGAATGCGCTCGACGTCGTCACCAGCCCTGCCACCGGCCAGCCGGTCTGCCGCACCAACCTGACCGGCGGCAACCCCGCCTGCGTTCCGGTCAGCCTGTTCGGTGCGGGGCCGATCAGCCCGGCGGCGCTACGCTATTTCCAGGTCGACGACACCAGCTTCGCGCGGATCACGCAGCAGGTCGCCAACGCGTCGATCAGCGGCGATTTCGGTGCGTTCTTCGCCTTGCCCGGTGGGCCGGTGCAATTCTCGGTCGGCGGGGAATATCGCCGCGAGACGAGCGCGTTCGAACCGAGCGACAATCTTATCAACAACCGCTTCGTCGCCTTCACCGAACCGACGCTGGTCGTCCCGTCGGGCGGCAGGTTCGACGTGAAGGAGGCGTTCGGCGAGCTGAACGCGCCGATCTTCAAGGGCCAGCGTCTTGCCGAGACTCTGTCGGTCGGCGCGGCCTACCGCTTCTCGAACTATTCGACGATCGGCGACACGACCACCTGGCAGGTCAACGGGGTCTATGCGCCGGTCCGCGACATCAGCTTCCGTGGCTCCTACGGCGAGTCGGTGCGGGCGCCCAACATCGCAGAATTGTTCCAGCCGCTCAGCGGAGATTCGAACTTCTTCATCGATCCTTGCGCGCCCAATGAGCTGGGCCACGGGACGCAATATCGCGCTGCCAATTGCGCGGCCGTCCTGTCGGCGGTCGGCGCGGCGATCTCGCCGGCGCTACAGACCGCGAGCAACGTCGTGGGCACGCGCGCGGGCAACCCGGCGCTCAAGGCCGAGACGGCGCGAACCTGGACCGCGGGCGTCGTGCTGCGCCCACGGTTCCTGCGCGGGCTGACCGCGTCGCTCGACTGGTACGATATCGACCTGCGCGGCGCGATCAGCACGCCGGCCCCCTCGCAGCTCGCGTCGCTGTGCGTCGATCAACCCTCGGTCGCCAATCCGTTCTGCGCCGCCATCACGCGCACGCAAGGGACCGGCATCATCAGCGGCTATGCGGTCCAGCCGCAGAACGTCTCGCGCTTCCGCACCGCAGGCGCCGATTTGAACATCGATTATGTCATTCGGGCAGGCAAGCTCGGAACCTTCGATTTCCGGTTGGTCGGCGGTTATCTCGACCGGCTCGAGTTCGTCGGGACGCCGGGTGCAGCGGCCACCGACAATGTCGATCAGCCCGGCGCGCCGAAGTTTAATTTCAACCTGTCGCCTAGCTGGACGCGGGGCGGCCTCACGATCGGCTACAATTTGCGCTGGGCGGACGCGACCCGGACAGTCGACAAGCTGACCACCGACAATGACCCCAACTACGCGCCGGCGGCGCAGCTGCGCTACAGCGAATTGTGGCAACACGATCTCCAGATCGCGCTCGACGTCGGCCGCGCCTATTCGATCTATGCCGGCGTACAGAACCTGACCGACCAGAGGCCCGATCCGGGCAATGCGATCAACCAGCCGATCTCCGCGGTCGGACGCTATCTTTATACCGGGGTAAAAATTCGGACCGGTAGGTTTCGATAAGCTTTCCCAAGCCGATGTTGACGGGCGGATCGGGCGGGTCGAAAACAGAAGGCCGCTTGATCACCCGCACAAAGCTGGCAGAGGAACGGGAATGGACCCTGCCCCGCTCCTCCACGCTGCGCGCTCGACGTACGACGTCGTCATTCCCTGCTACAATCGCGCGCATGTCGTAACCGATGCAGTCGACAGCGTCCTCGCACAGGACCCAGCGCCACAGCGCGTAATCATCGTCGATGATGGCTCGTCCGATGACAGCGCCACCGTCATCCGCGTGCTTGCGGCGACGCACGACGCGGTGGAGGCGGTCGTTCTGCCGCGCAATATCGGCGCGTCCTAGGCGCGAAACACCGGCGCGGGGCTTTCGCGCGCCCCCTGGATCGCTTTCCTCGACAGTGACGACGTCTGGCTGCCTGGCGCGGCGCTGCACGGGCGTTGCTCGACAGCACCGGGCATGGTGCGTTCGAGATCGTCGTCGGACATTTTGCACGTGTCGAGGGGCACGAGGCACCCGACGCCCCGGAATGTGGGTGGGATGGAGACTGCATCCGCCGTGGTCTTGCCAGCGGCGGAGTAGTAGGTCCGAGCTGGTCGATCGTTTCCCGGGCCATCGTCGACCGCATCGGCGGTTTTGACCCCAGCTTCCACAATTGCAACGACTGGGATTTCTATACCCGCGCAGCCGCAGCCGGTGCCCGTGTCGCCAGGATCGATCAATGTGTCGCGCTGTACCGCACCGTAGCGGGCAGTCGTTTAGTCGGCAATACCGACATCAGTGCACGCAACGCTCTGCGCGTGGTTGCACACCCGTATCTGGCGGGCTTCAACGCCTGAGGCAGCTCGATAGTGAAATGCGGCGATGACCCAATCCTGGACACTCGAGGCCCCCTCGCCGGTTCCCGAAAGTGACCGCTGATTCATCTAGTGTCACTGTGGTTTCGAGGCACGTCATTGCGGTCGTTAAATGCCGCGAGAAGGTAGAGAACGAGCCCACCGTTTTGAGGAGTTGCTCGGCTAGATTGCAGGTGCGCAGGCAAAGCTGCCGAACGCGAGGAGCAGCTCTGCCTTCGAGATAGCGGCGGGATGCAGATGTCTCAAACGACGAGCAGGGCAACGGCGTCTGCTTTATCGCCGAAGGTCAGATAGGACAGTGAGCTCATCACCTGAAAATCGAGACGACTGGGTTCCGCAAGAACGACCGTGACGGACGACGTCATATGTTTGCGGCACATCACTTTCGACGAACTGGATAGAAGCAAGCCGCCCGGCGCTGTGTCGGGCGCAGACTCCGGACCAGATCTTGCTGCCGACTCTGTTGCGACTTGGACCGAATGGCGGTGGTGTCCAAACTCGCCGGCGGGTCGCGGATCATGACTTTCGAATTGTGTGGCCCCGCCGCCTGTACGGTCTTCTACAAAACCTCCACCGACGGGTGGGATTGGGGCGATGCGCACAATGTCGGTTCGGCCATTCGCCTTGCCGACGGGCGCTATTTCGCACACGCCCCCACCAACACCGTGATGCCCAACGGCGCGATCATGGTGGTCGGGCAAGTGCTGATGAACGGCGACGGCTCGGTCGCTGCGGCCAACGGGTCGATTATTTTCAAGAGCGCGAGCGGAAGCGTCACCGGGCCGTGGACGACGATCACCGCGCCCGTTTCTGTCCCCGGCGCTTATGACAATTACTGCCCTAATTACTCTTCGCCGCTCTTGTCGGTGTCGAACGGCGCCAGCGTGCTGGAGATGGCCAGTCGCGTACAGACCAGCCACTGCCTGATGTATTTTGGACGCGGTTCGGCGAACTGAACGATCGGGCCGGGCGATATTCGTCGTCCGGCGCGATTGCTGCCCCGAGGCGGAGGGATAGGATGAGAGCGGGTATCATTGCGGGTCTGATTGTCGGCTGCCTGTGTGTCGCGGCGATGCTCTGGCCGGGCGCTCGACCGACGAAGGGTCGGGGTGCCGAAATCATCATCGTCCGAGGCGATTCTCGCCCGCCAGTCCTGCGCGCGCCTAGCGCCGACGCAGCAGCGCGCCCCCCATCGAGCGCGACTGCATCGCCACGGATGCGAGCGCGCAGGACCCGCGTCAGCTCTACGCGCTGGTGCGCCAGGAACGCCGCGACCCGCTCTGGGCGAGCCGCGCCGAAGTTGCGATCAAGGATCGAATCGCGAGCGTCGCCGATGTCGGGCGGGATGCGCCGCTGGACGTGCTGTGTGGCGCCAGCATATGCGAGGCGACGGGCGTTGCCGCCGCCGGTGCGCCGCCGGAAACGCTGGCGCGCGCATGGGATGCATTGCAGCGCGCGACCGGCAGTGCTGCGCTCAATGGACTAGAGCTAATATCGACGGCATCGCGCTTCGGCAGCGGCCACAGTTTGCATGCCTATACGCTCTATTATCGGCGGACCGCATGATGGCGCCATCGCCCCGGCTGCCGTCGATCAGCCGCGCTCCGCCGATCGCGCAGCGCAAGCCTTCGCCGCTGACACGAATGCCGCCGCATTGCGCCCGACCTGCGCGGCATCCATCCCGGCCTTGTACAGGGCCGAACCCAGTCCGAAACCCTCGCATGCGTGGTGCCAGTCTTCCATCGTCGCAGACGTGATGCCGCCGACTGCGAGGATCGGACACGTCCGCGGAATGACCGCGCGCTGGGCATTCAGAATCTTCGGCGACGCGGCCTCCGCCGGAAACAGTTTGAGGCCCGATGCGCCCGCGTTGATTGCGGCAAACGCTTCGCTCGGCGTGAAATAGCCCGGCAAGGACACCAGGCCGAGCCGCACGGTTTCGGCGATAACGGTCACATCGACATTCGGCGAGATCACCAGCCTTGCGCCGGTTTCGCCAACACGCCGGGCATCGTCGGGCGAAAGCACCGTGCCTGCGCCGATCAACGCCTCGCCGCCGAAGCGCTTCACCAACCGCGTAATGCTCTCGAACGGCTCGGGCGAATTCAGGGGCACTTCGACGATGCCGATCCCGGCCGCGAGCACTGCCTCGACAATGCCCTCGACCTCGTGGGGTTTGATACCCCGGAGGATCGCCACGAGCGGGCAGTGCGTCAGCGCCGCAGTCAAGAGCGGGTCAGCGGTCATCGATTTTGTCCCAGATTGCAGTGATGCCAGCGAGAAACGCACGGTGGCTGTCGAGCAGGATCGGCGCCCCTCCAGCTTGCACCACCGCGGCGGCGTAGAGCGATCCAAGCGCTGGATCGGCCAAGATATGGACCGGTTCCCTTATGGCGATCGCCTGTTCGTTCACATCCGTGCCGATCAGCAGACCGCTGACCCGCGAGGCAATTTCGCTCGGGTCGCGCAATCCGAGCACGGCGGCGGCACGCTCGCCGAACAGGTCCGACAAGAGATGGCCTTCGCTCGCGAGCGCCAGGCCGTCCCGGAAGGCCGCCCCGTCGATCACCTTCCCTTTCAGAAATTCGCTCAACACGCTCTGATTGCGGAGCAGCGCGAACATCTCGCCGGTCATCGCGGTGCGGAAGCCGGCGATGCGGCCGGCCTCCATCCGCGCCCATTTGCAATGCGTGCCCGGTTGACACAGCGTCGCATCGGCAGGCGCCATTCCGGCGGCGACGGCACCCAGGAGTTGCACTTCCTCGCCGCGCATAACGTCGCTGCGCGCGTTGCGGATCGCGACACCGGGCACGATCGCGGTCCTGCCGGGCTCGACCCAAAATATCCCGTCCACCAGATCCTCGATCCCGGCCGGGCAAGACCGATACGGCACTTCGGCCCAGCCGCGCGTCGATCCGACCATGCCCGCGCAGATCACCGGCACGTCGCCAAAGCGCGCGCGAAGTCCCGCGACCGCGGGCGCGAACGAAGCCTGCGCCATGCTCAGCACGCCCTGGTCGTCGCGCAGCGTTTCGATCACGCCGCCCGCGGCGTCGATCGGATATGCCCGCCGATTGGTCGTGCCCCAGTCGATCGCGATAAAGGCGGGTGTGCTCACCACCACGTCCCGTACAAAGCGACGAGGATCAGCAACACGCCGATCGCGCCGACGTTGAACGACGGTTCGGTCGCGTAGCTGACCGACTTTGTGTCGATCGTATCGGTCGCGCCGCGCGGCCGCGTGATGAGCGAGACGATCACCGCCAGACCGAGCGCGATGAGGAACACCAGCCCCATCCGGTTCATGAAGGGCAAGGTCGGCAGCAGCGTCTTGAACGCCCAGGACAGGATCACCGATGCCGCCGCGGCGGTGAGCGCACCGGCTTCGTTGGCGCGCTTCCAGAACAGGCCGAGCAGGAAGATCACAGTTATTCCTGGGGTAAAGAAGCCGGTGAATTCCTGGATGAACTGGAATGCCTGTTCCGAACTGCCGACCAGCGGCCGCGCAGTGACGATCGCCAACAGGATTGCGACCACCGCCGCCGCCCGGCCAACGAAGACGAGGTGTCGCTCCTGCGCCTCGCCGCGATCGACCCCGCCGCGCCGCTTGGCGTAAAGATCTAGCGTGAAGATGGTCGCGATCGAATTGATCTTTGACGCAGTCGACGCGACGATCGCGGCGATCAGTGCCGCAAAGACCAGCCCAAGCAGACCGCTCGGCAACAGCCGCATCATCGTCGGATAGGCTTCGTCGGGTTTTGCCAGGCCGGGCGTCAGCACCACCGCGGCGATGCCCGGTAGGACGATGACGAGCGGCATCAGCAGCTTCAAGAACGCCGCGAAGATGATGCCCTTCTGCGCCTCGCCGATGCTCTTGGCCGCCAGCGCGCGCTGGATGATATATTGGTTGAACCCCCAATAGCTGAGATTGGCGATCCACATCCCGCCGATCAGCACCGAGAG
Source organism: Sphingomonas sp. PAMC 26617 (assembly GCF_000242835.1). Taxonomy (NCBI): domain Bacteria; kingdom Pseudomonadati; phylum Pseudomonadota; class Alphaproteobacteria; order Sphingomonadales; family Sphingomonadaceae; genus Sphingomonas; species Sphingomonas sp. PAMC 26617. The sequence continues at coordinate 89,573 of NZ_JH594426.1, forward strand.
GCCGGGGAGATCCATGTAATGCGGGTCGCTTCGTTTGAGGATCATGTGGAAATGGTCGGGGATCGCCGCGGTCAGACGATGGAAGCCGGCGATCAGCCCTGCCCCCCCGCCCAGCTTGCCGAGTGTCAACGCGGCGATGATCAGGCCGCCGAGCACCAGCAAGGTAACCTGCACGATATCGGTCAGCGCGACGGCCTTCAGGCCTCCGCGGATCTGGTATAGCAAGGCGAAGGTGCCGAGCAGCACGAGCGCGAGATCCTGGTTGATACCCGCGACCTTGGTTACCGCGATCGAGCCCAGCCAAATGATCGAGGTCAGGTTGACGAAGATGTACAGCGCCAGCCAGAACAGCGCCATCAGCGTGCGGATCGACGGACCGTAGCGCCGCTCGAGGAACTGCGGCATGGTGTAGATCTGGTTCTTAAGGAAGATCGGGAGAAAGAATTTGCCGACAATCAGCAACGTCAGCGCCGCCATCCACTCATACGATGCGATCGCCAGGCCGATCGCATAACCTGACCCGGACATGCCGACAATCTGTTCGGCCGAAATGTTCGCGGCGATCAGCGATGCGCCGACCGCCCACCACGGTAGACTTTTCGATGCCAGAAAATAATCGGTGGTGTTCTTCGGCCCTGCACCGACCCGGTCGCGTGAGACATATTGCGCCAGTCCGAAGATACAGATGAAATAAGCCGCGACGACGATGACGTCAATTGTGGCAAGCTGCATCTCGAACCCTTCCCCTAATTCGGTCCGCCAGCTAACCATGGCATAGCGGCCGGGCCATTTATATGATCTATGATACCTACAAGGCGAACCGCAGGGAGTGCAAGCGATGTCTACCGATCCAGGTGAAATCCGGATCTCGCTCGGGCGTAATTTGACGTACGGGCTGCTCGATCATCTGGGCAAGACCATCGTCACCGGTGGTTATGCCAAGAAAGCCTTTCCGACCGAGGCGGAATTGTCGAAGCAGCACGGCGTCAGCCGCTCGGTCACACGCGAGGCGGTGAAGATGTTGACGACCAAGGGCCTGCTCAGCGCGCGACCGCGGCAAGGCACCATCGTTCAACCCGACAGCGCGTGGAACCTCCTCGACCCCGACGTACTGCGCTGGCTGCTCGACCGCAAATTCTCGATCAAATTGCTGCGCGAGTTCAATCAATTGCGCGTCGCGATTGAGCCTGCCGCCGCGGCGCTCGCCGCGACCTTTGCCGACAAGAACGGGCTGGCGCTGATCCGGGCCGGGTTCAACCGGATGCGCGTTGCCGAAACCGGCGAGGACGACACGCTCGAGGCAGACATTGCGTTTCACGTCGCGATCCTGCGCGCTTCGACCAATCCGTTCTTCGCGCAATTTTGCGATGTCGTGGCGACAGCGCTCCGCACCTCTATCCGCTTTACCAACCGTATCCAGGGCCGGACCGCCGATCTCGCAGCGCACGAAGCGGTACTTTTCGCAATCGAAGCGCGCGACCCTGAAGCGTCACGCATCGCGATGCTGCGCATCATTGACGACGTGATGGACTTGATCGTCCGCTCGTCCACCGACTGAACGGCAGGTAACCTAGAAAAACGGAACCGCTCTTGACCACTTCCGCGACGAAGGGGCATCCGGTCGATCCACATCGACCGGATGACAGGGACATCGTGAAGCGACCTCAGAAACGTACTGCGACGCCCAGCGAGTAGGATGAATCGTCGTAGCGATAATCGCGCGGCAGGTTCGAATCGCCATAATAGCTGCGATATTTGGCGCGGGTCAGGTTGGTGCCATCGATCGACAGCGTGACGCCCTTGCGAAACTCGAACCCGATGCTGGCATCGAGACGGCCGTTCGGACGCACCTGATTGAGGATCAGTGACTGGCCGACCGGGCGGACGTTGGTGCCGCCGTAATTCTCGTCATAATAGCTCCCCCGATAGGTATAGACGACCCGGCCGGTCAGGCCCTTCTTGTCATACAGTCCACCAATGTTGTAATTGTACTTCGATACACCCTGTATGTTCTGGCCGAACAGCGGATCGCCGACGGTCTTAACCTTGCTGTCCGCGAGCGTGAAGTTGCCGAAGACCCCGAAGCCGTTCAGCGCGCTGGGCAGGAAATCGAAGAAGGTCTGCGCGCTGACCTCGATCCCCTTGAGCGTCACGGCGCCAACGTTGCGCGGGCGGGTAATGTTATAGTTGAATCCGTTGATCATCTCAACCTGGCTCTGGCTGATCACGCGGTCCTTAATGTCCTTGTAATAGCCACCGATGGCAACGAAGCCATTGCGCGAGAAATAATATTCGAGCGTGGCGTCGTAGCTGTCCGACTTTTGCGGTCGCAGATCCGGATTGCCGCCCGACCCGGCTGGCAGGATCAGGCTGTTGGTCGAGATCAGATAGCTCAGCCCGGGGTTGAGATCGCCGAAGCTCGGCCGTGCAATCGCGCGCGAGTAGGTGGCGCGCGCCTGCAGGCCACCGCCGAACCGCAACCGCGCGCTCGCGCTCGGCAGGAAGTCGTTGTCGGTGGTGCTCGCACCGAACGGCGTCAAAACGGGCACCGGGTTGGGCACCGCCGTCGTCGACGCCGGGGTCACGAACGACGCACCTGCGATTTGACGTTCGGTCCGCGTGTATCGCCCGCCGATCTGGCCATCAAGCGTGATCGGTCCGCCGATCGGGACCTTGTAAGCGGCCTGGAGATAGGCCGAATAAGTCTTTTCGGACGCAGAGAAGGAGCGATCTGGCGTGAAATTGGGGAAGCCGGCACCGAGCCCATAAAGCGCCCGCAGTTTGTCTTGAACGGCAGGGTCACGCAGTTCGTCCTGGTTCGGAACGATGATGCCGAAGCCATTGTTGATCGTCGGCGTACCCAGCGCGTGGACGAGGAAGTTTGAATCAAGGAACGGTACGTTCGCAATGAGCGTCCCACACACGCCGACGGGGCACACGCCGCCGAGCGATTGCTGATGCGTCGCGCTGTGATCGGCATAGCGCGCCCCGAACTGAATATTGTCCAGGATGCTGCCGACCCGATAGGTTCCGTCGATCTTTGCGGCAAACTCCTTGCCGCGATCGCGGATGTTGTCCTGGTTCAGCGGCGACAGCGCAAAATTCGTCGGGTCGCCCAGGCCGTTGACCGTGTCAGTGTAGACGGTGCCGCCGTTGACGTTGGTCGCCACGTCGGTGGTGATGCCGTTGCCCGATTTAAAGATGTCGAGAATGAAGTTCTGGTTGCGCACCTGCGAATGCTGGTACGAAACGTCGGCGTTTAGGCTCAGATTGCCCGACGTATACTTGGCGCCGCCTGAGATAATATACACCGAGGTTCGATCGTAATGCGCTTGCGTGCTAGTGAAGCCGCCGTGCCCGGTCGAAGTAAATGAACTGGCGGTGCATAGGTTCTGAACCGTGCCGGCGGGATCATAGAAACCCGCGCTGTTGACAGCATAATTCTTGCACTCGTTCGTCTTTTGTACATTACTGAAGGAGGTGCCGCTGAACACATCGTCGATCTGAAAATAACTTGCCGACTTGTTGCTGTAGCGCGTGTATAGGCCGTTGGCATAGATCTCAAGGCCCGGCGCGGCCTTCCACTGATAGGCCACGTTGGCTTGCTTGCGCTCGTACGTGCCCTGCTGCTCAACGCCGCCAACGCACGTCGGCGCGATGACGCCGGCGGCTCCCGGAGGGCCCTGCGTGCCGCTGCGGAAATCGCAATTGAAGGCAACCGGGCGGTCGAACACGTTGTGTGAATAGGACACGTCGGCCAGCAGGCCCATCTCGCCGAGTCCGGTTTCGAAGCGGTCCGAAACGAGCAAGCCGAGTACCGGATTAACCTCCTGCGCATTGCCGCTATACACCGCGCGCGCATTGCCGGCGAGCGTGAAGCCCTTGAAGTCGAACGGCTTGTGCAGGCGCAGATTGATGACGCCGGCAACGCCGCCTTCGATTAGTTCGGCCGAATTCGACTTATAGACGTCGGCACCCGCCAACGCCTCCGCTGGCAGATCCTGATAGCTGAAACCGCGACCCGTCCCGGTGAAAATCTCGCGCCCGTCGAGCGTGGTCAGGATGTCGGGCAGACCCCGGATGATCGGATTGACGATTTCATTATTGTCGCCGACCGTGACCTGCACGCCAGGGACGCGCTGGAGCGCGGCGGCGACGGTGCGATCGGGCAGCTTGCCGATGTCGTCGGCGACGATCGAATCGACGACGTTGTAGGAATCGCGCTTGATGTCAGCCGCCTTGGCGAGCGAGGCGCGGATTCCGGTTACGACGATGTCGCTGGCGGCGCTATCATCCTGCGCAGCGGCTTGAGATGGCGCCGGTGCTTGCTCTTGAGCCAAAGCGGGTGCCGCGGAGATCAGGGCGAACAAGGAAACAGACGAAAGTACCGCGAATTTCGAAATCATTTCTACCCCTCCTGAAGGACTCGCCGACTTTTCCATTCGGCTGAGGTCTAGGCCTATCGAACCGGCTTCGATAGGACAAGTCATATTTGTCAGACCACGGCAATAGTTGGCGGTGCAGCGGACGCCGTTTTCAAGACGTCCGCTGACTTGCGCTTATTGAGTCGGCACGACCGTCTTCGACGCGGTCGCAAGGCGCCGGATCAAGGCGGTTTCCGCCGGGCGATACGGCGTTCCATTGGCGCGAAACACCTCATGGAACCACAAGGTCGGCTCATCCATCGTATAGGGCTTCTTCCAGCTGTCCCACGGAAGGCGCGTCTGCGTCTTGCCATCGACGAAGCCCCAGTTGATCATCGCGACATTGTAGCGCTTGCCGATCGGCAGCGATCCGTCGAAGGTCGATCCGTTGCCGCGCGCCATGAACTCGGTACACAGCACCGGGCGACCGTAAAGTTTGAGCTGCTTCACGCGGCCTTCGAACTGCTCGGGCCAGCCATAGTCGTGAAAGGTGATGACGTCCGACTGTTCGAGCTGGAGCTTCTCCATCGCAGTCAGCTTGGCACCCGGCGACCAGTCGTCGTGCCACCATACCCCGCTCGTTACGGGCTGGATCGGTTCCGCAGCGCGCGCCCAGTCGAACACTTGCGCCAGCAGGTGGCGCACCAGCGGCTCCTTGCCCTCCTGGCCCTTATATTGATCGGCGGGATTGTCGGGCTCGTTCCACAGGTCCCAGCCGAGAATGCGGTTGTCCTTGGCGAACGCGCCGATTACGCCCGTGACATAAGCGCGATATTTCGGGTAGCGCGCCGGGTCGCGCAGCCCTGGCAGGCCCGGCGACTGGACCCAACCCGAATTGTGCACGCCCGGGATCGGCGGATGTTGCGGCCCCAGCACCGGATTGGGATCCCAGCAGCTGTCGAACAAAACGAACAGCGGCTTGATCTTGTGCCGCGCGGCGATCGTCAGGAATTCTTCGATGCGGCGCTTGAAGCCCTCCGGGTCCTGCTCCCACAATTGATCGTGCAGGAACACGCGCATCGTGCTCATGCCGATGCCCTGCGCCAGGGCCAGTTCGGCATCGATCCGCTTCGGGTCCCAGGTGGCGGCCTGCCACATTTCGAGCTGGTTGATCGCCGAGGCGGGGGTGTAGTTGGAGCCGACCAGCCAGGGCTGCTTGGCGTACCAGCCGTTGGCCTGCTGGGGCGTCCAGCGCTCGCGCGCCTCCGCGGGGGCGCTCGCCGCGGCGACGATCGCCGCCGTGCCGAACAGGAGTACGGTGAATCTCGTCATGATAGCCTCCCGCACCTCAGCGTTTCGCATCGAGGGTGAATTTGTAGATGATGACGTTGCGATAGGTCTGGCCGGGATCCAGCCGTGCCGACGGGAATTTCGGCTGGTTGGGCGCGTCGGGGAAGAGCTGCGGCTCCATCACGATCGCATCGCCCATGCGATAGATCTGCCCGCCCTTGCCGACCACGGTGCCGTCGAAGAAATTGCCCGAATAGAATTGCAACCCCGGCTGGTTCGACCACAGTTCGAAGCCGAGGCCCGACTGCGGCTCGGTCACCTTGGCCATCAGATGCGGTTGCGCCGTGACGGCGGTGCCGATCACCCAATTGTGATCATAGCCGCGACCATAGACGATCTGCGGATCGCGCCCGTCGCGCACGCGCGTGCCGACCGGATGCGGCGTGCGAAAGTCGAACACCGTGCCCGCCACGCTCGGCAGGGCGCCGGTCGGGATCGACGTCGCGTCGGTCGGCGTGTAGCGCTCGGCCGGGATCGTGACGAGATGCCCCATCGCGCCGCCGGGCGAGCCCGCGCCGGCCATGTTCCAATAGCTGTGGTTCGAAATGTTGACGAGCGTCGGCTTGTCGGTGGTGGCGCGATATTCGATCGTCAGCTGATTGCGCTCGTCGAGCGCGTAAGTGGCGAAGGTGGTCAGCGTGCCGGGATAGCCCATGTCGCCATCGGGGCTGACATAGCGCAACGTCACCGAAGCGGTCGGGCCGCTCTTCACGTTGACGACCTCCCACAGCACCTTGTCGAAGCCCTTGGTTCCGCCGTGCAGCGAATTAGGGCCGTTATTGACCGGCGTGTGATAGGTGTGGCCGTCGAAGGTGAAACGGCCGCCGGCGATGCGATTGGCGACACGACCGACCGTCGCCCCGAAGAATTCGGGCTTGGTGGCATAACCCTCGAGCGTGTCGTACCCCACCGCGACATCGATCGGTTTGCCGTTGCGATCGGGCAAGATCATCGACTGCAGCGCGGCGCCAAGCGCGATCACGCGTGCCGATACGCCGTGCGCATTGGTCAAGGTCACCGCGGCGACGGGGCGGCCGTCGGGCAGCGTGCCGAAGCTGCTCTGCTTCGCCTCGCCGGCGACCGCAGGGCTCGCCAGAACCAGGGCCAGCGCGCCCGCCGCCAGTGCCGCACCATTTTGTCGTTTCACATTGCTCTCCTCTGATCTTATCCGCGATAGCGTTGGGTCGGCGTGCCGATACAGCCGGGATGAACTTCGAACAGCGCGCCGCCGTGTGGCTCGTCGACGCCGTCCGATGCCGAAGTCACGAACATGCGGTCGAGCGTGGGCCCGGCAAAGAGGCAATTGGTGATCTGCGACGCGGGCAGCGCGATCGAACGGTCGCGCCGCCCGTCGGGGGCGAAGCGCGTCACGCAGCCCGCGCCCCAGCAGGCGATCCACAGCCCGCCCTCGGCGTCGAGCGTCATGCCGTCCGGGTCACCCCAGCCCGCCTCGAACGCGATGAAGGTTTCGCGCGGGCCGAGCCCGCCATCGGCATCCACGACGAAGCGGTATACGGTGCGCACCGCGCTGTCGGTATGGAAGAGCGTGCGGCCGTCGGGCGTGATCGCAGGACCGTTTGCGATACGATAGCCATCGTCGACCCGCGTCACGGTACCCTGCTGGTCGATCCGGTAGAGCGCGCCGGTCGGCTGCGCGCCGTCGAGCGCCATCGTACCGGCCCACAGCCGCCCGGCCGGGTCGGCCGTGGCGTCGTTCATGCGGTTGCCGCCTCGATCGGGATCGGCGAGCGGCACGATCGTCAGCGGATCGAGCGTCAGCGCGACGATGCGGCGGTCCAGCCCCGCGATGAAACCGGGCACGTCCTCGCGCTCAACGATCCAGCCGATCGTCCCCGGCATCTCCCAGCTATCGACGCGGCCGTCCGCGAGCCGCAGGCGGTTGACGCGGCGCCCGAGAATGTCGGTCCAATACACCGCCTGTTCGCGCTCCGACCATAACAGCCCCTCGCCCAGCACGTCGCGCCGATCGCGTGGGATCACGCGCGGCGCGATCAATGGCTGTCCCGCGGCAGTCCCTGCTGCGCGATCCGCTGATATTTGACCGCCGGCTCGAGTACCGCGCCGGTATCGAACTGGCCGACGATACCACGCTGGATTTCCTGCCACGGGGTTTGCGACGCCGGGGCGAGCGTCTGTTCGACGGCCGTGAGCGCGTTCCGGCGCCGCGTCATCTCCGCCTCGGAAACAAGCAGATCGACGCGCCGCGTCTTGAGATCGATCCGGATCCGATCACCGGTCTCGGCCACCGCCAGTCCCCCGCCGACTGCAGCCTCGGGCGACGCGTTGAGGATCGACGGGGATCCGCTCGTCCCCGATTGCCGCCCATCTCCGATGCACGGCAGCGCGTGGACGCCGGCGCGGATCAGCGCGGCGGAGGGTCGCATGTTGACGACCTCGGCGCCGCCGGGATAGCCGACCGGCCCTGCCCCGCGCATGATCAGCACAGACTTTTGGTCTAGCTCCAGTGTCGGATCGTCGATCCGGTGATGATAATCCTCGGGCCCATCGAATACGACGACGCGGCCTTCGAACGCCTCGGGGTCCGCCGGATTGCGCAGATAGCGGTCGCGAAACTCTTCTGAAATGACGCTGAGCTTCATCACCGCGCCGTCGAACAGATTGCCGCCGAACACCGATAGCCCCGCGGCCGGCATGAGCGGGTCGGCAAGCGTCCGGATGACGTCGACATCCACAGTCGCCTTGCCGCCGACATTTTCGGCGACGCTCTTGCCGTTGCACGTCACGGCTTCGCCGTCGATCTCGCCCGCGGCGAGCAACATCCCCATGACAGCGGGCACGCCGCCGGCGCGATAATAATCCTCGCCGAGATATTGGCCCGCCGGCTGCAGATTGACGATCAACGGCACGTCCGACCCCACCACCTCCCAGTCCGCCAGCGTCAGCTCGACGCCGATGTGGCGCGCGATTGCGTTGAGGTGGATCGGCGCGTTGGTCGATCCGCCGATCGCCGAATTGACCTTGATTGCGTTGAGGAACGCGGCGCGGGTGAGGATGTCGCTGGGCTTGCGGTCCGCATGGACCATCTTGACGATCTGCCGCCCGGTCTCCCAGGCGCATTGCTGCCGATCGCGGTACGGCGCCGGGATCGCCGCCGAGCCGGGTAAGGACATGCCCAGCGCCTCGGTCAGCGAATTCATCGTTGTCGCGGTGCCCATCGTGTTGCAGAAGCCGGTCGAAGGCGCCGACGAAGCGACGAGCTCGATGAAGCCCTTATAGTCGATCTCGCCCGCCGCGAGCAGCTCGCGCGCTTTCCATACGATCGTGCCCGATCCGGTGCGCTCGCCATTGTGCCAGCCATTGAGCATCGGCCCGACCGACAGCGCGATCGCAGGAATATTGACCGTCGCCGCCGCCATCAGCGCGGCAGGCGTGGTCTTGTCGCACCCGATTGTCAGCACGACGCCGTCGAGCGGATAGCCGAACAACACTTCGACCAGCGACAGATAGGCGAGGTTACGGTCGAGCCCGGCGGTCGGGCGCTTGCCCGTCTCCTGCAGCGGATGCGTCGGGAATTCGATCGGAATACCGCCCGCATCGCGAATGCCGTCGCGGACGCGCTCGGCGAGCACCAGATGGTGGCGGTTGCACGGCACAAGGTCGGAGCCCGACTGCGCGATGCCGATGATCGGCCGGTTCGACTGGAGTTCTTCCAGGCTAAGCCCGTAATTGAGATACCGCTCGATATAGAGCGCGGTCATGTCGGGATTGGCGGTGTTGTCGAACCATGCGCGCGACCGCAACTTCACCATGCCGTCGCTCACTTTACGACGCTCCCGCGCCGCGCGGTTGAATAGCCGACCATCTTCGCCTCCCCAAGCTACACCTGCGTGCCGAGCGCGCGGCAACGCTTTTGCGGTTGATAGCCCAGCGACCTATCGATAGAAAGCCGATTTATCGGATAAAAGAAAATCGCGGAGAGATAATGCGGCTGCCGAGCGAGTCCCGCGAGATCGGTTCATAAGATGACGCCTCTTCGAGCAGAGCCGTGGCGACTCGGTATCGTCGGCGTAGGCAAGATCGCGCGCGACCAGCATCTCCCAGCGATCGCCGCTTCCGACGACTTCGTCCTCGTCGCCGCCGCGAGCCGCCATGCCGCGCTCGACGACCATCCTAATTTCGCAAGCATCGAAGCGATGCTCGCCGACGGGCCCCCGCTCGACGCGGTGTCAATCTGCACGCCGCCCAATGGTCGTGATCGTATCGTCCGCGCGGCGATCGCGGCGGGCAAGCATGTGATGATCGAAAAGCCGCCCGGCGCAACGGTGAGCGAGGTCGCTGCGTTGCGCAGGTTCGCCGCCGAACGGGGGGTGACCCTCTTTGCCAGCTGGCATTCGCGCGAAGCCGCGGGCGTGGATGCGGCCCGCGACTGGCTCGCACGGCGCACCGTGACACACGTCGCGATCCACTGGCGCGAAGACATTCGCGTCTGGCATCCCGGACAGGAGTGGATCCTTGCAGCCGGCGGCTTCGGCGTGTTCGATCCCGGTATCAACGCCGTGTCGATCGCGACCGGGATCCTCCCGCACGATCTCATCGTCGAGAGCGGCACGATCTTCGTCCCCGCCAATCGCGCGTCCCCGATCGCCGCGCAGATCGCGCTGCGCCTGACCAACGACGCGCCGGTGCTTCTCGATCTCGATTTCCTCCAAACGGGCACACAAAGCTGGACTATCACGGTCGAGACGACCGGCGGTACGCTTCACCTCAACGAGGGCGGCAAGCGCCTCTTCATCGATAACGCCGAAATAGCCCTTGGCGCCGACGCTGGCGAATATCCGCGCCTCTATGACCGCTTCGCTGCGCTCGTCCGCGCCGGCCAAAGCGACGTCGATCTGCGTCCGCTACAACTTGTCGCGGACGCCTTTCTCGTATCGCGCCAAGAACGTGCTCAGCCTTTCGATTTCTAACAGACACGCTAGACATGACCCATATAATCGTATTTGTATGACTTAAAGATAGAGGAGGGATTTGGAGCGATGCGTCTGGTTCGATCGATCGTGCGCGCCGGGTTGGGCGTAGGTCTGGCCTTGGCCGTGGTCTCCGGCAGCGGGGTGGGCGCCCAGGTCGCTCCGGGCGGGCCGGTCACGCCGTATGTCGATCCCGCGAAGGCCTATCTCTTTCTCCACATGACCAAGGAACACTACGGCGTCCTGTACTATTCGGTCAGCCTCGACGGGCTGCACTGGCGGCAGGTCAACGCCGGCAAGCCCGTCTCGGCCGACTATCATGGCCATGCCTCGGTGGCGCGGGGCGGCGACGGGCGCTATTATCTCGTCGGCAACAAGGGCGACGATGATCCCCTGATCCACTTCTGGGTCTCGGACGATCTGGTGCGCTGGACGCCCTATGGCACCTATCAACCGGACTTGCAGGCGGTCCCTGGGTATCCGCACCCGCTGCAGCGGATCGGAGCACCGAAGCTCTTCTTCGACAAGCCGTCGGGCCAGTTCCTGCTGACCTGGCACACGCCCAGTCTCGAAGGCTCCGAGGAAGATCCCGAACGCTATTGGGGCAGCCAGCGCACGCTGTACGTCCAGTCGAAGGACCTCAAGACCTTCGCCGCGCCGCCACGCCGGCTGTTCGCCTGGAACATGGCGACGATCGATACGATCATCACGCCGAACGACGATGTCAAAGGCGGCTATTGCGCGATCATCAAGGACGAACGCTACCCATCCTACGCATGGACCACCGGCAAGACGGTACGAATGAGCTGCGCGGCCAAGCTGCTTGGCCCTTATCCGCTGCCCAGTCGCCCGCTCAGCCCCAACTTCCGCGAAGCGCCGACGCTGATCCGGGCGCCGAGCGGGAAGGAGTGGATGCTGTATTACGAGCAATATGCCGGCACCAGCTATGGCCTGTCGATGGCACCGAAGCTCGCCGGGCCGTGGTTCCAGGTGTCGGGCAATAGCGGCGTGCCAGAATGGAATCGCTACGAGATGCCCGCCGGGCTGCGCCACGGATCAATGATCGGCATCTCGCGCGCGCAATATGACGCGATCGTCGCCGCATTCCCGGACAAATGAACGTGACTCGGATCCGCTCGCTCGCGCTGCTGAGCATCGTCGGGCTGGCGGCGCTGGCTCCGCCGGCCACGGCCGCCGAGGCCCGCGGTGCCGCAACGGAAATTACCAATCCGCTGCTGCCCTCGGGGCCCGATCCGTGGATCGTCCGGCAAGGCAAGACCTATTTCTACATGAACACGCTCGGCGACCGCCTGGCGATTCGCAAGACCAGGGACCTTGCGCGACTGGCGGATGCACCGGAGGTCACGGTGTGGACGCCGCCCAAGACCGGCGCAAACGCGCAATCGATCTGGGCGCCCGAACTGCACCGGATCGGCGGCGCTTGGTACATATTTTATACCGCCGCCGAGAGCGGGCATGACGACGATGCGCATCGCGGCATCTTCGTTCTGGAGAGTAGCGACGCGGACCCGACGCGCGGGACATGGATCGACCGCGGCCGCCTGAAGACGGCGCACCCCGGCATCGATGGCACAACCTTCAGCCATGGCGGCAAACGCTATTTCGTCTATTCGCCTTATGTCGGGCCAGACAGCGAACTCGCGATCGTCGAAATGGTCAATCCGTGGACATTGGTCGGAGCGGAAAGCATCATCGCGCGCCCCGATCGCGACTGGGAGCGCCGCGGCGGACGGCAGATACTCGAGGGGCCCGAATTTCTGGCCGGGCCGAAAGGCGACCTCTTCCTGAGCTACTCCGCCAGCGCGTGCTGGTCGGACGATTACGCGATCGGCTTACTCAGTGCCCCGAGCGGGAGCGATCCGCTCGATCCCGCAGTCTGGCGCAAGGCACCCCGCCCGGTGGTGGCGAAGGCCCCTGCCGCGGGGATCTACGCGCCGGGCCATAATGGCTTCTTCACCGCCGCCGGCGGACGAGAGACCTGGATCGTCTATCATGCAAATCCCGCGCCTGACATGAAGTGCACGGCAAAACGCGCGCCCCGGATCCAACGCGTCAGCTGGTCTGCGCAAGGAACGCCAATCTTCGCTCCTCCCCGCTGATCTGGTCGCTCCCTTCCGCGATGTTGCTCCTGTAGCCAAGCCCGTAGCCCATCGTTGCGACCGAAGCCCCAAACTTGCCCCATTTTGGATCTCATCATGTCAAGCATGAAGCCGTTTCTCGGCAGCGCTTCGGGCGGCGAGGTTGATCGACCGCCGTCGCGACGACCCACTTGTGGACATTCGAGCGCCCTTTCCCACCTTCGACTTCCGGCCATTCATTCATCTGTGAAACGGCAGCTTTCCAACGGCTGAATTCGCTCTTTGTGCGACCTAGGAACGGCGGTTAGCTGCCATCCGCCAGCGAAGGCTTGGCGCTTATCAACTCATCACCAACGTGCCGAACAAACCCAACAAGGATTCTGCCGTAACATTCGCTAAGCGCAAAATATTAGAAAATGCGGCGCCCGTTAGACTTGCAAGGACGCTCTATTGCCAATGCCTCGTGGATCTGATTTCGATTAGCGAAGTCACGACATTCGATCTCCGATACGCCGCCTCCTGCGTAAGGAATGCGGCTTGGACGCAGTTATGAGGTCAGAGGATCGCCGTCATGAAGGTCGAATGGATCACCAGTTCAATCTGAGGGTTCGCCTTCATCTTCGCGGAAAGGTACTGCCGCTTGTATCCGGTATTAAACATGTACCGCGTGACACCGCCCTCAATCACGCCGATGCTTCCGCTCAAGATCATGATGTCGAGCAGGCGATTGATGTCGTCGGCGTTATTGATTCTCTTACCGCAGAAGTACCTAAACTTCTCAGACGTTAATCCGTCGCTCTGGGAAAGCAACTCCAACAACAGCTCCGATCCCTTGGGTAGAAGATCCACAATCTCGCGATCAAGGTCCTTAAGGACTTTCCACCCCAGCTCGTTGAGTGCTGCGAAGTAGTCGTCCTCAGTTATCGACTTCCGATTGAAGATGATGGCACGCCTTCGCGCCGTCTCAAAAAGGCGGATGAATGCGTTCTCCAGCTTCTGGAAGCCTGCAGTGAGCCTTGAATCCCGATAAGTCCTGACCTTATCCTTCTCGATTATCTTGTAGGCGATTTCCAACCAGAGGACGTACTCCCAGACGGCGGCGATGACCTCCTTCCGACCACCGAAGGCCAGCTGATCGAGAATGAACTCCTTCATTTTGACCAACTAGTATCCATCCGAATAAGTTCGATGACGATACAGGTCGGACTCCGGGGCGCCGATCTACCCCCAGAACCCCTCATTCAGCCCATCCCCCGCCGCGGTGGCGAGGAGCGATAAGCCATTGCCGGATGCGGTGTTCACGGCGACGATAGGCGCTGCCGCAGCCTGTCCAGCAGCCAGCGCCCGGCGGGACCTAGCGCGCGGTCCCGCCGGTGTGCTGCATAGATCGTGAGTCCCTCGCGAGGTGTTGGGTCGTTCTCGATATCCAACCCGACCAATCGTCCTTGCGCGACGTGAGCCGAGACGAGGTGACCGGGCATTCGGCACCAGCCGAACCCCGCAAGCAGGAAGTCGAGCCGTCTACCAAGGTCGACGAAGCGCCAGAGACGCGCTCCTGCAACTCCGTAGGCCGGACCGCCGGGATCCACCGGGTCGGACAGCACCAGTTGGACGTGGGATTCGAGATCGCCGCGCGTGGCGGGACGTCCGAGCGATGCCAGTGGATGCTCTGACCCGACCACCGGCTGCATCGCGATCCGGAGCAGCGGGTAGGCGGCGATGTCGTCGGGGATGTCGGGCAAGAGCAGGCAGATCGCGAGCGCGGTGGATCCGCTGCGTAGGCGCCGGAGCGAGCCGCCTAAACCTTCCGTTGAGAAGGTGACCGGAAGGTGCGGGAAGGTGTCGCTGAGCGCGCTGAGGCTGTCGATCAGCGGCGCGGTGGGCACGAGAGGATCGATCGCCAGCGCGAGTTCGGGTTCAAGGCCGTTCCGGGTGCCTGCCGCAACCGACTCGAAGCGGGCGGCGCTCGCCAGCACCATCCTCGCCTGGTCCACAAGCACGCGACCGACTGCCGTCAGCTGCGGCTTGTGGCCGCTGCGGTCGAACAGCGCCACGCCCTGAATCGCCTCAAGCGTCGCGACCGACTGGCTGATCGCCGACTGCACGCGCCTCAGGTCGCGACCTGCGGCGGAGAAGCTCCCGGTATCCGCGATGGCGACAAGTACACGGAGCTGGTCGAGGCTAAGATTACCAAGCACTATCACCCCCGCCGATGGAAACGATCGGAAATTGATCGCTCCCAGGCTGTGGCTCAGCTGCCTACATCGGTCAAATGCAACCGACATTCTTTATCAACCACGGCGGTGGTCCCTGCTTCTTCCTTGATCCGGGCCCAATGCGGGATACCTGGACCGAGCTGGAGGACTACCTTCGCGGCTTCTCCGGCACGCTGGAGGAGGCACCGCGCGCGATCCTCGTGATATCGGGCCACTGGGAGGAGCAGTGCCTGACGGTGAACGCCGGCGCCGCGCCGCAGCTTCTCTTCGATTACAGCGGCTTTCCAGCCCACACCTACCAGCTGACCTGGCCGGCTCCCGGCTCTCCGGACATGGCGTTGCGCGTCCTCGAGTTGCTTGGGCAAGCGGGGATCGAGAGCAGGGCGGATAGGTCGCGTGGCTGGGACCATGGCGTGTTCGTGCCTCTCAAGGTAATGTTCCCCGCTGCGGACATCCCTACGGTTCAGCTTTCCCTGCAGCACGGGCTCGATCCCGCCCGGCATGTCGCGATCGGACGCGCCCTGAAGCCGCTGCGCGACGAGGGCGTGCTGATCGTGGGCAGCGGCCAGACCTACCACAACATGAGGGGCTTCATGGGCGGGGACGGCGGAGCCGATCCCCAAGCGGAGGCCTTCGACGACTGGTTGCGCCGGGCGATGGTGACGGGCGAAACGCGCGATAGTTCGCTGGCCGAATGGGCGCAGGCGCCCGGGGCGCGGCAGGCCCAGCCGCACGAGGACCACCTGCTGCCGCTGATGGTGGCGGCCGGCGCCGCGTCCGGCGAGGCCGGACACATCGCTTTCCATGGCCACGCTCTTGGCAAGCCGATCTCCGGCTTCCGCTTCGGTTAATTTATCAGGAGAACTACAAATGACCCAACTTCTCGTCGTCGAAACCAGTCCGCGTGGCGCGCAATCCATCTCGCGCACCATGACCCGTCGTTTCGTGGCCGACTGGCAGGCCGCCCATGTTGGCGGCCAGGTGGTCGAACGCGACCTCATAACCACCGATCTGCCGTTCGTCACCGCGCCATGGCTTCAGGCCTACTTCACGCCCACAGAGATGCACTCGCCCGAGATGAAGGAGACGCTACGCCTTTCCGACGAGCTCGTCCGCGAGATCCTGGCCACCGACCACCTCGTCATCGCAACGCCCGTGTACAACTACAACGTGCCCGCCGCGCTGAAGGCTTGGGTAGACCACATCGTCCGCAAGGGCCTGACCCTCGGGTTTGACGGCAGCGGCCTCGTCACCGGCAAGAAGGCAACCGTGCTGATCGCATCCGGAGGCGTCTACACCGAAGGATCTCCGATCCGCGACCGCGACATTGCCGCCCAGTATCTGCGGCTCATTCTCGGCGTAATAGGCATCACCGACGTGACGATCGTCGCGGGAGGCGGAGCTAAGGTCGTCGACATGGGCGAGCGGACGATGGACGGGTTCGTCGCAACCCTCGAACCCGAGATCGCCACAGCGGCCGGCGCCTGACCCAGACCGTCTTGGGACCTCCAAAACGATCGGACACTTCGTGCGTATCCTGCCGTGCACGGAGCGTCCGCGCCAGAAACGTCATTAAACTCCGGGCCGGCCACCCTTCGGCTTGCCGCAGACCCATGCCTCTGACCGGGCTCCAACTGTTGCTTCAGTCGGCCAATGTAACCATCGACAAATGACAATCCCGTGACCGCAGCTTCGACGAAACCCACGATATACCTGAAGCACAACTGCCCGTTCTGCCTCAAGCTCAGGATCTTCCTGACGGAGTCTCGTATTACGCCAAACGCAGAATACATCGTCTTCGACTACGGCGACGACACTCATCTGAAGCTGCGAGCGCGGATGGAAGCCGTAGGGCAGACCGCGACGTTTCCGGCGGTGGAGTTCGAAGCCGGCAAGCTCGCTACAGGCACCGATCATCTTATCGAACGGTTCGCATCGACCGCGGATCACGCGTACTCCGACACGCCCCTGCTCGCATATTATGTAGATGGCGTGTTCTCCAGCTACATGGACATGTTCAAGCAGTTGCGACAGTTGAATGCATAGCGCAGTAGCTGCCCGTCTTTGTCTGTAAGATCGCTCGCAAGATAGCCGCGGTTCCGCGAATGACCGCTTGTTCGGCAACCACTAAGCGAAATACCGTGAACGCTTTTGAGAGCCCGTCTAGCGTGTTCAGCGTTTCGGCTTGATGGATTCCGCTCTTGCTTTCACCGCTTCGGTCCGTGATGATTGTTGCCCCGCACGACCGCTGAAGAATGTCCGCAATCATGCGCTACATGCGCGACAGAACCGAGGTCGCAAACGGAAATCCAGCTGGCGCGAGGCAATTTATTTTGACCGATGTACGTCGACATGGAAACTATAAAGGTCAGTTCGCGTGTTCATGATGATCTAGCCTGTTCGAAAGCGGTAAACACTTTCGGTGGTCTGAAATCAGCGTTTCTACAGACTGGAGTAGATCGAACCGTAGTCGGTGTGCCCGGTATCGCGTCGAGGACCTTGCCTACTTCAGCGGAGATCGTAATAATGTCGGCAGACAGATATCGTCTGGATCAGACTGCGAGGTTAAGAGACGGTGCTGAACCATATTCCGGGCAAGGAATAGGAGCAGACTGTCCCCGCAGCGAGCGCTGACGCGTTCGTTCCGGGCGAGGCAATCAGCAGCTACCGGACTGCAAAAAAGTATCGGTGCGGCTCAAAGAGGGCAGTAGAGGATGGGTAAGATCAAGGCGTAACTGTCCCAATGCAGAAGCGGGAGAGAGATCCGGCTCGCCAAGGGAGAGGCTCGTGAACGTGAGCGACAAGTTCGGGACAGGCGCGTGCGACAAAACGAGGGTCACCAACTAATGGTCGCCCAGCCCGCAACGGTTGCGTCCCAACCCGATCTCGAGGTCGTTGCCGTCTCGACGAGTCAGTCCTTCAAGGCCTGGGCGCACGGCTACCCCTATAAGACGGTGCGCTGGCACTTTCACCCGGAATATGAGCTTCATCTAGTGACGGCGACGACCGGCCGCGCGTTCGTCGGCGATTACATCGGCCCGTTCGCTCCTGGAGATCTCGTCTTGACCGGGCCCGACGTCCCGCACAACTGGCTGAGCGACGTCGCACCCGGGACCGTCATACCCGAACGTGGGCTCGTCCTGCAGTTCTCCCAAGATTTTGCTGACCGGTTCCTCGCGCTCTTTCCTGAGACTGACGCGATGCGCGGCATCCTCACGGACGCCGCGCGGGGGATCCGGTTTGCCTCAGGCACAAGTTCCCAGGTAGAGCCTGTCTTCCGGCGCCTTTTGAATGCGTCGGGACCGGGTCGCCTCGGCGCGTTCTTCGATCTGATGGACGTGCTCAGCCGGTCATCCGACCACCGTCTGCTCGCGAGCGTCAGCTACCAGCGCGATCCGAAGGGTCTCATGGCGCAGCCCATGAACTTCATTCTCGCTCACATCGCGGTCAACCTTGTGGAAGAGTTGCGCGAAGGCGATCTGGCTGCGCTGACGGGCATGTCGGCGAGTACGTTCTCACGTCATTTCCAGCGCGCGACTGGGAGCAATTTCGTCTCCTACGTTACCGAGATGCGAATCAACCGAGCGCGAGAAATGCTGGCGCACGACGAGCGGCCGATCATCGAAGTCTGCTTCGACGTCGGCTTCCAGAACCTGTCAAACTTCAACCGCCGGTTCCGCGCGATGACCGGAATGTGTCCGCGCGAATACCGCAAGCTGCGGCGCGAGAACGCCGCCGAGCCCGAGTGGGCCAGCTGACTATCAATCTGCCGGCGACGAACCGACCGGCGACAACAGGGAGGATGATCATGGGTATCGTAAATCGTAGCTCGACGCGGATCGCGCTCGGCATTTCCGCCGGGGCGCTGATGGCGTCGGCGCTTGGCGGCTGCTCGCAGCAGAGTCCCGGCAGTCAGCCGGAACGGAAGACGGGCAAGCCGCTCAAGATCGGCATGTCCTTCCAGGAGCTCAACAACCCGTACTTCGTCACGATGCGCAAGGCGCTCGAAGACGCCGCCGTGACCGTCGGGGCGACTGTCGTCGTGACCGACGCCAAGCACGACGTTACCAAGCAGATCAGCGACGTCGAGGACATGATCCAGCAGAAGGTCGACGTTCTGCTCGTCAATCCGACGGATTCGGCCGGTATCCAGTCCGCCATCCAAGCAGCGCATGCCGCCGGACTGCCGGTGGTGGCGGTCGACGCCAATGCCGCAGGGCCGGTCGATGCATTCGTCGGCTCCAAGAACTTCGATGCCGGACGCATCTCGTGCGAATACATGGCGAAGGCCATCGGCGGACAGGGCGAGGTGGCGATCCTGGACGGCATCGCCGTCGTGCCCATCCTGGAGCGCGTCCGGGGCTGCAAGGAAGCGCTCGGCAAATTCCCCGGCGTGAAGCTGGTGGAGACGCAGAACGGCAAGCAGGAACGCGACGTGGCGCTGTCGGTCTCCGAGAACATGATTCAGTCGCACCCCAACCTCAAGGGGATCTTCAGCGTCAACGACGGCGGCTCGATGGGCGTCCTCTCGGCGATCGAGGCGAGCGGCAAGGACATCAAGCTCAGCTCGGTCGACGGTGCGCCAGAGGCAGTGCAGGCAATCGCGAAGCCAAACTCCAAGTTCATCGTGACCGCGGCCCAGTTCCCGGGCGACATGGTGCGCATCGGGCTCGCCATGGCGCTCGCCAAGAAGTGGGGTGCCACCGTTCCGAAGGAGGTCCCGCTCGACGTCAAGCTCGTCGATGCCGCCCAAGCCAAGACCTTCCACTGGTGATATGACGCGATGACCACCCCCGCGCTCCAACTCACGTCCATCAGCAAGGCCTTCGCCGGCGTGCCCGCCCTCCGGGACATCGATCTCCAGGTCGAGGTCGGCGAGGTCCATGCGCTGCTCGGCGAGAACGGCGCGGGGAAGTCCACGCTGATGAAGATCCTCTCGGGGATCCACCAGCCTGACGCCGGAACCGTCGTGATCGACGGGCTCGAACGACGCTTCGCCGGCTACGGCGACGCGGTCGCGGCGGGCGTCGGGACCGTGTTCCAGGAATTCAGCCTGGTCCCCCACCTCAACGCTGTCGACAACATCTTCCTCGGTAGGGAGAAGGTGCGCCGCGGCGCACTCGACAGGCCGGCGATGAAGCGCCGAGCGACCGAACTTTTCGAACGGCTCGGCGTTTCGATGGATCTCGGCGTCGAGGTCCGACGCCTGAGCGTCGCACAGCAGCAGTTCGTCGAGATCGCGAAGGCGCTGGCGCTCGATGCCCGTATCCTGGTCCTCGACGAGCCTACCGCGACATTGACGCCGGCGGACACCGAGCACTTCTTCGCCACCGTCCGGACGCTGAAGGCCCAGGGTGTCGCGGTCATCTTCATCTCGCACCACCTGCACGAGATCTTCGAGATATGCGATCGGGTCACGGTCATGCGCGACGGCGCCGTGGCGGGCCACCGCGAGGTCGTCGCGACCGACATCGATGACCTGGTGTCGCTCATGATCGGACGGCGGCTGGAGACGAGCTTCCCTCCGCGCGCCGGCACCGCCGGCCAGGTGCTTCTCTCGGTCGAGGATCTGCAACTCACCGCACGCTCGCCCGTCAATTCGTTCACCGTCCGCCGGGGAGAGATCTTCGGCTTCGCGGGCCTGGTTGGTTCGGGGCGGACCGAGACCGCACTCGCCGTCGTCGGCGCCCTCGACGCACATCGGAAACGGATCGTCGTCGATGGTCACGAGGTGAAGATCGCGAGTCCGGCCGAAGCCCTGTCCGTAGGCATCGGAATGCTTCCGGAGGATCGGAAGACCCAAGGGCTGGTGACCAGCTTCTCGGTCCGGGACAACATGTCGCTTGGCAACGAGCGCCACTATGCGACACGCGGCCTCCTTATCGACCGCGGTCGCGAGGATCAGGCCACACGGGCGATGATGGACAGCCTCTCGATCAAGGCGTCCGGACCTTTCGCACGGGTCGAGAACCTCTCAGGCGGCAACCAGCAGAAGGTCGTCATCGGTCGCTGGCTCAACCAGAACGCGCGGATCCTCTTCTTCGACGAGCCTACCCGAGGCATCGACGTAGGCGCCAAGTTCGAGATCTACCGGCTCCTGCGCGAGCTGACCTCCCAAGGCTACGCGATCGTGCTCATTTCATCCGAGATCGGCGAGATCGTCGGGCTATGCGACCGCGTTGCGGTCTTCTCACAAGGCAGCATCATGGCGACATTGGAATCCTCGGAGCTCTCGCCCGAGACGATCATGCTTCATGCGACAGCGGAGGCGCGGCATGTCGCAGCCTAACCGCTCAGCTTTCACGCCCGGCACAGGCGTCCCTGGCCTGCTGCGAAGCCTTACCTCACCCTCGCCCACGCTGTACGCGCTCGCCGGGCTTCTCGTCGTCTGCGTGGTGATGTCCCTGGCCAGCTCCACCTTCCTGTCGGCGGACAACATCGCGAACATCCTGCGGCAGGTATCGATCAACGCGCTCATCGCCGTCGGCATGACCTTCGTGATCCTGACCGGAGGCATCGACCTCTCGGTCGGCGCGGTGATGGCGCTTGCCGGCACCGTGACGGCCGGCCTGCTGTCCGGCGGTCAGCCCGGAATCGTCGCGATCCCCGCGGGGCTCGGCATCGGCCTGCTCGTCGGTCTGGGCAACGGCACCTGCGTGGCGCGGCTCGGAATGCCGCCGATCATCGTGACCCTGGCGACCATGGGGATCTGCCGTGGTCTCGCGCTGCTCTACACCGGCGGCTATCCGATCGCCGGGCTACCCGAATGGATGCGCTGGATCGGCAACGGCTCCGTCATCGGGCTTGCCACGCCGGTCCTGATCATGATCCTAGTTTACGCGCTCGGGGTCTTCGTGCTGGGACGGACGCCGTTCGGACGTCACGTCTACGCGCTCGGCGGCAACGAGCAGGCCGCGCGCCTCTCCGGCATACGCGTGCCCCGGACCAAGCTCGTGATCTACACGCTCAGTGGCCTCACGGCGGCGCTCGCAGGGTTGGTCCTCACATCGCGCCTCATGAGCGGCCAGCCGAACGCGGGCGAAGGGTTCGAACTCGACGCGATCGCCGCTGTCGTCCTCGGCGGTACTTCGATCGCAGGTGGGCGCGGTTCGCTGGCCGGAACCCTGATCGGCGCCCTCCTCCTCGGAGTCCTGAACAACGGCCTGAACATGATGGGGGTCAACCCGTACATCCAGACCGTCGCCAAGGGCCTCATCATCCTTCTCGCGATCTACATCGGCCGCGAGCGTCGCTAGGAATCGCAATGACACAGAAAACCATGACGGCGGTCGTCTGCCACGGCCCGAAGGATTACCGCGTCGAAGAGATCGCCCATCCCACGGCGGGCGCGCTCGAGATCGTCATCCGCGTGACGGCCTGCGGCATCTGCGCGAGCGACTGCAAATGCTGGTCGGGCGCGAAGATGTTCTGGGGAGACGATCCCTGGGTGAAGGCGCCAGTCGTACCCGGCCACGAGTTCTTCGGCGTGGTGGACGAGCTCGGCGAAGGTGCCGGCGAACATTTCGGCGTCGCCGTCGGCGACCGAGTGATCGCCGAGCAGATCGTGCCGTGCGAACGCTGCCGCTACTGCCGCTCCGGCCAATACTGGATGTGCGAGGTCCACAACATCTTCGGCTTCCAACGCCTGGTGGCCGACGGCGGGATGGCGCAGTTCATGCGCCTGCCGCGAACGTCGCGCGTGCACCTCATCCCGGCCGAAATTCCGGACGACGACGCGGTGATCATCGAGCCGCTCGCCTGCGCTCTCCACACCGTCCGGCGCGGAACGATCGGCTTCGAGGACGTGGTCGTGATCGCCGGCGCGGGACCGATCGGCCTGATGATGGTGCAGGCGGCAAGGCTCCAGACCCCGCGCAAGCTGGTGGTTATCGACATGGTCCCAGAACGGCTGGCGCTCGCGACCACGTTCGGCGCCGACGTCGTCATCAACCCCGCGACGGACGACGCACTCGCGATCGTGCGCGGGCTGACGGACGGTTACGGCTGCGACGTCTACATAGAGGCGACCGGATCGCCTGCCGGCGTCGTGCAGGGACTAAACCTCATCCGCCGCCTCGGCCGGTTCGTGGAGTTCTCCGTGTTCGGGAGCGACACCACGGTCGATTGGTCGATCATCGGGGACCGGAAGGAGCTCGACGTCCGTGGTGCGCATCTGGGCCCCTACTGCTATCCGATCGCGATCGACCTGCTCTCACGCGGCCTGATCACGTCCAACGGCATCGTCACGCACAGGTTTCCTCTGATCCAATGGGCGGAAGCCATCGCGGTCGCCGACTCCTTGGAGTCGATCAAGGTCGTGCTGAGCCCGTCGACATGAGCGACACCTATGTCATCGGCGTCGACATCGGCACCCAGAGCACCAAGGCGCTGGTCCTCGACGCATCCGGTCAGGTCGTGTCCGGCCACGACATCGGCTACGCCCCCTCGACACCGCGCCCGCTCTGGGCGGAGCAGGACGCGACGGTCTGGCTTGCTGCGGTTCGCGACGCGGTCGCGGGCGCCGTCGAGCGGGCTCGCGCGAAAGTGCCAGGCCTGCGTCCTGCGGACATCGCCGCCCTATGCGTCAGCAGCCTTTACGGAGGGTCCGGAGTTCCCGTCGACGCGAACGGCGAACCGATCCATCCCTGCCTGATTTGGATGGATCGGCGCGCGGAGATGCAGGTCGCTTCGGTCCGGCGCGACATCGACATGGACCGGCTGAAGGCGATCACCGGCAACGGCGTCGACAGCTACTACGGCTTCACGAAGATGCTCTGGCTTAGGGACGAGCGGCCGGACGTCTGGGCGAGGACCAACCAGCTCCTTCCTCCGAACGCCTACGTGATCAGGGCCATAACCGGCGCTACGGCCGTCGACCACTCGTCGGCCGGCAACATCGGCGGCATCTACGACCTGGCTGCGCGGACGTGGTCCGCGGAGATGCTGGCCGCGCTCGGCATCCGGCGGGACATGCTGCCAGAGCGGCTTGTGGGATCCACCGAAGTCGTGGGCGGGCTTTCGGCCCGATGGGCTTCCGAACTGGGTCTGGCCGAGGGGATGCCCGTGGTCGCGGGCGGCGTGGACGCGGCGGTGGCGACCTTCGCGGCCGGCGCGATAGAGCCTGGACACCATGTCGCGATGATCGGCACGAGCATGTGCTGGGGTGCGGTCACCCCGTCCATCGACGCCCGTCACGGCCTCGTCAGCTTCCCCAACGTCGTCAACGCGGATCGAGACCTCTACGCGTTCGGAGGCGCGATCACGGCAGGGGCCGCCGTCACCTGGTTCAAGACGCAGTGCTGCGACGTGCCCAACCATCCCGCCTCGCTCGCCGCGCTCGACGCCGCCGCCGCCGAGATCCGGCCGGGGTCCGACGGGCTGGTCTTCCTCCCCTACCTCATGGGAGAGCGCAGTCCGATCTGGGACGCGCGCGCCAGCGGCTCGTTCGTGGGTCTGAGCCTATTCCACACGCGAGCGCACATGTACCGCGCCGTGCTCGAAGGCGTGGCGTTCGCCCTGCGGCACAACATGTTGGCCGGCGCGGACGCTGTCGGCACGCTAGAAGAGGCACTGACGGTAGTCGGCGGCGCGGCGCGCTCGGACACGTGGCTACAGATCATCGCAGACGTCACCAACCGACCCATCCGCTCCATCGCGCAGAACGTGGAGGCGGCGCTCGGCGCCGGTCGTCTCGCCGCTCTGGGCATCGGTCTGCAGTCGCTTGGCCACGCCCGCTGGCACGATCTCGACGACCGCGCGACGCCTGACGCATCAGCGGTCGAGATCTACAACAGGCAGTTCGAGATCTACCGCGGCCTGTATCCGTCGCTCAAGCCGAGCATGCACGCGCTCCACCTGCCGGACGGCTGAGTCCGGCCGCCAACCTCCACGGGGCAGCCAGAAACATAACGATAGACCGACGCCGCAAAGCCCCGCGGTGGCGAGCGCATTCGCGCGCCGGTCGTCGACAGGAAGGAAAACCCGAGATGATACGCGAACTCATGACGACGACGGCGGCGGTGCTTGCGGTTAGCGCGACCACGCCCGCCTTGGCGCAGACCGTCGCGCCGACCGCCTCCGCCCCGCAGACGCGTGACAAGGCCCCGGGGGACCAAAGTCTCTCTCCCGTCCAGGACCTGCCGGCCCCGGCGGCACCCGCGCGCGTGCCGGAAGGCGAGCAGCCTTTCCCGCAGTCGGACTATCTGATGGGCGATCTTGGCGGCATCCGTAACAGCCTCGCCGCCCGGGGCGTCAGCCTGTCGTTCGGCCTGGTCAACGAGGTGGCCTACAATCCGGCAGGCGGCACGAGCGAGAAGGTCGCCTACGCGGACCAGCTATCGTTCGCCGTCAAGGCCGACATGGGCAAGCTCGCCGGGCTCACCGGCGGCGTCTTTACCCTGAACATCAGCGATCGCAACGGCAAGAACCTGAGCGACATCGGCCAGCTCGGAACGCTGCAGGAGGTGCAGGAGATTTTCGGCCGCGGGAACGTCGCTCGCATATCGGAACTATCCTACGCGCAGGACCTGTTCGGGGGCACCTTGAACGTCAAGGGCGGCCGTCTGGACATCGGCGACGACTTCATCGCGTTCTCGTGCAAGTTCCAGAACCTCACCTTCTGCTACTTCACACCCGACCACATTGCCGGCGACAACTTCTTCGCCTATCCGGTCAGCCAATGGGCCGTCCGGGCGAAGCTGAAGCTCGCCAAGGACGTGTCGCTCAAGGTGGGCGTCTACGACATCAACACGAAGCTCGCCGACAAGTCCGGCGGCTTCAGCTTCAACACGTCGCGCTCGATCGGTTCCGACACGATGACCGAAGTCGCCTGGACGCCCAAGCTGGGCCCGGCGGGACTTCCAGGCACGTTCAAGGGCGGGTTCTGGTATTCTAGTGCCCGACGGAGCGACCTGTTCCTCGACGCCAACGGGCTGCCCCAGGTCGTCACTGGCACCAGTCCGCTGACGCACAAGGGCTATTTCGGATATTGGCTGCAGGCTCAGCAGCAGCTCACTGGCGGACGGGACGGCTCGTCCAGAGGACTGACGGCGTTCGCGAACTTCGTGCAGACGGACCACCGCGTCGTCGCGGTGAACCAGGTGATCAACGTCGGCCTCTTCTACGTGGGTGCCTTCGCGAGTCGTCCGTTCGACGAGATCGGCATCGCGGTCGGCCGCTCGCGTGTTAGCGACGTCCTGCGGCATGCGCAGCTGCTGCGCAACGCCACCTTCAACCTCGCCGCGCCGGTCCAGCGGTCGGAGATCCCGGTCGAGGTGTATTACAGCCTCAACATCGGTAAGGCGATCGCGATCCGACCCAACGTCCAATACGTCAGGCACCCTGGTGGAACGGCGGCAAACAAGGACGCGGTCATTCTCGGACTCAAGAACGTGATCACGTTCTAGCCTCCGCGAGCTGTCCCGAGCGGCATTCCGGTCAAAGGAGGTGGCTCGGAGATGTGGATCGGCGCCGAAAGCGGGACCCCGGTAGAATTTCCCCAAGCTATTGAATCTGCGTCGAAGCCTTACATAGCTGGTGGCCCAATCGGCGCCGATCCACAGTTTCCGCAGCATAACGACGCCCGAGCCCAAGTGCGTTTCGATGTAGGTATCATGGGCATGTTCGCGATGACCGCCTGATAGGCCCAGTTGACCGCCTTTGATTTGAGAAAACCCAATTCCAAATCGATCCCGAAAATAGTTTGGGGGAGAAGTCTGTCCCTACGATCGAGCCGTCGATCGGCGTCTCGCTCTACCCTCTCAGCAGGGCCCAGCCCCCCGCAACGCCCCCCGATTGAACGCCAAACAGACGAAGTTTTTCGGCGAGATCGATGTCGATCTGGCTGTCGCAAAAATCTACCTTTTTTTGCCCACGCCCATCCCTCGCGTCCTAACCA
This sequence comes from Sphingomonas sp. PAMC 26617, assembly GCF_000242835.1. Taxonomy (NCBI): domain Bacteria; kingdom Pseudomonadati; phylum Pseudomonadota; class Alphaproteobacteria; order Sphingomonadales; family Sphingomonadaceae; genus Sphingomonas; species Sphingomonas sp. PAMC 26617. The sequence continues at coordinate 116,447 of NZ_JH594426.1, forward strand.
ATCAAGGTTAAGGTCGTATTGATGAGGGCAAAATCTAATGCGTTCTCCGTGACGATCTGCATCGTCCCTCGAAAGCGATGCAGCCACGTTCCTTCGTCGACAGCCAGCGCTTTGATAAGCTCTGCCCCGTCCATCACGGGCAACGATCTCGACCGTATTCTGGTCGCTCCCGCTCGCCGAAGACAGGATCCTCCCATAATGGGCGCCTCGATTGCGCCGCCCCGCACGCGACTTGAAGTTACGATGATATTAACTGTTTTGGTCATAGACGGTTTGCCCGGCGAGACTGGACCTTTGAGGAGACAGAGCGATGCGCATCCTGCTGATCGAGGATGAACCAACGACCGCGAAGAGTATTGAACTAATGCTGTCGATCGAGGGGTTTAACATTTACACGACCGATTTGGGCGAGGAAGGCCTCGATCTCGGCAAGCTCTACGATTACGATATCATCTGCCTCGACCTGAACCTGCCGGATATGCACGGCTACGACGTGCTGAAGAAGCTGCGCGCGGCTAAGGTACAGACGCCGGTTATGATCCTCTCCGGTATCGGCGAAATGGACTCCAAAGTCCGCGCGCTGGGCTTCGGTGCCGACGACTACATCACCAAGCCGTTCCACCGCGAGGAAATGATCGCCCGCATCAATGCCGTCGTAAGGCGTTCCAAGGGCCACAGTCAGTCAGTCATCCGCACCGGAAAGCTGGCGGTGAACCTGGATGCGAAGACAGTGGAGGTCGACGGTAGCCGCATCCACCTGACCGGCAAGGAATATGCGATGCTGGAGCTGATGTCGCTACGCAAGGGTACGACGTTGACGAAGGAAATGTTCCTTAACCATCTCTATAACGGGATGGATGAGCCAGAAATCAAAATTATCGATGTATTCGTTTGCAAACTACGCAAGAAGCTAAGTTTGGCGTGTGGCGGTAATAATTACATCCAAACGGTGTGGGGACGCGGTTATGTACTACAAGATTCGCAAAGTACAGAAACACTGCTCAACCTCGCTGCCTGATCTAACCCGGTAACCCTCACTCGCGAAGCTATCGCGAGTGGACGGATCACATTGTACGTCCGTTGCACCGATCATGGTTCGTGTCTCAACGGTCGTGCGCCTGCCACATTGATCCGTCTCGCACAATATAAGCCGGAAAATGCCCTTTATTGCAGGTTCGGGCGATCATCATTACGAGCTACGACATCTAACCGGCCTCGGTCACTCTGCTTCGCCGGATGCGTCTGCCTTAACTTTTCGGCGAGGTTTCGCTGACGCGGTCTCAGGCGTCGGCTCTGCGGGGAGTATGGAACGCTGACCCAGTTTCCGACCCAAACCAATTTTCATTGCCATAGCGCGACGCACTTCGCTGTAGCCTTCCGATACCATGGGATAATCGGGTTTAAGGCCGTAGCGCTCCCGGTATTCCTCGGGCGTCAGACCGTTCATCGTCAGGTGACGTCGCAATGCCTTATACGGCTTGCCGTCGATTAAACTTACGATATAATCGCGATTTGCAAGCGACTTTCGAATCGATACCGCAGGGGTATATTCGGAAGCCAATGCCCCCGGCCCGCTGCCGTCTGAATCTGACGATAACTTAGGGTCAGGACCCATTGATGTGAGAGGCGCGATCTGATTCAGGCTCTGCGAGGAGACTGGCGATGAGCGACCTGTATTGGCTGACCGACGAGCAGATGGCGCGGCTGGAGCCGTACTTTCCCAAGAGCCACGGCAAGCCCCGGGTTGATGATCGGCGGGTGTTGAGCGGCATCGTTTTCGTAAACCGCAACGGGGCGCTGGTGCGATGCACCCAAGGAGTACGGACCGCACAAGACCCTCTACAACCGTTGGAAGCGGTGGGGCGAGAGAGGCGTGTTCCTGCGCATGATGGAAGGACTGGCCGCTGCGAGCGCCACGCCCAAGACAATCATGATCGACGCGACCTATCTCAAGGCACACCGGACGGCATCGAGCCTGCGGGTTAAAAAGGGGATCTCGGGCGGCTCATCGGTCGCACCAAGGGCGGCATGAACACGAAGCTCCACGCCGTCACCGACGCGAACGGTCGCCCACTGAGCTTCTTCATGACCGCTGGCCAGGTCAGCGATTACACTGGCGCTGCAGCGCTGCTCGACGATCTGCCCAAGGCGCAGTGAATGCTTGCCGACCGCGGTTACGATGCAGACTGGTACAGGGACGCTCTTCAGGCAAAGGGCATAATGCCCTGCATTCCGGGACGAAAATCCCGAAACGTTCCCATCAAATACGACAAGAGCCGCTACCGAAGCCGCAGCCGCATCGAGATCATGTTTGGTCGCCTGAAGGACTGGCGCCGTGTCGCCACCCGTTACGATCGACGCCCGACGGTCTTCTTCTCCGCCAACGCGCTCGCTGCCACCGTCATCTTCTGGCTCTGATCAACAAGTCCTGAGCCTAGTCTGATGGCAGTGGGTAAGCTATCCGATACGGCCAGGCTTTCGGTCAGCGACCCAGCAACAGTCCTCAGACAGATTGAGGGCAGGGCCAGTTGGCCACGCCGATGCCTCCGCCCACCGCAAACCATTGCTAGGATCGGAACGTCACCAAAAGACCTTGGTTGAGCCGTTCGTGTCAGCCAAAAACGATATTGCAGTGCGTGCGCGAGCATCCGAAATGATCAATCGCTTCGCCGAGCGAGCGGCTGATGAGGCGTCGTTCCAGGTGAACTCCAAAATTGCCGAGAATGATGTCGATGGCGCGCTTTCCATGGACCAAGTGCGTCGGGCGATCATCCAACTTAGTAGGCGCTGAATTTCCGCTCGTTGTAGGCGGGCTAAAGTCATCCGACGCCAATCGTCAGCTACTAGCTTCGTGCGTCGCGAGAATTTCGCAAGGCTGTGAAGTATGGTATTGTCGACGCGGGACTCCGGACCATCTCATCTTCAATAAGCGGTGCGGTTTAACGGCCCGCTCCAGCGTCAATATAAGAAAAAACGGACTATCTGCAAACCGCCAAACCCAGCCTTTCAGGGTCACGACTCATAGATT
>NZ_JH594426.1:120631-130126 GCF_000242835.1 Sphingomonas sp. PAMC 26617
CAGGCGTACTAGTGTACAAAAAACTCACTTTCGTGTTGTGACTCCCTGTAGCAATGGTCTCAGGCAGCTAAAAGGTTTTTCACTTCAGTTTCGAGAGACCTCAAAGTGAATGGCTTCTGTAAAAAGCGGTCAGCAAGCCCCGTACGTTGGGTGCTCTCGCCTGTGTAACCCGACATGATAATCGTTCGAAGGTCGGGACGGCTGGCGAGCGCCCTTTCGATCAAGTCGAAACCATTCATTGCGCCAGGCATTCTCACATCGGTCACAATCAGATCTATGCGGGACGTACCTTGCAGTATCTCGAAGGCGTCGTCGCCGTTAGCCGCCAACATCACCTCGTAGCCTTCATCCTCGAGCTGCTCGCCGATCAACTTTCGTATCCTCTCCTCATCATCGACGACGAGGATAACTGAACGGTCACGAGACATCGTCTGCGTCCCCAAAGCCTTGAGACACATACTGAACCTAGGACGGTGAGCATGGCTACTGCTAAATTATTGATTGTAGATGATAATGCGATAGTCCGTCAGATGATCGCGTGCCTTGCGCGCGAGCTAGGCATGTCCGTCATCGAAGCAGCTTCGGTCGACGCAGCACGTGCTTGGCTTGCTAGCGGTGATGTCGACGTGCTGCTTTGCGACGGCGACCTAGGCGCTGGCCTTTCAGGCGTAGAATTTATAGTCAGCGACACGATGCAGATGCCTGCCACTATCGTGCTGATGTCCGGTAATCCAAAGCCTAATGGATTGCAGGAAGGTATCCGGTACCTATGTAAGCCCTTCACAATACGTCAACTCGAAATCGAATTATTGCCTTAGTCACCGTATACAAATGATGATGCGGAAGTTTATTTATTTTGCATCAGAAAGGGCCGGTTGTCATCGAACTACGCCATTCCCAAAACGGTATCGTTTATGAGATAGCCAGGTTTATTAGGCGAGCGTTTTAAACCTTTAACAACTCCATCAGCTTTTTAGCTGTGGCTAGCTTGCCAGCAGAAGTGCTGATTTGCAGCAGTTTTTTCCGGCTTCCTTCGCGAGGTACAATGCGCGGTCGGCAGAGGTCAGCAAAGTCTGCGGCATTACGGCTGTTGCACCGTCACGGGCGAGCGCGGTAGCTACGCCGATGCTTACGGTAATTACCCCTCCCACTTCTACTCCGTGGGGGATCTGCAACGCCTCGACAGCAGCCCTGATATGCTCAGCAACATCCATAGCATGATCGCGATTGGCCTCAGGTAGTACGACGGCCAGTTCCTCACCCCCATATCTGGCCACCACATTTTTATCGTCGCTAGTTGCCGAAAGAAACGCCGTTGCGACGCTGCGGAGGCAATCGTCCCCCACCTGATGGCCGTGAGCGTCGTTGAACTTCTTAAAGTGATCGATATCCGCAAGCAGCAGCGACAGCTGTGACTTGGCAACAAGCGTCCGCTTCCACTCCCCCGAAAGCGCCTCATCAAACGCCCGGCGATTAGCAAGACCGGTAAGGCCGTCCTTCATCGCCATGGCACGCAACTCGTCTTCGAGAGCCTTGCGCTGAGATACGTCGCGCATGATAACGGCTCGGTCCCCCGGGGTTCCCGATTTCAGATTCTCGACAACCCTTGAGGCTATTTCAACCCAGAGCAGGGAGCCATCACCGCGAATGACGCGCACAGTGACCGTCGCATCATTCGAGCCGCCACCCATTACGACCCGGTTAGCTTCAACAAGAACCGGAAGATCTTCGTGGAATACGAACTCGAAGACAGGGTGCCCGATCACCTCAGGCGGCGATCGGAGAAACAACCGCTCGGAGGCTCCAGAAATATAGCTGAAGGTCATGTCTGGCCCAACCAGGGCAATGACATCGCTGGAATGCTCCGCGATCAGCTGGAGAACGGCTGATGCCTTCGCGTCGTCAGGTGCCCAATGCTTCAAACCGCTATTCCCGAGATACGCAACGCATCAAGACGTCGGAGCGTTATTTAGCCTTTCGCGCCTAACGGACGATGAAGATCGCGCCTTTCTCGGTCCAACCGACGGCTCTTTCAGGCTTAATGAACCGATCGCGAGCAGGACGACCTACGAACCAAAACTCAGGCTGAGACCCGCATCAACGCCTCAAGGACGCTTGCCATCCTGAACGGCTTACGAAGAAAAATGGAGTAACCTTTGCAGGCTTCACGGATCGTCGCCTCATCAAGCGAGCTCATCATGACGACGGGTACTTTTGCGAACGCCGGATTGGACTGCATAGCAGCAAGCATATCCGCGCCGTTCATCACAGGCATCATATAATCGAGCATCACGAGGTCGGGGACGTCTTCCGCAAGCCGCGCCATGCCCTGCTTACCGTTGATTGCGGTGATAACGCGATAGCCCTCGTCTTCAAGCATGGCTTCAAGGACCTCGGCGACGCCAAACTCGTCATCCACAACAAGTACTGTGCGGCCGCCTGTCACCGCGTGATTTCCGGAGCTTCCGGCTGAGATGCCCGGTCAGGACTCGGTTCCGTGCCAAAGCCCGTCAGGATCGACGACGCCCCCTCGAACGTGTCGAGGAGCTTGATGCCGTCACTCGAAATGTTGAACTCGCGCAACGCCGCGTCGAAGCCGTTGCCGCGCACCTTCAGAATGGAGAGCAGGCGGTAGACACGGGCGCGGTACTCTACGAAGCGGAGCACCACGACGTTCTCGGCAACCGATGATAGCCCGTTAAAGGGCATTTCGATCCCGGGTCCGACAATGTTGCGTGTTTCGGCAGTCAGGAACATCGTCACACCTAACGCCTTGAACTCGCTGGCGAGCGCGGAAAAGACGTGGAGCACGCGGTCCCGTATGTCGCTCGACTCCTGAAACCCGTTCAACCCGTCGATAAAGAGGCGCTTGACGCCCCGTCTCCTGACCGCGTCCATGAGCGTCCCCGCTAGGTCGTCAAGGATCTGTTCCGTGACCGGCCGCCAGATGACCTCGACATCACCACGGTCGATCATGCCCTTAAGGTCCAAGCCCAACGTTGAGGCGTTGAGCATAAGGCGTTCCGGCGTTTCGTAGAAGCCGAACAACAGGCCAGGCTCGGTAGGCGTCGATCGGCTCAGGAAATGCAGGCCGAGGGTCGTTTTGCCGGTGCCGGAAGCTCCCAACAACAACGTCGACGTGCCTTCCGGTATGCCGCCACCAAGCATCTCGTCGAGCATCGGTATACCGAGCGACACCTTGTTGTTCGTGGCCTGATCGACGCACGACGGCACGGCGAGGATGGCCTCTGTTCGTGGATATACGACCACGCCGCCATCTGTGATGCGGAACGGATGACGGCCGCGCAGCGCGCCCGATCCACGGAACTTGAGCACCTCAAGCTCGCGTTGCTTGTGCTTGTTAAGCGTGGTGTCGCTAAGGTTAATGAGCCCATCAACCATCGTGTGCTCCGGCTGATGGTCGGAACGGCTGCCGTTCGTCAGCAGCAGCGCAGTGCAGTCGGCCGCGGCTACGTGCGCCTGCAATTCGTAGATAAACTTCCTGAACTCGCGGTCCGAAGAGCTTGTCTCTTCGACCGCGATTAGCCCATCTAAAACAAGGAGCGTTGCTTCATGGGTGCGAATTTCGCGGCGAAGCATGTCCATGAGCCCGCTCAGACCGCCTTCTTCGAGCGTGCTGAACCCGCTAATGTAGTAGAGCCGGTCAGGGATGACGCTGGCGTCGTAGAAGCTGAGCTGCTCCATATGCTGACGCATGCGAGCGTGGCTCTCGGAAAGCAGCGTCACGAACAGGGCGCGGCCTCCACCCTGTGCGTGATTAAAGCACATCTGGTTGGCGAGAATCGTTTTGCCGGCGCCTGGCGTGCCGCGAACGATGAAGACGGCACCCGAAAGGAAGCCGCCAAACATGATTGAGTCTAGTCCCGGCACCCCGGTTGGAACACGGGTGACCCCGTCGTGCCCATTGATATCTTGGCTCACGCTGCGTGTTCCATGCCGCTGGGTTCTTTCATATTGCGGGGGAGCCAGACGGTAAACGTCGAACCCTCGCTTTCGGTGCTAGTCACACCAATTTTGCCGCCCATCGCTTCCGTCAATTCACGGACCAGCCACAAGCCAATGCCAAAGCCGCCGCTTTTGCGCCTGCTGCCAATCGCCTGTTCGAAACGATCGAAAATACGGGTCAGGTCATCGGCTGCAATACCGATGCCACCGTCGGCGACGCTCAGCGTCACGCCCACTCCGTCAGCAACAAGCGCGACCCGTATCGGCTTGCTGTCGCCGTAGCGAATCGCGTTCGATATCAGATTATCAATGATCTGCTCGGTCGCCAGTTGATCCCAAACGCCGACTACCGGCCCTTGGGCGTCACACCGCAACACCGAACCCGCGCGTGCCGCCAGCATTTCATAATTGGCCGTGATCTGGGCAACGAACGCGGCCATGTCGAAGCTCGCTGGCTCCAACGCCAGCCGTCCGGCATTCACGCGCGATATTTCGAGAAGCGCAGTTGCACGGCGAACATAGTGGCCGACGGATATTTCCAGCCGCTCAAGACTGGTAATGGTTGCCGCAGACGCGCCCTCGCGCCGTGCGCGACTGAGCAGCAATTCAACTTGGCCTACGATGGGTGTCATCGGATTTCGGAGTTCGTGGGCCGCGATGGCGATGAAGTTGTCCCGCGCCGCCACGGCTGCGCGAAGCTCCTCAATAAGAGCGTCGCGATCTTCAGCCGACTCTGGACGCGCCATCATTTCTCCTAATTACTCAATTCTTATAGCTTGGTCACACCCCACCGTGGGCTATCTCAAAACCTCGTACATCATATCATCCTAAGGCTCGATCGCCAGGACCGCTACATTTCCTTCCAACTCGAGCGCCCGATCACGGATGACATTGACGGCATCGGATGCTTGCATGGGCACATACATTGTCCCCTGCCGCATCTCATACAGCGCTCTTCGTGCTGCGGCCTCGCTTTCCCGAAAAGCTAACCACAGCCGTTGCGACGCGCGCAGTCGTTCAGCGGCGCGCGTAAGTATGACAACCGTCCAACAAACGTCCGTTTAATGGACGGGTCAAACCGTTCGGTTGTGACCTAGATCGCCGGCATCATCCCACCGTCGATGCGCAAGTCCACCCCGGTGATATAGCCGACGAGCGAGCTACTTAGGAATGCGACCGCATTCGCGATATCGTCGGCCATGCCCACTCGACCGATCGGCACAGGGGTGACGTGGGGCAGTACCGCGCGCTCGACCTCGCGCCATTCCCCTTCATGATCGGCCCAGCCGTTCTTCGCAGCCAGCTCACGGGATGCCGTTTCGAGCTTGGGCGTGAACACCGTCCCAGGGGATTGTCGCCGAAAACCGCGAAGCAATTGAGCGGTACAGCAAGACCGCGGCCCGAGCGCGCGAGCCGGTGCGATGCACGATCAGGGTGCCAGCGCCGTCACCTCCCGTCGCGCATAAGATGTTGGAGAAACTCTCGCGTATTTGCTAAAGGCTACACTGAAGGCGCTGGTCGAACCATAGCCCGCCCGCCGCGCGACCTCGGCGATGCTCAGCTCCCGTTGCGTGAGCAGGTTGCCGGCGAGGGACATGCGCCAGTGCAGGAGGTATGCCATCGGCGCGACGCCGAGCGCGCGCCTGAGCCGATCGAAGAAGGCCGAACGCGACAGGTTTGCTTCAAACGCCAGCTCAGTAACCGTCCACGGTCTGGCGGGCTTGTCGTGCATTCCGCGCAACGCCGCCGCGAGCCGGTCGTCCGACAGTCCGCGCAGTAGCCCGGGCGGAGATGTCGGTCCTGCCGTTGAGCGCAGCGCCTCAATCAATAGAACTTCGAGCAACCGCGTCAGCACCAGGTCGCGCCGGTCGCACCGCGCGCGTCTCGTCGTCCACCAGCTGTACTAACGTCGTCAGCCGTCCATCGCCACAGACATGGACGATGGGAGGCAGAAGCGACACGAGCAGCGTCGCGTCCACTGATCCGAACATTCCATAGCCGATAAGGATATGTACATCGGGCGCGGTGTCGTTTTCGCCTAGGCGGTAGACGCCGGGTTCGACCTCGATCGGAATCGATCCGTGTGGGTCGGATGGAGAGCGATCCATGCTGGATATCGTGAAGCGCTGCGCCGCGGGAAGTAGTGCGAAGTCGCCGCACGACAGGACGACCGGCGGCGCCCCTTCCGACCCGAGCCGACACGAGCCTTCGAGCACCGCGCAGTAGAACGGACGTGGGACTTCGTTGCGATGCACGGCCCATGATCCTGCGCCGTTCACCAGCTTCGTGAACGAGGCCTCGGGCTGCAGCAGATGTACGATCTGGGCGTGTGGATCCATCGATCCGGACTCCTGCTAAACACAACAGGACTTTAGCCCATATCAGGTCCGGCGCATCTCGACCATCTAGGCTCCTGAGCTGCTGCCGGTCCCACGGACACCAAGTTAAGCTACATGAGCCTGCTTCTCGAAGTCCATGGGGCTGAGATAGCCCAAGGTAGAGTGCCTGCGTGTGGGATTGTAGAAGCGTTCGATGTAATCGAACACGTCCTGTCTCGCGTGGTTGCGCGTGCGATAGGTTTTGCGCGCAATCCGTTCGGTCTTCAGCGAGGAGAAGAAGCTCTCCATCGCAGCGTTGTCCCAGACGTTGCCGGACCGGCTCATCGAGCAGGTGACGCCATTGTCGACCATCAGCCGCTGGAACTGCTCGCTGATATATTGGCTCCCCTGGTCGGAGTGATGGAGCAGCGCATCGGGCTTGCCACGGCGCCAGATCGCCATGACCAGCGCATCGGTGACGAGCTGCGCCGTCATCGTGTCGCTCATCGACCAGCCGACCACCCGCCGCGAGAAGAGATCGATCACTGCGGCAGCATACAGCCATCCTTCGGCGGTTCAAATGTAAGTGAAGTCGGCCACCCACTTCTGATTGGGCGCGTCTGCGGTGAACTGCCGATCGAGCACATTGCCGGCGATCACCAAGCGTTCGCCATGATCCTTGGGTAGACCGCGGCGGCGCGGCCGCGCCATCAGACCGTGCACACGCATCAGCCGTTCGACCCGATGCAGGCCACATGAAAGGCCTTCGGCCAAGAGATCGTGCCAGACGCGACGCGCCCCATAGGTTCGGTAGCTGGAGATGAAGCTGGCGCGGATCTTCCCTGCATACACTTCGTCGCTGCGCGACCGGGCACTTGGCGCCCGCGCGAGCCAGGCGTGGAATCCACTGCGCGAAACATCGAGCGCCCCCCAAAGCCAAGACACCGGCCAGATCCCTCGATGCTTTGCGATGACCGGTTGAACCCACCGCGGCTTTTTTTAATATGTCACGCTCGGCCTTCATTCGGGCCAGCTTGCGGCGCAGCCGCTCAATCTCCTGCTGCTCGGGCTTCATCTGGCCGTTGCCAGGGAATGCCGACTGGGGATCAGCTTCCGCTTCGCGGACCCATTTACGCAGCACGTTCTCGTGCACGTCGAGATCGCGCGCGGCCTGTGCCACCGCCACGCCCCGATCGCGGACCAACTTAACCGCCTCCAGCTTGAACTCTCGGCTAAACTTCCGTCGTTGCATTGTCACCCTCTGGTTCCGAAAACACCTTATCTTGGTGTCCACGAAACCGGCAGCAGCTCAAAACTTTCGTGCGTTGAGTGGTGCGGCTGAGAACTATCGATCCAAGGAGCGCGCGGCAAACGTATTATGCCTGCCCCACGTACACGAAAATTTCGCATGCCGCCTTTTTCAACATAATCGGGCGTTTGCTGCCGTCGCGAAAGGGAACCCTTTCGCAACGGCCGGTACGGTAAAAACTAGCCAAGGGCGGTCGTCTGTGAACCAATCGCCTTAAACATTTGCTGACAATCGTTCATGGTGGCAGACGCGCGTGATGATCCAGGACAACACAACGAAGAGGCGTGGTTATCTCCGCGCCCTCCCGATGGGCCTGCTCATCCTGGCTGGACCGCCTATACTCTTGGCCCTAATGCTGACCGTGCGATTTGGATCAAAGGTATTGGGTCTTGATGTTTCTTACATCGAGATCGGACTCGCCTTAATTCCGGGCCTTGCCGGCATCTGGCTTTTAACGCTGCCACCCACTAATAAGGTTCTGATGCTGATATTCTACATCCCGGCAATGAGCTTTGGTCTTTGTATTTGGGGTCTGCTGTTCATGTGCGGCGCGTTCGGAGCATGCTTATGACAGCTCCATTTCGTACTCTTCTGGTATGATCGTTTTTAAAGTTGCCCGTCGCCTATCCACCAGGCCATGACATCCGCGATTGGCAGCGTATCGGATTTCCGCATCACCCCAATGCCGAGTTTCCGCCGTTCTAAGCCTAATGCAAAACTTGTGAATTTTGCATCGCGACGCGAAAAGTGGCGGCCCACGGCCGGGCAAGCAGGTGGCAATTGCGACCGTAAGTTTGCACCCGCGCTTACCGAAAACGACATTGTCTTGGGAGGCCGCAGTCGAACGGCAATTATCGAATCACGATCCAATTGACGAGAAAACTGACGGATCAAAGCTTGCTGGCAGAGGACGGTGCGTCTGCCCCTCGCTGTCGGGCATCGCCGCTACGACTTGGGTTGAATTAGGCTGAAGGCTGAAGCGTAGATCGTCTGCCAAATAGGCGGTCACGGAAGTTTCTGCCGGAAGTCTACCGCTAGTCCCGTGAATAAAAATCATCGGCCATGAGACAAGCAACGCGCCTCCAATAGACAATAACTCCTGTCCAGAACCATGGCGTCCCGTGCGCCCTGATAGGCGGACAGGCCCGCTCGGCGTCTCTACATAATTAATTCGGATATCGAGCTGACCGCGTTTTCCAAAATGGCCATTACGCTCCGAACGCATAACTTCGCCGACCGCAATCGATCCGACCGGAACAACAACTTGACCACGATACATGAGGGGTTCCGCCACTTCCAGATAGAAGCGCTCGCCCGCGTGACAGTCCTTGGTATTAAGCTCGGTCCGCGTGGCGAGCTGCAATGGCGTACCCATTGGAAAAGAAGCCGTAGGACCGACATTTGAAGCCGGCGCTGTCCACTGCACGTTATATTGTGCAACCGCGATTGAGGGTAGACAAGCAGCGAGAGCAATGCTCGTAATTAAAACATTCTTCATTCCAAATGCCCCCAGACAACAAACACGTGGCTATGTAATTTCCATAAATCTAAAAATGCTTATCGTTTAGGGTAAACAAATTAACAGCGATGCCGGCCAGCGTCGGCCCTCGCAAACCAGTTGATGACGGATCTTGGGAAGCCGACGAAGCTCGACGAATGGTAAAGTTTTGGGGTTGGTCGACCGGCTGCTTAACCCTGTTGCCCTAATGCAAAACTTTTGACTTTTGTATCAAACCTATCACTTGGCAGTGCCATTTACCGCTGACAGCATGGTGCCAATTGGCTCTGATATTTACATAGATCACCTGCGGGCGGGTGCGTCAAACGGCCGTTTTCTGTACGACGCTGCCGTCAGCCCACTCTCAAAAGGATCGCGATGTGACAAGCTGAGAATGGCCGGCA
>NZ_JH594426.1:131878-156572 GCF_000242835.1 Sphingomonas sp. PAMC 26617
AAGGCGCAGGAGCCGATGGCGTATCAGACGGCGCGCAAGGCTAAGGCGCTTGAGGTGATTAAGAAGCAGCGCCCTAAGGAGAAGGAGCGTGGCCTCGGCGATCGCGGGCGAGGGCGGTAGCCATCTGACGTCGTCAGTCCGCTGATCGTCTCGTTCGTCGGGAAGATTTCCCAAAGCTATGAAGTATGTTACCGCCCTTCTGCCGGCCCGTATAACGGCGTATCCCCTCAAGTACTTGAGGGCTGCAACCTAGCCCGCAACGAGAAATCGTTGCGAGCTTTTTTGGTCGGAAAAGTATGACCAAGCCGACGCAGGTAAGCTGCCAACCGCTCCTGCCATCAAAAGCTGCCGGTCTATTGACCGCCAAACCCGGCGCGTTTTGTCTAATGTGAAAATCAAAGGTTATGCTTCAACGCAGCAGCGCAAAAGCGGCACGTCAGCTCAAGGCCGTTTGCCTACAGTGGATATCTGCATGGCGAAGAAGACCGGTCTTCCCTTCGCGCCGCGCTGTTAAACACGTCGGGTCAAGCGGCGCCTGCTATACCGCCTATACCGCGCGACGGCCGCTCAGCAGATTGAAGACCACTACGATTACCGCAGCGACCAGCAGAAGATGTATCAACCCGCCCCCGATATGCACGGCGAACCCAAGGATCTAGAGAACAAGAAGAATTACGGCAATGGTCCAAAGCATGGGAAAGCCTCCAATCGGCGGATGCCACGGTAGCATTTTTCTGAAGCCAGAACGCAACGGTAACAGGAAGTGTTCCTTGGCACCAAGTCCTCGTAATGTGGTGCGAGAGGATTAGATGTCTGCCTGCTACCGAGCGCCCTGCTGTCAAAATAAGCGAATGACCGGTTCCTACGGAATGGCCACTCACGCAAGGATCGGGGACGATCCCGGCGGGGGGCGGAATAATATGCTAAGCATGGGTTGCCAGGTCCCATTTGAACCTATCCAACGCTTTCAGCTAAATAACGGAGGATTCAAGCGCCTAGAAACTGTCCTAAACAGACATGCGTTCGACGGGTACTAAAATCTATGGCCGTTGACGAGCGTCGTGGGTTGTCTCTCAAGGTGGTCAGGGACAATGACAACGATCCTTTCAATAAGCTCGTTAAGGTCAACTGTTTTATTAAAACCTACTTTTATTTTTGAACCATTACTGATAAAACTCACAAATGGTATAGTCTTTAATTAAATAATTTCAGTTATACAGCATTTTATATATAACAGTAGGTACTAAAATGACCACTATAGGTTTGCTACGGCGAGGTATTCTATTACAACTAGCGACTCTGCCAGTGATTCCGGCCCTCGCAAAAAAGAAAACTAGCCGCATTGAGGCGTTAATCGGGAGGATGACGATCAAGGAAAAAGCTGGACAACTGTCCTGCTTTTCAGACACAATTCGCCCACTTGGACGACCTACTAATCCCAATGAAGCGGCACATTCCAAAGCGAACATGCTCGCCGCAGTGCAAGCCGGGGAAGTCGGCATGCTTTTTAACGGTTACGGCGTTGCGGGTGCAATTGTTGCTCAGCGAGCCGCGTTACGCAGTCGCCTGGGCATCCCGCTCGCTTTCGCGGCAGACATCATCCATGGCTATGAAACGATCTTCCCAATCCCCCTAGCGGACGCCGCAGCATTTGATGCGGCGCTGTCCGAACGAGTGGCACGTTCTATCGCTGTCGAAGCAAGCGCGGGCGGGTTGCACTGGACCTTCGCGCCGATGGTTGACGTTGCGCGGGACCAGCGCTGGGGTCGGGTTGCCGAAGGCGCGGGGGAGGATGTGTATCTAGGCTGTCTTCTTGCCGCCGCACGAGTGCGCGGGTTCCAGGGCGAAGACCTGTCGCGTGAGGACAGCCTTTGCGCGACGCCCAAGCATTTCGCGGGCTATGGCGCGGTTCAGGGCGGTATGGAATATGCCGCCGTTGACGTCGCGCCCGCCACGCTCCAGGAAACGCACCTGCCGCCGTTCGCCGCCGCCTTTCATGCCGGAGCCGCCAGCGTTATGGCAAGCTTCACCACAGTCAATGGCGTCCCGGTCACTGCCAATCACGCCTTGTTAACAACGACGCTGCGCGGTGAACTCGGTTTCGCCGGCCCATGTGTATCGGACTACGAGGCCGACCGCGAACTGATCGCTCATGGCTCGGCGGCTGACGAAGCCGACGCAGTCCACCGTGCAATCATCGCCGGGACCGACATGAGCATGCAGAGCGGGCTGTATCTCAAGTATCTTCCCGCCCTGGTTGAATCAGGTGCAGTTCCAATGGCGCGCGTGGACGAAGCGGTCCGGCGCGTACTCAGCCTTAAGGAGCGGCTCGGACTCTTCGATCGCCCATTCCGATCGCTCGACCTATCGACCGAGCACCGGCAAGTCGGTGCATCGCACATAAGGGCGTTGGCGCGGGAAGCCGCGACACGGGCGATCGTACTGCTACGAAATGACGGTGCACTTCTGCCGCTAGGAACGTCTGTCAAGCGGATTGCGGTAATCGGCCCATTTGGCGCGGACCGATCCAATTTAGACGGGCCATGGAGTTTTGCGGGCTTTCGCCGCACGGGTATCGATTTAGCTGCGGGACTACGCGCGCTCGTGCCGGACACGATGCGGCTGACTGTCGAGCCTGGAAGTGGCATCGATGCGGATCTTCCCGGCGGGATCGCGCGGGCCGTTGCGGCAGCGAGCGACGCAGACGTCGTTGTGCTAGCGATTGGCGAAGGCTCACAAATGTCGGGAGAGGCTAACAGTCGCGTAACGATTACCGTGCCCCCGGCACAGCAGGCACTAGCCGAAGCGGTGGCGGCTACCGGAACACCCGTAGTGGTCGTCTTGCGCCACGGCCGCGCACTCGCGCTGGACGGGGCGGTTGCAGCCGCGCCCGCTATCCTTGCGTCCTGGTTCCTGGGATGCGAGACAGGCTCGGCGATCGCGGACGTGCTGCTGGGCATCGTGGAGCCGACTGGGCGACTTCCGGTAAGTTTTCCATACGCGACGGGACAGCAGCCGTGGTCCTACGATCGCATTCCGACCGGCAGGCCCCCGCCCCCACTACCTGCGGAACAGGGTGGGACCGGACGGTGGCGCGACGCGCCCGACGCAGCGCGCTTCGCTTTCGGTCACGGGCTTGGCTATACCAGCTTCGCTCTCTCGGACATGACCGCACCCGCAGTGCTGGACGAGCGCAGCACGGTGGGCGTCACCGTCCACAATGTCGGTGCTCGCGCTGGGACGCACGTCGTTCAGCTTTACATCCATCAGCGCGTCGCGAGCCGGGCACGGCCGGCCCGACAGTTAAAAGGGTTTGTGCGGGTTGCCCTCGCACCGGGGGAACAGCGGACGGTTTCGATGCACCTTTTTCGCAGCGATCTTCAACTAGTGAACCCCGATGGACTATGGCAAGTCGAACCCGGAACCGTCGATCTCTGGGTCGCGGCGAGCTCCGCCGATCCTGGACTTCACGCTGTCACCAAGCTGGCTTGATTGGCCGAATAGGTATCGCCCGGCGAAACAGTTTGCCGAGCCACATTAGTGTGACGGCAATGCCACAGACATTCTAAAAACCGCCCGTGCACCATTGTTACCGATTAGCAAACGATTGCGGAACTCGATGTTTGAAGGCAATTAGGCGGACAAAGGCCTCGTTCAGAAGGCGTGTCTCGGAGGGAATTTATATGCGTACTCGCATCGCTATCCGTAGCTGGCTGCTCGCCGGCAGCGCGACAATTGCCTTTCCCGCGCTAGCGCAAACAGCACCCCCGCCGGAGACGGTTGTAGTCCAAGATCCTGCGCAGCCAGCTGCGACTGACGATCAGGACATCGTCGTGACAGGCCAAACGACCCGTAACCGACCGCTGATTACCGCGTCCGCCGACATCACTCTTGCGTCGCGTGCTGACATCGACCGCAAAGCGCCCCGTTCGACCGCAGATATGCTTGAGTTAGTTCCTGGCATTTTCGTCGAAAGCACCGCCGGTTCAGTCTCTAATAACTATTCGGTCCGGGGCCTGCAGGGCGGCGGGCAGCGCTTTGTCCAGCTGGAGGAAGACGGCCTGCCGATCTTATATAGCGGTGGCGGCGCGGATTTCTTCTTTGATCAGGATCTGACGATCGACCGGCTAGAGGCGGTTAAGGGCGGGTCGTCGGGCGTGCTCACCGTCAACGGAGCGGGCGCGACGATCAACTTCGTCTCTAAGCGCCCCAATTTCAATCATGCCGAGGGTATGGCCCGTGTGACGGCCTATAATTACGGGCTGAAGCGCGGGGATTTCTATTATTCCCAGCCGATCAACGACAAGCTCGCATTTAATGTCGGCGGTTACGTTCAGTCGAGCCCGGGCGTTCGCGACAATCCTTTTAACTATCCCGGCTGGCGGATCAAAGGCACGCTCGAATATAAGTTCAACGGTGGTGGTTACGTTAGTATTTCGGCCAAGGGCGGTGAAGTTAAGAACGCATATTATGCTGATCAACCCTATCGCTTTGCGAATGGCAAACCAGGCAGCATTCCTAACCTCGGCACGCAGTTCGGCAATGTCGGTGGAGACGCCTTCACCAACATTGCAGTGCCGGTATCGACTAATGTCAACGCCAGCGGGTTTCGTCCATTCCGCTACGACCAGGGTATCGTTGCCAAAACCGCACAGTTTCGCTTCGATATCGAAAAACCCGCCAGCGATTCGATCAACCTGTTCCTACATACGCGTTATCTAAAGTATTCGTACGATTTCAATGGCCTGTTTCCTGGTTCTGGGACCGGCAACGCTGGCCTGACCAGCGCGGTAAATTATCTTGATCCGACGCGCACCCTAAATACAGGGGGCACACCGGGCAGTTGCGGAGATTATAGTTACGTTTCGCCAATCGGTAGCGTGTTATGCGCCGGCCAAGCTGCGTTCCCAACTGCGCGCCGCTTCGGTATCAAGAATTTGCGCACGGGCGTAGTGCTCGGGTCGGACCAGACCGCGACGCTCAATGCGCTCAACGGTAACGGCTTCCTGCAGCGCACAACACTCAACCATGATTATGTCGACGGGCGCGATTATGGCCTTAATGCCGGCGCGCGCTGGGACGTCGACCACGGCAATTTCAAAAATTCGCTGACGGTTGGCGTAATGTACTACAACGTTAAGCGTTCGCAGGATCAGTCTGCGACCGCAAGCGTTGTTAACGACGTCAAGACGAACAGTGACATCTACGACATCGTCGCGCTTAACGCGAGCAATGCTGTCGTCGGCACGCTTAGCGACAACGGTTTGGTGTCCTATGGCGACTGGGGTGCGGGGATCCGCATCCGCAAGGATTCGACTACCTCGCTTTATGCAAACGACGAGCTCTCGTTCGGAGACCTGCATATCGATGGCGGTATCCGCTGGGAAAGCGATTCGGCAACCGCGATCGATGGTAATACCGCAACCGTTAACCAAGCGGTCCAGCCGGGCGTGGCAGGCGTTGTTCAGACGGTTGGCTCGACCTTCGACGGCACGTACACCACGCTGAAGCGCACTCAGGCCAAGGCGTCCTATACCGTCGGCGCTAACTATCTGATCACGCCGCGCTTTGCGCTCTATGCCCGCTACGCCAAGGGTTTTCAGACCAACAACACCGATCCGATCACCACGATTGAACTATACGAGGCGGGTGTCCGCTACAATTACGGTCGCGTATTTAGCGGGTCGGCGACAGTATTCCGCACCAACTTCAAGAATCAGAACTATAATTTTGCCGATCCGCTGAACCCCGCGGTGCAGAGCAACATCAATGCCGATCTCAAGACCCGCGGGATTGAGGTCGATGCGAGTATCCGGCCGATCGACTGGTTCTCACTCGATCTCCAGGGCGTGCTGCAGGAACCCAAGCTGGTCAACCTGCAGATCAACGGCGCCAATCAATCCGGCTTTACCGGCAACCGGCCGGAGCGTACTCCAGCTAAGCTGTTTACAATCACCCCCGCGATCAAGCTTCCGCATGGTCTTGGGGAGGTATACGGGCGATACAAGTATATCGGCCGGATTTTTGCGGACGCGGGGAACGGGGTCGCGCTGCCAAGCTATGGCGTCACCAGCGCCGGCATCACCTTTAACCTGACCGAGCGCCTGCAGGCGAGCTTCAATGCTGACAACATCTTCAACGTTGTTGGGCTGACCGAGGGCAACCCGCGGCAGGGACAGACTCAGGCGATCACCGACGGATATTTCTACGCCCGGGGCATCGTTGGCACGACCTATGGTGGCACAATTACTATGAAGTTCTGAACTACACTGCGGGACGGACCGGGCGGGGACGCTGCAGCGCGTTGCCCGCCCGGTTGCTGAGGAAATGGTGCAATGAAGAAGATCCTCTGGCCTTCGGCAGCCGCTATGGTGACGTTAGCGAGCGGAAGTATCGCGCAACAGGCGTCCCGCTCGGAACTTTCCTATCAGGTTGCGGAGGGAAAGAACCTCAACGCCTTCGTTCGCGACAACACGGTTGCAGCGCATCTGCTTCTTCGGAGCGGTACCGACCCGCGCATTCTCGTGGCGTTCCCCGCCGGCAATAGCGGCGTAGGCCTGTGGTTCGAACCTACCCCGAAGCCAGCGACATGGCGGCTCGAAACGGCGCCCGTACCGTTGAATCGCGACGGAATGCATGGCGTCGTCGCGGTCGCCAGTCTCGACGCGGACCGGCTGGTGCTCAAGCAGGCGGTCCTGTCCAACATCCGCTTCCTGCGCGATTACCAAGCGGTTGGAACGTTTCCCGCAGACATCGGCACCAGGGGGACAATCACCGGCAAGACGATTACGTATCGCCGCCAGCGGCTCGATGGTGCCCCGGGCTATGCGCTCTCGGTCCGCGTTCTCGGCGGGCGTATCGCGCAGGGCGGCATTTATGCCGGCACGGACGGCCGTATCCGGGTCGAGATCACCGCGCTAACCGGCGAGACGCCACTGACGCCGATCCCTCTGGCGCAGTTGCTGAACGCCAGCGCCGCCGCCGACCCGGCGGCACGCAATGCGCTGGCATTCCTCAGCTATCGCGAGAAATTCCTTGCCGGATCGTGGCGGTTCGAGACCTATTTCGGGCGCGACACGTTGATGTCAGTACGGTTACTTATGCCCGCGCTGCAGACCGGCGCGATAGAGGCCGGGCTGAACTCGGTCATCGAGCGCCTGTCTCTTGGTGGCGAAGTCGCCCATGAGGAAGGGATCGGCGAGTTCGCGGTGGTGGAGAACCGCAAGGAAGGACGCAACGGCGCAGCCGCCGATCTCGACTACGGAATGGTCGACGATGACTACATGCTCGCCCCAATTACGGCGGACTATCTGCTCGGCCCGGGCAAAGCGCGCGCCAAGGCCTATCTTGCGGCACCCTTGGCGAGAGAAAACCAGTACGACAAGACCGAGGCGGTCGGCGCGGCGCTGGTTCGCAACCTGCGCTTCGTGCTGGCGCGAAGCCGCGCCTTCGCTACGACGCCGACGTGGCGCAATTTGGTCGCTATCAAGCCGGGCCGAATGACGGGCGAATGGCGCGACAGCAACGATGGGCTAGGCGGCGGCGTTTACGCCTATGACGTCAATGCCGCGCTCGTCCCGGCCGCGCTCGAGGCAGTAGATCGTCTGCAGCGGGCCGGGCTGCTCGACCCCTATCTGACCCCAGAGGACCGGTCCGTCTTAGCTGCCGCGGTTACGACCGCGCAGGTGTGGCGTGCGAAGGCACCTGCGCTTTTCCAGATCTCAATTCCGGCCGCGACAGCGGCGGCGCAGGTTCGCCGCTATGCCGCGACGCTTCGCGTTCCGGCGGCGGCACCGGTGGCAGCACTCGCCACTCAGCCTCTGGTCTTCCATGCGTTGTCCTTGAAGGCTGATGGTACGCCTGTTCCGATCATCAATTCCGACGAGGGTTTCGCAATTTTGTTCGGCCAGCCGTCACCGCCCGATCTCGACACGTTCATCGGCGCGATCACGCGGCCGTTCCCCGCCGGGCTGATGACCGATATCGGGCTGGTCGTTGCCAATGCCGCCTTTGCCGATGCGCCGACGCAAGCACGCTTCACGACCGCCGCCTATCACGGCGCGGTGGTGTGGTCGTGGCAGCAGGCGCTGCTTGCAGCAGGGCTCGAACGGCAACTTATGCGGACCGACCTCCCCGCCGCGACGCGGGCCCGGCTCGTGACCGCACAATCCGCGTTGTGGAAGGCAATCGGCGCGACGCGCGCCGTGCAGAGTTCTGAGCTGTGGTCGTGGGCGTTTCGTGGCGGTCGTTACGAAGTCGTCCCGTTCGGCGCCGGGAAGGCTGATGTCGACGAGTCCAACGCCGCTCAATTGTGGAGCACGGTGTACCTCGCGGTCCAGCCGCCGAAGCGCGGATGAGCGCAATGCGCACAGAATAGAACGGCGCTTCCTCGTCCGTTCGTTCCGAGCATAATGGAAACGGACGGGAGGAGCTATTTGCTCTAACCGGCGGTCGTTGAGAAAAATCCAGTGACCGTCAGCCGCCCGGTCGCCGGATCGTCCGACAACGTCGCGTCTTCGCCGATCGCGCCCGAGTGCAGCATCCGACTGCGGTATAACAAAGCGCGGTTATAAACCCCGGGCAACGACGCGGTCTGTTCGAACAGCAACGTGTCGTTTGTTATATAAGCCTCGGGCACCGCCCCCTCGGAAAGATCGCGCCGAAGGCTCGCGAAATAGGTTGCACTGCGTGCCGTATCGACCGTCTCGAACCCGGTCGAGCGATGCCTGTAAAAAGCGGTCCCATCGGTCCCGCCGGGCACCAGATAATGGACCAATGCCAGCCGCCCCGATTCCAGAGCATCGACGTGCGGCAGCCGCTGTTCGATTGACAGGGAACTCGGCAAAGCTGTGACGATCGAAAAGTCCGCTTCGAGGATCGAAACCTTACCCGCGACGCCGAATACCTCCCGAAGAATTTTACCAATCAGCGGGCCCTGCGTCGGCATATAATCGGGTGGAAGCGCTGCCTTGATACCGGGATAATGCCGCCCCGCCGGAGCGAAGCGCTGCCGTGCCGCAAACCGGCGCAAGGCCTCGGGATCCGGCGCAAAATGGTCAATGATCGCGATCGGCTCTGCTTCCCGACCGATCCTTCGCGCAGCGACGGACGGCCCGCTCACGCAGCCGCCCCGGTCAAAGCCCGGATCGCCGCATCATGGAACGGCAACGTCGGGACCGCACGCGAGATGATTGTCTCGATTTGCTCGAGCTGCTTCCGGTTTGTCGCGCCGTCCAGTGTATCCGCCAGCGGCACATACCCCTGCGCCGCCACCCCCTGGCCGTTGAGCACTGCAAGCCAGCTCGCCTCACGGAACAATTCTTCGGGTTCGAGCATCAGACGCCCAGTTCGCCGG
Organism: Sphingomonas sp. PAMC 26617; assembly: GCF_000242835.1. Classification (NCBI taxonomy): domain Bacteria; kingdom Pseudomonadati; phylum Pseudomonadota; class Alphaproteobacteria; order Sphingomonadales; family Sphingomonadaceae; genus Sphingomonas; species Sphingomonas sp. PAMC 26617. The sequence goes on from NZ_JH594426.1 coordinate 141,234, forward strand.
TATTGCTCCATCTTGTCGAGAAGCCTCTCAGGCAGCGACATTGCGCGCGTATGCTGCCACATTGGCGCATTGTGCCCTTGGGTTGCGTGATAATGGAGGATCAGGAAATCGCGTATTCCGTCCATGTCGCGTCCCAACAGCGCATTATACTGCCGCGCTAGTGCCGGATCGCAATCGGCATCGGGAAAGAGCGTGATCAGCTTGGCGATCCCGCTCTGGATCAAATGGATACTGGTGGATTCGAGCGGTTCGAGGAACCCAGACGACAGGCCGATAGCAACCACGTTTCCTAGCCATGCCTGGCGTCGAAACCCGGCGGTGAAGCGGAGCATCCGGGGATCTGCCAGAGGCGCACCGTCGAGGTTCGCGAGCAACGTTGCCGCCGCCGCGTCGTCTGTCAGGAAAGAACTTGAATAGACATAGCCATTGCCGGTGCGATGCTGCAGTGGGATCCGCCACTGCCACCCGGCCTCGCGCCGCGTCGAGCGAGTAAAAGGCGTCGTTTCCGCGATCCCCGTGCACGGGACGGCGATCGCACGGTCGCAAGGCAGCCAGCGCGACCAATCCTCGAACGGCGCGCCCATCGTCTCGCCGATCAGCAGTGCGCGGAAGCCCGAGCAATCGACGAACAGATCGCCCTCCAGCGTCTCGCCGCGCTCGGTCGTAATCGCTGTCACGAACCCGGTCGCGGGATTGCGGTCGACGTGGGTCAGTGTTCCCTCGACGCGCGTGACGCCGCGGGTCTCTGCTAGGCTGCGTAGGTGCCGCGCATAAAGCCCCGCATCAAAATGGTAGGCATAACCCAGGGTCGACAAGATCGACCGCGGATCTGACGCGGGCTTTGCGAAACGCCCTGCCTCAGCTAATTGGGTTGCAAGCGAATAGGCCGAGAGCGGACGATCAAGTCCATCCGCCTGGGCGCGGAGCCAACGCTGGTGAAACGGCACTGTCCCGAGATCGACGCCATAGCGCCCGAAGGGATGGAAATAACGATGTCCCGGGTACGTCCAGTCGACAAACTCGATCCCGAGCTTGAAGCTCGCCTTGGTCTCGCGAACGAAGGCAGCTTCGTCAAAACCAACTAGCTCGTTGAACCAGTGAATTGTTGGGATGGTCGCCTCACCGACCCCGACTGTGCCGATCGCGTCGGATTCAAGCAGACTGATGGAAACAGACTTGTTGTAAGTCGCGCTAAGCGCGGCGGCGGTCATCCAACCCGCGGTGCCGCCACCGAGAATGACGATCCTCCCTACCCGCGTCATGCGCGCGTCTTCTCAGATGTTAGATCGGGTACCCGCGCTCTTATTTTGAACCGCTTCACCGGGCATAGCAGCCTATGGAAGATATGGGTCATCTTACTTTCTAGGTCCACTGTTTCAACGAACCATAGCCAAATTCGTGGGGGGAAGATTGAAAAGCAGGTCGGCTAACATCCCTTTGTTCCCAACTATCACCACTTGGCGGTCCGACGTACAAAAAACCTAGTGGGCGGATACCGAACGGCTGCTTTGCCAGAACGGGGTCCGGTTTGGGTATGCCTTTTGAGGACCGGCCTGTGGTCGGTGCTTTATTGCCGCATGGATCACTCAAAAAGGACTGGACAAACAAACACCACTTATAGCGGACTGAGCAATGTTCATACGTGCCTATCTCCGCGCTTCCACCTCGGAGCAGGACGCATCACGCGCCCGTGGCGTGCTCGATGCGTTTGTAGTTGAGCAAGGCCTGCGGATCGCAACGCGCTATGTTGAGAATGAAAGCGGCGCCAAGTTGGATCGGCCCGAACTGTTCCGGTTACTGGCGGACTGCGAACCCGGTGACGTACTGCTGGTCGAGCAAGTCGATCGATTGTCCCGCCTCACCTCGCCGGACTGGCTTCGGCTACGCAGCCTGATCGACGCCAAACAGGTCCGCATTGGCGCGCTCGATTTGCCGACGTCGTGGAGCCTGACGGCACCGGCCGACGAATTTACCGGCCGCCTGTTTGCCGCGGTCAACGCCATGATGCTCGACGTCCTCGCCGCGATCGTTCGCAAAGACTATGAAGATCGGCGTTGCCGTCAGGCTGAGGGCACCGCCAAGGCCAAGGCGGCCGGCCTTTATAAAGGCCGCCCAGAGAACAAGACCCGCAACGCCGCCATCTCTTCGCTATTGGCCAACGGCCGCAGCTGGCGGGAGATTATGGACGCGACAGGTTGCAGCCGCACCCTCCTCGCGAAGATCGCTCGCAATCGTCGGCTACTTAAGGTCGAGCCCGCATCCGAAGAGAATGGCTAACACGCAGCGCACCCTCGCCTACTGGTCTACCCCCAAGCTCCAATTTATAGAGTCCGCGCCTTCCCCACCTGTCTGATTTGGGTGGTACCAATGTGACATGTTCACTGATGGCAACGATCAGTCAAAAGTGGGACTGCCATGTAGGGTATACCCACATGGACATGATGTTGGTGCTAGGTGTGAGGCGATGTCAAATTTGACGTTGTGCCACGTCGCTTGCAGTGGCATAAAGTCCACGTTTATTGATAAGGAGCAGTGTCGCCGTGCCAACCGAATCCATAGACGTTAAGGTAGCCGGAAACGGGCGTATGATCTTACCGGCTTCGGTTCGCAAGGCCATGGGGCTTCACGGAGAGGCCAAGGTCATCCTGACGGTTGAGAACGATCAGGTGCGGCTGTCGCCAATCGGCCATGGGGTGTCCCGCGCGCAGGCCCTTTACCGAGAACACGCCAAGCAGGCTCGCACGATCGACGACTTCCTTTCTGACCGAAAGGCAGAAGCTGTCGTGGACGCAGGCACAGCTGGGCAGCCAGCCGATTGGCAGGATCCGGTATGACATCGGTCGTAATGGACGCGTCTGCTGTTCTGGCATTAGTTCGGGACGAACCCGGTGCGGACAAGGTCGGGCCGCATGTTGGACAAGCCGCGATCTCGGCCGTCAACCTCCAGGAAGTGGTGAAGGAGCTTCTGCTCAACGGCTTGGATGCCGCGACCATTCACGAGCTGCTTGACGAACTTCGTCTCGATATCCGCGCTCACGATGTGGAGGCCGCCTATGCGGCCGCTGGACTGCACGCGCAGACCAGAGAGTTCGGACGGGGCCTCGGTGATCGGTCCTGTTTGGCGCTCGCGATGCATTTGGGCGTTCCCGCCCTCACCGCTGATCGCGAATGGAAGAAGGTGAAGGTCAAGGGCCTCAAGGTAGAGCATATCCGCTAGCGGCTGATACTCCTACGCTCCGCCTATCGCCATGTTCACCCTCATCGTCTGGCCGTCGCAGGAGTGCATCGAAAACATAGCATTCGGCGACGGAGTTACGCGGCAGCTAAATCCTTGATATGCCTGGTGAATATTAGCTATACTTTGGCACTATTGGCTGTTAGCGGTAAATGGCGTCCAGATTGTAACTGGATATCGCTGAGGTTGTCGAGTTTTGCACGTCAAGGTAGTAAAGTTTTAGAGATCATCGTTTATTAGCGAGGCGATGAACGGCTTCGTGCATAACCCCCACCAAACGCTATTTTCCAGGGCCTCGATCCTGCAGTTGGTTTGCGACCTGCTAGAAACCGAGCTGGCGCGATCACGGGGGCGATCGCCAACAGTCTTGGGCGCCGTCGGCTGGAGCGAAGCGACAATACTGGGAGAGGGCGGGCTAGACCTCGACAGCTTGGAGCGGCTCGATGCCAGCTCGGCGCTGAGCGAGTTCTTCCATCTTTCGGACTATGGCGCAGAGGACTACCTGCTCACTTTGCCGAAATTGGGCGACTGGTGCGACTTAGTAGCGCAATCTTTGACGGTCGGCAGCGCACGGCTGACGTTCCGGACATCGGGATCGACGGGTGTGCCCAAGCGGTGCACCCATGCCGTCGCCGATCTCGCTGAGGAGGTAGCAAGCTGGGCACATATGCTTGGAACCGTTGAGCGGATCGTCTCACTCGTGCCGAGCCACCACATCTATGGCACCCTATTCAATGTTTTATTGCCCGACCGGCTGGACATCGACGTGCAACGCGCGCGCGGGGGCGTCGCTACCGTGCAGCGTAGCAAGCCTGGTACACTGGTCATCGCTAACCCGACCTTATGGACCCATCTGGCACGGTCTTGTCCGGCCCTGCCGCGTGGGCTAATTGGCATCAGTTCGACCGCGCCCATGCCGCAGGCACTCGCCGAACAGCTAGTCCGGCAAGGCCTTGATCAGATGATCGAAATCTACGGATCGAGCGAAACGGGCGGGCTCGGCTACCGCCTTAGACCGGATATTCCCTATACCTTGCTCGATTTTTGGCGGCATCTCGGTAACGGCGAGGTTGTCCGCCACGGTGTGGACGGGCTCGTTCGGCACATGTTGATGGATCATAGCACTTGGTATGGTGACCGGAATTTCCAGCTAGAAGGCCGTAAAGACTTTGCGGTGCAGGTAGGCGGGACAAATGTTTTCCCAGAACGCGTCCGCGACATGCTGCTGCAGCATCATGACGTGGTTGATGCTGCTGTCAGATTGGAACCCACCCGCGGGCGCTTGAAGGCTTTCATCGTTCTCCGGGGGGATAGGCAGGACGATGTTTCGATCGAGCATATCGACAGCTGGTGCGGCACCTGTCTTACAGACGTAGAGCGACCACGGAGTTTCAAGATAGGCCGCAAAATCCCTCGCGACCCAATGGGCAAGCTAGCGGACTGGTAGGCGGGACCCGAGCGTTCTCGAGCCGACGCGAGGATCATCCGGCCAGTGCGTTCAGCAAAGCGCCGACCGTCGACTGATAATGTTCTGAGATTCGCCGCATCTCCGCCTGAAGCTCGATCGCCTGCAGCGTCAGCGCAGCCGCCGATGTAGCACTGGTATCGTACCGGATCGGCGGGAGGTCGCCACACGGGTCGTAGTGCTCAAAATACGTGTGTAACGCCTCCAAGTCCTCGTGCTCTGCGACGCGGAACAGGTCGTTCGAATTCACGCCCTTCCCAAACACCCGGATGTCGGACACATAAGCCCCTAGTACGTTTACATATACGTTTATTTCGTACCAATAAAGCAGCACTTGATCGATGCCGCATACGGTTGCTAGGACCTGGCCGTTGAATGCGAACGGGCGGTATCCAGTATTCCGCAACACATGCAGCGGCGCAATCCGTTCCGCCAGTTCGCGCAGGCGATCGGCGTGGGTGGCGACGTGCGCGACCGGCGACATCGGGACTAAATCCTCGGAGACTCGAAACAACGTTACAGTCGGCATTGCAGGCTCCTCGGTCGGGGGTAATCCGTCGAGCAGGTGGTCACATTACCCTCTTGGCACGACTGCCTATTACGTTGCGAACGTCTTCCAGACATTGCTTGAGTTGAAGTTCGCGCTCGCTGCTGGATACAACAATACGCGCAAGTGTGCGTGTCTGCTCGTGTAGCGAGGCCTGCTGTTGCTGGTTGGCGTCGGCCAGGAGGGTTAGATCGTGGACAATGCCACGCAACTGCTGCTCACGCTCGCCACCTTCGGCGATCAACCGAGCGATAGCGTTGTATTGCTGCTGAAGTTCCTCGTGATCATGCGTAACGATCACATCCTCAATGATGCCGTCCGCCGCAGTCATCATCGCCATCTCTTCCGGCGAGAACAGGTCGGTGTCAGCCTCCACACCGGTCTTGATGGGTTCGTTTCTCATGCGTCAACTCCACACAGTCCGGCCGCTCTTTAGACGCGCTTGATGAAGATCCAGATGCCATGCGAGGCATTGGCCGACTTCATGTGAATGCGAACGTTCATAGGCGAAAGCTTGTAGTCAAAATGGTAGTCAAACATTGTATTGACCTGTCCGTCACCGACCGCTTTGAAAAAGTGGTTATAAAAGACCTGCCCCTTGGCGCAGGGCGCGATATCGTTGAAAAAGTTTTTGCCGACGACGTCCTCGGCCCGGCGACCGCTGATGCCGGACTCGACATGGTTGAACCGGAGTACCTTGCCCTGCTGGTCGACCATGATGGCGCCGAAGGGTAGCAACTCAGCGCGCGACGGATCATCCGCAAGGCGGTTCTCGAGATCGTCGGATCCGAACTTGATCATTTCCATGGCCGGATCTTTCAGCTTCTCAATTCAGTATGCCTGTGATGCCGGGATTTTGTTGATAAATGATAAAAGTGGAGGCGGCTTCGAACGGTCCTTAATTAATTAATCGCGCGTTTACTCTCGAACGATAGGCCCATGACACTTGACGATATGGAGCAGTCATGGCGATGCTGGATCTGCGTAGTGAAGCGGCCTCTCGAAGCGTGATTGTGGGAGATCTCGCGCGGCCGGTTGCCCTCGACGACGTCGAAGCGGTCGCGACCGGCGCGGCGCGAGTCGAGCTACACCCCGACACGCTGCGCCGCGCCGCCGCATCCGACGCGCTGATTACCCGGCTCGTCGCCGAAAGGCGGGCGATCTACGGCGTGACAACTGGCTACGGCCCGCTCGCCAACAATCACGTCGACCCCGCCCAAGGGGCGCTATTGCAACGCAAGCTTGTCTACCATCTCGCCTCCGGCGTAGGCGCTCCCTTGCCCCCAGCGCAGGCGCGGGCGATTGTTATGGCGCGGCTCGTCACGCTATCGCAGGGACTGTCGGCGGTGCGCCCGGAGCTGCTCGAATGGCTGTGCGCGTGTCTGAATTGCGGTCTTGCGCCTATCATTCCCGAAAAGGGCACGGTGGGCGCGAGCGGTGACCTGACACCGTTAGCGCACATGGCGCTTGCCTTCATGGGCGAAGGTGCGTTCTGGCAGGGCGGCGCGTCTGCCCCCGCGGACGCTATGCTGCAAGCTGCCGGGCTCCGGCCTGTCACGCTACGGCACAAGGAAGGACTGGCGCTTGTTAACGGCACTTCCGCCATGACTGGAATCGCTACCCTCAACGGCGTGCGGGCGCGCCGGCTGCTTCGCCTCTCCGCGCTGCTGACGGTGGCCTATGCCGAGGCGCTTGGGGGACACCGCGCCGCCTGGCATTCGCTCGGAGCAGTGGCGCGCCCGCACGCCGGTCAGCGCCGCGCCACCGCCCTGCTCTGGGGATTGACGGAAAATGCGCCACGGCTTCGGCAGTTCGCGCCTATACCCGCACGGATCGCGCCCGCCGGCGATGACGGTGTGGCGCATACGCAGGAGTTGCCGCAAGACGCCTACAGCATCCGTTGTGCACCCCAGTTGCTTGGCGCAGTCGACGACATGCTGGTTCATCACGATCGGATCGTCGAGATCGAGCTATCTTCGGTGACAGACAACCCGCTGGTTTTTGCAGAAGAGGACACGATTCTTCATGCGGGCAACTTTTTTGGCCAGCACGTGTCGTTCGCCAGCGACTCCTTAAACAATGCGATCATAATGCTGGGCGTGTGGAGCGAGCGGCAGATCGCGCGATTGACGGATGCTACGCTCAATTCAGGGCTGCCTCCTTTCCTTCAGGGTAACGCGACCGGGCTCAACAGCGGATTCATGGGCGCGCAGGTCACTGCGTCTGCGCTTGTCGCCGAACTGCGCGCCAAGTCGGCACCTGCGTCGATCCAATCGATGCCGACCAACGCCAACAACCAGGACGTCGTGACGATGGGCACGGTTGCTGCCCGGCGGGCCGGAGAATCGCTGACTGACGTGTCACGCATACTGGCAATCCAGGCGATGTGCGTCGCGCAGGCTGTGGAGTTGAGGCGACGCGAGGACGATAGGCCTTTCAGCGTGGCAGCCGAGGAATTGCATTTCGCCGTCCGCCACCACAGTGCATTTCTCAACGAGGATCGGCCCCTGTCGCACGATATCGAGACGATCGCGATCGACCTTCTGACGGGCGCCATGATGGGCCGTATCGGCCGCCGTTCGAACGAGCTGCGCGAGCGTCTGGAAGCTTTCTAGCCGGCGCAGGTGGTGCAGCGCCAACGCTTACGCGGTATTAACGCAGTGGTTCTAGATCGTTGTTACTGTACTCGGCCAATATCCTCGGAACGCATCTATGTTGATCGACGACCCAGCCAAGTGGATTACCGAAGCCGATACGGCAGCCCTAAACGGCGCGGATGACGGACGGTCGATACAGGAACGGCTCGCCGCCATTGCCAACGCAATGGCGCAAGCGACCGGGTGCGATAACGCGATGATTTACCGGCAGGACGGCGAGCTGCTCCTGCTAGTTGCCGGCAGCGGTCCGCCGATTCTTCCGGCTTATCCAATGCTGGCGGTATTCGCCTCTGAAGACGCAACGATTGCATTGGAGCTTGTCCGTCCGTCGCGCAACCTTGCAAGGAACAAGCATTGGGCGGCTCTGGCGTCCGGCGATAGTGACGGCTTTGTCGAAGCCGTCCGCATCGCTGCCAGCCACCCCTTTTCCGGCATTATTGCGCTGACGAGCGCGGTAGAGCGTAACAGGCTCAGCGCTGCACAGACGTATGCCCTGAGCGCTTATGCCGAACTGGTGGGGACTTTGCTTGAGCTTCAGGCTATGCGGCAGCGGGCGGAAGAAACCGGTACCGACAATCTTGCCAGTATGGCACGGCTGCGACTGCTCGAATCGGTGGCGGTCCACGCCAACGATTCAATTCTCATTACGGAGGCCGAGCCGGTCGACATGCCCGGCCCACGCATTCTCTACTGTAACGAGGCGTTCACACGCACCACCGGCTATTCACTTGAAGACGTGCTCGGGAAAACACCGCGCATCCTGCAAGGGCCCGAAACCCAGGAAAGCGCGCGAAAGTTGCTGCGCGACGCTTTTGCACAGTGGAAGCCGGTCACGGTGGAATTGACCAACTACCGCAAGGACGGCGCACCCTTTTGCGTTGAACTGAGCATCGCGCCCGTGGCCAACGACAAGGGCTGGTTCACGCACTGGATCTCAGTCCAGCGCGACATCACCGAGCGAAAGCACGCCGCGGATCTCAGCACGCGCGTCCGCATTGCGCAGGTAGAGAATGAGGCACTGGCTAACGAGATCAAGGAGCGCAAGCGGATCAAGGAGCATCTTCTCTACACCGCTTTCCATGACAGCCTGACAAGGTTGCGCAATCGTGCATTTTTTATGGAACGGCTGAAGCACGTTCTCGATGCCAATCGGGGTCACCCTACACGCACATGCGCAATCCTGTTCCTCGATCTCGACCGCTTTAAGGTTGTCAACGACAGCTTAGGCCATCTCGCGGGTGATGCGCTGCTAAAAGAGATCGCACGACGTTTAAAATTGTGTGTCCGGCCGCAGGACACGCTTGCGCGAATTGGCGGCGACGAGTTCGCGCTGTTGATTGAGGACGCCGCCAACCTCTCCGTGCCTGTCGCGATAGCGGAGGGCATTCTGGACGCACTTCGCCCGCCCGTCCGGGTGGGTCGGCAGGATGTGTTTCCTTCGACCAGTATCGGTATCGTTCGATCGACGGTAGACGCTCATCCCGAAAGCCTTATGCGCAACGCGGATATTGCCATGTACTCCGCCAAGCGGTCAGGCTTTGGTGAATATGCAATCTTCAACCCATCGATGCATGCCGAAGCTACGGCCATGCTTACTCTGCAATCCGACTTACAACTCGCGATCGAGCAAGGGCAGTTCGAACTGGCCTACCAACCAATCGTCGATCCGCAGCGCGGATTGATCAAGGGGTTTGAGGCACTTATCCGATGGCAGCATCCCACGCGAGGGATGGTGTCGCCTGCCGACTTCGTCCCGATTGCTGAAGAGATCGGTGTCATCCGCCAGATCGGTCTTTGGGTGATGAACGAGGCGTGCTTTCAGCTCGCGGAATGGCGCTTACTCTGTCCCCTGGCCGATCTCAGGATGAGCATCAACACGTCGGCGACCGAATTCAATGACCCCCGTTTCATGACGGATTTGAAGGCGACGCTAGCCCGGTTCGCGCTGCCACCGCAGTCGCTAGAACTCGAGATTACCGAAGGCATCTTCCTTAATCCTGATCCACGGATCGAAAACATTCTCGCTGAGATCCGATCGCACGGAGTGCGAATTGGGCTAGACGATTTCGGCACCGGCTACTCGTCGCTGAGCTACCTTAATCGCTATCCTACCGACACCCTGAAGATCGACCAGTCATTCACCAAGAGCCTATGCTCTGACGATCGCACATTAGCGATTGTGGTGCTTATCATCCAGCTGGCGACAACGCTTAACGTCGAAGTAGTTGCCGAAGGCGTCGAGACCCTGGAACAAGCAGAGCTCCTCGCGTCGATGAGCTGTTCGCTTGCCCAAGGCTATTTCTTTTCCCGCCCGGTTTCTGCGTCAACAATCACAGCCCAGCTCACGCGCACACTGTTGCTCAGAGGGCAAGTGGCAGCATCTACGAACGAAGTTAATATCTGACTTTTGAACCGTACATGTTGCACAGCGCAAACAGTCAACCCACTCCTGTACCGGTATAGCGCGTAACATGCTGCCGCAGGACTTCGATCAGCATCTTTTCCGCAAGATACTTGGTCACAAGGGTGCTGCCCGGTTGCGGAACGCAAAGCATTACCATCATCTGGCCTAGATACGCCACTGCCGAAGGTTTATACTAAACCCCGCCATAGAATTGAGAATTGATGCAAAAACTAAAAGCTCTTCATCAGTGCAGCGAGCGAAGTAGCTGATAAGCCAACGCACACTTGCAGACACCCCGCTACCGCACGCAGAATTGGCGATGACGACCAGAACACTGCCGATTGCCGGCAACCTTTGGCCTCATCGTAGCGTTAGGTTTCCCCAGTCAAAATCATCGGGGCTGCGCCCCTATGGATCGTCCCCCTAGCTGTAGCGGCTTTTGATTGTCACGCAGCGGCGCGCTCTTCCTCTAGCGCCAATCGATACAGCGTTTCAAACAGCGCCTCCCCAGTCATGCGCGCGGGATCGAAGCCGCTTGCCTGGACGAGCGTGCCATAACGGGCAGCGTCGTCTACTGATGCCCCCACAAAACCCATCGACCAATTCTCGAACGCGCGCGACGGCGCCGGATCGAATGCCAGCAGAGAAACGTCGCCATGTCGTTCGTCCTGCTGGATGCGCTCGAACACCGCTTCGACGGCGGAACAAGAGCCTTCAAGCACCTGGGCAAAGCACCCGGAGTTGAACATGAGCGCGCCAGTCACGCCGACGCGCTGGTTGTTGATCTGGCTTTTCTCCAGGATCGAGCTTATCGCAGCCGCTAGGGCCGCCTCGTCCCCGTCGATCGCGTTGCGGCTGTAATACACCAAGCGGTAGAGTTCTTCGGACATCCCAGCTCTCCTCAGGACGCTAGCGCCAAGCGAACAGGCTCGATTAGCGCAATCGCGTTTGATGCCGACATCGGTCGGCCGGTCAGATACCCCTGCACTTCGTCGCATCCCTGGGCGCGAATGCAAGAAAGCTCGGCGTCGGTCTCGACGCCTTCCGCGATCGTCTTCATTCCCAGCGTCGTCGCCACGCTGATAATGGCGCGGATGATCGCCTGTCGCTCAATATGGGTGTCGATATCTCGGATGAAACACTGATCGATCTTGATCTTATCGAACGGAAATTTCATCAAATATCCCAGCGACGAATAGCCGGTGCCGAAATCATCCATCGAGATCCGGACGCCGAGTTCCCGAAGACTGTTCAAAACGTCCAGGGTGCCGTCGGCGTTGTCGAGCAGGGCACCTTCTGTGATCTCCAGTTCCAGGCGATGTGCCGGTAGCTGTGATTGCGCCAACGCCGAGACCACCGTCTCAAGTAGCTTGCCGCCACGAAACTGCGCCGGCGAGAGGTTTACGGCTATGCATAGCGGAGTCGGCCACGCGGCGGCCTGTTTGCATGCCGTACGCAAAACCCACTCGCCGATCGCAGTAATGACCCCGATCTCCTCCGCAAGCGGGATGAACTCGGCGGGTGGAACGACGCCACGGGCGGGATGATGCCAGCGAATCAGCGCCTCGAAACCGACGATCTCGCTGGCGGCAACATCGAACTGCGGCTGATAGACGAGTTCCAGCTGCTTGAGCGCCAGCGTGCGGCGCAGGTCGACCTCCATCGATCGCCGCGCCTGCATGCGCTCGTCCATGCCAGGCTCGAAAAAGCGAAAGCACCCGCGGCCCTCGGCCTTGGCGCGATAGAGGGCAAGGTCCGCGTTCTTGAGCAGATCGTCCGATCCGGTGCCGTCATGAGGCGCGATCGCGATACCGATACTCGCGCCGATGTTCAGCACGTGCCCCTCGACCGCATAGGCTCGGCTGATCAAATCGACCAAGCGCGTCGCGAGCGCGGTGGCGGCGGCCGGCTGCGGCGCGTCAGCCTGGATGACCGCAAACTCGTCACCTCCAATCCTTGCCACCAAATCACCTTCGCGAAGCGCGCTCTTGAAACGCTCGGCCACCTTTCGAAGCAGACCGTCGCCTACGGGGTGGCCCAGCGAATCGTTCACCGCCTTGAATCGGTCAAGATCGACATAGAGGATAGCAGTCGCCTGTCCACTTCGGGCCGCGCTGGCGAGCCGTTCGTCGAGGCGTTCGCGCAGCACCTTCCGGTTGGCAAGGCCGGTCAGCGCATCCCGCTCGGCAAGCTCGGCGTTGCGTACATAGGTCGTGACATCGTCCATGCTCACCACGAAGCCGCCGCTCGATAGCGAGCGCAATGTGCAATCGAGCAGGCGGTCGTCGGCTAGCCGGAGCCGAAACGGAGCGTGTTTGGTAACGGCATCCTTCACGGCGAAGACATCGTCGCCGCCAGTCGCTCCACAGCTTGTGAATAACGCAGACAGCGTGCAACCAGCCGGATCGACCGGCATGAACAAGGCTTCCGCACTGGCGTTGACATACTCGACGGTACGATCCTCATCGAGGATTAGAACGGCGGTGGCCAATTCGGGCAGGGCTGCGCTACGCGGCTGTAGCGGTCTCACCATCTCACGCATACCGCCGCCGATCTTCATTCTTTGGTCCTCAAATCAAGGAGGATAAGTACGTCGTATTTCTAAACGATCAGTAAAAATGCGGCCCAGTGCATCGCGCGAACTCACGGCCCGCAAAGTCCTCTCTCATGCATTTGCGGATGCTCCTTCACCGATTAATATGCTCTCATGGAAGGTTAATGTTGAAGCGAGCAAAACTTGCATCGAGCTCATTAAGGGCGCGGAGATGGGGGCCTTGAAGGTCGATGTCGGCATCAGGCTAGTATCGGCGCTGGCGTAGCGGCTGGTCTGAAATCCCCGTTGGTGATAAAAACTCACTAGTCCCGCATCAGATACAAATTCCTGAACCCCGTGCGTCTTAGGATACACAATTCCGATGCATCGATATCCGACGACCTGAAATAGCGTTTGTTTGGTGTGATGAGTGGTCCCGGCCAAGGCTGCAAACTGGTTTGATCGCATCAATCTCAGAAGCAAGGATTGCCTGGCGCAGGCCATGACGATCGCGGGCGGCTGCGCGATCCCCGCCGACACTGGACGATGACGCACTAGGACGACACTGCCCGCGATCTGATCCGAAGTTAGCTTCGGTCGATTGCAGGACAGGGTTCCGATCGACACCGAGGCTTCCGATTGAGCTCCGGCGCATCGCAAGTTTTCACCTTATTTCCGCTGTTTTCATAACCCCGCCTCACATATGATAATGTCCTCTATCAGATGTAGAAGCGATGCTAGGTGTGCCCCATGGATCAGCCCTCTCCAAATGACCCGCCGATCGTCAGCGCCGTCCACGCATTGCGCCTGATGCGCGAAGCGCTCGATCTGCTCGACCGCGCCGGGGCGTCGCTTGCCGCCTGCCAACTTCAGCACGCGATCGACGCACTCGATCCGTTGAGCTCAACTACGTCGGAGGAGTGACCGCCCTGCCCTACCGCGTCCAGCTTATCCCCCGGCCAATCGTCATCGACGGGGACGGCCTTCCCGTCCGTAATTCCCACGTGATCGACATCGTCTTTCCCGGCGATACAACCGAAACAAGCTTGGGTCGCGTAAACACAATAGTTGGGCCGGGCGTCGCCAAGATTATCGTCGGAGACACTACAGTCCGTGGCGTGACGCTATGTTAAATATTCGCTTTGCCGACCCCGTCGACCTTGCGGCAATTATGACGTTTGATGCCTTCCCAGGCGACCGCATCGTTGAAATCGTCGAGCGCCGCATGCTCGTAATCGACGTCGATGATCGGCCACAGGGTTATGTATCGTGGCAGCAGAACGGCTGCATCGGAAAGGATTACGTCAACAAGCTGGTTGTCAATAATGCCCACCGGCGCCAGGGAATGGCTCAGCAGCTGATCGCTTCGCTTGATATGGCTATGGTCGGCAGAATTTTCATATCTGCGGCAAGGAGCAACATCGCAGCCATTCGGTTGCTCGAAGTTACACATTGGACGCGCGCCGGGGAAATAATCGGCCTTTTGCCGTTGGAAGAACCCGAACTATTTTTTTATAAAGATTTGGGCACCGAGGCTCGGCAATGAACGGGCTCGTGCCCCGTTCCTCTGGGATTACGCTGCCGACCCTGATCGCATCGGCTGACAGCCAAGCCCAACGCCGCTTCCTATAGTTATTCGCTGTCACGATTCGCAATGCGCACACACGTCGAGCCTATGCCCGCGCGGCTGGCGAATTTCTGGCCTGGTGTGATGTGCGCGGCGTCACCTCAATCCCAGGCGTGCAGCCCCTCCACGTTGCAGCATGGGTTGAACAACTCGGTTCCGCGGTGAGCGTGCCAACCGTCAAACAACGGCTTGCTGGTGTGCACCACCTGTTTGATTGGCTGATCACAGGCCAGGTCATGGCGACCAACCCGGCCGCGTCTGTGCGTGGACCAGCTCACAGCGTCCGGTGCGGCAAGACGCCGGTGCTCCCGCCAGACGAGGCGCGGCGATTGCTCGATAAGATCGATGTGACGACGCCAGCGGGATTGCGCGACCGGGCGATGATTGGGTTGATGGTCTATTCGTTCGCCCGCATCGGCGCGGCGTTGGGAATGCGGGTGGACGACGTTTTCGTGCAGAACCGGCGCCTGTGGGTTCGGCTGCACGAGAAAGGTGGCAAGCGTCACGAAATGCCCTGCCACCATAATCTGGAGGAATATTTGACCGCCTATCTCGACGGTTGCCAGCTGTGCGATGATCGCAAGGGACCATTGGTTCGCACAATCGGAGGCGGGACTAAGCGACTAAGCGACAGCCCCCTGCCCCAGGCCAACGTGTTTCAAATGGTGCAACGGCGAGCCGTCGCTGCTGAGATCGCCACGGCGATCGGCAATCATTCGTTCCGCGCAACAGGCATTACCGCCTATCTGAAAAACGGCGGCACGTTGGAGCGCGCCGCGACGATGGCGAACCATGCGTCCACCCGCACCACTCAGCTCTACGATCGCCGCTATGACGACGTTGCGCTGGACAAGGTCGAAGGGGTATTGAT
>NZ_JH594426.1:157543-175209 GCF_000242835.1 Sphingomonas sp. PAMC 26617
AGGCTCATATAGCACCGTTCCCGCACGTAGATCAGTCACATCGCAGTAACGCTGTAATTTAGTCGCTTGGCTGATGGCATCGAGCAGCAAGCCCGCTTCGCTGGCGCGACCGGCGCGACCCGCACCCGAACCAGACTATATTGTCCGTCTTCGGACCGCTGAGGCGGAGGTGGTACGTGGAAACGACGAACATCCTGATGGGCATGCTTCGCGTCTGGATGAGGCGCGAGGCAAGGTGCTTGGAGTGGCACGCGAAACTTCCGACACGGCGCAAAGCTATGGGCAGAAGATCAAGGAAGCGATGGCGTCCGCAAAGCAAAGCGTTCGCGAGACCACGCATGATCTGACGGCACATGCGAGCGACGCCGCCGGCAATCTTGGTGACCGCGCGCAGCGCGGCGGTGCAGCGGTTCAACAAGGAGTAGGCAATATGGCACAATCGACGCGTGAGGCGCTCGCCTCGGTTACCAGCAATCCCTTCGTACTGGGCGCGGTCGCCGCCATCGTCGGCATCGTCGCCGGCTCGTTGATCCCAACCAGCGACGAGGAACAGCATGCGCTTGGGGCGACGGCTGATCGGTTGCGCTCCGCGGGACGCGATCTCGCGCAGGACGTGGTCGATCGTGGTGGCCGTGTAGCTAACGAGGCGCTCGGCGCGGTCAAAGACAGTGCTCAAGCGCATGGACTGACGACAGATAAGCCGATCGGCGCTTGGTCGCTGATCTAACGAGCGGGTCGCTGGCCGACTCTGTTAAGCAGGTCGCGTCCGAGACGGTCGATGCCGGAAAGCAAAGCGCACAGAAGCATTTTGCTAGCGGTGAGGGCGGCGCTCCAGCGGACGGCATCAATTGATCAAAACGAGGCCGGCAACCGCCGGCCTCGCTTTTCTAAGGCTCAGCACGGCAGGAGGACGACGTGAACCGTGCTAAGCCGGGACTCCTCCTTCCAAGCGTGACCGTACCCTTTCTAACGATATGGACGGCATGGGTCGCAAAGCCCGGCCAGTCCCCCTTCCCGCACCCACTTCCATGGCCCGCGCGATGACTACGCGCCTGTATCGAGCAAGGTAATCAAATCGCCATCGGGCATGTCCCTGACCATCATGATAGATCGCGCGGTCGAAGCGCGACGGCGCCTCTTGCCATCCCTGCCGTTGGATGGATGACAAGTTGGAATGCAGTAAAGTTGTTGCTGACGGTCAAACTTGGCGCCCCAGCGATCTTTAAAAACTAAGTCATGTCCCTATACCCCGACCAGCTAGCAGGTGAGATCCACAACAGGCCCGTAAGCGGTCATGTCGAGGAAACAGTCCAACGACTTATAGAGTTGCAGGTCGAGCATGACCGTCAGGCGTCGACTATGCAACGCGTCGCCAATCGTGTCACTGCGGCGCTTGGCAAGCAGAGCTCCGTCACCTTCATCATCATGCTGGTCATCGCCTGGATCATCGGGAATTACAGTGCACGCCGTGCCGGCCTTATCTAATTCGAGCAATTTCCGTTTCCGAACCTCGAGTTTTTTGCAACCATTGGCGCTCTCGTGGTCGCGCTTTTGATCTTGACCACTCAGCGACATGCTGAAGCCTTGGCCGAAAAGCGCGCCCAATTGACCCTTCAAATCGCGATGCTTGGCGAGCGTAAAAATACCAAAATTATTGCGCTACTTGAAGAGCAGGGTCGCGATAACCCGCTTCTTGAATCGCGGGTTGATCGCGAAGCCGATGAAATGGGTCAGATTTCAGACTCATTTCAGAACTTAGTAAAAATCGAGGGGGCGAAGCTACCCAAAGGAACGAGCTGAGCCGTTGACTGTGCCACAAGCGACGATTGGGTTGCGAACAAAGGTAAGCGAGGGGCGCAGATCGTCGAGCAATGCGTTCAAGGATCACAAGCATGTACCACACAACCAAATCGGCACATAAATATGCAGGCAAGACGGGGGCAAGCTAACTTACAAAATATCACTCCATCTGCGGCAGTCTTCGCGTGACCTGGGACCGCTACTGCGACCGCCAGCGATGATGCCCCGACGATTCATATTCGTCTCCCAATTAATCAGCAGGTCACCCCGCAGTCGGCGCACTCATCGAGAAAGGCGCATCTCTCTTGGCGCTGCCCCAGCGCGTGTTGGGGGTCGGCCCCATGACAAATCGCAACGTCCCGCCTTCTTGCAGCGCCTCGCGCGACAGCCACGGCTTGTCGTACGGCTTACGGTTCAGCGTCACCGACTGGATGTAGACGTTCTTCGGCGCGTTGTTGGGCGCCTCGATCGTCAGCACCTTGCCGCCCGGCATGGTCAGCCGAACCGAGCGGAACAGCGGGCTGCCGATCGCATATTGGCCGACCGTCGGGGTCAACGGATAGAAACCAATCGCGGAGAAGACGTACCAGGCCGAAGTCTGGCCATTGTCCTCGTCGCCGGGATAGCCGTCGGGCGTCGCCGAATAAAGCTTCGCCATCACGTCGCGGACATGGCCTTGCGTCTTCCACGGCTGGCCGGCCCAGTCGTAGAGGTAGGTCATGTGCTGGATCGGCTGATTGCCGTGCGCATATTGCCCCATGTTGACGATCTGCATCTCGCGCGTCTCGTGGATCACCGATCCGTAATAGCTGTCGTCGAACACCGGCGGCAGCGTAAAGATCGAGTCCAGCTTGTCGGTGAACTTACGATCGCTGCCCTGCAGGTCGATCAGCCCCTGGACGTCCTGCATCGCCGAGAAGCTGTAATGCAGCGCATTGCCCTCGGTAAAGGCATCCCCCCAGGCGAACGGGTTGAACGGCTGCATCCAGCTGCCGTCCTTGTTGCGGCCGCGCATCCAGCCGGATTGCGCGTCGTAGAGCTTGCGGTAATTCTGCGCCCGCGCGGCGTATTTCTTGGCATCCTCGGTCTTGCCGAGCGCGGCGGCGAGGCGCGAGAGCGAGAAGTCGGCGGTCGCATATTCGAGTGTGCGCGCCGCGCTCTCGTTGATGCCTACGTCATAGGGCACATAGCCGAGCTTGTTGTACCATTCGACGCCCTCGCGGCCGACGGCGGTGATAACGTTGCCCTTCTTGTCCTTCGGCCGCCCTTGCGAAGTGGTCGCGTTCTTGACCATCGCCTCGTACAGCGTCTCGACATCGAACCCGCGCACGCCTTCGAGATAAGCATCGGCGATGATGTTGGCGGAATTGGAGCCGATCATCACGTCGCGCTGGCCCGGGCTCATCCATTCGGGAAGCCAGCCGCCCTCCTTATACGCGTTCGCCAGCCCCTGCATGATCTGGGTGTCGAGCTCCGGGCGGACGAGCGCGAAATAGGGGAAGACCGCGCGCCATGTGTCCCAGAAACCGTTGTCGGTATACATCGGCCCGTCATGGACCTTGCCGTCATACGGGCTGTAATGGACCATCGTCCCGCGGGCATCGATCTCGTGGAACTGCCGCGGGAACAGCAGCATCCGGTACATCGCCGAATAGAAGGTGCGCTTATTGTCGAGACTAGGGTCGCTCACGCGAATGATCCCGAGTTCCTTCTCCCACGCGGCCTTCGCCTTCGCTTCGGTCGCGGCGTAGCTGTCGCGGCCGATCTCGCTGTCGAGATTACGCTGCGCCTGTTTCGCGCTGATGAAGGATGAGGCGACCTTGACGCCGACCTGTTCGCCGTCGCGCGTCTTAAAGCTGATCACCGCGCCGACATGGCCGCCTTCGCGCATGGTGTCCGCACCGATCTGCCAATTGTCGTCCCAGGTGCGGCTGACGCTGAAGTCGTGGTCGAACTGCGCGACGAAGTAATTGTGGAAATTGTCGGGCACGCCGCCGTGGTTGTTGCGGACATAGCCGGTGATCCGCCGGTTGGCCGCGTCGATCTTGACCATCGACCCGCCCGCCAGCCCGTCGAGCAAGATGTGCGCGTCGTCGCTCTTGGGGAAGGTGAAGCGGAATTGCGCGGCGCGGTTGGTCGGCGTCACCTCGGCGGTGACGTTATAATCGGCGAGATAGACCTTGTAGTTATAGGGGTGGCTCGTCTCCGCCTTGTGGCTGTACCAGCTCGCGCGCTCGTCTTCCTTGATCTTGAGCGGGCCGGTTTCCGCGAACAGCGAGAAAGCCGCGTAATCGTTCATCCACGGGCTCGGCTGGTGCGTCTGCTTGAACCCGTTGATCTTGAGATTATGGTACATATAACCCCAGCCGCTGCCGGGCTTGCCGGTCACCGGAGTCCAGAAGTTCATCCCCCACGGCACCGCGACCGCCGGATAGGTATTGCCGTAGGACAGTTCGTAGGTGGAATCGGTCCCCATCAGCGGATTGACCAGATCGGCCAGCGATTCCGCGGCCTCCCCGCGCTGCTGCGCCATCGCGGGTGCGACAAGCAGCGGCGCGGGCAGGCCGAGACTGGTGACGGCGAGCAACGCGAGGCTGCGGCCGGCGGATGCGGCGAAACGGATCTTCACGTCAGGTCTTCCGGAGAATGCGTATAGGGCTGAACGGCTGAGGTGGCCGATGCGGACGGGCCGGTCATTGCCGCCGGCCGATCGGACGCGGTGGCGCGCCTGTATTGGTTAGCACGACCGGCTCGATCGTGCCGTCGGTAGCAAAGGTCATTCGATCGATCGCGATCTGGCGATGTTCGCCTTTGGCGTCGCCGAGCGGACGGCGGTGATAGACGATGTACCATTCGTCGGTGCCCGGCACGTTGACGACCGAATGATGGCCCGCCCCACGCGCGATCCGCGCGTCCTCCGCGAGAATCTTGCCCATCGGCCTGAACGGTCCGGTCGCGCTCGGCCCCATCGCATAGGCGACGCTATAGTCCGACCCGGTCCATTCCCCTTCAGACCACATCAGATAATAGACCCCGCGGCGTTTGATGACGAACGATCCCTCGACATAACCCGGCGGGGTGATTTCCTTGTACGTCGTGCCGTTCGCGAACGGCCGCACGCTGCGCAGGTCGTCGCTCAGGCGGACGACGTTGCAATGCCGCCACCCGCCGTAATAGAGATACACCTGACCGTCGTCGTCACGATAGACAAACGGGTCGATCGGCTGCGCCTGATTGTGGAACGCCCTGATCAGCGGCTTGCCGATCGCGTCCTTGAACGGGCCGCCCGGACGGTCCGCCACGGCAACGCCGATCCCGCCGTGTTCGGCGTCGCTCTGAATGTCGTTCGCGCCGAAGAACAGATAATAGCGGCCCTTGTGCTCGATCGCCGAGGGCGCCCACACCGCATAGCCGGCCCAAGCCACGTTGGCGACGTCGAGCACATGGTTGTGCCGGGTCCAATGGACCAGATCGGGCGAGGAAAAGGCATTGAAAAAGGTCTGCTGGAGATAAGACGGCCGCACCGTATGCTGCCGTCGCAGCTTGGCCTGGTCGGGAGTGAAAAGCGGCGAAACGTCCGGCTTTCCCGCGTCGTCGGAATAAGTCGGATAGATCCAGTACTTGTCGCCGAACACCCGGATCTCAGGGTCGGCATACCAGCCTGGGACGATCGGATTGCGCGCCGCGACCGGCGCAATAGTCACCACTGCGGCCAGCGCGACCAGTCCAAGCTTGCTCATCGACACATCATCCTTGCTCTCGGATCGGAAAAGGGCACGGCACCGCCTAAGAAAACGGTGACGCGCGACGTACTCGGGGAGGGGGGACGCCGTCTTGGAAAGTCCATTGCACGCCGGCATAGAAGCGACGCCTGGTATATTGGTTCAAATAATACCGCGCGGTCTTATCGTTCCCGAGATGCCCGCGCTGTTCCGACCTGCACGTACGGGTCCAAATAGTCGTTCAGTCCGGAAACGAATTTACTGATCTGTTCGCCTTTGCGGTTGTACGAGGCCCACAGCAGTACGCCCTTTTTCTGGTTGACTATCTTAGCGTTGGATTGGACTAACCGCAAAATAGTTACAAAGGGCCAGCGATCGAATGCTGGTTGACACCGTCGTTCAGATATTTTGCTAAGTGGAGAACCCGCATTTAATGCTAACTCGCTCTAAAGGTTTCGGCGCGGAGATGATTCCATAGGTCGCACTCCGCTTTGCTAACGTGCATCACCACTCGATACTTTGCTCGGACCCATCAAAAAGGATCTTACGCACTATTTGCGCTCCGTGCCCGTCAGCCAAATGCGCTTGAAAATATATTTTAGAGACCATGTTAGGATAAGTCCCTGTCCGCGGGCCAACAACCAATCTGCGCTTCGCGTCATGCCATCGTATCGGAATACGAGCAGCGGCACCGTGTTTGTAACCATCCCCGTCACCGCCATCTTCGTACAACGTGAAGCGGCCGTCACGACCGGCAAAAACGCGTAGTTCGATTACGTTGGGGCGGACCGACGCACGGTCGATGCCGGGCGTCATCGGCAGGATTGCTCCGGCTCGCGCAAACACCGGTACATAGTCGAGCGGCGCTGGAACCGTGATGGAGCGGCCGCCAACATGCCGTTCTTCAGACGTAAGGTCATACCAGTCCTGTCCGGCGGGGAGATAGACCGTGATGACCTTCGATTGTGGGATCGCCATCTTCGCCACTTGAGAAGGCGTAATCCATTCAAACCACAAGCTCACGACGTCGGCGGTTCGCTGCCGCTGCTCCAGCCTAAAGACGTAAGATTGACCGGCTTCCAGGGAAAGCGGAACTTCGTAGCGTGCGTCGCCATCATGTTCGCGAAAAGATACCGCACCGTTCGCACCATCAGCGACCGCGGGCTCCGCAATGCCATCGATCACTGTTCGGCCAGCGAGAGACAGCCGGATAGCGCCCTTGCCCTGCACAACGAGCCTATGTGCGCCGCTCTCCTCCGCACGTAACCGCCCGGTCCAACGGATCGAGTAGGGCTTGCCTGCAAGCGCGGTGGGTAGGTCGCCCGACCAGCTCATTTTCAATTCGTCTGTCTGGCGCGACGACACGCGACGCTCGAAGTTCGATCCTTCGTAGAAGGTGATCTCTGCCGCAGGCGCGTTCAGCCCCTTAACCGCGCGGCTTGGCAGAAACTCCTGAATGTTTTCGGGGGAATGCTCAAGCGGTCGATCGACGACGCGCACCAACAGATCGCGGCCGACCATGAACTGCGCGGGGTGATCGCGCGCCGCCACGTCGTCGGAAAAATCCATCGCGAGCGCGCGCAGGGGCGTACCGCCAGCTAGCGCCGCCTCCGCCGCCAGCGAATAATGGTATGGCAATAGCGAATAGCGCAGTCGCAAAGCCTTCTCCAACGCGTCGTATACGGGCGTTCCTGGCTCGCCGAATTGCCATAACTCTCGCGGAACGTGTGTGCCGTGCGCGCGGAATACCGGAAGGAAGGCGCCGAACTGGAACCAGCGCACATACAACTCAGTATAGGCCGGATCTGCCAACCCTCTCGGGTAGCGATGATTGACTAAAAAGCCGCCAATATCGCACGTCCACCACGGTATCCCCGCCATCGCGAACTGCTGAGCAGCGAGGATCTGTGCTGACAAAGTGCCCCAGCTGGCGAAGATGTCGCCCGACCAGGTAATTGCGCCGAACGCTTGCTGCCCTGCGTAGGCCGAGCGGCTCAGGATTACCGGACGCTTAGACGGCACGTCGCGCTCGAGCCCTTCGCTCAAGCCCTTGGACTGGTACCAAGAGAACGTGAGCAGGTTCTCGGCAATAGGCCCGGCGGAGCTCAGTCCGTTGGCGGCAAATGCGGCAGCAGTGCCGTAGCGTTCCCCAGTCGACTGGAATTCTGGCTCGTTGCCATCGGTCCACAGGCCGTCGAAGCCATGGTCGACGAGCCCGCGTTTGACGTGTTGCCAATACAGATCACGTGCAGGCGCAGAACTCGCGTCAAAAACGCGACCTCCGCTCCAATGCTTTAACGGGAAGAGATGCTTTGCCAACGCCATCTCTTGGTAGATAGCGGTCGCCGAACCGAAAGCTGGCCAGACCGAGATAAGCACATGTGCGTCACTGGCATGGACATGTCGAACCATGGCGCTCGGGTCGGGAAAGGTTTTCGTATCGAAGGTCATTCCGCTAAAATGATCGTTTTCGCCCCAATAATGCCAGTCTAGCACGATTGCATCGAGAGGAAGGCCGCGGCGTCGGTATTCGTCGACGACGCCGGTCAGTTCGGCCTGGGTTTGGTAGCGCTCCTTGCTCTGCCAGTAGCCGTACGCCCACTTCGGCAAGAGCGCGGCTGCTCCCGTTAGCGCGCGATAGCGACCAATGACTGCGTCCATGTCGGCACCGAGGCAGACATGATACCGAATAAGGTCGCCTGCGACCGAATGGTAGCCGATCGCCGTTGCGCGCGAACGGAAATGCGCCGCCGTCCCGGTGTCCCATAACAGGCCCCAACCGCCGGTCGATGTAAGAAACGGATTAATCGCATCGCTATTGGCATGGGCGAGAAACACGTCTTCGTCGCGATAATCGGCGACCGGCGCGCGGAACTGCCCGAGGCCGTGTAACCGCTCGGTCGCGCCAATGGTGAAGCCCTGACGACGTGCGGCGTCTACGCCTGGAATCGGGGCAGGTTCTACGCTTTCGGCGATACGGATCGTTCCAGCGCCGTCGAAAAAGCGAAGACGACCGTTTGCCTTATCTATCTCTACGATAATGCCTTCGCCCATCAGGCGGAGAACATGGGCGTCTTCTACGAAACGAACCGTCGGGGAGCTTGCCCCATCGTGCGCGAAGAAACCGCCACCCAGGGCTAAGTTAGCCGCCGAGCATTTTACGACGCTAGCGATGCCCGTGAGCGGCAGTCGAAGGTTGGTGATGTTGCCATCGCGGTAAATTAACGCCCCGTTTGCCTGCCGTTCTATCCGCGGTACCGAATCCCTTACTCCGGCCAGCGCCCGCCCCATCGCTAGTCCGGCGCTGGTCAACGCCGCGCTGTGAAGCAGTGCACGACGTGTCGTCGCGAACATCGTCATAAGCCTCTCCCCTGCGATCCGGATTGCCGCGATATCCTAACAAACCGAGCTTAAAGGCCTCCGTCAAGAATTCATAACTCAAATTGGTTTGTTTTCGTTCTGCTCGATAGGGTAAACTCGGGCGAACAGACCCGGTTACAGGGAGAGCGAAATGACCAGATATAAGGTGATGGCTTTGACGGCGACAGCATGGGGGGTGCTGTTACGCATGGCACCGACCGGTGCGCAGCTATATGGCCCGGTCGACGCCGACCTGCCTCTGGGAAGAGCGTCGATTGATCAACCTCTAGCGTCTCCGGACGAAGCTCAGTTTGTTGCTCGCGCCTGGACGATCGCGGCCTGGGTTGAACCGGAGATGCTTCCGCCCGGCATTGCGTTTCGCACAGGCACAAACTGGCCGTTTAATGCGGTCATAGTAGGCGTCTTGCCGACGCGGGTAGCATGGTCGGCAGGGGCGCCGTTCGCGATCATCGCCGCGGCGACGGCCCCGCAATGCAACTTGGCCCTACGCCTCGTTCCCGAGACTAACAGTGTCGCCTTCGACGGTAAGCGCGAGGGCATAGCATGACGGACACTTTGCACGAGCAACTCAAAGTAGGCGTCGGTCCGAAGCCGACGCGCCGCACCGCGATCAGGTCTGTTGGTGCCGCGCTCGCCTTAACGACCCTTCCAGCAGTAATTCGCCCCCTGGGCCCGGCAGGACTCGTAAGCGTAACCGGCAAGCGCTTCGACCTGGACGGCGCTCCTTACCGTTACATGGGGACGAACATGTGGTATGGTGCCTACCTCGGCGCTGATACCGACTACGGCAATCGAAACCGGTTGCGGCGGGAACTTGATGGTCTGCGGGCACTCGGGATTGATAATGTCCGAGTCATGTGCGGATCCGAAGCCTCGCCTTTGAAAGGCTCGGTCACCCCGACGTTTCGTGATCGCAGCACTCGCTTTAACGAGCAACTGCTCGGCGGACTTGACTATCTGCTTGTTGAGTTGCGGCGGCGCGACATGCGCGCGGTAATGTGCATAAACAACTTCTGGGAGTGGTCAGGCGGCATGCAAGCCTATCTCTATTGGGCGAACGGCGGCCATTATGTTGACGAGAACGATCCCGCCGCGCCATGGCCCGCTTACGCCGACTTTACCGCGCAATTCTACGCGAGCATCCCCGCAGTAGCGATGGCGGACGACTACGTCCGTGCAATAGTAGGCCGCACCAATAGCATCACCGGCAAACGCTACGCCGAGGACCCAGGGATCATGGCATGGCAGTTAGCGAACGAGCCGCGGCCGGGCGAAACTGCGGCGAAAGGATATCTGCCGGCCTACGCTGCATGGATCAAATCGACCGCGCGCCTGATTAAGTCGATCGATCCCCACCACCTCGTCTCGACGGGGGCTGAGGGCGTAATCGGTTGCCTAAGAAGCGAGGCGTGCCTGACGCTCGCTACCCCACCGGAGATCGACTATATGTCAATCCATATTTGGCCGAAAAACTTCGGCTGGATTAACGTTACAGACTTGGCTGGCTCGCGCGCCACGGGCCGGGCTATGACCCGTTCCTATATCGACCAACACATCGCGCTGGCCACCAAGCTTGGCCGTCCGCTGGTGCTGGAAGAGTTCGGATATCCGCGCGACGGCGGCAGCTACGACCCTACCGCGACCACTACTGAACGCGACGCCTTTTACCGGTTCGTGATGGACGCGGTTACGAAAGATGCAAAGCGAGGCGGACCGTTGACAGCAGTCAGTTTCTGGGCGTGGAACGGCGAAGGCCGCGCACAGCATTCCGATTATATTTTCCGTGCTGGCGACACAAACTGGCTCGGCGATCCAAGCCACGAACCGCAAGGCTATTACGGCGTATTTGATACTGACCGCTCCACGCAGTCCGTCATTCGTGAATATGCTACGGCGCTACGCGGGATTGGCTGAACCAAAAAGAGGCTCATCCGGCATGTTTCCGGATGAGCCCAACATTGCCCCGGGAGGGTAAGGGCAAAGGTCGTTTGGTTAGTTTCGGATACGGACGCCGACCGTCAGCCGCCGTTCAAAAACGTTCTGCTGATAGAACTGATTCTTAAACTGCAGATATTCCTCATCATTAGACCGGGTCAGATTGGTGCCCTGGATAAAGATCGTCGCATTCGGCAAAATGTCGTAGCTGGCCGATGCATCGAGATATCCAACCGGCTTCGAATAGATTGCCAGCGCGTTTGCGTTCGGCGCATTGGTTAGGTCAATGCCGTTAACATATTGGATGCCGGCAAAGCGTGTGCTCCGCCAGTTGTAGGCAACACGTGCCTGGATCGGTCCTTTCTGATAGAAGCCGATAACGTTATATTGAAACTTTGAATTGTCCGGTACCGGGAGCTGATGGTTAAAAAGGTCTACATTTGAGCTCTGGCTGTCTGAGTATGTGAAGTTTGCGTTGGCACCAAAACCGCTCAAAAAGCCCGGCAGGAAGTCGAACTGCTGCTGGTAGCCAACCTCGACGCCCTTGATTTTGCCGCCCTTGCCATTGCTGGTGGTCTGGACAACGCCGCCAGCACGGACGACACCGTCCTGGTCGGCAATCGGCTGAATAAGTCCGATGCTTTGCGGAAAGGACTTAACGTCGAAGAGGAACGCAGCGGCGCTAAACAGACCGCCTCGGCCAAAATAAAATTCGTAGGACGCGTTGTAGTTGGTGGATTGATAGGGTTCGAGGCTTGGGTTGCCCGACGCGCCTGACAGAAAGACCTGAAGGTTCTGCGGCACAGGCAACGGATACCGACCATTGTTGGCGCCATAATACAGCACTTGACCGGCACCCAGGTCGAAAAGGTTCAGCTCCCCAACCACCTTGGCGGCAGCCAAGCGCAGCTTCATCCGGCGGTTAAGATCGAAGGTGAGGTTTGCCGCTGGCAGATACCGGTCAATCTGCTTTTTGTTTGCCGTCGTGCCAAGATTGATAAACACGCCGTTGTAATTGCCGCCGGTTCCAATGAATCGGTTCGGATCGGTCGTATTGGCAAAGACCGTTCGAGTAGTCGTTATAAACCGGAGTCCGATGTTACCAGAGATGCCGATCCCAGCGATGCCTTGCTCGGATGCAAAGTTCAGCTGCGCGTAGGCGCTGGCGTTCTTCTCCTTAACGCGGAAGCTACGGGTCGGGTCCTGATACTCGGCGTTGCCCGGGAACAAGCTGTTCTGGAAGGCAAGCGGATCGCTCATCGCATTGGGGGCGATCCCGGGAATGCCCGCCGAAGGCACGCCTCCGAAGATGAAGTTATTGTACTGTTTAATACGGTTACCAAGCGCCCCGAAGGTATAGATCGGCAGCACAGAGCGCCCTTCAACCGCCGGAGTCCCGGTCTGGGTGATGCCGGCGTCCTTGAAGAAGTAGAGATCGCCTGGCTTAGCGAGCGTTCCAACCCCGGGCACGGTGACTGGTGCTAGATATTTGAACTCCGACACGGTCACATCGCGCACGTTGTAGCGTATGCCGGCGTCGAGCGTTGTAAAGAATCCATTGCCCGGAAAGGTGAAGGTGCCATCAGCGCGGAACGCATCGTTCTTAGCCCGCCGGTGGTCGCCATAGCCCCACGTCGAGTATAGCTCCCAGTTGGCCGGGTTCGTCACGTCGGTCCCGAACGCGAGCGTCGGGTACTTGGTCGTGTAATCGATACCGACATTGACTGCTTGGAAGCCGGTCGGGTTTTGTAGCTGATAGCAGGAGCCCGTCAGCAGGTTTGGATTCAAGTTGCCCTGGCATTCAGGAGCTACGCCTCGCGGCAGCAAGTTGCCGGTTTCCGGCTTGGAGTCGGCCTGTGACGAAACTGAGTCCCGCTTGGCATCGGCGTGAACCCAACGCAACGTTCCCTTGAAGTTGCTGCCGTTATTATAATTCAGTTCGAGATTGGTATTGAACGTGCGGGACTTTGAATTTGTGGCAAGGCTGTTCTCTGCAAACCCCGGCAGCGCGAAGTTCGCGACAGTGACAACTCCGTTGGAGTCGACTTGAGATCCCGCAAGAAGCGGTCGCGGCGCATAGCCGCTGTTAAGTTGAAGGTTGACGGCGCGCGTGCGGTCGTCGAGCTGAGTATAGGCGCCATCTGCTGTCAGCGTAAGTTGATCTGTAATTTTGTACTGTGCAGAGGCGTTAGCGCCGTACCGCTCACGTTCTGTCGTCTGGTTAGATGCGCTAACGACAGCGGGTTGATAGACATAGTCACCGTTAGCCGGGATGTTGGTCGAACCAATGCCGCCGTTGCCGCGCAAGTCGCGGCCCGACAAAGCGTCGGTTGAGACAAGCCAGCTGTTGCCAGTGTCAATGCGAATGTTAGCAAGGCTTGCCTTCGAGTAGGATCCCGCAACAAGCAGGCCAAAGCGGTCCGTATGGTAGCCCGCAAGCGCAGAGTACGTCGGGTTGAACTTTTTGACGCGGTCGCCGTATTCGCCCTCGGCTGAGCCGGACAGTGTAATGCCGTGCTTAAGATCAAACGGACGTCGAGTTTTCAGATCAATAATACCGCTGATGCCACCTTCTAGCTGACGCGCGGTTGGTGACTTAAACACGTCGACGCCTGAGAAGAGCGTTGGCGGTATGTCGGTAAAGTTGGGCTGTGCATTGTCGATGCTCTGGCCGCCGAGAAACGACTCCCCGTTGAGGGTGACCAGCACCTGTCCTAGCCCTCGAATATTCACGCCGCCGCCTTCACCCGCAGTGCGGTCGATCTGGACGCCAGTGACGCGCTGTAGCGAGTCGGCGATCGTGGTGTCAGGCAATTTGCCGATGTCCTCGGCCACGATGGAATCGACGATCTGAGCTGCCGAACGCTTGAGGTCGACGGCAGCCTTTTGGGCTCCGCGAACACCAATAACAAGAATATCGCCGCCGTCGCTCGCCGACGTCGCGGTAGCCTCACTGCCATCGGCTTGAGCCGCGCCGGATGCTGCCGCACCTGCAGCAGGACTCGTGCCGGGAACGGGCTGCGTCTCAACTCCGCCCTGTGCCGGCCCGGACGTCTGTGCAGCGCTCGACGCTTTATCAGTGCCTGTACCAGCCTGCGCCAGAGCGGGCTGCGCGACGTAAAGAGTTATCAACGATGCGGCAGTTGCCAACAACTGCAGACGGTAAGTCCGGTTAGGGTTTTCGCTAATCTGGTTCATCACATCCCTCCCTTTCGCGCAACTCGTCTAGACAACAGCCGATTCTGATGCCGTGACGATCGAACGGTTTTCATTATTTGATTGTTCGGAATGTGAACCGAACGTGCCGCAATCAAAGCGCCAAGGTCGACTGCCCTGGACATCTCGGCTGCCACGCGATCGCAACTTACCCGACGGGCAAATTCGTATTGCACGATTCACATCCTCCCTTAGCCGCTTCGCTGTCGGCTTATTAACAGTGATGCCGCCGAAGCAGCCTAATCGTCAACTATTAAATACAAAAATTTCCGTTTTTTAATGCTGCAGCGATTTTTTGAATGATGCTGATGGATCGAGCGGCAGGAATGCCCGTTAAATCAGTAGGTTAAACGCGCCTAACGCTTACCTAAAGTCGCGCTGCGCCACGAACGCCAGATGAGTCGCCCCAGCGCGCTGGCACGATACTCCCTTCCCAAGCACCTCCGAAAACGTATTGGCGTACGACAGTGGGTAATCGCCGGTACAACTCGTCCACGTTGGACATGCCGCCGCCAAGAACGAAAACATCCGGATCAATAATGTTTACGATCAGTGCAAGCGTCCGCCCCAGCTGATCAACGTAGCGCTCAAGGGACTCGTTTGCAGCCGGATCCCCGGATCGCGAAGCAGCGACAATAGCCGCGGCTTGAATTTTTTGACCACTGTTGGCTTCGTGCGCGCGGGCAAATCCAGTGCCTGAAATCCACGCCTCCAGACAGCCGTGTTTACCGCACCAGCAAAGCGGACCTGGGTGCTCATCTGCGGTAAGCCACGGGAGTGGGACGTGACCGAATTCGCCGCCAATGCCGTTCGCGCCTTCTACAATCCGCCCATCTATAACGACCCCGCCCCCGACACCGGTACCAAGGATGACGCCCACTGCAGATTTAGCGCCTATGGCGGCTCCATCTACAGTCTCTGAGAGCGCGAGACAGTTTGCGTCGTTCGCCATTCGGACATCGCGCCCGAGTGCAATTTGCAAATCCTCTCTAAATGGCCGACCGTTTAGGTAAGTCGAATTCGCATTTTGCATCAGCCCTGAACGTGGACTAATCGAGCCAGGCACCCCAATCCCAACCGTGCCGAGTAGGCGTTCTCCATTTCCCCCCGCCTCCACCTCGGCACGAGCTATGACAGCGCAAACATCGCGAATAGCACGGTCATAATCCCCAGGGTTGGGCGTCCGCACCCGGCTTAGGAAGCCGCCCTTTTCATCGAGAACCGCTGCCTCGATCTTTGTTCCGCCGAAATCGACGCCGACATGCATCATTGCAACCGTCCACACTTTGGCGTGGTCTGTCCTGCTATAGCAATCATTGTAGGCCCCTCGTCACGGCGGTCGGTTTCCGCGTTCATCGAGTGGCAGAACTGAAGCGATAAATAAAGTCAGTTGTAATATTGTGAGTATGCATCATGAATTATGCCGAGATACCGAAATCTATGAATATGACACAAGACAGCACAAAGGCTTTCCCCGACCTGTCCGCAAAGGCGCGGGATATCGGCGATCCGCTTGGTGCCCAAAGCAGGTCCTCACGCTTGTCAAACGGCTTGTCAGGCACAAATCTAGAACGCGCCGGGGACTATAATCTGCGGACGGTGCTTCAGGCAATTCGGTTGCGCGACGAGACGACGCGCGTCACGCTCGTCCAAGAGACTGGGCTTACCGCACCTACTATCGCTAACATCACGAATCGGCTCATCGACAAGGGGTTAGTACGGCTGAGCGGGCGCACAAAAGGGGGGCGCGGCCAACCGGCACTTAAGCTTCAAATCGATCCAGACGGAGCCTTCGGTATCGGCCTGAATGTCGATCGTGATCATCTCACCCTGGTAGCACTTGATCTGGCGGGAGAGGTGCGCAGCCGCATCACGCAAGAGATTGCGTTCGCAATGCCGGCCGATGTTGTCGAATTCGTCAAGCAAAGGCTCGACGAGGTCATCGCGGCGGGAAATGTCGACCGCGAACGGGTGCTCGGCGTCGGCGTTGCGATGCCAGACGATCTAGGCAGCATCACCCTGCCCGGCAGCCCCCCTGAATACTCGACCTGGGACGATGTCGCTATGCCTGCTCTACTGCGCGAGGTGCTGCCGTGGCCAATCCATACCGACAACGACGCTGCGGCCGCCGCGCTAGGCGAGGCCCAGTGCGGAACGGCCACTGAAAATCCTAGCTTCTTTTATCTGCTTATCAGTGCGGGCTTGGGCGGCGGATTGGTAATCGATCGCAGCTATCATCGTGGCGCAACATCGCGAAGCGGCGAGATCGGTCTCATGCCAGATCCGGGAGCTTCCACGCCGGGCGCGGTAGTGCAAGACATTGTATCGCTTTCAACGCTGCACGCCCGCCTCGCAGCTGCCGAATGTCCTGTCACTAACAACGCGAAGCTGGTCGGCTCCGATGCTGCGGTGAACGCAGTCCTGGAACAATGGTTGATCGAGTCTGTCCGCGCGCTAACGATGCCGCTGATCGGTATCAACTGCGTGCTCAATCCAGATGCAATCCTGATTGGTGGACGGCTGCCCGTGCCTCTCATCGAAAGGCTGGCGTCAAAATTGGAGAAAGCGTTGTCTGCGATCGCTTTGCCGTCACACGCCCGAATAATGTCGGCGGTTATGGCGCAGGACGCGCCTGCGATCGGCGCGGCGACACTTCCTTTTCTCGATCATGTCCTGCCGTCCGACGCTATCCTTATTAAAGTCGGACGCTGAGTAGGCCCAGGACTCGTTAATCAGAGCCAGAAGATGACGGTGGCGGCGAGCGCGATGGTGGAGAAGAAGACTGTCGGGCATCGATCGTAGCGGGTGGCAACGCGGCGCCAGTCCTTCAGACGGCCAAACATGATCTCGATGCGGCTGCGGCTTCGGTAGCGGCGCTTGTCGTATTTGATGGGCACGTTCCGGGACTTTTGTCCCGGAATACAGGGCCTTATGCCCTTTGCCTGAAGAGCGTCCCTGTACCAGTCTGCGTCGTACCCGCGGTCGGCAAGCATCCACTGCGCCTTGGGCAGATCGTCGAGCAGCGCTGCAGCGCCCGTGTAATCGCTGACCTGACCAGCGGTCATGAAGAAGCTCAGTGGGCGACCGTTCGCGTCGGTGACGGCGTGAAGCTTCGTGTTCATGCCGCCCTTGGTAAGACCAATGAGCCGCCCGAGATCCGCTTTTTAACCCGCAGGCTCGATGCCGTGCGGTGTGCCTTCAGATAGGTCGCGTCGATCATGATCGTCTTGGGCGTGGCGCTCGCAGCGGCCAGTCCTTCCATCATGCGCAGGAACACGCCCCTCTCACCCCACCGCTTCCACCGGTTGTAGAGGGTCTTGTGCGGTCCGTAGTCCTTGGGCGCATCGCACCAACGCAGCCCGTTGCGGTTTACGAAGACGATGCCGCTCAACACCCGCCGGTCATCAACCCGGGGCTTGCCGTGGCTCTTGGGAAAATACGGTTCAAGCCGCGCCATCTGCTCGTCCGTCAGCCAATACAGGTCGCTCATCGCCAGTCTCCTCGCAGAGCCTCAATCAGATCGCGCCTCTCACATCAATGGGTCCTGACCTAGGGGGTAAGGCCGCTGAGCGTCTTAATCCGGCGGGCAAAGTTATAGGCAGCCATGAAGTT
>NZ_JH594426.1:176960-198794 GCF_000242835.1 Sphingomonas sp. PAMC 26617
ACGCCGCTCGATCGTGCGCCGTTCGCGATCGATCAGCTCGAGCTCGATGAGCCGCAGCAGGTAGCGCGGATGGTCCGTGCCGTCGCGCGCGCACTCGCGGGCGACCTTATCATACTCGCGCAGCACGGTGGGCAGCTTCAGCTGCTTGAGGTGATGGGCCAGTAGCACCTGCGGCGTGCTGGCCATCGTGCCGACCGGCATCGTATCGGGTGCGCCGCTCATGCCGCCAGCACCGCATAATCGGCGGCCGAGGTCGTCTTCACCGCCGTTCGCGGCAGGTGCGGATACGCCGCCAGATTGAGCCGGGCGGGTCGCCGCTCGATGCGCGCCAGCGCGATCAGCTTGATCGCATCGAACCCGACCGCACCGATCTGGATCGCATGGGTCACCGCGCCCGTGACGATGTCGAGCGGCAGCGCCTCCAGCAGGCGCAGCACCTGGATAAACTCGCGCTTGCCCCGGTTGCCCATCCGCGCTTCGAGCAGGTGTCGCAGGTGCTGGAACACGTCCGGCAACGCGCAGTCTTGCAACGCTGCGGCCTGATCGATCGCACCCGGCTTGGTCTCGATCAGCGCCAGATAGTGGAGCGGGTCGGCGACGAACACGCCCTCGCCATAGCACCGCTGGTGGCGAGCGATCTCCTTGCCGCCGCACAGGATCACGACCTTGTCCACGAAGCCCTTCACCACCACGTCCTGGAAGCCGTAAGCGGTCGGCACCGAGTAGTCGTTAGTCCGATAGCGCACGAGCGCCATCGACGAGACCCGTGCCGCGCGCTTCTCGCAGGGCTCCAACGGCACCGCCGGCAGCGGTCGCAGCGCTGCGTGATCGGCCACCAGCCGCTCGCCGATCGTCTCGGCATGGCGGCCGGCATGATCGCGCTGCCGAGCGCGGCAGCGCTCTTCCAGCACGGCGTTCAGATCGTCGAAGCTGGCGGCGTGCGGGACCGGCACCATGAAGTTGGCGCGTGAGAACTTGACCAGCCCTTCGACCTTGCCCTTGTCGTTGCCCTTGGCCGGCCGGGCGAAGCGATCGCGGAACAGGTAATGGCTGCACAGTTCGGTGAAGGCGCGCGTGCGTTCGCGCTTCCCGTCGCCCAAGATCTTCGCCACCGCGATCGTCGTGTTGTCGTACAGGATCGATAGCGGCACGCCGCCGAAGAACGCGAACGCCGACACATGCCCGTCGAGGAACGCCTCGGTGGTCTCGCGTGGATAGGCCTTAACAAAGCAGGCATCCGACTGCGGCAGGTCCATGCACAGGAAGTGGATCTTCTGGCGCACCCCGCCGATCACGCCGACCGCCTCGCCAAAATCCACCTGCGCATGACCCGGCGGGTGTGCCAGCGGAACGAACGTCTCGCGCCCGCGCGCCCGGCAAAACCGGACATGATCCTTCACCACGGTATATCCGCCGGCAAAGCCATGCTCGTCGCGCAGCCGTTCGAAGATCCGCTTGGCCGTATGCCGCTGCTTCACAGGCGCTGCGTGGTCCGCTGCCAGGATCGCATCGATCACCGGCAGCAGCGGCCCCAGCTTCGGCTTCGCCGCCGGCTCCTTGCGCGTATATCCCGGTGGCAGCGAGAACCGGCACATCTTGGCCACCGTCTCTCGGTTCAGCCCGAACACCCGCGCCGCCTCGCGACGGCTGTGACCCTCCACGAACACGAAACGCCGAACGGCGGCATAGCTCTCCACGGCAAACATCCCCGGCCGCTCCCAAAAGAAGCAATCTTACCAACGGCCGGATTTTACTCCGCCCGCTCAGCACCGCGCCGGCGTTCCGATGGCCTGCTTTGTCACCGGCGCATCCAAACGCCGGAAACTCACCCTCAACCTGGATGAGAAACCGGGGGACCCTCAAAACAACGGTCGGTCTCTGGCTGCCGCTGGATGAAAGACGGGGGTCAGGTCAAGCTGGACGCCTGTAGGGCGGGGGTTGATTACCGGTCTTAAGCAAATGAATTATGCTCTGCCTTCAGTGGCCGGATAAACAGCCGGTCCTCGCCCGATCGGCTTGCTCGGTAACGGCGATGACCCCGCCCGGATCAATGGCTATCGGCCGTAATGTTCGACGGTGAGGACCCTACGAGATGGACCTTAACCTACCGCGCCTGCAACACGTTCGGCGGCCATGCCTTTAGCGGCATCTGCATCGCAGATTGCGTTTGGGGGCACCCACTCATGTTCGCGTTTGTGTCTCGGCAAACTGGCCCGGTGGCACCCCAACATGGCGTGCGAAGGCGACGCTGAACGTGCTTGCCGAGCCATAACCTACGAGCTTGGCTACTTCTGCAATACGGCTTTGGCGCTGGCGCAGCAAATTCTGTGCCAGCGCCATCCGCCAGGTCAGCAGATACTCCATTGGCGCTGTGCCAACCGTTCGGCGGAAACGGTCGAAGAAGGTCGACCGCGAGAGACTTGCTTCATATGCGAGTTCGGCCACGGTCCATGCATGACCAGGCCGCTCGTGCATGCGACGGATGGCGCTCGCAACGCGGGGGTCGGCGAGTCCGCGCAGCAGGCCCGGCGACGCCGCCGTGCTGGTCGTCGAGCGGAGCGCCTCGATAAAGAGAACTTCAAGAAGCCGCGCCAGTACCAGCTCGCGCGCGGGGCGCGTTTCTCGGCACTCATCGCCCACCATGCCAACCAGGTTGGCGAGCCGCGCCTCGCCACGGACATGGACGAGCCGCGGAAGCAACGAGACCAGCAAGGCCGCATCCGGCGATCTAAAAACGCAGTGCCCTACTAGGAAGTGCACTTCGCGTGGCTCTCCCGGCGCACCCAGCCTGACTTCGCCACTACCGAGCGTCACCGGCTCGGTATAGTATCCCGGCGCGGGCGGGGCGACACTGGAAAACGTGAAGTCGTGTGCTGCCGGAATCAGCACAAAGTCCCCTTGCGTGAGCACGGCCGGTTCGTGCCCGACCATTTCCAGACGACACCCGCCCTCCACGACCACGCAGTAAAACGGCTGGCCCACGTCAGTCCGTCGCAGCCGCCAGGCGCCAGCCCCGCTGACCGCCTTGGACGTCGTAGCATCGGGCTGCAGCAGTGTGACGACTTCGGCTAGAGGGTCGATCATTCGGACTTGTACCAATTAGAACCGGACGATCGGACATAGGAAGTCCGGGATTTGGATACCATCTAAGAATCAGTCCCAACAATGCGAGATACGGTAATGCCAAACGTCCTTATCACCGGCTGCTCGTCCGGCTTCGGCCTCGAGACCGCCCGCTATTTCCTCGACCGGAACTGGACGGTCGTCGCCACAATGCGCCACCCCCGCGCTGACCTGCTGCCGCCGTCGGCCAGCCTGCGCGTGCTCGCGCTCGACGTCACAAACCCGGCCAGCATCGAGGCAGCTGTAACGGAGGCAGGGGAGATCGATGTGCTCGTCAACAACGCCGGGATCGGATGGCTCAATGCCCTCGAAGGAACGCCGATGACGGCCGCGCGCGAGCTGTTCGAGACCAACACGCTGGGACTGATCGCTATGACTCAAGGCGTGCTACCGCAGATGCGCGAGCGCCGGGCGGGGGTGATCATCAACGTCTCGTCGAGCGTGACGCTGGGGCCGTTGCCGCTGTTGTCCGTTTACACGGCTAGCAAGGCGGCGGTGAATGCTTTCACCGAGGTGCTCGCGCTGGAGCTTGAGCAATTCGGGATTCGCGCCCGGCTAGTGCTGCCGGGGCGGGGGCCGGAAACGAGTTTTGGCGACAACGCACGGGCGCGTATGACTAGCGGCTTCCCCGACGCCTACGCTGACATAGGGCAGCGGGTATTTGCCGCTTTCCAGTCGGCCGGTCCGGTCACCCACTTGTCCGACGTCGCCGAAGCAGTGTGGCGCGCGGCGACCGACCCAACCTGCCCACTTCGGCTCCCCGCCGGCGCAGATGCCATCGCGGCCTCACAAACGCGCTGATCTCGGCTCCACCGTACCCGTCAGGAACAAATACCATGACCGATAGACAACATCCGCTCGAGACCCCTTTTCCGCCCGCATCGACGGCCGACGATGTCCTAGCAGGCATGGATCTAACCGGTCGCAACGCCATCGTTACCGGGGGGCACGCCGGCATCGGGCTTGAAGTCACCCGTGCGTTGAGCCGAGCTGGCGCGTCTGTAACGGTTGGCGCGCGCGACCCAGACCGCGCCGCTGCGGCGCTGACAGGGGTGTCCGCGGCCGTCGGCCAGTTGGACCTTGTCGACCCCAACTCGATCAATGCTTTCGCAGCTCGGTGGTTGGAAACTGACCGGCCGCTTCATATCCTCATCAACGGCGCGGGGGCCTCGGGTGGGCCGGAGCGCGACGCGCGCGGCTACGAAACGCAGTTCGCGACCAACCATCTTGGGCATTTTCAGCTGACACGGGCGCTCCTGCCGGCGCTACGCGCCGCGCACGGAGCAAGGGTCGTCAACGTGTCGTCGGGTGCGCAGCGGTTCGGTCGCATTCGTTGGGACGATCTTAACTTCACGTCCGATTATGATTCGCGTGTAGCCTATGCGCAGTCGAAGACCGCGAACGTGCTGTTCTCGGTCGAGCTCGACCGCCGTTGGGCGGCGGACGGCATCCGTGGGTATGCTGTGCATCCCGGTGTCGTCGTCGGCACCAAGCTGAACAACTCGGCCGGTCACCAGGCGCTTAAGCGCATGGGTCTGATCGACGAGAACGGCCAGCCGATCATCGATCCTGTGGTCGGTAAGAAAACGCCAGGCCAAGGCGCCAGTACCGTCGTTTTTGCCGCGACCAGCCCGCTATTAGCTGGAATCGGCGGCGTTTACCTCAAGGACAACGACATCTCAGCCCTCGACGACGAGCTGCGGGAGCTTACTGCCGACCACATCCCGGCCGAGGTCGCGTCACACTCGATAGACCCC
Organism: Sphingomonas sp. PAMC 26617; assembly: GCF_000242835.1. Classification (NCBI taxonomy): domain Bacteria; kingdom Pseudomonadati; phylum Pseudomonadota; class Alphaproteobacteria; order Sphingomonadales; family Sphingomonadaceae; genus Sphingomonas; species Sphingomonas sp. PAMC 26617. The sequence goes on from NZ_JH594426.1 coordinate 181,841, forward strand.
GCGTCCGCTGAGCGGCTCTGGGTTCTAAGCGAACGCTTGCTCGACGCATGAAGACGGGACAGCTTTATTTCCCACGCTATCGCGCCCCAGCAAGGCGGGCGTGCCTCCACGCGCTCTCTGCAATCGGGATCAATCGCATGGCGGTCGCTTCTGCCTTCGCACTTGAGGCATTTCCTTCGATAAGTCGCTTCTTAATGCCTTGGATGATGCCTACCAATCGGAACTGATTGTAGGCGAAATACCAGTGCAGATCAGGTACCCCGGTCCGACCGGTGTCCGCGCAGTAGAGTTCAACTGTCTCCTCCATAGTCGGCAGATCGAGCGATGCGAGATCGAGTCCCGAAAGTCCTGGTCCGCCATCCGCTGGCATTGCCCAGTTCATCGCGAAATAAGCGAAGTCTGCAAGTGGATCGCCGATCGTCGCTAGCTCCCAGTCGAGGACCGCAGCGACCTGCGGTCCGTCGGGCGCATAGATTAGATTGTCGATACGGTAGTCGCCATGGATAATCGATGTCCGTCCCTGCGCAGGTACGGTACGGGGTAACCACTCAATCAGCCGTTCGATCGCCGGGATATCGTCGGTTTGCGCCGCACGATATTGTTTAGTCCAGCGATCGATCTGCCGTGCGAAATAATTGCCTGGCCGCCCGAAATCACCGAGACCGATCGCGGCCGGATCAATCGCGTGCAGCTTTGCCAACGTATTGAGCATCGCTTCATAGATCGGTCGCCGCTCCACCGGTGCGGCCTCCGGGAGTGCCGCATTCCAGAAGGTGCGGCCTGCCACCATCTCCATGACGTAAAAGATCGATCCGATTACCGCGGTGTCCTCGCATAGTGCGAACGGACGGGGCACAGGAAAGCCGGTGGGATGCAGCGCCGAGATGAGCCGATATTCGCGATCTACGGCGTGGGCGGACGGTAGAAGCGTCCCAAACGGCTTACGGCGCACGACATACGCGCCACTGGCCGCATCGATTCGGTATGTCGGATTGGATTGACCGCCGGAAAATTTCGCGACGGCGATCGGTCCGGCGAACCCTTCGGCGTTCGCTTCCAGCCAGCGCAACAGCGCGATTTCATCTAGATCGACAGCGCCGCTAATCATCGCTTTAAGTGCATCGCGACCTGAACCGCATCTCGCCCGAATTGGGCGTCAGCAATGGCGCGGTGATGCCCCTCGCCCAAGGCGTTGAAGCGGCTTAGTTTGCCGATTTCCAATGTCATCCGCGGAGCGCCGCGCGCAGAATCTTGCCCACCGCCGATTTCGGAAGTTCAGCGCGCGTCACAAATTCCCGAGGTATTTTGTAGGCTGCAAGCGAGGCCCGACAATGCCGATCGAGCTCCCCGACAGAAGGAGGAGGGTTGCGCAGGACGACAAAGGCTTTCACGGATTCTCCGGTACGGTCATCTGGCACGCCGATCACCGCTGCCTCCGCTACGCCGGGGTGGCTGGTCAACACCGCCTCGACCTCGTTTGGATAGACGTTGAATCCTGACACTAGCACCATGTCTTTGGTGCGGTCGCGGATTACGAGCATACCGGACGCCTCGAACGCCGCGACGTCGCCAGTACGCAACCATCCGCCATCGAAGCTCTTCGACATCTCTGCCTCGCCACCAAGGTAGGCTGCCGCGACCTGCGGCCCGCGGACGAGCAATTCCCCGGACTCGCCGATCGGCACATCGCGGCCTTCTCTGTCGACGATCCGGATGTCCGTTCCGGGAACGGGTAGGCCAACCGATCCGCTGCGGCGCGCACCCGTGGGTGGATTGCAGCTGACGATTCCGGTCGTCTCGGTAAGGCCATAGCCCTCGAGTACAGGCCCGACTAGCTCTTCCCATTCAGCCGCTACGGATGGGCGGAGCGCAGCGCCACCAGCGATCACGAAGCGCAAGCGCGGAGGCGTTTCTTGAAACCACGGTTCCGCCAGTAGACCGGCGTAGAGCGTGTCCACGCCTGCCATCCAATCAATACTGAACTTCTCGAAAGCCCGTCGAAGCTTAGACACCGGACGCGCGAGCGGCACGATCACGTTTTGCGTGCCAGCCTCAACATAGACCAGCATGCCGAACAGGAAGGCGAAGATGTGGTAGAGCGGGAGTGCGGTCAAGGCGGTGCCTCGCTCAATCGGCGAGCCGAATTCTTGAAAGAAGTCGCGCACGATTGCGGCAGTCGCTAGCAGGTTTGCAGCGGTAATCACGGCACCCTTGCTACGGCCGGTCGTGCCTCCGGTGTATTGGTAGAGCGCAACTGTGCTTCGCCGCCCAGATGGAATTTCGGTAGACGCTAGAGCCGCGTTCAATGTCCATCGGTTTTGCGCGCCGTCCGAGGCATTGGCCGCGTCATCACGCCCGGAAGACGCAGCATTTCGGTCCAGCATTGTAGCGGCATCAACTGTAACGACTGCCATTCCGAGCAGATCGCCCCCCAGTTGATCGGCCATGGCGTTCTCGGTCACGATTACCTTGGCGCCGCTGTCACGAAGCTGGTGGATCGTCTCGACAGCGGTATAAAACGGGTTGACCGGAGTGACGATTAATCCGGCCTTCCAAGCTCCGAAAATGACGATTGGAAACGCCAGGCCATTGGAAAGCTTGATCGCGAGCACGTCACCGGCCGACAGGTTAAGTGATGTCTCCAAAAATCCAGCAAAGGCGTCGGACAGTCGGACGGCTTCAACAAAGGTCAGGCTTTCAGTCGTGCCATCGGGGTGTGCGACCGTGAAGGCGGGAAGTGCGCCGAAGCGCTCTGCCGCACGGGTGAGCAGATCAGCAGGATGATCGACACTCGTCGTGACGTCCAGCTGGTAACCCCGCAGATGCGCGGGATACAGGTTCTCCCACGGACGGGATAGGACGGGATCGATCATGCTGCCCTACCCTCGATGCCCTGCGGCTCATGAACACGGTAGCCACCACGCACCAACTGCAAAACGATCAACCCGGCAACCAGCAGACCTGAGATCGGCAGCAGTCCGGCACGCTGCGACCCTGTTGCTGCGGTAGCGATCTGAACCAGCAGCGGGCCGAGCCACATCGTCGCAGTCCCTGCGATGACAAACAGTCCGAAAAAGATACCGACCTTATGAGCGGGCACGACACGCGTAAGCATTGTGCGGCTCGAAGCGTAGGCAGCGGTCACCGTGACCGCGCCGAGCATGCCGCACGCGAGCAAACCAAGTTCGGGCGCGGTACGAAACATCGGGCCACTCCAGATCGGTGCATGCGTCGCGATATCGAACGGCTGATAAAACAGAAACGCCTTCGTGTTGCCAAGCGACAGTAGCTGCGATGCTACCACGCCGCAAATCTCCAGTGTTAAGGCGCGCTTGGGACCTATGTGCTGATCGAGCCAACCGGCAATCAGGCCTCCGCCGACCGCGAACACGCAAAGGATCATGCCGTAGGCGAGCAGCTCGAGCGTCTGCCAGCCCATGATGCCGGCTGCATAGACACCGGTAAATATCAGAATTCCGGTTAGCCCATCGGTGAAAAGCATCCTGGCACCAAGATAAATAAGTGCGTCGCGGTGCCCTCGCGCTTCGAGCACAAGCGCCTTTAGGTCGGCAATCGCGAGCCGGGTGGCGGCACCGATGCGAATGCCGGTTTTCTCAACGTCTGGCACGAAGAAGAGCAGCGGAAGCGTACCCAAGGCCAGGGCAATTGCTGCCAACACGGGCACGATCCGGTCCTGCTGGTGGCTGCCCACATCCAGTCCGAACAATGGCGCTGTCGGCACGAAGCCCCAAGTCACCTTACCCGGTAGCGCAAACCCCCATAAAACGAACGCGAGCATGGCAACAGAAACGAAGTTGCCAAATGCCAATGCCAGACCGGAAGCAGCGCCTGCCTTCCTCATTCCCGCTGCCGGCAATAGCAGCGCGTTGTGAAGCGTCTCGGTATAAGCGAACAACACAGATAGTGCAGCGAGCACCGCGATAGTCGTGCTGACGCCGAGTCCGGCACCCCCGGGCAGGGCCCACCACAGCGCCGCCATCAGCGGGACCATCAAAGCAACCGTAGCGCCAAGCCAAGGCTTACGCGGCCCCATCCTGTCGACCACCGCGCCAAGGAGGGGTGCCGTCAGCGCGACGATCCAGCCGGCATATTTGGCGCCGCCTGCTACCAGCGCCTGACCATGCACCGGATCGGCGACCACGCTCGTCACGATGTACGGCACGAAGACGTAGATGGTGACGAGAATGATGTAGGGGTCCCGGCCGCCCTGGAACACTGCCCAGAACCACGCAGCTCTTCCCAGCCCGCGTACGGGAGGCTCAATGGTAGGCGTCATGTTTCAACCTCTTCGCTCAGGAGCCAGCTCAAAGCGTCGGACTCGTCGACGAAGAGGCGCTGATTAAGAATAGCGATGCGTTCCACCTGTCGTTTAGAAAGCGTGCTTGACAGCACCGTTGCAAGGCGGCGCGGAAGCAGCCCCTCGCGGTGCATGCGGGCCTTAAATTCGGCGATGACATTCTGCGACTGTGTGTTCAGCTTACGGGCGTCCACAAGTGCAAGAAGGTTGCCGCGACGGCAGCCCGCGGACAACATCCCCGCCACCGCGACACCAACCGCCTGTTCGTAGCGCTCGACCGGTTCGGTCATCCAGTGGCCGCGCATCGTCACGTGCAACAGACTTCGACTTGCATCGATCGTAATATCGAAATGATCAGCGTGCATGCGCTCACCTCACGAAACGGTGAGGACGGCCTGTACCAATCCAGCCGCCTTCGCATACGGTGCGTAGAAGACATCGATCAGATCCCCCTCGCCGCGTACGACCACGCCGCGCGGGTTGGAGAACTCGCGAAACCCTTCAATGCCGTGATGACGCCCCATGCCGCTCATCCCGGAGCCGCCAAACCCCATCGATGGGAGCGCGCTTTGAATTGCGCAGGTGTTGACTGCGGCGCCACCCGAATGCGTCGATGCGAGCACATGGTTTGTAAGCGCGGGGTCGTCGCCGAATACGTACAGCCCAAGTGGGCGCTCGCCGGCGTTGATTGTATCCAGCGCGAGGTCGAGATCGTCATAAGGTACGACCGGCAGGATCGGACCGAATATCTCCTCCTGCATGATCCGAAGGTCCTGCGCTGGATCGATCGCCAGCGACATCGGCATGCGCCGCGTCTTTAAGTCGATCTGGCCGTCTTCCTCTAGCGTCACGATGCGGCACTGGGACGCGCGTGCCTCCTCCAACATGTCCTCGATTCGTTGCAGGTGCCGCGGCGAAATCATGCCAGTGCATTCCTCACCGCGCGAATAATTCGGCGCAGCCCTTGCCATGAAACTCGCGGCGTGCGCGACGAAGGTATCGAGGTCCGCTCTCGGCACAAGCGCGTAATCGACGGATACGCACATCTGCCCGCTCTTAATGATCTTCGTGCCGATGACCGATTCAACATTAATTTCGGTGACGGAACCTGGCGTCATGATGGCGGGGCACTTGCCACCCAGTTCGAGCGTGACGGGCGTGAGGTTGGCGGCCGCTGCTTGCATCACCTGTCGACCAACCGCTGGACTGCCAGTGTAGAGCAAATGGTCCCACGGCATCGAGGAGAAGGCGCGCGCGAGTTCGAGGCCGCCGACAGCGACTGTGACCAGGTCCGGATCGAACGTTGCGGCCACCATTTCCGCAAGCAGGTCTGCGCAGGCCGGTGTGAACTCTGATGGCTTGACGATCACCCGGTTGCCGGCAGCCAGCATGTCGACCATCGGTCCTACTGATAGATCGAACGGGAAGTTCCAGGGAACGATGTTCCCAATGACGCCCTTGGGCTGGTATTCGATGTAGGCCGTGGCCGTCCCGAGCATCGCCGGATCGGTGTGACGCGCGCTGGCCGCCATCCACTCTTCGAGATGCTCGAGGACGTGCTGCGCACGGCCGACGACGCCCAGCACCTCTATGAGGTCGGAGGCCGGAACCGGATGGGCGCCGAAATCCTGCGCGATAGCCGCAGAGATGCGCTCACGATTGGCAAGCATCATACCGATCAGCGCGCCGAGGCGCTCCCGGCGCGCTTCGATCGACGGACGGCGGTCCTTCGCGAATGCCGCGCGCTGCGAAGCAAAGGCAGCTTGAAGGGCTGCGATCGCTCCGGCCTCGTCAGTTCCTGTCGGCACGCTCGTAGCGGGGGTCTCAAGTATCGACATGGTTGGTCCTTGCTCCTGATCGATCAGCCGGCTGCGGTCATCGCGGCGAGTAGCGCTGTCCGCTCCTCCCGAACCTTTTCCGGTTCAGCGACGACTTGCAAATGGAACTCGCGCAGTTCCTCAGGGATGTACCAGTGGACGCGGTCAGCGCCGTAGGCCTCCCATACGGTTTCGGCGACTTCGCGCGGCTCGACTAATCGCCACATTCCCTCGCTCGGGGCCATCTGGCGCATCCCGTCGGACAGCAAAGGCGTATCGATCAAGCCAGGTAGCAGGTCGGCGGCACGAACGCCGTAGCGCTTCAATTCGATCGACAGCGCCTCCGTGAGGCCTCTGACAGCGTGCTTGGTCGCCGAGTAGACGGGGATGCCGGCCGTGCCGAAGATCGCCGACGACGACGAGGTGATAAGACAGAACGAACCCGGCGTGTTCTTCAGCAAGGGAACGCCCGCGCGAACGCCAAGCATCACGCCGATAAAGTTGATGTTGACGATGCGCATCACGTCGTCCCACGGCTGCTCGTCAAGGAGGCCACTGGCGCCAATACCGGCATTGTTGAAAAGCAAATCGAGGGTGCCGCCGGTCGCGATCGCGAACAGGTCCATCGCCGACTTCCATGCCAAGGCGTCCGTAACGTCGAGGATCTCGAACAACCCGTTGGCATCGCCAACCTCTTCTTGCAGCGTCTCTAGCCCCGCCTGATTGACGTCGTACGCACCGACGAACCAACCTTTTTCTGCGAATAATAAAGCTGTAGCTCTACCCATCCCAGACGCCGCCCCGGTAATGAAGATGGACTTGCGGCCGTTCGAACTGGTCATAATGCTGTTTCCCTGGTCCGACGGGCATGCTCGCCATCGAGCTCCATGCCGGCGAAGTCGCCCACCTCGCGCCAAGAGCGGAGCAACTTGACGAACTCGATTGGACCCGCTGCGAATGGCGAGCCGCGCGCTGCAGCGCCAGTAGCCCTGCCCTCGTTGTTGTAATATCCCGGTGTGCACGCTTCGATGAATTTGCGACGCCCCTCGGCCATCCGAACGATTGTCTCCACCCAGTTGCCCTCGGCTTCCTCGGTCGGCTCGATCGCCCCAATGCCCTTTGCAGCACAGTCGGCGACGATGTGCGCGATGTGCAGCGACTGTTCGCTCAGCATGTGCGGGAAATTGGGCGACATGCCCGCCTGCGCCGGCCCGATCACAAACAAATTCGGAAAGCCGCGGGTATGCATCCCGTGAAGCGTCGACATGCCGTCGGCCCATTTTTCATTGAGCGACTGGCCGCTAACGCCGCTGATCGTCATGCTCGACCGCTTCTCGTAACTTGTCGACGTCTCGAACCCCGTGGCGAAAATTAGGCAGTCGAGTGGATATTCCACGTCGCCGACGATCACTCCGCCAGGCGTGATGCGGTCGATCCCGTACCCCGCCGTCTCAACGAGAGACACGTTCGGGCGGTTGAACGCCTGCAGATAAAGGTCAGAGAAGCAGGGCCGCTTGCAGTAAAGGCTGAACCAAGGCTTCAATGCGTCGGCCGTGGCAGGATCTTCGACGATTCTACCAATGCGCTCGCGGATCTGCGCCATCTTCTCGAAATCGGCTTGCTCCAAAAGAGTGCCGGGGTCGAGGCCGTGCGGATTGTCAGCCAGCTTCTCACGTACCGCGCGCGCCAGCACCGTCCATCCGTCGGCAACGTCGTCATGCGGCGGCAGTGCGGCGGTGAACTGCGCGGTGAAGTTCTCCATACGCCGCTGTTGCCATCCTGGCTGCAGGCTCGCCGCCCATGCGGGATCGGTTAGACTATTGTCGCGTGCGTCGACCGACGAGGGCGTACGTTGGAAGACGGTCAAATGCTCTGCGGAAGCCGCGAGTGGGGGGACGCACTGCACCGAGGTGGCGCCGGTGCCAATCAGCCCGACACGCTTGTCACCGAGGCCAACAAGCGGCTCGGTCGCGCTACCGCCGGTGTAGGCGTAGTCCCAACGGCTTGTATGAAAGCTGTGACCTGCAAACTCGTCGATGCCGGGGATTTCCGGCAACTTCGGCCGATTGAGTGGCCCAGTGGTCAGGACAACGAACCGCGCCGACATGACGTCGCCGCGATCCGTTTGAACGGTCCACCTGGCAGTACCACCGTCCCAGTCGAGCGTCTTCACCTGCGTCGAGAAGAGCGCGTCGCGGTAGAGGTCGTAGCGTTCGGCGATGCGTTTCGTGTGCGCACGGATTTCAGCCGCCTTGGAATATCGTTCGACCGGCATGTAACCGGTCTCTTCCAGCAGCGGAAAGTAGATGTACGATTCCACGTCGCACGCGGCACCCGGATAGCGGTTCCAGTACCAGGTCCCGCCGACATCGCTTGCAACGTCTACGATACGGACCTTCGCTACGCCCGCTTCGCGCAACCGCGCCGCAACCATCATGCCGCCAAATCCCGAACCGACCACCAGCACGTCAACCTCGTCGGTCAGCGGCTCACGCGGTGGGGCAGAACCGTACGGGTCGTCGAGCATATGCGCGAAGCCCTGCTCGACATCCCGGTATTGGCGTTGCCTTGTGTCGCTTACCGAGCGCTTATCGCGTTCGGTCTGGTAACGTGCGCGCGTCTTATCAATATCGAGCGCAGCGGTCGTGGCGGGCAGATCCGTCATGATGTTCCTCGTCGTTCTCGTTATTCTTAGAAGCGCTTCGTCAGGGTCGCGCCGTACGTCCGTGGATCATTCGTGAACCCGGTGTAGCTTCCGCTCTGCGCAACGGTCGGAAAAGCTCCGACGAGCGTGTTGTGCTTGGTCAGGTTGCGCACAAAGAACAGCAGCTCGATCTTTTGCGGTGGTAGCGCGAAGCCAAGGCTCGCGTTGACGTTGCTAGTTTCCGTGCTGCCATATTGAGCAGGCACGACGTCGATCAGCTGAGTTCGGCTGGAATAATCGTATTCCCCGCGTAGGAAGGCACTAAGTGTGCCGAAGTCGTGGTTGACCGTAGCCGATACCGACGTGCTCCATTTGGGAATGCCAGCCGGCCGTTGTCCGGACAAATCGCGAAACGGCGGGATTTGTCCGTTCGCTGCGTTAAGCGGGCATTGGACCGTGTCGAAACTAACGCACGGCGCCCGCAAGAAAGAGTCGTATTTCGGGTCGAGGTACGTCCCAGCCCCAGTGAGCGAGAGCCAGGAAATCGGGCGATAGGCCGCTTCCACCTCGACGCCCTTCACCGACTCCTGTCCGGCATTAACGAGACTATAGCCGGTACCCGTAAAGGCGTTCGACTGGAACCCCTTGATAGTCTGCTTAAACACCGCAAGGTTCAGATATCCGCCGCGGAATACCGTCTTGGCCCCGACTTCGTAGAGCCGCACGTTTTCAGGAGCAGCTGTACGTCCGACGCCGTTCGCGTCCGGGAACCGCGCATCTGTCGACAGATTGAAGGCACCCGCCTTCCATCCCGTCGAGTAACTTGCGTAGAGATTGACCCTCCCGAGGTCGTAAGTCGCGCGCCCGAGATAGGTGACCTTATCCCCCTTCAATACGCCTGACTCGTTGGCGTTAGGATAGTTAACCGGACCGTGAGTGGGTGCGTTGCCGTAGAAGAATTGCAGGGCCCCGAGCGGGCCGTATAAATTGCCCGGGAGACCTATGGCCGTGAACTGCGGAACTGCTTGAAGGTTCAGCGCCGAAAACTGGTCAGTCAGCACCACGTTTGCCGTCGACGCTTTGCGGTCGCTCAGGTACGCGACGCCGCCCGTAAGAGTTAGCCTGTCAAACAGTTTGTAATCGGCCTGACCGAAGAAGGAAAAAGAGTCCTGCTTGATCGTGTAAGGCGCAATGACGCCTTGCCCGGCCCCAAAATAGGTGGCGCCAGGTTTAATCGAAGGTGTGACGAGGCTCTGCAAAAACTCCAGAGCGTAAATGTTTGAACGTCCCGTCAAAGCGGGGCGAAGGGCGGCCGGAAGTGCACCGATCAACGCCGCCGGAACCTGTCCGCTCAGCGCATCTGCGAAAGGGCGGATCTGCGATCCGAAGCTGATTTGGCTGCTCGTGTCCAAGTTTTCGTGATCGTAAAAGCCGCCGATCAGCCAGCTAAACGGACCCTTCCCACTTGAGGTCAGCCGGACTTCTTGAGTGAACGTCTTGGTCCGCGTCTGGTCTGAGCGGTAGGAGAGGTCGGCACCTGTGAAGTCGACGTCTTCCGTGCTGTTGTTGCGCTGGTCGCGGTATGCAGTGATCGACGTCACCTTGGCGAAGTCTAGATCGTAATCAATCTCGCCCGATATGCCTTTGCCGACGATGTGGTTTGTCGGATCCCGGTCAAACGCGATATTGCGGTTATATTTCGTTGCCGGATCGCTAACCTTTGCACCTAGGCCAAACGGCGGTGGCGCTGCGATGAACTGCGTCGCGGGACCGTTAAAAAGCTGGACAGCGCCGCAGCAGCGCTCGTTGATTTCATTGTAGTCCGCGATCAGCCGAACAGACAGCCGATCAACCGGATTCCATAAAACGTCCACACGGGCCGATGCTCGGTTACGGTCGTTGATGCTATGCCCGGTCACAACATTGCGATCATATCCGTCGCGCTGGTCTACGGACCCGGAGAGCCGGAGAGCCACGGTATCGCTCAGAGGGCCGGTCGCAGTCGCCTTAGCAATAAGTTGGCCGTAATTGCCGACCGTAAGATCTACCCGTCCGCCGAAGTCGAACTGCGGACGCTTTGTAATGATGTTGATAGCGCCGACCGACACGTTTTTCCCGAACAATGTCGACTGCGGCCCGCGAAGCACCTCAATCCGCTCCACCTCGGGGAGATCATTCAGCGAAGCTGCGCTACGCGATCGGTAGACGCCGTCGATGAACACGCCGACTGACCCCTCGATCCCGACGTTACCGTTGCCGTTGCCGAAGCCGCGAATGATGAAGTTAGTCTGACCAACCGTATTGAACTGCGCGACTTTCAGCGAGGGAACAACCGACTGGAGGTCGACAAGATCGCGGATTTGCGCACGATCGATGGTTTGCTGGCTCGTTACGGCGACCGAGATCGGCACGTCCTGCAGTGTCTGTTCGCGCTTCGACGCAGTAACGACGATGTCGTCGCTCGATTGTGCGGCGTCCGTGGCGGCACGCGCTGGGCTGACCTTCGTTGCCGCCGCACTGTCGCGCGCATTCAGAGACTGCGAGTCCGCCGGCACTGCAACTTGCGCCAACGCCGGCGTGGCAACGACGAGCGCTAGAACGGAAACGCTAAAAAGCCTTGGATGGATCATGTCCACTCTCCCAAAAAAGCACGTCGTTTTCGACGTTACGGTCCTCTTTCTATGACAGGCAAGGAAATCGAGGGCAAGCTAGAATTTAAAGCTAGTGGTTGCCATTGTCTGTGCGGCCGCGCTGACTAAGGGTGTTGGACTGAGAGAAGGACCGAGAGTTGACGTCAGCCGCACCACAAAGTGAGCCGCCGCCTGCCACCAAGCCACAGGCACGTGGAAGGAAATCTATAAAGAAAAAGGATGCGATCATCCGAGCCGCGATCGAGATCATCAATGCAAAAAGTTTTGCATTGGCCACGATGGCAGAGATCGCGGCCAGCCTCGATCTGCGCGACGCAACGCTATATTATTACTTTTCAAATAAGCAGGCCTTGGCATACGAATGCCATGTACGATCCCTACAGCGGTTCGAGCACCTGCTCGAGTCCTGCGATGCGGACGGCGGTACAGGCATTGAGAAGATCCATCGTCTGCTACAAGGCCTGCTGCAGGATTCAGTCGAAAAAGGTCCCCAGCTGTATTTTGGCGACTATTCTTATCTTGAAGACTTTCAGCGTGACCGCGTCGCGATGTGGGCCGACGAGATGAGAGCGCGCCTCCAAACGTTTATTGAAGAGGGAATGGCGGACGGATCGATCGTCAAATGCGAGGCAGCACTCGTCGTGCAGCTTATGCTGGGCATGATCATCTGGCTGGCCAAATGGACGCCGCAAGTGAAAGGACTCACGGTCGATCGACTGCAAGCTTCGATCAGCGCCTTCGCATTTCATGGCCTCGAAAGCCGGAGCGCGCCGGAGACGTGATGCGGTTCTTTCGACATTCGTGTGTGCCTGGAGGCTTGGCAGGCAAACTGAAGATCGTGGCGCTGGCATCACGATGATCTTTAAACACCTTCTCGCAAGTCGTTGAGGTGAGAAGGACGGTAAGTATACACAAAACCGCTCCGGGAGATTAATCGGCTTCGTTGCATCAGGCCGTACCCATCCCTTCGTTAAAGAGATTGGACTAGAGTGCTTTGACGGGCAAAAAGGCTAGTGGACCGGAGGAAAATCAACCCCCGCTAGTTAACGGCTACGCTGCCAGGTCTATATTCGCTGGTACAGAGGTTTTAGGCAAATTACTCTCTGATAACGCAGATAGCCTCGCCTTCCCAAAAAAGACCAGCTGTTTAGGCCGGTCAAGTTTGGAGAGGTTGCCTGCAAGGCAAACTCTTTATGTTATACATAACCACTTTTGTCAAACCCAGCCTAGGTTTCTAGTAGTTGCCTTGATTTCGTTTGACAAAACCGTTTACCACGAGATCCGCCGATTGCTGACGCTTAGTCTTATGAATCCATCCGTCAAATCCAAGATCGCAGGCAAACGCCGCCTCCTCACATCGTGCTTTCTTACCTTTAGGACGTTTGGTTCCATTGACGGCGACGTGTCAAGCGACCACGGCGCCCGCCATAAGCCACTTCATCGCTGCTTCCTCGTCTGTAAAGAATCCCGGCGCTATGGGAGCGCCAATCCTTTGGGCCTGTGCTTTGTGAAGAGCTGATGGCGAAACCAGGACCGCGTGCGGATGTTGAAGGTTCGCGCCTTCCGCCAACCCCTGTTCGATGCGGGCCGCCACCTCCTTGGACTGCAGACCGTGTTCCCGCAAATCTACCAGAACGCTGTACTCTTCTGGAGAACGACCGGCAGTCTTCCCCTTTGCAGCCAGGGTCTTTAGCGCACTGGTGTATTCGTCGAAGGTCTCGACCGTCCAAAAACCTAGCAATTTAAGGGTCACTAGCCTACGCGCAACATCAACTCGAATGACGTATCCAGGCGCCACAATCTCCATCGCCCTTTCTCCTCCGCGCTTAAAGGGTCGAATGTACAACGCCCTTCTTACCGTTGCGTAAACCGGTCAAGCCAATATAAGCCACCAAAACATGTCAGTTAGCATCGTTGATATTTTTCTGTAGTCGGACTGCCTAATAACTTACTGCATCTCGCTCGGCCGCTTCGATCCGCGAACTGCCTGTTGATTCGGAGCAAGGCTATCAAGCGCCGTCGACAGACATTGGGCGAGGTCAAACTGGCTTCTCCGCGCTGTGATACTTAGTACAGACCGTCCCTTTGGCTTGCGGCCCTGCAACGTTACCGCAACTCTTATTAAAATCTCAACAAATGCTCGGTAACGCATGGCCTTATGAACGCTGCATATACCATCGACATCAACCCCCGCCAACGCCTCATGGCCGTGACCTTGACCGGTTTTTTGACTTGGGACGTTTTTGTGGAATTGCGGCGCGACGTTGCGAAGGCGATCAACCAGATAGGCTGTCTTCCGGGTCAGCATTTGGCATTGTGGGACATTAAAAACGCGAAAATACAATCTCAGGATATCGTTGGGGGATTTCGCGCAATGAGCGACAAGAGCACCGTTGCCGCACGGCAAATCGCCGTTGTAGCAGGCCAATCGCTCATGCGAATGCAATTGCGGCGGCTCATCGGCGATGAGCGAGTGTTCCAAACTTTTGACACGGTATTGGAGGCACGTAAATGGATCCTTCGGTCTGAAATCGGTTCATCGTCGCGCGTTCCGTCAATCACCGGACTGACCGAGATTGGCTTAACAAATATATCGTCGGCCGGTCGAGCCGTGAATTGAAGCATGTTTGAGAAGGATTTTCAAACCTGCCTCAAGGTGATCCGACGGGTGTCGGATTGCCAATACGCGCCGATGATCGGTACAGAGGGCGAAGCCACGGAGAAACTGCGTTATGCCACTGACCTCATGCGTGTTCAGAGCAGCGATGGAACGCCGCCCGACGGTTCGATCTGGTGCAAGCTGAGTACGTCGCGGAGTTCGCCCGGCAACGTGTCGGGCATCAGACACATGTTGGCGTTTACAACCTCGACGTTTCGACTCAATCCGCGCAAACCGATTTGAACCGTCGCCAGCCCCACCGCGCGTGCGCCCCTTCCCGCAGATGCCGCGCGGCGGACAAACCGCTATATTGTGCATCGATCACGGCGACCTCGGCTTCGACGCTTACGGTCAGTGATAGTGTCATCGACGCCGCCAGCGCTGACGCTGGGCAGATGCCGTCGGTTCAAGTTTTGCGGGTCGTGTAACGTTGCTCCCATTCGGAAGTACTGCGAATTTGCAGCGCTGCTCTCTTGCCGCAGCGCGAAGCCCAGCGCTAATGTCGAATGACAAAAAGGAAAGCAGTGGATGACCCGAAGCTGAGGATGGCTACGAAATGCTCGTCAGATCTCGCGGCTATGCGACATTTACTGGGAGCGATGTCCTGCGCAGAGCGCTCGGACGCGTGATGCTGCATGCGAGGCAGCGAGATCGCCGCGACCATCGAAGTTTCCGAACAAGTTGTTGCCAACGCGCCTTATGGCATCGCCTATTCTTAAGTTGAATAGTTTATTAGATTAATTGTCAGGAGCCGGATGCGTTTTTCGTTTTAAGCAGATGGCGCGACAGGTAGTTGTCCGTCGCGTGGAATAGCCTCAGCCACGAAGCGTAGCGGGTCAGGTCGTGGACCTCGTCGGGCAAAACTAGCTCATCGTGCTCGATTCCATGCATGCGCAGATCCTGCACTAGTTCGGTTGACTGCTGGAACGGCACGTTGCGGTCATCGTCAGCATGGACCACCAGTACGGGCGAGTGCCACTTCGCGATCGTCGCGACCGGTGAGGAGGCTGTGGACAACGCCCGTTCGGTCAGGTCTTCGATCGGAGCCCCAAGCGTCGCTAGCATGGAAGTCCAGTCATACACACCTGCGTAGTCCACGCCCACTGCGATCCGGTCTGAGGCCCGGGCTAAACCAAGTGCAGTCATCAGCCCCCCGTAGCTGCCGCCCCAGATACCCACTCGCGCAAGATCGACATCGCCGCGTGCGCGCAGGTAATCAAGCGCCGCAACGATGTCGTTCGTCTCGCTGCCCCCCCTGGGACCGAATTCCATGGCTTCACGATATTTAAGTCCGTAGCCGATACCGCCCCGGTAGTTGACTGACAGCACCACGAAGCCCTTGGCTGCGAAGTATTCGTTCAGTCCATACATCCAGCTGTAGGCACCCATGTAGTGGAAGCCAAGGAGCATTTGCCGGGAGGGCCCGCCATGAAAGAAAAGGATCGCGGGACGTTTGCTGTCAGACTTGTCTTCTGGCAGGAAGATCTGCCCGTGCACTTTTGCTCCGTCGGGTGCAGCGAACGCCACCGCCTGGGGGGCCACCAATTGATCGGTCGGAAAATCGCTACGAGCGGCGGCTGCCGGCGCGAGGGACATCCAGTGGTCTGCCTTTAGGAAAGCGGGAGCGAGTTGGCTGCGCGCGCCGCTTCGCAGAACGAAGACCGTCCCGTTCGGCGAAACGACGGGATAGGCTTCGATGCCGTCCCCATACGCCAGGGGGGCGGCTACGCCTCTCGCGGTGTTCACCTTCCAGATGTGAAGTCTTTCCGGATCGTTCCGGTTGGAGGCGAAGACAAGGTCGCGACCATTGGGTGTCAGCGTCATGAATGCGGTTTCAGACCCTCCGGACGTCAGCGCGCGGGCGGCACCGCCGTCGGTACGAACGGCGTACGGCATGACCCATCCCGTTTTTTCCCAAGGGAAAATAAGCAGCCCGTCAGTGCTCCACATCAGGTTCTGGGATGAGAGAGTTGCATGATATACGCTGCCCGAACCAGCATCGGCGACCCAGACCCGCCGTGCGGAACCGGTGCGGACGTCCCCTATCCATATCGACCACGGCGGTCCCTCACGCTGCGCAGTGAACGGGTGTGGGCTTTGAGTCTGCTGCCGGATGAAGGCGACCTTCAGGCCATCAGGGGAAAAGACCGGAGAGGAATCAAGATCGAATCCCGGCGCCATCCAGGTAACGAGCCCGGAATCGTGCTCGAGCACGCCGATCAGCGCATGCCCGCCCCGCTGACTTGCGAAGGCAACGCGTTTCCCGTCTGGCGACCATTTTGCAGATCGGATCGTCCCCTCGTCGACGAGCAGCGGAGATGCCTTTCCATCACCGCCCAGCGCCACTTCCATTATTGTGCGCTTGTCGAGAAACATCAGCAGGGCGCCATCGGGCGAAAAGCTCGGGTCGTGGCCGTATCCCAGTCGCCGCGCGGTTCCACCCGACGTGGCGACCGACCAGACCTCACGAGGGGATGGACCGGTCGCTGCGCTCGTTACGTTTGCCGGGCCGTCATCCTCGAGCGTCTGCCCGCGGGTGAACGCGATATTGCAAACGTCCGGTGACCACGTCAGTTCGCCAAGATCGAACCCGTCGTCGGCGATGTAGGCGGTGAGGGCGTGGGCCGAGCCCGGCTTCTTCGCATCCGCCACCCAAATGTTGCGCACACCTCGAATATTATAGACCCAGGCGGCCTGATCTCCGCGCGGCGCGGCAGCGAGGCTTGTTGGATAGGGCGCCTGCATGACCTGTTCGATCGTGAACGGCGCGGGTCGGGCCGTTGCTGGTTCAGATGTGCCCACGGCTAGGAGTACCATCACCAACGCCAGCGTTTTCGCATTCAGCACGGGCACATCCTCCGGTTC
>NZ_JH594426.1:200312-218740 GCF_000242835.1 Sphingomonas sp. PAMC 26617
CAACAGTCTTTTGGAAGCCCAGTTTGGGTGATCGGATCGGCGTGGCTTTCATGCCCGGCCTGAACAGCACCGAGGCCGGACGCGAGTGTGGATGGATGGCGGCTATGCACGTTAGGGACGCACTTCGACCGAGACCGAATAGGTCTCCGGCAGCATGCGCATTTTTTCCGCAAGGAGCGTGCTCGCATGGTCATCGAGATCGCTTTGCACGATCCGAGCGATGATCCGGTCCCCTGAGCGGACCATGCTGAACTCTTCTGGCATCAGGTCCCGCTGCGCGAAAAGTCCGAGCCAGCGCAGCGGTAGTTGCGCGGATGCACACCCCTCGACGACGAACGTGCGGAGACCGCCTGCGACCTGCGCGTCCCGTGGCGGTAACGGGGTCCTCATGAGATCGATTGTCACGCCCCCTTCGCTTCGATCACGATGCCTGCGGAGGGACGTTGGCGTTTTCCGGCAATGCGCCTCGCATCGATGCGGCCACGCGCTCCGCGCCGGCCATTACGCGCAGTATGTTGCCTCCCGCCAGTTTCGCGACGTCGGCGTCGCGCCAGCCGCGACGCATAAGTTCGGCAAGTAACGCCGGGTAGTGCGACACGTCGCCAAGGCCTTCGGGCAGGCTGTTGCCGACACCGTCGAAATCCGAGCCAATCCCGACATGATCCACGCCCGCAACCTTGGCGATATGCTCGATGTGGTCCGCGACCTCGGCCAGGGTCACGCGCGGCATCGGGTGCGCCAACTGCCACTCGGCCAGCGCCGCGGCCGCCTTGTCGGGCTGTCCGACATACAGACCCCCATATGGCGGGGCGTTCAGCCGTGTGCGCTCGGCGTCCCGGTCAGACGACCAGCGACGATAGGCGTCAGAGATGTAGATCGGAGCGAAGTTGACCATCACGACGCCGCCGTTCGACGCGAGCAGCTTCAGAACCTTGTCGGAGACGTTGCGCGGATGGTCGTCGATCGCCCGCGCGCTCGAGTGCGAGAAGATCACCGGAGCCCTGGACACCCGCAACGCGTCCAGCATCGTCTCCTCGCTGACATGCGCGAGATCGACCAGCATCCCGAGTCGATTGAGCTCGCGGACCACCGATTCGCCAAACGGCGTGAGGCCTCCATGCTTGGGATTGTCGGTCGCCGAGTCCGCCCAAGCGATCGTTTTGACGTGCGTAAGTGTCAGGTACCCCGCGCCAAGGTCGTGATAGGTGCGGAGGACCGCGAGACTGCCGTCGAACTGTCCCCCGCCCTCCACGCCGATCAGCGACGCGATGCGGCCCGCCTTGTGGATGCGGCGCACGTCGGCGGCGGTTCGGGCGAGCTCGAATACCGCAGGGTAGCGGGCGACAAACTGGTGGACGAGATCGATCTGCTCGAGCGTCTCCTTGACCTGCTGCTCGCCGGGAAGGGTTGCGGAGACGAAGACCGACCAGAACTGCCCGCCCACCATGCCGGCGCGGAGACGTGCGATGTCGGTATTGTACGGGATCGGCTTCGCGTCCAGGCCCCTGGTCAGGTCGATCGTCCAGCGCGCCTCGCCCTCCCGCTCGCGCAGCGCCTCGACCCAGTCGTTATGCCCGTCGATTAGCGGGGTCGCCTTGAGAACCCGGGCGATGCGGGCATTGTAGTCCTGCGCCAGGACGGGCGAGGAGACGCACGACAGCAGCGCGATGGCCAGCAACCATTTCATCGTGCCGGACCCTCCAGTGCGAAGTGCAGGTCCTGGTAATCCCAGCTGAAGTCGACAACCGGGTTCACCGGCTTCATCGTCACGCGGTCGACATGGCCATCCGCGTCCAGGCCGAACGTAACGTAAGCCGGCTCGATCGCCTTGTCGTCGAAGCGGGTGACGAAGGTATCATATTGCCAATGCTCGAGGCGGCCGCTCATCCGCGGCGTGGACGTGAAGTCGATGGTAAGCGCTCCGCCCTTCGCGCCAACCGCGATCCTGCCATACCATGGGTCCACATAGCTGCCTGCATAGCGCTCGGCCGGCAGCGACGGACCAACCTTCGCGGGCTGCGCGGCTGGCGCGTCCAGCACCTTCGCGGCCCCCGCCAGCCGGTCCTTCTTGTATGCCGCGAACTTCTCAGGCCAGTTGTTGGCCGGCAGGCCGAGATAGTGGTCGAGCAACTCATATGTCAGTCCGAGCAGGATCTCGCCATCCTCACTGTTGATCTCTACTGCGAACCCAACGTTCTTCTCCGGCAACAGCGCTACGACGCTCTGGAAGCCGAGCACCGCGCCGCCGTGCGAGACGATCTTCGCGCCGTGATAGTCCTTGACGTCCCAGCCGAGCGCGTAGGTCTCGAACATCGGTTCCGTCGGCTTGAGCGCCGCGCTTCGCGGACTGACCGGCTGCAGCACCGCGGGTTTCCACATCTCATCGTGCGCCGCCTCGCTAAAAAGGCGCTTGCCATTTGGCAAAGCTCCGTGCGCAAGCTGAACCTCGATCCACCGTCCGAAGTCGTTCGCGCTGATCGCCATCCCTCCGGCTGGGGCCGCGTTCCGGCCGAGCTCGTCGCGCTCGTCGAGGGTTGCCTGCGTGCCCGCCCCGCGGATCGGGCCGTCAGTGCGAGCGTGCGGGAATGCCCGATCGGTGGCGGCAAAACGCGCCGGACTGTCCGTCGTCGAATGCTGCATCCCGGCAGGGCGCAGCACGTGTTCGCGAGTGTAGTCCTCCCAGGTCTGGCCGGTCACGGCTTCGATCAGCTGCCCCGCAACGGCATAGAGGACGTTGTCATAGGCGTAGCCGCTGCGGAAGCTGGTCGCGGGCTTGAGGAAGCGGATCCGCCGCACGGTCTCGGCACGCGAGAGGCTGCTGCGCGGCACGAACATCAGGTCTCCCTCTCCCAGGCCGAGCCCGCTGCGGTGAACGAGGAGATCGCGGATGGTCATCTCGCGCGTGACCCAGGGGTCATACATCTGAAAGCCGGGTAGCCGATCGGTGACCTTGTCGTCCCAGGATATTCTGCCCGCGTCGACCAGTGTCGCCAGCGCAGCGACGGTGAACGCCTTGCCGGTGGACCCCGTCGGGAAGATCGTGTCGGCATCGACCTTCACCGTGCCGCCGAGCTTACGGACGCCGTAGCCACGCGCGAGCACGGTTTTTCCGTCCTCCACGATTACCACGGACATACCCGGCACGCCGGACGCCTTGCGCAGCGCTTCCACGCGCGCATCGAGACCGGAGGGAGGCGCGCCCAACACGGGTGTGGCCACTGCGGCGGCAGCAAGTAGCAGATAACGTCTCATGCGAGCTCCATCCTTGCATCCTGGTGTCGTCGGAGCCGCCACAGACCGAAGGTCAGCAAGGGCACGACATATATCGCGATCATTGCATAAGCCAGGATGCGATAGCCGCTCGCGATCAGCGCCACGAGGCCGATGCGCTCGGCGAGAAGCATGCACACCATCAGCAACGCGAGCGCGGTGCTGCCCCGCGCGAGCGGGCCAGGAGCGACGCCCCGGCCGCGTTCCCAAACGCTGGCGACCCGCTGGTTGATCGCGTGCACGGCACCGGTGCCGCTCTCGAGAAGGGCGGCAAAGATCATTAGCTGGAAGACGAGATGGAAGATCGGCTGACCAAGCCGCACCAGCATATAGTCGGACGGCAGCACGGCATTCGCGATGTCGGGCATGAAGGCGGTCATGCAGGTGAAGAAGAGGATGGCCGGCAGCATCGCCAAGGGTCCGGCGATCGCACCAGCGATGAACGCGTCACGGTCGCTGGTAAGATGACGGGTGACTGGCAGGATGATCACGGCGCCGACGATGTTATAGCCGGCGTAGGTGATCCCGCCTGCCGCCCAACCGTTCCCCAAAGGGGGAGCGTGTCCAAAGGCGGAAACGATTCGGTCACCGAAGCTGGTCAGCGCGAGCACCAGGAACAAGGCGTACACGCCGTATAGCAGGATCGACACCCAGGCGAACAACCGCTCCACAGCCGAGTTCCCGAACGCCGCGAACCCCGCGATACCGGCCATCAGCGCAAGCGTGCCGAGTATGGGCGGGGTGCCAAGCGTCGCCGCGGCGATCGCGCCCGCGGCCGCTCCGAATACTGAGAGGATCAACACGACGAAGAGGCCGTAGGCGATCTCGAACACGATCCATCCGCGACCGAGCAAACCTTTGAAGAAGGCGCGATAGTCCTTGGCGCCCGTCTTGCGAGCAAACAGGAAGGTGGCAACGCACACGACGCTCCAGATCAGCGTCGACAACGCCATTGCCGCCAGCCCGCCCCAGGGTCCTGCGGGCAGGAAGAACTCGGCGATCTCGCGACCGGTGGCGTAGCCGCCGCCGATCACAACAGCCTTGAACGCGAGTCCAGGTAGAACGTAGCGTTTGAAGCGGCTCGAACGCGCAGGCATGCCGAGCGCACCCGCGGTCATGCTGAGCAGGCGTCCAGCAATCGATCGAATGCCGGTCCGCCACGCAGCGGATCGGCTGCTGGCAGGCCCAATCGCAGTGAGACTTCTGCAATTTCGCGTTCCGCTACCGGGGTGTCCATTGCACCGGTGTTGAGACTGACCCCGATGCAGCGAATGCCGGGGTTCGTCAGGCGCCCGAGTGCCATCGTCTGATCGATGACCTGCTCGATCGAAGGCAGCGCGTAGGAGGGGTGGCCGAGAATGTGGGTCCGCCCCGGCTCGTGGCAGACGACGAAAAGATCCGGCTGGCTGCCGTGAAGGAGACCCAGCGAGACAGGCGCATAGGCTGGGTGGAAGATCGACCCCTGCCCCTCGATTACATCGAGATGATCGGGATCGCTCGCGGGACTGAGCATCTCGGCCGCGCCCGATACGAAGTCCGCGACGACGGCGTCGATCGGTATGCCGCCCCCCGAGATCATGATGCCCGTCTGCCCCGTTGCGCGAAACGTCGCCTTGAGCCCTCTCGCTTCGAGCCCGCGCGCGATCGACAACGCGGTGTACTTCTTGCCGAGCGCGCAGTCGGTGCCGACCGTCAGGAGGCGGCGCCCCGGGCGTCGTTGACCGCTCGCCACGGCGATGTTCGTCGGCGGCGTCCTCACATCGACCAGGCGCCTCCCGAGCCGCGCGGCCGTCGTGCGAAGCACATCAATATCGGACAGCCTGGCATGCATGCCCGACACGATTTCGAGACCCGCCTCGAGCGACGCGATCAACGTCGGCAACCAGTTCGCGGGTATCAGGCCGCCCGGCGTCGCCACGCCGATCAGCAGCGCGCGCGCGCCTGCCGCGAAAGCGGCTGCAGGCATAAAGGACGGCAGGCCCGTCGTCACGCGCGCGCCCGGCAAGGTCAGTTCGCCGACGCAGCGATCCGCCGCCCAGTCCCGCAGGCCGAACGCGGTCTTTGCGTATCCTGGCTCGACCGTATCGCCGAGGAACAGCAGGTATGGGCCCGGCAGCGCCGGGGCCGGGGGCTCGACCGGCAAATGCCGGTCAAGCATCGTAGTTGAGGGAACGGCCATGAGGGTCAGAACGACGCCGTGACCGACGCTCCGATGGTGCGCGGCCGGATTACGCCGGTATCGATGGATCCCGCCGGGTAGGTACCAACCGCGCCCGACGATTGCTTACCGTCGGTATCGTTGATGTTCTTAGCATAGACGCCAACCGAGAAACGGTCGAAATCGACGCCGGCGCGAAGGTCCACGACCTCGTAGGACGCGATCTGGCGCTGGCGGCCGTTGGCTGTGCGGAAGGCGAGATTATATCCGGCATTCTGCTTCGAGAGAAAGCGGAGCGAACTGCCGAAATAGGCGTTCGCCGAACCACCGAGAGCCCAGCGATAGTCGCCGTTTACGCCGATGCTGTATTTCGGCGTGTAGGGCAGCTTGTCGCCGGCGATGCCTCCTACAGAGTTGGCGCTCACGACCCCGCCAATGATCGCTGTAGTGTCATCGACGAGGCGTGCGTTCGTGTACGCGCCATTGACCGACACGTCGAAGCCGGTGGTCGGGCGCATCGTCGCGGTGAATTCCACGCCGTCGCTCCGAGCCCGCCGGCCGTTCGTGTTGAAGCTGAAGGTACCGCCCGCAGTCGGTATGGTCGCGATCAGCTGGATGTTGTCCCAGTCGATGTGGAACGCCGCCAGATCGATCGAGAATGTCCGGTCCTGCGTCTGAAACTTCACGCCTGCCTCGTAGCTGACGACAGAGTCAGACTTGTACGTGAGGAAGCTCGCAGGGGCTCCGGGGGCCAACGCGTTGGGGCCACCGGGGCGGAAGCCCTTGGCAACGCGCGCATAGACCGCACCGTTCTTGCTGAACTTGAACTTCGGCGCGACAGAATAGGTGAAGACCCCTTCGGATGAAGGCTGAGACACGCTGGTCGCGCCGCCGGCTAGCGGCCCGGCGGTGGTCTGGGTGAAATACTGATTGTTGTGGCTGTAGCGGCCACCGAGGTCCACATCGACCATATCGCCGAGATGCACGGTCGCATCGGCGAAGCCCGCATACTCTTCATACGTCGACTTAAGGTTGACCTGCGCAAGGTTTCCGAGCGCCGTGATGCGGGTAAGCGTGCCGGGCGTCACGGGCACGTACTCCTGGGCGATCAGACCCTTTTCATGCGTGTAGAAACCGCCCAGCACCCAGTCGAAGAGCGGCGTCTTGGACGAGGCAAGCCGAACCTCCTGCGTGAACTTCTCGACGTTGGTGTCCTGTGCCAGGTAAAGCTCGTTTGGAGACTTGAAGATCGCCTGGATCAGGCCGCTCAGCTGGAACGTCGCATCGGTGCGCTGCTTCTTCCGCTGCGTGCTGTAGCTGGACGACGATGTGAGCTTGGCGAAGCCGAAGTCGTAATCAATCAGACCGTTGTAGATGCGATAGTCGATGTTTTTGAACGGAGACACGAAGATCGACTGGGTCGGGCGTCCATAGAGCGTTGCGAGCGTATTCGGATCGCTCTCGACAGTGCTGGGCGCATCGGTCTCGATGTTCTGAACCAGGGCGCTCAGGCGGACCGACAGGTCCGTGGTGGGCGTGAACAGCAGCGAGGCCCGTCCGCCGTAGCTGCGCGCGCCGTTGATGTTGTCCCTGACGCGCGATCCGCCGGTCCCGATCGAGTCGATGAACCCGCCATCGTTGCGATAAGAACCGGATGCGCGGAACGCCAGCGTGGTGGACAGGGGCACGTTGACGACCGCGTTCCCGTAATAAGAGACGTCTCCGCCCTTCACTGCCTCGACGCCGCCCCTAGCGCGAACGATCAGCTTGCTTGTGTCCGGCGCGTTGGTCACGAACTTGAGCACGCCACCGAGCGAGCTTGCTCCATAGAATGTGCCTTGAGGCCCCCGAAGCACCTCGATTCGCGCGACGTCGAAAGTGTCGAAATCGCCCGCCAGGATCGCACCGTTGGCAAGTCCGCTGCTGGAGCCGAACGGCGTCTCATCCTCATACACCGCGACCGTCGATGCGACCCCGCCAGTGTTCAGCCCGCGAATGACGAGGCGTCCCTCACCTGGCGTGGATTGGTTGAGTTGCAGCCCCGGTATCAGCTTGAGGTAGTCGCTGAAGCCGTTCGCATGCTGCTGTTCTAGTGCTGCGCCGGAGACGACTGAGATCGACTGCGGAACGTCGATTAGCGTCTGCGCGCGCTTCTGCGCGGTGACGACGATGTCGTTGTCGGAGCCCGTTGTGGCCGGAGCCACCGCCTCTGCGGGTGCGGGCGCGTTGTTCGTCGAGGTCTGGGCGCCCGCAGACGTCGCGGCCACGACTGCGGCCAGTGCAGATGACAGCAGGAAGGTCGTGCGCATGGTATTCATCGGCTTTCTCCAGATGGCTGCGCCGCCCCCCTTGGACGTGCTGGGTCCCGTCTATCCCAAGCTGGCGACACTCTTTGTCGTCACAGCATGGAGGAAAGTTAATGTCCTGATTAGAGAATTGTCAATCCAGATTGAGAGATTTCTCTCGGGCGGTCTCAGTCAGCCACGTTCGGCCGTTGAGGGAAAGAAGTAGGAGGGCGGCGATCCCGGCGAGAGCGGCGAGTAAAACGAAGAAGACCGGGTGGCCAAGTTTGCTCCATAGTGCCCCCACGAGCCCCGCGCTCAGGCTGCCAGTGAAGGTGAACAGAAACCAGGCCGCGACCGTGGTCGCGCCAAGATCAGGTGGCGCAAGTCGCGCGAACAGGCCAAGGCCGGTCGGCAGGATGAAGAGCTCGCCAAAGGTGAAGATCGCGAAGAAGAGTGCGAGCCAGGCCCACGGCGCGCGCTGTTCGAGGTCGGCCCAAGCGACGCCCGCGAGGAGGAGATAGGCCAGACCGACGATCGTGGCGCCCAGCGCCATGCGGCGCGCGGCGGGCTGATCGTGCCCGGCGTCAGCGCGTCTGCGCCAATAGGCCAGCAGCGGCGGCGTCATGAACATCACGAATAGCGGATTGAGCGACTGGAACCATGTCATAGGGATGACGTGACCAAGCGCGCCTCTGTCGACGCCGGAGTCGGCCCACAAGGCGACGGTGTTGCCAACCTGCTCATAAGCAGCTCGGAAGATCGTCACCGCGATGCCGATGCCGAGCAGAAGCAGCACTGTCTGGCGACTGAAGCGGCTACCGCCAACCAACCGGGTTGCCGGCACGACTTCCCGCTCCTGCGGCAGATATCGTTGCCCGGACAGGTAGATTGCCAGCCCTGCCAGCATCCCGAACCCGGCGATGCCGAAGCCGTAATGCCAGCCGTACAGCTCGCCGACCGTTCCGCAGATCAGCGGCGCAAGGAAGCCGCCGATGTTGATGCCGACGTAATAGACGTTGTATGCCCAGCCGCGGCGGGGATCGTCGGAGCGATAGAGGTCGCCTACCTGGCTCGGGAGACTTGGCAGGAACAGTCCGTTGCCAAGCGCGATCGTCGCCAGCGCGACATAGAACAGCCCGTCGAACGCCATCATGAAGTGGCCGGCGGCCATCGTGCTAGCGCCAATGATGATCGCGCGCCGCTTGCCAAGGAAGCGATCGGCGATGACGCCGCCGATGATCGGCGTGAAGTAGGCGCACGACGTATAGGCGCCGTAAATGAACGACGATGTCCCCTGCCCGATAAGCAGCTGCTTGGTCATGTAGTAGACCAGCAGCGCACGCATTCCGTAGTAGGAAAACTGCTCCCACATGTTCGTCAGGAACAGGACGGTTAGCCCACGGGGCTGGCCGAACCATGTTCGCTCGGCCGCTTCCGTCGTCATGCGAGCGCCGCCTCGGGGGACCCCCACACTTCCGGGCCGGACCAGATGTCGCCGTCACGGTAGGTCACCGCGGGCGTGCAGTCGGCGGCAAGGAAGGTCGGGCCGTCGAGATCGACCAGATCGCAGACCTGTCCAAGCAGGAAGGCGGGCGCCATCGCGAGGCTCGTGCCCACCATACAGCCAACCATGACTCCGAGGCCCAATCTGCGCGCCTCGGCCGCCATCGCAAGCCCCTCGGTGAGCCCCCCACACTTGTCGAGCTTGATGTTGACGACGTCGAACCGCCCGACCGCGCCCGGAACGTCGGTAAGCGTCAGCAGGCTTTCGTCTCCTGCGATCCGGACTGGCGAGGCGAACTGGTCGAGATCCGCCTCTCGCCCCCGTGGTAGCGGCTGCTCCAGAAGCGAGACGCCGTGCGCGACGAGGCCCGCGGTCAGCCGGTCGAGATCGGCAAGCGCGAAACCCTGATTGCCATCAACGCCGAGCCAAACGTCAGGTCGTGCCGCGCGAACTGCCGCGACGCGGGCCAGGTCGAGGCTCAGCTCGCCAGTGAGCTTCATTTTGATGGAACGCGCCTGGATGTAGCCACACGCTTTTGCTGCCATCGCCTCGGGCGTGTCGGCTCCCAGCGTGAACGTCGTGCGCACGGGCTTGGGTGCATCCAGTCCCGCAAGCTGCCACGCGGGTCTGCGTGCGCGCAACGCCTCGAGTTCCCATAGGGCGCAATCGACCGCGTTGCGTCCACCCCCCGCCGGCATCAGCGCGCGCAGCTCGTCGCGTGTGACCCCCGCCTCGATGACCGGTCGCGCGGTCTCGATCACGGCGAGCATGTTGGCCACGTCGTCGCCGAGATAGTAGGCGCCACCGCCCTCTCCACGACCGACATGTTCACCGTCCCGCAGGACGACAGAGACCACGTCCCAGGTCTCGAACACGTAGCCCGAGATGCGGAACGGCTCGGCCAGACGAAGCGTCTGGGTCGCGACCTCCACGGTGATCCTCCCCATCAGAAGTTCACCGTCATGGCAATCAGGTTGAAGGCGACCACGAAGTACAGGATCAGCAGCGATGCAAGCAGTATCAGGACCGCCCAGAGCTTGCGCGTCCATTTGCGGCCATCGCGCCACGTCACCCACAGGTTCCAGGCGGCGATCACCGGGAGTCCGACGAAAAGCAGGACGCCCGCGATCTGAAGGAACCAGAACATACCGTCGAACCCGCCCGCCAGGGCATCCGGCGATCCCATAGCGCTAACGACAGTCACCGCCCACGCCACCAGCAGCGCGACCGTCAGGCCCGCCATCAACCGCGTCGCGCGACTTGCGTGCAGCGCTTTTCCAATCAGCGGATGAGGCGCCTTGTATGTCCACCTTGCGACCGCCGCGACCGGCCATTGGAGGAATGTCAGCAGCAAGATCGCGAGGCTCGCATAGAGCGCGGGAAGCAGCCAGCTGCTTTGGTAGGCGGCCGGGACCCGGTCGAACATCTCGAAGGGCGAGGCGAAATCGTAGCTCCAGCGCACGACCTTGCCATCGACGACCTTGCCCGCAAGACGATCGTGGCCATACTTGTCACGCCAGAGGAACGGTGCGATCTCGACCCACTGGCGCGGACGTCCCCCGCCGCCTAGCACGCTTGGAACCACCAACTCCCCCTTAGGCCCAGCGTAGATCTGCGTCTGACCCGTCATCCAGTAGAGCGCGCTCAGGAACGACGAATCGGCTCGCCGGCTTGCGATCCAACTCCCCGTCATCATCCGGACATGTTCGTCCGAGGTCTTCGCGTCGACGCGGCCGTCCGCAGGCGCGACGTTGGGGAAATAGCGGTCGGCGAAATCCTGGAACATGCCAGTGCGCAAGCTCTGAACCGCACCGGCCTTGCCGGGGCTGTTGAAGGAGACGAAAAATCCGACACCTTCTTTCATAAACATGTGGAGCGACGTGTGGAATGCCTGCACGTCGCCGAGATGGCCGATGACCTCGCGCCCGTTGATGTTTGTCTCGAAGAAGCCAAGCTCCATACGGTTCAGCGGCAGCAGGAGCGACATTGGATCGATCTTTGCGAGCGGACTGTCGTGCATCATGTCGGCGGTCGGGGCTGACAGGATGCGTTGGCCATCGAGTTCCCCGTGCTGCAGATGGGCGAGCATGAAGCGCGCCATGTCGGTCCCGCTTACCGAGCCCGAGCCGGCGGGCGCGGGCGTGATGTACTCGAAACCCTTGGCCGCACCGGACAGATACCCTGTCGCCATATTGCCAGCCAGAGCCCGCGGCAGCGGCTGGCGGAAAGTAGCGTTTTTCATCGCCAGCGGCGCGAAGATGTGCCGCTCGAGATAGCTGTCGAACTCCTCGCCGGAGACGCGCTGTACAATATAAGCCGTCAGCGTGGTCGCCCAGTTGGAATAGGCGGGCGTCGTACCGGGGGCGAAAATGCGGCGCGGCGTCCAGCGCTTGAGATACTGGTCCAGCGGCAGCAGGAGCTTCGGATCATAGGTGACGATGCCCTTGGCCGCCTCCTCGAAGCCTGCAGTGTGTGTCATCATCTGACGCAGCGTCACGGGCTTGCCGTCGCGGGGCGGAATCTTGAAGTCGAGATAGGTATTCACGTCGACGTCGAGGTCGAGCTTGCCCTGCTCGACCAGCTGCATGGCAGCTGTCCATGTAAACAGCTTCGAGACCGACCCGATACGGAACAGCGTGCGCTCGGGGTCAACCGGGGTCCGCTTGGCGACGTCCGCGTAACCAAAGCCGCGCGCGGTCAGGATCTTGCCGTCCTTCACGACCGTCACGACGGCACCGGGGATGTCGTCGGTGCGGAGCGCATAAGGCAGGTAGCCATCCAGCCACGTGTCCACGTCAGCCTTGGTCAGCTCGTGCGCGGTGACCGAGCCCGTCAGCACTGCCGCCGGGACAACGGACGAGCTGGCAGGAGCCGCGACCGGAACCAGACTGCTCGCAGGGATCGCGCTTCTTGGCACGCCTTGCGCCACGGCGATCCCACCGACCAGCAGAAGCGTTCCCGCTAACGTTGCTCTCCAGGACCTCATGCCGTGTCTCCTCGCGCGTCGCCGCCCCCAAGGCGGAAGGATGGGATTGCCCCGGCTCTATCGAGCCAATATATTGATTCAATAGCTCTGATTGGGACAACGTTATCCTAATCGGAAAGTTCGTCAACCTGGAGATGATCGACAATGCCACAAGCCGCTGCCCCAACGCTCGGCGCCCTACTGCGCAACCTGCGCAGCCGCGAGGGATGGACCCTCAAGCAGATGAGCGCCAAGAGCGGCATCCCTGTCTCGACGCTCTCCAAGGTCGAGCATGACCGGCTAACCCTGACCTACGACAAGCTCTATCAGTTAAGCCAAAAACTCGGGCTGCGGATGTCAGAACTGTTTGCAGAACCCGGGGACGAGGTTGCGCCGCCCGTGACCGCCCGACGGAGCCTGGGCAGTCTGGCCACTGCGGTCCGCGTCGAGACACCCAATTACGACTATTACTATCTCTGCACCGAACTTCGTCGAAAGCGGATGATCCCAGTTATTACGAAGATCCGCGCGAAGAGCGAGGAGCAGTTTGGCAAACTCGTACATCATGCCGGTGAGGAATACATTTACGTTTTAAGCGGCCGCATCGTGGTAAACACCGAGTTCTACGACCCGGTTACGCTAGACGAGGGGCAGTCTATCTATATCGACTCTAGCATGGGCCACGCATATCTTGCCGCGGAAGGCTGCGACGAAGCGGAGGTGCTCGGCGTCATGTCGAGCGCTGACGATGAGCTGATGCACTCACTGCTATCGATCCACGAGGTGCAACGCGGCGCGGAGCCGGTCGCCGCGTCCGCACGCGGTGCGGCCAATTGCTAAGGGCTTGTTTTAGGTAGGGATGCCAAAGCGGCTGGTGTAGTTTATGGGCGTTGGATTAACGATACGAGCTGAGGCGCAATGTCGAATAGAAGCTGCCGACGAGGCGAGGCTATGATACTAATCTGGTGACTTGCCGTGGGAGCTGGGAGCCGCGATGATCCCGATAAGTCGGAGGACGGCCTCGGAAGACATCTTCGTGAAAGCTGGTCGATGACATTCTATTCATTCGTGCAGGCGTCCCAAGGCGACTACTACCCCAGGATCTACCGACCGTAACAGATCGTCTATTATTTTTATCTGCGTCAATGCTGCGGCGTTCAGGATCGCAACGGTTGCAAGGTGCCGCTTAAGGGCTCACGCCCAAAGTTACCCGTTCATCGAACGCATCTTCGCCGATGGCGGCTATGCTGGCAGCCTCGCGTGCTGAGCCGCCAGCAGGAAACGCATCGCGCTCGCGATCATCCGTCGAGGGGACGTACCTCAGGCCTCCCCACCTCGACTGTTAGGCGTAAAGGGCGCACTGCGGATCCCTTGCTTGCCGCGCAGGTCGCGCGCGGCGAGTTAAAAAGCGGCCTCAGTCGTTCCCAACGGATTGTCTTGCGGCTTTCCAAGCCGAAGCCACAGTGGTTCTGTTGTCCGGGTGATCGCGCCGAAAACCGTACCCACCATTTTCACAAATGGCATGTTGAGGCGGAGAAACGGGACAGATCGCGCTTAACGAATGGCAGTCATCGGGAGCCCAGGTTGCCAGCCTGAATGTCCGGGTGTGAGCGATCACTACCTTTGCCCGCTGGCAAGTGCGCCACCTCAATAATCTACCGCCTCTAGACCTGAACCCACTCGGACCAGATTGGTGAGAAACTCTGCCAGCGCCCGCCCATCGTCTTCGTTCTCGAAGGGCGTAGTGAATGGGTCTTCGATCCGATCCAGCCAGTCTCGAACTTTTTTGCGATAGATATGAGCGTTCTCCCGTTCCACCAACGCACTGGCGATTGCTGCCGCCTGCATTGAATATCCGTAGCCGGGCAGGCCCGACGGGCATCGGTTGGTTTTCATGGTCTTTCCTTTCTCGAATTGAGCCGAAGGCGATGCGCGCATCGACTTCTGGCCCTCGCCGAGAGCGGGGGGTGAATGGGCAAAACCAGGGCCGATCGAGGGGGAGGGGAATCACCCGGCCTGCACCAGAGCGTAGCGCCGGGAAGGCTGGGGATACCGCCTCGATCGCCAAGCGGAGCGCTTGCGCGGAGACGGTCTAGCCCTTGCCCAGAGGGGGGATGCCCCCCCTCGCCGCACCGCCACGGCGGTGCCTCGAACGATTGCCGGCCGACGGCCGTCCACACCGTTAGAGGAAAGGCTGCACTGTGTTTCTCGTATCAAGCATGGCTTTGTGCTATGCTCGTCGCTTGAAAGGATCGCCCGATGAACGTCGTAACGCCCTTTACATCCTCTACGCCTGCAATCAGCGAAGCCGAACGCGCGCGTCGCTTGAGTGAAGTTAACTTCGCTCGGGGCAGTGTTCGCTACGAGGGCGGCATCCTTTCGGACGAGATTGAGCAACTAAATGCTCGCTACATCGCCGGCGAGATCGATAGCGATGAGCTGACCGCCGCAATACTGGCATCAGACACCGTTCGCGCGGCTTGATTAGCCAGCGCGAAGCCGCCCTTACCTTTGCACGGGTCAGAGAGCTTCAGCGCGATCCCGTTCAAGGCCAGTTCGATGTGGCGCATCTTCAGGAGGTTCATCGCCGGATTTTCCAGGACCTTCCTGAGCATCGGCCCGGCGAGTTTCGGCCGGACGCGCCGGGACATTTCAAGAACCGGGAGCTAGAGGCGTCGGGCGATCGCGTCCTCGTGCCCTATGCCCTCCGACCCGAAATCGACCGAAATCTGGCGCTGACGCTCGACGTTCTTCAGGGCGGCAAAGCGCTCAAGGGCTATGACATGCTAGAGATGTCAGAGGCAGTCGCACAGACCTATGCGCGCCTCGACTATCTTCATCCGTTTCGCGAGGGCAATAGCCGCACGCTCCGGACATTTACGGAGCAACTGGCACGCGAGAATGGGCATCAGCTCGATTGGGGAACGACGAATGTCACACCGAAGTCGCGAGACGCGCTTTACATCGCCCGCGACTTGGCGGTAATCCATCTCCACAATCCTGGGGTCAGCATGGCCGACGCGATGGCGGCGACAACGCGCGAGGATTACGAGCTCAAGTACAAGCTCGCCAATCAGGTCGAGCGCTACAAAAACGCCGATCCCCTCGAGGAAATCGTCCGGCGCTCGCTCGAGCACGGTCGCGACCAAGAGCCATTCGATCGGCGCCTGACGATCCAGGAAGCGGCACGCGAGATCGCAGTCATTGAGCCAATTGCCCAAAAGCAGGCCGAGCAGACCGTTGAGGACATGCGGCTCGCTGTTTTGCGGAAAAAGGAACCAGCAGCAGAGCTCGACCGCGCTAGCAATATGCGCGACTGGGTGGCACGCGAAGGTACAGTGGCAGCGCTGACCGACCGTCTAGCGAACGTCACCAGTGGTCATATCACCATCAATCACGAGCCCGGGGCATTTGCCCTCAATCGGCTGACAGCCGTAGCCGACGGGATCAATCTAGAGCTTACGAAACAACGGGCCAGCCTAGCGCCGACCATAGCGCCCCCGGTCCGTCAGATTGATCGTGGCGATCTCGATCGCTGAGCCTGGCCGACGTCGCCCTGCCGTAGGCTCTGCCGGCGATCAGGCTGCCTTCTCGTGCAGCGCTACAACATTCTCGAACAATTTTTTGACCTGCTGCTTCGGCGAAGCCGCCAAACACTCATCGATCGCAGCCTGGTTCAGGCTACGCCGTGCCTTCGTCGTCGGTCCAACAGCGCCGATCGCTTCAGGAGCAGGCGCAGACCCCGCCGTAGCTGGGGCCGCGTTGGTGCTCTCGGCAACTTGCGTCGCTTCGATGACGCGCAAGCTATTCGCCGCGATCGCCGGATCGACCCGGATCGGGGGCATCTGGGGGGCAGGTATCTTGGTCCGCTCGATCAGGTGCTTTTCCGCGTAATAGCGGACCTTCTTGCCGTAGGTCGCGTACCCGTTGCGAAAGCCCCGCGTGAGCGTACCGGTGTTGTAGAGCGAGTACGTGGCGGAGATGGCGTCGAGGCCGGTGTAGTGCCGGCTGGCGAGGCCATAGCCTTCTTGCAGCAGCGACGAGGCGAGACGGAGGTTCGTGCAGGGATCGAACGCCTGTTCGACCGTGACGCCGAGCCGCGCGAAGTTCGCCGAGTTGATCTGGGCTAATCCCACATCGACCGTATAGCCCTGCGCCATATAGCGGCGCACCAGCGAGGCGCCTTCGGCAATCGAACCGGCGCGCACGCGCGGGCCATGATTAACGTTGATCGAAAGATCGTCGCCGCCACTCTCTGTGACGACGAGCGGTACGACAGCCTCGGTCGCGACCTCGGACGCACATTGCTGCGCCAGCACGGTGATGGCGGCGACCGCGTGGATCATTGCTGCGTCACCGTCTGGTAGCGTGTATCGAGCGAATAGCGCGACGTGGTGCCGTCGGTCTGGGTGACGGTCATGGTATAACCATGCTTCGCCGACTTCGTTTTGATGCCGACCCCGGTGCAGGAGGGAAACCCGCCGCCCATAGCGAGCGCGTTCCACAGCTTCGTGATTGGAGGCACGCACTCAGCGTACTTCGTCGGCGACCCCGGAGTGGCGAGGCAAAGGACTACCTGACACCCCCAATCGGACGCATAGGCCGGTTGGGGCGCAGCTACGGCGACCAAACCGGCCGCGCATAGCGCGACCGCTCCAGTGACGCCGCTCAGCTTATTCAGAACACGTCGCATCATGAACCACCTCCCTGAGAAGCGCGCCAAGCGGCGCTGGCGAAGACGTCCCATTGTGGCGGGGCCTTTGCTGCGGTTTGCAGGACCGAGGCAGGAGCGGTGTGCGCATCGGTCCCAACCGGTGCCGAAGCCGGCGCATCAGCGCTGGCGACGTTGACGTTGACGATCCAGTCTTCATCCTCCTCGATCGACCGTGTCCGGTCGATGACCTGCCCGGGACGCGCAAAAGCGACGTGCCAGTGGTTGGAGTGGCCGCGATCCCCCGGGCCGAGCAGCTCGATCAGGCGGACGCCACTCTGTCCCATGAGCGCGCGGATTTGATCGCGGCTGATCGAATTGACGCCGCCCGCGGGCACGAAATCGACGGCCTGGCCAAATTTGTGCCAGCTATACCGCGCGCCGTAGCTCGCATTCAGGCCCCCCTCCCCTCCCCGCGCTTCAGCCGTGAAGGCGGCGGAGCGGGCATCGAGCCCGCCCCGGCCCGGCTACGCAAGCACGGCAGCCCTGCTGGACAGAGGGCTTCTGCCCCCTTCTACCCACCGCTTGGGTGCGGAATTCAAATTCAGACGGTATCTCTTCCGAAGGCGGGCAATCAGCTCCACGCCGTCCGGACAGGCGGCAGTTCCTCGAACGCCTTCATCAGCCGCGGGTCGCGCAGGAGCGTCACCCATTCCCGGCCATAGGTTCGCGACGCCAAATAGAAGGTAGACCCTCCGCACTCGACCATCCGGCAGCGCTCCAGTTTGTCGACGAGCGAATAATCGTAGCCGTGGCGTGCCACGATATCGTCTAGCTCGGCCCGCATCAGCGTCCCACATTTGCAGCATCGGGTCCGAACCAACGCCTTCATCCGGAGCATATCGCCAGCGCTGTCCATCCAGCGGGGCCACAGGGCAACGATGTTGGTAGACGTTTCCATGGCCGCGACGATAGTCCTCCCGGTCGGGGATCGCCAGCGGTTTGGGGTCGGCCGGTCTCCAACTCGCCGCCATCCCAAGGGGCCTTTCGGGCTCCTGCGTCCTCGCCGAGGCGCTTTCACGCGCAAGTCCGCCACGCGGACTTCTCCACTGCGTTTCGACCCTGTGGGTGCGCGAGCCAGCTATGCCTCGGCGGTCCTGTCGCCTGTCGAAGGCCCCGATTGGCGGGGTCAGACAAGGAGACCGACATGGCCGACCAGACCTCCACATCCGAGCGCCCCAAGGGCGGGCCGACCGAGATCGCGCGGCTCAACGACTGGCTACGCGCACATATCACTGCCCCAGGTAACAACCGCGTCGTGATGACGAGCGGGATCGCCGACCTGATTGGAGACGTCAGCATCTTTCGTGGATTCCGCAAGCGCGCCGAGCTGATCCGCACCGTCCGTGACTACGACCGCTTCGATGACGCCATCAACCCGCACGGCGAGCGCGACATGGGCCGGTTCGAGTTCGAAGGCACCGCCTGCTACTGGAAGATCGACTTGTATGAGGAAACGGTTGTCAAGAACACATTCTGTGTATCCTTTCCCGTGAGGCTTCCGGCGCCATTGCCGTCGTATTCAAATTCCATCG
>NZ_JH594426.1:220379-223238 GCF_000242835.1 Sphingomonas sp. PAMC 26617
TTACAATCACGACCTGAGCGCGGGCTCGGAGGATCCGGCAGATCCTTTCAAGACCACGCGCGTCCTGACGATCATGCGCGTCGACGAACGATGATGCACCGCCCCGGCGTGATGGCGTCGGGGCTCTTCGTTCTGCCGAGTGGATCGGATCGCGAATGTCGAGACCCCCCTCCCCACTCAACGCCCTGCGATGAGCGCAACCGAGCGCGTGCGACGGAAACGCGAGATCGACTTCCCACGTGGCAACGTCTTCATGAAGCGGCATTCTTCCCGATGAGATCGAGTGCCTCAATGCCCGTGACTTGCCGCGGAATTCGATAGCGACCAGCTGACGGTCGCGATTTGGGCAACGACGGTTGTACGGGAAGGGTGATTGGCGCGCGTGGGAGGCAAGACCGTCGCGTGGGTCACCGCCTCCCCTGCCCTACCAACGTCGGAAAGGCTCTGTCGTCGACTCTGTCCATCGTGACGACCGGGCGGAGCCAGCGTCAAGGATGCGCGGTTCCCCCGATTTTGACGCGGCCTTCGCTGCGCTTCGACCACGACAAAATCGGCACCCCCACGCCCCGCTTGCGCGGCCGCTGCGCGGTCCTGTGACCCTGACCCCGCCCGATCGTCGGCCCGCATCCGTCTCAACGATCAGACGAAGTCCACATGCACGTTCATACCGCACGCACCCAGGCATGGCTCGCGGAACTCGGAAGCATCCAAGCAGAGATCGCAGCGCACGGGATACCCGCGCCGGCACCCCGGCCCGCAGGCAAGCGGACCCGCAAGCTCAAACCGCTCTGGGAGGAATGATCATTAACGGGGCTGCTTCGGCAGCTCCTTGATGTAGGGACATATCGCGCTATTTTTCGTGGGCACCCTTGAGGTTCAAATCGGCTCGCAAAGCGCCAGCCGCGGATTTCGGGCGCCGGTCCCGCCACATCGACGCCGGATGAAGCCGATGCCGCGCTTCGTCCGTTTTTGCCCGGTTCTGAGGTGGCGGCCGCTATGCTTCGGCGTGAAGTTTCTTGGATGCGGCACCTTTCGGGGCTGGTTGGTTTTTCGGCGGGCAGTTCGATACGGCCTGGCGGATCACCTTTGAGCGAAGCCACAGGAACGTCAGGAACTACCGCATCGCTAGTTGGTAGCAACCAGGCAGCAATCCGGTAGTGGGTTGTTGGAAGCCTGTCATTTTTGTTATGTCATTGCACACGATGGGAATATGGTCTCCGTCACGGGCAAACGAAGTTGCCAGTTTATCGCCGGTCGCAACCTGCTACCAACCAGAGCGCGTGCTAGTTGCGAAATGACAGCAATCCAATAGCGTGTAAAACGTGTCATTGTCGCGATCATATCGCTACAAACTACCATCTGGGTTGCGATCAGATCGCGTGGCGATCGCGTCAAGGCAGCTAGACGTTAGCTACCAACGTAGCTTATGGTGGCGTTTGAGTGTTGGCTGCTACTTGGTAGCAACCAGGCCGCAAGCGGAGAGCAGCATGCCAGTCATTAGCTTCGTGTCCCCGAAAGGCGGGGTGGGCAAAACCACCGCAACACTTCTGCTTGCCGGAGAACTCGCTGACGCGGGGGGCACCGTGCGCCTTATCGATGCTGACCCGAACCTTCCGCTGGTTGAGTGGGGGCAGCTA
This sequence comes from Sphingomonas sp. PAMC 26617, assembly GCF_000242835.1. Lineage (NCBI taxonomy): Bacteria > Pseudomonadati > Pseudomonadota > Alphaproteobacteria > Sphingomonadales > Sphingomonadaceae > Sphingomonas > Sphingomonas sp. PAMC 26617. Next base: position 222,017 of record NZ_JH594426.1, read on the forward strand.
CCGGGACGTCCAGATGCCATCACTGTCGTTGGGTGCCGCGATGAAAACGCGATCATCGACGAGATCGAGAGGGGCGCGTCGGAAGCGCGCTTCACGCTGGTCGACCTCGAAGGCGCGGCGACCGCGACCGTCACGTTCGCAATCGCGCAAAGCGATCTGGTGATCATTCCTTGCAAGGGGTCGCATCTGGATGCCACCCAGGCCGCCCGCGCTATCAAGCTCGTCAAACAGACGGCGCGCGGCACCAGGACAGAGATCGATTATGCGATCCTGTTCAGCCAAATCCCGCCGGCGCTCCGCTCGAACAATCAGAAGGACATCGCGGAGCAGTTCAACGATGCTGAAATTCCAGTCCTTCCGGTCATGATCTACAATCGCGAGGCCTATCGCGCGATGTTCGCCGCTGGTGGAACGCTTCGCACCATCAACGACAAAGGCGTCGGTAACATGAAGGCAGCGCTCGAGAACGCCGAGGCCTATGCGGCAGCAGTGATCGCAAGGCTGCGTAAGGCGCGTACCGTGAAGGAGGCAGCATGACCCGGTCCAGGCTCGATCTCTCGGAGTTCGATGATACGCCCCCGAACAAGGATCCAGCCAAGCTACGCGAGATCAGCGACGGGGCGGGCTTTCCGTCGCGTCCGGCTGTTCCGGCCGTAGCTGCCCCGCCTGTAGCGGCGCCCGTGCCTCAAGAGCGTTCCCAAGCCGGGACATTCCAACGGCCGCCACGCGTAACCGGCAATCGCAATATCGCGATCAACGTGAGGGTAGATCCCGAGACCGCTGCGAGACTCTATGCTCTTCGCGATGCGGACCCGGCACGCAAGCGCGTGCTCGCCGACGTCGTCGCAGACGCGACGCTCCTGCTCTACGAGCGCGAGATTGGCGGTTCTGCTTCATAGGTCGGGCAGGGGGCTTGCATGGCCGTTAGCGCGGCGACGCAACGCAATCCTGGTTGACCGCCCGCGCGCCGCAGAACCTCGTTGAAGGCGGCCCCACGATCGAATGGATAGGGCGTAATACCTCGCTTCGCAGAACCGCGACGGCGCCCGAAACACCGTACGCGCGGCGCCCGCGTGCAGTGGCGCACGGGCGATCGCCAGCCACCAACACGACGCAATCTGTGGTGGGCCGGCAGGGGAGGGGGCAGCCTCATCTGGCGTCGTCAATCTGCTTTCGGGTACCCCTGACATCCAGAACAGGACCGTCGCAGGGCGTGAGGCGA
>NZ_JH594426.1:223258-225211 GCF_000242835.1 Sphingomonas sp. PAMC 26617
CAAGCACAAGCTGATCGCCGAGCAGGCGGTGAGCAACCAGGTCCTCGACCTGGGCCTGCTCGCGCAGACCGCAACAGCGGCAATGGAGGCACTGGGCGTCGAGCGGATCAATGCGGTGGCCGACCGCGGCTACTTCAAGATCGAAGACATCGAGGCCTGCGAGGCGGCAGGCGTCACCCCGTATGTGCCCAAGCCGCTCCGCGGCTCTGCCGTACGGGAGGGCTTTTTCAGCAAGGAAGTCTTTCGCTACGAGCCGGACCAGGATGTCTTTATCTGCCCGGCTGGGGCAACGCTCTCGCCGCGCTACCGGGGTAAGTCGCGCGACAATGTGAAGATCGACTATGCCAACAGCGATGCCTGCACCGTCTGCACGATGAAGCCACGCTGCACCCGGTCATTCCGCCGCGTCTCGCGCCTGGAGAACGAGGCTGTTCTCGACCGCATGGCAGCGCGGCTGGCACTGCGCCCTGACATACTCGCCCAACGGCGAAACAGCGTCGAACATCCCTTTGGCACCATCAAGCATTGGATGGGCCAAGGCGCTTTCCTGATGCGCCGGCTCGAGAACGTACGCGGCGAGTTCAGCCTGACCGCGCTCGCCTACAACATCAGACGGGCCATCACCCTGGTCGGCGTGCCGGGCCTGATCGCCGCGGTGAGGGCGTAAAAACGGCCTTCTCGCGCCTCAAACGGCAACCGGACCTCCAACAGGCCGTCTCTCGCTGCCTCGAGGCCCTCAAAGAGCACCTTCGGGCTTATTTGGCTCTCCAACCGCTCGAGATTGGAATTCGGTGACGCCGACCGCGCTGTTCACGACTTTCCACACGGTCTGCAAAAGTTTTGCATCAACGACGCAGCGCAAAGCGGTTGGTCGGCTGACGCCCATTTACGGACAGGCGATAGCGGCACGGCCAAAGAGGGATCGGTTTTCCCTCCGCGCCGTGCTGCTGAACACGTAAGGTCAAGCGACCGCCTATACCGCGCGGCGGCCGCTTACCAGGTTGAAGATTACCACGACCACCGCAGCGACCAGCAGAAGATGGATCAACCCGCCCCCGATATGGACAGCGAACCCAAGGACCCAGAGAATGAAGAGAATTACGGCAATGGTCCAAAGCATGGGAAAGCCTCCAGTCGGCAGATGCCACAACAGCATCTTTCTGAAGCCAAAACGCAATCGTAACGGAAAGTGTTCCTTGGCTCTGAAGTCCTCGCCATGCTGTGCGGGGGATCGTATAGAAATTTTTTCGATTCCGCTGCTTCACCGCCGCGGGACGGAAAAATAAGAATCTGGGAACCGCCGCCACAATCGACGAGACCGCCGTTTGGCAGGCGATCCTTAACATCGTTGCTAGGCCTTCGCCGACGCGCTGCGCGCATTGCCGAGCGCCGCTGGATCCACCCTCGACACAATCTCCCAATGTAGTTCTAGGAACCGCTGTCAAATTGCAGCGCAGGCAACGCCAGCGAGGCCAGTCGCTCCGCATCGTCTGGCACGCGTTGAGGGTAGCGTGCGGGACACATCTACTCTGTAATTGACTTGCTGCGCATCCGGGTCGCGCTGTACGTGTCAGTCCGATGACAACTCCTACGCCGGATCGGTCGCGGGATCGCCGGATCGAGTGACGTCCTCCCTGTTTTTTCATCCAGTTTGAGCGAGAGTTTTCCGGCCTTGAGAAGCCTGCGGGCAAGGAGCTGGGACATGAAGAAGTCGAAGTACACAGACGACCAGATCGCGTTCGCGTTGAAGCAGGCGGAGACGGGCACACCGGTGGCGGAGGTGATCCGTCGGATGGGGATTTCGGAGCAGACCTTCTACCGCTGGAAGAGAATGTACGGCGGGCTCGGCGTTGGAGAGCGGCGGCGTCTGAAGTTGCTCGAGGAGGAGAACCGCAAGCTCAAGCAGCTGGTCGCGGACCTCAGCCTGGACAAGCACATCCTGCAGGATGTTCT
>NZ_JH594426.1:229730-234213 GCF_000242835.1 Sphingomonas sp. PAMC 26617
AAGGAACGGGAATCCAGCTATTGCGCGCGAGGCGTAGCGCAACGGCGTTTTTGGAGAAGCCCTATGATTCCCAAGCCAATGAGGGCTCCCGGCAGCAATGCAACATAGTCAGACGCATGTTCGACATGCATTGCGAGGATAACTAACGGAACCACAGCAGCGCAGAAAAAGCCAACCCGATACATCATCAATGCTTTCTTTGAAAATGGTTTAAGCTCACGCAGTTCACGGCATCGGTCAATACCTCGCTTCCCAGAACCGAAGAGTGGCCGAGAAGTCCAGCGTCGTCTTAGAAGGACGCTATTATCGGAAGGCAGACAGCGCCGATACAAGCTACATCACGGAGCAATCACCGACGTGCTGTCGGGCGAGTGTATTCCTGAATAACGCATAACAAGCGCGTTCAGCGTTACGCCACAGCCTTCCCTATAATACGGCACTATCGAGTTAGTCCCTGAGGAGACAGGCCGTGACGAACAAGTTCACTATCGCTTTGGCCGTTGCAGGTGTGGCGACCGCTGTCATCGCGTCCGTTCCCGCGTTGGCACAGGACGATTATAGCCGGGACGGTTATCACCAGCGCTATCAGAACGAGGGCAGTGGGTATGATCAGGGCCAGTACGATCAGGATGCCCGCTACCAAAACTACCGGCAGCAGCGCGAATACCAACGTCAGCAGCAGCGGAGTGACCAGTACAACCGTCGCGCCGAATACGAGCGGCAATATCAGCGTGATGGGTACCAGGGCTATGATCGCGGCCAAGGCTACGTCGATCGCAGCGACTACCCTCAACCGAAGACCTATTATCAGGGTCGACGCTGTAAATCCGGTACGACCGGAGCGATCCTTGGCGCGGTCGCGGGCGGATTGCTCGGACGTGAGATCGGTCGCGGAGGCGAATACAACAGGCCAAGCACGACGGGCCTGATCCTGGGCGCGGGAGGCGGCGCGCTGGCGGGCCGCGCGATCGAGCGAAGCGGAAACGATTGCCGATAAACATTGCGACATACACAAAAGGAGACCGAGATGATCCGCACCTTGGCGCTAACCGCTGCGCTCGCGACCGCTTCGGTCGTGGCGCTGGCGTCCCCAGCATCAGCGCAAAGCTATGGTGGCGTAACCCTCAGCTTCGGCTCGGGTGGCTATGGCGGTCACACCTACGATGACGATGCCTATAATCGAGGTGGCTATTACGCCTATGCTGATCCGCGCTACGGAGGGTATGACGACGAGCGCATCGACGCTTGGCGCGCTCACGAGCGGCACGAGCAGATTGAACGCTGGCAACGCGAACAGGAGCGGCGGCGTTACTGGGAGCATGAGCGTCGCGAGCACCAGCAGTGGCGTGAGCACGGCGATGATGATTAACTATTCGTTGGTACAAGCAGGATCGCCCGGTCCAATATCTTGAACCGGACGATCCTTCACGTTCACATTCCGGTTTTCGCTGGCATCTTGCTGGTATGATGCATCCGATGATGCTTCTTGTGGTGTTTCCGATGCTTCATCGCCATCTTGTTTTCATGCGCTTCGCTCGCGCTCGATTCCTTTGTTTCTTCAGATTTGGCTGTTGTGCCAGACTGAGTCGACATCGAAGTGCCCATTGACCCACCGGTCTTGGGTTGTCCCATCGGCGCGCTTTTCATCGAACCATTTGACATAGAATTATTCATTTGGGCGAGTGCCGGTGCGGCGGCCAGCAAGCCGCAGGCACCGATCGCCAAGATAGTAGCTTTCATCGCAGTCTCTCCTAATAAGCCCAGTTTTGCTCTGTTCGATTGGATGCTGGACCGAAAAAGGTCATGCTCTATGGTTTCATTGAGCGCAAGATCGCTGGAACTCACGCGCAAATATTTGATAACGCGTGCCAATATAATTGCTCGTAAACGGTCGATCGCGAAAGAGCGTCGCCGATCGCGGCGGTGTCAATAACTGCCAACTTTGTCAGCGCTAGACGCCGCCTTACGGCGCAAGGCATAGTCCCAATTGGGATCGCAAAATTGGAATGCCTGGATCAAACGCCACCCGGTCGAGCGAGACCCTGAAGCGCCTGCACCAAGCCGTCGACACCAATCGGTAGCGGGCGTTTGTCTTGGTGTCCTCGTGCATCACGATCCATAGCGGTAGCGCGAAACCCACAGTCTCCAACACGCGCGCCAGCATCGGATCGGCCTGTGCCATGGTCACATGGCACAGGCCGATGCCGAACCCGGCCTAGATGGCGGCGAGTTGCGCCAGGTTGCTGTCCGGGCGTAGCGCGAAGCTAGTCCGGTCAAGCCCGGGCAGGTGGGCAAGCATCGCCCGCAACGCAGGAGTCTCGGCGTCGAAACCGATAAGGTCATGTCTGGCTAGGTCCGCGAGCGTGGCCGGCACGCCGTGCCGCCCGAAATAATCCCGGTGCCCATGGAAACCGAGATCGACGGGAGCCAGGCGTTGGGCGACCAATGCGCCCTGGGTAAGTTCGGTATTGCGCACGGCGATATCCGCTTCGCGCCGAAGCAGATCGTCCACGCGGTCGGTCAGTGCAAGTTCGATCACGAGCTGCGGATGTTCGCGTCGTAACTGGGTTAGAACCGGTAGCAAATATTCGACGCCGATGACCTCGCTGGCGCTGATGCGCACGGTACCCGCTACGGTGCCCGCCGCCCCGCTTGCAGTGCGGAGAAGCGCGGCGACCGTAGACCCCATGATTTCGGCATGAGGTCGCAGCGCCGGCGCCAGTTTGGTCGGCGCAAGTCCGCGCTGGGAGCGCACGAACAGGTCGGAGCCCAGAGCCGCTTCCAACGCATCGACATGGCGTGCAACCGTCGGCTAGGTCAGGCCGAGGCGCGTGGCCGAAGCCGAAAACCGCATCCGCGACAAGCTTTTTTCGAGGGTTCTCTTTTGCGGCGGCAGCTATTGGAAAGAAAGCAGACAGGCGGCAGGGGCGCAAAAGCAGACATGAGCAGAAGTCCGAAGGGGGCGTCCGCCCAGCCAAAATAGGTAACGAGCAAGCGGCGGCATACACATTTCGTGCGCACCAGGGATTGTAGCTCACCACCCGATACCGGATGACGGTCTTGACCACCCCACGGGATCCTCCTGGAGACTTCACATCGACAAGACTGCCATTGCGTCAGCCGTGCTGCTCGCGCTTGCCCCCGCCGTCGCGACGGCACAGGCCGGTACGTCACCTAAGGCGATGCCTCAGGAGGACATGAAAGATGCGTCATCCGACGGCAGCGCCCCCGTGTCCCATGTCGCCCTAAGAGACACCACAAAGCTCTGTTTCGAGCGGCCGACCAAGTCGAGCGCTCCGTGCGTGCTACCCAAGGGGTGCATCCAGCTGGAGTCCGACATCGGCAACTGGACAGTTAATAGCTACGCCGGCGCACGCATCGACACTATCGAGTACGTCAACCCGACACTTAAATACGGGCTGGGCGACTATACCGACATCGAGGCAAACATCGCGCCCTATGTGGAAGTCCGAAGCCGCGACGATACGGGCGTCAGCCATCTTCGCGGCGTGGGCGACCTGACGCTGCGGCTGAAGCACCGGCTGACTAACCCCAACCGGACCGTGCGCTACGCCGTCGTCGGCATCGTAAAGGTGCCAACCGCCAGGCTCGGGATCGGCAACCGCCAATTGGAGGGCGGTGTCACCGCCCCGGTCGTGGTCAAGCTCCACCAGGGCTTCGCGCTCACCGTCAGCCCGGAGGCCGACCTGCTCACCAACAACGACCACCCCGGGCGGCGTCACCTGCAAATCGTGATGGCGGCCGTCCTCCAGAAGCCCGTGACGTCCAGGCTCACTGCCTTCGGCGAGCTGTGGACATCGCAAAACTACGATCCGTCCGGCCACATACACCAGTATTCGGCGGACGTCGCCGTCGCCTACATGCTCACTCCCAAGTTTCAGATAGACCTTGGCGGGAACATCGGGCTAAATCATCAGACGCCGAACGCGCAGATCATCGCTGGCTTCGGTACACGCTTCTGACCTCCCTGGTCGGCTTCGGACTGGGTTGCCGCGCTAGTGGCTTGAGCTGATCCGGTCTCGGCCGATCATCCCTTTCCCAGCTATACTCGCTGGTGAGTGCGATATGCTCCCAGCCCAGCGGTGCGATATGGCGGACGAGGGCGGTAGGTCCGCTGAGCAGCAAATGTTTCTAGATGTCCTATGGGCAAGTCTCGACGCTGCGCCTGATCAAAAGAAAATTAGCTAAATTCGCATTGCATTAATATAGATACCGCGTCGGCCCCATAAACGCGACGAATAAGCGTTTGACAATGCCGATAAAGCTTTTGGTCTTGTCCCGCACAAAGCATGCTTTGGATTTCAGTTAACTCACTGGGTTTTAGTTTATCTTTAAGGGCCGATGAAAAACGATTCCATACGACCTGAGCTTTTATCGCGTCCTTTGTAGGATCTGAAACGTGCTGTGACGCAACCGGTAGGTATCTCTGAAACATTTGCCTCGCGCCTTTAAGCATTTGGTT
>NZ_JH594426.1:236719-244283 GCF_000242835.1 Sphingomonas sp. PAMC 26617
CCCAGCAAGACCAATACAACGGTCTGCACAACAATGGTCGTAGTCATGTCCTCTGCGGTCAATACGCTACGAAATTATGACATCCGCCCCCCGGAGCTTCGAGCAATTCACAGCTCTCAGTCCTCAGCTCCTCGAACAGGTGAGGATCCTACCGCCGCCAGTGGCGCAAGGTTCATCTGGAGATTGACGCAGGAACGAATATCCGGGCCATCGAAGTCACGACGAATGTCATTGCCGATGCGCCAACGCCGCCCGCTATTTTGGCCTAAAGCCCCATCAGACATAAAAAGGGAGCGAGCTTCTGGTAAAGCCCGCTCCCGTGTCAGTCGTATCGCGTTTAAAACTTGAAGGTAGCGCCAGCACGGAACGAGCGTCCTACGATGCCGGCCATATGCCACGTCGGCAGGTAGTTTGCGCCCGAGTAAGATGCCGGTGCGAGCGGCGCTTTCTCACCGGTGATGTTGCCAACGAACAGGTTGAACGTGAAGTCGTCGTTCACCTTGAAAGCGGCGTTAACGTCGGCATAGATGAACCGCTTGATGTAGCAGAACTTGTCACCGGTGCCGTAAAGGTTGCCGCCTGCGCACGAAAGATCGTCGCCTTCGTCGGCAGCGACTTCCTTGATCCGCGATACGTAATAGGTTGTCGCGGTCAGCGAGAGTGGGCCGAACGCGAGCGTGTTCTGCCAGTTGCCGCGCACACGCGGGGTGCCAGCACCCGACGACAGTTCGTAAGGTCCAAGCGTACCGGCATACTTCTGGATCTTGCCGCCGTTACCCGGATCGAGGTCGTACTGGATCACGTAGGTGAGATCGAGACGGCTGGTGAACCGCACACCCTCGGAGATCGGCACGCTTAAGTTCGCACCGAAGTCGAGACCCGAGCTCTTGACCGAGCCGGCGTTTACGAACGGCACGTTGATGATCAGCACGCGCGGCAGTGCGTTAGGAAACAGCGGATCGGGCGCATCGACGGCCGAAACAGTGTAGCCCGCGGGCAGCGCGGTACCGGCGAAATAGTTTGCCCGCGCGGTGGCGGCATCCGGTCCGGTCACGATCACGTCGGTCTTCTTGATGTTGTAGTAATCGACCGTGAAGCTGACGTTGCGGATCGGCTCGACCACCACGCCGCCGGTGAAGCTACGCGACTTTTCGGGCTTCAGATTGGGGTTGCCGGTCGCGCCCGAACCAAGGCTGTAGGCCTGCGCGTAAGGATTTGTGTTGCCGGCGGTGATGAGGCCGCCATGCGCCAGCTGGAAGCTCGCCGGCGGCGTCACCGTCACGAAGCCCGCATAGCTCGACTGCGGGTTGTTTTCCGCAAAGGTCGGTGCGCGGAAACCGTTCGAATAGGTCCCGCGAATTGCGATCTGCTTGATCGGGGTCCACTTGGCGCCGATCTTGGGCGAGAAGTGGCTGAAGCCTTCCGAATAGTGATCATAGCGGCCCGAACCGTTGACCTCGAGCGTGTCGAGAATCGGCGCGTTGACTTCGAAATAACCGGCGTAGACGTCATGCGTACCGAAGGCCGCCGAAGTGTTGGCGTATTTCGTAAGGCCGGGGTTGTTGCTGTTGTTGACCTCGGTCTCGTGGCGGAACTGGCCACCGACTGCGAACTGCAAATTGCCGCCCGGCAGCGCGAAGAGATCCTTGGCGACCGATCCGTCGACCGAAATCAGCGAGGTGTGCGACGGCGTCGTGTAGGTCCGCGCGATTGTGTCGCGGACAGTCTGCGTGTTGAGTGTCGGATTGACGAAGTTGTAGGCGCCGGTGTTGACCGCCTGCTTTAGCCCGGCGATGTCGAGCACGCCGTGATTTTCGATCGCAAAATTATCGCGCGCACCTACTGCGTCGACCTTCCAGTGATAATCGCCCGCGATGTCGCCGTTGAAGCCGACTGCGCCGCGGATCACTTCGTTGGTGCGTACGGAGTAGGTCGGGACGTCACCGAATGCATAATAGATGCGTGCGGCATTGTTTGCCGGATCAGCCGCGCCAGCGGCCGAATACGGGTTGTTTGGGTTGAGCCTGCGGTCGGCAGCGGTCGCGCAGTTCACTCCTGACGCACAGATATAGACTGGCAGGACGATACCGGGGTTGCTCGAAGCCTGGGCCGGCGAAGCACCGTAGGGCTGGGTCTGGCGGATGCTGTTCGGCTGACGGCCGATCGTGACCTGGCTGTGCGAGTAGCTGCCGGTAGCATACCCCTCGATCGCATCACCGAGGCGCACGCTCAGTCGACCGGTGAAGCTGTAGCGCTCCTGCGATGGCTGGATGTCATTGTAGCGCGTACCGTATTCCTGGCCGTAGTCATGCGCGCAGCCGGTGCCGCCAGCCGCTCCCGCAACGGTGAAGGTCCCGCGAGTACACTGCGCGGTCCCGCCGAGCAGTGTGTAGGTGCCCGTCGCGACGCCGCCGGCGAATGGATTGTTGAGGTCGTTCTGCCGCGCTCGACGGACCACTGCGTTGGTGGACGCAGTCGTCAGCGAGCTGTCACCAGTGTTATTGTCAAGGCCGCCGATCGAGCTCAGATCGTTGGTGTTGTACGGGAAACCGCGCGAAGTTGCCGAGATCGGTTCGTCCTTCTGATATTCGGCATTGACGTAGAAGTTCCAGCCCCTGGCGGCATAGTCGCCATAACCGGCGGTGAGGTTTGCGCGATAGCGGGCGCCATCGCCCTTCTCGGTCACGCCGCCTTCGGCAGTGCCCGAGAGACCGGTGAAGTGCTTCTTCATGATGATGTTGACCACGCCGCCGATCGCATCGGCGCCGTAGCTTGACGAAGCGCCATCCTTCAGCACTTCGATCCGCTCAACCGCGCTGAACGGGATCGAGTTGAGATCAACATAGGCATTGTGGCCATCGTCGTTGAGTGGGAAGTTGGTCGAACGCAGGCCGTCGATCAGGACAAGCGTGGACGAGACGCCAAGGCCGCGCAGCGAGACGGCAGCGCCGCCGGCGGAGAAGCCGTTGGTGAAGCCCGTCGAGATCGAACCCGCGCCATCGGCCGAGATCGACCGCACCGCGTCGTTAATGTTAGTGATGCCGGCGCGCTGCAGTGTCTCGGTGGTCAGCACGGTGACCGGCGACGGCGTCTCCGAATTGGTCCGACGAAAGATCGAGCCAGTGACGACGATGTCCTTGTCCGCTTCTCCGGCCTGGGCCTGGGCCGGTGCGGAGTCAGCGGGCAGCGGTGCGGTCTGGGCAAAGGCCGAACTGGCAGAGAGCGCGACCAGCAGGGCGAAGGGCGCGGCGGTGGATCGCAGACGCGCGACTGCGCGGGCTTGGATAGACTGCATAAAAAATTCCCCAGTAGTGCCGATGGCACCGTTACGCGACGATTACGGACCCCCGTGCCGCCATGATGCGGGAAAACTGTAACGCCGACGCCATGTTGTAAAGGGACCGTGGCGGAACTTTTGAGAGTGTCTCCGCAATGCAACACTATTTCAAGAGATGACGGTACGTTGTCACAAATGCCCTCTTTTCAAAAGTTGCTCATTCCGAACGCGGTGTTCAAGCCCACGGTCGAGGCACCCGAAATCGTGGGCCTGCTGCCGCTGCGGTCCGAGCAGCGCGTCGCGTCGCGAGCGCACACAGGTCAGCGCGTTAATCGACGCCGGTCCCGTTGCGAAAGGGTTAATTTTTGCGCCAGGAACGACTGGGTTTGGTGGAACCGAACAAGCCGCCTTCGGACGATGAGGAAGCCAAGCGGAGGTTCGTTCAGCCCCCGGCTGAACCACTTTGATATCGGCCAGCTTTACCAAGGAAAGCTCAATGAGTGGAGCCAATGCCACTACCAATCGTCCCCGTCGGATCGGCGATCCCCGCGACGGTCGCGTTGGTTGCGCGGCTTCGCGCCTCGGCGACGACCCGCATCGTGGCGTCGACGACCGCCTCGGGCTTCATCAGTTGGATATAGTGCATCGACCCGGCAATGATGACGTTCTTCCCGCGCGACGATAGCGCGGCGAGGCGGTCGTGCGCCTTCGTCCAAAGCTCGACCTGCATCCGCTTCATTTCCGCCGTCGTCGACGCGGGCGCTACGGCCAGCGGAAAATCAGGCGTGTCCGCTGCCGTCAGGACAATCAGTGGCAGGTCGCCGTAGCTGCGGTGCGGGTCCAAGACCAGTTCCGCGTCGCGAAATTCCCACGTGGTAAACGACCGTTGCGTCGTGAAGCGGGCCGGGTCGGCGGCAAGCCGCGCTAGGCGCCGTCGCAATTTCGTCGGGTAAGCGGGATCATCGCCGACGCAATCGGACCAGCCCGCGCTGCCCGGCTCGACCGATCTGCTCCGAACGTTGTCGGCGCATGCCTGGAGGTCGCGCGCATTTTGGTTGTTCATGGACGATTGAAGCTTGAAGACGCCCGGATAATCCCGAGCCAGCGTTCGAAATTCGTCGGGGAAGGCGGGGTCGACAAGTACCATGGCAGCGACGCTCTGCCGGTTACGATCTGCGAAGCGCAGTGTCTCGTACGCACCCAGCGAATGTCCGACCAAGACATAAGGCCCACGAATGTTGGCCGCCTTTAGCGCCGCTTCAAGATCGGCCTCGGTCTGGACCAAGTTTTGAGTGCCGGGGCTCGGATCCGAAAAGCCAAAGCCGGGACGATCCCAGGCGCAAACGCGGGTGGTCTTTGCGATGGCGGGCTGTACCTTCCGCCACGCGACCGACCAGTCTCCGGCGCCGGCGGTCATAACGACGGTCGGCGATCCGCTGCCCATGCAAACCCAGCCGATCGACCGGTCACCGGGCAGTTTCGCCCTGACGGTCGAGCGGGCGTAGGCATCGTATTCGTGGTCCAGTCCGGACGCCGCGGACGACGCCGTAGAGGCGGCGAGCAACGAGAGAAAGCCGAGCCACCATCCGTCGGTGCGTCGCACGCGAGGGTTATAATTTAGCATGGAGATAAGGGGATGTCCTCGTCGGGGCAGCATGGGCGCTCCATAGCGTGCGGGGATAGCTGCAATGATACATGGGTGGCAGGCGTCAATCCTTTGCTGCCATCGGAGGACCGTTCGAAAACGGTAATAATTGGGGCCATCGCGCTAATTTCCAACGCTAATTTGGTTTATGCTTACACGTCTCGAAAGGGACCGCTTTTGCCGCCTCAGCTACGGGCCGCTGTCAGGCCCAACGAAGTAGCCCACGAAGGCAAAGTCTGATCGGCTGCCGACCGGCAGCTTTCCAGCTAAAAGGGCGGGCAGCCTTATCGGAAGTCGGCTTAGCGTTGTTTAGCGTGTGATCAGCGTCTAGCACTCCATAAGATCTGCGCGGCACGGGTGCGACCGAGCGAGGTGAGGGCGGGGTATGAGGAGCGGCCAAACTATCACGGCAAACGTTGTTTGATTGGACACTGGAGCGCTCGTAGGCCGAGCGCTACGAGGAGCGCTCCATGCAACAAGCGCTCGCAAAGGCAGTAGAGGCGCTCGACGAAGCCGCGGAAATCGGCGCGCTATTGGAGAGCGAAACCGCGAGACTTCGTCGCTACGCCAACCGGTTAGCTGGCGTCGGCGCAGATGCCGATGATTTGCTGCAAGACACCATGCTTCACTGTTGGGCCGCACGAGGCAACTTTCAAATTGGCAGCAACTTTGGCGCTTGGTCCCGAACCGTCATGCGGAACGTGTTCCTATCAGGGCGGCGTCGCATGCGGTTTCAGGCCGACCTGCCCGACGAGGCGTTGGATCGAATGTTGAGCGTCGAGGCGACACAAGGGGATGCAGTCGATCTACGTGACGTGGATTGGGCAATGGGCGAGCTGACACCTAATCACCGCGACGTAGTGCAGCTCGCAAGTCGAGGCGTTTCGATCGAAGAAGGCGCGGCTCAGCTATCGATCCCGGAAGGTACATTTAGAAGCCGGCTGTGGCGTGCGCGCGCACGTCTTAGGCGATTGACGGAGGATCGGGTCGTACTGCCGCCCATTGCGAACGTGCTTAAACCTGGGGATAAAGCAACCGCACCGGCAAAACGGAAGCGCCGGGACTGGACGGGCGTAATCATCGGGTAAGCGCGAGGGATGCGCGCCGTGAGGCTTGGCGCTTGCACCGAGGCCGGTCATCGGCAATTCTCCTTTTTTGCCTGGGAACGGTCTGTATGAATATCGGGGAATTGGTTAAGGGCGTCGCCGCGGCAACGAACACAAGCGAAGCGCACGCAAAAGCCGCGATCACGGCGGTGTTCGACCAGATCGCCAGCGCTGCCGCCACGGGCGAAGAAATCTCGATCCCCGGCTTTGGCAAGTTTTCGGTGAAGGATCGTCCCGAACGACCGGGCCGCAATCCCTCAACCGGCGAGGCGATGACGATCGCGGCGTCGAAAAAGGTGTCGTTCGCTCCAGCCAAGGGGCTGAAGGATAAACTATAAACTAGTATGCCGTCGGAGACGCGGGCCAGCGCTAGAATTTGGTCGGGCGACGGCCAGTGTCTCACACAATCCAAGCGCAAAAAGCTCCTACATGGCAGTTTCGCGCGATCATCATTGCGAGCTCAGCTACGCCCGGTGAACCGATCTTTGATGCCCCGCTCGCATTTCCCGCCCCGCAGTTGCAAGTCGCACCAGAGGTTTTCGCCGATTACGCGACGCAGGGCCTGGTACGAACAGTTGAAGATTTCAGCCGGGCTCGACGAACAATCGTTGAAAAACAAAATGAGCGACGCGGACAGGCAGAATGTCGCCGACGACCGGTCAACTGATATGCGCAAAAGGACGAGGAATGGCGTTTTTGGAAGAGCTGTTGGAGGGCGGCAGCACGTATCGGGTCAAGGCAACCGAAGGCGGGGCCGTCTTCCAGCCCATTAGCGATAGCGATGATGACCTGGACGCATTTCAAGATATGGTGGGACAGATCGAGGACAATAAGGGTGATGGCTACGATGTGTTTCTTATCCATCCGGTCAGCACGCGTGGGCGGAATCTGATCGACCGCATAGTGATCACGATCGATTAACTGCGGTCGAGCAACCGAGGCAGCAGAGCGTCGACCCAAACTCACCGTTCACTTTGCTCGCCGCGCTGGTGCTCAAAGATGCCAGTTGGATCCCAGCAGAGCCACTTGAGCCGCACGCAGCGACGTCAGCTTAGCCGGATCGGTCGGCGCGAGGCAATCCCAACGGAACGCCGAACGATCCGATGCTCCGTCCGTCCAAATCCGCTCCGCGACGTGGAAGAGCTCCTAAATTGTGGGAGCGCGGTCACTGGCGACGCAGTCGATCACTGCGTCATCGAACAGGGCGTTAATTGAGCGCATCTTTGGTCTCCTGCTCACCTGATACGTAGCGACCGTGACGCTGTGTGGCGGAATGATAAGTTCTGTCAACGCCGGTTGGATTCCAGGCCAGCGGGGCAGAGTAAAAGCAGGCCATTGTTGATCCGTAAGCGTGGCCTGAAGGCCGCCTTGCCGGATGCTTGGCCGACGGGCTGATTGCCGCTCTTTGAGCGGAGCATTGATGTCAGACGAGATCATAGAGCCAGCGGGCGAACGAGCGAGCGGTCATACGAGTGATCGTATGAGCGGTCGGATCCAGATCGTCGGGCGCGTTTCAGGTCGGCGGCACTGGACCGT
>NZ_JH594426.1:245314-246619 GCF_000242835.1 Sphingomonas sp. PAMC 26617
GGAGCAGAAGCTGGCGATCCTACGCGACGCATTCGGGCCGGAAGGTTCGGTTCGCTCAGCGATCGAGCGCCACGAGGTCGGCAGCGGCGCGATCTATACCTGGCGCCGGCAGGTGATGTCGGGCGCGTTGACCGGGGTGACTGTGCCGTCGCAACCTAGCTTCGCCGAGGTCCAGATCGCCGAGCCGGCAGAGGCCTTGCCGGCACCCGCTATCGCCCAGCCTGGCCTGGGTCGGATCAGGATCGAGCTGCCGTCTGGCGTGCGCCTGACTGTCGATTCATCGGTCGATGCCGACGCGCTGTCGCGCGTGATCGGCGTCCTGGCGCGATGATCCCGCTTCCCCCTTTGACACGGATATTCCTGGCCTGCGGCGCGACCGATATGCGTAAGGGGTTCGACGGACTGGCGGTGCTCGTACAGCAGGCATTGCAGCAGAGCCCGCATTCCGGCGCGCTGTTCGCGTTCCGCGGCAAGCGCGGCGATCTGGTCAAGCTGCTCTGGTACGATGGCCAGGGATTGTGCCTGTTCTCCAAGCGGATAGACCGTGGCCGGTTCGTCTGGCCGTCGACCGCGACCGGCTCGGTCGCCATGACTGCGGCCCAGCTTTCGATGCTTCTCGAAGGGATCGATTGGCGACGCCCGGAACGCACATTCGTGCCGTCGCTGGCGGGCTAAAAAGCACCGGATTTGGGCGGTTTTCGTGGCTCGAAGACGCTCGATCTGCTATGTAATCGCGGTGTCGGACGCAGGCTTTTCCTCCCCTGACAAAGACGCTCGCATCGCCGAGCTCGAAGCCGCATTGGCGTCGGCTCGCGCTGATATTTCCGCGCGAGACATCCTCATCGATACGCTGCGCGTGCAGCTCGCGCGTCTCAGGCGGATACAGTTCGGCACCTCTTCGGAGAAGCTGACCCAAGAGATCGCGCAACTGGAGCTAACGCTCGAAGAGCTCGAGGCCGAAGCTGTTGAGACCAGCACACACCGTGTCGATCCGGTCAGCGCAAAGCGGTCGCTGCCTATCCGCGCGCTCCCGGCCCACCTGCCGCGCGAGGAGCAGCGGATCGAGCCCGAGCAGGGCTGCTGCGCCTGTCCGGAGTGCGGCGGCGCTTTGCGTCCGCTGGGCCAGGATAGCGACGAGATGCTCGACGCCGTGCCCGTCCAGTGGCGAGTCGTGTGCACCATCCGCCCCAAGTATAGCTGCCGCTCCTGCGACAAGGTCGTCCAGGCCGCTGCCCCGGTGAAGGCGATCGCGCGCGGCAAGGCGACGTTCGCGACGCTGGCCCATGTCGTCGTCGCCAAGTTCGA
>NZ_JH594426.1:246934-265662 GCF_000242835.1 Sphingomonas sp. PAMC 26617
CCTTGGAATTGGCGTCGGGCTACCGAACAACACATCGCAGAGGCGGCTTAGAGCGCGGCCTTCAGACCACGCTTACGTTGATCCAGGCCTGACGATGAAGAGGGCCCGGATCGGGGTCCAGTTGATTGGGTACAGTAACACGTGCTCGGGGCGGATAGGCATCAGGCCTCCCCTTCCGAAGCGTCAGATTGTGGAGTGCCCCGCGGTATAGGGCCGAGCCGCAGCGTCAATGCTCGGTAGAGCGTCGCATGATGGCATTTGAGCAGCTTGGCAGCCTCCCGCACGGACGTGCCCTCGCTCACCAGCCGCTTACCAGCCGCTCACCTAGCGCGATTTGATTGGGGGTGAGCTTGGGCGGACGGCCGAAGCGGATTCCCCCGACGTTGGGCATCCGGCGAGCGATTTGAGGCGCAGCTTCGGGCCACGCTCGGCGATGCCGCGTTCTGGTCGGGCCTGCGTCGCTACACCCGTGATCATGCGGGCGGCACGGTTACGAGCATCGATCTGGAGCGAGCGATGCAGGCATCAAGCGGCCAGGCCTTGCATTTGCTGTTCACCGAATGGGTGTTTGGTGACGGCCTTTCGGATCGGCAGCGGGAATAGCCGGTGGCGTGAGGTTTCCCGCTTCCTGATCCTGATCCTGATCCTGATCCTGATCGGGACGGTCGGGGCGCTTAGCGTACGATTTCGAACATCCTCTAGCTGGTCCCCTTGTCATATTGCGGGTCCTCCGCCCACGACCAGTTGTTAGCTGTCCAGCGACCAATTTTCTCATACCGAAGGATTTCGATTGCGCTTCCAACGTCGTTTGGAAAATCCGCCCCAAGCGAGGCGTCCAGCGCTATGATCGCTTTTAGCTCATCTAACTCCCAATGCATGATCATATAATCGATGATCATCCCAACCAAGTGTTTGCACGCATGATCGTTGAGAGCCCTGCGGACAGCCGCAGTAAGCGATACGATTTGTTCCCTGATCAGATAAAGCAGGAAGGCCTTGGCAGCCTCTTTCTGGGCGATGACCAGAAGATAGTAGCGGGTAGCCAGCAGCGAGCGCAATTCCAGGTCGTAAGTCTTCTCGTGGAGACGCTGAGCGTTTTCGATGCAGGCATTTATCGCCTCGTCGATCTTGGCACGCATTTTCTCGGCAGATAGCGGCACGCCTATCTCCGTCATGGATGTCATTCTCGTCAAATGTGCTGCAGAACATCACCGGCGGACTTGGCTTAGCACTCGCGAGGCTGAATTGCTCCGGACGGCGAGCTTCCGGCCATAACGCAGCGCCGTCGCCGGCGACGACCAACGAAGGGTGAGCGCAATGCCCGCGCCGTCCTCACCGGCTGCAAAGAGATCCTGCGTGAGCCCGACCCGGAGGGAATGTGTCGACAGCGCTGCAATGGCATCGTGCAGCTTCGATCCAGCGATGTCGACCAATCCAGCATCAGCCGCCGCCAGCGCGATGCGACGGTAGATGGCGCAGACGCCTTGCCTGGTGAGGGGGGTCTCGCCGATCGTGTAGGTCACCTGTGCCTGTGTCGCCGGGGCCCCGCGGAGCCGCTCCTGCCAATGCCGCGTGTTCCCCGGAATCGCATGGTACGGCTGCGGCGGCACGGCGGCGCGGGCGCGGCGCCGATCGATCCCGACCCGGCGAAACAGCGGGCCGTCCTCAATGCCGCTCTGCACCAGCCAGACCTGCACCCGCCGCATCGTCTCGCCCGAGAGCCACGCCCAGCTTCCCGCGCCTTCTTGATCGGTCTTCGAGCGAGGAATGGCGAGCAGCCCTGAGCCATCCGCCTGCGGTTCGAGATGATCGACCGCGGCGGCGGTGAGTTCGCTGACCCGTAGGCCGGCATCATAGCCGAGCGACAAGAGCGCAGCGTCGCGCAGACCCTGAGCATCACCGCCACACGCATCGAGCAGCGCGGTGATCGTAAACCCTTTGACCTCGCCACGTTCGTCGAGCGCGCCGCCGTACCGCAGCGGCGCCGCCTGGCGCTGGACAGCGCCCTTTCGGCGGCGGTTCGCGCGGAGAGCATTGCGCACCATGGGATGGTCGGTCGGCAAACCCTCCTTCTCACCGATTCCAACCAGTCGGTGGGCACTCGCTAGCGTCGCCATCCGCCGCGACAGCGTCGCGGGCTTCCGACCCTTTGCCTCAAGGTGACGAAGATAGCGGACTAGATCCTCAGGATCGGCGGGGAAGGGCGCGCGTCGGTCCTCCGCGCACCAGGCGATGAAGCAATCAAGATCGGCGGCGATTGCAGCCTTGGTCGCATCAGCCATTGCCTCGAGCGCCGTCTCGACGCCGAGCGCGCTCACCGGCGGAAAGTCCGGGGGCAGTGCGGCCGCGATCGTGCGCAGCAGCCGGGCGTCGACCGGCTCGGCTGAGCCGCCCCTGCGTCGTTGCGGAAGCGCGGAATCGTCAAGCTGGTGTATGACGATCTCGTTCATGCGATTTCATCCATGACCGGCGTCACGATTTCATGCGGCATCACTTGTCCGCAATGCGGACACCGTCGGGCGTCGCGAGCACTGGCACCCTCATCCCATCGTCTGATGAGCGCGCGCAGCTGACCGGTGACCCGGTCGCGGCTTTCGTCCCAAGCCGCCTTAGCGGCGTAACCGACCATCAAGATCCAGAATCCAATGAAAGTGCCGGCGGTGATGTTGTCGCTGCGCGACAGTTGATGCAGAGCGCTGAGCGCGCTCCGCATGTCATCAAGAGAAGCGCTCACGGCATAGAGAGAGACGAGCGTGAGCACCGCCAGCCAGATTGGCCCGAGATGCTCGCGGTCGAGCAACACGCGAGCCATGCCGCCGATCGCCACCGACAGGCCCAGCGTTAGAGCGGCGGTGGCGATCAACAACGGCCGGCCACACGGGCTGAGTTGGAGCACGCCCGCTGCGGCAACGCCGCACCCGTGGGTGATGGCGAGGAACAGCTGCAGCGGAACGCCGACCAGCGCGACCAAGCCGCCGACGTAAACGAGCGAGATCATCGCAGCGAAGAAGCCGCGTCGCGCATGCGGTTGAACGCGATCGCGAACTCTCAACCAGCGCTGCCACATTCTCGCAAATCCCTTATTCTTCGCCGGTATTCTTACCATAAGCATCGATTATGGCAAGTGCATAATGAGCGAGTAGGGGGGTGCCTAGTGATTTCTTAATCACTAGTGTAAGCTCCGTCGGCATGGATGAGCCCACCGATTTTTGCCGCTATGGTCTGGCGCTCGGACGCGCCGAGGCGGGCTGGCGATTTGCCTCGCCGACTTTGCGAAAAGCCGCAGCATTGACCGCTGTGTCGACGGCTTGGAAGGCATATCGCCGTGACGCCGGCGCCGGCGAGATTGGCCCGGCGCACGCGACAAATGCCGCCATGCCGCTGCTGCGCACAGAGGATCCTCGTCGAGAAGCAGTGCTACTGTGGCTCGCCGATCATGGCGCGCCACCGATCGCCGAGGCCGCCGCCACGATCGCGACGATGGTCGCCGCCACGGAGCGGTTTGGCTCCGAACAACTCCATATGCTCGCGCGCGCGGGTGATGCGCTCGCCGAGGCCGGATGGGCGCGCGGGTCCGCGGTGCTTGGCGATCGAGACCTCGAAGGTTCGGCCATGCAACCCCTGGGTTCGCTCGCAACCGCAATCGAGCGTCTGCGCGGCGATGCCGATTTTGTCGAAGGCCAAGGCAGTGAGGTTCGCCACGCGCTCCCGCGCGGCACGCTGAATCATTATGTCGCCGCGGAGCCTGCCGGCTGCTGGGCGCTGAATCTTGCCCTGCTGACCTCGAGCGTGCAGCCGTCCCTCGCACTGCCGTCAGCTGGCCTAGTAACCCGCGCGCTGTTTCGGGCTGATCTTGAGGCAGACGAGATCAAGACGCAGCTTATCGAGAACGCGGGAGCTACGTGCAATCGGACCTATGCGACTTTAATTCGGACGGCCGAGCAACTCGCTCGGGGGCGCGACGCTCTCGCTCATTTGTCGCGGAACGCCCGTGCACGGGACGCTTGGCTGCTAGTCGCCGCGCTCGGCGCATGTACGCGCGCGCAGCTGCGAAGGGCGCTTGGCGTGTCCCGGGCTGGCGCGGATATTCAAGCACATGCGCTTGCCGATGCGGGGCTGGTCGCGCTTGGCGCTGGGGGTTTGGTTACATGGAGTGAATTCTCAGCGTCTGCGCCTGGGGCGCCGGCGCCGATCGATCAGGGCCCGCTTGCCAATGCAGTCTCGGATCTCGACGCGAGCATGGCCGAGATTGATCGGCTGCTAGCTCGCGCCGCTACCTGAAATCGTTGGCTGCCAGCGGCTTGCTCGGCGAAGTGGCGTCGCTACCGACGCGGCAATAGCCAACTCCGATCCGTCGCGGGGCACTCGCCCGCTTTGCCAGCGCGCGCTGGATGAACCGTGATGCCGCGGCCTCGCTCTCGAAGGAGACAGTCAAACCTGCAAGGCGTTTACCAATGCGGCCCCATCGCAGGGCTACTATGACATGGCCGAATAAATCTCGCGTTGCGTCGATCTGGTAGGCCCGCGCGATGTTACGGCGTTCGTCGACCGCTTCCAGCTCGCACCGGTGGTCGATCAGCTGAGTGGGATATTCGAACATGACGGGAACATGGCAGCGGACAGGCGACGGCGTCCAACCGGGAATTTGAATCAGTCTTGGGTGGGTGATTCACGCAGGCGATATTTCCGATACGATCACGGCGACTGCACTATCCACTACAGCGGCCTAGCCAGAACGAGGTTCCCTGGCGTGCGCATTGACGTCTGCCCTGATTACAAAAGCCTCCGCCGCCTCCGCCATCTCGTCCCAGCGCATCGCGGAGCGCTCGCGCTGCTGGCGGCGCTGCGGCAAGGATTCGCTTAGGGCGGCTGCCCACTCTGCGTCTGCCAGCTGGCGGAGCCTCTGAGCGTTGTTGTTCGATGGCTCGCTGCGGGTTAAAGACTTGTTTCGGTCCGGATGCCAGCCGCCCATGTGTCCCATTCCTATCCGATCGCAGCCATTGGTAGCAGCGTGCTGGGAAATCCTAAACGACGGGTGCCCGATCGAAAAGAGCAGGCAGTGGATTGTGCGTCATAAGGCAACGAAACCGGATCCAACGCATCACGTGGGGCGGTCGGCGAGTTCCCCTTCGAGGTCCAGGATTGCGGCCTCAAGCGCCAGCAATTGTGAACCTTCAAGATCCTTATGCGCGCGCCGCGCCTCCTGAAGCAGCTCCGTCCAGTAGCTCAGCGTGTCTCTGTATACAGGATGCCCACGCAGCCGTCGAGCGTTCGTGACCGCGTTCTCAACGTTCTCAAGGATCGATCCGGATAAATTCATCGGGCGCAATTAGGTCTCGCACTCGCAAAAGGGAAGAATTCATTGCGAGCCGATTATGCTGGTGGCGCTCCAACGACATTTCGAGCCCAGCGCATACTGGCACGCTTCTGCTTCTTGAACGCATCTCCCATACAAGTTGCGCATTGGGACATTGCGCGCACATAAAATACGTCAAAGAAGCGATGTTAGCGATACCGGGTAGAGTCGTAAGCTCCGTACAATATTGAAATGCGTTGCGAGGCTACGTGCATGTAGTATTTCTCAAACCGGCCCGCGTCCCATCGCGTCGTGTAATTTTGGCGGAGTAACCACATCGGTGTCCGGTACGGCCGGGCCGGCCATGCTGCCATCCATCGCAACGTCACGGCAGCCTATTTAAATATGCTGCCGCCGTGGTCACTAAAGGAACTAAATGATCGCCAGATACTCGCTTCCGAACCAATTATAGAAACCGTGTGCCCTCACACGATCTAGACTCGAATAGTTGACGATACGATCGTATTAGCTGATCCGTAACCAACGATAATTGGTCTCTAGACAACTTCGGTAAAGCACGTAAAAACGGCTTCGCGTTCGGGAAGGTTATCGATCGAGGACTGTTCGCACCCGCGCCGCCAGCTCCTCAATGGTGAACGGCTTCCCGATTAGCTCGACGCCAGCATCAACGACGCCGTTATGGACCACGGCATTGCGCGTGTATCCGGTGGTAAACAGGATCGGCACATCTGGTCGCTTTTCGCGCGCCAGTTTGGCGAGCTGCGCGCCATTCATCTCGGGCATCATGATGTCGGTAAAGATCAGCGCGATCTCAGGGTTTGCATCGAGAAGCTGTAGCGCAGCCTTGGCGCTGTCGGCCTCAACGACGCGGTAGCCGAGCTCGGTCAGCGCATCGCAGCTCAACTGCCGGACAGATGGCTCGTCCTCGACAACGAGGATGAGTTCATGGCGCTCGCCGAGCGGTAGGTCGGCCTCGGTCTCGGCTTTATCGCTTGATGACTTGTGCCCGATCAGGCGCGGCAGGTAGAGTTTGACGGTCGAGCCCTGCCCGAGTTCGGAATAAATCCTCACATGGCCGCCCGACTGCTTGATGAAGCCGTAGACCTGGCTGAGCCCAAGTCCCGTGCCCTTGCCAACCTCCTTCGTTGTGAAGAATGGGTCGAACGCCTTGTCAATCACCTCTTGAGGCATGCCGGTTCCGGAGTCCGTAACAGCGATCAGGACATATTGCCCGGGTACGATGCCGATCTCGTCGGCAGCATACCGGCTGTCGAGGTGAGCGTTCTGCGTCTCGACGGTCATCTTGCCCCCGCTCGGCATGGCATCGCGGCCGTTGATTGCAAGATTGAGCACCACGTTCTCGAGCTGATTAGGATCAGCGTGCACTGGCCAAAGACCACCGGCGAGCACGGTCTCGAGCTGCACCGTACCACCAAGTGAGTGCATCAGCAGGTCCGACATGCCGGTGACGAGCCGATTGACGTCGATCGGCTCAGGTTTCAGTGGTTGCTGGTGCGAAAAGGCAAGCAGCCGCTGCGTCAGGTTCGCGGCGCGTTTCGCCCCTTCGGTTGCCGCGTCGATGTAGCGCTTCGCGCGCGCATCGTCGGTCGCCATGCGCCGGGTCAACAGGTCGAGCGACCCCATCACGACCGCGAGCATATTGTTGAAGTCATGTGCGATGCCGCCGGTCAGTTGCCCAACCGCTTCCATCTTCTGCGATTGGCGCAGCGCTTCTTCGGTTCTGAGCAGTTCAGCACTGCGTTCTTCGACGCGCTGTTCGAGCGTTGCGTTTAATTCGTGCAGCTTCCTCTCGGCGGTAGCACGTTGCAGAGCGTCCCAAGTGCGCTCGGCGACCTGTTCGACGAGCGAAACCTCGTCGGCGGACCACGCCCGCGGGTCTTTGTGGTTGACGTATATGCCGGCCAGTAGTCGTCCACCGCGCACGAGCGGCACGGCCATCGCTGCGCGCGTTTCGATTGTGGTGAAGTCGGCGTCGCGCGTTCGCGGATCAAGCGTGACGTCGGCATAGGCCGTCGTACGGCCTGCACGAAGATCGGCGACATTGCCGACACCGAAAGCCTCGACCGGGTACGTGCCGATCAAGTTTTCCACGCCATCGGTGTAGTCGACCTCATAAACCACATGCCGCTCGTCGGGCGTCAGTTCGCCGAACCCGACCCTGCTGACGCCGAGATGCTTGCCGAGCAGCTCGACCGCCGTCCGCACGATCTCGCGGGGCTCGTCGAGCAGTCGCGTGCGGTCGGCGAGTTCAAGGAACAGCGCTTGCCTCAGTTCGGCGCGCCGCTCGCGGTCCACATCGAGCGAGGCGACGACGCCGCCTGTAATATTGCCCGCATCGTCGACGATCGGCGTCGCGACGAAACGGACGTAGGCTAGGCCTCGATCTCCCCTTTGATAGAGTACGTCGAGTTCCGCCCGTGTTTCTGCGCCCGTGATGACGCGGGCGAGCGGGTATTCGTACCCCTCAACCTGTCGACCATCGCCATGAAAACTGACCCATTCACCGTAGTGAGCGACATCCGTTGAATGATAGATTGCATGCCCTAGGATTTCCTCGGCCCGCGCGTTCCCTCCAATAATTTTGCCAACCGGGGCTTCGGCGAAAACAAGCCCGACGGGGGACGCCTCGAGGACAGCACGCATGCGGGCTTCGCCTGCCCGCATCTCGGCCTCGGCGCGCTTGCGGTCCCCGATGTCGCGGTAGAACACCGCAACGCCCTCAGGGTGTGGAAAGGCGCGGACTTCCATCCAAGCCGAGCCGCCATGGTGCCACTCGTATTTGAACTCTGCGGTCTCGGGGACGCCGGTGCGTGCAACCCGCTTGTAAAGCTCGCCATATGACGAGTCCTCGCTGCCGGGCCACACCTCCCAGTGCGATCGCCCCACAATGTCGTCGCGGCCACGCTGATCAAACCTAAGCCCTTCTGCATTGATGTCGAGCACGCGGAACTCGTGGTCGAGGAGTGCGAACCCCTCGTTCATGCTGGCGAGCACGCTCCGACCGCGCCCCTGCACGACATTCAGCCGGTCTTCGACGATGTATTGTGCCGAGACATCGGTGTTGACGCCGAACCAGCGCACAACATCGCCAGTCGCGTCGCGCACCGGCTGAATTCGCGTTAGGAACGGGCGTAACATGCCGTCGGCGCCACGCAGCGGAAACGTCATCTCGAACGGTTCGCCGGTCGCGATCGAATGCGTCCACTCCGCCATGACCGCATCGAGCTTTGCCGGGTCGTGAACCGACTGCCAGCCCCAGCCTTCCATCTGCTCGGGCGTCGAACCGCAGTATTCGTGCCAGCGCCGGTTGTACCAGAAGATGAAGCCGTCGCCGTCGGCGATCCAGCACAATGTCGGGATGTTGTCGGCGAGCAGGCGGAAAGCTGTGTCGTCGATAGAGGCGCCCGTGCTCGGAGAGACGATATAAGGCAAAGCCGCAGGAGCCCGCCAATAACTGCTTCCAAAATCTGCGTTACTGCCCTGTGACTTGTTCAATGCCCCGCCCCTGTTCCTTGGTAATTGCTCCAACACCGCGCTTCGCTCTCCGCGGGAAGGTTTTTTCCGATCGAGGTCAGCTACTGCGCTGCACCCCGGCTGCCGCCATTTCGCGATACACCGTTGCGCGCACGAGCCCGAGCTGTCGCGCGGCGTCGGCGGGAGATACCCCGTTAGCGACCAGTTTGAGCGCCGACCCAGCTTTTCCAGGATCGAGCGGCCTGCGCCCAAGCAGTTTGCCCTTCGCACGCGCCGCGGCGATGCCGTCCTTGATGCGTTCGGCGATCAGCCGTCGCTCGAAATGTGCGATCGCGCCGAAGACATGAAACGCTAGTTCGCCGGCGGCCGACGAGGTGTCGATCTTTTCGTCGAGACTAAGCAGCGCGATGCCACGGTCGTTTAACGCGGTGACGATCGTGAGCAGCTCACCGAGCGAACGGCTAAGCCGATTAAGCCGCACGACGGTGAGTGTGCCGCCAGGTCGCGCATAGCCGAGCAACTCGGTTAGCCCGGGGCGGTCCATCGACTTGCCCGAGCGTACGTCGGTGAAGACCTTGGTCGCCCCCGCCTGTTCGAGGCGCATCGTCTGACCCGCGACGTCCTGATTGCCGATGCTCACTCGTGCATAGGCCAAAATGCCACTCAACTTGCCGTCTCCCAAACGGACGTTCGCTGGACGCCCCGGTCTGAGGGCGAAAAACACTCGGAAACCCCGTCCACAGAATTCGTCCTAGAATGCCGGATCGTCTATCAAATACCCACCCCCTTTTTGGACGGGCTTATCTTTGTCGAACGAAGGATCATCGCGCTGCCCTCCCCATGACTGTAACCAGTTGCCAGCCATGAAAGCCGCCATCGCCACGTCATGAAAAATGGCGTAGACACGGGCCAGGAGGATCAGCCAATGCGCTCGATAAATCCCTTGTTCGAGAATGCGGTGATCGATTGCGTAGCGACCGATCGGCAGCCGAGCGTCCAGGAACTGTTTCGTGTCGCGCAGCGAATCTGGTCGGACGGCGCTGCCGACCGTTCGGCCTTCCGCTGGGGTCGTCTTGCACCCACCGATACCGAAAAGCTGCTCGCCCTGCGCGCCGCCCAGATTGCTTTGTCCGGGTCAGTCGCGCGGAACGAGTAACGGCAATGCCGGCTTATTCGGTGATCGACGGCAACTTCAATTTGCGCCGCTGCGGCGGGCTTGGCTCTTGCGCCGTCGCTCGTGGCCCGGGCTTCCGCCCCAGCCCAATCTTTTTTGCCAGGGCGCGCCGCGTTTCCGAATAACTCTCGGCCACTATCGGGTAATCGGCTTTAAGGTTGTAGCGGTCCCGATATTGTTCAGGTGTAAGCCCATGTCCGCTCAGATGGCGCCGCAGCATCTTATACGGCTTGCCATCGATCAAGGAGATGATGTGATCCTTCGACGCCAGCGATTTACGCACCGTTACCGCAGGCGTGAACTGCCCGGGTGCAGCCTCCACAGCCGACGAGTTTGGTTGGTCGATCAACCCAGCGACGCTGTCGCGCATCCGGCTGAGAAATACCGGCACGTCCTCAGCCGCGGCGCGCGTGTTGGGATTGCTTAGCCACGCGATCGTCAGTGCTGCTGCGAGTTCGATCGCATTGGGGCTGGTCTCTGTTTCTGTCGTCACGAGGAAATCTTGTCCTTGAGCGTCTTTGCCGGTGTGAACACCACCTTGGTCGACGCAGCGATCTCCATCGCCTCGCCGGTCCGCGGATTGCGACCAGCCCGAGCGGCTCTGGCCTTGCTGGAGAACTTGCCAAATCCGGGCAGCGACACGTCCTCGCCCCGCGCGACCGCATCACCGATATCGCCGAACACGCGGTCGATTAGCGCTCGAGCCTTGGAGGCACTCATATTGCTTCCCTCGGCAATGCCTTTTACAAGATCGTCCAGCTTCATCAAAGATCTCCCCTTAAAGATGCACCGGGATAATCGTTACCGGCTCGAGCGCAACAGTTCATCCCCTTTTCGGGGTAAAGCGAGCAAGATGCAGCGGGTCCGGTGATGCGGTTGCGTTATCGCCTAGGCGTAGCATGCCGGTCCGTGCTTGCAGGTGAGCGCCGCCTCCGCATCGGTCGGCGAGATGCTGGTCGGATCGACGGGGGGCCCGTTCGTCGAGACTTGGCGGCAATGCGGCATCAAGCCCCGCGAGATACTCAGGGACGGGACGCAGTACGATGTCCCTTGCACGAAGTTCGTTGGCAGCGTCGGTGCCCTTCAGCTTCTTCTCTCTGCTGGCGTCGGCCATGATTGTGCTGCCGTCCACCGCCACGTAGCGCCCCGCCACCAGCCCGGGCATGGCGCATCGTGCGACCACCTGCTCGAACAGCAGGCGATGGAGGTCACAGGCACGAAACCGACCATGCCGGTTCTTGAAGAAGGTGGATTGGTCGGCACCCGATCGGCCAGATCGACTCGGCAGAACCAACGATAGGCGAAGTTGAGGGGTACCTCCTCGCATAGGCGTCGATCCGAACGAATGCCGAACAAGTAGCCGATCAGCAGCATCCTGAGCATCAACTCCGGATCGATCGCAGGTCGCCCGATCGCGCTATAGCTCGCCGCCAGCGCCTCACGCACGAAGCCGAAGTCGACCACACCGTCGATACGCCGGAGCAGGTGGTCAGCCCACACATGATCGTCGAGCCGGAAACCGTAAAACAGCGTGCCTTGCGCTACCTGCCGTCCCATCATTTCCATGATCCCTAGCCGTTTGGCAGGGGTGAATCACGCATCGATGGTTGTCGCAAGCACACGCTTTTTAACAGTCTCGGCCGTTTTAGATACTATCGCGCCGTCCGATGTAATTGGCTGTGTTCTTTATCTTCCGTGACAAACAATGGGGAAGAAACTTTGTCGTTTTGGTCGGATTTGTAGAACACGGCGCCTTTCCGTTAAGCGCTGAGATCTTGAGATGGACGGCTCGCGCATCAGTTCTTACCATTTCGGTCTGAAGACTCTGCTGTTAAGCCCGCTTGCAATAATACTACTTGTTTCCCATCAATTGTCACCAGAAGTAAATATCAGGATAAATCAACATCCAGCTAAAGGCGGTTATGGCTATCCATGCTTGGTTGGCGCGACGGAGATGCATGTTCTTGGAGCTTAGGATCCCGATAATCACGATCGTTTTTTATCGTCGTCAGGCGGTAACCCGATATGTGGGCTAGACGGTTGAAATCTGGCAAGCCTAGGTACCGCCCCTTGAGATCAATTAGCCCGTCCTCGCGAAGACATCGCATCATGCGATTTACATGAACGGCAGTAAGACCGATGGCGTCCGCGACATCGGCTTGAGTTGCTGGAAATTCCAGGCAACCGCCTTCCACTAAGCCGACCGCAGCTGCCCGAGACCAAAGATCGCACAACAAATAGCCGAGACGCTGGGCAGCACCTCGCCGGCCCAAGTTGGTGATCGACGCACGCAATTGAGACTCATCCGCGAAATGTGCCGCTTGTACGGCCTGCGCAATATTCGGGTGTGCCGCAAACAAGTGCGTTAAACTATCTAGCTTAATTTGTACGACCGTGATCGGAGACAAAGCAACAATGGTATGATCCATCGGGGCGTCTGAAAGCAAATTTAGGTGGCAAAAGTCACCGGGCAGCAAAAATCCAATAATCTGTCTGCTGCCGTTTTTTACAACAGTGTAGCGAATGGCCCAGCCTGACAGAATGGCTAACGCAAAATCCGGTTTTTCGCCGACTTTTACGATATCTTTGTGGGGAAAATGGGGTCGTGCGGCGTGGGCCAACCTACTCAATGCCGCAGCATCGTCAGAACTCATCATCTTTAACCGATGAAGTTTACGCGTGACCGCGTTGATCATTTCGTTTCGCCTCCGGCGCAGGAGCATGGATTAGCGGTATTGGTTCCGGCAGAGAATCTTCAGCAACCGGTGCCGCTCAACTCCGTCCTCAATTCTGCGCGACATGCTTATCGAGCGCAGCAGGCCAATTGTCATGAGCTAGCACGGGTAGCTGGCTAAGTTCCGCAGCATCGAGGTCGCACGCAATGCCGTCGCCGAAGCGGACACGGTTAGGATCGAGCGCGTGCAGTCGCTCGCCAATCCCGCCGATGCCTCCTTCGCCAACCACGATATAGGCTAGTTCGGCACCATCGCATCGCATCATCCCGTCGATCACCGTTCCGATCGTGGTGCCGTCCCGGCCGGTGAGCTTGCCGCCAACCAGCGATCCTATTCCAAATAAGCTTGGAACCTTAGACACGGCGCTATGCGCCTTGGCTGCCTCGCTCCCATCTTCAAGCCGCGCCTGGCGACCCAGCCAACGCCAGATGCCCACTGCATTTACCAGGGTTAGGAAACCGTTCGTAAGTAGCAGATTTGTTTGTCCGGTGCCGATCGCTACAGCCGACCAGGCAAGCGACCCAACCGTGAAAATCACGAAGCCCCAACCCGTGACCCGACTGCCGAGATTTGCTGCGGTCATAAGCGCTGCAATTATGGTCGCAATGGGCGCGATCCAACCTGCGATTTCCTGCACTGTGGTTCCTATGCTGAAAGGCGAAAACGCCGGCACTCTCAAACCCGCGTCAAGCATCCTAGATGCGATTTGTTCCGCGCATCGTCTTGGCTGCGAGAAGTCAAAACGGGTAGAGAGTGTTGAAAAATTCGGAATGAGCAACACCGCATTAAAGTAAGCAACATCAATGTCAAAAGACGCTACCGTAGCGCACGTTCATGCCATTATAGCAAACTTTAACGAAATAATGATACATCGTCACATGTTGGTGTTGCCCCCTAAAGGCCTGACAGAGCCTCGCAACACACGCGCCTTCGCCCGGGGCATTGGACTGATGCCGCGCACGACTCCAGTCAGCAGTCCGCAATCCAACGGCATCGCGGAGGCGTTCGTCCGCACCCCCAGGCGAGATTCTATCCGCGTGAACCCTAGGCCAGATGCGGAGAGCGTTATCGACCAACTGGCTGGCTGGTTCGCCCATTATAACGAGGTGCATCCGCACCGCGCTTTGCGATATCGATTACCGCGCGAGTTCATCGCGCAAACCTGCGAGGCTCTGTCAGGCCTTTAGGGGGCAACAACGAACGCCGATTGCCCGCGCGACTTTGCGCACAGCCCCGCGTCCAAGCGGAGATTGACTATATGCGGGTGTCCAAGCCGGACAGTATGTAAACGCTGGAGCCGCGACGCGACGCGCCGCTGACGGACGACATTGATCCGTCACGCGGTTATAAGGGTATGGCATCAGATCACCACGACTTGAAAGGTTAGGATAAATAAGGACAAAGTGTCGCATATCGTAAGTACGGTCGGACGCCGTGCAAGGTTTTCTGCGTCAGTGCGCCGGCTTACGGTTGTGCTTAGCAAGCATCTGTTCCACTCGAAACACCAGCTCATCCGGATCAAAAGGCTTCCTCATGTAGTCGTCTGCGCCTTCAAAACGCGCAAGCTCCTCGTCGCTGTTACCCCGGCGTCCGGTCAGTACCAGTACGGGAATATGATTAAGTGCAATCGAGTTACGCATTTCCCGTAAAACCAAAAGACCGTTTAGCCCAGGCATATTGCAGTCTAGGATCACTAGATCGGGTTTCCGGTTCTTTATTACATTGAGCGCGTCGGTGCCATTGGCAAGTAGACCGGCGCCATGCCCAGCTGCAATCAACGCATCACAAGCGACTTCGCCAACGATCTCGTCATCATCAGCAATAATGATCCGTGCCATGTGCAGCCTCACGCTTTACCAACATGCATTATAGGTTTTTGTTGCTTTACGTATCCAACTCTGCCGCGTCGGTCACGTGTCGCGAGATCGCGACGCCGACCAGCATTGCCTCAACACGCGCCAGCAGATCATCCGGATCAAACGGCTTGGTGACATAATCATCAGCGCCGTCGATTTCGGCTATACCGCTATGTACCCGCCCATGACGCGATGTCAGCATCATAACAGGCATGTTGTCTGTGACAGGAAGCGTACGCAACTCGCGCAATATATCTCTGCCGGTCCGCCCCGGCAGCGTGTAGTCGAGAATGAGCAGGTCCGGCTTATGCATCGCTACCGCTTTAAGGGCCTCATCTCCGTGATAGACGACATCTACGCTGTGGCCAGCGCTCTTTAGCGCATCACTGACAACTTCCACAATGACATCATCGTCATCCACGAGCATGATACGCGCCATATTGTCTTTCCTCACGCTACCGCCTGAAGCGCTTCGACCGCGCTTCGGGTCTTTCCGGCCAGCTCGTCACTATTCCAGGAGAGTAAGCCCAACTCAAGCTCCTGCGCTCGCTGCCCGAGTTCAAGATCACCGAACATTCCTGCGCTTCCTGCAAGCTTGTGAAGCAGGTCCACGACATCGGCGAGTTCCGAATCCTGGAAGCGGCCACTGCGCACCAACTCACTCAGCTTATGCAACGTTTCTTCTTTGCGAACCCGGTAACGCTCGCGTACCTTCGAACTCAGCGGAGGAGCTTTCATCGGCGCAGGCGGCAGGTTTGCCCAGCGTGTCAGTGCCGCCTTAAGATCGGCCAGAAGCAGCGGCTTGGCAAGGTGGGCCTGCATTCCAGCACCGAGGCATTCAGTTACATCGTCCGCGTAAGCGTTGGCGGTGAGTGCCAGGATCGGCAATGCTGCTGCATCGAACCCGGAGGCACGAAGGCGTCTTGTCGATTCCTGCCCGTCCATCACCGGCATTTGCATATCCATCAGCACGATATCGTAGGGCGCTTTTGCCCTTACGGCATCGTTGACCATTTCAACAGCCTGTGCTCCGTTCTCAGCAATTGCGCTTTGGCAGCCCAGCTGTTTCAGCATGCCGGTAATAAGCATCTGATTAACGTCATGATCTTCGGCAACCAGCACTCGTAGGGGGCGTTGGCGGCTGAAGGTGATTGCGTCGCTTTGAACGGCAATCCCCTGATTTCGCTTGGTGCTGCGACGATCATCGACCAGCAGGAGAGGCAACGTGAACAAGACGGTCGTGCCAACGCCCGGTTCACTTTCGAGCTTGATCTCACCTCCCATCAGGCGGGCAAGCTGTATGCAGATTGGCAGGCCAAGACCTGTTCCTCCAAACCGGGGGGCAATTCCGCTGTCGGCCTGAACGAACTGTTCAAAAACAGCGGTGTGCCGATCTGGTTCTATGCCGATCCCGGTGTCCCGCACTTCGATCGCAACCCGCAGTGGATGTACCCCATCAACGGGCCATGCGCGTAACGTGATAAGGCCTTGGCTCGTGAACTTGGCGGAATTGGCAAGCAGATTGAGGATAATCTGTCGCAAGCGAAGCCCGTCGCCGCGCACCATCACCGGCAGATTGGACGCCAACTCAAATTCGAGGCCAAGACCTTTATGCGCAACCGCCGGTGTGATCAGCTTAAGGCACGCTTTAAGCGTATGCGGCAGGTCGAAGGGCTCATTGGCGATTCTCATTTGCCCGGCTTCAACTTTGGATAAATCAAGAATGTCGTTAAGCAGTCGCATCATCGCCCGACCGGATTCGGCAATCAGTTCAGCTTGATGCCGTTGTTCGGCGGACAGGTCACCAGCAAGAATAAGGTCCGTAAATCCGATTACGCCGTTCATCGGAGTGCGTATCTCGTGGCTCATATTTGCCAGGAAGATGGACTTGGCTTTGACCGCGGCCTCTGCCCGCTCCCTTGCTCCCTCCAGCTCGAACTCCAGCGCCTTTCGCGTGGTAACGTCGCGCAACGAAGCGATGATTTCTTTAGGCATTCCCGTCAAGGGATCATGGACAACGCCCGTATTGGCTTCAAGCCAAATCCAGCTCCCGCGTTGGTCAGGCCGTTCCGCTCGGTAGGAAATGACCATGCGACCCGGTCCAGTGCCGCTCGCTAGGTCACGAAAGCAACCCTGCACGCGCTCCTCGTCATCGGGATGAAGGCGGCGAAGGATTTGCTTGCCGACCAAAAGGTCGGGGTTCAACCCGATGACATCCCGAACCGACGGCGAGGCGTAGAGGCACGATCCATCCAAAGCGAGCCGGAATACGGCGTCGGTGGCATGGGTCGCTAGTAACGCTAGCTGGCTTTCTGCCGCCTCGCGACGAGAAATGTCGCGTTCGAGCTGATCATTGGCATCGCGCAAATCTCGAAGATGTTGCCGACGATCACGTAAAACAAGCAGAGCGAGTACGATCATGAACACGATACTGGCGGTCAGCGCGATTTGATTGAGGTGCCTATATCGCGCCGCTGTCGCTTGCCGCCCTTTTAGCAGCCGCTCTTCCTCGCCATAGATCGATTTTCCGGTCGCGAGCATAAGCGCTGTCGTCTCGCGGGCGTTATCGGTGCCGACCATTCGTCCAGCCGCGTCAGTTTGTCCAGCACGCCGCAAGGCAATCGAACGGTCGCTATCGCTCAGTTTGACATCGATGATCTTGCGTAGGACGGCAACGCGTTTGGTCTGTCGCCAATTATCGATGGTTAGTTCACGAACCAACCCAATATCGGCTGGAAGCGCCTGGCGCGCCTTGATGTAGGTCGCGAGGCTCTGTGGCGTATTGAGAATCAGGAAGCCACGTCGCCCGATCTCGGCCCGCATTAGCTGCATTTGCACACGATTGAGTGCGGATTGGACAGCATAGGTATGTCGCACCCACCCCTCGGCGACGCCCTGCTGGGCTGTCAGCCACGACAGCGAGAGCGCCGAACCAATCAAAAGGAGGAAGGCAATCGCGAGCATGAAACGCGGTGGTGGACGGCGGAAATTAGGCATCAGCAAACTGCCATAGTGGACTCGCGTTCCAGCTACGACTTCTATACTTAAAATTAGGTTACTTATAAACCTCGTTACTTACGACGTGGCATGCATTTTTGAAACGTCCCCGGGACGGCTCACTCAGCTTCGGCTTGTGGTCAAGCACGTTATTGCAGGGGTGCAGACCCGCGGTCCCGCACCGGGCACGACAATTACTTTGTTTCCCGTCATCTTCTCGCGTCACCAAAACCGCTTAGCCTACACGGCTAAAGAAATTTCCACGGATCCTCGACTACCGCAAATCCACTAAGCCCCATTATTCCTGATGAAAAAATCAAACAGAGCGGGTGAAAAGTCGTGAGCAGCGGCGTAGACGGTGACGGGTTTCCTCTGCCCGAGCGCGCAAGCCGAACAAGGCGTAATCCTGTCGTCTGGCCACCCCTTGAGGCCGCCAGAAGCCGTTTACGCGAGGCCCAGCGGTTCATTGGGGCGCGAAAAGACCGGTTTACCCCCTCGCTGCGGCGATCAGGCCCGGGACACCGACCAGAGTGATGGCCCGTCTGATATTATTGGCGAGCGCGGTCAGGCTGAACTCGCCGCGTACGTTCTCGAGCCGGCGCATCAGGAACGTGCCTTGGCCTATCCACTGCTTGATGGTGCCGAAGGGATGCTCGACGCTGTTTCGCCGGTGGTCCAGCATCTCGGGCCTGGCCGCCAACCGCGCCGACATACGGTCGAGAACGGCCTCGTTCTCCAGGCGCGAGACGCGGCGGAATGAGCGAGTGCAGCGCGATCTCAGCACGCACGCCTTGCAGGCATCGCGGTTGGCATAGTCGACCTTCACATTGTCGCGTGACTTGCCCCGGTAGCTCGGCGAAAGTGCTGCCCCGGCCGGGCAAACGAAGACGTCCCAGTCAGGCTCGTAGCGGAACACGTCTTTGCCGAAGAAGCCCTCGCGCACGGCGGGACCGCGGATTGGCTTGGGCACATAAGCCGTAACCCCGGCCGCCTCGCAGGCTTCAATATCCTCGATCTTGAAGTACCCTCGGTCGGCGACGGCCTCGATCCGCTCGACGCCAAGCGCTTCCATTGCTGCGGTCGCGGTCTGCGCGAGCAGGCCCAGGTCGAGGACCTTGTTGCTCACCGCCTGCTCCGCGATCAGCTTGTGCTTC
>NZ_JH594426.1:268107-296279 GCF_000242835.1 Sphingomonas sp. PAMC 26617
GGACAGAAACGGACCTAATAAACGAATGTCCGCCCTTGGGCGACTGCGGAATGGCCGCTTCTCTCCCAGAAAGCTGCCGTCGCAGAAGAAACTCCTTTTGTAACGTCGGTTGAGACCGCTTTCAGGGTCATTGAAATGCCCTACGAATAGCAAAGTCTGGGCGTGTCCGGTCCGTCGGCTTCAGTGTTCGAAAGCTGCCGGTCAGCTTTCGGAAAAGATCGTCGCGCTCGGGGCGTCTTAACATCGCCACCTGGGGACCGGTGAGAGGATGTTTGAAAACGTACGCTAAGCGTCCCGGCCGGTTTGATGGAGGCGCAAGGGCCTGAACCGCTCGCGAGGCTTGTCCATCTCGGTCCACAGATAGTCGCCGGTCAGACCGATATGCTCCCAACCCAATGGCGCGACGTGCGCGAGCAGTTCGTCCGGCACTTCGACGCCGCTGCCGCGCAGATGCCGGACAGGGCGGTCGAGATAGACGGTGTTCCAGAGGGTGACGGCTGCGGTGAGCAGCGTCAGGCCGGAGGCACGATGGCGCTGGTTCTCGAAAGTGCGGTCGCGCAATTCGCCGAGGCGGTTGAAGAAGATGGCGCGGGCTAGCGCGTTGCGGGCCTCGCCCTTGTTCAGGATGCTGCCAGTACGGCGTCGCTGTTCGGGATCGTCGAACCAGTCGAGCATGAACAGAGTGCGCTCGATCCGCCCGACCTCGCGTAGCGCGCGGGCGACTGGGTTTTGACGCGGAAAACCTGCCAGCTTGCGCAGCATGACCGAAGCGCGGACGTTGACCGGCCCTGCGACGAGCGGGCGTAGCGTCGGCCAGGGTTCGAGCGATGACAGGCCATAGAGCCGGCGTTCGTTGAGGTCGCGGATGCGCGGCGCGAAGCGGAAGCCGAGCAGGTGGCACAGACCGAAGACATGATCGACCGCCCCTGCCGTGTCGGTCGCATGTTCGCGGATTATCAGCTCGCTTTCATAGTCGAGCAGGCCATCGAGGACGTGCGCGGCCTCGCCGGCATTGGCTGCGATGACCTTGGTGTGGAATGGCGTGAAGCGGTCGGTGATATGGGTGTAGAACAGCACGCCGGGATCGGTGCCATAGCGGGCGTTGCGATCGGCGCGCGCCTCGCCCTGACCGCCGGCACGGAAGAACTGCCCGTCCGACGACGATGTGTCGCCCGGTCCCCAGACCTGGGCGAGCGGATGCTCGGTGTGGCAATCGACGATCGCCGCCAGCGCCGACAGATAGGTTTCGTCGCGCACATGCCGTTCCGCCGTCCAGCGCAGGCGGGACAGCGTCAGCCCACGCGAGCTTTCTGCCATGCGCCCGAGGCCCAGGTTGGTCGCATCGGCGAGGATCGTACCCATCAGCGCGGACTGGTCGGAGGCCGGCTCGCCGCTGCGAGCATGGACGAAACGGTCGGCGAAGCCCGACCATGCGGCGACCTCCACCAGCAGGTCGGTGACCCGGACACGCGGCAGCATCGCGTAGAGCCGGGCCTTCAGTGCCTCGACGTCGTTGGATGGCGTTCGACGGATCGGCGAAATTACTAACTGACCGCGCTCAATCGTCACGTCGACCAGCTCGCCGGTCGCGGCTGCGCGTTCCACCTCGGTCATACGCTAGTTCATCAGGGTGCGACGATCCTCATACCAATCGGCGAAACCAGACGACACGGCCAAGCGCAGATTGCCATTGGCGCGCATCGTTTCGAACGCGGGCACCGGCAACAGGTAATCGTCGAGCGTGCGATAGGCGCGGCTGCCGTCCACCCAGATGCTGCCCGAACCGAGCCGTTCGCGCAGATGGACGATCACGGCGATCTCGTAAGTGCGGCGGTCGATCGTCCCTTCGGCCGGCTGCACGACCTTGCGCCAGCGCGGCTTAATGAAGCTGGTCTGCACGCGCTTCGGCAGGACCGAGCGGCCGTCGCGGTACATCGTCCGTAGAGCCTTGATCGCGCTGAGCAGCGGATCACCCGACCGCGCGGTGCGGAAGGTGAAGGCGGCGAGGAATGTCGGAGCGAACCGCCGCACGGCAGAGTAGCGCTCGACCACTTCCTCCAGACCGTCATCGGCCGCGCACGTCAGATCCTCGGCGAAGCGGATGCTGCTTTCGAGCTGATCCCAGCCCACCCGGTCATCGATCATGCGAAAGGCGTCGCGCCCGCTCGCGCGAGCATCGACAAGCAGCCGGCCAAGCCGGGCATGGAAGCGTGCCGTATCCTTCAGCAGCCGCGCCTGCCCGAGCAGCCGGTCGGAGCGGGTGCGATCGGCGCGGCGGAACAGCGCACCCACCATCTTCTCGACCATCACCAGTGCCGCGTCGGTCAGCGCCGCCCCCATCTCGATCATAGCTGCAACGAGCATCGCGAGCCGGCGCGGACGTTCGAGACGGCGCAGATGCTGCGCGGTGACGATGCCAGCGGTCCGTGCGATAACGGCATAGCGAGCGGCATGGATGCGCCGCGCCCGATCGGCTGGGATCTCGATGCCGCGCACCGTGTCGAGCCGCTCGACGATGCCTTTCAGGTTCGACGCCGATGGTGCTTCCGGCCATTCGCGTATCCGTCCAAGCCGGGTGCGACCATTGTCGTCCGATGCGATCAGGCGTTCGAGCGCTGCTTCCTGATCGGCCGGGCAGTCGCGGATCAGTCCGGCATGCGCGGCCTTGCGTGCCTGCGCCCGCACGATGAGGGCGAGCCGTTCCAGCGTCGATGCCGCGGGCAGCACGATCCGGTCGAGCCGCAGGCGATCGACCATGCCAGCGACGATTGCATCGCCACGATCGGTCGAAGTGGCGATCTCCGATCCCAGCGCCAGCATCAATCGCGCTTCTGCTCGGTCGAAGGCACGCAGACCGAGATACGCTTCAACCTCGGCACGATGCTCGCGCAGCGTCGTCGCGCGCGCAGAATAGTCGGCGAAGTCGTCGGTTCGGCAACCGATCTGGTCGGCGAGCAGCGACAGCATAGCCGCAGGCACCGCCTCACCCGGCAGCAGGCTCCGTCCCGGATGATACAGGTAGCAGAGCTGCACCGCATAGCAGAGCCGGTTCGGTCCGCGCCGGCGCCGCGCCACCTGTCCGAGGTCATCGGGGCCGAGCGTATAGAGCCGTTCGATCGTTGCCCGATCGGCAGGCGGATCGAAGATCGCGCTACGCTGCGCGGGCGACAATATGGTCCTGGACGGCATCGGCTTCCTGTTCGTCACGCAACAGGCAAGCAGCCCTGTTCAAGGAGCATAGACCACAAGACGGGTTATGTGACATTATGGCGATCGATCGACGGGCAATGCAGCTCCGTCACGCAGACGGACGTATATGTGACAACTCAAATTGGTTACGCGCGGGTGTCCAAGGCGGACGGCAGCCAGGTCCACGATCTTCAGCGCGACGCGCTGATCGCGGCTGGCGTCGATCCCGACCATATCTATGAGGACTCTGCGTCGGGCCGGCTCGACAAGCGGCCGGGGCTGGACGCCTGCCTGAAGGCGCTGCGTCGCGATGACACGCTCATCATCTGGAAGCTCGACCGGCTAGGGCGAGATCTGCGCCACCTCGTCAACACGGTCGGCGACCTGACGAAGCGCGGCATCGGGTTGAAGGTGCTGGCGGGCGAAGGCGCGTCGATTGACACCACCACCGCCAACGGCCGCCTGGTGTTCGCGATCTTCGCCGGCCTTGCCGAGTTCGAGCGCGAACTGATCATCGAGCATACCCGAGCCGGTCTGGCGTCCGCACGCGCACGCGGTCGACATGGCGGGCGTCCGTTCAAGATGACGCCAGCCAAGCTGCGCCTCGCACAGGCAGCTATGAGCAAGCCGGAGACAAAGGTCGCCGAGCTGTGCGCCGAGCTCGGAATTACACGCCAGACCCTCTACCGACACGTCACGCCAAAAGGGGAGATCAGGCCCGATGGCGAGAAGCTCCTCGTCCAACGCGCCCGGTAGGTGCCAAAACGGTCGGACGGCCGTCGCCCAATTCACGCCGCAGGGGTGCCATTGCAACGCGTCCGAAAGCGGTCGCCCAAATGCTGCCCGATTTCTTGGCGAAGAACCGACTGCTACTCGGAAGACAGGATCAACATGAAGGCCGTTCTAACCGTATGTGATGCTCCTACGGACTTGATCCGGGACGCTATCTTGAACCCTCTGGCACAATTTAATGCCGAAAACGGCTACCCTGCTGACCCGCAGCCTGTTGCCATCACCCTCAACAGCGATGATGGGGCCGTCATCGGGGGGCTGTGGGGCAAAACTGTTTATGACTGGCTATTTGTCGATTATCTCGTTGTGCCGGCTTCTTTGCAAGGACAGGACTTCGGCGCTCAGTTGATGGCATCAGCGGAAGAGATCGCGATTGAGCGCGGGTGCGTCGGGTCATGGCTGACCACCTTCACGTTTCAGGCCCGCGGCTTCTACGAGAAGCTTGGATACGAGGTATTTGGGACGCTCGACAAATCCCCTCGCGACAATGTCCGCGTTTTCCTCCGCAAGTGCCTAAAGCCGGCCTGACGGTTTCCCACTAGGCCCGGCCCCTACAGGCCGCGCGCCTTAGCGTACGTTTTCGAACATCCTCTCACCGGTCCCCGACAAGGGCGCGGTAGCGATTGCGGGCGGGAAAAAGGACCGTCGCAAGCAAGATGCTTTATACGTTAGGATCGGATCCAACGGGCAGTTGGCATCAACGCCAAAGATCATAACCGGCGCAGAAGTCTCTACCGAGCTGGAAAGGACTGCCCGCTACATCACCTTCTCCGAAGCGTTGATCGCAACGGAAGAACGTCAGGGTTTGACAGGGCCCGTTTCGCTAAAGTGACAGCGGCGCTGCGGCTTCTTTTTGAAGCCGCTGACAGTCGGAAACCTTAGATTTTTCTGCCTACGCAGCCTTGCTTTCCGTATCACGCAGACGCCTGGACCCCGTCGAACTGGCGTAGAATGCCGGGAAGCATGGAAGGAATCTCTGCGCGTGTGATCACCGCAGCGGCGCCGCTCTCATCGAAGTCGATCGTGAACCTACGGCCACTTTGCTCCGGCGAGCTGAGCAATCTGCGACACAGCAGATCGGCGAGCGCCTCATCTTCGACCGCTACCACAACCTGTCGGCCAGCCATCCTCAACGAGGAAAGCACCTCGACTAGCTGCAGCGCTCTGAAATCATCAATGTGCTGAACGGGGTCATCCAGCATGAGTGTGGTCCACCGAGCCCACGGCCTCGCAAGATGGACCGATAGCAGGAAGGCTAGTCCGGCCGCCCGACGTTGTCCGCTGCTGAAAACGAACTGGGGATTAAGGTCGTCACCGACCTTGAGGCTGAGAAATCGTCGGACGTCGCCACGGATGCTGTAATCGATGCTGCGCCAGTTGGCGTGCGGACGAAGCCTTTGATAGATTTCGTTGAGGAGCGGACTAATCCGAGCCAGCCTTTCATCAACGATCTCGCCGGAAGAACGCCGGACACTCTTCTCAAGCGACTTAGCTGATGCCAGGGCGCGTTGAGCTCGCGCCAACTCGTCGGCGGATGCATCCGCTTGTCGCCGCAAGATCGCTACGCGTGCATCCACGGACGTCAGCGCATCCACAGCGCGCGACGCTTCCAGGGCCTGGAGCGCCCGCTCGAGCTCAACAAGCTGCTCACGTTCCGCCCGAAGTTCATGGTCCAAAGCCTCTGGATCTGCCGCGTTGGTCGGGGTGATCCCATAGCGCTCGAAAATCTCGATGTGAGCCTCCTCGCGCGCGCGAAGGGTGCGAAGCTCCTGCTCGTTCCCGTCCCAAACGGTCCGCGCCTCGGCCATCTGCTTTTCTGCTTCAGCACTCGCCTGCCGAGCGATAGCGAGAACCTCTCGCGCTTGATTGACTCCAGCAGCGAGGCCATCGATCCGTGCCCGGGCGCGGGCGATGCCCTCAGCGAATTCAGTATCGGTCCGTTCAGCCGCGCGAAGTGGGCAGCGATCGTCATGACGGCCTAACGCCTCACCGTGTTCGACAAGGATAGAGAGTGACGCGGCGATCTCGCTCGCCGTCGCCTCAACCTCATAGGCGCGTATGGCGATCTCGGTTTCCGCGCCAAGTCGATTGAACGCAGCGGTGGCTGCATCCAGGGCCTCTTTCGCGCTCTGTCTGCGGGCAACCGCTACGGGCGAGTGGTACGCGTTCTGATGCGCCCTGACTTCGTGACCTTCGAAAGCGGCGAGGCCCAATCCTTCGAGCCGACGCCGGCGGCCGGGAAGGCTGCGCTGAGCGACGTCCAGCCGCTGAGCGAGCTCTCCAGTTTCGGAGGGAACCGCCCGGTCGAGGACGCCATCGCCGCCGATACGTCGGTGCTTTGGTTCGCGGCGTCGTTGGCTTCGGAAAGTTGAACCAGCCCCCCCTGCAGGAGCGACCGCGCCTGGGTGTACGACGCCTCGACGCGCTCACAGGCGGCCTCTGCCAGCGTGACGACCGACTTCGCCTTGGAGGCTAGATCCGCGCCCTCGACAGAACCAAGTGCTGCCCGAACGAGTTCGAAGCGTTGAGTTTCACTGAGATCGAGGCTGAGGCTGGCGATCCACTCATCTCGGATTACTGATGTCTTGCAGAGCTGCCGGAGCGGGTCATCCGGCGCGGCCCCTTGGCAGAGGTAGGCCTGTATTTCGTCCGGCGTCTTGTCTGCGCCGCCATCGCGAGAGCGCGTGATCGTGAAAGGCTTGTCGTCGTCTCCAAGGAACGATGCCGTCACATAATATTCGTTCGGCGATCCCTCGCCCCGCCACCATAGGTAGTCACGGACCGTTTCCTTTGCGGCGGATTCGACGGTGTATTTCGAGATTTCGCCTAGGATCGCAAACTCTACCGCATCACACAGCGTGCTTTTGCCGACCCCGTTCCGCCCGGTGAGGACGGTGAAGCCCGCACCGAAGTCCACACGAACTTTCTCACGAAAGCCCCGAAATCCGCAAACTTCGATATAATCGAGCCTCATGCGGGGCTGCCCAATATCTCGACCACATTTTGCGGAGACAGATCGCCAAGAAATGCGTTCAGCGCATCGACAGGTACATCCTTCGCCCGCGCGCGCAGCCGATCAGCTATGTCAGCATTCTCAAGCAGCGGCTGAGATCTAATCGGTCCAAGTGACATCAGCACGTTCGAAAGGTCTTCCGTCGTCTGGACACCGGTCCGGGCGATTTTACGCGTGAGGCTAAAATTCTCTTCCAGTTTCTCGACCGACCGCTGCAGCTTCGGGGCGAGTTCGGAGGTCAAAAAGACCGAATAAACGTTCCACGCTTTTGTGCCTGCCGCACGCAGGCCAGCGGCGTGGCGTGCAAGCACCTGCTGCTGCGCCATTTCCCAACCATCGAGAAGGTCCCGAGCAGTACCGAAAACATGTACGAACCCGACCAAGGTTGCATTTTCAAAGCATATGATTGGCGGTGACGCACCCGTCCAGGGCCAGGTAGCGTATCCTGCCTCACGGAGGAAAATCTCGGATTGTGTCCCAATATCCATCAGACGGCCAATTCCGCGCGTGCGCCTTCGAGGTCGTACCAGTTGCCCATAGCTGCAGGGCGGATGAAGCTGCCAGCGGTTCCTGGGCGGACCACGCTCCCCGGCAGAGGCAGACTGATCGCGCCCGCCGCGACAACGACGTCGGTCGGAGCGACCGCCGGTGCTTCAACAAATCTCGTTCGCAGCTGGCTGAGTACCGCTCCGGCACCGTTTAGGACCCGAATTGACCTGCCGCCGAGATCGTAGCCTAGTTCCATCGGCGTGGCTCCAGCCTGCCTCAGCAGCAAATGGAAAACTCCTACCACTTCGCATTGGCTGGGCCTTGATCGGCTAGCTGGCTGCCCAGCCGGGACACCCTCGGCATCGCGTCGCAGGCCATACAACGTCTCGTTATCGAAATCAGGCGGCTCGAGCCAAGCAGGGTTACAAGCTGCTCCAAGCGCTGCTTCGAACGCAGGCCTGCCAGCGGCAAGAATCCCGCGGAGATAGTTCTGAGAGAAAGCTTTTCGAAGCTCAGCGAGCGCCTCCGCGCCCGACTCCTGCAAATGCGTGAATTCGACCTGGGGCCCGTGAGCAAGCGCCCACAGGTCCTCTGCTTTGGCCTTCAGATTTGCCTCATCCGATGGGTCGATAACGGTGACGGAGAGTGGCGAGATGCCATCTAGAACCGAGCCCAGAAGGTCATTCAAGTACGCCCAGTCTGACCAAAAGCCGACCACGAGGAGATCCTTCTGGCGAAGGTTAGCCGCCA
This sequence comes from Sphingomonas sp. PAMC 26617, assembly GCF_000242835.1. Classification (NCBI taxonomy): domain Bacteria; kingdom Pseudomonadati; phylum Pseudomonadota; class Alphaproteobacteria; order Sphingomonadales; family Sphingomonadaceae; genus Sphingomonas; species Sphingomonas sp. PAMC 26617. The sequence goes on from NZ_JH594426.1 coordinate 276,341, forward strand.
TCCACGTCTTACTTTTCTCGATGCGATCGGCGATCGGTTGTTCAAGCAGCTGCGACGGCGCCCATACTGTAGCCGGTCGATCGCGCGTGGCACAGCCGTGGAATTTCAACAGCGGACTTTGGGTCCGGACTCGCGCCGTGGCCTCATCTCCATCCAACGAATTTTGAAAGTCGAAGCCGTTCGCGACTGCGGACTGCTCGATCAGCATGTCATAGTTCGCTGACAAGGCGGCTGCCGCTGCTCGGGTTACAAGGAAGTCTGCAACTGCGGCATGTCCCTTGTTCGGCGGCTTCACGAACATGTGCCACGGCACTAAGCTTTCAATAAACACGGAATGCAGAGTGTGGAGGTCCGCAAAATACTGCGCGAACGCTTCAAGGTCGTGCCGCATAGCTGGATCGCATGCCGGATCCGTCTCGATCACATATTTGTCGAAGCTAGCCTCAGAGACGCGCCAGGCGGCCGGCAAACTGCTGGGCGCTGCCATCGAGAGGCCTGCGCCGCACACGACGACAAGCCGACCCGCGTGCATCGACGCCAGAAGCTTTGCTTTCGTGTCCGCGTCCAACCGCTTGCCTCTCCCCGCACTCAACGCACTATAACCTTAAGCGGAGAGTTGGCGAGCCTGATGGTAGGACATCGTCTATGTGGCTGTAAGTTGTGCGAGCTGTCCGACACGACGATTCCGCGGTGCTCGGATCACATGCGATCCATAGGCAAAAATCGAAAGCGCTGAGCGGGGATCCCGAGGCTTGCCAAGCGCTGTTCGCGCAGCTCCAGGTCGTTGAAGACGCTAATCGTCCAAAGGGCATTCGGATCGGTCCGGCGCTCGATCTCGTAGAGATAGGCTGCATCGACGGGGGCGAGGCTGTGCCCCATCACGAGCACCTCAGAGATGTCTCCTAACGCTTCAAAGAAGCCGGAATTGCGAGCGATCAGATCGTCGGTCTGCTTGAATGTGGCCGCAAAGAAGTCGTCGATGTAGGAGATCCCGTCGCGGATGCGCCAGTCGTCGTCTGGCCCTTCCGTCCCGAAGTTGCGACTGTCTTCGGGCTCGCGTTCCCAGCCATGTCCGAGAACAAGATCCTCATTCGCTCGCTCGATCGAGCCATGGATATGCAGGATGCGCGAGGGCGGAACGCCATATACCCGTCTGAGTGTGCTCGTGTAGTTGAACGACAGGAATCGAGCGCTCGGATCGATCGTGAGAGGGCGGCCGACCTCAGGGCGCTGGGGGATGTGCAGGCCGCGCACCCAATCGGTGAAATGGGTCTTCAGTCTTGTCGATAGGGCCTCGGCGATCTGCTGAAGCTCGTATTGGAAATCCCCGTGGCGCTCGTCGCTGTGAAATTGCGAGGCATAGTCGATCGCCTGATCCTCATCGAACTCCACAAGACGCTGCTCGAAATCCGCCCATCCGTTGCCACCTACGGGGAGAAACTCTTCTGCTATCCGGAACGTCGTTGGATCGGCATCGCGCAGGTAGGCCGCGAAATCGCGATAATCGGACGGGATGCCGTGGTACCGGTCGAAACCGTTGCCGATGACATAGAGCCGGCTCACTTTTCCCGCTGTTCAGGCCGATGCGCCAAATGATCCGCGTCGCGTGACAAACGCGTCAGATCTTTCGTTTGAGCATGGCGCGCCGAGACCACCCGCTCCTACCAGAGCGTGCGGCGAACGATGGAGCCGGGATCGACACGCGTGTAATCGTACTCCCGCTGATACTCGCGCGCCGCAATGTCGACGTCGTGCCGAGCTGGTCCTCCCGGCACGAAACACCTAATGTCGCGCTTGCCGCCCTCCTGCGCGTCGACGACAGGCTTGGACCAGGGATTGTCATCCACCATCGGCCCTTCGACCGAGAAGATGCGGTTGTCGTGGTCGGCCACGATCAGGACGAAGGGTTCGATGGCCATCTCAGGCGCGGCGCCGCTGTTTGACGGTTGCCAGCATCTCGCGACGTAGGATCGCATTCATGCGAGCCTGATAGCCCTTGCCGGCCGACTTCAGCCAAGCAAGCACGTCGGCGTCGAGACGGGCGGTCACCTGCTGTTTGATCGGCTTATAGAAGCGGCCGCGCTGGGCGTTCTGCCAGAACTCCTCGGGCAACGCCGGCGCGTCGCTATAATCGATCTCGCTATCCGGCATCGCTTCCAATGTGACCAGCTCGGCCTTCTGCGCCTCGCTCAACGGGGGCAGATTGCCCGGATCAAGCTCGAAGCGAACGATATCATCGCCGTTCTTCTTCATACCACTTCCTTTCCGTCCGTTCGGCTCGCCGGGCCGATATGATGTGGATGACCTCGACATATTCATCATTGTCGCCCTCTTCGGCGACGGTGTGAGCCACGAGGAGAAGGAGATGCCCTTCCACGAGGCCGATGGTCTGCCAGCGCTGTTCGCCACCTTCTATTCGATCCTGCTCGCTCAAGGCGAACGGATCAGCGAACGCTCGCGCAGCGGTCTCGAAGCTGACTTTATGCTTCTTCAGATTGCTTTCGGCCTTCGCGGCGTTCCACGTAAAGCGCGTTGGCATGCCAAAAACATAATTACATTTTTGGCATTATTCAAGGCCCCGTAAACATGAAGCCTCCTATCCGCCGGGACTCGATTCTCGAGAGATTTCGGCGAAAAGCCGCAACGCAAGGATGTCGGCCGCGACAGGTGACTCGAAGTTCGACACGGTCACGCCAACCTTCCCTACGACTCGATGCGCTGCGATTGCCGGTTTCCCCTATCCTGCGACGCCGAGTTCGGGACTGGCTGAATCGCTTCGACGACACCTCTAGTCTTCCGTTTTACGACATGGATGTCGGAGTGGCCTTCGCAGAGTTCCTCACTGATCTCGCACGCGTGGGCGCAGGTCTGAGGCCGGGCTTCAGCGGCGACCGTCGCGCTAGCGATCTTTGCTGGGCTCGACCGTGATTCCACGCTCACGTTGCTCGGCAGGTCGGCCGTCCCCGAGCTTGGGCCGTTCGCCTAGTCCGATGCGCTTGGCTAAGTCGCGATGGAGCGCTTTCAGCTCGGGCGGCGCGTCATCCTTCTCGGACAGGCCCATCTTGCTCTCCAAGGCGTCGAAAACATCGACCGCGCCGGCCAGTTCGGGCTCGGCATACAGTGCCGCGCTTTCTCCTGCTCGCCATAGCTCGGCAAGCTCCTGTGATCGTTCAAAGCCGGTCGCTGCCGATCGGTCTGTCGCCCGCGTCGTCGTGGATCGCGCAGGCGGCACCGCTCCGCGCTCTTCGATCTTGGCTCGCGTGATTGCCACAAGGCGATACCGGAGGAGGCGCGTCTGCGCTGTGTCGGTCGGGGATGGTGTCTGCTGCTTCACAAGAAGGGTAATCAGATCTTCGGTGCTGACGGCAGCGAGCGCGTTTCGCCAGTCGACCAAGGCGCGGTCGTTGGAGGTAAGGTCGGCCGGCTGGTCCAGGATGAACCGCTCCAACATCGTGTTGTCTTCGAGGTGGACTGGCAGTGGCGCCGGATGGCCCAACACGGCCGCACGCGTGAAACTGATAAGCTCGCCGGTTGTCGCAAAATCCGCGCTTTGCTGCTTGCGGCTCTCGGCGACGGCTGCGGTCAATTGCTCCGCGATAACCTCTAGGCCAGAAGCGATGTTGGCGGCGCGCCTCTGACCGGTTTCGGCGGCCTCTTGAGTCCGGAGGACATCCTGATGAAGCGCGCTGATCGCGTCGCGGCTGTGATCGGACTGATCGGCGATTCTGTCCAGGACCGGTGCAACCAGGCCGAGCCATTTGTGGGTGGCGGCGCTTCCTTCGACAGTGCTAGCAAGGATCGCTTCTTGGAATGGTAAGAGGTTCGCGATGGGAGCCAGGCCGGTGTCGATCACGTCTAGGCGACGCTGCATATCCAGCTGAGTTTCCTCAATCCGAGCATTGCTCCTGGCGAGCGCCGCCACCTCCCCTCGGAGCAAGGATACAGCGTCCATCAGGGCCGCCAGCGCAACAGCAGAAGCATCGGAACTCATCGGTCTGGTCCGTCCCTGTCCTTTGTGCGATCGCGGTCGAGCCGCTCCCGGTTGCGCTCCTCGGCCTGACGTATGATCTCGTGAGCCCTCGTGAAGTCGGTGGGCTCAGCAGGCCCGCTGATCTTCTCGGTGATGGATCGCATCCGATCACTCAGCGTACCGGCCTGATCCGGATCCTCATCCTTTCGGGGAGCGCTGCGGTTCTTCTCTACGATCTCGCGTATTGACGTTGCCACGTCGTCCGGAGGGACCGCTCCCCGCTGGCGCTGGTCCCTTGACGACTTTGTCGGAGCGTCCGGCGTGGCAGTCGCGGTGAGCCGGTCATGCAACGCCTGTAATCTATCGATGCCGGTATCAACGCGAGATGCCGATACGTCGGGGATACGAATAGGCGCGCGGACAGGCGCGGCGACGACGGGCTCCGCGTCTTTCTCGCTTGCGAGGCGCATAGCCCTGACTGAGTTGGGCTCGGGCGGCGGCATTGTCTCGACAAACCGTTCCAGGCTCTTTGCAACGAGCTGGTCGGCAGCAGAGGGCGACGCGGATAGTTCGGTGATCGAGCGAGTGTAGGTGGCGCGGATCGCTGCCTGCCGGTTCGCCAGCATAGCAAAGACCGGGTCTTCGACACCCTGCTCGCGGAGACGTTGCACACGTGCCATGCGGCTCTTGTCGATCTGCGGGACCTGCCCCTTCTCACGCATTTTTACAGCGGCGATCGGCTCATGTTTGGGGTCGATACCCCGCGCCCTGGCCGGTGTAGCGTTCGCCTCGATGCCGCGATTGCGGAGTTTCTCGGCGAAGCGTTGGCGCCAGCGGAACAGATCATCGCGGTTGGGATGGAAGCGCCGGCCGTCATGATCGCGGCGTGCAATGGTGAGATGGACGTGCGGGTGATCGCGATCAACGTGGAGCGAAGCGACCCAGGAGCGGTTCGCGAATTCTTCCCTGGCGAAGTCCAGGGCCGCACCTTTGAGACGCTCGGGATCGGTGCCCGTGGGCATCGATAGAATCATGGAAAGCGACGTCGCACCCTTGCGACGTGCATCGCCGTCCATCTCCCAATCGTTCCATTCCTTGGCGAGCAACTGCATCTCACGGCCGTCCCGAAGGATCTCGCCCTCACTCGTTTCGAGACCCAGTTCCTTCTCGTCGCCGTGACCCAGGCGACTGATGTACGCGAAGTTCGCAAGCACATGGCCGCCACCATGCTGTCGTCCTGTGACCCGTACTACCGCCTCAGGAACGCGACGCGACGTGCGCTCCGCAGCCATCACCGCACGGTTGTTCACGCGGGTGTGTGACCCTCCCCCGAACGCGTCCTTCGTCTGACTGCTCGCACGGGATCCCGTCGATGATGCCGGCTTGGGGAACATCGATGCCACGGCCATGCCGAGGATCGTGCCTCCGGCCTTCGGGCCCTTCGCGCTGCCCCCACCCGATCCCATGCGGTACTTCTTGGGCGGCGCGAAAACGCCAGCCATCGAGTCCATCGTACCGGACGAGAACCGGAAACTCACTGGCCCTGCCCTTTATCCCTGCGGGTCCAGTAGCCGATCTCGCCACCAATGGATGAAGCCAGCGAGCGCCGGGCCTCGATTAAAAGCGACCGCAAGTCGCCGCAGGTCTCAAGGAACGTACCCGCGATCCGAGCAATGTCGAGGGAGCTTTCCGGCTGGTTGGCGGCGTTCATCGCGTGGACCGCCTGGTTGATGTTTCGACCGATCGCCAGGACCTGCTTACGCACTTTACCGATCTCGGTCTGAGTGACTGGCGCAAGCCGCAGCAGCGCCGCCTTGTCCCAAAGCTGCCAACGGATTGTGCGCTTGATCCATTCGTTCCGCGTCAGTCGCATCGGTGCAGCAACGGTGTCGATGGCCTCCATCTCACTGCGGTTAAGTCGGACCGTCACCCGGATGTAGTCGTCCGGGTGCCCCCTGCCCTGCACCGGCATGACCGGCACGTCTTGGCTGTCTGGGGAGACCGCCGCAATCGTCAACGCCTTGGTGATCCAGCTACTACGCGTCTGCCCATTCGCCGCGGCGATCCGATCGATCTCTGCGGTAAGGTCATCACTCAGCCGGACCGTAACCTTCATTTCTCAAGCCCCGAGCAGCGGAACGTCATAAACCAAGGGCCGACATTGGTGCCATAAGGCATATCCTGCCATCCCTTCGCTACTATCCTCATCGGTCTTCCAAACCATACCCGCACCCTGCATCTTCTCACAGACGCGGAGCCGGGGCAACTGTCTGCCGTAGGTCCCCTCATCAGAACATCAGCCCTTCTTGGATCGCGTCGATGATCCTCAAATGTGCGCCTTCGACGCGCGCTGTTTGTTTGGGATTTAAGCGATCAGGCTCTATCAAAATCACTAGCAATCTTCGCCGTCCCCCGACATCATGCCAGCTGGTTCAGCCCACTCCAGGAGACAAGCCAATGCCGCGTTCGCCTTCTAAACTAGCCGATCTCCCGACCATTGAAATGCGCAAGAAGGCCCTACTCGCGGAGCTTGCTCAACTCGACGAGCAAGCAAAGGCCGCAGAAATCGCGGCACGCGACGCTGGCCGGCCTATTCTACTCGCTGCCCTGGAGCGCGTAAAAGTCGCCGCGATTGAGAAGTCGGACGCCAAGTCGATCGCATCGGCTATCAACCAGCATGGTGGAGCGGCAGTAGCCTTACACCTAACCTCCATCCCCCAAGCATCCGGGACAAAAGCGGAAGCTTGATCGGCTTATCGACGTTCGCACTCAATTCCGAATAGTGACCGCGACGGATGGGCGTGGCGCGCTTGCAAAATGGCTTTTGATGAACGGAACTTCTCCCTCTTCGGCATAGCCGACAAAGTGCCTGGCATGAGCGACAATCCCTTCATTTACACGATCGACCAAAAACGCCTGGGGCGTATTAAGCACCTCGTAAATGAAAGTGTCCGACGCTGCGGCGATGAAGATGCGCCTCGGTGAAATCGGCATCGCGATATACGAGTTGGGGTGCCCAAGAAACGGTAGGTTCTGAGCCGTGTGCGTGGGCCAGTCCGAGATCATGAAGCGGCGTGAGGTGTCCTTCTCGAGCGAATACCAATTCATGTCTACAAGCGCTTGGTTCAACGCCGGATCATAGATCGCCTCGCGGACCGCTTCCATCTGAAGCGCACTATAGGCGCCATCGGGAAGCGCCTCCGGTGTCGCCATTCCTAACTTGGCCTCGCTGAAGTCCGGATCCTTGAAAGCATCCACGAATTTTCCCAGACCATCAATGTCGGTGGGTGTGCGAAACCAAAGCGATATGACGAAATTCGCCCACCCTAAAACCATGGCGTCGGTCAGCTCTCCGACGCGCCCTGCCACTAAAAGCTGATGGGCATTGGCTGCTCGCTCATCGAGCTTCTTGAAGAAATTATTTTCCATTTGTTGGGCATGCTCCGGCGGCAAGCCCTGGGTGGTATAGAGCAGCGTTCTATAACCGAAGCTTTTCGGGCTGAGGCGTCCCTGTCGAACTATCCCGTCATCACGGGGCCAGCAACACGCTACCTTTCGATCGTCGCCTGCCCACGCGCGCAGAAGGAATTTTGGTATGAAGTGGTGGTCTTGCGAAGGTGCCTGCGGTTTTGATTGCGTCATTGTCACCCGATCTTCGTGCTCTCGGCTAGCCGGCGTCTTTAGCCGGTGCTTGCCTGCTTGGACGCGATCACGTGCGAGGGCGTCGTCAACGTCAGCCCCTTCTAACGGCTCATTCCTGCGGCTGTCGTTCCGTGCCGGCGTCACGCCGTCGTTCGATCAGATCCCGCATGTCCTGGATCGACTGCCAGTATGCCTTGTGACCTTGGGCGTCGGTGTAGTTTTGGAACCACTCCGCCAGTTCTTTGGGCGCGCGGACATAGATGACCTCCATTGGCGTGGCTGGAGGCTTCTGTCGGCGGCGCCCCCTGCCCTTCTGAGTGTCCTCATTCTGACCGCGATCGGTGAAGCCAAGCGCTTCACCCCTTTGCACCGCCTCTCGCTCCTTCGCAGGATCCAGCGCGATTGGTCCTGTCGGGATGCCTTCGAGATCGAGACCCGGCCTCTTAGTATCTTCTCCGCTTGTCCCCGGTTTTTTAAACCCGAAGTTGCTCATGCCTTGTACTCCACTCGCAGTGCTTCGATCACGGCTTCAGCCAAGGCTTGCGCGTTCTCTTTGGCCCTGGGGAGGCCTGATGTTTCGGTCGGACTTAACTCCCGCAGCAACGCACCGAACTCATATATGTCCCGGTAGGCGGCCCGCTCGACCAGGCCCACGCTCAGTGTCGGCAGCCCGGCCTCTTCAATCGCACTGGCAATGCGCTTGGACGTCTTCGTCGCAATCGCTGCGCTGTCTCGGCTACGTACCAACCGATACGGGATTCGGCGGCCAAGCGCTTCGCTTTCTTCCTCGATAAGTGCGACCGCCGTAGCCGCGAGTTCTGCATCAACCGGCGATTGATTGAACGGGATGAGGACCATGTGTGACCTTGCGAGAGCGCGCGACGTCATTCGTGAGGCGGCACCCTCGAGGTCGATGATAACGATGCTGTGCGTCTCAGACAGGCGCTCGATTGTTTGAATCATCTCGCCTTCGGTCGGTCGGGGGACGACTGTGTAAGGGACGCCCTTCCCCGCCTGGGTTCGCTTCGCAGCCCACTTGGCTATGATCGCGTTCGGATCAGCATCGATGACGGCTGTCTTGACTCCGTTCTCGTGGAGCTGGTCCGCGAGCACTAGCGCAAGTGTGGTTTTACCCGCTCCGCCTTTTGGATTGCCGATCGAAATTACGGACATGGAGCCCCCCATCAGAACTGCGCAGTCGCTTGCGTCATTGCTAGCGCATGCGCTTTCGCAGTCAATATCGCTATAGCTTGCTACTATCAAGCGCTTGCGCTCGGCCAATCGCTTGCACTTGCAATTGCGTCAGCCATTGCGCTTGCGCTTGCGCTAGCGCTTTTGCTTGCGCTTGCGCACGCGCTTTTACGGCTGCTTGCGAGTCCGCTTTCGGGAGTGCTATTTGTATGCAAGCAACCTGCTTGCAAGGATGCAAGCAGCGGATCATACTTCTCGTCGAGAGTTCCCCGCGCATCCTCCGAAGCGACGCTTAGGGCATGCCAATCCGCCTTCCGACACTTCTACGCCTGGTGTGCGGAGAACTGCTACCAGCCGTCGCCGGCAATACCTGCGATTGTTGCCGCGTTTCTGACGCTGCTCGCCGAAACCGGATTCGTACCGCAACGGCCGCAGCGGGCGCGGGGAGGGCGGGAGCTTTCGGCGAGACCGCTTGGACGTTCCGCGGCCGGCGTCGATTCGCCCAACCACGGCGGATGCGGCACGGCTGGACACGGCGATGTGCGCGATGCGCCGCGACAAGCGCGACGATCCAGCCGCCAAGAAGCGTCCTGCCGATGGCGACGTGCTGCACGATACGCTGCACACGATCGATGGCGAGGATCTGCGCTCATACCGCGACCGGGCGCGATCGGCGTGGCCGGTGCCTTTCGCCGCCCCGAGCTGGTAGCGATTACGGTTGGCCCTGTGTCTGATGGCACGCGCGGCCTGCTGGTGCAGGGGCCAACATCGAAGACTGACCAAGAGGGCAGGGGCAAAGCGTCGCCATTCCGGATGGTCGTCGGCTCGAGCCAGTTCGCCATTGTCGCGCCTGGTTGGCTAAAGCCGGAATCGAAGAGGGGCCAGTCTTCCGGAAGCTGACACCGCAGGGGCGGATGACAGCCGGACCGATGAGCGCACAAGGTGTGACGCTGATGGCGAAAACTCCCGCGCAAAAGGCAGCCTGAGCCCCCGGATTATTTTCCGGCCACTCGCTTAGAGCCCGGTTCCTCACTGAAGCAGGGCGGTAAAACGCTAATCTGTTCAAGATGCGCGAAGACAGCCGACATACTTCAATCGGCATGGTGGCTGAACATGTCCGCGATCGCGAGCGGTTCTGCGAACGCGCCTGCGAGGGCGTCCTATAATTTGGTCCGCCCTCTGGGCGACGTGGCGGCGGCGCTATCCTTCGGCCAAGGCTTGACGATGGTGGAAAACACCGTCTTCCATGCCCCATGGATTATGATTTTTCTAAGCTATCTCACACCGAGTTTGAAAGCTTAGCCCGTGACCTGATCGGGCGCGCCATTGATGTTCGTCTCGAAGCGTTCACTGAAGGGCCTGACGGCGGAATCGATGGTCGGTACGTGACAGAAAGCGGAGCGCTCATTCTTCAGGTCAAGCATTACCAGCGCTCACCGTTCTCAGCTCTTAAGACGACGATGACCAAAGAGCGGCCATCAATCGACCGCTTGCAGTCAAAACGCTATATCCTCGCGACCTCGGTGCCGCTCACACCAGGCAATAAGACCAGTCTGGCGACGATAATCGGGCCAACGCTGATCTCGCCTGGCGACATCTTCGGTGCAGACGATCTCGCCGCCCTTCTGCGCGAGTTTCCCGAGGTCGAGCGTGCGCATAGCAAGCTTTGGTCGGGTTCCACTACAATGCTGGAGACGGTGGTAACGGATGCCGTCAAAAAGGCATTGGCCAAACCCGGGCTACCCTCGGTGTTGGCACGGCTTCTGCCAACGCCGCCATCGGCGTCCGCCAAGCCCGATGAAGCGCCGGCCCAGCACGACGTCATCTTCTTGCTCAAAGCGAGCCCTACGGATGATGAATTTGCACTATGGCTAGCGCCCAAGCTCGAAGCGGAGGGATACCGCGTCTTTGCCGATATCCTCACCTTGCAGCCTGGCGATCGCTGGCGACGGGAGATCAACGCGGCCTTGCAATATCGCGCCGCAAAAGTCCTCCTGGTGTGTACGAATACGACGCTGGAAGATCCGCATGTCCTAGACGATCTAGAGATTGCGTTCGACGTCGCCAAGGAGCGCGGCGATAAACGCTTCATCGTCCCGCTACGTCTCGAAAGCTTCCGGAAGGTCAAAGGCCTTGGGGATGCCGTTCCCGTAGATTTCGTGCGTGGCTGGGGAGAGGGGCTGGCACTGCTGCTCGATGCCCTCAAGCGGCAAAAGGTCCCGCGTTCTGACGAACGGGTAATCGATCCCAATTGGGAAATCTTCCGCCGACGCGGTGCCATCCCGCTCGTCAACGAACCTGAGCGCCTTACCTCCAACTGGCTGCGTGTCGTCGAAGCGCCAGATGACATCCACTATTACGAGAGCAGCGGCGTGGTGGATCAGGCGACGCTGAAGCGGGCAGTTGCAGCATTCCCGTTCCCTGCTGCTCTGCACGCTGCCGGTTTCCTGTCGTTTGCCAACGAAGCTGAGATCGCAGAGGCGTTGGGGGGGGTAGGGCGGTTCCGAGCGGTACTGTCTATTCCAATCGTGGAGTTTGTCGAACACGGCTCGCGGCGACTTGGGCTGCTTCGTCAACCAGCGTCCAATATCATCAACACAATGTTCAAAGAGGCATGGTTTGGGTTCTGTCGTAAGCGCGGCCTTCTCGAGTACCGTTATTCCGGCAGCATCGGATTTCACGCTTCTCCCGGACTCGCTGCCACAGGCCAGCGGATACCGTGGGGACGGCAAGGAGATCGGCGTTCGTCGATGCTGCGCAATGCGGCCAAGGGATATATTTGGCAGTTTGGCGTCACCGCCCTGCCGACTTTTTGGCCGTTCTGGCACTTCAAACTTAAGTCGAGGGTGCTGTTCGCGGCCGACAACGGCACACCATCTGGCCTAGAAATCGATGACGCTAAGAAAATGCATCGACTTCGACGCAGCGTCTGCAAAGGGTGGCGTAACAAGCAGTGGCACGGCCGCATGCTCGCGTTTTTAGAGCTTCTGTCGGGGGAGTCGGCGTTTATTAGTCTTCCACTTTCCGCCTCGTCGGCGGTCATTATGGAGGCGGCACCTATCCTCTTTTCCTCACCGGTCAGTACGGCCCTACCTGACGTCCTCGATGCCGACGACGAGGAAGCGGATCCGAGCACGCTTGGCCGTCCAGAAACCGAGGAGGAGGTTGAGGCATGAGGTTCCCGGAAGTATTGCTGCGCGTTGAGCATATCCACGAACCCGAACTAGAGTTTGCCGGTGGCCAGCGCAGCCCCCACCCAAAAGACGGGCTATTCCTTTATGGGCCACACGCCAAACCCAAGAAGATCCGCGATATCCGGATCGGGGTAGTCGGCACCCGCGAAGGCATCGCTCACTTCCGTGCGTGGGCGTATAAACTGAGGTCGGTCGTAAGCGTGCCACCACCCGGCAAGGGCGAGAAAGCAGACCGTCTGCATCTCGCTAATTTCCCCGGCATCGACGAGGCCTTCGGTGTCACCTTCGACCCCGATGACGTAAGAACGCTCACCATAACCATCGAAGAGATTGATCGCGCCACGCGCATCGAGAACCTGAACGAGGCCGTCGAGAAAGTTGCTCACCTCTACATCGACCGGGTCAACAAGCACCTTCGTAATGAGGAAAGCAGCGTCGATGTCTGGATGCTGGTGGTGCCCGAGATCGTATATGACCGGTGCCGTCCAGGCTCTAAACGAGTGGGCTTGAAGATGGAGAAAGGGACGTTCTCCAAAAGACAAAAGCTGAAAGTTAGCCTGCCGCTATTAGCCGCTGCCGGCGTGATCGATCAGGCCAACGAGAACATCTTCGAAGACGTTCCGGACTTCCACCGACGGATCAAAGCAGAGTTTCTCAAGATTGCACCTACGCAGCTCATCCGCGAGACGACGATTGCACCGGAAGCCTTTCTCAACAGCGCCGGATATCCGTTACGCAAGACTCAAGACGCCGCTACTATCGCTTGGAACCTGGCCACTGGGCTATATTACAAATCACAGCCCACACCGCCATGGCGGCTAACGTCAGTAAGGCCGGGCGTTTGCTACATAGGGATGGTCTACAAAAGCTTGCCCAATGATCCCCAAGGGCACTCTTGCTGCGCGGCTCAGATGTTTCTCAATGAAGGCGATGGGGTGGTGTTTCGGGGCGCCAACGGGCCTTGGAAGACCGGCGACTACGAATTCCACCTTAAGCGTGACGCTGCAAAGCGGCTGCTGACGATGGTACTCGATACCTACACGGCGACCCACGGAGCACCGCCTCGCGAGTTATTCATCCACGGCCAAACCTACTTCAATGATGAGGAATGGCAGGCGTTCGTCGACGCGGCACCAGCCGAAACTAACGTCATTGGCGTTCGCATCCGCACGACTTTCGGAGACACCAAACTTTTCCGAGATGGCGACTATCCGGTCCTGCGTGGAACGGCGCTGTTGCTCGATCGGCGGACCGCCTACCTCTGGACTAACGGCTATGTCCCTCAGCTCGATACGTACATCGGTCCTGAAACGCCGAATCCCCTTCACATCACGGTCATGAGAAGCAAGGATGCGCAGCCCGATATAATGTCAGTGTTGAACGACATCATGGGTCTAACTAAAATAAATTACAATTCTTGTAACTTTAACGATGGCCTTCCCGTTACGGTTCGGTTTGCGAGGATGGTCGGTGATGTATTAACGATGGGGTCGGCGAAAGGAGAGGAACGCCAACCGTTTAAGTTTTACGTTTGAACGACTGAGACTTGCGAAACGTTAGAACTCGACCGCGCATATCCGCCAGACAGGGCGCTACTCACGCATCACCTTGTCGGAAATGTAGCTGCAGTAACCGCAAAGCCCGGAATCATTGCCATCGAGGTATTCTTGGATGGAGATGCCGTTGGAACAGCGCGCCCATTCAGCGTCGTAATCAAGGCTTTCGTTACAATTGGCACAACTGTCCTCCGTCTCGACATAGGTGTCGCGTTCGCATGCTGGACATTGATAGACCGGGCCCTCCTCGCCGCCTTCCTTAGCGCACGTATAGGCGTCGAAGGCAAAGGCGTTCTCGATCGTCGCTTCGATGATATCGGCTATGTCTGGTGTGGCGAGACAGCTGCGGCATCGAAAATCGACCATCTCCTGAGCGCTGTTCTCGGGATCGAGCTGCTCCAGCAATTCGGATTCGCAGGCGAAACATTTCAGCGTCGCGGCCGCGATGGTTGGCGAATGCCACTGCACTGTGGCCAAAGAGGCCTTCGCGTCCTTTAGCTCATGCTCATAGAGCTCGCGCGTTTCCAGCATAACCGACCAAATGTCACCGAGCAGGACCGCGGGATCTTCTTCCATTTGGCGGAAGAGCGAGGCGGCGACCGGAAAGCCCTTGGCGATCGCCGTCCGCACCGCAGCGTCGGTCTTTTCGGTAAAATGATGCTCCATGTCGTTGCGGATACGGTTGAGATCTTTCAGCGCATTATGGTCGATGACCATGCCGAAATCTTTGAAGCGTCCGGCGATGGTGTTGAAGTCGATCGTTTTTCCGCCGACCGCTTCATAGGCGATGCCCCCATCACCGTCAGGCACGGGCTTGTAACTCGTGCCGATCACATCCTTGGGATCGGCGTCGGGCGCCTTTCTGACCAACGCTTCCTTGGCGAGCAGGAGCACGCCCGCATAGAAGTTCCTGACTGCGGAGACGTCGCGATCGCTGTCCTGCTGGCGATAATCCTCGACCCCCATGCGGATCGACGCGACGGCATTCTCAAACAGCGATGGCATGGGTTCTCTCCGTCGATCGAAATAGGGTGGTTCCGTCGAGCGCGCATCGCAATTCAAAGGTCGCGCGGTGAAGTCAGCTTCACCGTCGGTCCGGCCAATGATTTACGCGCGTGAGGTGGTCTTCCACGGGTGTAGGGCGGCTTGATCCGGACACGGCGTCAGCCCCGGCCGCGCGTCGGGAACACTGGTCCGCGGACGGTCATTTTGGCCGGATCATAGGGGCGCTGAAGCGCCACCACGTCGTCGTAGAACCCGCGTAGCCAAGTATCGACGTCCTCAGGCTCGAGGATCGTTATCACCGCCTTGGGGTGGATCGGTGCGACGAGGCTGTTGGGATCGCATGTGACCATCGTGAAACCATCACCCTCGGCGGTGCGCTGCCAGAAGCCAGCGACCGCGAAGACAGGCTGGTCGGTGACGCTGAACCACATTTCCCCTTTGAGAGGCGGCTTGCCGTCGCCCAGGTCGTGCTTCTCGGGCGTAAACTCCGCAAACTCGGTGAGCGGGATCACGCAGCGATTTTCCGGCTTGGCGGCGAGCCTGCGCCACTGGGGCAGGGCGAGCTGGCGGACGTTCGTCATCGGCCAGGGCGCCTGGCCGCCAAGGACGTCCCAGGTCATCACGTCCCAGAAGCGGTCGCCTTCCTGCTCGCGGACGACGTAGTTTCGGCTTTTCGGCCGCAGCTCCTTCGGGTTGAAGCGATTGTCGCGGGGGCGCTCGCTAAACAACTTCGCGGTTGAACCCCAAAGCGTTTCGGGTTCGCTGGCATATCGGGCTCGGTTGCACATCCGGCCATCCTATGACGGGTCGCCCGGCATCGCCACATACTCAACCCGGGCGATCGAAATCGACGAGCCGAACAATCTTCTGTTCCCAATCTGTTCTCTTGGGCGTTATGAGGGGCCACGAGTTAAGGATTCAGATCATGTTGCTGCCGATCGCGCAGCCGGTCCCGCTCGCCGTAATGGCGCCGAGGCTCCGGCTGAAGCCAATCGGCGTAGCGGGAGCTGGCTTTCCGTCACCCGCCCAGGACTGGGAGGAGGACGCTATCAATCTGGTGGAGCTGCTGCGGCTTAACAGAGCCGCCAGCTTCGTCTTCCGGATCGATGGAACGAGCATGGTAGACGCCGGCATCGGCGATCGCGACGTCGTGGTGGTCGATCGCGATGTCACGCCGCGCAGCGGCCACATCGTGTTCGCTGTGCTTGCTGACGGTTTCGTCTGCCGCCAGCTCGTTCACCGGGCCGGGGTGCCGTACCTCGAGGCGCGCAACAGCCAGCAGAGCTATCCGGAGCAAATCGCCGACGACCAGACGGAAATATGGGGCGTCGTGCGGGCAGCCGTCCGCGACTATCAGCGATAGGCGCGCGCCGATGACACACGCAATCGTCGACGTGAGCAACTTCTACGTCTCGTCGGAGAAGGTCTTTGACCCGAGACTGCGGCGCGTGCCGGTGATCGTGCTGTCGAACAACGACGGCTGTGCGATCGCGCGGAGCGAGGAGGCAAAGGCCCTCCACATCAAGATGGGCGATCCGATCTTCAAGATTCGCGACGTCATCAAACGGCATGGGATCGAGGTCCGATCCTCCAATTACGAACTCTATGCCGACATGAATCGGCGCTTCAATGCGGTGATCGCGGAGCATAGCGACCTGATCGAGATCTACTCGATCGACGAGAGTTTCTACCGCCTGCCGGTGCTGCCCAACGGCCTGGGTGATGTGGTGGCCGCGCATAAGCTGCGCGCGGCAATCCTGCGCCAGACCGGCCTTCCGACGCGGATCGGACTTGGTCCGACGCGCGCATTGTCGAAGGTCGCCAATGCGCTAGCGAAGGCGACCGAGAAGATCTGGGATGGTGTCGTGGACCTCCACGACACCGAGCTGCGCGCGCGTCTCTTTGCCGAGTGGCCGGTCAAGGAGGTGTGGGGGATAGGGTCGGCGCTGGCGGCGCGATTGCACCCGCTCGGAATTCGGACAACGGCCGACCTGGTGGCGATGCCACCCGCATCCGCGCGTGATGTCGGCACGGTCGTTCTCGACCGCCTGGTGCGCGAGCTGAACGGCATCGAGTGCGAAGAGTTCAAGCCGGAGCCGGAAGCAAGCAAGGCGACGGCGGTAACGCGCCAGTTCGGCGCGCCGGTAACGGACCTCGATGAGCTTCGCGAGGCGATGGTCCGGCGCGCGGTGCGCGCGGCCGAGAAGATCCGACACCAGGGACTGGTGGCAACGCGGCTGATCGTGTTCGCGCACGGCTCGCGCTACCGGCCCAATCCGCCCTCGGCCAGCCGGCAGACCCGGATGTCGCCACCCAGCAACGATCCGCGCATCATTGCCGGCTTGGCGGCCAAGATGATGGAGGCGATGTACCAGCCTGGGGGCGTCTATACGAAGTGCGGCGTCCTGCTCGAGGAGCTGCTGCCGCAGGGCGCGGGGCAGGGGGATTTCTTCGCCGTCGAGGATCCGCGTGCCCCCGGGTTGTTGGCGGCTATGGATGGCCTCAACGATCGGTTCGGGCGTGGGACCGTAGGGATCGCAGCCCAGGGGTTCGGCGCGCGCGCGTTCGATACGAAGCGGAGCCAGAAAAGTCCGGCGTGGACGACGCGGATCGGGGAGATACCGATAGCCCGATAGGTGCGGGGGAGGAGCGGGTTCTACGGAAGGAGATTTCCGCTCGGGCGCAACGCCCATCCATCCTGAAACTGGATTTTCAGGAAGGATGGCGTATATGGGGTGTGCGGTTTCATCGAGTCAGATCGGTGTCACTTACCTGAACCCGTCGCGCTGTGAACGCGACGGGTTCAAACTTCCGGGGCTGGCGCTGTCAACAGCGCCGGCCTTTTTCTTGGAAAAGGGGCGAAGGCCCTGTGAGACCTCCGCCCCCCGCTAAGCCGGAATTACTTCCGGCCCAGCGTGACGATCGCGACGACTAGCGAAACACCAGTCAGCACGACCATTGCGGTTTCATACATGGTCAAATCAATATCACCTCCTTTGGGTGACATGATTTGCGGCAGGGGCTGTGAACTCCCCATCGCTGTTACCCGAGAGTAGCATACAGCGAGTGCGCGATTTCGTGCAGTATTCCCGTTCGCGATCGCGTGACCGGACGGTCGCTCGCGATCCTGACTTATGCCGGCGTGGCCACCTTGAGCTTGCGGCGAGGTGTCGGCGCTGGCGACGGTGCCTCTGCCCCTGTCTCTGCCGTCTTGGGTTTCCGTCCAAGGCCGATCTGCTTCGCCATCGCGCGACGTGCCTCGCTGTAGGCCGGCGCTACCATCGGATAATCGGGTTTGAGATTATAGCGGGCGCGGTACTCCTCGGGCGTAAACCCGTTGCTGCTTAGATGCCGGCGTAGGGTTCGGTACGGCTTTCCGTCGATCATCGATATGATCTGGTCGGGCGACGCCAGCGACTTTCGCGCGGTCGTTGCTGGTGGATATTCCGCCTCGGTTGGCGCCTCGGGCCGTTGATTGCCCTCGGCCGGGGCGTCCAGCTTCACAAGGGCCGCGTGCATGGAGGCCAGGAAAGCCGGGACGGCATCAGCTTCGGGTCGGGTATTCGGGTTCGCAAGCCACGCGGCGGTAAGCTCGGCCGCCAACGCGATCCTGTCAGTCTTCTCGTCCATATCCATTTCCCTGTTCGTATTGCGAAGCCGATGCATAAGTCATCCCGCCCCAAGCTGGGCGAGACCGCGGTTCTGGCAAAGCCCGCGGCGCGTGTCGATCAACGCCGGCGAGATTCTGGCAGCCTGCTAGGCGACGCGGTAGATGAGAATCTTTTCAGATACGGCTTGGCGCATCGATGAACAAAAAAAGGCCGCCCAAAGGACGGCCTGGAAGTTTTAGGAGAGGATGCCTGAAAGGCCTCCCTTTGCTGCACCTGCGAACGGACAATCGCAAGTGCAATCGATGGGATGGCAGTTACGCCAGGCAGCTGTTCGATCCGGCAGGATCACGTCAGGGATCATCACCCGAAGGGCTGAGACCCGAAGGGCCTCGGTGGAGCGCAGCGGAAGAGAGCCCGGCGCCGCCCACAGGGCGGGGCGACGCCCGCGTCATAGGTTTTGCGGTTGGGACGGTCCATAAGGCGAGACCATCAAAGGCACGGAGTGAAGGTGGGTAAACCGGACCTTGAAGAAGCCGTTCTGCTCGAAATCGAGACGGGATTGTTGCAACTGCATCAGCGGAGTTCGGGACTAAGCGGTCTCGTGGATACACCGGAGCTGACGTTTGAATATGCGGCTGTCGCATTGCGGGAGCTGATCGTCGATGTTGGAGAAATCTCGCGGCATAACATGCTCCTGGTCGAGGAGATGATCGCCGCGGTTCGAACTTTGCAGCGGGCGCATCAGCGGAGAATGACGCCTCCTGCGAGGACACCATTGCATCAACGGGCGTCGCTGCCGCAGCTCGTCGTGCCTGGTATCGCGGCGCTGATCGGGATTGGCTTCACCGCGTTTCTGATCGGATATGTGCAGGGATTCCCCGAGGGCTGCGCGCGCGGGATCCGCGAGGTGCTGGCGCATCGAGCGGTGTGAGACATGACGAGAGCGGGGCGGCAGCGCCGCCCCGTCTCGGTCACTCTTCCCAGAGCGGCTTGAGCTTGCGGGTCCGCTTGCGAGCGGGCCGGGGTGCCGCGGGCATCCCGTTGATCGCGATCTCCGCTTGAATGCTGGCCAGCTCCGCGAGCCATGTTTGGGTGCGTGCGGTTTGAATGTTCATCTAATCGTCCTTCTGTTCGCTTGAGACAGAGGCGGCTTGACGATCGGGCGTGGTCGGGGTCAGGGACCGCGAAGCGGCCGCGAAGCGGTGCGTGGAGGTGCCGATTTTGTCGTGGACGAAGTGGAGCGCAGCGGAACGCACGGCCGCGTCAAAATTGGAGGCGCCGCGCATCCTTGACGCCGGCCACGCCCGGTCGTCATGCTGGAACGGCGTCGACGACAGAGCCTTTCCGACGGTGGTAGGGCAGGGGGGGCCGCCACACAGCGCACTCCCTTCTGCCTCCGCGCCATCACGGCAAATGGACGGTCTGCGATGCGAGGATTGCGCTGGTGAGCGCTTCGCTGTTGATTTCACCGGCGATGTAGCGGGCATTGAGCTGCTCGATCTCGTCGGAGAGGATGCCGCCCTCGTGGCGGACGTTGCCGCGGGCGAAGTCGACCTCGCGGTGACGGCGGGCGCGCTCGGTTGCGCTGATCGGGCTGATCGTTTCGATGGTCATGATGCAATCCTTTCGAGAGATGGAAGGAAAGCCCCGACGGCTGTGCGTCGGGGCGGTCTGCGTCATCGTTCGTCGACGCGCATGATCGTGAGGACGCGCACGGTCTGGAAGGGATCTGAGGGATCCTCGGAGCCAGCGGTCATGTCGTGGTTGTAG
>NZ_JH594426.1:297623-392412 GCF_000242835.1 Sphingomonas sp. PAMC 26617
CGATGGAATTTGAATACGACGGCAATGGCGCCGGAAGCCTCACGGGAAAGGATACACAGAATGTGTTCTTGACAACCGTTTCCTCATACAAGTCGATTTCCCAATAGCAGGGGACGCCAGCGAACTCGAACTTTCCCATGTCACGTTCGCCATGCGGATTGATGTCGTCGTCGAAGGCGTCGAAGTCGCGCACTTCGCGGAGGATCTGGGCGCGGTTGCGCCATCCCCGGAACAGGCTGACGTCGCCGATCAGGTCGGCGATACCGCTCGTCATCATCACGCGGTTGTTGCCGGGAGCGGTGATATGTTCGCGCAGCCAGTCGTTGTGCCGTGCGATCTCGGTGACGCCACCTTTGGCGCGGTCTGAATGAGGCGTTTGCTCGGCCATGATGGTCTCCTCGTCCGGACCCCGCCAATCGGGGTCGTTCGACAGGCGACAGGACTGCCGGGGCATAGTTCGCGTAAGCGCACCCGTAGGGTCGAAACGGAGTGGAGAAGCCCGCTTGCGGGCTTGCGCGGGTGGACGCCCCGGCGAGGCCTTCAGAGCCCGAACACCCTCTGATTGGCGACAAGGGGTGAGATCATTTCCGCAAGGCTAACGCTGGACGACCGCGCCGATCGCGGCGTATCGTTCGGCCATGGAAACGGCTGCGAACATTGTCGCCCTGTGGCCCCGCTGGATGGAGAGCGCCGGCGAGATGCTGCGCATGAACGCCCTGGTCCGGACGCGCTGCCGTGGCTGCGGGACGTTGATGCGGGCTGACCTCCACGACATCGTGGCGCGGCATGGCCCTGGCTATTCGCTGATCGACAAGCTGGAGCGGTGCCGGATGGTCGAGTGCGTTAGCCCGAACTTCTATCTGGCCTCGCGGACCTATGGGGGTAAGTGGACGACGCTGCTGCGCGACCCGCGGCTGATGAAGGCGTTCGAGGAACTGCCGCCTGTCCGGACGGCGTGGAGCTGATTGCCCGCCTTCGGAAGAGATACCGTCTGAATTTGAATTCCGCACCCAAGCGGTGGGTAGAAGGGGGCAGAAGCCCTCTGTCCAGCAGGGCTGCCGTGCTTGCGTAGCCGGGCCGGGGCGGGCTCGATGCCCGCTCCGCCGCCTTCACGGCTGAAGCGCGGGGAGGGGAGGGGGGCCTGAGCCCCCCGACGTCTCAGGCGAAAGGGTCGTATTCGTTCTTATGATCAGATCCGCATAAGAATGATTATGATCCCTTCGAGATTATGTAGGGGCGTGATTGCGAAACGCAGCCTGACTAGGTTTTAGCCCGGCCAGGCTGCGCATAATCATAGCGCTTGAAGAAACGCCATCAGCTTGTCCGGGGCGCGATAGCGTGCCGGCATCGCGGTAATCGGCTGCAAGCGGCTGAGAGCTTCCTCCTTCATCGCGAGGTCGGCCTCCAAGTAGATGTGCGTGGTGGTCGGGCTTTCGTGCCCGAGCCAGAGTGCGATGACGGTAATGTCCACACCCGCTTGCAGCAGGTGCATTGCGGTCGTGTGGCGGATCGAATGTGGCGAGATCGGTCGGTTGGCCAGTTGCGGTAACGAGCTGGACGCGCCCTTCACCGCAAGCGCAAGGCGCTCGGTGACGCTCGACCGCGACAGCCTTCCGCCCGAGCTGTTAGGGAACAACGGATCGGTCTCGCCCGATCTGGGCAGCTGGCGAAGCCACTGCCGTAGCATGGCGGCGGTTGCCTTCCAGATCGGCACGCTTCGTCGCTTCCGGCCTTTCCCGCGAAGGTGCGCCACAGGTGAGACGTCCAGCACGACATCGCAGATTCGCAGGTCGATGACCTCTGATACGCGCGCGCCCGTGTTGTAGAGCATGGTGAACAGCGCTCGATCCCGCTGCCCGGCCCAGCAGCGCCGGTCCGGCGCATCGATGATCGCCTCCATCTCCGGTCGTGTCAGGAAGCCGAGTACGGCCTTGTCGCACCGCTTCTGCGGTACCGCCAAGGCGTGTTCGATGGTGGCAAGGGCAGTTAGGTCCTGATGGGCGGCGTACTTCAGGAACGCCCGGATCGCCGAGAGGCGGGCGTTGCGACTGCGCACGGTGTTGCCTCGCTCGCGTTCCAGGTGGTCGAGGAACGCGAGGATCAGCGTCGCTTCAAGGTCGGCAAGCGCAATCTTAGTCGGTGATTTCCCGATTGTTTTCTGCGCGAATAGAAGCAGCAGCCGGAACGTGTCGCGATACGCCGCAACCGTGCTGGGGCTGACGGCGCGGTGCTCGCGCAGGTATTCCGTGAAGAACCGCTGGAGCAGTGTCGGAAACGAGGGGGGTGCGAGAAAGTCAGCCATGACGCACCTCGCCAACCTTGGTGCTGAGCGCCTCGAACCGTTCTCCAGCGATCGCCATCAGGTCCGGCACCGCCTGCATGTACCAGTAGGTATCGCCGACGTTGACGTGCCCGACATAGGTTGAGAGCGCCATCATTGCGTTGCCGATATCGGCGCCGTGTTCCTGCCAGAGCATCAAGCGACGGCAAATGAAGCTATGTCACAGATCGTGGATGCGGACGAACTGATGACCTCCGCGTGCCGGGATGCGAAGCTCAGCAGTAAGTCGGCGAAAAGCCGACCTTACGCTACCGTAGGTAAGCGGTTGGTAGGTTCGCTCGCAAAGGAACAGCGCTGCGCTGCCCTCCATCGAACCGTGGCTGGCGCGTACGCGCAGATAGGTGCGGAGTGCCTTGGTTGCGCTTGGATGCAGCGGAACGAGCCGGCTCCGCTGGAATTTCCCGTGCAGCACGGTAAGCTGCGCCTGGCTTTCATCGATATCGCGGATGCGCAACCGAAGTGCCTCCGAGATTCGCAGGCCGGTCGCGGCGAGCAGTCCGAACAGCATCGCGTAGGTCGCTGGTTTGAGCCGACCCGGCAGTCGCTTCGCGGCCGCGACCAACGCCTCTACCTCTGAAAGCGAGTAGATGTGAGGCGCGAGCCGGCGGTGCGAGCGTCCGAACGGCGCGTCCTCCGGGAACTCCGTTTTCGGCTCGTGGTCGGCGAGGTAACGGGCGAACGGCCTGAGCACTGCGACGCGTCCGGCCCAGGTGAATGGGTCAGCGCGCGACGCACCCTCCTTGGCCCATCGCAGCACGATCTTAGCGGTGAGCGGCCCCACATGGCCGTTGCCGTCTGCGAAGCTGGCGAACGCTAGCGTTAGACTACCCGAACGGTCGAGCTCGAATCCGAGCTGTCGGCGTTCGGCAAGATAGGCTTGCGCCAGCGCGTGCATTGTGGAGGGCGCGCTCATGCCTTGTACCCCGGCCAAGGGAGAGCGACCGCGGACAGCCGTGCTGCGTCGACCCGCGCGTAGATTGCTGAGGTGACGATGCTGCGATGACGCAGCAGGTCGGCGATCTGCTTCATCGGCGTGCCGGCGTTCACCAACCGACTGCCGAGTGTGTGCCGGAGGATGTGAACGCGGGTGCGGTCCCAGCCGAGCCGACGATACGCGGCATGCACAGTTTGCTGGACAACGCGCCGCCCAACCGGCTCGCCCAGCGGCGCGACGTGCCGGACGAACACCTCGCGTCTGCTCGACGCCGGCCGCTCGTGCAGCAGGTAGTCGGCGATCGCAACACCGGTCTCATGCGGAAGCGGCAGAACGTCAGCCCGGCGCGCCTTGCCAGCGGCGACCCGCACGGTTCCCTCCTGCCAGCTTATGTCCTCGAGCCGAAGCGAGATGATCTCGCTGCTTCTCAGCCCGAGGTCGGCGAGGCAGCGAACAATGGCGTAACCCCGCCTCCTTGAAGGACAGGGCGCGTCGAACGCGTGCAGGAGCTGGTTCAGCTCGTCGGGCGAGAGCGCTTCCGGCAACGCCGCGTCTCGCCAATAGGCGGGGCGCGGGACGGCGCGCAGCAGATCGTGCACATCATCGCCAAGAAGCTTGCGGTGTCGCAGGTAGCAGCGGACCGCCCCGCCCATTACCCGGATCGTGCTTGTGCTCCAATCCGCGTCGCCGAGCACGAACGCCCGGATAATCGATGGTGACAGCTGCGTCAGGTCGATTCTACCAATCCCGAACTGTCGCTTGAGCAGGCGGCGGATTATCCGGCAGCGATGGTCGCGGGTGCCTTTTGACAGCCCCCAGACCTCACGCATCTTGTCGTCGAAACAGGCCAGTTCGCGTGCGATCTCATCAGAGCTTGGAAGGGGTGCGATACCCAGCCTCTGAAGCAGGCCGAGCAGAAGATGGAGGGCGGCCCGCACTTCGATCAGCCGAAGCGGTACCGGGCGCGGGCACGTACATTGCGGCAAATGCTTCGACAGGAACTGCCCGATCAAGGCCGCATCGACATCGCTCGGCTCGAGTCCTTCGCCGTCGAGCCACTGCCCGAAGTGGACGACGCTCGCGAGATAGCGGCGACGCTTTTGACCATATCGACCAGCATCCAGAAGATCGTCGTAGGTTCTGATAATGGCCGTAAAAGCGTTGGTTGGGTCGTCTGTGCGCAGGTGGAGCGTGAGATGTGTAGGCATGGGCTTGATCTCCGGTTCATGGGAGATCGAGTAGAAAGACAGGATCAGCTGACATCCATAGGTGCCGGCTGCTGGAGGAATGAATGAGCGGGGATCTTGCGGTCAATACGACGCCAGGCTTGCGCCGGGTGGTTCGACTAGTAGCGCTGCTTAACTTCGCCTATTTCGGTGTGGAGTTTGCAGTCGCGACCGCGATCGGATCTGTCTCGCTGTTCGCGGACTCTGTCGACTTTCTCGAGGATGCCTCAGTTAATCTGCTGATCCTCGTGGCGCTCGCTTGGTCCGCCTCGCGCCGCGCCAAGGTGGGTATGTTACTTGCTGGCGTTCTCCTCGTGCCCGGCTTGGCCACGCTGTGGACCGCGTGGGGGAAGTTCGGCACCCTAGCGCCACCCGCGCCGCTTCCACTCACGCTGGCCGGTCTTGGTGCGCTTGGCGTCAACCTGTCTTGCGCCTTCATGCTTGCCAGATATCGTCATCACAGCGGCAGTCTGACCAAGGCTGCTTTCTTGTCCGCTCGCAATGACGCGTTTGCCAATGTTGCGATTATCGGTGCCGGCGTCGTAACAGCGTTCTTGTGGCGCTCGGCATGGCCCGACCTCGCGGTCGGGCTGGCGATAGCGCTTATGAACGCCGACGCCGCCCGTGAGGTTTGGCAGGCCGCCCGCGCAGAACATCGGTCAGCTACATCGTGACCCGGCGCATCAACGGTGCTTTCTTAACCAGTCAGCGGTTTGAGATTTAGAACAAAAGACGCGCCGCCTTGTGGCCCGTCCTCTATCGCAACGCTGCCGCGGTGTGCCTCTGCGACCTGTGCCACGATCGCGAGGCCCAGACCGGCTCCCGTCCGTGCTTGGCCGGGAGCGCGCCAGAAGCGCGAAAACACCTTGGCCTGGTCGTGTTCGGGAATGCCGGGGCCATGGTCACTTACGCGAACCTGCGCCGGAGCACTCACCACAACCGTCACTTCGGTCCCGACCATGGTGTGGTGAACCGCGTTCTCGACCAGATTGCGGGCAGCGCTCGCAAGCGCATCGGTATCGCCGGAGATCATGATGGGCGCAGGTGGCGCTTCGAACGCGATCGTGCGACCGAGTCCGACCGCCCACGGCGCGAGTTGCTCGACCACCTCTCTGACAATTTCCCCGAGATCAACCGGTCGACGCGTATCAAGCGGCAACGCATCGAGCCGCGCGATCCGCAGGAGCTGCTCGACCAATCGCGTCATTCGCGCGACGTCGTGCCGGAGGCGCATTACCTCTTCGCTTTCCGGCAAAGTTTCCAACCCGGACGTCAGAATGGCAAGCGGCGTGCGCAGCTCATGGGCAGCATCGCCGGTAAAGCGGCGTTGAGTTTCGAACCCACGCTCAAGTCGATCCAGCGCATCATTGATCGCTGCGACGAGCGACAGCAATTCAGTCGGCACACCAAGGTTATCGAGCCGGACGCCGGGTGATGTCGGATCAATCCGGCTCGCACGATCGGAGGCCTGCTTGAGCGGTGCGAGGCTGGTGCGCACTGTCACGACCACCGTCGCAAGCACGACGGCAGCGAAAAGCGGGAAGCTCCAAGCCGCCTCCTTCATGAACTCCTCGACGAATATGTCGGCTTGGCCCTCATCGGACAGCCCATGGGCAATCCGGTAGGCCTTGATTACAAGCCCGGCGAAACCGACCACCATCGCGACGATGCTCAATGCCGCGAGCCGTCCGACGAGGCGGCCTTCTAGCGAACCTTTGCGGAACAGCTTCACGCTGTAATACCGTCTGTCAGGAAATAGCCGACGCCGCGCACGGTGTGGATCGTGCAGCCAGCATTAGCGTCTGCGAGCTTCTTGCGCAGATGATGGACATGAACGGGAATCGCGTTCGACTCCAGCTCGCCCCCATCGCCATACAGCTTTTCCTCGAGGAGCACTTTCGGCACGACGCGGCCGTTTCGACGTAATAGATGCTCAAGGATCGCCAGTTCCTGGCGCGCTAGCGGCAAGGCCGTGCCGTCGACCCTGGCTTCCCGGCCGATCGTATCGAACGTCAGTGTTCCTGCTTCAAGCAGCACGCCCAGCGAATGGCCAGGTCTCCGCAGCAACGCCTTTAATCGAGCGACAAGTTCAGTGCCGGCAAATGGCTTGACCAGATAATCGTCCGCGCCGGCATCCAGCCCGGCGACGCGATCATCGAGCGTGTCGCGAGCCGTCAGGACGAGCACCGGCAGGCCCGACCGCCGTGCCCGCAATCGGGCTAGCAGCGTCAAGCCGTCGCCATCGACGAGGCTAAGATCCAGCACGGCTGCATCGTAGGGAAGGAACTCCAGGGCATGATCAGCGTCCTGGATTCCGGGCACGGTATCAGCGACGAACCCCGCTCGGCCGATAATGCCGACGATCAGTTCGGCCATTCGCGGGTCGTCCTCCACCACCAGAACGCGCATTTGTTTCTCCGCCGGGACAGTTCGGCCGTCCATAAAACTGCCTTAAACGAGCACCGCCACAGGCCTTGAGGACCTTCCTTCTAGCGGCATGGGCTTTCAATGACATCTTCGCGTATCGTCTCCCTGCTCCTCGTATCGGCCTCGCTGACGATGCTGGTCCCAGATCTTGCCCACGCAGCGCAATCTCGGGACGACGATGACGACAAGTCGGTCCGCACCGCCAAGCGAGCGGGTCACCATCTGCCGGCGCCGGAAAAAGCCAAGAGCCACGCTGCTCCTCGTCGGGATGACGATGACGATGATGACGACAAACATGCGCGTCCCGCACCGGCGCCAAAACCTGAAACGCCTCCATTACCGGTAACGCCTGCTATGCCCTCGTCACCAATGACCCCTGACGCCGTGTTGGCACCGCCTGTGGCTCGACCTACAATCATCAGGCACGATGCTGATGATGATGGCGATGATGGTCCAGCCCCGGTCGGCGATATCGTCGTGCAGGCCGCGCGGCTGGACAAGGCGCGGGCTGCGGTCGATCCTGCTTTGGGTGCGTCGACCTACACGTTGACCAATGACACGATTGAAAAGCGCCCTGGTGGGGAAACCACGACGCTGGCCCAGATACTGCTGCAAGCGCCGGGCGTCACTCAGTCAGGCAATGGGTCGCTCCGTGTCCGCGCACAGGGCGATCTGCAATACCGAATCAACAATGTGATCGTGCCCGACGGGTTGAGCGACCTCGGCGAGAGTCTAAGCGCGCGGTTCGTTGATCGCGTCCAGCTCGTCGCTGGCGCGCTGCCGGCTCAATATGGTCTGCATGCTGGCGGCGTGGTGAATATCACGACCAAGAGCGGCGTCTTCGACCGTGGCGGACAGGCGGAAGTCTATGGCGGAAGCCAGGGCGAGATCGAACCCGCATTTGAATATGGCGGGGCATTCGGAAAGACGAACTTGTTCGTCTCCGGAAGCTATCGCCACAACGACGTTGGGCTCTCAGCGCCTGATCGCAGCGGTATCCCGTCGCATGACCGAACCGACCAGTTCGACGGGTTCGGCTATCTCGATCGGATCATCGATGATCAAACACGAGTCTCACTGGTCCTCGGCACTTCTAACGAACGCTTCCAGCTCCCCGCCTTGGCCACTGACACCGCTCCTCAAGGAACGGAGACGCAGAACGCCGACTATGCACTTGCGAGCATTCTTCGGACGGCCGGTGATCTCACGCTGCAGGGTTCGGCGTTCGCGCGCTATTCGCGCCTGAACACGGCCGGGGACCACATTGCACCGGGTCTCGTCCAGACGGCCGACACCAGCGGCGTGACCGGAGGGTTGCAGATCGAAGCGGCCTACGTCGCAAGCCCGCAACACACGCTCCGTAGCGGAATCGTCATCAGCCTCGATGGTGGCCGCACGGTGTCGTCCACCCAAGTGGAGATGGAGCGCTCGACCGAGCACCGGACGATCGCAACGGGGTTCGTGCAGGACGAGTGGCGCCCGCTGGACGGCGTCGTCGTCAATGGCGGCTTACGGTTCGATCACGCCAGCGGTGCCGGTGGTGGCGATCGCCTCAGTCCACGGCTTAACCTCATCTGGTCGCCGGGCAGCGGGATCGACGTGCATGGCGGATACGCCCGCTACTTCGTGCCTGCATCGCAAGAAGCATTGACGCTGACCGAAAGCCGAGGGGGGAACTCGGGCGGGACCCTACGTCCCGAGACCGATGACTATTACGACGTTGGGTTGCAACGAACCCGCGGCGGTCTAACACTCGGCATCGATGGCTATATCAGGCGTTCCCGCAATATGCTGGTCGACGCTCCGCTCGGGCAGGGATCACAACAGTTATTTTACAATTTCTCAGCCGGACGCAGCAAGGGCATAGAGTTCACCATGACCTATGCGAATGGTCCGTTCGCGGCGTGGTCCAATCTTAGCATCGCGCGCACCGAAGGTCGCGATGTCGTATCGGGCCGCACGCTTTTTGCCCCAGCCTATCTCGCCGACATCGCCACTCGCTATCTTCCGATCGACCAGGATCAAACCGAGACTGCTTCGGGAGGCGTATCTTATCGGCTGGGCCGCCTTCGCCTGTCGAGCGATGTGCTTTATGGAAGTGGCGTTCGGGCAACGCGAGTCGGCGGAATGATCAACGGCGCGACGCTGCCAGACTATGTTCAGATCAACTTTGCTGGGCTGCTCCGCCTGCCCGGGCACGCCGGCAAACCGCTCAATCTGCGCCTGGACCTGATTAATGCGCTCGATGCGCGATATCAGCTCCGCGACGGCACTGCATTGGGAGGCGGCACGCCGCAATTCTCGCGCGGCCGAGGTATTTTCGTTGGTGTTGAGCAAATATTCTAATCGCCAATAAGCTGACGGACGCCGATTGGCGATGACGCCGCCCCTGCTAGCGCTGATCCGGTGCCGAGCGGAGCTCATCGATTATGCGCAGCCCGGATGGCTGGATACCCAGCCGGGCTGCGCTTCCCGATCACGCCCCTACATAATCTCGAAGGGATCATAATCGTTGACGATCGTGAGCGAGCTGTCGTGATCTTCGGCGGTGATGACGGCGTACCCTGTGCCGACGGCGATGACCATGGTTGCCACCATCAAGGTTCTTGCGAGGCCCATGGCGTTTTTGCGGGCGATCCAGATATCGTTGAACATGTCCGAGGCTCCTGTGAAGCCGGCGGGGTTCATCCCCGCTCGACAGGCGCCCGACAGGACGGGGAAGGGCCGCGATCACTTTTTTCGCTTGCGAAAAAAGCCGTAGCGAAGCGCCCGGACCCCTTGCGGGTTGATCGTACAAGGCCCTGAGCCGGCCCAAGGATTGCGCCTCAAGAGCGGGGTGAAGCCCGCCTGCCCGGAACGTCGTGCTCAGCGTTGGTTTGCCGGTAACGCGCCCCCTCGCAGGCGCGGTGGACACCTGCCCAGTCCGTGCCCCCTCTCCGCGCTCCAATGTCGACGGGCGCAGTGCGCTGCTCGGCGGTGCAGCCCCGGCCGGGCCAAGATGGAAGGAAGTTGCCGCTTTCCGGAAAGAAGTTTCCGCGCTGCGCGTCCGTCAGTCGATCGTCACCCGAACGGGCCGAGACCGGCTACGGGCTCGGTGGAGCGAAGCGGAATAGAGCGACGGTCCCGGCTTCGCCGGGAGACGTCAACTCGTTTCGAAACAGCAACCCAGGCTACCCCGCTTCATGATAAGGCTTTAGATTGAATGGCGATCCCTACCGTCCCCTATGCATTGGTAGTCGACGACGATCCGCTCATTCTCAGGCATGTATGCGACATTCCGGATGGAGCGGGTTTTCGCTTTCACGAAGCGGGTACGGGCAAAGAGGCCAAGACCTCCTGAGCGATCATGCCGACGGTGTGACGCCCTGTTTTCAGACGTGGCGATGCCCGGCGACAGCGACGGGTGCGTGCTAACCCATTACTTTGCCGAGCATTGGCCCTGGATGGAGATCGTGATCGCAAGCGGCAACGTGACGCCATGTCCTGGGGACATGCCCGGCAAAGCGACGTGCATCGGCAAGCCTTTCGACGATCGCATGCTCCAGCAACGTCTCACGGAGACGCTGCCGGACAACAAGCAACTCGAGCAGCTCAAGCACGCGGCTTAGCTGTGTCTTCGTGAACTTGTGACCTTGCGGTCCTGATTGCCGGTGAACGCGAGAAGAGGCCCGGAGCGCCAGCTCCGGGCCCGTACTGCCTCCCTCAGAAGGGTACGTCATCCGCCTCATCGTCCTGCGCGGCGCCTTGGCGTTCCTGGCGGTTCTTGCCGTAGGAGAGGAAGGTCACTTCGTCGGCGATGATCTCGACACCGTAGCGCTCGATGCTCTGATCGTCGGTCCAGCGGGTGTAGTGGATGCGGCCCCGGACCATGACCTTCTGGCCCTTCTCGACATACTGCGCGACGGTCTTGCCGACGCCGTTGAAGCAGGTGATCCGGTGCCATTCGGTGTCCTCGACCCGGCGACCTTCGCCATCCTTCATGGTCTTGCCGTCCTGGTCGCGCCTGGGGCGCGAGGTGGCGAGGGAGAAGTTGGTGATCTTGGTGCCGCCCTGGGTGGTGCGTACTTCAGGCGTGGCGCCGACGTTGCCGGCGAGGATGACGAGGTTCTGCATTTCGAGGTTCCTTTTTTGCTCGCCGGGGGGTCCGTCCCCTCGACTGAACACCAAAAAAGACGGCCAGGACGCCCTCTCCACCGGAAGCGCGAAGACGCGCAGGGGAACCCCGATCGAAGGGGTGGTGCGGGCAGCCGTGGCACACGGCAACTCGGCCCGAATGATCGCGGGTTGGAGGGGGTGGACGGCCGGATTAGGTCGTTCAGGAAAGAGAGGGGATGGACCCCCACCGGCGGGCAACGAACATGGAACCGTGAAGCAGGACGCCCTTGTCGCGTTGCTCGTCCGGCAGTGCCACTATGCCTTGATCCCGCTATCCGGGCGGACCTGACACCCTCCCTCGCTGGTGCTCGCGCCCTGCGCCGGTGTCTGTCGTGAAGGATGATGGTCGCGGCGTGGACCTTGGTACCGTCTTTCGCCGTCACGGCGCGCGCGCGTCGTGCGTGTCGAGATGACGATGGGGGGGGTCGTGCTGCGCAGCGCCCCGCCCGGACGGCAGGAACCGAACGCGGCTGTCGTGATTCCGGCGGCGCATCCCCCCTGGCATAGAGCGGCGAAGCCGGCGCAGAGACCAACGCGGTGAGGTGGCATGCCGCCCGACCGAGAGGCACACGGCGAGGGGCAGACTCCGGCCTCGCCCCACGGAACCGCTCCGCGTCGGAATCGCGATGCGGGCACGGTAAGCCCCCGTCAGTCGATCGTCACCCGAATGGGCCAAGACCGGCTAAGGGGCTCGGTGAAACGAAGCGGAATAGCGCGCTGGTCGCGACACTATTGGCCCCGAACCTTCGCGAGCTTGCCCTTAGGAACCAGTCATCACCGCTCGGCTGTTCGCCCTGGGAAGCCTGCACGACCGATCATGACCTCGACAGCGCGATCCGCGTCGTCGTCATGCAGGCGGGGGCCGGAGCCGGCGACGGTGACGGTGACGAAAAGCCTCTTGCCGCTCGCGCGAGGAGCGCTGCGATTGTCCGTCATGACGACGTGGCAGGTATCGCCGTCAGACGAAGCGCGAAGCGCGAAACGCGAAGCGACCGCAATGCGCAGCCGTCTGTTACGGGTTGGGCGAGGCATCGGTTTGCTCCCAGATGGGGTGGAAGTGAGTGGAATCTGCGGGGAGGCGGCAAAGGGCGAGGCCGCTGGTTTTGCCAGCGGCCGAGCCGAAGCTCAGGCGACCTCTCGGTCGCGCTGAGCGTTCTGAGCTGCGGGCGGGGTCCCCAGCGGACCGCGACGATCGACCACGCGGATGCCGGCCTTCTTGGCGTCGATGACCAGACGCTCGGTCACGCCGTTACCCTGGAAGGCGATGACGTAGCGGGGCTTCAGCGAGAGCATCTGCTCGTTGCGACGGAAGCCGGCACGATCACCCAGCTTGCGATCGAGACCGAAGCGAACTTGCTGGATGCCGTTTTGCTCGGCCCACGACGCCGCGATGCGCTCGATCCCCTTCATGTCGCCGCCATGGACGAGATACATGTCGCCGACACGCTCCCGAACCGCACCCAGGGTACGCAGCAGATTGTCGCCAAACGCCTTCATATCCTCATCGGTCCGGAAGGTCAGCCGTCCCCCGGCAAACACTACGGGCGTGCCCTGTGCAGTGTTGGCGCCGCGGACCCGCTCGCGCCGAGCCTGGAGGAAGGCGCGTCCGTCAACGATTGCCGACGTAACCCCGAGCGAAATGCGGTTGCCGGTCGACGGGATCCAGGAACGGCCGGTCTCGCGGATATAGTGTGCCGCTGCAGTGTCGCGCATGTGCTCGTAGCAGGTGGCGGCTTCCTCGATCTTCTTGGCAAGGTCGATCTTGTCCTCGAGGTTGGCGGTGTTGATCTCCGAACCGTCCTGCTCGGCCAGGAGGAGCCTGATCTCATCGGTGAGACGGTCGATGGTCGCGTGCTTCTTCGCCGCGGCCCGGTGGAAGAGGTTGACCAGGCCCCAGCCCATTTCCTCGATGTCGCGCTCGAGCGACGTGTTCTGGAGGGTTGCGAACAGGTCGCTCCAGATGGCGGTGGTGGTCTGCTCCAGTGCTTCGGTCGAGGGCGGGCACATGCCTGAAATGTCTTCGGCGCGGGGTTCGAGGTGTCCAAGCTCCAGAGCGGAGAGTGCGGCAGCGAGGGAAGTGGTCATGGGGTCAAGCCCTTCATCTGATCGAGGCCGGCGGCCTATCCGCCGGATGCGCACCTCCTGGGCAGCCGAATGAGGGGCGCCCGCACCGACGCGAAGCGGAGGGAAACCGCAAAAACCGGGGTGGTGCGGGCAGCCGCAAAGCGGCAACTCGGCCCGGATTTTTGCGGTTGCGGGGGTCTCGCGGCCGCCCATGTGCCGCATCTCTCTGGCGGAAGGCTGTCGGGCGTCAGGTGGCGTCGGGCGCAGACGTGACCACGCTTGCTGCTACGGTTGACGTGGGGCTCAACCCGAACGTCGCGATGTCGTCGAGAAGCGCCTGCCACGTTGCACACAAGCGGACCATCGCCGCTGGGGTGATCCGTGGGCGCTCCATCGGCGCCGATCGCATCGACCATGGTGCGCAAGCTGTCGACCAGATCCTCGCTCCGGGTCGCGGTATAGCCCGCGCACGCCGTGGCTTGCGAGAACAGGCCCGGGACGGGCAGGGCGGAGGCAGCGCCGCCATCGAGGACAAGGCGCTAAGGCGCGACGTCCGCACCTTCAGCGACAAGCGCTGACATAAGTGGGATGCTCCGTATTGAGGCTCTTCCACCCGTCGGTCGTATGCGATGCATCGACAAGCGGAGCGGCAGGCGCTGACGACGTCTTCCGCCTCGACAGTGATTTCCGCACGGTAATGGGCAGGGTATTCGAAAGGGGTCGGTGAAGGTCTTCATGAGACCGGACTTCTGAAGGCTGGCAAAATTGGAGACCCAAGCGGTTCGGGTCATTCGTAGCGGGGACGCTCGGCCGGAAAGGCGAGAGGGGGCCAGCCTTCGTGGGCGTGGGCCCCGAAGCGACCAGCGGAGAGGACGCTGCTGATCTCGCGAGCGTGATCGCCGACGTTCCAATCGCGATTGAGATGCGCCTGAAACTCCAGCGCCATCGTCCACCCGTGGTCCTTGTGACCCTCGGCAAAGGTGACGCCACAGGCAGTCAGTGCCGGTTCGGTGCAGAGTTCGCCGGAATCTCAGTATGATGGTGATGGTCTTTGGCCAGCGCGTCGGACGCGCGATGAAAGTCGTCGAGCCAGCGCCCCATCGGGACGCGTTGCTCAGGGAGAAGTGCGGCCTGCGCGGCCTGAAAATCGAGTAGCGCCAAGGGCGCCGTCTCGATGATGCGGTCGACTTCGGCCGATGATAGGAGGCCGCGTTCGCGGATGAGTTCGGTGATGCTGCCGGGACGCGGCGTCGCACCGCGACGGCCAAGCACCGGCTTGCGCCACAGGCCGTCGACATTGCGAAGGCGAGGCTTGGCTCGCGCTTCCATCAACACAATGATGCGCAGCTCCTCGGTTGAAAGCTCCAGCACCTCGTCGGGCTTGATGCTGCCACAAAAATAGCAGCTCGATTTGGGTGGGACGGGGAGTCCGGCGCGCGCGATGCGCGCCTCGCAGTCGGCGCGCGACCATTCCCATTCCCGCAAGGGGTAGCGGTAGGCGTAGCGAGGATCCTCGCACCCGACCGCATGATGATAACGCTGCGTGTCGCGTCCCGAGGCGTCGTAGCCGATCAGCTTTACCACGCGCCCGCCTGCGTCCCAGCAGCGGCGCGCGGGTTCCCACTGGGCGGTCCAGGCATCTTGCGGGGCCGCCTTCCATTTCTGGCTGCACGACCCGCCACCAAATACCACGGAGGGAAGGGTGGCGTTGGTCAGCATGTTCTCGGCGATGCCCGCACAGGGCGGCCAGTGCTTGAAGTTGCGGGGCTGGTAGCGGACGATCTCGGATGGGATGCCGCGTTCCGACATCCAGGCCCGGAACACGGGGATGAACGCATAGGTCGCCGATTTTTCGGCGCCGGGATCGGCGAAGAGAACCATGTCGACGGGCTCGCCGCGTTCGGCGAGCTCGACGATCATGGCGGTGGAGTCGACGCCGGCCCCCCAGGCCGCGATGACGGGCGGGCGATCAACCATTGGTCGTATCCCGGACGATGATCGCCGCATGAACGATGCGGTAGGCGCGCTTGCGAAACGCCGGGATGCGGCAGATCGCGCGGCTTTCCGGGTCGCGGAACAGCGGCGTCTTGCCTTTGGGGTTGGCAACCACCTCGAAGCGGCTGCGGTCGCTGCCGTCGCTGAAGCGCATGGGCTCATCGAAGATGATGATCTGCCCAGGCTTCGGGGTCGGCTTGGCCCGGTCGAGCTTCTTCGCGAGCAGGTTGGCGCGGCACCGCGCGCGCCAGGCCAAGGCATATTCGCTGTCCGTAGCGGTCAGCTCGTCGAGGATCGCGGCCGGGCACTCGCTCTCGTTCGGCCCGGCCGTTTCATCCATGTCCTTATAGCCGAAGGTGCATCCGTCGCGCGCGCCGGTGCTGGTCTTGGTGAGGCAGACGATGCCGAACACGATCCGTTCGGCGTCGTCGGCGAGGCGCTCGCAAGCGGCGTAATAGGTTGATCCGACCATGGCTGACGCGAGAACTGTCAGCCGATGCGTGTCACGCTGGTAGGTGAACTGGTTGTCGAGATAGGAGCGCGCGGAGGCGTGGCCGCCCATATCGCGCATGAAGAGCCAACCCATGATAAGTCTCCGATGACGTGAGGGATCAGGCGGCAGCGGCGAGGCGCGGAGCGCCCACGTCGCCAACCGTCGCGGTGAGCCGGCGCTGGAACGTGGCGGCATCCAGCAGCTCGGCGATCGGCGCGCGTTGAACGGGGCCAGCGTGTTCGCCGCCCCGGCAGCGGTTGAAGGTGATCTCGCTGTCGGGGAGGAAGCTGTGCGGCCGCACCCGGATCGAGAGATCGGCGTGGCGCAGCTCGGTCGTGCCATCGTCCGCGATACCCCCCATGTCGCTATCGATACGGACGTCATGGGCCTCGAGGCCGATCGTCTCGGCGAGCGAAGCGAGCGCGAGGCGTGCCTGCCGATGGAAGGTACGTTTCGCCGCTCCGTCGCCGACGACGCTGTTGCCGGCGATGTCGAGCAGCGCGGATCCTGCAATGACGGTACCCCGATCTTCCGCACAGCGCAGGCGCAGTTCGTTGGTGCTGGGCGCTCCACGTTCGGCGACGGACGCCAGGTTGCGGATCAGCAGCAGGACCGATGCATCGCGGTCGATCGGCTTGCCGGCACGCTTGCAGTCGTCGACGCCCGCGTTCAGGGCATGTAGTGCTGCGGGCAGGGTGCCAAGCGCGTCGGGGGAAAGCGCCTCTTTGTGGCGGTAGTGAGTGTCGTAGAGCATGGCCGGACCTCCTGAGCGCACACGCGCGCTCAAAAGGCCGAAGGCTCCCTCTCCTCCGTCAACGCGGCCTTGGTCAGAGCATCCCTCCTACAGGGTCGGCCGAGCGGGAGGCCGCGTCATAGCCGTATTGCCAAGCCGTGCGGAGCTTGCTCGCTCGATGGTAATGGCAACGGTCGTTGCCCATGACGAAGCTGCGCCATCCCGATTTCTCGGCTTCCCACAGCGGGTCTTCCCGCGTGGGACCGAGCAGGTCCATGAGATCGACGCGCGTGGCGGCGTTCATGGCGGGCCTGCATGGTCGCCGAAGGCGCCGGCAGGGAGCGTCCAGCGATCCGCCAGGATCGAGAGACGCCAGACCGGATCATCGGCTTGCGCCAATTCGTCGGGATGGAGCGTCGCAGCCGGGAACGCCGTACCGCGATCAGCAAGCTGCGTGACGGTGAGCGTGCGATGGATCGTCTTCCTGCTCGCGGCTTCGCGAGCCGCAACCCGTCGGAAGGCGGCAGGGAAGACGAGCCGGAGCGTCGCCCATTGGTCCGGTGAGCCGAAGATGCAGGCTCGGCACGACAGACGTCCCCATCCCAGGACGTAGGCCGGGTGGGGGCGGATGCGCGCTTGCGAGATCGCGTCCCAGGTCAGGCGCTCGGTCCAGTCATGGACCGGGCGCCAATGATCGACTGCACGCGCGAGGGTGGAGGTGCGATGCGGCTCAAACGTCGCATAGCGCGCACGCGAGGGACTTTCCTCGGCGCGCTCGCCGGTGATGACGAGCGTGCGGCCGTCAAGGAAGCGCGGCTGATTCCGGATCGCGGCCGCGAGGACGTCGATCTTCAGCGCGGGGCTGCACCAGCGCACCCGAAGATCGGGAGACGTCTGGGGAAAAAGCCCGCGCGTGCCAGCAGGGCCGTTGCCCCCGGCACGGCCGATGCCAGTCGGCGTCTCGAACGCGATCGGCGCGGTCGGCGCGTCGTCGCGCGCCAGCTCGCGCGCGAAGCCGCCCTCGCGCCACGAGACGTAGAGAGCGATCCCGAAATGCTCGGCGATCGCGCGGACATAGGCGGGGGTGCACGGCCAATCCATGAAGGTCGGGCCGTGGCCATCGACATCATGGTGATGCAGCTCGATCGCGTGTGCCGGCACCCCGAGGCTGAGGAGGTGGAGCAGGGCGGCAAGGCTGTCCTTGCCGCCACTGAATGCCACGACGAAGCGCCGGTAGGCGCCGAGGTCGGGGAGGGCGGCCGGAGCGGTCATGCCGCTTCACGGATCTGTTCCTCGGGTTCGGCCGAGGCGTCGAGGCCGGTTGCGCCGAGCAGATAGCCGGCTGCCGCTTCGGCCTTCGCCGCGGCGGTCATGATCGCGCGGCTGTCCTTGCGCAGCACCTTCAACCACGAGCCGATATAGGCGGCGTGGTCGTCCATATGCGACGTCGGCAGACCAAGATCGGCACCGAGCAACGCTGAGGTCATCTCGGCGCAAAGCTCCTCGAACGCGTAGGCGTCATCGCCGAAGCGCTTGCCGAACGTGCGATCGAGCCGGTCGGGATGGCCGGTCCAGTGGCCAGCCTCATGGGCGAGCGTGGCGGCGTGGTAGGCGCGGGTCGAGAATAGCTCGACGGGCGGCATCGTGATGCTGTCGGCGGTGCGGTCGTAGAACGCGCGATCGCCGCGCGTGTGGACGGTTGCCGGCAGCGCATCGAGGAAGCGCTGCGCGCGCTCGTGGAGCGCATCGGCCGGGGGCACGATGCTGACAGGCCTCGGGTAGAAGTCAGGAGACAGCCCGTCGATCTGGTCGCAGTTGAACACGGCGTAGGAGCGCAGCACGCGCCGCATCTCGTCGGTCGTGTCGCCGGTGACGACGGATTCGACGGTCTTGCTGTAGGATTTGTAGAAGATCGCGATCTGCGATCGCTCGCCCTCGCGGACCTGGCCGCCAAGCGCCTGCGCTTGCTTGTAGGTCATCCAGGTGCGCGAGTTGTACCCGGCACCCTCGGCACACAGCCACAACCAGAAGCAGTTGATGCCCTTATAGGGATCGCCGGTCGCGCGCAGCGGGCGACCGCCCAGACCGGGGCGCCATGGTTTGACCCAGGGGCGCACGCCGGATTCGAGCTTGTCGATGATGGTGTTGGTGATGATGTCGGCAGGCGAGGGCTTGTCGGTGGTCTGTGCCACGATCGGTCTCCTGATTGAGGTGAGGCAAACCCGCGTGAGCATCCTCCCCTCTGGAAGCGGACGGTGCCGGGTCACAAAAAGAGGGGCGACACTCCGAAGAGTGCCGCCCCCAGGTGCCTCGAAATGTGCAAGCCGGCGTCAGGCCGCTTGGCTGAAACCCTCCTCTTCCTCGTGATCGATCACTGCGTCGTCACCGGTGTCGAGGTCGGTATCCTCGTCCTCGTCCGGATCAGTGCCGGTCTCGTCATCGGCGAAACTCGAGCGCAGCGGCGTGCGTGCCGCCTTCTCGATCCCCTCGAAGCGCATGGCTTCCGGCAACCAAGCCGTCGCCTTCTCGCGGATCTCGGCTTCGACGATACCCTGGCCGTTGCACAGCGAAGCACAGGTGCCGGCAAGGTCGCCCTTCTTGGCGTCCTTGTAGCGGCCGCGCAGGATCGGGCCTCCGATCTCCTCGAGCGCGTCGAGCATGACGGTCTTCTTGACCCGGCTGAAGAAGTTCTCGGCCGTCGGGCGCCACCAATTCTCGACCTGGATGTCGAGGAGGCGACCGAGATGGTCGTGGAAGCCGTTGCTCCGATAGCCCTCGGCGACGTTGAGCGTCGGTTCAAGAGTTCGTGCTATCGAGTATGCAACCCAAGCGCCCCGGGCCTCGTCGTCGCGCGCGCGGAAGGCGTCGAAGCGGGCGGTCATGGTCGGCAGACCCGCCCAGCTCGTGTCGAGCCGCTGGCGCTGGTCGTCGATCGTCTGCGACGCCATCGATCCCTCGTCGCGGAACCCGAAGATCGGGAAGCCCGCGGCGCTCGACTTCAAGGTCGAGTGGTTCGGGATGTGCGCCTGCTCGAACACCACGTTCTGCGCCATCAGGAAGATGGTCAGGTCGAGTGCCATAACCGGGTCGCTGGCGACGTGGGCGGCGAGGATCTGGCGGCGCTGCGTCGCCAGTTCGTCGATCAGCGTGGCGCTGAGCTTCGGACCCTGTTCGGCGTCACCGGCATCGCCGTCCCCGGCTGCACCGCCCGATTCCTTGGGCGGTGCGTTCGGATCCACGACCGGCTTTTCGCTGAAGAGGCGGGTGTGGACGCGGGGTTCGCCATCACCCCCGATATACACGAACGTCCCGATCTGCGCCTTTAGCGCCGGATTGATCTCGTGACGGGCGTCCTCGATCGTCTCCAGTTCGCGCTCGATCGCCTCGATACGCGCGTTCGCCGCCTCGGCTTCGGCGCTGCCGTCGGGCAGTTCCTGCTCAAGCTGGTCGATCAGCGTGTCGTTTTCGGCCGACAGAACCTCGACACGCGCGGTCTCGTCCTCGGTGAGGGCGCGGGCAGGCGCGTGATACTCGTGAAGCTGGCGCTCGAGGTCGTAGGGGACGTGCGTCGCCGCGATCGGGGTCACGAACGCAAGGCCCTGATCTCGCGCCAGTTCGGCCGCTGCGGCTTCGAGCTTCGAGGCGGCAAGCGTCTCGATGAGGTCGACGTCGATCCAGTTCTCATCGCCTTCCGTGGCGAACAGGTCGCCCTCGATGCGACCGCCTGCTGCGACATAGGCTTCGCGACCGACGAAGCGCGCCTTGGCGTCGTTCGCCTTGACGGTGCCGTTGAGGATGGCGCGACGGATATTGTCGGGGTTGTCGCCGTAGTAGGACGTTTTCATCTGGGCGAACACACGCGACTGGCGGTTGACGTCGGTGGTGATCGCGTAAGCCTGCGCAACGCCGAGCGTGATCTCGCCGGCTGCGAGCGCCTCGAAGACAGGCGGGGCCAGCTCGGCAAGGCGCACGCGCTGCTCGACGAAGCGGGTGGTCACGCCCTGACGCTTGGCGACGTCCTCGGCCGTCATGCCCTTCTGGATCAGGAAGTTGAACGCGGTGCATTCGTCGGCCGGATTCATCGGCACACGCTGGAAGTTCTCGGCGAGGCTTGCCTCGATCGCGTTGTCGTCATCGCCCAGCACGAGCACCGGGACGGCGTGGTCGGCGGGGAGGGTGCCCTGCTCGATCAGACGTTGGAGCGCGCGCAGGCGGCGACCGCCCGCCTTAACGGTGAACGTGCCCGCCTTCTTGAGCGGGGTGACGACGAGGTTCTGCAACAGCCCCTGGGCTGCGATGTTCGCGGCGAGGGTGTCGATCCCTGCGTCACGGTTGGATTTGCGCACATTGTCCTTCGACAGCGTCAGGTTCTTGACCTTCACGGACTGGATCATCGGTCGTCTCCGTTTGGAAATGGCGCGCCGCGTCCCGCGGTCACGCGAGCCTGGTCCTCCAAGCTCACAAAGCCGAAGGCTCCCTCCCCTCCTTTTGATGACCCGGGAAGAGAGCCTTGCTCGGGTCAGGCGGTGATACGGTCGATCACGGTCGCGGCAGTCGCGACGGGAATGAACATCCGTGTCTTGTGCTGGATGATCTCGGTGAAGCACCCGGCTGCCTTCAGTTCGGGCAATCGCGTGTGTGGCCAGTCGAGCAGTTCGAGACGCTGCTGTCCTGCGACCAGGCTGCGCTTCAGCCGGTACGCACCGAGTGCGGTGATCTCAGCCGTCCCCAGGACGTGCTTGGCGGTCTCGGCACCTGACACCGTGATGGTGGCGGCGATACCGAAAGCGTCTGCGAGCTTGGTGACGAGCGGGGCGGGGACGATCCGGCCAAGGAAGGACTGGCCGTCATCGGTATTCAGACGCCAGACCTGGACGTGATCGTCGGGCAGGCGGTCCCAGACCGGCAGGAGCAGGCCGGTGACGAGGTAGAGCGTGTTGGTGCGTGTCTTGCCCGACATCTCCTCGACCTCGGCCTGCCAGAGCGCCTCGAACTGGGCTTCGCTTGCATCCTCCCACATCGTTTCGAGGAGAAGATCCTGCCGCATCCGTTCGGTGCGCGTCGGGCGGACCAGCTCGTAGCGGCGCACGATCTCGCCATCGTCGTCGGTGAGCGAGTAGGTGCTGCACCGGATCGCGGCCTTGCCCGACTTGCGGTTGACGATCGGACGGGTGTCGTCGCCGAGGATCCGCAAGGCGCGATCTAGCGCGAGCGGCTTGTAGCGTTCTTCGGTTTCCAATCGAAGGATCTCGGTCTCGGCGCCGCTGGTCTGGTCGCGCCGGATGACGGTGCGATCGAGGATCATGATGCGCTCGGCGTTGATGCTCTCGACACCGAGATCGAGCGTGCCGGCTTCTCTCGCCGCTTCGATGCGCGCCTCGATCAGCCCGAGATATTCGTCGAAGATCACGTTCTGCATGGAGATGCGCAGCGCGAGGATACGGTTAAGCCAGCGCTGGATCGGGGGCATCTCCTCCTTG
Organism: Sphingomonas sp. PAMC 26617; assembly: GCF_000242835.1. Classification (NCBI taxonomy): domain Bacteria; kingdom Pseudomonadati; phylum Pseudomonadota; class Alphaproteobacteria; order Sphingomonadales; family Sphingomonadaceae; genus Sphingomonas; species Sphingomonas sp. PAMC 26617. The sequence continues at coordinate 319,472 of NZ_JH594426.1, forward strand.
AGCCCGCCACCTTCACCCTCCAGCTCGAGGCCGGTCAGTTTCTGGAACTCGTCCAGTGTGGTGGAGCGCAGCTTGCCGTTGGCGAGCAGGCGGAACCACTGTTCAAGCGACTCCTTTGCATAGTCGCTTTCGAGGTTGTCGCGCGGGTCGAACAGGCCCTGACCGCCGGTCTGGCGCTGGCCGCGGGTGAGCGCGCCCAGGCTGTCGAGCCGGCGCGCGATCGTCGAGATGAAGCGACGTTCGCCCCGGCAGTCGGTCGACACCGGCCGGAACAGCGGCGCGGTCGCCTGATGCGTCCGGTGCGTGCGGCCGAGCCCCTGGATGGCGGCGTCAGCACGCCAGCCCGGCTCGAGGAGGTAATGGTTGCGGCGCGACTGGTTTTCGCACGTGAGGCTCGCATGATAGCTGCGGCCCGTGCCGCCAGCGTCGGAGAAGATCAGGATCTTCTTCTGCCCACGCATGAAGGCGTCAGTCTCGGCGAGATTGGTGCGGGGCGAGCGGCTTTCGACGCGCTGGCGGCCGTGGGCGTCCATGATGACGCGCCGGCTGCGCCCCGTCACCTCGGCAACCGCGTCGGTGCCGAAATGGCCGATGATATGGTCGAGCGCGGATCCGACGATCGGAAGCGCGCAGAGCTGCTCGAGGAGATTGTCGCGCATCTCGAGCGCTTCCTGGCTGAAAACGGGGCGGCCGTCCTCGTCGGACATCGGTTCGGAGCGGGTCTTGCCGGTCTCGTCGACAAAGGTTTTCATCTGTCGGACCGGGAAGGCGGCCGTGAGGTACGACATGAGAAACTCGCGCGGGGAAAGCTCGATGTCGAGGTTCGCCCGCTCTTCGACGGTCAGCGCGGCAAGTGCCCGGTTGAGCATCGCCTCGGACGTCGAGACGAGCTGGATCACGACGCTCTCGCCACGGGCGAGATCGGCGCGGATCGCGGGAACGAGCGAGGGCAGCTTCATGCCGATCAGGAGTTGGCAGAAGAACCGCTGCTTGGTGGATTCGAAGATCGACAGTGCGGCCGCCTTGGCGCCGCTGTTATAGGTGTCATTCGAGAAGCTGTCCGTCACACGGGTCGCGTCCAGGGCGGCGCGCAGGTTGCTGTGGATGATCGCCCACGCATCGGCATAGGCGTCGTACACCTCGATCTGGTCGACCGTCAGCTTGTGTTCGAGGATGTCGTACTCGACGCCGGCGAAGCTCAACGCCCGCGAGACATAGAGGCCCTGCATTTTGAGGTCGCGCGCGATCAGTTCCAGCGCCGCGATCCCCCCTCGGCGCAGGGAGTCGACGAAGGTCCGGCGATCGGCGAACGCCGTGGCCGGACCCCACAGGCCGAGCCGCGTGGCATAGGCCAGATTGTTGACGTCCGATGCCCCGGTCGCGGAGACGTACAGGACGCGGGCGCGCGGCAGGAGGTTCTGCAGGCGTACGCCGGCGATGCCCTGGTCGGAGCCTTGTTTGGTGCCGAAGCTGCCTTCGCCGCCTGCGACACCGGCCATCTCGTGCGCCTCGTCGAATACGATCATGCCGTCATAGTCGTCGCCAACCCATTCGAGGATCTGCTGGAGCCGCGTGCCCTTGTCGCCGCGATTGGAGCGCAGCGTCGCATAGGTGAGGAACAGCACGCCCTCGCCAGCACCGATCGGCGTTCCCAGCTTCCACTGGTTGAGATGCTGGATATCGAGTGCGAGACCGCCAACAGCGGTCCAGTCGCGCCGCGCATCTTCGAGCAGCGTCTCGGTCTTGGAGACCCAAATGTGCTTACGGCGACCGCGCAGCCACTGGTCGAGAATGATCGCGGCGACCTGGCGGCCCTTGCCAGCGCCGGTGCCGTCACCGAGGAAGAAGCCGGTCCGATACGGACGGCCATCCTCGGATGGTGCGATCGATAGCCCCTCCTCGACAGGTTTGAACAGGCCGGGGATGTCACGCTCGAAGGCGTCGCCGGCATATATCAGCGTCTCGAGCTGTGCGTCGGAAAGCGTCTTCGCGTCGACGACGGCTTGCGGGAGCGTGGGGACGTAAGTCGGCCGCGGTGCGGTGATCGAGCCCATGGCGATCGATTCCACCAGCGCGGTTGGATGCGCCGATGCGCAGCCGATCGCGATCCGGCTGGGCCGGTATGGCAGGTACACACCGACAGACTCGCCGGTCGGGAGTGGCTCGGCGAACACGGTGTAATCGATCGGCGTCGCGGTCTGCGACCTCGCGGCTTTTGCAGGTGGTGCGTTGAGGCGCGGTTTGCTGGCGAGGCGGCCAAGCAGCGAGCTGCGCCCTGCAGGGCGCGCGAGCAGCGAGGCGGTGCGCGGGACAGGCGCGGATACGGGGGAAGCGGCCTTTGCCGCGATCGCCGCGAGCGCCTCGGCGAGCGTCGCGCAGCGGATCAGTTCGGCCGGCGTGCCGGTGCCTTTTTCCAACACCATGATCTTCACGGCCTGGCTGGTGCCGTGCTTGGCATAGGCATTTGCCGGCAGCTCGAGGTGCAACGTGAGGGTGCAACCCTCCGTCGCTTTGGCCCAGGCGCGACTCGATGTGTCCACGCGATCGGGCAGGATTGCGGCGCAGCGGCCTCCGGTGCCGAGACGCATCAAGGCGACGCGAAGATGCCGGAACGCTGCCAGCGGGTCGGCGTGGCGACCGATGCTGCGCGAGAAGGGAGGATTGATGAGGACGGCCGTTGGCCGGATCGTTGGTTCGAGTAGATCGTGGATCAACTCGCCGTCGTGCCGCGTGACAGCAACGCCCGGGAACGCGGCAGCGAGCATCTCAGCGCGCGCCGGATCGATCTCATTGAGGACCAGGCGGGCACCGACGCGGTGCGCGAAGGCGGCGAGTAGGCCTGTCCCGGCAGACAGTTCGAGGACCAGATCCGTGGCCGCGATCCTGCCGGCGAGCGCAGCGAGGTAGGCGATCGGGGCCGGGGTCGAGAATTGCTGAAGCTCGATCTGCTCCTCGCTGCGAACGGTATGCGTCGGCAGGTTGGCGACCAGCTCGGTCAGCGCGGCAAGGCAATCGCCGGGTGTGGACGGCAGGTCGGCCTTCGCCAGGTGCATGACCTCGGCGAGTTCGAGCATGTCGTAAGCGTCGCGTAGCGACCAACGACCGTCGGCCGAGGATCCGCCATAGGCTTGCTCCATGACCCGCAGCAGCGTTTCGCGCTGGAGCGATCCGTTCCTGGCGATGGTGTCGGCGACCGCCTTGGCGGCCGTGATCGAGGGTTCGGTGAAGTCGAGTTCGAGAGCTGCGGCTGAGGTGCGCATCGAGGGCTTCCTTCTTGTCGCCCGGTGCCCATCACCGGATCAACAAGCCGAAGGCTCCCTCTCCTCTGCACGCCTTGTGCCCGACGAAGCATCGCTACCGCGAAGCCATCTTCCAAAGCCAGTCGGGACGCGTCGGCTGCAGATAGTTGCGCAGGACGTCAGGCATATGGATCGATATCAGGCGGCCAACGCGGCTCGAGTTCCTGTCAAACGATCCTTGGGCTTCATCACGACGACCGTCTCGGGCCTCCCGACCCGTCGGCCTAGTTTATCCCGCGCAGGAACTTCCGGAACAACTTCCCGCACTTCGATTGAGTAGCTCGGCATTTTATTCTCGACTGCGATCTTCTTCAGCTGACTTTTCAACGTGCGGAGCGGCGACGTTGAGCCGATCTTCGCACCCAGCATTTCCAGAGGCATTTCATATTCTTCATCACGACAGTAGCAGTGCGCCAATTCATAAAGGCGTCGTTCAATCGAGCCGAGACGGAAATAGTCGTTGTGGTAGTCATAGATACGGCTGTCGCGCGAGACCGCGCGGACGAGCCAATCACAGAGCTGGACGCGGACGGGCATGAGTTGATCGACGCCGCTCGCCGTTTCGCGAGTGGTCGCCTGCGCTTCCGCGAACCAGGAGAAGAAGCCCTTCGTCCCCACGGTGCCGGTTTTGATATTCGTGCGGATCTGCGTGCCCTGCAGGCGACCGAGCGCTTCGATGAAGCGATCGTAATCACGCTTCGATGGGCGTCCGACGCCGGTCGCCCGGAAGAAGTCGTGTGCATTGAAGGTGAAGACGTTCTGTACTTCACCCCCGGTCCGACCAATATGCTGCACCATCAACGACAGGACGTAGATCAGGACTTCTTTATCCCACATCGTCGCGATACCGCTCGAACTGGGCTTGATCTCGATTTTGACGCCGTCCATCTCGTAGGTCATGGCCTCCATCTGAGGCCGCTTCGCTAACGAGAAGAGTGGAAAGTCCATGATGCTTTGCTCGCCACGGACTTTGCCGTGCAGCGGGCTGTCGAGATAGTCGAACAGCTTGCCCTGGGTGAGAGCGACTTCTCGCGAATCCATCGTCGGGGCTCCCACCAGCTTCACTTAGCAAAGCCGCTTATAGCCGATCGGCCGCAAACCTGCAGTCGGATAAGCGACCGCGTTATCGATAGCACGAGGATTTGGAGCGATTTAGCCGGTAAATCGGGGTGTGTTTCACATTTCGGTAGGTGCGAGCCACCGCAAACTCGGTCGGGACTCGTGCTATCGGTAACGCCGTGAAAGCCGTTCAAAGACCAGGTGTGCAGTACGAGGTCCAGGCCTTTGAAAAGATGACGAGATCCCGTCATCGTAGTCCGGCTCCCCGGGAAACCAGCCGCGACATCAGGCTCCCGATCGGCGTCGCATCGGTCCCATCGGACATCCCCCGCATGGCGACCGCGCGGCTCGTGTCCTTGAGGCCGTGGAGCGTCCGCCCAAGGTTCAATTCGCCCTTGTCAGCTTTGCTGCTCATTCCGCGAAGATACGCGCCGGGCCGCTGAACCTCGCCGCGCCGGTATTTCTGGATGGTGGCGATGACGGAGGCAGCAGCACCTCGCTGGCCCATGATGCGACAGGCTTCCTTGAACGCGTGATTGCTGATCCCCGACTGGCCCGCAAGCCGCTCCGCGGTGGCGACCACCTCGCCCCACGATCCATCGCGGTAGGGCAGACCGGAACAGAGCTCCGGCGCGATCGACATCATGAATTCCGGGTCGACACCGTGTTTCTCCAGATCGTCGTCGACTGCAGTTTGAGGTTGAGAGGGGAGGGCGTCCCCATTCTCACTACTTTTATTTGCTAAGCGACTACGGGTATCTGCTTTAGCAGATTGGGGTTGGTTTGTAGTTGTAGAGTGGATGTCCTCAGGTCCATCCCAGCATGAACAATCATCCTGATCGCTAACCATATTGGGGACGGCAATCTTGGCCGAAACAGCCTCGGCAAGACGACGCGCACGCTCTTCGATCTGCTCCACACAGGCCGTCAGAAGGCCGGCATCGCGGACGCAGCGCATCTGGTCGGTGGCCATCAACGCCAACGCAAGATCGTCACCCGCCTTCAAATCGTGAAGGTCGGCGTCGAATGCCGTTTGGGCGAGAGCCCTGATATTCCTGCGGGCAGCGGCAAGGCGCTTGCGGAGCACTGTCAGTGCCGCGTCCTCTGCGGCTCCCTTGGCCGCGCGGGCAGCAAATTCTTGAAGCCTGGTCCCGATCGGAGCGAGCACGATGCCGTAGCCCCACGTGATGAAGCCGTCGGCCCCGCGGCGTCCACCACGATGACCGTTCGGACTATCCCGAAAGCTGATCAGACTGAAGGACTGTGCCTGATTCAAGAGCTTTTGAACCTGTCGGACGGTTACGCCCAGCTTTTGCGCGAGCAGGTCGTTCGACGGCCAAACGACGGGGATTTGTCCACCCTGCCAGTCCTGCGGCTTCGTCCAGGCAAACAGGAGATCGATGACGGAGACCACGCGCAGGGGGACGCCCATATAAGGAGCCGCCCTTTTGAGCGCGGCAAGCGCGTTGGAAGGTGCCATTCCGGTCTCGAGCCCGCAAAACTCATCGACAAGCTTCGTCGCCTTGGCGGCATGCTCGTCAAACCGGCGTAGTCCCCGACCGGGGCTTTGGGCAGCAGCCATTGTTCGTTCTCCCTGGGAGGGGAGCCCGTGCAGACACAGCGACACCGTGGCGCCACGGTCGGCGCTTTGGGGTAGCAATATGAAAGGGAGCCAGCTAAGTGAGGGTTCTCACATCCGCCCTAGCAGGCGTCCCGAAAAGCCCGGCCTCGTGCCGGGTTTTTCATGTCCGCACAGCGTCCCCCTTGATCGTTGTGGCGCCCGCCCGGGTGGACGGCGGCGGTCAGCGTTGAGCCGATCCACAACGTCGATTGTTAAGCATCGCTGGCGGGTCGGTCGTGCGCGATGAATCGTGCTATCGGTAACGGGACGGGCAATAATCACGTGCTATCGGTAACGAAGCATCGATCTTCGCTCGTGCTATCGATAACGCCGTGCCGCTGAGACACGTGCTATCGGTAACGCCGTCGCGCTTTCGCTCGTGCTTTCGGTAACGGCGTGAGAATCCGACGATTCGGCTGTCTCACGTGACATGTAGCGCAGAAGGAGAGCATGCTCCTTAGCGCCGCGCCGGATAGGCGTGGCGGGAAAATTGCAGTCATGGGAGCGAGGGCCTGCAAGTTCAGGCTCGAAATTGGCTGCCGCCGTCTGTCCTAGCGGTAGACCGAATGGGACTTTTTCGATCGTTCGATATGTCACTGGTGACCGAAGAACGGAGTCGAGCGTGACCCGTAGAAATCGTCAGCCCGATCTCCGATCCTGTATTTGGGACTCGGCGATCTGAAGATCGAGCCACTGCTCCGAAGCAGCAAGAAGGGGAGTAAGCGTGCCGACGATCAGGCGGCGTCCGTCATCAGGATCCGTTTGTCTGACTATGTATCCAAGCGCCTCGAGATGCTCGATGTGGCGCAAAGCGGTGGTCGTCGAGCCTCCGCTAAGCTTACAAAGCTGGGACACAGCGATGCGGCGCCGCTCGCACGTAGCCACGTAAAGCTCCAGGATCATGTCCCAGCTCGGATCATAGAAGCGGACCCCGTTGAAGTGGGTCGCCCGCCGACGCCGGCCGACCAACACCGCCCTGGCCTCGGCAAGCCTGCGCTCGGACAGGTCTCTCGCGTCTGGCGGCATAGACAGCAAAGTTTCTTCGATCGCCTTGCGCGGCAGCCGCACGACGACGTCGATCAGGTCGTCTCCTTCAGATGCTGCACCCATAATCGTCTTGATCCGTTTCGGATGTAGGGCTCGGCTTTCGCCGGCAAGCGGAACGTGCCGAGCGCAAGCGCGCCTAGCGCGAGGTAGGCGTAAATCCCGAGCCCGGTGTGGTAAGCAAAGAGCGGCACGCGTGGCAGCAGGGCGCCGAAGATGCTCATGAAGAGATCGGCTACAGCAAACCCTGCCGCCCAGATCGGCCAGAAGCGGGTCGTCGTAACGCCCAGCCAGTAGAATCCGGCGGCGACGCCCGCATCAATGACCAGGATCGATACCTCACCTGGAGCCCAGCCTTGTCTCGCTGCGATCAACCGAATAGCCGTAGTCGTGGCGAACCCCGCCATGTTGATGAGCGCGCCCAATCGCTCGGGCCTGCCCCCTCTGAGTGCCGCGAAGAGCAGCACGCCGACCATGACGACGTTGAAGATGACCGCGAGGAATATCTGGGCGCTCATAGGACTTCTCCCCGCCCGCCCGCCGTTACCCCTGCGGTGACGTAACCTCGACAATCGGCGGAAAGTCGATCTCCTCGAGCGACGCAGATGATGGCTTCGGCAAATTCTCGCCCCAGCTCGTCTCCGTCAGACCCAGTTGGCGACCGACTTTCTCGACAAACAGATGCGCTCGCATTTCCATCTGATCTTGACCATCGACGAGGGCCGACAGCGCCGCGACCGTCGCCTTCACCGTGCGCTGCGTCATTGCGGCGGATAGGCTGTGCGCCTCCGTCGCCTCGAGCGTGGTCAGCAAAAATTGCGCCGTACCGCGTGTGGCTAGGTTGATCGATCGCTCCGCTCTGCGCAGTTCGTCCGCGACGATCCGGCTTGTGTTCGAAAGGGATTGCATAAGGCCTCCTTGGGCACCGCACGCCCATCACATTGGTTTCAGCCCGAGCAGAAGAAGCAGCGTTACAATCGCCATGCCGGCCGCAGTTAGGCCCAAGGGGGTCACGATCGAGATGATCGCGGTCCAGAAGGCAACCTGCTTCCAGGTGAGCATATTCGCTGCCGCCTCAGCGGTCGGCAACGGGAGGGGAAGCGGGAAAGTTGGCGGCGCGGAAGGTAGGTCGTTTGCAGGGGGTAAGGGCTCTACCCCTCCGTCGTACTCCGCCAGTAGCCGCGCGGCATCAAAACGGGTCGGCACACCGAGGATATTGTTAGCCTTTAACAGCTGCTTATCGACCGCCCGGTGGCTGCTACCTGTGGCCGCCGCGATCTCCTTCGAGTTGCGGTTCTGAAGCACAAGGCGGAGATAAGACCGTTGCCGATCGGTCAGGCGGGCAATTCGATCCGGTGCGCTTACATCGGGCGTCGGGATTGGGGGCGTCCGTTCGGCAGGACGTCTGCCCGGTTCGTTGGTCAGCATGCTCTCGAAAATACTCACGACGCGGAATGATTCGGCTCCAGATCAGGGATAACTCCTGACGGGCTCTGTTGATCAAATTGACATCGCGAATGGGTTGAGTCGGCGCGCGAACGCGGCGAACAGGTCACGTTCGAGCGCCCACGACGCGTCGGCGAGTTCTTAATTTCGAAGCAGGCCGACCCCATGCGCACCTCGGCGATCGGCAGCGGCCGCCACTTAGCATGAGTGAAGCCCTAGTGAACGGACGGAAATTTGCCGAGAGTTGCGGCTGTGTCGTTCAAGCGCGAGGCCCAAAAGGAAAGGATCTCTCCCTCGGCAGGGCGATCTTCGGCTGTATGCGCGGCAAACTCTGACAGGGTGCGGGCGAGTTCGGCGCCTGTGATCACGCGTTCGCGTTCCAGTATCGTGGCCAGAAGAGCCAGCCAGTCACCATGTGCCTGCACCAGCGCTTCGACCTGAAGCATTCCCGAACCATTTCCGGAGAAACGCTTTGAAGGGCTTTGACGCCGGCGGAACCTCATAAGCAAACTTTTGATCAAGGACATGGCGCGCGTTCCATCAACCGCCCGTAGCCGGGACGGTTGAACACGCGGGAACACTGGTAACCACGCCCCACGTATTCCCCGCACCGACAAGCGGTAGCAAGGTCTTGTATTTCGCGGGCCGCCCGACGGAAATCGGGGACCCAGCATTCGACCGCACATGCGGGCCAAGGATGGTGTTCAAGCCATGCCCAAGCCCGACCGCTATGGCACAAGGCTCAGGCGAAAACACGCTGTCATTGCAAATCCAAGCAGACCCCAGCATCCTGGAAGTAGGCGTCGCGCTCGTTGCCGGATCGATCTGCCGCGTGGCGGGCGGCGCGGGAGCTCGCCCGGACGATCGTCGTGTCGATCGCCTCCGTGGGGGAGGTCATCAACAACGATCGGCATTGCTCGCGCGCTGCGCGTCCACAGGTGTGCCACGTGGCACACCTCAAGCGAGGATCCTCACCCGCGAGGGCAGAGACGCTGGCACGGTGGCTTGGTCGGCGCAAATGCGCCGATGGAGTCTTGCCCGGTAGGGTCGCGCCCGATCATCGACAAAAGAGTATGTATCTCACAAGCCGGCAGCGGCGACGGCTACCGCGAAGATCCGGATACTTGGGGGGATCGGCTGAGTTCGGGAAGGTGCGATGGTCGCCGCGTACCAATGGAAACGATCGCACCGCCCAGGATCAACGCGAGCGGATCGCTGTAACCTCCGCCACGGAACCGCGCATCCTCATGGCAAAGTCGACCCGCTGTCCGACTTTCACGGTCTTGAGCAGTGCCGGTGGGATTGCCGTGAACGCCATCGTCATCGCAGGCCAGCTCAGTGCCGCGATCGGCCATGCTGGATCGTCACCTTGGCGGCCTTGGGATCGATCGCAGTTACGACGCCACTGCCGCGACCAACCTTCACGGCCCCCTTCATCGGCATGCCCTGCATGGAAGCGCTCGACTGCGCCGATGCTGTGGTCGTTGTGAGGCCCGCGAGGACGGCGAATGCCAACAGGGTCTTCTTCATAGCGTATTCCTTTGCGGCGGTGGGACTGGGATCGAAGGGTGAGGGGAACGCCGGGAGCGCCGCAGCAGCAGGAACGCTGCCGGCAGTATCAGCATCGAGAGCAACGGTGCGGTGAGCATGCCTCCGATCATAGGAGCCGCGATCCGGCTCATCACTTCGGAGCCGGTGCCTGTACCGATCAGGATCGGAAACAGGCCCGCCAGGATCACCGCGACCGTCATCGCCTTGGGCCGGACACGAAGGAGGGCGCCTTCGCGCACGGCAGCCCCGACCTCGGCATCGTCCGGCACCGGGCCTCGGGCATCCAGCGCATGCTTGAGGTAGATCAGCATCACCACGCCGAACTCCGCTGAGACACCGGCGAGCGCAATGAACCCGACACCGGTCGCGACCGATTGGTTGTAGCCGAGCAGATAGAGTAGCCATAAACCGCCGGTGAGCGCGAACGGGAGCGTCCCCATCACCAGCGCGGCTTCATCGAGCCGGCGGAAGGTCGCGTAGAGCAGCAGGAAGATGATGACCAAGGTCGCTGGAACGACAATCTTCAATCGCTCGACCGCGCGCTGCAGATACTCGAACTGGCCGGTATAAGTGACACTGACGCCGGGCGGCAGTTTCACCTTGGCGGCGATCGCGTTCTGCAGATCACGAACGATGCTGGTGAGCGGCACGCCGCGCCCGTCGATGTAGATCCACGTCACCGGCCGGCCGTTCTCGCTGCGTAGCATCGGCGGTCCATCGGTGATGCGGACGTCGGCGACGGTGCCGAGCGTGATCTGCTGCCCTGCCGGCGTCAGCACGGCCAGGTTGCGCAAGCCCTCGATGCTGTCGCGCAGCTCGCGCGGATAACGCACGCTGATTGGATAACGCGCGAGCCCTTCGACGGTCTGGCCGATCGTTTCTCCGCCGATCGCGCCCGACACGATCGACTGCACGTCGGCGACGTTGAGACCATAGCGTGCGGCAGCAGCCCGGTTGATATCGACATCGATATACCGCCCGCCGGTGAGCCGTTCGGCGAGCGCAGACCCCACCCCGGGCACGGTCTTCGCGACCTGTTCGATCTCGCGCGCAGCCGCGTCGATCTCGGCGAGGTTCGCGCCTGCCACCTTGATACCGATCGGACTCTTGATGCCGGTAGACAGCATCTCGATCCGGTTACGGATCGGCGGAATCCAGAAATTGGCGAGGCCCGGCACCTTTACCGCCTTGTCGAGCTGATCGATCAATTTGTCCTGCGTCATGCCCGCGCGCCACTGATCCTTGCGCTTGAAGCGGATCGTGGTCTCGAACATTTCGAGCGGGGCAGGGTCGGTCGCGGTGTCGGCGCGGCCGGCCTTGCCGAACACGCTTTCCACTTCGGGTACGGTCTTGATGAGCCGGTCGGTAAGCTGGAGAAGCTGGCCGGCCTTGGCGGTCGAGATGCCGGGCAGCGCGGACGGCATGTAGAGCAGGTCGCCTTCGTTCATCTGCGGGATGAACTCGCCGCCAAGCTGACTGATCGGCCATAGGCTGGTCGCAAACACGAGGCCGGCGATGACCAGCGCCTGCCTCGGCCGCGCCAATACCCAGTCGAGCGCGGGACGGTAGATGCGGGTGAGGACGCGATTGATCGGATTGGCATTCTCGGATGGGATGCGACCGCGGATCAGCAACCCCATCAGCACCGGGATCAGCGTGATCGACAGGATCGCCGCACCCGCCATCGCATAGGTCTTGGTAAAGGCGAGGGGCGCGAAGAGCCGCCCCTCCTGCCCCTGGAGCGAGAAGATCGGCACGAACGAGAAGGTGATGATGAGAAGGCTGAGGAACAGCGCCGGGCCGACCTCGACCGCTGCGGCGGTGATCACGTGCCAGCGCTCGGCACCCGCCAATGTCTCATCGGGATGATCGTGCGCCCAATGCTCGAGATGCTTGTGCGCGTTTTCGATCATGACGACGGCCGCATCGACCATTGCGCCGATGGCGATGGCGATGCCGCCCAGCGAGAGGATATTGGCGTTCAGTCCCTGCACCCGCATCGCGATGAAGGCGATGAGGATACCGAGCGGGAGCGTGAGAATGGCGACCAGTGCCGATCGAACGTGCCAGAGAAACAGCGCGCAGACGAGCGCCACGACGATGAACTCTTCGATCAGCTTGGCGGTCAGATTGTCGACGGCACGATCGATCAGGCCCGAGCGGTCATAGGTGGTGACGACCTCCACGCCGGGTGGCAGGCTCTTCTTCAATTCCTCGAGCCGGGTGCGTACTCCGTCGATCACCTCGCGCGCGTTCTTGCCCTGGCGCATCACGATGACGCCGCCTGCGACCTCACCCTCGCCATTGAGCTCGGCCAACCCGCGCCGCATTTCCGGACCGATCTGAATTGTTGCGACGTCGCCGAGTGTCACGGGGACGCCGCCAACCGTCTTGAGCGGCACGCTGCGGAAATCGTCGAGCGTCTTCAGATAGCCGGTCGCGCGGACGATATATTCCGCCTCCGCCATCTCGAGAACCGATCCGCCGCTCTCCTGATTGCCGCGCTTCAGTGCCTCGGTCACCGCCTCGTGGGTGATCCCGTAAGCGGCCAGCTTCTGCGGATCGAGGACGACCTGATACTCTTTCACCATCCCGCCGATGCTCGCGACCTCGGCGACCCCCGGCACGGTCTTCAATTCGTAGCGCAGGAACCAGTCCTGGATGCTGCGGAGCTGTGCGAGGTCGTGACGCCCGGTCCGGTCGACCAACGCATATTCATAGACCCACCCCACCCCGGTAGCATCCGGGCCGAGCGATGCCTTTGCACCCTCGGGGAGGCGGCTTTGCACCTGGCTCAGATATTCGAGGACCCGGCTGCGCGCCCAATAGAGATCAGTCGCGTCGTCGAACAACACATAGACGAAGCTGTCGCCGACGAACGAATAGCCGCGCACCACGCGTGCGCCCGGCACGGACAGCATCGTCGTCGCGAGCGGATACGTGACCTGGTTCTCGACAATCTGTGGGGCTTGGCCCGGATAGGTGGTGCGGATGATGACCTGGACGTCGGACAGGTCGGGGAGCGCATCGACCGCAGTCGAGCGCAAAGCGCCCACCCCGACGACGATCAGCGCGAGGGCTGCGAGCAGGACGAGGTAGCGCGCCTTGACCGACGCCTCGATGATCCGCGCGATCACTTCGTGTCCCCCGTGATCGGGCGCGCGGCGATGCCGGTCAGGCTCGCCTCGCTGTCGAGTAGGAACTGGCCCGATGCGACGACCTTCTCCCCTGCCGCCAGTCCTGCAAGGATTTCGGTCTGGCCGCTTGTCTCGCGCCCGATACGGACCTCGGCCGGTCGGAAACGACCCTTGCCGTCGGCGAGCATGACGAGCGTGCGCTTGCCGGTGCGGATTACGGCTTCGCTCGGCACCAGCAGCGCGGTGCCGGACGTGCCGCCCAGATGGACGGTCGCGAACATGCCGGGGCGCAGGCGACCACCCGGGTTACGCAGCTCGATCCGTACCGTGAGCGTCCGGCTGTCCGCCTGCGTCGTTGGCAAGACGGCGATGATGCGGCCGGTGAAGCGCTCGCCAGGGAACCCCGCCAGCTCGGCATTCGCGTTCTGCCCGACTTTGACTGCGGTTGCGCGCACTTCCGGCACTGCAGCGTTCAACCAAACCGTGGCAAGGCCATTGACCTGCGCCAGCGTCTGGCCGGGTGCGAGCGTAACCCCGGCACGGGCATCGAGGGTCTGGATAACGCCCCCGATCGGGCTGCGGATGGTGGTCATTCCACGCCCGCCCGCACCGCCGCCCGGAATGCCGATCAGTCGCAGACGCTGGCGGGCGGCAGCGATCAACGACGGGTCGCCGGTTTTGCGCACCGCTTCATATTCGCCCTGCGCGCCGCCCCATTCGGGGACCAAGACGTCGGCGATCGGCGCCCCGGCACGGATTATGTCTCCCGGTGCGCGGCCATAGACCCGCTGGATGAAGCCTGCGGCACGTGCCTGCACGATTGCGATGTCGCGCTGATTGAAGTCGATCGCGCCGGTCACATCGAGCGTGCCGGCCAACGTGCCGGTGGTCGCAGTTGCAAGCCGGATCCCGAGGCTCTGCATCGCCGAAGGGTCGACCGTGACGCCTGGCTTTGCCGTTGGGCCGCTAATCGCGTCGGCATATTTGGGGACCGTCTTCATCCCCATCGACGACAGGGATTCCGGATTGTCGTAATGCTCCTGCGGCACCATCGGGTCGTAATAATAGAGCGGCTTACGAGGAGTATCCGGCGTCCCGGCGGCAGGTGCCCCATTGCGCGTGCCGGCCAGATAATAGCCTCCAGCGCCCGCGACGAGGGCGACAGCCGCAAACGTCGCCGCGAGCTGCGACCGTTGAAGTGACGTGAGGGTCATTGGTCGGTGCTCCCGAACAGGAGAATGAGCCGCGCGCCATCCGCGGCGACAGTCGCCTCGCGATCGAGCGTGGTGAGGATCGCATCGGCAAGCGCGGCATGCGCGTCGGCGATGTCGGTGAGGGTGGCGCGCCCGGCGCTGAAACTGCCGGTCTCCAGCGTCACCCGCTGCTCGGTGAGGGGCTGCAGCACGTCGCGGGCACGCGACCATTGCGCGTGGTGCATCGCGTGATCGGCAAGACCTGCTTCGAGATCGGCGGTCAGCTCGCGCAAACTGGCATCTGCGCCGGCGCGTGCACTGTTGGCATCGGCAGCGCGGGCCGCGATCAACGGTTCCTGACGCCGCTTTTTGAACAACGGCAGGCCGATCGTGACCCCGGCAGACACGTAATCGCCGAACCGGGGATCGCGGCGCTGGTAGGACAGATCGACGCCGAAATCGGGACGCCGTTCTGCTTCGGCCATGCGGAGGTCGGCATCCGCGCGACCGATCGTGGCACCGGCCAACACCAGCGTCGGATGCTCGCGAAGCGACGCGCGCAGGCGCGCAGGCTCTACCGTGAAGTCCGGGATCGGACCTGCGATGTCGGGGTCGGCTTCGCCCGTCCAGCGCGTGAGGTCGGCGCGCGCGCGGCCGACCATCGACACCAGCTCGTCGCGACGGTCCTGTAATTTCGCAACGGCTTCGCGCCCGGCGAGCACCTGCGCTGGCCGCGATGCACCCGACGCGACCGCACCGGGTGACGCTTTGACGAAGCGGTCGAGCCGTTGGAGCACCGTGTCGAGCGCCGTAAGTCTACCCTCGGCATATGCGAGACTGATCCATGCAAGCGCGGCCTGGACCTTGACGATGCGCGCCTCCACGCCGGTTTCTGCGTCGGCGACGCCGATGTCTGCCTCGGCGCGACCACGTTGCGCGCGACGCTTGACGAGATTGGGAATGTCCTGCGAGACACCGACGCGCGCCCAGGTGAAGTTATCGCGCTGCGGCGCGAACGCGATCGGTCCTGAGATCGGAAAGCTGTCGATCCCGAGCGCGAGCTTCGGATCGGGCAACTGTCCTGCGGCGCTTCGCGCCGAACGCATAGCATCAGCGCCGAGCGACTTCGCCTTGATGGACGGCGCGTCGGCAGCGGCTTTTTGCAGTGCCGCGTCGAAGGTCAGCGGTCCGGCAATCGCCGGCATACTGACCGACGCGAGCGCGAGCCATACCAGCGCGCGCGACGCGCGGCGGCGTAAGGGGGTTCGCATTTCGTCATGTCCTGATCCTAGAGTTCACATCGCGTCGTGCCCGGCGCATGCGCGCCGGGTCGCGTGACGGGCACGCGCGCGGACTTGAAATCAGATCAGGATTGAAGGCGGTTCTGGTTCCGGAGCGGTCGAACGGCCCCGTAAGGCTGCGAAGATACCGATCTGCTCGTCACGATCGGAGCGGGCCGCAGCCTGGAGAACCATCAATGCGTCGGACAGCATCATCGGTCCGCCCGACGCCATCATGGCGATGCAGCCGGCCAAGCCGCACTTGCACGGCTTGTGGGCTGCGTTCTTCTCCGCCGCTGACATGCAGTCCGGCATGGATGCCATGTCGCTGGATGCCATCGCTGCCATGTCCATCGCACCTGCCGGGGCAGCAAGCGCCTGAGCCGGCTGCTGAACAGCAAGCCCGGCCATCACGCCGATCAGCATCAGGAAAAGAAACAGGCGCTTCACATGCACTTCCTGCGGGGCGCCTCTGAACCTGTCAATCGGCCACATTGCCGTCGTGGGATCATCGATTTGGTTACATGATGAAATCGAAAGCCCCGCTCTGTTGCCCGTGCTTGGGCAAACAGGGCGGGGCAACACCCGTTATTGCGGGCGCTTACCGTGCTTGCGGAGCCACGCCTGTAGCTCTGCAATATCCTTTTCCTGCTTGGTGATCGTCATCTGCGCCATTTGCCGCGTCTCGGCATCCTTGGCGTCGCGCACCGCGACACGCGACATGGTGATCGCGCCGCGGTGATGCTCGATCATCTTGCGGGTCCACATTTCCGATGGGTCGCCCTGCTTAGCGGCCATCATCTTCTGGTGCATGTCCATCTCGGCCTGCCCGTAGGGATTGCCGGCCATCATCGTGGCCATGTCGCCGTGGTTCATGCCCTTCATCTGGCTATGATCCATGCCCTGCATCCCGCCCTGCTGCGCGAGCGCGGGGGCGGCGAGGATCGCAAAGGCTGCAAACATCGGTATCAAACGCATTCTCGATTTCCTCGGTGATTACTCAACCTTCTACGCGGCAAAGCATCGCATCCCTCACGCCGTCAGCGGATCGGCTGTAGAGTGTTCACCCCGGCGCTCTCGTCGGTTTCGGGCGGGGGAGGGGGAACCTGCTTGTCGCGGTAGGACGGTAGGTCCGGCGCGCCGTTCGGCATGGGGTGCGCTTCCATCCGCGCAATCATCCGCTTCATGTCTGTGATTTCGCGAACCTGGGCATCGATGATCCCGTCGGCCAGTCGGCGAACCTCAGGGTCTTTGATGTGCGCCCGCTCGCTCGTCATGATCGCGATCGAGTGGTGTGGGATCATCGCCTTCATGTAGCTCACGTCGTCGACCGTCTCCTGGCTCCGGACCAGCCATAAGGCGAGCACGAAGACCACGACGCTACCGGCCAGAATCGCCAAATTGACGGTCCGGTTCTTATACATCGACCACATGAAGCCGAGCATGATGACGGCCATCGCCGCTCCCATGACGACGGCCATCCACATCCGGGTCTGGCTATATTCGACGTGACTCCACGTGTAGGTGTTCAGATACATCAGACCGAACATCACGATGGTCGAAGTCGCGATCATCGCGGCAAAACGACCGTAACCCGTTCCGCTACTTTTCTCGTGGTTATCCATCTTCGTGTCTCCCTATTTGCGCCCCCGTGTCTTTCATCGTCAGAACCACACCCGCACACCGGCCACGAAGCTGGTAGTGGTCGGATCTTTGCCCTCGGCGCGTGTGAAATCGGCGGTACGTCCGGTCTGTGCGACATAGGAGACGCCGATATAGGGCGCGAACTGCCGCCTGATGTCGTAGCGGAGCCGGAGCCCCAGCTCGGCGTCGGTCAGCCCCGCGCCAAGCCGGTTTTCGGGCACGTCCTGCGCCGATAGGTTGAACTCGACCCGCGGCTGAAGGATCAGCCGCTGCGTGATGCGCTGGTCGTAATACCCCTCGAGGCGACCGAGCAGATCCCCCTTGGTCGACAGGAACAAAGCGCCCTCGACCTCGAACATATAGGGCGAAAGACCCTCGAACCCCACTGTCGCATAGGTGCGGTTGGGTGACGGCTGGAAGTCGTGGCGGACGCCTGCCTGAAGGTTGAAGTACGGCCCGACGGCTCGACTGTAGAGCGCCTGGACTTCGGCACTTTCGACACCCTCGCGTAACGCGCCCTCGCCCTCGCTCTTCAGCCACAAGCGATTGATGTCACCGCCGAACCACGCCTCGCCATCCCAACGATATCCGTCGCGGCCTTGGCGTGCCTGATATTCGGCAAGATTGAACATGACCTGGTAGAAGGGCTGGCCGCCTTGCTCGAACATCATGTCGTGCCGCGCCTTGGCCATATCGGCGGGCGCGAACTGACGATCGGCGTAATGATCCATCGGCGGCGCGGGAGCCGGTGCGTTCCCGGCGGAAAGCGCCGTGCCGGTCTGCTCCATTGCGGGCATCGCCATCCCGACCATGCCCGGCATGGCCTGCATATCATGGCCGCTGTGCTGCTCGCCGGACATATTCATCCCCGGCATTGCCTGCTGAGCGCCCTGTGGAGCCGTTTGGCCGCTCGCGGGCATCTCCATTCCCTGCATGGATTGGGACGCGCCCGGCGCTGGCTTTGAGGCATCGCCGGGCATAGTCATGCCCGGCATCGCCGAATGGTCCATGCCCGCCATGCCGACCATCGGGTCAGCCGTGGCTTTCGCGGGCGCCTTGCGCTTCGCGGCAACGGGCTTTGCCTTGGCGCGCTTGGCTGGCGCGGAGGATTTGGCCGCGGGTTTCTTCTGAGCCGGCATCGTCATCCCGGGCATGTTCATGCCCTGCATCGACTGCGCCGCCACCGGAGATGCGAGGGTGAGCATGGCGACCGACGCCAACATGGGAGCGAGGCGCGTCATGCGGCGTCTCCCCGCGGACGGACACTCACGGTTCGCATCATGCCGGCGTGCATGTGGTAGAGGAGATGGCAGTGGAACGCCCAATCGCCGACCGCATCGGCAGTAAAATCCCATGTTACCTTGCCGCCTGGCTGGACGATGACGGTGTGTTTGCGCGGCGCATGATCGCCGTGCCCCGTCACCAGCTCGAAAAAGTGGCCGTGGATATGGATCGGGTGCCCCATCATGGTGTCGTTGATGAGGTTGATCCGCACGCGCTCACCTTCGAGAAATGGGATCGGCTCCATCATGTCGGACATCTTCACGCCGTCGAACGACCACATGAAGCGCTCCATGTTGCCGGTCAGGTGAATGTCGAGGCTGCGGCTGGGTGCCCGCACGTCCGAGTTACGTTCCAGCGCCATCAAGTCCCGGTAAACCAGCACCTTGTGGCCGACATTCTCAAGTCCCTGACCGGGGTCGCCGGTGCGATCCATCGGCATCGGCGAGATCGTCTGGACACCCGGCCCCTTCTTGACCTGCGGGGCTTTGGAGAAGTCGCGCATCTTCATGGACCCCATGTCCATGCCGGCCATGCCCTGCTCGCCGCCCATCGAACTATGGTCCATCCCCGCCATGCCGCCCGCGATGCCGCCCGTCGCCATCGCACCGTGGTTCATCGCCGAATGATCCATCCCTGACATCGTGCCGCCTTGCGGCATTCCGCCCATTGTCATCGCGCCTGCTGCCATGCCGGCGCCGGGGGTGGTGAGACCGGCGGACGGGTTCTTTTCATTGGTCGGGTCGGGGCCGCGCATCCCGCCGCTCGACATATCCATGTCGCCCATCGACGACATATCCATGCCCATGTCCTTCATCGTGGCGAGCGGGCGCGGACGAAGCGCCGGCACCTCGGCCGCCATGCCGGGGCGCGGGGCGAGCGTGGCGCGCGCCAGGCCGGATCGGTCGATCGCCTCGCCGACAAGCGTGTAAGCTCGGTCGTCGATCGGGGTAACGATTGCGTCGTAGGTTTCGGCAACACCGATCTGGAACTCGTCCACCTCGACCGGCATGACGTTTTGCCCGTCGGCCTGGACGATGCTGAGCTTGAGACCGGGGATGCGGACATTGAAGGTTGTCATCGACGATGCATTGATGACGCGCAGTCGCACGCGCTGCCCGGGCGTGAACAGCGCGGTCCAGTTGTCGCGCGGGCCGTGGCCGTTGACGAGATAGGTACAGGCGGGGCCGGTCCCGTCCGAAATATCGGTGGGGTCCATCCGCATCTTGCCCCAATCCACGCGGTCCTTGAGCGGCTGATCCTTGCCGGAAAGCAGGCCGGCCAGGGTCTGACGCTGATAGTTGAAGTGACCGGGGTCGACTTTCATGTCGCGGAAGATGGTAGCGGGGCTGAGCTGGCTGTGGTCGGACAGCACGATGACGTGTTCGCGGTCGGACTGCACCGGATCGGCGCCGGCAGGATCGATCACGATCGGCCCGTAATGCCCGAGCTGTTCCTGAAGCCCGGAATGGCTGTGATACCAATACGTGCCGTTCTGCCGGATCGGAAACTCGTAGAGGAAGCTCGAACGGGGCTTGATGCCGGGGAACGAGATGCCGGGCACTCCATCGAACTGCGGGGGAACGAGCAGGCCGTGCCAGTGGATCGAACTGTCCTCGTCGAGATCGTTGATGACATTGAGACGAACGGTCTGCCCCTCGCGCAACCGGATCAGCGGGGCCGGCACGGTGCCGTTGATGCCGATCGCCTTGGACGCGCGGCCATCGATCATCATCGTCTGGCGCGCGATGCGGAGCGTAATGTCGTTGCCGGTGACGGTCGGCAGCGGCGTGATGATGCCTGCCGAATTGGTCTGCGCCCATGCCGGCATGTAGGCCGACAGCGCGAGTCCGCCGCC
The DNA here is from genome assembly GCF_000242835.1 of Sphingomonas sp. PAMC 26617. Lineage (NCBI taxonomy): Bacteria > Pseudomonadati > Pseudomonadota > Alphaproteobacteria > Sphingomonadales > Sphingomonadaceae > Sphingomonas > Sphingomonas sp. PAMC 26617. The sequence goes on from NZ_JH594426.1 coordinate 339,885, forward strand.
TGTAAGGGCGGCACCGCGTAGCATCTGGCGACGGTCGATAATGCGGCTCATACGATCCTCAAGGCTTTCGATCGGGGATGTCCCTCTAGCCTTGATACGCGGTGCGTCGTGCTACCCCTCAACGATCGCCTAATTGCTCGAGCAGCTTGGCGCGCGCGCGATAAAGCCGTGTTTCCACAGCCTTCTCGCTGATCGACAACACTGCAGCGGTTTCCGCCTGGCTCAAGCCTTCGATCGTCCGCAACACCAGCGGCTCCTTCAAGGCAACGGGTAGCGCAGCGATGGCGCGTGTCACCCGGTCCAGCTCCTGCCGATCGCTGGCGGCGTCGTCGATCGGCACCTGATCGTCCGTAACCGCCTCGGCCTCGATGCCGACCGGGATCGCGAATGAGAGGAAGCGGCGCACGGTCCGCTTGCGTCCCCAATCACGGCATTTGTTGAGCGCGATCGTGGAAAGCCACGCCCGCATCGACCGGTTGCCATCGTAGCGTGGCATGGCCTGGTGGGCGGCGACGAAGGTCTCCTGCAACAGATCCAGCGCCTCGTCGGGTTCACCGACGCAGGCGCGGACCATCCGGAAAATCGGTTGCCGATGGCGACGCATGATCTCGGCAAAGGCCGCTTCCCGCCCCGCGATGCTGAGCGTCGCAAGCTCGGCCTCGGTGAGCGAGGTCCAGTCTAGACTCAACGCTGATCGTCGGTGAGCGCCTTCACCACCGCCTGGTCGAACTGCCCGGTCTGGTTCGGCCGGAGAAGCTGTCGCATGGCGAATATATGCGCGAGCGTCGCCTTCTGGAGCTCGCCCATGACGGCGTGGCTCCGATCGACTGCCGCGACAACGCGCGGTCCGTTGCCGTGTTCGACTTCGATAGCCTCCGCGAGACGGGCATTGTCGGCCCGCAACTCCAGCTCGAAGGCGCGGCGTTGGACCGCGAAGCGCTGTTCCAGCACTTGCAGGCGTGCCTGCTGGTCTGCGTCCAGCGCCAGCTTGTGATGCAGCACTTCGTGCAGCTCCGCGCCGGGCTGCACCGGCGAGGGGAGAAGTGCCCGCCCGATGAACACACCGCCGATCGCCGCAACAAAGCAGGCGATCACGCACACTATCAGCCGGACGCGACCGCTCATGGCGCGCCGGCAAGCAAGATTGACGGGGCGAGCGGCGACATTGGCCCGAGTGGCGAGAGCGCAGACACAGCCCCGGCCTCTCTGGCCGGAAAGCCCGCGCCGAATACGCCCATGACGAGCGCTACGGCGATCGTCACTGCGCCGATGCCGGTGCCGGCTCGCGCCGCTGGCCGCGCCGCGATGCGCGCAAGCACCCTGGCTTCCATTCCGTCGAGGCTGGCGGGCACGGGAGCGTGCGCCATCCTCGTCAATACTGCGTCGAGGTCATCCATGTCGTTCACTCCACTCCTCTAGCATAGGTTACGCATGCCGCAGCCCAATCCCTCAACACGACCTTTCGAGGGGTAGTCGATTGGGGCGCGTAACGAAGGATAGTCCCTATTACGAAGGAGCCATCCATGCGCCGCTTCCCTGTCCTGATCGCCACTGCCGCTAGCCTTGCACTCGCCGGCACCGCCTACGCGCACCCCAAACTGCTGTCTGCGAGCCCGTCCGCGAATGCGACCGTTGCCAAGCCGACGCATATCGAGCTGCATTTCAGCGAAAAGCTGCTGCCAGCCTTTTCCAAGGCCGAGCTGACTATGGCGGCCATGCCCGGGATGGCCGCCATGAAGATGGCCAGCGTAGCAAAACTGGGGCCTGATCTTCGTACGCTGATCGTCACTCCCAACGGCTCGCTCCCGCACGGCCGCTATAGCGTGGCATGGCAGGTGGTCTCGACAGACACGCACAAGGTCGCCGGAAGCTATGCCTTTGCGGTGAAGTGAGACGATGACCGATTGGTCGCTGATCGGCATCCGCTTCGCGCTCTACCTGACGCTGGCGGCGCTGTTCGGCCTCGCTGCATTCGGCATCTATGGGCTGCGAGCTGACGAGCGCGGTGATGCGCTCGCGCTGCGCGCATGGCTGGTCGGCAGCGCCGCCCTCGGCCTCTTATTCTCGGCCGCCTGGATCGTGCTGATGGCCTCCTTGATGGCGGGAACACCAGCGTGGCCGATCGATGGCGAAGCGATCGGCGCGCTTCTCAACGGCTCTGCCATTGGGGCGGCCTGGAAGCTCCGCATGGTCGCGCTCGTTATCGCAGGTGTAGCGGCAATGATGATTGCTCGCCACGAAATCTGGCTGTGCATCGTCGCGCTTTGCGGCGTCGTCGCGATCGGAACGCTGGCATGGACCGGGCACGGTGCGATGGATGACGCCGCGATCGGCTGGATTCACCTCGGTGCCGATATTCTGCACCTCGTCGCTTCGGCGACTTGGGTCGGGGCCTTGTTCGGGCTGATCCTTCTCGTCTCGCGGCCCGCTGCGCGGGTCGATGCAGCACACCTCGAACTGACGCACCGCGCACTGCACGGGTTCGGGATGGTCGGAACGGTCGTGGTCGCTACGATCGTCGTCACCGGCTTGGTCAACGGCTGGATGTTGGTCGGTGTCGCCCACCTCACGGACCTCGGCAAGTCGCTCTATGGTCGGCTCCTGCTCGCCAAGCTGATGCTGTTCGCAGCCATGCTCGGGCTTGCCGCCCTCAACCGTTTTCGGCTGACGCCGACTTTCGAGCAATCGATCGCCAGTGCCGATCATTGCAGGGCTATCGGCGGGTTGCGCGCGAGCCTCGTAACCGAGACCGGGTGCATCGTCGTCATCCTCGGACTCGTCGCCTGGCTGGGGACGCTTGCTCCCCCTGCATCGGCGATGTGAGGATCGGCCGGGCGGTCCTCGTGGCTCCCGGCCTCCCGCTCTGATGGATCAATCGGCGTACCACTGCCGTTTGTTTCCAAGGGCAACCGACCCCGGCCGCGTAGAGTCTAGGTAGGCGGGCTTGACCTTGACACGATGTCAGACCCTACATGCCCTCGGGTAGAAGGAGTCTCACGCCATGAACGACCCTCATTCCCATACGCCTCAAGCCAGCGGGTGCGGCTGTTCCGGGCATAGTACCACTGAACCTGCGGCCTCGACTGTCTCTCCCGCGCCAGCGGCCTGCTGCTCGGGTGGAGCGGCTGAGGGGCCTCCCGAGACGGCCAAAAACGACGAGCATCACCCTGAGGCTAGAGGTTGCTGCGCTGGCGGCAAGGTCTCTGAAGGCGCAGCGACGGTTACGGACCCGGTGTGCGGGATAACGGTCGATCCGGCGAAAACGGCGCATCATGCCGAGCACGCCGGCCAAACCTATCATTTTTGCAGCGCTGGTTGCCGGACGAAGTTCGTCGCCAACCCCGACGCCTATCTCGGCGACAAGCCGAAGCCTGAGCCAACGGCGACGCCGGGCGCTATCTGGACGTGTCCCATGCACCCGCAAATCCGGCAGGAAGGACCGGGGACGTGCCCGATCTGCGGCATGGCGCTCGAACCGGAAGAGCCGTCCCTCGATGATGGGCCTAATCCGGAGCTGGTCGATTTCACGCGACGGCTGTGGGTGGCGGGCGTGCTGGCCGTGCCGCTGCTGGCGATCTCGATGGTCGCGGAAATGCTCGGCATTCATGTCGTCAGTCCTGCCGCTTCCCCTTGGGTACAGCTCGCGCTCAGCGCCCCGATCGTGTTGTGGGCGGGCGGGCCGTTTTTTCAGCGGGGATGGATGTCGCTTCGCACCCGCCATCTCAATATGTTCACGCTGATCTCGATCGGGGTCGGTGCAGCCTTCCTATACAGCCTGGTCGCGACGGTCGCGCCCGGCATCTTCCCGCCGACCTTCCGCATGCACGGCGGCGTGGTCCCGGTCTATTACGAGGCGGCCGGAGTGGTGGTAGCCTTGGTGCTGCTCGGACAGGTCCTCGAACTGCGTGCCAGAGCGGCGACCGGGCGCGCGATCCGCGCCCTCATGGATCTTGCCCCCAAGACGGCGCGCCGACTGCGCGCAGACGGGTCCGAGGAAGAAGTCAGCCTTGCCGACGTGGCGGCCGGTGATCGGCTACGCGTTCGTCCCGGGGATGCGATCCCCGTCGATGGCGTGGTCGTCGAGGGACGCTCCTCGGTCGATGAATCCATGCTCACCGGCGAGCCTGCCCCTGTCCTCAAGGAGATCGAGGCGGCCGTCACGGGTGGAACGGTCAACGGCACCGGCAGCCTGGTCATGGAAGCGCGCGCGGTCGGGTCGGATACGATGCTGGCGCGGATCGTCCGCATGGTCGCGGACGCGCAGCGCAGCCGTGCGCCGATCCAGGCGGTCGCCGATCAGGTGTCTGGCTGGTTTGTGCCGTTGGTCGTACTGGTTTCTATAGCGACGTTCGTGGTGTGGTCGCTGGTCGGTCCTGAGCCGCGCATGGGCCACGCCATGCTCAATGCCATTGCCGTGCTTGTCATCGCCTGCCCCTGCGCGCTGGGTCTCGCTACGCCCATGTCGATCATGGTCGGGACGGGCCGCGGGGCTCAGGCCGGCGTGCTGGTGAAGAACGCCGAAGCGCTACAGGGGCTGGAGAAAGTCGATACACTGGTCATCGACAAGACCGGCACGCTCACGGAAGGCAAGCCTAAGCTCATCGCGGTCCAGACGATCGGCGCCGTCGTAGAGAACGACATGCTAGCGCTTGCTGCGGCCGTCGAAGGGCAATCGGAACATCCGCTTGCACACGCGATCGTCGTTGCCGCCAAGGATCGAGATTTGCAGCTCGGCACGGTCACGGACTTCGCCTCGCAAACCGGTCTAGGGGTCAGCGCCAAGGTCGATGGCCGTTCGGTCGTGATCGGGAACGCCGAGCAAATGAGCCGGATTGGCGCTGATCCCAAGGCGCTCGACGCCGATGCCGATCGTCATCGTGGCGAGGGTGCAGGCGTAATCCTGGTGGCGATCGATGGCGCTCTTGCCGGCCTGCTCGCGGTCGCCGACCCGGTCCGCGCCAACGCCGGAGAAGCAATTGCCGCACTCCGCCAGCAGGGCCTCCGCGTCATTATGCTGACAGGCGACAATCAGACGACTGCCGATGCGGTCGGCCGCGCTGTTGGCGGACTCGACGACGTGCGCGCCGGCCTGCGCCCGGAGGACAAGGCGCGCATCATCGGCGAGCTGAAAGCCTCCGGTGCCAAGGTTGCGATGGCCGGCGACGGAATCAACGATGCGCCCGCTCTGGCGGCTGCGGACGTGGGCCTCGCCATGGGCACGGGAACAGACGTAGCGATCGAAAGCGCCGGCATAACGCTTACGCGCGGCGATCTGTCGGCGATCGTGCGAGCGCGGAAGCTCGCCCAGGCGACGATGCGGAATATCCGTCAGAACCTGTTCTTCTCGTTCCTGTTCAATGGGATCGGCGTGCCGGTCGCGGCCGGGGTGCTCTACCCCGTGGCGGGCATCCTCCTCTCGCCGATGCTAGCCGGCGCGGCGATGGCGCTCTCGTCCCTTACCGTGGTCCTCAACGCGCTACGGTTGAACACGGTGAAGCTGTGAACATCGGAGCGGCATCAGATGCCAGCGGCGTCTCGCAGCGCATGATCCGCCATTACGAGAAGATCGGTCTCGTGCCCGCACCGCCCCGGCGTGGGAGTTACCGCGACTACGCCGACCCCGACGTTCACCGCCTTCGCTTCATTGCCAACGCGCGTGATCTGGGGTTTCCGATCGAGGAGATCAGGACGCTGCTGGGACTCTGGTCGAATCGTGATCGTTCAAGCGCCGAGGTGAAGGCGCTGGCTGATTCGCGTGCCGCCGAATTGGGCCGCAAGGTTCGCGCTTTAGAGAACATGCGTCGCTCCCTCACGGGGCTTGTTCAGTCCTGTCATGGCGATGATCGCCCAGATTGCCCGATTATGGATCGCCTGGCAGAATAGGTAACGCGGACAAGCGTTTCACCATGTATAGAATTAATCGCGGTCCTTCAAAAGGACTGAATGTGTTGGCACTAATTCCATGGCAGCGCACCAGGGCTGCCCGCATCACCGGGAGCACATGCACCGAAAAGTTTCAACGGCTGCGTATTTTCCGAGGGTCATCAACGCTCAGATCACGCACTAAGCAAGCGATTGCATAGGGCCGCATGAGCATAGCGGCGTGCTAGGTTAATCAGCAAGGATTTGCGACATGGCGGCAAGCGTGCTTGACACGATCGAACGCGGCATCGCCGATCCCATCAGTGCAGACGGTCCGCTATCGCAGGACATGCTCCGGCGCATCCACGGATACTGGCGCGCGGCAAACTATCTCTCGGTCGGCCAGATCTACTTGCGTGAGAACCCGTTGCTCGAGCTGCCGCTCACGATCGACCACATCAAGCCGCGGCTATTGGGGCACTGGGGAACGACGCCGGGGCTAAATATGCTCTACGTCCACCTCAACCGCCTGATCACCGAGAATGATCTCAACATGATTAACGTGATCGGACCGGGTCATGGCGGCCCGGGCCTCGTTGCGAACACCTACCTTGAAGGGTCATATACCGAACATTATCCGGCGATAGAGCGCAGCCGAAACGGCATGCACCGCTTGTTCCGCCAATTCTCTTGGCCGGGGGGTATCCCGAGCCACGTCGCGCCGGAGACTCTGGGCTCGATCCACGAAGGCGGCGAGCTCGGTTATTCGCTGGCCCACGCTTACGGCGCTGCGTTCGACAATCCCGACCTGATCGTCGCCTGCGTGGTCGGCGACGGAGAGGCGGAGACTGGCGCGCTTGCGACCAGCTGGCACTCCAACAAGTTTCTCAATCCGGCGCGCGACGGCGCGGTGCTGCCAATTCTGCATCTGAACGGCTTCAAGATCGCCAATCCCACCGTGCTGGCGCGGATCGGCCGCGACGAGCTGACCGACCTCCTGCGTGGCTTTGGCCACGAGCCCTGGTTCGTCGAAGGCAACGACCCCGCCAAAGTCCATCAGCAACTCGCAGGAACGCTCGATGCGGTGCTCGCCCGGATACAGGACATCCAAGCGACGGCACGCTCAGGCAAGGGCCCGATCGAGCGCCCGCGCTGGCCGATGATCGTCTTCGCGACCCCGAAGGGATGGACCGGGCCTAAAGTCGTCGACGGCCTGCCCGTCGAGGGCACATGGCGCGCGCATCAGGTACCGATCGCGAGCTTCGACAAGCCTGAGCATCTTCACCAGCTCGGGGAATGGATGCGCAGCTACAAGCCGGCCGAACTGTTCGACGATGACGGAAAGTTTCGCGAGGACTATGCCTCGCTGGCGCCGACCGGCCACCGCCGAATGGGATCGAACCCTCACGCCAATGGTGGCGCGCTGCTTAGACCGCTGTCCTTGCCCGATTTCCGTTCCCATGCGGTGCCTTTGCCCGAAGCCGGTCAGACCAAGGCCGAAGCGACCCGTGTTCTGGGCGGATATCTGCGTGACGTAATGGCATTTAATCTCGACGCCAGGAACTTTCGGCTGTTCGGGCCGGACGAGACCGCGTCCAATCGTCTCGAAGCGGTCTATGAAGTGTCCGGCAAAGTCTGGATGGCGGAGATCGATGCGGTCGATGTGGATCTGAGTCAGGATGGCCGGGTGATGGAGGTGCTGAGCGAGCACCTCTGCCAGGGCTGGCTTGAGGCCTACCTGCTGACCGGCCGTCACGGCTTGTTTTCCTGTTACGAGGCATTCGTCCACATCATCGATTCCATGGTCAACCAGCACGCCAAATGGCTGAAGGTCGCCAAGGCGATCCCGTGGCGCAAGCCAATCGCTTCGCTCAACTATCTGATCACCTCCCATGTCTGGCGGCAGGACCACAATGGCCTGTCGCACCAGGACCCGGGCTTCATCGATCATATCGCCAACAAGACCGCCGACGTCGCCCGTATCTACCTGCCGCCCGACGCCAACTGCCTGTTGTCGGTGGCCGATCATTGCCTGCGGAGCCGCGGCTATGTGAACCTGATCGTCGCCGGCAAGCAGCCGGAATGGCAATGGCTGGATATCGATGAGGCCGTGCGCCACTGCACCGCGGGGGCAGGCATCTGGGAGTGGGCCGGTGACGAGGGAGAACCAGATGTCGTCATGGCGTGCGCCGGCGACGTGCCGACGCTCGAGACGCTTGCGGCTGTTACGCTACTGCGCGACTTTGTGCCGGATATCCGAATGCGTGTCGTCAACGTCGTCGATCTGATGGGGCTGCAGCCCCAGTCCGAACATCCCCACGGCCTCGGCGATCGGGAGTTCGACGCGCTCTTCACCGCCGACAAGCCCGTGATCTTCGCGTTCCACGGCTTCCCAGCGATGGTCCACAAGCTGACTTATCGCCGCACCAACCATCACAACATCCATGTGCGCGGCTTCAAGGGTGAAGGAACAACGACCACGCCGTTCGACATGGTCGTGCTGAACGATCTTGATCGCTATCGGCTCGCGCTGGACGCGATCTCACGCGTTCCGCGTCTGAGTGCTCAGGTCCCCGCTGCCACCGCCCGCTACTGGGCGGCGATCGAGCGGCATAAGCTCTACATCGCGGAGCATGGCGACGATCTGCCGGAGGTCCGGGACTGGCGATGGAGCAGGTGAACCCGGCAGCGGACCGCGACGTCGTCCTCGCGCTCAACAGCGGCTCGTCATCGCTCAAATTTGGGCTCTACGACGTCGGGCCGACTGGGGTCGTCGAGTTGACCACGGGCGCCGTAGAGGCGATGCATTTCCAGGACCGGATGTTCGAACGCATCGAAGCCGCGCTGACCGAGGCAAAGGTTCCGGGTCCAACTGCGATCGGCCACCGTATCGTGCATGGCGGTCCGACGCTGCGGCGGCACTCCCGGATCGAAGACGATGTCGTCGCCCAACTCAAAGAGGCGGTCGCCTTGGCCCCGCTCCACGGTCCAGCGTCCCTGGCGCTGATCCGGCTTGCCGAAGCGCATTACCCGGCGCTGCCGCAGGTCGCCTGTTTCGACACTGTCTTCCACACGACCCTGCCCGAGATCGCCTACGTCCTGCCCATCCCACGCGCCATGTCGTCCGACGGAGTGCGCCGCTACGGTTTCCACGGGCTTTCCTGCGCGTCGATCGTTCGGCAACTCGGGGGGGAATTGCCCGATCGCCTGATCATTGCCCATCTCGGCAATGGCGCCAGCGTCACGGCAGTAAAAGCCGGTCGCTCCATCGACACAAGCATGGGCCTTACGCCGACCGGCGGGGTCGTCATGGGCAGCCGAACCGGCGATCTCGACCCGGGTGTGCTGCTATATCTGCTCCGTGAGAAGGGCCTGGATGGTTCCGCGCTAGAGGCGCTCGTCGATAACCAATCCGGGCTGCTCGGTATCTCGGGCGTCTCCGGCGACATGCGTGCCTTGCACCTGGCAGCCACGGAGCATCCCGACGCCAGCCTGGCGATCGACATATTCTGCTATTCGGTGCGCAAGCAGATCGGCGCGATGGCAGCCGTCCTTGGCGGTGTCGACATGCTCGTCTTCACCGGCGGCATAGGAGAGAACGACGCGGCTGTGCGCAGGTCGATCCTCGGCGACCCCGGCTGGGTCGGGAACTTTGCGGTTCGTGTCATCAATGCTCGGGAAGACGAGCAGATTGCGCGGGAAACGCACATTGTCCTTGCGGACACCGGTCGACTGTAACGCTTCGCGCAGATCCGAAAATGCGCGAGTACGTGATTCCCGAGGCCTGACGCGCGAACAACCGCAATCTAGAGTAATTATGAAGCTTGGCCCGAAGTTATGGGAACATGTTCGTTATTTGGGGGGATCGCTATGTTCACCGACAACGACGAAGCCGCATATATCCAGGGGCGGATCGATGCTTCGCTTGATATGGCGCGCGCCGCTACGAGCGACTGCGCCCGCATCGCCCATGAGGCGATAGCCGAGCGCTATGGAAGCAATCTGGTTGCGCTGAGGGGTCGTCCGTCAACTGCGTCGTCCACTTTGCTGCTGATGGAGGAAACCCGCTCGGTGCCATTCCTCTCGACCTGCTGAGCCTGGGTAGTGTCGATACAGTATCCTAGAAGACGAACGTATCGCGTCTGCTCCGATTAGACTATTCAGACCCGCATTCGCCCGGGAACGGTTCCCTCGCGCTAATCCGGGCGGAACAGAATGTGCTTTTCTGCAACTGCCAGCTTCACCGCCGGAGCCGGGTTATTAATCATCGGTGCTATAACGGTGCGCCGCACCCGGACGACTTCGGAATTTCCGTTCGCTCTCATTCCCGCGATGTTCGGCGTCCAACAGGTAATAGAGGGCGCACTCTGGCTCACGTTTCCAGATAAGGCGCCGCTGCTTAACGTGGTGCTTACCTACGCCTATTCCGTCTTTTCGCATGTCCTCTGGCCAATATACGTGCCGTTCGCCGTCATGCTGATCGAAGGAACGAATTGGCGCCGCAAAACCGCGATGGCGATCGCGTTGGCGAGCGGCGTGGCCGGGCTCTATCTGTCATACGCGTTGATCACGCAGCCGATCGTCGCCCGGGTAATTGGTCACCACATCACCTATGTGTCTCCGCACTTCTACGGCGTCGGAGTAATGGCACTCTATCTACTTGGAACGTGCGTCAGCCCGCTTTTTTCGAGTCACCGGATGGTGTGGGCGTTCGGCGTGGCAGCGTCGATATCTTTCGTCATCGCCTATATCTTTTTCGCGATGTGGTTCATTTCCGTCTGGTGTTTCCTCGCCGCCGTCATGAGCGGCATCGTCCTTCTCCATTTCTCCCGTCACGCTCCTGCGTGCGCCGGGCGAACGGCACCGCTCCCAGACACCGGCGCAAGCTGAGACAATGGTCGTTAGGTAGTTTCCGACCCTCGCGGTGCGCCAGGCGATGGAGTTACCTCGCAGTGCGTTCCGGATCTCGGTCGCGGCATCATCCGGCCGGGGTAACAATGGCTAACGACGACCTTGCGACGCATCTGCCAATCACGCTGCGACCCGACCCAAAACGGGTCGCGATCCGCCCGTTCACGCCTGCCGACGACTCGCCCCACGCAGCGGTCGATGGTCGTCCGCGCGCCCAGCGGATTGCTGACCGCGTTCTGGCGCTCAGCGCTGCCGACCTGACGATCGACCTCAAGCGGGTCATGTCAGGCCTGTCGGAACACCACCGCGATGTGAACATGGTCCTCCGGCGGCGCTTCCACGAAGTGGACGGACTATTGATCGACCACTGCTCCGTCTCCGAGGAGCAGGCTCTTCTGATCGGGGCCTATTTCAGCGAGGAATATGCGTTCGAGGCAGCTGCCCTGTTCAACCCGAGCATCGTTGCCCATCCGGATCAGTCTGGCGTGCAACCGGGCGCAAGGCGCTTCGTGCTGTCGTTACGTGGCGTCGGCGAAGGTCATGTCTCATCCGTCACCTTTCGTACTGGGATCTGCGATGCCGACGGCAGCGTCACCGTCGATCCGCCAGGCCTGCAGGCTGTCGCGCCGCGGATCGAGAAGATTCCAGGCGGCGCACCCGATGATCCGGGCGTCCGGTTATTCTGTGAAGACAGTCGCGATCTTTCCGAAGTCGTGATCTTTCCAATAACGATCAACCAACGGCACGGAATCGAGGATGTGCGCCTCGTTCGATTTGTCGACGACGATGGCAACGTCACCTATTTTGGCACTTACACCGCTTTCAGCGGCGAGGCTATCCGACAGGAAATGCTGCGCACGACCGACTTCGTTACCTTCGAACTGAACGCGCTTCGCGGCGACGCCACCGCCAACAAGGGGATGGCGCTCTTCCCGCGTCGGATCAACGGCCGATATGCCATGCTGGGACGCCAGGATCATGAGAACATCTGGCTGCTGACGTCTGACGACCTCTACAACTGGACAGGCGGGACCAGGATAGTGTCGCCTCGGTGGGACTGGGAATTCGTTCAGATCGGCAACGGTGGTTCCCCGATCGAGATCGATGAAGGATGGTTGGTCATCACCCATGGCGTTGGCCCAGTGCGCAATTATTGCCTCGGGGCGTGCCTGCTTGACCGCGACGATCCAACGAAACTTCTAGCACGAACGACCTACCCAATTCTTCAGCCCCGAGCGGAAGAACGCTACGGTTACGTCCCCAACGTGGCCTATACCTGCGGCGCGATGGTCCACGGCCGAACGCTTATCCTCCCCTATGCCTTGGCCGACAGCTTCACGACCTTTGCAACAGTGCCGCTGGATCGGCTGCTCCACGCAATGGCTTAGGTAGTTTCCGATCCTGTCGCGGCAAGTGCGGGCTCGGCTAAACCAAAATGCCGATACACGGTCCCGCCGAGCACGCTCTGTGATCAGCGCCGATCCCAACAGGACACCAGCCATGTCGATCAACACCGATTCGCCTACAGAGTCCGGTTCGAGCCATAGTTGCTGTGGCGGCGTGAGTAAGAATACGAGAGCGGCTACTCCAGCAGCGGCGCAGCCAGCGGTCGCTACGTCGGCTGAACTCAAGCACGATACACAAGCCCCAAAGAAATCTGCATCCTGCTGCGGCGGAGGGGCTGGCGCCGAACACGGCTAGGGCGATCGGTGATCCCAATCCCGACGCCGTTGGGACGCGACCAGTTCGGATCACAACGCCATTTCCGCGACCTGTGCTGCAGGTGAGCATCAACCGGTTGACGACGCTACCGGATATCAGCCGGCCGTCGCAATTGACCGAACGACGTGCCGCGGGTCGTAGGCCGAGCCCATTCGGCAAGGCCAGTGACGATCCGAGCACGACCTTTCATCGGTTGAGCGAGAGGCTCGACAGTAGCGAGAGAAGCAATGCCGAAAAGCTCCAGTCCGACAACATCGATTGATCGAATGGATATGTCAGAGGGCGGCACGCGCTCGCTTGATATGCTTGGAGCATTGGCGGAAAAAAATCCGAACGCGGCTGCCGCAGGGAAGACGAGCAGCGGCGCTGCAGATCCGGACATCGAGAATGGGACAGCGAAGGGAATGGAGCCGCTCGCCGACGAGGGACATGGCGACGGCCACAAGGCGAATGCTATGAGCAATGCCGACGCCATGGCCAAGGAAATGGGTCATGGCGGCGGCGAAGACTTGGCTGCCATGGTTCGCGACATGCGCAACCGCTTCTGGATCGCGCTCGCGTTTAGCGTGCCGGTCTTCATCCTCTCCCCAATGGGCCTGGATTTCCTCAAGGTCCCTGTTCCGTTCGGACTAAGACTCGAACCGGTCCTGTTCGTTCTGGCAAGCGGCGCGGTTCTCTACCCGGTCTGGCCCTTCGTCGTTGCCGCGTATCGCGCAATCCGCGCGGGCATCGCCAACATGGCCGTCCTCGTCGTCTTGAGCGTAGGCACCGGCTATCTGTTCAGCGTGGGAGCCACGTTCATCTGGGGCGGCCAGAACTTCTACGAAGCCGCGGTAATCCTGCTCGACTTCATCCTGCTTGGACATTGGCTCGAGATGCGGGCGAGGGCCGGAGCGTCGCAGGCGATACGATCTCTCATGGATCTGGCGCCGCCGAAGGCGATGGTGCTGCGTGACGGCAAGGAAATCGAAGTGGCCACCTCCGATGTCGTCGCCGACGACATCATCGTAATCCGGCCTGGCAACAAGATCCCGGTCGATGGTGTGATCACGGAAGGATCGTCCTCGGTCGACCAGTCTATGCTTACGGGAGAATCGATGCCGGTCGACAAGAAGGTCGGTGACGCCGTTATCGGCGCGACGATCAATAAGAGCGGGACGTTTCAATACAAGGCGACCAAGGTTGGCGCCGACTCCGCGCTCTCGCAGATCGTCAAGCTCGTCCAGGACGCGCAGAACTCCAAGGCCCCAGCGCAACTGTTGGCGGATCGCGCCGCGCAGTGGCTCGTGCTGGCGGCAGTCGTCATGTGACTGGGCACATTTGCGGTCTGGTATTGGTGGATCGGTCAGCCGCTGCTGTTCGCCGTCAGTCTCACGATCACGGTATTCGTCATCGCCTGTCCCGACGCCCTCGGACTCGCGACACCAATGGCGATCATGGTCGGCACCGGCCTGGGCGCGATCAACGGGATACTGTTCAAGAACGCATCGGCGTTGGAGGACGCGACCAAGCTGGACGTGATCGTCTTCGACAAGACCGGTACGCTGACGATGGGCCAGCCCGAGGTTGTCGAGCTGGCCGTAGCCGCCGGCATGGATGGACAACAGATTCTAGCAACGGCGGCCGCAGTTGAGGCAGGCTCCGATCATCCGCTGGCCCAGGCGATCACGCGCCGCGCTGCCGACATAGAAAGACCTAAGGCAACGGCTTTTAAGAACCTGGAAGGGAAGGGTGCGCAGGCTGAAGTCGACGGCAAGACGGTTCTGCTCGGCAACAGGCTCCTGATGGCGGACAACAAGATCGATCTCGGCGAACTCGGCGCGAAGTCCGACGCGTTACAGAGCGCCGGGCGTACCGTCGTTCACATCGCAATTTCCGGCGAACTAGCCGGCCTTCTTGCGATTGCAGATGCCGAACGACCGAGCGCCAAGGCAGCAATCGCATCGCTTCGTCAGCGTGGCCTCGATGTAATCATGATTACCGGTGACAACCAGGGAACGGCCTCGCGCATCGCCTCCGGCCTCGGCATCGACACCGTTCTGGCTGACGTGCTGCCCGGGGACAAGGCAAGCAAGATCAAGGAACTGCAGGCGCAGGGCAAGAAGGTCGGGATGGTTGGCGACGGCGTGAATGACGCGCCAGCTCTCGTGCAGGCCGATGTCGGCTTCGCGATCGGCGCGGGCACCGATGTCGCGATGGACAGCGCCGACATCGTCCTGATGAAAAGCGATCCTTTCGATGTGGTCGGAGCGATCGAGCTCTCGCACGCGACATTGAGGAAAATGCATCAGAATTTGTGGTGGGCGGTCGGCTACAACGTTATCGCATTCCCACTAGCTGCAGGCGTGCTCTACCCGTTCCTGCTTGGGCCCAGCATCGCCGCGCTTGCAATGTCAGGCAGTTCGGCGCTCGTCGCTATGAACGCCCTGTTACTCAAGCGCACTAAACTCACTGGCATCACTCTCCGACGGTCCCAAGCGCAGTCAGACTCGGCGCCGGCGTCGGCTTGATGAAAATGCGGGCATCAGCGATAGGGGTGCCACGCGGGACCATGGCAGCGCTGATGCTTTCGGTGTTCACGGTTTCCCTCGGCTTCGGCATCGTCCTCCCGTCGCTGCCATTCCTGCTTGAAAGACTGTTCGGTGCGGGGGGCGACGCAAGGCAGATTTCCCGCGCGACGGGTCTGCTTACCGGGCTGTACACCCTGTCGCTGTTTCTGTTCGCACCAGTGTGGGGCCGGCTGTCCGATCGCTTCGGCCGGCGGATAATCCTGCTTATCGGGTTGCTGGGGTTCAGTGCCACAATGCTGACGTTCGCCTTCATCGATGGCCTTGGTGCGATCTATGCCGAGCGCTTCTTGAGTGGGATGTTCGCCGCAGCAGTGACGCCAATCGCCCTTGCCACGATCGGCGATATTGCGGCGACGAAAGCCGCACGGGCGAGGCGGCTCACTTTCGTCAGCCTGGCCGGAATTACCGGCTTTCTCGTGGGGCCGATGCTCGGCGTGTTTCTGTCGCGAGGGGTGAAGGTGCTGTTTCCGGCCCTGGGCGGCATCGGCGCGCTTACAATACCGCTGATCGGAACCGCGGGTTTGGCGTCACTCGCTGCTCTGGCAGCGGTGCGAACGGTTCCGAAAGCCACTATGAGCAGTGGCGGATCGAGAGGCGAGCCGATCGCTCCCGAGTCTGACAAATGGCTTGTCCCGAGGTTGCTCGCCCTTGCGTTCGTCGTCTCTGCCGGCGTGGGAGTGTTCGAGGTCGGGCTGGCGTTACGCGGAAAAGAGCAATTGGGTCTGACCCAATATCAGATCGCGACCATGTTTACCGAATGCAGCCTGGTAATGCTGATCGTCCAGTCCCTCGTTTTCTCGCCTTGGATTAAACCCGAAACGACCCGCTGGCTCATCGCCCCCGCTTTTGCGATCCTCGCTGGGGGAATTTTTCTGGTCCCGCACGCATCCACCTTCACGCTCATGCTGGCGGTCATTGGAGCGGTTGCCGCAAGCGCCGGTATCCTCTCACCAATCCTGACCTTCTGGATATCGAGCAAGGCCGGAAGGGCGCAGGGTGCACAACTCGGCAAGCAAACCGCCGCCGCAAGTCTTGGCGCCGCCTTCGGGTCGGCCGCGGGTGGGCTGCTGTTCGACGTATCGTGGCTGCCCGACGCTTCGTTCGCGATTGCCGCTGCGCTGTCGGTTGCAGCTGTCCTGCTGAGCCTGCGGTTGCCGAAGCTTCTGGTCGCGCACGGAGCCCGCCAGAAGACTGAGCCTCCCGCCGCGAACTCTCCCAGACCCAGGCATTCCCCCGTGCTCGGATCACGCCCGCCCGTTCCAAGGACTTCAACCTAGAAGGAATACACGATGTCAAAAAGTCACGCGATCATCGCCGTCTTCGACAGTCATCAGGCCGCCGAAAGCGCTGTCCGTTCGCTCTCCGACGGCGGTCTCGATATCAAGCACTTCAGCATCATCGGCAAGGGTTACCACAAGGAGGAGCAGGTTCTTGGCTTCTACAACGTGGGCGACCGCATCGCCTCCTGGGGCGGAACCGGCGCATTCTGGGGTGGTCTATGGGGACTGTTTGCAGGCGGCCTGTTCATGACGGTGCCAATAATAGGTCCGGTCATCGTGCTCGGACATTTCGTTGCAATGGTATTCGCTGCGGCCGAGGGCGCAATAGTCGTAGGAGGCCTCGGCGCGCTCGGAGGCGCACTGTCCAGTCTTGGTATCCCGAAGGATAGCGTGATCGAATACGAGACCGCTCTCAAGACAGACAGCTTTCTGCTGATGGCACATGGCTCGGTCGAAGAAATGGCCCGTGCCAAAACTCTGCTCGATTCCACATCTCCGACGCGCATCGATCTGCACCGCGATGTAGTAGAGATGCCGGAGCTCCAGACAACACGCGCCGCGCTGGAGGAGGTGAGCTGACTAATGATGCAATGCGCGCCTTCCGTTTCGAGTAACCCCCGCGGAAGGTTTAGAACTAATATACTCTGCCGAGATATGCGAATTTCGTACTATATGGTGCGCTTGGTATTAGGCCGATCCCGCATCGCTCGGCGTCGACGTTCCCGTATTATCTGTCATGCGTATGTTTGACCAATCTAGGAGAAAGAAAGTGTCTTCATCGAAACTGACTCTCGGGTCCATTGCCCTCGTGCTTGCAACCGGCACGCCAGCTTTTGCACAGGACGGCATGATGAGTGCCGGCGGTATGCAGCCAGCCAGCATGAAGATGACGAAGTCGCAGATGGCTAGCATGAACCGGTGCAAGAAGATGTCACATCCTATGATGACGAAGAACCGGACGTGCATGAAGATGATGAAAATGCACCCGGACATGATGAGCGAGGGTGGCATGATGAGTGACGACAAAATGGACAAGAAGCACCAATAGGAGAGGGCAGGCGTCCTTCGAGACTCGTCCCAAGGACGCCTGGCTCTGAAGCCGTGCCTCTAGCCGAAGCTGGATTATCAAGCAGCAGCGCTTTGCCGAGCCAGCCACTGCCGCGCATCGCCCTGCGACTGCCCCTCTTGGGGCCGAGGTCGCCGAGGTCGATCACGCCGAGTCCTCAATATCGGCAGCGGCCGTGATCGCCATGCTGCTCAAAAGCCAATCGGCTGCGGCCTGCGCCTGCGTCGCGGCGGCAAAGATCGTGCGCTTGTCGAACGATTGCTTGCTCTCGCGGCTGCTGATGTGGGCCTCGCGATGGGCACGGGGACAGACGTAGCGATCGAAAGCGCCGGCATAACGCTCACGCGCGGCGATCTGTCGGCGATCGTGCGTGCGCGGAAGCTTGCCCGGGCGACGATGCGGAATATCCGTCAAAACCTGTTCTTCTCGTTCCTGTTCAACGGGATCGGCGTGCCGGTCGCGGCCGGGGTGCTCTACCCCGTGGCGGGCATCCTCCTCTCGCCGATGCTGGCCGGCGCGGCGATGGCGCTCTCGTCCCTCACCGTGGTCCTCAACGCGCTGCGGTTGAACACGGTGAAGCTATGAACATCGGGGCGGCATCGGACGCAAGCGGCGTCTCGCAGCGCATGATTCGCCATTACGAGAAGATCGGTCTCGTGCCCGCGCCGGCAAGGCGCGGGAGTTACCGCGACTATGCCGACCCCGACGTTCACCGCCTTCGCTTCATTGCCAACGCGCGTGACCTGGGCTTTCCGATCGAGGAGATCAGGACGCTACTCGGCCTCTGGTCTGATCGCAGCCGATCCAGCAGCGAAGTCAAAATGCTTGCGCAAGCGCGCGCTGACGAACTCGGGCGCAAGGCGGCTGCGCTCGAAGATATGCGATCGACGCTGCTGGAATTGGTGAACCGCTGTCACGGAGACGATCGACCGGACTGCCCGATTCTTCGCCGCATGGAAGCGTGAGGCCGCGCCTAGTCGCTAGGGCGACGAGCAACGCCGTCCCGCCACGGTCGTTGCGAAGAGCGAAGCGTGATCCGCAGCGACGCTGCCCGGCCGCGGATCGCGTCCATCGTTCGTCCCATCTCGCGCGCGATCTGTCCGATGGTTTGCCTCGCCGCCACGCGCCGGCGTAGCTCAGCGTCGGTCTCGGCGGTCCAGCGTGTGCCATGCTGATCGGTCAGCCCAATATCTCCTCGACCAGGAGAAGCCCCAAAAAGCCGACAAAGAACATGGCGCTGATAAGCGGCGTGTCGGGCTTCTCGTGCGCCTCGACCAGCAGCTCCTCGGTGACGAGGTAGAGCAAGGCCATCAGCCCGAAACTGAGGAACCCGGCGATGATGATGGGCGGGAGCAGCGCAACGGGTGTCGCCAGTGCCGCGCCGATCGGGAGCAGCAGCGCGATCCCCACCGTGATCGCCACGATACGGGCCTTCGATCGGATCGTCTCGCCGAGCTCGGTCGTCACGGTCAATCCAAGGAACAGTACCTCGAGCGTCAAGGCGATGGTCAGCAATATGCCCGCCTTGCCGCCGGCGATGAACGCCAGGCCCAGGACAAGCCCGTCGATCAGGATGTCGACGCCGACGGCGCCGAGCATCGCGATAGGCCCCTTGGCCCGACCCTCGATCGCCTTGAGCGACAACATAACGACGATGCCGATCGCCCCCCCGATGAAGGTCGCGATGGGCGAGCCTTCGTGCATCACCTGCGGCAGGATCTCGACTGCGGCTGCGGCGAACACCACGCCTGCTGCCAGATGTTGCATCGCGCTTACGACGGCTTCGCTCGGTCGTCGGGTAACGGCAACCAGCGAACCGAGCAGTACGGCCGCGACCGGGATCAGGGTGAAGAGTATTGCCTGCATGTCGCGAGCCTCAAACGGTCTTGTCGGATTCGAGCATGCACGGCGTTCCCGGGTCGGTCTCGATCTGGATCGTCGCGTGGTCGATCCCGAACTTTTCCTTCAGAGCTGCCGCGACGCCGGCCGTGTAGGCGTCGCCGGGATAGCCGCCGGGGACGAGCAGATGCACGGTCAAAGCCGTCTCGGTTGTACTCATCGGCCAGACGTGGAGGTCGTGGATCTCCTGCACACCCTCGCGTCCGCGCAGGAAAGTGCCGATCTCCTCGGGGTCCAGGCCGGGGGGTGCGGCGTGCAGGCTCATGTTCACGGAATCGCGGAGCAGCCCCCACGTTCCGATCGCGATTACCGCAACGATGACGAGGCTCGTCAGCGGGTCGATCCAAGTGAGGCCGGTCTTCACGATAATGAAGCCTGCCACCACGACGCCGGCCGACACCGCTGCGTCGGCTGCCATGTGGAGGAACGCGCCCTTGATATTGAGGTCGCCCTTGCGTCCCGACATGAACAGCAGCGCGGTCGCGGTGTTGACGACGATGCCGATCGCCGCGACGATCATCACCGTGCCGCCCGCTACCGGGGCAGGCTCGGAAAAGCGACGGATCGCCTCGACTGCGATCACGACGATCGCGACGAGCAACAGCAGGGCATTCAGGAACGCCGCCAGGATCGATGAGCTGCGGAAACCATAGGTGTATTTGCCGCTTGGGCGGCGCTTGCCGAGCGTGGCTGCGCCCCAAGCGATCAGCAGGCCCAGCACGTCGCTGAGATTGTGGCCGGCGTCGGCCAACAGCGCCATGGATCCCGAGGCGAAACCGTAACCTGCCTCGATGATAACGAAGCCGAGATTGAGCGCGGTGCCGATCGCGAAGGCAGACCCGAAGCTCTTCGGCGCGTGATCGTGCCCCGCGTGACCATGACCTTCCTCGCTGTGGTCATGCCCGCCATGATCGTGCGCGTGCTCGGCGCTCACTTTGCGACACCGCGACGCACGAGCCGGGCAGCAACGCTCTCGCTAGTGATCGTCTTTTGAATTGTGGACATGATCGCTTCCTTGAATTGGTGGGTCGTCACAAGCAGCATCGATCGGACCTGACGGTCATTCCGCAGGAACGGGGTTGTCTTGTCGGGTATGAGTTCGATCCCGACGGCGCGCAGTGAAGCGCGCCGCCCAGGCAGTGATCGCCGGGAGGACCAGGAGGGTCAGCACCGTCGACGTGATCAGCCCCCCGATGACGACGGTAGCGAGCGGACGCTGGACTTCCGCGCCCGTGCCAGTAGCGAGCGCCATCGGTACGAAGCCGAGCGAGGCCACCAGTGCCGTCATCAGGACCGGACGGACCCGCTCCATCGCGCCATCGGCAATGGCCTGGTCGTCGTCCTCGCCTTCCTCTCTGCGCCGCTTGATCGCGCTCATCA
Source organism: Sphingomonas sp. PAMC 26617 (assembly GCF_000242835.1). Lineage (NCBI taxonomy): Bacteria > Pseudomonadati > Pseudomonadota > Alphaproteobacteria > Sphingomonadales > Sphingomonadaceae > Sphingomonas > Sphingomonas sp. PAMC 26617. Next base: position 360,575 of record NZ_JH594426.1, read on the forward strand.
TGACGAGCCCGTTCAGCACCGCGACGCCCGACAGGGCGATGAAACCCACGGCCGCGGTGATCGAAAACGGGATGCCGCGAAGAAGAAGCGCGAACACGCCGCCCGCGAGACCCATCGGCACCGCCGAGAAGACGATTGCGGCAGGGACGAAGCCGCCAAGCGCCATGTAGAGGAGCGCGAAGATCGCCGCGAAGCAGATCGGAACCACCACCGCCAGCCGCAGGCGCGCCGATTGCAGGCTCTGAAAGGTGCCGCCCCAATCGGTATACATGCCAGCGGGGAGCTGCATCGCAGCGACCTTTGCCTGCGCGTCCTTGACGAAACCGCCGAGGTCGCGATCGCGGACATTGACCTGGACCGTTACCATCCGTTTGCCGTTCTCGCGGCTGATCTGGTTCAGCCCCTCGGTATAGCGGAACCGCACCACCTCGCGCAGCGGGATGGAACGGGCCGTCTGCCCCTCGGCGGTAGGCAACATGACCGGGATCGAGCCGAGCGTATCGATGTCATCGCGCTGCGCGTCGGGGAGGCGGACGACGACGTTGAAGCGCCGATCGCCCTCGAAGACTACTCCCGCTTCCCGGCCGCCCAAGGCGGTCGCGACGGTGTTCGCTACTTCCTCGACCGACAGGCCGAGACGAGCTGCGGCCTGGCGGTCGATCTGAACATCGAAAGTAGGCGATCCCGACGTCTGCTCGACGCTCACGTCTCCCGCGCCGGATATGCTGCGGACGGCCGCAGCGATACGTGATGCCTGCGCGTTCATGGCGTCCAGATCGTCGCCATAAAGCTTGATTGCGACGTCGGCACGGACCCCGGCGATCAACTCGTTGAACCGCATCTGGATCGGTTGCTGGATCTCGGTGCGATTGCCGATGACGCTCTTCATCCGCTCCTCGATACGGCGGATCACGTCGTCCTTGGTTTTGACCCCGGTAGGCCATTCGTCCTGCGGCTTGGGAATGACATAGGTATCGGAGGCGTTCGGCGGCATCGGATCGGTACCCAGATCGGCGTTGCCGTTCTTGGAGAAGACCAGCGCCACCTCGGGCAGCGTCTTCAACGCGTCCTCGAGCCGCATCTGGATCTCGGTCGATTGCTCGATCGAAGCGGACGGCACCCGGAAGTTGGTGACGGTGATATCCTTCTCGTCGAGCTGCGGCATGAACTCCTCGCCAAGGAAGCCGAAGCAAAACACCGCAGCGGCCAACACGCCGGCACCACCCAAAATGAAGGGCACCGGGCGGGCGACGGCTCGGGTCAGGACAGGCGCGTACCGCTCCTTGAACCAGCGTATCGGGCGCACTTCCGTCTCGCTGACGCGGCCCTTGATGACGATCGCGATCAGCGCCGGCACGAAGGTCAGCGACAGGATGAAAGCGCAGGCGAGTGCGATCATCAGCGTGAGCGCCATCGGCGAGAAGGTCTTGCCCTCCACGCCCTGGAAGGTGAGGAGCGGGGTGAAGACGAGGAAGATGATGAGCTGACCATAGACGGTCGGTCGGATCATCTCTTTCGCCGACGCGGTGGTTGTCTCCAGACGCTCCTCGAGTGTCAGCAGCCGGCCTTCCTCCTGTTGTCGCTCGGCGAGGTGGCGCAGGGCGTTCTCGACGATGATGACGGCACCGTCGACGATGAGACCGAAGTCGAGTGCCCCCAGGCTCATCAAATTGCCCGACACCCGCAAGGCATTCATGCCGGCGGCGGTCATCAGCATCGTGATCGGGATGACAGCGGCAGTGATAAGCGCTGCCCGCACGTTGCCGAGCAGCAGGAACAGGACCACGATCACGAGCAGCGCGCCCTCGGTCAGGTTCTTCTCCACCGTCGCGATCGTCGCATCGACGAGTTTCGAGCGGTTGTAGACCGGCTCGGCGAACACGTCCGGCGGCAGTGTCTTCTTGATCTGTTCGAGCTTGTCGGCGACCGAGGTCGCAACGATGCGGCTGTTCTCTCCGACCTGCATCAGCACGGTCGAGATAACCGCCTCCGAGCCCATACGGCTTCCCGAGCCGGTACGGACGGCACCGCCGATGACGACCTGCCCGACGTCCTTCACCCGCACCGGCACGCCGTTACGGGTCGCGACGACCGCTTCCTGAATGTCCTCGATCGACTTCAGCCGAGCGTCGGCCCGCACCAGAAAGCTTTCGCCCGCACGCCGCACGTAGTTCGAGCCCGCGGACAGGTTCGCGCGCTCCATCGCGGCCGCCAGCTCGGTGATCGAGATGCCGTAGGAAGCAAGCGCGTTGAGGTTGGGTTCGATCAGATATTGCTTGATGTAGCCGCCATTGGAGTCGACCCCGGCGACGCCCTTCACGTTGCGCATCTGCGGCCGGATGATCCAGTCCTGCACGGTCCGCAGGTAGGCGGCACGGGCGAGCGGCGTAGTCAGCCGTTCGCCTTCGGGGGTGAGATAGCTTCCGTCCGACTGCCAGCCCGGCTTGCCGTCGACATGCTCCGGCCCCTTGCCGTCGGGGTGTCGCCAAGCGATCGAATAGAAGAAGATTTCGCCAAGACCGGTGCTGAGCGGGCCGAGATTGGGCTGGACGCCCGGCGGCAGATTGTCCTTCGCTTGCGCAAGGCGCTCGCTGACTTGCTGGCGTGCGAAATAGATATCGGTGGCGTCGGTGAACACCGCCGTAACCTGGCTGAAGCCGTTGCGCGAGATCGAGCGCGTCATCTCGAGCCCGCGGATACCAGCCAGTGCCGTCTCGACCGGGTAGGTCACCTGCTTTTCGATATCGACCGGTCCGAGCGTCGGCACGAACGCGCTGACCTGGACCTGCCGGTTGGTGACGTCAGGCACCGCATCGATCGGCAACCTGGTGATCTGCCAAGCCCCGAAACCGATAACGACGAGCGTGAGGAAGGCGACGAGCCAGCGAAAGCGGACCGACGTCGATAGGATGCGTTCGATCATTCCTCGCCCCCCTCGTTCTTCTCGAGTTCGGCTTTGATGAGAAAGGCGTTGGTCGTGGCGATGGGCGTGCCTGCGACAAGGCCATCTGCGATCGAGACCATGCCGGCCGAGCGATTTGCTACGCGGACGGTCTGCGCCTTGAAGCCCTTGGCGGTGCGAACGAACACGACAGTTCGATCGCCGAGCGTCTGTACGGCATCTTGCGGGACCACGACGCCGCCCTTGGCGGCGCCGCCACTGGCGAAGATCCGCGCCTGGACGAGCTGGCCGGGGGCGAGCGTGCTGGTCCCGGCTGTCGGCGTGATAACGACCGTGGAGGTACGCGACTGCGGATCGACAACGCCCGTCGACGCACGCACGCGCCCCTCGACAGTGCGTCCATCGGTCGTAGTCAGCTCGACCCGATCACCCGCCCGAACATGGCCGGCGTCTACCAGCGGCACGCTGGCAGTGATCTGAAGTCGGCGCGGATCGGCAACGCGAAACAGCTCGGTTTCCGCCGCGACGAATTGACCGAGGTTAGCGGCCTCGCTGGTGACGCGACCCGCAACCGGACTGACGATCGCAACCGAACGGCCATCGGCCGATACGCGCGCAGCGCCTGCGGCGGCACTGGCACGACGAGCGTCAGCCTGGGCGACCGAGAGGTTCGCCTGCGCGGACTCGAAGTCGGCACGGGGGCTGACGCCCTGTGCCAGCAGCGAGCGCTCGCGAGCGAGTTGCTTGGATGCGAGCGTCACGCGCGCCGACGCCGACGCACGATCGGCGACGATCTGGGAGGCATCCCGACTTTCGACTAGCGCGAGCGTCTGCCCTGCCCGAACGGGATCACCGATGCGCGCAAAGATGCGCGTAACGGTGCCCGGCGCGCGGGCGGTCAGGACCGCCTCGGCATCGGGGGTCGCCTCGACAGTCGCAGATGCGAGGACCGCGGCATCCAGTTCGCCGGTTGCGGCGGGTGCGACGGTGATCTGCGACGTTGCGATGGCTTGCGGCGTGATAGTGAGCGTGCCGACTGGTTTGGCCGGTGCGGCTTCTTCAGTAGGTGCAGAAGCGGGGGCGGGAGACTGGGTGAGACGGGCGGCGCCGAAGCCGAGCGCCGCGGCGGCGACAAGCCCAACGGCGGCGCCTGTGTAAAGACGATTGCGATCGGTCATTGGACCGGTTCTCCGGTAATGGTGAGGCCCTGCAGGCGGGCAAAATCGATCCGGGCGTTGAAACGCGCGGCAGTGGCATCAACGACGACACCTTCCGCGAGCCCGAGGTTGCGGCGCGCAGCGATCAACTCGATTAGCGGGGACTTGCCCGCTCCGTAGGCGATCCGCGCAAGGCGATAGGCCTCCTGCGCTGTTGCCAGTGTGCGGGCAGCGGCTGCGGCACGAGCGTCAGCGGCCCCAATCAGCGCGCCCGCAGTGCGCGCGTTCGCCTCGGCGTCGAGCCGGACAACCGCTGCACGGGCCTCCGCACCCTGTAGCTCGGATTGTGCAGCAGCGATATTACCCTTGTTGCGGTCGAAGAATGGCAACGGGATCGCGACGCCTGCGACGACGGCAGGTCCGCTTGCGAGGCGCACTTGGCGGACGCCCAACTGCGCGGTGATGTTAGGGATCGCGAGCCGCTGTTGAACCGCCACCTGACGAGCGGCAGCCTCACGCTCGGCGTCCGCCACCCGTACCGCGGTCGATTGCAGCGGATCGACAGGTCCACTGGCGGGTCGCGCTTCGAGCCGATCGAGCAACGATTCCGAGACACCGGTGAAGGGCGTGACCGATCCCACCAATGCCGACAGGCGGGCGAGCGCGACCGTTCTCTGTGCACGCGCGTCCTCGAGGTCGGCCTGGACGGTGTTCAATTCCGTCTCAGCCTGGACCTGTCGGAGCCGGGCCTCCTTACCCGCTTCGACAAGCGCGCGCGCGACCTTGAGATCGCCAGACGCAGCCTCCAGATTGGCCTCGGCGAGACCGATCCTGCGTTCGGCGATCTCGGCCCCGGCATAGGCACGCGCCAGTTCGGTCGCGTAGCCAAGCCGCCCGTCCAGCCCTCGAGCCTGGGCGGCAACGACGCCGGCTTCGCCGGCAGCGATCCTCGCGGACCGCTTGCCCCCAAGCTCAATAGGCTGGTCGACCTGGAAGGTCGTTTGCTGCTGATCGGTCGCGTTGCGCGTCCGGTCGCCGATGAAGTTCTCGGCATAGACGCTTAGCGACGGATTGAGCCGGGCGCGTGCCTGTTGGGCAAGACCTTGTGCGCGCGCGACGTCGGCATCGAGCGCCGTTACGCGCGGATTGTCGCCTGCTTGGCGAAGAAGTTGAGCATAGGGCGGCGCGGATTGCGACCACGCCGCGCCCGCGGGCATTAACGCCGCGAGACTGCCGAGCAGCGCGAACGCGCGCTGTCGGCCACGATGACCATTCATGTTCTTTGATCCTCCAGGGGGAAAGCCGGGCGGCGCACAAGCGCCGGCGAGGCTTAGCCCTGGGGAGGTCTCAGGAGCCCGGAAGGATCGCTATCAGCACGGAAGGAGGAAACGAGCGGCAGCCAAGCTTCATCGGCAAGCCCCAGTAGCACGGTCGCGACCGGCTGAGCTTCGATCGACACGAGGGAGGCGGTAGCATGGGCGACAACGTGGATCGGACCGTCGGGGTCGGCCCTGTTGTGACCGCCATCGCTTTGCCCGATCGAGACGGCGTGGATCGGATCGGCATCGTCGACCATTGCGCTATGCCAGCCCGACAACGCGAACACGCCAAGGATCGCTGCGAACGCGAGCAGCGCGCCGAAAAGCGAGAAGCCGGGGCGACGCACCGTCATCATATCAGAGGCGAAGCCCGAACCGGGGCGCCAGCAAGGTCATCGCCAAATAGAGCACGATCGTCAGTATACACCCAAGCGTCAGCGCAAGCCAGAACGGCAGGCCGGAGCGCAACAGTGCGGGAATAAGCAGGAACATCGAAAGTGAGGGAATGACGTACCAGAACGTCGCACCAGCATGCGCCGCCATATTCTCGGCGTCGGGCTTGTCGCGCCATAGCCAAATCATGCCGAGGACAGAGACAAGCGGCAGCGAGGCGATCAGCGCACCGAAGCCAGGAAAACGCTTCGCCACCTCCGACGCCGCGGCGATCAGAATACCGGAGATGAGGGCTTTGACGGCGAGGTAGAACATCAGCGCGCACCGTCCTTGGCAAGGCGGATGCTGAGTTTCGCCAGGCGGTGCGGCAGGTCGCTCGCAACGCGCAGTGCGTCGCCAGGCAGGAGGTTACGCCAGCGGCGGACTTCCTCGCGCGTGCGGCCGCAGCCCTGACACCAACCGGTTGGGGCGTCGAAACCGCAGAGTTCAACACATGGCGAACGCATCAGATCGCGCCGATGCGGCTGAGCCCGCTCAAGCCGGAATAGGCCATATAGCTCGCGATCACGATCATCAGGCCGGCCGATGCGTACGGAGCTTTGCGCGCGAAATCGCCGAAGCCGGACCAGCGCTTCTGAATCTGGTTGGCGCTGAGGGCAGCAATGACGCCCGCGCTGACCATCGTGACCGCCAAGCCGACGCTGAACGCGCTGACCAACACGACACCCAGCGAGAGGCGCTTGAGTTGGAGGCAGAGCAGGAGAACGGTTACAGCTGCAGGGCAGGGGATAAGTCCACCGGTGAGGCCAAACAGCGCGATCTGGCCGGTCGTAACCTTCCGGTTGGCGAAACGGCGACTGATGTCGGAGGCATGGGCGCGCTCGTGGGCGTCCATGTAGGCATCGTCGCCCGTCACCTTGAGACCGTCCATCGGCTCCCCATGGTCGTGATCGTGTTCGGCGAATGTGAGATCATAGTCGTGGCTGTGACCGCCATGTCCGAGCGACACCCGCGCTGCAAAGGCGTGCGGCTCGGGGATCTCTTCAACGCTCTCGATAAAGTCGCCGCGATCGACGAAGCGGAAGGTCTGCGACCGTCCCTCGTCGCGGGTCGTGGTGACGGTCACGTCGTCCGCCTTCCAACCGCCCTTGGCGAAGTGCGCGCGCCAGCGAGGCGGTTCGCCGTCCTCGAAGATTTCGAGACGCATCATGCCGTGGCCGGTATTGATTGAGCGGACCTCATCCTCGCCATGATGATGATGGTGATCGTGCGCCGCTTCCGCCTTCTGGTCCGCACGCGTGCGCCAGACCATCCAGAGGCCGATGCCAAGTACGATGACCGCAGAGCCGAGTAACAGGTAAGGCTCGGTCGTCTCGGTGTTGATGCCGCGGCCGAGATACTGGCCGCCGAGCGCGATCCCCCAAACGATCGCAGTATGCGACAACGCTGCGCAAAGACCGAGCAGCACGGCTTGGCCGACCGTGCCGCGCACCGCGATAATGAACGCGGCCATCATCGTCTTGGAATGACCGGGCTCCAAACCATGCAACGCGCCCAGCAGCAACGCGCTCGGGATGAACAGCCACAGGTTCGTGCTACCCTGCTGAATGAGGTCTGCAAACGAGGTCATCATACTTCCCGATGTTTCAGAGCGTCCAAACGATAGCTGTGCATGGGTGCCGAGCTCGGGCTTCTGTATCCCCCCAGGGGGATGGAGTCCATCCCCCTGGGGGGATACTCGACAATCGTTCAAGGAATGTCCTACATGGGGTGACATGGCCCACAGCGATCATTCCAGTCATCCTGCGATCATCAAGCGGCTGAACCGTGCGAACGGTCACCTTCGCAGCATCGTCAGCATGATCGAGGAGGAGCGCCCCTGCGTCGACATCGCGCAACAACTTCAGGCGGTCGAGAATGCTATCGCCAGCGCCAAGCGCGCGCTGATCAACGACCATATCGACCATTGCCTCGTCCACGCCGAAGAGGGCGAAGGGACCAAGGCCGCGGTGGAGCAGTTCCGAGCAATCTCGAAATATTGGTAGAAGCGCCGCTCCCTCGCTCTGCGGGGGAGCGGCGCTTGATTCTCTGGCCCTAGTCGACGCGTAAGGTGGCGCCCCTGATCGGGTCACGCGGCCGCGTTTATCTGCTGCACGCCCTCGGCACCCATCCGGGGCAACAGCCAACCGGCTGCGGTCTGTGCCTGCGCCACGGCCATAGCCCCGGCGAGCAGGACCGGAGTTGCCCTCCGCGTACCCGTTCGATTTCCTCGCAGTGAGGGCCGACGGGGATCGATGTGCCTTATCCACGATGGAAAAGTGTCCAAAGGATCTCACATTGGGTTTTTATAACGCGGCCGCATCGATGGCCCAATGTAGGGTGGTGTACCAATCCGAGGTGCTCAACGCAGAGCAACTTTGAGAAAGGACTGATAATGAACAAGCTTCCGCTCTTCGCCATGGCCGTCGCCGCTGCCGGTTTGGTTCCCGCCATGGCCATTGCCGCGCCGAACAAACCAGCGGCTAAATTGTCGATGGCACAGGCGCGCGCGATCGCGCTCAGCAAGGCACCCGGCAAAGTCGCCGATGCCGAGTATGAAAAAGAAGGTGGCGGTTGGCGCTATTCTTTCGACATCCGACAGGGAGCGCGCATTCACGAAATCGGTGTCGACGCCAATACCGGACGTATCGTCGAAGACAAATTTGAAGGTCTGAATGAAAAGGACTGACACTTTGTCCTTCGTCGCTGCCGCGATCAGATGCGCGTCCTGATCGCAGAAGATGATGACGATTTGGCCGAGTTCCTCGAGCATTCGCTCGGCGAACTCGGCCACGTCGTCACGTGCGTCCGGTCGGGGTTGGATGCATTGCATTTTGGTTCGGTGGAGGTGTTCGAGGTAGCAATCCTTGACCGAATGTTGCCTGGAATGGACGGCGTCGAAATCCTGAAGCGATGGCGGGCTGCGGACATCGTGACCCCGGTCCTTATGCTAACTGCTCTTGGTGGAATCGCGGACCGTGTTGGCGGACTCAATGCGGGCGCAGACGACTATCTCGTTAAGCCCTTTGCCTTTTCGGAACTCGCTGCCCGCCTCGCGGCGCTGGCGCGCCGCCCTACGATCCGCGAGCCGCAGACGCATTTTACAGTGGGCGACGTGACACTGGATCTCCTCGACCGCAGCGTGAAACGCGCCGGTCGCGACATCGCCCTGCAGCCACGGGAGTTTGCTTTGCTTGAGCAGTTGATGCGTCACGCCGGGCGTATTGTCACCCGGACGATGTTCCTGGAAACGATCTGGGGTTACCATTTCGATCCCAAAACGAATATTGTTGATAGCCATCTTAGCCGAATGCGGGCGAAGTTGAATTTCGACTTTGATTTCGATCCGATTGAGACTGTGCGTGGCGTAGGATACAGGATACGCACCGATGCCTGAACGTCGCTCCAGTGCGGCGTATCGGATCGCATTCACCTATTCAGCTGGGTTCGCGTTGCTAGTGGCCGTTTTGGGGGCGATCGTCTTCCTGGCGGCCGATCGAAGCTTCAGGCAGCAGCAGGATGCCGCAATCGCCGAGGAGTCCGCGTCGCTGTTGCGGGATTATCGCGATGAAGGCCTCGGCGATCTTCGCGAGCGGATCGATGCGCGCGAAGCCAGCCATCCGACCAATTCGTTCAGCTACGCCCTCTTCGACGGTGCAGGCAAGCGCATCGCCGGCGGCCTGAATACCAAACCGAAGGGCTCAGGGTGGCACGACATTGTCTTTGTCGATCCCGAGGAGGGGGCTGATCCGGCGCGAGCCCTAGCCACGAACCTGCCTGAGAACATTACCTTGATGGTGGCGGCGGATACGGAAGCGCTGGAGCGGATCGACCATACGATCCTCGTGCTGTTCGGCGGTGCATTCGTTCTTGTCCTCACGGCCGGCGCCGCAGGAGCGTTGATCCTCGGGGGCTATCTGCGCCATCGGCTCGGCCGGATCAGCGGGACCGCGCGCACCGTGATGGCCGGCGATTTCAGCCAGCGGATGCCGGTCAGCGCGCGCAACGACGAGTTCGACGCTGTATCTGCATCGCTGAACGCGATGCTCGACCGCATCGCCCTTCTTCTGGAAAATTTGCAGCAAGTTTCCAGCGATCTCGCGCACGATTTGCGTACGCCCTTGGTCCGGATGCGCAATGGACTTGAGCGCGCGCTCGCGGACGATGCGCCGCGCGGAACACAGCAGACGGCCATTCAGGCCGCGCTTCGGGAAAGCGATGATCTGCTCGACTTGTTCGCCGCGATACTGCGGATTTCGGAAGTCGAAGGCGGGGAGCTGATAAAATCGTTTGCACCCGTCGATCTCGTCGCCTTGGTTCAGGACGTCTGCGAAAGCTGTGAACCTGCGATCGTAGATGGCGGACGCACTCTTCGGTGTACCATCGAAGGTTCGGTCTTAATCGCTGCGGACCGGGAACTGCTGGCGCAGGCGATCATCAATCTCCTTGAAAATGCGCAAATCCATACGCCGACCGGAACGAAGATCACGATCGAGATGGTGCACGATGAAGCGTCAGCCAGCATCATCGTCTCCGATAATGGAACGGGTGTCGCCGTGGCCGACCATGACCGCATACTGCGCCGGTTCGTACGACTAGATGCCAGCCGTACCACCCCTGGCAACGGTCTGGGTCTAAATCTCGTATCGGCCATCGTGATGTTGCATGGAGGCGGCGTCACTCTGTCCGACAACGCGCCAGGGCTGCGCGTCACGATTAACTTGCCGAGGCTGCTCGAACGATGAAACGCCATTTCGCCTGTTCCTTAGCCCTATTGGCTTCGGGCTGCGCCACCTACCATCCCGTGCCGCTGCTTCTGGCTGGCGGAAATGATCTTTCGCGTGCTTCGATCAACGCCGTGCTGGCTCACGACGCGACAACGATCGACAGACCATATCTAAAACCGACGTCAATCGACCTCTCGCGACCGCTCGATCTCAATGCGGTCGGCGTCATTGCGGTAATCGCCAACCCCGAGCTAAAGGCGATGCGCGTGCGAGCAGGGATTGCCGACGCGCAGGTATTTGTAGCGCGCCTCATGCCGGATCCAACGCTCAGTATAGGGGCGAGCAAGGTCTTAAGCGGACCAGATCCGCTCCTTGACCTGACAAGAGCCCTTGGACAGGACATCAACGCGCTTCGCACGCGCGGTGCGCGCATTGCCGCGGCGGGCGCGCAAGCAAGGCAGGTCCGGCTAGATCTCGCTTGGGCAGAATGGCAAACCGTAGGTCAATCGCGGATCCAGGTCGTAAGGATAGTAGGTCTGGAGCGGATCTATGAGCTCGCGCGGTCAAGCTTCGCGGCGACGGCATCGTTGCTCGACCGAACGTTGCGAGCAGCGGGGCGCGGCGACATCGGCGCGGAGCAGGTGCAAGCCGCGCGGCTTGCAGCCTTCAGCGCCCAGCAGCAGGTCCGCACGAGTGAACGCGATCTCACCGCGGCGCGTTACGAACTAACGCGGTTGCTGGGTCTCCCGCCCGCAACAAAGCTGGAGCTGGCGCCGCTTCCACTGCCCAAACAACCGGCCTCGCCCTCGGCGCTTTTTGCGGTCGCTTTGCGCGAGCGGGCCGATCTTCAGGCGCTTCAGGCGGGTTACGCTTCACAGGAGGCGGCTGTGCGGCTTGCCATTCTAAACCAATTTCCCACGCTTGCGCTGAGCGTCAATGCAAACCGGGATTCGGCCGGCAACCAGTTGCTCGGACCAGTCATCGATTTCACGCTGCCGCTGTGGAACCGCAACAGAGGTGGCATAGCGGTGGAACGCGCAACGCGAGCAGCACTCAGGGCTGAATATGACGCCCGCGTTTTTCAGACACGCGCCCAGATAGAAGCAGCAGTCGGAGGAATCGCGGTCGCCCGGTCGCAACGCGACACGGTGCTAAAGGGGCTGCCAACACTCCAAAGGTTCGAGGTGGCAACAGCGCGTGCGGGGAAACGTGGCGATCTGCCGCCCGCCACTGCCCAAACCGCCGCGCAATCGCTGCGCGACCAGGAGACGCTGCTCGCGCAGACGACGCAGGACATCGAAGAGCAGACGATCGCGCTCGAACTGCTGACGGGAACACCGAAAGAGACATGGCCATGAATCTGAAATTGCTCGGTCCCGCTGTCGGCCTTTTTCTCACTGCTTGCTCCGGAAGCGACAGCAGCGCCGACCAAGCGACACCTCCCACTGCTTTAGTCACGCTCGCGCAGGCGACGCAGGGCTCGATTGCCGAGACCGTGAAGCTTTACGGTGTCGCGGAGGCAGGACCTGCCGGAAGCATCGCGTTGTCGGCACCGACTGAAGCCATCGTCGCCCGTATCGTGGCGCCGGTCGGCACCAGGGTCACACGCGGTCAACTGGTCGTTCAGTTGTCTCCGGCACCTAATACCCGCCTCGATCTCGCAAAGGCCTCTGCGGATGCCCGCGCCGCCGATGCTGCCTACGCTCGCGCGCAGCGGCTTCGTAAAGACGGACTGGTTGGAGACGCCGATGTGGAAACGGCGCGGGCTGCGGCGCAGAGTGCCGACGTAACGCTGGCAAGCTTGCGCGGTCGTGCAGGTAGCCTGGCGCTGACAGCCCCCGCTGCAGGGTATGTCGCGAGTGTCGCCAACAATCCCGGTGATCTCGTTCAAGCGGGCGCGTCAATCGCGATGATCACGAACGGGAGCGGTCTGCGTGCGCGCTTCGGGGCCGATCCCACGGTTGCAAGGACCTTGTCGCCTGGTGCACAGATCAAAATCGCCGGCACCAAGGGCCGCGCGACCGTGTCCGTGCCGATCCAGTCGATTGATCCGGTCGTAAACCCGAACACCCGCCTCGAATCTGTGTTCACGACTCTGCCTCCGTCCCTCGGCATCGGCTCTGGCGAGGTGCTGCAGGGGGAAGTTGCCACGCAGACCCAAAGCAGCGCGGTGACCATTCCTTATCAGGCGTTGCTCGATGATGGCGGCCAGCCATACGTCTTCGTGGTCGCGAGCGGCATCGCCCACCGTCATGACGTCGAGACCGGGCCGACCGGCGGCGATCGCATCGCGATCGTCAAGGGCGTCAGCTCGGGCGACAGGGTCGTGACCGATGGTGGGACTGCGCTCGAGGACGGCATGAAGGTCCGCACGAAGTGAAGAGAGGTATCGCTCTTCATGCGCGCGCTCTCTGGCTTGCAGCGATCCTATTGACGCTCGGGGGCGTGGCTGCCGCCATAAAGCTGCCGGTCAGTCTATTTCCGTTCATCAACTACCCGCGGGTTGTCGTGTCGATCGACGCCGGTGAACGTGACGCGGCGCAGATGACTGCGCAGATCACGCGGCCGATCGAGATCGCGCTGCGCGCGGTGCCCGGCGTTTCCGGAATCCGTTCGACAACCAGTCGTGGGACCGCCGAGGTCGCGCTTAACTTCGCCTGGGGCCACGATATGGTGTCGGCGACTCTTGCGACGCAGAGTGCGCTGGCCACTGTAGTGCCCGATCTGCCGGCCGGCACCAGGTTCGACGTTCGCCGCTCCGATCCGACCATCTTTCCGGTGCTTGGAGTTGCGCTCACGTCGAAGAGTCTCGATCAGGAGGCCTTGCGACAAATCGCCGAATTGACGGTACGGCCTGCTTTGACAGCCGTCGGCGGGGTCGCAGGCGTGGACGTGCTGGGGGGAAGTCCTCGCGAGTTCGCGGTCGATATTGACCCAGCCAAAGCGCAGGCTCTGGGACTGAGTCTGCAGGATGTGGTGGCCGCTTTGACCAAGGCGAACGACGTTCGCGGAGTCGGTCGGATCGAGGATCGGCATCGGCTATATCTGGTCCTGGCACAAAACCGGTTGGCGACGATCGCCGACATTTCCGCCACCCCCCTAAAGGCGGCGAGCGTGCCGAATGGTACTTCCCAGGCGGGATCCCGCGGCACCGGTGTTCCACACCAACCGGAAGTCGGTGTCTCAACGTTGGGACAAATCGCCAACATCCGCGTCTCGACGGCGCCAAGCTATACCCTGGTCACTGCCGGTGGCCAGCGCGCTGTTTTGGTCAACGTTCGTCAGGCGCTGAACGGCGACACGACGAAGATCGTGAATGAGGTCGATGCTCGGCTGGCAACGCTCGGCCTGCCTCCATCCGTCAAAGTGACTCCATTCTACGATCAGTCGGAACTCGTGACGGGTGCCGCAAACGCAGTACGGGACGCAATCCTCTTGGGTGCGGTGCTGGCCGGGGTCGTGCTGTTCGTATTCTTGCGCTCTGCCCGACTGATGGTGATCACCGGCCTGATGCTGCCCGCTGTTCTGGCGGGCACGGGCCTCATCCTGCTCGCGACCGGCATGACCTTCAACATGATGACGCTCGGCGGTATGGCAGCGGCAGTTGGCCTCGTCGTCGACGACGCCGTCGTCATGCTCGAACACATCATGCGCCGCATGCAGGAGGGGACGGCGAAAGGGGTAAAGGGGATCCTTGCGGCGGCAGCCGAGATGAGCTCACCCTTGTTTGGTTCGACCTCGGCAACGATCGTGGTTTTCCTGCCACTCGCCCTCATCAGCGGAGTGACTGGCGGCTTCTTCAAGGCGCTTGCGCTGACCATGGTCGCCGCGCTGACGTTGTCGCTGTTGTATGCCCGCTTCGTAATCCCGCTCGCGTCCGCCTATTGGCTGCGGGAGAAAGATGCCGAGGCTGCCGAAAAAGCCGCAGGGTTCATGAGCCGCCTCGATCGTGGTTATGCGCGCGCGGCTGACCGCAGTTTCGCTAGACCGCGACTGTTTGCCGCACTGTTGGGCATCGGGATGGCGGTCCTTGGCTATGCCGCGTGGAGCCACGTCCCATCAGGGTTCATGCCGCACATGGATGAGGGGGGGTTCATCCTCGACTACAAGGCGCAACCGGGTGCTGCGCTATCAGATACCGATCGGTTGCTTCGTCAGGTAGAGACGATCATCACATCGACGCCTGAAGTTGCGAGCTATTCCCGCCGCACTGGCCTGCAGCTTGGCGGAGGCCTCACCGAGGCAGATGAAGGAGATTACTTCATCCGCCTGAAGGGTGGCTCGCGCCGTTCAATCGATGGGGTGATGGCCGAAGTCCGGCAGAAGATCGACGCTCAGGTTCCTGGCCTCCAGATCGAAACCGCGCAGCTGATGGAGGATCTGATCGGCGATCTCACCGCGGTGCCGCAGCCGATCGAGGTGAAACTGTTCGGCGAGAATCCAGCGGTGCTGGAACAGGCGGCCAAGCGCGTGGGGGCCTCTATCGGCGGCATATCGGGTGTGGTCGAGGTGGTCGATGGCCTGCGCGTCTCCGGCGATGCGATCGACATCACGGTCGACCCTGCCTCTGCGGCGCTTCAGGGTCTCGATCCTGATGCTGTAGCAACCCAACTCCAGGCGTTGGTGGGCGGTACTACAGCAACCCCAGTGCGGATCGGTGAGCAATTGGTAGATGTGAGAATTCGGGCGCCGGCCGATTTGCGATCTCGCGCGTCGGAACTCGGCCGTCTGATCCTTACAGCACCCGACGGGCATGCCGTTCGGGTCGATCAGGTCGCGAAAATATCGATCAGCGCTGGGCAGAAGCAATTGACCCGCGAAGACCTCGCCCCATTCATTGCGGTCACGGCGCGGCTGGAGGGTCGCGATTTGGGTTCGGCCATGAAGGAGGTGCGATCGCACGTCTCCGCACTGAACCTCCCCGGTTCGATCCGCGTCGAATATGGCGGATTGTATGCCCAGCAACAGCAAAGCTTCGCTGATCTTTCGATGGTGTTCGCCGCCGCGCTGTTGCTGACCGCGCTGCTTCTGACATTCTTGTTCGAGCGTTTGATCTGGACGCTGTCGGCCCTCGTTACTGTGTTGCTATCCGCAGCAGCAGTGCTGATGGGGCTGTGGGTAACGGGTATTGAACTCGACATCTCGGCTTTGATGGGGCTGACCATGGTCATCGGGATGGTCACCGAGCTCATTATTTTCCTGTTCGCCGAGATCGATCGAGATCAGGTGGTCGACCTAGGTGCGCTCCGCGAGGCGGCCAGTAAACGTCTCCGGCCGATCCTGATGTCAGCATTGATCGCAATCCTGACGTTGTTGCCGCTCGCGCTCGGGATGAGTCGCGGTTCTGGCCTTCAGAAGCCGCTTGCGACTGCAATCATATTCGGGTTGACCGCGTCGGTCCCCCTCGTGTTGCTGTTTTTGCCGGCGATGATCGCGGCGCTGACGCGGCGCAGAGCTGACCACAGTCGACAGGAGGAAGCGATTTGAGAAGGTTCTTGGTCCGGGCAGCGGTGGCGTCGACCCAGGTTCTTTAAGCATCCGATGCGGACAATCGGTAGGTCCGACGTTGGTGATCGTCGTGACCCAGTCAGCCGTATGACATGCGCCGCAGGTGATCCGGGTGGTGTTTATCCCTAACTTTCTCGGTGCAGCGAGCCGTTGGCTAGTCGTTGCACAACCGCAGATGCTCGAGAGGATGCCATGAAGCTGTTGCTGCTCGAGGATGACGACGCCACACGGGTGCATCTGGAACGCACGCTGGTCGCCGCCGGCTATGTCGTTGACGTGTGCAGCGACGGGCGCCACGCGATCGCTCTCGGCTCGATCAATGAGTACGCCGTGTTGATTTTCGACCGCATGGTACCCGGCATCGACGGTCTTGGCGTACTCAAGGCACTCCGCGCAGCGGGGGTTCGATCGCCGGCACTGTTCCTAACCGCGATCGATGGCGTGCACGATCGCGTCGAGGGACTCGACGCTGGGGCCGACGACTATCTGGTCAAGCCGTTCGCTGCGATCGAACTCATAGCGCGCGTGAACGCGCTGTTGCGGCGACGGCCTGCGACTGACGTCGTGACCGCGCTCCGCGTCGCTGATCTCGAAATCGATCTGATCAAGCGCAGCGTCAAACGGGCGGGGCAGCAGATCCTACTTCAGGCACAAGAGTTCAAACTGCTCGAGTATCTGATGCGCCATGCCGGCGAGATCGTGACGCGCTCGATGCTGCTCGAAAATGTCTGGTCGTTCCATTTCGATCCGCAAACCAACATAATCGAGAGCCATATGAGCCGATTGCGGTCCAAGGTCGACCGCGGCTTCGACCGGGAACTGATCCACACGATCCGCGGATCGGGTTATAGTCTCGATGCGCTGGCTTAGCGGTTTTCGCAGCGGCGCTTTTCGCTTCGCACTGCTTCTCGCACTCGTGTTTGGGGCGGGCGCCGCGCTGCTCCTCGCTGTCGTTGAACGCTCGATCTCACGCTATGCCGTTGAAGCAACCGATGGAGGCCTGAAAAGCGAAGCGGCCATCCTGCAAGGTGAGGATCGCGAGGGCGGTCGGTCCAACCTGCTCCAGGCGATCGCTCTTCATCGGAGGGCTGGCGGTGAAGAGGCCTTTCGCTACCAACTGACCGATCGCCGGGGGCGCTTGCTCGTAAACGATATCGGCACAAGCAACGCAAAGATAGGGTGGGGCGAAGTCGAGGTTTTGGACGATCCGCAGGACGCGGGTGCCCGCCCAGAAATGCTGAAGAGCCTTGGCGTGCCAATGCCCGAGGGAGGCGTGTTGGTCGTCGCAACCGACACTTACGACGTTCAGGAGCTACGCCGCGGGCTTGATCGCTTCACGCTCTTCGCCGGGGTTTTCATCACGTTGTTCGTGCTGGCAGGCGGGTATTTACTCGGGGGTCTGTTCATGCGGCGGCTGGACCGCGTCAACGACGCGATCGGCCGGGTCATGGCAGGTAATGTCGCGGAACGGCTGCCGACGATCGGGATCAGCCGCGAATTCGACCTTCTGTCGTCGAACCTCAATGCCATGCTCGACCGGATCGGCGCGTTGATGGAAGGTTTGCGCCAAGTGACGACCGACATCGCGCACGACCTGCGCACACCGTTGACCAGGCTGCGCCAGCAACTCGAGGCGACGCGAGAGGCAAATAGTATCGACCACTACACAGCGGGAATTGATGTCGCTGTTCTCCAGACCGATCAAATCCTTGCGATCTTTCGAGCATTGCTGCGGATCGGCACGCTGGAAGGGGGTGACGGCCGGCAATATTTTCGCCCCGTGAATTTGAGCGAGGTCATCGGGCACGTGGTGGCAGCTCACCAGCCGGTGGCAGAAGATGACGGCAAGGCCCTGCTGGCGGAGCATGAGCCTGGGCTCGTCGTCGCGGGAGACGCGGAATTGCTCGCACAAATGCTGACCAACCTGATCGACAACGCAATCCGGCACACCCCCGCTGGCAGCCTGATCGTCAGTAAGCTGGAACGCATGGACGACAGTGTCATCGCGACCATCAGCGATGATGGCCCGGGCGTTCCGGCGGGGGAACGCGTCAATGTTCTTTCCCGCTTTTACCGACTTGATCGTAGCCGTCATCTGCCCGGCACCGGTTTGGGCATGTCGCTCGCGGCGGCGATTGCCGCACTCCATCATGCGCGCATCGACCTCCTGGATAATACCCCGGGGCTGCGCGTGCGCATAACCTTTCCCAAGTCCCCACCAGCGTTAGAACACAGTGCCAGCCCGTCAAAAAACCAAGCAGATTAGCAATCCCTAACGTGACGTGCGGCACCCGCCGGGTCAGAAGGCGCTGGCTATTATCCCGGAGACCGCAATGCCCCGCCATTCGCTTCCTGCCTTGCTCGCCGCTGCTGCCATGCCGCTCGTGATCGCCGCAACTCCGGCACCGACCTATTCGGTGGCCCAGTCTATCGCCGGACCCGATGGGTCGTGGGATTATGCGAGAGCCGATGATGACGGCAGCCATGTCTATGTCGCGCGCAGCAATGCCGTCACGGTAATCGACGTGACGACAGGCGCGGTTTCTTCGCTCGGTAATGTGCAGCGCGGACACGCGGTCGTGCCGCTGCCCGGGGGCAAGCTCCTCGTGACGAGCGGGACCGATGGCACCGTGCGGTTGTTCGACACCGGGTCGGGCACGGAATCCGCGAGCATTCCGGTCGGTAAGAAGCCCGATGCTGCTATCCTCGACGCCACGATGACTCACGCGTTCGTCATGAATGCCGACAGCGGTACCGTATCGGTGATCGACCTCGCCGCGGCAAAGGTGACCAAGACCATAAAGGTGAGCCCAGCGCTCGAATATGCAGCGTTCGGGTCGGACGGCACGCTGTTCATCAATAACGAGGACAAAAACGAGATCGATACCGTCGATGTCACGCGCGGGGCTGCGGGCAAGACGATCGCGCTTCCGGGCTGCAAGGCCCCCACCGGCCTTGGCTATGACAAAGCGCATGACCGGCTGATCGCATCGTGCGCCAACGGCAAGGCTGCCATTGTTGATGCGCACAAGCGGCAGCTGACGGCGCTGGTCGATATCGGTTCGGGGCCGGATGCGGTGATCATGGATGAAGCCCGTGGTCTCGCCTTCATCCCCTGCGGAAAGGATGGCATTCTCGATATCCTCGCCCTCACTGGCGTCGCAGTGACGCATGTCGGAGTCGTCAAGACCGAGGTCGGCGCACGGACCGGAGCGCTCGATCCAAAGACGGGGTCGATCTATCTACCGACTGCTAAGTTCGGCGCCCCCGCTACTGCCGGTGGCCGACCTGTGATGCTGCCTGGGTCTTTTCACGTCCTGGTCTTAAAGCGGGCGTGATCGGCAGGGCACGCGCGTATGCTAGGGAGCGTCCTGAGCTGGTCGTCCTGCTAGCGTTCGCGCTGACTGCCTTGACGCTGCTAATCATCTTCTATCTCGGCTCGGAGGTGATGGAGGGCGACACCGAGGCTTTCGACATAGCTGTCCTCACGCGCCTCCGTCACGCTACAGAGGGCGATGCGCCTTGGAAAACGGCGTTGCGGGCAGCGATGCTCGACCTCACTGCGCTTGGCGACAACGCCACCCTCGTCATCGTCGTGGCGATGGTATCTGGTTTCCTCATGCTGGCGCGCCAAAGACAGCTCGCGCTTCTGCTCGTCGCCGCGTCTGCAACCGGCGGTCTCCTCACCACCGCGCTGAAGCTCTTGTTTGATCGCCCCCGTCCCGACGTCGTGGCGCATCTTGCCAGTTTTGGTACCGCGAGTTTTCCAAGCGGCCATGCGATGAACTCGGCCGTCATCTACCTTACACTTGCTGGGCTGGTCGCGCTTGCGGTGCCGACTTTGCGCCTTCGCGTCTATATCCTGTGCTGCGCCGTCGCGCTCACATCGGCGATCGGTCTGTCGCGCCTATACCTGGGCGTCCATTGGACGACTGACGTCGTCGCCGGCTGGATCGCCGGGTCGGGATGGGCAGTGCTCTGGTGGTCCATCGCATGGTGGTTCCGAGCGCATAAAGCTTACTCGCCGAAGTAGGCAGTATAGCTTTGGAGTTCGGCGGCAATGTTGCGATCTCAAAACGGTCTTGCGCTGATCTCCTGAAGATTGATTCTTGCCAACGTTAGGAAAACAGGCCGCCAAGTCCCATTGCTGTAACAATTCATCCCCACCCCGATGTCACCGGGAGCGTCAAAGAGCGCCGTCGATAAGGCGAGCGTATGCATAGATTGGGATGAGCATCATGAAGATTCGGACGTTGTCGCTTCTCTCGACGGCGGTAGCAGCGCTTGCCCCGCTCAGTGCACAAGCACAGACCGCGCCCGCGCCCGCGCCAGCACCCGCCGCGCAAACTGACAGCCGCGATATTATCGTCACCGGGGCTCGAGCAGCGCAAACTGCGCGCGCCGAGGAGAAAGCTGCAGTAAACCTGGTGAATGTTCAGGCAGCGGAAGACATCGTCAAATATCCCGACTTCAATGCCGCCGAAGCGCTTGGCCGCATCCCGGGCGTCAGCCTAGCGATTGACACCGGCGAGGGCCGTTTCGTCAACATCCGCGGCATCGACGGCAATCTGAACGGCACCACGTTTGGCGGCGTAACGTTGCTCAACACGCAGCCTGGCGGCACCTATTTTGGCGGTGGCGGTCGCGCCGTCGAGCTCGATACCGTGCCGATCGGTTCGATCGACCGGCTGGTCGTGCGCAAAACTGGCATGCCAGACCAGGAGGCCGAGGGGCTGGGTGGTTCGGTCGAACTCACACCGCGTACGGCAGTCGGTTTGACGAAGCCGTTTTTCGAAGGGACCATCGGGGGCGGTTATCAGAACGCGCACAAGAACGGGGACGTCTTCATCGGAGAGGCGGCGGCCGGGACGGCTTTTGGGCCAAATAAGCAGTTCGCAATTGTGCTAACTGGCTCGTTTCACACCGACAAACGCGGCTTTGACGATGCCGAGCCCGGTCTGCTCGACGCCGTGCAGCCCGGAACTCCGGGTGACCGCATCCTCGATTCGCTCGATCTGCGGCGCTATAGCTACAACCGCCGTCGCTTCGGCTTTGGCGGCGAGTTCGACTGGAATCCAGACGGGCAGAACCACTTCTACATTCGTGCAAACGATGCGGGCTATACCGAGTCGGTGCACCGTTCAGTGCTGCAGTATCGGGGCCTGGGTGACACTACGACCACCAATGGCAGCGTCAACACTGCAACGGGCGTCGATGCGCACGTTACGCTGCGTGACGAACAGGAGACTCATCTCAATTTCATCACGGCGGCGGGCGGCCGAAACGATCTGGGCAAGGTCATTCTCGACTATCAGCTGTCTTATACGGCTTCGACCTATCACCGCGATTACGACCGCAACTCCACCTTCACGCGCCCAGGCCAGCCGGGCTTCACCGTTGCCTATGACAATACGAGCTTGCTCTATCCCACGCTGTCGCCCTCGGGCTTCAATCCGAGTGACCCGTCGCAATTCACCCTTACCGGCGCGAACAACGCGACCGAGCGCGCTCATGACCGGGAATATGCAGCCGTGCTCAATGTGACGGTTCCTACAACCTTGCTTGGTGGTGACGGCGCGTTCAAGGTTGGCGGCAAGCTGCGTTTTCGTGACAAGATCGATCAGCCGAACAATCTGAGCTATGCGGGCGTGCCGGCGACGTCGTTATCTGCTGTGCTTGGGGACGGGCCGTTCACCAATTATTATGCCGGGACCTACAATGTCGGCTATGCTCCGAGCATCTCCGGCGTTCGCGCCGTCTTGGCGCCGCTGACCCAGTTTACCAGCGCCGCCAACGCGGTGCGTAATGCCTCCGGATTCTTCAACGACACAGAGAACATCTACGCGGCCTATGCGCAATATTCCGGCAAATTCGGGAAGCTGAACGTTCTTGCAGGGCTGCGGGTCGAAAATACCGACGGTACCTATCGTGGTACGACGCGCACGACCAGCGCCTTGGGCGTTGACTCGTTCTCGCCAGCATCACGCAAGTCGAGCTACACCAATTTCTTCCCGACCGTTCAGCTTCGCTACGATCTGGCCAAGAACTTCGTCGCACGTGCAACCTACTCGACCGGGATCGGGCGCCCGGGCTTCCTGCAACTGCTGTCCGGCGCGACGGTGGATGTCGGCAACCGTGCGGTCTCTGTCGGTAACCCGAGCCTCAAGCCAACGACGGTCAACGCGTTTGACGGGCAGGTCGAATATTATCTGCCCGACTCAGGCGTCCTATCGTTCGGTGCATTCGACAAGGAGTTCAACAATTACATCATTAACGGCGTCACCCGGGATCCCAACTATCCCGGCATAACCGATGGCATCACCACGATCACGACCTACACAAACGTCGCCAGCTCACACGCCCGTGGTATCGAAGCGCAGTACAGCCAGAAGTTCAGCTTCCTGCCGGCGCCGTTTGATGGTTTCGGCGCCCTGGGTAATGTGACTTATGTCTGGTCGAAGTTCGCAATTCGACCGGGCGAGACGAGCCGTCTGCCGGGAACGTCGCCGCTGACCTACAACCTCAGCCTGTTCTACGAAGCACATAAGGCACAGGTGCGGCTGTCGCTCAGCCATGTCGATGGCGCAATCTTCGGTGTCGGCGGAGCGTCCGGATTTGATACCTTCGAAGACCAACGGACGCAGCTCGACCTGACGTCGTCGTATCAGGTAACACAGCATATGGCATTGTACTTCAACGCGCGAAACCTCAACAATTCACCGCTCCGCTATTATGAGGGCTTGCCCAACCGGACGACGCAGCGCGAATTTTACGACCAGAGTTATGAGGCAGGCTTTAGATTTAAGTTCTGATGCGCCGCGCTTAGGATTGCGGCAGGAGCGGCGGCAGAAAGTGCGGCCTGTCAAGCATCAGGTGATATCCCGGCATACAGTCAAGTCGTCGTCATCGTGGAAGGGAATAGGCATTTTAGCCAGGTCATGAACCCGGCGGTCGTGCCGAATATATCGAGATTGGCGAGCGAGAATGGAAGCGCGGTCCGCTCGGTTTAGAAATTGTATTTGAAGCCAGGGAGGTGATTGCGATGAAGTCGAAGATATGTTTGCTCGCGGTTAGTGCCGCCTTGGTACTTGCTGCAGGAGCTGCGACGGCAGCCGAAACGCATGCGCTGCGTTATCTCGCCAGCACCGACGTTCTCCCCGCAATGGCGTTACCGAAGCCGTTCCCCGCTGGATCGGAGGCCGAGAGAGCCGAGTTGCTCGAGTTGCACGAGATCGTGGCCTCGGCCAGCGCCGAGCGCATGGCGCGCGCCAAATGGGATGACGCTCACGAGGACCCAGCGTTGTTCGATGTTGCGCTCGGGACGAAGCTTGAGGAGTTGCCGCTGACCTGGGCGTTGCTGAAGAGCGTTCAGGAAGAGGGCGATGCCGCGGCCGACGTGTCGAAGGTCTATTTTGGCCGTGCACGCCCTTGGGCGGCTGATCCGACGCTGGCCAATTGCGATGCGGGTAAGGGCTCCAACCCCGCACGCTCTTATCCAAGTGGCCATTCGACGCTCGGCTACTCGGTTGGCTTCATACTGGCACGGCTGGTGCCGGAAAAGGCCGGGGCGATCCTCTCGCGCTCAGCCGACTATGCGATGAGTCGACAGGTCTGCGGTGTGCATTTTCCCTCCGACACAGAAGCGAGCCATGTGCTCGGCACGATCGTCGCGACAAAGCTCCTCGCCAACCCCGCGTTCGCGCAGCGGATGGTCGCTGCGCACCAAGAGTTGAAAGCCGCCCACCTCACTCAGCAGTAACGATGCTCGGCCAGGCCTAGCCTCGGCGCGAAGAGACGCGCGCGCCTATCAGGCTAAACCGTGACGGAACACGACAGTTTGAACAGCTCTTCTGTTCAAACAGGGCCGGTTGTGGGAGTATTGAACCGTGGCAGTGATGGTCTAGAAGCTGTCTATACACCTTACTCGCACTTACCTTACTCCAAAGCACAAGTGACCGCGTTAGCGGATCGCGACAACTTTTACACCGGCTGCGTCCGCCACCTTCTTCCAGTTTTGGTCGCTCGTCCACGCCGGAAGCCCGTCGCGCTGCGCCAGCGCAAGACAGAACCGGTCGCCAAGGCTGAGCCCTGCTTCGGCAGTAACGGCGCGCAGCCGTCCGGCAAGGGTGGCTAACGCGGGGTCAGCCGCGACGACGTCCATTGGTAACGGCTGCAGCATCGCGTCGACCTCGTGAGCGGGCATGCCGGCGTGGATGAAGTGGCTCACCACCTCGGCATAGTTGACGCTGCTGACCCGCGCGCCCGCGATCGCTCCGGCGACTTTGGTAGAGCCTTTCTCACCTTTAAGCATTGCGATAAGCGCAGAAGCGTCGAGAACGACCCTCATTCCCCACTGTCCTCCCGGCGCCGGGCGAGAAAAGCATCAACAGACGCCTCCGAATTGCCGCCGGTGAACTGCTTGGCAAGCGCCTGCGCCCGGGCCACCGCTTGCGCGGCAGTGCGCAGAACCACGCCATCGGGCGTCTCGTCGAGGTAGACTGCGCCGCCGTCGGTGAGACCTAAACGCTTACGAATGTCTGCAGGTAGGCTCATTCGTCCGTTTGGCGTGATGTTCACTTGGATGGTCATTGCGCATCTCGTTCGTAAGCGACGTCTGAATTGCGACCGTAGTCATTCTGGGGCGGTGATTCAACGCATGAGCCAATGCGCCAAATGATGCCGTTCGTGACATAACTCTTATATCGTACCGTACTACCTATTTAGCGATAACGCTGATTCCCGCTAATTACATGCTGGCGTCAATCTGTCCGGCCGTTTAACGGTTTTAGCGGATCATGTACCGTCGCACGCGCGCCGGTGCCGTTCGTTTGAGCGCAGCGTAGGAGGTCGGTTTGGCCGATGATGACGACATCGATAACTCCGCGCGTGTCGACCGCACGGATCTGGATAGCATCGTGGCTGATGCGCTGGTCGTCGTCGATCAGGTTCAGTCGCTCGAACCCTATCTTCCGCAGCTTGCCCCCGGCGACCGCGAGCGGGTCGACGACTATGTCCGCCGCGCGTCTGCCGACGCGACCTTGCGTGCATACAAGTCAGACTGGCGGCTGTTCTGCGCGTGGTGCCAGGAAAGCGGCTACCGCCCGCTGCCGGCGGCACCAGCGACGGTCGCAGCGTTCCTGACGCTCCTCGCCGAGCGCGGGTTCAGTCCACAGGAGTTGCGCCGGACGAAGCGCGGCTTGATTTTACCACGTAAGGAGCCAGCGCCGCTTGGCAGAGCGACGATCGGCCGGCGGCTCGCCGCGATCGTATTCGCGCATCGGGCCGCCGACCTCGAGCCGCCAACTTCGCAACCCGACGCAGCGCGGCTTGAGCGCGCGATGCGCGGCATCCGCAAGGACAAGCGCGGCGACCTGCCTGGTAAAAAGCGCCCCGCGGACGGCGATGTGCTGCGCGACATGGTGCGCGCGATGGTCGAAGACGATTTGCGCGGCTACCGGGACCGCGCGCTTCTCGCGATCGGAATGGCGGGCGCGTTCCGGCGCTCCGAGCTGGTGGCGATCATGGTCGGGCATGTCAGCGGAGACAGTCGCGGGCTGCTGGTGCGGATCGCGGCATCGAAGACTGATCAGGAGGGCAAGGGTCATACAGTTGCGATCCCGGATGGCCGCCGGCTGGAGCCGGTCCGGCACTACCGCGCCTGGCTGGAGAA
This sequence comes from Sphingomonas sp. PAMC 26617, assembly GCF_000242835.1. Lineage (NCBI taxonomy): Bacteria > Pseudomonadati > Pseudomonadota > Alphaproteobacteria > Sphingomonadales > Sphingomonadaceae > Sphingomonas > Sphingomonas sp. PAMC 26617. Next base: position 386,290 of record NZ_JH594426.1, read on the forward strand.
GGCCGGGATCACCAGCGGCCCCGTGTTCCGCAAGCTTACGCCGCAGGGACGGCTGACCGACAAGGCTATGAGCGCGCAAGGCGTGGCACTAGTAGTGAAGGCGGCGGCGGTCGCGGCGGGCTACCCGTCCGAGCTGTTCTCAGGCCACTCGCTGCGCGCCGGCTTCCTAACCGAGGCCGGCCGGCAAAATGCCAATCTTTTTAAGATGAAAGAGCATAGTCGGCATTCGTCGCTCGAAATGGTCGCCGAATATGTGCGGGATCATGAGAGGTTCCGCGAACACGCAGGCGAAGGCTTTTTGTAGCGCTGAGCCACAAGCAGTCGTTCGGAGCGCGCTGACTCCTTCCGACATCCGGACATTTGTCCAGTCAAGGCGCCGGCTCCTGTACGATCATTAAACGACACTCCGACGGTCACGTGGAAACCCACGGGCAGACGCACGCTTCCCATGATGCCCGCACGTTCCTTTTGCAGCCCCGTTCGGCGATGCTCCTTTGCTAATTTTCAATCATATCGCGAACGCGCGTGGCCAACGCCTCGATAGCGAAGGGCTTGGTGATCATCTCCATGCCGGGGTCGAGGAAGCCATTAGCGATCGTCGCGTTTTCCGCGTATCCGGTCATGAAGAGCACTTTGAGGTCAGGCCGCTGCAAACGAGCGGCGTCGGCGACCTGCCGACCGTTGAGGCCCGGCAGCCCGATATCGGTGACCAGCAAATCGATACGCATCTTGGACTGGAGGAGCTTCAATCCGGCCGGTCCGTCTGCCGCCTGGATGGCTCGATATCCAAGCTCCTCGAGCACGTCGACGACGAGATCGCGCACTGCGGTTTCGTCCTCTACGACGAGCACGACCTCTCCGGCGTCGGCGCGATGGGCGTCAGTGAGCTCGCCGTGCTCCTCGTCGGCTCCCTCGGCCTCGCCGTAGTAGCGCGGCAGATATAGCTTCACTGTCGTGCCCTGGCCGATCTCCGAGTAGATCTTGGCATAACCTTCCGACTGTCGCGCGAAGCCGTAAATCATCGAAAGTCCAAGGCCCGTACCCTGACCGATTGGCTTCGTCGTGAAGAATGGCTCAAAGGCCTTCGCGATCGTGTCCGCCGACATCCCGGAACCGGTGTCGGTCACGCAGATGCAGACGTACTGCCCCGGCCGCACATCCCGCTGCCTAGCGGTATATGCGTTATCCAGGTGTGCGTTGCACGTCTCGATCGTGAGAGAGCCCCCGTGCGGCATCGCATCGCGCGCGTTGATAGCGAGATTGAGGATGGCGCTTTCGAGCTGATGAGGGTCGCAGAGCGTCTGCCAGAGGCCGCCAGCCGTCACCACCTCGAGCGCGATCGCCTCTCCGATCGTTCGACGAAGCAATTCCTCCATACCAGTGACGAGCCTGTTGGCATTGACAGGCTTTGGATCGATGGGCTGGCGCCGCGAAAAGGCCAGGAGGCGGTGAGTAAGTGCCGCGGCGCGATTAGCCGAGGTCATGGCCGTCGTGGCATAACGCTCAATCTTGCTGTTATCGCCCTTTGCCATTTGGCGCTGCATCATGTCGAGCGAGCCGATGATTCCGGTGAGCAGGTTGTTGAAATCGTGGGCGATCCCGCCGGTGAGCTGACCGACGGCCTCCATCTTCTGCGCCTGTCGGAGTGCTTCCTGCGCATGCTCGAGCTCGTCGGTTCGCTCGTGGACACGTTGCTCCAGCGTCTCGTTCGCCTCCTGCACCTGCTGGATTAGCCGGGCGTTATCGATCGCGACGGACGCCTGGCCCGCGAGCCCCTGGATGAGACCCTCATGCCGCTCCGTAAAGCGCCCTGGCTCTGGATGCCCGAAAAGAAGTCCGCCCAGCACTCCACCCGACCGCGACACTACCGATACCGCAAGATAGCTGCGTACCGGCAGGTGGCCTGTCGGCATGCCACGATGCGGCGCGTTCTTTCCGTAGCGTGGATCAGCGAGGATGTCGTCGGATCGGATGACACCCTCGTTGCGGAAGGTAGGCCCGAAGATAGCGGTGGCACGGGGCCTGCCCATGCTCTCGAAGTCCGCCCGGGCGGCCCCGGCTAGCGTGTAGAGGTGCAAACGTTCGCCAGTCTCGTCCATTACGTTGTGAAAGTAGGCGCCGAACTGAGCGCCGGTCAGCTCGACCCCGGCCTCGCTGACCATCTGCACCAGCCGTTCAATGTCCAACTCCGCAGCTAAAGCCGCCCCGGCTCGGTTCAGCGTGGCTAGCGCGCGCGTTTCGTCGCGCAGCATTAACTCGGCACTGTGTCGTTCCGTCTCGTCGCGGAAGGTCAACACGGCGCCCAGCCTCCGGCCGTCGGACATCGTGATCGGCCGGGCAGCGCCGCGGGCGAGAACCTCCGTGCCGTCAGCGCGGCGGATCCGCCAACTCGCGTCGAGGACGGTCGCGCCGCAAAGCGCGGCCCTGGCCAGCGGGAGGTCAAGCGGGGGGTATGGGTCCCCCTCTTCCGTCCACAGGCTGTAGGCTGCCGCATATCCTTCGGGCGCTACTCCGAGTTGCTTTGTACCATGGAGACGTTCCGCGGCCTCGTTCACGAAGGTGATCGCGCCGTCGGCGTCCGTCACGATCACACCCTCGGTGAGCTGGGCTAGGATCGCACCGCGTTCCGCCGCCTGAGTGACCCGGTCGTCGGCCTCGTGCCGTGCTGCTGTAACGTCGCGATAGAAGACGGCCAAACCGTCGTCGATCGGATAGGCACGCATCTCGATCCATGTGTCGCGGCCGTCGGGCCAGAGGTAATGGTGCTCGAGCGAACCCGCGATGCGCTCCTTCATCACGCGTTGATACAGCGCGCCGAGTTCCGGGGCGGCGTTGGGATGCGCTTCAAAGTGCGTCCGACCGATGATCTCCTCGCGCGGCCGTGACTCGAGCCGCATTGCCTCGGCATTCATGTCCACGATGCGAAAATCTGAATCGAGGAAGACGAATGCCTCCCCCATGTTGTCGAGGACGCCCTGAGCTCTGTCCCGTTCGGCTCGCAGAGCCACCTCTGCCGCACCTTGCCGACGCTCCGCCAGCACTCGCTCAGTTGTCTCGATTACGATCGCTAGAACGCCCGCCGGTCGGTCGCTCTCATCAAGCACAGGAGAGTAATCGAGGTTCATGAAGACCGGCTCGGGACGTCCATGACGTTCAAGTGTAAGCTCTTGGTCGCGGTAGGCGAGCGTTCCTCCGGATAGCCCGACGCGCATCACAGTGTCGTTGAAGTCCGCGATCTCGGCCCACCCTTCGCGGACCGCTGAACCAAGCAGCTTCGGATGCCGCGCGCCGGCGAAGACGGAATACGCATCGTTGTAGAGCATGATGCCCTGCTCGCCCCAGAGCAGGACCATCGGTACAGGGGATCGCAGAAGGAGGGCAGTCACCGTTCGCAGGCTTGTTGGCCAGGCAGCGGCTGGACCGAGCGGCGTAGTACTCCAGTCGAAGGTGCGCATCAGCGCGCCCATCAGGCCGCCGTTATCCAGAAACGCCAATTGTTCAGTACTCGACACGCACCAACCTTCGTTTTCGGCATGCTAGCGGCTCGCTCGACCAGGATAAACAGGGAATGCGCCGTAAGCCGCACCCAAGCTCGCGCCCGTGGCGGAGATGGCACCTCCGCGGACGAAAAGACCCATATCCCGCCGTCCAGCGTGCCCTTCGCAGCGTCCAGCTTTGGACGCCCGTTCACGTGAAACTGCCCGCTCTCCGGGCAGCCGCGCACGATCGAGATGCGCCGCACAAGTCGTGTGGTTCGATCATTAGCGGTGCAAATAACAGTTCTCTTGCGCCGGACCATGGTGCGGCGCATCCATGTGATAACTGGTGGGGGCAAGACAATGGCAAGATTAGGCAGGATACTGGCGGGCGCCAGCGCGCTCGCGGTAGCGACAGCAGCCGGAGCGCAGAGCGGTGCACCGACCGACCCGAACGCGATCGAGCGCGCGTTCGACGCGAGCATCAGTTCGCAGGACCAGCTCGACTGGCTGAAGACGATGTCGTCGGAACCCAATCATGTCGGCTCCCAGCACGACAAGGCCAATGCCGAGTTCATGCTCGCGAAGTTCAAGGAATGGGGCTGGGACGCGAAGATCGAAATCTTCTCGGTACTTTATCCCACGCCGATTTCGACGACCGTAGAACTCGTCGCACCCGACAAGATCGTTCTCGGCGGGCAGGAACCGCCGGTCGCTGGCGACGCCACGTCCGCCAACACCGCAAACGCGTTGCCGCCTTATGTCGCGTTCCAGGGTGACGGCGATGTCACCGCCGACTTGGTCTATGTCAATTACGGCCTGCCCGACGATTACAAGGCGCTGGCGCGGCGCGGCGTCGATTTGAAGGGCAAGATCGCGATCGCGCGCTACGGCGTTGGCTGGCGCGGGTTGAAGCCGAAACTGGCGCAGGAACATGGTGCAGTCGGCTCGATCATCTATTCCGATCCGGCGGATGACGGTTACGGCGAAGGCGACGTCTATCCCAAGGGAGGCGCGCGCAATGCGCAAAGCGTCCAGCGCGGCTCAGTTGCCGACATGACGGTCTATCCCGGCGATCCGCTGACGCCCGGTATCGGCTCGGTGCCGGGGGCCAAACGCCTGTCGCGCGCCGATGCGCAGACGATCCTGAAAATCCCCGTGCTGCCGATGTCTTACGGCGATGCCCAAAAGCTGCTGCAGCGGCTCAGCGGGCCGATTTCGCCGGCGTCGTTCCATGGGGGGCTGCCGATCACCTACCATCTGGGCGGAGACGGAGCGGTCAAGGTGCATCTCGCGGTCAAGTCCGACTGGTCGCAAAAGCCGGTCTACAACGTCGTCGCTACGTTGAGGGGGGCGGTCTATCCCGACCAATGGGTGCTGCGCGGCAACCATCATGACGGCTGGGTGTTCGGCGCGTCCGATCCGCTGTCGGGCAATGTGGCGATGATGTCGGAGGCCAAGGCGCTCGGCGCGCTATGGGCGCAAGGCTGGCGGCCGGCGCGGACGATCGTCTATACCGGCTGGGACGCCGAGGAGCCGATGCTGCTCGGTTCGACCGAATGGGCCGAACAGCATGCCGCGGAATTGAAGGCCAAGGGCGTCATCTACATCAACACCGACGGCAATGGCCGTGGGTTCCTGCAAGCGGAGGGCAGCCACGATTTCCAGCATCTCGTCAACGGCGTTGCCGCAGACGTGATCGACCCCGAAACGGGCGCAACCGTTGCTGCACGGCGCGCCGCAGCAATCCGCGTCGGGGCGTATGATAAGACCGGACGGCTCGCCGACGTCGCGCTTGCTGCGGCCGAGATAGGTGGCGATTTCCCGCTCGGTGCGCTCGGGTCGGGGTCGGATTACTCCGCGTTTCTCCAGCATCTCGGGCTACCCGCGCTAAACATAAGCTTCGGCGGCGAGGATGAGAGCGGCGGGGTCTATCATTCGATCTACGATAGTTATCACCACATGACGACGTTCGACGATCCGGGCCTGAAATACGGCGCTGCGCTGTCGAAGACAGTCGGACGGATGGTGCTGCGCGTTGCCGATGCCGATACCCCGCCGCAGCGCTTCAGCGACTTCGCGACGACCGTTGCGACGTATATGACCGAAATCAAGAAGCTCGCCGAGGACCGCCGCGCCCAGGATCGCAACCGCGAGAAACTGCTTGAGGACGGGGCTTTCCGTCTGGCATCCGATCCGCTCAAACCGGTGTCGGCCCCGACGTTCGAAGCCCGCACGCCCTTCATCGAACTGGCCGTGCTGGAGGATGCCGTCGACAAATTGCAAGGCGCAGCCACGCGCTACGACGCCGCTTACGCCGAAAAGGGCGGAAAGCTCGATCCCGCGCGCCGGATGAAGCTCAACGCGCAAGTCCGGGATATCGACCAGCTGTTGCTCGACAAGCGGGGACTTCCCGGTCGGCCTTGGTACAAGAACCTCGTCTACGCCCCGGGCCGCTTCACCGGCTATGGCGCGAAGACACTACCGGGCGTGCGCGAGGCGATCGAGGAGCGGCGTTTCGACGACGCAAATGTCTATGCCGCACGCACCGCCAAAGTGCTGGCGGACTATGCTGCAAGGCTGGATGGGGCGCGGGGAACTATCGAAGGAAACTAACGAGCCGCGTTACCAGCCTGTTGCAATTTTG
>NZ_JH594427.1:0-2118 GCF_000242835.1 Sphingomonas sp. PAMC 26617
AAGCGATACCATACCTGAGAGCAGGAAATAGACGTGTAAGAGAGGATCGCCAGGCTCGTATAGCACCGTTCCCGCACGTAGATCGATCACATCGCAGTAACGCCGTAATTTAGTCTGATCAGCCGGCGCAATGCGATCCAGAAGGCCGTTGCCGCTCGGCCAGAGTTTCAATGATGCGTTATCCGTCGAACTGCTCACACAACCTTTCTACAGGGTGGATCGCGGTAAGCAACTGAGCGCAGTCCACATGCGATTTCGGCACATCAGATATTCCTAATGATCCTAATCAAGGTCCCAAGTTTTTTGCGGAACCAATGGTACGGCCTTCGGTTTTCGCATCCTAAGATACACTTGGCGGAGCGTGATTGCTGGCCCGCTGCGTGTGCTCTTCGACATCGCTCGGAACAGAGAGATCGATAAGCTACGTGGCCAAATTTGACGATCAGCACACGAGGGTTCCGATTATCGAAGAAGTGGCGACTGTGTCCAAGCGGACCGTTGAAAGTAGTCATGTCCGGGTCCGCACGGTCGTCGAAGAGAGAACCCACAATCTTGTCGCGGAGCTTGAGCGCGAGGACATCGAGATTGAGCGCCGCGTGGTCGAACGCGAAGTGTCCGTCCCACCTGCGCCTTACCATGAGGGCGAACTGCTGATCATTCCAATCGTTGAAGAGCGCGCCATCGTCGAAAAGCGCCTTTTCGTTGTCGAGGAAGTCGTCGTTCGCCGGGTGGCGCGAACCGAGGAGGTTCAAGTTCCTACCACGCTTCGCAAAATGCGCGCCGTCATCGAGCGCGATGGCGACGAAGTCTAAAATAGGAGGTATTGTTAATGGCAGGACCGAACGACCATAAACCCGGCGCCCCAAGCCACGTGCATATCGAAAGGAACGTCCAGCCAGGCTGGTTAAAAGCGCTTGCGTGGTTGGCGCTGGCGTTGGGGCTGCTCGCCCTTATCCTCGGTTTAAGCCGCTGCCACAAAGACACAGTCGCCGTCGTGCCGGCTCCAGCCTCGAGCAAAGTGATAGCGCAGACCCCGAATGCGCCGAAATCGGCAGCATTAGTCGGCACGTCTGGTCTTGGTGTGTATCTGGGCGGCACGGAAGCGACGCCACGTACTTTCACGTTTGAGAAGCTAAACTTCGACACAGCCAAGAGCGACATTCGTGCGGCTGACGCGGCAGAGGTCGATCAAGTCGCGATGGCTTTGAGGCAGTATCCAACCTCTCATATCCGGATCGCCGGCTATGCGGACTCGCGCGGCAGCGATGCGACTAACATGGCGCTCGGCAAGGCTCGCGCTGAGAGCGTTAAGGCGGCGCTTATTGGCAAGGGCATCGATGCCGGGGGGATCGAGACCGTCTCGGGCGGTGCAACCGACCCCGTCGACACCAATACGACGGCAGGGGGGCGTTTCGAGAACCGCCGTACCGAACTCGTCGTGACGGCGAGATAAGCAACCCTTTTCTATCCAACGTTTATCCAGGAGAACATCATGTCCAGTACCATCACTGCCCTGTTCGACAATCGCTCGGATGCCGAAGCCGCTAAGGAGCGGCTGAAGGCTGCACGGGTCGATGTCGATCACATCCACATCCATGACAAGACCAGCGCGGGCTATAACGCGACGGGCTATTCGACCCACCAGGACCGCGGAATGTGGGATTCGATCAAGCACGCGTTCCTTCCCGATGAGGACCGCCACACTTATGAGGAAGGCGTTCGCCGGGGTGGTGTACTGTTGACCGCTGACGTCGAAGACGCGCACGTTGATGAGGCCGTCAAGGTTCTGGAAGATGCCAATAGCGTCGATATCGACGACCGCTCGAGCGAGTGGCGTTCGTCTGGCTGGGATCATCCGACAGCGGGTTCAGGGGCAGCGGGTTTGGGTGCACTTTCTGGCAACACGGCGGACAGTACTAACCGTACTCACGACCTCGATGGCGAGCGTGAGGAAGTTGTTCCGATCGTCGAAGAGCAGCTTGTTGTCGGCAAGCGCGACGTGGACCGGGGCGGCGTGCGCGTGCGCTCCTATGTCACTGAAACGCCCGTTCATGAGCAGATCCGTCTGCGCAACGAGCAAGTGCATGTCGAGCGTCGTGCTGTTGATAAGCCCCTTCT
>NZ_JH594427.1:6043-35161 GCF_000242835.1 Sphingomonas sp. PAMC 26617
GCTCTTCCCGCTTCTCAGGGTCCTCTAAAAAGTCAGCGATTGCATCGCAAATTGCAGCTCGAACAAAATGAGCTTTCTGTGTCTCGCCTTCAGTTTGGGCGGCGAGGCATGCGTGCTTCTGGCCTTCACGGCGGATCGCCATGATATTCTCACTCATACAGAACTCCCAAAGACAGAATTCGGCTTCATTCTACCGGTTGGTGACCCACGCTATGATCTCGAACTTAGCTGCAGTTTCGGCAGTTCGCTGCATTCGGAGCTTTCGCTGCGAGGAGTGCCATCTAGCGCTGGTAGATTAGTGCCAATCAGCTCTGATATCTACAAGCGTGGGCAGGCAATGCGGATTGCAAGCACGGCCGGATGATTGCCAGCACAGCGCCGTTCAATGTGAGCAGGAGGCCCCGCCCCAGTGTGTCTCGGATCGCTCAGGATTCGGTCCATCGTCGCGCCAACCTGGTCATAACTTCCCTTGATAACCTGTGCGAAATTTGCACCCTGTGACCAGAGCATCCCCGTAACGCCAGCCTTGATATTCCGGACGATCAACACCTCCATGATGGGGTCGGTTCCGGCAGAGGGCGGAATGACACTCTAAGGGCTGGCGTCCTTGGGCCATAGGTATTCTCCGGTCAGCAGGATGTGTGCCCAACCGAGCGGTGAGATATGGGCGAGGAGATGATCGGGCGTATCGAGCCCTTCGCGGCGTCGGGCTTCAACGGCATGGCCGAGATGCAGGGTGTTCCAGTAGACGATGATGGCGGTGAGCAGGTTAAGGCCCGCGATCCGGTAGTGCTGACCCTCGGTGGTACGGTCGCGGATCTCGCCCTGGCGGCCGATGCGCAGGGCGTTCTTCAGCGCGTGGTGCGCCTCGCCCTTGTTGAGGCCGACCTGCGCGCGGCGCTGCATACCGGTGTCGAGAATCCATTCGATGATGAACAGCGTCCGCTCGATCCGGCCGACCTCGCGCAATGCGGAGGCCAGGTCGTTCTGACGGGGATAGGCGGCAAGCTTGCGCAGGATACGGCTCGGCGCGACTTGGCCAGCGCTCATGGTAGCGGCGCAGCGGAACAGGTCGGGCCAGTTGGACACGATCAGTGCGTCGCGTGCCTTACCGCCCACCAGCGGGCGCAGTTCGCTCGGCGTGGCCGCGGAATCGAACACGTATAGCCGTTTGGACGGAAGGTCGCGGATACGCAGTACGAGGCGGTAACCGAGCATGGCGCTGATTCCGAACAGATGGTCGGTGAACCCGCCGGTGTCGGCGTACTGCTCCTCGATCCGTCGCCCGGCCTCGTTCATCGTCAGCCCGTCGAGCAGATAGGGTGCCTCGCTGACGGTTGCGGGGATGGTCCGCGATGCGAACGGCGCGAAGCGGTCGTTGACGTGAGTATAAGCCTTGATGCCGGGGTCGTCGCCGTAGCGGGCATTAACCGTGTTCATCGCCTCGCCCTGCCGCGCGGCGGGGTAGAACTGGCCATCGGCCGAGGCAGTGGTGCCCATGCCCCAGACCCGCGCCATCGGCAGCGCGCCTTGCGCGGCGACCACGTTGGCCAGCGCCTGGTCGATCGCCGCGCTTTCGACATGCCAGCGTGCGAGACGGGATAGTTGCCAGTAATCGTGGGTGTTGGACGCCTCGGCCATCTTGCGCAGTCCCAGGTTCAGCCCCTCGGCGAGGAGGACGTTGAGCAGGCCGATCCGGTCGCCACACGGAACACCGGTGCGCAGATGGGTGAAGGCGTCGGTGAACTCCAGCGCGGCGTCCACTTCGAGCAGCAGGTCGGTGATGCGGATGGGCGGCAGGCGACGGTAAAGGTCCAGCACCAGGTCATCGATCCCGTCCGGCGCATCGGCGGCCAGGCGATCGATGCGCAGCGTCCCGTCCTCGATGCTGCCTTTCGGGATCGTACCGTTGCGCGCGGCGCGACCGAGCCGGGCGAGGCCATCAGCGAGACGGGCCTTGCGGTCCGCGAGCCAGACATGCGGATCGGACGGTACGGCCAGCTTCGCAGCATGCGCGACTTCCATCGATACGAGGACGTTGCGAAGGTCACCGTACCGGTGCGAGCGGTCGAGCCAGATGTCACCCGAGCGCAGCGCGTCGCGCAGATGGAACATGACCGCGACTTCCCGGAGGCGCGCATCATCGTCGCCCTTCGCCCGCAATTGACGCCGCCATTTGGAATGTGGGCGCAGGAAATCGTCGGTCGCCGGGAGCGCGTCTTTGGTGGCGATGGCGATCACCGCGTCCAGCAAGGGTCGCGCGACCGACGCAGCTTGGAGATGGAGGCAGCGCAGCATACGCGGGGCATAGCGACGGAAGCGGTGATACCCCTGATCGACATGCGCCAGCGGATCATCGCCAAGCGTGTCCGTCAAAACCCTGGCCGTCGCGACGAGGCGGGTGAGATGGTCCCATCCCGCCGCACGCGCGACCGCATCCTCCAGCGACGCGCCGTCGCCATGCGCGTCGAGCAGCGACTGGCCGAGCGCAGTGAACCCGTCCAGCGTCGCGGTGACCGAGCCTCTGATTTCCGCGGTGCGCGCATCGTGCAACTGCTTCGCTTCGCGCCAGGTGCGGCCGACGATGCGGTCGTGCGTCTCGATCACCGCATCGGCGGTCGCAGCGGCCCATTCGATGACGCAGACCGCAAGGATGGCGCGACGCCGGTCCGCGCCGAGGTCGCGCAAGCCATCGGCGAAATAGCGCTCGCCCTGTCGCCGCAACCGGGCGACGCGATGCGGCGGGACGCCGTCGAGCAGGCCCGCATCGAGGTGCATCGCGCGCAGGAACTCCAACCGGTCGAGCAGCCGGTTCGCCGCAGCCGAATTGTTGCCCGGCTCGATCCGGCGCAGCCAGATGAAGCGGCTGATCGCCCCCGGCAGCATCTCGGTCGTCAGGCGGTCGAGCCGCGTACAGGCAACGCGATCGAGGCGTGTGGCGATTCGCTTCTCGATGCCGCGCTCGGCCGCGACCAGAGCGTCGGCGCACAACCGCTCGACGGTGGTGATCGCCGGCAGGATGGTCATAGTGTCGCGGCACCGGGCGATAAAGCGCCGGGCGAGATCGTCGTTGGAGCGCGCCTGCTCGGCTTCGGCGAGCAGCCATTCGCGGAACGCCCGTCCCGGTGCCCCCTGACCGGGGAACGTCCTGTACCCGTAGAGGCGGCGCAGCACCTCCATATGCTGATGGCGGGTCTGACGGCGGACGGCATAGCGAACGAGCGCGTCACCGGCGATACCGAGCTGGGCGCTGAGGAAGGCGGACACAGCGAGCGGGATCACCTCGCCCGGTGCCAGCATCCGACCGGGATAGCGCAGCGCGCAGAGTTGCAGCGCGAAGCCGATCCGGTTCTCCGATCGGCGTCGCCGATCGATGTGGATCAAGTCGTCGTCCGCCAGGATGTAATGCCGCAGCAGTGACGCCTCGTCGGTCGGCAGATCAAGCAACGCCGACCGCTGCCGGGCGCTCAGGATATGGCGTCTCGGCATCGGCGCTTGTCCCTGTTGAACAGAAGTCTGTTTTGGACAACACTGACTCCACGCAAATCAAGGGTTTTCGAGACCTGATTTCAGGAAGGTTCAATTGGGACAACGTGCCGCCATTTACGCCCGCGTCTCGACCGCCGACCAGTCGTGCGAACGGCAGCTGCGCGATCTTGCCGGTTTTGCCGAACGTGGCGGTTATGAGGTGATCGAGGTCTTCCGCGAAACCGCTTCAGGCATGAAGGCCAACCGCTCGGCGCGTGGCGAAGTCATGAAGCTGGCGCAGGCGCGCCACATCGATGCGATCCTCGTCACAGAACTCAGCCGCTGGGGGCGCTCGACGCAGGACCTGCTCGATACGCTCAACCGGCTGTCGGGCTGGCGCGTCTCGGTGGTCGCGATGAGCGGCATGACCTTCGAGGTCGACACGTCGCACGGGCGTATGATGGCGACGATGCTCGCAGGCATTGCGCAGTTCGAGCGCGACATGCTCAGCGAGCGGGTTCGCTCCGGCCTCGCCGCGGCACGGGCGCGGGGCCGGAAACTCGGGCGGCAGATCGGTGACCGTCCCAAGTCCGACCGGCTTGCTCCCAAGGTGCTGGCGTTCATTGAAGAGGGCCGTAGCTACCGATGGATCGCCCGCGACCTGGGACTAAGCAAGAATACCGTTGCTGCAATCGTAGGACGGGCAAAGGCAGAGACGTCTTCTGATATCGATATCGCGGCGTGAGAGGTTAGGCATGAAACAAGTGTTCCTCTTCGCGTTAATTGGCGCTTCAATGGGAACGGCGGTCGCCGCGACGCTTGCGGCGGCTCCACATCCTTCGTCAATCGGCTGTCCACCGAGAATAGTCGATCAGGCCGCCCCGGTGACGGCCGGTCCCTATTATCTCGAGAACGCCTTTTGCCCTTCGGGGCTAAAAAGTTCTTACACCATCTCAGCGCCGTTGATTTCGCCCGACGGGAGACACTTTCTAGTCTCTGGCTATGATAGCCTGTGGATCGGGGCGATCGGATCGAACGCAGCGCCACGCGTTATCGCGTCGCGCATCACCGTCCCAGGTCTTGGCTATAGCAAGGCGCCACCCTTCGCGTGGAGGGATGACTCAAAGGCAATCCTTGGGGTCCGTCAGGATACTATGCGGCCGAGCGGTTTCACGCTCGGCCCGCTCTCGACGATCGAAATACCAAATGATGGAGAACCGCGCCCCTTACCTTTGCTCAAGGATGTAGCTGGCGGACTCGACGGCATATTTTGGGTCGGTGGTCGCGGGTTAGCCTTGGCCGAATTTGGCACAAAGGGCGGCTATTACCGCCCTGAACACGACGATCTGACGCCGACGCTAGCTATTGTCGATGGGCGCAGAGGCAAGGTGCTCCAGGCCGTTCCGATGCCGCTATCGCATGGCGAGCGACCGCGAACCCTAGTTGGCGACATCGACGCGCGGCTCGACCAGCAGGGCAATATCTTTGCTTTGTTTGTGCTCAATGGTGGCCGATGGTTTGAGTGGCAACAGGGCAAACTACCCCGCGAGACGCTGCTTCATCCCGGCCCCAACGGCTCTTGGAAGTTTGCTTTAGCCCCGAACCTGAAGACAGTATTGATCGGGCACGGCTTAAGCGCGAGCGGCGTGATTTGCGAGCATTACAGTGGCACCCCCCGCAAACCGGAATGTGAGGAGCGCACCCCGCAGAGTGGGGCGGTTGCCGATCTCTGGGACGTCCAGACGGGTCGTAGGTTATGGAGTATCGCCGGCACCGCATACGACTTCTCGCACACCTACCGGCCTACGATCAGTCCGGACGGGCGCTATGCGCTGGTATCAATGCCGGTTGGTAAGCGGCCGCATCGGGAAACGATCGCGCTGGTCTCCATGGCCGATGGAAGCGAAATCCAGCGGTTCAACATACCCGAATCCTACGATTTCGTCCTTCGGTTCGGCCAAGATGGTCGTTCCTTTTCCATCGATGGTTCACTCGCCATCCTCACCTATCGCCTTGCTGAAAAGCGCCAGAAACCAGCTTCCGCGGAATGAGGTGGCGCCGCGCCTCCCAAGCAAACCTTCTATCATAAACCAAGCATTGCCGTTCTGCTTAGGGTGTCATTTCGCCCTCAGCCGGAACCGACCCCTTGACTGTCGTCCTGCGGCGGCGGAGCGGTCATGCCGCGTAGTACCTCGGCCGGCAGCATCAGACGGTAGGCGTTGGAGGTCTGCTTGACCTGGGGACCGCGCAGACCCGCATTGCCGGTCGGGACATAGCGCCGCAGCCAGTCGAGGAAGCCATGCTCCTTGAGACGCTTGAGCGCGTCGGCCACCGCCGCGATCGAACGGCCGATGCGCTGCGCCAGCGTCGCGATCGCGGGATCGAGCCGGCCGGTCTTGTAGTCGATCAGCCGCAACAGCTCGCGCAGCACCTCCATGCCGACATGACCGATAGCGCCGTTCTCACGACCGTTCCGCTCGCGGCGATGCGCCAGTCGCTTCAGCCGGTCGTACTTCTCCGCCGCCTGGAGGAAGCGTGCGACATCCTTGGGATTGAACGGCTGCCAGAACCGCCCCTCCCTGCCCGCCGCCGTCTTACTGTAGCGATGCACCCTCTGTCCGGTCTCGCGACCGGGCCGACGTCCCACCGCTCCTCCAAGAGCCTCGAATACGGTCTGCATAGGTCTTCCCTCCGCTGGGTTGACCCGGACACTGGCGGCGATCCCTCATGGACAAAGCTCTCCCGTTCTCGAAAACACCGTTTTCGAGTTGACTGGCGGGCAGACTTGCGAGATGCTGGTGCTTGCGACAGTACCAGCGCTTCTTGCGCATCAACCCTTACCGAGAGCCCGGCCGCCTAGCCGGGCTTTCGTCGTTTTGGGGTTAGTTCGGGGCCTAATCCGTTCATCCACGCCACGACGAACCAGCCGATTCCTCGGCCGGTGTCCTAGAAGTCGCAGATTAACCGAATAGTGGAAAGAGATTTATTCAATTGCTTCAACAGATTACACGCTAGCGTGCTAGCACGCTTTCACGCTATCGTTCGTTGATGTCTTGTTTGTACTTTTTCAGAAGGTCTTCGACAGCTTCCGTCAGCAGGCTTGCCATCGTGCGATCTTCCTTCGCTGCTAAAATAGCAACGGCACGACCAATCGCCGGATCGAAGTGCGCTGCGATCGTCCGCTTGCCTACGCGATCCCGTTGCCGGCGCGGGGCTTCGATCGGAAGCAAGGGTTGCTCCTCCGTACCCGGCTCACGATCAGCCACCGACTTACGCGCCATATAACAGTCCATTCGGTTGATAGTGTGCTATCACGCTATCGTGCTTGTATATTAGCATGCTATATTCACTACCTTTCCCCAAACGGATGTTTGCCACGATCCCGCATAAGATGATCAATCGCCTCTCCTAGAAGCGCCTGAATCGTCTTATCTTCCTCTGCCGCGAGCATCCGCATTGCCCGCATCAAATCCGGGCTGAAGTAGCCAACTAGCCCATGTTTGCCCTGTCTGGCCTTCGCCCGACCTGGCGGCACAGGCTGCACTTCCGCCTCCACCGGACGGGAAGAGGCATCAACCTTTTCTTTGTCTTGGCTAGCGTTCAACCCACCAAATCGGCTCATAGCGCCTTCCCGCTAGCGTGCTTTTGTGGTGGCGTGCTAGCACGCTCGCATAGCCATTTCCACAGTTGGTCGATTTCTTCCGCAGCTTTACCACGAGGTTCGGTTTCTACGGCTGTCCGTCCATTGGCAGTGCTGTGGTTAAAGGCCGCCCGTTCGGCTAGCGACATGGGCGCAACCTCAAGGCCAAAGCTCTCCACCATTTTAGACGCATCAGCGATCAGCGCGGGCGCGCGGGGCGGGGTCGCATTGAAAACGACATACGCTGCCTTGCGCGTTGATCGAATCAAGTCAGCTGTGGCTTGGATCGCATGAAGGTCAAAGGCTCGCGGTCGACACGGTATAAGAACTACATCCGCCGCTTTAACTGCCTCACGCGCAGCCGCTTCGGCGAACGGTGGCGTATCGATAACGAGAAACTCGGCTCCGAGCTTTTGCGCATCCTCTATTACGCGAGCAAGGCGCGCAGGAGGAGCAGTTATGACTTCCGGGTCGGTTTTCCCTCGCCAATCGCCCCAGGCAGCAGCCGTTGCCTGGGGATCGGTGTCGATAAGGCATGTGACATAGCCCGCCTGTGTGGCTTTAGCAGCAAGGTGAGTGGCTAAAGTCGTTTTCCCCGACCCGCCTTTTTGACTTACAAGAGCGATCGTTATCATGGGAGCGTGCTAGCACGCTTTTATGCCGTCACGCTAGCGCTGATCCAACCAACTGACTGCTGGGACTAATGCAGGATGCAGGGTCACCCCGCTCACATTCTCACCAAGGATGGCATTTTGGGAAAGCTGGCTCACCACGTTGCCCGCCAGCAACCGTCAATATGATCGCTGTTTGATCCCCCATCGGCCGTTATTGAAAGTGACGATCCATAAGTTGCTATGATAGCTTGCTATTGTCCCATCGGCCCTGTCCCGCGTATATTCGACGACGAGATGAACCTTGCGAGGGCTGGTGAGGATCGGCCGCTTGTCATGGTAGGTGGTGCGGTCCCAGCCTGTTGATGCGGTTAGGTCGTCAAAGAATGAAGCCGGGAGCTGACCGTGGTCATCCCAAATCACGAGATTTTCACCCGAAAGGATGACGTGCGGAAAATGCAGCAGCGCATCCATTCCAGGAAGGTCGCGAGCGTTGAACCGGTCTTTGAAAGCCTCAACGCATAAAAGCGCAGCTTCAATCGTTGCGGCTTCATCAGCGCCATCCTCAATGGGGCTAAAGAGTGCGTTCAGATCATTCATCCCAACTGCTTGGGAGATTTACGGTCGGGTCGCAACGTCACCGTGTGCCGATCTCTCATTCACGATCGGGATCAGCCCAGAGAAAACGCATACGGCCACCTAAAAATTGTGGCACGCGCGGAAATGGAAAAGCAGTCGACGCCAATCGCAATGTTAAAAGGTTGTACACAGTGCTTAGCATGCCGTGGATGGCGGCAGTGAGATGGCTGCCGTCTGACCGGGCAGCAAGTCTTGCCGGTGCCGATCACTTTCGGCCATTTCTCAGTTTCCCGGTAACTTAAGGTGCTTTGAGTCGACTAGCTCTTTGCATTTGGGGAAATGAAGCGGTCCAGAAACATGCGATAGACCGTCTGTGGACGCCCCGCCCGGTCCTTGGCGCGCGACCCCTGCTCCTGAACGAAGCCACGGTCCTTCAACGTCGTCAGCAGGCGTCGGGCGCTGCGCGGTTGCACATTATAGGCGCTCGCGAACTCGACCGCGGTAAAGCCGTTCGGGTCGATCGTCCGAAAAACCGAGACAAGTTTGTGGATCACGGTCGACGGTACGTCGAGCATCTGCGATAATTCGAGATCGTCCTGCCGCGCATCGCGCGCCTCGTTCCGGTCGATGATTCGGTAGAACATCGCCGCGCTATCGACCTCGAACACCCGGTCATGGTCCGAGGGCGGCCGTTCGCTCGCCTCCCGCGCCAGCGCCTCGGCCTGGTCGGCGTTGATGCCGACACCGACCGAAACCGCAAGCGTCGGCATTTCGTCCGATAGCGGGTGCAGGATCGGATGGATCGTCCGATGCAGCGCGCCGTTTGTCGTCAGGATGATCGCTTCGCCATGCCCGCTCTCTACCAGTCGGCCTCCGGTCAGCCTCTCGATTGCAGTCGCCGCCAGCGATAATGCCGGTGTGTCGCCCGAAATCAGACAGGCGGCGATCTGCGACGATTCTGCTTCGTTGAGGTCGTGCCGCAACTTCGATCGCAGCAACGCCTGTCGCACGGAATTGCGCGAATGGTCGATACGCATCGCCGGCAGCCCGGCCGCGACGAGCCGTTCATAGACGTCGCGGATACAGGTCGCGCACCGCTCTGCCGCGCCGCTTTCGACAAGCGCGCGATGAGCCTGCTCGATCCGCGCCGCATCGATCCGGGGGGGGGTATCGTCGCTCTCCAGCGGGATCACGCGAAAGCCCGAGCGAAGCCCCAGTTCCTGATAGGATTCGGCGACGTCGCGCTCGGGGATCGTATCAAAGCTGAAGCTTGGCAGGCTGCCGACCTGATCGGTCTCCAAGGCAGCAAGCGCGAGGATGCGGAACAGGTCGGTGCCCTCGTGCGGGATATAATCGAGCCGGTCCGCGGGAAAGCCGGCCAGCATGGCAAGCCGGTACGGCATACGCCCGCTGAACAGCACGGAGACGCAGGCCGGCCAAATCGTCCGTAGCACGCGCACGGTATCCTCTGGCGCACTATAGCGCACCGGCATCAGCACCGCGCCGATCCCCAGTTCGTGGGCAATCTGCTCGATCAACGAAACCGTGTCGTCGGGGCCGACCACACCTATCAACGCTCTTCTCCTAACTGCCTTGAACTGTCTCGCCAGTGCGCCGTCCGTAATAGGGCCGATTTAAGCGTTGACAACGTCTTGTCCTGTCCTAATTATGACCGAAATAGGGTATGGGGACAGGCAGATGTCGCAGAGCGGCGCGGTAGCGCCTTCACTTGAGGCTATGATCGCGGATCGGCGGGACCTGCACGCTCATGCCGAACCGGGCTGGTGCGAGGTCTATGCCGCGACCAAGGTCTACGACGCGCTGACCACGATGGGCTGGGAAATCCGTGCCGGGGCCGCAGTGATCGACGCCGATGCGCGGCTCGGCCTACCCCCGCAAAGCGATTTCGATTTCTTCTTCGCCCGCGCCATCGAGAATGGCGCGGAAGCCGATCTCGCCAAGACGTTCCGCGATGGTTTCACTGGGCTAGTCGCAGTCTGGAAAGGGCGTCGCTCTGGACCGGTCGTCGCCTTCCGCTTCGACCTTGATGCCAATCGCGGCGCGGAATCGGAGAGGGCCGATCATGTCCCAGTCGCCCGGCGGTTCGTCTCAATGAACCATGGCGTACATCACAATTGTGGGCACGACGGCCATACGTCGCTAGGACTTGCGCTGGCGCGGTCGATCGCTGCGCTCGACGGTAATTTCGCAGGCGAGATCCGGCTGATCTTCCAGCCTGCCGAAGAGGGTCTGCGTGGCGCGCGGGCGATGGTCACGGCGGGGGTGCTGGGCGGCGTCGACTATTTCGTCGGCTGTCACATCGGCATCCAGGCAACACGCACCGGAGAAGTCGTCAGCGGGTACACTACGATCCTCGGAAGCGACAAGCTTGACGTGCACTTCCACGGCGTCGGCGCGCATGCCGCGATCGCCCCGCACGAGGGACGCAACGCGCTGCTAGCGGCATGTGTCGCGGCGCAGAACCTGATGGCGATACCACGCCACGGCAAGGGCGACACGCGGATCAACATCGGCACGCTGGTCGGCGGCAACGCGCGCAATACCGTACCTGCCGAGGCAACCATGACGATCGAACTGCGCGCCGAGGATGCGGACTCGCTCGCCTACATCAACGAAGCCGCGCGACGGGTCATCGAGGGTGCCGCGATCATGCACGGCGTCGAGCTTACGATGGAGGTCGCAGGCGGCTCCGGTCCGGCAAGCAGCGATCCCGAGCTCGACGCAGTGGTCGCCGCCGTCGCTGCGCAGGTATCGCAGGTGACGCACGTCGTGTCGCAGACGCCGTTCAAGGGCAGCGAGGATGCTGCCGAAATGATGCGCGCGGTACAGGAGCAGGGCGGCAAGGCGGTCTATTTCGGGATTGGGTCGGACCTCGCAGCCGGGCATCACAACGCAGCCTTCGATTTCGATGAGGCGTCGTTGGCGATCGGCCTCGACATCCTCTGCGGCGTCGCTGCAACGCTGACGGCCGGCCCCATTGCCTAAGCCAGATCGCCAGAATGCGTGGCGCGCGATCGCCGCCGCCAGCGTCGGCAACGCACTCGAATTCTACGATCTGCTGATCTACGGCTATTTTGCTGCGACGCTAGGCAAGGCGTTCTTCCCCGCAATTAATCCGACGACCTCGCTGCTGCTTAGCGTCGCTACGTTCGGCGTATCCTATGTCGCGCGACCGTTCGGAGCGGTCATCCTCGGCGCCTATGCCGACAAGGCTGGCCGCAAGGCTGCGCTGACGATTACGATCAACCTGATGCTGGTCGGCACCGCGCTCCTGGTGTTAGCGCCGACCTATGCGCAAATCGGCATCTTCTCGCCGCTAATCGTGGTGTTCGCGCGGTTGTTGCAGGGATTTTCCGCGGGGGGTGAATTCGGCGCGGCGACCGCGTTCATGGTCGAGCATGCCGACGCGAAGCGTCGCGGGTTCTTTGCCAGCTGGCAATCATCGACCCAAGGCATGGCAACGATCCTCGCGGCCGGGTTGAGCGCGTGGCTCAGCTATATCCTCAGCCCGGCGCAACTCGATGCCTGGGGCTGGCGAATTGCGTTCGGGGTCGGTCTGCTGATCGGGCCGGTCGGGCTTTATATCCGCCGCGGCATCGACGAGACGCCCGAGTTCGCCGCGCTGTCGGTGGAGTCGAAAGCCGGAAACGCGCTGAAGCGCGTCTGGGCCGACGACCGCCGGGCCCTGCTGCTCGGCATTGCGATCGTCGCAGGCGTCACCGCGTTCAACTATGTCCACAAGCTCTACATGGCAACCTATGCGACCGAGACGTTGCATATCGCCATGACATCGTCCTTTCTCGGTGCGCTGGCGACCGGGATCATTCTGACCGTCATGGCACCGATATTCGGCCTGCTCTCGGACCGGATCGGGCGCTATCGCGTGCTAGGTACCGCACTAGCCGTTGCTGGGCTTACCTCTCTCCCGATCTTCCTTGCGCTCAATGCCTGGCCGACGACGACGACGCTTCTGGTCGTGCAGGTGATCGTTGGGTTTCTGATCGCCGCGACGCTCGGCCCGACGCCCGCGATCCTCGCCGATCTGTTCCCGCCGCGTACCCGCGGGACGGGACTGGCGGTCAGCTACAATTTCTCGGTGACGCTCTTCGGCGGCTTCGCGCCGCTCGTCATCACCAGTCTGATCGCTGTCACCGGCAACACGCTGATGCCGGCCTTCTACGTCATCGCAATCATTCTGGTCAGCTTCATCGCAGTCGTAACGGCGACGCGAAACGCTGACCGAACGCCGGGATGCGTCTGAAACCATCCATCACCAAAGGGGACCATGATGAAACTGACCTTTATGCTGCTGGCTTCGATAAGCCTTCTCGCTGTCGTTCCCGCCTATGCCCAGACCGTTCCGGCCGACCTTGCCGACGGCGCGAGCACGCCACCATCCGACATCATCGTAACCGGCACCCGTGACAAGGGTCGCACCGTCGCCGCCAGCCTCACGCCGATCGATGTGCTCGGCAAGACCGAGCTGCAATCGAGTGGCAAGCAATCGGTGCGCGATCTGCTAGGCGCGCTCGTCCCCTCGATCAGCGTGTCAAGCAGCGGCTCGGGCGCTAGCTACGGCGTCAAGACGCTGTCACTGCGCGGTCTTGCGGGCGACCAGGTGCTGGTACTCGTCAACGGCAAGCGCCGCCACAACACCGCCGGCCTGTTCGTCAACGGCACTACCCAGAACGGCCAGTCACCACCGGACCTCGATCTCATCCCGGTCAGCGCGATCGATCATATCGAGGTGCTGCGCGACGGTGCATCGTCGCAATATGGCTCGGATGCGATTGCCGGCGTCATCAACGTTATCCTGAAGACCGACGCATCGGGCAGCGCCAGCTTCACCGGCGGTGCGAACGGCGACGGCGGCGGCGAGAATGCGCGCGTGCTCGGCGATTTTGGCTTCAGGATCGGCGATGGTGGCCATATCCATCTGTCCGCCGATGGCGTACTCCAGGGGCGCACCGAACGCGGCACGATCAACAGCTCGGTCTTCTATCCGCTGATTAGCGGACAGTTCGACCCGCGCGAGGCAACCGTTAACCGCTATGTCAACAAACCCGGGCAGCCCCAGGTCTCGGGCGTGAACCTGGCCTATGACGCGGCCATCCCGATCGGCGCGAACGTCGAACTCTACAGCTTCGGCACCGCGTCAAAGCGCGACGCCGACGCGTTTCTCACCTTTCGCAATCCCAACAGCAACAATAATATCGTCCAGATCTATCCCGACGGATACATTCCCCATCTGCACATTCACGACACCGACTTTCAGGTCGCTGGCGGGGTGCGCGGCGACGGGCCGGCCCAAATCCACTTTGATCTCGGCACGACCTATTCCGAGGACAAAATCAAATATGACGAGACGACCGCACTGAACGCTTCACTCGGACCGCTCAGCCCCACGAGCTTCTATATCGGCCGCGTCCGCAACAGCGAATGGACGACCAACCTTGACCTAACGCGCAAATTCGATGTGGGACTCGCAAGCCCGCTCTTCATCGCCGCCGGCGCGGAATATCGTCAGAACACCTATGCCACAGACGCGGGCGAGCCAGCCTCCTATGCGAATGGCGGATATCGTGCACCGGTCGGCCAGCCCTTCGCCGGCGCGCTCCGCGTGTCCGGATCGCAGGGCGTGACCGGCTTTGCACCGGAAAATGCCGGCGCTTGGAAGCGGCATAGTTGGAGCGGCTACGTCAATATCGAGCAGACCATCGTGCGTGGCATTGAGGTCGCGCTGGCAGGCCGCCATGAAGATTATTCCGATTTCGGCACGACCAACATCGGCAAGGCCTCGATCCGGCTCGAACCCGTCCGCGGCATAGCGCTGCGCGGTACGGTGAGCAGTGGGTTCCGCGCACCGACACTTCAGCAACAGCATTATTCATCGTCGTCCACTATTCTGACGCCGGTCAACGGTGTCACTACGCTGGTGCCAGTGAAGGCGTTACCGGTCGACTCAGCGGCTGCAATCGCGCTCGGCGCGTCGCCGCTCAAGCCCGAAAAATCGGTCAACTATTCGGCGGGCGTTGTGCTGACCCCATTCAACCGGTTCGTGCTGACGGTCGATGCCTATCAGATCAAGATCGACGATCGCATCCTGCTCAGCGGCACGTTGCAGGGCGCCGCGGTCAACGCGGCGCTCGCGGCAGCGGGGATCACCTCGTCGACGGCGGGCTTTTACTTCTCGAACGCCGCCGCCACGCGGACTCGCGGTCTGGACGTGGTGGCCACCTATCGCGCCGATCTCGGCACCTGGGGTCGGGGCACGATTTCGCTGTCGGGCAATCTTAACAAAACGGTCTTCACGCATATCGACCTGCCGCCGACCCCGCTCGCTAATGCCGGGTTGGTGCTGATCGACCGCGTCCGCCAAGGCGACCTGACGCGCGGCAGCCCACGCGACAAGGTGGTCGCCAACATATTTTGGGAAAAGGGCATCGCCTCAATCAACCTGCGCGGCACGCGGTATGGCGCGACCTATCTCACCTCAACGATCGCGGCGAATGACGACAGGATCGCGCCCAAGGTCATCACCGATATCGAGGTGGGCGTGAAGGTCGCGCACGGCGTGAAGGTGAGCGCAGGCGCGAATAATCTGTTCGACGTCTATCCGTCGATCTTGAAGGCGGTCAATCAGGGCACTGCTGGCTTTGCCTATTACAACCCGTTCTCGCCCTATGGGATCAGCGGTGGCTTCTATTACGGCAAGCTGAGCCTGACGTTCTGATTTGAAACACTGCGGTCAGGATGGCTCGGTACGCAAAGATGGTGGTCCAGAAATGAACGAGAGTCTACTATTGGACCACGAATCAGCGGACCCGCCATTCCGCTCGGAGCACGATCTCTTAGGAAATCATCAAGTGCCGTTCGACGCCTACTTTGGCATTCACACGCTCAGGGCTATCGAAAACTTCCCTATAAGCGGAGAGACTATTGGATGTTATCCAGATCTCATCGCGGCTTTGGCAACGATCAAAGCCGCCGCTGCATTGACGAACCTCGACCTTGGTCTCTTGGACGAAGAACGCGCGGACGTCATTGTTCGGGCATGTGAGGAAGTGAAGGGCGGAGCGCTGCACGATCATTTTGTCGTCGACGTGATTCAGGGCGGCGCTGGCACCTCTACCAACATGAATGCGAACGAGGTCATAGCTAACAGGGCGCTGGAGCTTCTAGGCCATGTGCGAGGCGACTACGGTCGTTTGCATCCGAACGAGCACGTCAACATGAGCCAAAGCACGAACGACGTGTACCCGACGGCCCTTCGCCTCGCAGCATATAGGGGCGTCTCCGCGTTGATTGTCGCCATGAGCGCCTTGCGTCGCGAGTTCGAGCAAAAGGCCGAAGAGTTTGCGGGCTTGCTCAAAGTTGGTCGAACTCAGCTTCAAGACGCTGTCCCGATGACCCTTGGGCAGGAGTTTTCCACCTACGCTGTCATGATCGGAGAGGATGAGGAGCGGCTACAGGACGCATTGCTTCTGATGTGCGAGATCAACCTCGGTGCGACAGCAATCGGAACTGGCATCAACTCCCATCGGGATTACGCTTTTATCGTGTGTGCAAAACTGCGCCAGATGACCGGCATACCGTTCACCACGGCGCAAAACCTTATTGAGGCGACGCAGGACTGCGGAAGCTTTGTGCACCTTTCCGGAGTACTAAAGCGTGTCGCGATAAAGATATCGAAAATATGCAATGACTTGCGACTTTTATCTTCAGGACCACGGACCGGATTTTGTGAAATAAATCTTCCACCGATGCAGGCAGGATCGAGTATTATGCCTGGGAAGGTCAATCCGGTCATCCCAGAAGTCGTCAATCAGATCGCTTTCGAGGTTATCGGCAACGACGTGACGGTGAGCTTTGCTGCGGAGGCCGGGCAGCTTCAATTGAACGCTTTCGAGCCGATCATCGCGCATAGTATATTTAAAAGTGTGAGGCACCTTCGGGCCGGTTGCACCGTCCTCGCAACGCGATGTGTGAGTGGGATCACAGCCAACGCGGATCAGCTTCGAAGCAACGTTTCCCGGTCAATTGGCATCGCAACCGCGCTCAATCCATTCATCGGATATGCCAAAGCCACTGACATCGCTCGCGAAGCTTTGGCTACCGGTGAGAGCGTTTTGGATCTGTTGCTTCGGAAGCAGCTCCTTTCAAGGCACCAGCTTGAACGGCTGTTTGATCCAGATACTTTAACTAAGCCAGGATTGCTTCCCGAAAGCCGCTAGAGCGGTTTCCCCAAACTGACTACTCATACTATCTCGCCTACCAGACGTTTTCGAACATCCTCTCGCTGGCCCCCTTTCGGCCGTGTTGGTTTCCACAAGGGCACATTCCAAGGCGTCGGTTCTTGGCTTGCGTCCAGGCATTCCCGATAGGGAACGACCAGCGAGACGGCGCAGGCGTTCTCAGAATCGATCGCGTTTTGGGAACGCGAGCGGCTTCCCAAAACCAGCAACGATGATGAAATCGGGAAAAAATCGCAGCAGATCATCCACAGCAATCCGCCGATGCTGGTGTCACAACCGTTCGACTGCGACACCCAATCAGATCACGAAGGTGAATTGCACAATATGGCCCCGTCTCAAGGCTGTAACGGCTGATAGATTCCAACGCGTTATCGCCCACCCTTTGATTTCAACAACAACGACACAATATCTATCATATCAAATATCTTGAAAGGCTTACGCACGAATTTGGCGTATCCGGAACAACGCTCGGCGATCGTCTCTTCCGGCATCGAACTCATTATGACAATCGGCACGTTAGCAAGTGTAGGATTAGCTGCCATTGCATTTAATAATGCCGCCCCATCCATCACCGGCATCATAAAGTCGGTTAAAACTAAAGCCGGTGTTTCGGCGATGGCGTGATCAAGGGCTTGTTTCCCATTCGACGCGACAACGACGGTGTAACCCTCGTCCTCCAATACATCTTCGAGGAGTTTGGCGATCCCAAATTCGTCATCCACGACAAGCACGAGCGGCATGGTCAGCCTCCGCGCTTAAATGAGTCACGCACCTCGGCATTACGGTCAGAGCCCGACAGGATTTCCTCGACACTCTCCGACGTGGCACGAATGTCGAAGCCCGCATCGCCCAGTGTAAACTCATAAAGCGACGGGTCGAAATCGCTGTCCCTGACTTTGAGGATGGAAATCAGGCGATAGAGACGCGACCGTTGCTCGACAAAGCGAAGCAGGATCATGTTCTCGGCAAGGCTGGAAGCGTCATCGACCGGCACACGCACCGCCGGCCCCAGGATGTCCGGAACCTCGAGCGAATAGACCGTTGTCACGCCAAGGACGCGAAGTTCATTTGCCAGAGCGGAGAAGAAATTACCGATGCGCGACGGATCAATGGCAGCGCTCTGGAAAGCTGTGAGGCCATCGATGAAAAGCCTTTTGACCTTCCGCCGGTGTACCGCTTCGAGAAGCCGTTCCCCATACGCATCCATCAAATCGCTCGTAGGCGTTTGCCACAGGACTTCGACGCTGCCGCTATCCAAGAGAGGCCGTAAAGGCGGCCGAAGGCGGTCGGCCTTGACGGCGAGCCGCGCTGGCGTCTCGTAGAAGCTGAACATCAGTCCAGGTTCGTCTTCCGACGACTGCGACAGGAAGTGCATGCCCATCGTGGTTTTGCCCGAACCAGATGGTCCCATTATCATCGTCGTTGAGGCGTTCGGGACACCGCCTCCAAGCATGGCGTCGAGCCGATCGATGCCCATCGACGCTCGACCTGCCGGCAGTTCGGCCATCCGGCTAGGATGCGCATATCGGGCTTCGATCCTCGGATAAACCGTCACTCCGTCGCCACTGATTTGGTACGAATGACGCCCACGAAGGAAACTGCCGCCTCGAAACTTGGTGACTTGAAGATCGCTCGCTGCCTGCCAGCCGTACATCCGGTCCTTCAGCACGATCAGGCCGTCGACCATCGTCTGCTCGGGCGATACTTGATCGCCCGCGTTGGTCGTCAGGAACATGGTGCAATCGGTAGCAAGGGCGACCTCCTGGAGATCGTGCACGAACTCCTTAAACGCCTGGTCGCTTTTCGCACTCGACTGCGCCGAGACAAGACCGTCGATCACCAGCATCGTCGTCCGACGCCGCTGAATCTCGCGGCGCAGGAGTTTGCCCAGAGCCTCGAGCCCACCATCGCGCATCTCGTTGAATGCACTGAGATAACTCATTTGATCAGGTAGCATCGCATGATCGAAGAACGACATACCTTGCAGGTTGCCGATCATTCTCGCGTGATTTTCGGCTAGTAGGGTCACGAATAATGCGCGCCCGCCACCCGCGACGTGATGGAAGCAGATTTGGTTGGTCAGGATCGTTTTGCCCGCACCCGGCGTACCCTGTATGATGTACATCCCGCCAAGGACAAACCCGCCATTCACTATCGTATCGAGACCCTCGATCCCGCTGAGCACGCGAGCTGGCCCCGCGTCTTCTAACTGCGGCGTGGTATTCATTCCGGGTCCTTCGGTCGTGCGAGCGGCAAGGCAATGCAGAACGTCGAACCAGCGCCGGGTGTAGATTCGATCTCGATTGTTCCCTCCATCGCTTCACAGAGCTGCTTCACGATCCATAATCCAACGCCAAACCCGCCAGAATGCTCCCCCGGCTTCACGGCCCGTTCAAAACGCTGGAAAATGCGTTCTACGTTCTCGGGAGATATGCCTGGTCCGTTGTCCGACACCGCGATACGAGCAATGCCCAATTCACTATCCGCTGACACCCTGATCCTGATGGGTTTGCCGCCAGCATATTTAATTGCGTTGGATACGAGATTGTCGACGACCTGCTCAAGCGCCAAACTGTCCCCCATTATCGAGAGAGCAGCCTGAGGAAGATCGAGCTTAAGATCAGAGCGTGCATGCTGCGCTAATGGCCTGAAGTTTTCTGCGATCAACCGAACTAGCTCGCACACTTCAACCGGAACATTCGTAACCGAGATTTCCTTGCCGGAAGTCAGGCGCGAAACGTCCAGAAGCGTCGTAGCGCGCTTGACAAACCTTGAGATAAGCCAGTCGATTTGGTCGAGGCTCCACTCTATCTTCTCTTTACTTGCCTTGTCGAGCGTACGACGTAACATGTCTAGTCTGCCCACGATCGGCGTCATCGGGTTGCGCAGCTCATGAGCAGCGACCGCCAGGAAAGCATCCCGCGCCGCTACCGCTTCCGTAAGCCGTTCGATCTCTTGCGTCAGATCAGCGATGCGCTGGTGCAGGTCGCTCGAAGAGTCCTTGGCCTCGGTGGTTTTCGACGCTGCGAAGGGCTTTTTCGAGGTGGAAGCACCTTCCTCGCTGTCCGTGATTTCTTGGGAATCTTGCCCCGGCATCGATGCATGCCCCTCTGGCAAAAACGTTCTTGGAATGGCAGGCCTCCACGATGCGCTAGAAAACTGCGTCTAACAAGATCGTGGATTATGGCGATGCATCGATACTTAACGCCGATCCTGATTGGTCAATGTCCAGGATTTGAGCTGGCGTCACAACCGGTTGGTTTTGACCCGCGCGCCGCGCCACCCGCGCGCGGCTTTGCGAAGGTCAGAACCCCGCTTCGCAATGTCAGCTTCTAGGCGCTTCCGGCCGTTCCCTGCTTTCCCGAAAGGGAACGTGGAGCAAGAAGCCCCAACCCAATGCTTGGAAAACCACCGGTATCGGAAGCCGTTTTCTCGAAATCTGTTCCCAAATCGATTTTCCCGAAATGGCCTGAACGACACGGGAAAACGGGAATCCTTAGCTGACCGGCTTTGGCGACGCGGAACCCTGCCCAATCTCTAAATGGGCATCCCGCAAGGATGTCGCGCATGTCCTAAGTTTCGCGACAGCGCCCGCGACGCTCGTGCCCTCTCGAGCACTTGTGTCGCAAAAGTCTGTTGCATAAGATTGTTGTTTTGATACAGTATTGCAACATGTTGATTGGCTACGCCCGTGTGTCCACCGACGACCAAGACCTTCGGCTGCAACGCGGCGCGTTGCAGGAGGCCGGATGTAAGCGGACGTTCGAGGAAAAGGTGTCAGGCGCGAAGCGTGACCGGCCTGAACTGGCCAAGATGATTGAGCAGCTGCGCGACGATGACACGGTGGTGGTGCGCGGCTCGACCGGCTGGCACGCTCCACCCGCGACCTGCTCGACATTGCTGAGAAGCTGAAAGAGGCCGGCGCCGGTCTGCGCTCGCTGGCCGAGCCTTGGGCAAATACGACATCGCCTGCAGGTCGAATGGTGCTGACCGTGTTTGCCGGCATCGCCGAATTCGAGCGTGAACTGATCCACCAGCGCACTAGCAGCGGGCGGGAGGCGGCGAAGGCGAGGGGAGTCCGGTTCGGTCGCCCGCCCAAGCTAACAGCCGACCAGATCGCACTCGGCGAACGGTTGGTAGGGGAGGGCACTTCCGTTCGCGAAGCCGCTAAGCTGCTTAAGTGCCACCATGCCACACTCTACCGGGCACTGACCGCCGCGGCGTTGGCCCCGTGACCCCGACCGTCTCACAGCTCGACGTACCGGAAAGGGAGGCCTGATGCCGATCCGACCCGAACATGTGTTTTTGTACCCGATCGACTGGCCGCAGCTTTCGCATCATGTGCGCTTCGTGCGGGCAGGGGGCTGTTGCGAGCATTGCGGGCGTCCCCATGGGCAAAGGGTATTCCATCTCCGGGACGGACGATGGTGGGACCGCAAACGGCATTGCTGGCGCAATGGGCAGGGGCGGCGTGTGCGGCGACCGACGGAGAACATTCTATCGCACGGTGCCTGGACGCCGGTGGTACTGGCCTGCGCGCATCTCAACCATGATCCCAGCGACAGCGCGCTCCATCAGCTGGCAGCGCTGTGCCAGCGCTGCCACATGCTCCACGACGGCGCGGAACATCGGCGTCGGCGCTGGATGAACGCGCACTACCGGCGCGCGCTCGGCGACTTGTTCTACGGTCCCTATCCGATGCTGGGTGCCGACTGGATCACGCCTACCCCGATCAGCATGCTCGACCATCAACGCATCGGAACATTCTCCCGTTGACTCCTGTTTCACTTATTGCGTTTATACGCCGCACTCACTAGATGGCATCCGCCTTAGGGAGACGAAACATGGCCGCCTTGGCCTTCAACATCGACGAGGCTTACGAGCCCAACGCGCACGAGATCGAGGCGGCCGGTAACGCCGCGCGTGCCCTGTCGCGGGTGGATTCAAGCCGTCCCATTCACATAACCGTGGAAGGCGCAGGCGAGGACGTCATTAGCCTGCCGTCCGGTGTGTTTAACAGCATCGTCAAAATGCTGGTCGAGATCGGCAACGGTCATGCCGTCACTGTCGTGCCTGTACAGGCAGAGCTTACTACCAGCCAAGCGGCCGACCTGCTCAACATGTCCCGGCCGCACCTTATCAAGCTCTTAGAACGCGGCGACCTGCCGTTCCGTATGGTGGGTACACATCGTAAGCTTCTCGGTCGTGATGTGCTGACGTACCGCAGCCGTATGGATGCGGCCCGGCATGATGCTTTGCAAGGAATGGCGGACCTCGATCAGGAAGCTGGCCTCTTCGACGATCACGCGACCTTCGATCGTCCCTGATGCTGGTCGGCCGCTACACCGTCCTGCTCGATGCCAATGTCATGCACCCCGCCATCGTGCGGGGTGCGCTTTTGTGGTTCGCCGCCAGTCGGCTGTTCCGACCGCTTTGGAGCGAGGCGATCCTAGCCGAGTGGGAAGAAAGCCTGAGACGGCGATTTCCCGATCTGGCAGCTAACCACTTCCGACGCCAGCGGGCCTACATGGACAACTTCGGGGAGGCGTTGGTCGAAGGTTACGAGCCGCTGATGCCTTCCTTGGCACTACCTGATCCCAAGGACATCCATGTTCTTGCGGCAGCGATACACGGCAGGGCTGACGCGATCGTCACCTACAACCTCAAAGATTTCCCGGTCGACGTAGCCGCCCGCCACGGTATCGAGGTGAAGCATCCCGATGACTTCATCGTCAATGTCATCGATCTCGATACGGCCAAGGCGCTAACCGCGATCGGCAACCAACGCCGCCAGTTTCGCAACCCCGCTGTCACCGCCGACGATTACCTAGATCGCTTTCGGAAGAGCGGCCTGGTCCAAGCGAGCCACCGACTGCAACCCCTTGTCGAGCTATTCTGAATGAGGGCTCCGACACCAGTAACCGCTTGAAACGCAGTGACCTATCCCTCGTGTCACAACAGTCTCAACTGGTTGTGACACCAAAGACCCAGATCCAGCCGCTCGTGCCGCTTTTCACGCTTAGCGAAAGAGACACTCAGTTAGCTTCCGTGTCCGTTGCTCAACTAGCCGGGCACCGCCCTATGCTCGGATCATCGCGTCGACCTTGACGTTCCGGAAGGAAGCGGTGGTCGGAAGCAGTCGGACGTCCGCGGCTCCCGCCAGTTCGACCGAACTGGGCGACCAGAGGTTAGCGTGAAGCGTCATGGGCAGGTGCGGAACCGGGGTCGGATTCCAGCTCCCCCGGTCGTGCACGAGGACGTCGTCGACAAACCAGCGGATCCGGTCAGGATCCCATTCGACCGCGTATCGATGGAAGTCTGCGCTGGCGTCGAAACCGAGTTCGATCGCACAGGGCGAGCCGCGGTAGCCGTAGTCGAGTTCTGTGCCTTCGTTTCCTGGATTGAAGTAGACATTGAAAAGCACTCTACGCGGTTCGTTGCCGGTGATCTCGACGTCGATCTCTTGCCGTGGTGCGGAACGATGCAGGAAGAAGCCCGTGACCACGCCCTCTCCACGCGCTGCTCTCATCTCGATTTCGAAACGGCCGTGCAGGAAACGACGGGCCGACGAGAGCGCGCCGGAGCGGAAAGGGCGGCCCCCCATGCCCGACGCACTCAGTGTGATCATCGCGCCCTCCGGGCCATGTTCAATTGCGTCAGGCCCGAAGGTGGCTAGATTGCCCGGGAATGTCCCGAGTATCGCCGGCATCTCGGTCGTGGGCTTAACAAGTGGGCACCGCATCTCGACCGTCCTGGAGTAGCGCGAGAACGCAAGGTTCGTAGCCGGCGCCGGCCATCCGTCGATCGCCTCGATTGCCCACGGCGTGTCGTCCATCGCCATCGTTTGCGCGGCTCGGACGGGCCCCGTCGAAGGCTTGATTGTTGGACGGCCGTCACGGAACAGGCGCCAGTCGCTCGGCGGGCCGTAGGGAAAGGCGTTTGTCGGCGTCTCGATTCCCGCCAGCGAACAGAGCGGTGGCCACCAGTCGTCGTCCGGTGGGTAGTCCGGCAGGACGGTCCAAGGGGTCTCCGGGTGCTGGCCGGCAGCGATCTGATCCGCTCGGGTCGGTTCTAGTATCAAGCCGGTAACGAGTTCAGCGACTACGTCCGGGAGATCGTAGGGTGGAAATGGCGGATCGACGAGGACGTCGAACGTGTCGAACAGGATGGCGAGCTCCGCGGCGACTACGGCAGGCGCGGCGGCGTCGAACGCGAGAACGCGAAGGCCCAGCATGGACAGCGCCATCGCCAGCGGCTCGCGCACACCGCAACCGGTCCAGGCGACGATCCGGACCCTGCCGGAGCGAACGGGGGCCGGAAAGGCTTTGGCGTCGACGATCCCAGCCAGTGCCAGGAACGGCAGCACGGAATAAGAGTTGTCAGATCCCGTATCAGGCCGCTGCAGGATTACCGGGGTCATGACGGCGAGCGGCTTCAGCCTATCGAACTGCCGGTTAATCCACATGTCGACGGGCCCGACCACCGGCATCGCGTGCAGCAACTCCTGCGCTCCACCTCGCGAGAGGACATAGCCGCAGAGGAACCAGAGCCCTCGCACCGGACGAAACAGCGTTCCGCGCACGTCGGCCCGCTCACAGGTCGCGCCGGCATCCTCGTAGGACAGGTAAAGCATGGCCGGTCCCCCACCGTTTCCTCTGGCCAAGGCCTCGCACCACGCCCTGTCGATCGATGCGGCTGCGCCCCAGCGGAACCACACGTCGTCCTCAAGGATCAAGACATACTCCTCGGATCCCCTCGCCACGACCTTCCACGCCTCGACGTGCGATCGCGCGACGGCGATCTCCTGGCGCGTCATCGTGACGACCTCGTTCCGCCCGAAGCAGGCCTCCAACCTGGCGTCTGGTTGGACGTGAAGCTGGTGCTCGAGGACGTAGCGCGGGTCGACGTCCGCGGTGGCCGCAACCGCTCTGCCGTCGCGCGCGTCCACTGCGGGAAGACGCGTGACGAGGTCGATCAGCCGGCGTCCCTGGTTGTCTCGGAAGCGTGCGAGTTCTCGCACGGTCCGCGCCATGCGGCGCGGCTTCCGGTCGAGGTTGATTACTAGGATAGCCCCAATACGGCTCGCGTCCGCGCCGAAGGCGTTGATCCTTCCGCCCGGCATCGAGGCGGCGACCCGTCGGCATAGGCGGAACGCCGCCGCTCGCAAGGCTTTGGCGGGTCGCTCGAGCCTCAAGCACGCACCTTAGGGACGAGCGGCCTCAGCATCCGTATACGTTGCGCCAGTTGCGCTCATCTCCGCGATAGGAGAGATCCCACCGCATCTCTGCGATCGCATCCCAGCCGCGTATCAGTTCGAAATCGAGCGCGCCCCCGTGCAGAAACATTTCGTATGCGTGTGCAGCGAGGGCCGTCGTGAGGTTCCCCGGACCAGTGGTTCCCTGGATTTCTGGCCGGTCGACGTCGCGGAGTAGCAGCTCGGTAGCTCGATCTAGGGCGCGCCGCAGGACGGGATGTTCGGGGGGCGCGGCGATGGGATCGTTATTGACGTAAAAGTTGCGCATTCCCGCGGGCAAATCTGTCCGCCAGATGTCTGCGTTCGGCATCATCCCGCCGGCCGAGATATCGTAACAGAGCGGCTGGAGCTTTAGTCTGTCATCGTCGAACAGGCACGCCCAGCCATCGTCGAGCAGTACGTCGTCGCAGTCGACGTAGAGACCCCCCTCGGTGAGCAGCACACAAAGTCGGAGGTAGTCGCACCGCATCGCCGGATGTGCACATCGACGGAATGCGGCAATCTCGCGGGCACCGTGTCGATCGCGGATGTAGCGGTCGGCCGAGGCGTCGTCGAACATCCGGACGGCGAAGCCATGGTCGACCAGCCGCTCCCAGCTCGACATGCAGGCGGCTACGTCGGCCGGTAGTTCGGAACGATCGTGCCAAAATCTGATTAGATTGCGTGGTATTCCGCCGGGTGCGCTCCGACGCCGACATGCGGAATGCATGCCGACGTGCATTAGGACGAGGTCCCGGATCAGTGCTGATCGAAGCGTCTCGCACTCCTCAAAGCCGGGTCGCAGAGCCGTGATCCGACGCCGCGCGTCAGCCGCGTGGTCGTGCACCTCGCTCAAACCACCGTCCCTTGCTCGGTCGGGGCGGATCGATCGCGGCTTTGCCGCAGGTAGGCCGCGTAGGTAGGAGAGCTCCTTAGGAGATGGATGCGTCCGCTCGCCACGAAGCCGTCGAGACCTAGCTCCCTAGTGTAGATGTCGAGGTCGCCAATGTCGTTGATGAACCCCTTGCCCTTAAAGTTGAGCGACGTGTTGCAGAGGACGCCGCAACCAGTCCTCGTTCGAAAGGCGGACAGCAGGGCGTGAAGCTCCGGATTAGAACGCTCTGTCACAGTTTGCAGGCGCGCCGTTCCATTGACGTGCGTCACGGCGCGGAGCCGATCGGTGGTTGCCCTGAAGGTGTACAGCATGTGCGGGCTGTCGACACGGCACCCGAACCATCGCTCCGCCTCCTCGCGGAGGCAGACGGGCGCGATCGGCCGGAACCGCTCCCGTTGTTTAATCACGTTCAGTCTCTCACGGGTCTCGTCGCGAAACGGAGCGGCCAAGATCGAGCGATTGCCGAGCGCGCGCGGCCCGATCTCGTAGCGCCCGTGCGCCCAGCCAAGGACGACGTCGTTGGCGAGGAGGTCCGCGACGAGATGGTCGTCGCGTTCCAGCACGTCATATGCGTCGCGCTGGAACGGAACGTCGTTGCGGAAAGGAAGACCGGCATAGACTTCCCACTCGATCTTCGGGTCCCCGGTCAAGCGGAACTGAGCGTCGATTGCCGTACCAATAGCCGACCCACTGTCGTTGGCCACGGGCGGGACGAAGACATGGGAAAAGAGGCCGCTCTCTACCCATTTAGTATTCCAATCACAGTTTAGCCCGCAGCCGCCGGCGATCAGAAGTGGCCGGCCGGGATAGAGGTGCTCGCGCGCGAACCTTTCGAAGCGGGCGAATATTGCGTCGCTGTAGATGCCCGCGAAGTCGCGGAACGAAGCGTCTTCGACGCCCACGTCAACATGGGGTGCGGTCTGAAGCACAGGATAATCGGAGAGTTTGCGGTAGGGACCGTCGAGAAGGAATTCGAGAAGCGCCTGCTCCTCCGGCGTCGCGATCGAACGGTTTGAGAAAGACGCGAGCGCCATCAGCTTTCCGGCATCGGATTGCCGGGGGTAGGGTCCGTCCTTCGGGAAGTCGGGGTCCGCAAGCCCGTAGAGCAGCGCATAGCGGTTGCCGGGCTGTGTCAGAACGTCCTTCACTACGGATATTCGGCCGTGGGCATCGATCTCGTAGAAGGTCCCCATTTCGCCCTCCCATATTAGGGCGTAGCACGGCGAACCTTTTGGAAGCGGGGACATCCCCAGAGCGCATATGACATGCGAGCGCTCGTGGGAGGAAGAGAAGTAGTCGGAACGTCCGCGCAGAAACCGTCCCTTCTCGTGGATGGCAAGGCTCTCGGCTGTGCCGCGGTATCCCCCGTTGCGGCGGGATCCGTGCAGGAACTCGTAATGGTCCCGCGGCCACCAACCGCTCATGCATATGACGTCGGGAAGATCGGACAGCTCGCCGACGACATCGAGGACGTCGGAAACCGATATGGCGGAGTATCGGTAGTTTGAGCCCTTCTCAGCTTCGATCGAAAACGACAGCCGGCCGTCCTCGATGAAGGCAACGGAACCATCGTGACCGGGATTATATGCCAGGATGCGCAACGACCTCTCCCCTTATGAAACAGGCATCCCACATGCGTTCGAGGTCTAGCAAGTGGATTGCTTCGGAGGGGACCAGACACGTCGATGCCTCGTGCTGCGAATCCCGTATTCAGTGCCTTGCCCGCGTCGTTGAAGCCAGCTTTATGCAACGCGACTGTCGTCCAGTTCCATCGAAATGCATGATGAGAGAATGGCCACAGGATGCTGGATTACAATTCGAACCTGCGTAGTGTGCGGGCTTGGTAATTAGACGGTGCTCATGGTGTCAGAACCGAGGGAGACTGTTGAAAAACTCAAACCTGTCCTGCACTGGCGAGGGGATGAGCAACAAAGATGCAGCTCTTTGGGGTACGACGTAATCTTGACACCTCGCTTGGGCCGCGCGCGCATCCTTTTTGCGCGTGAACGAGGCTTTTCAACAGTCTCGAGGGGTTGTGGCGCTCGCTGAAAGCGTTGCGGCACCGTCTATGGGCGGAGATGCCTGAAGCGATAGCTTCCCTTGGCTGCTCGCATCGCCTTCGTGATCGCCTTGTTGATTGCTTCGAGATCGAGCCGCTCCGGTTCGAACTTACGACCCGCCCACCGCCGTACCGCCTTATGCTCCTCGTGCTCGGGATCGAGCCAGGCTTCGAGGAAATCGGCGTAGCCGGAGTACCCTCCCACATCTTCGGGCGGACCGGATCTTACGCCCTCAATGCATCGGGGATAGCTGACATCCGGATCACGCATACGGCGACGGAACATGATCCGGTGATGCCAATCGTCGCCATAGTCGTACACGTACAAGGCTTGGAGGCTGGCGTCCTCGCCGTAGGGGAAGCTGAGGTCCTGCATGCGCACCTCGCCCGCCTCGATAGTACGAGGACCATATGTGTCACCATCATCGAACTCGGGCGCGCCGATCGTCAGTCCGCCGACATCGAAGCGATGCAGGTGGCTATCGGTCCAGCCGAACGCCGCCTGCAAAACCTCATGAAACTGTGCGAAGTTAAGATTGACGGGCAGCTCCAGCGTGCGCTCGATCCGAGGCTCGATCCCAAGAATGTGGACATTCGCGGTGATGATGAAGCGGTCTGGGTCGAAGGGATCTAGCATGGCCCAAACATGCCCCAGCCTTTCCTGATCGGCAATGTTGCCTCGCTAGGCCAGCGTGCCGCGGCCGTTATGCCCAATGCGATCATTATTCAGCCGCTTTGACATCGATCGTGCAGTGCACTGTCCTGGATTTTACCTTGGCAGCAGCGGTGCGGCATCTGTCAATCGTCTCGCGATTATCCTTCGCCAGATCGGCGGCGCTCACGATCTCGTTCCAGCTTGCGGGCGAGGCGCGTCGCATCAGATGTTTGCCAGCCTCCCACGGCTTGGGCTCGGCAACGATGCGCGCCGCCATACGCTCGGGCCACAGCCAGCCGGACGGCGCGAGCCGCACGATCGGCCCCGCCATAATCGCGTAGAGCAACACCCCCAGCACCAGGCCGCCCAGCCCGGTCCACAGCAGCAGGCGGTTCTGCTCGTCGCCGCGCCGCGCCGACCCTAGCCGGTCGGACAGGCTGCCCGCGACGTTGCGGAGCATCGTGTCCGTCGCACCGATCTGGTGACGCAGCTCGCGCACGGCGTCGGTGACAGCGGCGTTTAAACGCTGTCCCATTTCCTCGGGCGTGAGCATCATCGCCGGACTCTTGCTCATCGCGTCGATCTGGCGGACCAATGCCGCCAGCACCTTCTCGGTGCGTGCGAGCGTCGGTTCATAATCAGGCATGTCGGCTGACTCCCGCGCCGCGGTCAGCCCCTCGATCGCAGCGCGCAGTAGCGACA
>NZ_JH594427.1:37968-48572 GCF_000242835.1 Sphingomonas sp. PAMC 26617
CCACAGCACTGGAGCCGGATGAACGACCGATCACCTTTGCAGAGAAATGGTAGATTGCCATGACGAGCGTGCTTCTACCCTTCTTAGCGCAGATCGGCAACGATCTATAAGCGCGCACTCACAATCCACTTCGCTCCTCGTTGATTGACTAGATGCGATTTGCATTCATGCCAGGCTTTACCCCTTTCTCCGGTATGATAGGATCATGCCGATCGATACACAGAAGGCGAGAGCAATGCGAAAGGTGCGGGATTACGACGCCGAGTTGAAGGCGCTAAACGACAAGGCCCGATCTCTCAAGGCAAAGCGGGTCGAACAGCTAGGTCAGCTCGTCGCAGCAACAGGTGCCGATGCGCTCGATGCAGAAACCATTGCCGGTGTACTACTTGACGCGATAGGATCAAAGGATGCGAGCGCGAAGGAGGCGTGGCGATTGAAGGGCGCTGCTTTCTTTCAGCAGCGCGGGCGCAAAAATGGCGGCGGCACTGCGATCAACGGATCGGGCGTTCAAACTGAACCGGGCGGCAACACTGAGGGCGGAAGCGGCGAAACGGCGAACGAATAGCGCGGACTGGATCGTGCAACGCCGCGAACGAACACGTCACCTGATCGAACTCGGCGGCCTCGTCCAAAAAGCCGGCTTGGTTGAACTGACTGACGACGATCGCGCTACCCTCTACGGTGCACTGCTCGATCTTGCCGGACGTGTGCGCAGCGATGATGCCAGTGATGTGTTGGCTCTTTGGAAGCGGCGCGGCAAACGCGCGTTCGATGCAGAGGAACAATTACCGTGATCCGTCCCGCCCTGCTTACCGATCTGGCCGCGATCAACACGTTCGATATCTTCGCGGGCAGCCGTCTCCTCGAGATCGTTGATAACCACATGCTCGTGGCAGAGGTCGATGGCGAGGTCATCGGCTACGCGGCCTGGGTGCTCCGGGGCTTCGTCGGGCACGATTACATTACGTACCTTGGGGTCGCCCCCTCGCACCAGCGCCGCGGCATTGGTAGCATGCTCCTGCTAGCCGTCGAGGCCACGATCGGCTCAGACCGTGTGTTCGTCTCCACCCAGGAAGACAATCACACCATGCTCGCCTTTCTGCCCGTCGAAGGCTGGGTCAATGCTGGTGCGGTCGCCGGAGCACACAAGGGCGATCGGGCAGAAGTGTTCTTCTACAAGGATCGCACGAGCGAACGTGTCGCAAACACGCTCAACTCCCATGCCCTGCCATAACGCCGTCACGGTTGTTGCCTATCAAGCGACCAGGAGAACCGACGATGCGCTCGACAAATTCTCTGTTCGATGATGCCGTGATCGACTGCATGGCAAGCGACCGACCGCCGACCGTTCAGGAGCTGTTCCATGTCGCTGAGCGTATCTGGGCAGAAGGCGCAGCCGACCGATCGGCGTTTCGCTGGGGCCGCCTTGCGCCGACTGACCCCGCCAAACTGTTGTCGCTGCGTGCCGCTCAGGCAGCGCTCCTGGGGTCATGACGGGCGTCATTGATCCCAGAAAGCACCAACGTGAACGGTGAGTTTTGGGTAGGCCCTGCCGCTTGGTTCGCTCACCACGCTTAGTCGATCGTGATCACAATGCGGTCGATTAGGTTGCGTCCACGCGTACTGACAGGATGGGTGAGAAACACATCGTAGCCATCACCCTCATTGTCCTCGATCTGCCCCACAATATCCTGAAATGCGTCCAAATCGTCATCGCTATCGCTGATGGGCTGGAATATCGCCCCGCCTTCAGTTCCTTTGACTCGATACGTGCTGCCGCCCTCCAGCAGCTCTTCCAAAAACGCCATTCTTTGTCCTCTTGCGCATATCGGTTGATCGGTTTGTCGATCGTGACATTATGCTTGTGCGCGTCGTTCATATCGTTTTTGAACCACGCTTCGTCGAGCGCAAACGCAATATCCAGCTGGTCGTACTGGATCGGGCCGAACCTCGTGTAATGGGCGAGCATCCCGCGCGCTTCCAGCTGCTCGGCATGGAGCGTGTATGGCCGTCAAATGATCCGATCACGCGTCGGCAGGACGAATTGATTCTTAATTCTAGCGGGCTAGGAGCACGCGCATGCCAAGCTGCGAAACGCCAATCGCTACAGATATACCACAGGCGAGGGATACCCCGCCCATGGCGGAACGCGCCGTGCGTACCAGCGTGCTGCTAGCCGCAACTATCGAGCAGTTCGGGGGGGACCATGCTCGCACCCACAAGGTACGGGATCTCTCTAGCGGGGGTGTCCGTGTCGATCAGGGCGACGCGCTTCGGAAAGGAGCTACTGTCGTCATAACCGTCGGATCGCTGGAGGCAGTGCCGGCAACCGTGGCCTGGATTGCCGGTGGGTGGGCCGGCTTGAAGTTTGCGACGGTGATTGATCCCGACCAGGCGCGCACACGGGCAGCGCTTAAGCCAAAGCAGGTTTCCAATCACAAAAAGTCTGATCTATCTCCCGGTCCTACCGTTGGATGGGCCCGTGACCTGCGGAACCCTTACCGTCGATAGCAATCATAGGTTGCGGTGGGTGGCTACGCCCAACCATTTTTCAGGTGCATATCTCGATCCCGCTGGTCGAACGGTGCGGCTCGTGCCCAGGCCCTCAGGGCATTCGGCCCAACCTATCGAGCCGGATGCCCTGGTAGCGTTAATTGTCGCCGTCGTCATCGCGCCAATGCTGATGCTCAGGAGGATCAGCCGATGCGCTCGATAAATCCCTTGTTCGAAAATGCGGTGATCGATTGCGTAGCGACTGATCGGCAGCCGAGCGTCCAAGAACTGTTCCGTGTCGCACAGCGCATCTGGTCGGACGGCGCTGCCGACCGTTCGGCGTTCCGCTGGGGTCGTCTTTCACCCACCGATACCGAAAAGCTGCTCGCCCTGCGCGCCGCCCAGATTGCTCTGTCCGGGTCAGTCGCGCGGAAAGAGTAACGGCAATGTCGGCTTATTCAGAAATCGACCGCAACTTCAATTTGCGCCGCTGCGGCGGGCCCGGCTCCTGCGCCGTCGCTTGTTGTGCGGGCTTCCGGCCCAACCCAATTTTTTTTGCCAGGGCGCGCCGCGTTTCCGAATAACTCTCGGCCACTATCGGATAATCTGCCTTGAGGTTGTAGCGGTCCCGATATTGTTCAGGTGTAAGCCCATGTCCGCTCAAATGGCGCCGCAGCATCTTATACGGCTTGCCATCGATCAAGGAGATGATGTGATCCTTCGACGCTAGCGATTTACGTACCGTCACCGCAGGCGTGAACTGCTCGGGCGCAGCCTCCACAGCCGACGTGTTTGGTTGGTCGATCAACCCCGCAACGCTGTCGTGCATCCGGCTGAGAAATATCGGCACGTCCGCAGCCGCGGCGCGCGTGTTGGGATTGCTTAGCCACGCGATCGTCAGCGCTGCTGCGAGTTCGATCGCATTGGGGCTGGTCTCTGTTTCTGTTGTCACGAGGAAATCTTGTCCTTAAGCATTTTGGCTGGTGTGAACACCACCTTGGTCGACGCAGCAATCTGCATCGCCTCGCCGGTCCGGGGATTGCGACCAGCCCGGGCGGCTTTGGCTCTACTGGAGAACTTGCCGAACCCAGGCAGCGACACGTCCTGGCCCCGCGCGTCCGCATCACCGATATCACCGAACACGCGGTCGATTAGCGCTCGAGCCTTGGAGGCACTTAGATCGCTTCCCTCGACAATGCCTTTCACAAGATCGTCCAGCTTCATTAAAGATCTCCCCGGAAAATGCACCGGAATAATCGTTCCCGGCTCGGGCGCAACAGTTCATCTCAATATTTACCCCGTGCATGGAATATGCTGCCGGGTCGGCCACCCTGAGGGTGTTGTTCACCCTCTTTTGACCAAAAAACCCGTTACTATGATCAGCGGGAGTTCGCGGCATTGTTCGATCCGGCGTGAGTTGATCCGCGAAAGCACGAATGCACACACCGTCGCCCGCCGCGAAAAGTGAGCTCTGGGGTAGCGCATCACCGGCTAAGGGGTGGGTCCGCCACGGTTCACAGTCGTCGCGGACTTGAATTGACCAAGATTAAAGTAGCACGGATAAAGCCGATTTAAGCGTCGCTGGCTGTGCATGCTGCGTTAGGGGCGTCAGTTGTGCCCAAAGCCCCTTCCCTGCCCTTACGGAGCTCCGGAGCGCCGATGTGGCATGATTCTGCCGTATACTCCGCCTCTCTTCTCTTTCCGCTAAGCCTTTCGGCGCTTGCGCCGCTTCTGTGACGCGGAAGGCGGCACGAAATAAAGCCGCATCGGCTTATAGCCGAGCCACTAGACCCTATCGGTCAGAGGTTATCCACAGCCTGAGCTACCCCAAACCTCACTTTTGGTGGTTCAGATTCTATAATTCTTCTATTTCAAGATTCAGGGATGCGAGAGCTTAGTATTTCTGGGGAAAATTGGCTTCAACGGTGAGGCTTGGGGTCGATTCGCGTGAGCTTCGGGGTAGGTTCTGGTGAGCCTTGGGGTCGGTAAAGGTGAGTGTTCGGGCTGGGTCTGGTGAGCTTTGGGGTCGCCGGTCAACTGCCTTGGGTTTGACGGTGAGTTTTGGGGTACCCGTCTCGCAGTTTCATCGGGGAGCCGGAACATTTGCCTAGCTCACTTTTCGGAGTTAAGGTGAGCCGGTAAATTCCTCTTGCTCACCGTTGGCCAAGCCTATGTCGCAACCTACCGTGGTCGATATGACGTTCCGTACGCTGGCCCAAAAGGGGCGTGGGAATCCTTTTGATCCCGCCAACTACGGGGAAATCGTCAAGCCTGGCGAGCTGGTCGATATTGTCGAGCTAAGCCCCCTCACCCTCGCCGATCGCCGTATCTACAACCTACTGATTGCCAACGCCTGGGAGCGCATTGGCGAGCCGATCATCCACCGTATTGCGAAGTCCGGACTCAAAGGGACGCATCAAGGCAACGATCGCGTGGAAAGCTCATTACTGCGTCTCATGGGAACGATCGCGATCGTTACGATCCGCAAAGACGGTAAGAGCTACAAGCGCCGTGTCCAGCTTCTTGGCCCTAGCGATGAAAGCCTAGAAAAGGACGGCTTTCTTCACTACCGCATTCCGGAAGAGCTGATCGAGATACTGCGGAACAGTCAGGTCTATGCCCGTCTCAAAACGCAGGTGATGTATTGCTTCGAGTCAAAATACGCCCTCTGCCTGTATGAAATGATCGAGCGGCGTATCGGCTTGGAATATAAACAGAAGGAGGAGTTCACGCTTGAAGAGCTACGCGGCCTGCTCAACGTTCCGGATGGCAAACTCGAACGCTTCGCCGATCTGAACAAATACTGCCTCAAGGTCGCCGTCGAGGAAATCAATAAACTCTGTCCCTTCTATGTCGATTTTACGCCGATCAAGAACGGGCGCAAGGTCGAACGGGTGGCGCTCCACTGGTTTCCGAAAACGTCCAGCGGCAAGCGCGATGCGCAGAACCTGATTGATCAGCACAGCATTGTACGACGGGCCAAGCTAAGGGGCGGGTTTCCCGATCTGCCTGTTCTGGTTGATTTTAGCACGTCGGCCGCGCAAAGGTGAGCCGCTACCCAAAAACTCACCTTTCGTGGACTCAGTATAGCAGTATACCCTTATACGCCACGCACGACGCGGCTCCTGCCTTTCTTTACGAACAGGTCGTCCAGCGCCTCACCCAATAGATTCTGCACCGTCGTCCCCTCCTCGGCCGCAAGAATACGGAGCTGCGTGCTGACTTTGGGGGCGAAATGTCCGCCAATCAATTTGGTCTCCTGCCGCCCGGCCTGCGCGGGTTTGGCAGGGGGTGGCGCGGTGATCGGAGTGGACGTCGCTGGGGTGTCACCGCCCACCTTGGCACGGTCGAGCATCGCCTGAAGCGTGTTACCCTTGGCCATTATACCGTCTCCGCCTTTTCGTATAAACGTATAGCCGTATACGCGTATAGTTGGTTGATTTCCGCTGCAGCCGGCCCGTTCGGCTCGAACTCCTGCACTGCCTGGCCTACGGCCTGCGCGCGAAAGAACGCCTTGCGGTTGCCGATAGTCACTGGACAGATCGCCGCGCCCAACTCCTCGACCGCTTTCATCGCATCGGCCGTCTCCTGTCCTTGGGGCGGGACGAATGTCAGCACGACAGCAAAGGCGCGATCCAGTTGCCGCACCACGTCCAGCGTGTGCGTCATGCTCATTGTGTCGAACACCGCCGTCTTCGTCGGCACGAGGATAAAGTCGGCGTGCCGCGCCGCCTCATAGGTAACATCACGCGCGACGGCTGCGCCGTCGATTACCACAAGGTCCGTGCCGGCGTCGGCACAGGCCTTAAGCATCGCCGTGAGCCGCACCGGCTGGATCGAAGCGACGGCCGGCGTGTCGAGCTGGCGCACATCTTTCCAGAACGAGGCCGTTGCCTGCGGATCCAAATCGATGATCGCGGCTTCCTTGCCTGCCTGCTCGGACGCCACGGCAAGGCAAGTCGCCAGCGTCGTTTTCCCGACGCCGCCTTTCTGCGAAAGGAT
Source organism: Sphingomonas sp. PAMC 26617 (assembly GCF_000242835.1). NCBI lineage: Bacteria > Pseudomonadati > Pseudomonadota > Alphaproteobacteria > Sphingomonadales > Sphingomonadaceae > Sphingomonas > Sphingomonas sp. PAMC 26617. The sequence goes on from NZ_JH594427.1 coordinate 44,464, forward strand.
AGCAAGAACCTTCATGCTCAACTCCTATGGGTATCAAATTATACCTGTATACACATATACAATGGAAAGCGAAAGGGAGCGTTACGGCTCTGGGTAGTCACCGTCGAGCGGGTCGTGGTGCATCTCCCTTTGTTCCTTAGCCGCCCTTATGCGCGGATCGTCACGCGACTGCGCCGAGACGCGGGCACGGCGGCTCGGTCTGGGCCTCAGGCGGAGATAGAGCCGTGCCCGACGGGTCGCGCTCGCCGCTTATTGATCTGGAAAGCAATCCCCGCTATATTCCTTCCATGGAATACAACGACCGATGACTTGGGGCGTTGAGAACACCGACGAGTTTGGAGCCTGGTTCAGCGATCTGAGCGAGGCCGATCAGGACGCGATTGACTTCACGGTCGACCTTTTGATCGAGCAAGGCCCGAAGCTACGCTTTCCCCACTCGTCGGGGATTAACAATTCGCGGCACTCGCATATGCGCGAGCTACGGATACAGAGCGAAGGTCGGCCGCTGCGGGTGTTCTACGCCTTCGATCCTCGGCGATCGGCGATCCTGCTGATCGGGGGCGACAAGACAGGTGACGGCCGTTTCTATGAACAGCTGATCCCGGTCGCGGACGAGCTTTACGACGTGCATCTGAAAGAACTGAAGTAGGAAGGATTGTTGAAATGAGCGGACACCGCCCATTCTCCGACCTCAAAACGGGTTGGAGCCCCGAGCGCCTAGCGCGGAGCGAAGCACGCAAGGCGAAGTTAGCCAACGGGCTGGTCAGCTTGGAACAGTTGCGTGAAGGGCTCGGCATCAGCCAGGAGGAACTGGCGAGCGTGATGGAGGTGCAGCAGCCAGCCATTTCGAAGCTAGTCCGCCGTCCCGACATGAAGGTCAGCACGTTGCGCGACCTGATCGCGGCGATGGGTGGCGAGATGCACATCACCGCGACCTTTTCCGATCGTTCGGTTGAGATCGGCAATTTTACAGCCTCGGCCGCTTGAGTTAGCCGCTGGCCGTCTCTGATGAACCGCCTACACCGCCACTTTTTCCACCGGCCGCAATCAGGCAGCATCGCGAGAGGAACTGCGTCAGCCAATCGGCGTTCGTTCACGGCCTCAATATCGGCGCTAGCACTGTTGAACAGTGGTAAGCTGGAACGATGAAGCTCTGCGGCTTTGCACGTCGGCTGCTTGGTGTGGTGCAGAAGCATGGTTTCGGGTTTGCCGTCATTACGTAGCAATAGGTAAGCGGCGCAACGATAGGAATCTGTATACAGGTATACGGCTAGACCAGCACCCGCTCAACCTCGTCCAGCGTCACGTCGTCGGGGCGGCGATCGTAGAGCTGGTTCGTGCGGGTGGATGCATAGTTTGCCATCGTCGCAGCGCGCTCCAGCCTGCCGCCGTTTCAGATAGGCGGTGATGCCGGTCGCGCGGAACGAATGGCTGCCGATCGCCGTCGCGATCTCGGCCGAAACTGCGCGTCGGCGTACCATCTGGAAGGCATTGGCCTGGGGGAGGGGGGTATCGCTCAATCGCTTGTTCCCCCGCTCTATCGTGCGGAACAGTGGCCTCTCGGCCTGGCCGCGCAGCTCGCACCCGTCGAGACAGGCAGTCAGATATTCCTTCAGATTGTGGTGGCAGGGAATTTCGTGGCGCTTGCCACCCTTCTCATGCAGCTGCACACTCAGGCGACGGTTCTGCACGAACACGTCCTCCACGCGTATCGCCAGCGCCGCGACGATCCGGACTAACGAATAGAATATGAGTCCAATCAGCGCCCGATTTGTCAGAAAAGCACGGGCACGCTTACCGGGTTACCGGGTTACCGGGGGCAGTCCGAGCTGGCACGGTCCATATCGGCCTTCCGCCGCAACGTGTTCCGGATAAGCGAAGCTTGCACTAGTCAGCCTCGTTTGGATTAGTTGGCGTCGTTCGGTGGCGCGCAACTTTCACCGTAGCAAAATGTTTGTGCGCGTGTGCGCGCTTTGCTTGCCGGCATCGACCGCCTCGGATGCGACCTGCTTAAAAGAATCGACAAGCTACCCGCTCTTCAGATCAGCGGCTACGTCGCCGATTGGCTTGTCCGGCGCCAGGCCATGCGCCTGAGCACTGCCTTTGACCGCACCGAGTGCGTCGTTGGCGACGCGGCCACCACGATCTACGTTGCCTGTGGCGAAATCAAAACTGATTACCCCTATTCATGCTTTCCAGCCTGAACACGCGTACTTCAGCTTGCCGATGGCCGCTAGCGGCAACGATAGCCGTTGTTGCGGTTCTGCTGGCGGTCATGATTTTGATCGAGAGTCTTACCTAGCAACGCGCCACCACCCGCTCCGAGTAGCGTTCCAAGCGTCCCACCGCCCAGCACATTACCAAGCACACCACCGCCAACACCACCAAGAACAAGTCCAGTAGTGCCATTGCTACGCTTGCAATAATAACGACCATCGCTACCGCGATAAACTTGGTCATTTGTGGACAAGCGACGCTCGCGGTAGCGACCATCCTGATAGCCATTCGATGGGTCCCAATTTCCATCGCGCTCGCCATGCCAGCGACCGTCTCCATTACCTTGATCGCGATTGCCTTGGTCATAGCGGCCTTGATCGCGTCGGTCATCACCGCGTTGATCGCGACCCTGCTGCTGATCTTGCTCCGCTCGTTGATCATCATGACCATAACTCTGCGCCCTTGCGCCTACGGAGAGACCAGAGATGGCCATCAGGCCTGCGGTTATAATCGATATTCTGTTCATCGGTCTCTCCTTGGTCTGCAATGCGAGCAACTTGGGAAATGCGCGTCAACGACCACCAGTTCCGAAGCATTCATTCGGCTGTCGCGTGGATAACGCCACGTGGCTCGCCCGACAGACCGAGCGAGCCACATTCGTTCAGATATGCTGGGTTTCGTTGCCGTACAGGCCGCGTTCGCGCTGTACCTGCTCGGACGTGTAAGCCGGAGCGTTTTCATCGAAGCTGCTCCATCCGCTATTGCGGTAAGCTTGTCCCCGCGTCGCTGCATCGACCGACTTGTTGCGCTGAAGCACGGCCTCCGCTTCGCTGACGAGATCGTCGGGTACCTTTGCACTTACAAGCGAACCACCGCGGCGAACACCTTCCGAATAGACGTGCGCCTCCTCATCCGTGTGACCGGCATTCTTGAGCGCGCCTACGATGCTACCTGTGGCAGCACCGCCTGCGGCACCAATGCCCGCACCTGCGGCGGTCGCAGCTAGCCATCCGGCCGCTACGATCGGCCCAAGGCCAGGAATGGCGAGCAGACCTAAGCCAGCAAGAAGCCCACCTGCGCCGCCCAGTAAGGCACCAGTGCTGGTGCCGCGACTAACGTCGCCATGATCGTTAACGTCGTCATGATCCTGGTCGACATGCTCGCCGTGGCTCTTGTCGGCATTGCTCGCAACAATGCTGAGATCATCGTGGGAAATGCCGAGGTTTTCTAGCTCCCGTACCGCGTTGGTGGCATCTGCATAATTGTCAAACAGGCGGGTAATGGTCTTGGACATGGGAGTTCTCCGATGAAAGGGATCAGTGACCGGTGATGTTGCCCTTATAGTCGAGCATGACCGACAATTGCTTGCCGCCCTTGATGGCCGTCCCCTGCCACAAGCCGTTGGCCTTGGTGAGCTTGGACAGGCTGGAATAGCCGGCCTTGGCGAACCGGCCGCGCGCCTGGTTCTCGGTAAAGGAGTTAGCGCCTTTTGCAGGTGCTGCAATTGTTTTGGGCGACCCGTTCTTCACTACCGGATTATGCGATCCGTTCTGAACGGATTGGGCATTCACGCCGGTTGCGAGCAGACCCGCGGACGCGACCGTGAAAATTAAGCGTTGCATAGACACTCTCCTGTTATCGAAACGCTGAAACGATCGAACGGAAAAGATGGGTGCAAACCGTGTTCAGCGCCTGTCCTGCCGACAAACGTCGAGACGGGATTCATCCATTCGCAGCCATATTGACTGCGAAAGCCCGAAAATACAGAATTACAAAAGTGCACGGTCGGCGCTGATCATGGGGCCCCAAAACTCAGAACTACTTTGGTAGATTATGCGTCTAGGGGTGGATCCAGCGGCGCTTGGCAATGCGGGCAGGGCCACGGCGAGGGT
>NZ_JH594427.1:50573-55887 GCF_000242835.1 Sphingomonas sp. PAMC 26617
AGGGTCAGGACCCATTGATATGAGAGTCGCGATCTGATTCAGGCTCTGCGAGGAGACTGGCGATGAGCGACCTGTATTGGCTGACCAACAAGCAGATGGCGCGGCTGGAGCCGTACTTTCCCAAGAGCCACGGCAAGCCCCGGGTTGATGATCGGCGGGTGTTGAGCGGCATCGTTTTCGTAAACCGCAACGGGATGCGCTGGTGCGATGCGCCCAAGGAGTACGGACCGCACAAGACCCTCTACAACCGTTGGAAGCGGTGGGGCGAGCGGGGCGTGTTCCTGCGCATGATGGAAGGACTGGCCGCTGCGAGCGCCACGCCCAAGACAATCATGATCGGCGCGACCTATCTGGCCCCCGTACATTATGGGGACACGGACTCACGGTTGGCTGCAAATACCTGATTTACCGCCGATAGTTTCAGAAACGCCCGGTTCTGTAGGTAATCATAACGGTGACAGAAACGTGCGGCTTTCGGCCTTTCATAAACCGATTGCCCTGAAAACCCGTACGGCAACCGGTCTACGAAAGCCTACCGGAATCTGTGTCCCCATAATGTACAGGGGCCCATTAGAAGACCACGACCTTCGTCGGCGCACTGACGACATTGGGCATGATCGCGCCGATGGTGCTCGACGGACCAATGACCGGCGAATGGTTCCTCGCCTATACCCAGCAGGTGCTCGTGCCCACGCTCCACCAAGGCGACGTCGTCATTCTCGACAACCTTCCCGCCCACAAGGGCGACGGGGTGCGCAAGGCCGTTGAGGCTGCGGGCGCGACGCTCCTGTTCCATCCGCCATATTCGCCCGATTTCAACCCGAGAACGCCTTTTCCAAACTCAAGACCCTGCTGCACAAGGCCGCCGCTAGAACCGTCGACAACCTCTGGCGCGTCATCGGCCAATCCGTCGATCAATTCACCGCCGCCGAGTGCCAAGACTACTTCGCTCACTGCGGATAATATGCTTTCTGATCGAAAAATGCTCTAACATTGACGCACGGAAGTCAGCATATTGTTGACGCAGCCTGGTGAAGTTGGCGACCCATGCCTCGAATCTAAAGCCAATCGATATGCCGAACTTGAAACCTCTCACGCTGCCAGGAGCAGGAGAGAGAGCAAAATGCGAAGCGGCTTGAGCTGATCCGGTCTCGGCCGATCATCCCACTCCCAGCTATACTCGTTGGTGAGTGCGATATGCTCCCAGCCCAGCGGTGCGACATAGCGGAGGAGGGCGGTAGGTCCGCTGAGCGGCAAATGTTTTAAGATGTCCTATGGGCAAGTATCGAAGCTGCGCCTGATCAAAAGGAAAATTAGCTAAATTCGCATTGCATCAATATAGATACCGCGTCGGCACCATAAACGCTACGAATAAGCGTTTGACAATGCCAATAAAGCTTTTGGTCTTGTCCGGCACGAAGCATGCTTTGTATTTCAGCTAATTCACTGGGTTTTAGTTTATCTTTAAGGGCCGATGAAAAACGACTCCATACGACCTGAGCTTTTATCGCGTCCTTTGTAGGATCGGAAACGTGCTGTGACGCAACCGGTAGGTATCTCTGAAACATTTGCCTCGCGCCTTTAAGCATTTGGTTATTGGCACGTTCTTTAAAATAAACCCTAATACCCAGGCCGCAGAAGACTACGATAGCCACAATTCCCACGACCCAGAAGAGCCCGTATTCGCCTATGTATGAGCCGAGATTAACAGCCAGAACGAGCGATACTATGCCGCAGATTCCGTAACCAAATATATTAGCAATCCAGCCTTTTATGACAGAAGCACCAAACAAAATAACAAATATAATAAAAATTAGTAATGCGGTGATCATATAAGATCTCACCCTAAAGCAGTATGCGTCTAAACTTGGTATCCATATCGTGTATCTTCATGCAGCCTTGAGCATAAAATCGACGTGGACGGCATCGTAGGGGAAGACGACTCCGTTCTCCGCCCGGTCGATCACGCCGGCATTGATGAGCGCCAGCATGTCGCCATGCACGGCCTTTATGTCTCGATCTAGCCGACGGGCGACTTCGCGGATGGCGAGCGGGCCTTGGCCTGTCATGGTTCGGATAATGTCCCACCGTTTGGGACTGATGGTTTTCCAGAGCAGATCAACCGATGCGAACGAGATGCGTTGGCCATGCGGCTCATCGCGGAAAGCGGCTGCCAACTGTTCCTTGGCCTCGCTGATCGAGGATACGCTGAGCGTCACGGTGTTCATATTTGCCTCCTCCAAATCTCAACGTCTGCCCAGAAATTGGTCATTAGGGCATCAACCCCCCGGAACGGGTAATGCAACTCGACCGGGCCCAGATGCTTGTGGTCGCCCTTCCCAGCCTCGTTGTCATACCGCAGTACGCAGACTCCAGTATCGACCAGCGCGGGCCGGTATTTGGATTGATGACTGCTTCCCGCGAGCGGAGCGGGAAGCCGCCAGACTACCAATTCCACGAACGTGGTTTCAGAAAGACCGATCCGCTAACGGACACGCAGTTCAGCCTTCATGTTGGAGTGGATGCCAACGCCAATGCCTGTTGTCAATAAGTGGAACGAATTGAGGAGTGCTCAAGCGTGTAAAGCAGGCGTTTTCCCCGATAAGAACATGGCCAGAATCGTACGCGAGCCATCTGATGCCGCCAGTCAGCTGCTCGTCTTGCCCATCGCGAGGATTTCCCAAAGCTAAGAAGTATGTTATCACTCATCTGCCGGCCCTTATATCGGCGTATCCCCTCAAGTACTTGAGGGCTGCAACCTAGCCCGCAACGAGAGATCGTTGCGGGCTTTTTTTGGTCGGAAAAGGCTGACCAGACCGACGCGGGTAAGCTGCTAGGTGTTTAGGTGCGGATAAGCATCGAAGCGGGACCCCATTCCTTCTCAGCGCAACCATTTGAAAGCGCGAAAGGAAATGATTTTTTCAAGGGGTCCGGACCAGCGCCGATTGGCACCCCCTCCAATTCCGGCTTCACTAACTTTAACAGATGTTTAGCAGGATTTAGGTGGGGGCCTACTTCGATGCTTATCCACACGCAATTAAAGAACAGGGGCCAACAGGTGATAGGCAAACGTAAAAGTATTAATAACGTACGCTTTACAATTACCGCAATTGCGGATTTACATCGATCCCGAGCGTGACTAGCCGCATTGCTATGGCAGAGTAGTTGCCTCGTCGGCTACTGAGGGACACCACATCCGCGCGTTCCGCATCCTCCCAAAACTGCGTTAGGTGCCTGTGATCGTGCAGAAATGGATACAGCTCACGCAAAGCCAGCTGGACCGGTGGCGTTGCAATCGGATCGTCAGGGTGTAGTCTGACTGCCTCCGAAAGTATCTGAAGCGCAGCGTTCACTCGAGCCGGATCCTGTTTTCTCATGATCGCTTTGAAGCACGAGTCTCATCACTTTCACTAGAATTTCTAGCAACCCGCGTTATGAGCTGCGCGCGAGGGCCAAGATGCCCAATCTGGGGGGGCTGAATTCCCCCTCGTCGGACCGGTTCCGATTGATTGCATATCGGAGCATGGACGTGAGTTCGCAAACGTTGGTTGTAACCCCAAGCACGCCACTAGGGATTGACGGATCGAGGCTCTTTCTCGACATCAAGGCGGTCAATGGGCTCAAACGATATGCTGCGCTCTGGCCGGGTCGTGTTCGGTGTCTGATGCGGTTGGGGGATCGATCGCATATCGCATTTGGCGAAAGTTACGATCGCGCAGAACTTCCGTTCGACATCGTTCCTGTCGAACGAACGATCCGTGACCATGCAGATGCCCTGAACGATGCTGCGATCTTGCTTGCCTCCGGTGACAGTCATCTAGATCTTGAGCTACCCGATATTGTCGCTACGCCGACTGTTTTCGTTATCGAATACACGCTTGAAACGCGCCTCAGAATCCTTCGCCTTGATCATAGCCTGTCGATACAGACCGCAAAATCAGCCGCATGGCTGCTCTTGCGCGAACGCGACCGGCGACGGGCGTTTGGCAAAGCCGTAGGCCTTCAGGCCAATGGAACCCCAGCGTTCGACAGCTATCGAACCCTCACACCATCCTCGATATGCTATTTCGACACACGTATGACCAATGCGCAACAGATCACAAACGCTGAGATCCAAGAGAAGATAGCGCAGGTTCGCGCCGGGCGGCCGTTAAGGCTCGCCTTTTCAGGTCGCCTCGCTAAAATGAAAGGCGCAGACCATCTTATTCCGTTTGCGGTTGCGCTTAAGGGCAAAGGGACCGCCTTTACCCTTGATATTTATGGCGATGGTCCGTTGCATACGGATCTGCAGGACGCGGTTCAGGGCGCTGGCCTGCGGGATCTTGTCCGGCTGAACGGTCCCATACCGTTCGACACTGGGTTAGTTCCGAAGATGAAAAACTCGATCGACCTGTTCGTGTGCTGCCACCGGCAAGCTGATCCGTCCTGTACTTATATGGAGACCCTTAGCTGTGGCGTGCCGATCGTCGGATATGACAATGCGGCGTTCAAGGGGATCGCCGCGCTCGGGAATGTTGGAGTGACGGTTCCGATTGATAATATCAACGCGCTGGCCACCGCCACAGCGTCACTCGCCGATGACCGGGACCGACTTGTCGAAATGATGCGTGCCGCCGCGCAGATCAGCCAGCATCACAGCTTCGAGAGTATTTTCAGCCAGCGGGTCAATCATCTTCGGACGATTGCGCAGGTCTGATCCGCGGCTTCCCGCTTCACCGCAGTCACGCATCAACCTCGAACCCCAGCGCCACCAATCGGGTCGAGATCGCCGCGTAATCGCCGCGCCGACTGCTCAGCGATATCGGATCCGTCCGACCAACATCCTGCCAGAACCGCGTGAGATCCTTTAGATCGCGCAGGTACGGGTACAGCGTCCGAAGCGCCAGTTGCACCGGTCGGTTTGTGATCGGGTCAGCCGGGTGCCGCGCGACCGCCTCGCCGGGCACCTGGAGGGCTAAGTTGATGAGGGCCGGGCGCGCTTCTTCATGCGCGCGGCAGGGCGCGGTCGGCAGCAATTCAGTTAAAACGTTACAGGATCGATAAGAGCGGGCTGCGGCGCGGAGTCTCGCCGCAGCCCTAGCCGCGTAGTCTCCCCAGTCGCAGCGGCTGAGGTTAATCTACCCGAATATCCGTCAATGCATAAGTAAAACCTACGGGCTACACGGCTGCCGAATAAAACGCGGCACGCATTGCCTTGAAGAGTATCGCGCTTTCCCCCCGTCCAGTTTGCCAGAGCGGGACACCAACCGATGCTAACGATCAGACTGAGATAACGGGTCAAGTCCCCATTCTCAACGCGAAGCCGCGACAAGGC
>NZ_JH594427.1:56443-61935 GCF_000242835.1 Sphingomonas sp. PAMC 26617
TCCAGCAAGACCAATACAACGGTCTGCCCAACAATGGTCGTAGTTATGTCCTCTGCGGCCCATAGGCTACGAGATTATGACATCCGCCCCCCGGAGCTTTGAGCAATTCACAGCTCTCAGTCCTCAAATCCTCGAACAAGTGAGGATTCTAGGGGTCACTGCACGAAAGTGAGCTTTACGTACGCTAAGCACGAACGAACGGCGAACAGCTGATTGTGGCGGAGACGATCAGGCAGCTATTGGGTGCCGTCATAGGCAAAGGCGCCGTTAAGATAACGGTTCAGTTCGATGCGGCGGTGGATTCGCATTTTGAAGGTGTCGGGTCCAACGCGCCGAACCTCGGAGAAGCCGAGGGAACGCCAGAAGCGTTCGCCGGCTTCGTTCGCTTCTAGGACTGCCAACCGGATTTCTGTGGCACCTCTCGCAGCGGCCCAGTCTTCGACTTTCGAGTAGATCGACCGGCCAACACCTCGACCCCGCTGAACAGGATCGACGATCATGAAGCCGAGATACCATGCGCCATCATGGGGATAATCGCGAAGGATCGCCGCTATTGCATATAGGCCGTCTGCCCCCTTCCAACCTAGGACGATTTGATCGCGGGAATCCTTTTCAGGCGGCACGTCGGTAAAAAGCTCGTGAGCATCCGCCAGTGTGGACACCGCCCCATTCTGCAAAAGGAAGTAGTCGGCGCAACGGCTATATAGGCTCGCAACGTCTGGGGCGTCGGTCCCTGTGAGTTCGATCGGCAAAAGACAGGGTGATTGGGACGCCATGTGCCAGATATACAACGCCGCGAGCGAAAGTCTGCTTTCGGGATAATAATCGCTGCCCCTTGGCGCCCGCAAATGGGCGCTTCCAGACATGCAAAGGGCCTCATGCTGCGAGGAACGAGGGCAAAATGCGGAGCGGCCGGAACTGATCGGCCCCGGTCGATCGTCCCGCTCCCAGCTATAGTCGCCGGTGAGCGCGATATGCTCCCAGCCCAGCGGTGCGATATGACGGGCAATGTCGTCCGGCGCTCCCATATCGGCCAGTGCCCGTTCGAGATAGCGGGTGTTCCAAAGGATAATCGCGGCGACCAGAAGGTTGAGGCCGGAGGCGCGGTAGGACTAGTTCTCGAACCGGCGATCGCGCAGCTCGCCGAGCTGGTTGAAGAACAATGCGCGCGCAAGCGCGTTGCGCGCTTCCCCCTTGTTCAGCCCTGCCTGGGTGCGTCTGCGCAGATCGATATCCTGCAACCAGTCGAGCATGAAGATCGAGCGTTCAAGCCGCCCGATCTCGCGCAGCGCCAGCGCCAGGCCATTCTGCCGCGGATAGGCAGAGAGCCTGCGCAGCATTGCCGAGGCCGTGACGGTTCCGGTTCTGATCGACGTGGCGAGCCGCAGCAGTTCGTCCCAATGCGCGGCTGCGTGGTCGTGTGCGATCGGATCGCCGACCATGCCGGCGAGCAACGGCCCTGCCTCCTGACCGGGCAGCAGATGCAGGCGGCGCTCCTTTATATCACGCAAGCGTGGCGCGAAGCGGTAGCCGAAGAACGGCATCAGCCCGAATACATGGTCGGACGCGCCGCCTGTGTCGGTGTAATGCTCCTCGATCGACAGCCCGGTCTGGTGGTACAGCAGACCGTCGAGGACATAGGGGGCCTCGCCCGCGGTCGCGGCGATCACGCGCGAGCCGAACGGGTCATACTGGTCCGAGATATGCGTATAGAAGGACACGCCGGGTTCGTTGCCTTTGCGCGCGTTGATGTCGCTGATGGCGGCACCACGCCCACCTGCATGGAATTGCTGCCCGTCGCTCGACGAGCTGATGCCGCTGCCCCACAGTCCCGCAAGCGGCATCACACGGTGCGTGTCGATCAGTCGTCCCAGCGCCTCGCCATAGGCAGCCTCGCTGATGTGCCAGTCATGCAGATGGGCGAGCTGGCGCAGGCTCGCGCCCCGGCAACTGTCCGCCATGTGGGTCAGACCGAGATTAATGCCGTCGGCGAGGATCACGGTCAGCAGTGCGTTGCGATCGTCGGCAGGACGGCCTGAGCGCCGATGCGTGAAGCAGTCGCCGAAGCCGGTCCACGCATCGACATCGAGCAGAATATCCGTGATTCTCACCCGGGGGAGACGGTCATAGGCGGTGCGGCGCGCGATCTCTACCGCAGGGGGCGTGATCGCCTTCAGCGGCGAGATCATCAGCCCATTTTCGTCGAGCCGGACCTGCGGTAGTTCGCCCTGCCGGGCCAGCACCGTCACCCGCTCGATCGCGCGGTCCAGGCGTTCGCGGCGATCCTCGATATGAGAAGTGAACCCGGTTTCGATCGCGAGCGGAAGCGGCCCCTTCTCGCGCAGCGCCGCGAAAGTGGCGAGCGGAATGAGATAGCTATCGAAGTCGCGATACTGGCGGCTGCCCGCCACCCAGATATCGCCGGCCCGCAACCGATCGCGAAGCTGGGACAGCGCGCAGAGTTCATAGGCCGCGCGATCAACGACGCCGTCGTGGATCACGAAGGGCCGCCAGCCCGCCGGCACAAAGCGCAGCGGCACCTTGTCGGGCAGGCGTCGTTTGCCGTTGTGGTAAAGATCGGCGATGATGGCGAGCGCGTCGAGGATGCCCTGGACCGGTCCGGCACCGCGAAACGCGAACGCCCGCAGGAATTGCCCGGCGAACAGTCTCACCGTGCGATGTCGCTCGATCAGTTCGGCCGTGCGGTCGATCGTCTCGGGGCGGACGAGGACTTCCGCCTGAGCGACAGCGGAACCGAACCGTTCCCAATCGAACGGGCCGATACGCGCAAGGGAGTCGATACCCTTTGCGTGCGCGTCGATCAGCACGCGGCAGCTATCGGTCAGAGTACGTAGATGCCCCTGCATTTCGCGTACCGTCCTGATCGCCTTGTCGCGCGTCCGGTTTTCCGCGCGGCGCACCATGCTGCCAAGCAGCTTGTCGAACATGGTGAGCGCGGCGTCGGTCAGGCTTTCCTCGAGCCGGATGGCCGCGGCCGCGAGCGTCGCGTGGCGGCGCATGGCCGCCAGCTCGCCGAGATGTTGCGGCGTGGTCCGCACTGCCTCGTCGGCTAATCGATCAAAGGTTGCCGACGGTATCATGGCGGCGCGCGACGGGTCGAGGCCGAGCGTCCGGACATGATCGAGCCGTTCGAGCAGCCGCAGGATGTTGCGCGCTGCCGGCGACTGCGGCACGTTCCGCAGCCAGGCCAGCCATGTCGTTCCCTGATCTGACCGCCGGGTCAGCAAGGCGTCCAGCGCTGCGAGCTTGTCCGGCTCAATGCCGTTGGTCAGGATTTCATGGGTGAGTTGTTCGGCCTGCTGACGCGCGTGTCTGACGATCGCCTCGATGACAGCCGGGGGCGGCAGCAGCACCCGGCGTCGTCGCAACTCATCGATGACGGTGCCGGCAAGCAGGAGAGGCTGGGCGACGGTCTGCTCGACCGGCATCGCGAACGCCACGATCGCGCGAAAGTGATTCCGATCGAAAGCGGCATAGCTGAACCGCTGCATGAGATCGGCGAGATGCGCGCGGCGGGTTTCATCGCGACGGGCGTAATCGTCGAACGCCGGTGTCGGCACATTGATCTGCTCGGCGATAAAGGCGAGGATCGCGTGCGGCGGTTTCTCGCCGGCCTCCAGCACGCGGCCCGGCCAACGCATGTAAAGCAGCAGCAGCGCGAACCCGAGCCGGCTAGACGCTCCCCGGCGTTCGCCGACAAGATCGAGATCGTCACGGCTGAGGGTGAAGTGACGGGCGATTTCCCGTTCGTCGGTCGGGGGATCGTATTGCGGGGCGAGCGCCTCGCGTGTCAGCAACCGCCGCCTTGCCATGCGCCACAACCCTTACCGCCCTGTCCGTCAGACGGTCCTCTGGCGGCCAGCATGAATATGTCCGTCAACTCTGGACCCGCGATGGCGATTCGGACAAGAATGCAAATCGATGGGAAAACGGACAGATCGGGACCGACCGTGGCGCTGATCGGCTATGCGCGGGTCTCGACCGGCGATCAGAAGCTCGCGCTGCAGCATGATGCGCTGAAGGCGGCCGGATGCGAGCGCACGTTCGACGACCACGCCTCTGGCGCGAAGACCGATCGGCCGGGGCTGGCCGAAGCGCTTGCCTATCTGCGTGCTGGCGACACGCTGGTCGTGTGGAAGCTCGATCGTCTTGGCCGCTCGATGAGCCACCTGATCGAGAAGGTTGGCGAACTCGCCGCGCGCGGCGTCGGCTTCCGCTCGCTCACCGAGCAGATCGACACCACCACGTCAGGCGGCATGCTGGTGTTCAACATCTTCGGCTCGCTTGCCCAGTTCGAGCGCGATCTAATCCGCGAGCGCACCAACGCCGGATTGAAGGCTGCGCGGGAACGAGGGAGCCTTGGCGGTCGACGTCCGGTCATCACGCCTGACAAATTGCGCAAGGCGCGCAATCATATCGCGGCAGGGCTGACTGTCCGCGAGGCGGCCACGCGCCTCAAGGTTGGCAAAACCGCGCTATACAAGGCTCTCGAAGGCACCGCTGCCAAAACCGCAGTCAAAGTATAAGGAAAGAGCGATGCACGAGCGCGATCCTAACATCGTCACCTCGAGCCTGTCTGGTATCGTCACCGAGCAGGGCGTCACCGTGAGAGTGAACATCATTCGGTTGGAAAATGAGCCAGGCTGGTCGCTCGAAGTCGAAAACGAGCATGGAACGTCTACGGTCTGGGACGACCTGTTCGCGACTGATGATGCGGCGCATGCCGCGTTTCGTCAGACCGTCGATGAAGAAGGTATGCGCGCCTTCATCGACCAAGGTGTCGTCATACCTTTCCGACGTTAGCATCCTCCGTGTTCGCCGTTCGTTCGATCCTAGCGTACGTAAACTTCACTTTCGTGCAGTGACCCCAAGCCGCTGCTGAACGAGCGCCGCCAGCCCGTCGAAGCCCTTGCGCATATCCGTGACGCCAGCTGCCAGATACACCCGGACGCCGGTCGGCGGGCCGATCACCCGCACCCAGCCAGCACGGCCTTCAGCACCCGCGCGTCGATGGGTGGTGCAAGGCGAACGCGTTGCCCACCAGAGCAGATCACCTCGACCACTCCCGGTCCAAGGGGCTCCGGCTGAGGAGGGGCACACGCGCTCGCCACCTCCACCGGCACGAACGCCGGCGCCGGCGCAGCCGCGGTGCCTCGACCGGGACACCGTCGCGAAGCAGCACGCGCCGCCAGCGAGACACCAGCGAAGAACAGACCCGGTAACGCCGCGCGACATCCGAAACGCTCGCCCCAGGCATCATCGCCTCCGAGACGATCCGCGCCTTGTCGTCATCGCTAAACCGCCGACGCGGCTCCGCCCCGCCCGTGCCAGAACCCTCGATAATCATCATAGCCATAGTGCCGCACCGGTGCTTGCCACAGTGCCGCACCTGTGGCCTGCGGATCACACCTCCCGCAAGGCGGGGCAGACCGGACGCTTACTCGGGTCTTGTTGTTGACCGCCTTGATGCG
>NZ_JH594428.1:0-4201 GCF_000242835.1 Sphingomonas sp. PAMC 26617
GCCGCCGCGGTCGCCGCTGCTGCCGCGATCGAGCGTGGCGAACGGATCACGGCGCTCGACGTCGCGGATGTCGCGGTTGACCGAGGCGACCTTGGCGATGTCCGCCTGGGTCAGGATCGTCTGCGGACCGTCGGTCCGGGTGCCGGCGCCGCGGACACGCGACGCGGTTACGACAATGTCGGCGCCTTCGGTGCCGCCTTCAGCCGCGGTCGCGCTAGCGTCGAGATTGATCGGCAGGTTGAAAACCTGCTGCACCACTGTGTAAATATCGGTGACGGTCTTGTTGCCCGCCGTGCTCGTCACGGTGACCGTGTAAGGGCCGCCCGAACGCAGGCCAGAGAAGCTGAAGGTACCGTCCGCACCGGTGGTCGACTGCGACTTGGTCCCCGAATTTACGTCAAGGACATCGACGGTAGCACCTGAGACGGGGTTTCCGGCACCGGTAACTACGCCGCGGATCTGACTCGTGGTTTCCTGGGCACTTACGGCAACCGGAACGATTAGCGCCGCTACAGCCGCGCCAAGAAGAAGATTGTGTCGCATTATGTCCCCCCATAGGAATGTCGAAAACGTCGGTTGCGGCGGCCTGTGACCTGCCCAACTCGTCTTGATCGAGCCCTTGGGCCGAAAATATTTCGGTGGGATGACATGTTTCATAGAACTTAACGGAAGGTTACGTTCCGTTCATGATGCGTTGCAAAATAGCATCACCCCGCCGTTTGGTCGATGTGCACCCAGCCCGCTTCGCGTACTTGTTACCCCGCCCTCTCTTACCCAGGGCGCACCACTCCCAATACAGCGGATTTCCCAGTGCCAGCATATCCAATCACATTGGCAATCCCGCCCGGTTCAGTTATAGGCACGAGCGCGGCGCGTCGCTCGTCCCCGAGCACGAGTCCTTTACTTCCGGCACGGATAATCTCCCCTACGATTGCCCGTGCCGGGAGACCATGCGCGCTCAACCTCGCAATCTCGTCCCCAGCATGACCGAGCCGGTTCTCTACCGCAATTATGTCGTGGCTGGTAAACCGCTCTTAATCCCGCCCATCCTTTCCCAATGCGACGATATCGGGACTGTCGCGCATACGACATTAGATCTCTTCCGATGCGGGAGATCCGTTGTTTCCCGTAATGGGAAATGCTATGTCGGTGGATATGAGGATCATCGCCAGGAACAAGCTGATCGCGTTCTGGTCGAAGCACCCCATGACAGAAGCCTCTTTGAGGCACTGGTATGAGGTCGCCGGGGCGGCTGCCTGGCAAAGCCCCCTGGACGTCGTCGCCGACTTTTCGAAAGCGAAGTCGCTTAACGGCGAGCGGGTACGGTTCGAGGTGGCAGGCGGTGATTATCGCATGGTGGTGGCGTTCGACTGGAAGAGGGCGATTGCCTTTATCAAATTCGTTGGGACGCATGCCGAGTACGACAAGATTGATGCCCTGACGGTGAGCCTGTTTTAATTATGCCTATTGGAGGTGGTGTGATGCATATTCATCCTATCCGGACCGACGAGGACCACGAAACCGCGCTGCGGGAAATCGAGGCATTATGGGGAGCAGAGGAAGGTACCGACGTCGGCGATCGGCTCGACGTGCTCACCACGCTGGTCGAGGCTTATGAAAGCCGTCGCTGGCCGATTGAGCCACTTGATCCGGTGCGCGCGATCGAGGCGGCAATGGAGATGAACGGCTATACGCGTGCCGAACTTGCCGCGCTGATCGGGCAGTCACGAGCGACCGAGATATTGGGTCGTCATCGTGCCCTCACGCTCCCCATGATCCGTAAGATCGCCGGGGCCTGGCACGTGCCGGAGAAAGTTTTGGTTCAAGCCTATACGCTAGCCAAGGCTTAAGCCGGGGGCGGGTAAGATCTTCTCCTATCGAATGTGAGCGTACATCGATTGGCCGTCGTCGAGCATGCTGATCGGGGTCGGGGTGATCCAATCGGCACCCCGCATCGGATATGGCCCGTAAAATAGGTCGCCGAGCGCGCGTCGATAATGCGCGTTCATCCAGCGCCGTCGCCGATGTTCGGGGCCGTCATGGATCATGTGGCAGCGCTGGCAAAGCGCCGCCAGATGGTGAAGTGCGCTGTCAGTAGGATCATGGTTGAGGTGCGCGCAGGCCAGCACCACCGGTGTCCAACGACCTTGGGCGAGGATGTTTTCAACAGGTCGTCGCACGCGCCGGCCCCTGCCGTTCCGCCAGCACAGCCGGCTCCTGTCCCACCAGCGTCCATCGCCCATGTGAAACACCCTCTGTCCATGCGGACGTGCGCAATGTTCGCATCGTCCCTTTGCCCTGACAAAGCGTATGAGCTGTGAAAGTTGCGGCCAGTCGATCGGATATAGAAACACATGCTCGGGGCGGATCGGCATCAGGCCTCCAATCCCGACGCCGAAGCGGTCAGCGCCCGATACAGTGTAGCATGGTGGCATTTGAGCAGCTTTGCCGCTTCGCGCACGGAGGTACCCTCGCCGACCAGGCGCTGGCCCAGAGCAATCTGTTCGGTCGTCAGCTTGGGCGGCCGTCCAAAGCGAACCCCCCTTGCCTTTGCTGCGATCCGGCCAGTGCTGGTGCGTTGGTGGATCAAGGCACGCTCAAACTCGGCGATGCCGGCAAAAACGGTCAGCACCATTCGCCCGGCCGGCGATGTCGTGTCCGCCCAGGGCTCAGCGATCGAGCGCAGGCCGGCGCCGATTTCGTTCAACTTTTCGGCAATATCGAGGAGATCTTTGGTCGAGCGAGCGAGCCGGTCCAGGCGTGTCACCACCACCACATCATCTTCGCGAATCTGATCGAGCATCCGCGCCAGCTCGGGCCGATCACGCTTTGCGCCAGACCCCTTCTCTTCGAAGGTGCGGCGACAGCTCGCCTCCTTCAACGCGGCACGCTGTAGCCGCAGATCCTGATCATCGGTCGAGACGCGTGCATAGCCAATCAGCATGGCGCCAATATGTATCGAAAAACCGGACTTTAGCAACCGACTTTTACGACACTAGAACCATCGCAAACACGTTAGTTGGGTCGAGGTCGCAAAACTTAGCATATTCGCGACACAGTGGGCGGTCGTGCACCGAAAAACCCGCGGGCCTTTCGACCGTGGCTTTTTCGGTGCACTTCGGGGCGGCTATCCTACGCGAAGGTGGTCGTCATCGAACGACGGCGATAGCGCATTCCGGCGCCCATCATTCCGAAGCCCGCAAGCATCATAGCCCAGGTCGCAGGCTCAGGGACGGCGCCAACCTGACCACGAATTTCGCCACCCGGATTCATCATCGTATGAATGTTCAAGTACGTCAGTCCGCTTCCCAGCCCCGCGAGAAACGTCGCCTGCGCACTCGCGGCAGTGCCGCCCGACGACATCAGGAATGCGCTCGTATAAGATGACGCAAGCGTCAGATCGTAAGTGCCCATTATCGTACCGGCTACTGCGCTCGGCACCGTAAATCCAATAGCTACTCCCGCATTGCCATTGGCTGTTGCGCAGCAATGTATGTGGCCGGCAACTGCGTTGGAGGTGAGCCCGCTAAAATTGATCAATACGCTGAAGCTGTTCATGTCGTCAGCCAACGTGAGCTGCCCCAACCCCGTCCCCCCCGTTACGACCGCGGGGTTCTCATTACTGCCAAGCAGCGTTGTAGAGTAGATCCTCGCCGCTTGAGCAGCGGGGGCCAACGCGGCCGATAACGCTGCGCTCGCAACTAGCGTGGTGACGCGTCGCAAGATCATTCCTCTCATTATGCTATCCTTTTCATTGCCGCGCGGAGCTAAAGCAATCGAATCAGGAACGAAGGCGCGGGACCAAAATTTGCGTGAGTTTTAACCATATTTCAAGGGATTGTTGGCGCGAGCTTTAGTGGACAATTCTGAGCATTATGCACGGCAAAACCACATTTTGGTGAATCGCTAATTGGGTGAGGGAACAAACGGTGCAATTCAACAGCCAGCAGACTGATATTGTTATTGGCGGCATGAGTAACCACTAATCCCGGTCGTTCGCGATCGGCTGTGCTTTCGTCAAAGACGGGCGATCGGCAATTGCCCAAACTACGACGTTCCGAACTATTTGTGTAGCACCTGAAAGCGGACTTGCTGTTATTCCGAACAAGGGTCCCTCTTGCAACGGCAGCTTCTTTGAGAGAAGCGGCTATTCCGCAGTTGCCCAAGGGCGGATATTCGTTGATTAGGTCCGTTTCTGTTC
>NZ_JH594428.1:6155-23256 GCF_000242835.1 Sphingomonas sp. PAMC 26617
GCAACCGCAGTCTGCAAGCGAACCGACGATAACGGCAGCTTCCCGCCAGGCCAGGTCATTCCTGATGCAAAATTTAAACAGAGCGTGTGAAAAGTCGTGAGCAGCGGCGTAGACGGTCACGGGTTGCCGACACGTTGAGTGTTCGGTGTCGCCATTGCGTAACGTCAATCATAGAGCAGTTGGGGCTTTGAAATCGAGTTTAGTCGACGAAAACGGCACCATCCCGATTGTGGGGAGTTTGGTACGTACGGAGAATTGCTCTTGAACATCTATCGATCTGCCGCCCCACTCGCGGCCTCAGCATTGCTTTGGCTCGCAAATGATGCGGTCTTTGCCCGCGCGCGTGCGAACCCAAAACAAAGCATTGTCCAACCGCTCCGCACCCCGCCCGAGTATCGAAGCGTCCGGGGGGTTCTTGCGGTCACGATCGAGGCACAACCAACGCATGTCATGATTGGTGGTCAGACGATCGATGGCGCGACTTACAATGGCGATTATGGAGGACCGGTGCTGCGCCTACGGCCTGGCGACACGTTGCGGATGCACTTCGTCAATCACCTGCCGCAGATCACCAATGTGCACTTCCACGGCCTGTCGATCACGCCGGAGGGCCACGGCGACAATTCCATGCACATGATCGCACCGGGCGAAAGCTGGGATTACGTCTTCACCATCCCGAAGGATCACGCGCCCGGCGTCTATTGGTATCACACGCACGGCCACGATTTCGCTGAGCGCCAGATAATGGGCGGTTTAAGCGGCACGCTGGTGATAGAAGGTTTTCAGGACGAGGTGCCGGTGACCAAGCCTTTGGTCGAGCGGCTGATGGCACTGAAAGAATTCTCGCCGAACCCGGGCGGCCATCTCAACCACGTGCCCAAGCCGTCGCACGGCACGATCAAGACGATCAACGGTCAGCTCGACCCGCAGATCGCGATGCAGCCGGGCGAAACGCAATTGTGGCGAATGAGCGGGCAGACCGCGGACGGCTACTTTCGCCTTAGGGCCAAAGGCGTGACGCTTACCGTGCTTGGCCGCGATGCTCGACCCTTGGTAACGCCAGAGCCGACCAGCGAAGTGCTGATCGGCCCGAGCGAGCGGGTCGACGTTCTGGCGACGGCTGGCCCCCCTGGGCGCTATAGCCTAACGCAGGAGAAGACAGATACCGGTCCGCTTGGCGACATGTCGCCGCCACAAGAAATGGCATCGGTTATGGTTACGCCCGATCCGTTACGCCCAGCACCCGCGCCGCTCGGGCCGATCGTCGTCAACGCGCCGAAGCAGTTACCAGTGCCCGCCGACCATATCGACGCACACCGATTGGTCGTTTTTTCCGAGGACGTGACCTCGGGCCTGTTCTTCATCAATCACCAGACCTTCGACCCCAAACGCACCGACATCCGCGTACCGCTCGGCTCGACCGAGGAGTGGACGGTCCGCAACGCCTCGCAGGAGCTGCACGTCTTCCACATTCATCAGGTGCCGTTTCAAGTGGTGAGCATCAACGGCACGCCGCAGCCGTTCGTGGGCTTGCGCGATACGATCGACGTGCCAATCCACGGCGAGGTCAAGATCCGTATGGCGTTCACTGATCCCAGGATCGTTGGACGCTTCATGTATCACTGCCATATCCTTGAACATGAGGACAAAGGCATGATGGCTACGATCGAGGTGTACGACCCGAAGAAGGAAAAGGGATCGGACTCTAAAATGCCGGCAATGACGATGAGCGGCCCCGCGTTGGAGCGCCGTCATGTCGGCTAGGCGATATGGCGCGATCGCGGCACTCGCCGCAGTGGGCTTTGCGCCCGCGGCCTTTGCGCAATCGGCTGGCTCGACCAACGGTAACACGATGCAGGCCGGAAAAACCAAAAGCGGCGACGCAGGCGACACGGGCATGGGTGCCGAGCCTGTGAAGTCCTACCCCAAGATCACCCTCGACACGCTCGCCAATTTCGAGTTTTCGGGAATAGCGGCTGATGATGGCCCCAATCGCGGGCCACAGCCGTATCTGCGCTTCGACTCGGTCATCTCGGTCGCGACCAGCGAATCGCTCAATTTTTACGGCCTGTTCCAGTTCAAGGCGCGCCAGCCTCGCGCAGCGGACGATCCAAACAAGGATCTGTTCGTCAATCAGGGAGCCGGCCGCAAGGTCGGCGGCAAGTTCAAGGAACTTTACGCCCGCTACGGTACCTGGCGAGTCGGCAAGTTCGTGCAGAATTTCGGCCGCGCCTACGTTCTGTTGCCCGGCCCGTTCGCGGCCGATTTCATCGAGGAACCCGACCAGGGCTATGAGCCGAGCGAAATGCTCGGGGTTGAGAAGCTGCATGTGTTCGGCAGCGAGAAATATGGCTGGCAGCAGATTTCCGTGTCAGCCTTCATGGTCGACCGTTCGCCACTGCATCGCAGCTTCCCGTATGATGAGGGGCAAATCCATTACAAGGACGGCGGGGTCGGCAACACCCATCTGCCGACCAACGTTATGATCACCTACGATGCGCTCAACGTGCCGGTTGGGCGTGGGGTGCAGGCCACTGTCCAGGCTAGCGCGATCCATTGGGGACGCACCTACGGCGTACCGCGCGGCGAGTTTTGGTCGACGCTCGGCGGAGATGTTTCGATCCCGCTCGGCAACTCGGTGCGGCAGACCCTGCAGCGTCACTACACGCAGTTGCATCTCTACGCCGAGGGAGCGCGCCGCGCCAACTACAAAGGCGTTCCCGGCAGCGCCCGTAACTATGTCACGGAAGCGGCCGATTTCATGCGCGGGCCGTGGCGGTTCGACCTGTCTGCGACACAGCGGTGGACGACAGATCCCGTACTGATGACCCAGCAAGACCGGATCTACACTGGCACGATCGGTCATAATTTCGCGACGCAGAGCCTCGTGCTGCTCAGCGTCGCGCGCGAACGCGTAGCTGATCGGGCCGGCGTTTATGCCGGCATTCGGCTCGTTCAGACGTTGACGACATGCGCCCGTTGCGCCGGCGGCCCAGCATATTGATGTCGCACCTCTCGCTCGATGCGCGTTCCTGTTTATAAACGCAGGCTATTTTAAGGTTGCAGCCAAGTTAGCGCATCGAACTCTCGTGCGAAGCGGACACAGGCAGCGCGCTCATACACCCGCTGCCCCCCGGCACGGTTCGTCAGCACGACCGATCCATCGCCGCTAGCTGCCCGCCTCATTATCTCCGAGCCGCTCCAAGATCCAATCCTCGACATAGCGCGCGACCTTCCTCGCGACGCTCGTGCCCATACGATTGAAGGCGTGCGGGCTTTCCGGGGCAATCAACAATTCCGCGTTACCACTGGCGTCAAGCCAGCGGGACGCCATGCGCTCGCTATCCTCAAACAGCATGTCCTTCGTACCCACCACGAACAACGCGGGTGGCAGCCCCGACAGGTCGGCGTACAAAGGGGAGACGGAAGGGGCGCGGCGCTCATCCTCAGTCATGTCTGGGGTCAGCTTGCAGAGTGTCGCGCGCACGGTCGGACCGTGGAGGATCAGCGTTTCGGGTCCGGCGGCGCGTACCATCGGCGTGCCTGAAAAATCATACAGGCCGAAGAATAGCATCACACCGGCCACGCGTTTGATCTCCATGCCGCGGTCGCGCAGGCGGAGGAGCATCGCCGCCGCGAGATGCGCGCCGGCGGAGGAGCCTTTGACGATAATCCTGTCCGTGCCGAACTCCTCAAGCGCGTGCTCGATCGTCCACAATGCCGCCGCCTCGCAATCGTCAACTAGCGCGCTGATCGGGTTGGAGAGCGCCCGCCGATAGTCGATGCTCACCACTGCCACGCCGATGCGGGCTGCCAATTCGGCGTTCTGATCGTCGGCCATCCGTGCGTTACCGATCGTCCACCCGCCGCCGTGGCAGTCGAGGACCACGCCGCGACACTCCTGGTCTGGCCGGAATATCCGCAATTTCACGCTTCGGTCGAGCGCCGCGATTGTTTTGAGGCTACGGCTCGCGCTCGTCTGGCCGGCGCGAATTAGCGGGTAAATCTCCGCTACGCGTAGCAACACGTTCAGCGCGACGCGTCCGATCGCGGTCTGCATTCGCAATCTGGGAAGCATAGCCAGTTTGGCGTTCCACCGCCGTGCTTCATCAATGTCTTCGGCGGTAAATTTCGGCTGCATTCACATTAACGCGGCTGCCCCGTTTTCGGCCCACGCGGTAAACAACAGCATCAATTGTTCGGGAGTAAGCGCGCCGGACGACCATCACAAACTAAACAGTTTTGATAACAAAATGGCGAGCTTTCCCTGATACCCACCTGCGCTGCGGCTACACCCGTGGGCTGTCACTGTCATCAAAGCGAATTTTGAGCCGAGCGAGGCCACGGCGAATCCTGCTCTTCACCGTGCCGAGTGGTACGCCGTGCTGAACTGCCAACTCAGCATAGGTCAGACCACCGAAGAAAGCTGCGCAAATCATAGTACGTTGCCTCTCATCCAACGCTCCCAGATCAATATGCAAACGTCGACAGGTGTCGGACATGATGAGAATCGTCTCCGCACTTGCGGCGGGGTCTACTACGGCGACAGCGTCATCAAGTGAGGCAGTTTTTCTTATTTTCTGTTGACGCCGCCAATCGATCGATCGGTTTCGGGCGATTGTCGCGAGCCAGGTTATCGGACTCCCCCGCTCCGGTTCAAAAGCTCCAGCTCTCTTCCAGATCGTTAGATAAACATCATGCAAAACGTCCTCGGCCGCCTGCCGGTCGCCGCATATGCGCAGGCAAATACCGAAAAGTTTGGCAGATGTTAGTGTATAGACATCTTGAAAGGCTTGCCGGTTTTCTTCTCCAGTACGAATTAACGCTTCAGACAGACGAATCCTGGCAGCATTTTCTTCGTTCCCAACTAATAAACCTGCGGAGGGCCGCTTAATGGCGGCAATGGTTTCACCAATCCCGACCAACCGCATTCTCCAGAAAAAGTCGAAACGAGCCAGTAACAGCGCATGATTTTCCATGCCCGGACACGGCATTTTTCATCCGCATATTTGCGAATATGCGACTGAAACTCGCCAACAACGATATTGTTACGAAATAATCGGTGCATCGATTACGCTGCGACGGGAAGCCTCGGTGCACCCGTGTTGGCACTCAAAGAACCTTGGACCAATTGATGCGGCGGCTATCGGACCGTTAAGCGCTGCCACTGGCCGGTAGATTCAGACCGATTACGACTGCCTGCATCTCGCCAATTCAGTTAGCGGCAGTGTCGCACCTGCGAGTGCCCGCAAGTTAGTCCACGACATTAGCGTGCGCGCTGAGTACCATGAGCGGGGCCGGGAAAAACGATCGACGACGGCAGGGATCGCTTATCCGAATGAAAAGCAAAGAGTCCCAGACACTCGACAACGGCGAAATCGTCCTCTTGCCTCCGGCTCCGGCGATCCTGAGAGATGCCCTCCGCGGAGCGACGGCTGAAGTTCATGAACGACTTCATCATCATGTCGGGTTCGCCGCGGTCCAAGCCGGAACGATCGACCTCGGCACGTACATCACATTGCTAAGCCGCCTTTATGGTTTTTATCGCCCGTTCGAGGCCGCAGCGCAGCTCGCACCGGAACGCACGCAATGGCTGGAAATCGATCTGGCCGAGTTGGGCGTAAGCCACGAGGTATGCGAGAGGTTGCCCCGCTGCACGTTCCCGCAGCTTTTTTCGCCGGATCATATTCTGGGCGCGCGATACGTGGTCGAAGGTTCAGCGCTTGGTGGGCGCGGAATGGCGCGCCAGCTCGACGGACTGCTTGGGACGGGGGCAACCGCTGGACGGCAGTTCTTCAGCGGGCACGGGGCAGCGACTGGTGCCGTGTGGCGTGAATATCTCGCGCTCTTGTCGGCGTTCCCAAGTTCGACGCTACGTCACACTACGATCATCGACGGAGCGAATGCGACGTTCGCGACGTTTGAGCAATGGCTTACCGGATGGAACAATAATTATGACTGACTCCATCCTTGAGCGCGACCGGGTCGATCTGACCAACTGCGACCGCGAACCGATCCATATTCCCGGCGCTATCCTGCCGCATGGCGCGATGCTAGTGCTCGAATGCGACACGCTGCGCGTGCTTCAGGCCGCTGGCAACACCGAGGGACTACTCGGCAGACCGTTAGCCGAATTACTGGATCGGCCGGTCGATGGGCTGTTCTCGCGTGAGCAAGTCAATCTGCTCCGGGCGCTATGCAAGGAAACCGACCTTGCTAAGCCTCGCCACCTGCTCAACCCCGCTCTTCGGATCGTCGCGGAGCAACCGCTTGACGCCAGCGCCCACCGGGTCGACAATGCTTTAGTCGTCGAGTTCGAAGCCGCCACGATGACCGATGCCTTCGTTGCCGACCCGCTAGCCGCCGTTCAGCAGATGGTTGAGGGATTTGGCAGCGCGGCATCGCTGTATGATCTCTGCCAGATGGCGACAGCAAGCGTGCGTCGCGTCGCGCAATATGACCGGGTGATGATCTACCGCTTCATGGCCGATGGTTCCGGCTGGGTGATCGCCGAAAGCCGCATACCCGAACTCGCGCCGTTCCTCGATCTCCACTATCCAGCCGCCGACATTCCCCAGCAGGCGCGCGCGCTCTACCTCAAGAGCTGGCTGCGGCTCATCACACAGGTCGATTACGACCCCGCGCCGCTGATGCCGACGCTCAACCCGCGCACCGGCAAGCCGCTTGACATGAGCTATGCCATTCTGCGTGACGTCTCGCCGATCCACCGCGAATATCTGCGCAACATGGGCATCGATGCGTCGATGTCGATCTCGATCATCGTTGCGGGCAAGCTCTGGGGCTTGATCGCCTGCCATCACAACAGCCCGCGCGTCCTGCCGCGCCATCTTCGCGCGGTCTGTGAACTGTTCGGATCGATGTTCTCGCTCCAGCTCGAGGCGCGGGAACGCAGTGAACAATTCGAGGCCCGGCTCGCCAGCCGCAAGATCCTTCAGGAACTGATGCTCAACCTCGCCGGGGTCGAGGACTATGCCTACGGCCTAACACAGCAGACACCCAATTTGCTCGATTTCATCCACGGTGGCGACATCGCGCTCGACGGATCGCGAGGGGGCGGTGTCGCCGTGCGCGTCGAGGGCGAGGTGACCTTTCTTGGAACGACGCCCACCCGCGCGGAAATCCTCGCGCTGACCGAATGGCTGACGTCGTACATGACCGAGACGGAGGGCATTTTTTCTACCGACCGGCTGAGCGAAATCTACGCTCCGGCCAAGACGTTCACCAATGTCGCATCGGGGCTCCTGGTGATCGCGGTATCGCGCGATCCGTCGGATTTCATCCTGTGGTTCCGGCCGGAGCTGGTCGAGACGGCCTTATGGGCGGGCGATCCGGCCAAGCCGGTCACCATCGGCCCCGATGGCGATGGGCGCCTGTCTCCGCGCAAATCGTTCGAAGTGTGGAAGCACACCGTGCGAAATCGGGCCCTGCCGTGGTCACCAGCGGAACTCGATTCCGCGTTCGACCTCCGCGTCTCGCTTTTGCAGGTGGTTCTGCGCCGGATCGAGGCAGCGTCGCGCGAGCGGGCGAAGGCGCACGAGCGCGACAAACTGCTAATGGCCGAACTCGACCATCGGGTGAAGAACACGCTGGCGAATATCCAGGCTTTGGTCACGCAGTCGAGCCGCAGCGCTGAATCGGTCACTGCTTTCGTGGAGGGGCTCGACAAGCGCATCCATTCGATGGCCAAGGCGCACAGCCTATTGACCCAAAGCCGATGGGAGGGCGTGTCGGTCGACGGCATGTTGCGCGAGGAGTTGGACGCTTACGGCCCAGCGTCGGGTGTCGTGTCATTGGCGGGGGACGATGCCGTCCTCACCCCGAAATCGGCGCTTGCGCTGTCGCTCGCGCTGCACGAACTCGCCACCAATGCTGCGAAATACGGCGCATTCTCGATCGCGACTGGCCACGTCTCGGTCAAATGGCAGGTCCGCGACGACGGCGGGCTGGGTCTGTCATGGACGGAATCAGGTGGGCCGCCGGTCGTGCCACCGACACGTCGCGGGTTTGGGTCGAGCCTGATCGAACGGGCACTGACGCTGGAGACAGGCGGTCGCGCCACGATCGACTATCGGCCGGGTGGCGTTGTTTGCGACGTCGTCTTGCCGCGAGCGTCGCTCGTCGAGCTAAGCGTCAAGCCGGTAGCCAAACCTGAGCCGCTGAAAACCGAAATCGTGCAAGACGCGATGCCCGCAATGCCTCGGCTGCTGATAGTCGAGGATTCGTACCTCTTGATCCTTGCGCTCGAAAACATGTGCGAAGACCTTGGCTGGCAGATCGTCGGACCCGCGACCCGTCTCGACGAGGCAATGGAGATGGCGCGGACCGGGACTTTCGACGCCGCCTTGCTCGACGTTAATCTCGATGGAGAAATGTCGTGGGGAGTCGCCGACGTGCTGATGGGTCGAGGTATCCCTTTCGCCTTTAGCACCGGTTACGACCAGACGGATATGCTGCCTGAGCATCTCGCGGGCTCCCTTGTCGTGGCAAAACCGTATCGGCCTCATGAAGTCGAGCACCAACTGCGCCAGATGATGACAGCCGGTGCGCAGTTGATGACCTAGGCGAGCTGCCACCCAATCGCCGGTGATTGTGACACTGGTCGAGGTGGATTGTCGTGTGTGATTGGCGCCGATCGCTTCCCGTTTCCATACTCGTGACGGGTTTGGGAAGCTGTTCGCTTTCCCATTTCTCAATCCTTTTCGAGAAAAGCGGTGGGGAAGCAATGTGCTCAAAACGGCCGTTTTGTGAACAGTTTCCCGGGCCTCTTATGCTTATTCGCAATCGGTCGCTGGAAATAGCGATAGAAGGTCGAAACGTGTGGACAAGCATCAAAGCTTGACCTCGCCACAATTTACCTAATTACTTGTGAATAACATATATTCGAGGTCAGCGGCGGCTCCGATCGGACCTTGAAAAAATTATATTATTTTCCGTTTTCAGGAGCTTGTACCACGAACGGATCGGGGCCCACATCGACGCTTATCCAATATCATAACAGTGCTACAGCCACGTTGGCCGGAACAGGTCGTGAGAAGTAATAGCGCTGTCCTAGAGCACAGCCCATGGACTTGAGAATTATCGCTTCCGCGGGCTCCTCTACCTTTCCCGAACCGTACTAGCGGACGCGGCTATCAGAATGCGTTGATGGTGAACGGGATGCGAAGCGACGTCCTCACGTTTGCGGCGTCATTGGTTGCACCGACTTCGACGTTCCAGTTGACTGTCGTTTTCGGACTGGTGCGATAACTGACGCCAAACAGGAAGCGGCCAAGCTGTAGATCACGACTGGTCGTGTCGATCGCTGGTCCCGGCGTATTGTCCGTTGTGCTGAGCATTCGCAGCCGCGTGCTCGTGCCAAATGCCCAGGTATGTGCGTACCCAAAGCTGATCGATGTCCGCGGATTTAGCGATATCGCAATTCCCGCGCTCGCTGAGGGCGCGTCACCGGGGCGAACGCGGTCTACGAGCGTGCCACCAATCTGACGACCAATATTGCGACCGAAATTTCGAGTATAGCCAATTGTAGCGAATAGCACCGCAGGGTCGGACGGAAGGATGGCGGTCACATTGGGCGTGACGCCCCAAAATCCCGCTCCCGTGGCACCGCGCAGGGCATTACCGAGCGCATCGCGTGGCACAGCAAATGGGTCCGTTCCGGTCGGCGCTACGGCTTGAAGGCCAGCGATCAGATAGGGAGCGCCGCTTTGGCCATCGGTAATCTGATAGCGCACGCCAAAATCAATGTCTCCAAGGTTACGTGCGGTGACGGGGCTATCGATTTGGCCGGCGTTCGGACTCATTGGGTTAGCAACCGGCGCAATAACCGACTTGTCGGATCGATAGACAAACGGGAACCGGCCGTTGATTTCAAAACGGCTGGTCAAGCCAAGTCGTGCAACGACGGCAGCCGTAAGAACGTCCTGGCGGCTTTGATTGATATCAAATACACCGATCAGCACCGCTTCGGGTATCTGAACGCCTCGGAAAACTACATCGCTGCGATCAGAGCGCGCATATTCCAGATCACCTTCGAGCGTCAGCTGACCCGCTTTAGTGATAATGCCCCCTTGTTCTGACAAGACCGCAACTTGGACCTGCCGTTGATCGACGGGTGCAGAACCAACAGATTGAACTCCGTTGCTAAGAACCGACGCCGACTGTGCGACAGCCGTCGGCGGAGCAGGCGGTGGCGAGGCTGGCAAGGGAACCCCGCCGGGCGAAAGAGTGGAAGCGGTACCGGTTACGGCTGATGCGCCGGCGGGGCCAAGCCGGGCCTCAAGGGACATGATCCGCACCCGCTGTGCCTCCAGCACCTTTTGCTGCCTGTCGAGCTCTGCTCTCTCTGCCGCCAAAGCCTGGCGCATCTCCGCGATGCTCGGCTCGCCAGCAGTGGCCACACCAATCTGCGCAGACGCCGTACTCGATGTGATCAAGCTGACCACTACAAAACCTAGCGCGCACGCGCCGCTGCCCCGCCGCATTTCCTTCATATGCATCCCCTTTTCTCGTCTATCGCGAGCTTAATTAGCGACGGCTCGCAGCGTCGGCTGCAAGCCGATTGACCATTAATATACCACCTGACAATCCAGCAGGAATCCCAACCAGATCAACGTTGACTGAGCTGACGGTGTCGATAACCCGGTTACTGGCGGTATTGGAAACAACTGCTCCGGTCGCTTGGCCAACGAGATGATCGACCTGAACCGAGGGTGCAACCAGCGTTACGCGTGCGCCGCGGTCATCATTTGCAAGCGAAATTACGCCTGAACTTGCAGCTACTGCGGGACCGTTCGCCACAACAGGCACCATCGTCTGGCCTACGGCGTCGAGCCAGCCCGACGTAGGACCCGAAACCACGTTCACCGTCATCGGTGCGCTCGAGCTCGAGGCAACAATGGTAGTGCCGGTAGGGGAACGGCCCACGGAAACAGTGGGGATCATTCCGCTGCCACCTGTAATCACTGTCGTGGTTGTCGGTGCGGTAGCGGGGCTATTAGTGCCATCGGTATAGACCCGAATGCCAGGGTTCGGCTGTTCGCTGGTGTAAATGGTGTGCAATGCCAGGACACCGTCGATCCGCGTCTGAATGTCGATGCCGACGGCGACATTCAGTCCGTTCGGCAAAAGTACACCGCCGCGCATCGTCGCAAGTTCTCGGTCGGGGACTGGCAGCGTGCTAGTTTGCGAAATTAAAGGAGATGCCGCGACAAGTAGCGCAGTGACGAACGACATATCAGAACTCCCCTGATTGCGGTCGGGTGAGAGCAAGCGCCGCTAGATCGAGGGGATCCCCTCCAGGAAAAACATAACCGCGGGGCGCTCGTACCTGATCTCGCGCCATATTAAAATGAGCTTGCGCGACCGTTGACCGACCACTGACAATGAAGAACACACCATTCCATTGGCGCTGAAAACGACGAATGCTTTCGCGCCGAAGTCCAAGCGATGGATCGCCAAGCAGAAGAGTATCCTTATCGATGCCCTTGACGACTACAAAATGGCGATAACCATTAAAATTGATAAGAGCGATGCCGGGGATTTTGGCATCAGCAATCTGCGTAAGGCTGACTCTATAACCATCAGCAGCAAGACCTCGCGCGGCAAGGTACCGCTTCATGTCCAAAAGTGAAAAACCGAGGCGCTGGATCTGCGCCCTGTCGCCGTCATGCCACATTCCCAGAAAGACGCTTTGCTCATTCTGGGGATCGTCATAATGATAACGAAGCAAGGTCGCCAGCGCTGCCGATCCGCAGCTGAAATCATACTGCTGGCGAACCACGGTTTCGAACCTTCGACCGATCAAACTAGTCACCGGCACCGTAAAGTTCAGAGAATTAGAATAATTAAGCGGAGCACCGCCTTCAGGCAATGGTATGCTCGAACAGGCTGACAACGTCGCTGCCGCCCCGAATGATACCCGATGCCAAAAGACTGCTTGTTTCATCTACCGATTAATCGCAACGTTGACGTTTAGGGACGAGTTTATAGAAACATTGTTACCGGTGTTAGCGCTCAGTAGCGAAAGTCCGTTCAGGTTTTGGAACGAGCTACTATCGAAGTGGATAGTCCCTG
Organism: Sphingomonas sp. PAMC 26617; assembly: GCF_000242835.1. NCBI lineage: Bacteria > Pseudomonadati > Pseudomonadota > Alphaproteobacteria > Sphingomonadales > Sphingomonadaceae > Sphingomonas > Sphingomonas sp. PAMC 26617. The sequence goes on from NZ_JH594428.1 coordinate 18,249, forward strand.
TCTGTGAATTTCCGGTAACAGTATTACCGCTCACAACGCCGTTATTCTGAGCGTTGACGACCTGAGCAAGATCGGCCTGTCCGGTGACGACCTTCAGATCTGCGTTTTCTACCGGATTTACCGCGCCAAACGGGGCAGTCGAAGGTTCAGCGACAATCGGAGATGCGGCTGCTACGGGTTGTGTTTGTGCGTTAGAAACTTCTGGCCAAAGCGCGGCAATTACGACGAGCATCGCGATAGCTCGAGCTTGCGAATTTTTTACCATTTCAACCTCCGGACCAAGGAAGAAACGGGGCAGCACGCTGCTGCCCCGTTGCCTTCGCTTATCGTGCTCCGAGGCTGATCGTACCCGCGGAGACGCTGACATTGACTGCCGAATTCTGCGATGCCGCAGCGCCGGTGTTCATGTTCAGTGCCTGCGTGCCAGCAAAGTTCTGGAACGCGCCCGCGCCCGTGCTGAGGCTGTTGTTGATCGAACCGTCGCGGCTTCCCGACGGAGCGGCATAGTTTACCCGTACGCCGGTTACATAGCTGGCGAGCGTCGCAGACGACACAACGGCACTGTTGCCGAATGCGTTTGACGTTGCTGCCGTCCCCGTCCCTGCGCTCGCCACGGGTTCAAAGCGCATCGACGTGTCCGAATAACTCGCGTTCCCGCCGTTGGCTACCGATCCAGTTCCGCCGTTCGATGCGCTGGTCTTCACCGATCGATCCGAATTATCGGTGGTCGACAGATTGCGATTGTCGTTGGCGGTCGAGCCGTTGTTGGCAGCGACCTGGGCGCCGTTTGCCGAACTGGTCGTGGTCGACCGGTTCGAATTATCGGTGCTCGACATATTCCGGCTGTCGCTGGCGCTTCCGCCATTGTTGGCAGCGACCTGCGCACCGTTCGCGGAGCTCGTCGTCGTCGACCGATTGGAATTATCGGTGCTCGTCGAAGACATATTGCGATTGTCGCTTGCCGTTCCGCCGTTGTTGGCAGCGACCTGGGCGCCGCTGGCAGCGCTGTTGGTCGTGGTCATCCGCGAATTGTCCGTGGTCGAACGGTTCGAATTGTCGGTCGATGACCGGTTCGAGTTGTCGGTCGACGACATGTTGCGGCTGTCGGTCGCTGACGATCCACCGTTTGCGGCAACCTGAGCGCCACTGGCGGCGCTGCTCGTCGTTGAACGGTTCGAATTGTCCGCAGTGTTGTTCGTCGTTGAGCGGTTCGAGTTGTCGGTCATTGTGGACGAGCGATCCGAGTTGTCCGTGGACGTCGTGGATCGGTTCGAATTATCGGCCATCTGCGTGTTATTCGAGGTCGACATATTGCGGCTGTCGCTAGCCGAGCCGCCATTATTGGCAGCAACCTGGGCACCCGAAGCGCTGCTGGTCGTCGGAGTGTTGGTGGTTGATCGATTGGAATTGTCGGTGGACTGGGTTGTCGTCGACATGTTCCGATTGTCTTGTGCGGTTGCACTGTTGTTGGCCGCGACTTGCGCCCCGGTGACACCGGACGACCGGTCCGAGCTATCCGAAACATTGGTCGACCGGTTTGAATTATCGGCTGATGTCCGCGCCGAATTATCGGCGTAGTTGGTCGAGTTATTCGCATTGTCGGTCGTGGTGCGCGCCGAGCTGTCCGAAACGTTGGTCGAGTTATTTGCGTTGTCGGTCGAGGTCGACGTCGGGTTATACGACCCGGTCGTCGAGCTGGTTGGATTGTATGAAGCAGTCGCAACACTCCCGCCTGCGATCGTACCGTTATTCGTATTGGTGTTGGACGGTGTCATCGTCTGCGAAAGTGCTGGCGTCGCGATTGCGAGCGCGCTGGCCGAAGCCGCCAAAAGAGCCTTTTTCATATCGCCTCCTAAGACCGGCTTATGGAGCTGGCCTTTTGGCCGCCGATCTGAGCGAGATACGCGCCAGATTGAGAAATGGTTCATCTGAGATTAACCTTATTTTAAGCCTTTCGTGCGCTGCAACTTGAGACGGAAAAACCACCGGTCTACCTTGTGGCGCGCTATGCGCAATCGTCCGGGAGCAACCGGAAAAACGTGATAACGGACTGTTCTCCTGTATTTACATATCTGTAAATACAGGAGGCGTTTGTGGCATTCGAGTGGGAAGACGACAAAAAAGCCATTTCGAATCTCTCCAAGCATGGCGTGTCGTTCGAGCTGGCGCGGGAGGTCTGGAATGACCCTTTGCATGTCATCTTGCCCGATCGTGTCCAGGGACAGGAGCAACGCTGGCACGCCGTTGGGACGGTCGGCGCCGTCGTTATTCTGGTCGTCGCTCACAGCCATCCAGAGCTCGATAATGAAGATCGCATACGGATCATCAGCGCCCGAAAGGCCACGTCGCACGAAGGAACGTTATGAGCAGGAAGGCACTTAGCCCCGAATTGCAGGACCAGCTCGATCGGCTTGCTACCCTGCCTGACGATCAGATCGACACAACTGATATCCCCGAGATGTCGGCCGAAGCGTGGCAGCATGCTCGTTGGCCAGGGCTTTACCATCCTCTCAAAAAGCCGGTCGCGCTTCGCCTCGATGTCGATATCGTGACCTGGTTCAAAGAACACACCCGGGATCTGGCTACCATACCGAGACCAATCGTGTGCTACACTGCTATGTCACCGAGAGCGACACACGACCCTGACCTCTGGATCTTGCGAAAGGGAACCCTTTCGCAACAACCGGGACGGCAGAAAGCGATTAATTGTCGTCATTTAGGTCGCCGACTCGGTTCCTTGGGCTTGTGTGGGTTCTCCGGCGATACGCCCTTTGTGGCGTAGCGGGGTTAGTTCGCCTCTAAAAACCCGCCTCGACGGCGAGGCGGATGAGGTCTGCAGTCGTGTGCAGATCTAGGCGGCTCATCAGAATCGCGCGGTGCATCTTGACGGTCTTTTCCGCAAGATTGAGTTCCGCTGCGATCTGCTTGTTGAGCAAACCGTTCGCAACGAGTTTAAGCACCTGACCCTGCCGTGGCGACAGCGCCTTAACCATCTCGTCCGCGCGAATGCGCCGCATGCTCGACGGGGTCGCCGCAGCGGAATCAATCTCGATTTGCGATCCCAGGAAATACAGCAACGCGTCGTTCTCGTCGTAGATCGGTGCGACAAGAACGGCGTTGCGGAATGGGTGACCGTTGCGCTTGTAGTTCAAGATTTCGACAAGCACCGGACGATGCTCTCGTACACCGCGACGGATCTCCTCGGTCAGCCACGGCTCAGTCGCCGGGCCCGACAGGAAGCGGCAGTTGCGCCCAACGACTTCCTCGACCGTATACCCGGTTAACTCGCAGAAGCCGGCGTTACAGGCAACGATGGGGTTGTCGGGCAACCGCGGATCACTGATCACCGAAGGAATCGGACTATCGGCGACCAGACGTAAATGGCGGTCCCGTGTGGAAAGGAAATCGGCCTGTTTCGTCATATCAGCTGCGAGTCCGATACATGCCAACTTTCATACCGGCGGCGGAGCCGTGTGCCACCATAATTATTAGAGAATCGTGGGGAGCTCATGCACAAGAAACGATTGGCCGTCCCCGTAGTTTACAGTCCAGAGTATGTTCGAACATCTAGGTTGCGGTCCCTATGCCGCGAATTACCGAGCGATCTATCGGCTGGGCCGCAAGCTTATGGGTAAAAACGCGCTGTTCGTAATGCCTGCTATACCGCAACTGTTTGCCGAAAGCTGCCAGACCGCAATCAACTAAGCCGTGAAATCCGCGATCGGCGGCGCATCGGATTTCTGCATCACCGCAATGCCGAATTTCCGCTGTTCCAAGCGTGATGCAAAACTTTTGATTTTTGCATCAGACTCGGGCGCAACTCACGCTGTGATCGGTCTAACCGCTAACCGATCATCACGCCCGTCCAGTCCCGGCGCTCCCGTTTGCACGGGCGCTTCTCGGGCTTCTGCTCCGCCGCGCGACGGTCGGATAGGAGCGGGGTCGCGCGGTCTTCGGTCAAGCTCCGCAACCGCTCGCGCCCGCGCCATAGACGGCTCTTGTAGGTACCGGGCGCGATCGCCAGCCGCTCGGCCGCTTCCTTTATCGTCACGCCCTGGCTTGCCATAATCACGGCCTCGCGCTGCTCAAGGTTAAGCTCGGTCATCGCCCAATCGACGTCGCGCAGGTTCACAGACGCGGACTGGTTCTCGCTCACGCTTAGCAGTCGGTCGAATGCATCCTCGGGCATGTCGGCCTGAAATCGTGCGCGTCGACGGCCGGTAAGAAAGCTGTTGCGCATCACCGTCCGGATCCACGCGGCCATGCTGGTGCCGGGCATAAAAGTCGCCCTGGCCGTCCAGCATCGTAGCAACGTGTCTTGTAGCAGGTCGTCGCCGTCAACCGGGTTGCCGGTTAAGCGGCGCGCATAGGTACTGAGCTTGGCTGCTTGCTGAATCAGCATAGTACCGAACTCATCGTCATCCTCGCGCGCGATGCGCTCTGGCGTCCGGGCAAGCGCCAGTGCCGCGTCTTCCGCTTCTCGGCGTGTGGTCATAGGATAGCAACGCTTGGCGTCGCGCGCGGAGCCTCGCAGTCATACCGCTGAGCAAGCACAGGGGGCAGCTCACCCCATAAGTCGACTTCGAGGAACTGACATTTGGTCATAATCGACACTCGGCACGTCCATAAAGCGGCCGGGGCTGTTGAAAAATGCCGATCGCCTCGCCTCGCTGTGTCAGAAGGAATGGCTTATTGGGACGGAGCGGCCATCACTCTCGCCGAACCATGGTTTTCTTGAGCTTTCAGGTTAACTTTTTCGTCCCACGGACAACGCTTGAGTACGCTCAGCGCGGCGAGCCATTTCGTCCCATCGTTCAGCAGACCGAAGCGCTCGATCTCGAACATTGGGTAATACAGCTGTACTTGCCTCCAAGCGCTCGGCCGCCGCACGCTCCCTGAACAATTTTGCGTCGTCCGCCATGGTGTCTTTGGTATACAGGTTCGCCAGCCATATGGAGCCCTTTATGTCCGATGACACCTACCAGCCTAGGGTCACGACTCATTGATC
>NZ_JH594428.1:24072-36030 GCF_000242835.1 Sphingomonas sp. PAMC 26617
TAACTGGTCCCCGTTTTGCTTAAGAAATGCTCGTTAAAGTCGCAATGCTCAGCTGGGGCGCGGTGTCTTTTTGCGCCCGAGCCCGATGGAATAGGCTAGTGCGCGCCGAATTTCGGCGTAGGCCGGTGCTACCATGGGGTAGTCCTTCGGAAGATTCCACTTTGTACGATATTCGTCGGGAGACATCCCGAAATTCGTGCGCAGATAACGCTTTAAAAGCTTCAGCTTCGCGCCATCTTCCAGGCACACTAGGTAATCTGGCTTGATGGAGGAGCGAACCGGGACTGCCGGCTCTTGCTTTGGTGCCAACGGCGCGACCGAACTAGCAGTCGCGGTAAGCGCTGAAAAAACACTCTTGATAAGACCCGGCAGATCAGCCGTAGCCGTGACGTTGTTGCTGACATGCGCAGACACGATATCCGCAGTCAGAGCAATTAGATTGTTCTCGGGCATTTGTTAACTCCGACGGGAAACGGCGCAAATAGCAACAGCACTTTTGATGTCTATCCTCTATATCACATTTCAAGAGGTCAGCCGGTATGTCCAAGGGTGCGTCGTAGGTAGCCTGGAATTTTGATTGTCGACTGCCGGAGCAAAGTTTTGAAGGCATAAGGGCCTGCCCAATTAAATTTTAAAACAGCATCCCTTGCGAGAACCCTACGATGCTCTCCGACGTGACATTTATCGCTGCTATGACCGTGCCAATTAGCACTGATATCTAAATCTAAAACCTAGTCGTTTCTGGCGTTGAAATGTTCAACAACCCGTGCGAGAAACTACGTGTAGAAAACGTGCTGTACGGATTGAATGTTGAACGTGACGTCATCCCCCCTCCCCGACCATGCTGGCACCCGCAGGATTGGATATGCGCGCGTGTCCACGGCCGACCAGGACCTTGCACCCCAGCTCGATGTGCTGCGCGCGAAGGGGTGCGATCCGATCTATTCGGAACATGCATCCGGCAAGCAGGCCGACCGACCCGAGCTGTTAAATGCCATGAAAGCGCTGCGCGCCGGGGACACGCTGGTCGTGTGGCGGCTCGACCGGCTCGGCCGATCGCTTCCTGACCTGATCGCGAACGTGAACGAGCTGGCAACGCGAGGCGTTGCTTTCGAGAGCATCACCGAAGCTATCGATACCACCACGGCGTCCGGCAAGCTGGTGTTCAATATCTTCGCCAGCCTCGCCGACTTCGAGCGCCACCTTATCAGCGAACGTACCCGTGCCGGCTTGGCGGCCGGGCGCGCTCGCGGGCGATCGGGCGGCCGGCCCCCTGCCCTTACCCTCAAGCAGCTCCGCGAAGCACGGCTGTTGCTCACCGATCCGGACGCGACGGTGACGGCCGTGGCCGAACGCTACGAGGTAAGCCGAACCACCCTCTACAAGGGGCTGAGGGAGCTTGCGGCCAAGGAAGGGAAGGCATGAGAGCCACATTCATCCGGCACGGCCAGAGCACCGGCAACGCCGGCATACCATGTTATGATCTGGCGACGATCGAGCTGACCGGGAAGGGTTGGAACCAAGCACGTCAGGTCGCGACGGACTGGATTGAAACACCATCGCTGATCGTGACGTCGCCGTTCCTGCGGACCCAGCAGACAGCGGCCCCGACGATCGAGCGTTTTCCCAACGTACCTGTTGAGGAGTGGCCGATCGAGGAGTTCACCTATCTCCAACCCTCCCGCTGGAACGGCACGTTGGCGGCCGATCGGGCACCGCATCTGGTACGGTATTGGGGCCAGGCCGACCCGGCCTATTGCGATGGCGACGACGCGGAGAGTTTTGGCGCGCTGCTACGCCACGCCGAGGCTGCGTTGGGGCGGCTTGCCGCCCTGCCCTCACCAAGCCCGGTCTATGTTTTCAGCCACGGGCAATTCATCCAGGCGGTGCGCGCGGTGGTGACAGAAACTGAGCTGGACGATCGGGGCAAGATGCTCCGTTTCTGGCGCAAAGGCGAGCCTCCTGCGATTGGAAATGCCGAGCTGGTGGAGTTCGAGTGGTTGGATGCTCGCTGGCAACACCGCCATGCAAGGACTTCCGTATAAGAACTAAGCGAATGTACGACTAAGCGAATAAGCCCGGACGTCGCAATGTGGTGGGTAGCGGTCCGGCGGCTTTTGGTTCGGCCAAGAGCGAACGCTGCCGTAGCCTAAAACGGCTATCTTTGCAGTGACAGTGCTCCTGCGCGGGTATCCTACCGCCAGGCGCGCTCGATCCTCGCACGCTAAGTCGATGACTATAATACCGAGCGGCCGCACTCTTCGCTCGGCTACGCCACCCCGGCGGAGTTCGCTGCCGAACTCGAAAAGCACGGGCGGGTTTAAACCCGCCCGTGCTTTGACCGCGCTCCTGCGCGACAACAACGGCTGGTCTCTGGTTCCCGGTGCATGAAAGACGGGGGTCACGCCATGCTGCATCCTCATCGATTATTAACCGTGCCCGTCTAGTTTTCTTCCGATGGGACAAGACCTGAAAATCTCGAACCAGGAACAGCTCGATACGAACGCTCGAGAAATTGGACATCTCGCGATCGAATGCACCGACGCTGCTGGAGAAATGCTGAGCGTAACAGCTAGTATCGCTACGCAGCTCACTGCACTGGACGATCTCAACACCGTCATCTCCGAGCTTCAGAGCCGCCAGACAGCCATATCCCACGCAACCGATCTTACGCGATCTTTATCCGAGTCAACGCTTCACCGAATTTTAGAAAGCCACGATACCATTACGTTGTCGATTACCGAATTTGGCAAGCTGACTGCCCTCATCACGATGCTTGGCTCTCGAATGGTTCGGTTTAACGACGCCATCGAAAAGGTTGGCAACGTTGTAGAGGCGATCGAAGATATCGCTAAGACGACCAAAATGCTTGCTTTGAATGCGAACATTGAGGCGGCTCGGGCAGGCGATGCAGGGCGCGGTTTCGCTGTGGTTGCTGCCGAGGTGAAGCGCCTGTCTTATGATACCAGCGCAGCGACACAGACCATCACGCGTACGGTTGAGGAATTGACTGTAGAGGCAAGTCAGTTCGTTTCCAGCATCGTAGAGGGCGTCCAAAGCGGCAAGCATGCAGAGGACCAATTTAAAATCGTTTTCGAAGCAATGGCCGAAGCGAGAGATCTTGTTCAACGCGTTCAGGAACAGGCCTCCGACGTTGCCGGTCATACTGCCGATATCCATACGAGCGTGAATGACGTGACAGAGCGCCTGAGCGGATATTCCGTAGCGGCAAAACAGCACGCCGTCTGCATCGACAACACCCGTGCAAAAGTATTAAAAATGGAGGTTACGGCTAATTGCGTTTTCAACGACGCAGTCCAGGCTGGCGCACTTACCCATGATCACGCCTACATCGATTTGGCCATCCGTGAACGAGACAACTTTGTTGCTATCGCCGAGAATGCGCTTGAATCCGGTACGCTTGATATAGCTATGCTGTTTGATCATAATTACCTTCCGATCGCAAAATCGGCGCCAGAGCGATTTACGTCAAAATTGAACGCGTTCGCCGATCGCTTTTGGGCACCGGAGTTAGAACGGTTTGTTGCAAGCTCGCCAGCGATCCTCTCGGCGGCGTGCACGGATGTGAACGGTTATCTTCCGACCTGTACATCCGAGTATAACCGGGAGCCGACTGGCGAGTACGACCACGATGACAGGTGGTGCCGCCACGGTCGGATTTTGTTCGATGATATCGATCGCGCCGCTAAGGCGAGCAATGCTCCTTTCTTTTTGTATGTTTATCGCCGCGCTGCAGGCAACGGAAATTATGGAATTGCACGCAATGTCGCCATCCCAATCGTTATTCGCGGTCGGCGTTGGGGAGACTTTGAATGCTCCTATGCTTGCGATTAGTCGCAGTCCCAATGGAGCGCAATTGCATACGGCATGGAAACGCTCAATGTCCGCAATGCGCGGGCCATCTCCGAGTATGAACGTCCGGGTTTGGGCGATTCCTGCCGCTGATTTCACTCACTCACATCGCGTAAAAAATGTTAAGCCACTAAGCGACTAAGCTAGAAAACTGGCTCGGTTGAATGCTAAGCGACTAAGCGATATAAGCAGCTTATAAGCTTAGTAGGAGCGAATATGCAGGTCTGGGCAGTGATCGCGCAAAAAGGTGGGCAGTCTAAGACCACTCTCTCAACCGGATTCGCCGTCGAGGCGGCACGGCAAGGAGCGTCCGTCGTCATTCTTGATGCCGACGATCGTCAGGGATCAGCCCTCTATTGGTCGGAGCGGCGCGAGTCTGATGATGTGATGGTGAAGGACAGCAGCGTCGCCGGCTTGCCCCTCCATATCTCGCGCGGGCGGGCCAGCAGCAAGATCGATCTCATAATCATCGACACGCCCGCAAACTCGAAGGACATAGCCATGCTTGCGGCCGAGCAGGCCGACTTTGTTGTCATACCTGTCGCGCCGCGCGGGCTGGACGTTCATTCGGTTCTGCAAACCATCAAGCAGGTACAGCAGGCCGGTACGCCGTTTGCCGTGATTCTGACGCAGGTTCCGCATCAGGGCGGGGAGGGGCAGGAGGCCCATGCTGGCTTCTCGGCCAAGGGCGTGACGATGTTCGACAGCCGCCTTCATTTCCGCAAGGACTTCTACAAAGCTACGCCTCTTGGAAAAACAGCTGCGGAGACAGAGCCGGACAGCAAGGCGGCAGCCGAGTTGCGATCAGCTTACGAAGAAGCTAAGCGACTAAGCGGCTATACGACTAAGCAAGTAAGCGAGGTGGCTTGATGGCGAAGAAGGTTTCTGCGCTCGCCGGCATCTTTGATGATGAACCCGAAGCCGCGCCGGCACCGGCAACCACGCCGGCTGCCATTCCTCTGGTCGAGCCTGACGTGCCGGCAAAGCGGGCTACTGTCAGCAAAACCAATGCTAAGGCTGCGCCCGCCGGCCGGAGCAGTCATCCGGGCAAGAAGCCGGTCCTGATCCATATTCCCGAAGACATGCATCGCACGCTGCGGCAACTCAGCGTGGAAGAGGGCGGGGAGCCCTTGACCGTGATTACGGAACGGTTGCTGCGTCAGTATTTGGTCAAGCGGGGACACGCTAGGTTTGCCCCATGAGCAAGCGGCGCGACCCCAATCGCGAGTTCGATCTTTTCATCCCGGCGCTTGGCGATCTTCCGCTAAAAGATCAGCGGGAGGTGATGGAGCGTCCGTTCTTCTCCCTCCAGAAACGTAAGCGCTTGAAGCCGATTGAGTACCGAAGCCCCGATGGTGAGGCATGGGTGCGTGTACAGGCGATCCCTGATTATGGGATGGCGACGATCTGGGACGCTGATATCCTGATATGGGCAGCATCGACATTGAATCGCATGAAGCAGCAGGGCGTGAATGATCTGTCCCGCACGTTGACAACCACGCCCTATGACCTGTTGCGTGCGATCAAGCGCGGCACTGGCGGCCGGGACTATCAGGAGCTTCAAGCGGCACTTCTCCGCCTCCAGACAACATCCATTACGACCTCGATCCGCGCGACGACACGCCGGCAGAAAGCCGGCTTCAATTGGCTTGATAGCTGGACCTTCGATACCGACGCCGACACGGAGCAGCCTCGTGGTATGACGCTCACTCTATCGGACTGGGTTTACGACGGCATCGTGAACGAGAAATCGCTTCTCACAATGCATCCCGACTATTTTCTCTTGTCCGGCGGACTGGAACGGGCGCTGTATCGCATAGCGCGTAAACACGCCGGGACGCAGCGCGGTGGATGGCTTTGCCGAGTTGAGGTGTTGCGTGACAAAACCGGTAGCGACGCACAGCCCAAAGAGTTTAATCGAATGCTTCGGCGGGTGATCGAGGCCGACCAGCTTCCCGAGTATGCGATGGAGTTGACCGAGACGACTGACAAAAGTCCGGCCGTGCTGTTCAAGCTGCGCGGTGAGGCTGAGGCACTAGCGTTTGCCGAGAAGATGAGAGTTGAGGAGCAGCGTCGGACCCGTTTCGACGTCGATCGTCGGCGAACCGAGGAAGTCGATGCCCGTATGGACCTCCTCGCGCGGCGCTGACCTATCGGGGTATCACCCACCGGTTCCTAAGCTATCGGGGTTTCACCCACTAAGCTGATAGCTCGAACAGTGACTCAAGACCTTTCGACATAGCCCTGTTGTCTCCAATCTGTGGATAACTGGGGCTGCGACAAGGTTTGCGGTCGGGGTTTCACCCACCATTGCTTCGGGGGATCACCCACTGCGCTATCGGGGTTTCACCCACCGAATCACGGGGTTTCACCCACCGGGAAAATTCTTAAAGCTATAGCAAACCAAGCTTTTTCACCCTGTTTTTCGGACTTAACCTTCTTAACAGTTCATATTTAATAGAATCTTTTAACGCATAGGCACATGCGGAATTGGCCGGTAGGCCAATGTGCCTTGGTTGCGTGCCGGCTAATGCCGTCACCAAGACGGCCTGTCGGCCGCAGGCCTCCGAAAAAGCCAAGACGATCTGATAGGTGTGTGTGTCTGTGCCGTTAGACCGGTCTAATGGTTTGCTGAACGCCTACTCCGAAACTCACCATTAGCGTGCCGGTAGTTCTCACCTCGGAAAATGGTGTGATCGGCTTGGGCCGGAAAACATTCTCGAACCGATGAATAGAGGCATGAAAGCGGATAGCTGCCAAGGCTCGCACCAGATATCGGACCATGGAGAACGCAGGCCGGGCGTTGAATAGGAGGTGATCGCGCGTCGGCGGTATACCTCTCCAATATAATCGTAAATTACCTCCCAGCCCGCCGCCTCGACACGGGTAAGCTTTCCGGAATCATGGCTCTGAATCGTGTCGATGACGGTCCCGGCGGCGGTGGGTACGATCCTGATATCGTCTGCGTAGGCTCGCGCCCATTCGCGGACCATAACGGGCGACAGGAGATTGCTGCCCAGTCGCTCGCCGTCTGACGCTTCCCGGAAAATAACATCGGGAACGAGGACCGGAAGGGGAGGGCGGACCCACTCGGCCGACCGATCGGCCCACCCGATCATCATGAGCGAGCGAGGATCGCACATGATGATGGCGTCGAAGCCTTCCGTGGAGGGCCTATTCACAGCCGTCGCCCCCAAACGGCGATGGCCGTGAACAACCCCACGGCCCAACCGAGCAGAATGGCGAAGGGCCGAGCCACGAACTCGACGGCCATAAAACCCATCAGCCGGCCGAGGATCAGGCCGACGACGATCGCGACCAGAACGATCCAGATCATGCCCGTGGCCCAACGTGATAGGGATTGGGGTCGAAGCGTCCGCGATATTCGGCGTCGGTGCGGTAATCGATCCGATCCAACAACCAAGCCGGTTCGCCTGCCACGAACACGATCGCGCGCTGCTCGCGCATGACCTCATCCGGCGTCAGCAGCTCGCGCCCGGCAAATTGCTGGCTGGCCCCGGTGGAGCTGCCCCGGTTCATGCTATGACTGCCGGTGCCAAGATTGGTGCCGCCACTCTTGCCACGGTTGGCCGTCTCGTACTCGATCGTCGCCTTGCCGAGCATGTCGGAAACGTACTTCGCCGTTTCCAGATCATTGGTGTTGAAAAACTGACTGGTGGCGTTTGCGAGGAGGCTGCCCTTTTTCGGGTAGATTTTGAGCTGGTCCATGTCCTGGAGGAACAGCCACAGCGCCACCCCGAACCCGCGCACCAGGCTGATCGCATCCTCAATCGCGGTCATGCGTCCGAGCTGGGCGAACTCGTCGAGCAGGAAGGCGACCTTGTGGAACGGTGTCACCGTGTCCGCCATAACCCCGGCGAGCGCGTCGTTGACCAGCTCGCGCACGAACCGGGCATTGCCGCCCCGCAGCTTGTCGGCCGGCAGCACGACGTAGACCGTCATCGGTGTGTGCTTGAGATCGCGCAGGGCAAAGTCCGAGCGCGCCAGCGTGCGAGCGATGCGAGGATCATCAAGGAAGGCGGTGTGGCGTCTGGCGCTCGACAGCACCGAACCGCGCTCGCGATCGGCCATGCCGGAGAAGGTGTTGGCGGCGCGCGCGACGATCCCGAACGCGGCATCGCTGACCATCATCGCGGCAAGCGTATCGTCCAGCTCCTCGGCACCGGAGGCTAGCAGCCGGCGAACCTCGCCCATGTTCCGCTTATCTGCGTCCACGCCGGCGACGTGCAGCACAACGCCCCGGATCAGGTCACGGGCGGTATCGTCCCAATGATCGTCGCCGCCCTTGTCGGCCGGGATCACGCAAGCATCCGCGATCGTCATCGCCTGGGCCAGGCAATCCTCACTTTCGAGATCGATGCGATCGAGCCAGTTGAAGCCATGGGCACGATCGCTCGTTACCCCGTAGGGATCGAGCAGCCAGACCGCCTGACCCATGGCGCGACGCGCGCGAGCAGTGACGGCGTAGTTCTCGCCTTTCACGTCCAGCACCAGCGCAGAGCCGGGGTATTCGAGCAGGGTCGGAATTACGAGCCCCGTGCCCTTCCCCGAGCCAGTGGGTGCGAACGTGATGACATGGCCGTTCTGGCGGAAACAGTTGTCGCCAGGCAGCCGATCTGTCGCCCGGCCGAGAGCAAAGCCAGAAGGGGAGGAAGTGTTGGCCGCGGGGAGGTGCCGCAGCGCTCGCATTTGGGCCGTGAAGCCCCAATAGGCGCTACCATGAGTGTCTGGACCATCCGAGGGCCTGTCGGCCCCACAGGGGCAGCTACAGCCGCCTGAGCGGCTCCTGCGATCCAAACGGGGCCTTGCCAGTGTAGAGCAGCCGGATACGATCGGTGTAAGTATAGCGGCTCGCAATGATGATCACCCGGAATTGCAATAAGTGGTAGCTTCCTTCTTACATTGCATAAGACGGACCGACACAGCGAGCGCACGTTCGGTAAGAAGCAAACCACAATCGGTGCGGCGAACGCACAATATCGATCCGTTCACGCAAGATGATTGAACCCGCAAGAAAAGATGGTCGGTGGGGACCGAGCGCGCACCGATTTCGGGATCGGGTTTCTGGTGGGAAAAGCCGGCGCGGTTCAGAGTTTGTCGATCACGAGGGAACCGGCCCTTTTCCTTGCAAGGCCGGCGCCAGTTTCTGACGATCGATAGCCGATATCGTTTTTCCATCAACGTCTTAACCGCATCGCCGGACCCGCTGCATCTTCCTCGTATTGCCTGGAAAAGGGGATGAACTGTTGCGCCCGAGCCGGGAACGATTATCCCGGTACATCTTTACGGGGAGATCTTTGATGAAGCTGGACGATCTTGTGAAAGGCATTGCCGAGGGAAGCGATCTGAGTGCCGCCAAGGCTCGAGCGCTAATCGACCGCGTGTTCGGCGATATCGGTGATGCGGTCGCGCGGGGCGAGGACGTGTCGCTGCACGGGTTCGGCAAGTTCTCCAGAAAGGCCAAAGCCGCCCGGGCTGGTCGCAATCCCCGGACCGGCGAGGCGATGGAGATTGCTGCGTCGACCAAGGTAGTGTTCACACCGGCAAAGACGCTTAAGGACAAGATTTCCTCATGACGACCGAAACAGCGACCAGCCCCAATGCGATCGAACTCGCAGCAGAGCTGACGATCGCGTGGCTAAGCAATCCCAACACACGCGCCGCGGCTGAGGACGTACCGGTATTTCTCAGCCGGATGCACGACAGCGTCGCTGGGTTGATCGACCAACCAAACATGTCGGCTGTGGAGGCTGCGCCCGAGCAGTTCACGCCTGCGGTAACGGTGCGTAAATCCTTGGCGTCGAAGGATCACATCATCTCCTTAATCGATGGCAAGCCGTATAAGATGCTGCGGCGCCATCTGAGCACACATGGGCTTACACCCGAGCAATATCGAGACCGGTACAACCTCAGGGCCGATTACCCGATCGTGGCCGAGAGTTATTCGGAAACGCGGCGCGCCCTGGCGAAAAAAATTGGGCTGGGCCGGAAGCCTGGACAACAAGCGACGGCGCAAGAGCCGGGTCCGCCGCACCAGCGCAAATTGAAGTTGCCGTCGATCACCGAATAAGCCGACATTGCGATTACTCGTTCCGCGCGACTGACCCGGACAAAGCAATCTGGGCGGCGCGCAGGGCGAGCAGCTTTTTGGTATCGGTAGGTGCAAGACAACTCCAGCGGAAGGCCGAACGGTCGGCAGCGCCATCCGACCAGATGCGCTGCGCGACACGAAACAGTTCCTGGACGCTCGGCTGCCGATCAGTCGCTACGCAATCGATCACCGCATTGTCGAACAAGGGATTTATCGAGCGCATCGGCTGATCCTCCTGGCCGTGTCTACGCCGTTTTCATGACGTGACGATGGCGGCTTTCATGGTCGGCAAACTGCCTGGGCGCAGGCATGGGCATAGTTTCCAATGTTCGATTGGCGTCGGGATCATGTCGTCGACAGGAGATTGGCGCGCGATCCCGCAATGTCATCGCTGCACAGAGCAATCTCCGCTGGTGTGCCGCGCACGAAATCTATCGCGCAGACTTTTGCCCGGATCGCCTCGATAGCGATATCGCTCATTGCGCTTCGCTCCCGTCGTTTTCCGCGTCAAACGCACGTTTTCCGCGTCGCTTCCACAGTGCAAGGATGTCGATTGCATTGTTGCCCCGCGCGCGTCCGGCAAGATCGAGTAGCGCACCGTAGATTGTGGCGCGATCGTCGTCGGTCAGCTCGACCAGCCCGGCTTTCTGTACAAGGCCGCCCAGCTCGATCAGGTGGCGTGTTCGTTCTCGGCGTTGCACGACCCAGGTCCGGGTATCGCTACGCCGTCCGGCCGCTTCCGCCCGCAACGTCGCCGCCTGGTTCAGCCGGAACGCCCGATCCGTCGATCGCAGCATCGCCGCCACTTTTGCGCCCGCGCCGCTGAAAGAAAGCAGCGCCTTTCGATCGCCACCCCTCCTTTGCCGCAAGATCTTTAGAGGCAATCGCGTCGAGCAGAACGCCAGCAAGTGTCTCGGCATCGAGCGCATCGGCGCCGGTTGCGGCAACAAGCTGGCCAAGCTGCTCGACCCGCTTGGCTTTGAGCGAGCGTGCCTTGTCGTTCAGTGCCTTCAGCTCGGCATCGTAATCGCGAACCTTACGCATATTTCCTCCAGTACCAACGCGCCGCGGCAGCATCAGATTGCCCCCATATGTGATCCCATGTCCACCAGACCCAAACGCGGCACCGTCGTCCTAGGCTTAAGCAGCGCGCCGGGTGCGACAACTGCGTTCGCGCCGATGCGCACGCCGTCGCCGACTAGTGCTCCGAACTTCTCGACCCCTGTTCGAATTCGCATACCGTCGAGCACAATAACGATGGCGTGATTATCGCGCTCATTCCGGAAATTGGCGATGATAGCCCCAGCTTCCAGATTGACGCCCGCCCCCAGCACACTGTCACCGACGAAATTAAAGTGCGCCAGCTTAGTCCCCGAAAACAAGAACGAGGATTTGAGTTCAGTGCCCGGGCCCAACGTACAACGCTCCCCGAGCCAACAGCCGTCGCGAACATAAGCGCCGCTCGCAATGAAGCAGTAGGGTCCGATGACCGTGGGGCCTTTCAGTACGACGCCTCTTTCTATGCTGGCGGTTTTATGTACAGCGACATTGTCGGAAATACGATAGCCAGCATCAAGATCGTCCAAGAGTACGGCGACAATCTCATGTGACCGGCTGGTAATTTCCCAGGGTGCAAGATTGGCGAACGCTGCAAGCGGCGAGGTAGCGATGGCTGCGATATAATCGCCGATCTGGATCTGGTCGCTCATCTTGCTGATCCCCTTGCCGCCATCTGATACATCGGCCAGCTACCCTATGCTCCGGTAACAAGCATCCTATCGCACTCAGCATCGGGGTAAAGCGGTAACGAGTGGAACAGCACCAAGTCAGTCACGAGGAGCGAAGCGGATTGTGAGTGCGCGCTTATAGATCGTTGCCGATCTGCGCTAAGAAAGGTAGAAGCACGCTCGTCATGGCGATCTACCATTTCTCCGCAAAGGTGATCGGTCGTTCGTCCGGCTCCAGCGCTGTTG
>NZ_JH594428.1:39317-59167 GCF_000242835.1 Sphingomonas sp. PAMC 26617
TATCGCTGCTGCGCGCCGCGATCGAAGGGCTGACCGCCGCGCGGGAGTCCGCCAACACGCCTGACTATGAGCCGACGCTCGCACGTACCGAGAAGGTGCTGGCGGCATTGGTCCGCCAGATCGGCGCGATGAGCAAGAGTCCGGCGATGATGCTGACGCCCGAGGAGATGGGACAGCGTTTAAACGCCGCCGTCACAGAGGCCGTGCGCGAACTGCGTCATCAGATCGGGACGACGGACACGATGCTCCGCAACGTTGCGGGCAGCTTGTCCGACCGGCTGGGGTCGGCGCGGCGCGGCGACGAGCAGAACCGCTTGCTGCTGTGGACCGGTCTCGGCAGCTTGGTGCTGGGGTTGTTGCTCTACGCGATCATGGCGGGACCGATGGTGCGGCTGATGCCGTCGAGCTGGCTGTGGCCCGAGCGCATGGCGGCGCGCATCGTCGCCGAGCCGACCCCCTGGGAGGCCGGCATGCACCTGATGCAGCGCACATCGCCCCCAAGCTGGCGCGCGATCGTCAGCGCCGCCGATTTGGCAAGGGACAATCGCGAGGCGATCGACGGATGCCGTGTCGCCGCTATCAAGGCGAAATCCAAGGCGGTGCGCTGCACGATCGAGGTGAAGGCATCGGAATAAACGAAATGCCGAATTTGAAATTGCAGTGATTGGTAGCGCCCTTAGGCTTGGCGCTGACGACACGAAATTTCTTGGGCATTGGCTGGGCCTGACTGCCGGGTGATGCTGGGCACAACAATGTCGTGCTCTGGCAGGCCAACGACAAGATGTGCCTCACATGGCAAAAAGGTCTACCTTTCTGCTCGGCGATCCTGCCCCGTCGATGGTGGCGTGCAATCAAGGGGTCGCGTTTACGCGGCTTCCATGACCCGCATATCGATGTGTAGGCCGGCAGCAGCGACCATGTTGACCAGCGTATCTAGGCTAAACAGGCTGATCTTGCCGCGTAGCAGATCGGAAATCCGGGGCTGGGTGACGTGGAACGCCTCCGCTGCCTCGGCCTGCTTCCAACCACGAGCCTCAATATGCTTTTGCAGATCGCGCATCAGAGCCGAGCGGAGCTTCATATTCTCCGCCTCCTCGGGGGTGTTTTCGATTGCGTCCCACACGCTCTTGAAGGTCTGAGTCTTCATCTTCCGAACTCTCTTTTGAGGCTGGCGTACCGATTCTTTGCGAGATCGATGTCTTTCTTCGGTGTCGCCTGCGTCTTTTTCTGGAAACAATGCAGAACATGAATCTTGTCGTCGAACTTCGCGACATACATCACACGGAATGCGTCGCCATCCTCTGCAATACGGATTTCGCGTGTTCCTGGCCCAATCGTTGGAAAAGGCTTCCAGTCGTCGGGCTGCTTTCCGTGCTGCACCTTGTCGAGTTGATACCCGGCGTCGCGCCGTGCATCGGCCGGGAAGGCTCGCAGATCGTCGAGAGCGGTATCTACGAAATCGATATCCTTCGGTTCGTTCCTACTATCATCCATACGCGCCATATCTAAAAACTTGTATAATTTGCAAGCTGCATATGCCACGATTGATGCGGCATCGTTCGCTGAGTCAGCCGATGAATCACGGGCCGCTCATTGATCCAAGAAAGTCGTCGGACTTCGCAGGACCACTTTTGTAGGTTCTGCGCTGTGGATCGGCGCCGAAAGCGGGACCCCGGTAGAATCTCCCCAAGCTATTGAATCTGCGTCTAGCCTTACATAGCCGGGGGGCCCAATCGGCGCCGATCCACAGTCTGACCAGTCTTGCAGCAGGCTTCGCGGCAGGCATGTTGCTGTGGGCGGTCCTCGCCGGTCCAATCGTGCGCTCCATGCCGGCAAGCTGGCTATGGCCCGAATGGATGGCGGCGCGTGCACTCCGTATGCCGATGTGGGAAGGCGGGCAGCGGCTGATGCGTGCCGGGTCGCCAGAGGCTTTTGGCGGTGTGCTGGCAGGTAACCGGCTGGTGTTTGCCAACCGGGATGCGCTGGACGCCTGCCGCAAGCAGGCGGGCAAGGCCAAGAAGGCGGTGCGCTGCGCGATCCAGGTAAAGGGGGAGGACTGAAATGGCGGATATATTCGAAAGCGATCGTGATGCGCTTCTGGCCTGGTCATCGAGGCATTATGCAATGCGGGGCGCAATCTCGACGCATCGCAACCCGGCACGATGAAACCACTGCTTTTTTCCTCGGCTTTCTTTCGCTCGCCGCTGCTAAGCTCTGGCTAAGAAACTGTATCAACAGGGCCTAGAAAAACGTAAATCGATGAGCATTGCTGCGACCGCAGTGCGATAAAACTATGCACGGACCCTCCAAAACGGCGTCACTAGCATGTGGGGGATTGCCAACGCAGCGATCCCTGCAAATAGCGTCCGAGCCCCAGGCGCGTTGCCCTCAGCGAACAAGACCCCCACAGACCCAATAACCATTAACGCGCCTGCCATGATAGGCGAGGTTATCTTAAGGTAACGGCCAACGCTCTTGCAGCCTAGGATCGCCATCCGCACCCCTAGTTGAGCGCGTGCGTGCAGCAAAACAAACCCGATCGCAAAGCCGATAAGCGGCGGCAGGATCAGCAGTGCCAGAACTCCTGCGGCGACAAGGATCATGCCCTGTCGATCGCCTCTTTGCCAGTAACCGCGCAAGACCAGTGGCAACATGGCCAAACCCACGCTCGCGAGGACCGCCATGACGCTCGTGAGTGTGGCGGCGTTCTCGGGCTGAGCCGTCGATACCACGAACAGGCCGCTCAACTGTGCATGGTGCAGCAGCGCTGGAGCTGCCACCATCAGGATTCCCCGGCTCAACCTTTCAATAGGCCGTGAGCGCGGAACATCGTCGAGTCCAAAGTGTATTGCTGATAACAACAGCAGAGCAACCAGCGCGGTAAACGGTGCGACCATCCACCACACTAAAATTAAGCTTGCACACAGCAGATATAACGTCAGAAATCCAGACCATTGCCTTTGCGGGATGATCGCGAGATCGCTTGCTCCATGCGGCAGTCCGAGCACACCAATTGAAACGGCTGCATAGGCCAGCTGCACGGGCAGCGAGAGGCAGGCGGCACCCATCCCAAGGGTAATGAAAGCGCCCCAGCCAAGCCGCGCAGCGGGGGACGTCACCGTGCGCTTCGGACGGTCCCAGCCTTTTCCTGCTCCGCCTTCTCGATGTTCGAGGCCGACGAGAACGCGTATATCACCTTGGCGACGACATCGAGCACCAGAATCGCCCACGCCGAAGCCAACGCCGTAATCGACTTCAAACCTTCAGGACCGATTGCGAATACGATCGGATAGAGGAACCATATAACCGACAGGAATGTCAGGTTCTTGGTGTAGGCGCTCGCCATCGGACCACTTTCTGCGGTGTTGATCGAGCGGATCGGCACCCACAGGTTATAAAGTACACCGGCAAAGGCGGCGCAGGACCACAAGAACCAGGCAAGTTTTGCACCGGAAGTGGTGCTCAACGCCGAGATCAGACCCGTCACGATCATCAGCCCGTCCAGCATAATCGTAGAGACAATAAAGCCTGCGGAGCGGTCACGCTCATGGAGCCCGAGCGTGACGAGACCGGTAAGGAGGATGGGCGTCGTGATCGTCCAGTCCACATAGCGTGCCGACAAGGTGGTCACGCCGTCAGGGGTCGTGATGTCGCCGACCCCGAACCACATTGCTAAATACGCGGTCGCGGCGATAAAAGGGACAACCGCATGGAAGTAGGTGTGGTGCCTGATTTCAGGTTGCTTAGACCCCTTCGCATACAACGCAAGCGATGATACAGACATGATCGCAAAGCCGACCAGAAACACGGTGGGGTCCATTTGGTCTCCGGTGGCAAACGTGATGATGATGACGCGAACCATGCTACACTAAGAGAGTTCCCGCCGGCTGCTAAATATGCCCGTTTAGGCCATCTTCGGCTGTGCGCGTCCCGCAAGCTCGAGGAGGATGACTTCGTTTTTTTGCACTTAACGCAACGCCTGCCGAGCAAGGCTTGGAAATCCGCGAGATCCTTTGCTTACCTGCCCCACCGAGTGGACCGTGTTGATTGTTAGTGGATTATGCTTGCCGCCGCCATATCCGGGAGGAGGTGGAGCGAAGCGGAACCGGAGGCCGGATATGGCGGCGCCGCCGTTTCCGGGGCCGGCGGTCGATAGCCAAGGCTCCTATGGGGGCGGACAGTGTTGTAATGGCTTCGCCATGCCTCGATCAACACCTTAGCTTCGGCGAGATTGTAGAAGATCTCGCCATTGAGAAGTGCGTCGCGAAGCGACCCATTTTCTGGACGGCGTTGGCGATAAATTCGGCGCCATTGTTCGACCGTATATGGGCTGGCGGCCCTCGCGCCGCACGTTTCTGTCACCGTTATGATTACCTACAGAACCGGGCGTTTCTGAAACTATCGGCGGTAAATCAGGTATTTGCAGCCAACCGTGAGTCCGTGTCCCCATAATGTACGGGGGCCTAAGAGGGGGTGGCATTCGGTTGCCATCTGGAGCCAGTGCCAGCTGGTCAAAATACAGCCTTCCAATGTTCTTTAAACGGTCATCAAGCCTTTTTAAAACTGTTCCATATCGGAACAATCGTGCCGATTAGGCGATTCGACGGCGGGATATTAAGTGCAAACGATGCGTAGTGTTGTCATGTTTCGTCATCTGCTGACATCGAAAAGCCTCAAGCCGCAGCTCGCCCGCCAGCTGCCCAAAGGGGGCATTTGCCGCCATTGCAAGGCAGTGGTTCCACCATCACAAACCGAATGCCGCCGATGCGTTGACAATTTCAGCAATTGGTAGCGGCCTTCGCGATGCTGGCCATCGTGCGTAATGCATTTCAACACATTTAGCTAACTACTTGACCTAAACTTAAAGACTAATAAATCCCTATATAGCGAATAAAATATCAGAACTTCCTGCATTCTAAGATGCTATATTACTTGCTGAAAGGCTTTTTGGGGCAGGTGGTAATCAATAGCGCTCACATTGAAATCCGACACATCCGGGCGTACCGCTCTGCTTGGGCAATATCCCTGGAACAAGTTTGGCGTTAGATGGTTAGTTGAATATGCTCACCGATCGTTCTCTTGACACCCTGATCGACATTTTCGAAGACGGGTTTGTTGCAACTCAAGATTGTGACGCAGGCGTAATTGTTTGCCCGTTTTGGGCCCACGATACGGTGCGTCATGCGGTATGGATGGACGGTAGCCGTTTCGCAGGGTCAACGACTTGCGAAATCGCAACAGTGTCAAGCGCACTTTATCACTGAGCCTCTCATAAAGATATGTGATTGGTTAGAGATATCCTCCGTTAGATGTATGCTCGCTGATGCGTCAGTAAGCGGCTTGCTCCCACATATCGTTAATCCCAGAATAAGAACGTTTCGCCGAACGTTAAGTCTGTCTGGGTAGCACCTGTTAATTTTCGTCGGCAATACTGCCCCGCATTCAGTAGGGACAGGATAACCGTATACGGAACATCCCTGCAGAATTAGTCGCTCGATCGACTAAATCAGCTATTGGGGGATTACCGTGACATTGCAGCAGGCAGCGTACGTTGGGTCGAGGACAAGCATGCCGACGCCTTGGACGGCTGCCGGCGTGCAGATAGAGCAGCGCGCCGCGCTCGCCGCTCGTGGTTTCGATAAGGCGGTCAATGTTCACCTCGCGGATACAACGGAAAAGCGTGAAGATGCATGTGTGCTCCTCAATCGGCGTTATGCATGGCGCGGGTATGGCGATCATCACACGCTGCCGTCGCACTGCGGTTGCGCGACCTTTGCCGCATCGGACGAGACGGGGGTCCTTGGGACAGTAACCCTGGTGGTCGACTCGGAAGCCCGGCTTGCCGCCGATCGGATCTTTTCCGACGTGCTTGACTCGTACCGGAATAGGCCAGAACGCAAGATTTGCGAACTCAGCCGGTTAGCGTTCGACTCCGGCCTGCCGTCCAAGCCGCTACTCGCCGCTCTGTTTCACATCGTCTTTATCTATGGCTATCACCGCCACCGGTGCACTGACCTCTTCATCGAGGTCAATCCAAGACACCGTCGTTTCTATGAGGCGATGCTTGGCTTTAAGTCGGTCGGTGCAGTCCGCACAAACTTGGGGGTCGGTGCCCCTTCGCAACTTATGTGGCTGGAGATTGCAACGATCCGGCGGCGCATGCTGGACGCGCAGTGGGACGTCGCAATCGGCCCATCGCGATCGCTGTATGCGCTCTTCTTCTCAAACGATGATGTGGCAACGCTTGCCGAGACGTTGACTGCCGATAAAACACCGGATGAGTTTTGCGAGAACGGACCGATGGTCCGAATCTTCGTCCCCGAATGCTAGACAGCAAAATGCCGCCGTCTTTCGACGGCGGCATCTGATGCCGATCGCTTAAGCGAACGTGAGGGTGGTGCTGCGATTACGATAGCGAACGCCTGCGCCGATCATGGCGAAGCCTGCCAGCATCATCAGCCAGGTTGCCGTCTCGGGAACCGCAGCCGTCAGCGGGGTGAAGCTAAGGTTGCCGCCGTACGAACCCGCGCCGCGCGAGAGATAGCTGACGCTGATCGTGTTCAAAACGCCGGCCGTGATCGGAACGTTGAACGCAAAAGCGCTCTCGCCGAGACGCGTTGGGTCCGTAAACATCAAGCTCGCTGCCGTGCCGTTGATCATCACTGCGGTAAAATCAAGATCGGTTGCGTTGCCGAACCCGGTCGCGCTGGTTGTAACCGAACCGCTACCGATGCCGTTGGTTGGCAGGGTGAACGTGAAAGTATCCGTGAACGTACCCGCAGCGATGCCGGAGACGCGGAGCGCGCCCGAGAACGTGCCGTTCGGGCCTGGGGTCGCTGTGAAATTGGGCGATCCAACTGGGTAAGCGGTAGCCGAGGCCGGTGCCGCGTTGACGATCGAAACGAGGGCAGTTGCTGCTACCGCTGCAAGGAATTTGTTACGCATGAAAACTCTCCAGATTGACATTGGTCGGCAAGCAAAACACATGCCATTCCCAATTTTCGGCCAATCGCGTTAACCAAGCCCCAGGGATGTGTAATATCTACTGACACCTACTGCGATCATTAACTCAGACCAGTAAATAGGCGTCCAACCGGAACGCCTTGTCAACGTCGAACAGGGCTCCTCCTTTCGATTGGCCGCACAACGATAACCAGTGCGAAGCGTCCTGATCAACTGCTTGGGCGGCAGCTGCAGTGGTTGGAGCGCCAGCTGTCGTTACCATGTCGCAGTGGTGGGCTAGCCGGTCGAACATGGCTGTGGTCATCTTGCAATCCCCGAGCAAGGCCGACCACTAGCCGAACGCTACAGACTCTCAAATTTGATATATCCGGCGTGATAGCACCGAAGCTCCAATAACGAGCCGTGACTTCGCAGATGCGTAAGCATCCAGTGAGGACCGCGTTTACGCGGCCTTGAGCAGTTCTGCTGGTCGTCTGTGGCGCGACAATCTGGATGGGAAGCGCGTCAATCAGGATGAGAACTGATTGTCGCGGCGCGACAGGGATGGCGGGTCTGTTTGTCGCTGGCAAGATTTATGTGGCGGTCTGATTGTCGCCGGGCATCGACTGCTCAACCGTTTTGATTGTCGCGTAGGTCGGCGGTCGTCCGGCACCGGTGCGTCGCTGTACGGCGGTGCGGCGTCTGTAGCTCTCGACGTTCATCTCGAAGATGGTGGCGTGGTGGACGAGGCGGTCGACGGCCGCGAGGGTTATGGCGGGGTCGGGGAAGATCCGGTTCCATTCGCCGAACGGCTGGTTGGCGGTGATGAGCATCGAGCGCTGCTCGTAGCGCGCGCTGATGAGTTCGAAGAGGACCGATGTCTCGGCCTGGTCCTTGGTGACGTAGGCCATGTCGTCGAGGATCAGCAGATGGTATTTATCGAGCCTGGCGATGGCGGCCTCAAGCGTCAGTTCGCGACGCGCGACCTGGAGGCGCTGGACGAGATCGGAGGTCCGGGTGAACAGCACGCGCCAGCCATTCTCGATGAGCGCGAGGCCGATCGCGGCCGCGAGATGACTCTTGCCGCCACCCGGGGGTACGAACAGGATGAGGTTGGCGCCCTGTTCGAGCCAGCCGTCGCCCGCGCAGATCGCCATGACCTGGGCACGCGAGATCATCGCCACGGCATCGAACGCGAAGCTGTCGAGCGTTTTGCCCGGTGGGAGCTTGGCCTCGCCGAGGTGCCGCTCGATGCGGCGTCGATCGCGTTCGACGATCTCGTGTTCAGCGATCGCGGCCAGGAAGCGGGCGGCGGGCCAACCCTCCTTGCCTGAGCGCGCGGCCATCTCGGGCCAGTTGTGCTTGGTCGCGGGAAGGCGCAGATTGTTGAGGGTGAGGGTCAGACGCTGCGCGTCGATCGGCTGGGTCATGCTGGTCATGCCGCCACTCCGTTCAGCAGGATATCGTATGTGCTGAGCGCTGCCAGCGTGACGACGACCTCGGGGAGTGTTGCGGGATCCGGCGCGAAGCGCCGGCGCAGTGCCGCCATGTCCGGCAACCGACCGGCATCGAGATCGGCAGCCAGGATATCGGCAAGTTCTGACTCGCAGGCCCGCTCGTGCGCGAGCGTGAGCAGCTCGACCATCGTGCGACAGGCGATACGATCGGGCAGTTGCTCGAGGAGCCGGTCGAACATCAGCCGATACGCCTCGCGCGGGAACAGCTGCTCGCGGCAGACGATGCCGATCCGCGCCATCGGCTTGCGCCGCAGCGAGTGGATCACATGACGATAATCGACTACGTGACCGTGCTTGCCGTTCCCGGCCGATCGCCCGCGCAGGAGCGTCATCAGTCTGGTCGCGCCCAGGAAGACGTCGAGCCGATCGTCATAGAGCCGGACGCGCAGACGGTGCCCGATCAGCCGCGAGGGGACAGTGTAGAACACCTTGCGCAACGTGAAGCCGCTGCTTGAGGTGACGGTGACGATCACCTCCTCGTAATCGCTGGTCCGGCGGTCGGTAGCAGCTTGAGGTGGGCGCGCTCGGCATCGATCCGTGCTGCCGCCCGGCGGTTCTTCCGCGATCACCTCGTCGATGAACCGACGATAGGCGGCCAGGTCGTCGAACGCGGCGCTGCCGCGCATCAGCAGCGCGTCGCGGATCGTCTTCTTCAGATGACCGTGCGCGCTCTCGACCGATCCGTTCTCATGCGCGACGCCGCGGTTGTTGCAGCATCGTGTCCGCCTGATCCTCAACCGCCAACGCACGCAGCTCTCGAACGCGATGCGGGCGCACCTGGCCTAGTTCGGGATTGCGGCGCCGATTGGCAGAAACGGCATCGAGCAGCTCCTCGACGTGATCGCTGATCCTACCGATGAGCGCGTACCGGCAGATGCGCGGTTCTGCCTGGAGATGCTGGCAGCCCAGCTGCGCATCGTAAAGGAGCAGATCCTCGAGAACGATCGTCGCATCCTGGCGAGCGAACGCGAGACCGAGCTTGGTCGCCGAATGATGGAGATACCCGGCGTGGGTCCACTGCTCGCCAGCGCCATCGTTGCCACGGTTCCTGACCCCGCGATCTTCCGCTCGGGCCGCAACCTGGCTGCCTGGATCGGCTTGGTGCCGCGGCAGAACTCGAGCGGCGGAAAGGAGCGGTTAGGCAGCATAACGAAGGCAGGCCACCAATACCTGCGTCAGATGCTGATCGTCGGCGCCATGGCAGTCGTGCGCTATGCCGAGCGGAACGGGGCCAAGCGGCCGTGGCTCGTACAACTACTTGCCAGGCGGAAGGCCAAGGTGGCCGCGGTCGCGCTCGCCAATAAGAACGCCCGCATGATCTGGGCGATGATGGCCAGCGGCGAACGGTATCGCGAGCCGCAGATCATGTAACAGGATACGGTGCGGGCGACCGCACCGGACGAAGTTGGGAAGGGCGGATAGGAGCTAATGCAATAAGCCGGTTGAACCGCCGGATCGGGAAAACCCACAATGACCCAAGCACATCAAGCGCGTGTAAGTGATCGGGACCCGAACCGCGCGAATGGCATTATGGCCAGCGGCGCTATGAGCCGCACCAACAGGTCGGACACATGGCCGCACCAACCAGC
Organism: Sphingomonas sp. PAMC 26617; assembly: GCF_000242835.1. NCBI lineage: Bacteria > Pseudomonadati > Pseudomonadota > Alphaproteobacteria > Sphingomonadales > Sphingomonadaceae > Sphingomonas > Sphingomonas sp. PAMC 26617. The sequence goes on from NZ_JH594428.1 coordinate 49,366, forward strand.
ATTGCAACGCGACTGTTCAAGCTTGCCAACGGAGGGCCGTCCACACATGGGTCTTTGCGGCCAATGCGAAGCGACCTGACCTTATGGGCGAGCCCGATGCGCACATGCCTTGCTGTGGGAACAGGAGTGCAGCAATCGGCAACCTTGCGAGCGCGCAATCATGGCAAACCTGCCGCGCCCTGCAAGGTGACATACCAGCCGCAATTTCGGGCAGTACGCGCTACTTCAGGAGCCCCCCGCTTCGCAACGCATCGTCGATTATACGGCGTACATTGATGCCGGACGCGGGTTTCGGTTCAGGGTAGAGCCTCCGTGCCTGCGCGCCGCGAAGGGCGACGTCCGTGCTGGGAATTGCTGGACCGGTGTGCTGCGCTCGTTCAACCGCATCCGACTGTGTGATGGTGTCCGAAGTTAGACCCCAGAACTCAGTGATCCGCTGCGACGACGAGATTGCCATGTCGAGCATGTACGGTCCTTTTACCCCGACAGAGTCCGCGCCGTTCGTGTTGAGTGGGATGCCGTGACCCATGCCAGTGATACTGTACGCTTCCACCACGATCCGCCCGCTGGCGTTGTGCCATGCGCGATGGGGATAACCGTTGACGACGTCGGTCACGTGCGGTCTCCCGGAGACGCCGTGAAGCGGCAGCCATTGCTCGACGATTGCGTCGGAATTGTCCGGGTTGACCGTTGCGTCACCGCTCCCGTGCCAAACCGAAACTTTGGGCCAGGGCCCGTCGTGATCGGAGGCGCGCCGGATAAGCTCGGCCAGCGCATTAGGTCGGGTCCGCCCACCAGAGCGCATCGCGCCAAATGCGTGCTGTACATTTGTCGCGCAGCCGTAGGGTAAGCCGGCGATGATCGCGCCGCCCGCGAACGTCTCTGGATAGGTCGCGAGCATTACAGACGCCATTGCGCCGCCCGCCGACAAGCCGGTGATGAAGATGCGGTCGCGATCGATACCGTGCGCGACCACGACCGCCTCGATCATCTGGTGGATCGACAGCGCCTCGCCATTGCCGCGTACGATGTCGCAGGGCTCGAACCAGTTGAAACACAGGTTGGCGTTGTTGGCGCGGTCTTGCTCCGGGTAGAGGAGCACGAAGCCATGCCGGTCGGCAAGCCGCGACCAACCCGAGCCGTGGTCGTATCCAGCTGCGGTCTGCGTGCAACCGTGCAATACGACCACAAGCGCAGGGTGTTCCGCCAGTCGCGCTGGCACGTAAAGGCGAGCACGCAGCGCACCGGGATTTGTGCCAAATACGCTTAGGTCGACGAGCCGGTCTGCTGTCACCGCTCCGCCAGCACCATTTGCGATCGCGTCGAAGAAATGATTACGCATATCTCGCCTCCTGCGGCGGCATCTCTCAAGAAAAATGAGCGATTGCTGCACCGCAGCATATGGCCGCGCGTTGGAAGATCACAAGCGTCGACTTTGCATCTAGCGACGTGGTAGGACCTTTATTTATTGCGGTGCCTCGCAGTTTGCGACGCCGCTAGCGATCCGCGCCGAAGATGAACAAGCGGCCGCTATCAAGCAGCGGTAGAGCAGATGTGAGCGTCAGGTTCTGAGTCAAAGCGGCTTTGCATCAGGCTCCGGATTGCCATTATCGTCGGTCGGCAAGAGCTGCTGATCGAACGCTGAAAAATACGCGGCCCATTCCGGCCGTCCGAGATCGACCAGCAACCCGCCGTCCTGCCAAATATCGTTGTGGTCGTTATGATCGTCGCCCGGGCGATGAATGTAACTGCCGGTCGAGCCCTGATTCATGTGGGTGTCGTGAATGCCAAGATCGCCGCCGGTGTAGAAGCGCCCGAACAGGTAGATGTACCGTTCTTCGCTCTGAGCCTTCGCAAGCAACCGAATCAGGGAGGCGGCCGGCTCGACGTCAGTCGAGCCATCCATGACGCCGCTTTCGCGCCACGGCCCGGTGCCGTCGAGAATGTCCGGCTGCCGCTGAAAGTCCAAAGATGGAAGGGCGTGGCCGTCGGTGAGATCGGTCTTGCCCTCGGCGCTGACTGACAGCGTCTGGGTGAGGCCGTGAGCGTAATCATAGATCAGCTTGTATTTGAGGAGGTCGTCGCTGTCGCTTGTGCCGACATTGATCGCCACGTCCCAGGTTTCGCCGGCGACGTCGAGGTTGCAGTGAAGGTGGTACTGGGTCTCGCGGGTGTGATTGTGTTGCCCGCGGCTACCCTTGAGCTTGGGCGCCAAGGTGACCTTCGCCTTCACATAGCCATAGCCTAGCGTCATGGGATTGATATCCTCTCAGTGAGCCGGTTCGAGCTCGTTACCGGAAAGAAGCGCCTGGTGCCGCACGGAGCAGGACCAGCCGTTGTCGATGCGATCGCATATCCACATGAGATCGAAGCGATCGGGCCACGACTTCGGGCTGTTCCCGCCGGGCACGAGCAGGGCGGCGATCGCTGGGATACGATTATGCTTCCAGGCGATCAAAACGACGCCGGTTTGAGTGGCAACGTCGGCCGCGAGGCCCGCATGGTCGTCTTTGAGGTAGGTCGTGATCACGGTACGCCATGCGGCTCCAGCAGCCGGGCGAGCGGCGTCACCGTCTGCTGGGGACCGCTTGCTTCGGCTGCCTTCTCCAACCCCTGCCGCATAGATTACATCGAGGGTCAGATTCTCGAGGCTTGCCGTGCTGTCCTGCCGCCCGAACAATTCGACCAGCGCGCCTGCTCGTTGCCACCCCAGCGGAATCAGGCTCTCGGGGGCGGCGTGACCCATCTCGTCGGTAAACGCGACGGCATCGTGCGGCTTCTCGGCGTGACGAATGAAGATCAGCCGATGTGGTGGCTGATCAGCCATGGTCGGCGTCGTCGGAGACGTGGCCCACCGGATGCCCGGTGGCGTGCGAGACACGCTTGGGGCGCTTGGGCGGGACGACAACGCCATCGCGGGTTTGGCCGAGCGTCATATCGGCGACGGCTCGGTTGGCATCGCCGAGAGCAGGGGATGGCAGAGCGCTGGCAGACGGCGAGGCCGCCAGCCAGAAGCTCAGCTCAGCCGACGTCGGCCGGTTCGCCGCGTCGAAATAGCTGTTCTGCCAACTGTCGTCCGGCTTGAGTGAGGTCCAGGCGTCGCTCGGGTTCTTGGTAAGCCACCAGCGCCAAGCATAGTGATCATAGATGTCGAGAGCGTTCGCGGCATAGGCTTCGGCGATCGGCCGGTGGCCCTTGATAATCACCAGATTCTCGTCATTATTATAAGAGGCTTGGTAGCCCTGGTTGTGGCTGCCCATCGCCACCACGCAGCCGTCGGTGAAGGGGTCGATCACGACATATTTGCTGTGGGTCACGGCAAAGCCCGCGCTGTTCAGCTCTCTTTCCCAGACCCCGACCTGATCGCCGACGCCGCCAGCCGGTATTACGCGATAATCCTCCGGGATATTCTGGTCGTCAGCCCCACCATCGCCAGGGGCGTCACCCTTGATGCCAACCGCAAATTGCTCGGCGGCGGACGCGACGGTGACCGTTCCGCGGACGAACAGGGCGGGATTGGCCTTTTGCGCTGCGGCGATCGCGTCGATGACGCTCGGCTTGCCGGGCTCGAACTCGACGAAGAGGATGGCCTGCTTGGCGCCCTTTATGAGGTCGAACAGCTCGGCGAGATCGGACGGCGTCGGTTCCGGTGACGGTCGACGCGACGCGGGCTGGCGTGCCTTATTCGTGTTCGGCGAAAACCACAGATCGACCGCGGCGCTGCCGTCCTCGAGCTGGATATTCGGCACGCCGGCCTGGTCCGCCTGACGAAGGGGTGCGAGCTGCTTGCCCTTCCCGTCGGACGCGTCGGTGTCGCTCTTAAGATCGTCCCAATAGGTCTTGAAGGCGTCGGCGATCGCGGGCGATCGCGCGATGATCGTGTTGTTCGACTGTGCGCACAAGGCGCGGCCGGTCCAGTTGGTCGACCCGAACTGCACCGCCTGGGGCGTGCCGTCTTTCGCCAGGATCGTGAACTTGTTGTGCCCGATATGACCTCCGGGCATCATTCGGTCGATCACGTCGATGATCGGCGCAGCGGCATCGCGCTCGGCTTTATAGGTGTCGTCCGTCTTGGTGCCGTCAACCGTGCCCGGCATGTTCGACAGGATGACGTGGGCCTGCTTGCCAACCTGTTCGAGCGCGCCAATCAGCTCCTGGTCCTCGAATTCATAAAGCGCGCAGAAGAGCTCGCCGCCTTGTGACGCCGCCTCGGTCGGCAGCGCGGTGAGCGCCGCTACCATGTCGCCGGCGAGGTTCAGGCGGAGCGGGTCGGTTGGATCGGCGATGCGCTTGAGCGCCTCGTTCTTCATGGCCTCGAGATTACCATGCGCGTCGTCGAGGGCATGCGCGGTCGCCTGTGTCGCGAGTATGCCACGATTGAAATAGACCGAAAGGACGCCGTGATCGGGGGTGAGCTGCACGATGTTGGTGGTCAGCGCCCCGATCGCGAGCGGCGAGAGATTGCCCGGCGTCCCCCCGAGCGGGACGATGCGATAGCGATAGGAGCCGCGGCGCTTGGCATAGACGTCCTTCCAGAAGAATTTCTGGACCGGATCGTCGGCCGTCGTCCGGTTGGGGGTCGCCTGCTGACCGGGAAAGGTCGCCAGTGCTGGCAGACAGGTTTCAACGCCGGCTTTTACGTCGGTGCGATAGATGCCGAATCCCAGGCATCCTGGAATGCGGCCGCCGAAGGTCCAAGCCACGACAGCAATGTCGTTGTTCGAGAAGGCCACCGCTTGCATCGCCATGCTCCCCCAAGCAGATTCTCATAAACTGTCACTACTACGTGAATTTGACAATTCAGAGACAATGCCAACTATTTGAATATTTATTGAATAACGATGGTAAATTCCGCATCTGGTTCTATGAGCTGCAAACTGAGCGGGCACGCAGTGTTGGCTGATCGATGGCGGGCATTTCAGAATTATCTATCGGCAATCGGCCCAATTCAGTCGTTCGCTAACATCTGAACCAACGGCCGGTTTCGGGGTCCGTTAAAGCCACCGCGAATGTCCGGGGCTGGGTCGTCTCGGCTATTAGTCCTATAGAGGTATACCCAAGAAGGACCAAGCGGTTCTTTGAACCGTTGTCAGGTGCGGGGCAGGAGGGGCGCTTGCCAAGGTACAAGCGATTTATCTCCCGTTCGCATCATCCGAACGATCCCAGTGTCGTCGGAAGCGCAAAGTCGGCGAGGCTGATTGAAGCAGCCCGTGACCGCGATTTCCCGTGCCACACGCGCTGCATCGACTTCGGCAGGGGAGCCCGTGATAATAGTTACGCCAGAAAAAGCTTGAGTTGTTTAGCCAATAAAACGGGGTAGCCCGTCCATGATTGATCAGTGATCAAATGGCCGATTTAGTGCGTAACCGACGTTGAGCACCCTCGCCTTTGGCGATAAGGCCTACAGCACATTTTAAATACATTTTCGGATGGGTCGCAGGCGATTAATGGCACCAACCCCAAATCGTAAGTGCTCTAGCACTGCCCTCGCTCGAGGACCGTGAGAAACTCCTCGCCTTGACGCCGTTGCCGTAGGGGTTCGCCAGACTCTTTTTGCTCTTGAGGATCCACGCTATGTCAGTCAGATCCGTAATGAGTCTACAAATGCCTTCTTACATAGTCGGTTTTGCTAGACGCGAGAAGGCATACAAGACATTCAATTTTGAATCTCTGTCACAGGTACGAAATGAAGCAGTTAAATAATTAGGCGCATATCTTATTGACCATCCCGGTTTTGCAGATGATGGCCACTGGCGGGTAAACGTCGAAGACGAGGTCACAATGAGCTTTTCCATATTATAGTGGCGACAGTCACTTCACGGCACGCCAAGCGGTTAAATAACGCTGCAGACTTATAATCATTTAATTTCATGCACTAAAAGGCGGTGCCGATCGGACCAGGTGGATTGGCCGATCGGCATGACCATGCTTCTAGTTAGCGATTGGACGTAGCGCCTTTTTCGGTCGATAACGCAGCGCCGCGCCGATGACCCCAAAGCCCATAAGCATAATCAGCCAGCTTTGCGGTTCTGGTACCGACTGCGCCATCGTCAGCCCGAACTTACGGTCCATGTCTTTGTAGCCAGCGGCTTGTACAGCGGCCGTTACATGTACTCCGTCAAACGAAAAGAAACCCGCGCACCCGGTCGATTGCGCGCCCGCTGCAACACAGTTGGTGTCGAAACGCAGCGGAGGCAGATCGAGCGAAGCGGGATCGGTGAGGGCTCGTTGGTTGAGATCGTTGAGACTGTATTTGAACAGATCCGTTCCCGCGCTCAGCGTCAGGCTCTTGAGTGCTGTATTGAGATAGCCATTCGCTTCGATGGTCAGCGGATCACCCGCCATAGGGAAATCGGTGAACAGGATGTTTCGAGCGCCGAGATCATTGAGCTTCTGGATTCCGCTTACATATTGCTGGGCAGCGGCCTGCAAGTAGCTGCTGATATCAGGGTATGACCCGATCGCGCCCACTGGGCCAAACACCCCTTTTGCGCCAAAGACGTCGTTACCGCCAAAGTTCAGGACATAAAGACCGTTCGCGTCGATGCTGCGCGGGGACAGCCTGAAGGCATTGATCTGCGCCTGCAGGTCAGGGATGCTATCGCCCGTATCAACAATACGAGCGCCACCAAATGCATAATTGCTGCCACCCTTTAGAGACGGGGTGGTCGGCTTTCCAAACAGATCGATCGACAGCAGGTCGGGGTAGTCATAGCCGTTAGTAAAGCGGTGCTCGAAGTACCCAAGACCCGGATCAGGGCGGGTACCGCCGTTCGCAATAAACAGGTTTCCTGCATCTACTAGGCTGTCGCCGAACACCGTTAGCGACGTGTAATGTTCCGTAGTTCGACCGGCAGAGGCGGGGGTGGCTGCGAGGATACCAAGGATACCAACTGCGAACGCCCACTTTTTTGCCATCTGCGTATCTCCTGATTATCAACCGGTTGACCGTATGGTTAACGCGATGGTCGAAAATCAAAGATTTGAACAGGGTGCAGAGGTGACGCCGTGTCGATCACGTCAGAACTGTCTGCAAATTGTCACGGTCGACGTTGATTGATGGCCACGGGCGCGTTGACGTGATGGCGTGGACGGCCCCTGCACCAGCGTAGCTGTGCAATACTGCGGTCGTTGTAGGTCCACGTCTAGGAGTCGGCAGATGAAGCAGGAGGTTGTCACCGTCGGATTGGATTTGGCGAAGAGCGTTTTTCAGGTGCACGCGATCGGCCGCGACGGTGCCGTTCTGGTGCGGCGCAAGCTACGGCGCGCAGAGTTGATCGGCTTCTTCACTGATCTTCCAGCGTGCCTAGTCGGCATGGAGGCATGTGCGTCGGCGCATCACTGGGCTCGGGAGCTGATAAAGTTGGGGCATCAGGTAAGGCTGATGCCACCAGCCTATGTGAAGCCCTATGTAAAGCGCGGGAAGACCGACGCAGCCGACGCCGAGGCCATTTGCGAGGCGGTGACGCGTCCAACGATGCGGTTCGTTGCGGTGAAGACCGTCGAGCAGCAGGCGGTGTTGATGCTCCACAAAAGCCGCGACCTGATGGTGCGGCAGCGAACGATGCTCATCAACGCGCTTCGAGGGCACTTGGCTGAGTACGGCGTCGTGACAGGTGTCGGCGCGGGTGGCGTGAGCGCGATGCTAAAAGGGTTGCACGAACAGCAGGACAAGCTGCCCGTTCACGCCCGCTCGGCCCTGCACGCCCTTGCCGCCCAGTTAAGGGCGCTCTCGAGCGAGGTCGACCGGCTCGAAGCGCAGATACTCGCGTGGCACCGAGCCGACGAGACGAGCCGCCGGCTCGCCACGATACCGGGCATCGGTCCGATCACCGCGTCCGCCATATCAGCGGCAGTCCCGGATGCCTCGCTGTTCCGATCTGGGCGACAGTTCGCAGCATGGCTTGGGCTCACCCCGCGAGCGAACAGCTCCGGCGGCAAGGAGCGGCTCGGCGGGATCACCAAGCAGGGTGACGGCTATTTGCGACGGCTACTCGTAGTCGGCGCGACGGCAGTAATGCGCATGGCGCGCAAGAATGCAGCTCGCCAACCTTGGTTGGCCCAGCTTCTCGAGCGCAAACCGGCGAAGATTGCGACCGTAGCGCTCGCCAACAAGACAGCGCGCATCGCCTGGGCGGTGATGTTGCGCAACGAAGTCTACGCGGCGTCCGCCGCGTGACCGCCGTCCGCGCCGCCGGGTAACGCCCGAGGCAGGATGGCGTAGGAGTAGCTGAGTAGTGATGGCGAACCGGTCAGACCGGGGGTCGGCAAAACCCAGGGGGTCACAGCGCTTCGAGCGCGATGACGTGATTAGGGAGCCGGCCTGCGGACTTCATCAGGGCCAGCAGCCATGCGGTGCTGCGCGAACAGGCCGAACACATGGATGCACCCGACCGGTGCTCATCGCTGTACAAAAGCTCTTGCGCCGCAGGGGTTGTCCACACATGGACCTACAACGACCGCAGTATTGCACAGCTACGCTGGTGCAGGGGCCGTCCACGCCATCACGTCAGTGCCGGTAGAGGTGGCGAGCACTGGTGGCTTTACACAGCCGGAGCCCCTTGGACCCGAAGTGGTCGAGGTGATCTGCTCTGGTGGGCAACGCGTTCGCCTTGCACCGTCGATCGAATCGCGGGTGCTGAAGGTCGTGCCCGTCCCGGGTTCGGGTAATCGGCTCGCCGGCCGGCGTTTGAATGTATCTGGCAGCCGGCGTCAACTGCCCCCTACATGCTCGTTTGAGGTCGCAATACCCGGCTTGGGTGTGACCTCTTTCTTACGGCCAAGACCGCTCGCAATGGCTAACGCGCGACGGACTTCAGCATAGGCCGGTGCAACCATCGGGTAGTCCTTTGGAAGGCCCCATTTCGCACGATATTCTTCGGGAGACATACCGAGATTCACGCGCAGATAGCGCTTCAGCATCTTCAGCTTCGCGCCATCCTCCAGGCACACGAGGTAGTCGGGCTTGATGGACGAGCGAACTGGAACCGCGGGCTCTTGCTTCGGCGCAATCGGCGCGCCCGAACGGGTAGCCGCGGTCAGCGCTGCAAAAACACTCTTGATGAGACCCGGCAGCTCAGCTGTAGCTATGGCGTTGTTGCTGGCATGCGCAGACACGATATCGACGGTCAAAGCAATCAGATTTCTCTCAGGCATTTTTCAACTCCGACGGGGAACAGCACCGATCATAACACTACTTTCGATGAATATCCGCTATATCACACCGAGGATGTCAGCCATTAATTCTTCAGTTGCTTCAAGGCTAGAAATCTTGGTCGCTATCGCCGGGAAGAGTCTCAAAGCCACAAACGCCTAGCTACACTCCTCACAGATAGAGGTAGATCAGTTTGGCCGCGCTGGTTCCACCGTTTACCGCAAAGGGCTGTATTGAACGGAACATAAAAAAAATACCTTAGTTCGTTCGTCCGTGTCAGCACAAAACGATATTGCTGTGCGTGCGCGCGCATCCGAAATGATTAATCGCTTCGCTGAGCGAGCGGCTGAGGAGGCTTCGTCTCAGGTGAACGCCAAAATCCTCACGAATGATGTGGATGGCGCGCTCGTCATGGACCAAGTGCGTCGTGCGATCATTCACGCTACCAGCGTAGGAGCGTTTGAGCACTCACATCCAAACGAAAAAGGCCGCCGTTCTCAAAGGAACGACGACCAGGCGTTAGGTAGGCGTCGAAGCGCAGTTTAGAAGGTGAAGCGTGCGCCGATACGGATCGTGTAGAGCGACTGCGTAATGTTCAGCGCCGCTTCGTTCGGCTGCACGAACGTGGAGTAGCGATATTGGGCGCAT
>NZ_JH594429.1:0-14401 GCF_000242835.1 Sphingomonas sp. PAMC 26617
TTGCGCCGCCCATGTTCGATATCGCTGAGGTAGGTGCGATCCATGCCGGCACGTAAGGCAGCTCCTCCTGCGTCATGCCCGCAGCCAGCGATGACGACGAACATTTAGGCCAACCAGCGCGCATAGCTCCATGCGACAATAGGCAGACACACGGTAATCTAAGATCAGAGAGCGCCTTTGGTGTGGGGCCGGCAGCCAAGCGCTTGGAATGCATCCTTGGGCTCAGCCTGCCCAGGTTTCCGAAGTGGCATAGCCGGCTTTTCGGCACCCATCATCTGCCGCTGCAAGGCCGTGCAGGTGTCATCAACCTCAACGCTCGTTTTGATCGCAGACACAAAGGCCAGGGTCAAAGCGAGCAGACCATAGAACGCGATCATCGCCACAAAAATGTGCAGCGTTTTATGTGCGTTTGGGACCACGTAGGCTTGGTAAATAATGAACAGCGAAATCCCAATTAGGACGCCGCCCACACCTAGGAGCACGGGGTTCGCAAATCGCATCAACGGGCCAAGGAAGAAGGCTGCAAAAGCGGTGCCTACAACAGCACCGCCGATATCCCGTCGGAATCGACCTTCCTTGGTATTGTGATCTGCCACTTAAGCAGCCTTGCGGGGGCGTCCGCCCTTTGTGCCATTGGCGCGAGCTGCTGCGGCTTTGGCCGGTGACCTTGTCTGACCGGCATGCCGCGCCAGCTCGCGGGTCATCCAAGCACGCGTACCAAACATGCCCGAGACCAGCGCTGGTACGTAGAGGTCAGCATCAAGGGCAGGCCAATGCAGATTGAACCCTAAGCCATCAACCTCGACGCCAGCGAGCTGATCATCGGTCGCGCCGTTCAGATCCTGCACGAGCTGAGCTGGGAAGGCGTAGGCACAGCCATTGGTCAGATCGATTGTCACACGGCCGGTTTCGCGATCGTAATGGGCTTCTGCCGCACGAACGGCGGTTTCCATCAGCTCACGCCCGCGCGCTTCTGCTGCATCGAATTGAGTTTCCTGCAGGTCAGTCTTTCGAGCCATGAATTTTCTCCCATTCTGCGAGGAAGTGGGCCTGATACTCTTCTGCCTGAGCCATCAGACGACGCATGTCAGCGCGTTTAATGCCGGCGCTTTGGACCATCTCCGGCTTGCCGTCCGCACCGAGTAAATTGATTTTCGCCTGTCCCGCGCCGGTAATGTGAACATGAGCGGGTTCGTGATCCAGCGTATAGATCACAAACCGGAAGCCATGTGCTCGGTGGACGACAACCATCGTTTTCAAATAACCCATCGGATGGGTTTATTCAAGAGACCTTTGGGGCAATGAGGGTCCTTCGGTCGTTCAGACAAGTGCCCATTGTCGTTGCGAAAGGGATCCCTTTTGCAACATACTGCTAAATATCGCGATCTAGGTAGCTGCTAGAAGGCCTGCTTTTGTATCGCTAATCCCAGAAACAGCCATATACGTTCCATTCTTGTTTGGGGCCAAAACGGGGGCAATTCCACTTCATGACCTTGGCACAGGCGCTTACCAAAGCCCGCACCGAAGAGGACGTCAAAGACGCGTACATCTCGGCCTTGGGTCTCAAAGGCGTTTCCAAAAACCTCGTTGATATCCAGACGCAGGAGATTTGGTTCGAGGCAAAGGCGGTTTCGACGCCGCCAATAGTCATGTTCGCGCAACTGATGTTCTACATCCGGGCGGCGCGGAAGCGAGGCGAGGCGATCCCAGCTTTCCTTGCCGTTATCGACCGCGACAAGGCTGCAATCATGCCGACGGAGAAGGCACTGCCTTTGCTCGACGACAAGAGCATCGTCTGGCCCAAATCGGGATCGGGAGCGGGCAAGGAGCTAGGGGCGCAGATCGCGCCCTACGTCCAGACGCACATCGTCCAATATGAAATCGCGCATGACGAGGCGGCGTTCATCAAGGCGGCGAAGGATGCGATCCGGGAACGACGCATCATCCGGACACCGATTACGCCAGACAACCTAAGGCAGGTGTTCGACCGTTGGGTGGCGATGATCGGCGGAGAACTGGGCGTGAAGGCGCAGGCGGATTACGCCGTGCTTTTTTTTGCGGACATAATGCATGACGGCCATCAGGAAGCGATAAGAGGACCGGCGGGTGCTCGCCTACTATTCAGCGGCGAAAAGCCTGTGTTTATTCTTGGATCCGACCAATATGAGTTGGCTGACGACCGTGGTTACCGCAATTTTTGGGCGATTTATCATCGCCCGCCAGAACAGAAACATCGCCACTATCTACTCGAACGTCGGGATAGCCTGCTCCCAGTCGACGAGCAAAAGTTCAAGGGTGCCTATTACACGCCGCTGCAAATCGTCGACAAAGCCTATGGTCAGTTGCGCGCCACGCTGGGTGACAATTGGCAGGATCGCTATTTGGTGTGGGACATGTGCGCGGGCGTTGGGAATCTGGAAGCCAAGCACAGCAATCTGCGCAATGTTTTTATGTCGACGCTTGATCAAGCCGATGTGATGATTACGAAATTAAATCCCGCCTTCGCGGGGGCGGAGATTTTCCAGTACGACTATCTCAACGACGACGTTACCGATTTTGGCGAAATCGACTACCACCTGACGACCAAGTTGCCGATGGCACTGCGGCAGGCGATCGCCGATGCGCGCGAGGGGAAAAAGGGCGCTAAGCCGATTTTGGTGCTGATAAATCCGCCCTATGCGGAAAGCGGGTCGGGCATTGCCAAGGGAGACGAGAACAAGATTGGGGTTGAAAAGACGCGAATTAACGGATGGATGCGCGAGCTCAACATCGGTTACGCAAGCAAAGAGCTTTTTGCCCAGTTCCTCGTCCGGATTAGACACGAGCTACCAAATGCAACGCTCGCGATGTTCAGCACCCTCAAATATGTGAACGCGCCGAACTTTGAGCTTTTTCGGGAAATTTGGCGAGCCAATTATCTTGGTGGTTTTGTACTTCACAATCGTGCTTTTGATGGGCTTACGGGAAATTTTCCTATTGGTTTTCTAATCTGGGATCAGAAAACAAAAGCGCAACTTTCTGACATTTCGACTGATGTCTTGGATAGAGCAGGGACGTTGATTGGCGAAAAGGTTCACGCCGTTCGCCCCGCCTCATTTCTCCTGAATGTCTGGATCGCAAAAACAATTGCGAAAGGCGGGCCCGCGCTACCGCTATCAAATGCACTAACCGTAGCCCGCAATCCAAGGCCGAAAAGGCAATATGACGGTGGGTTAGGCTACCTTTATGCAAGTAACAACGACTTGCAGCACGCCGGACAAGAGACACTCATAACTTCATCAATCTTTACGGGTGGTAATGGCGGCGGTGTTTGGCTAACACCCACTAATCTATGGCAAGGAGCCATTGTATTTTCCGTTAGAATGCTAATTCCACACACTTGGCAAAACCATAACGATCAGTTCTTGCAGCCGTCGCAGCCGCTCACGGATGAATTCAAGTCTGACTGCCTGATCTGGATGCTCTTCAACGGCAAAAACCTCACCGCCGGAGCCGATGGGCTGCGCTGGGACGATTGCGACTGGAGTCTTATCAATCACTTCGTCCCATTCACCGAGGCCGAAGTCGGCGCAAAGGGGCGGTTCGAAAGCGACTTCATGGTCCGTTACATGGCGGGCATGGTCTTTTCGCCAGAGGTGCGGGCCGTTCTCGACGAGGGCCGCAAGCTGTGGACGCGTTTCCATGCCACCAGCTTCCCGCGCAAGATACGCGACCTGTACAAGTTAGGGCGCTTCGACGCCGGATGGTATCAGGTTCGCCGCTCGCTCGAAGCCTATAGCGACACTGAACCTACCGACTTCGATCCGTGGAAAGCCGCATACGCGGCTTTGACCGTAAAGCTGCGCCCGAAGGTTTATGAGCTTGGCTTCCTGCCCAAGTGACAAGCACCAAAACCTGCCTTTTAGTAGTCCGCCCAACCCTAACGGTACGCTGTGCCTGAACGGATGTCAGTATCGAGTATCGAGTAGCGTTTAGCTGCCGCGAACGCATGTTCCTCGGCCGGAACCGGCCAGCTGATATGCCGCAAAAGGGCTCCCTTTTGCGACGGGTTTGCGACCTTAGCAATTTCAACGGCTTGCACGTTGCATAAGGCTGTTTCAAAATGTGCTAATGAAAATCGGCTACGCACGGGTCTCATCGGACGAACAGAACCTCGATCTTCAGCGCGACGCGCTGACCGCGGCGGGCTGTATCATGATCTACGAGGACGAGGGTGTTTCGGGCGTTGCACGCCGTCGTCCAGGGCTGGACCAGGCGTTTGCCATGCTGAAACAGGGCGACATCCTAGTGACGTGGCGGCTTGATCGCCTTGGACGCTCTCTGCCCCACCTGATTGACCTGGTAGCCGCACTACAAGAACGAAGCTGCGGGTTCGCCTCGCTTAACGAGGCGATCGATACTAGCTCAGCCGGGGGTAAGCTGGTGTTTCATATCATGGGAGCGCTAGCCGAGTTCGAGCGGGCTTTGATCGTCGAACGCACTCGCGCCGGCATGGCCTCCGCCCGGGCGCGCGGCCGACACCTCGGCCGCCCTCGCGCCCTGACAGGTGCGCAGCTCAGCAAAGCCAGGGACGAGATTGCCGCCGATCGCGAGACCACCGCCAGCATGGCTGCCCTACTCGGCGTTAGTCGATCAACCCTGTGGCGAGCACTACGGGACCGAGAAAGTTGATGACCGCTAGCGCCTAAATTGCGGACGGCTGGCAAGGGAGCCCGTGCCTCAGCCGCTTACTCCCTTCCGCTTGCTGGCCGATGCCTTCCGTCTAGCATCTATCACGATAATATCGTCGGCCTGCTCGCCCGCAGCTATGGCAGTATCTCGCATTCGCTGGATTTTCCGCAGCTTCATACCGATGCCGCCTATGTCCATAACGACGAAAATACCCGCCGAGGTAGCAGCAGCGTTTTTGTATATCTCAAGCTGAGTCTTATATCCGCTTTCGACAGTTCCCTTGGACAGCTTCATCTCAACCACTAAACGTCCGTGGAAGCCGGTAGAGAACTTAAAATCGACAGGACCACCACCCGAGTTGGTTTCTGGCGAGATATCGACGTTGTTCACCGCGCACATGACGTTGGCGACAGCAAAAAACAGGAGCTGACTTGCCCTCTCGTGTCGGGGAGAGTCGCCGTTCCATAGCAACTCCCACATATTATTATACTCAACCAGACTTTTAAAATGATCGATGATGCTAAGCACTGTCACACGTAAGGTTGCGGCATCCATCGTGGCAGGCGGCTTGACCATGCCAGCGAATACCTGAGGATCTTGATATAGTATTTTCCGAAACTGATAGAATCCATCAAGATCGGCTTTTTCATCGTAACTTTCCGAAGCTCCAGCAACAGCAGATAGAATAAGCCGTAGGATACGAACCGACTTAAGACTTATCTCTCTGATAGCTCTTTTCTTATCTGAAACAGTTGCCTTGGCAAAATTGCCAAACATCTGGTTTACCGCGTCGCGGACTTCCTGAACCTGTAACACTACCCGTGATACGTCCGACCAATCAGCAGCAAGCGGAAGGTCGCGTAGCAAGTCACGAGGGACCAATACGACCGGCTCTGACAAACGATACGGGTTCTCTGGCAAGTTTCGGTTGCTGTACTTCAAACCGAACTGACGGCAAGGGATGCCGTTGGCGCTACAAAACTTCTCCGTAATCTCGCAAAGGACAGGAAGCAGGAAGTTTGTAGTCATGTCGCTCAAGATATCAGGACCGACGCCTTCCTCGAACAGACCCATAAGCGGTATCATATCGGGGTTTTTCTCGCCAAGCGTAATAATTTGCTTCGCTGTTCTCAAGATACCGTTGCGGGTTTTAGCCGGTGGCGAGCTACCGCTATTGCCTGCTCCGCCATACCCCAAGCTAGTTTCTGGCCGCTCGTCAAGATTGAGAGCTTTGAACGCCCCTTTCCACGCAGCATCGCCCTCCGCGCCAGATATATCAACTAAGCCAATGACGTTGTTGAAAGCTTGCTCAATAGCCTTACGACCATCCCGTTTGATGAGGGCGTTCTGGCTTTTGTAGATAAGCAGCGGATCGATGAATAGCTTCGTGTCGCTGTTGAGAATCGTATCTAGCAGTTTCGCTGCGTCTAGACTTTTTGGATCAACTTTGAAATGCTTCGAGAACAGTATCGGATGAACTAGAGACTTTTTTCCTGCCACGATCTGTTCCCACCTTGTTGACGTGAGGCTAGCATAGGTCTGTCACCTTGCAAGACGCAGCTGCTATGGCGCTTCAGGAAACGTGATTCTGGTCCCGAAAGCGGCAATTTTGCTCTCTACCAGATACAGATAATCGAACCCGAAAATGCATCAGATTTCTACATCATACGATGCCGAGATTTCCGCCGTTCGAGCAAGATGCATAACCCGTAAACTTTGCATCAGAAGGCTTTTAGGCGGGGCCATTGATCTGCTGCGTCTGTGCTCTCCACAAGAAGCAATGCGGCTTGCAGCGACGGCATACAACGCATCCCGAGCCCGGCCTGTCGCAATCGTCTCAGGCAGCTAAAAGGCTTTTCACTTCAGTTTCGAGAGCCCCCAAAGTGAATGGTTTCTGTAAAAAGCGGTCGGCAAGCCCCGTACGTTGGGTGCTCTCGCCGGTGTAGCCCGACATGATAATCGTCCGAAGGTCGGGACGGCTGGCGAGCGCCCGTTCGATCAAGTCGAAACCATTTATGACGCCAGGCATTCTCACGTCTGTCACAATCAGATCGATGCGGGGCGTACCTTGCAGGATCTCGAACGCGTCATCGCCGCTGGCCGCCAATATTACCTCGTAGCCGTCACTCTCCAGCTGCTCGCCGAGCAACTTTCGAATTTTCTCCTCATCATCGACGACGAGAATAACTGAACGGTCACGAGACATCGTCTGCGTCCCCCAAAGCCTTCTGAGACACATACTGAACCTAGGACGGTGAGCATGGCTACTGCTAAATTATTGATTGTAGATGACAACACGATGGTCCGTCAGATGATCGCGGGCTTTGCGCGAGAACTGGGCTTGTCCGTTATCGAAGCAGCTTCGGTCGACGCTGCACGTGCGCCGCTTGCCGGCGGCGATGTCGACGTGCTGCTTTGTGATGACGACCTAGGCGCTGGCCTGTCAGGCGGTGAATTTATAGCCAGCAAGTCCGTGCAGATGCCTGCGACTGTCGTGCTGATGTCCGGGAATCCGAAGCCGAACGGATTGCCAAAAGGCATCCGGTACCTATGTAAGCCCTTTACAATCCGGCAACTCGAAGTCGAATTATTGCCTTAGAGCCCGACTCATAATTCGAGCTTGGCAATACGGCGCGTCATTCGCCTGATGGATGAGACGACCATCCAGGCCTCGGACGATGCGATGGAGGCTTCCCAATCCTTGGCAAGACGCCGGCATCGGTTGAGCCACGCCAGGGTGCGTTCGACGACCCAGCGCCTGGGTAGAATGACAAAGCCCGTCAGGTCGGAACGTCTGATAATTTCGATCGTCAGCCTATCGATGTGCGCGACTGCCCCTTCAAGCTTCTGTCCGGCATACCCGCCATCGGCGAACAGCCTGGTGAGCGTGGGATACGCGTCGCAGGATCGCTCGATCAGACCGGGCGCTCCGTCGCGGTCCTGAACATCTGCGCCGTGCACCACGCCTTCGAGCATATTGCCCAGCGTGTCCGTCACGATGTGCCGCTTGCGGCCCTTTATCTTCTTGCCGGCGTCGTATCCGCGAGGCCCACCTGCCTCTGTGGTTTTGACCGACTGGCTATCGATGACGCCCGCGGTCGGCGCCGGCGTGCGACCTTCCAAGACTCGCACCCATGCGACCAGCACCGCGTTGATGACATCGAGCAGGCCGTTGTCGCGCATGCGGTAGAAATGATACTGCACCGTTGTGAAGGGCGGAAAGTCTTTCGGCAGTTGCGCCCACTGACACCCCGTCGATGCGATATACTGGATCGCATCCCACAGGGTCCGCGCCTTGTGCTTGCGGGGGCGTCCCACCCTGGAGGTTCGCCTCAATAATGGCCGGACGACAGCCCATTCCTCATCGGTACAGTCGCTTGCATAGCGCAGCCCGCTTCTGTCATGCTCGCGCCGAGCGGTTTCAGTCCAGCCCATGTGATCCTCGTGGTCTTCGTAAACCCCGGTGAATCACAAGCTACTGAAATCGCTCAACTCAATTTTCGGTCGGGCTCTTAGTCGCCGTATCCACAAATGATGATGCAAAACTTTTGCAGACCGTGCGAAAACTCTCCGCAGATTGCAATCAGCGCAGACGCAGCGCACATTACTGTCACTGGTAACCAATGAAGCTATGCCAATGTGGCATCATGAGCCGAAGCTGCGTATCTATATTACCTGCCTGAAGTCGGGTTCGGAGTTTTTGCACGGTCTGTTTGATTTCTGCATCAGGAATGGCCGGGTCTGGATGGACAGCGAACGGACAGCTTTTCGCCCGAATAGCCACCCGTTACGCGTACCAAGATGCCCATACAGTGTAAAAAGAAGAGGTTTTCGTGTGGCAACTTTACAACAGGCGGCGTTGATAAATCACCGTAGAGTAGCTTGAGGCCTCAAAGCGGCAACATCGAGCACCTATATCGATCCTGTCCCCGGAATTGGCCGACGGATACGATCGTTGCAACGCGCAACCTGAATGATGAACAGCAAGATCATAATGATCATGCGGGTCACTTCGGCGAGTTCGGTGCGTCCGTTCAGCATTGTTCGGATCTCCTCGATCATACTATACCACATAGCGTTTCAGACCCGCGCTGGAGAAAAGCTCGAACAGGCCGATCAAGAGTGGATTGTGGTGTGCGTCCGGGGGCATCCAGTTAAATCTGGGGTTTCGGGTCAAGACTGGCCCCCGGACTCTGCTATAGCCACCTAAGATGACGATGAAATCTCCTAGCTGGTTCCGCCCTCGTGGTTACCTTCATTTGGACGTGCCGGTTGCCTTGCCGTTCGCTGAGAGCCTGACGCCGGCCTTCGTAGCATCACATACCTGGTCGCCGCTAATTCACTATGTAAAAACCGAAAAACGTTACAAGGCGCTTGAGCGGAAAACGATCAAAAAGACGCGACCAATAATGTATGCGTCACACCGCGACGCATGTATACTTTCAAAATACTCGGCAGATTTGGCTTCTCGGCTCGATACCTTCTACAAAGAGTCACAGCTTGACGACACGGTCGTCGCCTACCGATCGCTTGGCCAGTCCAACTACCACTTTGCCAAGCGTGTAGAGGATTACGTCAGGTCGCAAACCTCACTAACTGTCATGTGCTTCGACGTGACTGGCTTCTTTGACAACTTGGACCACCGGCTGCTGAAGCGACAGCTCAAATGGATTTTGGGCTGCAAGGAACTGCCCGCCGACTGGTATGCCGTGTTCAACATCATCACCAAGTTCCGCCATGTCAATCTGGAGCAATTAAAAGAGCATGAGCCATTAGCGAAACGGATCAAAGCTCGGCGTCCTCACCCCCTCGCGACGATCAAGCAGCTCAACGAGTTAAAGGTGGCGATCCACAAGAACACTAATACATTTGGTATTCCCCAAGGTACACCGATCAGCGCCAGCATCTCGAACCTCTATATGGCAGCGTTCGATTTGGCGCTGGCAGTCGAGGTTGGCCAACGTGGTGGCCTCTATCAGCGTTACTCCGACGACATCTTGATTGCCTGTCACCCTACGTGCGGTGACGTCCTCGAAAAGCTGGTCGAGGACAAGCTGCATGAGCACGGGCTACAGTTACAGAAGGCTAAGACCGAGCGCGTGACGCTTGCTGGTACCAGCACACTGACGTTTCAGTATCTCGGCTACCAGCTTGGCCACGTCGATGCACGGCTGCGTCTTAAGTCCCTGTCACGGCAATGGCGTACTGCTCGGCGCGCGATAAAAAAAACAGAGCGGGTTGGCGGGCGCGCCGTAGCGATGGGGCAGGCGAAGCAGGTCTACACGAAAAAGCTGCATCGTCGTTTCACAGACGCTGGACCACGCAACTTCCTTGCCTACGCTGAGCGATCCGCTGACACCCTGCAATCGCAAGGTATCAAGAAGCAGGCCAAAAAGCTGCGGAGGTACGTACACAGCGAATTAGCCCGGATACGCGGAAAGTTGCCTCCAAAGCCCCGATAGACCCCACCCGCAAAATAATTTGGCTTCTGACGTGCGACTTCATGAGCGGCGACTAGGCCTCGGCTTGGGTCCGCGAACGACAGTTCCAAGGCGAGTGACAATTAGCCTTCAGCGTCCGATTCTGGGCGGCTGCGGGATAGTCGTTGCTCTCCCTGATCAGTGACGTTGCAAAAGGAACCCCTTTTGCAACGTCACTCGTCGGGACGGCCAAATAGCCGACCGAAGAAGCCCCGCTTGGATTCCGTAGGGCTAGGCCCTGCGAGCAACCCAATCACTCGGGCCTGTGCCTCGCGTCGCTCTTCATCCGATCGATCAAGACGCTGACGCAGGTCACCGATTGTGCCGTCTCGGTCGCGTAACTGTTCCAAGGCGGCATCAAGGCGTGCCTGTAACACGTTGGAATCAAGGGTGTTCCCCGTGTTACCCTCGGTGTTGCGCATTGTTTCAGAAGGGGTGTTGCTAACCGTTGCGGACTTGGGTGAATAGACCCGGTGCAACTCAACAGGTTCGATCGAGAATGACCCGCTCTCGTTCTTAACTGCCGATATTCTACCGCTGTTGATTGCTCGCGAGATGGACGCCTTACTGATGCCGGTGGCCTTCGCAGCCTCGCCCAAGGTGTAAGCCATCTATTCAGTACCCCGTTGCGTATCGTTTCAAAGTGCTGTCAGCCAACCGTTAGCAGGAACAGGCGTCGTTGGAAATCGATCAAGCTCGCCCCCATTTGGCGGAACACCCCGTAACCCATTTCGTCCAGTCCGCCTTGAGGGCATCCCCAACAAGCTGACGACGGCGATCCTTGAGAATCCTAACGTATTGGTCGGCAAGTCGTTGGACAGCATGGCCGCCCCCCAAGGTCCGGCCGATCGCAAAAAGTTCTGGAGTTTTAAGTTCGTCCAGGCGGTCATCGGCAGGCCAGCGCAGGGTATCAGAAACCGACATACGCGTAGCTGCAATAGCAATGAGATTAGCAGCATCGACGATGGTATCGGCGGTGCCTTCACGTCGCGATCGACGTCCAGTGCTATGGCGCTCGGCCTCGTCGGCCGCAGCGTTGGTGGCGTCATCATCCTTCGGAGCAAAGGTGATGGTAACATGCGTGATTTTGCCTCTGGCCCCACGACGCTCTAACCAATCCATTGTGAAGGCAGCCAGCTGATCGATTTCGGCTTTCCCAGGCGTCAGCACCAGACGGCGGAAATCGGAGAAGTTTGGCATAGAGTTCGACGGGGCCCCCAGCCGCTCCCGCAGCTCATCGACCGTCCCAGACCATGTTGGGTTGCGACGGCCAGCCAGCAGGCAGCCCATTTCGTAGAGGGTGATCGCATATTTCGACCGGAAGGCGAGCAGAGCGGCGCGGTTGAGGCGAGCGTAATAATCGCTTCCCTGCAGGATCGCCCGAGCCGGTGCCGTGAACTCCCATTCGACCGTGGCCCGGCCATCTTCTGCATGTTCGTTAAGCGTCCAGGCGAGCAGGGCGGCGGTAAGTGTCGCGGCCCGCCCTTGAGCCGAGGTTGACGGCATTTGGAATTTTACATCCATCAGCTCATCAAGGGTGTCTTGAATCCGATCGTTGGCATTGTGGGTACCCCGCAGCTCACGCTTGGCGATCACGTGCGATCCCGGCCGCCAAGCTTCGCCAGCAGCTTTGGCGATCAGAAGAGCAAGGGTTTTACGAGCTGCCAGAGAAGGCGACGTACCCGCACCAAAACGGGCTTCGATAAACTCGCCGGCTTTCACGATAGCATGGCCGTCACGGACTGAGGCCGTGGAAGCCGCTTTCATAGTGCGGCCGATGGGAAGATCGTCAGGCACAACACGAGCTTAATCAGTTGCGACATAAGATCAATACCGGTGTACTAGATCGTATGGCATCTCAATCCTTATGATAGCACCCCATTTGTCGCAACTGAGCACCCCATTTGTCGTAGGTGAGCACCCCATTTGTCGCAACTGAGCACCCCATTTGTCGTAGGTAAAGGTGTTTTTGTATTGTTAAACAATGGCTTGCGGGCGCTGAATCATAGAATCATAGAGAATTTAGAATCATCGCGAGCGCGAGGGAAAAGAGAGACAGGCAATACTGAAATTTAACAGGCGACCCAAAACAGGCACCGGCAAAATAATGCGGAGCTGGTTTTTTCCCAGCAACCGACGTTGCCGGACTGGGTTAACAGCGAATGCCACTTTCAACCGTCCCGTACGCCATCGTCGTTGAAGACCATCCGATCATTATGATGGAGACAACGCACATCCTCGAAGACGCGGGCTTTCGGGTTTACGAGAGTTTCGACGGTGACGAAGCGATCGCCCACCTTTCACAGCACTGGGAAAGCACCGTGCTGTTATTCTCAGACGTTGATATGCCAGGATCGCTGAACGGGTTTGCGCTCGCATGGCACGTTGCTGAGCATTGGCCATTGATCGAAATTGTAATCGCCTCAGGCCATATTTCGCCCGAGAAAGGGGACATGCCGGAAAAGGCAACGTTCATTACGAAGCCCTTTAACCACCGAATGGTCCATCAGCATCTCAACCAAATCCTGCCAGACGACAAAAAGCCGGAGCCGTTAAAGAAAGCGGTATAGCGGGGCAGTCCGCATTGATGCGTTCGCAACCAAACTCCGCTGCCGCTTTAGGTTGCCGGTCGTCGATAAGGATGCGCATCAGCTAAGCTGCGGATGGCGATGAAACGGCGAGCATGCGAAGCCCGACCATCGCGATCAAGCCACTGAGCGCGTGATCCAGCACTGACGGCGCCGACGACATCAGCTGCCCAGGTATCTCCCACCATCAGCAGCTCACTGGCCCCGCAACCCAGCTTGGCCGTCAGGCCGGCGTAGAACGCCCGCGCAGGCTTGATTGCGCCTGCGTCGAAGGAGAAGTGCCAAACATCGATCAGATCGCCCAGGAGGGCCCTCAGCGGGGCTGCGTAAGATTGTGCCAGGTTGGAGGCGACGGCCACCTTTACGCCCTGGTCGCGGACCCGGCGGAGCGCATCCAGCGTATCGGGGTAGAGCGCGATCGTCGCGAGTTCCTCGTTGAGCGCCGCCAGCTCTGCTGTCGGGTGCGGCAATCCGAGGGCTGCCGCATAATCGGCAAGGCCAATCGGCTGAACCATTGGTGATGGGACTGCCTGTGCCTGCTCGCGGGCTTGCCGGATTAACCGTTCGAACGGATGCCGCTTGCGGCCGATATGAACCAGCGTGCCGAACGCATCGAAGGCGACCGCTTGTGTAACCGGTTGCTGGTCAAAACGGCGATCAGCAACAGCCAGCAGGCGGGTGTACAGGTCATCGCTGACGGTGCCGGCGCGGATCATCTCATCGACAATTACCGCTGCTTCCGGATCGATCGGCTCGCGAAAGATCGCGCTTGCCTCGTCTCCCCGATCGCGGATGGTAAGGTTGGCCAGGAGGTTTGCGTAAGCCGTGTGTTCAGTCAGCGTGCGAAAGCTCGGATGTACATCAGACATTGTTAGCCTATCTGGTTGCCGGTTTTGTCTTACACTTCCGACTTTGTCTGCCATATAGGGAAGATATGACCCGCTTTACAGTCCGCCTCGACGACATGACCGCTGCCTATTTTGACGCGTTTGCCGAACAGTTCGGGGGGCGGTCGCAGGCGATGCGGGCACTGATCGAGGAAGCCCTTACAACCTCGCGCGCTTCGAAAAGCTCGGTGCCGGAGGGAGAAGGAAAACAGCGGTTGGAAGTGCGCCTTGGCCTGGACGATATGGCGTTGCTGGAAGAGGCGGCCAAAGCACGGCACTGCAAACCGACCTGGTGGGCGACGCAGTTAATTCACGCCCAGCTTCGGGGTAAGCCGGCTGCACCGCCGCTCGATTTCAAAGCCATTTTTGGGCAGCTTCTTCCAAAGGCAACTAAAGCCCCGCCGTCGCAATCCCAGGTAGATCTGGAAGCTGCCGGACAGCTGCGCCTATTGGATTGAGCGCGCGGACCGAAGGTTGTCCGGCAAATATGGGTCACGAGATACCGAATGCCTGAGCGCTGTTTGTACAACGCTTTTTCCTTTGAGGTGATGATGGCAGGATAGCCTTAACGGCGCTTTTGTATCACATCACCGGTTTTGTCTGCCAAGCAAATGGCATTGGGCGCGCTAATCTGAGGCCGTGCAGGCTAACCGTTTTGTGCAGCTCGGGGGCGTGAAGGTGCCTGGGTAGTTCGAGCGCGTCGCTCCCTTCCAGCAGATCGACCACGCGCAGGTTCAGCGGGGTCGCTACATCCTGCATCGTCAGCAGGGTCGGG
>NZ_JH594430.1:0-7230 GCF_000242835.1 Sphingomonas sp. PAMC 26617
TGCCGCTCGCCAGCCTGTCATCCGCCGTGATCAGGTCAGGACACCGGACGCGAGCAGCCTCGATCGCAGCACTTTCGGAGTCCACGAGGTCGAACGATTTATAACCGAGAGCGGATAGCCCGTCCTCGATTTGCGTAGCGATGAGGAAGTTGTCCTCGATTACGAGCGCGTGCATCGCACGTAGCTTTCGTCTGTTACACCCCCGAAATGAAAACCACAGGTTAGGCCAAGAGTCGAGTCATGGGGCATTGCGTGTCCGCTATTGGGCGGAAGCAGACTCCGTACATTTTGGAAGAACGCTACTTTTCGGGGCAAAATTTCTCGGCAGCCCGTGCTTGTTCTTCCCGAAATTGAGCCAAATCGATATGCATCGCCGCTACAGCGCTTGCCTCCGAAAGCACTGCGAGGTGCACCTGAACACGAGATTGCGTGCGAAAATATTCGATCATGTCACGGCAATTTTCCATGCACACTGTATCTGCGCAGTCGGTTAATGAAACGTGCGCGTTCCGAGCCTGAGCAAGGTCCGCTACTGGGCGGGAGCTGCCGAAAGCGCGCTTCTCCAAAACCACCGTTTTTGACGTTCTCAGGAGTTCGGCGGCGAAGCCGGCCCACCACGCCTATTGCCGTTCTCAATACTGTTGCGAAAACCCCACCGTGCGGGCGCGCCCTCGCCCACGAGTTATGCAAACTCATTTGCAGAGAGCGCGAGCAGACCATTCCGATTGCGAGCACGTCGCGACGATTGCGAGCACAGTGTCAATTAATGTGAGCAGGGTGCCCCGCCCCATTGTCGGAAAGCGTGAGTAGGAATCCGCTCCATTTGCGAGCAGAGGCTCTTCGCGCTGCGACTTTTCACATGTTCGTAGAATTATCGATCGTCCCCTACCACAAAGTGGAACACTCTTATCAGAAAGTAGGTGCGGTCAGGCGGGACAAAGTCGGCGCGCAACGTCCGAACTTGCGCCCACCGTCTATAATGCAATGGGAAGCATAGTTTCGGCATACCCTTTGGAGCCTAATCGGTCATGAACGTGTTGAAGCCTGCGGCCGCGTGTTCGGGATGCCGCGGCGGCAAGGACTTCACCGTCGATCTGGCGATGGCCTTCCAGCCTATCGTCGACATGAAGCTTCAGCGGACTTACGCCTATGAGGCGCTGGTTCGCGGACCCAACGGCGAGAGCGCCCACAGCGTCCTGTCTCAGCTCAGTGAAGAAAACCGCTACTCGTTCGATCAGAGGTGCCGGATTGCGGCGATCAGAGGTGCCGTTACCGCTGGCATCCTCAACGGCGATGCAAAGCTGTCGATAATTTCCTGCCCAATTCGGTTTATTCCCCGATCGCTTGCATCCAGTCGACGCTGGAGACGGCAATGGCGACCGGCTTTCCTACCGGACGGCTGATATTCGAATTCACCGAAAACGAACGGATGCTCGAACCCGAGCACGTCGCGGGCATTGTGGCAGCGTACCGAAAGATGGGCTTTGCCACTGCGCTGGATGACTTAGGCGCCGGCTATGCCGGCCTCTCTTTGCTCGCTGCGATCCAACCCGACATCGTCAAGATCGACATGCAATTGGTCCGGGATGTCGATACGAACGCGGCGAAACGAACCATCGTCCGCCATGTCGTCCTGATGTGTGCAGAGATGGGAATCCAAGTCATAGGCGAAGGCATCGAAACGCTGGCCGAGCTTCGCGCGCTCCAGCCATTAGGCGTCCGATACTTTCAAGGGTATCTCTTTGCCAAGCCAAGCTTCAGGGCGCTTGGTCCAGTAGCATGGCCCATCCCCCACGCCGATCTGGGCGGATACCTACGACCGACCTACCGCCCCCGCCCGCGATGATCGTCGCGGCCACGCTCCTTCTCCTTGGTGCGCTGCTTCCTGATCCCCTCAAGCGCCTTGACCTTGCGCATCGCCTGATCCGCCGTCTGCTCCTGCGTTTTGGCCTTCACCGCCTGCGCATGATCCTTCACCAGTTGCGGGTCCTGCTGCTCCAGCTTCTTGTGCGCCAGCGCATCGCCGGGATGGTGTAGCGTGTACCGGTCGATCGGCCGGAGATAGTCCTCCAGCCGTTCCACCCGCTGCTTTAACTGCTGCGCTCGCCGCCACAGACTATCGGCAACCTTGTCCCACGCCTTCTTGGCGGCCTCGTAGGATGCCTGTTTGAACGCCATGAGTAAGCCCTTGGGCGCGATCGGTTCCTGACGCCGGTGATCTTCCACGCGGCCCCGGTGCCGGCGCTCCATGCCCTCGGCATGCCCCATCACCCGCCGCGCCTTCACCTGCACCGCGACAAGCTGGCGCTGGTGCGCAGCCGTCCACTGCTGGATCACGACATCGGGCGAGGGCGGCGCGGGTACTGACGGTGTGGGAATCTCCGGTGTTGCCGCTGCCGGGGGCGTCATCGCACCTCGGGCCGCACCCATCAGTGAACCACGCTCGGGCAGCGTCACCGGCTCACGCTGGACCTCGGCGCGCTTCGCCCGCTCGCGCTCGAGGTCGATGATCTGCGCATCGCGATCAGGCAGCATGGCTTGCCCCGCCTCCTCGGCCCGCACCAGCTCACCCACAGCGCGACGAAACGCGATCACATTGCTCCGCTGCGCATCGTCCCGCCACGCGCTGGGGAGCAACCGTGCGGCAGGCGTGATGTCGATACCGCGATCGGCATAGCTGCGCATGTCGATCCGCTCCTCGCGACCGGCCCGCGCCAAATGGTCGTTTGCCATCCCCTCCCACCGGCCCCGCAATGCCTTCATCGCCTCCGAGGCGTCCTCACGGCTCAACCACGCACCGCCATGCGCGCCATATCCCTTCTTGGCCCCACCCCGCTCCGGGGCCTTGCTGTTGGCCCGCTTGAAATACTGGTCGGGGCCGCGCTCGATCCCATCCACCTGACGCTCCGAGAACATCAGGTGGACATGCGGCTGCTCGCCCCCGTCGCTGCTGCTCAAAGGGGTATGGATCGCCCACTGGTACGCATGGGCGGTTCCGACCTCCTGCGCCACGAACGCGCGCACCAGCGCCGTCCGGTCCTCGACCGACAACTCACGGGGCAGCGCGATCTCCATCTCGCGGTAGGTCGTACCGTTCACCCGCTCGTGCGCATCCGCCGCACGCCAGAACGCGACCGGGTTGTCTTGCGCCCACGACGGCATGTTGCCCGTCTCTGTGGCGTCCAACCTTTCGAGCGTCGTATCGCGGGCATAGTGGCCCTCGCGGAAAATGTACGACGCGTGGGGTCCGGCCTTGCCGGTCCCGCCCGTCTTCATTTTCAGCCGTGCGATTGCCACGCTGATCTTCTTCCTTCTTCGCCTCGCAGAGCCCGTGTTTTGCATCTTTGCAAAACTATAAAGCGGGCCATCAGTAAATGATGGACTCTTCTGCCTTGCCTTCTTCTGCTCTTATCCGCATCCTGCTGTCAAATCGCGGGAGGCAGATTCGATGAAAAACGGAGCAGGCTACATCAGCCACATAGCGTGGGCGAATGGACACGCCGAACGAGTCCGCGCCAAGGATAATCCATCAAAGGACGACAAGCTCTTCGTGCTGCTGTTCGACAAGCCCGATCGCACCGCATGCGAGAATAAGACCCTCTCCGCTTTGCTTCGGGTCGAGCGCGCCAAGGAAACCATGCGTGCTGGCCGGGGGACGATCCGCCAAGTCACCAGCGCCAAGGCCAAGGAGGACCGCAGGGAACGCGACCACCAGCGCTTCCTCGCAGCCGGGTTGATGACGATGGTCGGCTTGCTCGATGGTCAGGCCGGCAAACCGACCTGGGATCGGGCCACCCTGCTCGGGGCGCTCGATGCAATGGCTAAGGCGGACGCCAGCGAGGATCAGAAAAGCCGCTGGAAGGCCCGTGGAGACGCTTTGCTAGCCAAACCAGGGGATCACACGCAAAACCCCTCCGATACCGCCTGAGAAGCCCTCAGGGGGCGTTTTGGAGCGTCTCCCGCCCCCAAACCTTCTTCTGCCTCGCCAAGCCCTTTCTGGACCATCCTCGAGCGATTTCGGATGAGATCTAAATCTACCCGCCACACTGGCTCGCCCAAGCCTTACCCTCAGCCCCTCAAATCCACTCCCTCAAAACTCAAACGCCGCGCGTCAACGCGTCATTTTGCGCGTCAGCGCTCCTATTGTTCTAAAGGTTCTAAGGTTCAGGGGGTCTGTAACCCGCAGAAAACTGCCGTTTTTTGGGTCTAAAAGGGACTAATTGGGAGCGAAAAGGGACTAATTGGGAGCGAAAAGGGACTAATTGGGAGCGAAAAGGGACTTGTATGAATACGCAGTCCCCTTCAGTGTCCCCGTATGCGAATACCTACGAAACAGGCTCTTTTTGATCGCACTGATCGCCCCGACGAACTGGTGGCTTCCGGTCGGCAAATCGACATGATTTTTAGGCCGGGACAACGCGCCCTAAGCCTCCGGGCCAGTAAACTGTGGCATCTGCTGGTCAAGGAAGCCGGGACCGATCTGGCGGCCAACAAGGACCACCATATGGCCTTGGCTGACCTCTACGGGAGCGGCATCGGCCACATGACGTTGACCGAACGCATCGACGCGCTGCGTGAATTGCAAACCACGTTGATCGAGGTTCGTGTGCCGTCGCCTAAAGTAAAGGGCCGTATCCGTGTCATAAGTGAAGCGATGCTGGCGCGGGTCGAACGCGACGAAGATGATCGCGGTGATCTCGTTTGGCGCTTCGGAGAGACACTACGTCATGTATTCGCAGACAGCGAGCATTGGGCTGTTCTGTCGAAACGGGCCGTCATGGCCTTTGAAAGCCGCTACTCCCTTCGCCTTTACGAACTGCTCGCACTACGCTCAGGGCTCGACCGCAAAACTGCGGAAACTTTCTCGCTAGAAGATTTGCGGGCGCGCCTCGGTGTCCCAGTCGGCAAGCTTGGTCGCTGGCAAGATGTGAAAGTTAAGGCGCTCGACCCAGCCATTGCCGAAGTGAACCAGCTCGCCGGATTTCGGGTGTCCTACGAACCGATAAAACGAGGTAGGTCCATTACGGCGGTGCGTCTGTCGTGGGAGATTAAATCCGCCCCCGACCGCACCGCAGCGAAACGCGAACTGGACGGGTCCAAGGTCGGCCGCAAAGCGCGTCGTGAAAACGTAGTGGAGCACATCAGCGACACACCGATCGTGCCGTTTGAATTTCCGGACGGATCGATCCGCTATACTGCTTTCGCAGAGGTTGCCCGCGCCGCCTTGCCAGTTCCGACGCGCGACCTTGATGCCGTGGCTGACGATTTTAGGCGTTGGGCAAAAAGAGGCGGAAAGCCACTGCGTGGTCCTAAAATTATCGAGATGTTCGCCACATTTTGCAGAGGCCAAAAAAGTGCCAGCAACGGGCAGGCGCAATGACTAATGAGCTAAGCCATCGCTCTATCGAACTTGATGGGCTGAAACACCCCTGCGCACCTAGTGGTGCGCGGTACACACCACTAGGTGTGCAATGGTAAGCGCCACTTCCATAGGGCCAAAAGAGGCCGCCGAGCTGATTGGGCGCTCCAAATCAGCAATCCTAAAAGCGATCAAGGAAGGCCGTATTTCCGCCGTTAAGAATGCTTCCGGCAGTTGGCACATTGAACCTGTTGAACTGTTTCGCGCATACCCGGACTGCGTACCCCAAGGTGCGCAGTCGCCGCACACCTCCGCAACAAAAGTGCGCAGCGCTCCACCCTCTGGTGCGCAAGCCGAAACAGAGCATTTGCGCGATCTTCTACACCGAGCAGAGAAGCGAGAGGCCGACCTGATAGAAGAACGTAACGCATGGCGTGAGCAAGCTCAGCGCCTTGCACTGAGTGACCAACGCCCTGCGCCGGATCGGTCGCCAACGGATATTATGCCGCAACCGCTAGAGGGGGCACAGATTACAGCACTTACTCCACCCTCTCAGCCCCGATCCGAAAGCGGCTTCTGGTCGCGCCTGCTGGGGCGCTCCTAATGCCGATCGTCCTGCGAGTGGATGGCTTCAAGTTTCATTTCTACTCGAACGAGGGAAACCCTCGTGAGCCCGCCCATATTCACGTCCGCCAAGGCCGGGACGAAGCTAAATTCTGGCTCACGCCCACGGTAGTGATGGCCTACAATGACGGCTTCGACGCCCGGACCTTCAACCGTATCCAGCGTCTGGTCGAGCAACACCGCGAGCAGCTTGAAAGGGCATGGCATGAGTATTTCGCCTAAGGCACTGCGCTTCGACGAGGATTGCATGTGGGTCGAGATCGAAGACGGTCGAACGTTAGGCGTCCCGCTCGCATGGTTTCCGCGACTGCTCCACGCCACACCAGAGCAGCGTCAGGACTTCGAACTCAGCCGTCGCGGAATACACTGGGATGCGCTTGATGAAGACATCTCGGTGGAGGGGCTGCTGGCCGGTCAAGGCGATATGACGCACCCCGCAAAGATCGCAGCCTAAGGCGCAAAAACCACGCGCAATGTGCATCGGATATATGCATCACGGAAGCGCCTGTTATTCGGTCGTTTTCTGCATGATGCAAAACTTGTGAGCTTCGCATCAAAAGTGACGATCAGGGTTTATTTCCGCCAGGGCCGAACTGTTGCTCAAGACCATGAAGCACCCCCTCGAAGCAATCCATTGCAAGCTTGTGATCGTGATCTTGCTGGCGGTTAGGCCGGTCTGAACCGCGGCAGCTCGTGGCAATTATGAAGACCGGATCAGGTCCAAATCTGCCAACATGATATTGAGTTAGAGGTTGGATTCGCGCGCCATAGCGACGGTTGAACTGCTCGGTATATCGTGCGCTTCGCTTACGATCGCAAAGGCGGCTCCCGGTCGCATCTGTGCTGGCCCAGTAGAGCGTTTCTGAAAGATTGCCCGATGCAGAGGCGCTAGCGGGTGCAGCCAACTGCGCGAGTACGATCGCTGCTATAGCTATCACTGCTTTTGTCCCGTCTGATAATTGCGTGGCCGTATATTGATAAGCTCGTGAGCGATGCAAAACTTTTGATTTTTGCATCACGAATGACCGGGTTTGGTGGTTATTTGCCGTTCGCCGAACCTACACGACGGGCTTTTTGTGCCCGCTCTCTTGCTTGCTCTACAGCATCGCGGAGACGAGTGCCGCCAAACGGTTTACTGAAAACAGAGGCGTAGGGGAGGGCATGTGCGGAGGTGCGGGCGCTACCCAGAATGAAGACTACGGGAATAATCTGTTCGGCGCAGATCGCCTGAACAGCGGCAAGACCGG
>NZ_JH594431.1:0-3371 GCF_000242835.1 Sphingomonas sp. PAMC 26617
TGTGGATTTGGTTGCGGGGACAGGATTTGAACCTGTGACCTTCAGGTTATGAGCCTGACGAGCTACCGGGCTGCTCCACCCCGCGACGGTTCCGCGTGGGCGGAACGAAAGGGGAGATGACTTGTGAATGGGTTCTTATGGATACGAGGTGCACACGCTGCTCACCGGCTTCAATGCCTGGCGACGACCTACTCTTCCATCACTTAAGTGATAGTACCATGGGCGCAGTCAGGTTTCACGGCCGAGTTCGGGATGGGATCGGGTGGGGCACTGACGCTATAGCCACCAAGCAATGGAGCCGGTGAACAGCGGGGGTTCGTATCTTAAAATCGGTGCACGCTTTACGGTTGTCTGAAGATGGTAGTTGTTAATCAGGCGTTGCATTTGATCATCCGCCATCTGCGACATCTGGTTTCCCAGGATTGTCATTGATGGTGGGACTCTCAAGCGCGAATAGAGCAATTAGTATCGGTTAGCTCCATGGATTACTCCACTTCTACATCCGATCTATCAACGTCATGGTCTCTGACGGCTCTATGAAATCTTATCTCGAGGGAGGCTTCCCGCTTAGATGCTTTCAGCGGTTATCCCGTCCATACATAGCTACCCTGCTGCGCCGTTGGCACGACGACAGGTACACCAGAGGTATGTTCAACCCGGTCCTCTCGTACTAGGGTCAACTCCTCTCAAATTTCGACGCCCACGGCAGATAGGGACCAAACTGTCTCGCGACGTTCTGAACCCAGCTCACGTACCACTTTAATTGGCGAACAGCCAAACCCTTGGGACCTGCTCCAGCCCCAGGATGTGATGAGCCGACATCGAGGTGCCAAACAACCCCGTCGATATGAGCTCTTGGGGGTTATCAGCCTGTTATCCCCGGCGTACCTTTTATCCGTTGAGCGATGGCCCTTCCACGAGGGACCACCGGATCACTATGACCGACTTTCGTCTCTGCTCGACTTGTCAGTCTCGCAGTCAGGCGGGCTTATGCCATTGCACTCTAACAGACGGTTTCCAACCGTCCTGAGCCCACCATTGCGCGCCTCCGTTACTCTTTAGGAGGCGACCGCCCCAGTCAAACTACCCGCCACAGAGGGTCCCTGATCCAGTTTCATGGATCGAGGTTAGACATCAGAAACAAACAGGGTGGTATTTCACCTATGGCTCCACGTCAGCTGGCGCCAACGCTTCAAAGCCTCCCACCTATGCTACACAGTTTCTTCCTAATGCCACTCTGAAGCTGCAGTAAAGGTGCACGGGGTCTTTCCGTCTAACCGCGGGAACCCCGCATCTTCACGGGGAATTCAATTTCGCTGAGCATGTCCTGGAGACAGTGGGGAAGTCGTTACGCCATTCGTGCAGGTCGGAACTTACCCGACAAGGAATTTCGCTACCTTAGGACCGTTATAGTTACGGCCGCCGTTTACCTGGGCTTCATTTCAGAGCTTGCACCCCTCCACTTAACCTTCAGGCACCGGGCAGGCGTCAGGCCCTATACGTCGTCTTGAAGCCGACTTAGCAGAGCCCTGTGTTTTTGCTAAACAGTCGCTACCCCCTGGCCTGTGCCCCCAACAAGAGCTTGCGCCTATGTTGGGCCTCCTTCTTCCGAAGGTACGGAGGCAATTTGCCGAGTTCCTTCAGGACACTTCTCTCAAGCGCCTTGGTATACTCTACCTGACCACCTGTGTCGGTTTCGGGTACGGTCTATACGGTGGGGCTATTTCCCGGGACCTCTTCGAGGCCGTCCCAATCCGATAAGGGACGACAACACACGAGATCCGTCACACACCACCAGGCCCACGAATATTAACGTGGTTCCCATCGACTACCCCCTTCGGGCTCGTCTTAGGGGCCGGCTCACCCTGCGCGGATTAGCCTTGCGCAGGAACCCTTGGTCTTTCGGCGAAAGGGCATCTCACCCTTTTTATCGCTACTCATGTCTGCATTCGCACTTCCGATACCTCCACGACCCATTACCAGATCGCTTCACAGGCTTACGGAACGCTCCGCTACCGCGTACCATATAAATGGCACACCCTAAGCTTCGGTGCGTGTCTTGAGCCCCGTTACATCTTCGCCGCAGAACCTCTTGATTAGACCAGTGAGCTGTTACGCTTTCTTTAAAGGATGGCTGCTTCTAAGCCAACCTCCTGGTTGTTTTGGAAGTTCCACATGCTTTCCCACTTAGACACGACTTGGGGACCTTAGCTGTAGGTCAGGGCTGTTTCCCTTTTGACGACGGACCTTAGCACCCGCCGTCTGTCTCCCGGATATCACTCCTAGGTATTCGGAGTTTGGTTAGTGTTGGTAGGTCTCGCGACCCCCGCAACCATCCAGTGCTCTACCCCCTAGGGTGTCCATCCGAGGCACTACCTCAATAGTTTTCGCGGAGAACCAGCTATTTCCCGGCTTGATTGGCCTTTCACCCCTAAGCACAACTCATCCGGTAACTTTTCAACGTTAATCGGTTCGGACCTCCAGTGCATGTTACTGCACCTTCATCCTGGTCATGCATAGATCGCCGGGTTTCGGGTCTAATACATCAAACTCTGGCGCCCTATTCAGACTCGCTTTCGCTGCGCCTACACCTAACGGCTTAAGCTTGCTTGATACATTAAGTCACAGACCCATTATGCAAGAGGTACGCTGTCAGGCCTCAGGGACCCTCCAACTGCTTGTAGGCAATCCGTTTCAGGTACTGTTTCACTCCCCTCATCGGGGTGCTTTTCACCTTTCCCTCACGGTACTAGTTCACTATCGGTCGCATACGAGTATTTAGGCTTAGAGGGTGGTCCCCCTATGTTCAGACAGAATTACACGTGTTCCGCCCTACTCGAGTCCTGAAGTCTCACTTTCGCATACGGGGCTGTCACCCGCTATGGCGCCTCTTTCCAAAGGCTTCTGCTAGTTGAACTCCAGGCACTGGCCTGGTCCGCGTTCGCTCGCCACTACTAACGGAATCTCGGTTGATGTCTTTTCCTCCAGCTACTGAGATGTTTCAGTTCGCCGGGTTCGCTTCACGAAAGCTATGTATTCACTTAAGTGATACCTAACCCCATTTAGCTTGCTCGACCCTGTTGCCAGGGACGCTCAAGTTAAACGGGATAGGTGGGTTTCCCCATTCGGAAATCTGCGGGTCAAAGGTTGCTCACACCTCACCGCAGCTTATCGCAGCGTGCCACGTCCTTCATCGCCTGTATGCGCCAAGGCATCCACGAATTGCCCTTACCTCACGCTTGAGAGTCCGCACCACCAACAACAACACTGGGCATGATCATGACGATCACGCCGACTCGGCAAGAGCAGAGTTGTCGAGGTATCTTGGTGCGGATGATTGAAAATGCTCAGCCTGATTAATTAGCGTTGTA
>NZ_JH594432.1:0-2210 GCF_000242835.1 Sphingomonas sp. PAMC 26617
GGGCGGCCCGCGCGGGTCTCGCCGAACAGCTGGATCTTGGTCTTGTAGTCACGGAAGAACGCGTGATCGTAGCCGACCGCATATTTGTACTGCCACGTCGTCTGCTGATCCGAGGTTCCGAGGACGGGGCGGTTCGGGTCGGCGAAGACCTGGAAGCGGTAGTTCGAGTTGATCGTCGACGAGGTCGCGTTGCTGATGTCGCGAACGTCCTGCAGCGTGAAGCTGCCCGAGAGCGACAGGCCGAAGTCGAACGTCTTGTCGACGCGAACCACACCGATGTGGCTGCGGCCGCCCGAGGCATTGGTGGTCAGGATGTCGTAGTTGTTGTCGGTGAACCCGGCTGCCCCGGCGATGTTGCCGTAGCGCGGACGACCATCGGGCAGGGTGCCGATGACGACCGAGCGGATGTCGGTGAAGATCACCTGATCGATGTTCTTGGAGAAGTAGTAATCCGCCCCGAAGTTGAACCCGAACAGCGTGATGTCACCCGAGAGCGTCGCCTTGAGCGAGCGCGGAAGGTGGAAGTTCGGATCGATCGCGCCGGTGTTGGTGCGCTGGATCGCGGTGTTCGTCCCGATGTTGGTCGCCTGCGCCAGAAGGGCCGCCGGAACGACACCCGTGACGTTGTTGAGCGCGACATCGCACAGGCTGCCGGCAACGGCGCAGGTCGGATCGAGCGTCGTACCCGTCGAATAGCGGTTGATGGTCAGCGAGTTGGTGGTGATCGTGTTCGAGAAGCTGTTCGACAGATAGATGTCGGGCGAACCGCCACCGAAGATGCCCGCGCCACCGCGAACCTTCAGGCCGTGCACGAAATTGCCCGCATTATAGGCGAAGCTGATCCGCGGCTCGATCTGGTCGAGGCCCTTGTAGGTCTTGGTGTTGGGGAAGCCGTAGCGGTTCGTGAAGAACGTGTTGAGGATCGGCTTCTCGCCCATCGCATACATGCTGTAGCGCGCACCGTAGCTGACGCTCAGGTCGGGCGTGACCTGCCAGTCGTCCTGCAGACCGAAGGTGTACTGCGTGTAATGGAAGTTGGCGGCAGCGGTGCCCGGGCCGTTGATCTCGGCTGCATAGATGAGCTGGTTGGCGCGGCCAGCGGTATAATCGGCGAGCGAGTCGAAGTACCACGACCCGAGGCTGTTCTGAACGAAGTTGTTGAAGGTGCGGTTCTCGGTCACGTCGACCAGCAGCTTCACTTCATGGTTGCCCGCGCGGTAGCGGCCGAGGAACGAACCCTCCCACGTATCGAAGAACAGCTGGTTGGTCTGGCGCGAGTTGTCAGGCCCGAAGAAGATGCGCGGCGCACCGGTCGCGCAGCCCGTAGCCGTGTTGCCCGAAGCTTGGACGATCGAGGTCGGATCGACGCAGACGCCGATCTGCCCCGAACCGCGCCCGAGGAGGGGCTCCTGACCGCGCTGATTGTACTTGTACAGCCCGCGGATTTCGGTCGAGAACTTGTCGGTCCAATCCGAGTTCAGCTGAACGATCCCTGCGCGCAGCAGCTCGGTGAGCGCGTATGCGTTCGAACTCAGGCCGTAGCTCGGCGTGGTCGAGCTGGTCGAGGTGTTGTTCTGGCTGACCAGCGAGTCATAGGCATTGATGTACGACAGCGACAGCTTCTGGCCGCTGGTGATGTTCCAGTCGATCTGCGCGACGAACTTCTCGTCCTTGCGCGGATTGATGACCAGGGCGTCGCCCGGCTTCACCGCCGAATAGCGGCTCGTCGAGGTGATGCCGTTGATGGCGTTGATCTGGTTCTGGGTAAGACCCGGGATCTGCGGGACGAGCGTGCTGAACGGACGCGGATCGGTGTTGCGCTCGCCCGAGACCATGAAGAACAGCTTGTCCTTGATGATCGGGCCGCGGAGCATCGCGCCGTAGGTTTCGCTCTTGTACTTCGGCAGGGTGATCTTGGTCGACCCGATCCGGTCGCCCGACAGGCCGTCCGTGTTCTGCGAATAGAAGCCGGTGCCGTGGAATTCGTTCGTGCCCTTGAGCAGGATCGTGTCGATCGCGCCGCCCTGGAAACCGCTCTGGCGGAAATCATAAGGCGCGACCGAGGTCGAGACCTGGCCGAGCGCGTCGAAGGGAACGGGGCCACGGTTGGTCGGGCTCGCGTCCTGGTTAAGGCCGAACGTGTCGCCGACCTGCACACCGTTGATGGTGAAGCGGTTGTAGCGCGAGTTGACGCCGGCGAAGGCGACTGC
>NZ_JH594433.1:0-2191 GCF_000242835.1 Sphingomonas sp. PAMC 26617
CATGAGCTCATCCCAACGCGATGCGGGCCAGTCGCCCGCGATCTTCGCGATGACGTCAGCGATGTAGGCCTGCGGCTCGACACTGTTGAGCTTGCAGGTTTCGATGACGGTATAGATTGCGGCGGCGCGCTCGCCACCAGCCTTCGATCCGGCGAACAGCCAGTTCTTCCGGCCGATCGCGATGCTCCGCATGGCGCGTTCGGCGATGTTGTTGTCGATCTCGAGGCGACCGTCTTCGATGAACCGCGTGAGCGCGGTCCAGCGCTTGCGGCCATAGGCGATGGCCTTGGCGACCTCGGACTTGGGCGAGAGGCGCCGCAGCGCATCGTCGAGGACGATGCGAAGCGCCTCGATACCGGGTGCTGCGCGCTCCAGCCGGGTTCTTCGTCGGAGATCTGATGGCATCCCGCGGATCTCATCCTCGATTTTATAAAGGCTGCCGATCCGGGTCAGCAGGTCGGTGGTAAGCGGCGTCGGACTGGTAGTGTGGATGTCGAAGATCTTGCGCCGGAAATGCGCCCAGCATGCGACCTCGGTGATGCGGTTGGTGGCGTAGAGCTGGTCATAGCCGGCATAGCCGTCGGCCTGCAGGAAGCCGGTGAAGCGGCCAAGCTGGGCTCGTGGATGGGCGCCGGTGCGATCCTGGGTGAAGTGATACCAGACCAGCGGCGGACTGGTGGCACTGAAGCCGCGGTCATCGACGACATAGGCCCATAGCCTGCCGGTCGCGGTCTTGCCGCGGCCCGGGTCGAGCATCGGCACGGGCGTGTCGTCGGTGTGGATCTTGGCAGCGCTCAGCCCGACCTGGCGGATGCGGCTGACGATCGGGTCGAGCAGCGCCGATGCCTGGCCGGCCCAGCCGGCAAGCGTCGAACGATCCAGCTCGATCCCCTGGGCCGCCATCATCTCTGCCTGGCGGTAGAGCGGCAGATGATGATCGAACTTGGCGACGACGACATGGGCCAGCGTTGCGAACGTTGCCTTGCCGCGCGCGATCGCCTTCACCGGCGCGGCGGCCTGCACGACCTTGTCACAGGAGCGGCAGCTATACTTGGGGCGGATGGTGCGCACGACGCGCCACTGGACGGGCACAGCGTCGAGCATCTCGTCGCTGTCTTGGCCCAACGGGCGCAAAGCGCCGCCGCAATCGGGACAGGTGCAGCAGCCGTGCTCGGGCTCGATCCGCTGCTCCTCGCGCGGCAGGTGTGCCGGGAGCGCGCGGATGGGCGTCGGTCGCTCCGCGCTGACGGGATCGGCGCGCTGTATGCTGGCCACGACTGCCTCAGCCTCGAGCTCTTCGAGCGCCAGCTCCAGTTGCGCGATCTCGTGGGTCAGCTTCTCCGAGGAGGTACCGAACTGCATCCGCCTGAGGCGCGCGAGCTGTACGCGCAGCGTGTCGATGAGGATGTCTCGCGCGGAAATATCGGCGCGAGCCGACGCCAATGCGGCTTCGAGCTCGGCGATGCGAGCGTCTTTGTCAGGGAGGGGAAAGCCTGCGTCCGACACCGCGATTACATAGCAGATCGGGCGTCTTCGAGCCAGGAAAACCGCCTGAATCCAGGGCTTTTTAGCCCGCCAGAGACGGCACGACAGTGCGTTCCGGACGTCGCCAGTCAATCCCTTCGAGGAGCATCGAAAGCTGGGCCGCGGTCATGACAACCGAGCCGGTCGCGGTCGACGGCCAGACGAACCGCCCCCGGTCCATCCGTTTGGAGAACAGGCACAATCCCTGGCCATCGTACCAGAGCAGCTTGACGAGATCGCCGCGCTTGCCGCGGAACGCGAACAGTGCGCCGGAATGCGGGCTCTGCTGCAACGCCTGCTGCACCAGCACCGCCAATCCGTCGAACCCCTTGCGCATATCGGTTGCGCCGCATGCCAGGAATATCCGCGTCAAAGGGGGAAGCGGGATCATTGCGCCAGGACGCCGATTACCCGCGACAGCGCGTCGGCATCGACCGACGCATCAACAGTAAGGCGCACGCCGGTCGGCAGCTCGATCCTGATCCGACCCAGGCCAGGCTGGGCGACAGTTGGCGCCGGCAACGTCGCTGCCGGTTCGGCGATCTGGACCTCGGCGAAGCTGGGCTGGGACGGCATAGTCACCCCGGTCAGCGCGCCCGACATCGCTTGCCGGCGCCAGGTATAGATCGCGCCGCTGCCGAC
This sequence comes from Sphingomonas sp. PAMC 26617, assembly GCF_000242835.1. Taxonomy (NCBI): domain Bacteria; kingdom Pseudomonadati; phylum Pseudomonadota; class Alphaproteobacteria; order Sphingomonadales; family Sphingomonadaceae; genus Sphingomonas; species Sphingomonas sp. PAMC 26617. The sequence goes on from NZ_JH594433.1 coordinate 2,167, forward strand.
CTCGTGGCGCTCGACCGCCGCGCGG
>NZ_JH594434.1:0-2141 GCF_000242835.1 Sphingomonas sp. PAMC 26617
ACGGGAATCCTCAGGCCGGGTTTTCACACGCTCTGCAGAAGTTTTGCATCAGCGCAGCAGCGCAAAACAACCGGCCAACTGATGCCTATTTGTGCACAGTCGATAACAGCACGGCGAAAGGGGGTCGGTCGTCCTTCAGCGCCGCGCTGTTAAACACGTCAGGTCACGCGGCGCCTGCTATACCGCCTATACCGCGCGACGGCCGCTTACCAGGTTGAAGATCACCACGACCACCGCGGCGACCAGCAGAAGATGGATCAACCCGCCCCCGATATGGACAGCAAACCCAAGGACCCAGAGAATGAGGAGAATTACGGCAATGGTCCAAAGCATGCGAAAGCCTCCGGTCGGCAGATGCCACAACAGCATCCTTCTGAAGCCAAAACGCGATCGTAACAGAAAATGTTCCTTGGCACTCAAGTCCTCGCCATGCTGTGCGGAGGATCGTATGTCGGATATTGGGGGCCGTCGTGTTGCTTGCCATCTCACTCTCCCGAATGAGAGAATGAGGCGTTTCGCAATGCAGACGATTGAGGGGCGGCAACGCCGGTTGTGGCTTCGACCTCGCTTCGTTTGATGTGTAGGTAACGAGGATCAAAACCACCAATCTGACGGAGCCGTGCGACATCGGGAAGAGTCATGGTTCGGTTCGCGATTGCGACCAGCCCCTCGGCCCTAAGGAGATGCATCATGCGGTTGACGTGGACCGCTGTCAGGCCAAGAGCATCCGCGATCTGTTCTTGCGTTAGCGGAAACTCGAAGCTGGTTTCGGTGCCGTCCGCCATGCTGGATCGCATGCTCAACTCGCAAAGCAAATGAGCTAGGCGCTCCTTTGCCGATCGACGGCCAAGCGACTGAGCCCATTTGCCAAGGATCGCATTCTCCACGAACGCCAGCCATGTAAATGTCCGAGTAATGCCGGCGTGCTGCGTCGCAAGTGCCAGGGCGCGGTCGCGTGGCAATGCCAGGATCGTCGCCTGAGTCAGCGTCCGAACGCCATAATCCGGGCGAACGGTGAGCAGTGCGTCTAAATTACAAAGGTCACCAGGCAACAACAGTGCCGAGAACTGACGGCTGCCGTTTGTAGTCGTCGTGTAACGGCATGCCCATCCTTCGATAATCAGAAACAGGCTATCGGCGCACGCTCCCTCACGCACCAGTTGCTTATGGACGCTGACCGGTCGCGGAGAGGCAACGGCGTCTTCAAGCGCGCGCCGCTCCTGTTGAGACAGGAAGGGGGAACGCCAAAGGGCAGTGCCACTAAGTGTGGGCAACCGATAGGGTGGGAGACTAAGCGAAAGAGAGCTTTGTGGCTGCGGGGCTTCGTTCATGATCGGTCTGCCGTGGGCAGCTGGAACGACGCCAGCTTGTCGCAGCAAGGCAATAATTCGACTTCGAGTTGACGGATGGTGAAGGGCTTACATAGGTACCGGATGCCTTCCGGCAATCCATTTGGTTGTGGATTACCGGACATCAACACAACAGTCGCAGGCATACGAACCAGGTCGCTGGCTATGAATTCAACGCCTGATAAGCCAGCGCCTAAATCGTCATCACAAAGCAGCACGTCGACATCGCCACCAGCAAGCGGAGCACGTGCTGCGTCGACCGAAGCTGCTTCGATGACGGACAAGCCGAGTTCTCGCGCGAGGCCCGCGATCGTCTGACGGACTATCGTGTTGTCGTCTACAATCAATAATTTAGCAGTAGCCATGCTCACTGTCCTGGGTTCAGTATGTGCCTCAGAAGGCTTTGGGGACGCAGACGATGTCTCGTAATCGTTCAGTTATTCTCGTCGTCGATGATGAGGAGAAGATACGAAAGTTGATCGGCGAGCAGCTGGAGGGTGAAGGCTACGAGGTGATGTTGGCAGCCCGCGGCGATGACGCGTTCGAGATACTGCAAGGCACTCCCCGCATCGATCTGATTGTAACAGACGTGAGAATGCCTGGTGCCATGAATGGTTTCGACTTGATCGAATGACCGCTCGCCGGCCGTCCCGACCTCCGGACGATTATCATGTCGGGCTACAGCGGCGAGAGCACCCAACGTACGGGGCTTCCTTGTAAGCGTGGTCTGAAGGCCGCGCTCTAAGCTGCTTCTGCGATGTGTTGTTCGGTAGCCCGACGCCAATTCCAGGG